>CAWBSL010000001.1:0-1853862 GCA_963791435.1 Candidatus Dormiibacterota bacterium
AATCGGGTCGACGATGGTTCATTGGCTGGATCGGTCGCGCCCTCTCGCTCCAACGCTCGCACCTCCACGCACCCGAAGTCAGGACACCCCACAGTCTCCATCAAACCCAGGGCGACTCTAGTCGCGTCACTGAGCCCAAGGGGGTGTGATCCGGGTTCCATCGCTGGTGACCGCTTCAAATCCGGAGGTGGTCGTCACCCACACGCTCGAACCTCTGGCTCCGGCGTCGACTTGCAACTCGCTGTTTGCCGGGACCAGGGCCACGTCGCCTTTATGCAGTGTGGATCGCACACCGTTGAGAGTCAGGCACACGTCGCCGTCGAGAACGAGCAGGACCTCTTCGCGATTTGGTCGGTGCGCAACTCCTTCGAGCCCGGGCGGCACCTCGAGGCGCCAGGCACAAAGCTGATCACTGCCGCGGGAGGGAGCAACATACGAGTGGAAGCGAGAACCGTGGGTTTCGTACGTGGTGATGTCGGTCGAGCTGATGATGGGCACAGCAGCCTCCAGATAGACAGGTAACTTGTCCTTATAGACAAGCAGATTGTCCAAGAGATGTCAAGATGATGACTGTGCCAGAAGAGAGCTGGGAGACCGCCGGGGCTGTCCTGAGATTGGCCCGCCAGCTCATCGACGGCATTCAGGAGGGTCTCGCTCGTCGGGGGTTCACTGACGTTCGCCCCGCTCATGGCTTCGCGTTTGTGCGGATCAGCGCCGGTGATGCGCGGACGGCCGACGTGGCTGAGCACCTTGGAGTCACGAAACAGGCTGCCGCTCAACTCATCGCACAGCTCATCATGCTCGGCTACGTCACTCGGCAACCGGATGCGTCCGACGCCCGCGCCCAGTTGCTGATGCTCACTGAGCGTGGATGGGCTTGCACCGAAGCAGCCGAAGCCGCCGCCGGCGAGACTGTCGATCAATGGAGGTCTGAGCTGGATGCACCAAGCTTCGACCGATTCGAAGACGTTCTGAGACGCGTCACCCGACAGGAAGGCTGCGACCATCGTGGTGATGAACGCCGAGGTGTGGCGATAGATGAGCGCCTTCTTGAAGGTCGCGGCGAGAGACCGGTCGCATGTGTCATCAACTCTTACAAGCTGCGGCGGCGGCGCCGCCTGAGATCATTGCAGCATGAATGACGCAACCTGCCCCTCTGTCGCTCGGGCGGAATCGACGCCGAGATGCAACGTGAGCAAGTGTGGGAGGACCGCCTTTGGCGATTGACCACCAGCGTGAGCCCAGCACCGGCAGCTGGCTTCTCATACCTAGAGCCGAAGCGTCACATCACAGATCTGACGCAGCTCGATGGAGAGGAAGCCGCTACCTTTGGCAGCGTCTTGACGAGATGCGCTGCGACGCTGAAGCAAGCAACCGGCGCCGAGCTTGTCTATGTATGCGTCTTCGGCGACGGTATTCCGCATCTCCACGTCCACCTAGCGCCGCACGTCCGCGGCGACGTGTACTGCGACACCTTCATCAAGGGAGATGTCGAGAGACGCGCGTTGCCTTCCGGAGCGGTCGAAATGATCAGCAAAGGTTACCCCACGCTGAGCGAGAAGCAGTCCGAGAAGTCGCGTTTGAAGTGCGACGCCTGCTCTCCATGCCCGGCTGACCGTCATCAGCTTTCCAAACGTCCTGGCAGGCCAAGGCATGCCGCGACACCTGCATCCTCGGCTAGATAGTCGAACAACGGATGACCAGGCTCCCTACGTTCCCCAGGCGCTCGCTGCCGTCGTGCCCTTCCTCTCCGAACACCTGATCGGAGCCTAGGACGACGATGTCCGGACAGCTCGTTATCGGAGGAGTTGAGCCAGCCGCCGGTGGCGGTGGTGACCGGGGCCAACCGAGGCATCGGCTACGAAGTTGCCCGTCAGCTTATGGGGCGCGGGTTCGAGGTGGTGCTCGGATCCCGCGATCTGGCCAAGGGTGAGCACGCCGCGCAATCTCTTAGGCGAGCAGAGGGCAGGGTTCACGCCGTGCAGCTCGATGTCGGCGACGCGACCAGCGTGTCCGCAATGGGGACTTGGGTTCGCGACCAGTTCGGACGTACCGATGTCCTCGTCAACAACGCCGCCATTTACTACGACACCTGGCAAGAGGCGCAGTCCGCGGACCTGAGGGTCGTCCGAGAAGCACTCGAAACCAACCTGCTTGGTGCCTGGCGTACCGCCCAGGAACTGCTGCCCCTCCTCCGCAACAGCGCACGCGGCCGAATCGTCAACGTTTCCAGCCAGGGTGGATCGAGTTCGGAGATGAGGGGTGGACCCCCGGCCTACAGCGTGTCCAAGGCCCCCCTCAACGCGCTGACCCGGCTGCTGGCCGGCGAGCTGCGCCGAGACGGGATCCTGGTCAATGCAGTCTGCCCCGGATGGACGGCGACCGACATGGGGGGAGGAGGTCGTCCCGCCTCTGAGGGAGCGGCAAGCGTCGTCTGGGCCGTCGTCCTCCCCGACGATGGACCGACCGGGGGATTTTTCCGGGATGGACGGCCTCTTCAATGGTGAACCAAGCGCCGACCGAAAGGAGTTCACACCATGAGCACAGCAAGTCAGAAAGAGCCCGCCGATGTAGTCGTGGAGATGTTCTTCGCCACCGATCGTCGAGCGTGGGACGAGGTGCGAAGTTCGTTCGCTGACACCGTTGGACTCGACTACACCTCGCTCAACGGACGCGAGCCGGTGATGATCGCCGCCGACGACATGGCAGCGGCCTGGAAAGGGGTGCTGCGTGGATTCAACTCTACCCACAATCATGTGACCCCTGGGAGCGATGCGTAATGGCAAACGCAGGCAACGGTGCGACGATGCGCTACCGGTCGTTGGGCGGCACTGGAATGCAGGTCAGTAGTTACTGCCTGGGCACGATGATGCTCGGCGTCATCGGCAACCCCGATCACAACGAGTGCATCCGCATCGTGCACACCGCATTGGACAGTGGCATCAACTTCGTCGACACAGCGGACATGTACTCCGACGGCGAATCGGAGGTGATCGTCGGCAAGGCCCTCGCCACTCGTCGCGACGAAGTGATCCTCGCCACCAAATGCCACTTCCCGATGGGTGAAGGTGTCAACCGCAGCGGTAACTCTCGCCGGTGGCTGCGAATAGCTGTGGAGGATAGCCTCCGACGACTGAAGACCGAATGGATCGATCTGTACCAGATTCACCGACCCGATCCCGACACCGACATCGCCGAGACCCTCGACGCGCTCACGGACATGGTCCGTGACGGCAAGATCCGCGCCTTCGGGTGCTCGACGTTCCCGGCCGATCAGATCGTGGCGGCCCAGGATACGGCGGACCGACGCGGGCTGCTGGCCTTCCGTACGGAGCAGCCGCCCTACTCGATCCTCGCGCGGGGCATCGAGAGCGCGATTTTGCCTGTGTGCCAGCGCTATGGCATGGGCGTGCTTGTTTGGAGCCCGCTCGCATCAGGGTTCCTGAGCGGCCGGATACGACGGGACCGCCCAGTCAGCGACACCATGAACCGGCACCGGGTGCAGCCCGAGCGTTTCGACCTGACGCAGCCTCAAAATCAGGCGAAGCTAGACGCTGTCGAGCAACTCAGCGACGTAGCTGCTCAGGCTGGCTGCAGTCTCCCTGAGATGGCGATTGCCTTCACGCTGACGCACCCCGCGGTCACGTCGGCGATCATCGGACCTCGCACTCTCGACCAACTCAACGCCACCTTGGCAGGCTCGCATGTCACCCTCGACGACGACACGCTGGACCGCATCGACGCCATCGTTGCCCCGGGCACCAACCTAACCAGCGACGGGCTCTGGCGAGCACCCGCCCTGGACAACCCATTGCTTCGGCGCCGCGCCGTGTCTGGACGTGCCGCGGGGTGACCGCAGGTGCACGCACGCTTACCGGGCCGCGTCACTTCTCGTAGCGGGTGGGGCCGCGACCGTTTTGGGAATTGCGGGTCAAGTCCCCGGTAGTGGTGTGAATTGGTGGAGTTCTCACAATGTCCGATGAACTAGCGGATGTCACTAGGCTGTTGATGTGGAAGCTTGGCCGCCGCGCGGAGTGTTGCGCGTCGCAGTCACTGAGAGAAGAACAGACAATGCCTGATGCTTATCTTGGGCAGATAACACGGCACACGCGCCGACCAAGCCACGCTAGCGTAGTGCAGTCACTATCGGAACGAAAGTACCGCTTGTGAGTTTTTCATCCAAGCCAGTTCACGCGTACCAGTTTTGTTCAGGATGCCAAGCCACTTCGGATTCGTCGATCTCGTTCAACTTTCGTCTGCGGTCTGCGAATCACTCATCAGCATGATTTTCTTCGGTACCTCTTACGGTAATGGAGTTGACCTTCCTATGGTTCGTGTTTAGGAACGATCAATCCGTCTAGGTGAGGAGACGCGGATGACAGCGGTACCCAGTTGGCGAGTGATGACCCGTAGTGTGGTGTAAATCCGGGGTGGCTTTAGGACTGCCGACGAGGTAGACAAAGAAGGCAACCGCGGAGTTCTCTTGGAAGCTCTTACCCAAACCAGGAGACCCACGATGGCCCAGAACAGGATGATGCCCCCGGCACTGCTCGGGCAACTTCAGGGCGCCGACACGGACGTGTTGCGACGCGTCCTCGAACACGCGATGCAACGGCTGACGAGGCCGAGGCGGCCACGCAGATCGGCGCCGGCCCACACGAGCGATCAGCGAGCCAGACCACATATCGCAACGGCTACCGGGAGCGGATCCTCGACTTGAGCCAAATGGACGGCACTGGAAATCCCTGCACTGAGATCAAATTGCGCGTCCGTCGGGGAGACAGGACTCGAACCTGCGACCCCTGGTCCCCGAGACTAGCCCTCATTTCCCAATGGGTGCTGAGTTCGATTTCGAGTGGTTTTGTGGGGAAATGGTTGGAATGACGACTAGAGCGCGTGTGATGAAATCCGCTGGAACTCGTCGAGAAATACCTGAGCACTCTTCGATAGAGACCTTTGCCTATTCTCTCGAGCCTCCTGCCTTTCCCAGAAGGGATCACGGCTTAGCAAACGTGTCCGTCAAACCGGGGCAGGCCCACATCCCCGTTGGACCGCCTCCGGCGATCACGACCGCATGCTCCGTCATCCGCACCCTTCTCTTTCCGTATGTTCTGGTGTCGGCCGGAGATTCTGGAGCAGGGCCCGGGTCTTGCCGCAAGTCCACTGTCGGCTGCTATATTGAGGTGGAGGGAGTGGGTAGTCGCGGCGTCTTCTGATGTAACGACATCTCGTGCGGACGGCCCGGGAGGTCCATCGTCGCGAGGCGTTTCGGATCAGTCACCGACAGGATCTCGACGATCCGACCGTCGACCACGGTGCACGACATCACGCCCAAAGGCCTGCCCTTTGCGCTCCACGCCACGACCCCTGGCTCGCCATTGACGAGGACGCGGTGCGCAGTTGCCTTGGCTCGTGTACCACGCCGCAGCGTGGTGGCCACCTCGGTCGCTCCGATCCTGACGACCACGCCGTGCGCGGTGTGTGTACGCGCCGTCACGTCAGGGTCGAGCACGCGCAGCAGCCCCTCGAAGTCTCCATCCCGCGCGGCCGCGAGAAACGCGTCGACCACTTCGCGCTGCTGCTGCCGGTCATCGGTGGATCGATGCGTGCCCTGTACCTTCCGGCGCGCCCTGCTGGCGAGCATCTTCGACGCGTCCGTCGACCTTCCGATGATCTGACCGATCTCCTCGAACGGCACCGAGAACATGTCGTGGAGCACGAATGCGAGCCGCTCGGCGGGGCCGAGGGTATCGAGTACCACGAGCAATGCCAGCCCGACCGAATCGGCGAGCAACACCTCGTCCTCGGGCGTCCCGACGGTGTCGTCAGTCACCACCAACTCGGGCAGCCGGTCCTCGTACGACACCTCGTGCCTGGCCTTGCGCGAGCGCAGCATGTCGATGCACACATGGCCCACCACGGTGGTCAGCCAGCCGGCGAGGTTGTCGATCGAGGCCGGGTCCTGGCGCGCAAGCCGCAGCCATGCCTCCTGCACTGCGTCCTCTGCGTCCGCCCGCGACCCGAGCATTCGGTAGGCCACCGCCACCAGGCGCCCACGCTGCTCCACGAAGGCCTCTGCTGCGGCTTCCTCCGGGACGGATCCGGTCATGTTGTTACCTCCAAGAAGTGAGTGCCGTCATAGGTCATGACGGGCCCGGATGGGCCGAGGTAACCGACAAGGAGAACCCATGAACCTCGCTCTATGGATCATCGCTGGTCTACTGGCCGCTGGCTTCACCGTGTCGGGCAGCACCAAGCTGTTCATCTCTTACGAGAAACTGGCCAAGGCCCCTGGCGCGGGATGGGTCAACGACTTCAGCGCCGGCTTCGTCAAGGCCCTCGGAGCGGTCGAGATCCTTGGCGCGGTCGGCTTGATCCTGCCCGCCGCGCTCGGCATCGCGCCGGTTCTGGTGGCGCTGGCGGCCGCCGGACTGGCGACGATCATGGTCGGCGCGGCGATCGTGACCTTCCGCCGTCACGAGCCCAGGCACACCCTGGTGAACCTGACCTATCTCGCCCTGGCGGCCTTCGAGGCGTGGGGCCGCTTCGGCCCCGCGCCCTTCAGGTGATCGAAAGATCTGCTCGCTGCGTATCACGAGATCCCCCGCCGGGATGAGGGTGTCGCCGTTGCCTGCAGACACGCGGCCGCGATAGCTAAGGCGGGTCATCAGCTTGCCGATCTCGGCGAGTTTCGACTTCGAGACGGTGCTGGACTGCGGACTGTTCCACAGCTTCGTAAACCGGCGAAATGATCGCGATCACAGGTCGAAGTCGAGGACGACCTCGGGCGACGTCGGATGCGACTGGCAGGCGAGCACGAAGCCTGCGTCGATCTCACACTGTTCCAGCGCGAAGCGCTGGTCCATCGCCACGCTGCCGCCGACCAGCTTGGCGCGACACATCCCGCAGACGCCGCCCTTGCACGCGTAGGGCGCGTCGGCTCGCACACGTAAAGCCGCGTCAAGGATTCGCTCCCCGTCCGGATCGACAGGGAAGGTCGAGCTGCGCCCGTCGAGCATGATGGTCACCTCTGCGGCTCCCGAGGATGTTCCAGCAGCAGCCCGCGCGGGATCTCGTGCCGGGCGCGGCGCGTCCTCCGCGTAGAACAGTTCGGCGTGCAGATGCTTCGGTGCAACACCGCGCGCGAGCCACCGATCGCGCTGCCTCGATCATCTCGCGTGGTCCGCAGAGGAACCACTCGTCGACGTCATCCGGACGCCTAAGCTGACCGAGAAACATGTCCAATCGGGGAGCGTCGATGTGCCCGTGGAACAGCTGCACCTCCTGCTCCTCACGTGAAAGAACGTGGTTGAGCGCAAACCGATCGGGATGCTCGTTCTTGAGATCCTCGAGGTCCTCGAGAAACATGATGTCCATGACCGTCCTGTTCCCGTAGATGAGCGTCACCGAGCTCAGTGGCTCGACGGCGAGGATGGTGCTGAGAATCGACAGGATCGGGGTGATGCCGCTCCCCGCTGCGATCATCACGTAGGACGTCGCACGGCTCGGATCGAGTGGTGTGTTGAAGTGACCGATCGGCGTGACGACGTCCATCACCTCGCCCGGCTTCAGTTGCTCGAACGCGTAGGCTGAGAAGACCCCGCCGGGTAGACGCTTCACGGCAACGCGCAAGCGACCCGAGCCTGCGGCGCTGCAGATCGAATAGCTCCGCCGCACATTGTCGCCTATTGCCTCGCAGCGGAGCGAGACGTGCTGGCCATGGGTGAACGAATACTCGCTGGCCAGCTCGGGCGGAATCTCGAATTCGATCACCACCGCGTCATCGGTCAGCGGCTCCACGCCCTTGACGCGCAGGGGATGGATCGTCGCCCGCCGATGACCCAGAGTTGCTTCCGCAACCGGCGTGACCGTCAAACCCTCAGTGCTCCTTTGAAGTGCGGGAACGTTTCGCCGCAGGCGTCGCACATGCGCACCGCCTGGCACTGCGTGGATCCGAAGCGGGCCACTTCATGCGTCCGCAACGAGTTGCACTGCGGGCACTCGATCGCGATCTTGAGCGCCTGCACGTCGAAGACCTGCTGTCGCGGCGGCGCCATGCCGTACTCACGGAGCTTGACGCGGCCTTCCTCCGACATCCACCCGGTCGTCCATGCCGGCGAGAGCACCACACAAACGGTCACGTCGTCGTAAACCTGGTCTCGGATGCAACGCTCCAGGTCCTCGCCGATGGTGTCCAGCGCAGGGCCGCCGGAGTACGTCGGCGTGATGTCGATCTCGACATGGCCACCGCTGTCGACGCGAACGTCGCGCAGGATGCCGAGGTCGGCGATGGTCAGCGCAGGCATCTCCGGATCCGGAAGCGCCCCGGCCATGCGACCGCCTTGGTGGTATCGGATGCCACCCTTGGCAGGCCCTCGGGCCATGTTGTGTTGGACGCGGTACCCTTCAAAGACCCGCACCGAGCCGTCGTCCAACTTGACGGGGAAGCTGACGATGAGCTGACGTTTCACCTCGCGGAGTACTGCGCGGAGCCCCGACTCGAGGTGAGTCAGCTCCGAAGCCTCGTCGAACTGCCGTTGGGCGTTGTACCACGGACTTTCGGCGGGCGCACTCGCTGCAGGCGCGGTTGCCCTCGCATTCACCTGGACACCTCAGCGGGCCTGCGGCGCTCTCGTCGCAGTGCGGCTCGCGGCCTCCGAGCCGAGCTCTCCGGGATGGGCTTGCGTTAGGCTCGTTGGACGGCTCGCGACTTGCCACGGCGAGCCATGAACCGGTCCGTGCGCGGACGCAAGACGAGCGCCCCGACTGCCACCCGCCGCCTTCGTTGCGGATGCCGCGACAAGCCCCCCCTGAGGAACCGACACTCTTTCGGAGCATGGTCACCCGGTCGCGCGACGGTCGGCGCAGGCTTGAGCGAAGTCACCTGCGCGAAAATGGCGCCGGTGACATTTCGCATCACTATCACGCCCGTACTGACGGTGCGGCGGGCCGAGGACGCGGTCGCGTTCTACAAACGCGCGTTCGGCGCCAAAGAGGTGTATCGCAACACGAACCCGGACGGCGCGATTGTCGCAGAGCTGGCAATTGGAGATGCCCGGTTCCGGGTGGCTGAAGAGGCGCCCGCAGCGGCGAACCTGAGTCCACAGAGCCTCCAGGGCACGACGGTGAGGATCAATCTGCTGGTCGCCGATCCTGTCGGCTTCGCCGCCCGGGCGATCGCCAGCGGCGCGATCGAGGTTGCCCGAGTTGCCGATAAGTCCTATGGTCTCCGCCAGGGGCGGCTATCGGATCCGTTTGGACACCATTGGCTCATCGGCCGCCCATTGGAAGGCGTTGCTGGCGACTGGGCGCGGCCTGGGGCTTAGAGCACTCGCTCAAGTGGGTTAATTGCACCTGGGGTGTCGGGCGATGCATTCCTTCGGAGCGTCGCCGATGAAATGAGGAGCTCGCACGGCCGACGGCGGGTCGGTGGTGCCAGGGCCGCCCTCTAAGCGCGCAGGTCGAGACGCCAGTCGTTGCACGTCATGAAGTGACCCTTTGGGAACTCGAACTCCCTCGCCTCGCGCAGTTCGAAGCCGAGCCTGCGGCAGATCGTGTTCGACGGCGTGTTGTCGACGTTCGGGAAGGCGTGCATCAAGCGATGCTTGCCGTCACGCTTGGCGAGCTCGATCGCCTGCGCGGTCGCCGCGAGTCCGATGCCGCGTCCCTGGAATTCCGGCACGACCATCCAGCCGACCTCGTAGACCTGCTCGTCGATCCACTCCTTCGTCCAGAAGCCGACTGAGCCGACCCCGGTGCCGCTGACCTCGTCGACGATCTTGAACATGTGATCGCCACCCTCGTGACGCTCGTAGCGGCCCTGGCGCTCGCGCAGCTTCCCCGGGCTCTCGGGGCCGCCGAGGTGCACGGTCATGCGCGGGTCGCCCATGAGCCGCTCGAGAAGCGGCAGATCGCCGCTGCCCCAGGGCTCGAGGGTCACCGTCGCGCTCACTCAGCGCAGCCTAGGGTAAAGCGCCCGTCGTCGCGCAGGCATGGCGCGCTTTTGGGTCTCCCCTCGACGGGCTTTACTTGGGCTCAAGGAACAAGGTTGTACGCTGGGGTGCATCGGCTTGACCTCGACCGGCGCGGCTACAGCATCATCGAGGCGGCGAGCGATGACATGGCAGTCGAACTCGCCTAGAGCTGCCCGGTCGGCCAGGGCGGTGGCCTCGGGAGATCTATATTTCCGCGGTGCATCACTCGAACTGTGCCCGCGTGTGCCCGCGAAAAGTGTAAGCGCTATATAGGCGCTTGTCTGCCACAATCTCTTGCTATGAGCAGCGGCATGCGGCCCCAACCGTGGGAAATGATGCCTTTTGCAGGAAAAGCCATCATTTCTTGTTAGAGCACTACACCCCGTGGCGCGCAGGCGCCCCACACACCTCGCCATCTCTCTGCGCGAACTCAAATTGCGCGTCTGTCGGGGAGACAGGACTCGAACCTGCGACCCCTGGTCCCCCAGACTAGTCCTCATTTCCCGATGAGTGCTGAGTTCGAGATTAGAGGGCTTTCGCGGGGAAATGGTTGGAATGACGACTAGAGCGCGCGCATTGGAATCCGTTGGAATTGCATCGACATCCACAGATGCATATTGGGCGCACCCGTGGAGCACTCTGCCGCTCGTGCCAGCCAAACCAGCAACTCCAGATGGTGGTTATCTGCGAGAGCCGACGATTTCCGGTCTCTTACTCGGCCCCGCCAAGTTCGGGCGCGTCCTCCAGCGCCCGGTACACCTTATGCGCAAGACCGGCGCGGTGAATGAGGCGGATCAACCCGAAGTAGGTCGCGCCCGGGCTCACACGGATCTCGGTGCTATTCCCGTCAGAGACGACTCGGACGTTTGCCCGCTCGAGCCAGTTCGAGGCAACGAGAATCGTGGTTGCGTCACCGGGACCTTCCTTTCGGAAAGCCGCTGCCGTCATGGAGGGCGTGACCCTGGAGCGGGAACCCAACTCCCGCCGCAGGCCGCGCAGACCTGTTCGACGGTGACGTCTGCGCGGGGAACTGTAACCGTGGGCATGACTTACCTTTCATTTCAGTAGTGGGCTGCTCGCGGCCAACTATCGCGCCCGTGACCCACATGGTCAGCGACGATGGTCGCGTCAGCTTGCGCGCACCATCTTCACTCGGACACCGATGAGCACGATCGCTTGATCACCTTTGCCTGCATCAACACGACGCCGGGGCGAGCTCTTGACGATGTCTTGTTTGACCGGCCAGTCACCGCCTCGAGTAGGTCGCCGATCGTGGCGATGCCGGCTTGAATGGCGCGCTCGCTAAGGTTGCCGTACCCCAGAACAAGTTGTCCGGACCCCTGCGACGGACGGAACCGGAACGGCTCCATGCCATAGAAGTCCAACGGATCGTGTTCGCGCCGCGGCGATGATAGCTTGCTCGGTTGTTTCTTGTGGCAGGTGCAGAACGGCATGGAACCCTGCGCAAGTCCGGTGAGTTCGCAGTTCCCAGATTGCTGTTGAAGGGCAACCACAAGTGCATCTCGTTTCTTCGCGTACAAAGCTCGCATGCGGCGTAGATGGCGGTCGTACCGGCCAAACTCGATCAACTCGGCGAGCGTGAGCTGGTCGAGACCCGGGGATCCGCGGTCGCTGAGGTTCTTCTGCTGAGCAATCGCCTTCGCGAGAAAGGGCGGACAGAGGATCCAGCCCAACCGCACCGAGGGAGCAAGCGACTTGCTGACCGTACCGATCGCGATGACACGGTCTGCCGCGAGCCCTTGCAGTGCCCCAACCGGTTCGCGGTCGTATCGAAACTCTGCGTCGTAGTCGTCTTCGATGATCACTGCGTCTCGTTCGGTTGCCCATGAGACCAGCATCAAGCGCCGCTCCGCGGCGAGAACTACCCCGGTCGGCCATAGATGCGCGGGCGTCACGATCACAGCCTTTGCACCGGTCGCCGCGAGAGCTTCGACATCAAGCCCACACGCATCCACACGCACCGGAATCGCTTCGACACCGGCAAGCGCGGTCGCGGCACGAGTACTTGTCTTGGGGCCTGGATCCTCGAAGGCGACGCGTCGCACTCCCAGGTCGGCGAGTGCGCGCAACGCAAGGCTGAGCCCCTGTGCGTAGCCGGTGCAGACCACGAGCCGCTCAGCGTCCGCAGCAGCCGCGCGGACGCGTCGGAGATAGCTGGATAGAACGTCGCGGAGCACGAGGCTGCCTCGTGGGTCGCCGTAGTCGAACTCAGCCTTGGGCGCCGCCTTGCATACCTCGCGCATCGCCCAAAGCCAGTCCCCTCTCGGGAAACTCGCCAAGTCGGGGACACCATGCCGGAAGTCAGCGACCAGAGGAGGCGAGGGGACCACTGGTGCGGGCGCGATTGGCAGCGTGGAGGTTCCCGCGGCGACGCGTGTTGCCGAGCCGATCCGGGTGGTCAGGTATCCCTCTGCCTGAAGCTGCCCGAAGCATTCCTGCACCAGGCCTCGCGACAACCTGAGTGCGTGAGCCAGCGCACGCGACGAGGGAAGCCGCTCTCCCGGACTGAGCCTTCCTGCCCGGATCGCTTCGCGTATCTGATTTTCAAGCTGATCGCGCAGCGGCGACGCTGCTTCTCGATCCACATTGAGCAGGAGATCCGGGCTCAAACCGGTCCACTGGATGGTCACGGCATTGGATCTTAACAGCGATCCACCTTCCCATTAGGGTCCTGGGATATGAGCACGAGAACGTATGCCCGAGACACAGCCGCCGACCCCAAAGGCGAACGGAAACGGCCGGCTGCGGCGCCACCCTCGCCGCACAATCTCCCGGGCACCCGTCCGGCGCTCATGAGTTCGCGCGCTCCTGGTCCGCTTCGTGTCACTTGTTGGCGCGGCCATCAGCTTTAACCTGCTGCTCTCGGTGGTACCGCTCTACGCCATATCCACAGGTGCAAGCGGCGAGATCGCAGGACTTGCCAATGGAGCCATGTTGTTCGCCGCGCTGGCCGGCGAACTCGCCACCGGCCGATTGGTCACGAGGTACGGCAATCGGCGGGTGCTCATGGGAGGACTGCTGCTGCTAGGAGCGCCTGCCTTCGCGCTGATCGCAGCCCAAAGCGTGGCCTCGATCCTGACGGTCTGCGTACTCCGCGGCGTCGGGTTCGCGATTACCTGCGTGACCGGCGGGGCGCTCACCGCCTCGATCATCCCACCTGAGCGCCGCGGAGAAGGACTTGCCCTTGTAGGGGTCGCGGCTGGCATACCAGCTATGGCCGCGCTACCGTTGGGTGTAATCCTGATCGGGCGCGTCGGATACGCTCCAATATTCGCCGCCGGTGGAGTCGCCGCTCTTGCGGCTGCCGTCAGCGTGCTCGGATTGCCCGACCGAGAGCGGTCTTCCGCGCGTCCTCTCGGCATCATTGTCGGACTGCGCACCCCCGCGTTGGTTCGGCCGGCGATCATCTTTCTCGCCACAACAATCGCGGCTGGAATCATCGTGACCTACCTGCCAGTCGCAGTGCCGCAGGCTTCGCGGAGCCTCGTCGTCCTCGCGCTGCTCATTCAGCCTGCCGCGTCCATGCTGATGCGCGGGTTTGCCGGGCGGTACGGCGACCGCCGTGGCGCGGCCTGCCTTCTGCTTCCTGGTCTTGTCCTCGCAGCGACGGGGATCCTGGTATTCGCTCTCACCGCCGTACCGGCCACGCTGATTGCAGGAGCCCTTCTTTTCGGCGCGGGCTTCGGTGTCGCTCAGAACGCAAGCCTGGCGGTGATGTATGCGCGTGTGCCGGTGTCGAGTTATACGACCGTCAGCACTCTGTGGAATGCCGCATACGACGCTGGGATGGGTCTCGGTGCCGCTGGGTTTGGGGTCCTCGCAGCGGCGACGAGCTCTTCGGCCGCTTTCGCGATCACAGCAGCCGTGATGCTCGTCGCGCTTGCGGCCGCATTCAGCGATCGAAAGCGCGAGACCGTCACCGGCGGGTCGCGAACCTAAGCAGTTACCCAGCCTGCAACGTCAAACCATCGCCCGCCTGAGAAGAGTCAGCGTCGGCGAGGCTGGCGTCCGTACCCCCGATGCCGTGCGTGCGCCCGACGAAGAAGCACGTATTGCGCCAGCCGGGTCATTGGTTCCGGCCCCTCCGAAAGCCTGCCGGTGCTTGACGCTCGGCAGCCCTTGGGTAGTCCGTAGTGACGCCCCCGACACATTGCGCGCAGTCGTAGCCAGGCGCGGCATGCGCCCGGCCTTCTCGCACGCGCGCCTCCTTTAGGGTCCGGGCTGCTCGGGCGTGTGCACGCGTGCGCCCTTCTCGTGAAAGTTGCGACACCAGCACCTGCATGCTCCGCCGGGCGTCCAGTTCTCGCAGGTTCTGGGCCCAAAGCGGACCATCCGATCGACACTGAATTGGATCTTAACAGCGATCCAGATGCCTCGTAGGGTCCGTGTATGACCGCTGCGCAGCGCGCAAGAACTGACCACGTTACAAGGAGGTTGTCATGACAATCGCAGACCGAGCCATTCTGGTGACCGGGGCGAATCGCGGCATCGGCAACGCGCTGGTGGAGGAAGCCTTGAGGAGAGGCGCACGGCGCGTCTATGCCGGCACGCGCCAGTCCTGGGCTCACTCGGACGAGCGCGTCACCCCTCTGACGCTGGACGTGACCAACGCGGCGCAGATTCAGGCCGCTGTTGAGAAAGTCAACTTTCTCGACATCCTGATCAACAACGCTGGTTTCTACCGTCCCGATGACCTCAGCGATCGTGCCACCCTCGAGCAGCACCTCGCCGTGAACTTCTTCGGGCCGTACGCGATGACGCAGGCGTTTCTTCCGCTGATGCTTCGTTCTCGGGGAGCCATCGTCAACAACGTGTCGATCATGGCGCTCGCCCCGTTTGCGCTCACTCCGGCCTACGCGATCTCGAAGGCGGCGACATTCAATATGACGCTGTCTCTGCGTGCGCTCCTCGCGAGTCAAGGCGTGAGGGTTCACGCCGTGCTGACCGGTCCGACCGACACCGACATGACTCGAGGCTTGGAGATTCCGAAGTCCTCCGCGGCGTCGGTTGCCCGAGGCATCTTCGACGGAGTGGACTGCGATGAGGAAGAGATCTTCCCCGATCCGATGTCTGCATCCGTGGCGGACGGCTGGCGCCGCGGTGCAGTCAAGGCGATGGAGCGCCAGAACGTAGCCTTCCTAGCGTCAATGCTCGTCAACGCATAAGTGCAACTGCGGGCCGGGGCTGCAGCTGCCCCGGCCCGCCCCATACACGCATTCCAACTCGACCCATTTGTACGCAAGACTGGAGAACCCGTGACCGAACAAGATTTCACCACCGTCGTCTCTGTAGACCGAGACTCCCGAGGAGGTGTTTGCCGCCATCAATGATGTTCGTGGTTGGTGGTCAGGAGAGATTGAAGGGGACACTCATCAGCTGGGCGACGAGTTTACCTATCGCTACGGGGACGTCCATTTCTCCAAACAGAAGATCACTGAATTCGTCCCTGGCGAGCGGGTCGTTTGGCGTGTACTCGAGGCCAACCTCTCATTCGCCACCGACAAGCACGAATGGAAAGGCACGGACATCACCTTCGAGATCACGAAGCAAGGAGACAAGACCGAACTCCGCTTCACTCACATTGGATTGGTTCCTACATATGAATGCTTCGAGGATTGCTCGAATGCCTGGGGGTTCTATGTCAACGGCAGTTTGCGGAGCCTGATCACTACAGGCAAGGGGCAGCGACCCGACTGGGACTGAACGGCGAAAGAGTTAGCGAAAGATGTGATTGCAACAAGGAGCGATAGCAATGGCTGAGTACAAGATCGGGACACGCGAAGAGTGGCTTGCGGCGAGCGCCGGCCTCTTGGAAGGCGAGAAAGAGCTCACCCGGCTGGGTGATCGGCTCGCCCAACAGCGCAGGGACCTTCCGTGGGTTCCGGTGGAGAAGGAGTACACCTTCCGGACCGCGGGCGGGGAGAAATCCCTGGCGGAGTTGTTCGACCACCGCTCGCAACTGGTTGTCTACCACTTCATGTTCGGGCCGAGCTACACGGCCGGATGTCCAACGAATTCGTCGATCGCTGACAGTTTCAACGGGGTGCTGCCGCACCTGAAAGCTCGCGATGTCACCATGATCTGCGTTTCAGGCGCGCCGATCGAGAAGCTTCTCGCCTATCAGCGCCGGATGGGGTGGAGCTTCACGTGGGCGTCGAGCTACGAGAGCGACTTCAACTACGACTTCGGTGTCTCAAGCACCGAGGAGGCAACGCGCGAGTGGATCACGCCGATGCACGATAACGGGCTGCCGCCGATCGCGACCCAGAACGCCAGCGCGTGCGGCACTGATGTGGTCAGCTACCTCTCGGAGGGGTTCGGTTTCAACACCTTCGCATGCGAGAGCGACACCGTCTACCACACGTACTCCAGCAGCTCACGCGGCGTGGAGTTCCTGATGGGCTACTACCCGATCCTGGACCGCACGACGCAAGGCCGCGACGAGGGTGGCAATGCGTTCCAGACCTGGCTGCGCCGCCATGACGAGTATGGCAACGAGTAATGAACCGCCCCGGGAATCCTGGAGACAGGACAACCGGGTGGGCGCGGCTGCTTGAGTCGGGCGGCCGCGCCGCAGCCCGGGCTTTGGGCGAGCCCCTAAACGGGCTGAAAGGACTCAGTTCACCTGGGGTGACGCCGACAGTCGTCGCGAGGTTGGTCGACAACGCTGGGCGAGTGCGCGGACGGCTCGAACTGCGCTGACGCGTTTTGCTCCGCTCGATGCGTTCTCGGTTCGGCCCAGACGTTGCGGTCCGCCGAGAGTCGCGCGACTTAGAGTGGTTTTGCAGGAAAGAACATCAATCAGGGAATGACGTACTAGTCCCCGCAAAATGACGATCCCCGCAACGTTGGAATCGACTGCAACCGGTGGAAACGGCTGCACTGCACTGCAATGGGCTGCGAATCGGGGAGACAGGACTCGAACCTGCGACCCCTGGTCCCCCAGACCAGTACTCTAACCATCTGAGCTACTCCCCGAGGTGCGCCTAGCGACTCTAACGCGCCGGGCCATCGCCGCCGAGGGAGCGCCTCAGTCGTCGCTCTCGTCGCGGTGACGGGTCACGATCCGCAGCCGTACTCCCGCAAAGCCGAAGACGGCGCGGATCCGGTTCTCGAGATAGCGCTGGTATGCGAAGTGCATCAGCTCGGGATCGTTGACAAAGAGCACGATCGTCGGGAACGGGGCTCCTCGCCTGCGTCGCGTAGAGGATCTTGAGGCGCTTCCCCTTGTGCGTGCGTGGCGGATGCTCGTCCAGCGCGTTGCGAATCAGGTTGTTCAGCGCCGGCGTGGGGATGTGAATCGCTCGCGCGTCAGCGACAGCGAGCACAGCGGGAATCACACGCTTCAGGTTGCGATGCTCCGTCGCCGACAGGGTCAGCACGGGAACTCCGGGAACGAAGGAGAACGAGTCCTTGAGCTTCTCAAGGAATGCCGCGTCCACTCGATCCTCGTGCCGCACCAGGTCCCACTTGTTTGCCGCGACGACGAGTCCGGCACCGGCCTCGACCGCGTATCCGGCGATGTGGCGGTCCTGCGCACTGGCGCCCTCCGAAGCGTCAATGACGAGCAGGCCGACGTCGCTGCGCTGGAGCGCACGCAGCGATCGCAACAGGCTGTATCGCTCGACGTTCTCGGTGACGATGCCGCGCCTGCGAATGCCCGCAGTATCCACGAGGCGGATCTGCCTGCCGTCGAGCGTGACCACCGTGTCGACGACGTCGCGCGTCGTCCCCGCAACCGGCGAGACCAGCGCTCGCTCCGTGCCGACAAGCCCGTTGAGCAACGAGGACTTTCCGGTGTTCGGCCGGCCGATGATGGCGACACTCACCTCGCCCACCGACGGCTCGGTTCCCGCCGCCCCGTGTTCGGGAAGATCGGCGACGAAACGGTCGAGCAGGTCACCGGTATCGGTTCCCTGCAGCGCCGAGATGAGGAGTGGGTCACCAAGTCCGAGCCGGTACAGCTCGTCGGCACGATATCGATCGACCTGGCTGTCAGCCTTGTTGCCGACGAGGATGACCGGGCGTCCACCGCGCCGGAGCGCCTGCGCGATCTCCTCGTCGAGCGCGGTCACGCCGTCACGCACATCGACCATGAAGCAGCAGACGTCCGCCTCGGTGATCGCCATCTGCGCCTGCTCGCGCGTTGCGCGTGTGAGTGCCGCGATATCCGGCGCTGCGTTCTTCGGCAACGGCACGTCGAGCCCCGCCGTGTCCACGATCGTGAAACGCTTCCCACCCCACTCCACCACGCCGTACAGGCGGTCGCGCGTCAGACCCGCGAACGCGTCGACGATCGCTCGCCGCGTCCCCGTGAGGCGGTTGAACAGCGTCGATTTTCCGACGTTCGGACGCCCCACGATCGCGACCACTCCCACCGCGGGAGCAATCGGATCGCCTTCCTCGCGGCGACGCCGGCGGGTGGCGCCGGCCGGGCTCATTTGTCCCCGCCGGGGACGGGCGAGATGTCCATCGAGACCGGCCCGAACGGGGCGCCCTCTGCTTCGAGCGCGAATGCGTTCATGTCCTCTGCGCCCGCGGTGGTCGTCCGGCAGATGATGTAGACGTAGTCAAGCCACGCGTGATCGGTGTCGAACTGCGACGGCTGCGCGGGGTGGTCCGGGTGGCTGTGCCAGATGCCGGCAATGTCGAGTCCGCGCGAACGCCCGTCGCGATCAGCTTTCATGAAATCGACCGGATCGAGGTCGTATCGGTCCGCAGCGCGCTCCGTCCACATGTTGCGAGCCGAGGTCACGTCCACGATGACCATGCAAGTCCCGTCTCTGCGTCCGAGCAGCACGCCACATCCTTCATGTGGGTACGCGGCCGCTGCGAGATCGCGAATGCGACGCTCGGCCGCCGGTGCGATCGTCGCGAAGCGAAGGTTCACCGTCCGGCGCGCCGGTAGAGACCGGTCGAGAGATACCGGTCACCGCCGTCGGGCAGCACGGTGATGATGACGCCCCGGCCGATCCGCCGCGCGATCTCGCCGCAGGCCCAGAGCGCTGCTCCACTGGAATGGCCGGCGAGGACCCCCTCGGTGCGCGCCAGCTCACGTGCGAGGTCGTACGCGGGCTCGGTCTCGACACCGATGTCCTCATCTGCGAGGCTCGCGTCGTAGATCCCGGGCACGATCGACGTCTCCATGTGCTTGAGGCCTTCGAGCCCATGCCAGGGCTCAGCCGGCTGGACGCTGATGCACTGCACCTCGGGGTTCATCTCCTTGAGGCGGCGGGTCACTCCCATGAACGTCCCGCTCGTTCCCAGCGCCGCGACGAAGTGCGTCACGGTCCCGCGCGTCTGGTCCCAGATCTCGGCGCCGGTGCCGTCGTAGTGGGCGAGCCAGTTGCTGTCGTTGTTGTACTGATCCGGCATGAAGAAGGCATCCGGGTTTTCCGCATACATGGCACGAACGAGCCGGATCGCGCCGTCACTGCCTTCGAGTGGATCGCTGTACTCGATCTCAGCGCCGAACGCCGTGACGAGCTGGCGTCTCTCCTCGCTGACGTTGCCGGGCATGACGAGCCGAACCCGATACCCCTTGGCCGCACCGATCATCGCGTAAGCGATCCCGGTGTTCCCGCTGGTGCTGTCCAGGATGATCCGTCCGGGCACAAGGCGACCGGATTGTTCGCCGTCCTCGATCATGCGCAGCGCAGGGCGGTCCTTGACCGATCCACCTGGATTGAGAAACTCCGCCTTGGCGTAGACCGTGACGTCGGGACACTCGTCCTCGAACAGGCGTATTCGCAACAACGGCGTGTTGCCGATGCGTTCGGTGATCGTCTCCCCCATCGCCCTCGGCACGAGTGTCAACGCCGGCTGCGCCGGATGCTGCGGCGTGGACACGCCGATCAGCTGGCCTCGGCTCCCTGCGCCACCCGGAATCCGGCAGCACCGCGTCGCTGGTCGGCGATGACCGCGATGACGGCCTCGGGGCGAACAAGGAAAGGACCGTCCTCACCCGGTAGCTCGACAAATCCCGAGCCGCCGCCGGACGCATTGAGCTTTGCAGTGATCTCGTCGACGGTGAGTTTCACCGAGAGGTCGCCGCCGTTGGCGAGACGAACATGTGCCATAGCTCCCCTAGAGTACCGGGTCGGCGTCATCCGGGACGGTCTTGATCCTCAGCCAGCCGGGGCTGCGAGGAGCGCGGCGTCGAATTCCGCTCGAAGATCGTCGATCTGTTCGATGCCGGCGCTGATCCGCACGAGGCCGTCGCCGATGCCGAGCGCCGCCCGCTGCTGCGGGCTCAGCGCCCGATGTGACGTGCTGGCGGGGTAGCTCACCGTGGTTGCCACGTCGCCGAAGCTCGGCGCCAGGCGGATCCCGTCGAGACCGCGGATGAAGGCCCCAGCAGCCGTTCCTCCGCCGCGGAGGTCGATGCTGAGCATCGGGCCGCACCCTCGCGGCAGGAGCCGGGACGCGAGCGCAGCATCTGCGTCGCTGCGCCCGGGATAGTGCACCGCGGCCACCTCCGGCCGCGTCGCGAAGAAGGTGGCGAGCGCCGCGGCGTTCTCGGTGCACCGCTCGATTCGCAGTCCCGCCGTGCGCAGGCCGCGGAGCGCAAGCCACGAGTTCGAACGGCGAGAGATTGCATCCGAGGAGCCGCGCATTGGCGTCCAGCCAGTCGCTCGCCTCGTGTCCGGCGTCGACGAGGAGCACGCCACCGCTGACGTCGCTGTGACCGGCGAGGTGCTTGGTAAGGCTGTGGATGACGAGGTCAGCTCCGTGCGCGAACGGCTGGAAGAGCATCGGCGGGGTGAACGTCGAGTCCACGACCACTGCGGCGCCGGCTTGATGCGCAGCATCGATGATCGCCGGGACATCGACGAGCCCGATGAGCGGGTTGGTGATCACCTCGACGACCACGGCTGCGACGTCCGGCCCGAGGACCGCGGCGACGAGCTCGCCGTGATTCCCGGTGCCGTCAGGTGGGATGTCGACGGTCGACATTCGCACCCCGAGGTTGCCCAGTGGCCCCGCGATGAGCGAATCCGTACCGCCGTAGCAGGGCCGTACGACCACGATCCGCGGCCGCGACGGCGTGACCACGAGGGTCGTCGCGAGCAGCAGCGCCGCCTGTCCACTCGACGTCGCGCGCGCGAGCGGCGCCGCGTGGCCGGGAGCCGTCTCCAGCTCGATCATCGCCTCCTCGAGGCGCTGAGGATTGCCGCCTCCGTAGCGCCGGTACACGTCGCGTCCTTCCATCGCCTCGTCCACCGATGGGAGATCTGCGTAGGCCCGGACCGAGGCAAGGCTCAACGGCGCCACCAGGTCGACGCCCTCGGTATCCGCGCGGCCAAGTCCCGCCCGCGCGGTCGATGTGGACGGGTGGACGCGTCTGGTCACGGTCAGGCCGGGTGCGGCACCGTGCGGAAGAACGGAGCGGTGCCCGCATACGCGGCTGCATCGCCAAGCTCGTGCTCGATACGCAACAACCGGTTGTACTTGGCGACGCGCTCGGAGCGAGACGGCGCGCCCGTCTTGATCTGGCCGGCATTGACAGCAACAGCAAGGTCCGCGATCGACGTGTCCTCGGTCTCACCGCTGCGATGGCTGATCACGCTTGCGTAGTTGTGCGCAGTGGCAAGAGCGATCGTGTCGAGGGTCTCGGTGACGGTCCCGATCTGGTTGAGCTTGATGAGGATGGAATTGGCAACGCCCCGGTCGAATCCGAGCTGCAGGCGCTGCGAGTTGGTGACGAAGATGTCGTCCCCCACCAGCTGAACGCGCCCGCCGAGGCGCTCGGTCAAAAGCTTCCAGCCCTCCCAGTCGTCCTCGGCCATGCCGTCCTCGAGCGAAACGATCGGGTACTTTCCGACCCACTCCTCCCACCTGTCGACAAGGCCTGCTGCGTCAAGCGTGATCCCCTCGCCGCGCAGCTCGTAGTGACCGTCCTTGTACAGTTCGGAGGTGGCCGGGTCGAGCCCGATCCCCACGTCTCGACCCGGAGCGTAGCCTGCGGCGGCAATCGCCTCCATGAGCAGCTCCATGGCGGCCTCATTGCGGTCGAGGTCGGGTGCATACCCGCCTTCGTCGCCCTGTCCGGTGCCGAGGCCGCGGTCGTGAAGGATGGTGCGAAGCGCATGAAAGCATTCGGCGCCGGCGCGAAGC
Organism: Candidatus Dormiibacterota bacterium; assembly: GCA_963791435.1. GTDB lineage: Bacteria > Chloroflexota > Dormibacteria > Aeolococcales > Aeolococcaceae > Palsa-851. The sequence continues at coordinate 22,113 of CAWBSL010000001.1, forward strand.
GCCTCACGGAACGTCGGCAGCCCGATCGGGAGCAGCATGAACTCCTGGAAGTCCACCCGCGTCTGCGCGTGGGCGCCGCCGTTGAGCACGTTGAATTGCGGCACGGGGAGCAGATGCGCGCCCTCGCCGCCGAGATGCCGGTAGAGCGGGATCCCTGCCGCCGCAGCCGCCGCATGGCTCGAGGCAAGGCTCACGGCCAGGATCGCGTTGGCGCCGAGCTTCCCCTTGTTCGGGGTGCCGTCGAGCTCGCGGAGCTTCGCGTCGAGCGCGGCCTGGTCCGCGACGTCGAATCCGATCAACTCCGGGCCGATGAGCGCCTCGACATTGGCGAGCGCCTTGAGCACACCCTTGCCACGGAAGCGCACAGGGTCACCGTCGCGGAGCTCCACGGCCTCGTGAACTCCCGTGCTCGCCCCGCTGGGAACTCGTGCCTGGCCCACCGACCCGTCGTTGAGCGTGACCACGCACTCCAGGGTCGGGTTGCCGCGCGAGTCGAGGATCTCGAGCGCGGTGATGCCTTCGATTCTGCTCATGACGTCCCCAGCGACACGGCCAGCTCGTCCCAGAGGCGGCCGAGAACGCGGATCCCCTTGAAGTACATGTCGAGGGTGAACTTCTCGTTGGGAGCGTGGATCTGGTCGTCCGGTAGACCGAGACCGACGAGCACTGCCTGCAAGCCCATCACGCGCGCGAACAACTCAACTGCAGGTATCGATCCTCCCTCGCGGGTCAGCGCGGGCGTCGTGCCGAAGATGCTCTCCATGGCACGAGATGCCGCCAGCACCGCGGGATGATCGATCGAGGTGACCACCGGGCGGCCCCCTTCCTTGGCGTCGGCTGTCACGGTGACCCCGACGGGGGCGGCCGCGAGCACGGCGTCTCGCACGAGTTCGGCAATGCGCCGGGGGTCCTGGTTCGGCACCAGGCGGCAGGTGATCTTGGCGCCGGCGCTGGCTGGGATGATCGTCTTCTGGCCCGGGCCCGAGTAACCGCCCCAGATCCCGTTGAACTCGAGCGTGGGACGCGCCCAGAGCCGCTCGCGATCGGTCCAGCCCGCCTCGCCGACGGTGGCCGGCACGTCGCCCGCCTCCACCCGGAATTCGTCGACATCGAAGGGCACGCTCGCAAACAGTTCGCGCTCTTCGGCGGAGGGCTCGCGCACATCGTCGTAGAACCCGGTGACGGTGACCCTGCGGGTGACCGGATCGTGCAGTGACGCCAGGATCTCGGCGAGCGAGGCGATCGGGTTCGCGACGTCGCCGCCGAACCGGCCCGAGTGGAGGTCCAGCGTCGGGCCTTGCACCTCCACCTCGACGCCCGCGAGACCGCGCAGCCCCGTGCACAGGGAGGGGATGCCGGGGGCGATGATCGAAGTGTCCGACACGACGAGGATGTCGGCCGCGAGCCGCTGCTGCTCGGCCTCGACGATATCCTCGAAGTGGACCGACCCCGAACTCCTCCTCGCCCTCGACGATCAGCTTGAGGTTGAGCGGGAGCTCGCCGCGGACGGCGAGCATGGCCTCCACCGCCTTGAGGTGCATCCACACCTGGCCCTTGTCGTCAACCGCACCGCGCGCGTAGAGCTTGCCGTCACGAACCTCGGGGTCGAAGGGGGACGTCCGCCATTCTTCGAGCGGATCGACCGGCTGGACGTCGTGGTGTCCATAGATGAGCGCCGTCGGCAGTTTGGGATCGACCATCCGCTCGGCGTAGACGGCGGGGTGGCCCTTCGTCTCGATGAGCTCGCTGTGCTGGAAACCGGCGGTTCGAGCCGCGACCGCGAGGTACTCCGCGTTGCGACGGACGTCCGAGGCGTGCGCGGGATCGGCGGAGATGCTCGGGATGCGGAGGAACTCGATGAGCTCGTCCACGTGGCGCTGCTGGTTGGCGGCGCAGTACGCGTCCAGATCGTTCTCAGGCATGCGGGAAGCCTAGTGTGGCGGCCACTCGGGCTGCATCCGTTGTAGCCTTCCCCAAGCGAACTCTCTCGTTCCACTCCACGTTTTCTCCAGGAGGTCGCCCGTCATGGCCGTTCGAGTCCTGCCCGCAGGGACCATCGGGATTCCGCTGAACCCCATACCCGCCCCCGAGCCACCGCCGCTCGAGGTCGAGGACGACGTCCCCACGCTCCACCTCGTGGGCCGCAGCGAGCAACGGCTGGCCCAGGCGCTCTTCGAGACCGAGGCCGTCGACGAGCCGTACAGCCCTGACACCGTGCGGGCGCTGCGTCTGCTTGCGATGGACAACCTCGTGGACATCATCCAGTTGCGCGAGGTCGTCCAGGAGCGCGACGCACAGGTGGCGGCGCTCACTAGCGAGGTCGACATGTGGCGGTCCCGCGCCATCGATGAGCATGCGCATCGTGGCGTCGAACAGCGCGAGGCGGTACGCCGGGAGCGCGAACTGGTGACCGTGCTGCACAGCGAGTTGATCCGCAACGAGATCCTTGCCGGGGAGCTGACGTGGCGCCGCAAGCCCTGGTTCAAGCGCATCGGCAGGCACTGATCCAGCTCCGCTGCCGAACGCGACCTAGCGCTGGCGCACCTGCGCTTCGCTGACCTCCCAGAGACGCGTCGCCAGCGCAGGATCCTGCGCCTGCCGGCTCGACACGGCGAGCGCCCGATCCTCGTAGTACCCACCGCTTTGCTTTGACACGTCAGGGGAATCCGCGAGCCACACGAGCGTCAGCGCGGCCTTCCTCGGACTCCGCACGAACGGCGCGATCATCATCATCGCGGCCGTCATCATGGCCCCGTTGTTGCGGTTGAAACCAGTCGCCACGACGCCCGGGTGAAAGCAATATGTGGTCACGCCGGTGCCGTCGAGACGGCGCGCCAGCTCGCGGGTGAACATGATATTGGCGAGCTTCGTCTCGCCGTAACGGGTGAAGCCGCGGCCGCGCCACGAATGCTCCGCGTTCAGATCGTCGAACGGGATGAGCTTTCCCTTGTGCGCATCCGACGACGTGGTGATGATCCGGCTCGGTGCCGATGCCTTGAGCCGGTCGAGCAGGAGTGTTGTCAGCAGGAACGGTGCCAGGTGGTTCAACGCCCACGTGCGCTCGATGCCGTCGACGGTGAGCTCGCGCTGCACGAAGATGGCGCCGGCATTATTGATGAGCACGTCGATGCGCGGATACTTCTCGAGCACCTGGTCGGCAAGGGCGCGTATCGACGCCTGTGAGGTGAGGTCGGCGTGCAGGAGGTCGACCGTCGATCCCCCCTCCCCTTCGATGCTGGCAACTGCCTCGGCACCGCGGGCGTCATCGCGCGCGACGATGGCGAGCTTGGCTCCGCGACGGGCGAGCGCCTGGGCCGCCGCCAAGCCGATGCCGCGCGTCGCACCCGTGATCAGGACGCGTTTGTCCCGCACTCCCGTCCACTCAGTCATCGCGGGAGAAGCCTACCAGGGTGCCTGGAGATCGCCTCAGCCGTTGCTGGGAAACGCGAGATCCACGCGGCCGGGTCCCGGCTCCGGCCATCGCGACGTGACCACCTTGGTCCGCGTGTAGAAATGCACGCCGTCCGGTCCATACATATGCGTGTCACCGAACAAGGATGCCTTCCATCCACCAAAGCTGTAGTACGCCACCGGCACGGGGATCGGAACGTTCACCCCCACCATGCCCACCTGCACCTCGAACTGGAACTTCCGCGCCGCGCCACCGTCGCGTGTGAAGATCGCCACGCCGTTTCCGTACTGATTGTCATTAACCAGCCGGATCGCCTCGTCGTACGTGTCCACTCGCACCACCGAAAGCACCGGCCCGAAAATCTCGTCGTCGTACACACGCGAACCGGGCTTCACGTGGTCGACGAGTGAGGGCCCCAGAAAGAAGCCGTCGCCGACCGGTGTGCTGCCGCGTCCGTCGACAACCAGGTTCGAGCCGCCGAGCAACTCATTCTCGAGGTACGTGGCGACCTTGTCGCGATGCTCGCGCGTGACGAGCGGTCCCATCTCGGAGGTGGGATCGTCGCCGGCGCCGACCTTGACGGCCGGGATGCGCGCGGCGATCGCCTCCACCAGGCGGTCTCCGATGTCGCCCACCGCGACCACGGTCGAGATCGCCATGCAGCGTTCTCCGGCCGAGCCGTACCCCGCAGACACCGCCGCGTCCGCCGCAGCCTCGAGGTCCGCGTCGGGCAGGACGACCATGTGATTCTTCGCACCGCCGAGCGCCTGCACGCGCTTGCCATTGCGCGTGCCTGTCTCATAGATGTGGCGAGCAACCGGCGTCGAGCCCACGAACGACAGCGCCGCGACCTCGGGGTGATCGAGCAATCGATCCACCGCTTGGCGTGCGCCCTGCACGACTGAGAACACGCCGTCGGGCAGCCCCGCCTCGCGCCAGAGATCGGCGAAGAACAGCGACGGCGACGGGTCCTTCTCGCTCGGCTTGAGGATGAAAGCGTTGCCGCAGGCGATCGCGTTGGCGAACATCCACATCGGCACCATCGCCGGGAAGTTGAACGGCGTGATTCCCGCGACCACACCGAGCGGCTGGCGGATCGAATAGACGTCGACGCCGCGAGACGGTTGCTCCGAGTAGCCGCCCTTCAGGAGATGCGGGACGCCGCACGCGAACTCGACGTTCTCGATACCGCGGGCCACCTCGCCCTTGGCGTCTGACAGAACCTTGCCGTGCTCCGACGTGATGATCGCCGCGAGGTCATCGCGATGCTTGTCGAGCAGGTCTCGAAACGCGAAGAGGATCGTCGTTCGCTGCGAGAGCGACGCACCGCGCCACTCGCGGAAGGCTCCGGCGGCGGTCTCGACAGCAGCGTCAACCTCGGCCGAGGAGGCAAGGTCGACGACGCCGGTCTGTTCTCCGGTGGCAGGGTTGAACACCGGTCCCTCCTTCCCGGAGGTGCCCGCGACTGCCTGGCCGCCGATCCAGTGGCTGATGCGCTTCAAGCGGCCATTGTCGCCTTCCACGGGGTCGGGGCGGGTCGCGGCACCTGCGAGATGCCGCCCAGCTCTGGGCAGGTTCCCGGATCTCGATCTGTGGACACGACACCGGTGAAAGTCCACAATGGCGCCCACCGATTCCGTCCTCGGACTTTGGGGGTCTCACATGCGTCGCACGGTCTCTCTCTCGCGTCGCGCGAGCATCGTCCTGCTCGTCCCGATCGCCGTCCTTGCCGCGTGCGGTGGTTCGAGCAGTCCCGCGACGTCGTCGGGCGCCGCCGGGCCGAAGGTCCAGGCAACCATCGCAGCAGAGGTTCCGGCTGCGATCAAGGCGGACGCGCCGCTGCAAATCGCCTCCGATGCCTCGTATGCGCCGAACGAGTTCGTCGACCCCAACAGCGGCGACCTGGTGGGCTGGGACCTCGAGCTTGCGAAGGACGTCTGCGCCGTCATCGGCGTCGAGTGCACGATCAACAACGTCACGTTCTCAGACATCATTCCGGCGCTCCTGGAGAATCCATCCAAGTATCAGATGAGCTTCTCGAGCTTCACGCCGACCACAACCCGCGAGGCCAGGGGTATCGACTTCATCACCTACTACCAGGCCGGAGAGGCGTGGCTCGTCAAGGTGGGTGGACCAACAATCTCCAGTGCGGCCGACATGTGCGGCCACACGGTGGCGGTCGAATCCGGCACCACGGAGGAAGCCGACGCGTGGGGATACATGGGGATGATGCCCGGAGGCATGAAGATCGCCGGTGACACCGATCACTGCACGTCCGCCGGAAAGCAGGACATCACCGTCCTGAGCTTTTCGACACAGACGCAGGCAAACGCCGCACTGCTGTCGGGCCGCGCGGACTTCGGGTGGGCGGACCAGCCGGTTGCCGACTACCAGGTCAAGCTCGAGTCCGGGAAACTGAAGATCGGCGGTACTGCCTGCACCGTGTTGCCCTACGGCGTGGCGATCGTCAAGTCGACGGGCCTCGAACAGGCCGTGACCGACGCCATCAAGTATCTGATCGACAACGGCTTCTACACCAAGATCCTGACCTCCTGGGGCGTTCAGGACGGCGCAGTCCCAAGCTCCCAGGTGACCCTCAACGACAACAATCCGGTGGGCGCGAGCTGCGTTCCGTCCTACTGAGGTCACCTCGCCGACGGCAGCACCGCATACCGATCTGATGCCGGCGTGAACGACGGTGTGCCGTCCCCGCCGGCCACGGGGCAGACCCCAGGCGATCAAGGCGATTCCGCTTCGGCATCCGTGGCGGTGGGTCTTCGCAGTTCTCGTTGTCGCCGCCGCCGCGGCGGTGCTCTACACGTTTGCCACTGCACCAGGGCTGCAGTGGGGCCATGTCTGGCAGTACCAGTTCTTTCCATCGATCCTGCGTGGGATTCTTGTCACCCTCGCCCTCACTGCGATCGCGATGGTGATCGGCGTGTCACTCGGGGTGCTCCTCGCCGTCATGCGCCTGTCCGTGAACCCGGTGGTCTCGACCGTCAGCTGGCTCTACATCTGGTTCTTCCGAGGAACACCGGTCCTCGTGCAGATCTTCTTCTGGTACAACCTCGCGCTCATTCTTCCTTACATCAAACTCGGCATCCCGTTCACGAACATCCAGTGGGTCGGCATCACGAACCAGATCGACACACCGTTCATCGCCGCGATGCTCGGGCTGGGGCTCAACGAGGCCGCATACATGTCGGAGATCGTTCGCGCCGGCATCATCTCAGTGGACCAGGGACAGAGCGAAGCGGCGCAGGCGCTTGGCATGACACGCACGCGCGTGATGCGGAGGATCGTGCTCCCCCAGGCAATGCGTGTGATCCTCCCGCCGACAGGCAACGAGACCATCTCGATGCTCAAGACATCGTCGCTCGCGTCCATCGCCACGGTCGGCGAGCTCTTCTACGTGCAGGAACAGATCTCAAACGCGAACTTCTTCATCGTTGAACTGCTCGTGGTCGCGAGTATCTGGTACCTCCTCATGACGTCGATCCTGACGTTCGGTCAGTACTACCTCGAGCGGTATTTCGCGCGCGGGTCGGCACGCCAGCTGCCGTTGACACCGCTGCAGCGTTTTCGTCGCATGTTCTTCCATGCGCATATCGCGATCCCGATTGACGCAGCCGAGCCGGCGCCCTCGTTTCCGCGCCATCCGTTGTGAGGGATGCGCTGATGCCAATCCCAATGGTTCGTGCCGAGAACGTCCATAAGTCCTATGGACGCCTCGAGGTCCTCCGAGGCATCGACCTCGAGGTCGCACCAAGCGAGGTGATGTGCATCGTCGGCCCATCCGGATCGGGGAAGAGCACCTTCCTTCGCTGCATCAACCACCTCGAGAAGATCGATGCCGGCAGGCTCTCCGTCGACGGCGAGCTGGTCGGATACCGGGAGCACGGCGGCAAGATCTACGAGCTGCCGGAGCGCGAGATCTGCCGAAAACGCGCCGAGATCGGCATGGTCTTCCAGCGCTTCAATCTCTTTCCGCACATGACCGCCCTCGAGAACATCGTCGAAGCGCCGGTCCGGGTCAAGGGTGAGCCGGAGAAAGCTGCGGTTGATCGCGGCAAGGCCTTGCTGGCGCGAGTCGGCCTCGCAGACAAGGTCGATGTGTATCCAAACCAGCTCTCCGGTGGTCAGCAGCAGCAAGTCGCAATCGCACGAGCACTCGCGATGCAGCCGAAGCTCATGCTCTTCGACGAGCCGACGTCGGCTCTCGACCCCGAGCTCGTCGGCGACGTCCTCGACGTCATGCGCGGGCTAGCGCAGGATGGCATGACCATGGTCGTGGTCACGCACGAGATGGGGTTCGCGCGTGAGGTCGGCGACGCGCTCGTGTTCATGGACGGCGGCGTGATCGTCGAGTCGGGCGCGCCGCGCGAGGTGCTCGCCAACCCGCAGCATGAACGCACGAAGTCCTTCCTCTCCAAGGTGTTGTAGGCGCGGGTCGACTGTCGATCTCTTCATCTGCTCGGGTACGCATCCAATGCTAGAGTCGATGGTCACCGTTGAATTACCAGCCTGTGAATTACTAGCCTGCTGACGCCGCACAGGCATCGGAGGATACCCATGCGCGCAGTGCGTTTTCACGAGTACGGTCCCCCGTCGGTGTTGGTGGTCGACGAGATTGATCGCCCGGAACCGACAGCGGGCGAAGTGCTCATCAAAGTCCACGCCGCCGGTGTCAACCCGATCGACTGGAAGATACGCGCCGGCTATCTGCGGCAGTACATGCCGGTGACGCTGCCAAGTACGCCGGGACTGGACGTCTCGGGAACGGTTGATTCCGTCGGCGAAGGTGTCAGCGACTTCGCCCCCGGGGATCGGGTCTTCGGTCGCGGAGCAGGGACGTACGCCGAGTACGCCGTGGCTCCGATCGCAACCATCGCTCATATCCCTGAAGGAGTTTCGTTCGACCAGGCGGCGACGCTGCACGTCGGCGGTGTGACCGCGTGGCTTGGTCTTTTCGACTCGGCACACCTCGAGCCAGGGCAGCGAGTGCTGATCCAGGGTGGCGCGGGTGGCGTCGGCGCCATCGCCGTGCAACTCGCACGCTGGAAAGGGGCGTACGTGATCGCCACGGCGTCAACCGCCAACGTCGAGTTCGTGCGGTCGCTCGGAGCCGATGAGGTCATCGACTACACCACCGTCAAGGTCGAGGACGCTGTGCACGACGTCGACATCGTCCTCGACGCCGTCGGTGGCGAGGTCACCGCGCAGTCGTGGAGCGCGCTCAAGGCAGGAGGCATCCTCGTGACCGTGGTGGGCTCCGCGGATGCGGATGTTGCCGCAAAGCGAGGCGTGCGCACCGCTGCTATCCGGCGTGCTCCTGAGACTCGCCCTTTCCTGGACGAGCTCGGCGCGCTCGTCGCTTCCGGCGCGGTGAAACCCGAGATCCAGCGAGTGTTTCCCCTCGATGAAGCTGCGGAGGCGCAGGCGGCGTCGGAAACCGGCCACGGTCGCGGGCGCATCCTGCTCCACGTCACGGCCTGACGCATCCGCGCGTTCCGCGGACTGCTGACGCCGGCGCCCGGCGAGGGATCACCACCCGGACCGAGCCAACCGGTTCAGATCTCAGGAGCCTCGGTGCTGATGGTCGCGGGCCCGGATACCACGCGCTTGCCCCGGGACCACGAGGCGACCGCGGCGATGAGACACATCACCAGGGAGAAGGTGAACGCCTGGTGCAGACCGGCAGAGAACGGACCCGAGATGAGGGTCGGGAAGAACTGCCTGCCCGTGAGGGCGGCGACATTTGCCGCCGAGAGCTGCGAGAGGACATGCGCACCCACGAGTGACTGGATCGGGTTGTATCCGAGAAACGCGGCAAAGAGGATCGACACCGGTGGCAGGTGGCCGACGTGCTGCGCAACCGCCACTGGGACACCGTGTGCTTCGAGACCGGCGGTCATGGTCGTCGAGAGTGTCGCCGACAGGCCGAGGATCATCAGCGTGAAGAAGATGCCGATGGACAGCACCTGCGCTGAACTCTGAAACGTCGCATTCATCCCGCCACCGGCGCCGCGATCGCCCGGAGGAAGACTGTTCATCACCCCTGCGCGGTTTGGCGAGGCGAAGGCCCCCATGGAGAGGCCGTTGAGGAACAGGATCAGCGCGAACAGCTGATAGGGAAAGTCGATGGGCAGGAGTTGCAGGAGCAGAAAGCTCAGGGCGGCGCCGATCATCCCGCCGGTTGCAAATTCGCGTGATCCGAAACGGTCCGACAGGTAGCCCGAGAGCGGACCGGCGATGAGAAATCCCACCGTCAGCGGAATCATGTAGATCCCCGCCCAGAGCGGCGTCGACGTGAAGCTGTATCCGTGCTCGGGTAACCAGATCCCCTGCAACCAGATGATCAGCATGAACATGAGACCACCGCGACCGACCGCCGCGAGAAAGCTCGAGAGTGTGCCGAACGTGAAAGCGCGAATGCGGAACAACTGAAGACGGAACATCGGATTTTCGACCCGGCCCTCGATCACCGTGAACGCGATGAGGAATGCCACACCGAGCGCGAGCGTAGTGTCCACGAACGGACTCGCCCATCCCATGGGACTCGACTTGTACGGCTCGATCCCGTACGTGATGCCGATCATCACGAGGATCAGGCCGATTGCGAAGGTGACATTGCCGAGCCAGTCGATCGGCACGCGCCGCCGGACGCCGCGCTCCTGGAGCTTCAGGTACGCCCAGACGGTTCCGAAGAGACCGAAGGGGACCGAGACGAGGAAGACCAGCCGCCAGTTGATCGGCGCGAGCAGGCCGCCAAGGATCAGGCCGATGAAGACACCCGCAATCCCGGCGATGTTGTTGATGCCCAGTGCGAGCCCGCGCTGATTGGCCGGGAACGCGTCGGTGAGGATCGCCGCCGAATTGCCGATGAGACACGCGGCGCCGACGCCCTGGGCCACTCGGAAGACGATGAGCCAGACCGCCCCGGGCGGTCCGGTCATCCAGTCGATCGTCAGGAGCAACGATGCGGTCGTGTAGATGACGAACCCGAGGTTGTAGATGCGAACCCGTCCGACGATGTCGCCGAGGCGACCGAGACCCACCACCAGCACGCTGCTGACGATGAGGAACCCGAGGATCATCCAGAGCAGGTAGAAGCTGTTCGACGGCTCGAGCGGATTCAGGTCGATGCCGCGAAAGATGTCCGGCATCGCGATCAACATGATCGACGCGTCGATGGTGGCGAGCAGTACCCCGATGGTTGTGTTGGAAAGAGCCACCCACTTGTAGCCGTCGCCGCGAGTCCCTCGCGCCGGCGCAGTGGTGCGAGCCGCGTCGCTGGTGGTCGCTATGAGCCTGCCTCGGTCATCCCTCTGAGTCTGGCAGGGCAGCCCGTCAACGCGACGCGGCGACCGCCCGTGAACTGAGATGCCGCTCGGGGTCGCGGACTCCGGGGACGAAGAGAATGGCGATCAGGCAGGCGGAGATTCCGCCACCGATCAACATCGTCAAGCGCGTGCCGATGACGCCTGCGGCGGCTCCGCCGACGATGACTCCGAGCGGGCTGAGGCTCAGCGACATGAGCCAGTCCACCGACGATGCACGGCCGAGCAGCTCCGGCGGGACCAACTCCTGCATCATCGGGCTCCACAACACATTGCCGAACATCAGCCCGCCGATGATGAAGAACATCGAGGCAGCGGCGACCCATGCGTTCGGCGCCAGACCGAGGACCATCATCGCAGCGGCCGAGGCGGCCCACCCGATCCACATCCAGGTGATCCGCAACCGCGGAGCGCCAAACCTCGCGACGAGCATTGCTGTCAAAGCGCCACCAACTCCGCCCGTGGCGAGCACCAACCCAAGCGCGACGGGCCCCTGATGCAGCACGTTGCGAATCAGCAGCGGCACGAGCACGGCGAGTGGCGAGAACGCGATGAAGTTGGCCAGGCCGGCGCCGACCAGCGATACCCAGAGCCACCGTTGCGAGCGGACATAGCGGAGCCCGTCGCGCGCATCAGCGAGCGCCGAGTGGCCCGAGGGCTCCGGTCGCGGCCGGTGGGACATCGCAAGGACGCAACCGGCGCTGACCGCGAAGCTCGCAGCGTCGATGACAAAGCCCCATTCGTATCCGAGAGCGGCGACCACCAGTCCGCCCAGCGCGGGCCCGAGGAGGTTCTGCGCCACGGTCTCGCTGGTGTGATTGAGTGCGCTGCCCTGCACGAGCAGGTCTGCGGGGAGGATCTCCGGGGTTACCGCGGTTGCCGCCGGGTAGAACAGCGCATCTGCGGCGCCGAACACCACAGAGATCACCACGAGCTCCCAGATCTGCAGCGTCCCGAGCGCCACGAGGACCGCGATCGCCGCGACAGCCACCCCGCGGCTCGAATCCGACGCGAGCATGGCGAAGCGTCGCGGAATCCGGTCGACGATCACCCCTCCGACCACGAGCAGGAGCACGGTGGGCAGCAGCCGTGCGGCCAGCACGAGAGACAGGGCGAAGGGATGGTTGTCGATGCGCAGCGTCTCGAGCGCGAGGGCGACGGTGTAGATGCCATCACCGACCAGCGAGACGCTCTGCCCGGACCAGAGCAGCGCAAAATCGCGATGGCGGAGCGCGGCAGGTGTGGCTTTCAGCACAGCCGATAGCGTAGGTGGAAGGTCCCAACGGACTCGACCGAGGTATCGCCACGCCTTTTTGAGCTTGCGATATCCTCAGATTGTGCTACAATCCCACCGTACCCAGCACCAGCCCAGCCGGAGGCAACCGTGCCACGTTCAGGTCCGAGACGCAAGCAGATCGTGCTCATCGCTCATGACAACAAGAAGGCCGACATGCTCGAGTGGGCCCGCTTCAACCGCGACACCCTCGCGCGCCATGATCTGCTCGGCACAGGCACGACCGGTTCGATGGTGGCGAACGAGCTCGGACTGCCGGTCCATCGCTTTCTCACCGGACCGCTCGGTGGGGATCAGCAGGTCGGCGCGGCCATCGCGGAAGGCCGAATCGACGTGATCATCTTCTTCTGGGATCCGCTCGAGCCCCATCCCCACGACGTCGATGTGAAGGCCCTGCTCCGCATCGCTGTGGTCCACAACATCCCGATGGCGTGCAACCGAGCGACCGCCGACTTCGTGCTCTCGAGCCCGCTGATCGACGAGGTCTATCCCCGCTCGCTCGACGCGCTCGGCGCCACCAAGTCCACGTCGTAGAGCGCGTCCGCGTGCGCGGCGGCGCGCTCGATGAGCCAGGTCGTTGCGTTGTCCAGGTGGCTGCGGGTGACTGTTTCCGCCGCGTCCGGCCTGCCGCTCTCGATCGCCTCGAGCACGGCCCCGTGCTCACCGGCGAGCTGGCCGACCGTCGCGTATCCGCGGACGAGTTGAGCGAGGCACAGAAGGATCTCCACCTCGAGCTGCTTGTGCGCACGGACGAGCCGCGCGTTGCCGGTCCCGACGATCAGTGCCCGGTGAAAGGCGAGATCCGCCTCGACCGCCGCGCGCTGCGAGGAGCGCGGACCGAGGCGATGGTGCAGCGCGAGCGCACTTCGCGCTGCGTCGGGCACCGACGCGCGCGCGGCGAGCATGCGCGACGCCTGGACCTCCAGCGCTGTGCGCATCTCGTAGATCTCCCCGAGGTCATGCGCGGTGAGCGCGCGCACGAATACCCCGCGATTGCGCGACTTGACAAGCAGACCCCGGCTCACCAGGCCGTCGAACGCGGCTCGCAACGTGTTGCGGCCGACGTCGAACTCCTCGGCGAGCGCGATCTCGCCGAGATGCTCGCCGGGCTTGAACCGGCCGTCGAGGACCTGACGCTCGAGCTCATCCTCGAGCGTCTCGACGCGCGACGTGGTCTGCCGGCGGATCACGCCGCGCCGCCGTGACGGAACACGCGGTCAGTCGAGAAGGTCGCGGTTAGACGTTCGAAGTCGGCGCGGTCGCGGCAGAGGCGGCAGACGCCTTCGCTGGTGCCGAACGCGTCCTCGTGGGAGATCGACGCACCGCACGAGCGGCACGCGCGCCCGGTTTCCATGCCGTAGAGGGCTCGAAGTGTGAGCCAGACTGTTCTTGCCATTTCAATTGCTCCAGGGGGATTGATCCTGTAGCAGATTGTAGCACAATCTGGAAGCGGGCGCCAGCTACCCCGTGGACACGAGATGCGCCACGCCTCCGGCCGCCGGCGCATCGTCCTGCGCGACCCGGAGTCCCGTTGCCGGATTGAAGAGGTGGAGCCGCCGGGGCGCCGCGATCAGGGTCACCGACTCCCCCACCTTGAGGGTGTTGTCGGCGTCGATGATCGCCACGACGTCGCGTCCTTCACTGCTGCCGTGAATGAGCTCGTCGTTGCCTAGAAACTCGACCACGTCCACGACGACGGTGACGCTCAGTCCAGGCCCGGTCAACGTCCCGAGATCGAGGTGTTCCGGCCGGAAGCCGACGGCGACCGTGTCCAGTCCCAGGTTGCGCAGCAGCGCCGTCTGGGTGTCGTCCGGCCGCATCTCTGCTCCCTCTCCGGTGAGCCGGACGGCTCCGCCGTCCTGTGTCACCTTGAGGTCGATGAAGTTCATCGACGGCGACCCGATGAAGCCGGCGACGAACCTGTTCTGTGGGAGCTCGTACAACTCCTTGGGACTCCCGGCCTGCTGCAGCACGCCCTCGCTGATCACCGCAATGCGGTCGCCCATGGTCATCGCCTCGACCTGGTCGTGCGTGACGTAGATCATCGTGGCCTCGAGGCGAGTGTGCATACGCGCAATCTCCGCGCGGGTCTGGACACGCAGCTTCGCGTCGAGGTTCGAGAGCGGCTCGTCCATCAGGAAGACCGAGGGCTCGCGAACGATCGCGCGTCCGAGTGCAACCCGTTGCCGCTGACCGCCTGACAGCTGCCCCGGTTTGCGGTCGAGGAACCGCTCGAGATCGAGGATGCGCGCCGCTTCCGTCACCGCCTTGTCGATATCCGCCTTGGGTGTCTTGCGAAGCTGCAATCCGAACGCCATGTTGTCGCGAACGCTCATGTGCGGATAGAGCGCATAGCTCTGGAACACCATGGCGATGTCGCGATCGCGCGGGGGCAGATTGTTCACGACCCGATCGCCGATCCGCACCTCACCGCTGGTGATCTCCTCGAGGCCGGCGATCATGCGCAACGCCGTCGTCTTGCCGCAGCCCGACGGCCCAACGAGACACACGAACTCGCCGTCCTTGATATCGAGGTTGAGGTTGTTCACGGCGAGGGCGCCGCCACCGTCGTACCGCTTGGTCAGATCGTCCAGGACTACGCCGGCCATGACACGCTCCTCATTTCACCGCCCCGGCGAGCACGCCACGGACGAAGTATCGCTGGAAGGCAAAGAACACGATGAGCGGGATGATGATCGAGATGATCGCACCCGTGGAGATGACCCAGTAGTTGGAAGACAGCGAACGGACGTAGGAATACAGGAAGAGGGTCAGGGTGTAATGCGGGTTGCCGGACAGGAAGATCAGGGCGACGAGCAGGTCGTTCCACACCCAGATGAACTGGAAGATGGCGAGCGACGCCAGCGCCGGAATGCCGATCGGCATCACGACCTTGCGGAAGAGCGTCCACTCCCCCGCTCCATCGATACGGCCGGCTTCGAGCAGGTCGTGCGGAATGCCGGAATAGAAGTTGCGCATCAGGAAGATGCCGAACGGGAGCCCGAACGCCACGTGAAAGATGATCGTGCCGATGACCGAGCCGAACAGCTGCAATCCGGTGGCGTTGTCGAACACTTTGTACAAGCTCGCGACCGGGATGAGCGCCATCTGCAAGGGCAGGACGAGCATCGCCACGATGAGGAGAAAGACCAGTGTTCGGCCTCGCCATCTGCCGAACACGAGTGAATACGCGGTGAGGCTCGAGATCACCGTGACGAGAATCGTGACGGGTACTGTGATCGCGATCGACGTCGTCACCGAGTCGAGGACGCCACCGGGTTTGAATCCCGCGGAGAACAGCGCCTGGTAGTTGCTGAATGTCAGCTGCGCCGGCGCTGTGAACACCGTCCACCATCCGGATTGCTCGAATGAGCTGTTGGGCCGGAGCGAGATGATCAGAATGCCGACCGATGGCACGAGCCAGAAGATCGCGATCGCCGCGAGGACGACGTTGACGACAATTCGCGATGGGCGAAGACGCCGCCGGGGCTTGTGCGCCGGCGCGGCGACCGGCAACGACGCAGCCTGCACACTCATCCGCGAATCCTCTTGAGGTTGAACAGCATGGCGGGGATGACGAGGATGAACAGCACCACCGCGAGAGCGGCGGCGAGTCCCTGGCCCGTCGGCGTCGAGAAGTCGTTGTAGATATCAACGGCGAGCGTCGCGGCGCCACCCTGCGAAGACGGCGCAGGCATGTTGAGGATGATGTCGAAGATCTTGAGCACGTTGATGAGCATGGTCACGAAGACCACGACGAGCACCGGCCGCAACATCGGCACCGTCACGCGGCGCAGGGTCTGCCATTCACTGGCGCCGTCGATCTGAGCCGCCTCGAGCACCTCGCGGTTGAGAGCCGCAAGTCCCGCACCGATAACCACCATCGCGAATCCGGCCCAGATCCAGAGGTAGGCGATGATCATCGCAATATCGACAATCGGCAAGCTGAGGATGGCCTGCAGGGTCGGGTTCAACGAGCTCGTCGGTGTGAGCGACTGCGTGCCGAGAAAGAAAATGCCGTTGAAGCCGGCCTGGAAGTTGTTGGCCGTGATCTGCACGCGGAAGTTGCCCGAGCCGACGCCGTCAAACTTGAAGGTGCCGTTGTTGGCCGTGGTGGTCGTCGCGCTGACAGCGCCGCTCGAGTTGAGCAGCGAGACCTTGAGGCCGGGCACGCCATCCTCGTCGGGGAAGACCTTGCCGCGCTGGTTCAGATGCGTCGGCGAGAAGTCGCGCCACACCAGTCCGGTGACGGCTCCAGACGCGGCGGTCGGGACGACAGCCGCCACTGCTCCGTTCTGCTGCAGGGTGGCGGGAGCGATACCGATGAGGCCGAGATCGATCGTGCTCCCGGCGTTGACCGTCGCCTTGCTGACGAGCGTTCCGCCGCTCCCCGATTGCACGTCCGTTGCGGCAAGGCTGGACACCGTCTGCCCCGTGGTCGGGTCGATCGGGTAGAGCCCGGGTGGACTGACCGCATTGCTCACGCCTTGAATCGCGGCGTTGACGAGACCGGTGTGCGGATCGATGAAGAAGATCGACGCCCAGGTCAGACCGGCAGCGGTAGCGCTGAACACCAGCGGCATGAACACGATGGTCTTGAAAGCCGTCGACCACCGGATGCGCTCGGTGAGCACCGCAAAGACGAGCCCGAAGAAGGTGACCAGGAATGGGAACAGCACCACCCAGACGACGTTGTTCTTCAGCGAGACGATGATGTCTGTCGTCGAGAAGACCGATTGATAGTTGCCGAGCCCGATGAAGTTCTGGCCGCTGCCGTCAAAGAAGCTTCGGATCACCGTGGCGATCAGCGGGTAGACGACGATCAGGAGCAGCCAGAGAGCACCTGGAAGCAGAAACAGGAGCGATCCGAGGTGACTGCGAAACCCGCCACCGCTACCCGCCGGCTTGCTCGTGGTCGGGAGGATCTCCCCAACGGGCTCGGTTGGAACGGACTCGCTCGCAGTCGGGACGGCTACCGCCACGTCAGGCCCTCACCACAGTGGTCGGAATCCTACGTCTGCGGACGTGCTACCGCAAGCAGGAGACCGGGCAATAGCCGCATCACCCATTGGTATGAGAACGGATCTGAGGTAGTTGCGTTTCGCGTACAGGTGGAGTACACCGATGCTCGAACAAATTAGGCCACTGGGGCTGGCACGCCCCCGTGAGGAGGACTCAATGACGCAAGTCAGCACGCTCGGCAAGCTGGCGGTGGTGACAGCCGGGATCCTTGGAATCGCTACGGCATGCGGCTCGGCATCGCCCGCAGCATCATCCTCGAGCTCCAGTTCATCCGGCGCGAAGATCGGCGGATCGGTGACGTTGTGGGCGGAGTGGACCGCTCAGGAGCAGCAGGATTTCCAGGCGGCGCTCGCACCGTTCGAGGCCAATACGGGCATCACCGTGAACTACCAGGGCAAGGGCAACAACATGGACACCGCGCTCACCGCGGCGGTGGCCGGTGGTTCGCCGCCTGATGTCGCGCTGGTTCCTGACCCGGGCACGCTTCAGTCTCTTGCCAAGCAGAACGCGATCAAGCCGCTCACGAGCATTCTCGGCAATCTGACCTCAAACTTCGGCACCGCGTGGAACACCCTGGCGAGTTACAACGGCACGCAGTACGGCGTGTGGTTCAAGGGTGCGAACAAGAACACGATCTGGTACAACCCGGCGCTGTTCACTGCCGCAGGCATCTCGTCGCCGCCGACCACGTGGGAGCAGCTGCTGACCGATGCCGCGCAGTTGCAAGCCGCAGGGACGACGCCCTTCTCGCTGTGCACCGACGTCGGCTGGCCTGTTGCCGACATGTGGCAGAACATCTATCTCAAGACTGCCGGTGCGACGGAGTACAACAAGCTCGCAACCCATGCCATCAAGTGGACTGATCCAACGGTGACGACGGCATTCACGACCATGGCCCAGCTCATCAGCAACAGGTCGTATCTGGCCGGTGGACTCTCGGGCTCGCTGTCCAACACCTATCCCGCGTGCGTCGACAAGGTGTTCCCGAAGCCACCAGCCCAACCGAAGGCTGCGATGGTGATCGAGGCCGACTTCGTCGTGAGCGAGATCACCGGCAACTCGGCCAACTACACGCCTGGAACCACCGGAGCGGGCGGCGCCGCGTGCACCGCTGATCCAGGAAAGACGCCGTGCTACAACTTCTTCGCCTTCCCGGCACCGTCAGCGGACAGCGCCAACAACACCGCAATCCAGGGTGCGGGCGACGTCGCGATGATGCTGCATTCCACGCCGCAGGCGGTTGCGCTCATCAAGTACCTCGCCGGGCCTGAGCCGGGCACCATCTGGGCGCACCTCGGTGGGTTCGCGTCGCCGAACAACCAGGTACCGCAGAGCGCCTACCCCGATCCCGTCAGCCAGGCTGACGCCAAGGCGCTGGTCAACGCGAGCAGTTTCGTGTTCAGCCTTGACGACCTTCAGGGCAGCTGGGAGCCGAAGCTCTGGGCGGATCTGATCCAGTTCATCCAGAACCCGAGCCCGTCCAACGTCTCGACGATCGAGGGAACGATGGACTCACAGGCGACGGCCGCTCTGGGCCACTAACCGTCGTTACATCGCGCCATCGCGGCCGGCCCGGCTCATCACCTCGAGCCGGGCCGGTCGCCAGCGCAGGGTAACGGTCCCTACTGGAACCATCCCTCGACGTCGATGACGGCATTCACGATGCCGGCAGCGTTGAAGAGATCGACATCACCGTCGTCCGCTCCCGCATTCGGATCGAGCTGCACGACCACCAGGTTCGGGAGCACCTCACCGGGGTTCGCGTTGATGTCCGACGCTAATGGGGTCCTCGTGAGATTCGCCGGGTAGATCGTCAGGTACGTGCCCGCGGTCGGCGCGATCGCTGTGAGGTTGGCGATGATCGCGAGCGGTGGGTTCGACGACCCGGTCGTCGGGATGCCACCGACGCCTGCGACGGCGACGAGGTCGATGCCCTTGGGGCCGAGCGCCTCATTGGCGCAAGGATGTCCCGACCCGGTGCGCGTGTCGCAGATGCGGCTCGGACCGATCGCCTGGTACTGATCCCCTGCTCCGGCCGATGATCCTCCGAACCAGCCGTTGGCGTCGAGAATCACATTGATGGTCCCGGCCGCGTTGTACACGCACACCGACGTGTCGTTGCCGCCAGGTGATGCCGGCCCGAGCCCCACCATCACGCGATTCGCCTCGACGGTACCTGCGGTGAGGTTGAGCGTCGAGAACGTCGGCGCGACACTGCCACCGAAGGCGCACGTTCCGGTCGAAGTCGTCGGAAACACGCTCAGGTAGGTCAGGGCACTGCCGGCAACGCCGGTGATGTTGAGCACCGCTGCTGCGGCGTTGCCATTGCTCGGAATCCCGCCACCGGTGGTCACATCGACGATGAGCGGACTCGAGCCAACCAGTGCGCCATGGGTCCTGCAGGCGGGTGTCGACGATGTTGACCGGGTGTCGCAGACGCGAACCGGTGCGATGGCATGGAACTCGCCGGTGACGACACTCGACGCATCGGGCTCGAAGTACCCCTCGACGTCGGCGAGCACGTTGACGGTGCCATCAGCGTTGTAGATGGTGATCGAGCCGCTCTGGCCGAGGGTCACGGTGACCAGGTTGGGGATCACCTTTCCCGCCGCGAAGTTCAGGTTCGACGCCGTCGGCTGACCGGTGCCTGCGGGGTAGACGGCCAGCAGGCTCGTGGCCGTTCCGGCGACCGCAGTCACGTTGATGACCACGGCGGTCGCGTCACCGGGGACCGACTCATGCGTCTTCGGATCCGTGTACGTGGTGATCGGGACGGTCCGAGTGGCGCCGGCCACGAGTGCGCCACCCGAGCACTGGATGCACGATGTCGACCGTGTGTCGAGGATCCGGAACGGCGTGGCGAGCGCAGTGTAGTTGCTGAGCCCCGTATAGATGTAGCCCGTCTGCACGGTGAGCAGGCTGGCGCCCAGGGTCGTCGTGGCCTGGACCTGGACGTATCCGGCGCTCCCGGCGGGCGTGACGAATTGAAAGGAGTCAGCGGTGATCGCCGACGGTGTCACCGAGGTCCCGCCGACGGTTGCGGTCATTCCTGCCGCAAACCCGGAGCCGAGAACGGTCACGCTCTGACCACCTCCAACTGGGCCGGCGGCCGGGACGACGGCGCTCACGATCGGCTTGCCGCCGGTGCCGAAAGCGTTGATACCGTTGGGGGTTCCCAGTCCGGTCGGCCCGTCCCATCCGGTCATTGCGGTACACAGTGCCGCGCCACCGCAACTGCCGTTCGAACCGCTGGTCACATCGTAGAGACCGACTGTGTGACTGTACAGGTAGCCTGTGCCGAAGCTCTTCGCGTTGGTCGTCAAGGCATACACGCCCGCGATGATCGGCGTCGAAGCGCTCGTCCCACCGGCGAGACCCCAACCGCCCGATCCGTACGTGTCGTAGACGGCGACCGGCGTGTCCGGATCCGCAACAGCCGAAACGTCTGCGGTGGCTCGCTGTCCGCAGACCGCCGTGATGTTCGGGTTGCTCGACTGCCACGAGGGCCGGCTCTCGTAACCACTGCAGCCACTCCCCGCTCCACCGTCACCGGTGTTGCCCCACGCAGTCTCGGTCCAGCCTCGGCTGTTCCCTGACGGTTGGAGTTCGGTCCCGCCGACTGCGGTGACATACGGCGAAGCGGCAGGGTAGTTGACGCCATATCCGTCGTCTCCGCTGCCCGCCGTGATCGCGATCCCCGGATGGTCGTAGTAGTGGTCGGTTCCCTGGTCGAACGACCCCTCCGGCCCGCCGTAGCTGTTGGAGATCTCGGTCGCGCCGAGGGCAGAGGCTTCGTCTTCGGCAGCGCCAAGGTCGGTGCTGTACGGAATGGCCGCCTCGACCAAAAGGATGTGGCACCGCGGGCAGATTGCCGACACCATGTCGAGATCGAGCGAGATCTCGCCCGCCCACGAGACATCCGCCGCCGGGTACGAGGTCCCGCCGGACTGGTTCACCTTTCTGAAACAGCCGTTGGATGTGGTGCACGCCGGAAGCCCGTAGTTCGCTCGATAGACGGCGAGGTCGGCTGCAGCGTCGGGGTCGTCGTACGCATCGACGATTGCGACGGTGCGCCCCGTCCCGTTCGTCGCCGACGGCAGGTTGTACGCACTCTGCAGGTCAGACGGCCCGTAGCCGACGGAGTTTGTACTTGGCGTGAATCCCTTCGGCGCCGTGTCGACCAACTCGAGACAGCGGGCAAATCCCGGTTGCACCGGGCCGCAGGCGGGTCTCGCGGTGCGCCCAAGCGCGGCATCGGCGATCTCAGCCGCGCGTGCAACACGCGCCGCAGCGGTATTGGTGGTTCCGGGCGCGGGAGCAGCGCCAACGCCGACCGTCGATGGCAGCGCCGTTACGCCCATGAGGACTGCGGCTGCGAGCGCAGAGAGGAGAACGTTGCGACGTTGCTGACTGAGAATGACGTGTTCCTTCCCGTACCGAGATGGACATGCAAAGTATGCGATGACTCTTCAGGTGTCAATGCCGTCGCATCTCTCGTGACACCGGACGCTGCCTCGAGTCCTCGAATGCTAGGATCCCCGGCAGCGTGGACGACCTCGTCGCCTCTCGCCTCGTCAGGGCTCCCGCCGCCGCGTGCGAGCCGTGTCCTGAGGACGGACCATGACCCAGCGACTCGATCCCGTGAGCCCGTCGCCGCGAGGGCTGCTCACGCGTTTTCTCAACGGCTCCGGGGTGGAGCTCGGACCGGGACACCACCCGATGCCGATTCCGTACCCGGGCGTGACTGTCCAATTCGTGGACCGCTGGCAGCCCGAGGAGAACCTCGCGCTGTTCACCAATCTCGAGGCCGGCGCAACCTTCCCCAAGCCGGACATCGTCGCCAACCTCGATGTCGATCGTCTCTCGGCACTCGCCGACGTAAGCCAGGACTTCGTGATCGCGAGTCATCTGCTCGAGCACCTTGCCGATCCACTGACGCAGATCGGTGAGATCCATCGGGTCCTCAAGCCCGGTGCTGTGGTGCTCGTCCTCCTCCCCGATCGCCGGCACACGTTTGACCGTAAGCGGGATGCGACGCCACTCGCCCATCTGGTCGCCGATCATCGAGATCGGGCCACCGTTGTCAGTGACGAGCACATCGAGGACTACCTCCGCAAAACGGACGTCTGGGACCCCACTTGGACACCCGAGCAGGAGCGTGAGCAGTTCGAGTTGAACCGACAGCGGTCGATCCACGTGCACTGCTGGTCGGAGGACGAGTTCCTCCCGGTCCTGATACACACCATCGTCGAGATGGGGATGCAATGGGAACTGCTCGACGCGGTGTTCGTGGAAGACGTTCCTGACGGCTTCGAGTTCGGCTTCGTTCTGCGTCGGTCCACGGTGTCGACGGCACCCGCCGAGATGGGTGAGCATCTCCGGCTGGCCTGGGAGGTGCTTCGAGCAAGGTCACGCGAACGCGAGGAAGCGCAGCGGCAGATCGCCCGGCTTCGCGGCCTGCCCGGGTACCCTGTGATGCAGCGAGCCTGGCGGATGCAGCGCAAGGTGCGGGAGAGACTGGCGAAGCGCTAGTCAGGGGAACGTGCCGGGTTGCGTTGAACTGTGCAGGCCCAAGCGGTGGCGTGACGATCGACACGGCGACGGGAACCGCGACGGTCCTGTCGAGCTGACCCCGGGCGGTTAGCCCAGGACGACCGCCGTCACGGCGCCCACCACGAAGATGAGCGCCAGATACGCGAGCGAGTAGTGGAACAGCAGCGCCACCGCGCGTGACGATCCCTCGGCGCGAGCCCAGAGGGCAAGCCCGACGTAGCAAGCGCCGAGGACCGCTGCGCCGATGGTGTAGCCGATGCCGAGCATGAGGCCGGGAAGCAGGCTCGCGGCGATCAGCGCCAGCAGATACAGCAGGATTCGACGGTGGGTCCTCGCCGTGCCGATGATCCCGGGCAGCATGGGCACGCTGGCGTTGCGGTAGTCGCGACGGAGCAGCAGCGCGAGGGACCAGAAGTGCGGCGGCGTCCAGAGGAACACCACTGCAAAGAGGACGAACGCCGGCCAGCCGATGTTGCCCTGCACAGCGGCCCATCCAACCAATGGTGGGAATGCGCCCGCGGCACCGCCGATGACGATGTTGAGCGGCGTCCTCCGCTTGAGCAGCATCGTGTAGATGAACACGTAGAACAACCCGCCGGCGAGCGCCAGTGCGGCCGAGAGCAGATTCACGGCGACACTGAAGACCAGCACCGACGTGACGATCAGCGACACGCCGAAGGTGAGCGCCTGCCAGGGAAGAATGCGCCCCGACGGGAGCGGGCGCGTGCAGGTCCGAGCCATCACGCGGTCGATGTCGCGGTCGTACCAGCAGTTGATCGCACCAGATCCGCCGGATGCGAGCGCGCCGCCAAGCGCGGCCCAGAAGAGCAGCACCGGCGAGGGAATCCCTCGCGCGGCGATGACCATCGTGGCGAGCTCCGTGATGAGGAGCAGCACGATGATTCGCGGCTTCGCCAGGCTCACGTAATCGCGGGCGGTCGCGCGCAGGTGCGTCGAGAGCCGGCCGGTGACGCCGTCCGCCATTGCGGGGACGCCGGTCACCTCCGTTGGTCCGATGACGATGTCTGCGCTGGTCTGCATCCCCTCTCCTACGCGCTGCCTGATGGCGACGTGCCCAGAAGTGTCGTGAGTTCCGCGTTGAAGTCGGCCACGCTCATGGTGCCGAGCGCTCCGAGAACAACGTCAGCTGACTTGCCTTGCGTGTTGAGAAAGACCAGGGACGGCGCCGAGGGAATACCGTAGTCGATCGCCAGGGTCGCGTTGGTGTCGGCGATGCTGGGATACGGCACCTTGAACTCCGATTGGAACGCCAGCGCGGGAGCAGCCGTGTCGCGAAGGTCGACGCCCAGGAACACGACACCGCGAGGCGACCATCGGGTATACGCGGTGTTCAGCGCGGGCTGCTCATCATGGCAGGGTCCACACCACGACGCCCAAAAGATCAGAACGACCGGATGACCTCGGTACGACGTGATGCTTACGTCCTTTCCGGTGAGGGTTGGGCCGCCGGACGCTGTGACCTGCCCTGCTGGAACTGCGGGAGGTGGATGCGGCGCGCCGCAAGACGCTACGACGAGCGCCATGAGGCACGCGAGCGGCACAGCACGTCGATCGTTCACTGCCGCGCAGCAAAAGGAGCCGCGGCGGACTTCTCATTGATGTCGAACCATCGAATCCCCAGCGAGAGCAGCGCAGCGAGGAAGGGAATGCTGCCGGGGATCCACATCACCCCTGCGGCTATTTCCTGATCTTCGAGCAGGCTCAAGCCTTGCGTTGGCGACGGGTAGGCATACAGCGGATGCGTCGCGTAGGCGATCACGATCGCGAGCCCCCAACTGACGAACATCCCTGCCAGAACCATGGTGGCCTGTCCCATCATCGAGAGTTGACCCGGGTCGCGCAAGCGGCTGACGATCTGGTCCCAGAACAACAAGCCCACCACCAGAAATGTCACGTGCTCGAGGTCATGAACCGACGCCAACCTCAACGTGGCGTCGTAGACGGGAGGGAGGTGCCAGACGAGAAGATCTGCGCTGAACACGATGGTGACCGCCGCCGCAGCGCGCGGACCCGAATGCAGCACCCGCATCAGACGCGCAGGGAGGGTCCCGGCCACAACCACAGGGCGACCCTGATTCGCCAGATACCCTGCCCACGCAGTGCGAAAGGGATCACCTAGAAGGATAAGCGGGGGTGCGATGAGCAGGAGCAACACGTGCTGCACCATGTGATCCCACTGAGCCGTGGTGTCGTAATAGGAGATCGGCGACACCAGCGCGATGAGCAGCACACCCAGCCCACAAGCGAAGGCTAGATCTCCAGAGTCCCATCCAGGGCGCCGACCCAGCGCGCCTGAGGCTGTCCGCCGACCCCGCCAATACAGGTACGTCGCCGCGCCAGCGCCGACAATTGGCACTGGTTCGAAACTCCAGTTGAGCATTGGGGCCCAAAGCATGGCCAGGCTAGGTGACGAACTCGACTAGTGCATAAACCGCGAATGCAATCACTGTGACGTATGACCACTGCTCCATCAGCGTCCGGGCTTGCACCTGGGTGATCGGTGCGGTCCCTCGCACGTGTCCCATGACAATACTGAGTGTCCAGAGCCCAACGACGATGAACTCAGCCAGGACTACGCCGTACCAAACGGTTGAGACGTCGATGTACGTGCCATTCTGCAGGTCCCAACCGAATTGGTACATCAGGAAGATGCGGAGGCCGCCTGTGAGAACAACGAATCCGAGGGCCAGCCACAGTAGTCCGTTGAGCGACCCGGCGGCCGTCCCTCTGCCGATGCCCCTGGATACCGCCCAAAGTGCCACCAATGCCACCACGGGCAACAGGAGGGCAATCAGGGCGAGCACTTCCGGCGGCGCGCTGACGCCGCTCGGATGCCACATTCCTCCGAAGTTGTTCGCGCGAAGATAGAGATACGTGAACAGGAACGTCAACTGAAGCGTGGTGTTCGCACCCAGCATGAGCCGCGAGCTGTAGATCAGTGTCCGGTCGCCGCCCTCGACGTCTTCAACCACACTCAAGCCAGTTGGACTGGCAATGTCACTCATGGTCAGGCTCCACTCAGGGCCGGCGCCGCCGTCCCAATGTCGGTTGCAGGTTCGCCGGTGTCGTAGTTATACGGGAGAGACCAAGCGACAGGCACCGTGTCGTAGTTGAACAGGGGAACCGGTGTCGGCAGCTGCCATTCGACTCCGAGGGACTCCCACGGGTTGGCCGTGGCAGGCTTTCTCTGTACCGCCGCTTGCCAGATGAGTATCCCGAGGAAGAGCGCCATCGAAGTACCCAAGCCGAAGGCGAAGACGGAGGCCGAAATGTTGAGAGGTTGCAGGTATGACGCATAGCTGATGACTCGACGTGTCATCCCGAGTATGCCAACGGCGATCAGCGAGATGAACGTACCGTTGAAGGTGATGAACACCGCCCAGAATTGGAATTTCAACAGCTTCGTGTCCATCGTGAACCCGGTCATCTTCGGCAGGTAGTACACAATCCCCGCCATGAGCGCGAATACCTCCCCTCCCATGATCGTGTAGTGGAAGTGTGCCTGAACAAAGTAACTCGCGTGGAGCGTGAAGTCGCTCGGCACGTCCGACAGGAAGACCCCGGTGAAGCCGCCGATCAGGAAATTGAAGAAGAATGCGCATATGAAAAGCATCGGTGTACTGAAACGCGTGCGTGCTCGCCACATCGATCCCAGCGCGATTAGATAGATGATCCCTGTCGGAACAGAGATCAACTCCGTCGAGAACATGTAGAAGGGGCGGAGCGATGGTGCAAGCCCACTGACGAACAGATGGTGTTGCCACACCGTGAAGCTGAGGAGGCCAACTCCGACCATCCCTCCGATCGACACGCGATACCCCCAGAGCGGCTTGCGCGTGAAGGCCGGCAGCATCTCCATGACCAAGCCGAACGCCGGGAGGATGAAGATGTAGACCTCGGGATGTCCGAAGAACCAGAAGAGGTTCTCCCAGAGGTATGGAGATCCCCCGCCGGCGGGGACGAAGAACGTCGTCTGGTATGACCGATCGATCGTCTCCATGAGCACCGCGCCAATAAGCGCCGGAGCTGCGAGGAGGCCGAGAAACGAGGTGACCAGAACCGACCAGACGAACACAGGCATCCGGCTCAACGGCATGCCCGGAGCACGCTTGGTGAAGATGGTCGAGATCATGTTGAGACCGGACAGTCCGATCGAGATGCCGATCAGGGCGAAGGCCATAAGGTACGAGTCCATCCCGGCGACGTTCTGGTCGGAGAGTGGGGCATATCCTGTCCAACCGGTAGTGAAGCCACCGAGGAAGACAGTCGAAAGCAGGATGAGACCCGCCGGCGGCAACAGCCAGAAGGTGAGCGCTTCCAGTCTCGGGAACGCCATGTTGCGGGAGCCGATCATGATAGGCACGAAGTAGTTCCCGAATGGTCCGATGATCGCCGCGGATGCCATGAAGATCATGAGCGTGCTGTGCAATCCGACCAGGGTGAGATACGACTGTGGTGTCGCCACCGATGGCGACGGCGTCAGCAACTCACTCCTGATGAACATAGCGCCCAGTCCACCGATGAAGAGGAAGGCGAGGATCATCATCAGGTACTGAAGGCCGATTACCTTGTGGTCGGTCGTCATCCGGAAGTAACGGGACAACCCTCCCGATTCGCCGTGAAGGTAAGCGTTGTCCTCCTCGCTCGGCTTCTTCCGTCCGAGCAGGCGGCTGATCGGATAGTTGAGGAAGCCCATTCCAGCAAGGAATCCAACGACGCTGAACGCATAGCCGAGGAGGTAGCCCGGCTCGGACCCAAGGGAGTTGTCCTCACCAAAGGAGTACGCCACTGCGACGCTGCCGATCGCCCATCCAACGACGTATCCAACTGAGCCGC
Organism: Candidatus Dormiibacterota bacterium; assembly: GCA_963791435.1. Lineage (GTDB taxonomy): Bacteria > Chloroflexota > Dormibacteria > Aeolococcales > Aeolococcaceae > Palsa-851. The sequence continues at coordinate 49,591 of CAWBSL010000001.1, forward strand.
AGATGATTCCGAGGAGAAGTCCCCACTGGTGCAGGCGGCGCGCGAGCGTCGGTCTGGACTGTATTGGCGCACGCGCCGGGGCTACAGCGTCCACATGTGAATCCTCTCGTGTGCTGGCGAATGGACCGCGTTCATGAGCCGTAAATCGTTGGCGACGGTTCGTACGTGTGGCTGTACGGCAGCAGATACTTCATGATCGGCATCGTCAAGCGCGGTTTGCTGTTGGATCCACGCCTGGAAATCGGCCTGACTGACGACCATGGCCGTGTTATCGGCCATGTTCCCATGCCACAACCCGCAGAGCTCAGTGCACTGGACTCGGTACGTGCCGATCTCGGTGGGAGTGACCGGTACGACGTTATCGTTCAACGGGACGGCGTCGGCTTTCACACCGAGTGCGTAGAAGTTGAAGGAATGGGTCACATCCAGAGATGTGACGTTGAATTCGATCTTCTGATTGACGGGCAGCACCAACTGTGCCGTCTCGATGCCCCCATACGCCGGATATCGGTACGTGAACCACCATTGCTGCGCGATAACCTGCACCTCGAGGGGCTGGCTGGTTGAAGCTGGGAGTGCCAAAGCAGCGGATGCTGTCGAGATCCCACCCCCCGGCTCATCAACCGCCAACTCCACGGTCCCGTAGGTGGCAAGGCCGAGCACGAGGACAAGACTGACCGCGATCCACGTCGCCTGGATGCGGTAGTTGCCACGCAGCGATTCTGCCGATACCTCACGTTCGGAGGGAGCCTTCCGATTCAGGAGCATCATGTAGTAGAGGCCCATCAGAACGCCAAGGAAGATGGGCCAGGCGATCATGGCCAGAACCCTGATGACGGTGCTCTCGTCGGAAGCGAGGTCGGAAGCCTGCCCAGGCGGGATCGGTCCCAACGCCAATCCCAGATCACCCGCCGCGGCAAGAACAATCCAGGCGATGACGCCGACACGGAGGGCAGCAATTCGATTTCTCATCGTTCAGCCCACCTGCAGCTCGCCGGCCATATAGCCGAGGGTTTGCATCGGTCCCCCGTTGCCGTAGAGCGTCCCCGCTGCGCAGGGAACGAAGCACTGCCAGCGGAAGAGCCCAGGCTTGTCCGGAACCACGAACTCGAACTGCACAACAATGGCCGTGTTTGCCGGCTCATTGGACGACACGCCTTCGAGCGGAACACTCACACCGAGATCCGGGATGGTGAAGGTGTGCGCAGCGAGCGAGGGGTCGAGAGCGCCCAACACCTTGCCGCTCACCGTCATCTGGTTGTTGACGGTCCCCCTGACGAGCCCGAAGTACTCATTGCGCAGCCCTGTCTGACCGTCCTCCTGGTCGATGGTCATGTGCACCACCGCCCCGGCCGGCACCTTCAGGTAGGTGGTCGGCAGGTAGCCAACCCAGTTCGGATGCTCGCCGTTGCCCTGACCGGCGGTGCCGACGGCGGCGACCGTCGTCAGGTTGAAGTCCACCACTGGTCGCCCCTGCAGCGTTGTGGAGGTGGTGGTCGCGACGATCTGTGGCGGCCTGGGATTCAAGAAGCGCGTGACGAAGAACCCAACCAGCACGCCGAACACCACGACGCCACCGACGAGGAGCCAGATTCTCGATCGCATGCTTCGCTTACCTCTTTATGTGGGCGAGTCGTGGCAATGGCGCATGGAGGAGGGCGCCGCAGCCGGCGCATGGTATCAGCGGAGTCATCCGGACGCGCGCGCAGTCAGCGACCACACTCCTCCTGACCCGCACCACCATAGATGACATGAATCCGGTCACCAGTTTCTCCACTCAACGGGCTGCCGGGTCGATCTGCAGGCGCCATGATCGCCCTGCGAGTGGTGGTACGTCAAGCCCCCCGATTGGCGTGTCGCTCCGCGCACAATGCACAACTCGCACGCGGTGACGTTTGGGCAATGTTTGCGCAGCGTTTGCGCAGCGTTTGCGCAGCCTTTGGCAGCATGCCGAGCCTTCAGACGGTCCGTATTCGCTCTGCGCCGCCGGGCCGACTACTGCCGAAGGCTCCGACGGCACCCGCTGGAGTGTGAAGCCGACGCCGAATGGCGCCGCGACAGCGCGCCAGCTTCAGGCGGTCAGCTGTATGAGCCCGCCTCATGCGTTGCGGTCGGCAACTCGGTCGGCACTGCCGGAGACGAGGTGACTCTCGCGGAGCGCTGCACCGGGTAGCGACTCCGCCGGCGTTGCCGGGGTCTCGGGCTTGCGCGCCGCTCTCCCGGCCGCCGACAACCCCACGCCAACCGCGACCAGCACGCCCGCGATCAGCAGGACGCCGGCGATGTTGTGGCCGTCACCCTGGTGTTGGACGAACAGCGCCACAGCCAGCAACGCGACCACGGCCACAACGGCCACCGCACCGTCGTCAACGAACAACCCCCAAACCTCGAGCGCGACTGCCTTGATCACGCGCCCCAGGCCCGAAGAGGCGGTCGTGCGAGAGGGGCGCCGCAGCACCACCACGAAGGCGAGGGATGCGAGCCCGTAGGCCGCGATCAGGATCAGGAGGCTCAGGTCGTCACCCCACCAGTGCACGCCGATCCCCTCGCCTGCATAGAACGTGCCGAAGGAGGTGAGCATGATCCCCACGACGTACTTCATCGCGTTCTCCGGAACGCGGGTCAATGGGTGGCGGAACGCGAGGCCGGCCCCGCCCACGATGAGCAGGGCGATCAGCGCGCCGGCCACCGCCGATGGGATGTCCTGGAGCCCCCCAAGCGCCACGACGATGAACACGACCTCGAGCCCCTCGAGGAAAACGCCTCCCAGCGCGGTCGTGACCCCGGCACGATCGACCCCCGCCCCAGAGCCTCTTGGTCCCAATCGCTGAGTCGCTGCTTCGAAGGCCGCCTCCTCGTCATGAAGGGACTTGAGCCCGCTCGACCGGAGGATGGCCTTGTGCAGCCACTTGAGGCCGAAGAGCAGCAGAAAGACGCCGACCACCGTTCTGGCGGTGTCGATCGAGACGCGAGACGTGATGGTGATCCCGAAGGCCGCGACCAGGACGGCAAGGGCGACGAAGGCGATCCCCATCCCGATGAACGCGCTGCGCCACCCCTTCACGATGCCCACCGCCAGGACGATCGTCAGCGCCTCGACCCACTCGACTCCGGCGGCAAGGGCTGTGGCAACGAGCACCACGATGCTCATCGGATCCCGCCCCGGCGCTGCATGGACATGTCGCCACTAGCATGCCCTCTCCGTTCCAACGATGGAGCGGCGCGTCCTCCTGAACCAGGACGCGTGCTCATGCGGCACGCGCCCTGGCCAGGTGACGGATCCAGCTCGTCCTCAGTTGGTTCCGAGGTCGAACGGGCGAAGGAACTTGGTCGGCTTGAAGACGACGAACGCGGCCGGCACGGTGTTGTACGTCGGACCGAGTGCTGTCGCCGCAGCCTCGAGACGTGCAGCCGACGTGCTCGATCCCCACATTCCCGTGTCCACGCGGTGGATCAGGGTCTGGAATGCGGCGATCGTCTCCGCCGGAGTGAACGTGCAATGGCCGGCGCGACTCACGTAGCCCTCGCGCAGCATCTGGCCGTCACCGGCGTCCTGCGCAACATTGCGGTACGCCTGCTCGTCCTGGTTGACCACGAGGCCGTCGCCGGTCGTGTGGAGCGTGAGCACCGGACGGTCGAGGTCGCCGTTGAAGACGATGTACTTGGTCAGGTACCGCACCGCCGACGGATCGCGCGCGATCGGCTTTGCGCTCTGGAGGGTTGCGATGTCGGCGTCCAGGTTCAGACCGGCAGCCGAATAGAGCGCCTGGACTTCGGCGTAATCAGAGGAGTGCCTGATTTGATAGGTGAAGTTGACGCCGGTGGTCCAGGAGACATTGCCTCCCGCTCGCGCCTCGAGCTCCGCGCGCAGCTCGTATGCGAAGGGCCCGTCGACTTCCGTCTCCCAGAGGAACTGGTTGGCTTCCTGGGTCACGTAATCGGTCGGCGCAGGTTCCGGGCTCGAGGGATCGAACCAACCCGGGATGTCGCCGAGCGCACTGGCGAGCGCGATGCGGGCTCTCCCGGCAGCGGTCGCCTGCGCTCCGGCGAGCAGCGCCTCAGCGATGCCGAGGTTTGCCGGCGGATCGGTGATGTTGACGACCTGCAATCCCGAGGTTGGGCCGAGCAGTTGCTGGACCGCAAACGCCGAGTCCAGCGCGACGTTCCATGTGCCCACGCCTCCCGCCACAACGCCGCACATCGGGAGTGCAGCAGCGAAGCGCCCCGGGGCGACCTGGAGCAGCGCTGCTGTGATCATGCCGCCGAGTGAGTGACCCCAGGCGATCGTGCGAACCGGTGTTCCGACCCGGCGATCGAACGCGTTCAGCGTCGAGAGCTGATCTGGAATCGCCTGCTGCAGGGCCCAGCCGGTTGTGGCATATGAGGACCCAGCCAGAGCGTAGCCATTGCTCAGCAGCCACGCGCCGGTGAGCGGGTCGCCCACGTCCGTCGCGGGGTTCGGGCTCCCCGGCGTCACGTACCCATGGCTGTAGAGGACGAGGGTACCGTTCCAGTTCGCCGGAACCTGGATCAGGTAGGTGGCCCCATCGCGGAGCGTCCCCGTGATCGTTCTTGCTGTGCCGGAGGCGAAGGCGGTCACGGGGCCGGCGCCAAGAGCGGCGGTCCCGATGCCCAGCGCGAGGGCGCACACGACGGCCAGGCGACGGCTTCGTGTCATTGGTCTGCGATGCATCTTTCAACCCCCGTTGTGTGACGCCAACTGCTATCGACCGGTGGCGACCGTACTCCCAACGACAAGCAGCGGTCAAGCCGCACGAGCACTCCGTGGATTCGGTGTCGCATCGCTGTTAGAGCGATGTCGTCGACCTGCGTAATGCATATCAAGCGCGAGGTGCGTGGATGTTGGCGTGGCTGCTATACGACGCCCCCTCGAAGCCGGTGTTTAGACCGCGACGATGGACGGTTTTGCGCGCGCGATACCGTGCTGCGCAAGAAGGTAGCGACTCAACTCGTCAGGGGGGAGCGGCCGTGAGAAGTGATATCCCTGGCCCATGCTGCAATGGAGACGGAGCAGCTCCACGACTTGCAGCGGATCCTCGATCCCCTCGGCGACGATGTCGAGCTGCATCGTCCTGCCGAGTTCGATGATGCCGCGAGCGAGATTCGCACGGTCCGAGCCCGACGCGATGTCATCGATGAACGACTTGTCCACCTTGAGAACGTCGATCGGAAAGTTGCGGAGATAGCTCAACGAGGAATATCCGGTGCCGAAGTCATCGAGCGCGATGCGAGCTCCTGAGGCACGAAGTTCCTCCAGCCTGGTGCTGACCGTTGTCGTGTCGTGCATCAATGCGGTCTCGGTGATCTCCAACGTCAGGTGCGTGGGGTCGAAGCCGGTCGTGGCAAGCACATCCGCCACCTCACGCACGATGTCCGGTTCATAGAGCTGCCGCGCCGAGAGGTTGATGCTGAGATTCAGGCTCCATTCCTCAGGCTGCGTGTCCTGCCACTCGCGCACCTGGCGCATCGAAGTGTCCATGACCATGCGCCCGATCGGCACGATGAGGCCCATCTCCTCGGCAACCGGGATGAACTCAGCGGGCGGGACCAGCACGCCGTCCTCGCGACGCCAGCGCACGAGTGCCTCGACACCGAGCACCTTGCCGGTCGCAAGCCACACGATCGGCTGGTAGTGCACCTCGAATTGATCGAGTTGCACGGCCCGGCGCAGATTGCCTTCAAGGTGCGCACGGTCCGACGCAACCGCGTGCATATCGGGTTCGTACAACGCGTGCCTGCCGTACCCGTCGACCTTGGCGCGGTACATCGCGAGGTCCGCATTGCGCAGCAAGGCGTCAGCGTCGGTGTGACCGGCCTCGTCGACGACGACGCCCACGCTCGCGCTCACAGTCAACTCATGTCCGTCGATGCCGAAGGGGTCGCGGAGCGCGTCGCAGATCCGCTCCGCGAGCACGGCCGCACCGTCGGCGCCTGTGTTCTCGGCAAGCACTGCGAACTCGTCACCCCCGAGACGCGCGGCAAGATCCGCAGCCCGCAACGCGGCCCGGAGTCGCCTGGCCACTGCCTCGAGGAGATGGTCGCCGACGTTGTGGCCAAGGCTGTCGTTCACCACCTTGAAGCGATCAAGGTCCAGGTACAGCACCGTGGTGTTTGCCCCGGTTCGATTGGCGTTGGCGACCGCGCGGACCAGGTGCTCGAAGAACAGCAGGCGGTTGGGCAATCCCGTCAGCGGGTCGTGGTACGCCAGGTGGCGCATCTGATCGACCGCCTTGGCGTCGTTGAGAGCGATGCTCGTCTGGTCCGCAAGCGCAACGAGCATCTCGCAATCGGTATCGCTGTACTCGCGGCCCGGACGGTGCGTCGCGACGGTGATGCTGCCCACGGCGCGTCCGTGCTCATGAATCGGGGCTGCAATCGCGCTGCGCAACTGGTCGCCGACGAACTCGTCAATCGCTCCGGGAGCGTGCTGATAGTCGTTCAGGATGATCACGCGATCCTCGACGATCGCCCGGCCGCCGGCGCCGTCCGACACCGCGCTTCGTTTCGTCGCGGCAAGCACGGCGTGCGAAACACCAGTTGACGACACGAGGTTCGCGAACCCGGGGTGCTCGTCGTCCAGCAGCCGCAGTCCGACGACCTCGTCGCCGAGCAGCTCACGGGCACCCTCCACGACGGCATCAAGCACCTCGGGCAGAGGTGCGCGACGAGAGATTGACTCACGGATCTTCGAAAGCCGCTCGAGAGCCGTCTGCCGTTCCTGCACCATAAGGAGCAGGCGCAGGTTCTCCTGAGCGCGCGCCTCCACCTCGGCGCGGAGCGAGCGTTCCTGCTCGAGCATCCGCAGCGTGCGCAGAGTCATCGAAAGGCTGCGACCCATCGCACGCAGCAGTCCCACCTCATCCGCCTCGAAACGCTCGTCGCCGGAGCGCGCCACGACGAGGTGCCCTTCGATCTCTTCGACGGGGACACTCAGGGAGCGCAACTCCCCCACTCGAGGAACGACAAGTTCGAAATTCGGTTCGAGGGCAGCGCTCAGCAACGCCGCGACCGGCACCTGACCGCGCGGAAACCCGAGCGTGTCACTCACCGTGTCCGCGGTCACCACCGCCGCGACCTCGGCCTCCAGCACCTCCGATGCCCATTGCATCGCGCAGAGTGTGGCCGAGCGCGCATCCGTACTGGCAGCCACAGCAACGAGAAATTCCGCCAGTTGCTGCGTCGACCAGTTGCCAGGCGCTGCGTCGCGATCCGTGCCGTTCATACCATCAGCAGAAGGCCAGCACCACCAACGTCTGGTTGTGGAAGCCGCTGACTCCGTGCGTCCGAGCGATTTCCCCGTACGTGTAGAAGCCCGCGACCGGTGCGCCCTGCGCATGCGACTTGATCTCGCTCACTTCTTCGCGAATGCCGTCGTTGCCGAGAACGCCCCTCCGGGCGATGCAGTCGAAGGCGAGAAACCCGAGCGGCGCCTGTCCGGCGAGGCCATCGATCGCCTGCGAACACGCCGCCGTGGTGGCATCCAGGACCGACCGGGCGTCTCCCTTCATGATCCATGCGAGGCCGCCCTGGGGGACCTCGGCGATGCAGACGATGGAACGGTCTTCGAAATTGGCCTCCGCGATGAAGCGCACCTCCTCGCCGCTGCGACGATTCAGGCCGAACGGATGCGTCAGCGCAAAACGGGTGAACGCCGCGGGATCGGTGTGCGCCTCGGCGGGAGCCTCGAGACGCTCCAGATACACGTCGAGTGCCGGGCGGTCATCGAGCGCAAGCACACGTGTCCCGATGCTGGCGGTCACGAGAAACGGCGCGCCAACTCGCGTCCATCCGTGCTGGACGCCGATTCCGAGCGGTGCGTCCGATGTGATGGCGGCTGCCACGACCGAGTCCTCGAGCACCTCGCCGTCGAAGAACTGGAACGTCTTCCGCATGGCGAGATCGTCGCCGGCGCACCCACCCACGAGCGGCACCGATGCACCAACGACGCTGTATGCGCCGCGCACCACCTCCTGCTGATCGCCACCGAGGCCGTCCGTGAGCAGCAGCAATACCTGATGCTCCCCGGCCGATTCGTGCTCGGCACACGTCGCAGCCGCAGCGCCCGCTCCGCGCAGATCTCGCGACGCATTGCGGGCTGCATGCGTCGCCACTGTGAAGCCTCTGCCGCCGAGCGCCGTCACCACGACGCCGCTGTCCCCGGGGCCGTCCGTTGCGATCTCTCCCGCCGTGGTGCAGCCGATCATCGGCACCAGGGGAGCGACCGAGCGGACGCCGTTGATCATCGCCGCGAGATCTTGTGCGGGTGAGGCGAAGACGATCAGGATTCGGGCGTCGACGCCGCGAAGCGCCGCTGACGCGGCCTCAACCCCGGCTCGGTGCGACTCCGTGGCAGTCGACGTCCCCACTCCGATCCAGCGACTCTCGGCGGTGAGGCGGCCATCCCCTCCAGCCGTGGGCACAGGGATTGCTTCCACTTCGGATCCTCCGATTCGGCTGGGCATGGTGTGCGGGCGCGACCGGCTCACGAGCCGAGATCGCCTTCGATCGCCACCCTAGGGGCTGGCACGGAACCCGGCCCGGTCTGTGTGTTGTTCGTGACCAAAAGATTGCAGCAACGGTGGATGACCGCTGGTGTCGATCAGGCGCGGCGCAGGTCAAGCACGGAGGGGACTCCAGCTGCCACCGAGGCTGGCGCAGCGGCATCGGTCGGAGCGTCCCGGGCGGCATGCGTGCTTCGCTTGGCTCGGTACATGGCGCCGTCGGCGCGCTCGTACACCTGCTGCGGCACTTCCGTCTTATCGCCGAGGGCGGAACCGATGCTGATGCTGGCGGTGCCGGACTCCAGGGCGAGCTGAGCCACCGCCGCATGCATCCGGATCTCGAGCTGGGCGATCGCTTCGTCGGAGGCGTCCAGGACGAGGGCGGCGAATTCGTCCCCGCCGACTCGCGCGAGCGTGTCTCCTCGCCGGATCACCCCGGCAAGTGCCGCGCCGACCCCGACGATGAGCCGGTCGCCGTGGGCGTGGCCCCAGCGGTCGTTGACGGTCTTGAGGTCGTCGACGTCGATCACGAGGATCGCGAACGGCGTCCGTCCCGAGATACGCCGGAGCGCCACGTCGAAGCCGCGACGGTTGGTGAGGTCGGTGAGCGCGTCGATGGTGGCCTGCCGCTGGAAGCGACGATGCGTCAGGGCATTCGCCAGCGCGAGCTCGGTGAGATGCGCGAGTGAGCCGAGCCGTTCGATCAGGTCGTCGGCGATCGCGCTCCCTCGGCTCGACGCCGAGAGAATGCCGAAGGGCCGTCCGTCGATCTTCACCAGCGCGTACGCGGAGTGCGTGACACCGCTGAGCAGAACGAGATCGCGGACGTGCGGACCAAGGCCGTCCAGGTCGATCGGGCCACCGACGGTCCTTCCTGATCGAACCGCCTCTGCGGCGGGAGGATGCTCGGCGATCGGCCAGCGCTCTCCGCTCATGCTGATGCCCACCTCGTCGCTGTCGGCGGCGATCACCATGTCGTCGCCCTCGAGGAGGAAATACTGACCCCGGCGCGGCGCGTCTCCGTGCGGCGAGACGAGGATGGCGGCCAGGTGCGATGCGGTCGCCATCACCTCATCTGGATCGAGGCTGTTGAGCGCCTGAGCGGCGCTGGCCATGACGCTGAGCTGTCGAGCTCTCTCGTCTGCGGCGGCGAGGGCCGCGCTCAGTCTGCGTCGCAGACCGTGCGTGGCGACCGTGAAGAGCAGTGCGATGCCCGTGTAGACCGCGAGGCTCCGGAACAACGCTGCAGGTGTCGCGGTGGTCTGCGCCCAGATGAAGGTGTCAGCGACAACAACAGCCGGGATCAGGAACGCGGCCTCCCAGGGCTTGCCGTAGAGCGCCGAGAAGATGACCGGCAGGAGCAGCAGCGCCGTGAACCCGGACGAGGGGCCGGCGGCGTACGCGAGCACGGCGATGGCCGTGACAGTGACAAGGAGCCGCACGGTCGGCACCCAGGCGGGGGCCTGCTTCGAGAATCCGATGAGGCCGTCCAGCGCGAGGGCGGCGGCGAGCGCGAGTGCGACCACGAGCCACTCCGGGTTGCGGGGGCCCGGCGGAAGCAGCGTGCTCGCGAGCGCGACCAGTCCGGCGATCGCAAACGGCGCCGACTGGCGAACCCGATCCATGGTATTTCGCAATTGAGTGGCCAGCTCCGTGAGTGGCTAACGCGCCGATGCGAGCTTGTCAGAGATCGGAGCGGCCCACCCCGCGCCACGGTAACGAAGCTGTATCAGGCCCTCATCCGCGTTGGATGGAGTCACAGCAGATCAGCGGTTGGGGGGCCCCAGTCGTATCCTCGGCGCCGCTCTCAGGAGCTCGCCGTGAAATCGACATCCGCGGTCTTCACCGTCCCGGCAGTCCGGCCCGGTGCTCGGTGGTATGTCCAGTACAGGTTGGTGTGCGCAATGACCTTGTCCGGGGGCGGCGCTCCCCATTCCGTCTGGTCCTCCGTCGTGTGCGCGTCACTGACGAGCGTGGCGTCGTATCCCCTGACCACCGCGCCGTGCAGCGTCGAGCGGACGCACTCATCTGTCTGTGCTCCAACCACCACGAGCCGGCCGACACCGAGGCCCGAGAGCACCGACTCGAGTGACGTCTCCTCAAACGAGTCGGGGTAGTTCTTCTGCACGAGCGGCTCAGCGGCGTCCGGGGACAGTTCCGGGACAATCTGCCATCCCTCGCTACCTTTCTTAATGTTCTCGTCCGAATGCTGGACCCAGACAACTGGTATGGCCTGCACCCGCGCCCTGTCCACGAGGGTGCCGACGTTCGCGACCACGGCGTCCCGCTCGTGCGCGCCGTCAACGATGACGTTCTGAACGTCGATGACGAGGAGGGCGGTCTTCGGCCGGTTCTCGAGTGTGGTCATGGCTCCCCCTTGGTCGCTGGGTACCGTCCTGTCGACGTTAAAGCACACGCACCCCGGCGCGTCGTCCGCCGATACCGACACCCGACGTTAACAATCGGGCGTGCACCCTGCAACATCATGAGCTCGGTGGTGTGCGTGTACCGCCTCGGATGTCAGGCGGTCTTGACCGCGTCGAGCGCCTCCACCTGCACCGGCCGGCTGACCCTGAGGTCTCGCGACGACCGGCCTGCGCGGACCGTGTAGCCGCCGGGACGCCAGGTCCACTCGCCCGCGCCAGCATCAAATCGCGCGAACGCACGGGAGGGAATCAGCAATCGCGCGCTGACGGTCTCGCCGGCGTCGGCATCGACGGTGACAAAGGCACACAATGCGCGGAGGGGACGGTCCGCCTCGTCATCCTGCGGCTCCAGGTAGACCTGCACCACGTCGCGGCCGGGTCGATGGCCCGTGTTACGCACTGTCACCACGATGGGAAGGTCGTCATGTGCATGCAGCGTGTCGCGCTCGAGCGCGAGCGAGTCGTAACTCCACTCGGTGTAACCGAGCCCGTGGCCGAAGCAGAAGAGCGGCTCCCGCTCGTCGCGGTCGTAGCCGCGGTAGCCGACAAGCAGGCCTTCCGAGTACGTGAGGGCGCCGCCTTTTGGCTTGGCGTGGAGTACCGGGGCATCAGCCTCTTCACGAGGGATGGAGATCGGCAACCGCCCTCCGGGCTCGACGAGACCGAGCACGCAATCCGTCAGCGCTTCGCCGAAAGCCTGCCCCGGAAACCACACCTGCATGACGGTGGAGACATCGTCGACCCAGGGCATCAGTACCGGCATCCCCGAATTGACGACGACGACGGTCTTTGGTTGCACTGCGGCAACGCGTCGTACCAACTCGTCCTGTCTGCCAGGCAGCGACATCGTCTCGCGATCGTAGCCTTCGCTCTCGGTTCCCTCCGCTGCTCCGACGACGATCACGGCGACGTCGGCCGCCTCCGCAGCGGCAACCGCGTTGTCGAGCAATCGATCCTCGTCAAGCTTGCGCGTGACGCCGAGCCGCATGGTGACAAAGCCGGCCTCGGGGCCGCGGATGGTAGGACGGAACGCTGCGCGGATCTCCACGTCGGTGCCGGATGTGAGCTGGACCGGCACACGAAGCTCCGGCGGGCGCGAAAACGCTTCCACCACCTCGTTTGGAGGCAGCGTCGTCGCCTCGGCGAGCTCCGACCCGTCGACTGTGATGCTCAACAGCCCGACGCCTGCTACTCCGATCATATGCGTGCCATCCTCGACGGCCCGGTAACGCGCGCGGATGAGTAGCTCCGAGCCGGGACGGTGTACGGCATCGGGCAGGCCATCCCACCATGTGAGCACGCTGCTCGGATGCACCGCGTCGTATTGCATCGTGCCCGCGGCGTCGCGCACCTCGACGCGCACACCGACCGCGCCAGTCACCGGGTCGCGCATGCTCCCGTTTGGCGCCGGTGGGATCGTCGCCCACGTCAAACACCCTTGCTGGACATCGACTTCATCGAACTCACCCAGCGAGCGCAGTGAGTCGACGAGTTCCGGGCGGATGACGGGCAGGACGCGGACACTCCCGCCTCCTTGCGTCTGCGGCTGCGCCACGTTCGGGCCGATCAGCGCAACGCGCCGCGAGTCGTCGCTCTTCAACGGGAGCAGACCGTTGCGGTTTTGCAGGAGCACGAACGACCGCGCTGTGACTTCGCGCACGAGCGCGGGATCGACCAGTGTGTACGTCATCGACATCGCACCGTCGTGCGGCGCGGGATCGGGCGCGCCATTGAGTGCACCGACGCGACGGGCAAGTCCGAGCAGCCGCAACACCTTGTCGTCGATGTCGGCCTCGGGCACGGCACCGGTGCGCACGGCTGCAACCAGCTGATCGCCCCAGGGTCCACGTGGTCCTGGCATCACCAGGTCCAATCCGCCTACCGCGGTCGGCTCCGTGGTTCTCGTCGCCGACCAGTCCGAGACGACGACGCCCTGGAAGCCCCATTCGCCCTTGAGCAGATCGCGAAGCAGCGACCGGTTGGCAGTCATCGTGTAGCCATTGACCGAGTTGTATGCGGCCATCACCATCGCCACGTCGGCCTCGAGCACACACGCCTCAAATGGCGGCAGGTAGAGTTCGCGGAGCACCTGCTCGGTGATGCGCGCGTCATAGGTGCGTCGATCGGTTTCGGAATCATTGGCGACGTAGTGCTTGACGGAGGCCCCCACGCCGGCCTGTTGCACACCACGCACGTACGCAACGGCGATGCGTGTGGTCAACACCGGGTCCTCGGAGAAGCACTCGAAGCCTCGCCCGCTCAGCGGCGTGCGAATGATGTTCACCGTCGGAGCGAGCAGCACGTCGACGCCTCGCGTGCGCGCTTCCTCTCCCAGCGCCCGCGTCACTTCCATGACGAGTGCTTCATCCCACGTCGCACTGAGCGCCACAGGGCACGGCAAGGATGTCGAAGGATGACTCGGATCGAAGCGACGCCCGCGGACGCCGGAGGGGCCGTCGGAGACGACCATCGAGCGCAGTCCGACGGTGTCGATCGGGTAGAGCGACCAGGCGTCGGCACCGGTCAGGAGGCGAACCTTCTCCTCGAGGCTGAGGCGCGTCAGCAGGCCGGACTCGTCACCGCGTGCGCCGGTGGCCGTGGCGTTCATGGTTTGCGTTTCCTTTCTTTGAATCGGGTCCGGGTGTCCGGCCGGCACGATGCCGGCCGGACGGACCCTCCCATCAGCGTGATGGCGACAAATCGTTTCTGTGGTGCGAGCTCAGGAGACCGGCTTGAGCTGCATCAGGATGTACGGCATTTGCGGATCGCTTGGCGACGGATTCATGTACGGATCCGACTGATCAGGCCACCCGATGTACTTGGTGCTGCTGTAGACGTTCCAATCCGCGCCATAGAGTAGCGGTGCCTCGGGAACATCCGTCGACATGAGCTTTTCGAGCTGCTGGACGGCGGGATAGAGGTCCGTGGTGTCGGTGGGATCGGTGCTGGCATATGTCTGCAACGCCGTCTGGGCAGCCGCGTTCGAATAGCCTTCGTAGTGCGCCGCGGTGGTGGAGCTCGATCCGTCAAGCCAGTCCTCGTACTGGATGTACGGGATGCTGCCGCCCTGGCCCCAGTGCAAGGCCGTTTGCCACGCGGAGGGAGTGCCGGTGAGGTTCGCGTTCCAGTCCGAATACCCTTGCGCCGGCTTGGTGGTCACGTCCATGCCGAGGGTCTGGAGCTCCTGCGAGATGAGCTGCGCATCCTCCCAGTAGTCGGAGAACGGAACCGGATCGTAGACCGAGAACTTGATGATCTGACCGGCCTTGGTCCAGCAGTTGGCAACGCTGGTGCCATCGCAGTTTCCGCCGGACTTGTAGGTCCCCTTGCTGTACGTGGAGGTTGCCGGTGCCTTCCAACCGTCGCCGGTGAGGATGTCGTAGACGTCGTCACCGCTCGGCAGCTTGTCGGCTGTCGCGGTTGTTGCGTCGGGGACGTTGCCGGCGGTGGAGAGATCGTTCGTGAGCGATCCGTCCGTGGGGAGGAACGCCTTCTGGTTCGGAAGGATCAGTCCGCTGGATGAGCTCGCCGGCTCCTCGTACCCGGACTCGCCCAGGAGTGCGAGAGCGTTGCGATCGATGCCGTAACTGACTGCCCGGCGAACTGCTGCATCGCTGATTCCGGTCGCCCCACCATTGCCCGGATTCAGGTTGAACCACATCACGACGGTGTTCCCCGATGCGAACCACGCGTGGTTGGTCTGCGGGTCGAGGTTGACGAAGCTGGCGTAGATATTCGGGATATCGTTGCCGGCCCAGTCGAGCTGGTCGCTGACCAGGGCATCACTGGCCGCCGCGTTCGTGGCGACAGACGGGACCTCGACCTCGGATTCCGGAGGCTTTCCGCCCCAGTAGTTTGGATTCGGCTTGAACTTGATCAGCGACGTCGAGTAGCTGTCGAGCTCGAAAGGCCCGGTCCCAATCGGATGCGCGATCTGCATGGTGGGGTTCGCGGCAATCTGGTTCGCAACCGATGCCTGCATCATGTAGGTCGTTCCCAGGATTGCCCAGAGACCGGTGTACTGCGGCGCGCTGAAGTGCAGGGTCACCGTGTTCCCGGAGATCGTCGCGGGTGATGCCTGCGGCGGGACGCCAGGGGTGTCGGCCTTCGGGTTGTTCATCGCCGCGAAAGTTGCAGCAACGTCCTTCGGACCGAAGCTCGAGCCGTCGCTGAACTTCACGCCGGTTCGCAGGGTGATCTGCAGGTCCTTGCCGCCGTTCTGGAAGGCGTACGCAGTGGCCAGCCAGTAGTGCGTGCCCGCGGCAGTTGGGTCGAGCTGATCGAACTCGACGAGCGGCTCGTACAGGATGCTCTTCATACCGACGCTGGAAGCGACGGAGTTGGGGTCATAGGGGTTGAAGTCATCCGAGAACGTGACCCCCGTTGTCGGTTCGTAGATGAGCGGCGCGCCCGTGCTCTTGGTGACGCCTGGGCTGGATCCCGAGCATGCCGCGACGAATAGTGTCGTCACGCCGAGAACAGCGATGACTGGTCTCCGCTTCATTGTTGTGTCTCCTCTAACCGTTCCGTGATCTTCGTCGCACTGCGTTGGCAGTGCATTTCCCTTTGGCTGGTGGGTCATGTGCGGCTGGCTACGGGGGGCGTTGCACTTCCGACTCCCCCGTCAGCGCCACGACCGGAGTCGCCGGCGCCAACGCCGCCTCGCTCTGTCGCTCGTCCGTGGCGACGTGCAGCCAGCACGCCGCCGAGTGGCCCGGTGCAACCGTCACCGTCGGCGGTGCGGTGCGCCTGCAGATGTCCATCGCGTGCGGGCAGCGCGGATGAAATCGGCATCCGGGCGGTGGAGCAAGCAGGCTCGGCGGCGCTCCTCGAGCGGCGAGCTCCGGGTGCTCGAGCCGTTCCGGGTCGGGTGCGGCGGACAGCAGGAGTTGGGTGTACGGATGCGCCGGAGAGTCGGTGAGGCTGACGCTCGGCGCGGCCTCGACGAGCTGCCCGGCGTACATCACGACGATGGTGTCTGCGAGGTATCGCGCTGAGGCGATGTCGTGCGTGACGTAGAGGATTGCGAGCTGCTCACGGTCTCGAAGATCGGCAAGCAGGTTGAGGACGCCGAGACGAATCGAGACATCGAGCATCGACACGGGCTCATCGGCGAGCAGGACGCGGGGGCGCACAGCCAGAGCTCGCGCGATCGCGACCCGCTGGCGCTGGCCCCCCGAGAGCTCGTGAGGAAACTTGTCCGCGAAGTTCGCGGGTGGGTCGAGCGCAACCCGGTGCAACAGCTGCATCACCGCCGCATTGACATCGCCGTCGGCGGTGTGATGAATCTGCAGCGGGCGCTCCAGATGATGCCGAACCTTGTGCACGGGGTTGAGCGATGCGAACGGGTCCTGAAAGACCATCTGCACCTGCGCCGCGAACGACCGCGAGCGCGTCGCCGGGACCGGGTGACCGTCGAGGAGCACGTCGCCCTCGTCCGGCTTCACGATCCTCGCCAGCAGCCGGGCGACGGTGGTCTTCCCGGATCCGCTCTCGCCCACGACCGCAGTGACCGCCCCGGCCACGAGCTGCAGTGAAACGTCATTCACAGCGTGGAGTCGCGAACGCCGTGCAAGCAGCCCACTGCTGCGCTTGACCCAGAACGATTTCGTCAGGCCACGGCCTTCCAGCACGGGTGCCGTGGCAGCGATGTCGGGGACGACGGCGAGCGTGGTCATACAGCTTGCCCCGCGCTCGTGTCGATCGGGGTTGCGCCACGGGACCGCGCCATGGCTGTGTCCGGTTGCGTCAGCTCGGGCGGAGCCGTCGCGTCGCCGCGATGCAGCCAGCACGCCACCTCGCGAGATGACTCGTCGAGGGGTTCGAGTTTTGGCACATCCTGGCTGCATTGGGGCATCGCCCACTTGCAACGTGGATGGAACGCACACCCTGACGGGAGATCTCTCAGGTCCGGCGGTGAACCCGGAATACCCTCCATGCGATAGCGCTCGCCGTGCATCGGTGGGAAGCAGTGCAGCAGGCCATATGTGTACGGGAGGCGCGGCGCGCGAAACAGCGCCGCGGCGGGCGCTCGCTCCATGAGCCGACCGGCATACATCACTGCAATGTCGTCGGCGAACTCCACCAGCAGCGAGAGGTCGTGGGTGATGAAGAGTGCGGCGAAGCCGAGCCGGTCGCGCAGCCCCATCAACTCCTCGAGGATCTCGCGCTGGGTCACCACGTCGAGAGCCGTCGTGGGCTCGTCGAGGATCATGACCTGGGGATCCAGCGCGAGTGCCATCGCGATCATTGCCCGCTGGCGCATGCCGCCGGACATCTCGTGGGGATAGCTGCGGAGCCGGTCAGCGGTCATTCCGACCAGCTCCAGCAACTCCCCGGCACGGTCCCGGCGTTCGGCCCGATGGAGGCCGGGACGATGGGTGGCGAGCAGTTCGTCGAACTGCGCGCCGATCGTGCTGACCGGGTTGAGCGCGTTCAGCGCGCTCTGCAGAACGATCGCGATCTCCGACCATCGGACGGCGCGGAGTTGTTCCTCTCCGGCCGACAGCAGATCCATGGTCGACGTGGGTGCGCCGGCCGAACCGGTCTTCGAATGAAAGAGGACTTCGCCGCCCGTGATCACGCCGGGCGAGCGAAGGAGACGGATCGCCGCCATCGCCAGCGTCGACTTGCCGCTGCCGCTCTCCCCCGCCAGACCGAGAACTCGTCCCCGGCCGAGCGTGAGATCGCAATCGCGCACCGCGTGCACGGCATCGTCGCCGAACCCGTAGTCGACAGAGAGACCGCGGATCTCGAGCACCGGGTCAATGCCCGGGCTTGTCATTGCGCCGATACCGGGCGTGGTCACGGCATGCTCGCGTCGGCACCGGTAACGGTGGGGGCGACCATCTTCCGATGCACGACAGGTGTGAGGCCGAGCTTCGGCCGGCGGCTGACGCCCAACAGGCGAGCCGCCTTTCGGGAGAGCACCGCGACCCGCAGGCGCGGATTGATGAACTCGTCGATGCCGAAGTTGAGGAGAGCCAGGCTGGTCCCCAGCAGGGCGATGCACAGGCCGGGGGGCACCCACCACCACCACCAGCCGCCGCGCACCGCGTCGTTCGCGAACACCTCCCTGAGCATGTTCCCCCAGTTCCAGAGGCCTGGTGGCGACGATGTCGGTGACCCCGCGAGGCCGAGGAAGGAGATGGCGACGTAGGCGCCGATCGCGTACAGCGTCGTGAAGAGAAACGACGCGGCCACGATCGGGATGAGGTTCGGCAGGACCTCGACGACGATGATTCGTATCCTCCCCTCTCCCGAAACCCGTGCCGCCTCAACGAAATCCCGGTTGCGCAAGGAAAGGGTCTGCGCCCTCAACACCCGGGAGCTGTACGCCCAGGCAGTGATGGCGATGATGAGGCTGACCAGAAAGACGCTCGTTCCCGCGGCCGGGACGTAGTCTGCAAGCACGATGAGCAGCGGAAGGCCGGGGATGGCGAGAAACACGTTGCCCACCAACGAGAGCCCCTCGTCGGCGCCGCCGCCGAGGTAGCCGGCCGTGACCCCGACGAGGATGGAGAGCACGGTGGAGATCGCAGCCGCGAGCAGTCCCACCGCGAGTGTCGCCTGGGTCGAGACCAGGAGTTGCGACCACACGTCCTGGGCGAAAACGGTGGTACCAAGCCAGTGCGCGCTCGAAGGCGGCAGCGGGAGTGGGTAGTAGTCAGCCTTGATGTGCGTCCCGGGACCGGTGCCCGCGACGAGGACGTGCTGCACCCAGCTCTCGTTGGTGAGATTCGGTGAGTACGGAGCAATCCATGCGCCGATGATGGCGAGCACCACGAACACCGCAAGAATCACCAGCCCCACGATCACCTTCGGGGAGCGCGGCAACCGGAACGCCCGCGGCGTGCGCGCTGCCGCGGTGGCCGAGGTTGCCTCGGGGAGGACGGTCGTGTTGATGGTCATGCGCTCACGCCTCCTGCCGAGCCCGCGGGTCGATCAGCACGTACACAACGTCTGCAAGGAGGTTCGCCGCGAGGACGACAAGGGTGATCACCACGAAGATCCCCTGGACCAGCGTGTAGTCCAGCGCGCCGAGCGCGCCGTAGAGGTGGTAGCCGATCCCCGGGTAGTTGAAGACAATCTCGACCAGAATCTGTCCGGCGACGACGAGGCTGATCGCCACAGAGAAGTTCGACACGCATGGCAACAGCGCGTTCCGGGCCGCATACCAGACCACCTTTCCGGTGCGCAGGCCCTTGGCTCGCGCGACAAGGACGAAGTCCTCATCCATCGTGGTGATCATCTGGTTGCGCATCGCGAGGATGAATCCGCCCATCGATGCGAGGATCACGGTCAATGCCGGGAGCACCGCGTGCCCGATGATGCTGCCGATATATGGCAGGTTCATTCCCGGGGTGACGCCGTAGATGTCATAGCCATACAGGCTCGGGAACCAGTGGAAGAAGCTTCCGGTCTCTCCGAAGATCAGCACAAGGACCAGGGCGAGAAAGAAATACGGGATCGCCTGAAAGAAGGTTGCGGCCGGCAACAACCAGTCAAACAGCGAACCGCGCCGCCACGCCATGACGACGCCGATCAGCGTGCCGCCCACGAAGCTCAAGATCGTCGCGACCCCAAGGAGGCCCAGCGTCCATGGGAGATACGAGGCGATCAGGCCGCTCACCGGCGCGTTCTCCGACCATGAGAACCCGAGGTTCCCGTGCACGAGGTTCCCCAGGTACTGCACGTACTGCGTCCAGAGGCTTGTATGGACGTTGAATCCCAGCTGCGCCTCGATTGCCTTGACGCAATAGGTGTTGCAGATACCGGACGACTCGGCCCGCGCGATGGCCCCGGCGACCGGGTTGCCCGGGACCACTCGCGGGAGCAGGAAGCTGACGGTGATCGCAACCCAGGCGGCGAGCAGGTAAACGCCAAGTCTGCGAGCGAGTGCGCGCATCGCTAGGCTCGCGTCTCGAGAGAGGCGGTGAACGGCGACGGCGGAGTGTGGGCGCAGCCGCAGCTCTCGCGGAGCAGGAGCCGGACCGGCAACACGACGTTCGGATCACTCCTGACGCCGCCGATCATCGAGTAGAGAACGTCGAAGGCAGTGGCTCCCATCTGCTCGATGGGTTGGCGCACCGTGGTGAGCGACGGGTGGAGATGCCGGGCCACGGGAACATCGTCGAAACCGGTGACGGCGACATCGCCCGGCACATTCAAGCCCCACCGCGAGAGCGTGTGCATCACGCCGAGTGCGGTCTGATCGTTCGCGCACACGATCGCTCGGGGAAGTCGTTCACCGCGGTCCAGCAGCGCCGCGATGACCTGGGCACCACCGGAGGCGCTGTAGTTTCCCTGCCACGCAGGTCCTGTCCTGATCTCGGCGCCGGCCGCGCCGGTCGCAGCCTCGAAGACCCGCGCTCGCGCCCGGTTGTCTGGGCTGTCCGCGTGTCCGGCGAGGTAACCGAGGCTCCGGTACCCGTGGTCAAGGATGAGGTGGTTGATGAGCGCCCTCATCCCGGACTCGTTGTCACAACCGACGTTCACGGACGCCTTGGTCGGACTCCCCGCCAGCGTCACGATCGGCACGACCTCCGCCAGCCGCGCGATACCGGCTCCGGAGAGGGATCGGTCGTGCAGGATGATGCCGTCCGACTTGCCCGCAACGCTGGCGATGCGGGCCGACGCGCGAGGATCGTGGATCCCCACCGAGCTGATCAGCACATCGAAGGTTCGATGCTGGGCGGCCAGCTCGATGCCACGATTGATGCCGTCGATAAAGAGCAGGCTCTCGTCCTCGTCTTCGAATGTGGCCTCCGTCCCGCGCCGGAAGACGACCCCGACCACTTCCTTGAGGCCGTTCGAGAGGGCCCGGGCAGCGCCGTCCGGGACGAAGCTGAGCTCCCCGACCGCCCGCATGACTCGCTCGCGAGTGTCGGCTCGGGGCGTCCCCTGGCCATTGAGGACGCGCGAGACGGAAGCGATCGAGACGCCTGCCAGGCGGGCGACGTCGTAGATCGTCAACGTCCCCTTGTATCGCTTGGCCTCTGTCACTGGGGCTTGTCGCCTCCAATCCCGTCAACCTGACGTACTGTAAGCGCTTACCAGTAAGCGCTTACAGCTTGGCCGGGGATGATAGTCCTCTGGGGGGCGCAGCGCAAGGGGGTGCTGCTTGATTGCCGGCGGGCGAGAGCTCTGCCCGTGCGGCCTACCGGGTGATCGCCTTCACGGGCCCGGCCTTCGCCGTCACGAGGCGTCCTGCTGCTTCACCGGCGATGCCTGCAGGAGTGCCTGCAACCCGAGCACAAAGGCATTGACCAGTGTGGTCGTGCCGCAGCCGCGGCAGATCAGCGCGATCGACGGCAGGCCCGATCCTCTGTCGGTATCCAGGTTCGGCTGGCGCTTCGTGGAGAGGAAGACGAAACCGTCCGCCAGGATGTGTCCGGCCCGCTTGCCACAGAACGGGCATGGGCGCGGATCCGGGACCTTCTCCTGGATGGCCCTCTCAATCGCGGCCTGCTCGTCTGGTGTCCACATACCTGGCACCTGGGATCAGGGCGTGTGTGCTTGACGGCGATGCTCGCGGACGCCGTCGATGCGGTCGCAATCAGCGCCGCCGCGCCTGCGATGATCCCCGCCCAGCGCCCCGGGCGTCGACGACCGGGCCGGCGAGAACCGAAGCTTCACCGCGAACCCTCAATACGACCCTCGATCTCGACTGATCGGGGCTTGGGAGCGAACTATACGTTCGGCTCCGATCCGCCGTCAGCCCTCGTGAGTTCCGGGTCGACCGTCCTCCGTGGGCGTGGGGTTGGCTCGCCTTCCACCGACATAACGTGGCATGTCCGCGGCCGGAGGAACGCCTGCGTCGAGACTGCCGGCCAGGTCCTCGAGCACCACCGTGAGCTGTTCGACAGAGGTGGACCTGAGCCCCGCCACCGCTTGCGCGGCCACCTGTCGCCAGGCGTCCTTGAGCTGCGGCAGCAGCGCGCGCCCCTCGTCACTGAGCTCGACGATCGTGGCGCGGCCATCCGTGGGTGACGAGCGCCGGACCACGAGCCCGGCGGTCTCGAGTTGACGGACACTGAGGGTGATGGTCGGCGGCTCGTAACCGCAGGCTGCCGCCAGTTGAGCCTGCGTTCTCGGTCCTTCCGTCTCGAGCTCGAGCAGCAGCAGCTTGTGACCGGGGTGGATGCCGAACGGGGCGAGGGCATCGATTGCGAGCGCGCGGTGTCGGATGCCGATGGCCCGGATCGCCTCGTTGAGTGCATCGGCTTCATCGAAATCCACGGAGCGACCTCATGACTTGACACGGAGATACTTAGGTGCCTAATCTTTAGGCGCCTAAGTAAGTCTACCGCCTCTCGCCCCGCAAGAGGCCCACAACCGCCACGTAGAAGGAGCTTGTCATGGCCACGACAACGGCAAAGGACTTCAGTGCCCGCGCTATCACGCCGCTCGCCCGGACCCGAGCGCTCGGCGTCGGAGGAGCCATCGTCGCAGCGGTGGCGGTCTGGGTCATCGCCGTGCCACTGCTCGGCGTCCACCTCCTCATCCGATTCGGCAGCGGAGCGCCTCAGACCATCGGGATCGGCTACGTCGTGGGCGCAACCCTCATCGCGTCGCTGGTGGGCTGGGGTCTGCTCGCGATACTGGAACGGGGCACCCCTCGCGCTCGCTCGATCTGGACTGTCGCTGCACTCGTCGTGCTGCTCGTCTCCTTGAGCCTTCCGCTCACCGCGGGGATCAGCGGCACGACCAAGGTCGTGCTCGCGCTGATGCACGTTGCCGCCGCCGCTGTCCTGATCCCTGTTCTACGCAGCGGATCAGCGCCGCGGACCCGCGCCTGAGGAAACTCGAGGACGGCTCCATGCGGTGTGCGGCGCCGGTACGCGCAATCCGTGCATCAGGCTGCGGCCCAACGCCACGCGTTCATGATGGCATTGAACCCGGTGAGCTCCTGGGGAAACGCAGTCCTGAGCACGGTGAGCGCGATCTCGAAGGTTCGCCCTCCGTGGTCGACCACCATGTCCTGCGCCTCGTACTCAACGCCCTGATTGGTTGTCGCGCTGGTGTCGAAGAGTCCGCTGCTGCCGTCGAGCGTGAAAGCCGCCGGCTCCGTCAGCAACGTCACGCCTCCGACCACCGTCTTGAGATACGGCGTGATCTGTCCCTGCGTCAAGGCCGGCGTTACCTGCTGCACGGAGACATATGCAACATTGATGCCCTCGGTCGCGCCGAGGTAGTCCCACTGGATCGCGGCCAACTCCGCCCCGGTGAGGTGATGTGACGCCAGCAGGCTCGCGTCGCCGGTCACGTTGGACCATCCTTGAGGAAGCGTCGTCGAGAACGTGTGATCAGCGGCCACGTACATTGTCGCCGGGATTGACTCCTGCTCCTTCGCGATGATCCCCAATGCAGGGAAGATCTCGCCTTCGGCGGACACCGCTCCGTTGGCGTCATCCTCGACGCCTGGAGAGTTGGCATTGATGGCAACGACGAGCGTTGCGAGCGTCCCGACCAGGTCGGCCAACGCCTTCTTCAGCGCCTCGTTCCCGGTCTGAAATGCCTCGGGGACCGCGACATCCGGGAGCGAGGAGAGAAAGCCATCCATGTCGCTGCCGAACTGCTCGAGCGCCTGGACACAGGTGACCGTGCTCAGGTTGGCGCTGCAGTGCGTGTTGTATCCCGCGACATCAGGTCCGATCAGGTCTGGAAGTGGTTCCACAACGGCGAGGTACGCCGCCTGCGCATCTTCCTGCGCCACTGGATTTGATGTCACCGCCGCGCCTGTCGCTGTGCTGCTCGGCGCGCTTCCGCACGCAACCAGAACAGCGCCGGCGAGCAGGATGGCTGGCAGGCGCCGCACGACGTCGCGAGCTTAGCAACACGAGACCGCTGCACTACGACGCGACGAAGATCATCCCCTTGGGCTGCAGGTCGGCACCCCGCAGGCTCACGTGAGCGATCTGGCCGGTCCACATGTCGAGTTGACCCAGCCAGTTGGGTGGTGGCGGCGTGTTGTTGCAACTCGGCGGCGCCGCGTTCGCATCGCACGGCGTCACCGCGACGAATGCGCTTCCGGCTGGGAAGTCGCCACGGACCGCGTCCACGGTGTCGTTCGCCGTGTCCGTTGTGTAGAGCGTCCCCTCCGCGTCGGTCGCCCACGCCGTGTCATCGATTGACTGGCTCAACCCGAGCACCCGGAGCGCGGGATGGCTTGCTGCGGGATCGGGGACGTAGATCTGCTCCTTGTCGCCCTGGCTGTCGAGCATGAAGCTCCCGGCAAAGCGCGGACCGGCTGAGGGGACGATCTCGTTGGAGTCCGGATCGGTCAGGCCCAATTTGACATGCCGGCCCTCGGAGCTCCCGGTGTTCGCGACGGTCGCCGTGGCCTCTTCGCGGAACACGGATCGCACCACCGCAACGTGGTCGCGAGAGTCCAGGGTCACCGCGTAGACAGCGGGATATGCCGCGTTCGGAGCAGGCGGCGATCCGTCGCTCGTGCCCGGTGCAGAAGCGCTGATCAGGATCTCTCCGTTGTCGATCGAGATGGCGTCCGTTCCGCCGAAGTGCGGCAGCGGGCTCAGGCTGTAGAAGAAGTGCTGGACGGCATCTCGAGCGCCGCTGCTGGGATCGATCGTAAAGAGACTGGAGTTGGCGTCCTCGTTGACCGTTGCGATCATGCTCCCGATCGATGGGTCGGCCGTGAGCCCGTCACAGTGCCCGCGCAGGTCCCAGTGCTTGACGGCATGACCGCTCGAATTGATCTCGACGATGGTGCTGTCCAGGTTGCCGCTCGGACTGGGCGTGCCCTGCGGCCCCACATCATTCTGGAAGGTCACGAAGACATTGCCGTCGAGCCACGCGATGTCATCAGGTTGTGTGATCGGCTCGGACTTCGACTTTTGTGAGCCCACCGGGGTGAACGTGTGACTGAGGCTGGTGCCGGCGATGATGACGTGCACGCGGTATGAAGATGCGTGCTCCGACCCGCTCCGAGTGGTTGCGAGCACCGGGAGGCTCGCACCAAGCACCACCACTGACGCCCCCACCGCAGCGAGCGAAATGTGGCCAATCGTGTTCTTCAACGGCATTGGTTGGACCTCCTGATTTGTCCCGTCTCGGAACGGCCGCGGCTCTCGGCTCACCGCGGCGAGGCGGTCGCCGCAAACCTCGTCCCCACTCTGGCGACGCCCGACGGCTGGAGTCGAGGGGGAACCGGTTGGGACATTGTTATGAACCGGCCAAGGTCACCCATCCCTCGAACTCGTTTGAAGGGGAGGGTTCGCGCGGTACGAAAATCCCGTGGAATCCCCGGAACAGCTCTGGCAGCCGTCCCTGTTCGCACAGGGCGACCCTCAACCCGACCCCGAATTCTCAGGACTCGTCCGCCACCAACTGGATGACACGGCATGGGTGGACCACATCCCCGGCTGGCTTAAAGGTGCGGACTCGCTCTTCGAGTCGTTGATGCACTCGACGCCCTGGGAGGCGACCACCCAGGAGCTGTACGGGAAGCTCATGGTCACGCCGCGGTTGGTGGCGCGCTGGAGCTCTCCCGAGGATATCGAGACGCTGCCGCCGGTCATCGAGCGCATGCGACAGCTCCTCGTGACGCGCTACCGGCGTCCATTCAACTCGGTGGGCGCCAACCTCTACCGCGACGGTCGTGACTCGGTCGCATGGCACGGCGACCACATCCCGCTCCGCATCATCAACCCAGTGGTCGCGACGGTTTCGCTCGGATCTCCACGCCGCTTCGTCATGCGGCCACGCGAGGGGCGGACCGCGCTGACGCTCGCGCTCGGCATGGGCGACCTCGTCGTGATGGGAGGCCGCAGCCAGCGCACGTGGCTTCACGCGGTTCCCAAGGTCGCGTCCGCGGGGCCGCGCATCAGCGTCGCCTACCGACATTCAACCGACTAGACTCGTCTGCGGGCTGCGTGCACTAGCACGACATTCTGCGCGCGCACGCGCGCGCGCAGGTTGTGCGCGTAAGAATCGTTGTGAGTCAGCGCTGTCGTCACGTGCCTCGAGGTCGAATCGCACCTGTCCGGTGGCGCTGACTCATCGTTTCCAGGTCAGCTCTCCGAGTTTGTGACGGTAATGCGCGGTTCCACGGACGGGACGGCGGGCACTGGGGAGAGCGCGCAGGCTGGCCCAGCATCCCTGTCCCCCTGACACGCCCTGGAGAGAACTTTGTCATACGTGCCGCTCAAGTCCCGAACGCTCACGACTTCCAGACAACCTCACGGCACCTTTAAGCGTCGGGCTTTCACGGCACTGTCGGCATCTATCGTCCTGGGCGGAGTCCAGTTGACGACGGGGCTCACGCCGGCGAGTGCGGGTCCCGCGCCACCAGTCACCACCACGATCACGACGGTGGGTCAGACGGCATACGTCGTGCCTGCGGGCGTCACGGAAATCGCGGTCACCGTGGTCGGAGCGGGAGGTGGCGTTGGAAACGGAGGCGAGCCTTCGGGTCCAGATGGTCGGGGCGCGACTGTGCTGGCCACAATCCCCGTGACCCCGGGAGCGACGCTCTACGCCGAGGTCGGCAGTACCTCCGGGGCCGGCGGCGGCGGAGCATCGGGATACGCAGCCAACGGTGGCGGCGAGTCCGCTCTGCAGACCTGCGGTAGCGGCTGCACCTACACAGCTCTCCCCAGTACCGATCCGCGCCTCGTCGCCGCGGGCGGCGGCGGTGGCGGCGGCGAAGGTGGCAGCGGCTCAACCGGTGGGAAGGGTGGCGACGCAGCCGGCGTCACTGGCCCGGGCTCCGGCGGCAACGGCACTGACTCTTCACCTCCAGCGAATGCCGGCGGTAACGGCGGTCTGACCGCAACCAACACGACTGCATCCATCGGAACTGCGAGCTCCGATTGCGGCGCCGGCAATAACGGTCACGTCGGTTCGCCCAACCAGGCCGGCAACGGTGGCTGGGACACGAGCAACGCGGGGAGCGGCGGCGGTGGTGGCGGTGGCTGGGTCGGCGGATCTGGCGGCGGCGCTGGTGACTGTCCCTTCGACTCGGGCACGGGCACCGGTGGCGGTGGCGGTGCCGGTGCGAGCTTTGCCGAGGCCTCCGCGGCGAGAGTCTCGATAGCGCTCGGCGGCGCGACTCCCGAAGTGGTGATCACACCGCTGCTCCCATCGACGATATCGGTTTCCTCGTCGAATGTCTCCGTCGTGTGGGGTCAGTCCGTGACCCTGACGGCGACTGTCACGGGCGGTGGATCAGGCAACCCTTCGAGCACGGTCGACTTCAAGGCGAATGGCGTTGACATTGCCGCATGCACGGCGAGGCCCGTTGTTGGCACGAGCAATCCGACGACCGCGACGTGCACGACCACTGCGCTCCCGATCGGACACCCTGACTCGATTACTGTCTTCTACGCAGGTGATGCCACCTTCAGTCCGAGTAACAACACGGCGTCGCCCTTCAGCCAGTACGTCGACCGGGCGGCAAGCTCGGCATCTGCCAGCGTTGACATCAACCCGGCGGTCAGCGGCCAGGCTGTGACCTTTTCAGTCACCGAGTCTGCCGTCGCCCCGGGTGCGGGCACGCCTTCGGGGTCGGTCACGTTCTCCAGCGACGGCACGACAATCGGCGACTGCTCTCAGCACGCCGAACCGATTCCCCTGGTCGTCGGCATTGCGCACTGCACCACTCATTCCGAGTTGGCAGTCGGGAGTCCCCACTCCGTCACGGTGAGTTACCTGGGAGATGCCGACTTCCTGGGGAACACATCTGCGGTCGTGAGTGAGCTCGCGGCGCAGGCCGCAACCTCCACTGTGTTGACGAGCAGTCTGAATCCGACGGAGTACCTGCAGCCGACAACCTTCACGGCGACGGTGTCCGCTGCCAGTCCCGGCAGCGGTACTCCCACGGGCACAGCCAACTTCACCGACAACGGCGTCACGGTTGACAGCTGCGATCTTCAGGCGCTGGTCGCCGGCGTCGCCTCGTGCTCCGTGAGCGACTTGTCAGTCGGGACACACACCCCGCTGGTCGCCCAGTACTCGGGTGACGGCAACTACCTGGCCGGAGTCAGCAATGCTGTCAGCCAGGTGGTCACCAAGGGGTCGGTCTCGGCGGTCGCCGACAACGGTGCGTCACCGACCACCACGAGCCCTGGTGAGAACGTCGAGATCCAGGCCAACTTCTATCGGACTCTCGACGGTTCCTGCTGCACAACGGACCTGGGTGGTGGGACCTATGACTTCCAGTACTCCGTGAACAGCGGCTCGACCTGGAATGACATCGCCGGGTGCACCGCAACGGACAAGTCATACACGTTCAATGCCTTCACCCTCTGCGACACCACGGCCCTCCCCTCGGGCAACGTCAGCCTTCGCGTTGTCTACAGCGGCGACGCCGACTTCAATGCCGCGACGTGGACCGATGCGACGACCGAAGTCATCCGCTTCGTGACCAGCACCGGAGTCACCTCTTCGGCTGCTTCCACCGTGTTTGGTACGCCGGTTACCTTCACCGCGACGGTGACATCCGCCGGCGCGGGCACCCCGACGGGAGCGGTCACCTTCTTCTCAGACGGCAGTCCGATCACCGATTGCACGCAGGGCGCGGAGCCGGTTGCGCTCAACGGTTCGGCGCAGGCGCAGTGCACCACCTCGGGTTTGACCGCAGGCAGCCATGCGATCACCGTGAGCTACAGCGGCGACGGCACCTTCGCCGCCGGCACCGGCGCCTTGCCGACGCAGATCGTCAATCAAGGCGCGTCGCAGACCTTTATCTTGTCGAGCGTCAACCCGACGGCCTTTGGTCAGTCGACGACATTGACCGCCCATGTCTCGGCCGTCTCGCCCGCAGTTGGAACGCCGACAGGAAATCTCGACTTCGTCTACAACGGCGTCGAGGTCCCGGGCTGCACCCAGGAAACGCTGGACGGTTCGGGAAACGCGAGCTGCAGCACCGGCGGCCTCCCAACGGGCGTCGATGACGTCACCGCCGTGTACGCCGGCGACACCAACTTCATCACGAGCACCTCGGGAGCGGTGACGCAGGTCGTGGGAGCCGATTCCTCGACCTCGACCATCAGCTCGAATCAGAATCCATCGGTGACCGGTCAAGCCGTGGCATTCACCGCGACGGTGACCGCAAACGGGCCGGGATCCGGCACGCCTTCAGGAACGGCCACGTTCTACGACCAGACCAAGTCTGCTGATCTGACGTGCGCGGAGGGGACGCAGCCCATCGCGCTCGACGGAACAGGTGCAGCGGTCTGCACGTCGACGTTTGCAGCCGTGACCGCCGGCGATCACATCGTCGTCATGTACTCCGGCGACACGAACTTCGTTGCATCCAGCTCAACAGCGGTTGATCAGGTCGTCAGCAAGGCTTCCACCACCATCAGCGTCACTCCGGACAACAACCCGTCGCTGGTTGGGCAGCCCGTGGCGCTCACCGCGACGGTGAGCGTGAATGACCCTGGAACGGCCATCGGCGGCAACCCCACCGGGAACGTCGAGTTCAAGAGTCAGGGCGCGGACATCAGTGGCTGCGGCTCGGTTGCCATCGACGGCAGCCTGCAAGCCGTCTGCAATACCTCGTTCGCGTCTGTCAACTCGTACAACATCACGGTCGTTTTCACCGACAGCGATGGCAACTACACCAACAGTGACAACACCGCGTCGCCGCTCGTGCAGGTTGTCAACATCGCAACGACCACCACGGTGAACTTCTCCAATGAGAACCCGTCCGTCTACGGGGATACGGCCGTTTTCATAGCGGAGGTCGCCTCAAATACGCCAGGATCCGGCACTCCCACCGGAGTCGTCGACTTCACGAGTGACGGTGTGAGCATCCCCGGATGCAGCGCCAACGTGCTGAACAACCTCGGGGACGCAGGGTGCGGCACCGCGACCCTTGGAGCAGGCTCCCACGACATCGTCGCCAACTACCTCGGTGACGGCGACTACGCCGCGTCCAACTCGGTCGATCTCACGCAGACCGTGAACAAGGCTGATCCCGTTATCAGCCTGAGCGCCGGACCCAACACCGTGACGGGACAAGCCACGACCATTCCCCTCACGCTGGGCACAGCGGGAGGCGGCACGGCTCCGACGGGCTCGGTCAGCTTCCTCAGCAATGGCTCGGCGATCTCCGACTGCACCGTGCTGCCATTGACAGCGGGCGGGGTCACGTGCGCGACAACCACGCTCACTCCGGGCAGTTACACCATCACCGCGGTCTACAACGGTGATGACAACTACAACGCGGCAACATCGCTTGGTGCCGGCCAGAGCGTCTTCAAGGCGACCACGACGAGCGCGGTGACCTCCAGCCAGAATCCATCGGTTTCCGGACAGACCATCACGTACACGGCCACGATCTCGATCACCAGCCCGGGAGGCGCAATCGCGGCCGGGCTGACCGGCACGGTGCACTTCACGGACAACGGCAGTGACATCTCGCCCTCATGCACGAGCAGCTCCGTTGCGGCCCTGGTCGCCACGTGCACGGTGGTTCACACAGGCATCGGTGTCGAAACCATCAATGCCTTCTACTCAGGTGATGGCAACTACCTGTCGAGTGACACGACCGGATCGCCGTTGATCCAGACCATCAACCAGGACACGACGACCACCACGGTGACGTCGAGCGCCGATCCGTCCGTCGTGGGCCAGGATGCGACGTACACAGCCGCGGTCGCGGCCAATGCGCCGGGAAGCGGCACACCCACCGGCGATGTCAGCTTCTTCGACGGGATGACGCCGATCTCCGGGTGCTCGTCCCTTGCACTCAACGCCGGCGGCGATGCGACGTGTGACCCCGGTGCATACGCTGCTCCAGGCATGCACAGCATCACTGCCGACTATTCCGGCGATGTCAACTTCGTGTCGAGCATCAGCGTGGTGTTCACGCAGACAGTGAACGCAGCGTCGTCCAGCACGGCGGTGACGTCGTCCGTCAATCCGTCGGTCTTCGGTCAGGGCATGACCTTCACCGCGACGGTGAGCGCCCAGACCCCAGGCGTGGGTACGCCAACCGGCAGCGTCCAGTTCGTCGTCGATGGAACCGATCTGGGAACTCCCGTAACGCTCAACGGCAGTGACCAGGCAACGTCGGCGGCCGTCACCGACTTGAGCGTGGGTTCCGGCCACACGGTGGACGCCGTGTACTCCGGCGATCCGGACTTCGACACCAGTACCGGAACGCTCATCAATGGGCAGACCGTCAACCAGGCGGCGTCCAGCACGGCACTGACGTCATCGGTCAATCCGTCCGTCTCCGGCCAGTCGACGACCCTCACCGCGACGGTGACGGCAGCGGCGCCCGGCGCGGGCACGCCGAGCGGCACGGTGACGTTCAAGGATGGCGCAGCGGCCGTGACCGGCTGCACCAACCCGGCAGCGCTCGACGGGAGCGGCATCGCGAGCTGCGCCACCACCGCGCTGAGCACCGGGACACGGAGCATCACCGCGGTCTACGCGGGTGATAGCAGCTTCACCACCAGCACTTCGGGCACCGTCACCCAGACGGTCGATATCGCCCGCGGCACCTACGTGGCGGTAACGCCGTATCGCGTGTTCGACAGCCGCTCCAGCGATTGCGTGCAGTGCCACGGCGCGTTCCTCCCCGCATCGCATCAAAATGTACAGATCACCGGGACGTTCAACGGCGGAACCGTGCCGTCGAACGCGATCGCCGTTGTAGTCAACCTCACCGCCGTGTCGGGGAGTCAGGCCACGTATCTGACGCTCAGCCCGACCGGCACAGGCACCCTCGGTGCCACATCGAGTCTCGACGTCCTGGCGGGTATCACGCGAGCCAACCTCGTGACCGTCCAGCTGGGCACAGGCGGTCAGGTGACCGTCTACAACGGCGCCGGAACGATCAACGCGCTCATGGACGTTTCCGGATACTTCCTCCCGGCGACAAGTCCCCCGATTGGAGGCCCGGGCGGGACGGCGGGCACCTTCCATCCGATCGCACCGATCCGCATCTGCGATACCCGGGCGAATCAGGGAACCGCGTGCGACACGTCGACATCCGTGGACAGTCCTCTTGGTTCGGGCGCCAGCCGGCTCATCCATGTTGCCGGTAACCGGCCCGGGCAGAGCACGTCGGTTGCGCACGTGCCTGGCGACGGGACTGCGGCCGCCGTGGTCCTCAACCTCACCGGGACACAGGGAACGAGCAGCACCAACCTGACCGTCTATCCCACCACCGCCGGAACCTGCGGCACGCCACCGCATAGCTCCACCCTGAACCTCTCCGCCCACAGCGCGCTTGGCAACCGAGTGATCGTTCCGGTGGACGCGAGCGGCAACATCTGCGTCTACAACGCGGAGGGCAGGATCGACCTCGTCATGGACGTCAACGGCTGGTTCGGCAACGGCGGCGAGATCACCGCAGGAGCGCTCTTCTTCCCCGTCGCGCCGGTCCGGATCTGCGACACGCGAACGAGCGAGGCCGCCAACCAGTGCACCGGCAAGAGCATCTCGACGAACGGGACGCTCACGCTGAGCGGTCTCGACCTGGCAATCCCCGGCGCACCGAGCTCACCAGTTGCGCTCGTGTCGAACCTCACCGCGGTCGATGGAACGCAGGCGACCTTCCTCAGTGCGTTCCCCGATGGTCCATCGCCATCGCCGATGACCTCTGACCTGAACCCGCAGAGGCACGAGACCAACGCGAACCTGGTCATCGTCCAGATGAACGGCGGCAACATCGACGTGTACAACTCCGAGGGCATGATCGACGTGGTGCTCGACGTGCAGGGGTGGTTCGCACCCTGACCTAGACCTGATGCGTCTGTGCACCGGGATGCCGAAGCACTCTCGGTGCACAGTTCGCGCTAGCCCTCCGGGACGAGGAGCAGCGGGATCGTTGTCCGGGCCGCGACGTCAGCCGCGAGACTCCCAACGAAGAGCATCCCGACATGGCGCGGCTTGGGGAGGCCGAGAATGAGGATGTCCGTTATCGAGTTGAGCCCTTCATGGACCACGGCCTGAGCAAGATCTCTGGTGCTGGTGGTGCGGGTCGTGACGACGCGCGCCGTGACCCCCTGGGTCTGCAGTTCCGCGAGCGCATTACCGACCGGCTCCCTCGGCTCGGTGTCGTCGTCGAGCCAGATCGCCGTGTCGATGTGGGCGTTCAGCTCGTCGGCATGGAACACCTCGACAGTGGCGCCGCTCGCTGCGGCGAGCTCCCCTGCGACTCTCGTTGCTTCACTCGGTGTGTCGACGTCGACAGCAAGCAGCAGGCGGCTGATCATTGGTCGTCTCCTTCATGTGTTCGCCTGGGGGCGGTCCAAACCCGTTCTGGCGGCGACTGGGCACAGGCCATTGGAACGGCGAACATGGTAGTCGCGCGGCCACCGAGCGCACCGGCGCCTTCGCGTCAGGCGCTCGGGAACCGCTCGTTGTAGAGGACTTCCCACAGGTGGCCGTCGAGGTCACGAAAGTACCCCGAGTAAATCCCCCAGGGGCGATCGTGAGCGCGATCGGTCACTGTTGCCCCCGCCGATTCGGCCTGTGCCATCACGACGTCGACCTCGTCCCTGCTGGGCACAGCGTGCCCGATGCTGAACTCGCCGGATTTTGGCGGTCCATCAGGAATGTTGGCGTCCTTAGCCAGCTGATCACGCGGATACAGACCGAGAATCAATCCGTCGGTGAGCTGGAAGATGGCAATCGCCCCGGCCGCGTTCACCGCGTCGCCGCCATGCTCCGTACCAATGATGCCGGCAGAGTCGAAGCCGAGGCCGTCGCGGTAGAAGGCGAGCGCGCGATCCAGGTCGGCGACCGCCAGCGTTATCACGTTGATGGAGGGTTTCATCTGATGGCTCCAGCACCTCTCAGCGCAACCCGCGCGGCACTGACATCCTCGCGACCGTGGCCGGCGTCGACGGCAGCGCGCCATTGCTCGGAAAGTGCTGTGAGCATTGGCAGCCGGGCATCGCCGGCAGCCGCGAGGGCCAGGTCAACATCCTTGAGCGCCCACTCGAGCGGAAACTCCGGGGCAACATCGCCTCGTTCCATTTTGTGGAGCTTTGCGTCGGCGATGGGAGAGTCGAGTGGTCCGCCTTCGATGGTCTCAGCCAGCTTGCCGCTGTCGACGCCGAGCCGGTCAGCCAGCTCGAGCGCTTCGGCAACGCCCTCAATCAGCGCGGACATGTAGGCGTTGACGACCAGCTTCATGCGGCTTCCCTGGCCGGCCTCACCGAGCCAGACCGTTTTGCGGCCGATGGCTGAGAGGGCCGGCTCCAGGACCGCTTGTGCTTCGGTCGGACCGGAGGCCAGGACGAGGAGCTGACCGGTCTCGGCCGGGCCCTTACTCCCCGAGACCGGCGCGTCGACGAACACCACGTCCGGCCGCAGGTTTCCCAGCCGCTCGGCCAGCGCGCGTGTGGCGTCGGGCCCGATCGTGCCCATCTGCGCCCACACCGCCCCATGCGAGAAGGCTCCGGTCACGTCCCCGCCGAACATGACGTCGTTCACCACGTCGGCGGTCGGGAGCATGGTGATCACGACGTCCGCGTCCGAGACTGCTGTTTCGGGAGAGGCAGCGACCATGGCACCGGCTTCACGAAGCGGCACTGTCACCGAGGGCGAGCGGTCCCAGACCGTTGTGCGCACGTGTGCGGCGATCAGGCGCCGGGCCATCGCTGAACCCATGATGCCGGTGCCGAGCAGTGCAACCCGCGGGCCTTCGCTCGCGTCATTCCTTTCAACCATCGGCGTGTCCTCTGAGGGTTTGGGCGTGCTCCATCTCCCATCATCGCCGCTTGGAACTGTCCTTCGCCTCAGTCCGAGAGTGTCGCCACCGGGATGTCCTCAGCACTTGGAATCGCGTGGCTCAACGCACGGCGGCCTCGCGACCATGACGCCGCAGCGGCACCGAGACAGACGAGCATGGAGAAGGTGAAGGCTTCGTGCAGCCCGCTCTCGAACGGACCCGCAATCAATGCGGGGAAGAACTGGCGACCCGTCAATGTGGCCGCGTTCACCGCCGTCAGATGTGAGAGCACGGCGGGACCGACCAGCTGCTGGATCGGGTCGTATCCGAGGAAAGCCGCGAAGAGGATCGACACCGGCGGCAGGTGTCCCACGTGCTGTGCCACGGTAGCTGGCACGCCGTGCGCCTCCAGCCCCGAGATCATTGTCGTCGAGAGCGTCGCCACCAAGCCAGTGATCATCAACGTGAAGAAGATCCCAATGGAGAGCACCTGCGCGGAGCTCTGAAACGTGGCACTCATGCCGCCGCCTGCCCCGCGGTCGCCGGGTGGCAGACTGTTCATCACGGCCGCTCGATTGGGTGACGCGAAGGCCCCCATCGACATTCCGTTGAGCAAGAGAATCGCGGCAAAGAGCAGATACGGAAAGTTGATCGGGAGCAACTGCAGCAACCCGAAGCTCACCGCCGCCGCGATCATCCCTCCCGTCGCAAAAGGGCGCGCTCCGAAACGATCCGACAGATAGCCTGATGCCGGACCGGCTAGCAGGAAGCCGGCCGTCAACGGCAGCATGTAGATGCCGGCGAAGAGCGGCGTCTGATCGAAGCTGTATCCGTGCTCGGGGAGCCAGATCCCCTGCAACCAGATGATCAGCATGAACATGAGGCCACCGCGACCAACGGCGGCGAGAAAGCTCGCGATGGTGCCAAAGGTGAAGGCACGAATTCGAAAGAGCGGCAGTCGGAACATGGGATTCTCGACGCGGCTCTCGATGACCAGGAACCACCCCAGGAAGAACGCGCCGCCGAAGAGCGCGGAGAGCACGAACGGGCTCGTCCATCCCATTGCGTCAGAACCGTACGGCTCGATCCCATAAGTGATGCCGATCATGACCAGCACCAGACCCACTGCAAACGTGACGTTGCCGAGCCAGTCGATGGGAACGCGGTGGCGCACGCCGCGCTCCTCCAACTTCATGTAGGCCCAGACCGTTCCGAAGAGTCCGAACGGCACGGAGATGAGGAACACCAGTCGCCAGTTGATCGGGGCGAGGATCCCACCGAGCACGAGGCCGATGAAGGTGCCGCTGATCGCCGCGATGTTGTTGATACCCAAAGCGAGACCGCGCTGATTCACCGGGAAGGCGTCGGTGAGAATCGCAGAAGAGTTGCCGATGAGGCACGCAGCCCCGATGCCCTGCACGACTCGGAACGACATCAGCCAGATCGCCCCTGGAGCACCCGTCATCCAGTCGATCGTCAGCACCAGGCTCGCGGCCGTGTAGATGACGAATCCCAGGTTGTAGATGCGGACGCGTCCCACGATATCCCCGAGCCGTCCGAGCCCGACGACCAGCACACTGCTGACGATGAGAAAGCCGAGGATCATCCAGAGCAGATAGAAGCTGTTCGCAGGATCCAGTGGATTCAGACTGATGCCACGAAAGATGTCCGGCATCGCGATGAGCATGATCGACGCATCGATTGTCGCCAGCACAACACCGACTGTGGTGTTGGAGAGCGCAATCCACTTGTAGTGGTCAGGGTGCGACGCCACCGTCCGACGCGGTGCAACAGTCACGCGTCGCGGCATGGGTCTCCCTACGCCGGCTGCCAGGTGACGCAAGGACCACTGCGCTGGATCCCGACGTCGCCCAACATGTTCAGACGGTGGTCCCGTCGTGCCGCCGGATCGGTCGCGAGAGTGCGAGCAGCGCAACGAAGCATGCTCCGAGGAATGCAGCGCCGATCACGAGCAGCGTGGCGCCACTGCCGACCTTGAGGAACAGGTATCCGGTGAACGCCGGCGCCACGACCGGTCCGAGCGACTGCGCGAGTCGTGTGACCCCGAGCGCTGCGCCGGTGCCGATGCCGCCGATCTGATTCGCCAGGTCGGCGGTGAGGCCGATCATCACCGCCTGGCTTCCGTTGGTGAGCATCCCGAGGATGAAGAGGGAGCCTCCGAGCACGATGAGCTCGGCGTTGGTGCTCGCCATGAGCAGCAGGGCTCCAGTGCCGGCTGCGAAACAGACGACGAGGCATCGCGTCGCCCCGAACCGGTCGGCGAGGGCGCCGACCGCGGGCGAGCCGACAATGCCGCCGACGATGAGCGGAATGAGGAGCAAACCGGTGGCCGCTGGTCCGTACGAGTGCGCACGCAACATGAACGGGATCAGAAACTGCACGGCGATGGACGCCCCGGCGATGAGTGCGGCGATTCCAGCAACGGCGATGGCGCGACCGTTGCGGAAGTAGCGTCGCAACTCGATCGCGACCGCCTTGATGGATTTCTTGACATCAGGCGCCGCGACTTCCGGCATGGTTGCGACAAGCGGCAGTGCGAGCAACGGCAGCCAGCACACGGAGAGCGCCACGACTCTCCATCCGAAGTGCCCACCCGCAATGCCGAAGAGCAGCAGCGACGCCGCCTGACCAGCGCTGGATGCAACCCACAGCCCGCTCAGTGCGGCCGACCGCTTTGACAGCGGATAGGCCTTTGCGAGCGCCGTGTGACACCCGGCTTGCAAGCAGACAATCGCCACTCCCAGCGAGACCTGACCGATCGCGTAGAACCAGAAGTTCGGCGCAGTGGCCCAGATGATGGGCGCCACCGTCGACATGATCAGACCGACGACGATGATGCGGCGCAGGTCCACGCGATCCGCAACCGCTCCAAGCGGTATCTGGAGAACGCCGGACACGAGCGTGTACAGGCCGAGCAGGAGGCCGAACTCGCTCGGTGTGAGCCCGAGATCGTGCGCGATGTTCGGGTACACCGGCGAGAGGCCGAGTGTGCAGATGGCGATGAGGAACCAACTGAGGGTGGCAGCGGTCAGCACGCGACGCCGGGCTTTCGGCGCCAGCGGCGTGGGCATCACCTCGTCGAGGACGAGCGCTTCCTCCATCGGTCCGGGATCCACTCCGGGCACGAGGACAGGTTCGACAACCTGAACGTCCGCGGGTGCGTTCTGGTCGCCGAATCCTCCGACCCCGACGGTTCCGCTCACCAACGCGCCTAGGGAAACGACTGCGAGATGAAGGGCGTCACGAGACCCACGACCACCTCGTGTCGCCCCGGCGATAGCGCCCGATACCGAGCTGATCGAAGACTTTGTCCTGCAGCCGGTCGGAGGCCTCGATGGCAGTGCGCGGATCAACGCTCACATGACGCCCGGCGTCGATGACCTTCCTCCCGGCGACATACACGTTCTGGACGATGTCGGTGTTCGCTCCGCCCGAGTACACGAGCTCCTGGATGAGCGACCCCTTCGGCGTGAGGTGGAGCGCCTCGGTCATGTCGAGCACGAGGACATCTGCCTCCTTGCCAACCTCGAGCGAGCCGATGCGATCATCCCAACCGAGCGCGCGAGCGCCTCCGATGGTCGCCATCTCGAGCGCGATCTCGGCAGTGCCAAACGGTATGTAGTTGGGGTCTCGGAACATCGACATGCTGTCCCCACCGCGGTCAACAGCGTCGTGCACTCGTTGCACCGCCACCAGGCTCCGCATCGACGCCCAGAGATTCTGGTGATACGCGATCACCGAGCCGTCGAGTCCGATGCCGACATCGACTCCTCGTTCCGTGAACGATCGGACGTCGAACTGGGACGCACCGAGAAGCGACAGCGTGTCCGGGACAACGCAGATCTTCGCGTGACGCCGGGCGACAAGGTCGTGCTCGCCAGGACGCACGTGCAACTGGGCATTACCCGCCAGCACATTCGGTCCAAGGATCCCGCGGTCCTCGAGCCATTCAAACGAACCACCCGGCCACCCGCGCTTGGCGAGGTGCTGCTGGTCGCCGCCCGACGGTGCGTGGATATCGAATTGGGCGTTGTTGGCGATCGTCCAGTCATGGATGACCTTGACGTCATCCATGTTGATGTACGCAATGCCGATCGTTCCGGTGGTCACCTCGATGGTGTCGGAGTTGTACTCCTTGCGCAGCCGGTCGACTTCGGCCAGTCCGACATCGACCTTCTCGCGCATCGTCTCGAGGACGGTCTCCGGGTCATTGACGATGAGCCGCGCCTCGCGGAGCCGCAGCCCCGCGTCTCGCGCCGCGCGAATGACGCCGTCGACCGATCGCTTGTGGCGATTCGTGAAGTGCGTGTCCTCCGAGGTGGTGACGCCGCTGCGCAGCAGTTCGAGCATGCCGGGCATCGCCGACGCGTAGGACATCTCCTCGTCCAGAACGTCGGTCATCGGGAACTGGAACGCCATGAACCGAGTGCCGCGCTCCTCGCCCGCGCCCTCCCCCATCCCCCGGATGACGCCTTGCACGAGGTGCCCGTGGAGATTGACGAGGCCGGGAAGAATCAACTTGTGGTCGTGGACTGTCTCGTCGGCCGTCCAGTCGGAGTCCGCTCGCCGGCCGACGCCGACGATCTTGGTCCCTGTGATGGCGACGTACCCGTCCTCGAAGACGTGGCGCTCGCCGTCCATGGTCACCACAATGCCGGTGATCAGGACGTCGCAGTGGTGAGCTGATTCAGCCATCATTCATCCTTACTGTTCCAGCGACCAGAACGCAATATCAGTGAACGGTACAAGGCGCCGCAGGCTCCTGTCAAGGCGTCCGTAGGACGGCGTTCCGCAGGCATGAACGTTGCGGGCGGCATCGGCATCGAAGCCATATCACCGGCGCGACCATCGATCCGTTTGTACGCTGGCGTACCGCTGCCAGCGCTACGAAAACGCTGCGCCGTGCCGTTCCGCCAGGACATGGCACCAAACCCGGCGTCCTGCTTGACAAGGTAATCGGATGGTGACTATGCTGCGGCACTGGGACTGCGTTCCACTGGTCAGAACAGGAGCTTTGGGGGCCGTGCCTTACCTGCGAATCCGTGACAGGGACATGTACTACCGCGAGCACGGCGCTGGGCCACTTGCGGTGTACGTCCATGCCTACATGACCGACCACACCATGTGGCTCGATCAGATGGCGGACCTTGAAGCATCACGCCATTCGGTGGCGATCGACCTCCCCGGCTTCGGCCGGTCCGATCCCATCGTGCCGGGATTCCTCGATGCGCGCGAGTACGCCGATGACGTCGCAGCGGTGATCGAACATTTCGGAGGGCCCGCAGACCTCGTCGGTTTCAGCGCGGGCGCAGGTGTCGTCCTGCAGGTCGCAGTTCGTCGCCCCGATCTTGCTCGCTCGCTCACGCTGGTCAGTGCAGGGCTGCGAGGGCTCACCGCGCCGCGTCCTGCGGGCGAGGTGGCGGTTTCGGGCGAGCGCGGCGCGGACAACTATCTCCAGACGAACCAGGAGCGAGCCGTGTTCGAGGGCAAGGGCGCGCTCTTCGACCGCTTCCAGGTCACCGGCTACCACTTCGGCCCGGAGGCGACCGACTTCGCGAAGGCGCGGTACCGGTCGATGTTCGAAGGCACGCGCACCGACATGATGGTGTCGACGTTCATGACGCTCGAGCAGCAGCCGGATTTCACGCCGCTGCTCGACCAGGTTTCCGTGCCCGTGCTCTTCGTGCGCGGGTCGGACGAGTCGGTGACGGCTCGCGCCGAGATCGAGTCCCGCGCGGCGCTGATGCATGACGCCCGCCTGGCCGACATCCCCCATTCCGGTCGCTTCGTCATGCTCGAGAATCCGCACGCTTTCAGCACTGAGCTAGCACGGTTCTGGAGTTGAACACGCCCTCCGCCAATCAGCAACGCCCAGGAGGTTGACCCATGGGGTCTCAGGATCAAGCCCCGCGCACGTGCGACACGCTGCTGGAGGGAATCGTCATCACCGTCGATCCCGAGCGCCGGGTCTTCACCAACGGATACGTCGCCGTCAAGGACGGCAGGATCGTTGATGTCGGCCCGGCGTCCGCCAACGACTGGAAGGCAACCGGGGAGACGCTCCGCGGCGAGTACGTGATCATGCCGGGGCTCGTGAACACCCATGCGCATCTCGTGCAGGGAAACATCCGCGGCATGGCCGAGGGAACGACTTTCGAGGAGCGTCTCTTCGGCTTCTACTTCCCGATGATGGCGGAATGCAACACCGAGGAAGAGGCATACACGTCGGCGA
This sequence comes from Candidatus Dormiibacterota bacterium, assembly GCA_963791435.1. Taxonomy (GTDB): domain Bacteria; phylum Chloroflexota; class Dormibacteria; order Aeolococcales; family Aeolococcaceae; genus Palsa-851. Next base: position 90,454 of record CAWBSL010000001.1, read on the forward strand.
TGGCCCCGATCCTCGAGATGGTGCGGTCGGGCATCACCACGACACAGGATGCGCACTTCGCACACGTCGGCAAGCGATCCATCGACGGCGTGCTGCACGCGATCAAGGACGTCGGGATCCGCATCCGTTCGACGCGTCAGCTGGTGAACGACGGCGAGACCTCGCCGGAGGCGTTTCACGAGGATGCCGAAACGGGGATTGGCGAGTTGGAGCGCGTGAGGGCCGAGTGGGAATCCGACCGAATCCGCGTCACCACAGGGCCGCTCGGCATCGCGTACGTGCAATTCGACGACATCCAGCCGCTGTTCGACTGGACCAAGGCGCACAACACGCAGTTCGACCTGCACATCCCGACATACATGGACGGCAAGTTCCTCGGCCTGCGTGGATGGGACCGCGGTTCCTATGACTGGCTCTACACGCACGGGATGATGGACGAGAACACGCTGCTCGTCGGCGGTGGCCGCGCCCGCGAAGGCGAGCACGACATGATCGCCAAGTCCAAGGCCGCGATTTCCGTGCACGCGGACGTGATCATGATGGGCGGTCAGTCCGAGGTCCGGAACCTGATGGAGAAGGGCGTGACTGTCGCGCTCGGCATCGACGGCCCGGTCATCGCGTACCAGCAGAACCTCTGGTATCTCATCCGGCACGTCACGGCCATCCAGCGCCTGGCCGACCGTCTGGCCAATCCCGCGGGCGGCTTCGAACCGCTGAATCAGTTCGGCGGCCCCGAGACGGCTCTCGAGATGGCCACGATCCTTGGTGCAAGGGCGCTGCGCTGGGACACCGAGATCGGCTCGCTCGAAGTTGGCAAGCAGGCGGACCTGCTGGTCCTCGACCTCAGTGAAGCAGTGCATCTCACACCGCACGCCGCGCTCATCAACAACCTCGTCTATTGCGCCGGCGCCAACCAGGAGGTGATCAAGCACGTATTCGTCAGCGGCAACAAGGTCGTGTCAGACGGGCATGTCGTCAACGTTGACGTGCGGGAAGCGGTGCGCAAGTCCAACGAGCAGCAGCTTCGCCATCTGGAGAAGACCGGAGCGACCAAGTGGATCAACAAGGGAACAAAGTGGCAGTGGGTTTCATGACGACGCCCGGACGCTGCCCTCGGGGTTCGCAATTCAACCCGGAAACGGGACTCATTTCGCAGCCTGTGTTTGAGGTACGTCAGTAATGGATCAGTTGATAACCACCGCGAAGGGCATGCCCCGGCGGGCTTTCCTCAAGTACGGGCTCATGAGCGCAGCGGCCAGCCTCACGGCCGGCGATCTCCTCGCGGCGTGCGGGAGCAGCCCGACGAGCTCTGGAGCGAAGCGCGCCGGCGAGGTCATCTACGGTCAAGGTGGAACGGAAACCACCATCAACCCGCTGCAGACGATCGGTCACTCCGAGAGCTATGCGTGCTGGGATGCGCTCACCTACGTCGATCCGACTCGCGACGGCGCGGTCTTTCCGAAACTTGCCACGTCGTGGACTCGTCTCGACGACGTGACGATGGAGTTCAAGCTTCGGCAAGGCGTCAAGTTCTCCGACGGCTCGGCGCTCACGGCGAATGACGTCAAGTACAGCTACGACACGACCGTCGCCCAGAAGCTCGCCGTCTTCAGCGAATTCTCCGACCTCGCTGAAGTAAACGTCATCGATCCGCAGACGATCCACATCGTGACCAAGTCGGCGGATCCGCTGCTCGAGCGGCGCGCATCACTGCTTTTCATCGTGCCGCAAGCGGTGTACGAGCGTGTGGGCACGACCGGGTTTCCTCAGAACGCCGTTGGCACGGGCAAGTACAAGGTCACCAGCTACACGCCTGGTTCGCAGATCAAGATGGAGGCCAACCCGCACTCGTGGGCCGGGCAGCCGGTGACGCCGAAGTTCACCTGGCAGATGTTCGCCCAACCCACCGCGGTCATCGACGCGCTCGAGGGAGGCCAGATCGACTTCACGAACTTCACCGGAGGCTCGGGAGTCGCTGACCAGGTGTCCGCGTTCAACAGCCTGTCGGCTGGGGTTGGCGGACCCCGGCAGCTCCGCCTCAACACCACCAAGCCGCCGTTCAACAACCCGTTGGTTCGTCAGGCTGTGCAGTACGCGATCGATGTCGCGACGCTGTGCAACACGGTCAACAAGGGCTTCGGCACCCCGCTGCAGGGTCAACTACCCACAGCGTCGTGCTTCGGATACGACCCGAACGTCAAGAGCGTCGGCTTTGATCAGGCGAAGGCGAAGAGCCTGCTGGCGCAGGCCGGGTACCCCAATGGCTTCTCGACGAGCATCGCGAGTGCGTTGAACTACCACGACCTCATGGTGGGGATCTCGGGATACCTGCAGCAGGTCGGCATCACGGCAACGGTCGTCGATCAGAGCGGCACCGAGTTTCTCGACTGCTTCTTCAACGGCACCACGCTGCCGATGTGGATGTTCAGCGGCAACTTCAGCCCGCTCTACGACGCAGACCTGAGCTTCCAGTGGCTCACTGCGCCGATACCACCCGCTCCCGGGACTCGGTCATGGGTCAACCCGCAGTGGGACCAGATGCTCAACCAGGAGCGCGTCGAGCTGACGACGTCGACGCGCCTCTCCGAGCTGCAGGCGATGACTGCCTACGCGAACCAGCAGACGCCGATCACCTATCTGGACAGCCAGGCGTTCCTGTATGCGTGGTCGAAGAAAATCTTCGACTTCAATCCGGCAACCGGCTTTTTCTTCCTCGCCGACACGATGTACAAGACCGCGTAGTCGCGGTCATCTCTGGAACCAAGCCCTTCAAGGGTGGATGGCGGGCCAACCGCCATCCACCCGCTTTTTTTCGGGTGGTGTCAGCTCCAGAATTCGCCGAGCGCGGCGGTGTATGCAGGCGGATCTTCCATCGGTGCAAGCCGGCCGACGCCGGCAAGCTCGGCGACCGACGCATGCGAATTGGTGCTGGCCAGCGCGCGCGCCTGCGCCGGCGTGAAGATGTCGAGCTCCCCGGCAACCAGCTGGATCGGCACATCGACTCGCTCGAAGATGGGCCGGAGGTCGCGGGACTGCTGCATGGTGCGAAACGTCGCGACCTTCATATCGGTGCGCGTGTTCTCGAACATCGACTTGTATCGCGCACGGGCCATGAGCGAGGCTCGCCCGCCGGACGGTCCGAAGATGTAGTCGTTGAACTGGATGAACAGGGTCTGATTGCCCTGGAACACGGCTTTGTGCGCATTGCCTTCGAGGTATTGCGGCGTACCGCGCTCGCCGGGCTGCGCGGTCGGCGGCGGCGGTCCGGGAGGCGCAAAACCCGTGCTCAGGATGCTCAACGAGCGAACGCGCTCCGGATGCCGGTCCCAGGTCAGGAGCGCGATTGCGCCGCCGATGCTGAAACCGACGATATCGGCGGACTCCTCACCCAGAGCGGTGATGAGCGCGTCGACGTCATCCGCGTAGTCGTTCAGGTCGAGCGCGTTGACGGCGATCGGGTCGGAGCGGCCGAAACCGCGCTGGTCGATCGTCACGCACCGTCGCTTGTTCGCGAGTCCCGTCATCTGATCCAGCCACAGCGTGTGATCCATCATGAAGCCGTGGAGGAAGATCGCAAGCGGGCCACTGCCGCGTTCTTGATAGAAGAGGTCGGTGTCACGGACTCGGATATAGGGCACTCTTCTGGTTCCTCCTGGCGTTCCGTTTAGCGGGACAGCGTTTCAGTCCCCAAGCGTAGTCGACGACCTCACACGATGTCAAACCTCGCCGCGGCTCCAGAGCTCGGACAGCGCGACATTGACGGCGTCGGGTTGCTCGACCGGCACGAGATGGCCGGCGCCTGGAATGATTTTGACCGTCGCGCCCGAGTACTTCGCCGCGAGACGTGCGACGGCTTCCGGTGGCGTGATGCGGTCATTCGCGCCGGTCATGAACAGCACGGGATACTGCTCGGGGCGAAGGACTTCGCTGTCCGTATCCGCCCTCGGCGCGGACGGCGCATACAGCACGCTCCAGTTCACCTCCGACGCCATGGACACGGTGTGGGCCATCTGCTCGAGAGTCGGGTCAGGCGAAAGCATCCCTGTCGCATACTGCCGGGCGAGCTGATCCTTCGAGAGTCGCAGCAGGTCCGAAGATCGCCGTGCGGGAAAGGTATATTCCTCGCGGCCCATCACCCCCATCAGCGTCACCGAACGCGCCAAGTCGGGACGCCGAGCTGCGACGGTGCGCGCAAGGAAGCCACCCAGGCTCAGCCCCACGATGTCGACCGGCCGCCCGTCGCCGAGCGCCGTGGCGACATCGATGACGTCGTCGACGTGATGCAGGGCAAACCGCTCGAGATCGATGCCCATGCCGGAGCGTCCGAACCCTCGCAGGTCGATCGCGACACAGCGGCGTTTCGGAGCAAGCGCGGCGAGTTGCGCGAGCCAGAGCGTGTGGTCGAGCGCGAAGCCGTGCACGAAGACCGCGACGTTGCCGGCGCCGCGTTCCTGGTAATAGAGTTCCTCTCCGCGGACGCTCAGATAGGGCACGCCGTGGTTCCCCTTGACACTGAACGCAGTATACCTCTAAGGTGAAACGGCGTCCCGCCCCGCGGGACACTCCAACGTAAACCTTCTCAGGGTGCGAGGTGGTCGTGGTAGATCGCGCGCCGCAGATCGGTGCCCCGCTGCTCACGGTCGAGGACCTGAGCGTTACCTTCGAGATGGGCGCGGGGGAACCGGCGCGTGCGGTGCGTTCGGTGTCGTTCGACCTGAAGGTCGGTGAGATTCTCGGCCTGGTCGGCGAGTCCGGGTCGGGCAAGAGCGTCACGTGCATGTCATTGCTGCGGTTGCTTCCGGAGAACGCGAAGATCGACGGCAAGATCGACTTCGGCGGCAAGGACATCCTCAGCGCCAGCACTGATGAGCTGCGCCGTTTCCGCGCACGCGATGCACGGATCATCTTCCAGGATCCCGCGAGCTCGATGAATCCGCTCATGCGGGTCGGACGACAGATCACGGAGTCAATGGGCACCGCGGGCGAGCGTTCGCCAGCCGAGTCGCGGGCGAGCGCCATCGAGATGCTCCGCCGGGTCGGGATCGGTGAGGCCGAGCGCCGGTTTGACATGTACCCGCACGAGATGTCAGGAGGAATGCTGCAGCGGATCATGATCGCGATGGCGCTGGCGGCGTCACCGCGGTTGCTGATCTGCGACGAGCCGACCACGGCCCTCGACGTCACCACCGAGGCCCAGATCCTCGAGCTCATCCGCGGTCTGAACAAAGAGTTCGGGACCTCCGTGATTTTCACGACCCACGACCTCGAACTCGTGCGTGAGGTGTGCGACCGGGTGATCGTCATGTACCAGGGCACCGTGGTCGAGACCGCACGCACCGAGGCATGCCTCAGCGAGCCGTGGCATCCCTACACGACGTTGCTGCTCAGTGCTGAACCAGAATCAGCGCCACCGGATGCCACGCGTCTCCAGGTGATCAAGGGCAGCCCGCCGCGGGCGACGGACCATATCGGCGGATGCCCGTTCCATCCTCGCTGTCCCGCCGCAGAAACGCGTTGCATGGACGAACTGCCTCCGCTGATGCCGGTCCCGGATCGCAGCGGGCACGATGCCGCATGCTGGGTCACGCTCGAGAAGGGACCGATCCATGTCTGAGCACAACGGGGCCGGCGTGCCGACGGAGTCGCCGGCGTCTCCCGCACAAGATGCGCCGCTGCTGCGCGTCGTCAACGTGAACAAATGCTTCTCGCTGCGTACCGGTGCCTTCCGGCCGCGAGCCGAGCTGCATGCGGTTGACTCGGTCTCGCTGTCCATAGCGAAGCGCGAGACTCTCGGTCTGGTCGGTGAAAGCGGCTCGGGGAAGACGACGCTCGGATGGACGATCGTCCGCCTGCACCGGCCGACCAGCGGGAAGATCGAGTTCGAAGGACGCGATATCTCCGCCGTGCGTGGTCGAGCCCTCAATCAGGTGCATCGGCGCCTCCAGATGATCTTTCAGAATCCATGGACGTCGCTCGACCCGCAGCACACGGTCGGTAAGTCCATCGCCGAGCCACTGGAAATCCACCACGTGGGATCGAGGAACGCAAGAGACGAGCGAGTTGCCGAGTTGCTGCATCTCGTCGGCCTGCGACGAGCCGACGCCGACCGGTACCCGCATGAGATGAGCGGCGGCCAGCGGCAGCGCGTGGGCATCGCCCGGGCGCTCGCGCTCAACCCCACGCTCCTGGTGGCCGATGAGCCCACGTCGTCACTCGACGTGAGCGTGCAGGCGCAGATCGTCAACCTGCTGCAGGACCTGCAGGAACAGCTCGGTCTCACGTACCTGTTCATCACCCACAACCTCCACCTGGTGCGTCGCGTGAGCCACCGCATCGCGGTGATGTACCTCGGACGCGTGGTCGAGCTGGGACCAGCCAAGGCGCTCTTCGACTCGCCGCTGCACCCCTATACCACTGCGCTCGTCGCGTCGAAATCCGCGGGCTACCAGACCAAACGCATCGTCCTACGCGGCGAGATTCCGTCGCCACTCAATCCGCCGAGCGGTTGCTATTTCCGAACTCGCTGCCCCATCGCGAAGGCACGCTGCGCCGAGGAGTATCCGCCACTCGTCGAGGTGGCTCCGGGACGCGAGGTGGCCTGTTTCTACCCGGGAGAAGTCCCCAAATGACCGGCCACGATTTCGATGCCGTCGTCGGCGGGGCGGGAGGCGCAGGAGCCACCGCGGCGCTGGCCATTGCGGAAGCGGGAGGAAGCGTTCTTCTCGTGGATCACCTGCCGAGCTTCCGTCGCGGCTGCAACACGTACATGTCCACGTCGATGATCCCGGCGGCGGGAACGCGCTGGCAGCGCGCGGAGGGCATCGACGACGATCCTGGCGTCTTCTATGACGACATCATGCACAAGACCAAGGGAAGCGCATATCCGATCCTTGCGCGCGCGCTGACAGACGTCGGCCCGGAGCTCGTCGAATGGCTTGCCGACGTGCAGGGTCTCCCGTTGGAACTTGCCACGGACTTCAACTATCCGGGACATTCGCACTTCCGTTGCCACACCGTGCGCGAGCGTTCCGGCAAGGCTCTGCACAGCCACCTCATGGCACGCGTCGACGCCGAAGAGCGCATCACCATGGCGGTGCCGATGGAGCTGCGCTCGGTCCAGATCGACGCAGACGGATCCATCGCCGGGGCAACCATCGTCTCACCGACCGGCGCCGAGGAGTCCGTGTCGACCCCGACGGTCGTCCTGGCTACCGGAGGATTCGGTGGCAACCATCACCTCGTGCAGGAGCTGATCCCGGAGATCGCCGGCGCTCTCTACTTCGGGAGTGAGGGCTGCAAGGGAACCATGCTGCGTGTTGCTGATGCCATCGGCGCGGACACCGGATATCTGGATGCGTATCAGGGCCACGGGAGCGTCGCCACGCCACACTCGATCATGGTGACCTGGGCGACGGTGATGCACGGCGGGATGCTCGTCAATCAATCAGGTCAGCGCTTCGGTAACGAGACCGTCGGATACTCCGAATACGCGCGTGAGGTGCTCAAACAGACTGGCGGCATCGCGTGGGTGATGATTGACACGCGAATCGACCGCCTCTGCAGGGCATTCGCCGACTACTCGGACCTCGTGGCTCACGACGGGATCAAGTGGTGCGACAGCGTCGACGACGCCGCACGCTGGATCGGCGCGGACGCGCACGACCTCTCAGACACACTCGCCACGCCGCACAACGTCGCGACCGGCCACCCGGACGCGTTTGGCAGGACGTTCTGGGAGGCGGAATTGCGACCACCCTTCGGCGTGATCAAGGTGACCGGCGCGTTGTTCCACACACAGGGTGGACTGCTCACCGACGCAGACGGTGCAGTGTTGAGAAATGGGGCAGTGATCCCGGGGCTCTTCGCCGCCGGCGGAGCCGCGGCGGGTATTTCCGGCCACGGTCCCGACGGCTACATCGCGGGGAATGGACTTCTGGCGGCTCTGGGTCTCGGGTATCGAGCCGGCCGCGCCGTCAATCGCGTTCGCGCAGGAGCCGCATAGCCATGGCGATGTACATCGCACGACGCCTGCTCCAGGCGATCATCGCCATCCTCGTCATCCTGACGGTGCTGTTCTTCCTGCTCCGCGCGTCTGGTGACCCTGCGCTGTTGCTCGCCGGGCCGGACCCGACCGCTCCGGTCATCAACGCGATCAACCACCAGCTGGGTCTCGATCAACCGCTCCTGACCCAGTACATCACGTACCTCTCGGGCGTCGCGCATCTCAACTTCGGCAACTCGTACCTCTTCGACAAGACTTCCCTTCCGATCGTTGCCGGGGTGCTCCCGGTGAGCCTGCTCCTCGTCGTCGTCGCCCAGGCCATAGCAATCGTCCTTGCATTCATCATCGGGACTTGGGCGGCGGTCCGGCGCTCCGGGACGTCACGTTCGGTGATGGTCGTCGCGTTCTTCGGACAGGCCGTTCCGTTCTTCTGGCTCGCGCTGCTGCTCGTGCTCCTCTTCGCGCTGAAGTTAGGCTGGTTCCCGGCGACCGGGAGCCCATCCACCTATGGCTGGTCGACGATCGTCCTGCCGGTCGCCGCGCTCGCGATCCCCAATGTCGCGACGCTCTCGCGCCTGGTGCGCAGCCAGGTGATCGACGTGCTTGCTCAGCCCTACGTGGTGACCGCAGTGTCCAAAGGGCTCCGCTTTCGGAGGGTGCTGTTCCGACACGTCCTCCCGAATGCGATCTCGCCACTCATCAGCTACATCGCCATCCAGTTCTCCTTCCTCCTCGGCTCGCTGATCATCCTCGAGTCGATCTTCAACTACCAGGGGATCGGCATCCTGCTGATCAACGCGGTGCAGGGCAAGGACTACGCAATCGTCCAGGCCGGCGTGTTCCTCATCTCGTCGCTTGTCATCGGAGCCAACCTGCTCGCGGATGTCGCGAATCGATTGATCGACCCACGTCTGCGTCAGTCGGCAGTGCGATGACCAGCGCACCCAACGCACTCCTCGCGAGTACCCCGGCAAGCCCGGCGACTCCGGACGCGCCGGAGAAGCGGGGCCGGATGCGATTCCTTCGCGCCATGCTGCGCAACCGATCTGGGAAGGTGGCGATCGTCATGATCTTCGTGATCGTGGCATCCGCGATCCTCGCGCCATTCATCACGCATCTCGATCCGACTGCGCAGAATCTCGCCAACGCCAACCTGCCTCCGGTGGGACTCGGTGGGAAGTGGGCCGATCCACTCGGAACCGACGGGTACGGCCGCGATCTGTTCGCCCGGCTGCTGTTCGGCGCGCGAACGTCACTGTTCATCGGGCTTGTGGCCGCGTCCGTTTCGGCGATGATCGGGACGTTTCTGGGCTTGCTGGCCGGCTACTACGAACGAACCCTCGGTCCCTTTCTCCTGAGATTCGCGGAAGTGCAGTTCTCGCTTCCATTCACGGTGACCGCGCTCGCCGTGGTGGCCGTGTATGGGCCGGGACTCAAGAACCTGCTGATTCTCCTGTCGATCATCGGCTGGGCCGGGTACGCGAGGATTCTCGCCGTCTCCGTCGCCCAGATGAACCGGACCGATTTCGTCACCGCGGCCCGATTGCAAGGCGCCAGCGCAGCGAGGATTCTCTTCAAACACATCCTCCCGAACGTCCGCGGCCCCATCATCGTCCTGTGGTCGACCTCGGCGGGCGTGCTGATCCTCGCCGAGGCAGGCTTGAGCTTCATCGGTCTCGGGGTCCAGTCCCCCCAGTTCTCCTGGGGATCGATGCTCGCCGATTCGCAGACCTCACTGACCACCACCTGGTGGGAGGCGGTCGTCCCGGGCCTCGCGCTGACCATTACCGTTGTGTCGTTCAATCTTCTCGGCGATTCCATCCGTGACGCACTGAACGTGCGCCTCAGTAACCGTTGATCCATGCAACAACTGCAACTCAGAGCAGTCAGGAGGTGAATGTTCGATGGCGACGATCACGCCGGCCAAACGCCTAAAGCCAACGCGACCAGTTGGCCGCGCTCGTCCGCATTCCGATGACGACGGCGGTACCGGGTCGGCGATGCAGTCGGTCCAGCGCGTCTGCAGCATTCTGCTGTCGTTCAAGGTCGAGGAGCCCATCCTCGGCGTCAGCGAGATCGCACGGCGCCTCGACCTCCCCAAGAGTGCCGTGCACCGCCTCCTCGATTCGCTCGTACAACTCGGACTCGTTGCACGGGATCGAGCTTCCTCACGCTACCGGCTCGGGCCACGCGCCGTCGAACTGGGCTTTGCTGCACTCGGTACGCCGGACATACGCGGCCTCGCAATGCCGGTGCTGCAGGACCTCAGCCGGCGTTCGGTTGAGACGGCGACGATGTCATTGCTCGCCGGCCACGAGCGCTTCTACGCCGCGCAGGTCCCCAGCGTACAAGACGTGAAGATGACGGTGGAGCTGGGGCGACGCTGCCCCCTCTACGCCGGCGCGTCGGGACAGGCGCTGCTCGCGTTCTTCTCAACAGCGCAACTGTCTGCGTACCTGGCAGCGGTGCCTCTCGAAGAGCTCACCGAGAAGACGATCACACGGCGCGATCAGCTGATGCAGAAGCTGGAGCGCGTTCGCCGCGACGGATTCGCCGTCAGCCTCGGAGAGCGCGATCCCTGGGCCGCCGCAGTCGCCTCACCGGTCTTCCTGGGGGACGTCCTCGTGGCATCGATCAGCGTGTGCGGACCTGTCGATCGCTTCGGCGAGGAACAGATTCGCGAGTACGGCGAGATGGTGCGGCTGGGTGCCCGTCATCTCTCAGAACAGATCGGTTAGCACCATCAGCCTCTCGAGCGCAGGGAAACTTCCATGAGTCGGTACGACACGGTGATCACCGGTGGCGACGTCGTCATCGCCGGACAGGGCGCCATTCGCTGCGGCGTCGGCATCAAGGACGGACGGATCGCGGCGCTGGCGGACGACCTCACGCCGAGTGACGGCGACGAGCACATCTCCGCCACCGGTCGTGTGGTGTTTCCTGGTGGCGTCGACTCCCATTACCACCTCGGGATCTACAGGCCGATCGAGTTGGATGCCGCATCCGAGACGGAGTCATCGCTGGTGGGTGGCGCGACCTCGGTCATCTCGTACTTTCGTACGGGCAGCCACTATCTCAATAAGACAGGCCCGTATCGCGAGATCTTCCCCGAGGTGCTTGACGCGACGCGCGGGCGGACGTACACCGACTACGGCTTCCACATCGCGATCATGACGTCCCAGCAGATCGGCGAGATCGACTGGCTCGTTTCCGAAGCGGGCGTCACCTCCTTCAAGTACTACATGTTCTACAAGGGGCTCGACCTCGCCGCCGCATCGACCGACGCGGCGAAGTACACGATGTCCGAGAACTACGACTTCGGTCATCTCTTCTCGATGATGGAGGCGATCGCCGCCGCGGACGCGAAATACGGCAAGGGCGGTCGTGTCTCGCTGTCCATCCACTGCGAGAACGCGGAGCTCATCAAACTCTTCATCGACCGCGTGCGTGACCGCGGCAAGCCGCCGCTGGAGACGTACAGCGAGGCGCGTCCGCCGCTCACCGAACGGCTGTCGATTCACGAGGCCGGGGTCCTTGCCGACGCGTCAGGGGTTCGCGTGAACCTCCTCCATCTCTCCAGCGAGGAGGCGTTGCGCGCCACGCGTGAGGTGCGCTCGCTGTATCCCGACATCGACATTCGCGCCGAGACGACGCTGCATCATCTGTGCCTCACGTACGGCATGCTCGAGGGCAAGGGGCTCGGCGGCAAGGTGAACCCGCCGATTCGCACACGCCGCGATGTCGATGCGCTGTGGGCTGCGGTTGCCACAGGTGCGATCAACTGGGTGGCGTCGGACCACGCGTGCTGCCTCGAGGAGTTGAAGCAGGACGAGCTCTGGACGGCGCTGCCCGGGTTTGGCGGCACCGCGCTGCTGTATCCGCTGCTCATCTCCGAGGGATATCACAAGCGCAAGCTGTCCCTCGAGCAGGTGGCCGATCTGGCTGCGACGAATCCCGCTCGCGCGTACGGGTTGACGCCACGCAAGGGTGCGATCTCGGTGGGCGCCGACGCCGACCTCACCATCATCGACCTCGAGAAGGAGCAACCGGTCAGCGTGGAGCTGCTGCATTCGGCGCAGGACCACACGCCGTTTGCGGGGATGCCTGTCAAGGGATGGCCGGTGCTGACGATGCTGCGCGGCGTCACCGTCTTCAAGGATGGCGAGATCATCGGCGGACCCACCGGCGAATTCCTCTCACGTCCCCTTTCCGAGCGTCGCGTGCCGGTGACCGTCTGAGCATGAGCGGCGGCGCGCTCAACGGGATCCGCGTGCTCGACCTCGCCACCATCTACGCGGGACCGTTCTCGGCGATGCTCCTGGGCGACTACGGCGCCGACGTCATCAAGGTCGAACACCCACGGGGCGATCCCCTGCGCACGCATGGGTACTCGAAGAACGGCGTGGGGCTGTGGTGGAAGATGCTCTCGCGCAACAAGCTCACGGTCTCCATCGATTTCAGCAAATCCGAGGGGCAGGAACTCCTGCGCGAGCTGGTCCGGACCGCCGATGTCCTGATCGAGAACTTCCGTCCCGGCGTCATGGAAAAGTGGGGCCTCGGCTACGAAGACCTGTCCGCGATCAATCCCCGGCTCGTCATGCTTCGGACGACCGGTTTCGGCCAGAACGGACCATATTCCACGCGACCCGGGTTCGGCACACTCGCCGAGTCGATGAGCGGCTTCGCGTACATGACCGGTCAGCCCGACGGCCCGCCGACCCTCCCCCCGTTCGGGCTCGCCGACGGGATCGCCGGGATCGCCGGAGCGCTCGCGACGATGTTCGCCCTCTACAACCGCGACGCAAGGGGCGGTCAGGGTCAGATGATCGACCTCGCCATCATGGAGCCGATCCTGATGGTGCTCGGCCCGCAGCCGATCGCGTACGACCAACTCGGCATCATCGCCGAGCGAACCGGGAATCGGAGCGTGAACAACGCGCCGCGCAACACGTACGAGACCCGTGATCACCAATGGGTGGCGGTCTCGACGAGCGCCGATCGTATCGCCGAGCGTGTGCTGCGCCTTGTCGGGCATCCCGAAGTCGTCGGCGAGCCGTGGTTCGCGACCGGTGGTGGCCGGGCGAAGCACGCGGACGAGCTCGACCCGATGGTCGCCGAATGGATCGCGCAGCGTGACTTCGACGAGGTCGTCGCCGTGTTCGAAGAAGCCGGCGCCGCGATCGCCCCGATCTACGACATCAAGCAGGTCATGGAGGATCCGCAGTACGCGTTCCTCAAGACGTTCATCACGATCGATGACGACGACCTCGGTCCGATGCGTATGCAGAACGTGATGTTTCGCATGAGCGAGACTCCGGGGGAAATCCGATCGACGGGGCGATCCGTGGGCCAGGACAACGATGCGGTCTTCCACGACATGCTCAATGTCAGTGCCGAGCGCCTCGAGGCGCTGCGAGCCGCGGGGGTCATTTAGACAGGGGCAGCTCCGTCCAGAACGTGCGGAGGATGTCGTTGACCACGAGGGGTTGCTCCATCGGCGCGAGATGCCCGCAGCCGGCGATCTCCACCCACTGTGTGGCCGGACTGGCGTCGGCGAACCGGCGCGACAACCCGCGCGGCGTGTTCAAATCCTCGTCGCCTGAGACGACCAGCAACGGCACGAAGATCGACCCCACGACCGCGCTCTGCTCAGCATGCGGCACAAGCGTCAACCCGGCCAGTGAGGCCGGCGCCCACCGCGCACGCATCGAGCGAACGCGCTCGCGCAGCGCCGGGTTGGCGTTGGGTGTCAGGAGCTTGTCGACCACCGCATCCTCGGATGCAGGAGGCGTGCGATCCATGTCCGCGCTGAACATCACCCCGAAGAGCGCGATGGAGCGAATCGCACCCGGATGCCGCTGCCACGCCGAGAGGGCGACGTGTGCACCGAGCGAATGGCCGACAACGTCCGCCGATTGCTCACCGAGTTCCGCGAGGACCGCGTCCAGGTCGAAGTCACCGGGGGCGGTTCCGCCGTGGCCCGGCAGGTCCACCGCGACGCAGCGCCGGATGTCCCCAAGCCCCTCGAGCTGCTGACGCCAGATCGTGTGATCGAGCCCGCCGCCGTGGAGGAAGAGCGCCAGCGGTCCCCGGCCGGACTCCTCAGCGGGCATCGACCACGCTCCGGCCGATATCCTGCAGATCAGACGCGGACGCCGAGACCACCGTCGACCGTGAGAAGCGTCCCGGTGACCCAGGGTGCGGCAAGCAGATGCGCAACCGCTTCGGCGATGTCGTCCGGGGTACCGACACGATGTCCGGGAAGTCGAGCGACTCGCTCCTCTGCAACTCCGCCTGCCGGGATCGCGCCCGCACGCCGCGTCATCGGCGTGTCGATCAATCCAGGCACCACTGCATTGACGCGGATGCGCGGCGCCCATTCATTCGCAAGGCAACGCACCAGCGTCACGCTTGCGCCTTTGGCTGCAGCGAAGTGCGCCAGTTCGGGTGCGGGACCCGTCCACGTGCTCGAAGCGATGTGGCAGAACGACGCGGTGGTGTCCGCTGCGAAGACTCGTCGCGCCGCCTCCTGCGCGCATCGGAGCAAACCACCCGCGTTCAACTGAAACGCGTCGAGCCATGTCGCCTCGTCGATGTCGATGGCATTCACCCGTGGTGCACCGCCGGCGCTGGTCACGAGGAAGCTCGGGGGTCCTGGCAGCGAGTTCGAAGAGGCGGACGACGTCGCTGCGCGCACGCACGTCGACGCGCACAGCGCGACCGTCGATGGCCGACGCAACGCGCTCCGCGCCCTCCTCGTTGATGTCGGCAACCCACACATCGGCACCGACGGCCGCCAGGCGCCGCGCAACGCCCTCGCCGATGCCGGATCCGCCACCCGTGACCACGGTGATTCGACCGTTGAGGTCAACGCTCACGCCACCACCTGCTCCCAGGACCCGCTGGCACTCGCGCGCGTCATCGCTTCGCACAACGCAACCGCCTCGCGGCCGGTCTCTCCGTTCACGGGAAACGGCTCACCGCGCGCGTGAGCTTCCGCGGCTTCCCTGATGACGGTTGCATGGCCGGCTCCATACGTCATCCCGTCGATCTCCGTATCCCACTCCGGAGGAGTTCCAAGATCGCCGCTGATGCTGTGGATGCCGAAGCGACCCAGGGTCACGCGCCCTTCGACTCCCTCGATGTCCATGCGAACGCCGGTGCCTGTTGTCCCAAGCACCGTAAGGCGAAAGGTGCCCACCGCGTCGTCAAACGCAATGACGCCTGCGGCGGCGCGATCGGTGCTCAGCGCGCTGACTCGCAGCGGCGAACCCAGCCACCACCGCATCAGGTCGAGGTAGTGGACACCCACGGCGAGCACCATGTCGGGTGCTCGGCTTGTTCCGGGCATCGCACCGCGTATCGCAACGAGCGATGGATGCCAGCGGCCGTCGTCGATGAGCTGCTTGATCCACCGTGTCTGGCGGTAGCCGCGGTTGTTCAGGATCGCCCCCAGGTGAACGCCGTGTTGCGCGCAGACCTGCAACACCTCGTCGCACTCGGCCACGTTGCGCGCGAGCGGCTTCTCGCACAGCACGTCGACACCGCGCTCACCCGCCAGCCGCGCGGCCATCAGGTGTAACGGCGCGGGCAGTGCGATCGTCACCGCGTCCGGCTTGGCCTCGTCGAGCAGGGCCTCAATGGACGCGTACGTCGTCAATCCGAACGTCTTCTCGGCGCGGCGCCGTGCGGCTTCATCGGCGTCGGCCAGGCCGACGAGCTCGACATCGGGGGTGCGCTGCAGGGAGATGACGTGGCTGGGAGCAACGCTGCCACCGCCGAGGACTCCCCATCGCGTCCTCTTGCTCATGACGCGCACGCGACCAGGAGTTGCCGGATTCCTCGCGCGTGCTCGAGCGTCGAGACTGCGGCGGCGATGCGCGCGGCGCGGCCGCCGACGTTGATCTCGAGCTTCGTCGTCAGGTCCGCGCGACTGAGTGGGTGTTGCGGGCCGCCGCGATTGACCATCACGCGCTCCTCGAGCTCGCTCCCGTCGCGCAACGTCACGCGCGCCACGCCCGCGAACTGGTGCGGAAAGATCCGTGAGCATTCGTCGTCGGCGGTCACATCGGTGACCGACGCGAGGCGCCGGCGCTCCGGATCGGCAAGTGTGGCATCGGTGAAGTCAGCCATCGTCACGCCGAGACCGCTGCCGCCGACGAGAGCGGTCGCGAAGACGAACGGAGCGCTGAACTGCGCGTGGTACGGCGTGCGCGGATTGCGCTTTTCCTCGATGGGATCGCCGATCGTCCGCCATGACGCGGCAGCGGTGCCGAGCGACAGGCGAACCACGTCTTCGGCAAGCACGCCTCGAGCCTTCAGCGCGATCGCCGCGTCGACGAACGCATGGGTGAAGTGATTGCACGAATATGGCTTGTAGAAGATGCCGGGGACGTCCCAGCGCGTGCCCAGCTCAGCGGTGAGCTCGTCGGGATTCCACGTGTCACCGCAATACGCCTGGAACAGGCCGAAACGTCCTTCGAACACCGTCGGCGGCCCACTCACGCCATGTGCCGCGAGCCCGGCCGCGCAGATCGATGCGTGCGCCGCCCAACCGCCGTGCACCCGTTTGACCGTTCCCCCGGTCCGATTCGCCTCGATGATGCCCGCGCCCATGCTGCAGGCAATCGCCATCGCATTGGCGATCCCGGCTTCTTCCAGGCCGCGGAGGCGGGCACATGCTGCCGCGCCGGCCACGGCGCCGAGGATGGCGCTGGCGTGGAGCCCTCGCTCGAACATGATCGAGTTGCCGCTCTCCTCGTTGTATTGCGCCATGGAGAGTCGCGTGCAGATCTCGTACGCCGCCGCGAGGGCGGTGATCAGGGCACGGCCGTCGGCGTGGCGAGCTTCGGCTTCCGCGAGCGCCGCAGGGACAAGCATGGCGCTCGGATGCACGACCGACGGGAGATGGGTGTCGTCGAAATCGAGCGAGTGGGCGCACGTTCCGTTGTAGAGGGCCGCCGACATCGCGGAACGAGCTGTGTCCTCGCCGATCAGGGTGGACTCAGCCGGGCCGCCCCATTCGTCGATGAGCGACCGCACCGCGCGTGGGGCGTCGGCCGCGCGCGCCGCGACGCAGATGCCGAGGATGTCCATCGCCCGATCCTTGATGGATTCGACCACCTCACCAGGCAGGTCCTCATATTTGAGGTTCCGGGCAAATCTGGCCAGAACGAAGAGCGGCGTCGTCATGGAGCGATGGCCAGCGGCCTCACCGGCGAGCCGGTTGCGCCGACCAGTTTCAGCGGGATCGCGAGAAACAGGAACTCGTGCACCTTCTCGGCGCCGATGGCCTCGAGGTCGAGCACCTCGAAGATGTGGATGCCGACCTCGTAGAGCAGATGCACGTGGACCGGCAACAACGAATGGCCGTTTCCGGCGGGGAGCCACTCGTACGCGATCGTGTCGGTGCCCGTGGCCCGGACGCCGCGCCCGGACAGCCATCGCGCAGCGGACTCGTCGGGGCCGGGAACGCCCGTCTCCCACCCGGCGTACGCCGCATTGTCCTGATACCGCCCGACCGGCCAACCCGTTCGGATGAGCACGGTGTCACCAGGTGAGACCGCAGTTCCCTGCATCTGCTGGGTTAGCTCGAGGTCGCGATCGGTGATGGGATGCGCCGGGTCGAGCTGACCACTGCCAAGGGCGCGACCGACGTCGAGCAGCACGCCGCGGCCGATGATCGGCTGCACCGTTTCGACGCCCAGCTGTGTGAACCGGCCACCGCGCGATGCCTCGACGGCGTCGATCCCCCCGTGCAGCTTGCCATTTGAGGCGACGTGACAGAGCGCGTCGATGTGCGTTCCCGTGTGCCCACCCATCGTGAACATCTCGTTGGCGCCGGAGGAACCGTCAGCGCGAACGCTGTCGCCGTGCCGCCGCATCAAGGCCAGACGAAAGGGTGGATGGTTTGGACTGATCGGCGTCGTCGCCTCGAGGGTCCGTCCAAGGTCGAACGTGCGAGCCCCCGACAGCTGCTCGATCAGCTCACGCATCAGCGCTCTGACTCAGCATCCGCCGGGCACGATTTGCGACGGGGAGATCGACGATATCCCCTTCGGGAAGACGCGTCGCCGCACCGCCGGATGCCTCGAATGCCTCGATGATGCGTCGAGCTCGCGCGAGTTCCGCCTCGCTCGGCTGGAAGACGCTGTTGATGATCGGCACCTGGTGCGGGCGGACGGCGGACTTGCTGCCGAAACCGAGGTGCCGCGCGTGTTCCGCGGCCTCACGAACACCCTCACCGTCAGAGCCGAGATACGCCCCGTCAACCGGCTGCTCGATGTCCGCGGCACGAGAAATCACGACCAGATGCGACCGCGCGTACAGGAGCGAGTCGAACCCGCCGTCGAGCGAAAGATCGTGGGAGAGATCAGCGGTTCCCAGGATCAGGTACCGGCACTGGGGGACTGCCGCGATCTCCGCGGCCGCCATAAGCCCTCGCGCCGTCTCGATGGTGCACGCAAGCTCGCACCGTGGCGCCCGCTGCGCGACCCAGGTCACATCGTTGGCTGAACTCGACCTTGGGGATGCGAATGCCCTCGGCATGCTCGGAAACAGCCTCCAGATCGACTGCCGCATCGGAACTGCCGCTGACGTTGATGCGAACCCACGCGGACTTGTCCCGGATGGTCGCCGCGACCATGGAGCGCGCCTGCGCCTTGAAGGCGCGAGGAACCGCGTCCTCGAGATCCAGAACGACGGCGTCCGCCCCTGCCCGAAACACCTTGTCCAGCAAGCCTTCGGAGTGTCCGGGTGCGAACAGCCAGCTGCGAATGGGGGTTTGCGACGACACGGCCTACCGCACTCTCGAGCGGGGGATCGCGATGACGACCCTGCCGTGACCGGGTTCGCGCTGATCGGTAGACGTTCCGATGGTTGGCACGATGTTCTGAACTCTATCACCCATCTGAACCGTCATTATCGACGTTGCCGAGGGGCATCGCCGGCTGGTAGCATACCGCTCATCGGCACGGTATGCCACCTATCGGGACGCTGAGATCAAAACGGGTGGCGCAGGCTGGAGGACACCATGGAACCGACAGAGGTCTGCGACACGCTGATCAAAGGCGGGACCGTTATCACGGTCGACGAGGGGAAGCGCGTCTTCCTCGGTGGGTATGTCGCCATCAAGGACGGCAAGATCGTGGGAGTGGGGCCGGAATCCCAGTGCCCGTACAAGGCGACGGGCGAGACCTTGTCCGGAAGTCAGTACGTCGTCATGCCCGGCCTCGTCAACGTCCACGCGCATCTTGTTCAGGGGTGCATCCGAGGGATGGCCGATGGGACGTCATTCGAGGAGCGTCTCTTCGGCTTCTACTATCCCATGACCGCGGCGTGCGACGAGGATCGTTCGTACACGTCGTCGATGCCGCCGATCCTCGAGCTGGCCAAGAACGGTGTCACCACAACGGTTGACGACCACTTCACCAACGCACATAAGCGCTCGTCGGACGGTGTCGTCCGCGCCGCCCTCGACGCCGGGATCCGGATCCGCATGGCTCGTCTGATCATCAACGACCCGACGACGGTCCAGGCGGACTGCTGCGAGGAGATCGACGAGGGCCTCTCGCACGTGCAGCGGATGATCGACGAGTACAAGGACGAGCCCACGGTGATGATGGCGACCGGGCCGATCGGGATCACCTACGTGCGCGACGGCGAGCTCAAGCCGATCTGGGAGTTCACGCGCGATCACGGGATCCAGTTCGACGTGCACGCGCCGGCGTTCATGGATCGCAAGTACCTTGCGAGCCGCGGCTGGGGCGGCGGCTCGTTCGAGTACCTCGACGAGCTCGGCATTCTCGGTCCCAACGTCATCTCCGCTCACTCCCAGGTCATCCGTGACGAGGAGTACGACCTCATCGCGAAGCGCGGTGCGACCATCGCGCTGGTCCCCGACATGGAGGCGTTCCTCGGGTTGGTCGAATTCGACGCCCGCAACTTCCTGGATCGAGGCGTCGCGTGCGGCATCGGACTGGACGGCTGCGTCGTGTCCTACCACCACAACCTCTGGTACTCGGCGCGTCAGCTGATTCAGAACCAGCGCATGCACGACAAGTTCGTGTCGAACATGAAGGGCGGCGCGCCCACGGAAGCGGTCTTCGGGAATGCTGAACTCGCGCTCGAGGTTGCCACCATCGGCGGGGCGCGTGCCCTCAACATTGCCGACAAGGTGGGTTCGCTCGACGTGGGCAAGGAGGCGGACGTGGTGGTGCTCGACACCACCAAGGCGCTGCACCTCACCTCCCCCGCCGCACTCGTGGCCAACCTCGTCTACGGCGGAGGGAACAACACCGAGTTCATCAAGCACGTGTATGTCGCGGGCAGGAAGATCGTCAGCGATGGTCAGCCGGTGAAGGTGGATGTCGCCAAGGCCGTGCGCGACGCGAACGCGCTGCAGGCCACCTTGCTGAAGGAGACCAACGCCGAACGCTTCGTCCACAAGTCCACCCGCTGGAACTGGATCGAGGACTCGGCGACGCTCGCGCACGCATGATCTCTGTGCCGGCGCGGGCTTCCGATGGCGCCCGAACCTTGACCGAGGCCGGATGGCGGCATAGACTGGTTCAGAACGCTGTCCCATTTGGTAGAACGCCAAACGTCTTCACCACTGGCGACGGCTCAGGCAGAGCACGACGAGGCTGAAAATGGCTACTACTCTCACCGAGTCTTCGGCCCAGACGGAAGTAGCCGTCAAGATCGTAGACGTCGACGTCCATCCGACCGTGATGATCGACCAGTTCGCGGCCGAGATCCCCGAACCGTGGCGCACGCAGTACTTCGGCAAGTCACCTGCAGCCTCGATCTCCGGTCTGTACGGATCGGTGATGTCGTTCCATCGGCTCGATACCGTTCCACCGAGCGGCGGTTCCCCGGGGACCGATCCGGACTTTGCGGCAAAGCAGCTGTTCGTCGATGAGAAGGTGGACTACGCGGTGCTGATCCCGATGGGCTCCACCGGCGCTCAGGTCTACAACCCCGAGCTCGAGACCGCGTATCTGTCGGGCCTCAACAGCTATATCAGCCAGTCGTGGCTCGGCAAATACAACGCGAACGGCCGCTTCAAGGGCTCGATAGCGATCACGCCCACCGATCCAACCGGAGCCGCGCGTGAGATCGAGAAGTGGGCCGGGCATCCTCATTTCGTGCAGGTCTCGATGCCACTTGGCGCCCGAACAGCCTTCGGCCACCCGGACCTCGACCCGATCTGGCGCGCGGCCGAACGCAACGGACTGCCGATCGAGTTTCACTTCGTGAGCACCGCAGGCCCGAACTGGCTGACACCGGTGGGTTGGCCGGCGTACTACCTCGAGGCGCACTCGTCCGCTGCACAGCACCAGGCGATCGCCCACGTCGCGAGCCTGATCTTCAGTGGTGTGTTCGAGCGCTTTCCGAAACTCAAGATGCTCTGGGTTGAGGCCGGGTATACGTGGGTTGCACCGCTCATGTCGCGGCTCGACAACAACTGGCGGCGACTCGGCGCGGAGATACCGCATCTCAAGCGGGCACCGTCCGAAGTCATCAAGGAGCACATGCGCTTTTCGACGCAGCCGGTGGAGGACGTGACGCCGTTCAGCGATCTCCTTCGCATGCTCGAGTTCATGGACGCGAAGCAGACGATGTGCTTCTCGACCGACTATCCCCACCACGACGGCGATGACCCGGCATGGATTCTCCCCCGCCTTCCCGTTGCGTGGCGCGAGGCGATCATGGGTGGGAACGCGCGTGAGCTCTATGGAATGCCGGCAACTCGCCCTGTGGACTCCTTCGACCTCGCGAGACAATGAAGGAGACCGGCCGGTTTGTCGTCGGCCCGCTGGCAGAGTTGCCGCCGGGTTCGCGCAAGCTGGTTCCGGTCGGCAAGTTCGGCGTAGGCGTTTTCAATGTCCACGGAGAGCTCTACGCGCTCACGAACTACTGCCCGCATCGCGGCGGACCGCTGTGCGTGGGCCAGATGTGCGGCGTGGCCGAGCCCGGCGAGAAACCGTGGCAGATCGTGTGGCTGCGCGAAGGCGAAATCCTTCGCTGCCCATGGCATCAGTGGGAATTCGAGGTCTCCACGGGATCGGCACTCGCGCACGAGGGCACGAGTCGCCCGTACTCGATCCGCATGTATCCCGTCAAGGTTGAGGACGATATCGTGATTCTGGAAGGCGTTTGACGCAGGGGACGACACAGTGACCGAAATTATCGACGCGGCAGTCTTCGCAACCATGAAGCGCAACGACGTGCTCTTCGAATACATCCCAGAGCCGCTCAAGCGGAAGTTCCTGCCGGGAACCGCACGCGGCTTCTACCCTGCGCCGACGGGAATAGCGCCATTCGGCGAATTCATGCGCGATGCGCTGCCGGAAGATGCCGGTCCTGGGGAATTGCCCGGATCGAGTCCGAAGCTCACACGCAGCAGGTTGACTGAGATGGGCATCGACAAAGCCGTGCTCGTTCCGATCACACGCGGGCTGCTGCCGAGCACGAACACCATGGGCGTGGTGTGCAACGCGACCAACCGGTGGCTCGCGGAGACGTGGCTGGACAGCGGGAACGAGGACGGATTCTTCTCCGGATCCATCACAGTCGACCCGCGCGATACCGAGGCTGCGATTGCCGAGATCGACCTGTGGGCAGACCGGCCTGACATTGCGCAGATCGTTGTTCCGCTGCAGGTGCACGTCCCCTACGGGCAGCGTAATTACTGGCCGCTCTGGGAAACGGCGGCGAAGCGGGGGCTGCCCATCGCGGTCCGCGCGGACGGCGGCGCCGGTGTTGAGTTTGCTCCCACCGGAACCGGCTTCCCGCGAAGCTTCATCGAGTTCAGCTCGCTGCTTCCGTTGATTTTCGTACACCATCTCTCGAGCCTCATCGCCGAGGGAACGTTCGAGAAGTTCCCAGAGCTGAAGTTCGTCTTCGTCGACGGCGGACACGACGTCGTGCGGGCGCTGACGTGGACGTTGGACACGACCTACCCGACATGCCGCGGCGAAACCCCGTGGGTGAAGCGGATGCCGAGTGAGTACCTTGCCGATCACGTCCGCTTCATCACATCGGATCTGGAGAAGTCCAATCTCGAAGGCGACGAACTGGCGGACTGGTACCGGATCACGAACGCATCCGACCTGCTCATCTACGGCAGCCGGTACCCGCACTGGACGTCGATGCCACCGGAAGATGCGCTCCCCGGTCAGTCGGACGAGGATCGCAGTCGCGTGCTGGCGGGGAACGCCCATGCGTTCTACGGCGGCCGGCTTGCCAACCGCAAGGAGCTCAGCAGGCCGCCTGCGGGGTGACGTCGGGACTGGACCGGAACGAGCAGTCGTTCATGGAGCAACCACGGGACGTGCCCGCCGGCCAGAAATCGCAGGCCGAGCAGGAGATTCGGACGCTCCTCGCGGACGACGATCGTTACTGGCGCCTGCTCGATATGCGGTCGCTCTATCGCCTGTGGGATCCGGACGAGCAGGACCCGGTCTACATCGGCGGCGAGTATCCGGCGCCGGTCATCGGCCGAGGCGAGCTTGGCAGGCACTGGGGTCGTCTCGGTGGACGGATCACCGTTGCTCAGACGAACTCGTCCCTGGTGCACTGCATGTTGCTTGCGCCGGATCTCGCGCTCATCGTCTATCTCTCGGAGTGGGCGTTCGAGACCGCAGACTCCGACCTGCGAAACAGCGGACAGGATTGGGTCACCGCCGTGCTCCGCCGTCGCGCTGAAGGATGGCGGTTCATTCACCAGGCCGAGTCCGCGACGTTCAACGCGGACGTGGCGCAATCGAACGCCGATACGCGTGAGTAAGCGAGGCGATCGCCCGCGCTGAGCGCGCGAGGATCTCCGCGTCACTGACACGAATCGATCGTCTGAAGGACCCATAACGCCGTGACTGAGGACGACCGCCAGCCCGAGGCCCGAAGGTCGTGGCAGCGCCTCGGGGTCCTGAGTGACAGCACGGTATTCGCGGCGCAGCAGGCGCTCGACGGGCGTCGCCGTGGCCTCCGCGCCGTCCTGCCGTTCGCGGGTCCGGCATTCATCGTTTCCGTTGCCTACATCGATCCCGGGAACTTCGCCACCAACATCCAGGCCGGAAGCTTCTACGGATATCGCCTGCTCTGGGTGCTCGTGTTCGCAAACCTCAGCGCCATGCTCTTCCAGTCACTCTCGGCAAAACTCGGCATTGCGACTGGGAGGAATCTCGCCGAGATGTCGCGAGACCATTTCCCACAACCGGTTGCGCTCGGCATGTGGCTCGTCAGCGAAGTCGCGGCAATGGCAACGGATCTTGCCGAACTGCTCGGCGCGGCACTTGCGCTCAACCTCATGTTTCACCTGCCACTGTTTATCGGTGCCATGCTCACCGCTTTTGCCACGTATGGCATTCTCAGCCTCGGTCGGCACGGCTTCCGACCCATCGAGGCCCTCATCGGCACCCTGGTCGGCGTCATGGCCGTGAGCTACATTCTCGAGACCTTCTTTGCGCGCCCCGACTGGGGTTTGGTGCTGCAAGGCGCTACCGTGCCGTGGCTCGGGAGCTCAGGAGCGGAGCTCCTCGCGGTGGGCCTTATCGGCGCCACGGTGATGCCGCATGTCATCTACGTCCACTCGGGGCTCACCCAGGATCGTGTCGTCGCGCGGTCGGCGAAGGACCGGCGAAAGATCCTTCGCTATTCCAACATCGACGTCGGCGTGGCGTTGGGGCTGGCGGGTCTGATCAACCTCGCGATGATGTACATGGCCGCGGCAACCTTCCATCCACACCATCCGACGGTGGCGTCCATCTCGACAGCGTCGCTGACCTTGGCTCCGCTCCTCGGTGGCGCGGCCGCTGCAATCTTCCTCATTTCGCTGCTGGCGTCAGGCGTCTCGTCGTCCGCAGTGGGCACCCTCGCCGGCCAGGTCATCATGCAAGGCTTTCTCGACTTCGCCGTTCCGTTGTGGGTCCGCAGAGTTGTGACCATGGCGCCTTCGCTCGTCGTGATCGCGCTCGGCGTCGACGTGACCCATGCGCTGGTGATCAGTCAGGTGGTGCTGAGCCTCGTGCTCCCGGTGCCGCTCATCGCCCTGCTGATATTCACTCGCCGCCGCTCGGTCATGGGAGACCTCGTGAACCATCCGGCCACCACGGCCATTGCCGGGCTTTCCATGGCGGCGATCGTCTTGCTGAATGTCTTATTCGTGCTCGGGAGTCTCGGAATCCGTCCGCCGCTCATCGGAGGCTGAAGGCATCGGAACGGACGCGGGTGTGTGTACCACGAGCATGCACGCCACGAAGCCGGTGGGACCTACGGTCGACGCGGCGGCGCGATCTCGTCCACTGAGACAAGATCGGCTGCGTCGGGCTTCCACTCCAATGCCGCCACGTTCGCTGCGACATGCTCCGGCCGGCTTGCACCAACGATCACCGTGGCGACTCCGGCTTGTGCGACGAGGCCGCCAAGGGCCACGCCGGACAGGCTGGTGTGACGCTCCGCGGCGAAGGCACTCAGCCGGTCGACAATCCGGTAGTTCTGCTCCGTGAGATATCTGTCTCGCTTGAGGAACTGCATTCGACTGTCTCGATCCGGCTGGACCTGACGGGGATATCTGCCCGTGAGCAACCCTCCGGCCAGCGGGAGGTACGCGGCCAGACCCACCCCGAAGTGTGTGCACGCAGGCAGCACTTCAGCTTCAGCATCACGAGCGATCAAGCTGTACTCGTTCTGCGCACAGACAAAGCGGTTGCGATGTTGAGTGGTTGCGGTCCAGTCGGCGTCAGCAATCTGCCACGCAGCGAAGTTCGAACTGCCGGCATAACGAATCTTGCCCTCATGGACAAGATCGTCGAGGACACCGAGTGTTTCATCAATTGGCGTCAGGGGATCGGGAAAGTGCAGTTGGTAGAGATCGATCCAGTCGGTACGAAGTCTGCGAAGACTGTCCTCCACGGCCATGCGGATGTGGTGCCTCGAAGCGCCACGGTCGTCGCGGCCATCGCCAATTGGCGCGCCCACCTTTGTGGCGATGATGACGTCGCTGCGTTTGCTGCCGAGAGCAGCCCCGAGAAAGCGTTCCGAATCGCCGCCACCGTACGAGTTCGCCGTGTCAAAGAGCGTGATGCCGGCCTCGAGTGCCGCGTCGACAACCCGCCTGCTCGTGGTCTCGTCAATTCGCCATCCAAAGGCGCTGCATCCCAAGCCCATCGCAGAGACGAGGAGGTCGGAACGACCCATGCTCCGATAGTCCATTACAGCGTCAACCGAGAGGAAGCGAGGTCTGGAGCATCACCCGGAGACTGGGGGCTGCTGTGCGTCCGTATTGCTCGTCTGATCCACGCACGTCGCCTGTGCCGGAGTAGCGGTTGCTTTAGCGTCCGTCCCGCCATCGTCCTGAGAAGCCTTCCGAAACTCGCGGATACCCCTGCCGAGACCTGCGCCGAGGCTGGGCAGTTTCCCTGGTCCCCAAATGATCAGGATCACCACGAGAAGGATGATCAGCTCAGGGAGATGTCCACCGATGAATCCCATGTCAGCCTCCAGTGTTACAACACGCCCAGATTACCGCGGAGCGCGTGGCGCCGCTCTGGCCAAGGGCAGCGTCGCGCTAATCGCAACGCCACGTGCCCGCGACCGTGAATGACGTGGACGGCGCCGCGCCTTGCGCCGTCGGTGCTGTGCCATATGGATTTCCCCCTGCAGCCGTCCGCGCGGTTGCACCTCCTGGGTTTGATGCAGCGCTGCCATACGCCGCCCCGGTGACTCCGACGCTGCCACACGCGGCGGCCACAAGTGCGATACCTGCAGCCGGTGCCGCAAGCAAGGGAAGACCCCCGATGCTCCTGACCTTCACCCTCCGCCCGGGCGGCGCCGATCTACCGGTTGGCGCCGCCCACCACCCATGAGGATCCGTACGAGGTGACATACATCGCGGTCGTCGCCACCATTCTTCGCGAACTCGCAAGCCGCGAGTCCGGATGTATCTTTGCGCTCGTGTTCGCAGGCGGAGAAGCACTGGCCATGCCGTTCAGGCTGCTCCGCATGCCCCAGCGTCGAGAGCTGGATCCTGAGGATGCCAGGTCAGCCCTGAGCGCGTGCGTGTAACAGGGTTCATAGAGTTCTGGTATGGAGAGACGACCGCAGCCTGGGGAAGCCGGATTCCTCCAGATCATCGACGGGGACCGCCCACTCGACTGGGAACGCGCGTTGGCATCGGGTCGGTGTGCACATCGCGGTCATTGGAACCAGCCGTCGACGTCGAGGACGGCGTTGATCGAGCCCATCGCGTTGAAGAGGTTCAGGTCACCGGCATGGACGCCTGAGGCCAGACCCACCACGACGAGGTTAGGCAGGGCGATGCCCGGCTGCACGTTGAGGTCCGAGGCGTTCGGCTTCGGACTCACGTCGGCCGGATACACGGTCAGATAGGTCGGGTGGCTGCCGTCCACGGCGGTGAGGTTGGCGATGATCGCCACCGCTCCACTCCCCGGGATCCCGCCCACGCCGGCAACCGCCACGAGCAGGGTGCCGCCCGAGGTCAGCTGATGGCCCGAGCACGGCGTGCCGGTCCCGCTCCGCGTGTCGCAGATCCGGGTGGGTCCGATCGCCTGATACTGCGCGCCCGTCGCCGGGCTGCCCGTCGTCGATCCGAACCAGCCGCTCGCATCCAGGAGCACGTTGATGGTCCCGGCCGCGTTGTAGACGCACACATCGGTGCTCGGGCCCCCACTGTGGCCGGGGCCGAGCGGCACCATCACCCGGTTGGCCAGGACAGCGCCCGCCGACACGTTGATGGTCGACGAGGCCGGTGCGCTGGTCGGACAGGTGCCGTTGCTCTGGGTGGGGAAGACGCTCAGCCAGGTGGCCTGCGTGCCCGCCACCGCGGTCAGGTTGAGCACCGCTGCCCCCGCGCTGCCATCGGCCGGGATGCTCACCGGCGAGCCGCTCACCCCGCTCGGGATACCACTCACATTCACCTCGATCACCTGCCCCGGACCGATCCTGTTGTCGATGCTGTGCCCCAGGTTGCAGCCATTCGCGGGCTGTCCCGTCCGGGTGTCGCAGACTCGCAGGGGCGCGATCGCATGGAACTCCCCCGCCGGGTTGCTCGATGCCTGGGGTACGAAATACCCCTCGATATCAACCACCACATTGGCGGTCCCGACGGCGTTGTAGATGTTGATTTCACGCTGGCTGTCGGACGTGCCGTTCTGGCCGAGCGCGACCGTCACCAGGTTGGCGACGTTCACGTGGGCGCTGAAGTTGAGGTTCGACGCCAGCGGTCGTCCCGTCCCGGTGGGATAGACGGTGAGCAGACTCGACGCTGAGCCGTTGACAGCGAGCACGTTGAGCACCACCGCGGTCGCGGTGGTGGGCACCGACTCGCCGGTCCTCGCATCCGTGTACCCGGTGATCTCGAGGGCGAGCGTCTGCCCCGCCCCGAGCGCGCCACAGGTGTGGATCCCGCACAGTCCGGAGCGCGTGTCCAGGATCCGGAACGGGGTCACCGGCACGAAGCTGCCCAGCCCCGTATAGATGTATCCGGTTGCCGGCGTGAGCGCGCTCGCCCCCGCCAGGTCGGTCACCTGGATCTGGTCGTACCCGGCGGTCTTCGCCGGCGTCGTGAACGTGAATGCGCTCGCCGTGATGCTCGACGGCGTCACCGTCGTCCCACCAATGGTCGCGGTCATGGCGGCAACGAATCCCGTGCCCGTCACCGTGACCACCTGGCCGCCGCTCACCGGACCCGCCGACGGGGTCACCGCGTCGATCATCGGCAAGACCTCATACGTGTACTCGTCCGCTGCAGTGATGGCGCTCGCACCGATCACAGTCGTCACCTGGACCTGCACGGCACCTGCCGCCTCAGCCGGGGTCGTGAATGTGAACGATGTGGCAGAAACTCCTGAGGGCGTCACCGCGGTGCCACCGATGGTCGCGGTCATCCCGGCGGTGAAGCCGATCCCCGTCACCGTAACCATCTGGCCACCGCTGACGAGGCCGCCAGTCGGGGTCACCGCGCTGATCACCGGCAAACTCCCGTACGTGTACTCGTCCGCCGCGGTCAGCGCGCTCGGACCGAATGACGTCGTAACCTGGATGTCGACGAGCCCCGAGCCCTCTGCTGGGGTGATGAAGGTGAACGAAGTCGGCGTCACGCTCGTCGGTGCCACCGCGACCCCGCCGATCGTCACTGTCATCCGCGTCTGAAACCCACTCCCGGTCACCGTCACCATCTCGCCGCCGCTCACCAAGCCGACATCGGGTGTCACCGAACCCAACGTCCCTTTTTCAAGTAGGAGCAGCGCCTGCGGCCACGTGAACACGACGTCGGTCGGGGTAGCCCCACACGCCCCGATGAAGATCTCGGTAAAGGAGGGACCATAGTCAGTGCCCTCGACCACAGAGCCACTGGTCGTATCGCCTGCGCCCATGTAGTTTTGAATCCCCGAGGAACCGCACAGGCTGGGCGTGGCATAGTCGCTAAGAATGTTGTCACGGTGCCCCCATGCACTAGCTCCGCCGTCGTCATACATCCAGAAGTAATCGGAGCCCAGGGGGTTGCTCGTCCCCGCAGCCCAATTAGCCCCACCGTTCACTCGCGCAGCTCCGCCCGTCAATTGTTCGGTACCGTTAAACGACGGGTCGGTGCTGTTGTCGGCTCCGGTCTGCGCGATTGCATCCAGCTGGGTCGTAAGGCCAGCAATGGGTGCGCCGCCGCGGTCTAATCGTTCCAGATTCGCGATCACGAACAGCTGCTCTGGCACCGTCATGGCCTCATATGCTGCGGCGCTCAGTGCCACGGGGGGGAGGCTTTCAAGGGCCATGCGAGCATTGTCGATTGCGTCCACAACGTCCTGATTGCAGGCATCGTTGTCGTCCAGGGCGAGGAATGCGCACGCCCCGTCGCCGGTGAAATCCGGAGATGGCGGGAGATTATTCGAAGGGTTGGTGAGAGACGGTTCCGACGAGCCTAACGATACGCGAGACGGTGCCGATGTCGCAGTCAATGGGGAGAACCCTGCGACGACGCTCTTGACGGTTGTGGCATACGCTGTTGTCGCCCCGAACCCGGCACAGGCGATCGCCGCTAGAAGTGCACCCATCAATGAACGCGCTATTCGATGTGCGCGAGCGCTTGTATACTCGGAACCTGGGGTACGCTCGATCCGATCATCTCGTCGAGTTACACCCATGAGAGCAAAAGCTCGCGTGCGGTGGGCACGACCGGCTCGCATGCGAACCTTCCTCATTGTCAAACGTTTGTATCTATGGACCAATATGCCGCTTCGCCTGTCACCAGAGGGCGCATGTTCCCGTTACTAAAGGCGGCGTAGCGCGGTACAGACGAAGCAACTCCTTGCCAGCGGCAACGCGATGCTGGCATGTCCCTGGATCGCCTCGATCGGCCCAACCTCACCCGCCAGTGCTCCGAATTCACGTCCGCTAACGTGATGTGGATCGATCTCAGGGCTTGCTGACGAAGTAGACACAGAAGACCACAGCAGCCTTCCCACGGTCGGCTCTACGTTGCTCGCGTTCGCCAAGCAACGCGCGGATCAACCGTCGTTCACTCGTGTTGTGCGACTCCTCACCGCGTGGTTGTGAATCGCACATTTATGTGCTATACGGCCGCGGCCTACATCGGCGCAATGTCGTCCTCATGACGCACGGCACTACACCGCGGGACTTTCGGCCTACGACAAATCTCTTTGCCATACATCTCGCGCAGTGTCGTCTGGCGCATGTGAGACTGCCCGCGACATGCCGGGCACACATTGATGAGCATGTCCGTTCCAAGGTGCTCGTTTCGACGCGGCTGCTAAGGCAGCGTCAAGAACGTGCTCTTCCGAAGCTGTCGAGCGACGTCAACAGTTTGCTGTGCCCTCGGACTCGGGGTTATCCTCGCGGCTGCAGGCCTCGCGGGTTCACCAGTGCCGGCGCTGGCGGCGATTCCGGGGTTCGGACCGTTGAATCTGGACCCATCTCTCACAATCCAGGACAAGAGTCTCGACTGCGAAGCAGCAGCTCTGGCCGCCGCATTTATCGCGCGAAACGTGCCGGTCGACACCGGGAAGCTGAATCTCCAGAACTGGATCTTCAGTCAACTTCCCGACGATCACCAAAACGCTATCGACATTGATGGCCGCATCACGTGGGGCGACCCATATCTCGATTTTGTGGGCAACGTCAATGGCCATGAAGGGTTCGCTCCAGGCGATGGATATGGCGTCTACTATCAACCGATTGCCAACGTCGTCACCGAGGTCGGGCACGTGGCGACAGGTCACACGGGATGGACCACCGCCTCGATCGAAGCAGAGGTGGAAGCGGGGAATCCTGTGGTTGTCTGGATCGATTATCGGAGCCTCGCTAGCGGTGTCGGATACTCGACCAGCACGTGGACGGCGTTTGACGGACGAAGAATTCCTTACACGCTCCACGAACACGCCGTGACCGTGCTCGGTACCTACCCGGGACACTCGATCACGCTCTTGGATGTCTATTCGGGTCATCAGTTCACATACTCGGAGTTTCAATTTACCGACATGCTCTCGACCTTCCACGGCATGGGAGTGGCCGTTGGCCCTCACGTCGTGGTCGCACCTCCATACCCCGTGGTCGCGTCGTTGTCGCCGGCTGCGGGACCGGCAACCGGTGGACAGGCTGTGATCGTCAACGGCACTGGCTTCGCGTCCTCGATGACCGTCGACCTGGGTGGGACAGCCGTCGCCGCGACGGGGATCACCGCCACCGCATTCACCATGGCTACGCCGGCTCACGCGACGGGATATGCCCAACTGCAGGTCACGACTTCAAAGGGTCGAGCGCTCTCAACGCCAATTCGGGCTACGTCTTCACCCCATTGGCAAGTTATGTCGCCGTCACGCCGTTTCGAATACTCGATACGCGCGCGAGCACGTGCGTGCAATGTGGTGCTGGGAGCCTGGGGTCGAATCAGACCAGGACGTTACAGATCACGGGGGTGACCGGGCTCAAGGGAGGTGCTGACCAGATTCCTGCCACAGCCACTTCGGTCGTCATGAACGTGACCGCAGTGTCCAGTAGCACCGGCGGCCTGTTAACAATCTATCCGACCGGTACCGCGCTGCCTCGAGCCTCGAACCTGAATTTCAGCGCTGGTACGGCCACTCCCAACTTGGTGACCGTCACTTTAGGTCAGCTGAGCGCTGCGTCTGCCAACTGGGACGTCAACATCTACAACCCGGTTGGCACACTCAACGTCGTCGCTGATGTCGAGGGGTACTTCGCGCCGACAGCGAGTAGCGACCCTGCCGGCGAGTTCCACTCGATATCACCATTGCGGGTCTGTGACACCAGGGCTGGACAACCTGCCAACGTCTGTAACCAAGGCACCGGCGTCGGTCATCGGTTGGGACCGAACTCGGTGGTTAAAAGTGAACGTTTCCGGCGTCCCGAGCGGCATCGCTGGGTCGCCGTCGAGTATTCCGAGTGACGGCACAGCTCAGGCAGCGGTCCTGAATCTCACCGCGATTGGGGGGACGCTGCCAACGTACCTCAGCGTGTTCCCTTCGCTCGCGGACGGTTCATGTCCAACCTCATCGACCACCTCCACGATCAATGTCAGTGGAGGTACGACGGAGGCGAATCGAGTCTTTCGTGACTCTCGGACCTGATGCCAGTGGTGGCCCTGCAACCGACGTCTGCGTCTACAATGCCGTCGGGTCCATCGACTTCGTCCTCGATGCGAACGGCTGGTTCGGATCCAGCTTGGCCTCGACGCCGCTCGGTGCGCAATTCCAAGCCATTGGCCCGACCCGCGTCTGCGACACTCGAGCCGGCGCTGGAACACCGTGCTCCGGCGATTCTGTCGGCGAGGGTGCAACGCTGACAATCGCCGTCGCTGGTGTGATGGGCGTTCCGAAAGACGGTCCGGTCGCCGTCATTGCCAATCTCACGGCCGTCTCCCCGTCCGCAACCACGTACCTCACCGTGTATCCAGCAGACGTCACTCCCCGTCCCAATGCCTCGGACATGAACATCGTAGATCCGGTCCTCGCCAGCCTGGTCGTCGTCGGTCTCTCGCACCTTGCTCCGGCCGGGGCCGTTCGCCTCTTCAACGCCATTGGCAATGTCAATGCTGTCCTGGATGTTGAGGGCTGGTTCCAGTAACCCCACGACTACGCGTCCTGGTGGCGACGACGTCGGGCGATATGTCGAGGAGCCGGCTCAAAAGCCGGATGGCACTCACAAGCGACGAGATTGCGGAATTGACGATGGATCTATTCTCCGTCGTGCGATTGCTGACGTTCGACGTGCCCACAACGCGTGGCAGGGGAAACCTCAACGCTGAGCACGCGGCTACTCCGTCGTGATCGCACGCAGCACGTCGACTCGAGATGCACGGATGGCCGGGAGGACGGCCGCGATCGGCCGAAGCACGCTGCAGCCGCGGCGTACAAAAGGAGGTTGCCCCCGGGGACAGCGGTCGACGTGATGCCTTCCGCGTGCAACGAACTGACGACGGCGATTCCGAGTCCCGCACCAATACAGAGACCGAGCACGGCGCCGAGTAGGGCGATGATCACCGACTCCCAGGCGACCATCTCCCGGACCTGGCCACGGGTCATCCCGACCGCCCGCAGGTGTCCCAGCTCGCGTGTGCGCTCGAGGACGCTCAGCGCCAGGGTGTTCACGATTCCCACCACGGCGATGACGATAGCCAGCCCGAGAAGGACGTAGATCAGGTTGAGAAACGTGTTGAGCTGGGTGCTTTCGTAGTCTAGGTACTGGCTTGCGGTGTATCCCGTGAGCACCGGATATCCGCTCAGGTCATGCAGGAATGACGTGTCGGCTGCCGCGAGGCTGATCCTCGGTGCTGGATTGGCGAGAGCGCCCCGTTTGCCGTGATCCGCCGCCACCTGTGCTCAGCGCCGATATCCTTTACTTTATAAAGGAAATCCGGAGCGAGAGGGATTCGAACCCTCGATACCAGTTTCCCGGTATACCGCATTTCCAGTGCGGCGCCCTCGACCAACTAGGCGATCGCTCCTCGGCGATTGTATCCGCGACCCGAAGGCGGCCCCTCCTGAGCAGCGCGACCGTTTCGCCGGAGACACCTGCCGGGTATCTACCATCTGCGCTTCAGATCGCTTCAGGGGAGAACCTCCGTCATGTGTGTCCTGTTCGCCTTCCTCCTGTTCACGGCCCTACTCTTCGGGTTCGGTTTCGCGCTGCACGTCCTCTGGTGGATCGCTCTGATCTTCCTGATCTTCTGGTTGATCGGGCTGGCCGTCCGGCCACGCGGTGGACGCTGGTACTACTGGTAACGGCTCGTCGCAACCCGGTTGGCCGATCGAGATGGGACGGGATCGCCCCTATACTCGACGCTCCCGGAGAGGTGTCCGAGTGGTTGAAGGTGCCGCTCTCGAAAAGCGGTGTGGTTTATAGCCACCGTGGGTTCGAATCCCACCCTCTCCGCCAGTGATGTCGCAGGTGACCGTGGCCGCGAGGGCGGCCTTTACGGAGACGGTATGCTGCTACGCCACGTGAGAATCGGAGCGTGGGCGTCGCTGCGTTGATGGCGGTGAACTAGGCCGGTGGCACGAGCACCAATCTCTGACGTGTCTGTTCCGACCGGAGCCGCGGAGCCCTCAGACGCTGTTCGAGCAGAGTTCGCTGCCACCATCGCAGCCCTTGACGTGGTCCAGGTTCGCCCAGTGGCCGAGGCGCTGTCGCGACGGCTTGGTGCCGATGGTCTCGTCTACGTCTTGGGCTGCGGACACTCGCAGTTGCTGGCCCTCGAAGGCTTCTACCGGGCCGGGGCACCGGCGTGGGTGGCGCCGCTCGTCGACGAGCGCGTGAGTCCACTGCGCGGCGCGCACGCCATCGCCGCCGAACGGGAACCCGGCCTTGGCCGCGAACTCGTTGCGCGGCTCAACGTGCCCACCAGCATGGCGAGAGCTCTCATCGTGGTCTCCTCGAGCGGGCGCACCCCTGCGGTCATCGAAGCCGCAGCCGCGGCGCGCGCGCTGGGCCTGCTCACCATCGGTCTCACCGGAAGCAGAAGCGACAACGCGCTGATCGCTCACCTCGACCACGCACTGGTGACCGGGGTTCCGCGCCGCGATGCGGCGGTGGAGATAGGGGGCGAGACGATGAGCCCGCAGAGCACGGTTGCCGGGGCCGTGCTGCTCCACTGCCTGTTCGCAGAAACCGAGGCACGCCGGCGGCAGAGCGACGTCCTCGTCTCGGTCGCGCTCGATGACGGCGAAGCGCACAACCGCGCTCTCCTCGAGCGCTATCCCCACCTGGCCCCGCATCTTCCTTAGGAAAGCTCTCGGGACCTCGGAGGGCGGACGTCCTCGCCTGCGAAGCCGAGACCCACGTGGAGCTGATAGCGGTCACCTCGGTAGGTCGAGACGGTGAATTCCACCGGGCGCCCCGCGGCGAACGAACGGCGCTGCAAGAGCAGCACCGGGCTCCCTGATTGCAATTTGAGCAGCGCTCCATCGGCGGCGTCGACGACACCTGCTTCGATGGTCTGCTCACCACGCTCCAGGATGATGCCGAACTCGTGCGCCAGGACCTGATAGAGCGATCGATCGGAGAGCGGGACCGTGTCGAGGCCGGGGGCCAGGTTGACCGGGATATGCGAACGCTCGATCGCCATGGGCTCGGAGTCGGCGGTGCGCAGGCGCGCGATGAGGTGGACGAGTTCGCCGGGGTTCAGGTTGAGGCCTCGGACGAGGTGAGCGTTGGCGGGAACAATGCGCCGCTCGAGGTCACGAGACCCGGGTTCGAGGCCACGGGCGCGCATGTCCTCGGTGAAGGACGCGAGGCGAAGCGGCATC
This sequence comes from Candidatus Dormiibacterota bacterium, assembly GCA_963791435.1. Classification (GTDB taxonomy): domain Bacteria; phylum Chloroflexota; class Dormibacteria; order Aeolococcales; family Aeolococcaceae; genus Palsa-851. The sequence goes on from CAWBSL010000001.1 coordinate 126,256, forward strand.
TCGATCTTCGGCCGAGCCACGAACGTGCCCTTACCGACCAGGCGGTACAGCCGTCCGTCGGCGACCAGTTGGTTGATCGCCTGCCGCACCGTCATCCGCGAAAGCCCGTAGCGGTCGACCAGCTCCCGCTCGGACGGGATCATCTCGTTGTAGGCAAGCTCGGTCTCGATGAGGTCGAGCAGGATCTCCTGCAGCTGGAAGTATTTCGGGACCGGGCTGTCCGGGTCGATCGACACAGCGGTCATGGTCGAGCTCGCATCGACAGCCGTCAGCCTTGCGCCCAATCGACATCGGTCGCGCGGTGGTAGTTGATACCCATCGCCACCCAGCGCGCGGCCTGGGCGGCGAGCCGCCGGCGGTATGCGGTCCAGCCGTGCGCGGACTGCGGCGACCAGCCGATCTCGGCGATTCCGGCAAGCCGGGGAAAGCTCATGTACTCGAGCTCCGCAATGGTGCGGAGCGTCTCGGTCCAGAGGCCCGCCTCGACGCCCAGGATCTGGCCTTCGGGCACCCCGAAGTCACCCGGATCCCAGTCGTACGCTTCGCGGACGCTGACGGGGCCAGCCCACGTCAGTCCGAGCTCAGTCGCATCGTCATACTTCTGGTCGATGTAGCAGCGGTTCGCCGGCGACAGGATGACGTCGATTCCCTGCGCAGCCGCGGCGCGCGCGCTTCGCGCGGCGTCGTTCACGTCCCAATACTGGGCGACCACGTTCGCGGACAGCGGCGCTCTGCTGATCTCTGCCCAGCCGATTGGAATCTTGCCGTGGTCGGTCACGATCCTGGTCAGCTGCTCCACGAATTCGTTGTACTCCGCAGGCTGCGTGCTCTTCGCCTCATCGCCACCGATATGGATGTAGTCGCCGGGGGTGAGTACGGCGAGCTCGCCGATCACATCGTTGAGAAATTGATCGGTGATCGGCTTGTCGCGACACAGTGTGCTGAAGCCCACCTCGATTCCCGTGTAGAGCGCTGGTGGCGTTGCGGCACAGCTCAACTCCGGGTACGCGGCGAGGGCGGCGTTCACGTGACCGGGAGCATCGATCTCGGGCACGATGGTGATACAACGAGCAGCCGCGTACTCGGCGATCTCACGGTACTCGGCGGCACTGTAGTAACCGCCAGGATCGCCGTTAACCGCGGTGCTCCCACCGAATGTCGCGAGCCGCGGCCACGAGTGGATTGCGATGCGCCAACCCTGGTCGTCGGTCAGGTGCAGGTGAAGGACGTTGTACTTGTAGAGCGCGAGCAGGTCGATGTAGCGCTGCACGTCCGCGACGCTGAAGAAGTGGCGGGCGACGTCGAGCATGGCGCCACGCCATCGATAGCGGGGATGGTCCGTGATCTCCCCACCGGGGACCACCCACTGGATACCCCGTCCGCCGGCCTCGATCTCCGGCGGCAGGAGCTGGCGCAATGTTTGCACCCCGTGGAAGAGGCCGGCGTCCGTGTTAGCGCGGAGGCCCACACCGGCGGTCGACACCGTGAGGCTGTATCCCTCCTCGCCGAGCGATGCCCCCGCATCACCAACAGACAGCGTGATCCCGGCCCGCGGCTGGTCCGTGGACGGCACGATCGGGATCGCGTAGCCGGTGCCGCGGCGAAGCATCGCTGCCAGCCACGTGGCCGCGGGCGGCGGTGCACCGCTGACGGCGACGACGGATGCGGGAGAGATCACGAAGTCTTCACCCGGCGCCGGATGGACTGATACCGGTGTGGGGATGACGTCAGTCATTGAAATCACGACGGCGCCATCTCAGGCCGCATAGATCTCGGCGCCGCCGACCAGGGTCCGGCGCACCTCGAGGCGGTCATCGAGGACCACGATGTCGGCCGGGCCGCCAACCTGGAGCTCGCCGAGATCGTCGCGTCGCAGCAGGCGTGCGGGGTTTCGGCTGGCGCATGCCAACGAGACCTCGATGCTCGCGCCGAGAGAGACGAGGTTGCGCACCGCCTGGTCCATCGAGAGGACGCTCCCTGCCAACGTGCCATCGGCGAGGCGCGCCTCCGCCCCGAGGACATGCACGGCACGATCGCCGAGGCGGTAGATGCCATCACCCAGGCCGGCTGCCTCGATTGCATCGGTGATCAGCACCAGCCGATCGCCCGCCGCAGCGATCAGCAGTCGTGCGGTCTCGGGCGCCAGATGGATGTTGTCAATGATGGCGGTAACGAAGACGTCGGCGCGAGAGAGCGCCACCCCGGAAAGACCCGGATCGCGAGGCGCCCACCTTCGCATCGCGTTGAAGATGTGTGTGACCGCACGAGCGCCACGATCGAATGCAGCGATGGCGGTATCGCCCGCGGCGTCGCTATGACCCAATGAGACGACGAGACCTCGGGCCTCAAGATGTTCAATCAGCTCAAGGCCGCACTCGATCTCCGGCGCCACGGTGACGTAGCCGACCGGCCCGGCTGCGCAGAGCGCGTCGGCCAGACCCTTGTCTCCCCGCAGCATGTACCGAGGGTTATGGGCCCCGTGCTGCGCCGGCGCGAGAAATGGCCCCTCCAAGTGCGCCGGCAGCACCCGCGGGCCAACTGGTGTGCCGTCGAGCGTGCCCAGCGTGGCGATCGCTTCGAGGCATGCGGCGACTGGGCAGCTGATGAAGGTCGGCTGATAGGCGACGACGCCGGTTGCGGCGAGCGCCGCCCCTGCGCGAGCGTAGCCGGCAGAGTTTGCGGCCACAAAATCGACTCCGGCAAAGCCGTTGATCTGGACGTCCACAAACCCTGGAGCGGCAAGCCCAGAAGCGCCCGCCGGCTGGAGCCCGACGCCCGTCACGCGCCTGTCGTCGATCGACACGTCGCCCGGGACGATGCTGCCTTCCACCAGCGCTTCGGAGACGCCAAGGCGCATGTCGCTCCCTCTTTCAAAGGCTGATGCGGACCTACTGGTCTAGACCATTGTGCTTGCGTCCGCAGAAGAAGGCAACCCCGAAACCGACCAAACCGTCCTGGCGCGCAACTTTCCCTGCGCCTTTCTCCCAATGGCCATTGACAGAGGCACCCCTCCTGTGACAGGCTGCCGCATGTCTGGTGGTATAGACCACCAACCGCCCGCGCGAGGGTCGGAAGCCGGCGCAAGTCATCTGGAGGAGCCGTGGTGAATCGTCGTCAACTATCCACCGCAGCGGTGGCGGCAGCCACCGTGGGACTGGCCGCGTGCGGGGGTACGTCGACCGCCGCCACCTCCGGGCCGAAAACCCTCGAGGTGTGGCTGATGGCGGGAAGCGCGCCACCTTCCCTCGTGACCGACTGGAACCAGGAATTCGAGCAGGCTCATCCCGGCGTCAAGGTCCACGTCGACCTCCAGCAGTGGACCGACATCGTGACCAAGACCGACACCGCGCTCTCCACCTCGGCGCCTCCCGATGTGCTCGAGATGGGCAACACGTACGTCGCCGGGTTCGCTGCCACGGGCGGATTGGCAAACCTGACCGGTGCCACGTTCCAGAATCGCAGCACCTGGCTTGAGAGCCTCACCGAGGCTGGGACGTACAACGGCAAGCTGTACGGCGTTCCCTACTACGCCGGAGACCGGATCGTCATCTATCGCAAGTCCATGTTCGCCAAGGCCGGGATCACGACCCCGCCCACGACCACAGCGCAACTGGTGACCGACGCCCAGGCGCTGAACGCTGCCGAGTCCGGCGTGTCCCACTTCTCGCCGATCTACGTGGCCGGTAAATACTGGTATGGGATCTTCTCCTGGATCTTCGACGCCGGCGGCGGTATCGCGAAGCAGGTGGGCGGCCAGTGGCAAGGCGAGTTCTCATCGCCGGCCGACCAGCAGGCGCTGACCTGGGTGCACAGCCTCTTCACCCAGGGGCTGGACAAGGCGCCCGGAGATGCCGACGAGACCAACGACGACAAGGTGTTCGAGGCCGGGCAGGCCGCAATGATCATCGAGCCCGGCTGGGACTACGGTGTCGTCCAGAGCGACTTCACCAAGGCGAAGAACACAGCGGCCGCAGACGACCTCGGCGTCTTCGTGATCCCCGGCCAGAGCGGCCCTGCGCCGGTCTTCCTCGGCGGCTCGAACCTGGGTGTCGCAGCGAAGAGCCCGAACCAGCAGCTCGCCACCGACTATCTCAAGCTCGTGTCCAACAATGACTACGAGGCGCAGATGGCAACCGTTGGTGGCGTGATCCCCAACAGCACCACGCTGCTCGGTCTCGATGCGAACGACCCGGTGCTGTCTGTGGCCAACGCGGCCGCGGCGAAGAGCTGGTTCGTCCCGAACACGCCCAAGGAGGGCGAGCTCGAGTCCCAAAACGTCTACACGAGCATGCTCGCGGAGATCATGACCGGACAGGAGAGCGTCGCTCAGGCGACGGCTACAGCCGACCAGCAAGTCGCCAGCATCCTGAACGGCTGATTCAGCCCGACTTACGCCGCCACATGAGCGCCGTCGAGAGTCCCTTGCGTGAGACGCCTCGGCGGCGCTTTGGCGCCTCTCGGCGGCATGACCAGCTGACTCCTTCGGGCACGCCGACCGGCCGGCGCCGCCTGGTGGCACGGTGGGTCCCCTACGCGTTGGTGAGCCCGTCGATGCTGGTTCTCGTGCTCATCATCGGCTTCCCGCTGATCTTCGCCCTGGTCATCTCCTTTCAGGATTTCAACGCTTTCCAACTGGTGACCGGGGGACCGATCCAGTGGGTCGGACTGAAGAACTACCAGGGAGCCATCAGCAGCGATCTCGTCCCGGTTCTGGTCCGCACTGTCTTATTCACGGTGACCAACGTCGGCCTGACCATGGGCATCGGGTTTGGCCTTGCGCTGCTGATGCGTCGCGCCGGCAAGTGGCCGCGGATCTTCCTGTCGGTGTCGTTGGTGGTGGTCTGGGCGATCCCTCAAGTCACCGCAACCGAGATCTTCCAATGGCTCTTCGACTACGCGTTCGGGGTCGTCAATTGGGTACTCACGCAGCTCCATATTGGCGGCTTCCAGTACCACGATTGGTGGAGCAATCCGGTTTCCCTGCTCGGCATCGCCACGCTGATCGTCGTCTGGGGAGCCGTGCCATTCGTCGCCCTGACTCTGTTTGCAGGGCTCTTGCAGATTCCCGACGACCTGTACGAGGCGGCACGTGTCGACGGCGCCGGTTTCTGGTCGCAGCTGCGCGCCATCACCGTGCCGCTGCTGGCGCCGATCCTGCTGCTGCTGACCACGCTCTCGGTCCTCTGGGACTCCAAAGTCTTCACCCAGATCTACTTCTTGCAACAGCAGGGTGGCATCCCAAGCGACACCAACCTTTTTGGGCTCTGGGCCTACGAAACATCGTTCGCCGGTCAGGAGTACGGCAAGGGCGCCGCGATTTCGATGCTCAGCGCCGCGATCCTGCTCATCGTCACCGCCGTGGCCGTGCGCCAGATGGTCAAGAGCGCGGCGACGGCATGAGGGTGTGTCGGTGAGCGCGATCGTTCCAGTCGGAGGTCGAGTCGGCGTCGACGTCGGCCGGCTCGACACAGCGGCAACCAAACCCGGTCGCGGCCGTCGCCGCACGAGCCGTCCGGCGAGCATCGCCGCGATCGCCATCGCACTGGTCTGGCTCTTCCCTGTGTACTGGATGGTGATCTCCGCGTTCAAGAACGAGGTGGACCTGGAGACAACTCCGCCCCAGTTCTTTCCCACACGATTCACCTTCTCCGAGTTCGCGAGCGCCTTTCACGACGGGTTCCTGTCCGCGCTCTGGGTGAGCATCCTGGTGAGCCTGACCGTCGTCGTCTTCTCGATGCTGCTCGCGCTCTTCGCTTCACTCGCGGTGGCACGCTTCCGTTTCCGTGGACGCGCCTTCCTGCTCGTGCTCCTGCTCGTCTTTCAGATGGTCCCCTTCGAGGCGCTGCTCATCCCGATCTTCATCGAGCTCGACAAGGCAGGCCTGGTCTTCACCATCCCCGCGCTGATCATCGCGTACATCGCGCCGACGTTGCCCTTCACCATCTGGACCCTGCGCGGCTTCGTCGCAGGCGTGCCCTCCGAGATCGAGGAAGCGGCGTGGACAGACGGTTGCTCGCGCACCGCGGCGTTCTGGAAAGTGCTCTTTCCACTCATCGCTCCGGGGCTGGTGGCGACATCGATCTTCGCCTACATCCTCGCCTGGAACGAGTTCGCATACGCCAACGTGCTCACCAACAATGCCGATGCGACCTTGCCCGTGTGGTTGGAGGCATTCATCAATCCGAGCAGGCCCATCCCTTGGGGAGAGCTGATGGCAGGCTCGGTGCTCTTCACTATCCCAGTCATGGTCTTCTTCCTAATCATCCAACGCCGGCTGTCGGCGGGGATGACCGCGGGCGCGGTGAAGGGATGATCTGCTTCCAACGCTCGAATGCGCCGATGGCGCGAGGACTCTGAGCCGCATGGCAACCGTCGAATATCAGCACGCCACCTGCATCTATGGCGGCATGTCGTCACCCGCCGTCGACGACCTCAACCTGCGCATTGAAGACGGCGAGTTGATGGTACTGGTGGGTCCTTCCGGGTCCGGTAAATCGACCGCGCTCCGCATGCTCGCCGGCCTTGAGGTGGTCCACAGTGGCGAGATCTTGATCGGCGGCCGCGTGGTGACGTCGGCGGCGCCGAAGGCGCGAGATATTGCCATGGTTTTCCAAAGCTATGCGCTCTATCCCCACCTGACGGTGGCGGAGAACATGGCGTTTCCGCTCAAGCAGAAGCGGGTTCCCGCCGCGGAGCGCAACCAGCGAGTGCTCGAAGCGGCGCGGCTGCTCGAGCTCGAACCGTACCTGGATCGACGACCGCGGCAGCTCTCCGGCGGTCAACGTCAGCGCGTCGCCATGGGCAGGGCAATCGTCCGGCAACCGCAGGCATTCCTCATGGACGAGCCGCTTTCAAACCTGGACGCCAAGCTGCGCGTGCAGACCAGGGCCGAGATCGCGGCGCTGCAGCAGCGCCTCGGCGTGACCACGATCTACGTCACGCACGACCAGGTCGAAGCGATGACGCTGGGCCACCGGGTTGCGGTGCTCAAGGACGGCCGTCTGCAACAGTGCGATACCCCCCGCAACCTCTACGAACACCCGCGCAACGTCTTCGTCGCCGGGTTCGTCGGATCCCCCGCAATGAACCTCGACCGTCTTCCCTTCGACGGCACCGCGGTGCGCTTCGGGGAAACGGCGATCGCGTTGCCTGGAGCCGCGGCAGCTGCTGCCCGCCACGCCGGGCTGTCCGAAGTCGTCCTCGGCCTCCGCCCCAACTCGCTGACGACGCTGATGGACGCCTCCATATCACCAAACGGCACGCCCACGCTGAGCTGCCGCGTCCATCTCGTCGAGGACACCGGGTCCGACGCGTGGGTGCATCTCGACGCGGCCGGTGAACCATCGGCGATGCGGCTGGTGGCACGAGTCGATGCCCGCCGTCTCCCCGCCGTGGGCGATCAGGTCAAGGTGTCTGTGGCTGCCGGCGACGCGCACGTCTTTGATCCCGGAAGCGGAGAGCGCCTCGGTGATTGAGCCGCTCACGCCACGGGACGGCGGGCCTGTCGTGGTCGCCATCGACATCGGCGGGAGCTGGATCAAGGGCGCGCTCGTCGGTGCTGATGCCCGGCCGAGGGCGGGCGAACGGATCCCGACGCCTGACGCGTCCGAATCCGAGCTCGTCGATGCGGTGGTGGCCCTGGCGCTCGGCCTCGTCGAGCAGGCGCAGCGCCGGGGGACGCCGGCCGCGGCGATCGGCGTCGCCACCGCCGGGATCATCGATGAGAGCTCGGGCACGGCCCGCCGAGGCGCCAACGTCCGCTGGCGCAACACTGCGCTGGGGCGCCACCTGGAGGAGCGATCGGGGCTCCCCACCACGCTCCTCCACGACGCGCGCGCCGCCGCCCTGGCCGAGGCTGTTCTTGGAGCCGGGCGAGAGGCGGACAACTTCCTGATGGTGATTCTCGGCACCGGGGTTGGCGGGGCGGTGGTCAGCGATGGCCGTCCCCTGATGGGGTCGCATGGCCTCGCCGGGGAGATCGGACATCTCCAGCTCGATCCCACAGGACCGCCCTGCGGCTGCGGCGGCCGCGGCTGCCTCGAGATGGTTGCCTCGGGCACAGCCCTCTCCCGTCGCTACGCCATCACGACCGGCAGACTGCTCCCCGCCGAGGCGGTGCTCGACCTCGTGATCGACGGCGATCCGGTTGCCACGGCGCTCTGGTCGGATGCGGTGTCGGCGCTGGCCGTGGCACTGGCGGCGGCGGTTGCGGTGCTCGACATCGACCTCGTGATTTTCGGCGGCGGGATGGCCGCAGCCGGAAAGCTGCTGCTGGACCCGCTGGCTGACGAACTGGCTGCGCGGGTGGTGCTGGCGCCTCCGCCGCACCTGACTGTTGCCACCCTTGGCAACGACGCCGGGCTGCTCGGTGCGGCTGCCGCGGCGCTCCGATCCGTCGGTCACGACCAGCTGGTTCGCTCCTGGCAGTCCCAGCCGCCGTCGTTCGACGAGCCCGCGGCATACACCGCCTGACCCTCAGTCGCTGACGGCGAGCCGCAGTTCGAAGACGCGATCGCGTGCCGCTTCGAGCGCCGACGCCACGGCGCCAAGCAGGATCGCTTCCTCTCCGAGCTCGCTGGCGACGATCCGCGGGCGGAAAGGGGTGAGCTGATGGAGACGCTGCACGAGCGGAGCACGGAGGAGCTCCAGGTTGCTGCCGATCCCGCCGCCCAGCACCACGAGATCAGGATCGAGCAGGGCGCTGATGGCTGCGATGACCAGGGCCAGGCGCTCGCCCTCGCGATCCACGGCTCCTCTCGCCGCAGCATCGCCGCGACGAGCCGCGTCGAAGATGCGCCGGGCGGAAAGCCTGGGGGACATGCCCAGTTCGACGGCATCCTGGATCACGCCCTGCGCCGAGGCCACCTCCTCGAAGGATCCCCACCTGCTCCCGTGACCGTTTGACGCCGAGGACGTCTCATCGACAAACGGGAGGTACGCGACCTCGCCGGCGGCACCTCGTGCGCCCAGGTGCAGCTTGCCGTCGATGACGATGCCCATGCCGACACCCGTCCCGATGAGCAAGTAGACAAAAGTTCCGACCCCGATGCCACAGCCGAACCAGCGCTCCCCGATCGCAGCCAGGTTTGCATCGTTGGCCACCGCCGTCCGCTCGCCGAGCTCGTCGCGGAGGGCGTCAAGCAGTCCCGGGCGGCCCCACCGTCGGATGCGCGAAGCCAGCAGCAGGGTGCCGTCCCCTGGATCGAAGACGCCGGGACTCCCGACCACCGTCTGCGCCACCCGGGACCACGGGATACCCGCGCCCTCCACCACCTGGTGGGCGAGGCGGCTGACCGATGTCACCAGTGAGGGGACGGTGCGGGAGGTGTTGCGGATGTCGCGGCGTCCGACGATATCCCCGGCGAGGTCGGCGGCCGCGCAGCGGACCCAGCTCTGGCCGACGTCGACGCCGACGACATAGCCGGCGCTGGGATCCTGCTCGAACAGCGTCGCAGACGGATTTCGCGCCTGCGCGGTGTGTCCTGCCGGTCGGACCAGTCCCGCTCGCTCGAGTGCTTCCAGGGCGGCGCCGACAGCAGGCTTGGAGAGACCGGTGCGATTCGCCAATTGAAAAGCGGACGCCGGCCCGTCCCGGCGCAGCTCTGCCAGGACTGTGTGCAACCCGCGTGGACGCACCCACGGTTGCTTCGGGCGGGGCGACGAGTCCGGGGTATTCGGTGCCGGACGTTTCGGGGCAGTCACGGACGTCTGATTCTGACCTGCGGCCGAACGTTTCAGCGCGGCGCCGCCAACCGTGTCTCCGACTGGTCGGGCAGCACGCTACCCGAGGGGTCCCGCACCTCATGGCACCGCCGGCACTGTCGCGGCCGGCGGTGCCAGGTGAAGCTGGGAGCTATATGGAGCCGGCGATGTTCTGGGCGACCAACTCGACCTGCAAGTCCATGTCGGCGCCAGTCCTGGTGCCCGACGAGACGTCCACGACGACCAGGTCGTTGTCCTTGACGAAGGCGTACGTGGCCGAGTTGGCGTCGATCTCCTTGATCGCGCCGCTGCCCAGACCAGATACCGCAACCGAGGTGCCACCGCTGGATGCTGCCGAGCTGCTCAGCGCAGACGCGATCGCCGCTTGCAGCGCCGCCTGCCCGAGCGCACCCGGGATCGCCTCGATGAGGACAACCCCACCTCCACCGCCGGTCCCCGTGGCGTCGCTGTAGATGCAGGTCGTGCCGCTGCAGGCACCCGCAAGCGCAGCAACATTCGGGTCACCGCTGATGGTCTGCACGTCGGACGCCGTGAGCAGCGTGCTGGCCGCGGCAGTCGCTCCGTTGCCTCCGGTCGACCCGCCGCCGATGTTTCCAATGCCGGGGATCGTGATCCCGCCGGACGACGTCGGCGTGGGCGTCGTGGTGCCGGACGATCCGCCACAGCCGGCCATCGCGACGATGGCGCCGATGGACACTGCTCCGACCAGGAGCGTCGTGGTCTTCATTGATTTCCTCGCTGTTGTCCGCCAGCGCTCCCTCCGCGCTGAATCGCCGCAGATGATAGCGGCAGAAAAGCCCTGTCGAGCCGCGTTACCAAATCGGAAAAACCCGTTCCTCTTGATACAGTCGAAGCAATGACGTCCTTGACCCTCGCATGCCCAGGAGTGCCCCAGCCGTGATGCACGGCGGCCCATTCCGGGGCGGCAAACGCGACAAACCGTCGGGGCGGGTCCCGAACAGTCAGCTCGTTCGCCAGACGGCGGCGCTGTTCAAGGGGCACCGTCTTGGCGTTGCCACGATCGCCTTCCTCGTGATCATCACCGCGGGTGCCGGCGTCGTGAACCCCGTGCTCATCGCGGTGGTCTTCGACGCCGCGCTCTTCCCGACCCGCAACGGCGTCCTGCTTCCCGTGAACCTCCCGCTGCTCGAGATCCTGGTCGCGATCATGATCGGAATCACGATCGTCACCGGGGCGATCGGCGTGCTCCAGACCTACGTGACCAACCGCGTGGGACAGCGGGTCATGGAGGAGCTTCGCAACCGCCTCTACGAGCACCTGCAGGGCATGTCGCTGCGTTTCTTCACGGGAACGCGGACCGGCGAGATTCAATCGCGGCTCACCAACGACGTCGGCGGTATTCAATCCGTGGTCACCGACACGGCGACCTCGCTCCTGTCCAACATCGTGACGCTGCTCAGCACGCTGATCGCGATGCTGTTCCTCTCGTGGCAGCTGACGGCGCTGTCGCTGGGCATCACGCCGCTCTTCGTCTTCTACACGTACCGGGCCGGCAAGGTGCGCCGGCAGATCACCATGCAGGCGCAGGAATCCAAGGCCGAGATCAGCGCGATCACTGAGGAGACCCTGTCGGTCTCAGGCATGCTCCTCGCCAAGGTCTTCGGGCGCGGCTCAGAGGAAGTCGTCCGCTTCCGCAAGGAGAACCACCGGCTCGCCAACCTGGCCATCCGCCAGGAGATGATCGGCAGAGCTCTCTTCGCGGTCATCGGCGCGTTCTTCAGCAGCGCTCCCGCACTCGTGTACCTGATCGCCGGGTTCGTGATCGCGGGCAGCCACGGCCACGCTGCCCCGATCCAGTACGGAACGATCGTCGCGTTCACCACCCTGCAGAGCCGCCTCTTCTTCCCCATCGGCAGCATGCTGTCGGTGTCCATCGAGATCCAGGCAAGCCTCGCGCTGTTCGAGCGCATCTTCGACTACCTCAAGATGCCCCACGACATCGTCGATGCTCCCGATGCCCGAGTCGTCCCGGCCGGCGACATCAAGGGTGACGTCCAGCTCAAGAACGTCTACTTCCGCTACGACCGGGGCAGCTTCGGGCCGATGACCGAACCGATGCAACGCCCGGTCGTCACGACAGCGACCGCCAACGGCAATCCACCGGACCAGAGCGATCCGGTTCCGAACGAGATCCGGCGCGACTGGGCGATCGAGGACGTGAGCTTCGAGGTCAAGCCCGGCCAGCTCGCCGCGATCGTGGGGCCGAGCGGCGCCGGCAAGACCACGATCTCGTACCTGATCCCGCGCCTCTACGACGTGACCCGAGGAGCGGTCCTCCTCGACGGCCTCGACGTCCGCGACTACACGATCGCGTCACTCGCCGGAGCGATCAGCATGGTCACCCAGGAAACCTATCTCTTCCACGCTTCGGTGCGGCGCAACCTCACCTACGCGAAGCCGGACGCCACCCAGGAGGAGCTCGAGGCCGCAGCCAAAGCCGCCTTCATCCACGATCGAATCGTCGCGCTCGATGAGGGCTACGACACGCTGGTCGGCGAGCGCGGCTACCGGATGTCCGGCGGCGAGAAGCAGCGCCTGGCGATCGCCCGGGTCGTGCTGAAAGCTCCACGCGTGCTCATCCTCGACGAGGCGACGTCCGCCCTCGATACCACGAGCGAGCGTCTCGTGCAGGCAGCGCTCGAGCCACTCCTCAGCGGGCGCACCACCATTGCCATCGCGCACCGGCTCTCCACGATCCTCGCTGCCGACGTCATCTTCGTGATCGACCGCGGCCGGCTCCTCGAGCAGGGCACGCACGCAGAGCTCCTGCGCCGTGGCGGCGCCTACGCCCAGGTGTACGAGCAGCAGTTCCAGGGCGGGCGTGTCGAGGCCGTCTGCGAGGACGGGATGGTCCTGGCAACCGGCGAAGTCGTCGCTGCCACTCCGGCTGCGTAGCGGGCCGCCTTGCCGACACGCCTGGACGCGGTGGTCATCGGGAGTGGCCCGAACGGCCTCGCAGCCGCGGTCGAACTGGCCCGCAACGGCGCGTCGGTGCTCGTCCTCGAGGCGGCCGATTCGATCGGCGGCGGGACCAGGACAGCCGAGCTGACGCTCCCCGGCTATCACCACGATGTCTGCTCGGCCGCTCATCCGCTGGGAATCCTCTCGCCGTTTCTGTCTCGCCTCCCGCTCGAGGAGCATGGTCTGACCTGGATCCAGCCGATCGCATCGGTGGCCCACCCGCTCGACGGCGAGCCTGCGGTCATCCTGCGCAAATCCCTGAACCTCACCGCGAACTCCCTGGGGCAGGATGCCGCGGCATACAAGCGTGTGGTCGGCCCGTTCCTCCACCACCCGGAAGCGCTGATTGCCGAGATCCTCGGCCCGGCGCACCTCCCTCGCCACCCTCTGCTGCTCGCCGGATTCGGCGCACCGGCGCTCCTGCCCGCGACGGTGCTCGGCCGGCGATGGTTCCGCGGCGAGCGCGCCCGCGCCCTGCTCGCCGGCTGTGCCGCCCACTCCATCCTCCCGCTGACACGGCCCGTCAGCGCGGCGATCGGGCTGCTCTTCCTCATCACAGGTCACGTCCAGACCTGGCCGGTCGCCAAGGGCGGCTCTGCCTCGATCACGGACGCACTGGCCGCCTATCTCGAGACCCTCGGGGGGCGGATCGAGACCGGACACCCTGTTCGAGCGCTCGCCGACCTGCCGCCGTCGCGCATCGTCCTTTTCGACACCAGCCCGGACCAGGTCGCGACCATCGCCTCGCCGGTGCTCCCGGGCCCCTACGTTCGCCGCCTGCGCCGCTACCGCTACGGGCCCGGCATCTTCAAGATCGACTGGGCGCTCGACGGTCCCATCCCCTGGACCGACCCCGCCTGCCTCAACTCGGCCACGGTCCATGTCGGCGGCACCCTCGCGGAGATAACCGAGTCCGAAGCCGCCGTCTGGCGCGGGCAGCACGCCGAGCGGCCCTTCACCATCGTCGTCCAGCCGAGCCTCTTCGACGCATCTCGCGCGCCCGCCGGCAAGCACACGGGCTGGGCGTACTGCCACGTCCCCAACGGGTCGACGGAGGACCGCAGCGAGGCAATCGAGACTCAAATCGAGCGGTTCGCCCCCGGATTCCGCGACCGGATCCTCGCGCGCCATGTGATGCGCACCACCGACCTCGAGGAGTACAACGCGAACTACGTCGGCGGCGCGATCACGGGCGGAGTGACCGACCTCGGTCAGCTCTTCACGCGGCCCGTGGCGCGCATCGACCCGTACTCGACACCGAACCCGGACGTCTTCATCTGCTCGGCCTCGACGCCACCGGGCGGCGGCGTGCACGGCATGTGCGGCTACCACGCCGCGCGGAGCGCACTGCGCCGCCTCGCCGCGGCGGCTGTGTGAAGATGGAGCCATGATCCTGGTCGTCTTTCGATCGCGCAACCGCCCCGACGGTGATCTCGAGGAGTATTCGCGTCGCAGTGCCCGGCTCCACGAGCTCGTCAAGCAGCACCCCGGGTTCATCTCCATCGAGAGCTTCGAGACCCCCGACGGCGAAGAGGTCTCCCTCGAGTACTTCGAGAACGATGAGTCGGTGAAAGCGTGGCGCGACAACCCGGAACACCGCGACACGCAGCGCTGGGCTCGTGAGGAGCTCTACTCCTGGTACTCGGCGCAGGCGAGCGAGGTGATTCGCTTCCATGAGGTCGACCTCATGGCACGCAAGGGCGCTGCCACAACGACCTGAGCATCAGCGGCGCGCGCGAAAGAAGTCCTGCAGCAGCGCCGCGAACTCAGCGGCGCCGACGCCACTGACGACATCGATTCGGTGGTTGTTGTGCGCATTGCGCAGCACGTCATACACGCTGCCGTCGGCACCCTTCTTCGGATCGCTCGCACCGTACACGCACGAGGCGATCCGCGCCTGCACCATCGCGCCGGCGCACATCGGACAGGGCTCCAACGTGGCGTACACGGTCACGCCGTCGAGACGCCAGCCCCCGACGATGCGGGCCACCCGTCGCAGCAGGAGCAACTCCGCATGCACGGTGGCATCACCGCGCCGCTCCATGGCATTACCGGCCGTCGCGATGACTGCACCGTCGCGCACCGCCGCAGCGCCGACCGGAACCTCACCACGCGCGCCGGCGGCACGCGCTGCCTGCAGCGCGCGACGCATGAAGCGCTCGTCGGGCTCGATCGCTACCCCACCGCCACGAGCGGCAGTTCGATCTTCAGGTCCGGACGCTCGACCACACGCATCGTGTCATCGACGAAGCGCACACGCTCGAAGGTGATGCAGTTCACGGGACAGTGGTCCTCGCAGATCCTGCAGTTGGTGCAGCGGTCGTAGTTGATGTAGATCTCGCCCTCGTAACCGCCGGCGCCGGGCACACCACCCGACGTCGCGCAGACGAGCGTCTCCCCGCCCGACGAGCGTTCGCGATCCTCCCCGAACACCACGACATCGATGGCCTTCTCGGGGCACACGTCGTCGCAGGCGCCGCAGAGCACGCAGACGGTCTGGTCGTAGTGGTGCACGGAGTCGCACTGGAAGCAGCGAATCGCCTGCACGATCGCCGTCTGATCGCTCCAGGACTGCTCGACCTCGGTCATGTCGTATCGCTTTGCGGCTTCGAGGATGTCCGGTTCGGTTCGTGCGAAGACCTCAGACTGGCGGTGATCATCGGTCCGCTCGACGACCGTCTGGTAGATGCGGTCGCCCGCTGCCTGCATGTCCTCGCCAAGGAACTCGCGAATCGACCGCGCCGTGCGATGCCCCCAGCCCGCTGCATCGACGATGAACGACGGGCCCTGCACGCAGTCGCCGCCGCAGAACAACTTCGGCACCCCGGTGTGGCCACCGCGATCCGCGGAGAGGAGACCACGCTGCGTCACAGGGACGAGCTCGTCCGGGCGCTCCATGATCTGCCCGGAGGCGAAGATCACGTAGTCGGCGTTGACGACCCACAACGGCACGTTCTCCTGCTCCTTCACGGACGAGAAGATGAGCTTGCCGCTGAGCGGGTCGAACTCCAGGTCCTTCAGGGGCGCGAAGGAGACGGACTTCACGTTGCCCTTGTCATCGCTCTGAATCGACTTGACGATGACGCCGCACTGGATGTGCAGGCCGATCTCCTTGGCCTCGTGGAGCTCGTTGCCGAACGCGGGGAGGCGATCCTCGGGTTCGATCGCGACCATCCACACATCCTTGGCGCCGAGCTTGATCGACGACTGGCACGCGTCCGTTGCGACCGCACCGCCGCCGACCACGACGACGCTGCCACCGATCGGGAAGCTCTCAGGGATCTTGTCGTACGACACCGTGCGCAGAAAGCTCATCGCATCGGTGACCTCGGGAAGATCGCTGCCCGGGATCGGCAGGATGCGGCCCTTCATCATCCCGATGGAGAAGAACACCGCGTCGTACTCATCGAGCAGATCCTTGGTCTTGATGTCGTCGGGACCGCCGCCGATGTTGCTGTTGAGGCGAACGTCGATGCCCGTCGACATGATCATGTCGAGCTCCCACTGGAGCTGGCGATGATCGAATCGGAACGGCGGAATCGAGGTGCTGAGCAGTCCGCCCACCTTCGCCTCGCGCTCATAGAGCACGACGTCGTAGCCCTGCACGCGCAGGTCGAGCGCGCACGTGAGCCCGGCAGGGCCGGCGCCGACCACGGCGACGCGCTTGCCCTTTGCGGGCGCGATCTTGTAGTTGATCCACAGTCCCTGCTGGAAGGCGAAGTCGGTCGAGAAGCGCTTGATCGACTTGATCGTCACCGGCTCCTCGCCGGGATCCCAGCCGCGCTTGCAGTCGGTCTCGCACGGGTGATTGCAGAGCCTGCCGAGCATGCTCGGGAAGGGGTTGGTCTCGTGGATCACAGCCCACGAGTCGACATAGCGTCCCTGGCTCACGTAGTCGATGTATGTCGCGATGTCCTGGCGGATCGGGCAGTTGCGCTGACACGGCGTGATCGGCACGTTGAAGCCGAGGTCGCGATGCCCGCTCATGATCTTCATCGGCGCCTTGTCGATGACGTTCTTCGCAATGGCCCCGAGCACGTGCGCCGCACTCACCATGCCGACCGGTGCGCTCCGGCGCGAGAAGACACCGTCGGACTGCGTGACCACAGCGGCCTCCGCGTCCGACTGACGCATGACATCCGCGCCGCGCTCGATGCGCTCACCGAGGTCGATCTCCGGCGCGGGGCGCATGACATCACGCACGCTCGTCTGGTCGAGCACATCGAACGATGAGACGATCGAACTCGAGGCCGATGGTGCCGAGCACGACCTCGCCCCGAACCACGAGCAACGGCACCGGGTCCTGCAGGCGCAGCACCTCGAGGACGTCGGCGAGCGTGTCCTCCGGGTCACACTCCGCGCCGAGCGGCGAGGCGATGCTCTCCAGCTCAGGCATGGACAGCGCTCCGGCGCACGAGCGCGAAATCAGCAAGCTCGCGGGGCGTCACCATCCCGATGACCGTCTCATCCTCATGCGTGACAATCGCGAGGCGGCGCTCGTGCTTCGCCATCAACGCAACCACCTCGCTGAGGCGCTGATGCTCGTCGACGAGCAGCGGCGACTGGTGGAGCATGTTCCGCGCCTGCACGTTCGTCGACGGCGGGCGCACCGCAAAGTCGCTGCCGGACACAACGATGTCACCGGCGATCAGATGGTCGATGACGTCTTCCTTCGACACGTAACCGACCGGCCGCCGGTCGACGAGCACAACGATCTCACTCAGGATGTTGTCGGCGAGCAACTTGGCGATTGCGTCCGCCGGCGTGCTCGGCAGGCAGAACACCACCTCGTTGCGCATCACCGACCCGATCTCGGGGTCACTCGCGTCGGGCGCGAGGCTGTCAGGATCCAGGGAGGCCGCTAGAGGGGCCGAGGTCACGCTCCCGCCTCTTGCGCCATCTGCTCCTGCAGCCGGCGAAGGACGTCCTGCCAGGTCTCGGTCGTCTCGACCGGCCGCGCCTGTGCTCGTGGAGCGGCACGCTGAATCTTGGTGCGTGTCTTGGTGATCTCGCGCTCGCGCTTGCGATCCTGGACGGACCGCGCGGATTCCACCGCCTGCCGCACCTCGGTCTCCACCTCGGTGATCTCCTCCGCCGACGTCGCCGCGCGGAGCGAGCGGCCGAGGCGCGACGTGACTTCCGGCGGCAGTTGCGGTCCGGCATCGCGCAGCATGTCGCTGCCACGACGGCGGAGCAGGTCGAGTGCGTGGGCTGCACGAGCACGCTCCGCGCTCGACGCGCGCTGCTCCTGGTACAGCTCCATCCCCTTGGTGATGAGCGCGGGATACTGGAATGCCTGGCTGAACTTTCCGGTGTTGATGCGCTCGGTGATGTCGTCAACGGCGCGCTGCAACTCCTCGCGCGGCTCACCCTCCAGGCTGCCCAGCAGATCGCCGAGGATTGGACGTGCCTGCGCGTAGGCTCGCTTCACCCACGCGGGAAGGTGATGGTGCGATGGCTCCGGCACCGGCGCCGGCGTCGTGGCCCGAGGGGCTCCGACTGGACGGACGATGGCCGGGAAAGCGGTCGTGAGGGGCGCCGGCTGCTGGCTACGAGCCCTCGTCTGGATCACTGCGATGCCGACATCGTACCCGGCTGCGGGGGTGTCGCGACTTCCCCGTGTATCGATTGACTCACAATCGGTCCCCTGAGCATCCCACGTGAGTCTAGCGAGCCTTCACTCCTCGGTGTCGCGAGGCGCTTTCCGGCTTCGCGAGGCCGAGTTCCGCGGAGGGGCAGATGTCGGAGAGGACGCACTGGTGGCAGCGTGGCTTGTTCGCGATGCACACCCGCCGCCCGTGGAGGATGAGGCGAAGGCTCAGGCCGGTCCATTCACTTGCGGGCACAATGCTGCACACGTCTTCCTCGATCTTCACCGGGTCGGTGGCGGAGGTGAGCTTGAGCAACCGCGTGAGCCGCGTCACATGCGTGTCCACCGCGAATCCGGGCACGCCGAACGCCACACCAAGCACCACGTTCGCCGTCTTGCGCCCCACGCCGCGCAGCTGCACCAGATCCTCCATCCGTGCCGGCACCTCACCCCCGTGCCGCAGCACGAGGTCCTGGCTCATCTCGCGAATCGCGTGAGCCTTGGAGCGGAAGAACCCCGTCTTGTGGATGATCGCTTCGACATCGCCCTCGTCAGCCGCTGCAAGGTCCGCAACAGTCGGATAGCGCGCAAACAACGCGGGTGTCACCGAGTTGACATTCACATCCGTCGTCTGCGCGCTGAGAATCACCGAAACCAGCAGCTGCCACGGATCAAGAAGTCCAACTCGGTATGCGCATCGCCGTACTCAAGCGCCAGTCGCTCGACAACAATCGGCGCGCGTTCGCGAGCCCCGACCGGCAACCGACGCTTACGCACCGCGGGCTTCGCCTTCGGCTTGGCTTTCGCCTTGGGAGCAACCTTGCTCACCGGACTCATCGATCGCTCACCGTCATATCACCCATCACATCATGCAACCGCTCCAACCCCAACCCCGCCAAACCCCACAACGGCGCGTAATCCAACCGCACAGCACCCCCACGAACAACAAACCGCCCATGCCCGCTGTAATCCCACGGCACGGCACCCACAAGACGTTTGATGGCCGTCCCACTCAAGAACTCAACCCCCATGATCCCAGCGGAATAAGCCACCGCCCGCTCCCAAACGGGCCGGCCGCGAAATGCGTCATGCACCGGCTCGAACAGGTAGGCGCTCAAGCCATATATCGGGAACATCCAAAGATATGAGCGTCCCTGTAACGACCAGCCGCTCCGCAGTGCGATATTGCGAGCACCCGTGAACACGACCTCAGTCGCCACCCCCACCACCGCGTAGGCAACGCTCCGCTCCCACCGCAGCAGGGACCGACGAGGACTTGTCATCGCGCGACGCACTCTACTCAGCCCCGTGTGTCGGAGGACTACCGATGAGAGGCGGGTGGCGTCGTGGGGGGAAGCGCCAACCAGGGGGTCGGCGCCGAGATGCCCGTTCCCAGAAGCAGTGACGCCCGAGCGGTCAGACCAGACCCCAAGGTTGGCGAGGGGTACCCACGACGACAGGACCCGCCCACTGAGCGAGAGCTAGCCCGAAGCTTTGTACACGCTGAGTAGAATCCACCGCCGTGCGAGACAAGATCACCGTCGTCGGAGCCGGCAACGTGGGCGCCACGCTGGCCCAACGCGTGGCGGAACGCGACTACGCCGATGTTGTGCTCGTCGATATCGTCGAAGGTCTCCCTCAGGGGAAGGCTCTGGACATGCTGGAGTCGGGCCCGATCGTGGGATACGACTCGCAGGTCACCGGGACCAACGGGTACGAGGAGACGGCGGGATCGAAGATCGTGGTGATCACGAGCGGCATCCCGCGCAAGCCGGGGATGTCGCGCGACGACCTCGTGATGACCAACGCGAAGATCGTCTCCGGCGTTGTCCGTCAGGTGGTGGAGCATTCCCCTGACTGCATCCTGATCGTCGTCGCCAACCCCGTCGACGGGATGACCCAGCTCTCCATGGCGGTCTCGCGATTCCCGCGTTCGCGTGTCATCGGCATGGCCGGCGTGCTCGACACCGCAAGGTATCGCACCTTCATCGCGCAGGAGCTCGACGCGTCCGTGCACGACGTCCAGGCGTACGTCCTGGGCGGCCACGGCGACACCATGGTCCCGCTCACGAGACTCACCACCGTCGCCGGCATCCCGGCCGCAGAGCTGATCCCGGCGGAACGCCTCGAGACCATCGTCCAGCGCGCTCGCGACGGCGGCGCAGAGATCGTGAATCTGCTGAAGACAGGGAGCGCCTTCTACGCGCCGAGCGCGGCGGTGGCGCAGATGATCGATGCCATCGTGCTCGACACGCGCCAGGTGCTGCCGTGCACGGTGCACCTGGAAGGGGAATACGGCATCTCCGGGCTTTTCACTGGGGTCCCTTGCCGGCTTGGTGAGGGTGGCCTCATCGAGGTGGTGGATGTCGCGCTCACCGATGAGGAGCGAGCAGCGCTCCACCGCAGCGCCGGGGCGGTGCAGCAGGTGGTGTCGGTGATGGACGCCCGCCGCGAGGAGATCGATCCGAGCCTCGGCCCGATGACCACCGGGATCAAGATCGGCTGAGCAACAGCTCCGGGGTGATCTCGAGCAGGGAGTCGATGACCACGCTGGCGTGACCGATATCGCCCGCGAGCGCGCCCTCGGAACGAAGTCCGATGCAGCGCATCCCTGCTGCGATCGCCGCAGTGACGCCGATCGGCGAATCCTCGATCGCGACGCAGCACCACGGCATCACGTCGAGCGCACGCGCGGCGCTGATATAGACACCGGGATCCGGCTTGCCACGCTCCTCGGCATCGGCGCTGCAGACGGCATCGACTAGCTCGCCGATACCCAGCCGCTCGACCACTGCGTCGATCAGCTCGCGGCTCGACGATGACGCGATGGCGACGCGAAGATCGGCGTCTCGCGCGGTGTGGATCGCCTCCACGGCGCCAGGCATCGCCACGCCGTGCGCCCGGACGTGCTCCACCATCTCGCGGATGATCTCTCGCTCCACCGCGCGCGGCCGGATCCCGTTCCACGGCCGCACCCGGTACCGATAGTTGACGACTTCTTCAATGCGCATGCCCCACGTCTCGCGAAGCTGCGCATCCGTCAACTCCACACCGACACGGGCGAACACGTCGTGCTCGACCTCGCGCCACACGGGCTCCGTGTCGATCAGGACTCCGTCCATGTCGAAGACGCAGGCGGTGATCGTCCTCCCCATCGGGGTGATGCTACTCGTTCGGCCCGGGCGGACTGATGCGGACCGGCGCGTCGTCCGCCTCGTCACCACCCGGCGCCGAGACGCTCGGGAGCTCAGGCGGCTCTCGCCGGTAGTGATTCCCGAAGATCGGCCCGACGACGATCATCATGTTGAGCAGTGCCTTGCGCGTGTCCGACTGACCCCAGGCGGGTGTCCGCGAATAGAAGTAGAACCAGGCGAACACAACGATCATCACCACCAACACGGCGGTGATGACGATGACGCCGATCAATCTTCCTTGCGACCGAAGAGCTTGCGCCCAACAAAGCGCACCGGATCCCAATGCACATCCGCCACCCGCTCCTTGAGCGGGATGATCGCGTTGTCGGTGATGTGGATATGCTCCGGACACACCTCCGTGCAGCACTTGGTGATGTTGCAGTAGCCAAGTCCGCCCTGCTCGCGCGTCTGCTCGCGGCGGTCGAGCACGTCCTTTGGATGCATCTCCAGTGACGCGACGCGGACGAAGAAGCGCGGGCCATAGAAACGGTCGGAATAGTCGTGGCTGCGCAGGATGTGACAGACGTCCTGACAGAGGAAGCACTCGATGCACTTGCGGAACTCGTAGATGCGATCGATGTCCTGTTGCGGGATCCGCCACGGCGTGCCGTCGTCGGGCGCGGCCGTGAACGGTGGGATCTCGCGGTTCACCTCGTAGTTGCGCGAGACGTCGGTGACGAGATCCTTGATCAACGGGAAGGACTTGAGCGGATGCACGGTGACGGGTCCCGCAGGGAGATCGTCCAGGCGTGTCTTGCACATCAGCACCGGGTGTCCGTTGACCTCGGCACTGCAGGAACCGCATTTCGCCGCCTTGCAGTTCCACCTGCACGCGAGGTCGGTGTCGAGGTTGTGCTGCACGTAGTGCACCGCGTCGAGGATCACCATGCCTGCCACCACCGGCACCTGGTACGCGATCTCCGCCTGCTCGCCACCGGGGACGCCCTTGAGCACCCTGAGAGTCAGCGTCTCGCCGGTGAGCCCACTCGCGGTGAGCACGTCCTCTACGGGAGCCTCGGTCGTGGGCGCCGGCTGATCCACAACTGCCATTACTTCTTCTTCCTTTTGGGCGCGACCGCCGCGACACCGGGTGCGTCGGAGGGGCTGCTCTCGGTGAGATATCCCTTGGGCAGCTTGGCCGCATCGTAGAAGCGGCTGCGCTCGAGGAGCGGCCGGAGGCGGTCGGGGAGCGGGTCGAGCGGCACGCTCACCACCTCCATCGCATCCGCGCCGCGACGGGTCACGAAGTTGATCTTGCCGAAGGCGACCTCCTGGTCGAGATGATCGAAACGCCACTGCGATCCGCGGCTCTCGCGCCGTTCGATCGCACTGCGCACGATCGCCTCGGAGATCACCAGCATGTTGGTCACGTCGCGGACGGTGTGCCACCCGGGATTGAGCGCGCGGCCGCCGGACACGCGGATGTGCGTGCTGCGCTCGCGAAGGACCTGGATCTGCGCCAGCGCCCGCTGCAGTGATTCCTCGCTGCGGCCAATGCCGGCGTCATCCTGCATCGCGAGCTGAAGATCCTCGTGCAGCTTGTACGGGTTCTCCGCCGGGGTCGAGCCGTTGGCGTCACCGTCGAGTGGGCGGAGCAGATCGGCCTGCTCCGCAGCGATCTGCGCGTCGTCGATGACGCGCGTCGCGCCCGCTGCCTTCGCGAACTCCGCCGCGGCCACGCCGGCGCGGCGTCCAAAGACAAGGATGTCACCGAGCGAGTTGCCGCCGAGACGGTTGGCACCGTGCAGACCGCCCGCCGCCTCACCCGCGGCGTACAGCCCGGGAACGGTGGTGGCTGCGGTTTCGGGCTCGACGCGCACGCCACCCATCGTGTAGTGGATGGTCGGTCCCACCTCCATCGGCTGGCTTGTGATGTCGACGGACGCCAGCGCATGAAACTGCTCGTACATCGATGGCAACTTGCGCTTGACGTAGTCGGCGCCGAGGTGGCGGACATCGAGGTACGCGCCGCCGTGCGGCGTGCCGCGACCGGCCTTCACTTCCTTGTAGATCGAGCGCGCGACGACGTCGCGCGACGAGAGCTCTTTCTTCACCGGGTCGTAGTCGAGCATGAAGCGAGATCCCTCGGCGTTGAAGAGGAATCCCCCCTCGCCGCGCACCGCCTCCGTGACCAGGATCCCTCGTGCGCCGGGCGGCCAGACCATGCCGGTCGGATGGAACTGCACGAACTCCATGTCGAGCAGGTCCGCACCGGCCTCGTATGCCATCGCGGCGCCATCGCCCGAGCACTCCCACGAGTTGGAGGTGTAGCGATACATCCGGCCCCATCCCCCACTCGCGAGGATCACAGCGCCGGCCTTGAAGGCGACGAATGCGCCCGTGTTTCGGTTGTAGCCGAAGGCTCCGCAGACGCGGTCACCGGACTTGAGCAGTGCAGTCAGCGTGTACTCCATACACACGTCGACGCCCGGCGTGTGGACCATCTTGTCCTGGCACGTGCGAATGAGCTCGAGGCCGGTGCGATCCCCGACGTGGGCAAGACGTTTCCAGGAGTGCGCGCCGAACGCGCGCTGCATGATCAGGCCGTCCTCGGTGCGATCGAAGATGCCACCCCAGCGCTCGAGCTCGAGGACTCGGTCGATCACCTCGTGCGCGTAGAGCTCCACCATGCGCCAGTTGTTGATCAGCTGGCCGCCGAGCATCGTGTCGGCGAAGTGCACCTCCCAGCTGTCCTCCGGGTCCACATTCCCGATCCCGGCCGCAATACCGCCCTCGGCCATCACCGTGTGCGCTTTGCCGAGCAGCGACTTCGTGACGACGGTCACGCTGCAGCCCGCATCGGCCGCGGCGATTGCGGCGCGCATCCCGGCGCCGCCGGCGCCGACGACGAGCACGTCAGATTCGATGGTCTCGTACGGCTCGGGAGTCGCTGCCATCTCAGAAGACGATGTGCGGGTCGATGATGATCCCGGCGCGAAGGAGATGGATGTACACGTCGGTGATGACGACGCTGAACATGCTGCACCAGGCCCATACCGGGTGACGCTGGTTGAGCACGGTCACCCACCGCCATGCACGATAGCGCGCCTGACCCAGCGCGGATTTCGAGTAGCAGTCGAGCCCTCCGCCGACCAGGTGCCGCCACGAATGGCAACCGAACGTGTATCCGCTGAGCAGGATCACGTTGACGAGCATGATCCCGGTGCCGAGCCCCAGTTGCACGTGACCGTTCGGCGCCCAGAACGCCAGGTACACGTCGTACCAGAGGAATCCGGTGACGATCAGGACCAGGTAGAACAGGAATCGGTGCAGGTTGTTGAGGAAGAGCGGGAATGCCGTCTCGCCGCGATACTTGCGGTGGCGCAACTCGCCGACGGCGCAGGCGGGCGGATCCCAGAAGAAGGATCGGTAGTACGCCTTGCGGTAGTAGTAGCAGGTGGCGCGGAAGAGCAGCGGGGAGCCGAGCACCCACAGCGCGGGGCTGACCGGGCCGGTCTTCCAGATGGTGGGCGAATAGAACGGCGAGAGATACGGGCCGCTCTGGTTGATCGCGCCGGAGAGGAATGCCGTCCAGATCGAGTAGAGCCCGAAGAGGCCGAGCACCGTGACCACCGTCGCTGGAAGCGCCCACCACGGGAGGGCATTGAGGATGCGTTCCATCGGCCCGGGACCGCTGGGAGGCGCGGAGGCGAGCGACGCGGGCGATACCTTGGTGACCTGGATGGACAAGCGAGGACCATCCTAGCGTTGAGGCTCGCGCACGCGACCTCGATCCGGCCGGGAGCGCCGATCAAACCGGCGAGGCGAGCGCTCCCGCGAACGCCGGATCCCCAGCGGCTGCCAGTGCTTCGACGTTCGACAGCACGTTGACCACGTCCCCGACGACGAGTGTCGATGGCCCTTCGATCTGCGCGGCTCGCGCCGCTGCAGCGATGCGTCCAATCGGCGCCCGCACCACCCGCTGGCCGGGAGTCGTCGCCTGCGAGACGATGGCCGCCGGCCGGTCATACCCGAGCACGGCCGAGAGGCGGCCGGCGATCGTCTCGATTTCGACGGGCATGAGCACGACGAGCGTATCGACGTTCCGAGCGATGGCATCCAGGTCGACCGGATCGCTCACCGCTCGGTGGCCGGTCACAAACGCGACTGACGCCGCGACTCCGCGGTGGGTCACCGGGATCCCGGCCGCAGCCGGGGCGGCAAGCGCGGCGCTCACTCCGGGAATCACTCGCACCGGGATGCCGGCGAGCTGCAGCGCCTCCACCTCCTCGCCGCCGCGACCGAAGAGAAACGGGTCTCCGCCCTTGAGCCGCACCACAAGGTCGCCAGAGCGGGCGGCCGCGATCATCGCTTCGTTGATGTCTGACTGCGACGCCGAACGGCGCCCGGCGCGCTTGCCGGCATCGACCAGTCGTGTTCGCGGACCGCAGAGTCGGAGAACGTCTGCACCCACCAGCGCGTCGTGAAACACGACGTCGGCATCGGCAAGCACCTCGCGCGCTCCGACCGTGAGCAAGTCGGCGCTCCCAGGCCCGGCCCCGGCGAGGACGACCTCGCCCATCGCCGGCGAGCTGTCATGGGGGCGAGCGCCCTGTTCTATCGCCAGCCCGAGCGCCGCCGCTGCATCGTGGTCGCCGTCGCGGAGCATCGCCCGTGCGCGAGACCGAAGCAGGCGCCGGTACGCGCGTTGCTGCGCTTCACCCGAAACGCCGGCGCGGCGCAGCCTGCGTCGCATCCGCCCCATGAGTCCCGTGAACGGGCCCCACTCCTCGCCGATCATCGTCTCGATGCGCTCGCGCAGCGCGCGGGCGAGGAACGGGCTCTCACCGGACGTCGAGATGGCGATCTGCAGGGGACCGCGCTTGACGAGCGCGGGCGCGATCCAGTCGCACTGATGGGTCACATCGGCCACGTTGAGGAGGACATGCTCGCGGTCCGCCTCGGCTCGCGCCTCGAGCTGCGCAGGCGGATCGTCGCTCGCATCGATGGCGAGATACGCGCCGACCAGATCACCCTGCTGGAATGGGCGGCGAAGGTGCATCACGGTCGCCCCGTTCCTTCTGAGCCCTAGCGCCTTCTCATCCGCGAGCGCCTGTGTCCCCGAGGACGACACAGCGCCGCTCGTGGAGGTCGAGAAAGACCGGGTAATACGTCTGCGCATTCACACGGCACCTCGCCGTGCCGGCGCCGCCTCCCGCTGCGATTCGCCGGGGAGCTCGATCGGCGGATGGAGCAGGCACTCCTTGTGCGTGTCGCTCTCCCACCACCACCGTCCGGCACGCTCCTCCTCACCGGGTTGCGTCGCGCGCGTGCACGGCGCGCAGCCGATCGACATGTACCCGCGGTCGTAGAGCGGGTGGTGGCGGATCCCGTGCGCACGGAGGTAGTCCCACACCTGGTCTCGACTCCAGGTCGCGAGCGGCACGACCTTGGTCATGCCGTCGTGCCCAGGATCGCTGGCAACGACCGGGGTCGCCGCTCGCGTCGGTGTCTGGTCGCGGCGCAGCCCGGTGATCCAGGCGTCGTAGTCGCGCAGGGCCTTCGCAAGCGGGTTCACCTTGCGCACTGCGCAGCACTGATTGCGCAGCGGCACCGACTGCCGGAAGAGCATATCGCCGTGCTCCGAGGTCATCGCCTCGAGATCCTTCGCCTCCGGCGCGAGGATGCGGAGCCGGATCGGGAACTGGGTGCGGACGTACTCGATGTAGTCGTGGGTCTCCTCGTGCAGCCGTCCGGTGTCCAGCGTCAACACCTCGGGCTCCGGGACGATCCGGCATGCGAGGTCGATGAGCACGAGTGACTCGGCCTGGAAGCTCGCGACAAGCGCAACGCGGCCGAACCGGCGATAGGTCCAGGCGAGAATGTCCTCGGCGGTCGCGTTCTGCAGATCGGTGGCGGTCATGCCGTCACAGCCACGAGCGCATGGCGTTTCGCGAGGTCGGACACTCCATGGCGCCTGCACCATTCGCCAAATCCCTCGCCGGGAAGCCGGGTGCTCGCATATTCGAAGAGCGGGCCCCGAAGCACACGCGGAATCTCCTCGAGCTTGACGTTGTGCATGTAGAGGTCGCTGAGTCGCGTGCCCTCGAAGTCGCCGCCGAGGAAGACGTCGTACTTGCCGAGGGTGGTGCCGACGAACCCCACGTCGCCGAGGTACGGCCTCGTGCAGCCGTTCGGGCAACCGGTCATGCGGTAGCTGATGCGCTGATCCTCCACGCCCGCGTCGCGCTGGACCAGGGCTATCTCACGGATCAGGCTCGGCATCGCGCGCTCCGACTCGGCAACCGCGAGGCCGCACGTCGGATACGCGGGGCAGGCCATCGAGTCGCGTATCGCGTTGGGCAGCGACTCCGACCGCGTGATCCCGTACCGGTCGAGGATCCTCGTGAAGGCAGTGCGGCTCGTGGCGGTGAGA
The DNA here is from genome assembly GCA_963791435.1 of Candidatus Dormiibacterota bacterium. GTDB lineage: Bacteria > Chloroflexota > Dormibacteria > Aeolococcales > Aeolococcaceae > Palsa-851. The sequence continues at coordinate 154,121 of CAWBSL010000001.1, forward strand.
TTGGTGAACATGATGTTCTGCTGCGGCGTGAGGCGTAGCTCCAGGCGCAATGTCTCCACGATCTCGCGCACTGCGGACCGCAGAGCAGTGCTGTCGGTGTCGTGGATGCGCCCGTTCTCGACGAAGAGGCCGTAGCAGTACAGGCCGTCTCCCTGCTCGTACCAGCCGAGATGATCTCCGGCGGCTTCCCACTCCAGTCTGCGCGATGGCTCAAGCGCGAACCGCAGGCGTGACTGCACCTCGGCGCGGAACCAGTCGATGCCGCGGTCGTGGATCAGGTACTTCAAGCGTGCATGACGGCGCTCCGTCCGGTCTCCAAAGTCGCGTTGCACCGCAACGACGGCTCGCGCAGCCGCGACAACGTTCTCGGCGCTCACGTACCCCAGCGGTTGCGCCACGGCCGGCCATGTGTTCGGCTTGTTCGCGGTCCGGCCCATGCCGCCACCGACGAGGAGATCGAACCCGGCCAGCGTGCCTGCTTCCGTCGCATGCGCCACCAAGCCGAGATCGTTGGCGTAGACGTCGATGCAGTTGTCGCCCTCGATAGCGATGGCGGTCTTGAACTTGCGAGGCAGGTAGCGCTCTCCATAGAGCGTGTCCGGTGGATCGGGTTCGTTCGATGCGGCAAGATCGCCGTCGAGCCAGATCTCGCTGTACGCCCGCGTTGTCGGGGTGAGCCCGGTCACGAGTGCCACAAGCGTCCGGTGGATCTCGGTGTGGAGACGGTCGTTCCACGGCGCCGGGCAGCACATGATGTTGCGTTCCTGGTCGCCGCAGCCGCCGAGTGTCGTGAGCAACGTGTCATTGATGGCGCGGATCGAGCGCTTCAGCTCGCCCTTGAGCACGCCGTGGAGCTGCAGGTCCTGACGCGTCGTCACGCGCAGGGTTGCGTTGCCCCATTCACCGGCGATGCGATCGTGTGCCAGGTACGCGTCCGGGCTCACGATGCCGCCGGGGATCCGCGTGCGGATCATCATCATGTGGTGCTTGTCGCCGCCGAGCCTCCGCGCTTCCTTGCGCAGATCTCGATCGTCCTGCTGATACACACCGTGGAACTTGAGGACAACGCCGGCGTCATCGCTGAAAACCGGTGTGTTCTCGAGCAATTCCTCGGACAGCGTGCCGCGAAGGCGCCGGCTCCGCGCCTTGACCTGCTCGGCGCCTGACATCTGCTCGATGTCCGCGGTGCATCCGCACGTGTTGCACACGCTCAGACGGACCCCCGGTCGGGCTGTGGTCGGAATCGGCTCGAAGGCAATGGCATCTGTGGTTGTTTCTCGACCTGTGGTCACGCGCGACAGTCACGCGTAGATGATTAGTACTGTCTCGGAGCGGCACGCGGGCCGCGATGTCGGCGAGGCACCGGCGTGCCTCAGCGCGAAGTACTAGTTGCTACAGAGTGCGGTGCCCGAACGGAACCGGCCCCAGTCGAGCCAGAAACGCCGGGTGAGCGTGAGGAGATCCGCGCCGTTCATCTGGCTGCACATCCTACGGAATCCCCACTCGTCTAGTCAACTTTCGTATTCACGGCGCGACCTCAACGGCCGTGAAGAAGCACGTGCGCTCGCCTGTGTGACACGCAGGACCATCTGCATGGACGCGGAGCAGCACGGCATCACCATCGCAGTCAATGCGAACCGCTCGCAGATGCATGGTGTTCCCGCTCGTCTCTCCCTTCTCCCACAACTGCTGTCGCGATCGGCTGAAAAAGGTGGCTCGATGCGTTCGCAGTGTCGCATCCCAGGCTTCGCGATTCATGTGCGCGACCATCAGCACCTCGGCTGTTTCGTCGTCCTGCACAACCGCGGTGATCAGCCCGTCGTCACTGAAGCGGGGTTGCACTCCGTTGCTCACCAGCGCACCTCCACGCCATGGTCGCGGAGATACCGCTTGGTCTCCGGTACCGGATGCGCGTCGAAATGGAAGATGGAGGCGGCGAGTGCGGCTGCGGCGCCGGTCTCGCTGAGAACGCTGCGCAGATGCTCGGGGTTGCCGGCACCGCCACTCGCGATGACCGGAACATCCACCGCGACGACCACCGACGCGGTGAGCGCCAGGTCATAGCCGTCCTTGGTCCCGTCCTGGTCCATCGATGTGAGCAGGATCTCGCCGGCGCCGCGTTCAGCCGCTTCGCGTGCCCAGTCCACCGCCGTCCGCCCGGTGGGGCGCCGGCCGCCGTGCGAGTACACCTCGTGACCGCCATCGGTCCTCCGCGCGTCAATCGCCACCACGACACACTGGGCTCCGAAGCGGTTCGCAGCGTCCTCGATGAGGGTGGCGTCATCGAGCGCCGCCGTGTTGATCGAGACCTTGTCCGCACCGGCGCGGAGCAGCACGTCGATGTCCGCGATGCTCCGGACTCCGCCGCCCACCGTGAGCGGGATGAACACGCGGTCCGCGGTTCGCCGGACGGCGTCGAGCAGGATCGCGCGTCCGTCACTCGTCGCCGTGATGTCGAGGAACACCAGCTCATCGGCCTGGTCCAGGTCGTACCGGGCCGCGAGCTCTGCGGGGTCGCCGGCATCCCGCAGGTCGACGAACGCCACGCCTTTGACCACTCGTCCGGCGATGACGTCGAGGCAGGGAATCACACGCTTCGCAAGCGCCATCAGGCCGCGTTCCCAACGGCACGGAGCGCATCCGCGAGGTCGACCCGACCTTCGTAGAGGGCCTTTCCGACGATCACTCCAGCTGCCCCGGCGGCCGCGCAGGCCGTGATGTCGTCGATGCTGCCGATCCCGCCTGACGCAATCACGGGTCCGGCATACAGCTCCTGGCACGTCCGAAGCCCGTCCAGGTCCGGACCGGCGAGAAGCCCGTCGCGGGCCGTGTCCGTATACACGACGCCTGCGGCCGGCCAGTCCCGCCAGAGCCGGAGCAACTCTGTCGCGGCCAATCCATCCTCGGTCCAGCCCTGCACGCGGGCGACGCCTGCGCGAACGTCGAGCCCGAGGAGCACACGTCCATCGAGCGCCACGCAGATGGCGACGGCCAGCTCGGGATCCCGTGCGGCCACGCTGCCGAGAATCACAAGTGAGGCCCCCGCATCGATCCAGCGCGTCGCGGATTCGGCGTCACGAATGCCGCCTCCCACCTGGACGGCGCATCGTGCGGTGACGCACACGGACACCATCCGCGCCACCGCGTCATCGCTCTCGGCGACAGGAGCACCGCGAGCGGCATCGAGATTCACGACGTGCAATCGCGCTGCACCGGCATCAATGAATCGCCGCGCCGCTCGAACAGGATCCTGCTCGTAGATGGTTGCCTGCGCGTGCGCGCCCTGCCGGAGTCGCACGCACCTGCCGCCCTGCACATCGACGGCAGGGATGACGTCCACAGCTATCCCGTGAGGCGCGCCGGGACCGGCGCCGCGCAGCGCGCAACGAAGTTCGCATAGACACGCAATCCGGGCGCACCGCTCTTCTCGGGATGGAACTGGGTGCCCATCACGCCCCCACGCTCGACGGCGGCCGCAAGTGTCATCCCATAGTCCGTCGTCGCAATCGTGTCCTCGGCGGCGGGGACGGCGACGTAGGAGTGAACGAAATACATGTAGGTATCGGAGAGGATGCCTTCGAGCAGCGCCGAAGGACGGGCCATGGCGAGCGTGTTCCAGCCGATGTGCGGCACGTTGAGTCCACGCTCCGTGGAGAGTTGCACGACGCGTCCGGGCAGGAGCGCGAGCCCTTCGCCACCATGACCCTCGTCGCTCTCTTCGAACAGGAGTTGGTGCCCCAGGCAGACGCCGAGCACCGGACGCTCGCGCCGCGCGACTTCACGCACCGCACCGCCAAGTCCGGTTTCCTGCAAGGCCCGCGCTGCGATGGTGAACGCGCCGACTCCCGGAAGCACGACTCCGTCGCACGCCGCGATCACGTCCGGATCCGCGCTGAGCACCGGTTCAGCGCCAGCCACGCGCAGCGCGCGCTCGACGCTGCGAAGATTGCCGACGCCGTAGTCGCAGATGCCGACACTCGGCATCACAACGTCCCCTTCGTCGAGGGAACGCCGCCGCCGATGACGCGAAACGCATCGCGTGTGGCAAGCCCGAGCGCTTTGAACGCGGCCTCCGCGATGTGGTGCAGGTTGTCACCCCGGATGCAGTCGACATGGATCGTCGCGCCCGCGGCCTGTGCGTAGCCCTTGACGAACTCGGCGATCACCTCGACGTCGAAATCGTTGATGCGGCCGCGCAGCTGGTCCATCGCGTAGACGACGTGGGGACGCCGACCGTAGTCGACGACGCACCGCACCAGCGACTCATCCAGTGGGGCATGCGCTTCACCGAATCGCCGGATGCCGTTGCGATCGCCAAGCGCCTCACTCACCGCCGCCCCGAGGACGAGGCCAACATCCTCGACGAGATGATGGGCGTCGACGTCGATGTCACCGGCGCCCTCGAGAGTCACGTCCATGCCGCTGTATTTGATGAAGGCCTCGATCATGTGCTTGAAAAAGGGCAGCGGCAGCGTGATGTGCGCCGTGCCTGTGCCGTCGATGGCAACACGCGCCTCGATCTGTGTCTCGCGCGTCTCGCGCCGGGTCGTCGCGGTCCGTGCCTGTTCAGTCATCCGGTCTCCCGTCGTTCACTGGTGCCGGACCCTCAGGCGAGTGCGAATCGCCTGCTCGTGAGCGGCGAGCCCCTCGGCCTCGGCGAGGCTGATCGCCACCGGTGCGAGCACGTCGAACGCCGCGGCAGAAAGCCGCACGACGCTGGGCCATCGAACGAAGTCCATCACCGCGAGCGGGCCTCGGTATCGAGCCGCGCCCTGGGTCGGCAAGGTGTGGTTCGGCCCTGCGACGTAATCCCCGATGCTCACCGGCGACATCGCCCCGACGAAGACGGCGCCGGCGTTGCGCACCGAGTTCGAGCAATGACTCAGCCGCGGCGCCCTGCAGCGAGAGATGTTCGGGAGCGAACGCCGCTGCAAGCGTGAGCATCTCTTCATGCGAATCACAGTGCACCACCGCAGCGTGCTTCCCCGCAGCGATGCCGATGATCTCGCGACGCGCGGCGTCGCCTGCCGCCTCCGCGAAGCAAGCTGCGATGGACTCTGCAAGTACCTCGTCATCGGTGAGGCAGATCGCCCACGCCAGGGGATCGTGCTCGAGCTGGGAGACCAGATCCGCGGCGACCATCTCCGGATCCGCTCCGGCGGTCGCGATGACCACGATTTCACTCGGGCCTGCGAGCTGGTCAATGCCGACGACGCCGAACACCTCGTGCTTTGCGAGCGTGACGAATGCGTTGCCCGGACCCACGATCTTGTCGACACGCGTGATGCTCTCCGTTCCGAATGCGAGTGCCGCGATTGCCTGTGCGCCACCGGCGACGACGAGCTCGCGCACGCCGAGCAGATGCGCCGCCGACGCAACGAGCGGGTGCACTCCCCCTGAGGGCGCGGGAGGGCTCGCGACCACGATGTGTTCGACGCCTGCCACCTGCGCGGGGATCACCGACATGAGCACCGTGCTCGGATATGCCGCGCGGCCCCCCGGCACGTAGCAGCCGACACGCCCGAGCGGCACGGGATGGAGCCACGCGCCTTCGATACCGCGGTCGAGGATGTCCACCTGGGCCATGTGAAACTCGCGAAGCCGCTCTGCGGCGGCGCGCAGCGCGTCGCGGACTCCCCCGGCAAGTCCATCCCATGCCGCCGCCATCGCTGCAGGGTCGACGTGCACGGTGTCGACGTCGACGCCATCGATCCGGTACGTCCACTCGCGAAGCGCCGCGTCGCCGCGGAGCCGCACGTCGGCGATGATCTCGCGCACCGCTTCGCGCACGTCGATCTCGCGATGGAAGAGCCGCTCGAGGCGCGCCGCGGTTGCAGGGTCGACGTCCGACGCCGAGAAACCGTCGCGCTGGCGCGCGAAGATGACTGCACGAAACGCGGCGGGATCGAGGCGGGCGAGCGCGACGGTCATGCGGCACCTGCAGTCAGGCGATCCGCGGCCGCGCGTCGCAGCGCCACCGCGATGGCGCCGACCGCATCGTTGCGCGTCTTGAGCGCGGCGTGGTTGGCGATCAGGCGAGCGGTTGAGGCGCCGGCCTCTGCCACCTCGACGAGGTCGTTGGCAAGCAGCGTGCGACCGGTCGCCGTGATATCGAGGACACAGTCGGCGAGACCCGTCAGGGGGGCGAGCTCGACGGAGCCATGGAGGCGGATGATGACCACATCGAGTGACCGTGCGGCGAAGAACCGCCGCGCCGAGACCGGATACTTCGTGGCGACCCGTAGTGCCTGCGGCCAGACGCCGTGAGCAAGCGCCGAATCACGTGGTGCCGCAAGGACCAGGCGGCACCGCCCGAAACCGAGATCGGCGAGCTCGTAGCACTCACGGCTGCTCTCCCAGAGTACGTCCTTACCTACGATGCCGCACTCACACGCGCCCATCTCCACGTACACGGGAACATCGGTCGGGCGCACTTTCACGAAGACTTCGTCGCCTTCACGAATGCTCAGCTCACGGTCGAATCGTGTCGGGTCGAGGCGGGCGACTCCGGCCTCCTGCAGCAGCGTGCACGCGCTCTCGAACAGCGTGCCGCCCGGCAGCGCGATGCGCAGACCCTTCATGCGACACGCTCCGCAAGCGCGGTCAGCGCCGCATCGACCGTGCCGTGCTCATTGTGTCCGCGGTGCGACCAACGCGCACCCGAGACGCCGACCACGACAGCACCGTCACCACCGGCGACGAGATCGCAGGAACAGGCCACGCCGCGGTCGCGAAGCCGGCGCGCGAGGTCGAGCGCACCGGCATGCGCGTCGCGCTCCCAGCTCACGCGCAGCGCCACGGGAGCCTCGATGGTTTCCGTGCGCCGCGCAATGCTGTCGTGGCACCGATCGACATGCAGCACGAAGCCGGTTGCGGGGCGCGCCGTCCCAAATCGCGACAGCAGCGAGTCGTACCGACCGCCGGATCCGAGAGCGAATCCGGAGTCGACACTGAACACCTCGAAGGTCGGACCCGTGTAGTAGTCCCAGTCGCGCACGGCGCCGAGGTCGAGATGGACTCTGTCCGTGATCGCGTGGGCATCGAGCAGGTCCCAGAGCTGCGCGAGCTCCTGGAGCGCGCGATGTGCGCGTTCACCACGAAGTCCCGTGGCGGCGCTGTCGAGAATCTCGCGCCCACCGCGAAGCGTCGGAAACGCCAGGAGCAGCCGGCGTTCCGCGTCTGCCGCATCGCTCCCTTCCAACGCGGACTCGACCGCGACGAGGTCACGCCGCGCGAGTGCCGCAAGCACCTCTTGACGCGCCGATGCGTCGAGCCCTGCTGATTCGAGCAACCCGGGGATGAAATCGGCGTGACCGACATCAACTTGAATGTGCTCCACCCCGCCGCGAGCGAGCGCGCTGGCCGCAAGCGCGATGCACTCTGCGTCGGCTGCGAGTCCGCTCGCGCCGATGAGCTCGCAGCCGGCCTGAAGGCTCTCCCGGCGGCGTCCCGCGTTGAGCGCCTGGTTGCGCAGCACGGAGCCCGCGTAGCAGAGCCGGAGCGGGAATGGCCCATCGTGGAGTTGCGTGGCGACCACGCGAGCGACGCTGACCGTCCGCTCGCCCACCAGTGCCAGAAGGGCGCCGTCGGAGTCCATGAAACGGAAGAGACCTGACTGCTGTGCGCCGCCGACACCGGCGGCGATCGTGTCCAGCGGCTCGATGATCGGCGTGGCCATGAACCCATAGCCCCACGCCTCGAATGCCTCGATGAGGCGATCCGTGAGATTGCGGCGGCGTTCGGCGGGGCCGACGAGATAGTCCGTGAAGCCGTCGGCGCGACCGCGAACCGATCCGGCGGGAGGCGGCACGTCAAGGCCTGTCATATGGGGATTCTACGTGCCACTCAGCGCTGAGCCGGGATGCCTGCGATCGCCGCGAGGAGACGATCCGTTGCCGGCTCGTCGCCCACCGTGATCCTGAGCGCCTCCTCCAAACCCGGGAGCGCGAAGTGGCGCACGAGGATTCGGGATTCACGCAGGCGCGCTGCGACCGTCGTCGCGCTCAACCCCGGCGGCGGCGATGCGAACACGAAATTCGCATGCGTCGCCGCCACTGTCCACCCGAGCGCACGAAGTCGTTCGCACATGCGCGCGCGCTCGCGAACCACGGTGTCGACGATCAACCGGTGGTGCGCGTGATCCTCGATGGCGGCGATCGCGCCCGCGATGGCACACCGATCGACCGGGTATGAGTCGCGGACCGCGTTGAGATCTGCGATCAGCGATGCAGCACCAATCGCATATCCGACGCGAAGGCCGGCAAGTGCATGGGATTTCGACAAGGTCCGGACCACGAGCCAGTTCGGGTGCGCCGCAAGCAGTGGAACGCACGAGGCCGGGGCGAAGTCGCAGTACGCCTCGTCGATCACGACGACTCCGCTTGCGTCGCGCAGCTGCACCTCGAGCGTCTCCGGCGGGCTCCAGTGCCCGGTTGGCGAATTCGGATTGACGACGAAGCGCACGACGGCAGGACGCCGGGCGAAGTCCGCGGGCAGTGAACCGTCCGCTTCGACCGCGACCGCCTCATCGCGGACCGAGAACAGCGCGGCGAGGATCGGGAGCAGGGAGTACCCGGGCTCGGTCCGCACCGCCGCGTCCCCAGGCGAGGCATAGGCACGAAAGCAGCAGTCGAGCACCTGGTCGGCGCCGTTGGCGACGAACACCTGCTCCGGATCGACACCGTGAAGCCGAGCGAGCACGCTCCGCAACGGCTCGGCCACCGGGCTCGGATATCGGGCCAGGTCCGCCGCCGCACCGGCAACTGCGGCAGCCACCGACGGCGAAGGCGGCAACGGCGACTCGTTGCTGTTGAGCTTCAGCCAGCCGCCCGAATCCGGCGGCTGCTCCCCCGGTGTGTACCCGAAATCCGCCCCGAGTGATGCGCGCAGGAAGTCCGACATGGCGTGATCAGGCCGGCGCTGTCGCGTGCTGCATGGCTGGCGAAAGAATAGGTTGTTGACGCGAAAGATCGAGCGCTGCTACGCTGCACCGGTCATGCCGACATCCGTGCGCCTCGCCAAAAAAGCCGTCTCGCTCCCGAGGAGTGGGTTCCTTTGCGCACGGATGAGATGACGGCAGGCAACTAGCACCGGATCAGATTCCGCGAAGAGCCCCTTCCTCGAAGGGGCTCTTTTCTTTTGTCCACCAACACATACGGAAGACATGAGCATCACCTCGTTTCGCATCATCGACAGCACGCTCCGAGAGGGCGAACAATTCGCGCTCGCCCATTTCACGATCGAGCAGAAGCTCGCGATCGCATCCGCGCTCGATCGATTCGGCGTCGATTACATGGAGCTCACGTCGCCGGTCGCTTCGCCGCAATCGGAGTCCGACCTCCGCCAGGTGGCGCGGATGGCACGCACCTTTCGCCTCCTCACGCACGTGCGTTGCAGCCTCGACGACGCGCGTGTCGCGATCGACACCGGCGTCGACGGTGTCGATGTGCTCATCGCCACGTCCTCCAGACTCCGGCCCGTCTCGCACGGCATGAGCATCGACGAGATCATCGCCGTCGGAACCGAAGTGGTCGGCGAGATCCGTGGCGCCGGGCTGGAAGCCCGTTTCAGCACCGAGGACTCCTTCCGAAGCGACCCCGCCGACCTGATTCGCATCTATCGCGCGATCGATCGCGCCGGCGTGGATCGGGTCGGCCTCGCGGACACGGTCGGTGTGGCAACGCCACCGCAGGTCCACGACCTCGTGTCGCTGGTTCGGCGGAATGTCGGCTGCGACATCGAGTTCCACGCCCACGACGACACCGGGTGCGCCGTGGCAAATGCACTGGCAGCGCTCGAGGCGGGCGCGACCCACGTCGACACGACCATCCTCGGCATCGGCGAACGGAATGGCATCGTGCCGCTCTCCGCGATGATGGCGCGCCTGGTGACGCTCCAGCCGGAGCTCGTCGAGCACTACCGGCTGGCGATGCTGCCGGAGCTCGACGCGATGCTGGCGGAGATGCTCGGCATCGCGGTCCCGTTCAACGCGGCGGTCACCGCACCGACTGCCTTTCACCACAAGGCGGGCATGCACACCAAGGCAGTGCTCGTGGATCCCGGTGCCTACGAGATCCTCGATCCGGCGCAGTTCGGCCGCGAGCGCAGCATCCTCGCGGGCCACCGGCTTGCAGGCCGCCACGCAATCGGCGACCGCGCCAGCACGCTCGGGGTCCGCCTCGACGACGCCGGGTTACGACGGCTCACCGCCGAGGTGAAGCGTCGCGGGGACGACGGACCGCTGGATGTCGACACGCTCGATGCATTGATCGTCAGCTGGGAACAGGCGTAGGAGATCGCGATGGGAACCATCACCGAGGAATTATTCAGCCGGCGCCTGGGGCGGCCTGTTCACGCTCGAGACACGGTCATCGCCGAAGTCGATGTCGCGATGGCGCATGACGTCACCGGGCCACTCGCCATCGATGCCTTCCGGAGCCTCGACCTCCCTCTCTGGGACGCGAGCCGGATCGTGTTCAGCTTCGACCACGTGATGCCCGCGAACACGGTGGCTGCCGCGGAGCTGCACCGCGCGATCCGCGAGTTCTGCGTGGAGCACACGATCACGAACCTCTTCGCCGAGGGCATCTGCCACCAGGTGATGGTGGACCGCCGCCTCGCGCAACCCGGCGGGATCGTCGTGGGCGCCGATTCACACAGCACCACGTACGGAGCGCTCGGCTGCTTCGCAACCGGTCTTGGATCCACCGACATCGGCGTGGTGTTCGCCACCGGCAAGACGTGGTTCAGAATTCCGGAGACGATACGCATCGACGTGCGCGGCGCCCTTCCCGTGGGCGTGTACGCGAAGGATCTCGCGCTTCACGTCATCGCGCAGCTGGGCGCCGACGGCGCCGACTACTGCGCAGTGGAATGGGGCGGGGAAGCGGTGGCGGCAATGAGCCTCGACGAGCGTCTGACCCTCTGCAACTTGAGCACGGACTTCGGAGCCAAGACCGGCATCGTGGAACCCGACTCGACCACCTTTGCGCATTCCGGCGGCGAGCCCTTCGAGCTGCACCCGGTTCGCCCCGACTATGCGCGGACGCTCGTCGTCGATGCTGAACGGCTGCGACCACAGGTCGCCGTGCACCCGAGCATCGACAACGTTCACGACATCGACGACGTGTCGGGGACGCTCCTCGACGAGGTGTTCATCGGCAGTTGCACCAACGGCCGGCTCAGCGATCTCGCCATCGCCGCGTCCATCCTCTCCGGACGAAGCGTCAGTCCGCGCACGCGCACCATCGTTGTGCCCGCGTCTCGCGGCGTGTACCTCGATGCGCTCAGTGCCGGCTACATCGAGATCTTCGCTCGGGCCGGTGCGCTGGTGCTCAACCCCGGATGCGGCCCGTGTCTCGGGCGCCAGCATGGGGTCGTCGGGCCCGGCGAGCGTGTGCTCTCGACGAGCAATCGCAACTATCCGGGGCGCATGGGCAGTCCGGACGCGCAGATCTTCCTCGCGTCGCCGGCGGTCGCAGCTGCATCGGCCATCGCCGGTGCGATCACCGATCCGGCTGCCCTGGAGACGGTGGCATGAGCGGCCGCGTCTTCCTCCTCGGCGATGGCGTCAGCACCGACGCGATCATGCCGGGCCGGTACAACGTCACCACCGATCCGGACGCGCTGCGCCAGGCCTGCCTCATCGAGGCACGCCCGGACTTCGTCGAAACCGTGCAACCCGGCGATGTCATCGTGGCCGGCCGGAACTTCGGGTGTGGCAGCTCACGCGAGCACGCGCCGCTTTCGATCAAGCGCAATGGCGTCGCAGCAGTCATCGCCGCGAGCTTTGCGCGCATCTTCTACCGCAACGCCGTGAACATCGGGTTGCCGGTGATTCGATGCGCCGATGCGCACCGCCTGCTGCGCGACGGCGATGAGGTCGGCGTCGATGCTCTGACGGGGACGATCGTCATGGGCGCCAGAACGCTGCACGGTGAGCCTCCGTCCGGCGTGGCGCTGCACATTATCGAGGCGGGCTCGCTGATCGACCTGATCCGGCTCGGTGGCGGGTGGTCTGCACTGGAGGAGCGACGTGTGTCCTGAGTGCGATGCGAGTGTGGCCCTCGACGACGGAGTCGAGCGCGGTGAGGTCGTTACCTGTCCCGAATGCAATGCGGAGCTCGAGGTCATCGGGCTCGATCCTCCGCGATTCGTGCTTGCGCCACCCGATGAAGTCGACTGGGGTGAGTGATCCCATGCTGGTCGGCATGCTGTGCTCACGGATCCGCGTCGAGGAGAAGTTGCTCCGCGACGCGCTCGTGCATCGAGGCGTCGAGGTCGAGATCGTGGACGACCGCGAGCTGACCTTCACGCTCGCGCAACCGATTCGCCGTTGGGATGCGGTGCTGGAGCGCAGCATCTCGCAGACACGCGGGCTTGCGATCACGAACGTGCTCGAGCAGTGGGGCGTGCCGACGATCAACCGGCACGCGGTGACAGCGACGTGCGCCAGCAAGCTGGAAACCTCCGCCGCACTCGAGGCGGCAGGGGTCCCAACTCCGGCAACGGCGGTCGCATTCACGCCCGATGCCGCACTGCACGCGGCCGAAGAACTTGGCTACCCGGTGGTGCTCAAGCCGGTCACCGGATCGTGGGGCCGGTTGCTCGCGAAGATCAATGACCGCGACGCCGCCGAGGCACTCTTCGAGCACAAGGCCGTGCTCGGGGGGCCGGAGCATTCAGTGTTCTACCTGCAGCGGCACATCGAGAAGCCGGGTCGCGACATCCGTGCGTTCGTGGTGGGCGATGAGGTCATCTGCGCCATCTATCGCGAGTCGGAGCACTGGGTCACCAACACGGCTCGCGGCGCGCGGACGCGCAACTGCCCGGTGGACGCGACGTTGCGAGACCTCTCATTGCGGGCGGCCTTCGCTGTGGGCGGCGGTGTGCTTGCTGTTGACCTGCTCGAGGATCGCGACCGGCTCCTCGTGAGCGAGGTCAATGCCACGATGGAGTTCAAGAACTCGATCGATGTCACCGGCGTCGATATCCCGGGATACGTCGCCGACCACGTTCGCCGAGTCGGCCGCGGCGCGCCGGTCGCCGTCGGGGGCTGACATGGCGATCCAGACGAATGCCTCCGTGGATGTCGCAGCGTTGCTGACCGAGCTGCTCTCGGCGCCGAGTCAGAGCGGCGAGGAAGCAGCTGTGGCGTCGTTGCTCGTCTCGCGGCTCCTCCAGTCCGGATTCGACGTCGACGTCGACGTCGTGGGAAACGTGGTCGCCGCATGGGGCGATGGGGCGGAGACGATCGCGCTCGTCGGCCACATCGACACGGTGCCCGGCGCGATCGAGGTGCGCCGCGACGGTGATCAGCTGCACGGGCGAGGCGCCGTGGACGCGAAAGGACCGTTCGCGGCAGCGATCGCGGCGGTCAGCCGGCAGCCGCGCCATGGCGCGCGGCGTTTTGTGATCGTCGGCGCTGTCGAGGAGGAGACCTCCTCACGCGGAGCGCGTTTCCTGGCCGAGTCGATGGCGCCGCCGGCAGCCCTCGTCATCCTCGAGCCGAGCGGATGGGACGCGGTCACAATCGGATACAAGGGGAGCCTGCGGCTCCGGGTGAGCGTGAACCAGCCGCAGGCGCACGGTGCCGGTCGTGAGCCGAGCGCGCCGGACCGATGCGTCTCGGTGGTTCGGGCGCTACAGGATCTCGCCGCCGCATCCAACGGCGATGCCGGCGTCTTCGAACAGGTGGACGTCCGGGTGCTCGGCTTCGCATCGGCGAGCGACGGGCTCACTGATCGGGCGAGCGTGGACATCGGGGTTCGAACCCCGCCGGGTTGCGGCGTGGATGCGCTCCTCGATGACGTGCGCTCCGCAGTGCCCGCCGCCGAGGTCACCGTCCTCGGCAGCGAGCCAGGTGTTCGCACGGACCGGAGCAGCCCGCTGGCTCGTGGCTTCATCCGAGCGATCCGGTCGGCCGGCGGCGCGCCGCGTTTCAAGCTCAAGACCGGCACGTCCGACCTCAACATCCTCGCCCCCGCCTGGGGGTGCCAGGCGATCGCATACGGACCAGGCGACTCGCAACTCGACCACACGCCGCGCGAGCACATCTCGATCGCCGAGCTGGAGCGCGCGGTGTCGGTGCTCGAAGTCGCCCTGGGCAGCGGATGATCCGCGCGGCCGTCGTCGGAGGCGCCGGGTATGCCGGCGGCGAGGTGCTCCGGCTGCTCGTCGTGCATCCGGAGATCGACGTGGTGCAGGTCACCTCGGACCGCCTCGGCGGCAAGCCCGTGGCTTCGGTCCACCCGCCGCTCCGCGGCCGGACCGACCTCCGATTCTCCTCGGGCGACCTGCTCGGCGAGGCCGACGTCGTGTTCGCGTGCATGCACCACGGGGAATCAAGCGGCGAGATCGAGCGGCTTCGTACGGCGGCTCCCGTCGTGATCGATCTCGGCGCCGATTTCCGCCTCCGAGACGCGCAGGACTATCCGCGCTGGTACGGATGGACGCACCCGGCGCCGGGCCTGCTCGCCGGCGCCGTCTACGGCCTTGCCGAGATGCATCGTGCGGAGATCGCCTCGGCGTCACTGATCGCGACCGGCGGATGCCTGGCCACGGCGTCGATCCTCGGCCTCGCCCCACTCGCGTGCGCCGGGTTGCTCGACCCGGCGATCCCGCTCGTCATCGAAGCAAAGGTCGGGTCGTCGGCGGGCGGTGCCCAGCCGGGCGACGCGACCCATCACGCCCACCGAAGCGGCGAGATCCGCTCGTATGCGCCGACCGGACATCGCCACGCCGCGGAGATCATCCAGGAGCTCCATCTCGGCAGCGCGGACCGCGTGGCGTTCTCGGCAACGGCAGTCGAGGCGGTGCGCGGTGTGCTCGTCACCGCCCATGCCTTTCTCAGCGGTGACCACGACGACCGCGACCTGTGGCAGCTCTACCGCTCGCGCTATGCCTCCGAACCGTTCGTGCGCATCGTGAAGTCGCGCACCGGGTTGCAGCGCTCGCCGTCTCCCAAGCTGCTCACCGGCACCAATTACTGCGATGTCGGTTTCGATCGCGACCCGCACTCGCGACGCGTCGTCGTGACAGCGGCGCTCGACAACCTCGTGAAGGGGTCTGCCGGCCAGGCCGTCCAAGCCTGCAACCTGCGCTTCGGCTTCCCCGAGACCCTCGGGCTCGAGTTCAGCGGCCTGTACCCCATCTGATGATCGTCGTGAAGATCGGTGGCAGCGTCCGCCACCTCGACCCGCTCCTCGAGGATCTCGCCACCACCACCGAGCGCACCGTCGTCGTGCACGGGGCGAGCCGCGATCTCGACGACCTCTCCACGCGTCTCGGCAGCCCGCCGCGGATGGTCGAATCCGAGCGCGGCGACGTGAGCCGCTTCACCGACTCGACCACCATGGACCACTTCCTCATGGCGTACGCCGGCAGGGCGAACAAGCGAATCGTGGAGCGGCTCCGCCAGCTCGGCGTCAATGCGTTCGGTCTGTGCGGGCTCGATGGCGGTGTCGTTCGAGGAAGGCGCCGGCCCGACCTGCGCATCCGCGAGAGCGGCAGGACCAAGGTCCTTCACCACAACCACGTGGGGAGCATCACCTCGGTCGATGGCGTCCTCCTCCAACGGCTGATCGACTCCGGCGTGACACCGGTGATCTGCCCACCGATATCGGCAGAGGACGGGACCGCCAT
Source organism: Candidatus Dormiibacterota bacterium (assembly GCA_963791435.1). Lineage (GTDB taxonomy): Bacteria > Chloroflexota > Dormibacteria > Aeolococcales > Aeolococcaceae > Palsa-851. Next base: position 169,763 of record CAWBSL010000001.1, read on the forward strand.
CAACGTCGATGGCGACCGTCTCGCAGCTGAGATCGCCATCGCGCTCGGGGCGGCCCTGCTGGTCATCTTCGCCGACACACCTGGCCTGCTCCGCGACCCGGCCGATGAGACGAGCCTGATCGGGCGTATCTCGACCGGTGAGGCGGAGCACCTCATTCCCGCAATCGGCGGAAGGGCGCGGGTCAAGCTGCGCGCCAGCGCGGAGGCTCGCCTCCGCGGCGTGGGGGCGGTGTGCGTCGCCGACGGACGCGTGCAACGTCCGCTCTTCAGCGCGCTCTCCGGCGCGGGTACCTGGGTGCGTTAGCGAGCCGTCCCGCTACCCTGACCGCCACGTCCATGGTGCAGCGTTCATTTCTCGAGCAATCGACCGCGATCGCCTTCGCCCATCGCGGGGGCGGCGGCGAGGCGCCGGAGAACACCTTGCCCGCGTTCGAGGCCGCCGTCGCCATGGGCTACCGCTACCTCGAGACCGACGTCCACCTGACCGCCGACGGTGTGCTCCTCGCCTTCCACGACAGCAGCCTCGAACGTCTCACCGACCGCACGGGCCGCATCGGAGACCTGTCGTTCGACGAGGTCCGGGCTGCGGACGCCGGCTACGCATTCACCGCGGACGGCGGCGAGACCTATCCGTTTCGCGGCACCGGCGTCGTGGTTCCCACGCTCGAGGAGCTGCTCACGCGCTGGGATGACGTCTTCCTCAACATCGACGCGAAGGCGGATGACACGGTGGCGCCCCTGGTCGAGCTCGTCGACCGCCTCAACGCATTCGGGCGCGTGTGCATCGGATCGTTCTCCGACCGCCGTGTGGCCCGTATCCGGTCGCTCGCGCGCGGACGGATCTGCTCATCGATGGGCCAGGTCGCGACCGGGATGGCTTTCATTGCGTCGCGGACCGGGCGAATGCCGCGCATGCACGCCGATTGCCTCCAGGTCCCGCAGCGCTGGGGCATCCTTCGCATCGACCGGCGGTTCGTCCGCGCGGCACACCGCGCCGGCCTCCCGGTCCACGTGTGGACGATCGACGACGAGGCCGAGATGGAGATGCTCCTCGACCTCGGGGTGGACGGCATCATGACCGACCGCCCGCGACTCCTCAAAAAGGTGATGGAAGCCCGCGGTTTGTGGTGAGCTCGGCAGCGCGCTATCGTGGCGTGGATGCTGCCGTCTGATCCCGGGGTCGGTTACATCCCGGCTGCCGATGACGGGGACTGGTACCTGCCAGACGAGCATCTCCGCTGGCTGACGCGCCGGACCGTCGGAGAGGCCGCGTGGCCGGTGGCCGACGGCGCGCTTCGCGAGCTCGGCACGCTGGTGCCGCGGGTGATCGAGCCACTCGCCCGGACCGCCGACCGGCATCCCCCGGTGCTGCGGCCGTACGACGCTCGCGGTGCGCGCATCGATGACATCGAGTTCCATCCGGCGTACAAGGAGCTCGAATCGACGGTGCTCAAATTCGGTGCGGTCCGCGCCGGGTACGCGCCGGGATGGCGAGGGCTTCCCGAACGCGCGCCACGGAGCCTGGTCACCGCACTCCTGTACCTCATCCTCGAGTCCGACCAGGCGGTCACCGGTTGCCCGATCGGGATGATGGACGCCGCGGCGCGGTGCCTCGAGCGCAACGACCAGGTGCTGGCAGCGCGCTTCGTGCCGGGCATCGTCGACGACGCCGGCAATCACCTCACGGTCGCGATGTTCCTCACCGAGAAGGCCGGAGGATCGGACGTCGGCGCCAATGAGACCGTCGCCACACCGGCCGGCGATGGGACGTGGCGGCTCTCCGGCGAGAAATGGTTTGCGAGCTGCGCGCACAGCAACCTCATCCTGGTGCTCGCGCGCCCCGTGGGCGCTCCGTCCGGCCCGCGTGGTCTCGGCCTCTTCCTCATGCCGCGACTCCTCGATGACGGAACGCGCAATACGTTCATCATCCACCGCCTCAAGGAGAAGTTCGGCACGCGCGCCATGGCGTCGGGTGAGGTCGGGCTCCGCGACGCGTTCGCCTGGCAGGTGGGTGCGCTCGATCGTGGCCTGCCGCAGATGATGGACATGGTCAACGCCACGCGCATCGGCATCGCCACCGCCACTGCGGGCGCGATGCGACGAAATGCGTTCGAGGCACTGACTCATACGCGCGGTCGATCGACTTTCGGGCGTCGCCTCGACCTGCATCCGCTGATGCGCGACACGCTCGCCGAGCTCGTGGTCGACTCGGTCGCCGGTCTCACCGCTGCAATGGGAGTCGCCGACCTCTCGGATCGCGCAGACGCCGGCGATCACGAAGCCACAGCAGCGCTGCAACTCCTGACACCGCTCTTCAAAATGCACGGCACCGAACGCGCGCGAGTCTGCGCCGCAGAGGGCATGGAGGTGCGCGGGGGCAACGGGTTCATCGAGGACTGGCCGGAGGCGCGCCTGCTGCGCGACGTCTCGGTGCACGCAATCTGGGAAGGGTCCGGGAATGTCATCGCGCTCGACGTGCAGCGCGCCATCGAGCACGGAGCGCTCCCCGGCTTTCTCGCTGACACCGAACGGCGCGCCGAGAGCGTCTCGGCGGGAGGTGTGGCGGCGCCGCTCGGCGGCGTGCTCATCGACGCGTTGCAGCGCGTGGAGTTGCAACTGCAGGAGTCGCGTGACACTGCAGACCCGGACGCCAGGCAGCTGCCACTCAGGAGACTGGCGCGACGGATGGCGATGGTCGCGATCGGTGCGCGCCTCGCGGAAGAGGCAAACCAGTTCGCCACCGACACGGGCAGTGGACGTCTCGGGTGGATCGCGGCGCGATATCTGTGCCGCCTCGGTGGCGAGCCCGCGCTGGGCGAATTCGCGGATGACGCCACGTGGCTGCCCCACGCGGATGCGCTGCTCCACGGAGGGGACGTGCCACTCGAGATCGCCCGTGACGCCGCCCGGCACGCTGCTGCGGCGCTCAGCGCGCCCGGAGCCCTGGTGTCGGTCTAGGGCGCGACCACCAGCGCGAACGCGAAGCCGTCCCAGCCCTTGACGCCGACGGTCTGGATCACCGCCGGGATGATCCGGCGCTCGGCGCCCATCTGCTCGATGAGGTGGCGCATGCCATCCGCGTCGGGATCCTCGCTCTCGGTGTCGATGAGCTTGCCCTGCCGGACCACGTTGTCGACGACGACGAGACTGCCGACATGCGCCAGGTCGATGGCGGCGCTGAAGTATCCGGGAGTGTTGCGCTTGTCCGCATCGATGAACACGAGATCGAACGGCTCACCCTGCTCGGCTTTGAGCGCCTCGAGACTGTCGAGCGCGGCACCGACTCGGACCTCGACCTTGGCGTCGAGTCCGGCGCGAGCGATGTTGGTTCGAGCCACACTCGCGTGGTGCGGGTCGAGCTCGAGGCTGATGAGCTTCCCCCCTTCCGGCAGGGCCCGTCCGAGCCAGATGGCACTGTACCCACCGAGGGTGCCGATCTCGAGGATGCGCCGCGCCTTCACTGCGCGTGCGATGAGGTGGAGGAACTGGCCCTGCGCCGCAGAGACAGCGATGTTGGGCAGATCCGCGCTGTCCCTGACTGCGGCCTCGAGCACCGGGTCGGCACCCTGGAGCAGGCCGGTGGTGTACGCGTCGACGGCATCCCAGCGATCGTCATTCATGGTGCGGGACTTTAACGTCCGGTCGCGCCGGAGCCGATCGAAGCCGCGCCACCCACACCTCCTCGGATGGCCAGCGCCGCGCCCAGTCGAGAGTCACGAAGGGATAGCGGGTGGTCGCGTCGGCAGCAGGTCGCAACTCGATCAGGGCCTCGATATCGAATCCCGAGCGTCGAAGCAGACGGATCCAGTCGCCGTGATTCAAATGGAACTCCACGCCTTCCTCGTCGGGCCATTCGTATCGATGCATGCCGAAGTAGTCGCGCCGGAGCGTGGTGCCCGCCGGACCCTCGGCGTCGGAATCGGTCATCGTCAGCACGAGCAGCGCCGCGTTGCCGAGGAAGATCAGCTGCCCGTCGGGACGGAGCAGCCGAGCGGCCTCCGGGATCCATCGATACGGGTCGCACCAGATCGCCGCGCCGTATTCGCTGATCGCCAGATCGAAGCTCGCATCGGCGAGTGGCACGGCCTCTGCGCTGGCCTGGATCAGCGGGAAGTGCAGATCGTGCTCGTCCTGGAGCGCACGCGCGGTGGCGAGCTGGTTCTCGGAGAGATCGATGCCGACCGGCCGAGCGCCTCGTCGGGCAAGCCAGGACGACACGTACGCCGTGCCACATCCCAACTCGATGATGTCGAGACCGTTGACGTCCGGCAGGAGGTGCACCTCGGTCTCCGGAATGCCCCAGATGCCCCACGACGGCTGCTGCGCCCAGCTTCGACGCGCCGGTTCGGCGTACTCCGCCGCGGATTGGTTCCAGGCGGAACGGTTGCGCTCGACGTGATCGCCTGATGTCATCGCGGGCGACTGTAGCGGGGATTGGGGTGGCCAGCGGGGGTCGAACCCGCGACCTCCAGGGCCACAACCTGGCACTCTAACCAACTGAGCTATGGCCACCATGAGATCCGCAGAGGAGGCTTGGCGATTATATGGCGCGGTGGTCGGCCGTCCGGACGAATCGCCACAGGTACACTCGCCGCGCGCCCCCGTAGCTCAGCGGATAGAGCAGCGAGCTTCTAACTCGACGGCCGTGGGTTCAACTCCTACCGGGGGCGCCATCGTTTTGTGAAAGTTGGGTAGTTGGGAAGGCAGATCTCGCCATGACAGGCTCCACCACCCCGGTGCAGGACGACGCGGCCACGCGCACCCCGGTGCAGGGCAACGCGGCCACGCGCACCCCGTGGAAGGGCATCGCCGGTGCGGTCGCGCTGATCGTGGCGTTCCGGATCCCCTCCTTCCTCGAACCGCACTGGTATTCGGACGAGAGCATCTACGCGTACGTCGGGCGGACCGTCTTCGGGGGCGGTGATCTGTACACCTCGCCAGGCGCGTGGGACAACAAGCCGCCGGTCCAGTACTGGATCTACGGGATCCTGACGCACTTCCTCGGCTACTCCGAGGCGGCGATCCACCTCGTCCCGTTCGCGAGCGCGGTGGCCGCGGTCATCGCCGTCGGCTGGGGGGTCACCAAGCTGACCGGGTCGAGGCCGCGTGGAGTCATCGCCTGCGTGCTTGCCGCGCTCATCATCGGTCCCCCCATCTTCGACTCGCAGCTCTTCCTGCCGGAAGGGGCGCTGATCGGGCCGATGGTCTGGGCGGGCATGCTGATGCTCGTTCACATCACCTCGCCGAGGTGGGCTGCGCTGCACCGCTGGGCTCCCTACGTTGCCGGGTTGCTTGCGTCGATCGCGCTGGGCATGCAGCAGACGGTCATCGCGGACATCCTGGCGATCAGCCTGATCCTGCTCATCGCCTGTCCCGGCCGCTGGCGGGATCTGATTCGCTTCCTCGGGACAGGGCTGATCGTCACGCTGCTCTGGCTGGTGCCGACAGTGTTCGCATCCGGAATCGGCGCCACGTGGTTCGCGATCGTCGGCTTCTACGGGATCTACGCGCACAATGCGTTGCCACACACCGTGCTCGATCGTCTGGTGCATTTTGGTGCGATCGCGGTCGGAGTGCTTGCGATCCTCGGCGGATCAGCGCTGCTTGCACGGAGAACCAGCAACGCGTTCTGGATGCTGTGGATCCTTGCGGGGGTCGACCTCCTGGTCGCGGGGGCGGCGCACTTCCCGTATCCGCACCTCCTGTTGCCGTCGATCCCATGGGTGTGCGCGGCGCTCGCTGCGACGCCGTGGCAGCGTGTGAGCGTCCTGGCGGACCATCTCCGCGGCCGCCGCCTCCTGGTGGGGGTCGCGGTGCTGACGGCCGGCGTGGCGCTCGCGTCGTTCCAGGGTTCCTACGCCGGCTCGTACTGGATCAACGGCCGCAGCCTTTCCACGTATTACGTCGACGGCTACACGGGGCTCGTGGACGGCACCGAGCGCACGCAGTGGCAGGACAGCTTCACCGGCAACATCGTGCTTGACGAGACCATCAGCAACTGGCTGATCGCGCACCGCTACGCGCACGCGACCGCGGTCGTCTGGAACACCGCGGACGAATGGCTCTACCTGATCACGCCGCTGTCCACCGAGCTGCCCGCGGTCGATCTGTTCAACGATGACGTCATGCTCGGGAACCGCAACGAAACAGGGCCATACCTCGTGCGCCATCGACCCACGGTCATCGTCGTCAACGACCCGAGCGCAGTCCTCCGACCGTCAATTCTCCCCGTGATCGCGCAGTACTACGTGGCCGTCTTTCGCGATGGCGCCGACACCATCTTCGTCGATCGTTCGCGACTCTCACCGGCAACGACGCGCACGCGGCGCCAGCCCGCCGGCCGATCACGGATCTGAGCGCAGGTACAGTTCCACACCGTGTGAGTTCACGACGAGCTGATATGTGTGGTCCTTGATGAAGGTCTGGATGTCGCTCAGGTTCTCGATGCCCTTTGGCGTGACGAGGATCAGCTGCGGCGGCGACGCGTTCATCGCCGCCAGGATGCCCGCGGTGCCGTGCTCGAGGGCGAGGGTCACGTAGAGCGGGCCACTGCGGGTAGGCGGCACGAGCTCGTCATCGACGAGCGGCCACGACAGGTTGGCCCAGAGCATCGCCGTCGCGCCAACGAGATTGTGGCTCTCGATCCACGCCTCGGCCTCGTGCTCGCCGTAGTTCGCTGCTCCGAAATACGTGTCGTAGTCGAGCACCGATATCGATCCCACCGCGTAGCCGACGGCGTTCGTGTAATACCCGAGGCTCCACGACGTCGTTCGGAACGCGGCCTGGTACAGCGACCACCCGGTGGACGCGATCACCACGAACGTCGCCGTAGCGAGGAGCACGGCAGGCTTGCGAACACGAGCAACCACGTGGTCGCGGTGACGCGACACCAGGCCGGTGACGAGCATCACGAACGGTATGACCACCGGCAGCAGGAAGTGCTCGTATGAATAGCCGGCGGCGATCGCCGAGAAGAGCAGTGCCGTCGCCCAGACACGGACGAGCTCGAGACGACCGTCCTTGGCGGTTCGAAGGAACCAGGCGGCGGCGACCATCGCCAGCACGACGCCGACGCGGATGAGGTACGCGGGCAGCCTGCCATGAAGTGCGTCATCCAGGTAGTCGACGTACGAGCTCACCAGCGCGAACCACACGTTGTGGAAGCCGGCGCTCACCACGAACGGGACCATCACCGCGGCGACCGTGACCACGAATGCGCTGCCCAGGACGATGATCGTCCGCCAGCTGCGGCGAACGAGACACCAGAGCACAACCGCTGCGCAGTCGGCGAGAGCCGTCTGCTGGATGAGGAACGCGCACGCGAGCAGCACGCCGATGGACGCGAGCGTGAGCGTTCGCGGCCGCACAGCGGGATCCGTGCACGCGCAGAGGAACCACACCACTGCGACGGTGACCGGCCCGATCAGCAGACTCTCGGGAAGGGCAAGGTTGCCATCCAGCATCGGCGAGCCGATGACCACCGCGATGACCAGCCCCGCACACAACGCGGCGCCCTTTGAGAAGACGCGGGACATCCCGAGCGTTGCAGCAACGATCGCGGCGAGACCACTCAGCACGGAGAGCAGATGCAGCCCCGCCTCGCTCGAGCCAAACAGGATCCTGCTCAGGTCGTAGATGCCGAACAGCAGCGGCGGCTTGTTGTTCCACGCATCGACGTACAGGCCGTACCCCAGATGGGCGAGCCACACCGTCGACGCATAGCCGGCCTCATCCTGATACCACTGCGGCTCGAAGAACGACGGCACGCGGAGCAGGAGGTACAGCGCGACCGGCAGGATGACGTACAGGGATCGCTTCACGTGCGCCGGATCTCGGACATGCGTCCTCTCGTACTCGTTGCGACCGCGCACACGACGCGCCGCGTCCGCATAGTGTGCAGAGGGTATCGGCTCTCGTTGCGATCGCGCCTGAGAGCACGCCGCATACCCTGAAGCGGGGCCATCCCGTAGCATCGCCATGAGTGAGCGAAGCCCCGGTCTCGACCCGCCTCCACCTGGTTCGCCACTGCGATGTCCTTAACCCGAACGGCGTGCTGTATGGCCATCTCCCCGACTTTCCCCTCAGCGACAAGGGGGTCACACAGGCGCACGCACTCGGCAGGTACTTCGCCGGCACTCATGTTCGCCAGATCTACTCCAGCCCGCTCGAGCGCGCCCGGCAGACGTCGGAGATCATCGCGTCGTACCTTGACGGCGTTCCGATCACGTACACGGACGACCTGATCGAGACGCGTTTCGGGCTGTATCTCCAGGGCATCCCGCCGAAGCAGGTGCCGTGGCGGCGCCCGCTCTGGCTCATCCACATGGTGTGGCCGGGACTTCTCCGCAACGATGAGAGCGTGGCGGGGCTGGCCGCGCGCGTCCGGCGCCCGCTGATGCGGCTCCTCGCCGATCACCCCGGCGACGGCGGCATCTGCGTGAGCCACGGCGACCCCATCCAGGGTTTCTGGGTCAACTCCGAGCGCCGGCCCCGCTACGCCCTGCACCGGCTGCAGTGCGCGAAAGGCGGGCTGCTCGAGCTCGACTACGAGGGCGAGGCGCTCCGCAAGCTGACGTACCTCTCCCCTGCCAGGGTCGCCGAGCTCGCTCCGGACCCCGATCAGACCGAGGCCGGTTCTCGCTCGGACGGCTGAGGCTCACCACTCGAGTCCGACGACCAGCGCTGATCGAGCGAGATGGGCTGGCGACGCTTGCGCTGGCGGCGCTCGAGGATGGGTCGCAGGTACAGCTTGGTCAAAAGCCCGACCATGATCAGGATGAATCCCGTGTAGACGAGCAGGACTCCCTGGTCGTCGTTGACCTGGAACAGCGAGTACTGGGTCACAGACGGGAAGGAGATCGTGAAATCGACGGGCTTGCCGTTCTTGACATCGATCGGCAACGTCATCGTCTTCCCCATCTGCAGCGGAATCACCGCTGCGTCCGAGTAGTACGGCTGCATCTGCGACGTGTTGAGCTGGTTCACGTTCTGCGCGGCGCCGGAGTTGAGCCCGAGGTTGCCGACGTACAGCTGCATCTCGATGATCGGGTTGCGGACCGCGACACCACCGGGACCGTACGAAACGGACGTCGGGTCGATGGACCCGTTGCTGCCGACCTGTGGGATCACCGTGGCGTCCGGGTAGAACGTCATCTTGGCGCCGATCTGCACGGGCTGCTTGGCGCCGCTGATGGTGTAGTCGAAGTCCGGCACCTTGAGCACGCCGTCGGCCAGCGCCTTATTGCCGATGTTGTCTGAATCGTCGAAGAACTGGATGGACCCGTCGTACACCGTCTGCCCCTCTGGGTTCTTCACGACGATGGTGGGCGCCCATCCGTAGTCCTGCTGATAAACGTTGACATTGTCGATGCTCAGGAAATCGTTGACGAGGATGTTCTTCGTCTCGATCTTCTTCCCGCGATCAAAGACGGTGACGTTGCTCACGTAGTTGCTCGCCTCGCCATTGGACGCGTACGTCGCCTCGAAGCTGTTGAGCCGCAAGGTGAATGGCGCGTAGTTACCGTGAAAGAGCAATCCCTGCTGCAGCGTGTCGTAGCCGGAGGGCGTGTTGGTGAAGCTGTCGCCCTGCGTGACCGTGACGAGCCCCTGGTAGCCCGTCGCCTTCCCCCAGATGACGGCGACGAGCAGCAGGAAGAACGAGCTGTGGAACAGCCACGACCCCCACTCGCCCCAGTACTGCGGGGTGCGCTTGTACCCGCGGAGGGTGCGCATGACGAGTGCCTTGCCGCGCCGGATGACGCACCAACCGAGCGAGATGTAGAGGAGCCCGAGCAACACGTAGAACACCGGCGACACGAACACCTGGGTGAGCGGCAGCTGGAGGTCGGCGAAGAGGAGGTTGAGGTTCGGCCACGACGTGAGAAACGCCTCGACCTTGCCCGGATCCGAGGTGTTCTGCTGCGGGACGAATGAGCCGATCAGGACGATGACGAGGATGCCCAGCAGGAGAAAGATCGCGGTGCGCATCCGCGTGTACTCGTGCCAGTACTTCCCAACCTTCTCCCTGAACCCGCTCCTCACCGCAGCGCGCCTGGGCGCAGTAAGCCTTTTGGATCGAAGGCGCCGGCGAGGCCGGGCTGCCAGGTTCGTGTCCCAGGTGGTTTCGACGTTGCCGTGCGTGCCGCGGCCGGTTCGAGCCGGAAGGTGACCGCCGCGATCACGGCCAGGCGACCGGCGCTGCCGAGCAGGGCCGCGATCAGGTCATAGCCGACCACGTCCTTGAGCGCGGCGCCGCCGGCTTTGACGGCGTCGCCGGTGGAGAGGATCGCCTCGACGCCGGCGAGGGATCGCCTCGGGATCTCGCCGCGAGCGACGAGCGTGCCGACATGCTCAGATCCCGTATCGGCGCCGAGTCCCACCACGACGAGCTTCTCCTTGGCCACCGCGGCTCGGACGCGTGCGACGCTGGCCCCCGCTTCGGCGCGAACGGTGAGTCCGGGCGCCGCAACGTCGATGCCGGCCAGCTTGCTCACGCTCAGGATGATCCCGCCACGCTCGGGGGTGCCGCCCGGCGTCGCGGGCGCTCCGCTCGTCACCGTGATCGGCACGCCCTGCTGATTGCACAGGCCGGCAACACGGACGAGCGAGGCGACATCCGCCGGGCTCACGACGTCACCCGTGACGCCACCCGGGCCAACCACCTCGACAAATCGCTGCTGCAGCTCGTCGTTCACACGATCAACCCTTTCAGGGATGCGGTTGCCGCCGTGTAGACGAGGACGATCATGACTCCGAGGATGAGAGTCCCGGCAGTCGTCGCGACGAGCACTGCCGTTCCCGAGAACCCGGTCCGCGACCAGCGGTACTCCTCAGCTCCCGCCTCGGGGCGCTGGTACATGAGCAACCCGACTCGCAGGTAGTAGAAGGCCGATACCGCGCTGGTCGCGATGCCCCAGAGCGCGAGCGGCACCTGACCGGCATTGATCGCGGCCGTGAAGACGAGGAACTTCCCGAAGAAGCCCGCCGTCGGCGGGAAACCGCCGAGCGAGAACAGGAAAAGGGCCATGCTGGCGGCGACAAAGGGACGGCGATGAGCGAGGCCGCGGAGCCCGTCATAGCTGTCGAGATCCTCGCCGCGCCCGGCCATGATGGTGATGACCGCGAAGGCGCCGATATTGCTCACGGCGTACGCGGCGAGGTAGTACAGCACGGCGATCGTCCCGAATGAGCTCGTCTGCCCGGACGGGAGCAGGACGGGCCCGACCGCCACGCCGATGAGGATGTAGCCCGCCTGCGCGATGCCGGAGTACGCGAGCATCCGCTTGACGCTCGTCTGCGTCAGCGCGGCGATGTTGCCGACCACCATGGACGTGATCGCCACGAGTGCGACAACCGGTTCCCAGTGCTGATAGAAGTGCGTGCCGCCACCGTCGAACGTATACGTGAACACGCGAACGAGCGCGGCGAACGCCGCGACCTTGGTGGTGACGCTCATGAACGTCGTGACCGACGTGGGCGCGCCCTGGTACACGTCGGGAGTCCAGGAGTGGAACGGCGCAGCCGAGACCTTGAACGCGAAGCCGATGAACAGCAGGAGGACTCCGGCGAGCAGCAGCGGGTCGACGGCGAGGGTCGTGTCACTCTGGATCGCGGCAGCGATCTGGGCCAGCTGCGTGTGCCCTGTCTCCCCGTAGATGAGCGCCATGCCGAAGAGCAGGAACCCCGACGCGAAGCCGCCGAGCAGCAGGTACTTCAGCGCCGCCTCCTGGGAGCGCTCCTCGTGGCGCGAAAACCCGCTGAGGATGTAGAGCGCAAGTGACAGCAGCTCGATCGCCAGGAAGATGACCATGAGGCTCGTCGCGCCGGCGAGCAGCATCATGCCGAGCGTGGCCGCGAGGATCAGCGCGTAGTACTCGCCGTAGTGCATCCCACGCCGGTTGAGGTAGTTCGGGCTGATCATGACCACAAGCCCGGCACTCACCAGCAGGATCGCGTCCACGAAGAGCGCGAAGCGGTCATACGCGAACGATCCGGAGTACACGAGCCGGCCGGGATTCGCATCGAACCAGGCCCAGATCACCACCCCGAACGTGGACGCGATACCGAACAGCGCGAACCCTGCGATCCAGATTCGCTTTGACGCCGGGATCACGAGGTCCAGCAGCATGAGGATCAGGAACGCGCCGCCGAGGACAAGCTCGGGGAGGATGCCTACCAGGTCACGTCCGCCGGGGAACGTCAATGGCACCGGCGACGCCGCAATCAGCATCACTGCGTTCCCGCGTTCGACGCGCCGGGCTGGATCATGTTCACCGTCGTGCTGACCGAGCTTCTCGTGATATCGGTGATGGGCTTGGGATACAGGCCGATGAAGATCATCAGCGCGGCGAGCGGCACGAGCAGCAGGCCCTCACCGAAGTGCAGGTCGTGGACCCCTTCGGTGCGCGGTTTCGGAGGGTCGTGCATGAGCCCCTGATGGAGCCGGAGCATGTACCAGGCCGCAAGGATCACACCCCCTCCGGCCAGAACGGCGTACACCCAATTCAGCTGGAACGCACCGAGCATGATCGTGAACTCGCCCACGAAGCTGTTCATGCCGGGCATGCCGAGCGATGCGAGCGTGGCGATCAGGAAGAAGAAGTACAGCCACGGCATCCGGCGCTCGAGTCCGGACAATTCCCCGAGGTCTCGGGTCCCGGTGCGCGATTCGACGTAACCGACGATGAGGAACAGCGCACTGATGATGATGCCGTGGTTGACCATCTGGATCACGGCGCCGTTGATGCCATTGTCGGTCAGCGAGAAGATGCCGAGCGCGATGAAGCCGAGGTGACTGATGCTCGCGTAGGCGACGATGCGTTTCAGGTCGCGTTCCGAGAGCGCCATCAACGCTCCGTAGACGATGCTCAGCACCGCGAAAGCGGCCAGGATGAAGCGGTATTTCTCCATCTCCCCCGGGAAGAGCGTGAGCGCGAACCGGATGAACCCATACGCGCCGAGCTTGCTCACGATGCCCGCGAAGAACGTCAGCACCGCGGGCGGCGCCGACTCGTAGAGATCCGGCAGCCACGTGTGCAAGGGCACGATCGGGATCTTGATGGCGAACGCCAGCGCAAAGCAGATGAACGCCAGTTCCTTGGGCGTGAACGTGGTGAGATGGATGATCGGTATGACAAACGCGCTGCCGGAGTTGATGGGCTGCGAGAGGATGCTCTCGAGGTCGAACGAGCCGGACGGCGACTGGATGTACAGATAGATGATCGCGACCAGCATCAGCAGGCTTCCCGCGACCGTGTACACGATGAACTTGATTGATGCGGGACCGCGCTTCTCCCCGCCCCAGTTGCTGAGCAGGATGTAGAGAGGAACGAGCATCCCTTCCCAGAACATATAGAAGAGCAGCAGGTCGATCGAGAGCAGCACGCCGGTTGTCGCCGCCTGCGTCAGGAGCACCAGCGTGCAGTAGAAGCGCAGACGGTCTGTCGTCTTTCTCGAGATCGCAAGCGCGCCGAGCAGGAACACGCCGGCGTTGAGCGCGAGCAGCCAGGCCGAGATGCCGTCGATGCCGAGGTGGTATGTGGCGTTGATCGCCGGCAGCCAGGCGTGCGTCTCCTGGAAGTGCAGCGGCAGCGGACCGCCCGACGCCTTGTTGCCGGGCATCCAGATGAGGAGGAGCGCGACGATCACGGCGCCCGCGAGCGTTGCGAGGATGGTCACAGCCTTGACCGCGGCGTTGTAGCGCCGCGGGACGAGCTGCAGCAGGATCGCGGCCCCCGCGGGGATGACGATCAGCAGCGTGAGCCAGGGGATGTGATTCATCGCGCGATGAACACCCACACGACGACGAGCACCACCGCGAAGACGGTGAAGATGGACGCGTAATCACGAATCAACCCGGTCTGGACAGTGCGCAGGTCGAGGCTGAAGCCGCGGAGAAGATCTCCGATGCCCTGGACCCAGCTGTCCATCACATCGGGCTCGACGACACGCCGCGCTGTGCGCGCGACTGCTTTGGTCGGCTGCACCAGGGCACGGTCGTAGATCTCGTCGAAGTAGAACTTGTTGTACGAGAGCAGCGGGATCACGCGTGGCAGGCGCGCGAGCACGACCTGGGGATCGGGACGGTGCTCGTACCAGAGGCGCATCGCGAGTCCGATGCCGATCAGGCTTGCTGCCGTGCCGATGATCAGACCAATGAGCGCGGGGCCGAATGAGGGGTCGTGTAACAAGGGCGACTGCGAGCCGGCGAAGACGGGAGCCAGGAAGTCACTGAACACGTGGATGGTGTTGGGGAGCGGGAACTGGAGCGGCCACGCGACGATGACCGACAGCACGCCGAGGATGACCACCGGGATCAACATGGTGTAGCCGGGCTCCTTGACGCCGAATCCTCGTGCCGTCTGCGGCTCGCCCTGGAAGACCGTGAAGTACAGACGGAAGGCGTAGAGGCCGGTGAGAGCGTTGACGCCGACGCCCACCGCGTAGAGCAACCACGGCGCCGCCCCCGGTCCGGACAGCGTGCCGAAGCCCAGCAGATCCTCCTTGCTGAACCAGCCCGAGAACAGGAAGAACCCACCGAGCGCGAGTGACCCGGCACCGAATGCGAGGTGCGTCCATTTCATGCGCGAGGACAGGCCGCCCATCAGGCGGATGTCCTGCTCGTCGTGGAGGGCGTGGATCACGTTGCCCGCCGCCATGAAGAGCAGTGCCTTGAAGACGGCGTGCATCGCGAAATGGAACAGCCCCGCAGAGTACGCGCCAATGCCGACGGCGTAGATCATCAGACCGATCTGCGACATCGTCGAGTACGCGATCACACGTTTGATGTCGATCTGCGAGAGCGCGATGATGCCCGCCATCACAGCCGTCCCCATGCCGACGCACGCCACCAGCCCCTCCGCCACCGGGGCGAGGTTGAACAGCACGTGGAAGCGCGCGATGAGGTAGACGCCGGCGGTGACCATGGTGGCCGCGTGGATGAGAGCGGAGACCGGTGTCGGGCCCTCCATCGCGTCCGGCAACCACGTGTGCAGCGGGAACTGCGCGCTCTTGGCGAATGCGCCGATCGCCAGCAGGACGCAGATGCCGGTGATCAGCGCGCCCCCGGCAGGAAACGCCTGCGTGCGCGCGAAGATGTTCGGCAGGCTCAACGTGTGCGTGTTGAGCACGATGAGAAAGGCCGCGATCACGAGCGCGACATCGCCGATGACCTGCGTGATGAATGCTTTGCGAGCGGCCGCGACGGCCGATGGACGGTCGTGCCAGAACCCGATGAGCAGGTAGCTGCTCAGCGCGACCAGCGCCCACCCGATGATGAGGATCACCAGGTCCGCCGCGAGCACGAGCGTCAACATCGAGAAGATGAAGAAGTTCATGTAGCTGAAGAAGCGGGCGAACCCGGTGTCGTGCTCCATGTAGCCGACGCTGTACACGTGGATGAGGAAACCGACGCCCGTGATGACCATGAGCATCAGCGCGCTCAGCGCATCGAGCGTGAAGTCCATGCCGACCGAGAGATTGGTCCCACCACCGAGGTTGATCCAGTCCCAGAGCCGGACCGTGATCGCGGCATGCCCCGCCGGCGCGCCGACGACATTGGCGAGCACGAGGCACGACACGACGAAGGAAGCAAGGATCGACGCCGTTCCGACGATGTTCACGAACTGGCGGCCGAAGACGGGGCCGAGGAAGCCGTTCAGCGCCGCGCCGATCAGCGGGAAGAGCAGCACCAGGACGACGAGCGTGGACGCGGTGCCGACGTTCACTCTTTCATCTCGCTCAGGTCATCGACGTCGAGCTCGCGGCCGAGCCGGAAGATCTGGGTGATGAGCGCGAGGCCGACAACAACCTCCGCGGCCGCGACGACGATCACCATGAACGCGAAGATCTGACCTTCCTCACTGTTGAGGAAGCGCCCGTACGCCACCAGAGCGACGTTGGCGGCATTGAGCATCAGCTCGATGCACATGAACACGACGATCGGGTTGCGCCGGATCAACACGCCCATGGCGCCTACCGTGAAAAGGAAGGCGGCGAGCCCGAGCAGGTACGGGAACAGATTCGGATTCAGCATCCGGCGCGGTCCGTCACGGGCTCGAGCGCCTGGTCAGGTAGACGGCGCCGATCGCGGCGACCAGCAGGAGCATCGACGTGATCTCGAACGGGAGCAGGTAATTGGTGAACAACTGGCCGGCGACAGTCTGCACGTTGCCAGCGTTGTTCACGGCATCCTGCGGAAAGTTGAAGGTGTGGTACGGGTTGCTGCCTGCGCCCACCGCGGCTCCGTGAAATCCGTTCGTGTTATAGGTGATGCCGTTGCGGGCCGCCACGAAGACGAGAGCGGTGACGACGACGACACCGAGGACGCCGACGACAGCTCGCAGATCCAGCGTCGGGCCTGTCCTCCGCATCAGGGCTCAGCAAGGCAACGATGAAGACGAAGAGCACCATGACGGCGCCCGCGTAGATGATCAGCTGCACCGCGAACAGGAACTGTGCGTTCAGGAGCAGGAACAGCACGGCGAGCATCGTCACCGTGACGACGAGGCAGAGCGCCGAGTAGATCGTCTGGCGCGAGAACACGACGCCGAGCGCGCTGACTGCCGCAAGCGCGATCACCACGGCGAAGAGCACGTTCATGAGGACTTCCCCGCCCCGGGTTCGATGACGGTCGGCACGTCGACCGGGACACCCAGCGCTCCGGGAGGCGGCGCGTTCTCATTGCCGAGCGACTTTTCCTGCGCGGCCCACGCGACACGGGGGCGCACGCCCGGATCGAGTTCCTCGCGGCCAGTCTGGTCGGCACCCGCGCCCACCGGACTCGCCGGACGTTGCCCCTGCGCAAAGCCCGGCCAGGACTCGAGCAACTCGGCCTTGGTGACGACGGTACGCTCACGGCGGTAGTCCGCCAGTTCGAAACGCGGACCAAGCGTGATGGCCTCGGTGGGACACGCCTCCGCGCAGTACCCACAGTAGATGCAGCGCATGAGGTTGATCTCGTATCGCTCCGCGTACCGCTCGCCCGGCGAGATGGGTGCCTTGGGGTCGTTCTCGGCAGCGAGCACGTAGATGCACCCGACTGGACACGCGGCAGCGCACAGCTCGCAACCGATGCACCGCTCGAGGCCGTTGTCGTACCGATGCAGGATGTGCCGTCCGCGGTGGCGCGGCGACACCGGCTTCTGCTCCTCCGGGTACTGAATGGTGATGGGGTGCTGGCCCATCTTCTTCAGCGTGAACGCGAGTCCCTTCGCGAGCTCCTTGATCACCGGCTCACCCTCGTCATCGCTATGCGCGCAACGCGACAATCGTGCCCGTCACGACGATGTTGATGAGGCCAAGTGGCAGCAGCACTTTCCAGCCGAAATTCATGAGCCTGTCGTAACGGAGCCGCGGCAAAGTCCAGCGCACCCAGATCATCACGAAGAGGAGCACGAAGACCTTGCCAAGGAACCATATCGGCCCGGGGATCCAGTCGAAGGGATGGAACGGCAAGAGCGGCAACCAGCCACCGAGGAACAGCGCCGTCGCGATCGAGCAGACCGTGACCATGTTGATGTACTCGCCGAGGAAGTACAGGCCGAATCGCATCGCCGAATACTCGGTGTGGTAGCCGGCGATCAGCTCGGTCTCCGCTTCCGGAAGGTCGAAGGGCAACCGGTTGGTCTCGGCGAACGCGGCGGTGAAGTACAGGATGAACGCGAGTGGCTGCAGCACGATGAACCACAGTCCCTGCTGCGAGCCGACGATCTTCTCGAGGTCGAGCGAGCCGGAGAGGATCACCACGCCGATCAACGCGAACGACACTGCCATCTCGTACGAGATGAGCTGAGCCGATGAACGCAGACCGCCGAGCAGCGAGTACTTGCTGTTGGAGGCGAAGCCACCGAGGAACAGCGAGTACACACCGAGCGACGTGATGCCGAGGATGAAGAGCAGCCCGACATTGATGTGGGCGATGTCCCAGTGGAACTCGTGCCCGAACCAGCTGTTGGTGCCCCACGGAATCACCGCGTATGCGAGCAGTGCCGCACCACCTGCGAGGCTCGGCCCGACGAGGTAGAGCAGCTTGTCGCGCTCGGCCGGAGCCACGTTCTCCTTGAAGAAGAGCTTCAGGCCGTCGGCTGCCGGTTGCAGCATCCCGAAGGGACCCACCCGGTTCGGGCCGTAGCGCAGCTGGATGCGGGCGGAGATCTTACGTTCGGCGAGTGTGAGGTACGCGAAAGCCGTGAGCAGGAAGACAACAAGGACACCGCACTTGATGAGCAGTACCCACCAGAGATCGTCCGGCCCGATCACGCGACGGCCTCTGCGGTGAACAGGGCGCGGCCGCCGTTGCCCGCATGCCCGTAGGCGCTCACCTCGTCACGAAGGAGGCGGTTGACCGCGAGCGGATCACCGGACCCCCAGCCGACCGCTCCCATCTCGCCCGCAAGGCTGGTCAGCACGCGCGTCTCGGTGGGCGTTGACGAAGCCGGAGGCAGGCCTGCTCGGATGCGCTGCACGCGCCCCTCGACGTTGGTGACGCTGCCCGCCTTCTCGAAGATCGCGTGACCGGGGAAGAGCACCGTCGCGTACCGCGCCACCACGCCGGGCCGAGTATCGAATGCCACGACGCAGGCGGCTTTGCGGACCGCGCGCTCGAGCAGGTCGCCGGCGGCTTCGAGTGCCGGGTTGGGTCCGAGCATGAGGAGTCCGCGCATCTCGCCGGCGGCCAGGCCCTCGAGAATCTGACGTCCCGTCTTCCCTGTCTGCATCAGCGAGGCGTACGCGGGGCCGACGTTGGGGAGCAGACCGAGGTCCTTGGCGCCGCGCCCGTTGATCCCGCGAGTGATCGTGAGCCGGCGCACCGAGCCGGCAGCGCCAAGCGCGGTCGCGATTTCCGCGGCATGCGCGCGATTGGTCTCGTCCGCGATGAGGCCGATCCGGGTTGCCCCGGCGGCGGCGGCCACAGCGTCGGCGGCCGAGACGTCGCTGCTCATGCGGAGGACGCGCGCGTTCTTCTTCCGCTCGGCCTTGTAGAGCCGAAGCGTGAGCACCGGCGCCTGCTCCTCCGGCTCCGCGCCGAGCACGACGAGCGTGTCGCAGTCCTCGATCTCGGCGATGCCGAGCTCGTGCTCCGCAGCCGAAAGTCCTTCGAAGGCATCGAGTTGATGGTCGACGTGCGGCGTGCCGATCACCTGACGCGCGAGGCGCTCGAGCAGGAAGAGCTCCTCGTTGGTGCTCGCGCTCGAGCCGAGCACGCCGATCGACTCGGCGCCGTACTCGTCGGCGATCTCGCGAAGCCGCCGTGCCGCCTGTGTGATCGCTTCGGGCACGGCGACGTCGCGCAACTCGTCGTCGCTGCGCACGATCGGGCGTCGAACCCGCTCCGAGCTGTTCCACCTGTCGAAGCTGTACCGCCCGCGATCGCACAGCCACATGTCGTCGACCAGCGGGTTGTCGCGCGACGCGAAACGGCGCACCTCGAAATCGCGACTGTCCACGTTGATGTTGCAGCCGTATGAGCACTCCGGGCAGATGCTCGCGGTGCGCTGCAGGTCCCACGGGCGGGAGACGAAGCGGTACTTCCGGTGCGTCAGCGCACCGACCGGGCACACCTCGGGCAGGTTGCCCTGGAACTTCGACACCAACTGCCGGTCGTCAAAGGTGGCCACCAGCGTGTCGACACCACGCTGCTGGAGCACGATCTCCTTCTCACCGGTGATCTCGTCGTAGTAGCGGACGCAGCGCCAGCAGAGGATGCAGCGCTCCTGGTCGAGCTCGATGTGCTCCGAGAGCGGGATCGCCTTCTTGAAGTGGACCTTTTCGGTGATCGGAAACCGCGAGATCCCGGGGCCATAACGGAACGTGAAGTCCTGCAGGTCGCACTCGCCACCGCGGTCGCAGACCGGGCAGTCCAGCGGATGGTTGAGGAGCAGGAACTCGAGCATGCCCTCGCGCAGCTTGGTGACCTCGGGAAGGTTCGTCCGCACCACCATGCCGTCACCTGCGACCGTCGCGCACGCCGGTTGCGGCTTCGGGAACTTCTCGATGTTGACGAGGCACATCCGGCAGACTGCGACCGGGTCCATCTTGGGATGCGCGCAGTAGATCGGGATATGGATGCCGGCCTCGGTTGCGGCATCGAGCACCAGCGTTCCCTTGGGAACTCGGAGCTCTCGCCCGTCGATGCTGATGCCGACTCGGCCGTCGTCCGGCTGCTCGGGTGGCGTTCCCGTCTCCGCCACCTCGGTCAGGCCACCAGCGCCGTGGCCTGCGCCCGCACCGGGCAGCGACCGGCCCCGCAGTGCGCTTCGAACTCGTCGCGGAAGTACTTGTATGCCGACATCACGAACCACGTCGCGGTGTCACCGAGCGGGCAGAAGCAGCGGCCATCCATGTTCGAGCAGATGTCCGCGAGACTGGCCAGCTCGGCGTGCGTCGCGAGACCCGCTTCGAGCCGGTGCATGAGCTCCGATTCGAAATAGGTCCCCTCACGGCAGGGCACGCACTTCCCGCACGAACTCGTGACGGTAGAAATCGACGAGGCGCATCGAGACGTCGACGAGACACGCGGTCTCGTCCATGAAGATCATCGCGCCGGCTCCGAGTGACGAGCCCGCCTCCTGGACCGCATTCATGTCGAGCGGCAGGTCGACGTGCTGGGGCATGAGCACCTGCATCGAACCACCACCGGGCTGGAACGCTTTGAGCGAGCGGCCTCTCCAGATCCCGCCGCACTCCTCCTCGAGGAGCTCACGGATCGGCGTGCCGAGGAGCATCTCGTAGTTGCCGGGTCGATTGATGTGACCGCTGGCGCAGAACACCCTTGTCCCTGCACTCTTTTCGGTGCCGAGTGACTTGAACCACTCCCCACCGCGCTGCACGATGTGCGGCATGTTGCACAGCGTCTCGACGTTGTTCACAACAGTGGGCTGGCCGTATAGCCCCTTCACTGCCGGGAACGGCGGCTTGAGGCGTGGCTGCCCCCGGAGACCCTCCAGAGACTCGATGAGGGCCGTCTCCTCACCGCAGATGTACGCACCCGCGCCACCGTGCACGATGACGTCGCAGTCGAACCCGCTGCCCAGGATGTTCGTGCCGATGTATCCGCCGGCGCGCGCCTCTTCGACAGCGCGCTCGAGGAGGAGTCGCTGATCGTGGTACTCACCGCGGATGTAGATGAACGAGGTGTTGACCTGCAGCGCATACGACGCGATGAGCAGACCCTCGATGAGTTGATGCGGGCTCTCATCGATGAGATACCGATCCTTGAAGCACCCGGGCTCCGACTCGTCGGCGTTGCAACACAGGTAGCGCGGGAACACGCCCTTGGGGAGGAATGACCACTTCATCCCCGTCGGGAATCCCGCCCCTCCCCGCCCGCGGATGTTGCTCGTCTTCACCTCCGCGACCAGCGTCTCCGGAGTGAACTTCTTGAACGCGTCACGGAGTCCCTGGTAGCCGCCGACCTTCTCGTACCCCTTCAGGGTCTGGAGCGCGTCGGCGCCAAAGTCCTTGGTGAGCAGCCGGTACTCAGCCATCGACGCCCATCGGGTCCGGTGCGGTGGTCTTCATCGGCCGCTGCATCCTACTTACCCGCCTTGCCGCGACGTCTCTTCGCGTCCGTGGTCGGAGCCTCGGGTGCCGCACTGGTCGGCTCATCTGGAGCGGGTCCTGTCGCCGCGGAGGTTGTCGCGTCTGTGCTCTCCGCATCCGTCGCCGCACGGGCGGGCTCAGTTGGGGCGGGTCCTGTCGCCGCGGGTACCCCTCGCCGTCGCGCTTTTTGCGCGCCGGCGCTTCCCCCCGCGGCGCCACCCGCCTCGACTGCTGGTCCTTCGTGCGGTGTCTGCTGTGATCTCAGAGCTCCGAGGATCTGGTCTACCCGGTCTGGCGTCAAGTTCTCTTGGAAGTGGTGATCCACTTGCATGGTGGGGGCGCCGCCGCAGCCGCCTAGGCACTCGACCGTCGAGGACCAGGTGAAGGCTCCGTCGGTGGTGGTTTCGCCTGATGCGCAGCCGAGGCTGCGCTCGAGGTGGTCGACGATCTCTTCGGCGCCGCGGAGGGCGCAGCTGACGTTGATGCAGACGATGACTTCGTGGCGGCCGTGGGGGCGCTGGAAGTACATCGAGTAGAAGGTGGAGACGGCCTCGACCTCGCTGGGGGTGACCTGGAGGATACCGGCGATCTCGGTCATGGCGGCCGGGGTGATGAGGCCCTGCTCGTGCTGCGCCGCCCAGAGCGCAGGGAGGATCGCGCTGCGCGCGAGTGGATAGCGGTCGCGGGCACGCTCGATGGCGGTCCGCGTCGCCGCTTGCAACGTCATACGGGAAGTCCCATGCGCGTGACGGTCATCGGTCGACGTCTCCGAGCGTGATGTCGATCGAGCCGATCACCGCCACCACGTCGGCGATCAGCTCGCCGCGCACCATGTGCGGCAGGGCGGCCAGGTTGCTGAAGGATGGCGCCCGCACCTTGCACCGGTACGGCCGGTTCGATCCGTCGCTGACCAGGTAGAAGCCCAATTCGCCACGCGGCGACTCGACGGCCTGGTAGACCTGCCCGGCGGGGACGCGCATCCCTTCGGTGACCAGCTTGAAGTGATGGATCAGCGACTCCATGCTGGTGTTGAGCTCGTTGCGCGGCGGGAGCGCGACGCGACGGTCTGTGGTGTTCACCGGACCGTCCGGGAGATTCTCGAGGGCCTGGCTGATGATCTTCAGCGACTCCCGCATCTCCTGCATGCGCACCAGATAGCGGTCGTACACGTCGCCAGTCCTTCCGATCGGGACGTCGAAATCGAAGTGGTCGTATGAGCTGTAGGGCTGAGCCTTGCGGAGGTCGTACGGCACCCCGCTGCCGCGCAGCACCGGGCCGGTGGCCCCGTACGCCATCGCATCCTGAGCGCTGAGCGTGCCGAGCCCGATCGTGCGCTGCCGGAAGATCGGGTTCTTGGTGATCAGAAGCTCGTGCTCGTCGATGAGCTTCGGGAACGTCTTGACGACCTCACCAACCAGGGCGTAGAAGTCGTCGGGCACGTCCGCCATGAGCCCGCCGACGCGGATGAACGACGTGTGCATGCGCACGCCGCTCACCAGCTCGTTGATGTCGAGCAGCTTCTCCCGGTCGCGCCAGGCATACATGAAGGCCGAGGTCGCGCCGAGGTCGAGGCCGCCGGTGCCGTACCACAGCAGATGGCTTGCGAGACGGCAGAGCTCGCACATGATGACGCGGAGGTACTGGCCGCGCAGCGGAACCTCGATTTCGAGCAGACGCTCCACCGCGAGTGAGAACCCGAGGTTGTTGAACAGCGGCGCGAGGTAGTCCATGCGGTCCGTGTACGGGATGCACTGCTGGTACGTGTGGCGTTCGAAGTCCTTCTCGAAACCGGTGTGCAGGTACCCGATATCCGGGCGGCATTCACGCACCACCTCGCCGTCGAGATTGAGCACGAGCCGCAGCACCCCATGCGTCGACGGGTGCATCGGCCCCATGTTCAGCTCCATGGTGCTGTCGCCGATCTCGACCAGGTCGATGGCGTCGAGTTCCCGGCTCGATGCCGAGCATCTCGCGACCCATCTCGTACTGCTCGCTGAGCGGATCGAGCGGTGCGGTGTCCGTTCCCGGAGGCGGCAGCGCGGTCATCGCGAACCCCCCGGCATGTCGCGCGGCCGCTCCTGCGCGGGCAGCGCCCACTCCAGGTTGTGTGTGAATGCGATCGGCTCGCCGAACGAGGCGTAGTCCTTGCGAAGAGGATGCCCGTCCCAGTCGGTGGGGAGCAGGATCCGTTTCAGGTCGTGGTGACCGATGAAGTTGATCCCGAGCAGGTCGTAACACTCCCGCTCGAGCCAGTCCATCCCGGCGAAGACGAGCTCGAGGGTGGGGACGTTTGGATCGTCCTCCTTGACCTGCACGATCAGGCGGCAGGTGTCGTTGTACTGGAGCGATCGCAGCATGTACACGACGTCGAACCGTGGCTCGACGGGCTCGCGGTCGGGCCAGTCGACGGCGGTCACGAAGACAGGCGACGTGTAGGCCCCGTCACTGTGATCACGCAACAAGGTGCAGGCGGCGATCAGTGAGTTGCGCTCGACCCAGACCGTCTCCTCACCGAACGCGGCCTCGCGCCGACGCACCGCAGCCGGAAGTTCCCGCTCCAGGAGATCCGCTGCTCGTGCGCCGCTCATGGGCGATCCAGGGCGGTCACCCCGCTACCCGAGCAACGAGCCGGGGAGTTCCCCGGCAATCTTCTTCTGCAGCTTGATGACCGCATCGATCAACCCTTCCGGTCGCGGCGGGCAGCCGGGGATGTAGATGTCGACGGGAACCACCTTGTCGACGCCCTGGACGATCGCGTAGTTGTTGAACATCCCGCCGCTCGAGGCGCAGGCGCCCATGCTGATGACCCATTTCGGCTCGGGCATCTGGTCGTAGATGTGACGCAGTACCGGGGCCATCTTCTGGGACACCCTGCCGGCGACGATCATGAGGTCGGCCTGGCGCGGGGACGCGCGGAACACCTCGGCGCCGAACCGGGACATGTCGTAGCGAGAGGCCGTCGAACTCATCATCTCGATGGCACAGCACGCGAGCCCGAAGAGCGCAGGCCAGAGCGAGCTGTACCTGCCCCACTGGATGACCTTGCCGAGCGTGGTGGTCACGACGCCGCTCTGGACCGCGGTGCGCTCGGCAGCGCCGGTTCGCGGGAGCGGGATAGCGCCGGCGTCGGCGAGGAGCATGCCCCTCCCCGACCCGCCGGGAACGATCAACTCGTTGTTCAGTCCCACCGCAGGGCCCCCTTGCGCCAGACATAGAGCAAGCCGACGAGCAATGTCGCGATGAAGATCCCCATCTCGACGATGCCGAAGACCTTGAGCTCCCGGACGATGGTCGCCCAGGGGAAGAGGAAGATCGATTCGACGTCGAAGATGATGAACAGCATCGCGGTGACGTAGAAGCTGACCGAGAATCGGCGGCGCGCGCTCTCTCTCGGCACGATGCCCGACTCATAAGGTAGGTCCTTGGTCGGCGACGCCCGCTTCGGGCCGAGCACACCGTTGAGCACCTGTGCGAAGACCGCAAACAGCGCGCAGATGCCGAAGAAGAAGAGGATCGGCGCGTAGCCCGACAGCATCGCGGCCGATCGTAACAAACGGCCCTCCGGCCGGGCACCGATCCGGCCCCGGAAACAATCTGTCCCAAACTTCCGTGGCTCCCGGTGCGAGTTTAGTAGGCTTCGGCTCGTGACACTGACCGCTCTCGACCGCCCGCCGCTCCAGGACAACCTCACCGAATCCGATGCGCAGGCTCGCGCGGCCCTGCTCTCCAACCTCTCGTACGAGGTTTCGCTCGTCCTCAGCGACGACCCGGACGCAGAGACCTTCCAGAGCGCGACGACGATCGTCTTCGACGCCGCTCACGAGGGATCGGAGACGTTCATCAACATCGCCGCTCGAGCCATCGACGACTGCACGCTCAACGGCAAGCGCCTCACCGAGGCGCAGCACAGCTTCGACGGCAACGTGCTCTGGCTTCGCGGGCTGCGAGCCGGCTCCAACCGCCTGTCGGTCACCGCGCAATGCGAGTACCAGCACACGGGCGTCGGTTTGCACCGCCTCCGCGACCCCGTGGACGACGAGGTCTACGTGTACACGCACTTCGAGCCCTTTGACGCGCACAAGGTGCTTGCGTGCTTCGATCAGCCGGACCTGAAAGCAGGTGTCACGATGAGCGTCACCGCGCCGAGCGCGTGGCGGGTCTGCAGCAACGGACGCATCCTCCGCACCGAGCCGCGCGGCTCGTTGAAGACGTGGCACTTCAACACGACCCCGCCGCTGCCGCCGTATCTCATCGCCGTCGTCGCGGGCAAGTACCACACCGTCGAGCGCAAGCACCGGGACATCCCGATGGCGCTGTGGTGCCGGGAGTCGCTTGCCACGTGGATCGACGCCCAGGCAGACGAGATCTTCGACATCACGACCGCCGGCCTCGACTTCTTCGAGAAGTACTTCGGCCTCACATATCCCTTTGACGAGTACAACCAGCTCTTCGTGCCCGAATTCAACATGGGCGCCATGGAGAACCCGGGCTGCGTCACCTTCAACGAGGCGTACATCCACCGCGGTCAGGCGAGCGAGGCGCAGTTGCAGCGGCGCGCCGAGACGATCCTTCACGAGATGGCGCACGTGCATGGTTTCGGCGATGTCACCACGATGCGCTGGTGGGGGGACCTCTGGCTCAACGAGACCTTTGCCACGTACATGGCAAACCTCGCGATGGAGAAGTCCACGCGTTTCACCAACGCATGGGTCGATTTCGCCAACAGTGTCAAGTCGATCGCGGCGCGCCAGGATCAACTGGTCACGACGCATCGCATCGCCGACCACGTGCCGGACACCGTCTCCGTGCGTCAGAACTTCGACGGGATCACGTACCACAAAGGCGCTTCGGTGATGAAGCAGCTCGTTGCATGGGTGGGTGACGACGCCTTCATGCGTGGCGTCCAGGACTACTTCAAGCGATACCGCTGGGGCAATGCCGACCTGCAGGAATTCCTCGATTGCCTGCGGCGCGCATCCGGGCGCGATCTGACCCGCTGGGGGCAGGACTGGTTGCAGACCACCGGGCTGAACACGTTCCACGCCCACCTCGCAGAGCAGAACGGCCGGTACACGTCATTCGTGGTCGAGCAGACGGCTGTCCCGACACATCCGACGCTGCGCGCGCACCGGGCCGGGATCGGCCTGTACGACCGCGATGCCAAGGGCATCCTGCGGCTCCGCCGGCGCGTCGAGACGGACCTGACCGGTGCGTTGACGCCGATCAACGAGCTGGTGGGCGAGCGCATCTGCGATCTCGTCCTCCTCAATGACGGTGACCTCACGTTCGCCAAACTCCGCTTCGACGACCGCTCGCTGGAGACCCTCAAGGCGGATCTCTCGAAGCTGGCCGACCCACTCGCGCGGGCCTTGTGCTGGGCGGCGATGTGGGACCTCACCCGCGACGGCGAGATGCCCGCCCGGGAGTTCGTCGAGCTGGTCGCTCGGCACGCGCCGGCGGAGGGAGACTCGCTGCTGGTCGAGCGGGTCACCAGCCAGGCACGCTCCGCGATCGACCTGTACGGCGATCCGTCCAACCGGAGCGCCGCCCGGGAGCGCCTCCACCAGGTCGCCGTCGCCCAGGTCAACACCGAGGGCCTCGCGCAGGAGATGCGGCTCATCTGGGCCCGCATCCTTGTGGCGACCGCCGCCTCCGAGGAGTCGCTGGCGAAGGTGGCCGCGATGCTCGACGGCACCGAGAGCATCCCCGGCATCGATATCGACACCGATCTCCGCTGGCTGATCCTCGGGCAGCTCTCCGAGGAGGGTCACGCGGACGTCGACCTCATTCAGGCGACCATGGCGTCCGACCCGAGCGACATCGGCCGGCGTCGCGGCACGGCCTGTCTCGCCGCCCGGCCGACCGCGGCGGCGAAGGAAGAGGCCTGGGAGCGAATTGCGGAACCGAACGCGCCGATGCCCAAGGCGTGGAAGGGCGCAACGGACGGCGAACTCTCGGTCGCGTCGATGTCGGCCATTCTTCGCGGCTTCTATATCGGGTCAGTCGGGGTGGGCGGTCTGATGGCGCACGGACCCGATCCTGAACTGCTCCGCCCGTATGTCCAGCGGTATCTCGACGCGCTGCCGGCGATGTGGGCGGAGCGCACGATCGATGAGGCCGAGGCCTTCACCGAGTGCCTCTATCCGAGCCACCTCGTCGATGACCAGGTGGTTGCGGCGATCGATTTCGCGCTGGAATCCGGCGAACTCCCCGGGCCTGCGGTGCGGATCCTGCGTGAAGGCCGCGACAGCACGCTGCGGGCCCAGCGCGCCCGCGAAGTTGATCGAGCCGCCGGAGCCTAGCTGGCCGCGCTGCTCATCTGAGCGAGCGCCTCTTCATCCTCGTACCCGCAGGGGCTCCCGGATGGCTGGCCGCCGATGCTGATCCGGTCGTAGATCGCCGAAAGGCGGTCGACGGCACGCAGCCAGGTGAAGCGTCCGGCGCGACGGCGCGCCTCGTCGCTCATCTCCGCCCCACGAATGGGGTCGTCGAGGACATCGGCGATTGCTCGCGCGTAGTCCTCGGGCTCGTGACCCTCGACGAGGAAGCCGGTCACACCATCCTCCACGACCTCGCGCAGACCGCCGACTGAGGCAGCGACCACGGGGGTCCCAAGCGCCTGCGCCTCGAGCGCGACGAGCCCGAAGCTCTCCGTCAGCGACGGGACGACGCACACGTCTGCCATGGCGTAGTACTCGGCCAGCCGCTCGTGGGGAACCGCCCCGACAAAGCGGACGTGATCCGCGATCCCGATGTGCGCAGCGTGACGCTCGAGGCGGGCGCGTTCACCGGCGCGGTCGTTACTCGCGCCGTCGCCGCTATCGTCACCGGCGATGACCACGGCGAGGTCGGAATACTCAGAGCGAGTCCGGAGACGAGCTACCGCGTCGAGGAGGATCTGCGTTCCCTTGAGCGGCTCGAGCCTGCCCGCGAACAGTGCGACCCGTGCGTTTTCGAGGCCGAGGGTGCGGCGCAGACCGGAGCCGTCGTGCTCGGCGAAGAGGCGGGGATCGACGCCTGGCTGAGCGACGCAGATGCGGTCACGAGACGCGCGATACAGCCGGATGAGGTCCTTCGCCTCGGCCGCGCTGGCGGCGACGAGCCGGTCGGCCTGAGCGGCGAGCTCGCCTTCTGCCTGCGCCCTCAGCGCATCGAGCGGCAGGCCGGCGCGTGCTTTGGTGAGAGCCAGCGTGTGGAACGACTGCACCCATGCGACACCCCAGGCTTCGCGCAGCCGCCGGCCGACGATTCCGCCATGCCAGTAGTGGCCGTGGATGGCGCGGTACGAGCGGCGCTCGGACGCGGCATGACGCACGGTCACATCGGTGAAATCGTCGAGGAGCGCGCGCACCTCCTCCTTGCGGAGTGCCTGCGGCGGCCCGACGGGGAGGCGCACGAGCCTGCTGAGCGGCGCGATCAACTCCTCGTCCGGACCGGGCCCGTCGCGACGCACGAAAACGTCCGTCGGGACGCCGCGGAGCGAGAGACCCTCACAGAGCCTGCGGATCGC
Source organism: Candidatus Dormiibacterota bacterium (assembly GCA_963791435.1). Classification (GTDB taxonomy): domain Bacteria; phylum Chloroflexota; class Dormibacteria; order Aeolococcales; family Aeolococcaceae; genus Palsa-851. Next base: position 198,813 of record CAWBSL010000001.1, read on the forward strand.
GAGGTTCATCCCGCCGTTCTCACCGCTGCCCAGATCCGACAGCGGGGACGCATGCACGGAGATGACCGCGACCGCTCGCGGGCCGGTTTGGGGCATGGGTCCAAGTGTACCCACCGACCCCTTGACGAACCCCGCGGAACCCGGCGCATACTCGACGGCCACAACTGAATAACGCTCCGGGTGACGGGAAGTCGGTGAGAATCCGGCGCTGTCGCGCAACTGTGAGCGGGGAGCCGGCGGCCATCGTGCCACCGGGGGCGAAAGCTCCCGGGAAGGCGGCCGTTGCGGCGTTGATCCGTGAGCCAGGAGACCGACCCGAGGCGTCGACCTCCATCCCCGCGCAAGACGGGAGGAAGCCTCATGCGGCGAGGACGACTCCGGCAAGGATGGAGTCCCCTTCGCCGCGTGGGGTACCAACCATGGGCAGGACCAGCAGAGTGGCCGCGCTTGCGACCACCGCGGCGATGGCGGCGGCAACGCTCGCCTTCGCCACCGGGAGCACCGGATCCGCGCAGGTCGACCCAGGCTCGCGCGCGATCGAATACCTGCAGGGGCAGCAGTCGTCGGCGAACGGATCGATCCCGGTGGGGGCGAGCACCGACGCCGTCAGCGAGGAGTACGCGATCGGGGCCGCCGCCGCCGGCTACGACCCCAAGACGTTGCGCCACGGCAGCGGTCCCTCGGTGATGGCGTACCTGAGAAGCCAGGGCGCCTCGGCCTGTGCCACCGCCGGTGCCTGCGGCCTGCTCATCCAGGCGGTGGTCGCCGCCCACCTCAATCCCAGCTCCTTCGGCGGGGTCAACCTGATCACCACGCTCAAGGGGATGTACAAGTCGGGCGTCTACGGGGACGGCGAGGCCTTCACCGAGTCGCTCGCCATCCAGGGCCTGGTCGCCGCCGGACAGACCGTGCCCACCGCTGCGGTCCATCACCTCGTCGCCGCCCAGGACAGCGACGGCGGCTGGGACTACCTGCTCATCAAGGACGATCCCAACGGCTCCACCAACTTCGACACCAGCGACACCAACTCGACCTCGATGGTGCTCATGGCGCTCAACGCCGCGGGGACGAGCAGTCGCAATGCCTCGGCCCTGGCCTGGCTGCACACCCAGCAGGACGGTGACGGCGGCTTCCCGTCCCAGGCCGGCGCCGGCACCGATCCCGACTCGACGGCGCTGGTCCTCCAGGCCCTGGTCGCCACCGGGCAGAACCCGGAGGCGTCCGGCTGGGCGCCGGGAGGCAAGACCCCGCTCGCCGAGCTGATCGCCACCCAGGACGCCGGCGGTGGCTACACCTTCCCCGGCGATCCCGCACCCGATGCCTTCACCACCGCCCAGGTCCCACCGGCGCTGGAGACGGCGGCCTATCCCGTCACTGTCGCGTACACCAAGGGCTTCACTCCCGCAGCTGAGGCCAAGGCGGCAGCTGCGTCGCTGCTGTACCTGCAGGGGCAGCAGTCGTCGGCGAACGGATCGATCCCGGTGGGGGCGAGCACCGACGCCGTCAGCGAGGAGTACGCGATCGGGGCCGCCGCCGCCGGCTACGACCCCAAGACGTTGCGCCACGGCAGCGGTCCCTCGGTGATGGCGTACCTGAGAAGCCAGGGCGCCTCGGCCTGTGCCACCGCCGGTGCCTGCGGCCTGCTCATCCAGGCGGTGGTCGCCGCCCACCTCAATCCCAGCTCCTTCGGCGGGGTCAACCTGATCACCACGCTCAAGGGGATGTACAAGTCGGGCGTCTACGGGGACGGCGAGGCCTTCACCGAGTTGCTCGCCATCCAGGGCCTGGTCGCCGCCGGACAGACCGTGCCCACCGCTGCGGTCCATCACCTCGTCGCCGCCCAGGACAGCGACGGCGGCTGGGACTACCTGCTCATCAAGGACGATCCCAACGGCTCCACCAACTTCGACACCAGCGACACCAACTCGACCTCGATGGTGCTCATGGCGCTCAACGCCGCGGGGACGAGCAGTCGCAATGCCTCGGCCCTGGCCTGGCTGCACACCCAGCAGGACGGTGACGGCGGCTTCCCGTCCCAGGCCGGCGCCGGCACCGATCCCGACTCGACGGCGCTGGTCCTCCAGGCCCTGGTCGCCACCGGGCAGAACCCGGAGGCGTCCGGCTGGGCGCCGGGAGGCAAGACCCCGCTCGCCGAGCTGATCGCCACCCAGGACGCCGGCGGTGGCTACACCTTCCCCGGCGATCCCGCACCCGATGCCTTCACCACTGCCCAGGTCCCACCGGCACTCTCGCGCGCGCCGTATCCACTCGACTGCGGTGCCGCGCCCTGCGACGCAACCGGGACGAAGCTGTCGGGCGTCAGGCTCGCTGCCGTCGCGCCACTAAGGCTGGCCGCCGGCATCGCCCGGCTCGAAACCCGGGCGTGAGGATGAACCGCCGGCTGCTTCGCGTTGCGCTCGCCGTGCCGCTGCTCGTCATCGGGCTCGGGACGGCGTCCGCGGCCGCACGGGGAGGCCCGGCTGAGCCGCTCTGCGTGCAGGCGGCCTCGACCCATCACGCCGGCATCGTGGTCGAGCTCGGCAATAAGCAGGTGCTGCGGCAGTGCGTCGGGTTCGACACCTCGACCATCACGGCGCTCGCCGTGCTCGAGGGGAGCGGGATCCAGTACTCCGTCGAGAGCTACGGTGGGCTCGGTGAGGCCGTCTGCCAGATCGACAACGAGCCGGTCAGCTATACCTCGTGCCTCCCGAACTCCGGCTCGTACTGGGTGTTCTTCGTCTCGCGCGGCCGTGGCGCGTGGGCCAACTCGTCACAGGGGGTTTCCGTGGCGACCGTGAGCGACGGTGATGACGTGGGCTTCCGCTACGACCCGCTTGCCGGCGCGGATCCGTCTCCGGCCTCGCCGGCCGGGACATGCGCGACCTCGACACCCACGCCCTCACCGACGGCATCGCCGGCGCCCACCCCGATGCCGAGGCCAACTCCTGTCGTGACGGCGCCGCCGGACGGGACGGCGAATCCCACGACGGCTCCGGGAGCAACGCCTCGACCCACGGCGACGTCGACCTCCGGCGTCGCACCGGTCGTCACGCAGGGCCCCACCGCAACGGCTTCGGGGAGCGGGCAGGATTCGCCTAGGCCCACGGCGGTGCCGGTCGCCGACGTCTCGCGCACGGCAGCGACCTCCAATCCCTTCACGCCGGGATTGCTGCTGGCTCTCTTCGCCGTCGCGGCACTGGTTACTCTCCTCGGTGTCCAGGGGATTCGCCGGCGACACCGATGAACCCGCGTGCGCTCGCCGTCTGGTCGCTTTCTGGGGTGACCATCGCGCTGTCCACGGGTAGCCCCGTGTATCGAACCCTGGTGCTGCTCTGCGCGCTCAACCTCCTCATCGCGTTTCGCAGGCCGGGCGTGTCGGTTCGCGGGGTGCTGATCGCACTCGGGGTTGCGGCCGGGATCGCCGTCGCCACGACGACGCTCGCGAGCCACACCGGCAACCACGCATTTCTGGTGTTGCCGTCTGGCATCCCCGTGATCGGTGGCGCGCTCACCCTCGAGGCGGCGTTGTTCGGCCTCTCGAGCGGTATCGGCATCGCGGCAGCGGTTCTCGCTGCAGCACCGCTCTCGCTCGTGCTCCAGCCGCACGCGCTCGTCGATGCGCTTCCGCGTGCGCTTGCGAGGACCGGGGCGGCGATCGGCACGGCCCTCAACCTCATCCCGGGGATCGCGCGCAGCGCCACCGAGATTCGCGACGCTCAGCGCATGCGCGGCTGGCGCTCGCGCCGCGTCCGCGAGTGGCCGGATCTGGCGGTGCCGGTGGTGCTGACGGCGCTGGAGGGCTCGATCACCCTTGCCGAGGCGATGGAAGCGCGCGGCTACGGCTCGGGCGTGCGCACGCACTACAGCGAGCAGGTCTGGAGCCGGGAGGATGTGCTCGTCGCGGTTGTGGCGGCGGCCGCCGCTGTGCTGTTCGTCGGACTCCGCGTGACCGGCGCCATCAGCGACTGGTATCCGTTCCCCAATGTGACGTGGCCCGACGTCAGCGTCGCCGGCGTGCTCTGCTGCTTTGCGCTCGCCGCTCCGCTTCTGGTGTGGCGGCGATGAGCGGGACGGGGATCGCTGTGCTCTCCGGCTTTCGGTACTGGTACCCGAATGCACGCGTCCCGAGCATCGATGGCGTCGACCTCGACATCGGCAGTGGCATCACGCTCATCGCGGGAGCATCCGGGTCGGGCAAGTCGTCGCTGCTTCGTGCCTTCAACGGGCTCGTGCCCCATTTCCATGGAGGCACCGTCAGCGGCGCAGCGACGGTGTGTGGTCACGACGTGCTCGCCACGCCGACGCGTGTTCTCGCCACGAATGTCGGATTCGTGTTTCAGGATCCCGAGCTGCAGTCCGTATATCCGAGCGTGGAGCGCGACGTGGCGTTCGGGCTCGAGAACATCGGCACACCGGCCGCGGTGATGCACCGACGCGTCGGCGACGCCCTGGAACGGACCGGCATCATGCATCTCAGCGGTCGCGCGGTCGCGACACTGTCGGGCGGGGAGCGGCAGCGGCTCGCGCTCGCCGGAGTGCTGGCGATGCGACCGCGGATGCTCGTGCTCGACGAGCCGCTCTCGCAGCTCGACGACCTGGGCGCGCAAGCACTGACCGAGACGATCATCGACCTCGCAGCCGACGGCATGGCGGTGGTCGTCGCCGAGCACAGGTTCGAACACCTCGGCGCGCTGCCAGGCCGGAGCCTCGCGGTCGAGGGCGGGAGGATTGTCGACGCGCCGCCGCCGACGCACCGCCGCATCAGCGGGCGCGCGATCGCGAGCGGCGCTGGGCTTGCCGCGGCGCCCGTGGCGTGGAGCCTCGACGATGTCTCGGCCGGTCCGATGCGCGAGCCGGTGCTCGAGAGCGTGTGCCTCGATGGCCGTGCCGGTGAGGTCGTCGCGCTGGTCGGACCGAACGGTGGCGGCAAGACCACGCTGCTGCGGACGATCGCCGGACTGCTTCCGCCGATTTCCGGCACCGTCCACCGCGCTCCGGGCCGCGTGGCATATCTCCCGCAGAACCCGATGGCCCTGCTCCACCGGCCGACTGTCGGCGCCGAGGTTGCATGGACGGTGCGCGGTGAGACGCAGAGCACAGAGGCGACCGCGTTGATCGCGGAGCTCGGCCTCCTCCGCCTCGTCGATCGCGACCCGCGTGACCTGAGCACCGGTGAGCGGCAGCGCGCGGCGATTGCCGCCGTCCTCGCGGGCGCACCGCAGATCGCATTGCTCGACGAGCCGACGCGAGGCATGGATGGCGCAGCGCGTGATGCGCTGTGCAACGTCATCCTGCGGATGCGCGGCAACGGGTGCTCCATCGTTCTGGCCACACACGACAGAAACCTTGCCGCTGCGGTCGCGGATCGCACCATCGCGGTGGGGTCAGGCAGTGCACGCGAGCTCAGCCCGGTGGCAGTCGCATGAGAGTCGCCGCGATCTCGGTTGCCGGACTTGCGCTGTTTCTCTGGCCTTTCGTCGCCTCCGACACACCGCCCGCCGCCGCGGCGGTGGCGCTGAGCATCGGGGTCGTCGCGGTGCTCGTCTTCGTCGAGACCTCGACCCGAAAACTCGACGCGCGCCGGTTTGCGCTCCTGGCGGCGATCGCCGCCATCGATGCGGCGCTGCGCCTCGTGCTCGTGACCGGCCTCGGCGGATTCAGTCCGATCTTCTTTCTGATCCTCGTCGCCGGCTACGTGTACGGCCCGTCGTACGGATTCCTCGCAGGCTCGGTCGCGTTGCTCGCTTCGGCGATCGCGACAGGCGGGATCGGACCGTGGTTGCCGTACGAGATGGTGGGATGCGGCTTCGTCGGCCTGGTTGCGGGGCTGGCAGGAATGCGGCGTCGCGGACCCGTGAGCTGGCGCGACGTCGTCGCCCTGGCGGCGGTGGGCGTGGTGACCGGATTCGCCTACGGGGCGCTGCTCGACGTCTGGGACTGGACCACGTTCTATCGCGGAGCGCCGAACTTCGGATGGCAGCCGGGGCTGTCACTGGCCATTGCCCTCGCCCGGTTCGGCCGCTTCTACCTGGCGACCTCGCTGGTGTACGACACGTTTCGAGCGGTGGGCAACGCCGTCGCCGTCATCGTCCTCGGCGCGCCGGTTCTCGCCGGGCTGATCCGGATGAAGTCGCGGTTCAACGTCGTCGTCCTGGATCCATCACCACAGCCATCCCAGCCTGCGGCGCCGGTTCCCTGGACAGGATGAGACCGCCGGGCGTAGACGCCTTGGAAAATCAGGACGTGAGCGTCACCCCGATATGAGCGCGAGCACCGCGAAGACCGTCGCCACGATCGCGCCGATCACGAGTGGCAGCTTGGAGAGTGGCCACGGCGTCCGCCGGCTGACGCCGAAGGTGATTCCCAACGTCACCGCCATTCCCGCTCCGTAGAGGTAGTGCAGCTCGTGGGTCGGACGATCACCCATGAGATAGAGGGCACCCCCGAGGACGATCTGCACCGCCACCGCGAGGAGGAGCAGCCGCAGATAGATCTTGAGCACGATCCCGACGAAGGGGGTCACGAGCGAGATCAGCGCCACCACTGCGCCGACCACCGCCAGCACCACGAGGATGAATCCGAACTTCTGATGCAGCGTCACCCAGTCGATCGTGGCGATCATCAATCCGGCCAGTACTGCTCTTCGCGAATCGCCTTGTTATCGAATCCAGCGCGGCGCATGATCGCCCGCGCGCCGCTGATCATCCCAGGGTGACCGCAGAGGAAGATGCCGCCGTTTCCGGGGCGCATCCCCGCGAGGTCGGCGTACTTGCGCATGACGTCCTCCACCCGCCCCCATTCGCCGCGCCACTCGGGATCCTCCCAGGGCCGGCTCACCGTGGGGACGTAGGTGAACCAGGAGAACTCCTCCGCGAGCGCCACCAGCTCGTCGGCGTAGCCGAGCTCGACGGAACGTGCCGCGCCCTGGAGCGTGACGATCGGCACCGGCCTCCAGTCTCCGGACCTCGCTTTCGACGCGAGCGTCCGCATCATGCTGACGAAGGGCGCGATGCCGGTCACCGTCGCGACAAAAAGATGCGGCTCGTCAACGAGCGGTGCCTCACGAAGAAAAAGTCCTTTGGTACGCCGGCGAACAATCAATTCGCCGCCGACGCCGAGCGCAAAGAGTGGGTCGGAAAGCTCGCCATCCGGAACCCGCTCGATGAACAGCTCGATCTCATCCTCGAGTGGCGACGAACAAATCGAGTACGGCCGCTCGATGACCTTGCCGTTGGAAGCGAGACCGAGCGTCACGTACTGGCCGGGGCGGTACGGCAGCTCCGCGTCGGTGCGAATCCGAATGATCCACAGATCCGGTGCAGGGTCGCGGCGGGACACGACCGTGGCTGAGGCGTACTTTTCCGGATCCATCATGAGCGCGGTCCAGAGTGTAGGGGGAAGCACGCACGCGCCCGTTTTTCCAGAAGGTGGAGACTGTCGTAGCGATGTACGGTCCCCTAGCCCTCGTCGGCGGCGACGAGTTCCACCCAGGCAACGAGCACCAGGACGAAATTCTTCGCGACGCGTGCGCCGGGCGACCGGCCTACGTGGTTGCGACCGCTGCACAGGACTTTGCGTCGGGAGCCGTCGAGACGGCGCGCCGCTGGTTCGCTGGCCTGGGGCTCGAGGTGCACGAGTTGCGCATCCGCAACAAGGACGACGCGAGCGCCCCGGAGATTGTCGAGGCGGCTTCGGGCGCAGGCCTCGTGTACATCGCGGGCGGTGACCCGGGCTGGGTGGTGGAGGTACTCCGGGCGAGCCCGGTGTGGAAGGCCATCGCCGCCGCATGGCGGGCGGGCGCTGCGCTCGCGGGGTCGTCGGCAGGCGCGATGGCGCTCTGCGAGTGGTGCCTGGTCCAGACGAGCTGGCCCGGCGAGGTCGACGAGCGCTCGGTCGATGCCCTCGGGCTGATCCCGGGGTGCGCGATCCTCCCGCACTTCGACGTCCTCGGCGACGCCTGGATCCCGTGGGCCCAGGAAGGCCTCGGCGAGGATGCGCAGGTCATCGGCATCGATGAGCGCACCGCGGCTGTCCTGCGCGATGGTCGCTGGGAGGTGTTCGGACCTGGCGCCGTGACAGTCCTGCAAGGGGAGCGACGCCATCGCCACATCGAGGGCGAGAGCATCGACGAAATGTCGAATCCGGAACCTTGAGGCAGCTCGGGCCGTAATCCGAACGTAACCCTGCTCCGTTTACATCTATGACAGGCTGGATAACCTGAGAGCAGGCGACGACAACACGTGAGACGACAGACGACATGAGCTTCCAAGGCGCAATCACCGACATGGACGCGGCAAAGGCCCGCGCCGAAGACGCAAAGGCCCGCCGGCAGCTGCGCATCCAACACATTCAGCGTCTCGAGCGCGTCCTCGACAGCGTCGAGCACCACAACCTCCAGCGTGACCGCCAGGTTCCGCCGGACATGTGGCTTCAGCTCGCAGAGCTGGAGGTGGTCCTTCCGGTTCCCGCCCCGGCGTCGCTGTGGCAGGCTCGCAACACTGCCCGCCTCCACGACGCACTCCTCGACTGGGAAGCGGATCTGCTCGACAACGTCGCGCCACACCGCGTCGCGTACGACGACACGCACGACGACTGAGCTCACCGCCTGACGCGGGTCTGGCACACTCAGCGGACGTGACCACCGCTGAACGCATGGCGCTCGTGGAGCGCAACACCGCCGAGATCATCGGCGCGGACGAGCTGCCGCCTCTGATGGACGCCGGCATCGAGTTGCGCCATTACATCGGCTTCGAGATTTCCGGCAAGGCCCATCTCGGCACCGGGCTCATGAGCATGTCCAAGGTGCGCGATCTGACCGCGGCCGGCGTGCACTGCTCCGTCCTCCTCGCCGACTGGCACACGTGGATCAACGACAAGCTCGGCGGTGATCGCGATCTGATCCGTCGCATCGCGACCGGATACTTCACCGAAGCCTTTCGCGCGTCGTTGCTCTGCGTCGACGCCGATCCGGCATCCGTGGACTTCGTCCTGGCATCCGACCTGTACCGCGACGACGACGAGTACTGGGCGACGGTGATCGAGGTGAGCAAGAACACGACGCTCGCGCGGATGCAGCGGAGCATCAGCATCATGGGCCGGCAGGAGCGCGAGAGCATCGATTTCGCCAAGCTCATCTACCCGGCGATGCAGGCGGCGGACATCTTCACGCTCGGTGTGCACATCGCCCATGCGGGAATGGATCAGCGCAAAGCCCACGTGATTGCGCGCGACGTCGCAACGCACATGCGCATTCATGCGGTTCGCGGTATCGACGGCGCACCGATGAAGCCAGTGGCGCTCCACCACCCGCTTCTTTTGGGCTTGCGCAGGCCCTCCGTGTGGCCGGTGCCGCCGGAGTCGGCCCGCGACGTCTTCTCCGCGATGAAGATGAGCAAGAGCGATCCCGGGTCGGCGGTGTTCATTCATGACAGTCCTGACGAGATCAACGGCAAGATCCGCAAGGCCTTCTGCCCGCCCGGCGAGGTGATCTTCAATCCGATCCTGGATTGGATCGACAAGCTCGTCTTCGGCATTGCTGGCGGGCCATTCGTGGTGGATCGAACCGAGGCGAATGGCGGCCGGATCATCTTCGACACACAGGACGAAGTCGTTGCGGCGTATGTCAGCGGCTCGCTCCACCCGATGGACGCCAAGGCCGGGCTCGCCGAGCGATTGATCGACCTGCTCGAACCTGCACGCGCCCATTTCGCGAGACCCGAGGTCCACGCGATGCTCGACGAGGTCGACGCGGCGCTCGCCTAGCGGTCAGCGAAGACCGACCGCCTCCTGCACGCGCAGCAGCGTGGCGTCGGCGACGATGCGGACACGGGCCGCAGAGTCTGCGAGCAGCCGTCGAAGTCCATCCTCGTCAGAGCGGATTTCCTCGTATCGAGCCTGGATCGGAGTTCAGCGCATCGATAACAGCATCCGCAACGGCACTCTTGAGCGCGCTGTAGCGTTGGCCCTCGAATTCCGCGAGCGCTGCATCCGCGCTGATCGATTGCAGCGCTGCGTAGATCTCGAGGAGGTTCGCCACGCCTGCACCGACGGGTTTGCGAACGGCGGGTTCGGTGTCGGTGGTGGCGCGTGCGATCTTGCGACGGATCGCATCCGGCGTATCGAGCAGCATCACGGCGTGCCCCGCTCGCTCTGCGGCGATGCTCTTGCTCATCTTCTCGTCGGGTGTGTCGAGCCCCATGACACGGGCGCCGACGTCACTGATCAGCGGCGCAGGCACCTTGAGGATGTCTCCGCGTTGGGAGTTGAGCCGGTTGGCGAGGTCGCGACACAGCTCGATGTGCTGACGTTGATCCTCACCGACTGGGACGAAGTCCGCGTCGTACAGAAGGATGTCCGCGGCCATGAGCACGGGGTAGGTGAAGACGCCTGAGTTGATGCGTTCGCGTCCCTGTGCCTCGAGGCGTGCCTTGAACTGAGTCATGCGATCGAGCCAGCCCATCGGCGTCAGGGTCTCGAGAATCCAGCAGAGCTGCGAATGCGCCGCGACGTGCGATTGCACGAAAATCTCGCAGCGCGCCGGGTCGAGGCCGCAGGCCACGTACATCGCAGCGAGCTCCAGCGTCAGCGCGCGCAGCCGCTCCGGGTCGGGATGCCGGGTCAGTGCATGGAGATCGACGATGCAGAAGTAATTCTCGAAGCGATCCTGGTCGCGCGCCCAGTTGCGCAGCGCGCCGAGGTAATTGCCCAGGTGCAATCCGAAGTCCGGCTGGATGCCGCTCAGGACGCGGGGGCGTGGGGCAGCAGCGGTTTCGGACATCTCGGGCACCAGCCTATCGTCAGGCAGTGCGACGGCGCTGGCGGCGGGGTTTCGCGACGGCCCGCGGCGACCAGCACTCGGCGACGAACCCCGCAATCTCGGCGGTCAGCCGGTCGGGCCGGATGCGAAGTTCGAGGATGTTCGACGCCTCGACGAGGCGGGCGTTGGGAAGCTCACCCGTGAGCACGCCGGCATCGGAGAAGGGGTGCACGGGATCGATGTGGTGTCCGATCACGAGCGCGGGCATGGTCAGCTCGCGCCGCTGCGCGCTGTACGGCGCGATGTGGCTGAAGAACAACCCCTGCAGCAGCGCGGCGCTCGGACGCGGCTCCTGACGGATCACATCCAGCGCGATGTTGCCCCAGAACGGCACGAGCCGCCGCGGGATCCTGCGGAGAGCCGCAGCGACAGGTCGCATCAGCGGTTCGCCGAAGTGGAGCGCCACCAGGACCGGTCCGAAGGCGATCACGGACGAGACGAGCGCGTTCTCCAGAACGGGCATCTCGATGATCATGCCGCGCACCCGCTGCGGCGCCGCGTGGGCGATCTCCAGGGTGACGTTGGCGCCGAGGGAAGTCCCGCCGACCACCGCCTCGTCGATGTCGAGATGGTCCAGCAGCGCGATGGCATCGTTCGCAAACGACTCGATCGAATATTCGGCCATCTGGTCGGGGCGGTCGGATCGGCCGTGGCCAAGGGGATCGAGGGTGAGAACGTGCGCGCCGCTCGCCGCCAATGCGATTGCGAGATGCTCCTGCATGAGCGCCGGAACGAGGAGGCCGGGCATGAGCAGCACCCATCGCTTGCCCTCGCCGAAAACGGTGTAAGCGAGGCGGTGACCCCGGCTCATGAACTCCGAAGGAATGACTTGCGGCGTGCGAGCGGCGGGCATCGCGCGAACTATGCCCCAAAAATGGAGCGAGCGTCGCAGGCGTTTGGACTCTGGTTCCGTGGCGGCCGCGCCCGATCGGTGGCGAAGTACATCTGGCATAGAGTCTTGACCCATGCGAACGCTGATCCGAACCGCCGGTCGTTTCCTCCTCTCCGGGATTTTTGTGTACTCGGGCTACGGCATGTTCAAGAACGCCGAAGGCTCTGCGAAGCGGGCGTCAGCCGTGCTGCCGATGTTGCCCGAGGATCCGATGATCCCCAAGGTTCACGGGGCGATCATGATGGGGGCCGGAACGACGTTCGCGCTCGGCATTCTGCCGAGGATGTCGGCCCGCATTCTCGCGCTCACGCTGATCCCGAACACCATCGTCGGCCACCCTTTCTGGAAGCAGGAGAAGCCCGAGGATCGGCGCGCACAGTTGGTTCATTTCCTCAAGAACGTGGGGCTGTTCGGCGGTCTGCTCTACGCGAGCGCGGACAAGCGGACCGCGCCCGAACCCGAGGACTGATTCAGCGCTGCTCCGCTTCGTCAAGGCTCGCGAGGTAGCCCTGGAGCCCCACCTCCCAGTCGGGCAGCGGCGGCTCACCGAGCTCACGCCAGGCGCGGTTGTCGAGCACTGAGTAGGCGGGTCGTGCCGTCGGAGTCGGGTACTCCGCACTCGTGATCGGCACGACTTCGGTGGTGAGCCGGCGGGCACGGATGGTCGCGACGGCGAGGCCATACCAGGTCGTGATCCCGCTGTTGGTGAGGTGATAGGTCCCGGGCGGTCCGATCTCCAAGAGGCGGAGCATCGCGGGAGCCAGGTGGCCGGTCCAGGTCGGCGAACCCTGCTGATCCGCGACGACCCGCAACTGCGGACGCTCTGAGGCCAGCCGCAGCATCGTCAACACGAAGTTCGGTCCCTGGCGGCCGTACAGCCAGCTGGTGCGGACGATGACGTGGTCCGGGCAGAGCTCGCGAACGGCGACCTCGCCGTGCCACTTGGTTCGTCCATATGCCGAACGCGGTGCCGGCGTGGCTGTCTCGGGGATCGGGGCTGTCGCCGTGCCGTCGAACACGTAGTCCGTGCTCACGTGGCAGCACCGGATGGCCCGCCCGCCGCATGCGGCGGCCACGATGCCGGCTCCGGTTGTGTTCACTGCCTCGGCCTCGGCCTCGCGTTCCTCCGCCGCATCGACCTGCGTCCAGGCGGCGCCGTTGATGACGGCGTCGGGTCGGACCTCGTCGATCGTCTGCTCCACCGATGCGGTGTCGGTGATGTCGCACTCCCACTGCGTGCGGCCCACCATCTCGTGGCCCAGGCGCACGCCCTCATCGACGATGTCGCCGCCGAGTTGCCCGGGCGTCCCGAGCACCAGGTACCTCAGCGCTGCTCGCTCCGCGAGGCAGCGACGGATTGAGGAATCACGCTCGAGGCCGTCAGAGCTCGACGCGCGAGTGGTCGCCGAGCATGAGGCGCACGGCGGTCGGGCGCGCCGGCGATGTGCACACCTCGCATTCCTTGCCGATCAGCGAGCCGTCAATCTTGCCCGAGACATCGTGGATGCGCGTGCCCTCGAGCACGATGCTGTTCTCGATCTCCGCGTTGCGCACCACGCAGTCGAAGTAGATGGACGTGAACGGACCGATGTAGGCGTTGTCGACGACGGTGCCGCTGCCGATGATCGCCGGCCCGCGCACGACACAGTTGCGCAACGTCGCCCCCTCTTCCACCACGACCTTGCCGTGGAGGCGCACGTCCTCACCGACGGTGCCGTCGCAGCGCGCCTCGAGCGTGTCGAGGATCATCCGGTTGGCCTCGAGGATGTCGTCCAGACGCCCCGTGTCCTTCCACCAGCCCTCGATGATGTGCGGCAGCACGCGCTTGCCCGTGTCGATCATGCGCTGGATCGCGTCGGTGATCTCCAGTTCGCCGCGGGCGCTCGGCTCGATGGCATCGATGGCCTCGAAGACGAGATGCGAGAACAGATACACGCCGACGAGCGCGAGGTCGGAGCGGGGCACCGGCGGCTTCTCCACCAGCGAGATGACGCGGCCGCCCTCGAGCTCCGCGACCCCGAAGCGCTGGGGCTCGGGGACCCGGGCGAGCAGGATCATCGCGTCGGCCGCGGAGCGCTGGAACTCATCGACGAGGGTCCCGATGCCCTGGGCGATCAGATTGTCGCCGAGATACATGACGAAGCTGTCGCCGGCGAGGAAGTCGCGCGCGATGCCGACCGCGTGTGCGAGCCCGAGCGGTGCCTCCTGCGGGATGAACGTCACGTTCGCGCCGAATTTCGACCCGTCGCCGATTGCCGCGCGGACCTCGTCGGCCGTGTCGCCAACGATGATGCCGATGTCGTGGATGCCGGCCTGGGTGAGCGCATCGATGGCGTAGAAAAGAATTGGCCGGTTGGCGACAGGGATGAGCTGTTTCGCGCCGGTGTGGGTGATCGGCCGCAGCCGCGTCCCCTTGCCGCCGCTGAGGATGAGCCCCTTCACCGAGAAGCCGGTGCTCGCATAGCCGCAGGGTACCAGCAGGTCAGCGGGTCGGCCCGTGCGGACACGGCCCGGCAACGACTTCCGCTGCGCTCGTCTCGGCGGTGGTGACCGTGCAACGGCCCGCAAAGATCAGTCGCATGAACGATCCGAACGCCCCAAATTTCCCTAGGCTCTGTCACGGCGACGCTCCGAGAGGGGGGAGCGCCGCTCCTGCCCCTTGTAGGATGCGCCGATGGCTCGCCATCTCATCACGAGCGCCTTGCCGTACATCAATGGGGTCAAGCACCTCGGCAACCTGGTCGGCTCGATGCTGCCCGCCGACGTGTACGCGCGCCATATGCGCCTGCGCGGGCACGACGTCCTCTTCATCTGCGCGACCGATGAGCACGGCACGCCGGCCGAACTCGCCGCCGATGCGGCCGGTCTGAGCGTCGCCGACTACTGCGCCGAGCAGCACGAGATCCAGGCAGACCTCGCCCGGCGTTTCGGCCTGTCCTTCGACCACTTCGGGCGTAGCTCGTCGCCGCAGAACGCCGAGCTCACAAGGCACTTCGCGGAGCGGCTCCGCGACAACGGCATGCTCGAGGAGCGGGTCACCGACCAGGTCTATTCGCTCGACGACGAGCGCTTCCTCCCCGACCGCTACATCGTCGGCACCTGCCCGCACTGCGGGTACGAGCGCGCCAACGGCGACCAATGCGAGAACTGTGCGCGCCTGCTCGAACCGTCGGACCTCATCAACCCACGGTCCGCCGTCTCCGGCAGCACGCGGCTCGAAGTGCGGGCGACGCGCCACCTCTTCATCCGGCAGTCGCTCATGGCAGGTCGCGTGCGTGCGTGGATCGATTCCCAGACCGACTGGCCGATCCTGGTGACCTCGATCGCTCGGAACTGGCTCAACGTCGGGCTCGAGGATCGAAGCATCACCCGCGACCTGAAGTGGGGGATCCCGGTGGGGTGGCCGGGATTCGAGGGCAAGGTCTTCTACGTCTGGTTCGACGCGCCGATCGAGTACATCGGTGCCACCAAGGAGTGGGCGGACCTCGACCCCAGCAACCGGGACTGGCGCTCGTGGTGGTTCAACGCCGATGACGTGCGCTACACCGAGTTTCTCGGCAAGGACAACATCCCCTTTCACACCATCAATTTCCCGATCACGATCATGGGATCCGGCGAGCCGTGGAAGCTCGTGGACTACATCAAGGGGTTCAACTATCTGACGTATCAGGGCGGTCAGTTCTCGACCAGCCAGAAGCGCGGGGTCTTCATGGATGCCGCGCTCGATATCCTCCCGGCGGACTACTGGCGATACGCGCTTCTGGCCGCCGCGCCCGAGTCCGACGACAGCGAGTTCACGTGGGAGAACTTCGCGAACACTGTCAACAAGGACCTGGCCGGCATCTTCGGTAACTTCGTGCAGCGCACGCTCAAGCTGGCCGAGAAGCTCTACGGACTGGTCGTGCCCGACGGCGGCGAACCGGGCCCTGAGGAGGCAGAGCTCGCCGTCTCGCTCAACTCCGCGCTGGCCACGTACGCCGCGGAGATGGACGCCATGCGGTTCCGGCCCGCGGCATTTGCGCTGCGCAGCATCTGGACGCTGGGGAACCAGTACCTGGACCGGTGCGCGCCCTGGCACGAAACGGATCCCGCGAGGGTTGCATGCATCCTGCGCACCGCTATCAACCTCGCGCGCATCGAGGCGATCGTCTCGGCGCCCTTCGTGCCGTTCGGGTGCGAGCGCCTCGCCGTCGGGCTCGGACTTCACGGAGAGCGAGCGCTCGTGGCCGGGCGCCGCGAGCGAGGAATTGCTGACGCTCCGGCCTGGCCGCGCCATCGCCGCCGGAGATCCGCTCTTTCCGCGGATCGGCGACCGGAGCACCCTGGCCGCCTGGGTCTCGGACATGGAGCTGCGCTTCGGCGGGTCCACGTAGGCTCCCAGCCGTTTGAGGCTTCTGACGCGTTAGTAACCTTTTCGACAGACTAACGCGGTATCCTGCAGGCAGATGAGTGGGGATTTTCCGGAGCCGCCGCCTGTACCTCCGGCCGTTGAGCCGTCGAGCAAGCGTGGCGGCCGTCTGCGCCTCTTCGGAATCGCGCTGACGATAGCGGCCGTCGGTGCCACCGCCGGATTCGTCGTGACCCGGGCCGCGTCACCGGCTGCCGCGAACACGACGGCGGCGACCACGAAGCCCAGTCCATCGCCCTCGACGCGTCACAAGCCGTCCTTCGGCTCGCGCGGCGGGTTCGGGTTCAGCTGCGGAGCACCGTTTGCCGGCGCCGGATTCGGCGGACCCTCGGCCTTCGGAGGCGGCTTCTTCGGTGGAGGCCCCTGCGGCGGCGAGACGGGCACCGTCACCAAGATCAGCGGATCGACGCTGACCCTGCGCACCATCTCGGGGACGGTCACGGTGACCACGACCTCGAAGACGACCTACAGCCGTGAGGACAAGACCGTGAAATTCGGCGCTGTGGCCGTCGGCGACGTGGTCGCAGTGCGCGGCAGTCGCGGCTCCTCGCCCACAGCCACCTCGCCCATCGCCGCGACGGCGATCACCATCGAGGTGCCGAGCATCACGGGACGCGTGCAGTCCGTGAGCGGCGGCACCGTCACCTTGGTGACGAGCGACGGGCAACTCGACTACGTGACGCTCTCCGGCTCGACTGCATACCACGGTTTCGGGAGTGCCACGGCCACGATTGCGTCTATCAAGGCGGGCGTGTACATCGTTGCCCAGGGCACGCAGGTAAGCCTCACGACCTTCGCCGCGGACAACGTGCAGGTGCTCGGGACCCTGAGCTTCACTCCGCACGGCTTCCCGGGCCACTCCAGCAAGGCACCGAAGCCCACCCCGGCCGGGAGCCCAGCCAAGTCCGTCTAGGCCGGGTGTCCGCGTCCGCCTCCTACAAGCGGCGCCTCATTTGAGAACCAAGGCAAAGTGGTGGAGTTCGGCGTCGGTACTTACCCGGCTGAACCCGGCGCGGATCAGGGTCCGTTGCGAGGCGACGTTGTCGGGGGTCGTCTCGGCGATCACCTTTGAGACTCCGTGGTCGGCGGCCAACGGCAAGAGGGCTTTCACCGCTTCTGCGGCGTAGCCGTGGCCGCGTGCCGAGGGGACCAGCCCGTAGCCGATCTCGACACAACCGCCTTCCGGCTGACCTTTGAAACCGACCCCGCCGATCGCCTGCCCGTCGGACAGGCGGGTGAGCCGGTAGTGGCCGAACGGCGACTGCTCGCCATTCGTGGCGGAGGCGTGGAGAAACATGCCCGCAGCCCCAACGTCACCTTCGAACGGGAAGTCGTCCGCCCACACATCGTTCGGACCTGCACGTCGAGCGACGATCCGATCGGCCTCGGCCACGTCGATCGCGTGCAACTGGAGGCGCGAGGTTCGCACGTAGGTCATGCCAGGACCCGGCCGGTCACGATGGCCGCTGTCGCATGGCCCGCGCCCGCCGGCGCCACTCGCGGCGCTTTTCGGCTTGTGCGCGAAGGTCGCGCGCGTTGTCGAGCCGCTCCTGCTCGCGCTCGAGCTTGCGCTTGGACTCGAGGCGCGCGATAACACCGGGGTCGTGGGCGGCAGCGGCACGCACCGCACAGCCTGGTTCCTTCTCGTGTTTGCAATTCCGAAAACGGCATTGCGCGGCCACTTCGATCAGATCGCCGAAGACCTCATCGATGCCCGCGCCCGCGTCCCAGAGCCCCAGCTCGCGGGTCCCGGGCGTGTCGATGATCAAGCCGCCGCCCGGAAGCTCGATCAGTTCGCGGTGTGAGGTGGTGTGACGGCCCTTGCCATCCGAGCGAACCTCGCCGGTGGCGAGGGCCTCATTGCCGGCGAGCCGGTTCACCAGCGTGGACTTGCCCGTACCGCTCGGACCGACCAGCACAGCGACAAGCCCTTCGAGGAGCACATCACGTACCCGCGAAAGCCCAACTCCGTCTGCATTGACGGCGATGACCTCTGTGCCTGCCGCAACTGATCGCGCCGCGCGGAGATCTGCCTCGACGTCGGCACTCAGGTCGGACTTGGTGAGCAGTACGACGGGCGCCGCGCCACTCGACCACGCCATCGCCAGCGCGCGTTCGATGCGCCGGAGCCGGAGCGCAACACCCAGTGCGACGGTGATGAAGACGAGGTCGATATTGGCTGCAACCGCCTGTCCGGCGGTAGCGACTTCGGCGGCGCGACGCATCAACACGCTGCGCCTTGGGAGCAGATGCGTTGCGATACCGGCTTCGATGACCACCCAGTCGCCGGTGGTGACGTTGCCGTCGTCGGGCAGGCCCACCAGCGTTGGCGCCAGGGGGATGCGCTCCTGGCCGGCGTCTGTCAGGACGGTGACCACGCGCCCGTCGAAGCGCGCGACCAGGCCGCGGCGCCCGTCACGCGTGGCGTCGGAGAAAGCCGATTCAAGTGAGCCGTTCCACCCTAGCGCGGTGAGACGGCGTGGATCGTGAGACAAGTGGGAACTCCATGGTGCAGAAAGACCCGGAGCTCCGATTGCAGTTCCGCCCAGCGTGTGGCGCGGAATCAGCGGACGATCAGGCGGCGGAGCCGCCGGGCACGACATCAGTGGTGAGCGCTGCAGGCGCAATCGCAAGTGCCATGTCTGGTGCCCTCCATAGGTCGTGTGGATCGATCGACCACATCGTACCCCAGCCGGGGATCGCGCGCATCAGGCTGCGCGCGTTGCGCGCATCACGAACAGTGACGTCACCCCGGCGAGCAACAGGCCGAACGCGACGTCGGCGAAGTAGTGCTGCTTGATGAGGACCGTCGATGCGACGATCAGCGCCGTCCAGATCGCCGCCGGGATGCCGATGCGTCGATCGAGGCGCCACCAGTGAATGGCGATGATCGTCGACAGCGATGTGTGCAGGCTCGGGAAATCGTTATACGGCTGATCCGAGGCGTAGATGCTCCGCACCATCGACGAGAACGGATCGGTGCCACTGATCGTCGGGCGTGCGATGTACGACTGCAGGAAGAAGTAGAAGGCGTAGCTGATGAACCACACGATGATCATCGTCACCGCGGCCGATCGATAGACCCGCACCCGGAAGAACAGGAACGCGAGCAGGCTGACGCCGATATACGGGATCAGCGAAACGTACGGGATCGCGAAGATCGGCACGACCGGCAGGGCTCGATCCAGTGGCGTCTCGAGGAAAATGCGGTTCGGCCCGTGGTTGAGCGAGTTGTAGATGAGGTTGGTCCCAAGGATCGCCGGGATGAGCAGCAGGCTCACGGCAGTGCTCCACCCGCGCTCGGCGATGATCCCGCGGCGAAGCTGGCGGCTCAGCCACGAAGACGTGGGTGGTGACGCCGCTGCTGCCTGGCTCATGTGCCTCCTCCCGGTTCCGTGAGTGCGGCGGTCAGCCTACCCCTGCAACGCCGCCAATGCGCAGCATCTCGCCGCGGCGAACCTTCAGCGACGCACGCCTATTTCGCTCTGGACGATGACGCTGGAGGGAAGCGCCGTATCCGAAGCGAGCGAATCCGACTGTGGCGAACCGAACACGAGGCTTACCGGAATCTCGCCGGCCCAAACGGGCAGCGTTCGATCCGCGGCGCCGTCACTGGGTGGCCCACTGCGCACCTTCGTCGACACGTTCTCGAGTGGCAGCGCCAACACAAGCGTTGCGGCGATCTCCTTCGCGCTCGGCTGGCGCACCTCGTCCCAGCGCCCCGGCAGCACGTGCTCCACGAGACAGCGCATCGCCCCGACCTTTGAGACCGGATCGACAATCTCCGTCGCCCTGCCCGCGATGACCACCGACCGGTAATTCATAGAGTGCGAGAACGCGGAGCGAGCGAGCACCAAACCGTCAAGCAACGTGACCGTGACCGACACGTCGATGCCCCCGGCGAGTCCGCGAAGCATGCGGCTCGCAGGCGATCCATGGAGGTACAGCAACTCGCCGTCGCGGGCGTACATGGTCGGGATGACCCATGGACGGTCATCTTCGACAAATCCGACGTGGCACATCAGCCCTTCATCAAGAACGGCGAACGCCGCAGCGCGATCCTTCACGGCCCGCTCGGGATGCCGCTCAACCTTCATTGCTCGTGCGAGCACGCCGTTCATGCTGACTTATGTACCACTACAAACTCTCATACGTTGCAGCACAAGGATACCAAAGAGCGCTTGGGAGTGCAGCTCGCCCTGATACACGGATGCGTCGAATTTCACCCCGAACCGGTACGATGCAACCGCCCTGCGTGGCGCCAACCAGGAGGCTGAGCTGTCTCAACACGACACTCAACCGAATACGCTGGCACGACGTGGAGCGACGGTACGGATGCGGGAGTAGCTCAGTTGGTAGAGCGCTAGCCTTCCAAGCTGGATGTCGCGAGTTCGAGTCTCGTCTCCCGCTCCCTATACGTATCTTCCCTTGACAAATAAGGGATTTCGTAGGCACCGGCTCCGCGTTACGCCACCAAAGCCCACCTCAATACCTGTAAGGATACCGCTCCTAACCAGCGCCGCACAACACAAAACCGCTCCTGTTAGAATGCGCCTCTCACCGCAGGCGCAGGAAGGAGGTTACGGTGGCGAAAAGCGCTGTCGGCGCGACGGTTCCTTCGAATTCACTCGACGTCCTGGCCCACGATTACTTGGCATCCTGCAAGGCGCGAGGGCTCGCCCCCACCACCATCCGCACCGCCTACGCATACACCCTCGACAACGTCTTCCTCCCCTGGTGCGCGCGCAACGACATCGCCCGGGTCGAGCAACTCACGCAGCGTGTGCTCGACCGCTTCACGTCCGATCTGCACGAGACGCCGAGCAAGCGCGGCAAACAACTCTCGCCGCACACGGTGCATCACTACGTCCGGGTCGTCCGCCAGTTCCTCGCCTGGTGCCGCGTCGAAAGCGAGACCGTCAACGCCAAGCCCCAGCTCCCGCGACTCCCCCAGCGCATCGTTGCGGTGCTGAGCCGCGACGAGATCGAGCGCCTCGAGCTTGCTGCCCCCACCGAGCGCGACAAGCTGATCATCCGGCTCCTCGCCGATACGGGTATCCGAGTAGGCGAGCTCTGCAGTCTTGAGCCGGCCAACATCGGCAGTGACTTCGAGCGGCGACCGTTCCTCAAGATTTTCGGCAAAGGCTCCAGGGAGCGGCTCGTCCCCATGGCACCGCAGCTGGCTCGACGGCTTGAGCTCTATCAGCGCATCCGTCCGGCGGACGCGCGGGGCGCGCGGATCTTCCTCGCCGCCCGGCGTGATGCCCTCGGCGAGTACGCGCCGCTGACGACGAGTGGCGTGCTCCAACTGCTTCGTGGTGCGGCCGATCGCGCGGGAATCACGCGACGCGTGCATCCGCACCTCCTGCGCCATTCCTTCGCGAGCGAGGCGATGCGCCGCGGCATGAATCCGGTGCAGCTCGCCCAACTTCTCGGCCACAGCGGCCTGCGCATGATCGAGCAGGTATACGCACAAGTGAACGCGACGGATGGCTTCGAAGCCGTGATGCGCGTGCTCACGGTCGGGTAGTAACCGCCGCTTGTGTTTTTGAACGCGTTCGGTTATGCTCGGTGGCGGCGGGTTGAACACGTTCAACAATTATCGAGGAGAGGCACGATGAACTACACGATCATCGACTACCTGATCTATCTGCCCGCCAGCGTTCTCCTGACCGCGTGGGTCGCAACCACGCTCTTTCGGCACGGCCGCCGGTTCCTCCTGGACGTCTTCCACGGGGATGAGGGCCTGGCTGACTCCGTGAACCATCTCCTGTTGGTTGGCTTCTACCTGATCAATCTCGGCTACATCAGCCTGCAACTCAAGCTCGAGACTGCCCCGGACTCTGCCGCCGGTGTCTTCGAGGCACTGGCGGGGAAGCTCGGGCTGGTCCTGCTCGTTCTCGGGGTCATGCATTTCGGAAACCTTGGCGTGCTCGCGAAGCTTCGTCAGAACACACGCTTCTCCCTCGGAGGAAGTGACTTCGAGCGATTCGCCACCACCCATCGCGCCCCCGCCGGGCTACGCCTCGCACCCGCCTGCGATCGTTTGAGACACCTGTGGCCACCTCCGCTTCCCTGAGCGCCAAAGGCGAGCAGACGCGCGAGCGAATCCTCGATGTCGCGCTGAGCCTCTTCCGCGAACGCGGCTACGAGGCAACAACGATGCGCATGATCGCCACTGAAGCGGGTGTTTCCGTCGGCAACAGCTATTACTACTTTCCCACCAAGGAGCATCTCGTCCAGGCTTTCTACTGGCGCATGCATGTCGAGAGGATGGAGGCGTGCCAGGAAGGACTGGCTGAGGAGCGGAATTTGCGTGCTCGCCTACGTCTGGTGATGCGTTGCCGGCTGGATGTGGTTGGCCCCTATCACGCGGTGTCGGGGACGCTCTTCCGCAGCGCCGCGGATCCCGCGAGCCCGCTGAATCCTTTCAGCGAAGCGTCGGCTCAGACGCGCCAGGCGAGCATCGACTTCCTTCGAGACGTTGTGACTGGATCAGACACGCGGCTACCCCGCGATGTCGCCCCGACCCTCCCCTACCTCCTCTGGGTCTACGAACTCGGCATCGTCCTCTTCTGGGTGCACGACAGGTCACCCGAGCAGATCAAGAGCTACGAGCTGGTCGATGACACCACGGATGCGATCGTCCGGCTGCTTTCAGTTGCGCATCTTCCTGGCCTCCGCATCATCCGCAGACGGATGCTGCACTGGGTGTCATCCCTGATCGAGGGCGGTGCTGCTTGACAGCGTTGCGCACCCCGGTTGTTACCGGCGGATATCGCCGCATCTGCGCCAGTTCCACGGTAAACTCTGGCCGCTGTCCCAACCGGAGGCAAAGAGCGATGACTGACACACCTACTGCATCGACCACTCCATCGAGCGCGGAGCCCCAGACCGAATTCCCGCCCGATAACGACGGCAACAGGCTCGTGTGGTTGATCGGAATCCTCGCCGTGGTGGTTATGTTCGTCGTGATATTGATCGTCTCGGCCGGTATCCGTAATTGGTTTGCGCTCCACACCGGGGTACTCAAAGGCGGACCCGACCCCTACTACAACTTTTGGTCCGGGATCGGATCTGACATCGGCGAAGTCACGCTCATCAGCGCGGTGGGCATTGGCGTCTACACCGGTGTGCGCAAAGTGAACTGCCACTCCAAACGCTGCTGGCGTATCGGCCACCATGCGCTGGAAGGGACTCCGTACATCCTCTGCCGTCACCACCACCCGGACGTGCCCAACGGTGGAGCTACCCATGAGCACATCCTCAGTGAGCACCACAAGCACAAGCTCGCGCAAGCGGCCGAGCAGCGCAGCCGGCCCTCGTCATAGTCACGCCGAACTACCAGGACAGGGCGATCGATCAGCAGCGAGTCGTGGCGAACGCTGATCGTGCTGGCCGGCCTCCGCTCCAAAACCAACCTGATGTCCTAGCGCAGAGCGAACGGCAACTCGCCCAGCACCGCCGTTCACAGCTGCGCAGCGTTGTCCAGGATTTGACCTTCGGCACGCGCTTTGATGTGCGGGTGTTATTGCGTCATGGACATGCTGCTCGCGGCGGCTCGCGAACGTACCACGCGTGGCAAAGCATGTTGCAGCGTTGCAGCAAGCCCACGCGAAGCGACTGGCCACGCTACGGCGGTCGTGGGATCACCGTCACCGAGCGCTGGCACCATTTCGAGAATTTCCTTGCGGATATGGGCGCATGCCCCGCTGGTCTCTCTTTGGACCGCATCGACAACGACGGCAACTACGAACCGGGCAACTGCCGCTGGGCGACCTTCGAGCAGCAGATGAGCAACCGGAGGTCAAATGGCGGCGAGTTCCACGGGAGCGCGAAGCTGACCGTCACCGATGTCATCGCGATCCGCAAGCTGGCGGCCGATGGCATGACCCACAGAGCGTTGGGAGCTGTATTCGGTGTCAGTCACACCAACATCGGGGACATCGTCCGGCGCAAGGAGTGGCGTCAACTGCTGGAGAAATCGGCATCAGGACACCGAGTTGCGCGCGAGCAGGACGAGCGGGGTCTCTAGGCGGCGGTCCTGACCCGAACCGTTCTACCGCACCCGAGGGACGTGCGAGTTTGCATCTGGCGCCGCTACGAGATCTTCCGGCGGTAGATGAGCATGGCGAAGCCGTATGCGACGATAAGGATGCCGACACACCAGGCAAGCGCGATCCAGATGTCGGAACCCACCGGCTGCTGTGTGTAGAGGTCGCGAATCGTGTTGACGATAGATGTGACCGGCTGATACTCGGCGAAGGCACGCACGGGACCGGGCATGGTGCTGGTGGGCACGAAGGCCGAGCTGACCAGCGGCAGGAAGATGAGCGGGTAGGAGAACGCGCTCGCGCCGTCCACGGACTTCGCGGAGAGCCCAGGGATCACGGCGATCCACGTCAACGCCAGCGTGAACACGATCAGGATGCCCGCCACTGCGAGCCACTCCAGCACTCCCGCCCCCGAGCGGAAGCCGATGAGAAGCGCGACAAGCACGACGACGACAAGCGAGATCAGATTGGCAACGAGCGACGTCAGGACGTGCGCCCACAGCACAGACGACCGCGCGATTGGCATCGACTGGAATCGCTCGAAGATGCCGCCCTGCAAATCGAGGAAGAGCCGGAATGCCGTGTAGGAGATACCGGAGGCAATCGTGATGAGCAGAATGCCGGGCAGCAGGTAGTCCACATACGAACCCGACCCTGACTTGATCGCGCCGCCGAACACATAGACAAAGAGCAGCATGAAGGCGATCGGCATGATCGTCGTGGTGATGATGGTGTCCACGCTGCGCGTGATATGGCGCAGCGATCGTCCGGTCAGAAAGGCGGTGTCGCTGAAGAAGTGTGTGGTCATGGCTGTTCCTTACCGTCTGTTCCGACCACGCGGTGGCTGCTGACGTCGCCTTCCTTGCCGTGGTCACCGACGATGGCGAGAAAGACGTCCTCGAGCGTCGGCTGCTTCTCGACATATTCGACCTTGGCGGGTGGGAGGAGCTGCTTGAGCTCGGTGAGCGTGCCGTTCACGATGATCCGGCCCCCGTGGAGGATCGCGATCCGGTCGGCGAGCTGCTCGGCCTCGTCGAGATAGTGCGTCGTGAGCAGCACGGTCGTGCCGTGCGCGGCAAGTTCTTTCACAGCCCACCAGACCTCGATGCGCGCCTCGGGATCGAGCCCGGTAGTCGGCTCGTCGAGAAAGATGACCTGCGGATTCCCGACGAGGCTCATCGCGATGTCGAGGCGCCGGCGCATGCCACCTGAGTACGTCGACACTCGCCGTGCGGCCGCGTCGGTCAGGGAGAAGCGAGTGAGCAGGTCGTCCGCGATCACGCCCGGGTCTTTCACATGCCGCAAGTGGGCGATCAGCACGAGATTCTCGCGTCCGCTGAGGATCTCGTCCACCGCCGCGAACTGTCCGGTGAGGCTGATGGATTCACGCACATCCGTGGGCTGCGCATCGACATCGAAGCCGTTGACGGTGGCTGTCCCCGCGTCCGCCTTGAGCAGCGTTGACAGGATTTTCACGACCGTGGTCTTCCCTGCGCCATTTGAGCCGAGCAGTGCGAAAATGCTGCCTCGCGCCACGTCGAAGTCGACACCGCGCAACACCTTCAGGTCCTTGTACGACTTCTCGAGGCCCTGCACGCGGATGACTTCTTGTGTCGCCATCACCCAGGACCCTCGTCGCTGCCGGCGCTGTCTCCGGCGGCGCGGTCGATTGCGCTGATCAGGCGATTGCGCTCGCGGACTCTCCACTGCCCGTCCGGGTAGTTCCGCACGAACGCGTTGAGAAACTCCACGGGATCCTCCCCCACAATCTCGCGGATCGGCGTTCCGTTCGCTGCGCTCTGCTCGAACAGGTCGAGCAGGTCCTCGAACATCGTCTCCGCCTCAGCGCCGTCTCCGCCCGGCCCGCAATACATCATGTAACGCTGCAGCGCCTCGACCGCGATGCGATAGCTGTCAGGCAGCTGTCGCGTGCGCGCCCTGTACGCCCGCCACCGTTTCTTCGGGCCGATCACCTTCGAGATGAAACCGCCCTTCTCACCATCGGACATCGTCATTTGGCTCCTTCATGAAGCAGTTCAAGCCGTTCCGCGAGGAAGCTCCACGTCCTCCAGAACTCCTCGAGGTATCCCTGTCCCTGCGCGTTGAGCGAATACACCTTGCGCGGCGGCCCCTTGTCGGACGGGACTTTCTCCACATCGACAAACCCCTTGTGCTCGAACCGGACGAGCAGTGCGTAGACCGTCCCCTCCGCGATGTCGGAGAACCCTTGCTCGCGCAAGCGCGAGGTGATCTCGTAGCCGTACGCCGGCAGCAGGGAAAGGGTCGCGAGCACGATGCCTTCCAGCGTGCCCTTGAGCATCTCCGTCATCTGCTGCTTGCCCACCGAACGCCTCCATCGCCTACTCAGCGCCACTGACTACCGGTAGATAGTAGCACTGAATAGCCGCGGCGCAAGGACTCTCTAGGGTCCGGCGTTCCCGCGGCATCCTCCTGCGAGTGGGTCTCGTCACAGTGAGTGGACGCGGGCTCTGCCTTGAAGCAACGATCAGGCCACAAGCGGGAGCGCTCGGGTGGACGAGTGCATATTGCTTACGTGAGCGAGCCCGAAGCTCTGAAGGGCGATCTCGTTTCGCGCGATTCCCAGAAACGCCCGGCGCAAGGTCGACAGCAATCCGGCCGTCTCGGGCCCAGGATCGGCATCGGCGCCGGTGTGGTGGTACTCGTCGCCGCCCTAGCGGCTGGCTCGATGTTCGTCCTTCGGAACGACAGGAACGCCCCGGCTGCTCCGAAGAGCTCGGCTCGCCAATCGACGACTACCGCATCAGGACCGACCGTGAAGCCCAGGGTCGTCTACACCCTGGCGCAAGGTGAACAGCCGCCCTCCTCTTTCGGGGCAGATCCGAAACGCCGCGGAGTGTGGTTCGTGACCGGCAACGAGGTGACGGAGTTCTATCGACTTCGTCAGCATCGATCCCAACCAGAGTCGCGTATTCCCGCTCCATGCCCACTACTCATTCGGCGTACACCTGGGCATCGGTGTGGCGAGCGATGGAACCGTGTGGGTTGGGATCAACCTGATGCTGATTCATCTCAACCCGACCACTGGTGCGATGACGACGTACAGGGTACCGATGCCCAACAACGGCTTCCGCGTCATTACCGCGATCGCCATCACGGGACCCAATACCGTGGCCCTTGCGATTGACGACACCGACGAGGTGGTGCTGTTCCGCGGCGGAAGGTTTGTTGATTGGTCGTTGCCGGCGAACACCGAGCCCTTGGACGTTGCTTATCTCAAGAACGGTACGTTAGGGGTGTCGCTCCTTGACTTTGACACGCATACCTACGACCGGATCGTGACCTACACCCCAAACGGTGCGCGGAGCGAAGGCCCGCTGGTCGATGTCTATCATTTGGCAAGCACCGGCACGCAGTTCGTAAGCGTGGAAAACCAGATAGTGCTTTTCAATGCTCGTGCGCAGCTCACGGCGACGTTGCAGTTCGTTCCGACTCTCAAGCCCAAAGTGCTCATCATCAGTCCGCTCGGAATCCTCCCCAACGGAGACCTCCTTTTGCAGAGCGGGGATGGCGTCCTGGTCGCGAGTTTGACGACTGGAGTGACTGCCGTATTGCAAGTCCCGCGCGCCGCGTGCCCCAACCCACTTTCATCTTCCGTACCGCCGGCCTCACATCCAGCCGGGTCCCTCTGTGAGCAGATACCAAGCCTGGTCACATCTGATGGGGCAGGCGACCTTTGGATGGTCCTGGGTGATGAGTTCGCAGATCGATGTTGTGGAAGGCTTCGAAACGACCTAGATCAACTCCCCCTGCTCAAGGCATCGCGAGTCCGATACGCCTCGCGTGAGGCCCAGACTGCGACCCGGGACCGCTAGAGTTGCGCGCACCGGCCGCCAAATCCAGTGCGCAAGTCGCGAGCCTCACCTCGGAGAACACACATGGCAACGCACAACCACAAGGCATCCCTGCGCTCCACGCTGACCAACCAACGCGACCACGTCGTCGAGATCCTCGAAGGTCTCTCCGACGGGGATCTTCGGCGACCTGTGCTCCCGTCCCAGTGGACGTGCCTGGGTCTGGTGCACCATCTCGCTGTTGACGTCGAACGGTTCTGGTTCCGCAACGTGTTCGCCGGCGAGGCCATGCGGGCCGAGGATGATGTTGACAACGCCTGGCACGTGCCGACCGGGATGTCGGCAGAAGCGGTTTTTGCCCTGTATCGGAACGAGATCGAGCGATCCGATGCGATCATCGACGCGTCATCGCTCGATCAGGCACCAGCCAACTGGCCGGAACGCTGGCCCACCTGGCGTTTCGACGACCTGGAGCAACTGATGCTGCACGTCATCACGGAAACCGCCGTGCACGCCGGTCATCTCGACGCGGTGCGGGAGCTGATCGACGGCCGCCAAAACCTCGTCATCACCTAGGAATGCTCTCGAGAATTACCGGCAGAAGGTCGATACATCATCGGCATCATGACGTTCCCCAGCCACCGCAACACCCGTCGGGAACATCGACGCCACACTGACCGGTGGTCGCAGATCGGCCGCGAATAGACTGGGACCCCATGGCAGCGCGTTGGCTCGTCGCCGTCTGCGTCATCTCCATCAACCTGAGTCCCGCATGTGCTCCGGTGACCTCCTTCAGCAACGCGCCAACGCGCAAAGGCGCATCTCCCGCCGCTGTCGCGACCACCGCAGCCTTGCCACGTCCCTGCTCATTGCTCACACAGCAGGCGGCCGCCACGATCAGCGGCGATGCCGCTGTCAGGAATCAGGCCTTGGAGACGCTCGAGCCCTCGGGATACGTCGCATGCATCTATACCGATATCAATCACGAAGCCAACAGCGCGAGCGTGCAGATCAAGAGCGTCCCCGTGGACAGCGACCCGTCTGCCTTGCGTGAAGCCGCGACATTCTTCGAAGGCGGCGAACCATCGCAGCCCTACACCCCGTTTCCCGTTGCCAGCATTGGCGAAAGCGCCTTGGGTGAAGCTATCCCGGGCTCTGCCTTCGTCGTGTTCGCCACCCGGGATCATCTGGTCTTTGTGGGCGCACGCTCCACCGTCATCAGTGCATCCGCCCTGCGCCGCGGCGTCGAGGATCTCGCCGCGCACGTTGCCGCAGCGCTCGAGACTTCGACCGGCAATCAGCCCTGACTGCTCGGTGCCGACCGATACCGCCACTCGGGATGCACGCGATGAAACTGCGCGCGACGCCGATCGGCACTGGCCTTCCGGCACAACTCGCAACGGCAACGGCGATCCCGATACGAGGCATAGGTCCCGTGTTCATCCTTCAGGAGTGGAGCCTTGGACGCCGACGCATCGGCGTCGCGCTTCAGGTGCGCGCGGTGTGCGTAGCAGTGGGTATTCGACGCTCGCGGCGTTTGATTGCATCCTGGCTCGGCACATCGCGATTCCGACGGCATCGCCGCGCCCGAGGCCTTCACGATCTGCCGGACGCGCTCTCTTGTCAGGCCGACACTCAGGCCGATCGCGGCGAAGGTCTCACCGGCTACATACCTGGACACGATGGCGACATTTCGACGATCGGCGCGGCGCGGCCGTACGCCAGGACTGACGCCTCCAAGCGCTCGAGCTGCGTCTCCCTGCGCTCCGAATCGAGCGCCCTCGCTACCCATGCCGCTGGTAGCTTAGCTTAGGCTAAGCTAATGATCAACGCACGAATCCCATGCTGACTGACGGACCAAATCCGACGCCCATGCGGTTCGCAACCAAGGTCGCGATCGTTCTCCGCAACGACCTGGCGCCCTGGCAGAAACTCAACGTCGCAGCCTTCATGGCGAGCGGGATCATCGGGTCCGTCGACGGCATCATCGGCCAGCCGTATGAGGACGCCGACGGTACCGAGTATCTGGCCCTCTGCCGTCAGCCGATCACGGTTCTTGAAGCCGACGGGGCGACACTGTCGTCGGCACTTCGTCGCGCGCTGGACAGGAATCTCCGCGTCGCGGTCTACACCGAGGAGATGTTCGCGACAACCAACGACGATGACAATCGGGCTGCTGTCAAGGCTGTTGCGCGTGATCAACTGAACCTCGTGGGCATCGGCTTGCATGGGGAACGCGGCGTCGTCGACAAGGCCTTGAAGAACGTCCGCCTCCACGAATAGCGGCGCGGCGGGACAGTCGGCCGGGAACCGGCGATAGCATCGCTCGTATGGGCTTCAGAGCCGGGTCGAACTCGAGATCCCAGGCCATCGCGCTGCTGGCCGCAGCTGCCGGCGGCCTCGTAGTCATCGGCCTGATCCTTGCCCTGGTTCGGCCCGCATCGGTCAACGGTCCGTCTCCGACGCCATCGAACTCGCAGCCGCCAACACCGCCGCCGACTCCGACGCAGGTCACCGTCCCGCTCGACATCGCGGCGCAGCTCAACCTCGGCCCTCATTCCGTCAGCGCCATGGCGGTGACCACCGGCGACGTCTGGCTCGCAACACAGGGAGCCACGGCCGGCTCCAACGGAAAGCTCTTCCGCGTCGATGCCACGACAGCACGTGCGACAGCGACCTGGACGGTCGGCGGCGCGCCCGTCGCGGTCGCGGCAAGCGGTGCTTTCGTGTGGGTGGCCAACGGCTCCGGAGGCACCTCGACCCTTCCCCCCGGGCACGACACCGTCGAACAGTTCAACGCAACAACCGGCGCGCTGGTGCACCGCTACGGCGTGTCGGATCCGCAAGGGCTCGTTGCCAACCCGACATCCGCGATGGTGGTTGCAGCGAACAACGCGCAGCAGACATCGATCAGTCTGCTCAGCGGCGGGAGCACGAAACTTGTGACCACTCTTCCAGGCGTGCTGGCTCCGCCCGTCTCATCGCTCTCCCCGCAGGTCGCGGTATCGGTCTGCGCGGATCGGGTCTTTCTCGCGTTGACCCGCGTGGTCCCGGGTGCATCCAACGTGACCATCTATTCGCTCCCGCCGGCGGGCGGTGCAGTCCGGAAGGTGGTGACCGTGCCATACGACTACGAGGCATCCACGGCGTGCGACGGGACCTCGGTGTTTCTCATCGGCGCCGCGGGCGATGGCGATGCATCGATCGCGCGCGTCAGCGTCGCCGACGGGACTGTCACCAACCTCTGGGAGGGACCATATCCCGTCTCGGTTGCATTCCTCTCCGGTCGGGTGTGGATCGCCTATTCCGATGACGCCCTGAATGAGTCGGCGTTGACATCACTGGATCCCGCAACCGGAATTGCGATGGCAACGCGCTCGATCCTTCCCGCACCATCGAACGGCGGCGACCCGAATCTCCTGCTCCCCGGTGATTCCGGGCTGTGGTTGGTTGCCAGCGAGGGCAATCTGCTCCTCCACGTCGCGACCGGGTGAGCACGCGGAGTGCAGTTCCTCAACTGCCCATCACGGTCGCCTGTACGCGCACGTAAACCAACGGGCATCCGCCTGACTCTGGATTGCGAATGGATGCCGTAGCACGTTTCGACAAGGCGGACACGACGACACAGCACGACATCGACGTCGCCATCGCCGAATTCGGATCAGAGATGTATGGACTGGCATTGAGCATCACGGCGAACGTTCCCGACGCCGAGGATGCATACCAGACGGCATGGCTCGACGCCCTTGGCCACTGGGGTCAGTTGCGCGATCCCCAACGACGGCGTTCGTGGCTCGCTTCGGTCGTGTCGCGGTCGGCGTTTCGGACACGCCGGCGCCGAGCGACCTGGTTGCACCGGCACGGGCCGATCAGCGATGCGGAAGCACTCTCAGTGGTCATGGACTGGGATCCCACCGTCGCGAAGGCGTTGATACTGCTTACCGAACGCCAGCGCGCCGTCGTGGCGCTGCACTACGGCTACGGGTACTCGCTCGACGAAACGGCCGCAGTGCTGGGGTGCCGCGGGGGCACCGTCCGAAGCCACCTGGCCAGAGCTCTGACCACCCTGAGAAGGAGCGTGCGCGATGACCAGTCTTGAGTTCGAAGACCAACGCCTGACCCGCGCGATGCGGCGCATGATGCAGGTGAATCCCCCGCGACTTGCGCCCGCTCGACCTCGCGCGCACAACGTGCTCGGCGCAGTCGTGGCCAGTGTCGCGGCGGTGGTAGTAGTTGCCGGAGTTGTCGGTGGCTCGATCGCGCTCCACGGCCGCTTGACGGCGGGGAACACGCCGATCCCCGCCTCCTCACCGACCGCTTCGCCTTCGGTGAGAGTCATCCCTTCCTTCCCGGTAAATCCGATCGTGACCATCGCAGCACTTCCAACCTGGATGACCGTGTGCCTGCACGCGGGAGGGATCGTTACGACCCCACCGCCGGCTGGAGTGCATCCCAGCCTGACGCCCGCACAGGTCGTTGCCGACGCCCGCGCTGCGGATTCTCGCGTCAGCGGCACCACGGCTCCAGCCTTTCTGCGGTTCTGGGATGCGCCGTATGGCGGTCAGACGGACGCAAGCAAGGCCTTGGCACAACCGGTCTGGGCAGTGGGAGCTACCGGCATCCACTTCGCGTACCCGAGCCCCGCGCCAAAACCGCTCTCCATCGGTTCGATGATCTTCTTCGTCAGCGATCCGAGCGGCGCGGTCGTCCTCGAGCTCGGCTGTCCCCAGAGCTGAGCCGGAGTCCATCGGACAACCACGACCGCACGGTTTCGTGATGCGCCGCCCACGCATCCCACGAGGCGCGCGCCCAACGCCGCACAACGCGAGCGCGGTCAGAGTCTGCTGCGTCAGCAACGTCACGTACCGTGACGGCGAACGACGTCACGGAGGGCTGCAGCTCCGGGTACTCCCTGTGCGCGAGCTGTCCGATGAGTCGCCGGCGACCCTCAGCAGGCATCGAATGTTCGAACGCCGCGCACAGACTCACGAGATGCAGAGCCACGGACTGCCGGTTTCGACGGTCGGTGTTCGTCGCATGCTGCGCGGCGTAGGCATCGACGAGCCATTGGGACACCTCGGGTTGCCGCCCGGCGTCGTTCGCATGCTGCTCCTCGAGTGTCGAGCCGTACAGCGCCCAACACCCCGGAGCCGCGAGCATGTACGCGTGCACGGGGCCATGCGTCGCGGAGACGAGGGCACCGCAACCAAAGCACCGGACCTCAGACATCGCCATACCGCACATGCGAGTCGATGGTGACTCCTGCCTGTGTGCGCTTGCGGACCGACATGCATGCAGAACCGCTCGCAGACTTGGCATCTCGAAGATATGGCGGAGTGCGTCGCCACCCCCTACGCGTAGGCCGCCAGTCGCGCTTTCGAGACAACGGAGCAATTGTGTGCTCCACGATCGGATAGGTATGGCCGCCGCTGGAGCGTCTCCCCCTCCTGCTCCTGGCGGCCATGCCTCGATCGTCGCATCGCGAACGAGAGATAATCCCGCGACCCGACGAACGTACGCGAGGAGACACCGATGGCAAAGATCGATGAATTGACCGACGAAAAGGCAGCCGAGTTCGGGCGAACGCTCGTCCGATGGCTCACCGACGAAGACCCTGCCGGCGTGGCGCGCTTCTTCCCCAACCTCGACCCGCACGCTGTGACCGACTCGGACGCCTCGGACATCGGGCGCGCCGTCCTCGAGGATCTCGTCGCCGAGCGACTGCTCAAGTAGCGCAACGGCGCACGCCGGCGGCGTCTCGCCGTCCTGCGTGCTCCCTGTTTCTAGATCGGCCCAGGCGTCGAGGTGGGGGTCCCGGCCGGAACGCCACCGCCGCCATACCCGTTCGGCGGCACTGCTGTCGTGAGGGTCGACCACGCCACGGCGCCAGCGGGTGCGCTCACGGTGGGTGGCGTTCCCCACGCGCTGAACGTGGTGTTGAAGTCGAGCACGACGCCTTCTTCGGAGATCGACGACGTGTACGTGATCGGCAGATCCGAGTTCTGCGCGATGACGAGCGACCCGGTCCCGGCCGGGGCGCTAGGCGTCGCAGGGACGACGCCGGAGATACGGATCGCGCTGAGGCCGCCTGTTGTCAGCTTGGCACTGGACTCCGCATTCAGTGGCATCTGGCTCGACTGCGACGAACTGGTGATCCCGGGCTGCAGCACCGAGTACGGCCCGTGAGCACCTCCATCCCCGTTCACCACCGACACCCACTTGTTCTGGAGGGTCGGGGCAGCCGCGGATGAGACACCGAGCTGATCTTCGAGAGCCGGTGTGTTGCCCTGGAAGTAGACGGTCGTACCGACCAGCAGCAGCGTGAACTGCTCGGTCCCGTAGTTGGAGACAAAGGTGATCGCCTGGCGGCCGTTCGTCAGCCCCGCGTCGCCGACGATGGTCTGCGCATCGCCGCCGGAGGAGACCGCGACGTAGTGGAAACCGGTGGATGCCCCCGTGGCGGTCACCGCCTGCTGGTAGAGCGCCCTCGCCTCGGCGGCGCCGGAATTCGTGCCAGGAGTCGCTGTCGGTGCGGACGCCCCGGACTGCGTTCCCTGAATGTGACGCAGAAGGAGCACGCCGCCCACGCCGATCCCCGCGGCGACGACGCCGGTGGCGACGAAGAGCGCCACAGCTGCGAGCACACGCGACGGGCGTCTCGGAGGCGTGGTCGTCGGTGCGGGTGGCCAGGCCGGTGGCTGCGGGGGAAACGCCCAGCGGTCATCGTTCATCGAAACACCATGGTGAACGGTCGGTTCTTTCTATTCGCTTGCAAGCTCACGCCTCACCGATACTAGTGGACACCCACCCAGCAGACGCCTAGAAGGAGCAACGATGAGCGACGCGGCGATGGAGACCGTTTTCGACCATTTCCACGCCAGGCGACGCGGCGACATGGTCGCCGTGGCAGCCAGCCTGGACCCTGACGTCGTCCATCAGGGCGTCTTCCCCAACCTCGTGTGCAATGGACGCGACGCGGTGCTGGAGCGGGTGGAGGCCTCTTCCGCCGGCGGCGAGAGAGGTATCGAAAGGCTTGAGCTGCATGCGGCTGGCGACAGCGTCGTCGTCGGGATTGCCGGTCCCCGGTTTCGAGAGATCCCGTTCCTGGACGGCGAGATCTTCATGGTCTTCACCACCCAGGACGGCCGGATCCTGCGAATCGACGACTACCGCACCCGCGAGGAAGCCTTCCGCGCGGTGCATGTTGAGAGCCCCGCGACGGGGTAGACGCGGCCCCGCGGTCTACGCGTTCCCCGCCCCGCCGCAAGAGTCCCCCGGATGAAGTCAGCCGGCGTCCGAGGGCGTCGAACCTCCTGAAGGTGCCGCGGCCTCGGGCTCCGCAACCGGGGCCGCCTGCGCAGGCGCTGGAGCTGCCGGCTCCTGTGGTGTCGTCATTGCGTTGACCACTGACTCGCGAGTTTCGGCCGAAGCGTTCCGGAACTCGCGAATGCCGCGCCCGACTGCTGCGCCCAGGTCAGGGAGTTTCCCCGGCCCCCAGATGATCAGGATCACGATCAGGAGAATGATCAGCTCGGGAAGGTGTCCACCAATGAGATCCATGCCAATCCCAGTGTAGCGCGCCTTCAGAACACGAATCGGGGGTGAGAAGGCCTCGCCGGATTCGGCCGTCTGCAATCGACAGATGCGTCGACATTGCAATCGCGAAATGGGGTTGACCGTTCAGAGCATGCCTGTTACGGTCGAGCACCGCTCGCTTCCAGTTCGCGTCCATCTCACGGAGGCCGTTGTTGCTCGCTCGCCGCGTGACACTCGCAGCCACCGCCGGCGCGATTGCGCTCCTGCTGGTCGGTTCTCCGCTCGGTTCGGACAAGGTCCTGGCTGATCAGTTCACCCAGCAGATCCAGACGCTGTCAGCGCAGGCGAGGGCGCTGACCAACGAGATCGGTTCTCTGAGCAGCGCCAGCTCGAACGCGCTGGGCAGCGCGCTCGCGTCACAGGAGGCAATCGGAGCAACGCAAGGGCGGCTCGCGCAGGCCCAGCAGGCGCTCGACCAGGCGAACAAGAACCTCGCGAGCACGAGTGAACAGCTGCAGGTCGTCCACGGCGAGTACACCGCCGACCAGGGGGATCTTGCGCAGATCCTCGTCCACGTCTATGAGCTCACCGACGACGGATCGGTGACCGCGATTCTCGTTGACAGCAAGAGCTTCATGGATGCAATGGACGCACTCACCAGCGCCGACCAGGTGAGCGCTCGCGTACAGCAACTGGTGACGCAGATTCAGGGGAAGCGCGACCAGCTGGACGCCTTGCAGAAACAGCAGGAGCACGACCAGCAAAGCGCCAACACGCTGGTCGACAGCCTGCAGTCGCTCGCAGGCCAGGAACAGAACGAAGAGGTCGCCTATCGCCAGCAGGCCTCGTCCCTGAAAGGCAAGGCGGTCACGCTCCTGGCACAGCTCCGCGGCGTGCAGGCGAAGATCGCTCAGGTGCATCGCGAGCAGGAGGCCGCGGCCGCAGCAGCTGCTGCAGCCGCAGGCGCCGGCGCCGCGCACGTCCTCGGGAATGCGCTGGCACCCTTCGCATTCGGACCACGCATTGACGACTATCCGTGGGGACAGTGCACCTGGTACGTCGCGTCATTGCGCAACGTCTACTGGAGCGGCAACGCGTGGCAGTGGGCGGCCACAGCGCGTGCTGCGGGGCGTCCGGAGGGCAGGACCCCGCGCGTCGGCAGCCTCGTGGTGTTCGGACCGGGACACGGATACAGCGGGTTCGGCCATGTGGCGTACGTCGTCTCGGTGCAGAGCGCGTCGAGCTTCACCGTGGATGAGGCGAACATGCTCGGCCTCGGAGAGGTCGACCAGCGCCATATCCGCTCGCTGTACGACGTGGAGACGTTCATCTACTGACGCCGCCGGTCCTGCACGACGACTGGGACCGGCGGGCGGCCGTTCACCCTGCCTGACCTACCATGCGATCGGCATGCTCAACCAGCGCTTCGAGAGTCCCCTCCAGACGAGCCCCAGCCCGGACGGCTGGATCTCTGCGGGGGATTCCGTAACGGTTGAGCTGGAGGAGCGGCTCGAAGGCTAGCGTGCCCCTCGCGAGTACGGATCAGCGCCGCACGCCCGCCGCCAGCGGACTCCTATACGGGCTCAGCGCGTACCTGCTCTGGGGCCTCTTCCCGCTCTTCTGGCCGCTCCTCGAGCCGGCGGATCCGCTCGAGATCCTGGCATGCCGGATTCTCTTCTGCTTCATCGTCATCGCCGTCCTGCTGGCGGTCCGTCATCAACTGAGTGGCATCGGACGGCTCGACCGCGGCACGGTGCTGCGCCTCTGCGCTGCCGGCGTGCTGATCGCCGTCAACTGGGGCGTGTACATCTGGGGTGTCAACAACGGGCACGTCATCGAGACGAGTCTCGGCTACTTCATCAATCCGCTCGTGACGATCGGGCTCGGCGTCGTCATCCTCCACGAGCGGCTTCGCGCGGTGCAATGGGCCGCGGTGGGCCTGGGCGTCGTGGCGGTGGCCGTCCTCAGCTTCGACTACGGCAGGCCGCCGTGGATCGCGCTGGCGCTCGCATCGTCGTTCGGCGCGTATGGGTTCATCAAGAAAGGCGTCCGCGCATCGCCGCCGGAGGGCCTCTTCATCGAGGGCGCGGTGACGAGCGTGCCAGCCCTGGTCATCCTGGCAGTGCTGGCCCTCGCCGGGGATGCTTCTTTCGTGGGACACGCCGCGAACCCGGGGCACCTGATCCTGCTCATCTCGGCGGGACCGATCACCGCCGTGCCCTTGCTCTTCTTTGCCGCGGCCGCCACCCGGCTCCCGCTTTCGATGATGGGGTTGCTCCAGTACGTCACTCCCACGATGCAGTTCCTCATCGGGGTGCTGGTCCTCCGCGAGACGACGTCGTTCGCCCTGCTCTGCGGGTTCGCGCTTGTCTGGATCGCGCTCGCAATCCTCAGCTTCGACGGGGTTCGCCACCGCCACCAGCTGCCAAGCCCCGTCGCAGCCTAGCGACCCTCGGTTTCCGGGCAAACGGACCTTAATTGCCTCGTATCTGGGCTTTGCGCTCGCAATAGGACGAATTAAGCCCCTGAAACCGTCTCTTAATCAGACCTTATCGCGCCTCGACATAAGATCAGTAAGCCTGGATAACCACCGTATAACCAGGTAAGATCCGTTGAACCCGTGGATGAGCTCACCAATCCGTACCGTCCCGGCGCCGGCACCCCTCCACCGGCCCTCACTGGCCGCGACGACCTCATCAACCGATTCGGCATCGCCTTCCGCCGAGCCGTCGCGGGCCGTCCGGGCAAGAGCCTGCTCCTGATCGGCCTGCGTGGGGCCGGCAAGACCGTCCTGCTCAACCGATTCGTGGAGATCGCCGAGCAGGAGGGCTTCCGGGTCGGACTGATCGAGGCGCCCGAGCACGGCCACTTCCCCTCGCTGCTCGCCGCCCGGCTCCGCCGGATCCTCATCCCGCTCAGCAGCAACGTCGTCTCGACAGCCGTCACCCGCGCGCTGCGCGTCCTCAAGACCTTCACGCTGCAGCTGCCGGATGGAACGCGTGTCTCCATCGATGTCGACGCGCTCCACGGTGTCGCGGACTCGGGCAATCTCGCGGATGACGTCACCGATCTCCTCGTGGCGTGCGGTGAGGCGGCACGCGACCGCGGGACCGGCATCGTGCTTGCCATCGACGAGTTGCAGTACGTGCACCCGGAGGAGTTGTCGGCGTTGATCGTCGCAATCCACCGGACCAATCAGCTCAACCTTCCGGTCATCCTCACCGGCGCCGGTCTTCCGCAGTTGCGAGGGCTCGCCGGCGAAGCGAAGTCCTACGCGGAACGTCTCTTCGATTTCCCTGAGATCGGTTCGCTCAGCGACGACGATGCTCGCACCGCGCTCGCCCTGCCCGCCGCGGAGAGTGGGGCCGCAATTGATGACGCCGCGCTCGACATCATGGTCGAGCGTTCCCACGGGTATCCGTACTTCCTTCAGGAGTGGGGATACCACGTCTGGAACTTGGCGCCACAGAGCCCGATCACCGCCGACGACGTCGATCGCGCAGCCCCGCGAGTTCAGGAACAGCTTGACCAGAACTTCTTCCTGGTGCGGCTCGACCGGCTCACACCGCGAGAGCGCGAGTACCTCGTGGCGATGGCGTCGCTGGGGCCGGGACCGCACCGCTCCGGTGACATCGCCGAAGCCCTTGGGGTCCGCGTCGAGTCGGTGGCGCCGCGCCGCTCTGCGCTCATCGCGAAGGGCATCATCTACAGCCCCGCGCACGGGGACACCGCGTTCACCGTGCCGCTTTTCGACGAGTTCCTCGGGCGGGTCGGCCCGCACAGCTGAGCGACACCATCGCGCCCGCCTGGACGCCCGGGCAGGGTAGCCTTGCCGGGCCAGTGGATACGGTTCTGCGCATCGGCAACGCCTCCGGTTTCTATGGCGACCGCTTCGCGGCGTTTCGCGAGATGCTCGAAGGCGGCGAACTCGATGTCCTGACCGGCGATTACCTCGCCGAATTGACCATGCTCATCCTCGGCCGGCAACGACTGGAGCATCCCGAGCGCGGATACGCGGTCACGTTCCTCCGCCAGGTGGAGGAATGCCTCGGTCTCGCGCTCGAACACGGCGTCACCATCGTCACGAACGCCGGCGGGCTCAACCCGTCCGGACTCGCGAACGCGATCCGCGACGTCGCATCGAAGTTGGGACTCGAGGCCCGAGTGGCAACGGTCGAGGGAGACGACGTGATCGCCCGAGCCGCGGAACTCGGTCTCGGGAGCCCACTCACCGCCAATGCGTATCTCGGCGCGTGGGGAATCGCGGCGTGCATGCGCTCCGGCGCGGACATCGTGGTCACCGGACGGGTCACTGACGCAAGCCTGGTTGTCGGCCCGGCGGCCGCGTACTTCGACTGGCAGCGCGACGACTGGGATGCGCTCGCAGGCGCAACCGTTGCGGGCCACATTCTCGAGTGCGGCACGCAGGCGACAGGTGGCAACTACAGCTTCTTCACGGAGCACGACGTGCGCCATCCAGGTTTCCCCATCGCGGAGGTGCACGCCGACGGATCGAGCGTGATCACCAAGCATCCGGGCACCGGGGGGGCAGTGACCATCGACACGGTCACTGCGCAACTGCTCTACGAGATCGACGAGCCTCGGTATCTCGGACCCGACGTGATCACGCGTTTCGACACCATCGCGCTCGCCACCGACGGCACGGATCGAGTGCGGGTGAGCGGAGTGCGCGGAGCGCCGCCGCCGCCGACTCTCAAAGTCTGCTGCAACACCCTGAGCGGATACCGCAAATCGCTCGTCTTCGTGCTCTGCGGCCCGGACATCGACGCCAAGGCCGCGCTCGTTCGAGAGCAGATGGAGGCCTCGCTCGCCGCCGCCCCCCCGGACGAGATTCACTGGACTCTGGCGCGAACCGATCATGCGGATTCCGATGACGAAGAGGCCGCGAGCGCGCTGCTCCACTGCATGGTGCGAGACGCTGATCCGACCGTCGCGGGGCGCGGATTCAGCTCCCGCGCAGTCGAGATCGGGCTTGGCAGCTACCCCGGATTTCATCTGACCTCCTCGCCTGGAGACGCGTCTCCGGTCGGCGTGTACCACGCGGGCTTCATTCCCGCAGAAGCGGTCGAACACGTCGCGGTGCTCGATGACGGCTCGCGCATCGTGATACCGCCCGCACCAACGACAAACGCATCGAATCCCGAACCCGACGCGGCGATCGCGCCGCTCCCACAGCCGCTGCCCACCACACGCTCGCAACGACGTCCACTCGGGACCCTCGTCGGAGCAAGAAGCGGCGACAAGGGAGGCAACGCGAACCTGGGCGTGTGGGCGCGCAATGACGCGTCGTGGCGCTGGCTGGCGCATACCCTCACCATCGATGCCCTCAAGCAACTCCTCCCCGAGACATCGCACCTGGTGGTGCGCCGCCACGTGCTGGCCAATCTCCGCGCGCTGAACTTCGTCATCGAGGGCCTGCTCGGCGAGGGTGTCGCCTCGTCCACGCGGTTCGACCCGCAGGCAAAGGCTCTCGGTGAATGGCTCCGCTCGCGAACCGTCGACATACCCGAGGAACTCCTATGACCGACACGGAACTCGTGCATCTCACCGTCGAGCAGGGCATTGCCACCGTCACGCTCGATTCGCCGCACAACCGCAATGCGCTCTCGCGACAGCTCGTCGCCGAGCTCACCGCACACGTCCAATCCGCGGGCGCAAACCCGGAGATCCGCGCGATCGTGCTCACCCACACCGGGACAACCTTCTGCGCGGGCGCCGACCTCTCGGAAGCATCGACGGGGCCGATGACCGGCACGGCACAGCGTCTCCTGGCGGTGCTGCGCCTCACCGTCGATGTTCCCCAGCCTGTTATCGCCAGAATCGACGGTAACGTGCGCGCCGGCGGTGTTGGTCTGGTCGGCGCATGCGACATCGCGGTCGCCGGACCTCGCTGCACCTTCGCCATCACCGAGGCACGGATCGGGCTCGCCGCGGCGGTCATCTCGGTGACCGTTCTCCCCCGTCTCGATTCGCGTGCCGCAGCGCGGTACTACCTCACCGGCGCGACGTTCGACGCCGCCGAGGCGCAGCGCATCGGTCTCGTCACCGTCGCAACGGATGACGTTGACACCGCCGTCAGGGCGTTCACGGCCGACCTGCTCAAGGCGTCGCCCCAGGGACTCGTGGAGTCGAAACGCCTCGCGAACCGGGTGATCCGCGAGGCGATCGAGCGCCATGGCGAGGAGATGGTTGAACTCTCGGCGCGACTGTTCGCGTCCGAAGAGGCGCACGAGGGGATGACTGCGTTCCTCGAGCGGCGACCGCCGCACTGGTCCCCTGACCCAGACCGGCAGGGACCGGCGACATAATCGGCGCGGTGACGAGCGAAGCCTGGGGATCCCAGCCGCACTCGACGACGGCCGGGCTGAGCCCATCGGCCGCGCTCCGTCACGTGCTCCTCTGGGCATCCCGGCGCCGCCAGATCAAACGCGCGGTGACCTCAGCACCGGTGACCCGCGATGTGGTCCGCCGCTTCGTCGCCGGCGAGACCATCGGCGACGCGCTCCGGGTCACCCGAGCGCTCACCGGCGAGGGCCTCCATGTCTCGCTCGATCACCTCGGTGAGGACACGCTCGATGCATCGACAGCCCAGGCGGCCGTCGAGGCGTACCGCTCATTGGCAGGGCGCCTCGCTGACGAGGGCCTCGCCGCCACCGCCGAGATGTCCGTGAAGCTCTCCGCCGTCGGCCAGGCGCTCGACGAATCCATGGCGCTCGACAACGCGCGCCTGATCTGCGCCGCCGCGCGTGACGCCGGATCGTCGGTGACCATCGACATGGAGGACCACACCACCACCGATTCGACGCTCCGACTCGTCGGACTCCTCCGCGAGGACTTCCCCTCCACCGGGGCCGTGCTGCAGGCATCGCTCCACCGCACCGAGGACGACTGCAAGTTCCTGGGAGGGCCGGGCTCGCGAGTGCGCCTCTGCAAGGGCGCGTACCTGGAGCCGGCGTCGCTCGCCTGGCAACGGCCCGACGACATCCGCTCCGCATACGTTCGCTGCCTCGGGACGCTCATCTCCGGCGGCGCGCTGCCGATGGCCGCGACGCACGACCCCAAGCTGGTCGATGCCGCGGGACGCCTCGTCAGCGCGATCGGTGGACCGGGATTCAAGCACGAGTATCAGATGCTCTATGGCATCCGTCCGGACGAGCAGCGCCGGCTGGTCGCGGGGGGTGAGACCGTGCGCGTCTACGTGCCGTTCGGCGTGCAGTGGTATGGATATCTCATGCGCCGCATGGCCGAGCGACCTGCCAACACCGCACTCTTCCTGCGTGCCCTGATGAGCAGGAACTGATGGCCGGCGTGATGGACGGGCAGCGTGTCGTCGTCACCGGCGGCGCCGGCTTCATCGGTGTGCACAGTGTCGAGGCACTGCTCGACGCCGGCGCAGACGTGCTCGTCATCGACGACCTCCGCCACGCCTCGTACCGCCCCCTGCCGAGCGCAGCACGGCTCGAGGCGGCGGACATCGCCGAGGACCCGGCGCGCGCCGCCATCCGCGCATGGAAACCGACCGCGATCCTCCACCTTGCTGCGCAGGGCGGCGTCAACCGGTCCTGGCGCGAGCCGGCGGCCGACGCCCACATCAACGTGTTCGGCACGGTCAGCATCATTGTGGCCGCGATCGCCGCCGGCTGCCGGCGCGTGGTGGTGGCGTCATCGGGCGGAGCCCTGTACGGCGCGGCTCGCCGGCTACCGACACCCGAGGACGAGCCCACGCAGCCGCGGTCGCCATACGGCACGGCCAAGCTCTGTATCGAGCACTACCTCGGCCATTTCACGCGCGCCGGCGCGATCGACGCCCTGGCGCTTCGATACGGGAACGTCTACGGCCCCGGCCAGGACGGGACCGGCGAGGCGGGAGTCGTCGCCATCTCGAGCCTCCGGCTCCTCGGTGGCAAGGCACCGGTCCTCCGCGGCGACGGTGAGCAGACCCGCGACTTCACCTACGTCGCCGACATCGTCGCGGCGAACGTGCTCGGGCTGGCCTCGGCGGTCACCGGCGCGCTCAACGTCGGCACCGGGCGTGAGACCAGCATCGGCGGCCTCGTCCGCAGCCTGTCAAAACTCGCCGGCTACGAAGGCGAGCCGGAACGCGAGCCCCTGCCCCCGGGCGAGGTGGCGCGCAGCGCGCTCGACAACAGCCTGATCACCGAGCGCCTCGGCTGGCGCCCGAGCGTCAGCCTGGACGACGGGCTGGCACGCACCCTGGAGAGCTTCCGCGACCAGGTGCGCTGATCACACGGCGGTGTGGGCGGCGGTGATCAGCCCCGAGGCATCGAAGACGAGCGCCACGGCGACCACAGCCGCGATGGCAGTGACGCGA
Source organism: Candidatus Dormiibacterota bacterium (assembly GCA_963791435.1). Lineage (GTDB taxonomy): Bacteria > Chloroflexota > Dormibacteria > Aeolococcales > Aeolococcaceae > Palsa-851. The sequence continues at coordinate 242,705 of CAWBSL010000001.1, forward strand.
AGCGCCGTCAGGGGACCGGACCGTCGCCAGGCGATCGTCCACGCGGCAATCGGCGCTGCGGCGGCGACGGCCACAAGCAGGTAGCGCGCCTGCGGCTGGAGATCGAAGGTGGCGGAATTGAGGAGCGACTGCGCCACCGCCACCAGCAGCACGATCAGCAGCAGGATCCCGAGCCCGCGCCGCGCCGCGTCCCATCTGCTCCACGAGCGTGCGACTCCAACGCAGGCGGCGACGGTGATGACGCCGATCACCGTCACCGACACCACGCTCGGCAACGGTCGAATCCCGAGGATCGAGATCGGCACGAAGTGCGATCCGTTGCCGTACTCCCCGACCATGCTCTGCGCCGTCGCGGCGATGTAGCCGCGCACCTGCGAGATCGAGTTCAGCACCTGGCGCTGAGCAGTGATCGGATGCAGCGGCGGCAGCGGGCTGCCGAAGGCCACCGCGTTGCGCACGAACCACCACCCGTCGAGCGCGATCGTCGGCACGAGCAGTGCCGCGACGTGGACGGCCCGCAGCTCTCGCCCGCGCCGCACGACCACCAGCACCATGAGCAGGGCGGCGAGCACCCAGACCGTCTCCTTGGCGAGGACCGCCAGCGCCACCGCGAGGCCGACGCCGAGGGCGACCCGGGGGGTCAGCGACTTGCTCTGCATCACGCTGATCCCCGCAAGCACCAGCAGCGCCCCGGCGAGCCAGGCGAGGTTGTCGTCATTGATCCCGCCCGCCAGGTACTGCGTCTCCGGAAGAAGCGCGACCAGCGCCGCCGCGCCCACCGCCAGACCCGGCCGGAGCGGGAAAAGCCGGCGTGCCACGGCGTAAACGGTGAGGATGGTGAGCACGCCGAGCGCGACGGAGAGGAGCCGGATCAGCCGCGCATCGTCGCCGGTGAGCTTGGCGACCACCGCCCCGAGCAGGTAGTACAGGGGCGGCTGCTGCCGCTCGGGCTCACTCGCCGGAGGCAGCCGGAAGTGATCCGAGATACCGGTGATGTAGTGGAGGTGGGAGAACTCGTCGGGCGACGCGCCGACCGGGGTGATGCGCGTGTACGCAATGGCGAACCCGGTGAAGATGACGATGAGCGCCCCGAGCATCACCCGGTCGAGGTGCCGGATGCGCCAGCTCACGGCAGCTGCGAGACGTTATCGGCGCGGACCCAGACGGTGTACGGGTAGGTCTGGTACTCGTCGACGTACTCGCCGCTCTCAAGCAGCTTGCCGATCTCGGGGAAGAGCACCTGCGACTTCACGTCGACCATGATCAGCACGGGTTGCTTCGCGGCCACGTATGCCTCCACCGGTCCGCCCGAGCCGAGCAGGACCTCGTCGTTGTAGATAGGCGGAGTCGGCATGATGATCTGCAAGTTTGCGAGTGCATAGATCCAGGCGTCATATGACCAGACGACGGCCGTGTCACCGCTGAACCCGTTCCGGGTGACCCAGGCGGCGACCTTGGCGTCACCGGCCACGCGATAGTCGAAATCGTTCAGCCACGTGGTCCGCCACGTCGGGTCGAACGCCGCCCAGACGGCACCACCGTAATAGCCGCTGAGCGTGTGGGAGTCCGAGGCCGACGGCGGGAAAGGCGTCCAGTCCAGGCCGGCGACCTTCGCCATCAGGATCGCGGCCACGAGGCCGACCGCCTGCAGGCCGGGACCCACGAGATCGCGTCTCCTGCGGGCACGAAGCCGGGCCGGTGACGGCACCGGCAGTCCTGCCGCAAGGAGGGTGAGCGGTGCCACCGCGGGCACCAGGAAGTGCGGGTACTGCTGCCCCGCAACCGCCGTCACCAGAAGGGTTGCCCCCGCCCAGAGCATGAGCACCCAGTCGACACGGTCGCTCCGGCGGCTGGCGATTGCGCCGGCGGCGATCAAGACCGCTGCCGCGAGCGCCAGGCCGAAGTGCGCGACCCCGCCGGCCGCGCTCGATGGGAGCGCCGCCTTGGTGTAGTTGACGTAGAACCCGGCGAGGGCGAAGGCCACCTTGCCCACCCCGGCCGTGATGATCGCCGCGCCGAGCCACGCCAGCGTGATGGCGACGGCCGTTCCCAGGAAGATGAAAGCATCGCGTCGAAGCAGTCTCGGGGCGAGCAGCATCGCGAAGAAGAACGCCGAGGTCTCGGCGACGGAGGTCTGCTGATACGCGATCGCCGCAGCCATGAGGACCCCCGCCGCAACCGGCCACCACGGGATCCGCCGCGTAATGGACGTCCGATCGCCGCGCACGATGCGCACGAGGATGATCGCGCCCGCCCACGTCAGTGGCGCGATCAGCAGGCTCTCCGGCAGTGCCAGTTCGGCATCGACGATCGGCAGGCCGAGGATCACCGCGGCGATCACTCCGGCAATGAGTGCGCGACGCGGCGTGTACAGCCGTGACGCCACCCACACGATGGCGGCGATCGTGATCCCGCCGCTGAGCAAGGTGAGCACGTGGAGCGCCAGCTCGCTCGTTCCGAACAGCTTCGCGTCCAGCGCGAAGGTCCAGAGCATCAGCGGCGGTTTGTTGTTCCAGGTCTGCAGGTACAGGATCTTGCCCTGGAGCAACTGGCGGGCGACATTGAAGTACCCCGCCTCGTCCGTGTACCAGTGGGGCTCCATGAGCGAGGGCAGGCGCAGGACCGCCAGGACCAACAGCCCTGGGATCGCCGCCCTGCGCAACTTAGGCTCGCTCCCGGCGGGCGTCCTCCGGTCGCCAGTTCAACGCCAGTGAGATTCGAAGCCGGATGACATCGCGCATGGCCCGAGCCACGGGGATGAGCCGCCCGCCGGATCGGACGCCTGCGAGCCGAGGCAGGTGCTGGACGCGCACCTGCACAACCCGGAATCCCAAGCGATGGGCTTTGAAGAACATCTCGGGATTGAACACCGCGGACCGCGCGCGGATGGGCGTGACAGCATCCCAGAGTTCGCGGGTGAAAACCTTGAGGCCACAGTCGAAATCGAGCTCTCGGATGCCGAACGTGAGGCGGACCACTCGGTTGTAGACGCCACTCACGAAGGAGCGGTACCAGGGGTCGGCCCGACGGTTGCGGATGCCGGCGACCATGTCGGCACGGTCGAGCCCGGCGAGCAGCTTGCCGAGGTCACGCGGGTCGAACTGGCCGTCACCGTCCATGAACGCGAGCACCTTTCCCCGCGAAGCCCGAAGCCCGTCGCAGACCGTGATCGCGTAGCCACGCTGCTGCCTGTGGGTGACCACCGTGAGGTTCCGGGCGTCCTCGCCCATGGCCGTGCGCGCCGCCCCCACTGTGTCGTCGTGGCTCGCATCGTCGACGAGGACGATCTCGTAGGTCCGGCCCCCTTCTGTCAGGACCGCCATGACGTCCTGTAGAACGCGCCCGATGTTCTCCAACTCGTTGTGGGCCGGTATCGTCAGGCTGACGTCGACCTCGGGTAGCGCCACGGGCGCTACGCCACCGTCTCCGCTGCTGGTGCCGGCACCTGCGCCTTGCCCGTCGCCGCGCGGGCGCGACCGGTGGACCATTCGACGTCGGACACGCCCACCTGCGAGAGGTCGACCCGGTCGATGTGTTCATTCACCACTTCGATCACCGAGTCGATGAGCGTGCTGCGGAGCTTGTGCGCCTCGAGGCCGAGGTCGACCAGCAACTGGTGCTTCGCGTTGTAGTAGTGGGTGGCCTTCTCGAAACGGGGATTCGCGGTGTGTTCGATGGTGGTCTCGAGGCCGTGTGCCGCGCGTGCGTCGCGCACGAGCTCGGCCAGTTGCAGCACCGAGAACTGCTCGGTGAACTGGTTGAACACACGGAACTCGGCGGGCTTCGCAGGATGCTCGATGCTCAGCTGCACGCAGGCCATCGTGTCGCGGATATCGAGGAACCCACGCGTCTGACCACCGGTGCCGTACACGGTGAGTGGCTTGCCGATCGCCGATTGCACGATGAAACGGTTCAGCACCGTGCCCCAGATCCCGTCGTAATCGAAGCGCGTTGCGAGCTCTGGGTGGAGCGCTGTCTCCGGGGTGTTGCAGCCGTACACGACGCCTTGGTTGAGGTCTGTCGCCGCGATGCCCCACGCGCGGCACACGAAGTGAATGTTGTGACTGTCGTGCACCTTGGAGAGGTGGTAGAAGCTGCCCGGCAGCTTGGGATACGGCAGCGTGTCGCTCCTGCCGTTGTGCTCGATGGTGATGAAGCCTTCCTCGATGTCGATGTTCGGCGTGCCGTACTCACCCATCGTCCCGAGCTTCACGAGGTGACACTCGGGCGCGTGCTCATGCAACGCGAAGAGCAGGTTGAGCGTGCCTGCCACGTTGTTGAGCTGGGTCATCACCGCGTGTTCGCGGTCGATCATCGAGAACGGCGCCGACCGTTGCTCCGCGAAGTGCACCACCGCGTCCGGCTTGGTGGATGCGATGAGCTCGGTCAGCGCATCGGCGTCGGTGAGGTCGACGTTGCGCCACTCGATCTCCCCACGGCCCTGCTCGCGCCAGCGGTCGACCCGACGCTCCATTGTCGAAATCGGGATGAGCGACGAGGTGCCACACTCGAGGTCCCAGCGGCGGCGGACGAGGTTGTCGACGGCGATGACCCGATATCCCGCAGTGGAAAGGTGCATCGTCTGCGGCCACCCGAGATACCCATCCGCACCGAGCACGATCACCGTCTTGTCACGCATGCAAAAAGCTCCTGAGACTGTTCATACCCTGCGACCTTCGTCAAGAAGACCTTTCGAGCGGGTTATCGACTGGGATTATGCCTGCCCCACCCGTCGATTGGCCATCCGCGAGGTCGTGGCGCCCTGAATCCGTGCTGTTCGCATCTCGACATTTCGAGATCGTGCCGACTTTGACGATTGCTCGGTTTCGACCCGGGAGCGTCCAAAAAGGGGACAATCCTCTCTCGTGTCGATCTCCGGTTTTGCTCGCCGTGGGCGTCTGATCCGCGCGGCGATCACCAGTGTCATCACGGTCCTGGTGCTCGTCCTCGTCTGGCGGCTGCTCGGCCACGGCCTCAAGTGGGCCGGCATCCACCCGTCGGTTTGGTTGATTGGCGTGGCTGCTTTCGGGGCCGCATGCTTCCTCGTCGGCCGGGCGTGGCGATTCGGCGCGCTGCTGCCCCGTCGTGACGGCAGCTCGCGCGAGTTGCTCGGCGCAACCGCCGCATCCTGGGGCGCCGGGCTGCTGCTCCCCGGGCCTTCGGCAGATGTCGCGTTCGTCGCCCTTGCTCGGACCAGGTTCTCCGTTGGCGTGGCACGCGGATCCGGGAGCGCGATCGTCGCCCGAATCCTCGACGTGGTCAGCCTCGCGCTGATCGCGCTCGTCGCCTCGTACTTCACCAGTTGGGTGGAGCCGACGCCGGTCATCGTCGCCGCAGCCGCGGCCCTCGCCGTCGGGCTCGGCGCCCTGCTCGCCCTGGTCATCCCCGGGCCGCGGACGCTGGTTACGCGCCTCGCCGCGCGGATCCCGAGACTCGCCTCGCTGGCGGCGCGCGCCGAAGCTGAGCTCGAGGTGCTGAACAGCCGCACTCGGTGGGCCAACCTGATCGGCAGCACCGCTTTCTGCCGGATCGCAACCGCGATCCAGTACACGGCCCTGATGGCGATGGTCGGCGTGCACCTCGGGTTCTGGGCTACCTGGTTCGTGCTGTCCATCCGGACCCTGCTGCTCACCATCCCCATCCAGGGCATCGCCGGCATTGGCACCGGGCAGGCCTGGTGGGCCGGCGCTCTCGCTTTCGAGGGGATCCCGATCGAGGCCGCCGTGGCCGCGGGCCTCACGCTCCAGGCCATCGATCTTGCCGTCTCCCTGCCGGTCGCCGGACTCGGCAGCACCCTGCTCTTCCGCCGCCGCCGCAAGGAGGAGCCGGCGTCCGAAGTCCCTCCTCTTGACGTGGTGGGCTCCCCCGCCCCGCCGGCGCGCGAGCCGATCCACGCCGGCTGACCCGGCTCCGCTCAGCTCACCCATCCTGGAGGCGCGCCCATGCCCTTGATCGATCGGGATGCTGCGTATGACGTCATCGTCATCGGTGCCGGGTCCACTGGGGAGAACGTCGCGGGCCGCGTGTCCCGTGCCGGCCTGACCTGCGCGATCGTCGAGAGCGAGCTGGCCGGAGGCGACTGCTCGTACTGGGCATGCATGCCGAGCAAGGCGCTCCTGCGCAGCGGCCAGGCGCTCCGCGCCGCTCAGGCCGTCGACGGTGCGAGCCAGGCGGTGACCGGCAAGCTCGACAGCGCGGCCGTGCTGCGCCGTCGCGACAGGTTTGCTTCGCACTGGAAGGACGAAGGCCAGGTGCAGTGGCTGGAGGACCATCACATCGACCTCGCGCGCGGGGTGGGACGGCTGGCCGGCGAGCGCCGGGTCACGGTCACTCCCCATGAGGGCGCGGAGTTCACCCTCAGCGCGCGCCTCGCGGTGGCGGTCTGCACCGGCAGTCGCGCGTCGATGCCCCCGATCCCGGGGATCGAGTCCGCCGACGTCTGGACAAGCCGCGAGGCGACCAGCGCCCAAGCCGTCCCTCGCCGGCTGGTGATCATCGGCGGCGGCGTGGTGGCCTGCGAGATGGCCGACGCCTGGCGGACGCTCGGCAGCGAGGAGGTCACCCTCGTGGTGCTCGAGGCACGGCTCCTCAACAGCACCGAGGACTTCGCCGGCGAGGCGGTGCGCGCGTCCTTCGAGGCGCGAGGCATCGCAGTCCTGCTCGAAACGGCCACCCAGAGGGTGACGAGGGCCGCAAACGGCGAGGTCTCTGCGGACATCGCGGACCTGTCAGGCGGCAACCCACGCACGATCGTCGGCGATCAGCTCCTCGTCGCCACGGGGAGAGCGCCGAGGACCGATGTCATCGGCCTCGACGCGGTCGGTCTGCGCCCCGGCTCGTGGCTCACGGTGGACGACACCTGTCGTGTCGAAGGAGGTGGGGACTGGCTCTATGCCGCCGGGGACGCGAACCATCGAGCCCTGCTCACCCATATGGGCAAATACCAGGCGCGCGCCTGCGGCGATGCGATCGTGGCCCGTGCGAAGGGCGAGCTCTCAGGTGATCCTGCGCCGTGGTCCCCGTACGCGGCCACGGCCGACCACGCGGCCGTGCCCCAGGTGATCTTCACGGACCCGGAGGTGGCCGCCGTCGGCTTGACCCACGAAGGTGCGGTCGCCGCCGGCCTCAACGTTCGCGCGGTGGACTATGAGATCGGCGACGTCTCCGGCGCCGAACTCGTGGCCGACGGGTACACGGGACACGCACGGATGATCGTCGACGAGGACCGCAAGGTCGTCGTCGGCGTCACCTTCACCGGACCCGGGGTCGGCGACCTCATCCACGCAGCGACGGTCGCGGTGGTCGGCGAGGTCCCGCTCGGCCGGCTCTGGCACGCCGTGCCGTCGTATCCGACGGTCAGCGAGATCTGGCTGCGACTGCTCGAGACGTACGGTCTGTAGAAGGCGGTCGATCGGCTTGACAGGTAACTAACTGGTTACCTATAGTTGGGCGATGGACGACGTCTTTCGGGCCCTCGCGGATCCCACTCGACGCGATCTCCTGGATCGCCTGTTCGAGGAGGACGGGCAGACGCTCCGTGCCCTGGCAGCGGACTACCCGATGACACGCATCGGCGTCATGAAGCATCTGCAGATCCTCGAAGACGCTCGCCTGGTGGTGACCAGGCGACACGGCCGGGAAAAGCTGCACTTCCTCAATCCGATCCCGATCCGCCTGGTCCACGACCGGTGGGTGAGCAAATACGCCGAGCCGTGGGCGGCCGTTCTCAGCGATATCAAACAGGAGTTGGAGAGAACCATGGAAAAGGTCTTCGAGATCTACATTCGCACCACGCCCGAGCGGCTGTGGGAGGTCATCACCGACAGCGAGCTCCGGGCTAAATTTCAGTTCGGCAATCGCGTCGAGTTCGACTTGGGCGCCGGGCTCCGAGTACCGGGTCACCAATCCGCACGCGACCAGTCCTCTCATCGAAGGGGAGAACATCGAGGTCGATCCGCCACACCGGCTCGTGCAGACGGCTCGTGCGCTTTGGGGAGACGACGTCGTGAACGAGGGCACGACGCGGGTGACGTGGGAGATCGAGCCGGTCGGTGATTCCTGTCGCCTCACGGTCACCCACGACCAACTCCGCGAGGGCGCCAATTCGCAGCTCTTCGGGGGCTGGCCGATGATCCTCTCGGGCCTCAAGACGTGGATCGAAACGGGCGAGGTGCTCACGACCCCGGGATCGTTGATGTATGCAGGACAGAGCACGGAGGAACAGCGATGACTCAGACGCGAAACAGCTGTGGCATCAAGGACATTCGGACGGTGGGCATACCGGTCGCCGACCAGGAACAGGCGTTGGCCTTCTACGTCGAGACACTCGGGTTCGAGAAGCGCCTCGACGTCCCCATGGGCGACGGCCGGTGGGTTGAAGTCGCGCCGGCGGAGGCGGCAACGACGATCGCGTTGGTTCGATCGCATGACGGCCTGTCCGTGGGTGTCGAGACTGGCATTCGGCTCACCACACCCGACGCCGATGCGATCCACGGCAGCTTTCTCGCGAGCGGCGTCGACGCCGACGATGTGCTGCGCTGGCCCGGAACGCCGCCGATGTTCGCGTTTCGCGATCCGGACGGCAACGGGCTCGAGATCATCGAAGTGCATGCGCCATGACGGCGTTGGACAAGCGCTTCACCGCGCCGTTGCAGAAGAGTCCAGCCAAGGGCGGCTGGACCTATGTGGTGATGCCTGACTCAGCGGAATTCTTCGGTACGCGCGGGCTGGTGAAGGTTCGCGGGACGGTCGATGATCAGCCATTCCGGAGCGCCTTCATGGCACTCGGGAACGGAACGCACAAACTGCCGATCAGGGCGGATCTGCAAGGCACGATCGGCAAGAGCGCTGGGGATGTGGTGACCGTTCACCTGACCGAGCGACTGCCCCGCTGAGGCGGCGTCTTGGTCAGTTGCCGATGTGGTTCGCCGGAACCGCGCCCATCCTGCCGGCCTGGTAGTCGGCGAGCGCCTGCGCGATCTCCGCGTGCGTGTTCATCACGAATGGACCGTAATGGGCCACTGGTTCACGGATCGGCCGCCCACCGAGGATCAGCAGGTCGAGGTTGGGGTGGCGGCTGTCCTGGTGTGTCCCGGCGGTCGCGGTGATCACGTCACCGGCGCCGAGCGCGGCAAGCTGCCCGACTCGATCGGCCGCATCTCCTGGCCCACGGTTCCGCTGCCCGCGAGCACGTAGATCAGGGCGTTGAAGTCGCGCGGCCATGGCAGCACGAGGCGCGCTCCCGGACTGACCGTCACGTGCGCGAGCGAGATCGGGGTGTAGGTGATGCCTGGTCCTTTGTGACCTGCGACCTCGCCGGCGATGACACGCAGCAGCGCCCCACCGTCGTATGACGTGAGCAGCGCGACGTTGCCGGCGCGAATGTCCTGGTACCGCGCGGGAACCCACTTCTGCGCTGCGGGAAGGTTGACCCAGAGCTGGAAGCCGTGGAACAGACCGCCACTCGCGATCAACTCCTCGGGTGGACGCTCGATGTGCAGGATCCCCGCCCCGGCGGTCATCCACTGCGTATCGCCGTTGGTGATGAGGCCACCGCCGCCGTTGGAATCCTGGTGCTGAAAGGTTCCGTCGATCATGTACGTGACCGTCTCGAAGCCGCGATGCGGATGCCACGGCGTGCCCTTGGGCTCACCAGGCGCATATTCCACCTCGCCCATCTGATCCATGTGGATGAACGGGTCGATGAGCGACGGATCGGTCCCCGCAAACGCACGGTGCACCGGGAAGCCCTCACCCTCGAATCCGCGAGGCGCGGTGTTGACGCTGATCACAGGTCGGAACGTCGATGCAGCCGGGTCTGGTTGCGGGATGTGTGGCAGCGCGGTGATGTCGGCAACGGTCACGGCAGGCATGGCGATATTCCTTACAGAGCAAGCGTCTTGACAGGCGCCAGCACGTTTTCCAGATTCCAGCTGACGCCGGGGACGTCGATGTAGAGCTCGATCTCGTTGCCGTCGGGATCGGTGATGTACAGGCTGTGGGTGACGGTGTGGTCACTCGAGCCGACGATGGTGACACCGGCTTCCTGACAACTCCGGAGCGCGGCGCGCAACTCGTCGTCGGAGTCGCCGACCTTGAGTCCGAAGTGGTACAGCCCGACATGCCGGCCACGGGGAAGGTCCTGCGCGTCGTCGCCGACCTCGATGAGCAGCAGCTCGTGGTGCGTCCGCCCGCTGCTGAAGAGCGCGACCGGCATCCGGCCGAGCGGGCCGTTCGCGGCCTCAAGACGCTTCCAGCCCAGCACGTTCCCGTAGAACGCGGCGGATCGGTCGATGTCGTGCACGTAGAGGACGATGTGCCCCAGCTCCTTGATCTCCATGGCATGAAGCTTACCCAGTCGCCCTCGAGCAAAACCGGCGCGCCACGAGGCATCGTCGCGCCCGGCTGAGCGACGATGGTCCGATGCGCGGCATCCGCCTCTCCTACCAGCAGATCATCGCGATGATCTACGTGGCCGCCATGTTCATGACGATCATGGACGTCACCATCGTCTACGTCGCCCTCCCGGCGATCGCGCGAAGCTTCAATGTCAGCCCGGCCGCGACCGACGGTGTGGTTGTCGGCTACCTCGTGAGCCTCGCGATCTGGATCCCCGCCTCGGGGTGGGTCGGTGACCGCTTCGGCACCAAGCGCACGTTCATCATCGCCGTGTCGCTGTTCACCTTCGCCTCGGCCCTCTGCGGCCTCTCGCAGTCGGTGCTCGAGCTGGTGCTCTTCCGGATCCTCCAGGGCGCCGGCGGCGGCATGCTGACCCCGGTCGGCATGGCGATGCTCTATCGCGCCTACCCGCCCGCAGAGCGGCCCCGGCTGGCCCGCATCCTCGTCATCCCTACCGTGATGGCACCTGCACTGGGACCGCTCATCGGTGGTGCACTGGTCGACAGTCTCTCCTGGCGATGGGTGTTCTTCGTCAACGTTCCGATCGGGTTCGCTGCGCTCATCTTCAGCACGCTCAAGCTCAAGGAGAATCGGGAGCGCGCCGGCGAACGATTCGACGTCCCCGGCTTTGTCCTGGCCGCCGCCGGATTCGGGCTCTTCCTGTACGCGCTCAGTGAGGCCGCAACTCTCGGCTGGACGGCACCGGTCATCGTCGTCACTGCCTTTGTCGGAGCCGTGCTGATCGCCGCGCTGGTGTGGGTGGAACTGCACGCCGACGCGCCGATGATCGATTTCCGGTTACTGCGCAACCGCCTCTTCGGGGTCGCCAATCTGGCATCGCTCTTCGCCTCGGGTGGCTTTCTCGGACTGCTCTTCATTGCACCGATCTGGCTGCAGACCGGGCGAGGATTGTCTGCGCTGGTATCGGGATCGAGCACCGCGCCCGAGGCGCTGGGGGTCCTCGTGTCCTCGCAACTCGTCGGTCGCATCTACCCGCTCGTCGGACCGCGCAGGTTGATCAGTGGCGGGCTCATCGGCGTGACCGTCGCGACGTGCGTGCTCGCCGTCGTGCTTGACGACAACCTCTGGGTTTTCCGCGGCATCATGTTCCTGGTCGGCATCGGCTGGGCCTACGTCGTGATCTCGCTCAACGCCGGACTCTTCGCACAGATCTCACCACGCGACACGGGTCGGGCGACCGCGCTGTACAACGCGCAGCGCCAACTGGCTTCGGCCCTTGGCGTGGCGACGCTCTCGACGATCATCGGCACCCAGGCCACCGCCACAGGTCTGCAGGGCAACGTCGGTGTGTTTCGCGTCGCGTTCTTCGCCGCCGCCGGCTTCACCTTCGTGGGCTCGATGATCGCCCTCGCCATCCGCGACAAAGACGCAGCCTCAACCATGCGCCGCAGCCCCGCGCCAACGACGCCAACGGCGGTCCCGGCGGCGTAAAAGCCGCCGATTTCCTGCGGTCGTTCGGACTGGCGGCCGCCAGTCCGAACTCCTTAGTTCAGTGGGAGCAGGACTTGGCTTCGCCCGCGGAGTCCGCGGTCTGGAAACTGTGACCGCAGCCGCAGGTGCGGACGGCGTTGGGGTTGTGGATCGTGAATCCACCGCCCATCAATTCGTCGACGTAGTCGATCTCGGCGCCCTGCAGGTACTGGGAGGAGTACGCATCCACGTACACCTTGATGCCTCCGTCGACGTCGACCACCTGGTCGTCCTCGCGGGGCGGATTCTCATCCAGGCCCATGCCGTACGAGAAGCCGGAGCATCCACCGGACTGGATGAAGACCCGAAGTCCGAGTGCGCGATCGGCCGGCTGGTCGGCGATGAGGCCCTTGAGCTGCTCACGGGCGGTGTCGGAGATCGTGACGATGGACGGAGTGGTGATTGCCATGACGAAAGTAATGATACGTCAGACCCCGGTCCGGGAAACCTCACCACTGCTCCGAGACCCCTCTGCGACGCGGATTCGACGGGCCGTCCGCTCGGCGAGGAGCCCCCGGGCATCGGGTTCGCCATCGTGCATGCGGTTTGCGACGGCCCCCAGGAGGATGAATTCAGCGAGGAAGTACAGCCAGCTGGCGAGCAGGAAGACGAGCGCGAAGATGGCGCCGTACGTCGACGACCCCTTCGAGAAGTGCGTGTACACCGGCCAGAGCAGCGTGAGGAGCTCCATCGCGACGCTCGCGATCAGGACGCCGGGCCAGAGATGGCGAATCCGGTAGGTTCGATTGGGGACGAGGCGGTAGATCGCGAGCATGAAGAGAGACCAGACGACGAGCCCGGCAAGCGGCTCGAACCCCCAGATGATGCCGGGGAGCGCGATCAACGAGTTGATCCCGATGGTGACCACGATCGCAACGATGAACAGGGTGGTCATGACCAGGCCCATCGCCCGCTGGCGGAGGAAGTTGCGCTGGGCGACGCCGATCACACGTCCGAGCGCGAACTCCATGCCGGTGAAGAGGCTGCTCCCGCTCCAGACCAGGCCGAGGATGCTCACGATGCCGAGGAGCCCGGAGTGCTGCTGGACCGCGACGAAGAGCTTCGTCAGCTCGGTGTGCGCATCGCTCGGGAAGAACGCCAAGATCGCGTTCAACGCCTTCGTTTTTGCGTCGGGTGACCGTGTCAGGTAGCCGAGGACGGCGAGCAACCCGAGGATGAGCGGGAACATGCTCACGAACGCGTTGAAAGCCATTCCCGAGGCGTAGTTCCCCGCCTGGCTCGAACCGAATGCGCCGAGCAACCGGCCGGGATAGCTCTTTCCCACCCGCGAGACAATCGACGTGACGCGGCGCTTCACGACGTCAGAGTGACACTCGCGTACTGCATGCGGCGAGACCGACCTGGCTGCTAGTCAGTGGCAACCGTGCTGGCCGCCTCCGCCGCGTATCGCGGGAGGTGGACGTCGTCGGACCCGGCAAAGCGCATCGCGCCCGCCACCAGGTGATGACCGGCAACTTCGTCGATGAGGCGGAGCATCTCCTGGCAGATCTGCCGGTAGCTCGGGTGTCCCTGTGGCGAGGTGCGCAGCTCGATCATGTGCATCGCCTCTCGCGCGTTGAGCTTGATCACGTAGCGCATCCGGTGACCGAGGGTGACGAGGTAGCCGGCCTGCTGCGGGAAGGTGTCGACGATCTCGCGATACGCCGCCTCCGCCTCGCGCACGGCGACGTGCCACCGCTCGCCCAGCCCGGCATCGACGACCGCGTCCGGGACCTCGTAGCCGAGCGACGGGGTGAGCTCCTGCCACTGCAGCGTGAGCATCCGGTGGCGTTGCAAATCCCGGAACGCGCCGTAATCGGACACCACCTCGAACGTGTAGTCGCAGTGTTCGAAGCCCCGCCCCGGCCGGTGGCGCCGGTTGCCCCTCTGGCCTATGGCGGCGGCGAAGATCGCTGCCCGGCGGGACTCCGAGAGCGGGCGCACGGCGGCGAGCAACCGCTCCTGCGAGGCGTGTGAGTACGGGAAGAGCGCTGAGGCGAGGATGCGTTCCTCGCCGTCGCCGTCCCATTCCACCAGGGTCACGCCCGGAGGACCCCATTCGCTCTCCGGGGCGAGCAACTCCGCGTCTCGGGCAACGGCAGCCGCCGTCTCACGCAGGTAGTCGACCCAGACGCCGCCTCGATCCGGCCGGTCAAGCCGGGTCAGGAACTCGGGAATCAGCTGCTGCACTTCGGCGTTGATCAGCTCGGCGTACGCCCTCGCTTCCGGAAGCGCGTGAGCCCGCAGGCGCAGCACGAGCTGCTCGTAGGCCTGCGGCGACGCGTACATCCCGACGTTGCTCACCGTGCCGGCCGGGAGCAGACCGCGCATGAGGTCGAGCGCGAGCGCTCGGATCGCGCGCTTGCGCGCGTTCGGGTCCGGTTCGGCCGGCAGCGTCTCGTCGAGGTGCCGCGTGAGCGGTTCGCGCAACGCGGCATATGTCTCGAAGAGCAGGTCCATCGCCCGTACGTACGTGGCCCCAAGGGGCGACGCGAGCACGGCGCGGTCGCGCAGATATCGGTAGTGCCCGTCGCGGCGATCGGTGTACGGGATGTAGCGCGTCGACTGCTCCAGGTACGCGGCAAGCCTTCCCCATTCGATCGCCTTGGCGAGCGGTTGGGAGACCTGCTCGCACGCGAGGTGCACGCCCGCCAGTTGCGCGACGGAGTCGTCGCCGTACTCGGCGAGCACGCGCCCGAAGAGATCCGAAGCCCGCTCACGGCCGGCGGCGGTGACCGGTTGCGCGTCGGTGGCGGCAGTCAGGAACTCGTCCACGAGCAGGCGGCGCAGGCTCTTCGAGCTGCGGCTGTAGCGGGCGAAGAGCGCGGCCGCGGTGACCTGTGGCAGGTTGGTGAGGGCGAAGACCGGACGGTCGAGGTTGGTCACGTACGGCGCGAGACGCTGCTGCTCCTCTGCCGTGAAGGACTCGACGTAGTAGTCCGCGATCATCGACGCAACTCTACGGATCGGGGCGGTCGAGCCATCGACGGTGGAGCCGATTGCGATCTCGTCTACAATCCGGGCCCAATGGCCGGCGCCGCCGTCCCGACCCCCCGCTTCCTTGCCGACGTCTACGAGGCGGCGAGTGAATGCAACAAGTGCTCGCTCTGTCAGGCCACGTGCCCGGCGTACGTTGTCAATCCCGTCGAATGGGAGACGGCGCGTGGACGCATCGCGTTGATTCGCGACGCGATGGAGGGCCGCCTCGAGCTGCGCGACATCGCCGAAGGGCCACTCTCGAGCTGCTTGACCTGCGACAACTGCGTTGCCGCGTGCGCCCCGCGCGTGCCCACCGGGCACATCGTCAGCCGAGCACGCCAGGAGCTCCACGCCCAGGAGGGGTATCCCTGGGGGCAGTCGTTTGCGCTGCGCACCGTGTTGCCGCGGCCGGGTGCCCTCCGCGCTCTGCACGGGTTCGCGCGCTTCACGAAGCGCACAGGGCTCTACGGGCTCGCCAGCCGTATCGGCCTGCTCTCGTGGCTGGGAACCGTGGGAGCGCTCGCCGAGCAGAGCGGGCCGCCACCGGACAGGAGCGTGTACCAGATGCTCGGCGATCTGCCGCCGGTCGCACAGCCGGTCCGCGGATCCGTCGCGGTGCTCGTGTGCTGCCTGTCGAACCTCACCGTGCCGGAGGCGACGGACGCCACCATTCGCGTCCTGCTCGCATCCGGCTACGACGTGGAGGTCCCCCAGCTCGGCTGCAGCGGCCTGCCGGCGCGCACTCTCGGCGACCGTGACGCCATGGTGGATATGGCGATCCGGAACAGCGCTGCGATGACCAATCTCGAAGTGGACGCGTACATCGGCGACACCGCGTCATGCACGCAGCACTACCGCGAGTACGGAAGCATCGCCGGCGACGACCGTCAGGTTGGCGCCCGCGCGCGCGACGTGGCGCATCACACCGCGCTGGCAAGTGACTTCCTCGATCGCAACGGCGTGCGTGGCGACCTCGGGCCACTGCGCTGGCGTGTGGCGATCGATGAACCATGCGCACTGCCGATCGATGGGCCTGAGCGCGGCGCGATGCTGCGGCTGCTCGAGAAGATCCCGCATCTCGAGGTCGTGCCGCTCAACGAGCGCGCCATGTGCTGCGGCGGAGCGGGGACGTATTTCGCGCGGGAACCCGAGCGCAGCGAGGCCATCCTGCGGCGCAAGTTCGAGAACATTCGCGCGAGCGGCGCGGAGATTGTCGTGACCGAGAACGTCTCGTGCCTGCTCCAGCTACGCGCCGGAGCCGCGCGTTATGCGCCCGAAGTCAAGGTCATGCACATCATGGAAGTGATGCTCGCGTCCATGCAGGGCGCGGAGCGGCGTCGCGCCGTGCTCGCCGGCTAACCGAGGGCGGACAGCACCTCGTCGACGTCCATGGCGATGCACGTGAATGACGGCACGTCACGCACGGTGTGTGTGGACGCCTCGCTGCCGCGCATCTCGTGGACGAGGTCGAGAAAATCGGCCACCAAGTCGCTCTCGAACGCGACCACGAATTCCTGATCATCGAGCCCGAACGAGTACGTGGTGTTGATCTTCACACCCGGGTACTTGTGGCCCATGGCGATGTGCTCGCTCATCTGGCGCTGACGCTCTTCAGCGCTGAGCCGGTACCAGGCACGCGTTTTCACAAAGGGATACACGAAGAGATACCGCCGCCCTGTCGGTGCGATGACCAGGCGGTTGCTCCTCCCCTCCTGGTTCTCGTGACGGTGCTTCTCGACGTACATGCTCTGCTTGGTCATCGAGAAGTAGCTGTACGGCGAATCGAGGTACGCCGCGAGCCGCGTGCGGTTGAGGCGCGCGGAGAACTCGTGCAGGTCGTCCAGGCGCTCGCTCACGACCCAGAACAGGAAATCCGCATCACCGCGAGTGCCGACCGTGCTGTACGAGCGGATGAGGACGCCGTCACGATCGCCAATCTCCCGGACGAGCGCCGCAACCTCCTCGCGATCGGCAGCGCGCTCCGTCGCGGGACGCAGGCGCCACTCGGGGCGCACGCGGTAGAACGCAAAGCGGATGTGCTGGCGCGCGCTCGGAACCGGTGCCGTGGCGTCACGAACGGTAATGGGCGCGGTGACCTCAGACATGCCGTCGATCATCCTACCTAACGCCTTTGCTGTGCCCTCGCTGTTCTAACCCGCTTGCTGTGCTCCGCAGGGACCGGGTCGGCGCTTCGGATCAGAGCCGCATCCGCAGAAGGGCAACGCCGAAGCGGCACCGGCGCGCTCAGTGGCACTACCCGCAGACGGCCCAGCGACGAGGGCAGCGGCGCGCTCAGTGGCGACTACCCGCAGGCGGCCCAGCGACGAGGGCACCGGCGCGGTCGGTGGCGACTACAACGGAACGGCCTGAGGGACAGGGGTGGTGATGTGGGTCACCCCGGGACGCAGCGAATTTGGAAGCGACCGAGAGAGCGCGACAATTGAGGTGCGCGAACGAGGGAGCGAACAAGCTGAGCGTCGTCCGGGGTGACCCGCAGCGCCACCCCTGTCCCTGCGGAACTGCGCTGGCTGTGAGGTCATGCCAGCCCGTCAGGCTCCGGGCAGAGCGTCGGCGAGGGCGCGTTTGCGGAGGAGGCGTTGCTCACGGCGCACTCGAGCTTCGGCTTGATGCTGGCGCTCCTCGTCGGTCTCGGCGATGACCTTGGCGACCTCGGCCGGCCTGCCGTCGCGGTCGAGGCCGACGTAGACGAGATGCGCGCTCGCCACGTGCAAGCGCTCGCCGGACGGGATGCGCTCGACGTCGACGCGGACGCTGATCTCCATCGATGTGTGATGGGCATCGTTGACACGGGCGCGGACGGTGAGCAGGTCGCCGATGTAGACGGGGGCGAGAAAGCTCATCTCATCCATGGTCGCGGTAACGACGCGACGTCGCGCGTGCTTGACCGCGGCGATCCCGGCCGCCGTGTCGACCAGTCGCATGATGGTGCCGCCGTGCACGTATCCCGAGTTGTTTGCGTGCTCGATCTCCATCGCCACCGAGAGCAGCGTGTCCGATTCCGACGGCGACCGCGGCGTGAGGTCCACGTTGTTGTAGAGGTTGTTGCGATCCTCGCGGGAGCGGATGAAGTCCATCAGCCGAGTACCTCGAGGCTCGCACGCACGAGCGTCTCAACTCCGACGGGCAGGGCTGCCTCGTCGATGTCGAAGTCCGCACTGTGGTGCGGGGGCACGGGACCCGAACTCCGGGTGGCCGGCACCGACCAGGAAGTAGCAACCCGGAGCTCGCTCGAGGAAACAGGCGACGTCGTCGCCGACGGTGATCGGCACCGCGAGGTCGACGTACTCCTCGCCGACGGTGGCAGCCGCCGCGCGATGGACCAGGTCTGCCATCGCTGCATCGGAGACCACGGGTGGACAGCCGGTACCGCGCGAGAAATGCGCTTCGGCACCGTAGCCGCCGGCCACTGCGGTTGCGATCTCCCCGATTCGTTTCAGCAGGCGGTCGCGTTCGCTCGCCTCGATTGCACGTGTGGTGCCGAGCAGTTCCGCGGAATCGGCGATGACGTTGAACGCGGTGCCGGCCGCGACGCGACCGATCGTGATCACCGCCGGGGAGAACGGCGACGTCTCGCGGCTGATGATCGTCTGGATCGCGAGAATCACGTGCGCGGTCACCACCACGGGATCGATTGCGGTGTGGGGCATCCCTCCGTGACCGCCCCGTCCCTGAATGCTCACCGAGAAACTGTCGGCGCTTCCGAAGATGACGCCAGACTTGACAGCAACGCGACCGGTTTGGAGCGGCGCCCAGAGATGGATGCCGAGGACGCGATCAACCCCCTTGGCAGCGCCGTCCTCGATCATCGGGAGCGCACCCGACGCTATCTCCTCGGCGGGCTGGAAGCAGAGCCGCAGGCGTCCCGACCAGCTGTCACGCAGGGCCACGAGCGCCGTCGCGGCCCCAAGCGTCATTGCCACGTGGCCGTCGTGGCCGCAGGCATGCATCACACCCTCGACTGCCGAGGTGACGACCCGGTGATCGCCGCGCTCGACAATCGGGAGCGCGTCCATGTCGGCGCGCAGCATCAGCGTGGGACCCGGCTTGCCACTGTCGAGATCTGCGAGCACGCCGGTGCCACCGACGCCGGTTCGGACCGTGAAGCCGAGGTCGGCGCTCCGCCGGGCCACAAGCTCGGCGGTCTCTCGCTCGTGGAGCGAGAGCTCCGGGTGCCTGTGGAGCGCGCGCCTGGTTTCGATGACTTCCTCACGGGTCCTGTCGGCCTCGGAGCGCAGGCGGGCGTCCAGGTCGACGGCGACGCCGCTCACGAGGGACGTGCCGAGCTGACGCCGGAGAGCCGCAGCGCCACTGCCCCGATCGACCCGTTGTTGACGACCCGGTTCGCTCCCGCGGCGCGTGCACGCCGGCGCAGATCAATCTCGAGGTGATGTGAGAAACCGACGATCTCGAGATCCGGGTGCTCACCCCGAAGCCTGGCGATCAGTGCGAGACGGGGCTCGATCGCGGTGTTCAGGTCCACGAAAACCAGTGCCACGTCCGGGACTGTGTCGCCTCGGACGAGTACCGCGCTGCCACCGACGCCACGCATGGTGGTGCTGAGCCGGCTGGCGAACATGAGGTCGTCACTGACCAGCGCGACCGTGCCCGGTGACACCATGCCGCCCATCATAGGTGCGTGACCTGCCCGCCCTCGGGCAGACTGCGCGACGCGGACGGGTGACCGCTGTCGCAGGAGATCGCCGCTTCACAGGAGAGCCAAGCATGGAGATCGGGAGCGTGGGCATCATCGGCGCCGGGCTGATGGGCTCGGGAATCGCCGAGGTGTGCGCCCGCAACGGCATCCGGACCCTGGTCACGGAGGCGGGATCCGAGCAACTGGCCGCAGGCGAGCGCCGCGTGGCCGCGTCGCTCGAGCGCGGCCGCAAGACCGGAAAGCTCAGTGACGACGACGTCGAGCGAATCCTCGATCTGCTGACGTTCACGCCGCACCTCGAGGATTTCGAGGAGTGCGACTTCTGCATCGAGGCGATCGTCGAGCAGCTGCCTGCGAAGGTCGCGCTGTTCACGCGGCTCGACGACATCGTCGCGCCCGAGGCCATCCTCGCAACCAACACCTCGGCGCTCCCGATCATCGAGATTGCCCGTGCGACGGGGCGGCCGGACCGTGTCATCGGCACCCACTTCTTCAATCCGGCTCCGGTGATGAAGCTCATCGAAGTGGTCCGGAGCATCGCCACCAGCGACGAGACGCTGGACGACACGCGTGCCCTGGGCGAGCGGCTCGGGAAGCGAATCATCGTTGCGCAGGACCGCGGCGGATTCATCGTCAACCTGCTGCTCATCCCCTTTCTGACGCACGCCATCAGGCTGTACGAATCCGGTTTTGCGACGCGTGATGACATCGACGAGGGCATGCAACTCGGCTGCGGCCATCCGATGGGCCCGCTCCAGCTCCTCGATTACATTGGCCTGGACACCGCGATGTTCGTCTGTGAGTCGCTGTACGAGGAGTACGCGAACAGCGACTTCGCGCCGCCTCCCCTGCTCCGCCGCATGGTTTCGGCCGGCTATCTGGGGAAGAAGAGCGGGCGCGGCTTCTACGAGTACTGACGCAGACTGCGATCAGTTGGGCCGGTCGGCGGGAACCGGAGCCGGCGGCTTGCGCTCCTCGACGTTGAGGTTCATCGCGCCGATTCGGTTCCCGCCTGTCCAGAACTCGGTGGTGTAGACGCCGGGCTCGCCGAACATCGGCTGCAGGACGGTCACGGTCGAGATGCTCACCTCCTGCCCCGGGACGAGCCGGGCCCCGGCAGCCTGGAACTGGAGCGTGACAGGGGCCAGCACGAGCTTGCCGAGCGAGTCGGTGAGGCGCAGTTCGACCTGGTGCGCCTGGCCCACGTCTGCTGCGCTGAAGCGAAACCCCGCCACCACGGCAAAGGCGGCTCGCCCCGGGAGCTGTGCCATCGACAGGGCACTGAAGCCACCGCCGAGCACGTACAACTTTCCATCGGGAGGCACCACGGCGCTGTCGGCGAAGAAGGCGAAGCTCAAGTCCATGCGCAGGCTACTTTCGCACGCGAGCCCAGGGCGAAGGCGAGCCCGCGTGGGCGACCATTGAGCGTGATGAGCGATCCCAGGCCGCGGAATCTCCACGTCTTCGTATGCACGACAGTCGGGCGCCACCACTGCGGCGGGCAGGGATCGGAGCACATCCTGCAGCGGCTGCGCGACGAGGTGGAGCGACTCGAGCTGACGTGGGTGCGGACCACGAGGATGGGCTGCAACCAGCAGCACCACCAGGGACCGATCCTGATCGTCTATCCGGACGGTGTCTGGTACGGCAACCTGCAGGTGGCGGATGTCGACGAGATCATCGACGAGCACCTCATCGGGGGGCGCCCGGTGGAGCGGTTGCGCATCGTTCCTGACGGCGAGTGGTCGGCCACATCGCTGACCTGAATCTGCCTCGGCCGCCGGTGTCCAAACCGATCACGTGTCTCGCCGGCAGCATGGCCTGCCCAAACCCCACCAGCGCGCGGATCTCAGTCGCTCGCCTGAAAAAGTCCAGGCGTGTAGGGTGGGGAAACGAACTGACGACCGGCACTACGGGAGGCGCACGAAATGGGCTACATCCGCGGATTGATGCACGGAGCGGTCGTGGGAACCGCAATCGGGCTCTGCGTCGCGCCGCAGACGGGCGACAAGACGCGCGCCCAGCTGCGTGTGGTGGCCGCTGCTGCTCGCGAGGGAGCGCTGACCACCGGACGCACGCTCAGCAAGGCGAAGCCGGTCGCGAGCGGCGCTGCGCACCTCGTGGCCACTGCACGCCATCGCGGCGAGCACGCAGCCAACGGCACTGCGGCAGCCAGCGGGGCGGCCGTCTAGCTCTTCGCTTCGGTGCTCAGGCGGTCGCCGGGATGCTGACGGAGCCACCCAGGCCGCACAGCACGCCGAGCGCTCCGGTGATGAGGTCGAAGATGTTCATCACCTCGGTGAAGTGGATCCCGGCAATGCTCCGAGCCTTCGTGGCGGTGTCCGGATTGACGAAGCCGATCAAGGCGAGGAGCAGCAGGACGACGCCAACGGTGAGGACGATCTCGTCGGTGATCCGCGCGTCGGCGCGAAAGCCCGCGAATGCGAGCACCCCGCCGATGACCAGGTCCAGCACGTCCCGCAGATAGGTCAGATGCAGGGTCATCGGACCGAAATTGCCACTTGGCAGGTGATGGACCAGCGTCCCGGCGTCGCCGGTGAACAGGCCGCCGAAGCCCACCACCAGAAAGAGAACCGCCCCGAACTGAGCGTAAAGACGTGCCATCGCCGTCAGACGTTAACGGATGGCGTGGGGAGCCAGCGAGCCGCGATCATCGTCACATTGTCTGTCCCACCGGCTGCCAGCGCCGCATCGCATGCGCAAGTCAGCGCCACTCCGAGCGGATCCGGAGCCGCCATGATCGCTCCCAGCGCTGGGTCGGAGAGCGGCTCCCAGAGGCCGTCCGAGCACAGCAGGAGGACGTCCCCGGGGCTCGCGTCGACCTCGAAGATGTCCGCTTCGACCGGATCTCCCATGATCGCCCGCTCGATGAGATTGCGTTTCTGATGGTGCCGGGCCTCGGTAGCGCTCAGGGCGCCCAGGCGCACCTGACCGGCGGCCCAGGAATGGTCGTCGGTGAGCTGCTGGGCGATGCCGCCACTGATGAGATAGCCACGGCTGTCGCCGACGTTCGCGACCGATGCGTGAGCGCCGTCGATGACCGCCAGAACCAGGGTCGTGCCGGGGTTGCCGCCGATCGAACTCGCGCGCTCGAGCTACGCCGTCGTTGGCCGCAGCCACCGCTCTGCGGAGCGTCGCCGGCGCATCGCCTGCCGGCTCGAACTCGCTCAGCACTGCCATCGCAGCGGTGACCGCCGCCTCGGCCAACTCGAGCCCGCCCTTGTGGCCGCCCATCCCGTCGGCGAGCGCGAGCACCGCGGATCTTCCACCGGCGACGATGCGCGCGTCCCAGACGTCCTGGTTCTGGGTTCGCACGGGCCCCCGGTCGGTGATCCCGGCGATCTCGAGTGGCTGACCATCGCCTGCGATCGATCGCTCGGCGCGGTCGTCCGTCACGCTCCGGCCCCGGCCTCGGCGGCTGCGGGATGACCAAGCAGGCGCTGGACCACCTCGCCGGCGACCTCGACCGGGTCGAGGCACTGGATCGTCTGCATGCCGAGCGCTTCCGCTGCCTCGACGTTGCACAGCAGGTCGTCGATGAAGAGACAGCGTTCGGGGGCGACACCGAGGCGGCTGCAGGTCAGGAGGTAAATCGCGGGATCCGGCTTGCGCATACCCACCTTTGACAAGTCGACCACGACGTCGAAGAGGTCGTCGACGGGAAAGAGCTTGGTGAAGATCGCCTCCCCTTCGCGGGAGATGTTGGTCA
This sequence comes from Candidatus Dormiibacterota bacterium, assembly GCA_963791435.1. Classification (GTDB taxonomy): domain Bacteria; phylum Chloroflexota; class Dormibacteria; order Aeolococcales; family Aeolococcaceae; genus Palsa-851. Next base: position 265,978 of record CAWBSL010000001.1, read on the forward strand.
GGAGCGCTGTCTTGAACCCGGCATCGCGGATCTGTCCGACAGCGTCCACCATCGCGCCGCACGCGACCATCCCCTGACCGAAGACGAACTGCTGCGCGTCGCGCGGATCCACCGGCTCATTGCCGGCTTCGATATAGCGGGCGATCATCCGGTCGAAGAACTCGTCGTCCGAGATCTTGCCCATCTCGAGGAGATGGAGGTCGTGCACGCCGGTGGTGAGGTGGTAGTGATCGCGAAACTCGCCGAGAAAGAACGCGATGACACCGAAGAACTCCGGGGGCACGTCGGTCCGGTGGTGAAAGAGCGGCTCGGTCATGACGCCGCCCAGATCGAAGATCACCGCGTCGAACTCACGACTGGCGGTTGCGGGTGGCGTGGCTGCTTGCTGTGTGCTCATCGGCTCCATTGTGCCTAACCGTGGCAACATGCCCGGTCATGCTCGTTCTCAGCAAGCGCGACGTCGAGCGATTGCTTTCGGTCCCGGCGATGCTTGACGCGCTCGAGGCGGGGTTCCGCGCGTACTCCACCGGCCAGGCCTCGGTACCGCCGCGGACCGCCGCGCGTGCCCCTGCCGGACTCCTCGGAGCGATGCCCGGCTGGGTCGCTGATCGCGGCTTCGCGCTCAAGGCAGTGAGCGTGTTTCCCGGCAACGACGAGCTCGGCCTGCCAACTCACCAGGGCGTGATCACGCTGTTCGGCGAACACGACGGCGCTTTGCTGAGCGTGATGGATGGCGAGCACATCACAGCGATGCGGACGGGCGGCGGCGCCGCAGTCTCGACCCGCTTCCTCGCCCGTCCCGACGCCAGGACGTTGACCATCCTCGGCGCCGGCGTGCAGGGACACTCGCACCTGGCGACTGTTCCGCTGGTCCGTGACTTCACCACCATCCGGATTTCCTCGCGCGACCGCGGCCGTGCTTCTGCGCTGGCAGCGATCGATCCGCGGTGCGTCGTGATCCCCGACTTTGAAACCGCCATCCGTGGCGCCGATGTCGTGTGCTGCTGCACCGACGCTCGGGAGCCGATCACGCGATACGAGTGGTTCGACCCGGGGACGCATGTGACATCGGTCGGAGGAACGTTCGGATCGGAGGTGGACGCCGAGACGATCCGCGTGGGCAGTGTCTTCGTGGAGTGGAAGGGCGCCGCGGAAAACGCTCCGCCAGCCGGTGCGCACGAGCTGCAGGGTCGCGATGCCGCAAGCATCACCGAGGTGGGTGCGGTGATCGCGGGTCTGAAGCCGGGCCGGCAGAGCAACGACGAGATCACGGTGTACAAGTCGACCGGGAGCGGTTTCGAGGACGCGGTGGTCGCGCGGGTCGTGTACGACGCTGCTGTGGCCGCCGGCGTCGGAACGGAAGTTGCGCTGTGACGGTCGTCGCCGGCATCGACGCGGGGCGGATCAGCCGATGTCGCACGCGAGGTTGCTCCGCATATCCGCCGCACGCCGATGATTCCCACGCCTGGTGGGGGGATGCTCAAGCTGGAGTCGCTGCAGCTCACGGGGAGCTTCAAGGTGCGTGGCTTCTTTGCGGCCGCTCACCTGATTGAGCGCGAGCGGGTTGCACGCGGGTTGATCACGATCAGCGCCGGCAACGCGGCACTCGCGTGCGCGTATGTGGCCCGCTCGCTGCAGGTGCCCTGTCGCGTTCTCATGTTCGACAACGCCCCCGCGTTGAAGATCAACGGGGTGCGCGACCTCGGCGCGGAGGCTGTCCTGCTGCCACGCGAGGGCATCCTCGATTGGATGGCAGCGCGCGGCTGGGAGCACGAACCCGAGGTCTTCATTCATCCGTTCGCCGATGAGGCGGTAATCCTCGGTCACGGCTCGATCGTTCCCGAGATTCTCGCGGACCTTCCTGACGTTGAGCGCGTGCTCGTGCCGGTTGGGGGCGGTGGATTGATATGCGGCATCGCCCTCGGATTCACCGCGCTGAAACCCGACGTGCAGGTGATCGGTGTGCAGTCGGACGGATATCCCCTGTGGCCGCAGGCGTTTGCCGTCAACGGTCCGCCGGGGCTCACACCCAACACGATTGCCGACGGGACCTCCGCGCCGTTCGACGCCGTGATGTTCGAGCGCCTGCGCGCGCTGGTGAGTGAGTGGATTGTGGTGCCGGAGAGCGTGTTGCGTCAGACGGTGGCGCGACTTGCCGGTGAGGTGAAGGTGGTGGCCGAAGGAGCCGGAGCGCTCGCGTATGCGGCGATGGCTGACGGCCGGTCCTCGCCGCGCACGGTCGCGATCCTGAGTGGTGGGAACCTCGACGGCTCTCGCCTTGCGACGCTGCTGACCGAGTAGTTACGCGGGGGGGCCCGATGGTTGCTGCTGGTCGGTCTTGGTCAGGAGCCGCCGGAGATCGCTACCGGGGAGCCGCCGAATCCGCTCTGTGGCGCCTGGGACGGCACGTTGAAGCCGGGTTGGCTGAAGCTCGGTTGAGTGTTGTCCGGTGCCTGGGTGTTGGGTTGGGCGGGGTTGGGTTGTGTGGGTTGCGGAGTTGATGTCGTGTGGCCGGGCGCGGTGGTGGCCGCGACGAGTGAGAAGACGACGGTAAGTCCGGTGGCGCCAACTCCCGCCGCGATCGTGAGCCTGCGTCTGAGGACGAGGCTGAGGTCGCGCCGGAGGCGTGCGGAGTTGAGTTCGCCCGGTGCTGCCATCGTCTCAGCCTAGCGTTCGAAGCTTGCTGCGAGGTGAGTTTCGTTGACGGCGTCGAGCGGCATCGGCGAACGTTTGTTCTAATGGCCTCTCACTGTTTTGCTCCGGTTACCGGCTGCCACGTCACCTCCGACCACGACCACTCCAGGTTGAGTCCCGAATAGCTGTTTCCATTCGCGTATGCGATCGGCGGCGGCCCAGGCGCCACTGACACCGAGACCACGCCGTCAACGGAACTGAGGAGCAGGCGTCTGCCATCGGGTGACCACCCGACCCCCTCCAGGAGTAAGCCGGCTGGGATATCCACCGCAACCGCCTTGCCACCGCTCGCCTGCATGGTCACGACGTGCTGGGAGAAGTCGATGTATGCGATCCGGGTACCGTCGGGTGAGACGGCGGCGCCACTCCCGTACGCGAGCAGGGTGTCGTTGGCGCCGTCGGCGTTTACGCGGTAGACATACTCGCCGTCAGCTTGCGGGTCCGTGCCCTCGTAGACGATGGCGACGTCGTTGGCCGTCCAGGCAATGGAACCGGTGTGGGAACCGGGTGTGCCTCCCTGCACCGGGATCACGGTGGGGGCGCTGCCGTCGATCGGGACCACGCGGATCTGGCCTGGCTCTGCCACCGCGATGCGCGACCCATCGCGAGACCACGCGAATCCGTTCTCGCCCCACGGCGTCGCCAGCACGCGGAATCGGGTCGTCCTCCCGGTAGTGGTGTCGGCGACCCACAGGTCTGCTCCCACGCGGTAGGCCACGTCCCTGCCGTTGGGCGACCACTCCGGGCACGCGATCTCCCCCGCACCCGTCGGCAGGCTCGCACGCAAGAGTGGCGGAGACGGATCGCCATCGGCGCTCACCCCGACGACCACCACTGCTCGATCCGAAACAGGCCACACCCCTCGGAAGCTCGTGACCGTGCCTGAGGCGCGGGCCTCAGCGTAAGCGAGCTGTTGGCCGTCAGGCGAGAACGCCGGACACTGCTGTGCGAGCCCGTCGCCATCGGACCCGATGATCGGTCGTGGACCGGCGCCCGGGCTCAAGAGATAGACGTCGCCGTTCTCCCCCCCACCCACCGTCCAGGGGTTCGCTGCAGCTGCGATCCATCCTTTTGAAACGACGGACGGTGGCGCGGGCGGAACACTCTCCGCAATGTAGAGAGCCCAGGTCGTTGCCGGCGCCGCTGAAATCGCGAGAGTCACAGGCTTCCCGAGGTCGCTCGCCTTCAACACCTTGTTCGGGTATGCGGGCGACGCGGTCCCAACCCAGTAGGCCGGGGTGGGGGAGGACGTGCAGCCCGGGCGGCTCGCTGGGGCAGGGTCAGGGTCAGGCACGTTCGTCGTCCGCACGACGAATGAGCCTGGTCCGACGCAGGAGTACTGGATGAACAGCTCCCCGTCAGGAACGATTGTCACGCTTGCGTCGCCCATGCCCTGCGTCTCCGGCACCAGAACGCGCACCAGGGCAGGCATCAAGTTGAGGTTGGGCGTGGAGTAGAGCACGAGTGGGGTGCGTGGCGCCGGCAGAGGGTTCGGCGACCACAACGGGCTCGGCGCTCTCACCGGGTGCGGTGACGATGCCGGCTGCGAGATTCGCGTGTTGTCGCGGTGCGCGGTCAACTCAGCGGCGAACAACACGACGCCTGCGGCGATCACCGCAACGGCGACGATTGTGATGAGGCGACCGAGCACCTTCTGGCCCGGGCGCTCAGTACGTGCGGGCCGCAGCGCGTCGGATCGAGGCCACAACTGCCGCCCGAGATCATCAAGGTCGCGTTGCATGTCATTCATTCGCTGTCCTCCGAAAGCAGCGACCGCAGGCGACGGCGAGCTCGCTTCAGATACGAGGTGATGGTGTGTGGAGACTTCGCAAGGGATGCACTGATCTCGTCGACGGACAGGCCGTCGCGATGCCGCAGGATGAGGAGCAGACGGTCGTCGGGCGTGAGTTGCTCCATCGCCCAGCGGAGCCAGAGCACGCGTACCTCATCGGGCGGCTCGAAGCTGGCGCTGGAATCGGTGAGATCGACTTCACGCCTGAGCCGCCTCCAGGCGCCGATGGCGATGTTGGCGGCCACTCGGATGACCCAGAGATCAGGCCGGTCGAGCTTCGACACCGATTCCCATCTGACGTACGCGCGGGCCATCGCCTCCTGCGTCGCATCCTCGGCCAGGGCGGCATCACCCGTGGAGAGCGCGACGATTGCGGCAACCTGCCGCGCGAACGCCTCGAAGAAGTCGTCGAACTCGAGGACGCTCTCCTCCACCGCCACCGTCCTTGAACTTACGAGAGTTCTCATACACCCTTAACACGCCGGGCAGCGCGGTTTGGGGTACTCAGGTTGGTCGGTGCCGGCTCCCTGCATACTGCGGTATCCGAGCCAACGGCTTCTCGGACGCACAACGGGCCAGACTGACAGAAGCGAGCATGGCCCATGTCGGGTGGGCCGGCGACGGATACGCGCGAGTGAAGATAGAGGAAGTCGTCGGCCTTCTCGACGACACATGGTTCGCCTGGATGGGCGGCACCGAACTCACCGACCCGTTCTACTCCCGGCTGCTTAGCCCGTCGTGCTCATCGAGTTCGAGCATCTTCCTGGTGTGGCGCTCGACAATCCCGCGCCGTCGCGGCATCACATCCACACGATCATTCGCGCGCCGAACGGCGGTGACTATGGCGCAGACCTCCTGGCTGAGCACCACACGCGCTTCGAGCACCTGGGACGCAGTCGGGCCTGAATCCGTCTCAGGGCAGGTGCGGCGGGTCATGTCTTCGCCAACCGATGCGAGTCGACGCCGACACCGACCCGGACAATCTCGTCTTGCTCTGCTACCGCCACCACGGGTTGGTCCACGAGGGTCGCCGGCAACTGGCCGAGGTCGAGCACGGCGCATGCTCGCGATCGCGCCCATGCCCATCTTCCGCACCTGGACCCGCGCTCCCGCTACTCACGCTTCGGCGTCAGCAGCGGGGCTCCTCCGGAGGTAGCTGACGCCTAGTTCATCGTATCGACGCCGCCAGCCCAAACTGACCGCCCTGGCGAAATGCCATGCTGGGCGCCCCGCGGGAAGGGACGAAGGCGGAACCTGCATTGGGCGTCAGGATGTCCGCCTTGTGCAGCGAGAGTAAGGGGTGAGGTGGTGAGGGGGCGAGCAAAGACCGCGATGATCTGTTCCTTGCTGCTCGCCTGCACCGCGTGCGGTGCGATCGCGCCGGAGCACGTTGCGGCACCAAGCCCGAGTAGCGCGCCCACTGTCGCGGACATTGCCCCCGGCGGCCCGTGTGCTTCGGTCAAGGTCACGACATCGATTGCACAGGTGTCACCGGCGTGCCAGAAGCTTTGGTCTGCGTATTGGGTTACTGACGTGCCGCCATCGAACGAGCTCACCCTCGAGCACGTCCCTCTCGCGCCGAGCGTCACCAACATGACCAACGGCGCTGTGTCCGATGCGACCGCGCAGCACTGGGCCGACGCGAGCAACTGGGACAGCGGTTGGTGGAAATGGGCGCAGGGCCACGACCAACTCTTCATGCTTCGCTTCCTCGTCGGTCCTTCGATGTTCCCCGCCGACGAGGTCGACGTGCTGCAGAACGGCGGAACCGTCGAGCAGCCCGACTGCGATCTCTATCCGCTGAGCTGGAAGCTCTTCCCGGTGGACGCCACCGCCACGGCGTATTTCGCGCGCAGACGCCTGCAGACCACCGCCGCGTACGTGTTTGTGATCGTGTACTCCGGACCATGCAGCGAGACCCTGCGAAGCGCGAGCGGAAAGACGTCGACCGTCGTCGACTTCACGCAGGACACCACCGTCTTCCAGCCCGGTGTCCTGCGTAAGGACCCGGTGCTCGGTGACATCTGGTTCACCGATTACGGAGGGACTTGCCAGGATCCCAACGGTCCCCCGGCTGCATGGTGCGGACGGTGATTCGCGGGATTCGCCCTACGTACGTGCTGTGCGCGATCCTCGCGCTCGCGCCCGTGACCGCCGTGATGGCTGGCGGCGGGGGCGGCGGCAGCGGGCCTCAACCGGGTCCATCAAGCGAAGGTACAGGCGCGGTCACTCACGGCAAGCTCGTGTCCGGCGCCGGTGGAACCTACCTCCCGATTCTGCCGGCCGACATCACTCCGACCGGCAGCGATCCGCGCAACCCGCTCGGAATCCCGCCTCCGGGGCCGAACCCGCAGGGCATGACGTGCCCGGAGTCGCTTCTCTTTCATGTCGGCCCGGGATCGCCGTCGCCGGGCGGAGGCGTGATCGCCGCGCTCTCCATCCACCCCGGCTTTGCCAAGAACGATGGTGGCGGCTACGACGGCTACGACGCCCAGTACCAGTATTCCGTCGCCAACGCAATTCCAGCCGGAGGGAACGCCGCCCTCACTGCGCCCGGGAGTCTCGCGACCGCAGCGAATGTCGCCGGCCACGTGATCGCGGTCACGGCATTCCTGCGCACACGGGGTGCCTGGGTGGACGCACAACCGGTCGCACCATTCGGTGGGAGTTGCCGGGGAGCGACCTTCTCGTTCAGCCCGCCCTACCTCGCGGGCGATGCTCCACCGCCGGTGCCGCCGACCACCGTCCTCAACAATCCACCGTTTCCGATCGGGGCCAATCTCGTCGCGGCAGTGACAAAGTCGTGGGTAGTCGGCGGCATCGATGTGCTCCCGGGCGGCGACGCGACGTCGCGGACGTTTGTGCACATCCCCACCTGCGTCTGGACCGAGTCGACAGTGCCGGTGGCCCCGGTCCCATACCACGCGCTGACCACAACCGTGATCGACGGATACACGCTCTTCCTGCTCTACGACGTCACGGTCACACCGGGACCGGTTGTATGGAGTTGGGGCGATGGGTCAAGTTCGATTGCTGCCGGCCCCACCGAGCAGGGTCCGGGAACAGTGCCTTCCTACGATCCCTCGACGCAGCGGTGGAGCGATCCATGCGCTGTGAGCCACAACTACGCCCACGTCGCGGCGGGCGAGACGATCACCGCGAGCGAGACCTTCACCGTCTCGATCACGGTCAGTTGGAGTGACGGCGTTGCCGTGCACACCATGCCGGTTGCCTGCAATGCCGCTTTGGGCGCCTGCCAGCTCACCATCGGCCCTGCGGACGGGTGGCAGAGCGGGCCACACCCCGTCGATCAGATCGAGCCGGTTCCGTACCAGCCACCACCCGCGACATAGGCCGCGCGAAGCTCAGCCTCTCAGCAGCGACCGGCCCGTCATCTCCGCAGGCACCGCGAGTCCCATCGCGTCCAGCACTGTCGGCGCGACGTCTCGCAGTCCCCCACCTCCACGCAACGGACCGTCGCCCACGCCACAGACGATCACCGGCACCGGGCTCGTCGTGTGCGCAGTGAGCACCGATCCATCGCGTCGATCGATCTTGTACTCCGCGTTGCCGTGGTCGGCAGTGATGAGGAGGCCACCGCCGGCCGCCTCCACCGCGCGCCGGACACGATCGAGGCACGTGTCGATGCACTCCACGCCACGAACCGTCGCGTCGAAATCGCCGGTGTGGCCCACCATATCGGCGTTCGCATAGTTGGCGATGATCAATGCATCGCCGCCGGCTTCCAGGTGGGAGACGATCGCGTCGGTCACACCGGCGGCACTCATCTCTGGCGCGGTGTCATACGTGGCGACGCGCGGTGACGGCACGAGCAGCCGCTCCTCACCCTCAAACGCGGCCTCGCGCCCGCCGTTGATGAAGTACGTCACGTGCGCGTACTTCTCGGTCTCGGCAACGTGGAACTGGCGCAACCCGGCAGCGCTCACCTCCTCCGCAAGCGTGTGGGCCACATCCTCACGAGGGAAGGCGACCTGCGCATCGAGGTCGCGCTCGTATTCGGTGAACGTGACGAGGGCAACGTCGCTGAGCGCACGCGATCGCGGGAAGCCGTCAAAATCGCTGTCCACCAGGGCGTGGCTGAGCTCACGGGCGCGATCAGGCCGGAAGTTGAAGAAGATGATCGAATCGCCGTCCTCGATGCGAATGCGCTTGCCGTCGTGCAATATCGACACAGGTGGCACGAACTCGTCGGTGACGTCCGCCGCGTACTCCGCCTCGATGTAGGAGACGGCGCCGGTTGCGGTCCCGTCCCCCGCGCCGGCGATCACCTCATAGGCGCGCTGCACGCGATCCCAGCGCCGATCCCGGTCCATCGCGAAATAACGGCCGGCAACCGAGGCGATAGCACCAACTCCGACGCCGTGCAGTGCTTCGGCAAAGGTGCGGACGAAGCCGGCAGCGCTGGTGGGTGGTTCATCGCGGCCGTCGAGAAACGCGTGAAACCAGACTGCGTCCAGCCCCCGACGTCGCGCGAGCTCGGCGACAGCAACCGCGTGATCCTGGTGACTGTGGACCCCACCCGGCGAGACGAGGCCGAGACAGTGCAACGCGGCGCCACGGTCGCGCGCGCGATCGACGACGGCGCGCAGTGCCGCATTCTCGTAGAACGATCCATCCTCGATCGCCCGGCTGATGCGCGACAGTGGCTGGAGGATGAGCCTTCCGGCGCCGATCGTGAGGTGGCCGACCTCGGAGTTGCCCTGCTGTCCGGGTGGGAGGCCCACGGCTTCGCCGCTGGCTTCGACCTCGGTGTGCGAACACTCTCCTTCCATGGCGTCGAACTCCGGTGTCCGCGCCGCAGCGATGGCGTTCCCGTAAGGATCCGCGTTGCATCCCCAGCCATCGAGGATGACGAGCACGAAGGGCCGGACCGCGGTCATCTCGTGCCGCTACTGACGAGCGCGAGGTGCAGCCGCAGCGGCCGCGACGATGACGCCGAACTCCTCGGCGCGAAGGCTCACGCCACCCACGAGGGCACCATCGATGTCCGGCTCGGCAAACAGCGACGCGGCATTGGCCGCAGTGACACTCCCCCCATAGAGCACACGCGGCGAGGCCGTCGCCAACCGGGTGCTGACGTGCTGCTTGATATGTCCGACAACCTCCTGCGCCTGCTCCGGCGTTGCGGTGCGACCGGTGCCGATGGCCCAGACCGGTTCATACGCGATGATCCACGCATCAGACGCAGGCGCACCCTCCAGCGCAGCAAAGACAGCATCCAATTGCCGGTTCACCACGGCGAAAGTCTGTCCGCCATCTCGTTCGTCACTGGTCTCACCGACGGCGAGAATCACCTCGAGGCCGTGCGCCAGGGACGCCACGAACTTCTTGCCAACCTCGTCATCGCGCTCACCGAAGATGTGGCGGCGTTCGGAGTGGCCGACGAGCACGAGGTCGCACCATCCGGCGAGCATCACCGGTGAGATCTCGCCGGTGAACGCCCCCGCATCTTTCCAGTACACATCCTGGGCACCAAGCCGTACCTTGCTGTCCTCGAGCGCCGCGTGGACTGGCCAGAGGTGCGTGAACGGCGGAAGCACGGCCACCTCGACACCAGGTATTGACGCCACCGCTGCGCACACCGCGCGCGCCAACGCGATCCCCTCCTCGACAGTGGTGTTCATCTTCCAGTTCCCCGCGACCGTGAACCGGGACGTAGCGTCACCCACGCCCTGCGTCAACGCCGCACGACCTCGCGATCGTGAAGCGCTGCGACGCCCGGCAGCGTCCGGCCCTCGAGGAACTCGATGGTGGCACCGCCACCGGTCGAGATAAAGCCGATCTTGTCGGCAACACCGGCGTCCTGGACCGCCGCAGCAAGGTCGCCGCCGCCGATCACGGTGGTGGCGTGCGACTCGGCCAGGGCGCGAGCGACGTCGCGGGTGCCCTTGGCGAAAGCCGGTATCTCGTAGATGCCGAGCGGGCCGTTCCAGATGACCGTCCCAGCCGAGGCACAGTCCGCAGCAATGCGCGCGACGGTGTCAGGGCCTGCGTCAACAACCATCCAGCCGTCGGGGATCGCCTTCCATGCGACGACCTGAGTTGGCGCGTCTGCTTCGACCTTCTCGACCACCACGCCGTCGACCGGAAGACGAAGGTCTGCGCGGCGTCCCGGCGCCGATTCGAGCAACTGGCGTGCCGTCGCCACCTGATCCTCTTCCACGAGCGACGTGCCCGTGCTCTCACCGAGTGCGCGGTAGAAGGTGCACGCCATCGCACCGCCGACCCACAGGATGTCGAACTCGGTCGAGCAGGCTATCGAGGACACCGACTTTCGTCGAGATCTTGGAGCCGCCCACGATGGCGACGACCGGCTTGCGCGGGTTGTCCATGACACCACCGAGCATCTCGAGCTCTCGGGCCATCAATTCTCCTGCGACCGCCGGGAGCAGATGCGCCACTCCCTCGGTTGAGGCGTGGGCGCGATGCGCAGTGCCGAACGCGTCGTTGACGTAGACGTCGGCGAAGGATGCGAGCTGGCGCGCGAACTCCGGGTCGTTGGCTTCCTCGCCGGGCTCGAAACGAACGTTCTCGAGCATCCCGATATCACCGTCGCGCAGCGAGTCGACCATGCTCCGAGCGCTGTCGCCCACGACATCCGAGGCGAGACGCACGTCGGCACCGAGCAGGCTCCCGAGGCGCGCGGCGATCGGCCCGAGCCGGGCGTTGTCGTCGATCTTGCCCTTGGGGCGCCCGAGGTGCGCCACCACGATCACGCGTGCGTTCCTGGCACGGAGCGCCTCGATGGTCGGGATCGCCTCGCGGATCCGCCGATCATCGGTGATGACGCCGTCGCGCATCGGCACGTTCAGATCCTCGCGAAGGAGGACCCGCTTGCCGTGCACGTCGATGTCGTCGATGGTCGCCTTCGACAGCGCAGCCATGAGGAGCCGCCTAGAGCCGGGAGATGATCAGGTTGACCAGATCGACCACGCGACAGGAGTATCCCCACTCGTTGTCGTACCAGGCGAGCACCTTCACGGTGCGATCGCCCAGCACCATCGTCGACGGGGCGTCGAAGATCGCCGAGTGCGAGTCGTGGAGAAAGTCCATCGACACCAACTGTTCCTCGCTCACCGCGAGGATGCCTTCCAGCTTCCCGCTGGCCGCTTCGCGCATCTCTCCGTTGATGTCATCGATCGTTGCGGACTTGGTGAGCGTTGCGGTGAGGTCCACGAGGCTCACATCCGGCACCGGCACGCGCAGCGACATCCCGTGGAACTTGCCCTTCAACTCGGGGAGCACGAGCGCAACCGCCCTGGCGGCGCCTGTGGTCGTCGGGATGATCGACAGCGCGGCAGCGCGAGCACGCCGCTGGTCCTCGTGCGGCGCGTCGAGCAGAACCTGGTCCTTGGTGTACGCGTGCACGGTGGTCATGAAGCCGGTGTCGATCCCGAACGAGTCGTTGAGCACCTTGGCAACAGGCGCCAGGCAGTTGGTCGTGCACGAGGCGTTCGAGACCACGTGATGCTCGGCGGGGTTGTATGCCGAGTCGTTGACCCCCATGCAGATTGTGATGTCCTCGTTCTTCGCCGGCGCGGTGATGACGACCTTGCGGGCGCCGGCGTCGATATGGCCCTTGGCGCGCACCGCGTCGGTGAAGAAGCCGGTCGAACTCGATGACGACATCCACGCCGAGGTCTCCCCAGGGAAGGCGTTGCGGATCCCGCTCGGCGAGCACCTTCACAACCTTCCCGTCCACCGTGATGCTGTCAGCATCGGCACTAACCGTGCCCGGGAAACGACCGAGAACGCTGTCGTACTTGAGCAGGTGAGCCAGCATCGCCGAGGTCGTGATGTCGTTGACGGCGACGATCTCGAGCTCGGGGGAACGCTCTCGGGCGGCGCGCAACACGTTGCGTCCGATGCGGCCGAAGCCGTTGATGCCAACTCTCACTCCCATGCGGGGCGCCCTCCAGTGTTCTGATGTTTCACGCCGGACGAGCGGCGCCCGTTCACCCTATCACCGCTCTCGCCTGCGGCGGCGACAAGACGGTGGAGGCGCCCGGCCATGGCGGGCCTGCTGCAGCCCGCGCGTTCGGCCAGCTGTGCCAGGTCGTCGTCCGGATGGCCAGCACGTAACTCAGCGGCTTCCCGGAGCGCGGGCGGCAATGACTGCCAGCGGCGCTGGTCTGCCTCGAGCACGGAGATCGATTCGAGCTGGCGGACACCCGCCGTCGCCGTGCGGCGGAGGTTCGCGGTCTCGGCGTTGAGGCGCCGGTTCACACCGCTGCGGACCTCGCGGATCACCCGTCCGGACTCGAAGGCGAGGCGGCCGGCCTGAGCGCCGATGGAGCTCAGCGCGGCGCCAACTGCCTGACCGGATCGGACGGTGACGACCCATCGACCGCGCCGGAGCCGGGTCCGCGCGCTGACGCCGAGGGCTGCGAAATCCTCGACCAGCTGCGTGGCGCCGGTGTCGTCCGCGCAGCCGATCTCGAGATATGGCTCGCCGTCCGGGCGCACGAGGCGGCCCGAGCCGAGGAACGCGCCGCGCAGCCGGCTTCGGCGACAGCACACCTTCATCGACGGTGTCTGGACGACCTCAGGCTCGATGCCGACGAGTTCGTACTGGACACGCCGTGCGGCTCCGACACGGGAGACATGGGCGGTGATGCGCTCCGCGTGAAGCGCCTGTATGGCGGCGCGCACGGCGACGGGGCGCGTGGTGGCGATGACACCGCGCGTAGTCGTGACCAGCGCGAGGCCCTCCACCAGGGATCGCCGGCAGCACGAGAGGATGGGCGTGTGCGGGGCGAGCTCGGCGACGACCCGCTGCGTGAAGGAGGGGGTGCTTTCCATGAGCTATTGGCGGTCCAAGCCTGCACGGATGCGCTCCGTCACGACCCGCTGCGTGAACGACGGCGTGCTTTCCATGGCTATCACGCGCTCGTCGCTTGCGCATCGTGGACGGTCACTTCACCCCACTCCGCGGCAACGCGTCGTGCGTGCGCGACGTACGCCGTCGTCCCCTTCAGCTCGTAGTGCTCGATCGCGCGGCGCAACGCCTCTCGCGCTCCGCCGGAACCGCCCGTCAGCTGCAGCACCTGCCACCATCGTGGTGCCGCTGCGGTCGGCCTGGTCACCGGCCATGCCGAGCAATCGGTATGCGTTGGGCACGAGATTCCGGCGCCGTCTTCAGTGGCATTGCAGAACGCGGCGTCGTCCGGGTTCTCCCGCCCGCAGTTGCTGCAGCTATTCAAAGCGTGGATCCGGCGTGTCGACGTCGCGATGCCCTGCGGCCACGATCAACCCGTCCTCGCGCAGAAGCGGCGCCAGCGCCTCGACGATTGCCACCGAGCGATGCCTGCCGCCCGTGCACCCGACGGCAACGCTGAGGGTCTGACGCCCGCGCTCCGCGTAGCGCTGCGCCGACCAGAGCACCAGCGCGCGGGTTCGCTCGATGAGCTCGCGCGCGATCGGGTCCTCGAGGACGTACGCGCTGACTGCGGCGTCGAGACCGGTATGTGGACGGAGCTCGGCCACCCAGAACGGGTTTCGCACCATGCGGACGTCCACCATCCATTCCGCCGCAGGTGGCACGCCGAACTTGTACCCGAACGACAGCAGCGCGATGGCCGCCGCCATGCGCGGGTCGGACGGCGTTTCGGCGATGGTCACAACAGCTCTTTCACGCGGAGCGCGACCGGACGCGGCACCACGGTCGTGAGCTGGTCCAGCGGCGCGTCACGGATGGCATCGACACTCCCGAAGTGTCGCAGCAGCGCACGCCGTCGTACCGGTCCGAGCCCCGGGACGAAATCGAGCTTGGAGCGAAGCGCTGCCTTGCCGCGGCGGGCGCGGTGATGCGTGATCGCAAAGCGGTGCGCCTCATCCCGGATCCGCTGCACGAGGAACAGCGTTGGGCTGTCACGCTCGATGATGATCGGGCGCGCGCGTCCGGGCCGGTAGAGCTCCTCGTTGCGTTTTGCGAGGCCGTACACCGGGATGCGTTGCAGCCCTGCCTCGCGAAGCGCTTTCACGGCAGAGGCGAGTTGGCCCTTGCCGCCGTCGATGAGGATGAGGTCGGGCACCACCGAGAAGCTCAGATCCACGTCGTCGACGGCGCCACGAGGCTTGCGTCGCGCGCGCTCCTCGGAGCCGTTGGCGCCCGCGGGATCGAGCAACGGCAGGTCCTCGCCTCCGGCGTCATCGCGCGCCAGGCGCCGGAAGCGACGACGCAGCGTCTCCTCGATCGACGCGAAGTCGTTGGCGCCCTCGACGGTCTTGATGCCGAAATGGCGGTAGCTCGCGGGCGCCGGACGCCCCTCCTCGAACACGACCATCGAGCCGACCGAGTTGGTGCCCATCGTGTTGCTGATGTCGTAGCACTCGATGCGCCGCGGTGGGGCGGGTAGCTGCAGCCGGGAGGCGAGGTCGTCGAGCAATGCCTCTGTCTTGGCGGCGTCGTAGTCGTCGACGATTCGCTGCTGGCGGAGTGCGACCAAGGCAGTCTCCGCGGCCTGCGCGATGAGCTGGCGTGCATCACCGCGCTTCGGCACATGCACTTCGACCGGTCCGCCGCGCTGCTCGGCGAGGAACTCCTCGAGCACCGCGCGTCCATCAATCTCGTCGGAGATCAGCAGGCGGCGCGGGACGGACGTGACGCTCGCGTAGTACTGCGGAAGGAATCCGCCGAGGCACGCGGCCGCGTCCAGCCCGGCGACGCCTTCGAGCTCGTGCGTCTCCATGCCCATGACACGACCCTGGCGGATGCTGAGCACTGCGGCCATGGCGCGCCCTGCCTCAACGGCGACTGCGATGCAGTCCTCGTCGGATCGCGCGCCTCGCAGCACCGTCTGGCGCTCGCTGATCCGCTCGATGGCGCGCAGGCGATCGCGGAAGCGTGCGGCGAGCTCGTAGTCACGGCCGTCGGCGGCGGCATCCATCTGGTCGCGCAACTCGTCGTGCAGCGTGTCGGACCGTCCCTCCATGAACTCCTGCACCTGCTCGAGAATCGCCGCATATTCGGGAGCATTGATTCTCCCCTCGCACGGTCCGGCGCAGCGCTTGATGTGATAGTCGAGGCACACGCGCCCACGCGCGAAGATCTCGTCGCTGCAGGTGCGGAAGGGAAAGATCGTCCGCAATGAGCGGACCGTGGTGCGCAGTGATTGCGCGCTCGTGTATGGACCGAAATAGCGCGCGCCGTCACGAATCACCTTGCGCGTGTAGTACGGGCGCGGGAACAGCGTCGCGCCCTCGACGCTCTTCCCGCGCGGCTTGCGAACCTCTTCGCGCGCTGTTCCCGGTGCGACGGCATCGTGCACCCCGGGCCGCGGGATCTTCAGGTACAGGTAGCTCTTGTCGTCCTTGAGCCGCACGTTGAATCGCGGACGGTGCTGCTTGATGAGCGAGTTCTCGAGGACAAGCGCCTCGTGCTCGCTCTGACAGGCGATGACCTCGAAATCGAACACGGTGCCGATGAGCTGATGCGTGCGGGGCTGGAGCGCATCGACGCCCGAGAACCAGGAGCGCAGGCGGTTGCGAACGTTGGAGGCTTTGCCGACATAGATGACGCGTGCATCCGGCCCCCGCATGACATAGACACCCGGGCCGTCCGGCGAGGCGCGCAGCCGCGCTCGAAGTTGCGCCTTGTCGTCGAGGAGGCGCTCTGCACGCCGTGGGGCCGCCATGGTGGTCACTGTATCGCGGCTCAGCGAGACCCCTCTGCCGCAGTCAGCTCGGCGACGAACTCGGCCTCGTCGATGACCCGGACGCCGAGGCGTTCCGCCTTCTCCAGCTTGCTGCCCGGGGACGCCCCGGCAACGACCGTGTGGGTCTTGCGGCTGACACTCGAGCCCGGATTCCCACCGAGCGCTCTGATCCATGCTTCGGCCTCGGCCCTGCTCAGCCCGTCGAGGGTGCCGGTGATCACCCACGTCTGACCGCTCCACGGCCCGCCCCCGCCGGCGGCACGCTCGGGAATCACGCCGGCTGCACGGAGATGCTCGAGGACGGCCTGTCCTTCGCTCGAGGAAAACCATGCAGCCATATGAGCGGCGACCACCGCCCCGATCCCCTCGACGCCGAGCAGGTCCTCGTCGGTTGCGGAGGCGAGCGCATCGATGGTGCCGAAGTGAGCGGCGAGGGTCTCGGCGGTGTGCTCGCCGACATGCCTGATCGCGAGCGCATTGATGAACCGGGTGAGCGGCACGCTGCGCCGCGAGGCGATGGAGTCGACGAGCTTCGTCGCGGACCGCTCTGCGAATCCTTCGAGCGTCAGGAGTTGCTCGGTGGTCACGTGGAACAGGTCGGCCGGCTCGGTGACATAGCCGAGGTCGAGCAACTGATCGATGACCGCGGGGCCGAGGCCTTCGATGTTCATCGCGCCGCGAGACGCGAAATGGATGAAGTGCTCGCGCCGCTGCGCCGGACAGAGTGGGTTGACGCAGCGCCGGACCACCTCCCCAGGCTCACGGACCAGGAGTGACTCGCACGCCGGGCAGTGCTCGGGCATCTGCCAAGGAGTGGCGGTGGCCGGGCGTTTCTCCACGATCACACGCACGATCTCCGGGATGACGTCACCGGCCTTGTGCAGCAGCACGGTGTCGCCGATGCGCACGTCCTTGCGCGCGACCTCGTCCTCATTGTGGAGGGTGCAACGACGCACCGTCGAGCCGGCGACGAGCGTCGGCTCGAGGATCGCCACCGGCGTCACGGCACCCGTCCGCCCAACCTGGACGTGGATGTCGAGCACCTGCGTCTCGTATTCCTCGGGCGGGAACTTGTACGCGATCGCCCAGCGTGGCGCGCGTGAGATGGTGCCGAGCTCAGCCTGCTCGGCGAGCGACGACACCTTGATGACGACGCCGTCGGTGTCGTAGTCGAGGTCGTGCCTGCGCTCGGCCCAGTGCTCGAGGAACGCGAGGACCTCGTCGATCGACCCGGCGAGCCGGCGGTGCGGATTGACGCGAAATCCCAGTGCTGTGAGGGTGTCGAGCACCTCGGCCTGGCTCTGGATCCTCCCCGGCGGGTCAACGGCGTACATGAACGTCTGCAGCCCGCGCGCCGCGGTGACGGAGGGGTCGAGCTGGCGCACCGCGCCCGCGGCCGCGTTGCGGGGATTCGCGTATCCGGGTTTCCCGGCCTCCTCGAGGCGGGCGTTGGTCGCCGCGAAGGCGCCCTTCGGCAAATAGACCTCGCCACGGACTTCGAGCTCGTCAGGCAGGCCGTGGTTCGCGGTGAGCGTCATCGGCACCGACCGGATCGTGCGGACATTGGCCGTGACGTCCTCGCCCTCGACCCCGTTGCCGCGAGTGGCCGCGCGGACGAACTTGCCGCCCTGGTAGGTGATCGACATCGCGAGCCCATCGATCTTCAGCTCGCAGACGTAGCCTCCCGGCGGACCGATTGCGCGCTCGACGCGCGTGCCGAACTCGCGCACCTCCTCCGGGCTGAACGCATTGTTGAGACTGAGCATCGCGGTCCGGTGCCGCACCTTCGTGAAGGTCGCCGCGGGCTCGCCGCCGACTCGCTGAGTCGGCGAGTCGGGGGTCTGCAGGTCGGGGTACGCTAACTCGAGGTCGACGAGCTCGCGGAAGAGATGGTCGTACTCGAAATCGCTGATCTCGGGCGCGTCGAGGACGTGGTACAGGCGCGAATGGCGCTCGAGCTCGCCGCGCAGCACGGCAACGCGCTCGCTCGCCTCCTCGGCATTCGTTGCGGTCATCTCGTTGTCACGGCGCGACAATCGGCCAGAGCGTCGCATCGGCGACGGCGAAGATCTTCACGCCGTGGTCATCGAATTTGATGACGAGCTCCTCCCCGCTTCTCGTCATCGTGCTCTTGAGCACGGTGCCCTCGCCATATTTCTGATGGCCGACACGCATGCCCTCGCTGTACCGCTGTGGCGCGATCTCCACCGGGTTGGGTCGCGTCGCGTAGCCCACGACCGCGCGCCGAACCGTGCCGGGTGCGCGAATGTCACCGATTGACGGCGCCCCCGGGCGGAGCTGCACCTCGATCATCTCGCGCGGGATCTCGCCGAGAAATCGCGATGCCTCGGCGAGTTGCGGGGTTCCATAGGTGTGCCGGCGGAACGCGTGCAGCAGGTACAGCCGGCGGCGAGCGCGCGTGATCCCGACGTACGTGAGACGCCGCTCCTCCGCGATGCCTGCATCGCCTTCCTCGAGAGCGCGGGAATGCGGCAGGAGCCCCTCCTCCATCCCGGCGATGAAGACGACGCCGAACTCGAGTCCCTTCACCTGATGCAGCGTGATGAGGGTGACGCCGGGTGACTCCTCGCGCATCGTGTCGACGTCGCTGACGAGCGCCACGTTCTCGAGAAACTGCACGAGGCCCTCGGGAGGCGGAACGTCCGCGTACTCAGCGGCGAGACCTGAGAGCTCGAGCACGTTCGCCCATCGCTCCACGCCCTCCTGCGTGCCGTCCTGCAGCATCTCGCGATAGCCGGTCTCGTCGAGGATGCGTTCGAGGAGCACGGGGAGCGGGACACGCTGCGCATCCGCGCTGAGCCGCTCCATGAGCGTGGCGAATCCATGCAACGCGCTCATCGCAGCAGGTCCGATGGACTGATCGCCTTCATCGAGGCGTTGGGCCGCCTCGAGCGGAGCGATGCCCTTCTTTCGCGCGAGCTTCTC
Source organism: Candidatus Dormiibacterota bacterium (assembly GCA_963791435.1). GTDB lineage: Bacteria > Chloroflexota > Dormibacteria > Aeolococcales > Aeolococcaceae > Palsa-851. The sequence continues at coordinate 285,088 of CAWBSL010000001.1, forward strand.
CAGCTCCGTGACGCTCCGATCGCCGATCTTCCGGCGGGGCGTGTTCACCACCCGCGCGAACGACACCGCGTCCCGCGGATTGACACACAGGCGCAGATACGCCAGCACGTCCTTGACCTCGCGGCGGTCGTAGAAGCGCAGGCCGCCCACCAGTTGGTAGGGGATGCCCCGACGCAGGAACACTTCCTCGAAGGCGCGGGACTGCGCGTTGGTGCGGTACAGGACCGCGCACTCCGCGAGCGAGACGCCCTCGCGACCGATGAGGTTCTCGATCTCCGATCCCACCGCGAGCGCTTCCTCGCGCTCGTCGTAGACAGAGATGAGGCGAACCGGTTCGCCGATGCTCTGCTCGGTCCACAGCCGTTTTTGCGCACGCTCCGTGTTGTTCTTGATCACGGCGTGCGCGATGTCGAGAATCGGCTGCGTCGAGCGGTAATTCTGTTCCAGCGTCACGGTTTTCGCGTCGGGAAAATCGTGCTCGAAAGAGAGAATGTTGCGCACATCTGCACCACGGAAGCCGTAGACCGAGTTGTGCGTCACGAGCCCATTGGCGATGAAGTTGTGGGTTGGCTCGACGTCGATGTCATAGACCGGCTGCATCGACATGTCGCGCCCGATCTCCTCAATCACATCGAGCCCGCCGTGCTCGTCGAACATCACCATGCCTGGGAGCAAAGAAGCCGCTGGAGTAAAGGGCAGCGAGGTCACGAGCTCGCCTCGGCCACTGCCGGAGCCGCCGAGACAGGCCGCGAGTGCAATCTCCGCGTCCATCTCATCGCGGATCTTCTCGGCCAGGCGCATCACCTCGCCTAAATCCTTCCGCGAAGTCTCGAAGCGCCAGCTCCCGTTGCCCTTGGATGGTCGAATGCTGAACCCCATCCTCTCCAACTGCGTCTTGCCCGACTCGTCGTTGCCCCCCATCGCGATGCGGTGCATCGGCGTGGCAGCGCGGCGGCCGGCGCAGAGCGTGATGACGACTCGCCGGCGACTGGAGTTCCGAGACCGTGGCCGGTAGTGGGGATGGTCCATCGAGAGGTTGCGATCCTCCAGGAGCCGCCTCCCACCGTCGAGATCGACGACGGAAGCGAAGACGCGGTCGATGTAGGCCTTGTCGTGCACCAGTCCATTGCTGCCCCGCCCGCGTCGCGGTACGAAAGGAATGGTCGGGATCTGGTACCGCTGCGAGAGGATCGACTCCTCCGCCCGGGCTTCATTCTCGCTGGCGTGCGTCGACACGACCCAGAGGGCATCGGCACGCTCCTGCTGTGACCGTTGTCGATATCCGACGATCGGCTTCACCTGCCCGTTGGTGTGCACTTGCGAGGTCCCGATTCGATACCCCGTGCCCTTCTTCCGCATGAGGTAGGTGAAGTAGATCTGCGGTGTGGTGCCGAGATGATGTCCGGCAAAGTGCGTGTGTTCCGGTGTGCTGGTCAGGGTTCGCCCCTTTGCCGTCTTCAGGATCACCACGGAGTCGGTGACCCGCGAGCGGACGTCCACCACGCGTGCTCCGCGAAAGGTGCCACTCCCGTAGCCCGACATGACGCTGTCGCCGCCCCGAATATCCTCAACCGGACGAAGCGAGCCGTCGGCCATGGTGATCATGGTCCCGGCCGCAAGACACTGATCGTCGTCGCCCACCACCGTCACGTTTCGATGCTTCGCGCCAAGAATCTTCACGAGCTCGTACTGCGCCTTGTTCGTGTCCTGATACTCGTCGACGAAGAGATGCAGGAACCGATCCTGGTAATACTCGCGAACCGAGTCGGCTTCCTGAAGCAGCCTGACGGCGCGCAACAGCAGGTCGTCAAAATCGAGCGCGGACGCAGCATCGAGCTCGCGCTCATATGCCCAGTAGATGCGCGCGATCTGCTCCTCCATCGTGTTGGGCGACACCCGGGCCTGGTAGTCGCGTGCGTCCAGCAACTCGTTTTTGGCGGCGCTGATGGCGTGCGCCGCGCGGTTCGGGGTCAGGCGTTTCTCGTCGATCCCCTCAGCTCGAATGGCGTTACGGATGGCCGAGAGACGGTCCGCCTCGTCGTAGATGGTGTACCCGGGAGGGATCCCGATCGCCTCGCCCTCGCGACGCAGGAGGCGCGCGCCGAGCGAGTGGAACGTGCCGAGCCACATGCCCTTGATGCTGTCCCCGATCAGCTGCTCGAACTCGGGCTCGCATCTCTCGAGCCGCCTTGTTCGTGAACGTGACGGCGCAGATCTCGTCGGGACGCACCCGCCGGGTCGCGATCACGTAGGCGATGCGGTGTGTGAGCACGCGCGTCTTGCCGCTTCCTGCGCCCGCGAAGATGAGCAGCGGTCCGTCCGGAGCCTCGACGGCCTCACGCTGTGGCGGATTGAGTCCCTCGAGCAGTGCCGTCGCGCCGATCGTCGCGCTCAGACGTGCGCTCCAGCCGCCGGGGCCGCGCGCCCGGCCGCAGCGTGATACGCGTCGGGGCGCCGATCGCTGTGCAGGTGGTTGCGCGGCGTGCGATGTCGTGCGCGCTCGACGGAGTCGAGGTCGACGTCGGCGATGAGCAATTCCTCCGCATCCTTGCTCGCCGGACCGGACACCGGCCAGCCATCGGCGCCGACGATCATCGACGCGCCGATGAACGTCACGCCGCGTTCCTCGCCGATGCGGTCGGCGCAGGCCATGACCACGCCGTTCTGCGCGGCGGTTGCCATCGCGACGTAGTCGCCCTGGCAGTAACCGCGGTCATCCCAGACCATGCGCTTGAAGGACGCCACCCAGTTGGTCGGGACGGCGATGATCTCGGCGCCCGCAAGGGCGAGCGCGCGAGCCGGCTCGGGGAACCAGAGGTCGAAGCAGATGATGATGCCGACCCGCCCGAACGGCAGGTCCACGATCGGGAGCTCGTCGCCCGGCTCGAACCACGACTGTTCGTCGTAATAGAGGTGCAGCTTGCGGTACGTCGCGAGCCGGCCCGAACGTCCGACCAGGACCGCGCTGTTGTGCCGGCAATCGCCGTCGAGCTCGCTGATGCCTGCGACGATGTGGCACCCGTGTGCCGCGCAGACCTCGCGGAGCGCGCGGACCGTCGGGCCGTCATCGGGATCCTCCGCCGAGCGCTGCGCCTCGTCCTCGTCCTGGAAGACGTAGCCGCTCGACGCCAGCTCCGGAAGCACGATGAGATCAGCTCCCTGATCGGCGGCGGCCCCGGCCCAGCGCACTGCCTGCGAGCGGTTCTGCTCGAGCTCCCCCACGTGCGGCTCGTACTGGGCGACAGCGATGCGTACCGGCCTGCTCACACCCTCACGGTAGCGCAGCGGGCGTGAGCTCAGGATGGCGCGGAATGCCCTCCGCGATGCCGCAGAGAATCTCGTGCGGCAGCGTGCCGCAGAGGGCTCCAACCTCGTCCGCGCCGATGCGAATCCCGTCGCGCTCCCCGATGAACATCGCGACGTCTCCGGCGGTGACTCCGTCCACATCGGAGACGTCCACACCCACCTGATCCATGCTCACGATCCCGACGATCGGGCAGCGGTGACCGCGAATCCCGAGGTGCCCGGCGTTGGACAGCGCCCGCGGCAGTCCCTGCCCGTATCCGAGGGTCGCGGTGGCGATCCGGCGTGCCGCGGGTGCCCGCCAGGTCCGTCCGTATCCGACGCTCTCGCCCTGGGCAACCGTCCGCACCTGCGCGACACGGCAGAAGACGTTCATCGCCGGGTGGAGCGCGCCAGGCCCCGGCACTGGCGGGTATCCGTAGAACGCGATGCCCGCGCGTACGAGGTCGTGATGCATCGCCGGGTGGGCCAGGATCGCGGCACTCCCGGACGTGTGCAACATCGCGTCAGTCGCCACCGGGCGAAGCACCTCGACCGCATCGAGGAACCGGGTGTGCTGTGTGATCGTGAACCCCGGATCGTCGGCGGCATCGGCGAAGTGCGTGAAGATCCCGGCCACCTCGATGCGATCCCCTGCTTCGCGGAGCGCGGCCCGGATCTGGTCGACTGTTTCCGGCAGCGCGCCGAGACGATGCAGCCCGGTGTCGATCTTGAGGTGGATACGAGGTTTGCGACCGGCTGCGGCATCCGCCACTGCACGAATTCTTTCGGTATCGAGCACGCTCACATCGATGCCTCCGGCGATCAGCGCGTCGAGCGACGAGGGTGGGCTCCAGCCGACCACGAGGATCCGGGCATCAAAGCCTGCCGCACGCAGCCCGAGGGCTTCGTCCGGCGTGTACACGCCGAGCCAGGTCGCCCCGCCGTCGAGCGCAGCCCTCGCGGCGATCGTGATGCCGTGACCGTAGCCATTGGCTTTGACCATGGCCATCACCTGCGCCGGCCTGACGAGCGTGGCGATCACCTCGGCATTCTTCGACAGCGCGGCGACGTCGATCTCGGCCCAGCGAAGCGTGTCGTCGGAGTTTGCCGGAATCACGCTCCGACCGGAACCGGCTCCGGTTTCCGTACCGGTGCATCCGCAGGAGCGACACGGCGAACCAGGCCGAATGGCGTCTGCTCGTCCGACTGTCCGAGCGGGTTGTCGGCAATCATGGCCAGAACTGCCTCGGCCTCGACGCCGACGGAGGCGAAGACCTCGGCGGCCATGTCGTTCGCGTCGATGATCGCCACGCCAACGCGGCGCCCGGTGCGCCGGCGCACGTCGGCGGCGATGCGCAGCGCAGCACCCGAGGGATCCACGGGTGACTTGGTCGCCCACTTGTCGTACGGAGGAAGGTTGAGCGACGACGGGCCGTCGATGGCGTTGACCCCGTGTCCCGCTACTCGGTAGAAGACGCCACGCATGCCGAGGGGCTTGGTCGCCGCCGCAGCGGCGGCCGCGAGAAGGATCCGCGGCGCACCCGCCTCGTCGATGGCGAGCTGCATGGTGGTCGGATGCGCGAGGCCGACGCCGGTGGGCTCGTGGCTCACGTATCGCGACAGCAGGCGCGCCGTACGCGACACGGCGATCTCATCAATTGGATACGAGCGGCCCTGGCTGATCGCCAACGCCTTCTCACTGACGAGCAGCACGTCGCCATCCTCGACATCGACGCCGTCAGCACGCACGCGATCGATGCTGCCGGCGATCGCCTCGAGAAGATCATCGCCGGGTTTGATGAGTGTCGAACGCAACGGGAAGCGTGCCCAGATCCGTCCGCGATCCTCGAGGAAGAGGTGGCGGCCCCAGTTGAGCCGCGCCCCGGCGAGCAGGGCTTCGCCGTTGGCGACCTTCTTCGCTGTAGCGGCATCACCACGCCGGACGAAGCCGCCCTCATAGCTGTTCTTGTCGAGCGCTCGCGTCTTCCCGTCGATGTACACGCGGAGCCAGACCTCGGCGTTGACCGCGCGCCAGAAGAACATCGACTCCTCGACTTCACCGGCGCAGGCGCGCCGGAAGTTCTCGGCCACTGCCGCCGCCTTCCAGTACGGACGCGCGCGAAATGACGGCGACCGCATGAGGCTCTGGAGCACCGCCCGTTGACGCCGGTACCAGCGGAACTCCGGCGTGGTGAAGCCGATCTTCTTGCGACGCGCCTCGACCTTCGCGGGAAGCACACCGTGGAGCGCCTGACGCACGATGGCCCTCGTCCAGCCGCTGTGGATGATGGCTCTGCGCGGCAGCGTGAGGATGTAATCGACGAGCTCCTGGTCGAGAAATGGCAGGCGCGCCTCGAGCGAGTGCGCCATCGACGCGCGATCCTCATAGCGCAGGAGCGGCGGCAGGCTGTAGGTGCGGAAGTCCTGGAGCAGGCGGCGCTTGAGATCGTCGGCAACCCGATCGTCCTCGGGAGGTTTGCGTCCGCGTGTGAACGCGGGCGACAGCATGGCGGCGACGTCCACTCGTTGACCGCGCTCGCGTAGACGGCGGCGCACCAGCGGGCTGACAATGTCGCGCAGCAACCACGCCTCACGCGCGAACTCCGTGTACCGGCGCTCACGCAACAGCTGCCGTAGCAACACGTATGGATAGTGGTCGTAGCCGGCCAGCAGCTCGTCGCCGGCCTGGCCGTCGAGGGTGACCGTGACCTGCTGTCGCGCGAGGCGCATGACCATCCACATGGCGAATGGCGCCGACGACACCATCGGCTCCTCCATGTGCCAGACCCACGCCTCGAGCTCGCGAATGAAATCCTGGTCGGTGGGCTGCACCGTACTGTTGTCGGCGCCGGTCACCTCGAGCACGCTCTCGATGTAGGCGCTCTCATCGATGCGGTCACCCGGGAACACCGCGGAGAACGTCTTGAGGCAGTCACCAAGCAACTCGGTATCACGGACATGGTCGTGCAGTTGCTGCGCCATCACCGTGCAGATGGACGAGGAGTCGAGGCCACCGCTCAGGCAGATCCCGACTGGCACATCGGCCACGAGGCGCCGCTGCACCGCGCGTTCGAACACTGCGCGAAACGCCTCCGGACTCGCGTCGCCATCCTCGGACAACCGAGGCGTCCAGTACACCGTCTCGGAGATCGCACCGCCCTCGATGACCGCGAACGCGGCGGCGGGAACCTGCCGGATGCCGCGGAAGAACGTACCGTCGTTGTGGTCGAACAGACCGAAGCGCAGGTACTCGAACATCTGCTGCTCGTCGACCTCGCGCGGGAACGTCTCGTCCTGGAGGATCGCCTTGATCTCGGACGCGAAGACGACACGTCCATGGTGACGAGCGTAGAAGAGCGGCTTGATGCCGAAGTGGTCGCGCGCAAGCACGAGCTTGGGTGCAGGCGCACGTTCGTCGAGCATCGCGAGCCCCCACATCCCATTGAAACGGCGGAAGCAATCAGTGCCCCATTCCGCGTAGGCGTGGAGCACCACCTCCGTGTCGCAGGTGGTCTCGAACGTGTGCCCCACCGCCTCCAACTCCTCGCGCAGCTCGCGAAAGTTGTAGACCTCGCCGTTGTAGACGATCTGCAGCCGGCCGCCGTCCATGGACATCGGCTGGCTGCCGTGCTCGAGGTCGATGATGCTGAGGCGGCGGAACCCGAGAGACGCATTTGCATCCTCGAAGTGACCGTCGTCGTCCGGGCCGCGATGGCGCAGCGACAGGGTCATCGCCTCGAGCAGCGCACGGTCAGGTGCACCCCAGAAGCCTGCTATGCCGCACATGTCAGCGGCTCGCCGGCGTCAATTCTGGTCGGTGCATGACCATGGCAACGGTACGACACCGGTGCTGGTCACGGACGCGAAGCACTGGAAAGCGCGAGGGAAAGACCCGCGCTAGAAGTCCATGTCGTCGTCGTCCATGCCCATGCCACCGCCGCCGTGCGAGTGGCCGCCGCCCGGCGAGCCTTCCTCACGCTCCGGCGCATCGGCAATGAGCGCGTCGGTACTGAGCACGATGGTGGCGATCGACGTTGCATGGACCAACGCGGAGACGACGACCTTGGTGGGATCGATGACTCCGCGCTCGATGAGGTTTCCGTAGGTCTCGGTGGCGGCGTCGAAGCCGTGATCCCCCTTCGCCTCGGCGACCTCGTTGACGACGACCTGACCCTCGAGACCGGCGTTCTCGGCGATGATTCGCAGCGGCTCGCGAAGCGCGCGGGCGACGATGTCGGCGCCGACACGCGCTGAGCCTTCGAGTTTGAGCGCCTGCACTGCGGGGATGGCGCGGAGCAACGCGACGCCGCCACCGACGACGACACCTTCCTCGATCGCCGCGCGGGTGGCTGCGAGCGCATCCTCCACGCGGGACTTGCGCTCCTTCATCTCGACCTCGGTGGCCGCGCCGACCTTGACCACCGCGACACCACCAGTCAGCCGCGCGAGGCGCTCCTGGAGCTTCTCGCGGTCCCAGTCGGACGTGGTCTCCTCCATCTGCTGACGGATCTCGGAGCAGCGACCTTCGATCGCCTTCTTGGATCCGCCGCCGCGCACGATGGTGGTGTCGTCCTTGGTCACGGTGACGCGCCCGGCGACGCCGAGCTGGTCGTCACGGACGGCGTCGAGGCGCAGACCGGTCTTCTCGCTGATGACGGTTGCGCCGGTGAGCACCGCGATGTCCTGGAGCACTGCGTCGCGACGCTCCCCGAACGCGGGTGCTTTCACCGCCATGGCGGCGAAGGTGCCGCGGGCGCGATTGACGACCAGGGTCGCGAGCGCCTCGGCCTGGACGTCCTCGGCGACGATCAGGAGCGGACGTCCCGCACGCATGACCAGCTCGAGGCTGGGCAGCAGATCGGCGACCGCCGAGATCTTGGCATCAGTGACCAGAACTCGGGCATCCGACAGGACCGATTCCATGTTCTGCAGGTCTGTGACCAGGTGCGCGGAGATGTATCCGCGGTCGAATTGCATGCCTTCGACCACCTCGACCTCGGTCTCGATGCCGGTGCCGTCCTCGACGGACACGACGCCCTCCTTCCCCACCTTGTCGAAGGCGTCGGAGATCATCGCGCCGATCGCCGCGTCGCCCGAGCTGATCGTGGCAACGCGAAGGATGTCGTCGCCGCCCTTGACCGGGTGCGACCGGGCGCGAATCGACGCGACGGCCGCGTCGCACGCAGCCATCATGCCGCGGCGCAACTCGTTGGGCGGAGCGCCCGCCGCGAGGTTTCGCAAGCCCTCGTCGAGCATCGACCGGGCCAGCACCGTTGCCGTCGTGGTGCCGTCGCCCGCGATGTCGTTGGTCTTGATCGCCACTTCCTTGAGCAGCTGCGCGCCCATGTTCTCGAAGTGATCCTCGAGTTCGAGCTCGCGCGCGATCGTCACCCCGTCATTGCTGATCAGGGGCGGGCCGAACTTCTTGTCCAGCACGACTGTGCGACCGCGTGGTCCGAGTGTCACCGCGACGGTGTCGGCGACGATCGCCGCGCCGCGCGCCAGCGCCGCGCGTGCGGGCGCCTCGAAGCGAAGCTGCTTTGCTGGCATTCCTGCCTACTTCTTGCCGTTCTTCTCGACGACCGCGAGGATGTCCTTCTCTCCGAGGATCAGGTACTCGACATCGTCGATCTTGACTTCACTGCCCGCGTACTTCGCGTACATGACGCGGTCGCCGACTTTCACGTCGAGTGCGACGCGGACGCCGGACTGCTCGTTGTAGCGACCGTTGCCGACAGCCTCGATGATGCCTTCCTGGGGCTTCTCCTTGGCAGTGTCCGGCAGCAGAATGCCGCTCTTGGTCATCTCATCGCGCTCGACCGGTTTGACAACGACACGATCGGCGAGGGGGCGCAGCTTGAGGGACATGGGACCTCCTGGATTCTTAGCACTCTGGGTGGGTGACTGCTAACACTCTAACGAACTGAGTGCCAATCGTGCAAGCCGCGCCCCGAAATCAGGGGGCTGTCACACGGCAGCGGCTGGAGCCGAGGGCGGCGCCCCTATGTGCCGGCGGGTCGGGCGGAGGAAGAGGGTGAGCCCAACCCCGAGAAAGGCCACCCAGAGAGCGGCCTGGAGCACCGTGGGCGCAGCGCTGTAGCCGACGAGCCCGTGCAGCACATCACCGATCCCGGTGTCGTCGGGAAGGGTCCGGCTGACGTTCCAGAGGGTCATGGAACCGCCTGGGAGCACGTCGAGCTGCTGCAGGTTCTGGACAAGGTCCGCGAGAAGGCCGGCAGCGACCACCATCAGCAGGCTCCCGACGATCGCGAAGAAGCGCCCGAGGTTGAGGCGGAGACCGACCCGAAACATGCCGTAGCTCACACCAAGCGCGATCGCGAGGCCGATGACGGCTCCGATCAGAAGCTGCATCGGGGAACTCGTGTATGCGATCGCCAGCATGAAGATCACCGTCTCGACGGCCTCGCGGCCGACCGTGACGAACGCGACGAGGCCGAGCGCGATGCCGGAGCCGCCCGCGATCGCGCCGGAGACCTTCTCGCGCAGCTCCCGCCCCATGTTCCGGCTGTTGCGGCGCATCCAGAAGGTCATGTAGGTGAGCACGCATACAGCGATCGCGAAGACGCCCGTCTCGAACCACGACTGTTCAGGCGAGTTGATGTATCTGGATCCCCCGAGCGTGATCCAGAGCAGCACTCCGGCCGCGGTGGCGAGCACGACCGCGAGTCCGGCGCCGATAAAGATGTACTTGAAGAGTTCGCGGCGTCCCGCCGAGGCGAGGTAGGTCAGCAGGATCGAGCAGATCAGGGTGCCCTCGAGGCCTTCCCTCGCAAAGATGAGCAAGCTACCCAACACTGCCGCGACTCTCCTGGACGAACGGATGACGCCTGAGCGGCGGTTAGCTTAGCCTAACCTAAGCGACAGGTGGTGACTTCGACCCAGACGGCCCCTGCGGTGTTCTGGTCGACCTGGAACTCACCGGCGGCCGCTTGCAACACCCACCCCGCCGCGGATCTCGCCACGACGCCGACGTCAACTCCAGGGAAGATCCCGCGCTGGTCGAGGATATGGAGGAGTTGCGGCGCCTCGTGCTCTGCGACCTCGGAGATGCGCGCCACCCGAGCGCGCTCGCCGTCGGCAAGGTCGACGAGCCGGACGAGCCGCCGGCCCTCGGGAGGCGTCCGGCCTGGGATGACGTTACCGTGCGGGCAGGTGCTCGGTCTGCCGAGCTGATCGTCGAGCCTGTCCAGCACCACGTCCGACATGCCGTGGGTGAGCTGAGCGGCTTCGAGGTCGGCCGTTGCCCAGTCGAGGCCGAGGACGTCGGTCATCCATCGCTCGACGATCCGGTGACGGCGAACGATCCTCGCTGCGGCCTCGGCGCCGGGCTCGGTGAGCAGGACCGATCGGTCGCCGGCGATCTCGATGAGCCCGTCGCGAGCCAGCCGTTGCAGCGACACCGTCACGGTCGGAGCGCTCACCCCGAGCCACTCAGCAAGGCGGCCCGGACGCGGCACTTCGCCCTCATGCTCGATGTAATAGATCGCCTCCAGGTATCGCTCGGTTGTCTCCGAACGCTGGAGGGAGGGATCGGCGTCGCTCATGGAGGTGGAATCTACGCGCACTCCGCCAGCCCGGGATCAACGTCGAAGCCGGGCTCGTCAGGACCGTGGACGAGCAACCGCTGCCAGCCTGCCGCCGCGATCATCGCGGCGTTGTCCGTGCAGAGGTCGAACGGCGGAACCACGACGTGAAGCCCGCGGAAACGCGCGGCGACGGCTTCGCGGAGCGCGCGGTTGGCGGCGACCCCGCCGACGACCGCGATCGTCGTGGAGCCGGTGCGATCGGCTGCCGCAGCAAGGCCGGCCACGAGCTGGTCCACCGCGGCGACCTGAAAGCTCGCCGCGAGGTCGGCAACCACCTGCGGGTCGGACGGAACGCCCGCATCCGTCAGCGCTCCCGGACCGAGGTCGCGCACGAGATAGCGCACGGCGGTCTTGAGGCCGCTGAAGGAGAAGGCGCCGTCGAGGCGGGTACGCGGGAGTGGAAAGCGGGTCGGATCTCCCGACGGCGCGACGCGCTGGATCGCGGGACCGCCAGGATATTCGAGGCCGAGCAGGCGTGCGACCTTGTCGAACGCCTCACCGGCCGCATCGTCGCGAGTGGCCGCGAGCTGCTCGGCAACGCCGTGCTCGCGGAGCACGACGCACTCGGTGTGGCCACCGCTGACCAGCAGCGCGAGGTACGGCGGCTCGAGCTCGGTGTCGGCGAGCCATGCGCTGTACACATGGCCGGCGAGGTGCGAGACGCCGACGATCGGCAGCCCCCGGGCGAGCGCTGCGCTCGTCGCGTACATCGTGCCGACGATCAGACAGCCCGCCAGGCCCGGTCCCCGGGTGACGGCCATGGCATCGATGGCGTCCCAGCCGCCTGGCACCGGCGCCAGTGCCGCGTCGACCACGGTGGCCAGCCCCTCGAGGTGCGCGCGCGCAGCCAGCTCCGGGACCACTCCGCCGTGGACCGCGTGCAGGGCGATCTGGGACGAGACCATCGAGGAACGGACCTCGCGGCCATCGCTGAGCACCGCCGCCGCGGTCTCGTCGCAGGAGGTTTCGATGGCGAGGAGATTCAGGCGGACGGGTACTCCATCGAGGGGCCGCCCCCGACCCCGGCGACGTCGAGCCCGCTGAGAATCGCGGTGAATCCGCGCTTGAATTCCGGCGCGTGGATGCTGTCGCTCCACATGATCACCGCGTCCTCACCGTTGTCCGTGTAATAGCCGCGGCGCCGGCCGATCGCCTTGAATCCGAAGCGTTCGTAGAGGCGGATCGCGTGGTCGTTGGTGTCGCGTACCTCGAGGGTGATCCAGCGCGCGCCGAGCGCGTACGCGCGCTGCACCAGGGCCGCGAAGAGCACGGTCCCGTATCCCTTCGAGTGGTCGCCGGCGCGGACGCCGATCGTGGTGACGTGCGCCTCGAGCGCGACGCGCCAGAGGCCGGCGTATCCGACGATGTCCGTGTGCTGCCGGAGCACGATGTATGACGCCTGGCGGTTCTGCGAGAGCTCGCTGGCATAGGCGTTCTTCGGCCACGGCGAAGCGAAAACCTGACGCTCGATGGCCTGTACGGCGGCGATGTCCTCGTAGCGCATCGGCTCGATGGAGAGACGAGGGACGACCTGCATGAACACCCTGCAATCAATGGTGGAGTCGGCATCTGCATCATAACCGCGCCATCCGTGGACGGCAGGCGACGGGTGACAGATGTCATGCGCGGTTGCTGACCGGTCTCACTGGCGAGCGACGCGGTCTCGCCTCAGGCTGGGGACATGACAGATCACCTCTCCGCGACGGTCTCGCCTCATGCGAGTCTCCCGACCCTCGTTCACGACAGCCCGTGCGCTGTTCGCGTCAACGGGGTCACCCGACGCTTCGGCGCCGTGCTCGCCGTCGACAACCTCAGCCTCACCGTCGGCCACGGGGAGACGATCGCGCTGCTCGGCCCCAACGGCGCGGGCAAGACCACCACGATCTCCATGCTCCTCGGCCTTTCGGCTCCCGACTCGGGCAGCATCGAGATCTTCGGGTCGGCGCCCGGGACGGCGGCGGCTCACGCGAATGTGGGAGCCATGCTCCAGGACGGCGGCATGATGCCCGGCGTCCTGATCGTCGAGCTGCTCACGATGATCCGCAGCCTGTACGCAGCCCCGCTGGCGATCGACGAAGCCATCGACATCGCACAGCTCGGTGGCCTCGAGAAGCGGCGGGTCGATCGCCTCTCCGGCGGTCAGTCGCAGCGGCTCCGCCTCGCAATGGCGCTCATCGGCGATCCACGGCTGCTCATCCTCGACGAGCCCACCGTTGCAATGGACGTCGAGACCCGCCGCGGGTTCTGGCGCGCGATGGAGGGATTCACCGCCCGCGGCCGCACCATCCTCTTCTCCACGCACTACCTCGACGAAGCCGATGCGGCCGCCGATCGCATCGTGATGCTCGCCAGAGGACGAGTTGTCGCGGACGGAACGCCGGCGGCCATCAAGGACTCCGTCGGGTTGCGGGTCATCCGGTTCTCGACACAGGGCGGAACCGCGGGGCTGGAGGCGTTGCCCGGCGCGGTGTCGGCCACCGCGCACGGTGGGCGCGTCGAGCTGCGCTGCAGCGACTCCGATAGCGCTCTGCGCGCGCTCATCGCAACCCACCCCGACGCGCATGACATCGAGGTCGCCGGCATCGCCCTCGAAGACGCCTTCATCACGATCACCGACGGCATCGCCGCCTGAATGGAGCTACCGACATGATCCAGTACCTCGCTCTTGAGCTACGGCGGTCGCTGCGTGACCGCCGCTACCTGCTGCTCGTCGCCGGGTGGCCCGTCGCCGCCTACCTGCTCTTCTCCACCGTCTTCGGAGCGGCCGCGGACAGGACCGAGGGGTTGTCGCCGACCGTCGAGATCATGGTCGCGATGGCGACCTTCGGCGCGATGGGCGGGGTGCTCCTGGCGTCGGGCCCCCGTCTCGCGATGGACCGCCAGATGGGCTGGCTCCGCCAGCTTCGACTGACGCCGCTCTCCCCTGCTCGGATCCTCGCGGCGCGCCTCATCGCCGCCATGGCATTGAGCCTTCCGGCGATCGTCCTGACCTTCGTCGCAGCGGTGCTGGTCAAGGGCGTCACCCTCCCGCTCTGGGAGTGGCCCGTCCTGGTGCTGGTCATTGCTGCCGGCTGCCTGCCCTTCGCTGCCCTCGGGATCCTCGTGGGCACCATCGCAGATGGCGACGGCGCCCAGGGCCTCACGATGGCCCTCTACCTCGTCCTCGCCGCCCTCGGCGGCCTGTGGATGCCGGTGCAGATCCTGCCTTCGGCGTTGCAGACCGTCGCGAAGACCCTTCCCTCGTACCACCTCGCGCACCTCGGCTGGCATATCGCGCAGGGCTCAGCACCCGCATTCGCCGATGCTGCCATCCTGCTTGCCTGGTTCGCCGGGGCTGCGCTGCTCGCCGCCGCAGCGTCGCGACGCCTCACCCTGCGTACTGCGTGAGGCTGGCATAGCATCGTGCGCATGGCAGGCACCCTGGAGTCGACACGACAGGTCGGCGGACCCGAGAACATGATGTGGCCGATTCCCGCCCCCGCGCGGCTCGGCTGGGCGGCGATCTGGCTCGTCTTCCTCGGCTATCCGATCTCCGACATCATCGGGGCCGGATACTCCCCCGCCAAGGCTGTGGTCGCATGGATCTGCCTGGTCGGATTCGCCTCGACGTATCTGTTCGCGATGTGGATCTGCCTATCACTGGTACCGCGAGTTGCCACGGGCGTGCTGCTGCTTCCCATCCTCGCCCTCTACGTGGAGGGGATCGCGCTCACGCTGGTCTTCCGGGGACAGTGGACCGGTATCCTCGTGTACTGCGGCGTTGCCGCCGGGTGGACGCTTCGCTGGCGCTTTCTCGTCCCGGTCCTCTTTGCGCTCGGCGCGTTCATGGTCGTCTCCGGTGCGCTCCTCGGATATGACTGGGCAGATCTCGGCTTTCTCAGCTTTCTCACGGTCGCGCTCGGTTTCACGATGCTCGCGTTCCGCCGTCTGATCGCGACTGTCATCGAGCTCCGCAACGCGCGCGCCGAGGTCGCGCGTCTCGCAACCTCGGACGAGCGTCTGCGCATCTCACGCGACGTTCATGACATTCTTGGCCATAGCTTGTCGGTGATCGCGCTCAAGGCACAGGTGGCGCGGCGGCTGATGCAGAGCGACCCGGATGCGGCCGCCGCGGCGATCGGGGACGTCGAGACGGTCGCGCGGGAATCGCTTGTCGAGGTGCGGGGGATGGTCACGGGTTACCGCCAGCGCTCGCTCGCCGATGAATTGCAGGGCGCGCGCGATGTGCTCGACGCAGCGGGGATCGACTTCGCCATCACGCGCGGGACCGGCGTGCCTCCGGCGCCTGTGGACAGCCTGCTCGCATGGACGGTGCGCGAAGGCGTCACCAATGTGCTGCGCCACAGCCGCGCGCATCACTGCGAGATCTCCCTGTCCTCGAGTGACACGGGGTTCACTGTCGCGATCGTCGACGACGGCGTGGGCGGCGTCGCGAGTGCAGGCGGCACCGGACTGCACGGGCTGCGCGAGCGCGTCGGGGCGGCCGGTGGGCGTGTCGATGCAGGTCCGGGCGAAGGCGGAGGCTTCCGTCTGCAGGCCTACGTGCCTCAGGCCGCGGCGTGATCCGTGTCCTGCTCGCCGAGGACCAGGGCATGGTCCGCGGCGCGCTGGCAACGCTCCTCGGGCTGGAGGTGGACATCGAGGTCGTGGCCCAGTGCGCGCGCGGCGACGAGGTGGTCGAGGCAGCGGCACGCTCCCAGCCGGACGTGGCGCTCCTCGACATCGAGATGCCGGGCCTCGACGGGCTTCGAGCCGCGGCCCTGCTCCATCAAGCGCAGCCCGGCTGCACGATCCTCATCCTGACCACCTTCGGGCGTCCCGGCTACCTGCGCCGGGCGATGGAGGCCGGTGCGACCGGGTTCGTCGTCAAGGACGGGCCTGCGGATCAGCTCGCGGTCTCCATCCGGCGTGCCGTCGCCGGTGAGCGGGTGATCGACACCGCCCTCGCTGCGGCAGCGCTCAGCGACGGCTCGAACCCGCTCACCCCGCGCGAGCGCGACGTCCTTCACGCCGCATCGGGCGGAGCCACCATCGCGTCCATCGCCATCTCGATGTTCCTGTCGCAGGGGACGGTGCGGAACTACCTGTCGTCTGCGATCCAGAAGACCGGCGCGCGCAACCGGCTGGAAGCCGTGAGGACCGCCGAGCAGCACGGCTGGCTGTAGGGCAGGGCCCTCAGTCGACGTAGACGGCTGTGAGTCCGGCGCGATCGAGGGCGGGCCGCGAAAGGGCGAGCGGCACTGCGCGTGCGAGGGCTTGCGCTGGATCCACCTCGATGAGCCCGGGGACGGCGATGACGTCGCTGCTCAGAACCCGTGCGCCTGCGGCGTCGAGGGCCGTCAGCGCGAGACGCGCGGGATGCGCCGCGTCGCCCGCGCGCGCGACGTAGAGCGCACCACGACCGGCGTCGGAGACAACCCAGTCGTCCGGTGACGCTGGCGGAACCGTGCTGGCGACCACCTCGAGCGAGCCCATGCCATGCAGCGGCAGCCCGCGCGCGTGGGCGATGCCAAGAGCCGCCGCCATCCCCGCGCGAACCCCGGTGTACGTCCCGGGTCCGGTGACCACCACCACGGCGCCGTCGACGAGGGCCAGGAATCTGCCGAGCATCCGCGGCAGCGACGCGGCCACAGGTTCGCCCTGGATCATCTCGGCGTCGAGCAACGCCCCGTCGGGCGTCGCGAGGACGCACACGACCCTCGACCTCGACGAGGTGTCGATCGCGAGCACACTCACGGATCGAGACCGTCGGCCCAGGCGCCAAGAATCCGCTCGGGAGCACCGATCGGCGGGCTGATCACGCGCGTGCCGTCGGCATCGATGTCGATGGTGATCGAGGCCGAACTCGCCTGATGCGGGGCATGCTCTCCCCACTCGACGACCACCACGCCGCCGGACTGGAGCATGTCCTCGATATCGAGGAGGCGGATGTCCGCCTTCGGCCCCAGCCGGTAGAGATCCAGGTGGTGGAGCACCTTTGTCCCAGCTCGATAGACGTGGTGAAGCACGAATGTCGGTGAGCGGACGAAGGCCGGGTCGATGCCCATGCCGGCGGCTATGCCGCGCACCAGCACCGTCTTGCCCGCGCCGAGCTCGCCGCTGAGGAGGATGAGGTCCCCCGGCTCGACTCGGGTGCCGATGCGCTCGCCAAGGGCCAGCGTGTCGGTCTCCGTCGCGCATCGAGCCGGCGCCGAGACGGTGCTCACGCGAAGTGCCGTGAGCTCGTCCGCGGCCGCGACGCGATCCCGCCCTGTTCGTGGTGGAGCACGCCCACGGTCGCGCCCTCGAGAAGCCTGCCCACGACGGTCAACGGTGCCAGATCCTTCGGCCAGGACTCGAGCAGAGCGGTGACTCCGCGCTCCGGGAGTGCCACGACCAGCTCGAAGTCCTCACCACCACCGACGGCCAGATCCGGCCACGACGCCCCGAAGTCCGCCTTGAGCGACGCTTCCACGGGGAGCCGGTCGAGCCAGATCTCGGCGGCGCATCCCGAGAGATCGGCGATCCGTTCGAGCTCGACCAGCAGCCCGTCACTGATATCGCCGCCACAGCGCACCCCTGACGCAACCAGCTGGAATCCCTCGGCGATCCGCGCCACCGGCGAGAGCTGGGCGTCGATCCACGCACGTTCCTGCTCTGACAGCACACCGCCACCATCGAGGAGGAGACGCAACCCGGCGGCAGCCCGGCCGAGCATTCCGGTCACCAGGACGAGATCGCCGGGTCGGCCGCCGTCGCGCCGGAGCGCCTCACCTGCGACGAGCGTTCCCCCGACGGCGATATCGATGACGATCGGTCCATCGATCCCGCTGACGTCGCCGCCGGCGAGCGCGCATCCCGCCGCGATGGCGGCCGCGCAGAGCCCGCGCTGGATCTCGAGCACATCCTCGAAGCACGTGCTCGAGGGTGCGCAGAGGGTTGCCGTGCACCAGGCCGGGGTCGCGCCCATGGCGGCCAGGTCGGAGAGCGCGACCGCGAGCGCCCGGGCGCCGAGACGGCGCGGGCTGATCCACGATCGGCGGAAGTCGACGCCTTCCACCAGGGCATCCTGGCTGACGGCGACCTCGCGCCCGGAATCGGGGGACCACACGGCGGCGTCGTCTCCGGAGCCGATCACCAGGGCTCGCGATGTGGTCCTTGCGATCTCCGCGAGCGCCCTGAGCAGGGCCGGCTCACCCACGTCCGCGAGGGTCGCCCCGCCTTCGTCGAAGCCCCGTTCGGCCATATCGTTTTCCACCAACGTCACACGTCCGCAATATACGTGGCCCGCCCACGGGGTACCGTGCTGCCCGACGGCCCTGCTTGCGCTCGGGCTACAAAGCTCGCTATGGTGCGGCGGGGCGACCCGCCTGAGACCTACTGGGCCCAGGCGGCAGAAGAACAACGGAGGATGCCTATTTTGACGTGGAGCCGGAAGGTGGCCCTGACCGCGGCAGGCGTCATCACCCTTCTGGCCACCGGAATCGGAACCATCCCGAACACTCAGGCAAACACAACATCGTCAACCGGTTCGCAGGCACCGAGCTCTGCGATCGCAGCGCTGCAGGAGCGGCGCGCGCAACTCATCGCAGAGCTCGCCGCGATGCAACCCAGCCTGAGCGCCGCGGGTGGTGCCGTGAATTCCGCGGAAGGGATGTTCAACGCCCAGCAGCAGAAGGTGTTGAACGAACGAAAGCAGCTCGCGAAGTTGAACGCAACCCTCCTCTCCCTGAGCAGCGAGTTGAACAGCAACAACGCGACAGCAGCGCAGGACAAGGCGCAGCTCGCAGCGATCACGCGCGCTACCTACGAGACGAGCGGCAGCAATCAGGTGCTCGCGGCGGTGCTCAGTGCGCAGTCCTTCAACCAGGCGATCGATGAGCTCAAGGCCGCGAATCAGGTGTCCCAACAGGTGCTCAGCCTGGTCGAGCGTCTGGCCGCGTCCAACCACGCGATCATCGCGGAGCAGACCACCATCCGCGGCGATGCCGCATCAGCGGAAACGCTCGAGGGGCAGCTCGCGGCGCAGAGCGACAAGCTGATCACCGTCCTCGAGGACCGCAACACGTTGTTCGAAGGACTCACCGGTCCCGCACGCCAGATCGCCTCGGAAATCGCGAACATCGACAACCAGATCGCGTATCTCGAAGCCGGCCCGCACGTCGGGTCGGGGACGTGCGGCAACCACTTCGCGTACGGCTTCTGCACGTATTACGTCGCCACACGGCGGTGCGTCCCGTGGCTCGGTAACGCGAGCAGCTGGTACATCGCGGCGAGGGAGATGGGATACAAGGAAGGCCGGACGCCGGTCGCCGGAGCGATCGTCGTGTTCTGGCCGGGCGTTGACGGCGTGAGCCGGGAGGGTCACGTCGCGTACGTGGAGGCCGTCGGTCCTGCCGAGGGAATCCCCGCCGGCGACTTCAAGCTCTCCGAGATGAACTTCGCCGGCTGGAACCGGGTCGACTACCGGGTGATCAGCAACACCAGCAACGACATCGAAGGCTTCATCTACGGGCAGTAGCCGCCTCGAGCGCCTGACGGAGGAGCTCCTGAGCCGCCGGTAAGGTGTCGATGACGTCCGAGGCGAGCGCACCGGCGCGCCCCCGGCGAGCCTGGACCATCAGACCGGCCTGGGCGTGCACGGTCACCCCTGCAACGGCTGCATCGCGCGCGCTGAGCCCCTGCGCCAGCAGCGAGCCGATGAGCCCGGCGAGCACGTCACCGGTGCCGCCCGTTGCCAGCGCGACGAGGTGATGACGATCGACATGCGTTGGATGGCCCGTCGCCGCGATCACAGTCTCCGCACCCTTGAGCGTGACCACGACACCGTGCTCGCCCGCATACCGTTCGGCCGTTCCGATTCGATCCGCCTGTACCGCCTTGGTGTCCGTACCGGCGAGCCGGCTCATCTCCGCTGGATGCGGCGTGATCACGATGCTCGCCGGGGCGCTGCGTTTCCAGTCGAATCCCGCGGAGGCGACGATGTTCAGCGCGTCGGCGTCGACGACGGCCGGGCACGGCAGGCCCACGAGCAGTTCGAGCAACGCGGTGACCGTCTCCGGCGCGCGACCGATGCCGGGACCGATCACCAGCGCGTCCGCGCCTTTGAGGCGCTCGCGAATCGAGGGCAGTGCGTCGGGGTGAAGGACGCCCGTTCCGCCGTCCGGCAGTGGCGTCGGCATCACCTCGAGGCATCCGGCAGCAACGATTGCGTGGATCGATTCGGGGATGCAGACCTCGACGAGTCCGGCCCCACCGCGGGCAGCTCCCATCGCTGCCAGCTTTGGCGCGCCGGTGAAGTGCTTCGATCCTGCGACCACGACCACTCGCCCGAAGGTCCCCTTGTTCCCGTCGTCAGGTCGGGCCGCGAGCACGAGTTCCTGCGGGGGCGTCCGGGAGAGCGTGGCGCCGACCCACGCCGCGGTTGACCGCCACAGCGATGGCCAGGCCACCGTCGTGCGTCAGCGAGAGCGCGATATCGGTCGGCTCGCCGCGAACATGCACCTGGGGCGCTCCGCCTCGGCGGCGGACCACCTCGATGTCCCTGTACGCCGGCATGCGTTCGCCCATCGAGCCGTACAGTTTCTTGACCGCCTCTTTCGCGGCCCACCTGCTCGCCCATCGCTCGGGCTTGGCGGCGGCGTACCGCTGCTCGCTGTCGGTGTAGATCCGCTGCGCGAACCGTGGATGACGCTTCAGCGCGGCCGCGATGCGATCCACCACGGTCACGTCGACCCCGACCACCATCGTCATCCGACGACTATTCCACAGTCACCGATTTCGCGAGGTTGCGCGGCTGGTCGACATCGCAGCCGCGCTGCACGGCCACGTGATACGCGAAGAGCTGCAAGGGCACCACGTTGACGAGCGGCGAGAGCACCTCCGAGCACGCAGGCACCGGCACCGGCGTGGCAAAGCCGGCGTCGAACGGATCCTCGCCCTCGGTGATGAGTGCGATCACCGGCGCATCGCGTGAATGGACCTCCTGCACGTTGCTCACCATCTTCGGGAGCGTCGCCGAGCGGGTGGCGATAGCGATCACCGGGACCTCCGGTTCGAGCAGGGCAATCGGACCGTGCTTCAGCTCGCCCGCGGCATATCCCTCGGCGTGCACGTAGGAGATCTCCTTGAGCTTGAGCGCTCCCTCCATCGCGATCGGGAAGTTGATGCCCCGGCCGATGTACAGCGCGCTCTGCGTGTGCGCGAAGCGCTGACCGAGATCGACCATCAAGGGCTCCAACTCGAGCGCTCGCGTCAGCAGGTCGGGCAATTGCTGCATCTCCGCGACCAGGCGCTGTTGCTCGGCGACGTCCAGCGTGCCGCGCGCATCGCCGAGGCGGAGCGCGAGCAGGAGTCCGCACACCATCTGGGTCATGAAGGTCTTGGTGCCGGCAACCGAGATCTCGGGTCCGGCCTGCATGTAGAGCGCGCCGTCCGCCTCCAATGAGAGCGCACTGCCGACCACATTCGTGATTGCAATCACCTGCGCCCCGGCAGCGCGCGCCTGGCGCACCGCGGCGAGCGTGTCGGCGGTCTCGCCTGATTGCGATACCGCGATCACCAGCGAGCGCTCATCGACCAGCGCCTCGCCGTACCGGAACTCGCTCGCCGCCTCGACCTTGCACCGAACCTTGGCGAGATGCTCGATCGCATACCCCGCCACCATCGCCGCATACCATGCGGATCCGCACGCTACGAGCACGACCTCGTGCACGTTCGCGAGCCGCTCCTCGCTCATCCCGAGCTCGGGCAGCGTCACCATGCCGAGGTCGTCGATCCGCCCGCGCAGCGCGTTGCGAACCGCGTCGGGCTGCTCGTGGATCTCCTTGAGGAGGAAGTGCGGATAGCCGTTCTTCTGCGCCTGTTCGGCTTCCCAGTCGACGGTGACAACGCGCGCCTCGACCGCGGTTCCGTCCAACTGCTGCACCGATATCCCCTCAGGAGTCGCGGTGACGATCTCGCCTTCGCCGAGCAGGGCTATTCGCTTCGTGTAGGGGATCAGTGCAGTGATGTCGCTGCTGACAAACACCTCGCCGCGTCCGAGCCCGACGACGAGTGGCGCGTTCATCCGTGCACCGACCACACGGTCCGGCTCGTCTGCGGAGATGACCACCAGTGCGCACGCACCCTGCATGCGGTTGAGCGCGCTGCGCACGGCGCTCGCGAGGTCGCCGTGGAACGCGTCCTCGATGAGGTGCGGCACCACTTCGGTGTCGGTCTCGCTGAGGAACTCGTGGCCCCGCGACATCAGCTCTGCGCGCAGCTCGCGATAGTTTTCGACGATGCCGTTGTGGATGACGTGAATGCGTCCGGTGCAATCCTGGTGCGGATGCGCATTCTCGAGTGACGGACGCCCGTGGGTGGCCCAGCGCGTGTGGCCGATGCCGACGGTGCCCGAAGGGGTCCCTTCAGCCTCCACCTGGCGCGCGAGGTCGGCGACCTTGTTGGTGTTCTTGACGGTGGCGACATCGCCCTCGGCGTCGATGATCGCGATCCCGGCCGAGTCGTAGCCCCGATACTCGAGTCGCCGCAGGCTGTCAAGCAGAATCGGTGCTGCTGGACGGGGGCCGGTATAGCCGATGATGCCGCACATAGGACCTCTCTGGAACGGGCGTGACGGGCTGTGGTTACGTCGTGGGCGACGGGCTCGGTGAGGGCGTCGGTGTCGGCGGCGGCGTTGGAACGCTGCCCGTCTCGATCTCGACTGTCACCTTGTTGGTGGACAGGGTCACGCCGGGCGGAGCCTCGAGCGTCGCGGTCACCGTGTAGTTGCCGAACCCGCCGGAAAGCACGACCGGTGTCGTGTACACGACGTCGAGCGAGTTGAGGAGATCGCGTGGCCCGGTGGCGATGACGGTGAGTGGGCTCACGATGATGCCGGTCAGGTAATGGCCGGGTGACGGGTTCCCCTCCGTACGAGCGATGACCGGCACTTCCTTGGTGGTGAAATCCGCGGAGATCGCGATGCTGATGTTGACGTTGGTGGGGTTGGCGTCGACGTTGTTGAGCCGAACGCCCCCCGAGGTGTAGAGGAGCACCGGAATCTGCTCCTGAAAGTTCGCCTTCTGCTCGCTCAGATTCACGGTAACCTTCGCGACGATGCCGGCAAGCTCGTGCTCCGGGCCGTCGACGTTCACGATCGAGGGCGTCGCTATCTGCTGGCCGCTCTGGTACCCCACCGGTGGTGGGCTCGTGATCTGAATCGTCACCGAGACAGCCTTGGAGCCGAGCGCGTCAAGGTCGACCTGCACCGATGTCGGCGGGTCGATCAACTCGATCGAGGGGTCGCTGCTGGTGACCGAGAGCGGTATCGAATATGTGCCGGCGCGGTTCACGGCCGCCCAGTCCACGTTGACCGTGAGCACGTTGGGGTTCAGCGAATCGAGTGTGTTCTGGTCACCACCGACACGAACAAGCACCCCGTTGATCGGGCGGACGAGCTCGTACCCGGGCGGGAGGTTCGCGGAGCTCTGCGGGACCGGTACTGACACCAGCTTGGTCTCCGGAGGATTGCCCGCGTAGACGACGCCGACCCACGTGACGAACGCGATGAAGAAGCACAGTACCTTGAGCTTCCAGTTCCGCCGGATGAAGCCCGGGATTCTCATGGATGCGAACGACGCCTCAGGGTGCGCAGCGTGCCGACCCGCTGCAGCGGACGAAGCATCGCGGAGCGGCCGGAGCCACCTTCTGTGGCAAGGAGCTCGACCAGCATTTCGTGGAGCTTCGCCTGATCCAGTCCGCGGTAGATCGTGCCATCGTGGGCGATGCTGATCAGGCCGGTCTCCTCGGACACGATGAGGACGACGGCGTCGCTCTGCATGGTGAGGCCGAGCGCCGCGCGGTGCCGCGTCCCCATCCGTCCCACGCCAGGCAGCGTCTCCGCAAGCGGCAGGACGCACCCCGCAGCCACGATCCGGCTCTCGCGGATGATCACCGCGCCGTCGTGGAGCGGTGACCCCGGGATGAAGATCGTGGCGAGCATCTCGCCGGTGACGTCGCCGTCGACGTGCACACCGGTGGCCGCGAGATTCTCGAGACCCGTCTCGCGCTCGAAGACGATGAGCGCGCCGACCTTGCGCTCCGCGAGTGAGCCGGCCGCACGCAGCACCTCGTCCACCGTGCGCGCATACGCCAGCTCGGGGTGGCGCCCCAGGACCGTTCGGACGGTGCCGAGCCGCCCCACCTGGTCGAGCGCGCGGCGAAGCTCCGGCTGGAAGAGGACGATCGCCGCGATCACGATCGCCTGGGTGCCGTTGTCGAAGATGAACTCCAGCAGGCGCAGGTGCAGGAGTTGCGCGGCCCAGCCGACGGCGAAGATCACGCCGAGACCGAGGAGCAGCTGCACCGCCTGCGTGCCGCGGATGAGCTTCAGGAGCTGATACAGGAGGAAGGCGACGACGAGCACGTCGAGCGCGTCGCGCCAGCTCAGGCTCTGGAGGAAGAAGTGCGCGTTGCGCAGCAGGTCGCTCATGCGGCGACCTTCACCTCACCGTCGGCGTAGATCAGCGCGAGCAATGCCTGCTGGACCCAGAGGCGGTTCTCCGCCTGGTCGAAAACGACCGATTGCGGTCCGTCGATGACCGCATCGGTGATCTCCTCACCGCGATGCGCGGGGAGGCAGTGCATCACGCGGACACTCGGCGGGGCGAGCGCGACCAGCGCGTCGTTCACCTGCAGGAACGCGAAATCCTCGCGCCGGCGCTGCTGCTCGGTCTCCTGACCCATGCTGGTCCAAACGTCTGTGTAGATGATCTCGGCATCGCGCAGCGCCGGAGCCGCGTCATGCGTGATCTCGAATTCGGTGCCCGGTGCCCGAAGGCGGGCGGCCCTCTCGACGACCTCGGCACGCGGCTCGTAGCCGCGCGGACAGATGACCCGAAGGTGCACGCCGAGCAGCGCTGCCGCGTAGATCCAGGACGTGCAGACGTTGTTGCCGTCGCCGATGTAGGCGACGGTCGCGCCGGACAGCCGACCGGTCACGGACCGAACCGTCATGCAGTCGGCGAGCACCTGGCACGGATGCTCGGAGTCGGTCAGCGCGTTGATCACCGGGGAGTTCGCCGCGGCCGCGATGGTGACGAGGTCCCGGTGGGACACGAGGCGCGCCACGATCCCGTCCGCATAGCGGTCCAGGATCCGGCTGATGTCCGCCGCCGACTCCCGCTCGCCGAGCTGGACCTCGGGGTTGAAGAGCGCGATCGGGTGGCCGCCAAGACGGTGGATCGCCACCTCGAACGACACGCGGGTGCGGTTGCTCGGCCGCTGGAAAATGAGCGCAAGCGATCGGCCCGCGAGCGGGCGGCCAAGATCACGGCCCGACTTGGCGGCATCGGCCAGGTCGAGGATGGCGATGATCTCGTCGGTGGTGAGGTCCGCGATGCTGAGCAGATCGCGACCGGCGAGCGATGGACTCATCCGCCCATATGGTTGCACCGCGACACCGATCGCGCGCCCCGCGCGCAAAGCCGCGCGCAGAGTGTCACACGCTATACCGTGCCAGCGTGGACATCGCGGTGGTCGTCAATGGCGGCATGGCCGAGACATTGCAGTCGACGCCGCTGTTGCGGACGTTGCGAGCGGGCTATCCGACGGCTCGCATTGCGCTCGTCTGTCCGTCGACGGCGGCAGACGTTGCCGACGGCATCCCACCCGTCGACATGGTCGTCCCGCTTCAAGCGCTGCGAGGCAAGCGGACCGGCGGGCTTCGCCTCTGGTCGACCCTTCGTGGGCTCCGTCTCAACTCCGTCTTCCTCTGCACGTCGGGGGCAGCACCGGCGACGGCCGCGTACTTCGCGGGCGTCCCGCAGCGCAGCGGTGTCGGCGGTGGGATCGGACTGCTGCTCACCGGTCGCGTCAAGCCCAGACGGGCGGAGAACCAAGCCGAGACCTGGCTGCGCCTCGGCGAGGTCGCGGGCGTCCACCAGCAGCTCCACAGCCCGGTGTTCGAGCCCGGCCCCGAGGCCCGGCGCCGAGCCGAGCAGGTGCTGCACGGGACCGGCCTGGCCGACGGCCGCCTGCTCGTCGCCATCGCCCCGGGCACTGGCTAT
This sequence comes from Candidatus Dormiibacterota bacterium, assembly GCA_963791435.1. Taxonomy (GTDB): domain Bacteria; phylum Chloroflexota; class Dormibacteria; order Aeolococcales; family Aeolococcaceae; genus Palsa-851. The sequence goes on from CAWBSL010000001.1 coordinate 311,009, forward strand.
GCCGAGGGCGACACCGCGCAGACCGCAGCCACCGCGTGGGATCCCGAGCGCTGGGCACACCTCGCCAACCAGCTTGCGCAGCGTCACGGCGCGGGCATCCTGCTGGTGGGCTCCGCGCATGACCGGGCAGCCGCGGAGCGCGCCAAGATGGATCTCAGAGCCTCGGCGACCGATCTCGTCGGTGAGGTCGACCTCGCGACCCTCGCAGGGGTGATTGCCCGCTGCGACCTCCTGGTCGGGAGCGACACCCCGCTGCTCCAACTGGCCGCCGCGATGGGGACTCCGACCGTCGGATTGTTCGGCCCGACCGACGGCGCCCGCGGCGGCGCATATGGGGCGGCTCACCGAGTGCTCCAGGCGCTGGCGCCGCCTCGGTTCGAGGATGGGATCGCCAGCGTGGCAAGCATGGACCAGATCCGAGTCGAGGATGTGCTCGCCGGGATCGAGGCGACCCTCTGAGGCTTCAGCCCTACCGGATGTACATGAGGGCGCGCTTCAGCACGTCGAGGTTGTCCAGGGCATAGCCGGTGCCTCGGACCGCGCACAGCTCGGGCTGGCTGTCGCGATGCACCTCGATCCCCGTCGCGGTGGCGATGGCCCCGTCGAGGCCCTCGAGGCGCGCGCCGCCGCCGCAGAGGAGGATGCCCTCGCGCTCAATGTCGCTCTTCAGGCGCCCCGGCGTGTCCGCGAGGACCGCGTCGAGCGATGCGAAGATCGGCCGCACGTGCGCGTCGAGGCACCCGTTCAACTCCGTGGACGTGATGGTGAGGTGCTGCTCCCCGTGCTCACCGCTGCCGGTCACCTCCAGGGTGCGCTCCTCGTGCGGGCCGACCCGGGCGAGCGAGGCGATGACCTCTTCGATCGTCGCGGAGTCGAGCGTCACGCCATGCGCCGTGCGGATGTGGTCGTCCACGCAAGCGTGCAGCCGCATGCCGCCATGGCCGGCAAGGCAGCGGCCGCTCACCGTGCCCTCGAGCGCCAGGGCGGCGACGTCGGTCTTCCCGGCGCCGATGTCGACGACGAGATGTCCGTTCGGCCCGCTCAGGCGGATCCCGGCCCCCATCGCCGCCGCGAGTGGAGCATCGAGCAGGTAGGCGGTGCGAGCGCCGGCCAGCGCAGCCGCCTCGAGCAGCGACCGCCGCTGCCCACCGGGCAGGCTCGACATCACCGCGATCACCACGTCCGGCTTGAAGATCCGCTGGCGGCCGGCGGCGCGGATCATCGCGTGGTTGACGAGCCATCGCGCCGACGTGGCGTCGACGATCTCGCCGCCGGCGACGGGACGGCGCAGCTGGAACTCTGCGTCGTCAGCCGCCGTGGAGAATGCCGCGTCGCCGAAGACGGCCGCCTGCATGCCGCCGTCGCGGATCGCGACCGCGGTCGGTTCGCTGGCGATCATGCCCTCGCCCTTGACGATGATCCTCGTCGTCGTCGTGCCGAGGTCGATGCCGACCTTCTTGCCCAGCACCGGTCCGAGGGTCCTCAGTCGCCGACCACGCCGGTCAGGTCGCGCACCTCCGATCCGGGCTCGTCAGTGGTGACGCGCTCGATGTCGGCGCCGAGCCCGGCGAGCTTGCTCTCGAGGTCGTCGTACCCGCGCTCGAGGTGGAAGAGCTTGTCGAGTTCCGTCGTGCCCTCGGCGCAGAGCCCGGCGATCACCAGCGCTGCGCCGCTCCGGATGTCGGGGATGCTCATCCGCGTTCCGTGGAGTCGCATGGGCCCGTTGATCACGGCGCTCCGGCCGTCGATGGCGATCCGCGCGCCCATCTGCTGGAGGAACTCGACGTGGCGAAAACGGTTCTCATACAAGGCTTCACTGATGACGCTCGGCCCGGTTGCCTGAGTCATCAGCGCGCAGAACTGCGGTTGCATGTCCGTGGCGAAACCCGGATGCGGCCAGGTCGTCATGTCGACGCCGCGGAGGTGATCGCACGTGATGCGCACGTGACTCGCGCCCTCGACGATGTCGCAGCCTGCGGAGCGCAGCTTGCTGAAGAGCCAGCGCAGGTCACTCGGTCGCATCTGCTCGACGACGACGTCGCCGTACGTCGCAGCGGCCGCGATCATGTACGTGCCTGCCTCTATGTAATCGGCGGTGATGTTGTGCGTCGTCCCGTGCAGCAGTCCGCCGCTCCCCTCGATGACGATCAACTCGGTGCCGACACCGGTGATGTGCGCGCCCATGCCGATCAGGCAACGAGCCAGGTCATAGACGTGCGGCTCGCGCGCGGCGTTGCTGATCACGGTGATCCCCTCGGCGAGCACCGCGGCCATCATCAGGTTCTCGGTGCCGGTGACCGTCGGCATGTCAAGCGCGATGCGCGCGCCGTGCAGCCGCCGGGCGCGAGCGACGTAGCCGCCTTCGCGTTCCTCGACCTCGGCGCCCATGAGGCGAAGGCCTTCGAGGTGCTGCTCCACGCGGCGCATGCCGATGTCGTCACCCCCAGGTTTGGCGATGCTCGCCTCCCCCGCTCGCGCAACCAGCGCGCCCAGGAGCAGGAACGAGCCACGCATGCGCCGGCTCAGGCTCGGATCCACCTCGGTGGTTCGGATCTGAGCGGCGTGCAGCCGCCAGGTGTTCGTGTCGGGATGGGTAACCGCGACCCCCACGTGCTCGAGCATCCGGGCCATCGTCGAGATGTCCTCGATATCGGGCACGTTGCCGAGCTCGACCTCCTGGTCCGTGAGCAGAGCCGCCGCCATCACGGGGAGCGAAGCGTTCTTGCTCCCTGAGATCGCGACACTCCCCTCGAGCCGTCGCCCGCCATGGATGCGCAGGAGTTCCATCTCCCTTTACCGTACTCGACGGCGCGTGCTGACCGGGTAGATTAGGGAGTGGCGTCCAGACGGAGCCGCCGGCACGCATCGGGAGACACCATGGCAACCGCAACGCTTCCTGCAACCGAATCGGTCGAGCAGCTGCTCGGCGCCGACGCATCGTCCCTCCTCGAGCACGAGTGCAAGACGGTGCCGCACCGCCTGCTGCACCTGCCCGGACCGGATTTCATCGATCGAATCTGGGCCGGCACTGACCGTTCCAACCAGGTCCTGCGCAACCTCTCCTCGATCTATCAGCACGGCCGCCTCGGCGGCACGGGCTACGTGTCGATCCTCCCCGTCGACCAGGGGATCGAGCACTCGGCAGCCGCGTCCTTCGCTCCCAATCCGGAGTACTTCGACCCGGGCAAGCTCGTCGAGCTCGCCGTCGAGGGTGGCTGCAACGCCTTCGCCTCCACCTACGGCGTGCTCGCCGCAGTGTCACGCCACTGGGCGCACCGGATCCCCTTCATCGTGAAGATGAATCACAACGAGCTCCTCACGTATCCGAACGGCGCCGACCAGATCATGTTCGGCACCGTGCGCGAGGCGTGGAACATCGGCGCCGTCGCGGTCGGCGCCACCATCTACTTCGGTTCGGACGGGGCCGACCGGCAGATCCAAGAGGTGTCGCGCGCATTCGCCGAAGCGCACGAGCTCGGCATGGCGACGATCCTCTGGTGCTACCTCCGCAACCCCGCGTTCAAGAAGGACGGCGTCGACTACGCGCTTTCAGCGGATCTCACCGGTCAGGCGAACCACATCGGCGTCACCATCCAGGCCGACATCATCAAGCAGAAGCTGCCGACCACCAACGGCGGATACACCGCACTCAACTTCGGCAAGACCAGCGAACTCGTCTACTCGAAGCTCACGTCCGATCACCCCATCGATCTCTGCCGGTATCAGGTGCTGAACTGCTACTCGGGACGTGTCGGATTGATCAACTCCGGAGGCGAATCGATCGGCGCCGGTGATCTTGCCGAGGCGGTGCGCACCGCGGTGATCAACAAGCGCGCCGGCGGGACCGGATTGATCAGCGGGCGCAAGGCGTTTCAGAAGCCGATGCGTGACGGCGTGCAGCTGCTGAACGCGATCCAGGATGTGTATCTCAACAACGCGATCACCATCGCCTAGGCCCGCATGATTGACCTGTACGAAGAGATCCCGCGCAACGGCGACGAGCGATCGACGCTGCTCGCCTTTCTCGCATGGCAGCGCGCGACGCTGCTCAGGAAGTGCGAGGACCTCGAGCCGGAGGACCTGCGCACCGCGTCAGCGGAGCCGTCGAACCTGTCCCTGCTCGGGCTGGTGCGCCACATGGCCGACGTCGAGCTCGGCTGGTTCCGGCGCACGCTTGCGGGCGAGGACGTCAACGACCACTACTCGTCGGAGGACGATCGCGACGGCGACTTCGACAACGTTGCTACCGCCGATGTCGACGAGGCCTTCGCCACGTGGCAGGACGAGTGCTCTCGCGCGGACGAGATCATCTCGCGGCGCGCGATGGACGCGACCGGGCGCCAGCGGTCCGGGCGCGAGGTGTCGATGCGCTGGATCCTCAACCACATGATCGAGGAGTACTCGCGCCACAACGGCCACGCGGATCTGATCCGCGAGCGGATTGACGGCACGACCGACCGCGACGACTAGCGACGCGAGATTCGCCGTCCCCCATGCGGCGCGCTCCAGAGAAGTCTCCAATGTAGCTTCTGATACTGTCGCCCGCGCCGTTGGGAGAACGCCCGCACGGCCACTTGCAGGTCGCCATCACGTGGGAGCACCACATGCCAGACACCACCTGTCATATGTCGATCTCGCTTGACGGCTTCGTCGCCGGGCCGGACCAGAGCTTGGACAACCCACTGGGGAAGCGGGGCGGGGAATTGCATGGTTGGCATACCGGCGATCCGCGGGCCACTGAGGCCGACAAGGTCGCGACCGAGTGGCTCATGCGCCCCCGGGGCGCGTATGTGATGGGACGGAACATGTTCGGCCCGATCCGCGGGGACTGGGACGAGGAATGGAGCGGCTGGTGGGGCCCCGAACCGCCGTATCACGCGCCCGTGTTCGTGTTGACCCATCACGGTCGCGATCCCATCCGGATGGAAGGGGGGACCACGTTCCACTTTGTCACCGAGGGGTTCGACGCGGCCCATGCCGCGGCATGTGAGACAGCCGGGGAAGCCGGCGTGGACATCGCGGGCGGTGCCTCGACCGTCCGGCAGGCGCTGCTCGCTGGGGTGATCGACGAGCTCATCCTCGACATCGCGCCCGTCCTACTCGGTTCGGGGGAGCGCATCTTCGACGGGATCAACTCTTTCGGCTTCGAGCCTGTCGAGGTGTTGCACTCGCCGCTGACCACCCATATCCGCTATCGCCGCATCGGCTGAGTTGCGGCCGCGCTCGCGGCCGACCTGATCAGGGCATCGCCGAACACCGGCAGTCACACCATCGACGATTCCATGCCCCGCGCTCGGCGGACACGTCCCGGTTACAGCGAGCCGACAACTTCCCTGGGAAACTCAGCCGCCGCCGCCCGGGCGGCTTGTCTCCGGTTGCGCACCCCGAGCTTGGCCAAGATCGCGGCCACGTGATGGTCGACCGTCTTCTCCGAAAGGTGCAGGCGTCCAGCGATCTCACGGTTGCTCATGTCTTCGCCGAGCATTCCGAGCACCTCGACCTCGCGGGTCGTCAGCCCGCCGGCATTCTGCTTCGTGGACGGGCGCGGCCCGCGCGGCACGCCTCGCGCGCCGCCCTCACGGAGGAGGCGTGCCGCGATCGCCGACGCCGGTCTCACGTCGAAGCCCTGGAAGATGGCGAGGGCGCGCCGGTGGTCCCCGTCGGATCCTCCCCCGCAGAGCGCAATCGCTGCCTCATATTGGCAGCTCAGCTGTGTCCACGCTGCCGCCGCGCCCGTCGCGTCCCCGGTCAGTTCCATGGCATACGGACCGACGGCGGCGGCTGGATTCGGCTCATTGATTCCGCAACGTCGTCGCCAGGCCGCGAGCTCGCTCACTGCCGGCATCGCGCCGTAGCGCATCGCCACTTCCAAGGCTTCGTCGGTTGCCGCGCGGGCTGCGTCCGCGACCCGTGCGCCGCCCCCGAGCCATGCGATCTCGGCGGACGCGGTAGCGACCGGCAGGAGGTGCTGAAGCTCACCGGTTGGTGCCGCAATCGCGCGCGCGTCTGCCAGGGGACCGTGATGGTCGGGATCGCCTCGACGCGCCCGCAGCAGCGCGATGATGCAGAGGATCACCGTTTGTGCGACCGCGTTGGCGGTGCCGGATCGGAGAATCGTCGACGCCACTTCGGTCGCGTCATCCCACCGGCCGTGGTCGAGGAGGAGGCGAGCCCGGTGTGCGAGGATCTCGAATCGCCACGCGTCAAGGCCGCGCTCGAGACAGTACTCGACACCTTCTCGTTGATAGGCCTCGGCACGCGCGTAGTCATGCACCCGAACCCCCGCCCACGCCAGATGGATGTAGGCGCGACCTGCCTGCTCGAGTAATCCCCACTCCTTGCAGAGGTGCAAGCTCCGTTCGAGCGCCCGGCGGCCGTCGTGATCGCCGAGCAAATAGCCCGCGGTGCCGATGGAATTCATCGCATGCACGAGCGTCTCCCGGTCGTCGATACCTTCAGCGAGCTCCTGCGCCTTCCTGCCCCACTCACGGGTGCCCGTCGTGTCCTCGACGTTGAGCGCAAGCATGGCGCGATTCGCGTACGCCAGCGCCAGCTCGTGGCCCGGAGGCAGCGTCTCCAACACAGTCACTGCTGCCAAGCCGGTCTCGGTCGCTTCGGCGACCCTGCCGTAGCACCGAAGATTCGATGACATCGCGCGAAGCGCATCGCCTTCACGCATCCGGTCGCCGAGAAGCCGATAGGCCGCCAACGCCTCCCGGCGTGTCTCGATCGCTTCTGAGTAGTGGCCGACGACGAAGCATTCCCACGAACGGAGGGAGAGAAGTTCTGCGCGTTGCTCATCGCTGAGCGCCCAACCGAAACGGAGCGCACGCGCATACTGGGCGGCCGCCTCCCGATGTGCTTGAGCCTGCGCTGCTATCGCCGCCGCCTGAGGGGCGAAGCGCAGCACTGCTTCGACGTCGGCGGCGGCCTCTGCGTGATGTGACAGTGACGTCGGATCGATGGGCCCACGCGTCGGGTCGGACAGCGCCATCAGCGCGGCGCGGTTGAGCGAGACGCGGCGCGCCGGCGACAGCGAGACCTCAACAGCCAGGCGCGCAAGCTCGTGCCGAAAGGCGACACCGCCGGCGATCGGTGCGAGGACGCCGGAAGCAAGACACTGCTCAACTCCAGTTGCCACCTCATCTTCGATTGCCTCGAGGACGATGACGTCGACACCGGTCGGAAAGATCGCGACCGCCTCGACCAACCGCCTGCCGGCAGGCTCCAGACGCGCCACCCTCGCGAGGACGGCGTCCTGAACTGTTGCCGGCAGGGTGTCCCCGCCTGCGGCGAGCACTTCAGTGACAAAGAATGGGTTGCCGCCCGTTTTGCGGTACACCTCGGCCGCGTCGAGATCGTACGGGGATGCGAGGTCCGCGACCGCGCGTGCCGACAGTGGGCTGAGGGAGAGGCGCGCGACAGCCGGGCTGGTCGCGATGTCGCCGATGAGCACGCGCAGCGGGTGGGCACGGTCGATCTGGTCGTCGCGATAGGTACCGACCGCCAGCACCGGCGCTCATTCCACCTTGCGGGCGAGCAGCCTGATGACATCCAGGGTGGCGTCGTCAGCCCAGTGGAGATCCTCGAGGATCACGATGCACGGAGGGTGCGACCGCAACTGGTCCAGCAACGCTGCAGCGACTTCGTGGGGCCGGCCGCCCCGTACGATGATCGCTTCCAGGTCTCCGCCGGTGGTGTGGGCGATGTCGAGCAGCGGGCCGAGTGGGTGCGGGGTGGCGAGGGCATCGCACGCTCCACAAAGGATTTGCACCGACCGACCGGCGCAGAAGCGCCGCACCAGAGAGGTCTTGCCGACGCCCGCCTCTCCGCCGATAAAGACGAAGCGGCCGGCCGAGGACATTGTGACATCCGCGAAGTGGCTTTCAAGTGCAGCCAGCGGTTCCGCCCGCTCGAGCAGAGCCCCCGATCCTGCGACGGCTTGCGACATCTTTACAGCCCTGCCTCCCGTGAATCGGAGCAAGTGTACAAGCACCGACCTCCCTTTTCTGGCAGGTGGTTCAACGTTGCGGACCCAGGCTCGAAGCGGTGGCGAGTGTCGGCGTTTCGGCGTGGGGTCGAAGATGGGTAACCGCAAGCGCCAATCTGGTTAGTTCTCCCGATTCGCCCCTGGCGGCGTCGCTCCTAGTGTCGCGGCAGGTACTCGCGCCGCGAGACAGCACTAGGAGGAGCCCATATGCCGAGATACGTCGTGGAACGGACCTTTCCGGAAGGTCTGAATATCCCCGTTGATGCACAGGGGGCGGCGACCTGCCTCGCCGTGATCGACCGCAACGCCGATGACGGCGTCACGTGGGTCCACTCCTATGTCAGCGATGACAAGAGGAAGACCTTCTGCATCTACGACGCGCCGAGTCCGGAGGCGATCCGCAAGACCGCCGACCGCAACTCGTTGCCCCTCGACCAGATCACGCAGGTGAGCGTGCTCGACCCGTACTTCTACCGCTGAGGCGGTGGGTCGGATCGCCGAGCGTCACAAAAGGATATCGGAGGTAAACATCATGTTGTCTCGACGGTTTCGCCATGTCGTTGCGGGCTCTTCCACGGCCGGATTGCTCGCCCTGGGCAGCCTCGTCGCGGCGCCTCAATTCATCGCACCGGTGAGCGCCAACGCCGGTTCTCGTACGTGCGTCACTCCCACCACCAGTGCCCCGACAGGGCGCGCGACCGTGTCGACCAAGTCGACATCGTTTGGCACGGTCCTGAGCGTCGGATCGGGCGCCTTTGCAGGCTGCTCGCTGTACATTCTGACGTCCGATCAACTCCATTCATTGACGTTCGGGCTGTCGGCATTTGCGTGCAGTGACGGCCCCAACGCCATTGGGCAGCCGTGCGATAGCGTCCTCTGGCCAGCGCTGCTCACCAGGGGCGCCCCCATCGCCGGCCCTGGGGTCAAACAAGCCCTCCTCGGGACGGTCACGCGTACCGACATTCTCTCTGGACAGAGCGTGCAGCAGGTGACGTACGCCGGTCTGCCGGTCTACCGATTCTTCCTGGATAAGTCGTCGGAGGAAACCGATGGGGCGAACCTGTTCGACCCGGTGACCAGTCCCCCCGGCACCTGGTACCTGGTGGAGCCAGGGCGAGGTCATCCCGCGACTGGACGGCTCGAGATGCAGGCTGAGACGGTCGGTGGCAGCAAGGTGCTTGCGGCATCGATGGACAATGACTTCTCGCTGCTGCCGCACGGGGACTTCCCCGTCTACACGCTGAGCAACCACGATGGAGCCGCCTGCGAGACGTTCTGCGCCCTGATCTGGTCACCGGTCCTCACCTGCGGATCGCCAGCAGCGGGAACTGGTGTCGATCGGCACGCGCTCGGAGTCGTCGTGAGGCCGGACGGGACTCGCCAGGTCACCTACCACGGCAAGCCCCTGTACCTCTTCATCAATGACGCCTACATCCCTGGCGTCACCGGGACGCAGAGCATCAACGGTGATGGTGCAGTCACACCGTGGGGTGTCTTCCACACGATCCCGTTGCCCTAACCCGGCGACCGAGCCGAGTCGTCGTGCGGCACGTCCGCTCGCGCGAGCTCGGTGGACCGCCACCTCACGCGTAACAGCGAAGCCCCGGCCGTTCAGTCGGCCGGGGCTTTCCGCTGTCGTATCAGTTGATCCACGTCGCGGTTGTCCACGTCTTCGTGACCGTGGGCGGGCGCTTCGGCAGCGCCGTGCGTCCCTCCCACTTGGTCAGCCGGCGACCCGCGCCGCCTCGAGGAACGATCACGACGCCGGATCCAGGTGCGTCAGACTGCCGACCCGCGCAAAGGTCCGGTCGGCAGATGCAAGCAGCCACCCACGCCGGCGAGCGGTCACGGCGAGCACAGCGTCGAACGACCCCAAGGACGTAACCCGCCGGAACAATTCCAGACCATCCAGCAGGTCATCCAGTTCTGGTTGAACCAGTGGTCCCAACCCGATCGCGTAGTTTCGCCCAAGCGTTGCGGCGTCAGCACGCGTTCGACGGAGCGCCCTGATGTGGGTGAACTCCTGGATCACCTCGAGGGTGGTCGTCGCTCTGACGGAACCCTCAGCGACGAGTTCCAGGAGTTCTGAGCACGGCTGCTGCAACGCGTGGTCTGCCCCGACCGCGTACACAAGGATCGTCGTGTCCAGCAGGATCACGAGGCGCGTCGAGCCCTGATCAACTCAGACGCGCAACGCCACCACGCCGAGGGACGTGACACTCGCCGGATACGCGGGCGAATACCTCGAGTGGTCGGTTCCCTCGGACATTCGGTCCAGCGCATTCAGCCAGTTCCCCGCCTGCGACAATGACGGCAACGGAAATCACAACTTCAACAGCTGAGTTGGTGTCGATGGGGGCTATCGTTACGAGGAGGTCCCGGGCCAGGTCGACCAGTTGTGGCTCCTCGACGTCAACGGACGACGACTGGTAGTTGACGCCACCTACGACCCCAACACCTCCCTCAGTCAGCGGGCGGCGTTGGAGCAAATCGTGGACTCACTCCAGTTCGCACCTCGCCCTGCGGGATCAAATACGTGATCGATGAGTAAGGTAAACCGGTCTAGCGGCAGACGGCATCGAGTAGCGCACTCGCCTCCCGCCGCGAACGGAGCACGTGCGCCGTCGTGTGAGGCCCGTACCGCGAGATCTCGGAGCGTACGTACTCCGGTTCTGAACGGCGGTTGCGCCAAATCCTCCATACCCCGCCCCACTCGTCGCGCAAGCGTCGCTTGACCGAGTCCTCGCAACCCTCGGGCATCTCGCCAACGGGCTTGCGAAGCCCCCGCACAAACGCGCGACTCGCGCACAACCACCAGGGACTATCAAGGAACACGACGGTATCCGCGCGTTCGAGCCGGAGCGCAAGCGTCTCGTTGTAGTTGCCGTCGACGATCCAGGCTTCGCCGGCGAGCAGCGCGCGCTGCCGCTCTCGCCACTCGTCGTCAGACGGTCGCACCCAGCCCGGTTTCCAGTAGTGAACGTCGAGATGAATCACCGGCAAGCCGGTTCTTGCCGCGAGCTCACGTGCGAATGTGCTCTTCCCGGACCCCATCATCCCGTCGACGAGGACGCGGTGGCCGATCCTCCGAGTCGGGTCCTTCATGGCGCAGAGTATTTCAAAGCCGTGACCAGATAGCCCGCTCGGCGCTCGTTATCAGCGCCGCTACGCGCGACCCTCTTCGCGCTTCAGCTCCTCGCGACCGATGATCGAGTAATGGACCTCGTCCGGTCCGTCCATGAAACGCGCCGACCGCGCATACGCGAACATCTGCGTCAGCGGAAGATCCTGTGACACGCCGGCGCCGCCGTGCACCTGAATGGCGCGGTCGATGACGGCCTGCGCGACATTCGGCGCTACGACCTTGATCGCCGAGATCTCGAAGCGCGCGCCGAGGCTTCCCTGGGTATCGAGCAGCCACGCAGCCTTCTGGCACAACAACCGCGCCTGCTCAATCTCGATGCGCGACTTGGCGATCTGCTCGCGCACAACCCCCTGCTCGGCAAGACGCTTGCCGAACGCGGTACGTGACTTCGCGCGCTCGCACATCAAGGAGAGGGCGCGTTCCGCAGCGCCGATCAGGCGCATGCAGTGATGCAGGCGGCCGGGGCCGAGCCGTGCCTGGGCGATCATGAATGCGGTGCCCTCGTCGCCAATCAGGTTGCTCTGCGGGACGCGGACGTTCTCGAGGAGGATCTCGCAATGGCTGCCGGGATCATCGAAGCCGAACACCTTGAGCTGGCGGACGATGGTCAGACCGGGCGCGTCGGTCGGCACCAGCACCATCGAGTGGCGCGCGTGCCGCTCGGCGTCGGGATGGGTCACACCGATGAGCAGGATCACCTTGGCACTGGGATGCGCAGCACCGCTCGTGAACCACTTATGGCCATTGATGACATAATCATCGCCGTCGCGATCGATGCGCGTGGCGAGCTGCGTGGGATCGGAGCTGGCGACTTCGGGCTCGGTCATGCCGATGCAGGACCGGATCTCGCCGCGCAGCAGCGGCTGGAGCCACGTCTCCTGCTGCTCCGACGTGCCGAACTGCGCGAGCACCTCCATGTTGCCGGTGTCCGGCGCGGAGCAGTTCATCGCCTCCGACGCGATGCTGCTCCACCCCATGATCTCTGCAAGCGCGCCGTATTCGAGGTTGGTCAGCCCCGCGCCGAAACGCTTGTCAGGCAGGAAGAGGTTCCAGAGGCCGCGGCGGCGCGCCTCGGCCTTCAGCTCCTCCATGACGGGCGAGATGCGCTGCGGAATCGTCTCCGCCGAGAAACCGCGCCAGTATTCCTCCTCCGCCGGGCGGATGTGCTCGTCCATGAAGCGCCAGACCCTCTCGCTGAGCTCCCGCACCCGCGGCGTTTCCGTGAAGTCCATCGTCAGCCTCCTTGGGCGGATCCCAACCGGTCGAGTGCAACCAGGCCGCTGTCGACGATCGCCGGGACCATCTCGCCCATCGTCTCGAAGCCCTCGCCGACGGTCATCCCCATCAGGAATCGGGCGGTGATGCCCTCGGCGATGATCGCCAGCTTGTACGCACCGAGCGCGATGTACCAGTCGAGCGAGGTCAGATCGCGCTCCGTCCCCGCAGCGTAGTCGCGGAGCAGGTCGGCTCGCTTGGCGAAGCCGTCCTCGACGGTGATGGCCCGGCCGTGCAGGGTGCGCGCGGCGGCCTCCAACTCGTCGTCAGCCCAGTAGACGCAGAGCAGCCCGACATCGCAGAGTGGGTCGCCGATCGTGCACATCTCCCAATCGATCACGGCCACGATTCGTGACGGATCCGCGGGCGCGTACATCACGTTGTCGAGACGGTAGTCACCGTGCACGATCCCCGGCGCGGAGGGCGGGGGCACCGTCTTCTCGAGGCGGCTGCGCAACGTCTCGATGCTGGGAAGGTCGCGTGTCTTCGAGGCCTCCCACTGCTGCCACCAGCGCCGCACCTGGCGCGCGAGAAACCCATCCGGGTGTCCGAAGTCGCCGAGGCCGATCGCGTCGGGCTCGATGCGGTGGAGCTGGAGCAGCGTCTCGATGAGTGCCGTCGACATCGCGCGACGCGTCTCCGCGGTGTCGGGAAATTCCGCCGGCAGCGTGTCGCGGACGACGTGGCCGTCGATCCACTCCATCACGTAGAAGCGAGCGCCGATGACGGAGTCGTCCTCGCAGAGCGCGATCACCTCCGGAACCGGAATTCCCGTGCCCTGCAAGGCGGCGAGCACGCGGTACTCGCGTGCCATGTCGTGTGCGGTTGGCAGCACATGCGCGAGTGGCGGGCGGCGGACCACGAAACGGCGCTCGCCGTCATCAACGATGTACGTGAGATTCGAGCGGCCGCCAGGGATCACCTCGCCTCGAAGGGAACCTGCGAGCCCGCCGACGCGCGGCGCCAGGTACGCGGCGAGCGCCTCGAGGTCGAGCCCCGGCGGCGACGTCACTGCTGAGGCGTGTGCCCGTGACGGCGGCGCCGGATCTCCGCGACCTGGAGGCGCAGGGTGGCGCGCTCGAGCGCCATCAGCGCCTCCTCGTTGCCCACGTTCTGACTGAGCAGTTCCTGCGCCTTCTTGCGCGCCTCCTCGGCGCGCGCTTCATCGATGTCCTCAGCCCGCTCCGCGGCATCCGCAAGGATCGTGACCTTGTCGGGCAGCACCTCGAGGAAGCCGCCCGACACTGCAAGCACGTGCTCGGCTGCTTCGTTGCGAATGGTCACCACGCCATTGCGCAGCGGCGTGAGCATTGCGATGTGTTGCGGCAGGAACTCCGAGGTCTCCCTCGATGCCGGGGGCGAGCACGAAGTCAGCTTCCTCGCTGAAGACGCGCCCCTCCGGCGTGACGAGTTCGACCTGGAGCTTGGCCATGCCGGCTATTCCTTGGTGGACTCGTCGGCCTCGGCGGCGTTTATGTCCGAGTTGGACGGTTCGTCGGGTCCCGTGTCGGTTGCAAGTGCCGCATCAGTGGCCGAGTCCGATTTGGCCGCAGCGTCGGTCGTCGCGGCTGTAGCGCCCGCCTCCGCGCCATCGGCAGTCGCAGCCTCTGCCGGAGTGGCAGCAGCAGCGGGCGCCTCGGCGGCCGGCTTCGCGTCCTGCCCATCGCCCTTCAACGCGGCTGCGCGTTGCACCGCCTCGTCAATGGTCCCGCACATGTAAAAGGCGTCCTCGGGGAGGTCGTCGTGCTTGCCGTCGAGGATCTCTCCGAACCCGCGGATCGTCTCCTCCAGCGGCACGTACTTGCCCTCGCGGCCGGTGAAGACCTCGGCGACGAAGAACGGCTGGGACAGGAAGTTGCGCACCCGGCGCGCACGACCGACCGTCTGCTTCTGATCCTCGGTGAGCTCTTCCTGCCCGAGGATGGCGATGATGTCCTGAAGCTCCTTGTACTCCTGCAGCACGCGCTTCACGCCCTGCGCCACGCGGTAGTGCTCCTCGCCCACGACGTTCGGGTCGAGCACTCGGCTGAAGGATTCGAGCGGGTCGACCGCGGGATAGATGCCGGCCTCCGAGATCGACCGGCTCAGAGTCACTGTCGCGCCGAGGTGGCCGAACGTCGTGGCGACTGCCGGGTCGGTGAAGTCGTCTGCAGGCACGTAGATCGCCTGGACCGAGGTGATCGATCCCTTGTTGGTCGATGTGATGCGTTCCTGGAGGTCGCCCATCTCGGTGGCCAGGGTTGGTTGGTACCCTACCGCGGACGGCATGCGCCCGAGCAGCGCCGAAACCTCGGCGCCCGCAAGCGTGTACCGGAAGATGTTGTCGATGAAGAGCAGCGTGTCGGCGCCCTTCTCGTCACGGAACCACTCGGCGATGGTGAGGGCGGTGAGCGCAACACGCGCGCGCGCACCGGGCGACTCGTTCATCTGCCCGTAGACCAGCGCGGTCTGGTCGAGCACCTTGGATTCCTGCATCTCACCGTAGAGGGCCGTGCCCTCACGGGTCCGCTCGCCGACACCCGCGAAGACCGAATAGCCGGCGTGCTCGCGCGCGATGTTGCGGATCATCTCCATGACGATGACCGTCTTGCCGACTCCCGCTCCGCCGAAGAGTCCGATCTTCGAGCCCTTCGAGAAGGTGCAGATCAGGTCGATGACCTTGATGCCCGTCTCGAGAATCTCGGTGTCGGTCGACTGCTCGGAGATGGTGGGCGCGGTGCGGTGCATCGGCATCCGGGCCGTGCCGGTGAACGGTCCCTTGCCGTCGATGGTGTCACCGATGACGTTGAACATCCGGCCGAGCGTCTCCTCGCCCACGGGCACCTGAATCGGCGCACCGGTTGCGCGCACGGAGTCGCCGCGGCGCACGCCTTCGGTCGTGTCCATGGCGATGGTTCGCACGGTGCTGTTGCCGAGGCTCTGCTGCACCTCGAGCACGAGGAGCTTGCCGTCCTCGCGATCCATCTCGAGCGCGTCGAGAATCTCGGGCAGGCGCTCGCCGGTGAACTCGACGTCGACGACCGGCCCGATCACCTGCACCACGGCGCCGGTTCCTGACTGCAACTCCACTACTGCCATCTCTCTCCTCAGCCTTCGAGCGCCGCGGCGCCGGAGACGATCTCCATCAACTCTGTCGTGATCGAAGCCTGCCGCACCTTGTTCGCGGTGAGCGTCAGGTCCTCGATGAACTCGCTTGCGTTGTCGGATGCGTTGCGCATCGCGATCATGCGTGCGGCCTGCTCGGATGCGGCGTTCTCCAGCACGGCGCGATAGATCTGCGCCTCGACGTACCGGGGCAGGAGCGCGTCGAGCACATCCTTCGGGTCGGGCTCGTACTCGAAGTCCGCGCCGACCGCTTTCGCATCCTCCGGCGGCACGACGGGGATCACCCGCTGCAACACCGTCTGCTGGCGGCCGACGCTGATGAACCGCGCGTACACGATGTCGATCTGCTGCACCTCGCCCCGCTCGTACTGCTCCATCGCAACACGCGCCGCCGGGAGGACATCCCCCATGGTGGGCTTGTCACCGAGCATGCTCTGGTCGGCGATGAGATCGCGGTGCAAGCGCCGGATGACGTCGCGTCCTCTGCGCCCGATGGTGACGTACGAGACCGGGACGTTGGTTTTCGCGGCGTCGCTCAGCGCAAGGCGCGTGTTGTTGCTGTTCAGCGCTCCGGCGAGTCCGCGGTCCGCGGTGACCAGGATGATCAGCCGCTTCTCGACAGGACGGACCGTGAGAAAGGGATGCTCGTACTGTGGGGAACGGCGCATCAGCTCGGTCATGACGCTGGCGATCTCGTCGCTGTACGGGCGCGCGGCGAGCACGCGCTCCTGCGCACGGCGCATGCGCGCCGCGGCGACGAGCTCCATCGCCTTGGTGATCTTGCGCATGTTCTGGACGCCCTTGATACGGCGGCGCAGATCGCGCAGGCTGGGCATGGAGCGTCAGCCTCTGGTCGTGCTGCGCCGGAGGGCGCCGATGAGCAACCGCGCGGTCATCCGGCGAACGTCTTCTTGAACTCTTCGACAGCGGACCGCAGCGTCGCCTCGGTCTCGTCCGAGATGCGACCGCTCGTGCTGATCACTTCCTCGACGTCCGGATGGTTCTGCTCCATGAAGCGCAGCAGGCTCTTCTCGAAGTCGCGGACGCGGTCGAGAGGAACGTCGTCCAGAAAACCGCGCGCGCCGGCGAAGATGCTGATGACCTGCTTCGCGAACGGCATCGGCTCGTACTGCGGCTGCTTGAGCAGCTCGGTCATGCGCTGGCCGCGGTCGAGGCGGTCGCGCGTGCCCTTGTCGAGGTCTGCGGCGAACTGAGCGAACGCTGCGAGCTCGCGATACTGGGCGAGGTCGAGGCGCAACTGACCGGCAACCTGCTTCATCGCCTTGGTCTGCGCATCACCACCGACTCGGGAGACCGAGAGACCGACGTTGATCGCGGGCCGGATGCCGGCGTTGAACAGGTCCGTCTCGAGGTAGATCTGGCCGTCGGTGATCGAGATGACGTTCGTCGGGATGAACGCGGAGACATCGTTCGCCTTGGTCTCGATGATCGGCAGCGCGGTGAGCGTGCCACCACCCTCGGCCTCGCTCATGCGCGCGGCGCGCTCGAGCAACCGGGAGTGCAGGTAGAAGACGTCACCCGGGTACGCCTCGCGAGACGGCGGGCGCCGCAGCAGGAGCGAGAGCTCGCGGTACGCATCGGCGTGCTTGCTGAGGTCGTCGTAGATGATCAGCGCGTGACCGCCCTTCTGCATGAAGTACTCGCCCATCGCACATCCTGCATACGGAGCGAGGAACTGCAGTGGCGCAGGGTCTGACGCGGTGGCGGCGACGATGATGGTGTGCTCCATCGCGCCATGCGACTCGAGCGTGGCCTTGATCTGCGCGACCTTCTGCGCGTTCTGCCCGATCGCGACATAGATGCAGATGACGCCGGTGCCCTTCTGGTTGATGATGGCGTCGATCGCGATCGCCGTCTTCCCGGTCTGCCGGTCGCCGATGATCAACTCACGCTGTCCACGACCGATCGGGATCATCGAGTTCGATCGCTTTGAGCCCGGTCTGCATCGGTGTATCAACGTTTTCGCGCTCGATGACACCCGGCGCGACACGCTCGGTGGGGAATGACTGCGCCGTCTCGATGGGTCCGCGGTCGTCGAGTTGCTCGCCGAGCGCGTTGACCACGCGGCCCACCAGCTCGTCGCCGACCGGCACCTCGGCGATGCGTCCGGTCGTCCGAACCGCGTCGCCTTCCTGGAGGTGCTCGTATGGGCCGAGGATGACCGCGCCGACGCCATCTTCGCGAAGGTCGAGCGCCAGCGCGAGTACGGTGCCCGTGCCACCGGGACCAGGCATCTCGAGCAGCTCGCCCGCCATCGCGTGTTCCAGGCCGTAGATGCGCGCGATCCCGTCGCTCACGGAGGTGATCACGCCCTCGTTGGCGTCGACCACCGGCGCCTCGAAGCTGGCGATGCGTTGTTTGAGAATCTCTCCGATCTCGTCGCTGCGTATAGCCATCAGCTAGTGGTTCCTCTCTCGTGCTTAGGCAAGCGCTGCCTGCAGTTGCTGCAGATGAGTGCGCACGCTGTCGTCGATGACCCGGTCGGCGATGCGAATCACGAGCCCGCCGATGATGGATGGATCCGTGCGCACCGTTGTCTCCACGTCGGTCCCGAGTTGCTCGCGCAGTGATTCGCGAATGTGCTTCTCGAGCGTCTTGTCGATGGGGATCGCGGTGATGACCTCCGCACGCAGGATGCCCGAAGCCTTGTCCGCGAGTGCGTCGTAATGCGTGAGGACCTCGCGGATGATCCCGATGCGGCGCCGCTCGATCAGGAGACGTGCGAGGTTGCGCGCTTCGTCTGAGGTGCCCTTGAGCAGCTTCAATCCCTGGCGCACGCGTTCGGAAAAACTTGTCTTCGGATTCGTGAGCGCATCGCTGACGGCCGGGTCACCGAGCACCTCGGCGACACCCGCAAGCTGATCACGCCAGCCGGCGATGTCCTTCGCGTCCTGCGCGAGCGCGAAGTATGCCTCGGCGTAGCGGCGGGCGATGATGCTCGCGCGTTCCATCGTCAGTTCTGGTCCGCCTTGGCACCGGGGTTGTCGCCGACCTTCTGCAACGCGCCGTCGATGAGGCGCTGGTGCGTCTTGTCGTCGATCGCGGATCCCAGGACTCCCTCGGCCGCGGAGATGACCATGTTGGCCACTTCGGCGCGCAGATCCTGGATGGCACGGTCACGCTCGCCGGCGATCTCCGTCCGCGCGCGTTCGATGAGCGCCTCCGAGTCGCCACGCGCCTTGGCGAGAACCTCGGCCGTGTCGGCGGTTGCCTCCTGGTGCGCGCGATTGAGGATGTCCCGCGCCTGGGTCCGTGCCTCTTCGAGCTTCTGCTCGACCTCGACCCGCACGTTGGCGAGACGCTCTTCCGACTCGGCTGCGGCCTTGAGGCCGGCTTCGATCTTGTTCTCGCGGTCGGTCGCCGCCTTGATGATGGCGGGGTACGCCCACTTCCCGAGGATGAGGATCATCAGGATGAACGCGATCAGCTCGGCAAAGAACGTCCCGTTCGGTGTGAGCAGGCCGGCCGGCTGCGGGGCAGCGCCAAGCAACATCGTCACAGACCCTTAAGAGGCGATGACGTAGATGAAGAAGAAGCCGAGCGCAAGGTTGATGAAGTACATCCCCTCGACAAGTCCGATGATCAGGAACATGGTCACCTGCAACCGGCTCTGTGCCTCCGGCTGACGGGCGGTTCCGGCGATGGTCGCGTTACCGGCGAGACCGTCACCGATGGCGGCGCCGATTGCGCCACCGCCCAGTGCAAGTCCGGCGGCGATCAGCGCTCCCATCAGGATCAGCGCATGGTTCATGTGGTGGCTCTCCTCAACTCGTTGCGTGTACTGCTGTGCCGTGATGCTCTTCCTCGAGTCCTTCACGGGCCATGCCGAAATAGATGATCGTCAGTAGCATGAAGATGAACGCCTGGATGGTGCCGATGAGGAAGACGTCGAAGAGCTTCCATCCGACGAGCAGGATGACCCAGATCGGCGCGGTTGCGGTCTGGAACACCGACGATCCCGCAAATGCGACGTAGCCGAGGGTGAGCAGGAACACCATCACGAGGCCGCCGAAGATGTTGCCGAACAACCGGAGTGCAAGGCTCAGCGGCTTCGCGACCTCCTCGATGATGTTGAGCGGCGTGAACGCGACGCGCGCCCAGAGCGGCAGCTCGAACGGCTTGGTGAAGCGGCGCAGGTAACCGCGGAACCCGAGCACGTGGATGCTGTACCACTGCACGATCACGATGACCGCAAGCGCCATCGCGAGCGTGAGGTTGATGTCCGCTGCTGCCGGCTCGACCGGTGTTGCCAACGGGAAGAAGTCGAGCCAATTCGCAAACAGGACAAAGAGGAAGATCGTCGCCGCGATCGGGGTGACGAATTCCGCGCCCTCGCCGATCATCTGCCTGATGAGGTCACGGATGTAGCTGAGCAGCAGTTCCAGCACCATCTGGAGCTTGCCGGGTTTGCCGGAGCTGAGGGTGCGCGCAACCCCGAGTCCCACCGCGAGGGTGACAACGATCGCGATGCCGCTGGAGATGAGCGTGTCGTAATTGAAGGTGCAAAGGAAGGCCTGTCCGCAGACCTGGATGACCGGGTGCGTACCGGGCGGTGGGATGAGCGACGCGACGATCATGTGATTCGCAACTGCTCACGCAGCGCTGTTGCCGCGAGGACCACCTGCGCGACGCCGAGACCCAGGATGACGAGCCAGACGTTGGCGATCCCGAAAGCGAGGCCGATCGCGACGCCGATCAGGCTGAGCGTCATGATCCGGAGCAGGCTCGTGGCGAGGAACGGCACCGGCAGGTTGATCAGCCTGGCCGCCATCGCACCGTTGATGGAGCCGATGACAAGCCCGGTGGCGAGTGCACCCCCCATCGCAGGGTGGCCGACCGCCAGGCCCACGATCGCCGCAATGACGGCCACACCGACGCAGACGAAGGCCGCGTTTCGCACGAGGCGCAACGCATTTGCGGCCGTTTTCGGACGTGGCGAAGCGCCTTCCGAGGTCACCTCTGCTCCCGATGCCTTCACTTGGACTGTCAAACCAAGGCAACGATAGCAATTGGACCGCGCGGCACGACCCAGCGCCTGGTCAGACGTACGGCCTGAGTTGAGCCACCGCGACGTAACACGAGAAGGTGATCCCGGCCACCAGTCCGACCAGTACGCCGAAGGGGCTCGTATGCAGGAAGTTATCGACCAGGTATCCGAGGATCAACGGAACGATCATCGCCGCGGCAATCAATATGCCGATGCCGGAGAGCTGAGCGCCGGACGGCTTCTGGGGCTGGGCTGGGCGTCCCGCTCAATCCGATTCGCTCCGGTGGCGGATGTGCTTCGGCAGCGCTCTCCGCCCGTCCACCTGAATCTCGCTCTCCTCAATCGCCACGAACGGGAGGCGCGGCACACGCCGGCGATTGCGCCAGACGAGCGCCACCAGCGCGACGACGAGCAGTCCCAGGGCGATGTCGATGATCCGCCGGTGGCCGTAGATGGTGAGCGCGATGCAGCCGAGGATCCCGGTGACCAGGTAGAAGGTCAAGGCGGTCTCGACGGGTGTCATGCCGACCGCTCGGAGGCGATGGTGGAGATGGCCCGCGTCCGCGGCCGCAGGATTCCGGCCGGACAGGGAACGCCTGAGGATCGCAAAGGCGGTGTCGCCGATCGGCAGTCCGAGGGTGATGAGCGGGACCAGGATCGAGAGGCCCACGACGATCTTGGCGACGCCGAGGATCGTGATCACCGCCAGCGCGACGCCCAGGAAGTGGCTGCCGGAGTCGCCCATGAAGACTCGCGCCGGGGGCAGGTTGAAAACGAGGAATCCGAGGCAGCACCCCATCAGCGCGCCGCTGAGGATCAGGACCCCCTCCTGGGCGCCGCCGGGGGTGTCGAGGCGGTTGATCGCTGCGAGCAGGCAGACGCCGGCGACGATCGCGATGACCCCCGCGGCAACGCCGTCGGCGCCATCGAGGAGGTTGACCGAGACCTGCATGCCGACCAGCCATACGACCGTGACGGGCGCGGCGAGCCACATCAGATCCCACACGGAGGTGGAATGGCCCCCGGGGACGGCGATCGACGTGATGGTGATCCCGAGCAGCACGGTCACCACCCCAACCCCGATCTCGATGGCGAGCTTGCTCCGCCAGGAGAGATCGAGGATGTCGTCGATGGCCATCGCCACCGTGATGGCGGCCGTGACCGCGATCACCTGCCAGCGGTCCGGCACACCCGAGCCGAAGATGGCGACGGCTACGGCGAACCCCGCGAACAGCGCGATACCGCCGAGCCGAGGCGTCGTCTGCGCGTGGAGATGGCGGTCGCCATCCGGCTCGGCCACGGCCCCGGTTCGGCGCGCCAGCCACATCGAGCCCGGCACCACCGCGATGCAGACGGCACTCGCCACCAGAAACGGCGGCAGCGCGGTCAGCCAGGGCGACCCGGCAGTGGCGGCAACGATCACGCGGTGGATGAACCTCGATATGGGAGCGGGAAGCGACGGCACAGCGCGCGGCTGCCCTCGCTCACCTCGGCTCTGACAGCCGGGTCATCGAATCCGCCGAGCATCCGAGCAACGAGCCCGGCGATCTCGTCCATCTCTTCCACACCCATGCCACGCGAGGTGACGGACGGCGAGCCGAGCCGGATCCCGTTCGGGTTGTACGGAGTCCCGCCGTGTCCGGGGAAGGCGTTCGCGTTGACGGTGACCCCCACCTCGTCGAAGGCCGCCTGCACAGCGCGCCCGCGCAGGCCGGTTGGACGCAGGTCGATGACCATCAGGTGGTTGTCGGTCCCGCCGGTGGTGAGCTCGAGGCCGCGCCGCGTCAGGCCGGCGGCCATCGCCTTCGCATTGGTCACCACCGCCTGTGCGTAGTCACGGAATTCCGGCTGGGCGCACTGCTTGAACATCACCGCCTTGGCGGCAATGGCGTGCTCCTGCGGACCGCCCTGGATGTTCGGGCATACCGCCTTGTCGATCTGGTCGGCGTGCTCGGCACGGCAGAGGATCGCTCCGCCCCACGGTCCGCGCATCGTCTTGTGGGTTGTGAAGGTGACGAAGTCGGCGTGCGGCACCGGGCTCGGATGGGCACCTCCGGCCACCAGCCCCGCGAAATGGGCCATGTCCACCATGAGGAAGGCATCCACCTCACGGGCGATCTCCGCGAAGGCCGCGAAGTCGAGGATGCGGGGATACGAGCTGTAGCCCGCTACGATCATCTTGGGGCGGAACTCCAGGGCGCGCTCGCGCACCGAAGCCATGTCGAGGATGCCGGTGGTCTCGTCGACGAAATACGGCTCGAAGTGATAGATCTTGCCGCTGAAGCTCACCGGCGACCCGTGACTGAGATGACCGCCCTGGTCGAGCGCCATGCCGAGCACCTTGTCACCGGGGGTGAGCACGCTCGCGTACACCGCCATGTTCGCCTCGGTGCCGGAGTGTGGCTGGACATTCGCGTGCTCGGCGCCGAAGAGCGCTTTGGCACGATCGCGGGCGAGGTTCTCGACCTTGTCCACCACCTCGCAGCCGCCGTAGTACCGCTTGCCGGGGACGCCCTCGGCGTACTTGTTGTTGAGCCACGAGCCCAGCGCCTCGAGCACGGCCACTGAAGCGATGTTCTCGGAGGGGATGAGCTCGAGCGTGTCCTCCTGGCGCACCAGCTCCTCGTCGAGCAGGGCAGCGACCTCGGGATCGGTGGCGCGGAGGGCGGGCTTGGCGGTGAAATCGGCGCCCGCCTGGACG
Source organism: Candidatus Dormiibacterota bacterium (assembly GCA_963791435.1). Taxonomy (GTDB): domain Bacteria; phylum Chloroflexota; class Dormibacteria; order Aeolococcales; family Aeolococcaceae; genus Palsa-851. Next base: position 334,233 of record CAWBSL010000001.1, read on the forward strand.
GTTGGTCGGCTGTCGACATTAATGCTGGTCATTGCGTTGTAGCCCCTCCGTTGGTGGTTGCTGAAAAGCCCCCAAGAAGCGAGAGCAACGCTGTGGCGCTGATCGGGCCGTCGCGCAGCACGCGAGGGGTCGTCGTCGTGCAGTCGATGATAGTCGAGGCAAGTCCGGCCGAGCGACCGCCGTCGACAACGGCGTCTACCTCGGCGCCAAGTGCCGCCTTGACCGCGGCGGCGGTATCGGCGGTTGGCTCGCCGTGGCGGTTGGCACTGGTGGTGGCAAGCGGGCCGGTGCGCCGGAGCAACTCGAGCACGAGCGGATGCGCCGGCACGCGGACGCTGAGTGTCGATCCGTCTCGCGGGATCGCCCACCTGCGGCTTCGGAGCGTGCTGATGATCGAGAGCGCGCCAGGCCAGTACGCGGCCGCCAGGGTCCGCGCTGCGGGGCTGAGGTCGACGTCTGCCTCCACGTCCGCCAGGGCCGCCGCAAGGAGCGTCAGCTCGAGGCCGTCGGGACGCCGTTTGATCGTGTAGATCCGGCTGACCGCGGCCGTGTTCGCCGGGTCGCATGCGAGTCCGTAGACAGTGTCGGTGGGAATGACCACCACGCCGCCGCGTCTGATCGCGCGGATCGCTACGTCGAGGCTCACGGCATCTCGACATCGAGGACGCGCGTTCGCGTCGTGAGGTCCGGCACATTCGTCGTGGTCGCGCCGGGGAACGTCGTCGCGATCAGGGTCGCCACCGCATCGGCATGGCGCGGGTCAACCTCGAGCATCAGCCGGGCCGTGGTCACGTGGTCTCGCACCGACGCCAGCAGCGCCCGGTATGCGTCGAGACCGTCCTCACCACCGAGCAGCGCGCCGTGCGGCTCGAAGTCGCGCACATCGCGGTCCACGCCGGCCAGCTCCGCGGTGGTGACATACGGTGGATTGCTGACGATGAGATCGAAACTCCCGTCGAGGGCCGCAGCCCACGAGCACTCGACGAACCCAACGTCGACTCCGAGGGTGATGGCGTTGGCGCGCGCGACGTCGAGTGCAGACGCACTGATGTCCGTCCCGATGACGCGCATGCCGGGTACCTCGACGGCGAGGGTGATGGGGATGCACCCACTCCCGGTGCCGAGATCCGCGACGCGAAGCTCTGCCCCTGGACGCGCCCGCAGGTACGCAATCGCGTGCTGGACGAGTGTCTCGGTGTCGGGCCGAGGCACGAGCACATCCGGGGTCACGCTGAACGTCCGGCCGTAGAAGTCGCGGGTGCCGGTGATGTACGCCACCGGCTCGCCTTTGCTGCGCCGCCTCACCAGCTCGCGTATCGACGCGAGCTCCGTCTCATCCAGTGGCCGGTCGAACTGCAGGTACAGATCGATGCGTCGCAGTCCGAGCGCGTGCGCGCAGAGCAACTCCGAGTCGAGACGAGCGGAGGAGCTCCCATGATCGCCGATGTACGTGGTGCTGAGGCGCAGCACGTCCATGAGGGTGGGAGTGGTCGGCGCCACCTCAGCCGACATGACCGGAGACCACCGGCTCGCCCTCGTCCTCGAGCAACCGGCGCGCCTGGTCCTCGTTCGAAAGCGGCTCGATGAGCATCTCGAGGTCGCCGTCGAGCACGCGCTGCAGCTGGTGCAGCGTCAGGTCGATGCGGTGATCGGTCACTCGCGATTGCGGGAAGTTGTACGTCCGGATCTTCTCGCTGCGATCGCCGCTTCCCACCATGGAGCGCCGTGTCGCTTTCAGCTCCGCATCGCGCTCCGCCTGCGCGAGGTCGTAGAGGCGCGCGCGAAGCACACGCATCGCTTTTGCTCGGTTCTTGATCTGCGATTTCTCGTCCTGACACGTGACCACGAGTCCGGTCGGGAGATGCGTGATCCGCACAGCCGAGTCGGTGGTGTTGACACTCTGTCCACCGGGGCCGGTACTGCGATACACATCGATCTTCAACTCGTTCTCGTTGATGTCGACCTCGACGTCGTCGGCCTCCGGCAGGACAACAACGGAGGCGGCGGACGTGTGGATCCGGCCCTGCGCCTCGGTCTCCGGAACACGCTGCACGCGATGCACACCCGACTCGAATTTCAGCTTGGAGTACGCACCCTGACCGTGCACCTCGAACACGATCTCCTTGAAGCCGTGTCCCGCGGTCTCGTTCTGATCGAGCACCTCGATACGCCACCGCATCCGCTCTGCATAGCGCGCATACATGCGGAACAGATCCGCTGCGAACAGCGCCGCTTCGTCACCACCCGTGCCGGCACGGATCTCGACGATGACATCACGATCGTCGTTCGGATCAGCGGTCAGGAGCAGCGCGCGGAGCCGGTCGTATTCCGCCTCTGCGGCGGCAAGCTGCGACGCCTGCTCCTCCTCCGCCATGGCGACCATCTGTTGATCACTTTCCCCATGGGCCATCTCCGACGCCTCGCGTGCAGCCTCCTGCGCGTCGCGCCAGCGGCGTGCGGCCTCGACGACCTCGCGCAGTTTCGCCTGCTCGCGGGAGAGTTCCTGGATTCGGTCGAGGTCCTGATAGGCATCGGGCTCGCTGAGCAGGGTTTCCAGCTCCGTGAAGCGTGCCTCGAGGGCGGCGAGGCGCTGCTCGAAAGGATTCATCTCTGTCATGGCAATGCTCTCAACGCGTTCCGGACGCTTCGGAGACGACGGTATCGCCCGAACGCGCCGCATCGAGTGCGGCGATGGCGACCTCGATCTGGGCGTCAGCCGGCCGTCGCGTGCTGAGCAGCTGCGTGGCGAGCACCGGTGCGAGCGCGATCCGTCCGGGCAGTGTGGTGCGGATCTTGACGAGACCGCGAATGATCTCGTAGGACACGGCTGCGACCACCGGCACGAGCAGGATCTGACACACGAGTCGCACCGCGGTCGGCAGGAGCCCCAACGGTGCGAAGACCGCGATGCTCACCAGCGCCACCACGACGAGAAACCCGGTCCCGCAGCGGGGATGCAGGCGGCTGCGCTCACGCACATGCACAACATCGATGGCGTCCCCGGACTCGAGCGCATTGATCGCCATGTGCTCGGCGCCGTGGTACTGAAAGAGCCGGCGAACATTCGGGATCAGACTGATCAGAAGCAGATACGCGATGAGGATCGCGGCGCGAATGACACCCTCGATGAGTACGCCGCCGATCGAGTCCGAGGAGGTGTGGTGCAGCAGACCGCCAAGCAGGAGCGGCGCGCCGATGAAAAGCACGAGCGCGAAGACGAGCGACGCCACCATCGCGCCGCGCATCGCGCCCTCCCCGATCTCGGCATCCTCGCCGAGCTGTACCTGCGCCGACCATTGCAGCGCGCGCATTCCCAGGTGGATGGTTTCGTACAGCCCGGCGACGCCGCGCAGAAATGGACGTCGCCACACACCTGCCGTGTACACGCGGGAGCGCAGGACGTCGGTGCAGACGGCGATCTGTCCGTCGGGACGGCGCGCGGCGACGGCGTACCGGTCCTTGCCGCGCATGAGCACGCCCTCGATGACGGCCTGGCCGCCATAGAAGAACGTTCCCGGCGGAGCGCTCACTGCATTGACGGCAACGGTGAGCAGGAGGTCGCGACAGCGCTGGGCAGACCTCATCAGAGGCATCCTAGTCGAGCCCGGCGGCCATGGCTCGATGAGCCGGTGCCGCTCCAGCGCCACCGGGCGCTGCGTGCTTCAGGCCTTCTTTGCCTGCTCGGCGCGACGGCGGAACCGCTCCACCTGGCCGCCCGTATCCACGATGCGCTGCGTTCCAGTGAAGAACGGATGGCACACCGAGCACACCTCGGTCTTCAGCTCGGTGAGCGTCGAGCCGGTGGTGAAGGTGTTGCCGCAGAGGCAATGCACCTCAGCGTCGACGTGGTACTCGGGATGGATCGTGGCTTTCATTGGGGCGCCTAGGTTCACGCGGAAGGGACGAAGTGACGATACCACGCTCGTGCCGAGCTCAATCCACCGCCATGGCCACCGGCCGCGTGAAGTTGCCGTGGGTGACACCGGGGAGACAGTCGACGAGATGCTGGTACGCCGCCGCGAGACCGACGCCGTCGCCCGGGAGCAACCCCCGCGCGGTGAGCACGTCGATGAGCCAATCGTGGTCGCAGTTGAGCGAACGCCACTGGATCTGGTGCGCGCCCATGGCCAGGACGGCTGCGGCGGTGCTGTCGAGCTCCGCCGACGAATCGGTGAGCCCGGGGAAGGTCAACAGGTTGAGGCACACCTGGCCGCCCGTGCCGGACATCACGCGCCCGCACTCGACCACGTCCTCGATGGTGTAGCCGACCGGCCGGTAGTAGGCGCGGAAGACCGGCTCGGTAAACGAGATGGCGCTGATCCGGACGCTGTTGCAACCCGCGTCGATGAGGCGCCGGAGAACTTCAGGACGGCTGCCGTTGGTGTTGACGTGGATGGTCGCCTCGGGATGTTCGCGGCGGATCATCTCGACGGCACGGGCGAGGACGTCGTGGCGCGTGAGCGGTTCACCCTCGCACCCCTGGCCGAAGGACACGATCCCCGCATCCGCGCCGCCGAGATGAAACGAGGCCATGCCGGCGAGCTCCGCGGCGGTCGGCGCGAAGCGCATCCGGGGCTGCGGCGCCGGCGCCTCGCCGTCGGTCTGCAGGGAGATGCAGCCGAGGCAGTCGGCGTTGCACGCGGGCGAGGCCGGGAGCGCTCCTTCGTAGCGGCGCAGGAAGGTGTTCTGCGCCGTGTAGCAACGGAGATCGGTGGCGCAGATGGCGAGATGGTCGACGAGGCGGTTGCCCGGGAGCGCCTGACGGGCACTCTCGATGGCCAGTTCCAGGCCGCCGCCGGCGTACTTCCGTGGCTCCCACCACCCGAAGGCATCGGTACCGAGCGCGGCAACCAGGAGCTCGTCGTGGTGCTCCACGACGGCGGCGTACCCGTACAGCGGCAATCGGCGGCTGCCCGGAAGGGGTCGCGACGCAGGTACGAGCGTCCGCAGGTACCCGACAGGCAGGACTGCCGCGACCGGAAGCAGGTCCGCCTCGACATCGACAGGCCGGTCCTTGGCATCCAGCGCCAGCGCACGCCTCCCCGGCAGGTGCATCAACGTCGTGCCAGCCGGCAGCGGGATCGTGTTGGTCAGCTCGAGCTTGACCGTGCGACCGCCAGATCGTCCGGCAGGCCGGAATCCTCCAAGGACCTCGATCTCGCCGTCAGGACGAGCGACAACTGGACGCATCCCCCGATTCTCCCCCAGCGACTGTCAGATCAACCCCGGGGGGCACTGGGCGCGCACTCGACTCGGTTCCGACCGCCGTGTTTCGCCTCGATGAGTGCTCTGTTCGCGGCATCCACCACAGACGCAGGGGACGCAGTCTTGCAGTCGGCAGCTGCGACGCCGACGGAGATCGTCACGATGTGGGGCTCGGGCCGGTTGTCGTGCGGCAGTTCGAGAGCGGCGACCGCGGCACGAACCCGTTCGCCCACCTCGCAGCCCTCGACGAGCTCTGTACTCCGAAGCGTGATGATGATTTCCTCGCCGCCGTATCGATAGACGAGGTCGCCCGGCCGGCACGCCCCGTTGATTGCATCCGCAACACGCCGAAGGGTCACATTCGCAGGCTGGTACATGTAGCGCGCGTTGTATCTGTGAAAGAAGTCGATGTCGCACAGGACGATCACGTAGCTCGCGCCCTTCTCAGCTGAAATGTCGTGCAGCACCAGGAGATCGGCATCGAACGCCGCCGCGTTGAGCAACCCGGTTCGCTGGTCGTGGCGATTCGCATGCTCGAGGCGCTCCACATCCGACCTGAGGCCGTCGACGGTCTTCTCCGCGGCGAGTAACGCATCGCGGTCCTGTTGCCGCCGCAGCTCCCAACCGGGCTCGTCGCCGCGAAAGAAGTACACACCGCCGCGCTTGGTTCGCTTGCCCTCATAGAGCGCCATATCCGCCCTGTGCACCAGCCCCGGCCAGTGGCGCGCCATCGTCGACAGCGCCACGCCGAATGTTGCCGTCGTGCGGAGATCCGTGCCTTCCATCGGTGCCGCAATCGCTCGACACGCTGCTTCAAGCAGCCGTCTCGCCGTGCCCCGATTGAGGTCGGGAAGCAACACGGCGAACTCGTCTCCGCCAATGCGGGCAACGGTTCCAGCTGTCCCGATGCGGGCGGCCAGGCGATCGGCCACGCATCGCAGGATCACATCGCCGGCGACGTGTCCGAGCGTGTCGTTGAACTGCTTCATCTGGTCGACGTCGACGATGGCAACGAAGGCGGGGTCGGCGGCTCCGTCCTTGTAGAGATCGCGCGCACATTCCTCGAAGGCGCGGCGATTCATCAGTCCGGTCAGCCCATCGAAGTCCGCCTTTCTGTTCGCGACCTCGAGCGCACGGCGCTCCTCGGTACGATCCGCCAGGCTGATCACGATCCCATCAACCTCGGGAGAGTCGACCAGGTTCACCGCAGACATCTCGATCGCTCGCTCGTTCCCGTCGCCCACGTCGCACGTTGCGTCGAGCGGGGTGATCTCACCCTCGTCCGTGACAACTCTGCGCAGGAATGAGTCGACGCTGTCCTGTGAGTCAAGGCAGAAAAGCGAAGGAAACAAGCGTCCGACGAGGTCTGCATTCGTGCCGGTGAGCATCCGCGCTGCGGCGCGAGTGTGATGGCGCACCACGGCGTCAACCCCCACAACCACCATGGCGACACCGGACAACTCAACGACCTTCTTGTAGAAGGCTCCATCACGAAACAATCGCTTCCCCTGAATCCCACACGGGCTCGCGCCCTCCCCACCCGATGACCCAAGCGTCACGGTTCCCGACGTGCCACGGGTCGCAAAAGTGCGCGTGACCCGTAACGGGTTCATGACGAGAGTGGCTAGGATGACCACCGGCCGGGCTTGACGAACACGCCGTCCGAGTGGACTTCCGTCAACGCGCCGTTACGCAAGGAGGGTGCATGTGGCTGGTGATCAAGCAAGCGACGCCGACGGCGAAATGCTGCGGGAGTTCCTGCGCGGTCAGCGCGAGTCGGTCCTCGCAATCGTCGAGGGGCTCGACGAGGAGTCCTGGCACCGCTCGATCGTGCCCACGGGCTGGACCCCGGCCGGGATGGTCGAGCATCTCGGCGGCGCCGAGTGGCACTGGTTCCAGGGTGTCGTGGCCGGCAAGGCTCCGGAGCTGCCGGGCGACGTCGACGAAGATGAGCCGCCGTACGACCCGATGACAGTTGTGTTCACGAGCGATGAGCCGTCGGCGGAGGTCGTGCGCTTCTACCGCGACCAGTGCGCCCAGTCCGAGGCGGTGCTCGATACAACGCCCCTGTCGGCGCAAGTCCTGGGCAAGCACGGGCTTGGGGATTTCGAGCCGCCGAATGTTCGGTGGGTCGTGCTGCACATGATCGAGGAGACGTCGCGGCACCTCGGGCACCTGGACATCGCGCGGGAACTCCTCGACGGCAGGACCCGGCTGGGTCAACGCTGACGCGGTCCCGTCGTCAGACGGATCGGCGCTGGCAGTTCCCGACGACGGCGACCGCGCCGGCGCCGACGGCGAAGAGCAGGCAGATCACGACACCGATGATCGACAGGCCGGTCACCGCGCCGATGAGGCCGGAGAGCAACAGGCCCGCGATGATCACCGCGCCCAGGAAGGTCGCCAGCGTCAGCCAGTAGGTTGACGGCGTGACCCAGGTGGTCCGGAGTGTGCCGCTCGCCGGCTTGGAGAACATGGCGACCATGAAGGCGTCGGCCACGGGGATGACCGCGGAGCCGAAGCGCCCCGGTTGTGGGACGGGCTCGTCCGGAACTCGCGTGAAGGCGTTGGGCATGGACCCAGGGTATTACGCGGCGGCGAGTTCGTCCGGGATTGCGGTCACAACGTAACTGGACCCGGCGCGAAGAACCCGGATGACGAGAAAGCGCTCGATCGGTCCGTCGACCATGAGGCGCTGCAGGTCGCGCGGGCTCTCGATCGGGCGTCCGTCGACCTCGATGATGATGTCTCGCGGACAGAGCCCCGCTGATTCGGCCGGGCTGCCTTTGACGACCTCGACAACTTCGAGCCCGTTCCGCCGGCCGATCTCGCCGCTCCAACGAGGCGGGATCGGGCGCGATGCCCCTGCCACCCCGAGGTGCGCTCGGCGGACACGCCCGTCGCGAACGAGCGCGCCGATGATCCTTTCAGTGGTTGCGTTCACCGGCACCGCGAGACCGAGACCGGTACCGGCGAGCGCTGTGTTGATCCCGACCACGCGACCCGCGGAGTCGGCGAGCGCTCCCCCGGAGTTGCCCGGGTTGAGCGCGGCGTCAGTCTGGATCACGTCGTCGATGACCCGGACCTGAGACCCGGAGCGCGCCGGAAGCGACCGGCCGAGGGCACTCACGACGCCCGCGGTCACGCTGCCGGCGAGCCCGAGGGGATTGCCGATGGCCACGACCAGTTGCCCGACCATGAGTGCTGATGCGTCGCCGAGGCGGGCCGGCTCGAGATCGCCGTGCTCGGCGACCAGGACCGCGAGGTCGGAGAGCGGATCGCGGCCGCGAACGCGGAAACGAAGCTGCCGTCCGTCGGTGAGGTCGAGGCGACCACCGTCGCCGCCGGCCACGACGTGTGCCGAGGTGACGAGGTAGCCATCGGCGCTCAGGGCCACTGCCGAGCCACTCCCGAGCGGAGCGCGGGGCGCCCTACTCGAGGTGACCTGCACTGCAGCGACCGACGGTGCAAGCGCCGCGGCCACCCGGGTCAGCGTGCGCGAGTATGCATCGAGCAACTCGGCGTCGTCGCCCGGGTCACCCGACATCCGGACCCTCGGCGCGCGCCTTCTGCACGGCCGTGAGCGCGCCGCGAAGGCTCTCGATCCAGTCGGACTGGTGCTGGCCGACGAGACGGACGCACCAGGCGAGCGCCTCGCTGCGGCTGCGGGCCACGCCGGCCTCGATGAGCGTGTCGAGCACGCGGCGATCCTGGAGGCGGAGCCGGGTCATGACCGGAACTCCGAGGGTGGTGAAGAGTTCCTCGACGCCGCCGCAGCGGGCGCCCCAGGAGACCTTGCGACCGAAGAGGCGCTCGGCATCGCGAGCAACCCGGACGCGGGCATCTCGGGTGTCACCGCGGAATCGGGCGATCCGTGCACTGCGAGCAGCCGCGCGGGCGCCTTCAGCGGCGTCGGCAGGAAGCTCGGGCTCGTCGATCTCGCCGATGATCAGGATCTCGTCGGGATCGGAGGTGATGGTGGGGGCCGACTTGTAGAGGCCCTCGGGGAGGCGGCCGGCGAACCAGCCGGAGACTTCGTCGTCGGTGAGCGGCGCGGGAGCGCTGTGTCCTTTCATGGATTACATGATTACACAGTCCGTCAGTAAGCGCGAAGGGTCCAGGTCGTGGGCAGATGAAACGCCCCATCTGTCCGATGGCCGCCTGTTGCGACGGCCATCGGACAGCGGCGAGTTGAGCTCCGAAGCAGAGTGTGGAAGAAGTCCCGGTACCGCTGCAGCGCCTGACGCAGGTCCTCGGTGGAAACATCGGTCCCCCGAGACCACGCACTCTCGAGCCGGCTTCTCTCCTCGGCGAAGACGCGGGCGAGCTCGCGGATCACCTCCGCGACCAGTGTGTCGGCCTGCTCCACGGCCGTGCGCGGCTCGTCGACGAAGGTCGTCTGGATCTCGGTCCAGCGAGCAATGAACTCACCATTGTTCGCCAGCAGCGGAGAGCCCTCCCCGCCTGCGCGCGAGGCGCGCCCCTGGACCGCGAGGTCGTCCGACGCCGCGCCGTCGGCCGGCGCCGGATCGGCAGTTGCCGTCGCCCGCCGCGGGGCTGTATTTGCAACGGGAGCAGGGGGGTTCGGATCGGTGCCGGCGAGCTGCTCAGTGGTGAGCGGCGCGCTCGTGGTGGATTCGGTCATCGTTGTGATGTTCCGGTCGGGGCGGCAGCGGTCGCGGGCGGGGCCGCCGGCGGCTCGGCTACCGGTGCAGGGGGAGCAACTCCGCCGAGAAGGTCGGCAAACAGCGCGCGGTACTGAGTCATCGCGGTGCGGAGCGCCTCGGTGTCAGCCTGCCCCTGACCGCTCGCGACAGCGATGGCATGAGCGCTTCGGTAGTTATCCACGACGCCCGCGTGGTCCACGGAGACATCGTCAGCTCGCTGTTCGAATTCCGCGATCGGGTAGCCGCGGTCGGTCATGACCTGGGAAACAAGCGCATCGGCCTGGCGAACGCTCTCGACTGGCGCATCCACGAACGAGGCTTGCACGCGCTGCCACTGGATGATGTACTGCTGACGTGCCACCTCGGGCAGCGGCACGATCGTGAGTTGCTTGCGACGCTCCACGCGTCCGGCCAGCTCACGTTCGGCCTGGCGCCGGTCACCGGCCTGCTCCACTGCTCGGTCGTACTCGGGCCCAAACGTGCCATGCAGCCGGTCCGACCTGCGCCGCGAGGCCATGACCAGCGCACTGATCACGATGACCACGACGATGACGGCAACAACGATGTAGACGGTTGTCGACATTCGCATCTCCTCTGTCTGACTATCCGAGGGTCATACCTGACCCCAAATTGTGATAGCCAGACTATCACATCATGCACCACGAACCTGCGATGTTCCCGCTTTGCCAACTGGCCGCGGCGTCAGTCGGGTGGCGCGCCTCCGGGCCATGGAAGCGCTGCGAAACCGATGGTCCCGGGACCGGTGTGCGCGCCGAACATCGGGCTGAGCGGCAGGTTCTCGCAGCGGACGACGTGCATCACCTCGCCAAGGCGCTCCGCGAGCTCGTTGGCTTCCTCGGGAGCGTCGGCATGGAACACCATGAGCCACTGCGCTTCCGGACCCAGCTCGTCCGTGGCCACGCGGGCCAGCTGGCGGATGGCGCCGCCGGCCGTGCGGGTCAGGCCGACCCTGCCCGTGTTGCCTCCCTCGATCAGTCGGAACACCGGACGCACGCGGAGCGTGTTCGAGATCCCGGCCAGGAGTGCAGGCACGCGCCCGGTGCGCGCGACGTACGTCAACGTCGCCAGAGCCCCGTAGACGCGGACGCGCTCGCAGGCCGCACGAATCGCCGCGGTCCATGCGTCCGCGTCCTCGGTGGTCTCGGCGAGGTTGGCCGCGCAGCGCGCGATGAGGGAGAACCCCGCCACGGCCGTCCCGGTATCGATCACCGTGACGCGGCGCCGTCCCTCCTCCGTTTCGAGCATGCCGGCGGCGAGGTTTGCCGTGGAGTGCATCGCGCTCCAATGCTCGGGGATCGTGAGGCAGACGATGTGATCAGCGTCGGTGCGCCGGAACGCCTCCAGATAGGAACCAGGTGACGGGGTCGAGGTCGCGGTCATCGCGCCGCCGCGGAGCAGCGCGTAGAACCGGGCGTATCCCTCGGGGTTCCCGTCGTCCACGAACTCCTGGCGACCGACCACGATCTGCTGGGACACCACGGCCACTCCCCGCTCCAGGTCCTCCTGGAGCGCTGCGCCGCCGTCGACCACGAGGGCTCGATCTCTCAATGTTTCCTACCGTACGGAAGCGCCATGATTGCGAATCATGATCTCCCCGTGGGTCGTGGCGGGCTGGTGCCTCGGCGCATATCTCATCGGCGGGCTGCCGGTCGGCTGGCTGCTGGTGCGCCGCAAGCGCTACGGCCTCGACCTGCGCAATTTCGGGACCGGCAACATCGGCACGAGCAACGTGTACCGGCACGCCGGCATCGACATCGCGATCATCGTTGGACCGCTGCAGTTCATCCAGGGATTCGCGCCGGTGGTGGCGTCCCGGCTGGTGGGGCTGCCGCTCAGCGCGAGCATGCTCATTGGGGTCTGCGCTGTCGCCGGCAACGGCTGGCCCATCTACATGAAGTTCAACGGTGGGCGCGGCGTTGCCGTTGCCACCGGGGCGGTTGCGGCGCTCTCGATCGCCGGGCTCATCGCGCTCCTCATGTGCTTCGCCTGGGGCGCAATTCGCGGCCGGATCGCGATGGCGGTGCTCGTTGCCTTCCTCATCCTCCCTGTGGTCGCTTTCCTGTTCGCAGGGAATGAGGGCTGGATCCTCGGCAGCGGATGCCTGGCGATCCTGGCGCTGCTGCTGCTCCGCCGCCTCGAGGGACTACCGCGTGACGCGCGCGTGTACGGCCATTTCTGGCGGCGCGTCTATCAGCGGCTGATCTTCGATGAGCGCCCCGGGCGGCCGCTCATGGGTCCGCGCACCGATCAGGGCGCAGACACGATGCGGCGTCAGGAACTCGTAGATCTCGCCGAACGGGTACCACCAGTCCGGGTTGCGCCGGATCGCTCCCTCCAGCCCCGCCGCGATCCGCTGCGTGACCTCGGCATCGCTGTCCCGGGGTTCGATGACGATCGGTGGGTGCACCACGAGGCGATAGAGGCCGCCCACGCGGTAGCAGTCGACCGGCATCACCGGGACCTTCGCCACGCGCGCCAGCCATGCGGCGGCGGTGCTGAACGCGACCCTGCCGCCGCAGAAGTCCACCGTGACCGTCTCACCGCGATCCGGGATGTCACTGAGGATCGCGGCGAACCTCCCTCGTCGCACCGCGTGGATCAATCCACGCGCCGCGTGGGACGACACCAGGACCTCGAGATCTGTTTTCCGCCGAGCCCACGCCGCGATGCGGGTGACGAGATCGGGCCCGACGGGCGCCATCACGGCGGTGACGCGCAAACCCGAGGCGAAGCCACATGACGCTGCCACGTCCCAGCTCCCGAAGTGGGCGAGCGCGAAGACGCCCCCGCCGTGCTCCTCGACCGCCGCGTGTGCGTGCTCGAGCCCGTAGGCGCGGAAATACCGGTGCATCGCATGCGCCGGCACCCCGTACTGCCAGACGAAGTCCACCGAGGTCCGCGCGTAGTTGCGAAACGATGCCAGCGCACGGCGGCGCGCTGTCGGAGTCGTCGAGCGTGGGGTCGAGCACGCGGTGGTTCGCGACACAGCGCCGCCGGCTTGCGGATGAGCCCGCGTAAAGGCACGTGCCGATGACATCGCCGAGCAGATAGCGCCCAGTCCCGAGCGCCCGCAGCCCGAGGCTCGCGGTCCACATGCCCGCGCGGAGCGCCGGCGAGGGCGGCTCGAGCAGCGCTTGTGAGCTCGATGCGTCCGGCGTCAAAGCACCTTGCTGGCGTGGTCCTGCTGGAGCGCGACGTGGTGCTTGGCGATGATCTCGCGCACCGTGCCGCTCTGCGCCCGCATCACCAGGCTGTGGGTCTCGGCCCACCAGTTGTGATACCGAACGCCGCGCAGCAGGCCGCCGCCACTGATCCCGGTCACCGCGACGCTCACCTCGCGTCCGGGAACGAGCTGCTCCATGCTCAGCGACGCCTCCGGGTCGTAGCCGGCCTCACGCATCGCGGCCGCCTCGTCCTCGTGGCGCACCCAGGGGCGGCACTGCAGCTCGCCGCCGAGGCAGCGCATCGCGCACGCCGCGACGATCGCTTCGCGGGTGCCACCCGACCCGATCATCACGTCGATGCCCGAGCCTTCCCAGGCGGCCATCATGGCGAGGCCGACGTCGCCGTCACTGACGATGGCCACGCGCGCGCCGAGAGCCCGCAGCCGCTCGAGCAACGCCTGGTGCCGGGGCCGGTCGAGGAGGACGACGGTGAGGTCCTGGACCTGCACGTTCATCGCGAAGGCGACGCGGCGGAGGTTGTTCTCCGGCGTGTCGCTGATATCGATGGCGCCCCGGGCCTGGGGGCCGACGGCGATCTTGTGCATGTACGCGACAGGAGGCGGGAGCAGGATGCCCCCGGTCTCGGCGACGCAGGCGACGCTGAGCGCCTGGCTGAGCCCTCCGGCCACGAGGCTGATCCCGTCGACCGGGAGTACCGCGAGGTCGACGCGGTCCCGGCCGGCGCCGATGGTGCGGCCGGAGAGCAGCCGGTTGTTCGAGCCCTCGGGGCCGATGACGATGCGCCCCTCGAAGGGCATCCCCGCCAGGGCCTCTTCCATCACGGCGTGGCCCGCCTCACGGGTGCCGGCTTTGTCGCCCCGGCCGAGCCACCGGCCCACCGAAAGCGCGGCCGCTTCGGTGGCCCGGAGGAGTTCGAGACCGCGGTTGCGGCCGCGGATCGACTTCGCCTCGGCCAGGGCTCCGCGTGCAGCCGTGCTCACGGGAGCAGCGTACCCGGCTAGATGACCCCGATGACGCCGGCTGTGTCTCCGCTCGGAGTCAGCTGCGTGACCGCGAGGGTGCTCGGGTTCACGCTGACCGCAAACGCAGCGCCGGTGGTGTCGTTGGTGACCGTGCCGTAGATGAGACCGCCCGCCCACGCGGCGGGGGCGAAGTCGCCCATCGCGCGGCTGATGGTGTGGCCGGTGGCGAGGTCCATGACCCGGAGCGTTCCGGTGATGGCCTCACCGCACTGGTCGTCCGCAACTGGGATGGTGACGTAGGCGAGCTGGCCGCCATCGTCGTTGAACATCGCGTCGCCTGCCGCGTTCTTACCGGACAGCGTGTATGTGTGCGTGACCGTTCCAGCGGTGGCAATGCGTATCTCGTCGGTCGCGCCGCTGTTGTTCTGCTCGAAGCACACCGACTCGAGGGCGGGGCCGAGGTCGCTGAGCGGGCACGAGCTGCTGGCGGTCACGGTGGTCTCGCCGCCCGAGACCGGGTCGATGATGGCCGAGTACGCCGACTGCATCTGCAGCTCGAAGCCGCCGCAGCCGCACATACCCACGGGCTGCCGTACGAAGCCGATGCCGGCGCTGGTCCAGCTCTCCAGGGAATACGACCAGCCACCGGAATATTGGGAGTACGCGTCATTCGCGCTGCCGACAACGTCCCCAATAACCTTCGCGGGCGAACCCGCACGCATCACAGTGATCTTGTTGACGAACGAGGGGTTGGCTGGACTGCTCTTCAATGGTTCGGACGTCGGATATGCGTAGGAGATGCCATCCGGTCCGATCACGACGCCGCCGGCATCGCTCGGCACCGGTCCGAGCTTGCGGACCGCGCCGGCCGGCGTGAGCACGTACTCCGCACCGTTCGCGGTCCAGTACGCGCCGTCTTCCCCGGCCACCGGGCCCTGGCTTGTATCCACCTCTGTCCTGGCGACGATCTTGCCGGACGGGGTCAGGATCTCGACCCACACGTTGCCGTTGCCGGCGGCAAGGTTCGCGACGACGTACGTCGGCGATGCCGGGATGACCGGGAGGGGCCGCAGGAGAGCCGTTGCAGGGATGGCAGGTGCCGTCGCGGGCAGGTGCAGCGCGACGGTGGTCGTACGGGGCGCGTGTGGGGCCGCCGCGCCACATCCGGAGAGGACCAGCACTGCGGCTGGGATTGCAAGTGCGGCGCGGGTCGGGATCATCGGTCAGGGCCTCCGTCAATGGTTTCGATTGACGGTGCAACGGCGGCCCGCACGGGGGGTTTCGCGTAACGAATTGCGTGGCGGCGCGTTGCGCGCCGGGTCAGACCGGGGTCGTGCTCTCGGTCGGAACTCCGGAGACGTCGATGGTCTGTCCCTGCTGCTCGCCGAATTTCGGATCCTGTGTCGCAGCGACCATGAATGCGCGGAACAGCGGATGTGGCCGGCCCGGTCTCGAGCGGAATTCCGGATGGAATTGCGAGCCCACGAAGAAGGGATGGTCGCGAAGCTCGATGATCTCGACGAGCCTGCCGTTGGGTGACGTTCCTGAGAACACCACACCCGCCTCGGCGAGCTGATCGCGATAGTGGTTGTTCAGCTCGAAGCGATGACGGTGACGCTCGTAGACCACCGGCTCTCCGTATGCCTCGGCGGCGCGAGTCCCCGGGGTGAGCTTGCACGGATAGACGCCGAGCCGCATCGTCCCGCCCTTCTCCTCGATGTCGCGCTGCTCGGGAAGCAGATCGATGACCGGGTGCGACGTGAAGGCGTTGAACTCGGTCGAGTTGGCGTCAGAGGCGTCGAGAACCTCCCGGGCGATGTCCACCACCGCGCACTGCATGCCGAGGCACAGCCCGAGATACGGGATCAGATGCTGGCGCGCGTACCGGGAGGCGAGGACCTTGCCCTCGATGCCACGGTGGCCGAAGCCGCCCGGCACCACGATGCCGTCAGCACCTGCCAGCGGAGCCATGTCCTCGTCGAGGTGCTCGCTGTTGACCCAGACGAGGTCGAGATCCGCGCCGCAATGGACTGCCGCGTGCCGCAGGGACTCAATGACGCTGATGTACGCGTCCGGCATCTCGACGTACTTGCCGACAACCGCGATGCGCACGCTCGGCTTGGGCGCGGCGATACGGGCGCAGAGGTCCTTCCACTCGGTGAGATCTGGTGGTGTCGCATCGAGGTTCAACAACTGCACGATGTAATCGCCGAGTCCTGCGTCCTCGAGCATCAGCGGCACCTGATAGATGGAGTTCGCGTCGGGGACGTTGATCACAGCACGCATCTCGACATCACCGAAGAGCGCGATCTTCTCCTTGAGCGCTTCGCTGATGGGCTTCTCACTGCGCGCGATGATCGCGTCCGGCTGGATGCCGATCGAGCGGAGTTGATTCACCGAGTGCTGCGTGGGCTTGCTCTTGAACTCCTCACTCGCGTTCACGTACGGCACGAGCGTCAGATGCACGTAGCAGACGTTGTTGCGACCGACGTCGTTCTTCATCTGCCGGATCGCTTCGAGGAAGGGCAGTGACTCGATGTCGCCGACCGTGCCGCCGACCTCGACGATCACGATATCCGGTTGCGGTAGCTCATTTTCGGCCACTCGGAGCACGCGATGCTTGATCTCGTTGGTGATGTGCGGGATCACCTGCACGGTGCCACCGAGGTAGTCGCCACGGCGTTCCTTGGCGATCACCGACGCGTAGATCTTGCCGGTGGTGACGTTGCTCGCCTTGCTCAGTGCGACATCGAGGAATCGCTCGTAATTGCCGAGGTCGAGATCGGTCTCAGCCCCATCGTCGGTGACGAACACCTCGCCGTGCTGATAGGGCGACATCGTGCCGGGATCGACGTTGAGATAGGGGTCGAGCTTTTGCATCCCGACATGCTGGCCGCGCGCCTTGAGGATCGTGCCGATCGAGGCTGCGGTGATTCCCTTGCCGAGTGAAGAGACGACTCCGCCTGTCACGAACACGAACTTCGCCATGCGCAGAGCCTCCCGGGAATGTTTGCGTGATTGTATCAGCAGCGCGTCGCGGTGACGCACCGATGTTCGAATGCGACCGTCAGGGTTTCGCCTCGAGGAAGACGACACGGGTCTCGTCGGTCTCGCCGGTCGACCCGGTGAGCACGAGGCGCGGCTGGGCCTCCCAGGCGCCTTCAGCGAGCCCCATCTCCTGGGCGAATTTGCCGACCGGGTCATACTCGCCGCCGTCACCGGCACCGAAACGTGCGGGCACGACGATGCTCGGCTCCACCGCGTTGACGAGCTTCGCCGCCTCGATGGCGCCGAGCGCATCGCCCCCGCCGACCGGGATGACCAGGACGTCGACGTGGCCGAGGCCGTCGATCTCTTCCTCACTGAGCTGGCGCCGAAGACGCCCGGCGGCGACGACGCGGACGTCGTCGACCGTCACCCGCATCACGGTGGTCTCACCTGCTGCCAGTCCGAGGATGCTGATGCCGCCGATCTCGAACTCGCCCGGTCCGCGTACCTCCTGCACCTCGCCCTCGCGCGGACGGAGCGTTGCCGGGTCGGTGGTCCCCTCGGTGCGGACGATGATCCCGAGCGTGCCCTTGGCGAGGCCCGGGAGCGACGTCTGCGGCGGATCGATGACCACCGTCATCTCCCGGCCCCGAAGCTTGATGCACGAATGGCCGTGATAGGTCAGTTCCATGAGGGTCCAGTGTGCCGCCTCGAGCGCATCAGCCGCTTCCGACCGTCAGCTGCAGCGTCCGCGCCGTCCCATCGCGGTAGACCGTGAGCGTCACCTGCTCGTCGGGCGCCAGCCCGAGGACGGTGGGATCGAGCGGATGACCGGCGTCGAGCGGGGTGCTCCCGACCTCGGTCACGACGTCGCCAGGGAGGAGGCCGGCCACCGCGGCCGGGCCACCGGTGGTGACCGACAGGATGAGCGCGCCGACCGGCACGCCCGCAGCCGCGGCGGTCGCCGGATCGAGCATCTGGGACTGCAGGCCCAGCGCCGGGACAGGGGTCGTGGCGCCACCGCCGGTCGCGGCGGTCACGAGGTTGGCCGCGGCGGTCATCGACAGCGCCACCACCCCCGCGCGCGGCGTCCCCGGCGTCAACCACCACGCCGATCACGTCGCCGTTGCCGTCGAGCAGCGGCGCGCCGTCCTGGCCGCGGGTCCGGCGTCGCGTCCACGGTGAGCACGTCGCGCAGCGGCGGCTCGGTGTCGGCCAGGGTCACGCTGATGCCAACCGAGCTCACAGTCCCGGTGGACAGCGTGACCG
Source organism: Candidatus Dormiibacterota bacterium (assembly GCA_963791435.1). Classification (GTDB taxonomy): domain Bacteria; phylum Chloroflexota; class Dormibacteria; order Aeolococcales; family Aeolococcaceae; genus Palsa-851. The sequence continues at coordinate 352,530 of CAWBSL010000001.1, forward strand.
GCGAGAACGGCGCGTGGGCCACGACGATCGCGAGGTCGCCGACCCGGGGCGCGACCGTCGCGAACGTCAACGGGGTCAGCCCCTGAGCTCCCACGGCCCGAAGCAGGACAACGCCATGGGTCGGATCGGCCCGAACGATCGTGGCTGGGTACAGATGACCGTTTGCCGTCGCGATCTGGAGCGGTGACGCGCCCTGGATGGCGTGGATACTCGTGATCACCAGTCCACTCGCCGAGACCACGAAACCATCGACGATCCCGGTTGGTCCTGCCAGCAGCGACGCCGGCGTCACCGGTTTGGTGAGCACCTCGACGACGGACGCTGACTTCGACTGGGCGATCGAGCCCGCGGTGAGCGCTCCACCGCTGTTGTTGCCCGAACCTCCGACGATCGTCTGCTGGGTCACGCGCTCAACCGGCCCGAAGCGCGCATAGATGCCCCAGGCGGCGAGGCCGCCACCGATCAGACCGATGACCGCGCTCAGGACGACGGCCGCGATGAGCCGGTCCCGCGGCCGGGCGGCCGTGGTCATTCGGCCGGTGCCGGAGCCCGCTGTCGCAGATAGCGAACGATCCCTGCGGCGTTGCTGTGGACGCCGTTCAGGATCTCGGCCTTCTCGCGCACCTCCTCCGGCAGGGTCTCGGGGTCGAGCGCGAACGCCTCGGCGAGTGCGTCGGCCACGTCATCGATGCCGGCGTCCGCCGCGTTCTCGATCACGCGCTCGGCGACGTCGACCCAGCCGTGCAGCATTTCCTCGGCAGCCGCGAGCGTGTCCTGCGCGTCGGCGACCGGACCGTAATGGGTGAGCACCATGCGCGTCGGACGAAGCTCGGCGAACCGTTGCAGGCTCTGCACTGCCAGGTCGAGGTCGAAGTCGGGTGGCGGCGTCGCCGGCCGGAGCACGCCGAGATCCGGCAGGAGCACGCCCACGGCATCGCCTACCAGCAGCGTCCCGGTCTGCTCGTCGAGGACGGCGTGGTGGTGCTTCGCGTGCCCCGGGGAATCCACGAGGACGAGAGTGCGCCCGTTCCCCACGTCGACCTGATATCCGTCATCCGCCGCGATGAGACGATCCTCCGGGACCGCGGTCATGCGTCCGTAGAGGCTGTCGAGCAGCGGGCCGTAGACGCGAGAGGCGCTGTCGACGAGCCTGCTCGGATCGACCAGGTGGCGCGCACCACGCTCGTGGACCACCACGGTCGCGTTCGGAAAGTCGCGCGCGAGCTCGCCCACGCCGCCGGCGTGATCGAGATGGATGTGGGTGACGATGATCCAGCGCAGGTCGAGCGGTCCGAGGCCCAGGGCATCGAGGGCCGCATGGACAGCGGGGACACTCGACTGGGAACCGGTCTCGACCAGCGCGGGCATCGGCCCGTCAATGAGGAATCCCGCGGTGAGCTGCTCCATGCCGCCGAGCAGCGTGTCGAGCTGGCGAATCCCCGGGGCGATCTCGATCGCGTCGCTCATGGTTCCGCCACCTCCGGCTACGGCGATGGAGACGGCGACTGCTGCGCCAGGAGCGCCTTCAACGCCGTCAGGTCCTGCTGCACCTTGGTCTCGTCGGCGCCGTATGCGGTGTAGTTGCCCGCTTGCAGCGCTGCCTGCGCGGCCGCGTTGTCGGCAATGATCTTGTTGTCCAGGGCGATGATCTGCTGCTGCAGCGTGCCGGCCGGCGTGCTCGTGGGAGTCGGTGTTGCGCCGGCGCTCGGCGACGGCGTGGGCGACGTGGACGGGGAAGGGGTCGGCGTCGGACCCGAACCGGTGGTCCCCGGCGCGGCATTGTTCAGACCCGGAACGGGGGTGCCGTTGTTGAGCAGGTTCGCCACGGCCTGCGCGAAGGACGTGCCCTCCTGCACGTCGTTCTGGTCACCGACGATCACATCCTGCAGCTGCGGGAACGAGCTGCCATTGCTCGACGCCGCGGTGACGTAGAGCGGCCGGACGTAGAGGAACGAGTCGTTGTTGAACGGCAGCACGATCACGTTGCCGAGCGTGACTGTCGATCCGTGCTGATCGAGCAGGCTGATCTCCGAGCTGATCGTCTGGTTGGTGTTGATGTTGTTGTCGAACTGCAGCGGTCCCAGGACGTTGTCGGCGTTGTTGAGGCGAACGGAAACCAGCTGCGGCTCATGGGTGATCCCATTGGTGCTGGTGTAGTCGCACTCCGCCGCGAGCCACGCGGTCATGTTGTTCGCCGCGTTTCCGTTTCCATTTGCACCCGGAGAAAATGTCTGCAGCAGCACAAACTGCGGCGTGCTGGTGCCGGGGAGCTCCACCTCGACGTAGTAGGCGGTGGTGGCCTGGTTCGCGCCGTTGACGCTCTGCTGCGCGATGTTGAAGAGGTCCGCACCCTGGAAGAACACGGCGGCGTTTGCCTGGTGCACCGACGCGTAGGCCTGCGCCTGATCGTTGAAGTAATCCTCGGGATAGCGCAGGTGCGACGTCAGGTACGGCGACAGCTGGCTGAGCGGGGTGAGCAACCCGGGGTAGATGGCGTTCCACGCCGCGGTGATCGGCTCGTTCAAGTCCACCGCGTAGAGCTTGATGGCGCACGTCTTGGCGTCGATCACCGCCTTGACGGCGTTGCGCATGTACGAGGTGCCGTCGTTCTGCTGATACAACTCGGGAAAGAGCGCTGTCTTGACGTACGCGTCGGCAATCCACATCAGGTGGCCCGTCTGGGGGTCGACCACGATGTACGGATCCCCGTCGACGGTGAGGAACGGCGCCAGCGACGTGATGCGCGTGCTGATCTGCCGGTTGACCAGGGCACGGCTGTTGGCCGTCAGCGAGTTGTTGAGGAAGAGGTTGAACCCACCGAAGTCCTCGAGTGAGAGCGCCAGCTTGTCGATGGGATTGGTGATCGGGATCCCGTCCTCGCTTGCGGTGGCGTGGACCGTGTTGGTCTGGCTCCCCGACGGATAGTTGAACTCCGGCTGCGTGGTGCCCGAGACCACGCTCTGGGTCGTGTCCAGCCCGCAGTAGATGGACGGATCCGCTGTGGTGGAGGCGTCGAAGGAGAGGTCGGGCGGCGACCCCGCGGTGACCTGGGCCATCGGCTGGCCACCGACGAGCACCTCCGGCTTGCCCTCGCCTCCGACCGCGTTGACGGAGACGGCGGTGATCCCGTACCCGTGGGTGAAGTCCTCAGCCGAGCTGACGAACGACGAGTTCGGAAGGTCGCCTTCCGCGATCTCGCGCGCCCCGAGCATCACCTCGACATCGCCACCGGTCGCGGGGTTGGGATACCGGTCAACGGTGATCGTCGAGTACGTCTGGTAGCTTCTGGTGCGGTCGATCTGCGCGAGCGTGTCGGGGAGCTGGGTCGGGTCCTGGATGCGCACGTTCTGCAGCGTGCCGAGATCGGATTCGAGATCCGAGAGCGTCGGCGGGTGGGGCGTCCCGAAGTTCCGGTTCTCCACCTCCGGATCCGAGCCGGTGCTCTCGATCGCCCAGGCGTAGCGGCTCGTGGTCAGGTAGTCATTGATCGTGTTCGTCTGCGCGCTCTGCTCGTTCGGGCCGACGCTGGTCGCCTGGTAGACGGCGGCGGGTATGCCCTGAATGAGCCCGGCAACGAGCAGCCAGGCCCCGAGCATCGACGCCAGGGCGATCCCGGTCCCGGTCGACGCCCTGCGCATGCGCAGGACCACGAGGACCAGCGTCGCGACCGCCAGCGCCGCGGCCAGGACCTGCAGGAACCCGAGGACGGGCTGGATCACCGCGCGCTGCGTGGCGTCCAGGCCGACGTACGGGGTGCCGGTGCCGTTCGGCCCGGTGCTGTGCGTGCTCGTCGCGAGGTGGTAGACGCCGAAATGAGCGCCGAACGCGGCCAGGATGAAGATCGCCACCAGCCCGAACCCGCCGGTGATCACCGCGGCGCGGAGGGCGTCTTCGGGCGAGCGACCCGGTGGTGGCTCGAGTGGCAGCGGCAGCTCCTCGGGAGCGTTCATCACCGTGACCGACACCACGGCCATGGCGATGGAGGCCAGCACGCCGAGGATCACGCCGCCCCAGAGCAGTCCCATGAAGTCGTCGATCGCGGGCAGCGTGAAGACGAAGAACGAATAGTCGAGATGGAAGACGGGGTCGGTCGCGCCGAAGGGGACCGAGTGCAGCCACACGAGGATGTCCTGCCACTCGCCGGACAGGGTTGACCCGCCGGCGATCCCGGCGAGGATCCCGATGACGAGCCCGCTCCAGAGGACGACCCTGCGCCCGCGGCGATCGAGGTTGGCTGCCGAGGCGGCACAGCCGATCACGGCCCCGCCGAACAGCGCGGCCACGATCGCGAACCCGATGAAGAACAGGATGATGTGGGCGATGAGCGGCGTCCAGAAGACGTTGGTGTGGCCGAGGCTGACGTAATAGAGGTACTGCGCGCGGAGCCCGAGGAGCCACCGGGCGGCGATGAGCAGCACCACGATCGCCGCGATGACGCCGAAGATGATGATCCGGCGCCGGAGCTGCCCTGGTGGCCGGACGATCCTGGGGCGGGAGCGCCGCCGAGCGAAAATCTGCTCGGGATCGAAGCCGAAGGCACTCATGAAGTTACCGAGTGTAGCTGCGGACCGTCCGCAGGACGCTTGAGGTTCAGCGGCGTTGCAGCAGCAGCCTCACGTCGAATGGGTCGCGGCGGCGCCGGACCCTGCGTGAAACCTCGGGACGGATCTGCACCATGTAGGGCTCCTGCTGACGCAGGACCTCCTCGATCGCATCAGCGATGAGCATGCCCGGATGGACGGTGGGCACTCGTTCGCTCAAGGCCTCGGCCATCCGCTCGCTGACCTCGGTGAGGTTCAGCTCGTGCGCCTGTTCGAGCACGTCGAGGCAGTCGTCGAGACGTCTGAGTCGAAGGCGGCGATCCTCGCCGTCCATGGAGGTCATCGTTCCACCACGTTAGCGCACCTGCTGCGATTGCGGGGTGCGATCAGGTCGAAACAGGAACACGTCTGCGCGGGCGCGGCGTTGCCACTCGCGTGCCGGTCACCCGCGCGACCTCCGGACGGGGAGGTGGCAGCACACGCGCCAGGTACTCGCCGGTCGCGCTGCGCGGATTGGCCGCGACCTGCTCCGGAGTCCCCTCGGCAACGATCTCACCTCCACTGTCGCCGCCTCCCGGACCGAGGTCGATGATGTGGTCGGCCGTCTTGAGCACGTCGAGGTTGTGCTCGATGACGATGACGGTGTTGCCCGCATCGACGAGCCGGTGGAGCACCGCGAGCAGCTTCTCGACGTCGGCGAAATGCAGCCCGGTCGTGGGCTCGTCGAGGATGTAGAGCGTGCTGCCGGTGTCGCGCCGTGAGAGCTCCGTGCTGAGCTTCACGCGCTGCGCTTCGCCACCGCTCAGTTGCGTCGCCGGCTGTCCGAGCCGGATGTATCCGAGCCCGACGTCCTGCAGCGTGTGCAATCTGCGATTGATCCGCGGTTGATGCTCGAAGAGGACCGCGGCCTCGTCGACCGTCATCTCGAGCACGTCGGCGATGCTCTTGCCGCGGAACTTCACCTCGAGCGCCTCGCGGTTATATCGGCGCCCCTTGCACACCTCGCACGGCACGTAGATGTCGGGGAGAAAGTGCATCTCGATCTTGATCATTCCGTCGCCGGAGCACGCCTCACATCGACCGCCGGAGACGTTGAACGAGAAGCGCCCGGGCTTGTACCCACGGATCTTCGCCTCCGGCAGCTTCGCGAACAGATCGCGGATATCCGTGAAGACGCCGACATATGTCGCCGGGTTGCTTCGCGGCGTGCGCCCGATCGGCGACTGGTCGACGTCGATCACCTTGTCGATGTTGGCGATGCCCTCGACGCGGTCATGCGCACCGGGCCGGTGCTTCGCGCGGTACAACGACTGCGCCAGCTTCCGATACAGGATGTCGTTGACGAGCGTGCTCTTGCCACTCCCGCTGACTCCGGCGACGCAGATGAACGAGCCGAGCGGGAACGCAGCGTCGACGTTGCGCAGGTTGTTGGCGCGAGCTCCGCGCACGACGAGTTGCTTCGTACTCGCGGGCCGCCGGATCAGCGGCAGCGGGATGCTGCGCTCGCCACGGAGGAACTGACCGGTGATGCTCCCCGGCGACGCGAGCACGTCCTCGACCGTGCCCGACACCATCACGAGGCCACCGTTCTCGCCGGCCCCCGGGCCGATGTCGACCACCCAGTCCGCCGCGCGAATCGTCTCCTCATCGTGCTCGACGACGAGCACGGTGTTGCCGATGTCGCGGAGCGCGACGAGCGTGCGGATCAGCTTGTTGTTGTCGCGCTGGTGCAACCCGATCGACGGCTCATCGAGGATGTACAGCACGCCCATCAGCTTGCTGCCGATCTGCGTCGCAAGCCGGATGCGCTGTGCCTCGCCGCCCGAGAGCGTCGCGGCGCCGCGGTCGATCGTGATGTAGTCGAGCCCGACGTCGTGCAGGAACCCGAGCCGTTCCTTGATCTCCTTGATCACCTGGACGGCGATCGTCAGTTCGCGCTCGCTCAGCCGCAGCGAGTCGAGGCGTCGCAACGCCGCACTGATGCTGTGCTTGCAGAACTCGGCAATGTTCATGCCGTCGATGGTCACCGCGAGGTACTCCGGCTTGAGGCGCGCACCGTGGCAGGTCGGACACGGCTTCTGCATCATCAGCCGCTCGATCTCCTGCTTCACCCACTCCAACTCGGTCTCGCGATATCGGCGCTGCAGGTTGTTGATGACGCCCTCATATCCCGCCTCGAAACTCCTCGAGTGCCCGCTGTGCGAGACGTAGCGCATGCGCACCGTCTCGTCCTTCGGCAACCCGTAGAGAATGAGCTGTCGCTCCTTGGGGTCGAGCTCGTTCCAGGGGACGTTGAGCGGGATCTTGAAGCGCCTGCAGACGGTCTCGAGGACCTCCATCATCCAGTGCTGCGAGGGTCCGCGCGTCCACCCGGAGAGCGCCCCTTCATCGATGCTGAGGGACGGATCGGGGACCACCGCATCGGGGTCGACCTCGAGGCGGACACCGAGCCCCGTGCACGCGGGACACGCACCGTGCGGATTGTTGAACGAGAAGTTGCGCGGTGCGGGCTCCTCCATCGAGATGCCGCAGTACACGCACGCGAACTCCTCGGAAAACAGCAATTCCTGCATGCCACTTTCCGCGTCCGCGGGAATCAGCAGGATGAGCCCGTCGCTCAGCTTGGACGCCTGCTCGAGCGACTCGTGCAACCGCGAACGCAGCTCCGGCCCGATGATGACGCGGTCCACCACGACCTCGATGTCGTGCTTGAACTTCTTGTCGAGCGCGATCGGATCGGCGAGATCGTGGAGCACACCGTCAACGCGCGCGCGAACGTACCCGAGCCGCTTCGCCTCGTCGAGAACGTCACGATGCTCACCCTTGCGCCCCTGCACCATCGGCGCGGAGATGAGCAGCCGGGTTCCTTCGGGGAGCAGCAGCACCTGATCCGCGATCTGCTCGATGGACTGCTTGCTGATCTCACGGCCGCAGTTCGGACAATGCGGATGTCCGATGCGCGCATACATGAGGCGCAGGTAGTCGTAGATCTCGGTGACCGTGCCGACGGTTGAGCGCGGGTTCTTGCTCGTCCCCTTCTGATCGATGGAGATGGCCGGGCTCAGGCCCTCGATGTGGTCGACGTCGGGCTTCTCCATCTGCCCGAGGAACTGCCGCGCATACGCGCTCAGTGACTCGACGTAGCGCCGCTGCCCCTCAGCGTACACCGTGTCGAAGGCGAGCGACGACTTGCCACTACCCGACAACCCCGTGATCACGATGAGTTTGTCGCGCGGCAGGGTCAGGTCGATGTTCTTGAGGTTGTGCTCGCGCGCACCGCGAATGACGATCTGATCGTTGGGCATTGACCGTCTAGCGTACCCAAGTGGCGTCGATGACCAACCTGCGCCTTCGGGTTCTGAAACGCTGGCCATGAGGTGCGGAGCATAGCAAACATATGTTCGCTGGCGGTGGCCGCTGCGTGTCGGTTCGCCAAGTCGGTCAGCGCGTCAGATCAGCCCGGCGGCCCGGCGTGCGCGTTCGGCCGCGGGTCGTATCGGGCATCCGGCGAGGTGGTCGTCGACGACGCCGCAGGCCTGCATCAGTGCGTACAACGTTGTCGGGCCAAGGAACCGAAAGCCGTGCCGTTTGAGTTCGCTCGCGAGGGCTGTGGCCTCCGGTGTCGTCGCTGGGACATCGCTCCACGACGCTGGTGGCGTGCGCCGCGATGCTGGTGGATCCAGTCGGAGGATCGAGGTGAGCGGCCGGCCGGCGGCGCGCAGCTGCAGCAGGGCGCGCGCGTTCCCAATGGTCGCTTCGATCTTCGCCCGGTTGCGCACGATGCCGGCATCCTCGAGGAGGCGATTGACGTCTCCCGCATCAAAGCGCGCTACGGCATCGGCTTCGAAATTTGCGAACGCGCGGCTGAACGCCTCGCGCTTGCCGAGAATCGTCCGCCAGGAGAGCCCTGCCTGGAACGCCTCGAGGCTCAGGAGTTCGAAGAGCGCCCGCTCATCCGGCGGCGGAAAGCCCCACTCCGTGTCGTGATACCGCTCATAGAGAGGATCGCCGTCGCCGAAACACCGCCGGGCATCCGCTGGGCTCATCGGGGATGCTCCCCCACCACGTCGGCCGGCGGCTTGTCGTCGCGGAGTCCGAGGAAACGCGGTTGCCGGAGGCGGCCGTCATTCGTCCATTCTGCGAAGCCGATCTGCGCGACCAGTTCGGGTCGGATCCAGTGCGTCCCTCGCGGGATGGGCTTGGCGTCCACGAACGGTGACCCGGACGTCTCAAGGGATCGCAGCTGCGCGCCGAGATCGCGGAGCCTCGCCGCGTTATAGCCGGTGCCGACCTTTCCGGCGTACCGGAGTCGACCGTCCTCGTGGTAGCCCACGAGCAGCGCACCGAAATCGGTCCTGCTGCCGGTCGGATCGGTGTAACCGCCGATGACGAACTCCTGCTCCCAGACGCACTTGAGCTTCAGCCAATCCTTCGAGCGTCCGGACATATATGGCGCGTCGGCACGCTTCGCGACGAGTTCCTCCCAACCGGACTGGCACGCTTCGTCGAACCGCCGCTGAGCGTCGCCCCGCCAGGCTTCGGAGAGTTGCAGGGCCGCGCTCGTCCGGATTTCCCGCGTCAATCGAGTGCGACGCTCCGCGAGCGTCCGGTCAGTCAGGACCTCGCCGTCGACCTCCAGGATGTCAAACACGCAGTAGACCACCGGGTACGCGGCAATCTGTTCTCGGGATGGCGCGGTGGTGCCAAGGCGCTGCTGCAGCCTGCTGAACGACGTCTGATCCCCTTGGTACGCGACCACCTCACCGTCAAGCAGGAACTCATCCGCCTGCTGCGTGATCAGGGCGTCGCGCACTTCGGGGTACGTCGCGGTGAGGTCCTTGCCAGTGCGCGAACTCGAGCCGCACGTCACCGCCCCGCTTGCGTGCAACGCAGCGCTCGCCGTCGAACTTGCGCTCGAGCAGCCAGTCGTCACCGAAGTCGCGACGCTCGGTCAGGGTCGCCAGCATCAGAGCCATTGACACAGCCGCATAACCTTAGTGTCATGAGTCAGCCGGTCGTCGACGATACCGCCAGGAAACAATTCGTTCTATCCATGGAAGGGGCCACCGCACGGCTCGAGTACAAGCTCCACGGCAATCGATTGCACCTCGTGCATACCGAGGTCCCCGAAGCGTTTCGCGGGCAAGGCGTCGGCGGCCAGCTCGTTGAAGCGGCGCTCGCGAAAGCCCGGGCGGAGCATCTGACGATCGTGCCCTGGTGCCCATACGCACGCGGATGGCTGGAGCAACACCCGGACCGGAGCAGCGGCGTCACCTTGGACTTCAAAACCAGACGGCCCACGAGGGAGGGCTAGGACCTTCGCCGTTTGGTGCGGCTCGGCTCAGTGTGGGCGCGGGCTGGAGGTCCGTCCAGTCTCGCGGCGAGTCACGATTGCATTGAGCGTCGCAAAGACGAGAAGAAACGCGGCCCATATCGCCAGGCCGGCGACCAGAGCGACGCCGAACACCAGGCCGAGGCTCACACCGAGCAGCACGAGCACCCACGCCAAGCCGAGAACCCAGGGCGGGCGACTAGCGAACCAGACCACGCCCCGATTCTCTCACCGATTGCAACTCCCCCACAGGAGGGGGAGTTATTCCGTGGGAGGTGCGCTTGGCGGAGCGCCCGCAGCACTCGCTGCGACCGGCTCTGCCTTTTCCTTCTTCTCTTTGCGGATGCCCTTGGGCACGAGGCGCATCTTCACCTCGCCGTCGATCAACTCGACGATGACCGCATCGCCCGGGCCGTGCTTGAGACGGAGCAGCTCTTCGCTCAGCGGATCCTCGATCACACGCTGGATCACCCGCCGCAGGGGACGCGCGCCGTAGATCTTGTCGAATCCCTCTTCGACGAGCTTCTCCTTGGCGTCGTCCGCAACGGTGAAAGTGAGCTCCTGCGCGGCCAGATGGATCGCCACCTTGGCGAGCAGCAGGTCCACGATCTGACGCATCTGCGGATGGTCGAGCCGCTGGAAGACCACGACCGCATCCACGCGGTTGAGGAACTCCGGACGGAACTGCTTCTTGAGCTCGTCCATGATGCTGTCGCGCATCTTGCCGTGCTCCGACGACGACGCACGCTCATCCGGCACCGCCGGCTGGAAGCCGAGCGACATGTTGAGCTTCAACCCGTGCACGCCGAGGTTGCTGGTCATGATGATGATTGTGTTGGCAAAGTTGACCGCCTTGCCCTTGGCGTCGCTGAGCCGGCCATCCTCGAGGATCTGCAACAGCATGTTGAAGACCTCGGGGTGCGCCTTCTCGATCTCGTCGAAGAGCACGACCGAGTAGGGACGGCGGCGCACCGCCTCGGTGAGCTGTCCACCCTCGTCGTAGCCGACGTAGCCTGGCGGCGATCCCACCAGTCGCGCGGTGGAATGGCGCTCCATGAACTCGCTCATGTCGAGCCGGATAATCGCGTCCTCGTTGTCGAAGAGGAAGGCGGCGAGTGCCCGTGAGAGCTCGGTCTTGCCGACGCCGGTTGGCCCGAGGAACATGAACGAGCCGATCGGCCGCTTGGCATCCTTGAGGCCCGCGCGTGCACGGCGCACCGCTTGCGAGATCACCTTCACCGCATCGTCCTGGCCGATGAGGCGCTTGTGGATCTCCTCCTCCATGCGCAGCAGACGCGAGGTCTCCTCCTCGACGAGGCGCGACACGGGGACACCGGTCCACGACGAGATGATCTCGGCGATGTGCTCCTCGGTCACGTCCGGGACCGTCGCACCGAGCTCGTCACGCCACTTGGTCTCCTGGGAGACGTACTTGTCCTTGAGCTTCTTTTCCTTGTCGCGGAAGTTGGCGGCAGTCTCGTAGTCCTGCGCCGCGATCGCCTCTTCCTTCTGCGTCTGCAGCTCGCGAATCTCGCGCTGCATCGCGCGCAACTCTTCCGGAGTCGTCGTGAGCTTCATGCGCACGCGCGCACTCGCCTCGTCGATGAGGTCGATCGCCTTGTCCGGCAGCGAGCGGTCGCTGACGTAGCGCACCGACAGCTCGGCCGCGGCCTTGAGCGCATCGTCGGTGATCGTCACGCGATGGTGCTTCTCGTACAGCGGACGGATGCCGTGGAGAATCTCGATGGTCTCGGCGAGCGACGGCTCGTCGACGAACACCGGCTGGAAACGGCGCTCGAGCGCAGCGTCCTTCTCGATGTACTTGCGGTACTCATTGAGAGTGGTCGCGCCGATGCACTGAATCTCGCCGCGCGCGAGCGCCGGCTTGAGAATGTTGGCGGCGTCGATGGCACCTTCGGCGGCTCCCGCGCCCACGAGGGTGTGCAACTCGTCGATGAAGAGGATGACCTCGCGCGACGCGCGAATCTCATCGAGGATCTTCTTGAGTTGCTCCTCGAATTCACCGCGGTACTTCGTGCCCGCGACGAGCGCACCCATGTCGAGGGTGAGCACGCGCTTGCCCATCAGCGACTCGGGGATGTTGCCGAGGATGATCTGCTGGGCGAGGCCCTCGGCGATGGCGGTTTTGCCGACGCCGGGCTCACCGATCAACGCAGGGTTGTTCTTGGTGCGCCGGCTCAGGATCTGCACGACGCGCTCGATCTCCATCGCGCGCCCGATCACCGGATCGAGCGAGTTCTTGATGGCGAGGTCGGTCAGGTCACGGCAGAACTGATCGAGCAACGGCGTCTTGGAAGGCTTCTTCTGCGCTTCCTTCGACTCCTCGTCGATGCCCGACTCGTGGAGCAGCTTGTCGATCTCGCCGCGAACCTTCTCGAGGTTGGCGCCGAGATCCTCGAGGACGTGCGCGGCGATGCCTTCACCCTCGATGAGCAGACCGAGCAACAGGTGCTCGGTGCCGACGTAGTTGTTGCCCATGCGCCGCGCCTCTTCGAAGGAGATCTCGATGACCTTCTTGACGCGCGATGTCGGGATGATCTGCTGGATGATGATGCGCTCGTTGCGACCGAGCACAGACTCAATAGTGCTGCGCACCTTGTTGATCTCGACGCCGAGATTGTTGAGGACCTTGGCCGCAAGTCCCTCTCCTTCACGGAGCAAACCAAGCAACAGGTGCTCTGTGCCGATGTACGAGTGGTGCGAACGCTCGGCCTCTTCCTGGGCAAGCGTGAGCACCTTCTTCGCCCTTTCGGTGAAGCGCTCGAACGGGTACAAAACCGCCTCCATTGCCCTTCCGGCCCCCCCGTGGATGGAAAGGGTCAGAGACCGGGCACTGCCGTAACGTCCACCATTATGCCCGTGACGGCCGACAGCTAAGCAACTTTGCAAATACGGGCCGGTAGCCTCGTCGAAACGACCAGGCTACGCACAACGGAAGACGTGGCCGGCTTGGTGACGGCGCCCTAGGCTTCGGGCTCGGCCTTCGTTGCGTCGGCCGCCGCCGCGGGTGCAGTCTCGACGGGCGCCGCGGCCAGCGTCTCGGCGACGTCGGCATCGGACGCCTCCTCGACTTCGGCCTCCAGCTCGGACTCGACGTCGTCGTCGTGATCCTCGGTGTCGGCCTCGACCTCGCTTTCCTCGTCGGCGACTGCTTCGTCGTCAGAGTCGGCCGCGTCATCAGCGACCTCGTCGAACGCGGCCGCATCGTCGGCCAGCGCGTTGTCGGCGACGATCTGTTCCGCAGTGGCGTGCCCGGACGCGACAGCCTCCTCCACGCCCGCGCGCGTCGTCCCCTCGACGCCGGCATCGGCCAGAGCTGTCGCCATCGGCGACGGACTTCTCGACGGCATCACTCTCGTCGTCGTCATCCTCGGGGTAGTCATACGACGGCGGTGTGATCTCGTCGCCCTCGCCGGTCGGTCCACCGCCGTGGAGCTGACGCAGCGACAGGCTGATGCGGCGGCGGACCTTGTCCGCGCTGAGCACCATGACCTCGACCTCTTCGCCAACCTTGAGGACGTCCTCGGTGCGTTCGACGTGATCCCACGACAATTCGCTGATGTGGAGCAGCCCCTCGACGCCGTCGGCGATCTGGAGGAATGCGCCGTACTTCTTCGTCTTGGTGACGATGCCGGGCACCGCCTTGCCGGGCGGGAACTGCTGCTCGATGGTGTCCCAGGGATCCTGTGACATCTGGCGCAGCGAGAGGCTGATGCGCGACAGCTCGGGGTCGAGCTTGATGACCTTGACCGACAGCTCGTCGCCGACCGTGAGCACATCGCTCACGTTGTTGATGCGGTCCCACGAGAGCTCGCTGATGTGGATCAGCCCGTCCGCTCCGCCGAGGTTCACGAATGCGCCGTACGAGGTGACTCCGCTCACTTTGCCGGTGATGACATCGCCGACCTTGAGCTTCTCGAAGAGCTCCTCGCGCTGGCGCGCGCGATCCTCATCCTGCGCGGCGCGCTGCGACACGATCAGCCGGTTGCGCTTGCGGTTGACCTCGAGAATCTTCACCGGGATCTTCGTCCCGACCAGCTCCATGAGGTTGCCGCTGAACTGCCGCGCCACCTGGCTGCTGGGCAGGAATCCGCGCAGGCCCATGATGTTGACGATCAGTCCGCCCTTGTTCTGCTCGCGCACCTCGGCATCGAGGATCTCGCCCTCCGACTCCTTCTCCGCGACGGCTTGCCAGATGCCTTCCGCGCGTGCCTTGCGCAGGCTGAGCACGACGTTGCCGTGCTCGTCCTCGGGCTGGATGATGTAGACCTTGACCTGGTCGCCGGAGTTGAGGGTGACCGGCGTCTCGCCGCGTGCTGACAGCTCACGGTTCGAGATGATCCCCTCACTCTTCGCGCCAATGTCGACGAGCACCTCGTCGGGATCGACGCGGACGACGACACCATCGACGATGTCACCGTGGGCCAGGGCCCTGATCGAATTCTGATCCTCCCGCAGGAGGTCCTCCATGGTGAGCGTCTCAGGCTCCTGGGCCGTCGTCGGGGTCAATGCACTCCTTTGCTCGTACTCCTGCCTTCAGAACAATCTCTCTCGCCGGTCAGGGTCGCGGGCTTTCGCCTTCAAATGATCGTGTCTGCGGCGTGAAATGGCGCGTTTGCACCGATGCCATCACGATCTCGCCGAGTGTATCACCAGAGGCTGATCGGTCCCCTTTCGCCGATTCGTTGCACACCGTTGGCGCTGCCGCGACAGTGCCATCAGCGAGGCGTCGCAGGTGCCGTGCGACGCTGCGCCACGAAATGCGAGTGACCATCACCTGCGAGGAATGCGGCGAGCGCCATCGTCTCGAACGACGTGTGAGCGAGCCGGGTCCTATCTGGATCGTGTGCCACAACTGCGAGCTTCCGCTGCAAGCGGTGCTCGACGGAGTGACATCGCCGACCACGGCTCCTGCAGCCCAGCCCTCACGGACGCCGTCCGCGTGGGCGGGCGTCGTCGACTTCCACGCGGCCTGAGCGACGTCGCTCCCTCGGGAGCCCCGGCACCGGCAGCTTGAGGAGGGGACGGAAGGATCCGATCGGCGGTGGTACTCGTGGCGGGACCTGAGCTACGCTAGCTGTCATGGCGACCACCTCAGCGCCCGCGAAGACCAAGGCTCCGGCCCCCGCCAAAGCACCCGGACGTGAGGAGCGAGACCAGCGCGAGTTCGGCTGGAACGTGATGGTCTGGAATGACCCGATCACGCTCATGTCCTACGTTGTGCTCGTGCTCCGGCGGCTGTTCGGCTACGACCACGCGACGGCGACGCGTCTGATGCTCCAGGTTCACAACGAGGGTCGCGCCGTAGTGGCGACGCAACCTCGCGAACAGGCTGAGGTGTCGGTCGCGCAGCTCCACTCCTTCGGGCTCCAGGCGACCCTGGGCCGTCCCTGAGCCGCCGGCTCGATCGCTCGGATGGCACAGGTGCTCCGCCGCCGCGGGCGGATTCAGGTCAAGGTCGACAAGCGCGAGCGTGAGGCGCTGATCGGAATCATCGATTCCCTCAGCCCGCGACTCGCCGCTCCCCTCGCATCGGCGCCACGCGCCTACGACGACGCCAAGCTCCAGGCCGAGTACGACCGCTGGGTGCGACCGGACATCGAGAAAGGCCGCGGGGCTGACCTGACGATGGTTCGTGACGCGCTGAGCGGTGGGGAAGACACGTTGCCGCTCACGGAGGCGCAGACACTCGCCTGGCTGCGCGCCTTCAACCATCTGCGCGTTGCGGCAGGCGAGATCCTGGGGATCGAAGGTGACGGCTGGGAGGATACGGCGACCGACGCCACGAAGCAGCAGCCGGAGTACGGCATCCTCATTGCCCTGGGATATCTCCAGGAGGAGTTGGTCGCGGCGCTCGAACTCGTAACCGTCGAGGCGCCCGTCGCCCCCATGCGAAGTGACTCGCGGACACGGCGACGCGTGGCGTCGCTGACGGGCGGCGGTGGCGGCGGTGGCTCCGGCGTGACGTTGATGGTGTCGCTTCTCCAGTGCACGGTTTGGTCGACTGTGACGGCGAAACTCTCGAGAGACTTGCTTGCGAGCACCGCTTCGATGCACCGGGTCGTACCTGCGACGTAGGTGCTCATGAGGTCGATGTCGGTCGCGACGCACCATGCTCGGTCGCCGGGCCACCAGAGGCTCGCGCTTTCCGGCCAGCTCGGCCCTGAGAACGCCGAGCCGACGGCGCTCAGCGGGCCACGAAGCAGCGCCATCGGTCGCTGCGGCATCTTGACGAGGGCGACACTACCGCGGCGATATGGCGCATTGCCGTAGCCGTCCCACACCGCGAACCAGCACGCTGACGGCTTCGACGTGAACCCTTCCAGAACATGCGCGAGGGCTTCGCCTTGGCGCTGCGGCAACGATCCGGTCGACGGCCGGGCGTCCCAGATCCCCGGCTGATTGCTGCCATCGACGAATGACCAGCCCCCCGTGATCGCGACCCATTCCATCGCGGCGTGCGCGACTCGTCCATTCGCCGCCGCCACCTCGGCCCATGTCACCTCGGTGCCGTCGCCGGCCGCGCAATCCCGGAGCGCCGGGTGCAGCACCCGCGCGTAAGCCTCGTAGGTCACCGGCAGCAATGACCCCACGTCGTACTGAAAGTTGCGCACGCCGGCAACGATCCAGTCGGCGGCGCTGACGTCATCGACGAGGTGCAGTTCACCGAACGAGGCGATATCCTCCATAGGTGAAAGTATGTGACGTGCCCGCTAGCCGCTCGGGTTCGTGTACACGTGGTAGCCGCCGCTACCGTCCACTCCGACGCAGAAACCTTTGTTGGGACACGAGAGACCGAACATCGCGGCGGTGCCAACTGGGATCACGCGCATCGAGGTCCACGCTCCGGATCCACCGGTGGGGTCCGTCGTAACGTAGACCGAGTCGGAGAAGCTCCCGATGACGCAGAAGGTATCGGTCGCGCAGGAGACGCTGTCGAAGTTCGGCAGTCCCGTGATATCGGGGCTGAGATTGGTGAGCGTCCAGGCGCCGGAGCCACCGGTCGGATCCGTTGACGTCGCGACGTTGCCCAGGTCGTCAACAGCGACGCACAGGAAGGCGCTTGGGCACGAGATCGCGGAAAAGTCCGCGGACCCTTGGTCCACGCCAAAACTGGTCCATGCCGACGGGCCGCCCGTCGGGTCAGTCGACGTAACGATCTGGCCGTTCGAATCGAGCGCGACGCACAGCGAGGGGCTCGGGCACGAGACCGCCGTGAGGCTGTACACGTTCACGGATGCCACCTTCCAGGTACCGGGGCCGTCGGCGGGATCGGTCGATGTCAGCACGACTCCGTAGTTGCCACTGCTCGGGTCGGCGGCGGGGATGACACCCCCAACCGCGACGCACAGGTGCTCATCTGGACACGAGACTCCGGTGAGGCTCACGGCACCGTCGATACCGCTGAGGATCCAGGCGCTGGCACCGCCTCCGGGGTTGGTCGACGTGACGACATTTCCACTCTCGTCCACCGCCACGCACAAGGACGGGTCGGCGCACGACACGCCGGTCATCGTCTGATTTGGGTTCTGGTAGACCATTGTCGAGGGATCGACCGGGCTGACGGTCCAGGCATTCTCGCCACCCTCCGGATTCGTCGAGAAGAAGACGTCTCCGTCGTAATCGACTGCGACGCAGGTGTTCGGGTCGGGGCAGGAGATCGCATCGGGGCTGTCTCCTCTGGGAGGAAGATCGAACGCCTTCCAGCGTCCGAAATGAGTTGCCGGTGCCGGCTTCTCGGCGGCAGATGGACGCAGTGCGAATGACGCACCGGCAACAGCGCCGCCGATCACCAGCACCGTCGCCGCGAACACCACGAATGTCTTCCATCGCGCCGGCCTCCCTCGGTCGAGCGAGACGCTCGACGGCAGCCGTGTCGCGTCGGACAGCAGCCGTTGCGTTTCAGCACGCGCGCGATCGTCGAACGTGGTCGGCGTCATTGCGAGTCGTCCTCCACGTCGTCCCATCGCATCCGCGTCGCAAGCCGCCGGCGGGCGGCACGGAGCTGGATCTCCACCGTTCGAGGTGAGCACGCGAGTGCTGCTGCCGTCTGAGCGGTGCTGAGATCCTCGCCGTAGAACAGCACCACCGTGGCACGCATCCTCGGCGGCAGGGTCTGCAAGGCGGAATGCCAGTCGAGCGCGGCAACGCTCGGCTCCCAGACCTCGCTTGGGGCGGGCTGCCAGACACGGGCGAGGCGGCGGAGTTCCCGCGCCCACGCGCGTCGTCGTTGCATCGCGAGCCGGACGACCATGGTCCGAAGCAGCGGCCGGGCCGGGCCGCTGAGGTAGTCCGGCTGGCGGCGGACCCGCTGCACCAGCTGGAGAAACGCATCGTGTGCAAGGTCTTCGCCCGCCGCGCCATCGCCGGTCAGGACCGTTCCCAGTGCGACGAGCCGTTGAATCTCGGCGGCATAGACGTCATCGAGGGACGCGCTTTCGCCGCGCATCACCTCGCCTGCCGATTCGGCCGCCATCGCTTTCCTCACTCCAGCCGGGGCGAACGTCGCAACGCCGCTCATCACGACCTATATATGCCGCCCGGAGTGTCTACCCCTTACACGGCCTAACTGGGCGGGAATCCCCCTTTGGGCGCGCGATAGTGCGACGCGTCGATGACCTCGTGATGGACGTCCGCGGATGGATGCGTCTCAACGGGCGGCCACCGTGCCCAGATCTCTGCGCTCTCCTCGTCGAACCCATCCGCGAGCACCGGGATCCAGATCTCGTTCACGAAGGCCTCGACCTCGACGGGCTTCGCAAACATCCGCCAGCCTCCGCCGCGCGGCGTGTCAGTGAGGTGGGATTGCCGCCCCTCCATCGACGTCTTGGTCCCGAGCCCAGGGTCCGATTGGTCCGACATCGTCACAGCCTCCTCGAAAGCAAAGCGCGATGCCTCATAGTGCACCAGCGGGAGGCGTACACATGGACCAAATGACGGAGGCGTCCCACGTGACACGCAGCAGGTCGTCTTGGATCCCCCTGGCCACCTTGGCAGCAGCAGCCGCGCTTGCTGCCTGCGGCAGCGCATCTCCGGCCGCGAGTACGAGTTCGGGGTCGGCCCCAACCGCCTCGGCGCCGATCGCAACCGCGCCTCCCACGGCGGCGCCCACCGTCACGACGACCACCGCATCGTCCTCGTGCCCGTCCGGAAGCACCGTCCAGGCCGCGCTCGGCACCTCGGCACTCCCCAACGCCGTCGGCGTCGCCGGTGGCGGGAGCGCGCAACTCCCAGCGGGAGCAACCGGCATCGTGTGTGAGTACAGCGCGCCTCCCGAGAACGTCATCCTCGAGGTGCTCCAGAACATCCCGTCGTCGTATATCTCGGCATACAGTTCGAAGTTCCCGAAGGCGTTCACCACGGTGTCAGGGCTGGGCGATGAAGCTCGCTCATTCGTCGATAACCTCGGCGCGGGCAAGACCAACCTGGGGGTCGTGGCCGCTCAAGGCACGACGATCGTGGCCGTCGTCGCCACGTACACGCCCGCGACCCTGAGTCAGGTGGAGGCCCTGGTCCGCTCGCTGCTGTAGCGCGCTGCTGGCATTCGCTCGCGTCGGCGCCGCTGCGGGAGGCGGCGCTCGACAGCGTTCAGCAGCTTCCCGACGACCCGCCCCCCGGTGATGAACCACGTCAGCGCGCCGCAGACGCTGCCGAGCGCTGCCCCAACGACGACGTCACTCGGGTAGTGCACGCCCACGTACACGCACCCAAACGCCACCACGACAACCCCCACCACGAAGACCAGCGCCCGCCGCCCCCACGCGAGCACCCCGATCACCGCCGCAACCGCAGCGAATGCGGTGAGGCTGGAAGGAAATGAGTTGTTCGCCGTATGCGGAAAGAGCGGAATGAAGTGCATGGCCACAAACGGCCGCGCCTGATACGTGAGCTTCCCCATCTCATGACTGGCCCACTGCGTCAACACCAACCCCAGTAGACCCGCCACCCCCGGCCGCAACCGCCCATGAAAAAGAAACACCACCAAAAACCCAACCGGGCACAAAATCAAGAACGCCGCCGTCCCCCACACCACAACCGGCGTCAGCCAAGCATTCGCCACGGCAAACGCATGCAACGCCGAAGCAATCCCATCACCAATAGAAAGCATCAAGAAGCAATACGAACACTAAGGATCAAAGGTTTCGTGACTCCCTGCGAGATTCTCAAGGAAGCAGGCACGCGGGCCCTAGGACTGTGCCGTCTGCGGGTGGCACCGGGGGGGCAGCGCCGGCGCGCCCAAAAGCGCGACGGCGAGGGGTCCCCGCAGTGACAGGACCCGCGCACCACGACGCAGGCTTAGTAGCGAGTCACCTTCATTGAGAAATCGAGTGCAACTGCTGAGTGCGTCAACGCTCCAACAGAGATGTAATCAGCGCCGGCGAGCGCGTACGCCCGGGCGTTGGTCACCTGCACTCCACCGCTCACTTCCACTGTCGCACGGCCGCGAATCAACTGCATCGCCTCGCGCACCTGGCCGCAGGAGAAGTTGTCCAGCAGGATGTGCGACGCCTTGTCGGCAAGCGCCTGCTCGAGCTCCTGGAGATTGCTCACCTCGACGTGGATCTCCATCTCGGGATACGCCTTGCGCGCCGCGCGCAGTGCCGGAGTGATGCCACCGACGAGCGCGAGATGCGTGTCCTTGATGAGCACCGCATCATAGAGGCCCATGCGGTGATTCACCGCACCGCCCATGCGCGTCGCGTACTTCTCGATGGCGCGCAGTCCCGGCGTGGTCTTGCGAGTGTCGAGAATCTTGGCTTTGGTGCCGTCCACCGCTTTGACGTACCGAGCGGTCATCGTCGCGATGCCGCTGAGATGCTGCAGGAAGTTGAGTCCCACGCGCTCTGCCGTCATCATGCCGCGAGCAGGCCCGAAGAGCCGCGCAACGATCTGGTCTGCCTGGACTTTCTCCCCGTCCTTGGTCTTCGGATCGAACTGGATGCGCTCGTCGACACGCTGAAACACGCGCTGCGCGATGCTCAGGCCCGCGATCACGCCGTCCTGCTTGCAAACGATCTTGCCCCGACAAGTCATGTCCAAGGGAATCACGGCCTGGGTCGTGACATCGCCCGCTCCGACGTCCTCGGCAAGCGCCGCCTCGATGAGCAGGTCGATGCTCTCCGACGAAAGCGCCTCGGTGATGGGTCTAAAGGTGACGGTCAAAGCGTGCTCCTCTGTCCTTGTGCATGACGAGATCGCCATGCCATTGATCGCTTGCTTGGGGGAGATCAGAACGGAGGTGGCAGCCACGGCTCTCCTCGCGAGCCAGGGCCGCAGCGCACACCAGCGACGCGGTGGATGCCGCCGCATGCAGCTGCATCGTCGACAGCGCGGTGGCCCCCGCTGTCGCAGCGGCGACGGCCTCGCACTCGCGAGAGGCCGCGCGCAGACCGGACTCGTCACGAACCACGCCCGCACCGGTCCAGAGCGCGTCGTGCAGGGTATTCCAGCCGTCACGAGGATCGAGTTTCGACACGATGCGGCGCGAGCTCTGCGTGGCGGGCGCCGGCTGACCTGGAGGCGACTCCGACGCCCAGCCGAGTGCCGCGTGCATCGCGCGGTGCGAGAAGACCAGCGACTCGAGAAGGCTGTTGCTCGCCAGGCGATTCGCACCGTGGACTCCGGTGTGCGCCACCTCGCCGCAGGCATACAGGCCCGGGACGGTCGTAGCGCCATCGAGGTCCGTCGTCACGCCGCCCACCATGTAGTGCGCGGCGGGTGAAACCGGGATCGGGTCGGATGCGATGTTGAGCCCGTAACGCGCGCAGGTCGCTGCGATGGTTGGGAAACGCACCGCGGCGCGTGCGCCGAGCGGAGAGCAGTCCAGGTAGACGCAGCGCTCGCCGCTGCGCTGGAGCTCCTCCCAGATGGCTCGCGCGACGACGTCGCGGCCCGCGAGCTCGCCGCGCGGATCGGCGTCGAGCACGAACCGCTTGCCATCGCGGTTGACGATCCAAGCGCCTTCGCCGCGCACAGCCTCGCTGATGAGGAATCGTGGCGCGCCTTCCATCGCGAGCGCTGTGGGATGGAACTGCGCGAACTCCATGCCCGCAACATCGGCGCCGGCTGCGTAGCCGATGGCGACACCGTCACCTGTGGCCGATTCGGGGTTCGTGCTGTTGCGCCAGAGGCGGCTCGCACCACCGCTCGCAAGCACCACCGCCGCAGACGACAGCGTCGTCGTGTGTGACTCCGAGGGGTTCGTGGTGATCGACACAGCACACGCCACACCATCTGTCGTGGTGAGGATGCCGGTCACGTCCGCGTGCTCGATCACCCGCGCGCCGCTGGCGCGCACGCGCCGGATCAATGCGGTCTCCACCTCGAGTCCGGTGCCGTCACCACGCGCATGCAGGATGCGCGGGCGCGAGTGCGCGGCCTCCTGCGCGAGCAGCAATTCGCCGTCCTGTGTGTCGAATGCGACACCCCAGTCAATCAACTGACGGATGCGCGCAGGACCTTCCTCGACAAGCACGCGCACCGCATCGGGACGGCAGAGTCCACGGCCTGCGGCAATGGTGTCCTCGTAATGCAGTTCGGGTGAGTTGCCATCGCCAACAGCAGCCGCGATCCCGCCCTGTGCGTACCGGCTGCACCCGTCATCGAGCGCGCCTTTGGTGACCACCGCAACACGTGCATGCGGCGCTGCCGTGAGTGCCGCTGAGAGTCCCGCGATGCCACTGCCGACAACGACAACGTCGTAATCCGTCGGTGCAGCACCCTTGATCACGCGACTGCCGCCTGCTCAACCACGTCATGCTGTGCATCGACATGCCGCGCCATGGATGTGCAATCGCGCAGCCCGTGTTCGTACATTCGCGCGCGGCCGCACGAATGCTGGAAGCCAGAAGCTCGCGTCACTGTGGCGCTGTGAAGCTCGGACTTCATGATGACCCGCTGCATGATCTCCCCTAGACGCCACGACCAACGGGCGCTGTGTCGACCCCCAGCCGAACGACATCAATCAACCGTGTGCTCCCTATTCTAGCAGCCAGTACGATTTGGTTTGTGGGGACTGCGGTTTCGACCTCCGAGAAGTCATCCGCCCTTACCACGGCGACGTAGTCCACGTCCAGTCCTTCCTTATCCAGACGGGACCGAACAATTGTTGCCAGCGATGTCGCATCACGTTCGCCCGCCTCAAATCGAGCCATGGCATGGGCAAGGCTCGATGGAATGGCCAATGCCCGCACTCGTTCTTCGGGGCTGAGATAGACGTTGCGGCTGGAGATCGCGAGCCCGTCCGGGTCCCGAACCGTTGGACAGACAACGATTTCGACGCCCGTGTCGAGATCTCGCGCGAGGTGGCGAACGACCGCGCACTGCTGCGCGTCCTTTTGCCCGAAATACGCTCGGTCGGGAATGCCCGCGACGAGCAGCTTGGTGACGACCAGGGCCACCCCGCCGAAATGCCCGGGGCGGCTGGCGGCCTCGAGCCGCTCCCCGAGCGGACCGGAGACGGCGAGGCCGGTGACGCGGTCCGGCGGGTACATGGTCTCGACGCTCGGCACGAACGCGGCATGCACCCCGGCGGCGCCGAGCATCGCGAGGTCTGCGTCCAGGGTCCGCGGGTAGCGGGCGAAGTCTTCCCGGGGCCCGAACTGCGCTGGATTCACGAAGATCGTCACCACCACACGGTCGTTTTCGGCGACCGCTCGGTCGATCAGGGATCGGTGACCGGCGTGCAGGGCGCCCATGGTCGGCACCATGCCGACGGTCGCGCCCGACCCGTGCCATTTCGCAGACCACCGGCGCAGGTCGGCCGGGGTCTCGAGCAGCTCCGGGGCGTCAGTGGAAGGAGTGGGCATCGTCCGGGAAACGGCCTTCGCGAACATCGCTCGCGTACGCGCGCGCCGCCCTGACGATCTGCTCGCCCAGGTCGGCGTACGCCTTCACGAATTTCGGTGCCGTGCCGCGGATGTGGTCCGTGATGCCGAGCATGTCGTAGATCACCAGGACCTGGGCGTCGCAATCCGGACCGGCGCCGATCCCGATGGTTGGGATGGTCAATTCGCTGGTCACCTGCGCCGCGAGGCCCCGCGGCACGCCCTCGAGCACGAGGGCGAACGCGCCCGCGGCCTGGAGCGCATGGGCGTCGGCGATGATCCGCTCACGGTCGCCGGCGCTCCTGCCCTGCACCTTCATGCCTCCGAAGGCGTTGACGGACTGGGGCGTCAGCCCGAGGTGGCCCATCACCGGGATCCCGCGCTGGGTCAGACGCGCGACCGTCTCGACGGCCCACCCGCCGCCTTCGAGCTTGACGGCTTGCATGCCTGCCTTCAGGTACTCCACAGCGTTGTCGATGGCGTCGCCGCACGAGCGCTGATATGTGCCGAAGGGGAGGTCGCCGACGAGGAGTTGACCAGGAGCACCACGAGCCACGGCGCGTGCGTGGTGGAGCATCTCGGTCATCGTCACGGGGAGGGTGTTGGGATAGCCGAGGACGTTGTCCCCCAGTGTGTCGCCGACGAGCAGGACCGGCACCTCAGCCTCGGCGAGCAGCCGGGCGGTCGGGTAGTCGTAGGCGGTGAGCATGACGAACCGCTTTCCTTCGGCCTTCCAAGCCGCGAGATCCTGAATCGTTATCGGCACGGCTATGCGACCTGCGTTGCCGAGTTGGTGGCCCCAGCGTCCGTTGCGCGAGGCTCGGTGGCGACGAGCGCTTCCATCGCGCGGGTGAGGTGGACGTACAACTCCTGTGCATCCGGGTATGCAGCGAGCGCCTCGATATGGGCAGCAATCGCGGCTCGGTCGCCGCGGGCAACCGGACCGGTGAGCGCGGCGGCCGGACCTCCGCGCCTGGCGTTGTGAGCCGCGCCCTCGAGGAGCGCCGCAAGCGCGTCGTGCGCGGTCTCGGCGCTGAGGCCGGCAGCTTCCAGGAGACGGGTCGCCTCCGCGAGCAGCGCCAGCGGGGCGTTGCCGGCCAGCACCGCGGCAGCGTGATACAGCGCCGCATGCGCCGGATCGATGTCGAGCGGAGACGCTCGGAGTGCCGAGACCAGCGCCAGCAGCCATTCGCGAAGCCGGCCGGACGCATCCACGCGGAAGTACGCGCCGTCCAACAGGGACGCACTATCGGGCCCGGCGAGCGCCTGGAGCGGGTGGAGCACGCCTACGTCGGCGCCACTGACCCGCAGCGACCCGATAATGTCGCGGCTGAAGCGGGCGCCGAGGTGGACAACCCCGCGGCCTTGCAGTGAGACACCCGATGCGGCGATCGCCTCGGCAACGGTCGCGATTGCGCCGTCGGGCACCGCGAGCAGCGTGAGATCCCCTGCGATCACAGCGTCGAGCGGAGTGGCCACGGCGCGGGCGCCGACCGTGCCGGCGAGCCGCGCGGCCATCTCACCACGGCGGCTCGCGACGGCGGCAATCCGATAGCCGGCGTCGTGCGCGGCGATAGCGAGCGCCGAGCCGGCCCGGCCCGCACCGATGATCGCCAGCGCTGGCGTTCCTTCACCCTCCACGTCTCGGTCCTCCTGGGATCCAAGCGTTCTGTCGCACAAGTTCCGGAGCCAAAAGTTCCAGAGAAGGTCATCGACACCGCCGCCGGCAACTCCCCTCGAGGCGCGCGGCGCGCGTCCCCGGGTTCGCTGTGAGCCGTCGACGACCACGATGGCCCGTCGGCCGAAGTGTACCCCTACGCTCCGGCTGCTGCCTCTGCGGGGGGAACGTAATCCGGCGGCGCCGGCGGCGCTTCCGGAGCCGGGCCGCTCGGGGCGGGCCCGCTGCCGTTGACCGGAGCCACCCCGTTGTGCGACTCGGCCTCCTTGATGATCCGTTCCATCTCGGGGGCGTCCATGGTCTCGACCTCAACCAGCCGCGCGGCAAGGGCCCGGAGCACGACCTCGCGTTCGCGAAGCACCTTCTTGGCCCGCTGGAATGCATCGGCGACGAGCTGGTGCACCTCCTGGTCGATCTCCGAGGCGATCCCCTCCGAGTAGTTGCGCTGCTCGCCGAGGTCGCGCCCGAGGAAGACCATCTCCTGGCGCTCGCCGAACGTGAGCGGCCCCAGCTTGTCGCTCATGCCCCACTCGGTGACCATCTTGCGGGCGAGGTTGGTGGCCTTGCGGATGTCGTCGGATGCGCCGGTCGTGATGTTGTCCTCGCCAAGGATCAGATCCTCGGCGCAGCGTCCGCCCAGGATCTGCGCGAGCTGGTCGACGAGCTCGGCCTTGCTCACCAGGTAGCGGTCCTCGATCGGCAGGCTCATCGTCCAGCCGAGCGCCTGGCCGCGGCTGACGATCGTCACCTTGTGCACCGGGTCGGTGTGCTCGAGTGTCGTGCCCACCAGCGCATGACCCATCTCGTGGAACGCGATGGTGAGCTTTTCCTTGTCGCTGATCATCCGGCTCTTGCGCTCCGGGCCGGCGATCACGCGCGCGATCGACTCCTCGAGGTCGTTCATGACGATGACCTTGCGGTTACCGCGCGCAGCCAGGATGGCCGCCTCGTTGATGAGGTTCGACAGGTCGGCGCCGCTGAATCCCGGCGTCTGCTTGGCGAGCACCTCGAGGTCGACCCCCGGGTCGAGCGGCTTGTTGCGCGCATGCACCTCAAGGATGGCCCGGCGGCCACGAATGTCCGGCCGGTCGAGCATGACGTGCCGGTCGAAGCGCCCTGGACGAAGGAGCGCGGGGTCAAGGACGTCGGGCCTGTTCGTGGCCGCGATCACGATCACGTGCTGGTTGGTCTCGAACCCGTCCATCTCCACGAGGAGCTGGTTGAGGGTCTGCTCGCGCTCGTCGTGACCACCGCCGAGTCCGGCGCCGCGCTGGCGGCCGACTGCGTCGATCTCGTCCACGAACACGATGCACGGCGAGTTCTTCTTGGCCTGGTCGAAGAGGTCGCGCACGCGGCTCGCTCCGACGCCGACGAACATCTCGACGAACTCCGAGCCACTGATGCTGAAGAACGGAACGCCCGCCTCACCGGCAACGGCCTTGCTGAGCAGGGTTTTCCCTGTTCCCGGAGGTCCGACGAGCAGCACGCCCTTGGGAATGCGCGCGCCAACGGCGACGAACTTGTCCGGGTACTTGAGGAACTCGACGATCTCGTTGAGCTCCTGCTTTGCCTCATCGACACCTGCCACGTCGACGAAGGTGATGGCGGGCTTGTCACCGGCCAGCAGCCGCGCCCGGCTCCGGCCGAAGGACAACGCCTGGTTGTTGCCGCTCTGGGTCTGGCGGAAGATCCACAGAAGGATCAGTGCCATGAGCCCGAAGAGGATCAAGTTGGGAAGGATGACGCTCAGCAAGAAGTTGCTCCCCCCGGCGGGGTCGACCGAGTAATTGGTGAAGTGAGCATCCTGGAACTCCTTGGAGACGACGTCTGCGGACGACTCTACGGTGGTGTATTGGGTCCCGCCTGTGGTGTACCAGGTGACGGTCTGCCCGTCGCTCTGAATTTCGGCTGGTTGGCTGGCGTTCGAGCTTATGGTGACGCCGCGGCCGCCCGACGGGTCGACTGCAAAGTTCGCGATCGCCTGGTCGAGCGTGCCGGCTGGCTTGCTCTGCGCATTGCTGCTCGGGAACGTCTTGTACAGAACCGCGGCCAGCACGATCACGGCGAGCGCGATGACGATGTAGGTGACGCTGCGACGAGACGTGGGCACGAAGTCAGTCTACCAGGGGTCCACGATCTCAACCCCCGAGCCGGAGGAGGGCTCCGCTGCAGGCGGCGTCGAATTCAAAAGTCGGCGCTGACGGTCGGCGAGCACCACGAGCCGGCGGCGAGCACCCGGGAACACCGCCTCGAGGGCCGGAATGACTTCGTGGCGGACCCTGCTGCGCAGGAATCGCGGGTCGGCATTGCTCGGGTCGTCGAGCGGCTCCAGGCCGAGCGCCGCGCAGTACGCGATGGTCCCCTCCCGCCACACGTGGAGCAATGGACGCACCAGTCCGCGCTCGCGTTCCGCCATGGCGAGCAGCCCCACGGGAGATGCCCCGGTGAGCGCGCGCATCAGCACCGTCTCCGCCTGGTCATCCGCGGTGTGGCCCAGCGCTATTGCGGTGGCGCCAAGCCGCTGGGCCTGCTCGCGGAGGGCACCGTGACGCGCGGTGCGAGCACGATCCTGAAGCGATGCTCCCGACGCAACTTTGACCCTGAGCGCTTGGAAGGGCAGTCCTCGATCGAGCGCGAGTTGTTCGACCCGATCGGCCTCTGCAGTCGAGCCGGACCGAATGCCGTGGTCGACGTGCGTGACCGAGAGGCGCCAACCGCGAGGCGGAGCGAGGCGCGCCAGCGCGTCGACCAGCGCAGTGGAGTCCGGTCCACCGCTGCAGGCGATCAGCACATGCTCGCCCGACACGATCACTCCGCGGCGATCCACCGCAGTGCTGACCGCGCGCCGTACCCGCGCAACGGCGGCGGTGCGCTCTCGGGGCGCGAGTGTGCTGAACACTTCGTGCATGGTGGCGGTTCCTGGATTCGAACCAGGGACATACCGGGTATGAACCGGCTGCTCTACCACCTGAGCTAAACCGCCAGGCAATGCGCTGGGGAATGAAATTGCGGCGGTCGGATTCGAACCGACGACCTTCGGGTTATGAGCCCGACGAGCTTCCACTGCTCCACGCCGCTCTCAGAGGATACCGCACGGGACATTCCCCTCTCGGTGGTGACGCGATCAGTGCGGTGTCGGCGTCGGAGCCGGAGTGGGTATGGGCGAGTGGCTTGGACTCGGGCTGGGGCTCGATCCGGGACTGGCGCTGGGCTTTGGAGTCGGTGACGGGATTGGTGTCGGGACTTTGTATGTCGGGAACTGCACCGACACGCTCCCCGTCGACCCAGAGGTGGCACCAGGCGCGCCGATGACGTAGAGCTTCTCGCCAGGGAACACGTAGCCGAGCTGTCGCGCCTCCTCCTCGAGCCAGGCCACGGTCTGCGCATCTGCGATCTCGAGTTCCCGATCCGAGATCTGCTGCGTCAGCGCCGTGTTCTCCGCTGCAAGTGCAGACACTTGCGCGTCGAGTTGGCGGGTCTGCGCCACCTGACCGTAGACCGCGAACGCAACCAGACCGCAGATGCCCGCAATGAGCACGACTGCAATCCGGCGCAGCGTGATGGGACTGTCGATCGGCGAACGCGGCGAGGGACGGATGGTGCTGTCCTCTTCCCGGCGGCGTGTGAGACGAATGGTGGGATGTGGCGCCGGGTGTCGGCATAGGATGCGGCCCCCGGCCCGATTTGGCAAGGGACTGGATGACACCCGCGGCTCCTAGCCGGCGTCCGGCCTCTGAGACTGGTGGTCCCCTGCTCCGGGTGCATCCGCCGCGGTCGCCGCCCAGCGAGCGCGCCATGCCGAAGTCGTCGAGGTCGTGGAGGTCGACACCGTCCTCGCGCGCCCTGGCCTCGAGTGCTCGGAAACGGCGCGCGAACATCATCGTGCGGGTGCGCAGTGCCTCTTCAGGGTTCACCCGCAGGCGCCGGGCGAGCGCGACCACCGCGAAGAGCAGGTTGCCCATCGCGACCTCCGGATCCCCGGCTTCGGCAGCCCAGTCCTCGCCTTGCTCCGCCTCGGCAAGCCCGCCGGCGACGTGCTCGACGCGTGCGAGCGCGTCGCGAACACCGTCCAGCGCGATCGGGACAGTCGGTGTCACGTCGAAGCCGATGCGCGCAGGACGTTTCTGGACGCCCTGCGCATGCGCGAGCGCCGGCAACGCCGCCGGCACGCCGTCGAGGAGCGAGAGTCGCTCGCGCTTCTCGGCGGTCTTGAGCTTCTCCCAGTTGACGACCACGCCGGCCGCACCATCCACCGCGACATCGCCGAACACGTGCGGATGCCGGTGGATCATCTTGGCCCGGACATCGTCGGCGACATCACCAATGTCGAAGCCGTCATCGGCCTCCATCGCGATGGCGCTGTGCATCAGCACCTGAAGCAGCAGATCGCCGAGTTCCTCGCGCAACGTCCCCAGTTCCATGCTGTCGATTGCCTCGAGCACCTCATAGGTTTCCTCGAGCAGGTAGGGGCGAAGGCTGCGATGCGTCTGCTCGCGATCCCACGGGCATCCACCAGGGGCACGCAAACGCTCCACCACCTCGTTGAGCGCGCGCAGCGCGTCGACTGCCTCGTCACGCATGGGCGTTCTGCGCCGCAACCGGAACACGCTGCTGTGCTCGCGTCAGCCGGCCCAATTCACGGAGCACCGGCGTGAGTGTCGTCTGCCACGCATCGCCAAGATGCAGCTGCGACGGTGTCGCCGTGAGCCCGCGGAACTGCGCAGCCACGCTCTGCAGGTCGAGCCCATGATCCAGCGTGAGGCGGATGACGACACCGCGGCCGCGCTCGGTCTCGACGCCGAGCGCACCCGCTGCGGCTGCTAGCAGGCGGACGCGCAACGAGTCGATCAACGCGGAAGTCGGCGCGGGCATTGGTCCGAATCGATCGACGAGCCCGCGCGCACGCTGTTCCAGTTCCTGCTCGCTGACGCACGCGGCCAGTTCCTGATAGCAGCGCAAGCGCAGACGTTCGTCGGACACGTAATCAGCGGGCAGGAACGCCGCAACCGGCAGCGTGACCGTCACCTGCGCCGGCAACTCGAGCACGGGCTTGCCCTGCAACGATGTGACCGCGTCGGCGAGCAGATGGTTGTACAGCTCGAGTCCGACCGCAGCGATCTCGCCGTGCTGCTCCTCGCCGAGCAGGTTGCCGGCGCCACGAATCTCGAGGTCACGCATGGCCAGCTTGAATCCGGCGCCGAGGTCCTGCAGGTCGCCGATGACGTCGAGGCGCTTGTCGGCCTTCTCGGTGAGGGATCTCGCAGGCGGATACATCATGTACGCGTATGCGCGTTGCCCAGCCCGTCCAACCCGCCCACGCAACTGGTACAGCTGCGCCAACCCGAGGCGATGGGCATCGTCGATGACGATGGTGTTGGCGTTCGGAATGTCGAGCCCCGACTCGATGATGGTGGTGCAGAGGAGCACATCGATGTCGCCGTCACCGAAGCGGCGCATCACCGACGCGAGCATTCCTTCCTGCATCTGGCCATGCGCCACCTCGATGCGCGCTTCGGGCACCAGTTCGCGCAGCCGGTCCGCAACGGCCTCGATGCCCGCAACTCGGTTGTGCAGAAAGAAGCACTGGCCGCCGCGTGCAAGCTCACGCGTGATCACCTCGCGAACCAGCGAGTCCTCGCGCGCGGTGACATATGTCTTGATCGGCTGCCGCTCTTCGGGCGGCGTCTGGATGACGGAGAGGTCGCGGATTCCCGCGAGCGACATGTGCAGCGTGCGCGGAATCGGCGTCGCGGAGAGCGAGAGCACATCGACGGCCACGCGCAGCTCCTTGAAACGCTCCTTCTGCAGCACGCCGAAACGCTGCTCCTCGTCGATGACGACGAGCCCGAGATTCTTGAACTCCACGTCCTTCTGCAACAGGCGGTGGGTGCCGACGACGATGTCGACAGCGCCACTGCGCAGCCCCGCCAGCGTGCGTGCGATGTCATCGTCACTGACGAATCGCGAGAGCTGGCGCACGGTGATCGGGAACGCGGCCAATCGCTCGGTGAACGTGATGAAGTGCTGCTGACAGAGCACGGTCGTCGGCACCAGCATCGCGACCTGACGGCCCTCGATCGCGGCTTTGAATGCAGCACGCACCGCGAGCTCGGTCTTGCCGAATCCGACGTCGCCACACACCACGCGGTCCATGGGCCGCGACGCCTCCATGTCGCGCTTGATCTCCTCGAGCACGAGCACCTGGTCGGGCGTCTCCTGGTACGGGAATGAGCCTTCGAGCTCCTGTTGCCATGCTCCGTCCGGCGCATACGCGTGGCCCTGCGCCTGCTCGCGACGCGAGTACAGGCCGAGCAATTCGCGCGCGACCTCCTCGGTGCGTTCCTTGACACGCCGCCGCGTCCGTTCCCACTCACCGGTGCCGAGCCGGGAGAGCTTTGGATGCGACTCGGCGCCGCCGATGTAGCGGTCAACACGGTCCAGATGCTGTGTCGGCACGAAGAGGCGATCGCCGTCCGCATACTCGAGGAGCATGTACTCGTGAACCGCGCCGCCATCGTCGGTGACCGCGCGCATCTCGACGAAACGGGAGATGCCGTGGTCGCGGTGGACCACGAGGTCACCCGGCGCGAACTGGAGGACGAACGCCTCACGTGCGGCGTTGCCGCTGGCGGCGCGACGCGATCCACGCGCTGATGTCGATACCGCGCGGCGCGACCCCCGCGCGAGCACCGAGCGACGCCGCTTGATGGCGCCGAACAGCTCGCCGTCCGTGTAGACGTGTACGGATCCGTCGGCAACAGCGAACCCCTGGGTCAGGTCTGCTGACGCGACGACAATCGCACCGCCGGGCAGCGGGGTGGACACGGCGGCGAAGTCGCTCGCGTCCACCGTGTCGGCGCCATGCTCGGCGGCGAGCTCCTCGACGCGATGCCGCTGCCGGGACACGACGAGCACGCAGCCTCTCCCCTCGCGCTCATTGATCGCCTCGCGCACAAAGGCGTCGAACCGGCCGACGTAGCTGTCGACGCCACGCCAACCGAGGTCGGCAAACGCGTTCGCGCTCATCGGCGCCTCGCGCACCAGCTCGAATCCCGGAAAGGCGTCAAGGGCTTTCAAGAGCACCTCGATGTCGATGAGCCCCGTCGCCGCGCCGTGCGGCAGCTCGCCGCGCTCCTCCTCCTGGATTCGGAGATTCTCGATCTCCGTCGCATGACGCACCGCCGCGGCCATCAGGCGCTCGCGCCCGCCGTCGATGAGACAGATGGGGTCGTCGAGGTGGTCGAGCAGCGTCGCCGCAGGCTCCCCACCGAGGTACGGGAAGAACAGGTCGAGGCCTTCCTCGTACACGCCCGACTGGAGCAGCTCGCAGTCGCTCTCCCACTGTTCGCGAACGTCGTCGCGCAACGCTCCAGCATCGAGCTTCCCCACCAGTTCGAGAGCCCGGGCGACCGACCCGCTCGTGAGGTCGAGCTCGCGCGCCGGCCAGACCTGCGCCGCCTCGAGCTTGGCGATCGATTCCTGGGTCGCCGGATCGAAGGCGCGTAGATCCTCGACGTCGTCGCCGAACCATTCCGCGCGCCAGGGACGCGCACGATCGACGCCGAACACGTCGACGATGCCACCGCGCACCGCGAAGTCTCCTGGAACGGAGACCGCGCTCTCGCGCCGGTACCCGAGCTCAACCAGGCGGCCGATGAGCTGGTCGCGGGGCAGCCGCGCACCGCGCTTGACCTCGGTCAAACCGGCCTCCACGACACCGCGCGACAGGGTCGGACGGAGCAATCCCCGAGGCGACGCCACCACCAGGAGCGGCTCTCGCGAGTGCAGCCGCATGAGGGTCGCGAGCCGCGCCCGGGTCACCTCCTCGGACGGCGGCACCCTGTCGAATGGCGGCGTGTCGCCCGCAGGGAAGATGGCCGACCCGGTGCCACCGGACCACACCAGCAAGTCCGCGTACACGCGCTCGGATTCGGGTGAGACCACGAGGATCGTGCGGTTCGTGGTCTCGCGCAGCCACCACGCGATGAGCCCGATCGAGCCCGACGGGACCCCGGCCACGACGCCGCTGCCACCACCGGCGAGCTTGGCGAGCTCGGGCAGCGCGTCGAGGCGTTCCCGGAGCGTCGCCGACGCAACCGCGGTCGAGGGGCGGGCGGAGTCAGTCCGCGCCGGCACGGTTCCAGACGTTCATTGCAGCGGCGATGCCGTCGCGCATGATCGCTACCGCCATCCCTGCCGCTCGCGCGATCGCCGCCTCGGCCAACGGCCGTTCATCGGGGAGAAACGGATCGAGCACATGCTCGATGAGGTCGTTGCTGTCGCCATCTCTGCCGACCCCCACGCGGATCCGCGGGAACGCGTCCGTGCGCCAGGAGTCGATGAGCGACTGCACCCCTCGATGCCCAGCGGCGCTACCGCCCAACTTGATCTTCACGCGCCCGAGCGGGAAGTCCGCCTCGTCGTGGATGACGATGACGTCGCCCGGCTTGGCACCGTGCTTGTTCGTGAGCTGTACGGCCGCCTTGCCGCTGAGGTTCATGAAGGTCTGCGGACGCGCTGTCAGGACGTCGTAGCCGTCGATCGTCCCCTCGCGAACGCGCGCCGCGCCCTCGCGCCGCTCGCGGCCGAACTTGCCGCGCCGCTCGAGCTCGTCAAGGCACATCCACCCGACATTGTGCCGGGTCCGCGCGTATTCGCCTCCCGGGTTGCCGAGACCGATGATCAGCTGGGTCACGACCGCCCGACAGGCTCGGCTGTCTCGAGATCCGGGATGTCGGCGCCGGGCAGCAGCATCCGGGTCGCCGCGGTCATCGCCGCTGCGGGACGGGACAGCGCGTGGTCGTGGCCCAGGCAATGCAACAGCCCGTGCACGGCCAGGAGGCGGAGCTCGGCCACACCGTCCGGAGCCTGGCTCATCGCACGCTCCACCGATATCGCGATGTCGCCGACGCGTGCGCGCTCGTCACCGGGAAAGGCGAGCACGTCTGTGGGCGAGTCGTTGCCGAGGAATCTCGCGCTGAGATCCTGCAGCTCCGCATCGCCGGTGAGGCGCACGGACAGCGTTGCGCGCACGGGTACGTCGAGCTGGTCACCGCACCTGCGTAGCAGTGTGCCGAGGCGTGCCTCCGCGACAACTCGACGTTGCCGCGGACTGAGGCACGGATCGCGGATGACGCTCACCCGCATGGGCGCAGATGCGTCAGGTGCTCTTGACGCGACGCTTTCGCGCTGCAAGCAGCTTGCGCTTGCGGCGCACGGACGGCTTCTCGTAGTGCTCGCGTCTGCGAACCTCGGAGAGGATGCCGTTCTGCTTGATCTTCTTGTTGAACCGTCGTAACGCGCTCTCAAAGGTTTCGCCTTCGCGAACCTTCACTTCCGACACGGTCGGAATCACCTCCTTTCGGCTGGACCCGCGCAATCATCGGCGCGGACCTTGAATTCTACCTTGAGTCCCCGCCGCCAAGGAGGGCAGTGACCAGTTCCGCCATGATCGTGCCGGCCCGTCCAGAGAGAATCAGGGAGGCCATGCCGTCGAGGTCGGTCGCCCCTTCGTTGACGATCACCAGCCGCGCCCCCTGCCGGATTGCCTCCACCGGCACGCCCGCAGCCGGCCACACGGACAGCGTGGACCCCACCGCGAGACAGATGTCGCACGCCCGCGCCTCTTCGACCGCGTGGGCCATGTCGGCCGCGACCAGCGGCTGTCCGAAGCTGATCGTCGCGGTCTTGAGCAGCCCACCGCAGACCTCACAGTGCGGATCCTCATCGCCTTCACGCACGCGGTCGAGCACGACCGCTATGGGCATGCGCCGCTGGCAGCTGAGACAGACGGCCGCGGCAGAGGTGCCGTGGAGCTCGATGACGTTCACCGTGCCCGCCTTCTGGTGGAGACCGTCGATATTCTGGGTGACCACCACCGGGGCGAGCCCCGCCTGCTGGAGTCGCGTGACGGCGAAGTGAGCCTGATTCGGCTCGGCGTTCGAGAAGCGCCCCTCCAGGCGCGCCTGCCAGCGCTCGACGCGCACCGCACGATCGCTCACATAGCTCTCGATCGTGTAGCGCTGCGGGTCGGTGGTCTTCCAGACGCCGTTCGGACCGCGAAAGTCGGGAATCCCGGACTCGGTCGAGATGCCCGCGCCGGTGAAGACAAGGATCCGCCGGGCGTGCCGCAGCCACGGCAGCGCTGACGCGAGAGCTGCATCTGGCGATTCGACCGGCACCGATTGAGGATCCATGGGCGGATTGTCCGCCCACTGCGACAGCCTGCTGTCGCCAGGTCGGCCCAGAATCGACGGCGATGACCCTCACGCTCACCCCCGGCGCCGGTCCGGCTGCGGCGCTCGACGACGAGCAGCGCATCGCCGTCGACCATGGGGACGGTCCGTGCCTGGTCCTTGCAGGTCCTGGAAGTGGCAAGACGCGGATCATCGTCGAGCGCTTCCATCGCCTCGCGGCACTCGGTGTCGGAGCACAGCTGGTGCTGACCTACACGCGCAAGGCGGCAGACGAGATGCGCATGCGAGTGGAGCGCGCGCACGGAGGCTTTGCCGACGATTCGCCACTCACCAACTACCACTCCTTCGCGCTGCGGGTCGTCCGCGAATGGGGATGGCTGCTCGGCATCTCGCCAGTGCTCCGTATCGCAGACGCGGCCGAACGCTGGCTGCACGTCGAGGCCGTGCTCGACGAACTGCGCCCAACGCTGCTCTGGAATCCGCTGCGACCGCACGACCTCATGGATCCGCTCCTTGACATCATCGGGACCGCGAAACAGGAGTTGGTGACACCCGAGGCGTATGCCGCTTGGGCCGCAGTCCGCCTCGAGACCTCCGAGGACCCCGCCGAGCGCATCGTCCTCGAACGCCACGCCGACGTGGCCCGCGTGTATGCGCGGCTCGACGAGCGCTACCGGCGTGCGGGCGTCTTCGATTTCGACGATTGCATCCTCTACGCCGAGCGTCTGATTCGCGAACAGCCTGCGGCGCGCAGCGTGATCGCGGATCGCATCACCCACGTGATGGTGGATGAGTATCAGGACACCAACTACGCGCAGGCCAAGCTCGTTGAGACGCTCGTGTCGGGTCATCGCAACCTCTTCGTGGTGGCGGACGACGACCAGTCGATCTACAAGTTTCGCGGCGCGAGCCGCGCCAACCTCGACCGCTTCTCGCGCGAGTATCCGGAGCACCGCCAGCTCGTGCTGACCCACAACTACCGGAGCACCGAGCAGATCGTCACCGCTTCGCGCGCGGTCATCTCGGTCGCGAGCCCCGCAACGCGCATCGAGAAGCACCTCGTCGCCGACCGCGGACCGGGCGCGGCCGTCGAGGTCTGGCAGGCGCCCGATGAACGCAGCGAGGCCATGGCAGTCGCGCGTGAATGTGCGCGCCTCATCGCAGGCGGCACCCGACCGGCGGACATAGCGTGGCTCTTCCGCCAGCACATCGATATGCAGCCGGCGATGCGCGCGCTGCGCCAGGTCGGTGTGCCGTACCAGGTGGCTGGCGGGCGGGGATTCTTCCAGGAACGCGAGATCAAGGATGCGCTGGCGCTGCTCGCCGCAATCGATGATCCCGAGGACGGGCAGGCAGTCCTCCGTTGTCTGACGCTGCCGGCCTGGGGTGTCACCACCGCGGGGCGCGTGGCGCTGGTACGCGCCGCGCACGAACACGACCTTCCGCTCGTACAGCTCATCGCCGAGGGGACCGTCGAAGGACTCGACGACGCTGACGTCACTGCAGCACAGCGGTGCGTCGAGGACATCCTCGGCATGCACGCCGAGACGCAGCGCGAGGATGTTCGCGACCTCTTCCAGACCGCGCTGGAGGCAAGCGGTTTTCTCGGCATCATCGATGAGGAGTCCGGTGTCGCGCGCCTGCAGATGGGCGCCAACCTCAACAAGCTCGGAGAGTTGCTCGAAGCGTTCGCCGACTGGAGCGACGACCGTCGTGTCAGCACCACGCTTCGGTATCTCAGCGCCCTGCGCGACAGTCGTGAAGCCGGCGAGCTCGCAAGCATCGAGCCGATCGAGGACGGTGTGGTCCTGCTGACGGCGCACGGGTCCAAAGGGCTCGAGTGGCCGGTGGTGGTGCTCTCGCGTTGCACCGAGCGCCGCTGGCAGGGTCGCTCCGCGTCGTCCTTCGACCTGCAACTTCCCGACGACCTGGTTCCGGAGCCGCCGCCACCAGGAGATCACGCCGTCGACGAGGAGCGCCGCCTCTTCTACGTCGCGTCGACCCGTGCGCGCGACCGTCTCATCTACACATGGGCGCGCTCGTATCCGCAGCCTTCGAGCGAGGAGGCGTGCACCTCATTCCTCACCCAGGCGATGTCGTTCCGCGGAGAGATCCTCGCGAAAGAAGTCCCCGTCGACAGCACGATCGCCGTGCGCGCGCCTCGCCCAACGGGGACTCCGATGCTCGAGCGGCTCGCCATCGCCGTCTCCGACCTGGGCGTGTTCCGGAGCTGCCCCCGCCGCTACAACTACCAGCGTCGCTGGCACCTCCCGGTCCGCACCGATGCGCGCAGCTGGTACGGAACGATGATCCACGAGGTCCTCCGCGCAGCCGCCACGCAGCGGATGGCCGGCGAGGTGGTCAGCCCCGACAGCGTCGCGGCGATGTGGCACGCCGCGTGGGAGCAGTCGCACGGCCCCAAGGGCCGCCACGCCGAGCTGCGCGCGCATGGCGATGAGCAACTGCGTCGCTATGTGGACTCGCCCGCGTGGACGGACACGGTGATCAAGAGCGTCGAGGAGCCGATCACGATCAGCCTCGATCACGCCGATGTCGCCGGCAGGTTCGACCGCGTGGACACGCGCTTCGACGGCATCCCCACCGTGATCGATTACAAGACCGGTCGCCCGAAAGATGAAGGCGCGCTGCGCGCCGACTTGCAACTGCGTGCTTACGCGGTGGGTCTTGCGCAGCGCGAGCAGGCGGAGGAGGTCGCGATCGAGTTCCACTACCTGCAGGGCGCCGTGACCCGAGTCATCGCCGACAAGGCATTCCTGCGCAAGGCGCACGGCCATCTTTCCGCCACGGCGCGCGAGCTTGCCTTGGCGTCGAGCACCGGCTCCTTCCCGCCGAAGCCGTCACGCTGGCAGTGCCAGCGCTGCGACTTCCGAACCGTCTGCGACGAAGGACGCGCCGCCGCCCTCGCAGATTAGTCGGCCGTGCCGTGACCCGATCAGCTCGCGGTGAGCGCTCTGCCCCCGCATCCAGAACCGGCGTAACAACGGTCACCCGCAGACCGTGCGCTCCTTGGCGATCAGGGCGCGCACAAGCGAAATCGCCAGTGACGCCGGGTCTGCTGTTGGTCCCGAATCGATACTGAGTGCGTAGATCAGGTCCCCATCGCGCACCTGAATGTCTGTGTAGATATGGCCGACGAACGGACCGGTATAGGCGCTCGCGGTGTACGGCGCGCCATCGTCGATCTGGTACAGGAGGGTCTCATCACCCAGCTTCGGTGTCGTTGGCACTCGCTCGACGCCATTGCCATACCTGGGTATGTCGTTCGGCTGATTCGATGCCTCCTGTCCGCTCATCCACCGCTTTGCGCTGGCGACGGTGCCGTAGTCGGTGACCTCTTCGGCGAATTGCGACACCTGACTCGCAGGAGCGACGTTCGGCGGTTTGAAGCTGATCGCCCGAAAGTACTCATTGGCGTTACCCACGGATCCGTCGGTCCCATTGCCCAAGAGACCACGAGGTCCGACCTCGCTGGATGGCGGTCCTGTCGGGGTGAGGTTCGGAGGCAACTGAGCCTCATCCAGCAGTCCGAGCGTTTGAATCGCGCACGGGCGAACCGAGAGATTGACATCTGGAAAGAACTTGGCCGTCGGCCCGTTCGGTTGAGGTGCGCCGGGTGCCACTCCGCAACCAACGAGAAGGGCCGATGCGCAAAGGCTGAGGACCACTGCTTTTCGGTTCACTCACAGCCTCCCAACGACGCAAGGTCCTCACATTGCCTGTCGCATGCGAGGCCAGGATGAGTACACACCCATATACCCATCGTCGAGGGTACGAGCAACTCATTCCTCAGTAACAATCCGGCATCGGCGCCCGAGGGCCGAAACCAGCACGGACCTCAGCCAGATCCGGACACCACGCGCCGTGACTAAGGTGCGGGACCAAGTCGCGCTGCGGCGGCAGCCGCGCGATTGAAGGTGATGTTCCCGCGCTAGACGGTCAGGGGCTCGATCGCGCCGTCAGGTCGTCCAGCATCGAGAACAACCGCTCCCCCACTCGCTTCGGATCCACACGATACGCACCGTGCTCGTACTCGTTGGTGATCCACGGCCGGCAGTTGCCGAGCAGCGACACCGTCTCCAACGCCATCGTGCGCTCGACATACTCATCGTCCCAGTAGACGGTCCCCACCACCGGAACCGCATTCGCGCGCAACCTCGCCACGTCATACAGCGGCGGCCAGTCGTCGAACTCCGCGAGCACGTTGGCGACATCACGCAACGGCTGCAACTCGCGTAGCTCCTCGAGCATCCACGGAAACACGGCCTCACCGGTGAAATACGGCGCCGGTTGCGCATCGACCGCGTAACGCGGATCCGCAAGCCGCGCGCGCTCTGCAGCCCAGCGAGTCGCCGGTCCACTGGCGTAACACGCTTCATGCAGCACCGTGTAGATAGGATTGGTTGCCGGCGACATCATCCCGGCGACCTCGGCGTGGACGGCGCCGCTCAACTTGTGCAGCTGATCGAGATCGTTGTCTGCGCGCTCGATGACGCCGTGCAGGTCCGCTGCACCGTGCTGCGCGCCGAGCTTGGCACCCAGCATGAGAAAGCGCCGCGCACTCAGACCCTGTCCGCGGCCATCGAGCTCCGTGCCGGTCTCGAGGTGATCGACAATGCGGCGCACACGCGCCGCGTCTTCAGGAAACCGCGCGTAGAAATCGGCATTGCGCGTGGCGACGTGGTTGAACAACCGCGTGCAGACGTCCTCCGTCTCGTGCATCACCGGCGCGAATCCGCCGGTCATGATCACGCCGCGAAGGTGCTCCGGCATCTGCGACAGATAGGTGAGCGAGCAGAAGCCCCCGAAACTCTGACCGAACACATACCAGTCGGCATCCTCGCCATAGAGCGTCGTGCGGAAACGATCTGCGTCGCGCACGATCGAGTCCTGCCGGAAATTGCGTAAATACGCGGCGAGCGCGACCGGATCGGACATCGGCAAGGCGCGTGTGTCAAGTGGTGTGCTCATGCCCGTGCCGCGTTGATCCAGCAACAGCACTCGGTAGCGAGTCAGCAGTTGCTCGAGCCAGCTCCCGCGATGATCCGGAAACGCGATCTCGAAGCCCGGACCGCCCTGGAACCACACGATTGCCGGACGGTTCGCGTCGTCCGCATGCTCAGCCGCCACCACCTCGCGTGCATGAAGGCTGATGGTCGCTCCGGCCGGTTCGTTCCAGTCCAGCGGAACGTCGATCCGATGCCCGGTAACCACCATCCGATCAACAGCAACCCGCGAACTCACCCGCGGATTGTGGCGCGCCGCCGTCGCCTTATGGATGCAGCCGGAATTCCCGCCAGAAACCTACCAAAGAGGCCTCGTCGCCCTCGGGCTCCACGTCCTCGGGAAGCTGGGTGCGCCACGGGAGCATCAGGTCGAACACGACCTCCTGGATCGTCCAGAGGATGTCCATGACCTCGGTGATCTTGACCTGACGCCGCGCGAGAGCCGTCTCAACAGTGGCCAGGGCGTCGACGTCGCCGGTCTTGCGGACCGCGCCGCGAGCAAAGATGAACACCTTCTGCGCACGCTCGGCGACATCCGGCGGCACCTCTTTGATGCCCTGGAGGTGCGTTTCCTCGCAGAGCTCGATTGCGCTGTCGACCCGCTCGACGAGCCGGCGCAGGCGGGTCCGCTCGACAACCTCGCGGCGATGCCTGCGACGGGCGGCGTGCACCTCTTCAGTGGCGCTCTCGATGAGAAGCCCCGGGTCGACTACCTGATTACGCTCCAGTACCTCGGGTTCTCTAATCACGTTGCTAAGCCTACCGGAGGTGGTCATTGACATCAACAGCACATTTAGGGTGAGATTGATGCATGGACCGCATCAATGCCGACCTTCTCCGCACTTTTGTCGAAGTCGCCAAAGTCGAGCACCTCAGCAGGGCGGCCGAAGCGCTGCAAGCTGATCAATCAACGGTATCGCGAAAGATCGCCCGGCTGGAGCAGGAGGTCGGCGTCCTCCTCTTCGAGCGCATCGGCAGGAACATCCGCCTGACCCAGGCCGGCCGGCGCCTCGTCGGACGCGCCGAACGCATCCTCGACGACCTCAGAGACGCCATCGCGGAGGCCGAAGGGGCCGTCGCCGCCGAGAGCGGCAGGGTCTGCGTCGCATTCCTGCACACGGTCGGCGCCAGATGGCTGCCGGAGCGTCTGGCACGGTTTCTCGAGAGCTATCCGGCAGTCCGCTTCACCCTCGAGGAGGGAACCACCGCCGAAGTGATGAGCGGCGTGCTCGGGGGCGACTACGACCTCGGCATCCTCGGCCCACCGCCCACCGGCGTGGTCGATCTCGAGATCCACCCGCTCTTCCGCGAGCGCGTTGCGGTGGTGGTGCC
This sequence comes from Candidatus Dormiibacterota bacterium, assembly GCA_963791435.1. Classification (GTDB taxonomy): domain Bacteria; phylum Chloroflexota; class Dormibacteria; order Aeolococcales; family Aeolococcaceae; genus Palsa-851. The sequence goes on from CAWBSL010000001.1 coordinate 394,480, forward strand.
CATCAACCACCGCCTGGTCGGCCGGAGCTCATGCACCCTCGAGGACGTGGCCGGGGAGCCGCTCATCCTGCCGCGATCCCGGAGCGGCCTCCGTCGCGTCATCGATGCCGCCTTCGCTGCGCAGGGATTGACGACACACGTCGCCTACGAGGGGGACGACTTCACGATCGTCCAGGGACTGGTCGAGGCCGGCCTCGGGACCACGCTCATGCCGATGCCGCTGCCCGTGCCGAGCACCCGCGTCGCGGTGATCCCGCTTCGCGACCCACCCATCGCGCGTACCATGGCCCTCTGCTGGGATCGGCGACGCACCCTGCCTCCCGCCGCCAACCTCTTCGCCCAGCGGCTCATCGCTGAGGCAAGCGACCCATTCGACCTGGCGGTCAGTGCCTGACCGCTCCGCTCTGACAGCACTCCTCCACTCATGATCATCGCAGCCGTCCTCATCGTCGTCGCGCTGATTCTGGCCGCCGTCGGCGTTGGCGCCATGGTCAACGCACGGCGCCGGGCTCCCGAGACGTCGCAGGCGCCGGTCGTCAGCCAGAGCCTCGCGGACGCCAATCAGTCCGCCGCGACGCTGGTGGCCGAAGCGCGGACGGCAGCCCTTCATGCCCACGAGGCGGCGATGGAAGAGGTCAAGGAGCGGCTGGCCGCGGTCGAGGGCCGCGAGGCCGTGATCGCCGAGCGCCACAAGCACCTGCGGGAACGGCGCGAGATCTTCGACGACCGGCGCTTCGCGTACCGCAAACGCCGGGACGAGATCGAGGAGCGCCGCACCCGTGTCACTGAGCAGGGCGCCCAGATCGAGGAGACGCTCCACGCCAAGGCCGCGCTCGATCGCGCTGCTGCAGCCGTGCTCGTGCTGGACCGCGTCCAGTCCGAGCTCATCGCCGAGCGCACCGCGCTGGTGGAGGCAACGATCGCCGACATCATCGGCGACCGGGTCGAGACCAGCGCCAACGACCTCATCGTGCAGGCGGTGGAGCGCCAGGACGCTTCGAACGTGGACAGCGCTCCGAGGATGTCGCCGCTTTCGCTCGAGGGCCTCGACGAGCACGCGCAGGAGCGCCTGCTCTCGGCGCTCGCGGTCATCGCGGAGGAGACGGGCGCCGAGCTCGGCATCGACGCCGAGAAGCACCAGGCGACGCTGCGGACGGTGGACCCGATCGGGCGCGAGATCGCGCGCCAGGCCGCCCTCGAGGTGGTGGACCGCCGCATGCAGGCCACCGAGGTGCCACCGCTCATCCAGAAGGCGCGGCGGACCACGCAGCGCCGCGTCATGGAGGTCGGGGAGCGGGCGCTGTGGCTCATGCAGATCGAGGGGCGCCCCGAGCTCGCCGAGCTCGTGGGAACGCTCCACCACCGCTTCTCATACGGCCAGAACGCGCTCCTCCATTGCGAGGAGACGGGCCACCTCTGCGGCGTGCTCGCCGCCGAGCTCGGCTTGCCGCAGAGCCTTGCCCGCCAGGCCGGCATGCTCCACGACATCGGCAAGGCTGTCGACCACGACGTCGAAGGCGTGCACGCGATCATCGGCGGCGAGTTGCTCCGGGTGCTCGGCGTCGACCCGGCGATCGTCCACGCCGTGAAGGCACATCACTTCGACGAGGAACCGTCGACCGACCTCGCGATGCTGACGATCTGCGCAGACGCCATCTCCGCTTCCCGTCCCGGTGCGCGGCGCGACACCCTGGCCACGTACCTGCTCCGTCTCGAGCAACTCCAGACGATTGCGACCCGACACGGCGGCGTGGACCGCGCCTTCCCCTTGCAGGCAGGCCGCGAGCTGCGCGTGTTCGTCAAGGCGTCGCAGGTCAAGGACAGTGAGATGCCGGCGATGACGAGTGAGATCGCCAGAGAGATCGAGTCCGAGATGCAGTATCCCGGGGTGATCAAGGTGACCGTGATCCGCGAGACGACCGCGACCGCGACCGCCCCCGCGCAATTGGTACCGGTGCGCGCGGCCGCGGCCGACCACGCGAACGGCAACGGCAACGGACATCACAAGTCGGCGGTTGATGAATCGGCGGTCGACGAATCGGCCGACGCCGACGAGGACGTCTCCGAAGAGGAGTGACCCGTGCCTACTGGGCGCGGCGAAGGTGCTCGATGATCACGCGGACGGTCTCCTCGGGACGCTCGTGAAAGAACAGGTGCCCGCACCCCTCGAAGGGACGCAGGCGCGCGCCGGGAATCTGCCGTGCAAGGATGCGCGCGTTCTCGAACGGGACAACGACATCGTCGGTGCCATGCATCACGAGCGTCGGCACGCGCACCGCGGCGAGCCCATCGAAGGAATGGTCCGGTTGCCACATCGCGCCGTACTGGGCAGAGAAGACGCGAGGGCGCACCGGATGACGCGCGCGATCACGAATCTGCGCCTCGATGAAGTCGGGGTGCGTGCGCTGAAATTGCGGTGAGTAGAGGACGGTGCACGCGATCCTGTACGCGTCCTCGGGTGTCTTCGCGCCCTTGCCGAGCAGCGCCGCCTGGTCCGCGGGCGCGGCGTCAACGCCGTCATCGCCACCCGGTCCAGTCGCCGCGAGGATGAGGTCGGTGACACGATCCGGATGGTCGACGACCAGGTGCTGCGCGACGAGCCCACCCATCGAGGCGCCGAACACCGCCGACGCGCCCACACCCGCGGCCTCGAGCACCGCCACGACATCGAGGGCCATCGCCGTCAACGTGGTGTTGCCGCCACCTTCGAACTCACCGATCCCGCGAGGATCGAAGGTGATCACGCGGTGCGCGCTCGCGAGGTCCGGAACGAGGTGATCGAACGCAGAGCGCCCGGCCCCGAGTCCCGGGATCAGCAGCAGCGGGTCGCCGGTGCCGTTGATGACGACGGCCAGGCCGGTTCCATCAGGTGTTCGCGCGATGCGACGCTCCTCGGCCACCCGACCACCATAGCGGGACACGAGTGCCGCACCATGCACGCTGCCGTGCCTCGATTCTTTGTTGACGCCGACCAGGTGGGCAGCGGTCGCGCAACCCTGCTTGGACAGGACGCGAACCACCTCTCGCGTGCGCTGCGTGCGTCGGTGGGCGAGACCATCGTGATCGTCGAGGGCGGAACCATCGAGCACGGACTGCAGCTCGACGAGGTGACCCCGGCGCGCGTCTCGGGATCGATCGTGTGGAGCCGTCCGGCCGGCGGGGAGCCACGGATGGCCGTCCACGTGCTCCAGGCGGTGCCTGCTCAGGCGATGGACGCGACGGTCGAAGCGCTCACGGAGGCGGGTGCCGCCACGATCCGGCCGATCCTCACACACCGGACGGTGTCGCGCCCCGACCCTTCGCGAATCGTCCACCGTCTCGAGCGCTGGCGGACGATCGCGCGCGAAGCGGCGCAGCTCGCGGGGCGCGCGGCTCCGCCGGCTGTCCACGAGATGCGTCCCCTGCGCGAGGCCCTGCAGGCGCTTCCTCGCAACACCCGGATCCTCGCGTGCGTGATCAGCCCTGATGCCGTCCCGATCTCGAGGGCTCTGCCGACAGAGACATCGGATATCGGACTGGTGATCGGGCCCGAAGGCGGGCTCGACGTCGCGGACCTTCGTACCCTCGACGACTGCAGCGCTGCGCGCGTGCATCTCGGGTCACGCACCTTTCCGAGCCGGCTCGCGGGAGCGATCGCGACGTCGTTGCTGCTTGCCGCGGCGGGCGACCTCGACGCGGCGGCGGCGCCACCACCGTCATGAATGTGAGAGCAGGCGCACCCCTGCGCGTCGCGCTGACGGTGCTGGGTTGCAAGGTCAACTTCGCGGAGATGGCAGACCTGGCAGGCAGGCTTGCGGCAGGGGGATGCGACGTGGTCCCGGAAAACGAGCCGGCCGACGTTCGCGTGCTCAACTCGTGCACGGTCACTGCGCAGGCGGATGCAACGACACGCCAGCGCATCCGGCGTCTGCGCCGTCTCGATCCCGGCGCGCACGTCATGCTCACCGGATGCAGCGTCGATGCGAATCCCGGCGCATACACAACGGTCAACTCGGTCTTCGCGAATCGCGACAAGGACAGCATCGCGGAGCACATCCTCGCCATGTCGCGCCACGAAGACGAGGCTCGCGACGCTCCGTTCTTGCGCTCGCGCGCGTTCGTCAAGGTGCAGGACGGCTGCAACCACCGCTGCACGTACTGCATCGTCTGGCAGGCGCGCGGAGCGTCATCGAGCATCCCCGCGCGCATCGTGCAGGAACGAGTCCGAGCTGCAATCGACGCCGGTCATGCGGAGATCGTGCTGTGCGGTGTCGATCTCGGCTCGTACGGACGCGACGTCGGGACAGACCTCCCGACACTCGTCGGGTCGCTGCTCGACTCGTGCGGCGAGCACGCGCGCATCCGGCTCAGCAGCATCAACGCGAATGATGTGAGCCCCGGCATGATCGCGCTCAACGCGCACCAACGGCTCTGCTCGCACTGGCACATGCCGCTGCAGAGCGGCAGCGATCGGACCCTTCGCGCAATGCACCGCGGCTACCGGCGCGCGCAATACCTGCGTGTTGCACACGCCCTGCGTTCCATGAATCCCAACACCGAGTTCACGACCGACATCATGGTCGGGTTCCCCGGTGAGACCGAGGACGACCACGCCGAGACGTTGTCACTCGTCGATGAGGTCGGCTTTCTCCAGGGTCATGTGTTCCGCTGGTCCCCGCGACCGGGAACGCCCGCATCAGCACTCGACGGCCGAGTGGACGACGCCGTGGCGCGCCGGCGCAGCGCCGAGGTGCGTCGCGCGACGAAGCGCTCCGGGGCACACTCGCTCGCCGCAGCCTGCGGGCGCGTGCACGAGGTCGCATGGGATGCGGTCGAAGAGCAGGGTGCGCACGGACTCACCGCCGGATACCACGAGATCACCGTGGAGGACGTGGCCGGCCTGCGCCAGGGAGGGCTGGACCTCGTTCGAGCCGACGACGTCCTGGGCGACCGCCTGCGCGGTACCCTGCTGCGCTCATGAGCGATTGCATCTTCTGCGCCATCGCGGCCCACGAGCTCCCGGCGACGTTCGTCCGCGAGGACGATCAGGTGCTGGCGATTCGCGATGTCAACCCGCAGGCGCCGGTGCATGTGCTGGTGCTGCCCCGGGAGCACATCGAGTCGGTGGCGGAGCTCACCCCGGCGCAGGACGGCCTGTGGGGACGGATGCTCCATGTCGCCCAGTCCATCGCCGAGGACGAGGGCATCGATGAGACCGGCTTCCGGCTCGTCGTCAATAACGGTAAACAGGGTGGCCAGACCGTCGACCACCTGCACATGCATCTGCTCGGCGGACGGCAGATGACCTGGCCGCCCGGTTAGGGGCGACCAGGCCTGAGAGGGGGGCTTGGACTAGGCGGTCGCGACGGGCGCGTGTTCGACGATCTGCTCGGTCTTCTCGGGACCGGAAACGGTCACCGGGATTCGCTTGGGCTGCGCCTTCTGCGCGCGCGGGACGGTGATGCGCAGCACACCGTTCTCGAACGACGCGGTGATGTCGTCGGCGCGAACCTCGGCGGGGAGGCCGACCTGACGGAAGACGGATGTGGCGCGGCGCTCACGACGCAGGTACGTCGCGTTCTTCGCCGTCTCACTGGTGGTGCGCTTTCCGGTGATGGTCAGCACGCCATCCTCGAAGGTGACCTCGACCTCACCGGGGTTGAAACCGGGGACGGAAGCTTCGACGATGAACGCCCCTTCCGTCTGCTGGATGTCAACCGGAAGGCTGGTGTAGTCGACACCGTTGCGTGACGCCGTCGCCGGTGACTGAAACGCGTGATCCATCTGCGTGTGCAGATCGAACAGATCGCTCCACGGACTCCAACGGACTACTGCCATTGCTGCGTTCTCCTGTAACGAGATTCTGCTGTCGTCGCGTGTTCCGCGACACGCTTTTTGTACCCGCACCGGCGACGCGATAAACGTCGCCGATCGATACGCGCGGAGTCAGCCCCGGAACGCGTCGCGCAGCGAGTCGAAGAAGCCCTTCTTGACCTCGGCGGGTTTGCCTTCGCGGCCACCGAGTTGCTCGTACAGCGAACGGTCCTGATGTGAGAGGTGGCTCGGGACGACGACGCGCACGACGCAGATGAGGTCACCGCGCCGGCCGGTGCGAACGTGCGGAACGCCGAGCCCGTGCATCTTGATCTGGCGTCCCGGCTGCGTCCCGGCCGGTACCTCGACCGGATGTTCGCCATCCACCGTGGTGATCGCAATGGTGTCGCCGAGCACCGCCTGGGTCACGGATATCGGCAGCTCGTAGAGGAGGTCCTGCCCTCGGCGCACGAGGTTCGGATGCGGCTTGACGCGAAAGCCGAGGTACAGGTCGCCGGAGGGGCCGCCGCGCGGTCCGGGCTCACCCTCGCCGGTGAGACGGAGCGTGACGTCATCGTCGACGCCGGCGGGGATGGTGACCTCGACGGTGTGCCGGCCCTGCACCCGGCCCTGTCCACGACATACCGGACAGGGGTCCGCGATGATCGATCCCTCGCCATGACACGCCGGGCACGGGGTCACGCTCGCCACCTGGCCGAAGATCGACTGCATCGTTCTGCGCACCTGGCCGCTGCCCGAGCAGGTCGTGCACTGGGTCGCGGTCGTTCCGGCCTTGGCGCCGGCGCCGTTGCACTCCGTGCATTGCGTCGCGCGCGGCACCTCGACCGTGCGCTTGGCACCGAACACGGCCTCCTCGAAGGTGATCTCGATGTTCATGCGCAGGTCGTCGCCGCGCTGCGGACCGGTGTGCTGTCGACGCCGGCCGCCGCCTCCGAAGAACATGTCGAAGAGGTCGAAGGCGGAGTCGAAGGAGAAGTTGCCGAAGTCCGGCTGCGCCCCGTCGGCAACGTGACCGTACGCGTCGTAGCGCTGGCGCTTCTGGGGATCGCTCAGCACCGAGTACGCCTCGCCGACCTCTTTGAACTTCTCCTCCGCCGCCTTGTCGCCGTTGTTGCGGTCGGGGTGGTACTGCATGGCGAGCTTGCGATACGAGGCCTTCAGCTGCTCGGGCGTGCAGTCGCGCGAGACGCCGAGCACCTCGTAGTAATCGCGTTTGACGGTCGCCATTCGCTCAGTTCCCGGAAGCGGTGCTGCGCGGTCGCACGACGCGGACGATCGCGGGCCGGAGCAGGCGGTCGTGGAGCCGGTAGCCGGGCACGAGCTCCGCGATCACCGTGTCCTCCTGGACGTCATCGGACTCCTCGGCCGCGATCGCGTCGTGCATCGCCGGGTCGAAGCGCTCGCCGACCGCGGGCACCGGGACAACCCCGATCCGCTCGAGGGCGGTCTCGAACTCCCGGACGACGAGTTGCAGGCCGCTCACGAAGAACTCTTCGGCGCCCGCCTCGCTCGCGTGCTCGACCGCACGACGCAGGTTGTCGAGGACCGGGAGCAACGCGAGCGCGGCGTCCTCGCTCTCGTATCGCCGCACGTCGGCGAGCTCCTGCGCCTTGCGACGCTTGAAGTTCTCGAAGTCGGCGGCGAGGCGGAGGTAGCGGGCGTCCCGCTCGTCCGGTTCCGTGGAGGCAGCCTCTGCGCGGCTGTCCGAGTCCGGCTGGAAGGCCGACAGGTCAGGTTCTTCGGTCATGCGCTCACTATGCCCACGGTCAGCTCAAAGCACGCCCGACGGCCCGGCCGACGCGCTGGGCGACGTAGCGCACCCGCGGACCGACCTGCGCATACGCCATGCGCGTCGAGCCGAGGACACCGATCGTGCCACGGCGTTCGGCGCCGGCACGGTAGGTGGTCAGCACCAGGCTGCAACGCGAAAGCTCGGCCATCCCGCTCTCGCGGCCGATCATGATCTGGATCCCGTGGTCGAGATCGGCGGCGCTGATGAGAGCGGCGAGCATGCGCTCCTCCTCCACCACCTCGATGACCTGCTGGAGCAGCTCGACGTCGCCGAACTCCGGCTGGTGCAGGAGGTTTCGGACGCCGTCATGGAGGATGAGGGTGTCCTGCTGCGCGTCGCAGACCGTCATGAAGGCCACGATCTGGGTGAGGAGGTCGTGCTCGAGCTCCGCGTGGTGGCCGACCGACTCGGGAAGCCTCGACATGCCCGCGGCATTCAGCCCGACCACCACGGCGTTGAGCCCGGCGGCGATGGCGCTGAGCACCGACTGATCCGTCGGTGAGGTGAGGTTCAGCGCCTGCTGACGCACGAGGTTGCCCTCGAGCACCAGCACGAGCAGCGCCTGGGTGTCATTGAGCTTGACGAGGTCGAGGTGCTTCACCCGGACGCCGAGGGCGCGAGGCGCTGTGACCAGGCTCACCGCGTCGGCGGCCTGCGCCAGCGCGGTGGCAGCGATCTCGAGGATGTCCTCGACACCGGTCGGCATGACCGCGAAGAACGGGTCCACCTGGCGGCGCACTGCCGCCGGGACGTCCTCCTCGTCCATGAGGAAGTCGACGTAGTACCGGTAGCCGAGGTCGGACGGCACACGGCCCGCGGAGGTGTGCGGCTGGATCAGGTAGCCGACCTCGCTCAGCGTCGCCAGCTCATTGCGGATGGTCGCGGACGACCAGGTGGCGAGGTGGACGGCAAGGGACGCCGACCCGACGGGAACCCCCGTGCGCGTGTAGTCCGCGACGACGGCCTTGAGGATCTGTTGCTTGCGCTGATCTAAGGGGACTGGGTGTTGCACGTCTGACCGGAGGCGACGGTGCGGTCGCGGGCTCGCCGCCTGCGCTTTAGCACTCGTCAGGGCTGAGTGCTAAGAGTACCAGCTAGGCCGCCTGGTCGCCCACGAGCCGGAGCGTCACCTGGTTGAGGACGGCCTCGCCGCGGACGGTGGCGCGAACGCGATCGCCGTCGATGGAGACCAGCCCGAGGCCCTCGAGCGAGCGTGCCTCATCGAGGCTGGTCCCGCCGACGCGAACCCCCTCACGGAGACGGAGCCCGAGCATGACCCGCTCCTGCTCGCGCATCTCCGGGCCGACCGGCTCCGAGCCGGCGACGGGGAGCTCCCCCGCGCGGACCGCGCGTCCGTACGCGGCGATGCCGCGGCCGTGCCAGTGACGCACCGAGACCGCTCCGTCGGCGACCTCCAGGCCGATCGCCGCTGCTGCGGCTGCGGGCAGATGGCCATGGGCGCCCACGCCGGCTGCCGCGTAGTACCCGTTGTGCCAGTACACGAGGTTGTGGCGGCACTCCTCGCCGGGCAGCGCGAAGTTGCTCACCTCGTACTGGGCGTAACCGGCGGCCCCGAGGAACTCCACAGCGATGCGGTGCTGGCGCATCGAGCGAGCGCCGTCGACCGGCGTCACCAGGCCGCGCCGGACACTGGTGTGCAGCGGCGTGCCGGGCTCGACGGTGAGCTCGTAGCAGGAGATGTGCGTGGGACCGGCCGCCGCGACGCGCTCGAGCGTTCTCCGCCAGCGCGCGTCGCCGAGCCCGGGCACCGCGTAGATGAGGTCGCAGTTGATCGAGGTGAAGCCCGCCTCGCGGACCTCTCCGACTGCGGCGATCGCTCGGTCCGCGTCGTGCACCCGCCCGAGGAAGCGGAGCGCGTCAGCCTCGAGGCTCTGGACGCCGATGCTGATGCGGTTCACGCCCGCTTCCTTCCACACACGGGCTCGCGCCGTCGTGATGCTCGACGGGTTCGCCTCCATCGTGACCTCAGCGCCGGGGGCGATCGTGAATGTGCGGCGGACGGTGGCCCCCAGCTCGGCAAGCAGCGCCGGCTCCACCAGCGACGGGGTGCCGCCACCGATGAACACCGTATCGAGGGTCAGGCGGCCGAGCCGCTCGCCCAGGCGCCTGACCTCCATGCAGAGCGCCTCCATGTACTGCTCGGACCCGGTGGTCCCTGCGACGCTCGTGAAATCGCAGTACTCGCACTTCCGCTCGCAGAACGGGATGTGCAGGTAAAGCGAGCGCACCTCGCCGAACGCGGCGCTCACGCGCTCGGGCCCTTCGCCCCCGCGTCGCGTGCCGATGCCTCGTCCATCTTGTCGACGATCGATGTCTTGCCTTGCGGCGCGGCCTCGGGCTTCGCATTGCCCGGCTTTGCGTTGCTCTGTTTTGGGGTGCGTGGCGGCGGGCGGCGGCGCATGAACTTGTAGAGCGGCGGGTAGCCGTAGTACGCGGCGACGTAGCTGAGGATGTCGATCACCACCAGCCCGATGATCTCCGTCGTCGTGGCCGATGTCGCCGCCGAGGTGGTCGTCGCGGAGTTGAAGCCGCCGATGATGTACGTCAGCGCGACGAAGAGCGAGAGCCAGACGAAGTACTGGACGATGCCGACGATGATCGACTCCATGAAGCGGAGCGAGCGCGGTTCCTTGGTGATGAACTTCGCGATCGGCGCCGCGACAAGGGCCGCCGCCACGGGAAGGAGCGGCTGGTAGCTCACCGCCAGCAGGAAGATGTCGAACGGCGGTGGCGGTGGCTTGCTGCTCTGGATCGTGAGGTAGTAGAAGCCGCCGATCACGAGCTCGGCGACGAAGAGCACCGCGACCAGGACGAGGTACGAGCGCTTTGCCCAAGGAACGTAAGGCTCGTCGATGCGCCTGCCGCGCGCGCCGGCGGCGCCCTTGGCGACCGGTTGCGACTTGGCGTTCGACTGCCGTTTCCCGTCGGCCGAGCCGTTGCTCCCCTTCACCTGGGCGGTCTGCTTGGCGAGCGAGACCTCGGCGCGCGCGCTGCGCTCGACGGCGTCAGGACGCCGGCGCGGGCGCTTGCGAGGCGGGTTCGGACGGGGCATCAGCGGTCCACCTACTCCTCGTCCATCTTGAGCACGGCCATGAAAGCCTCCTGGGGAATCTCCACGTTGCCCACCCTTTTCATGCGGCGCTTGCCCTCGCGCTGCTTCTCGAGCAGCTTGCGCTTCCGCGTGATGTCCCCGCCGTAGCACTTGGCCAGAACGTCCTTGCGCATTGCGGAAACAGTCTCACGGGCGACGATCTTGCCACCGATCGCTGCCTGAATGGGCACTTCGAAGAGCTGCCGGGGGATCAGCTTGCGCAGTCGCTCCGCCAGTTTGCGGCCGTGCGCGTTTGCCCGGTCGCGGTGGACGATCATGCTGAGCGCGTCGACCCGCTGCCCTCCGACGAGGATGTCGAGCTTCACGAGGTTCTCGGCACGGAACCCGGTGATCTCGTAGTCGAGCGACGCGTAGCCGCGGCTCCGCGACTTCAGCTGGTCGTAGAAGTCGTGAATGATCTCGCCGAGCGGGAGGTCGTAGGTGAGCGCGACGCGGTCGCCGGGCTGGTAGTCCATGTGCTGGAATTCCCCGCGCCGCTCCTGGCACAACTCCATGATCGCCCCGACATACGCGCTCGGCACGATGATCGTCGCCTTGGTCCTCGGCTCCTCGATCGCCTCGATGTTCGAGGCATCCGGGAGCATCTCGGGGTTGTCGATGGCGATCACCTCGCCGTTGCGCAGCCGCACGCGGTACTCGACGGTCGGGGCCGTCGTGATCAGCGAGAGGTTGAACTCGCGTTCGAGGCGCTCCTGCACGATCTCCATGTGCAGCAAGCCCAGGAATCCGCAGCGAAACCCGAAACCGAGCGCTGCGGACGACTCGGGTTCGAAGATCAGTGATGCGTCGTTGAGGTTGAGGCGCTGCAACGCCTCCTTGAGGTCGGTGACGTCGTCGGAATCCACGGGGAAGATGCCCGCGTAGACCATCGGCGTCACGGCGCGATATCCGGGCAGCGGGTGTGTGGTGGGATGCGCGGCATCGGTCACCGTGTCGCCGACCTTGCTGTCGCGGACGTTCTTGATCGACGCGATGAAGTACCCCACCTCACCGCAGAGCAACTCATCAACAGGAGTCATGGCCGGCGCGAAGACGCCGACCTCATCGACGACGAACTCGCTCCGGTTGTTCATCATGCGAATGCGCATCCCGCTCGCGATGCGTCCGTCGACGATCCGCACGTAGACGACGACACCGCGGTACGCGTCGTACTTCGCGTCGAAGATGAGCGCCCGCAACGATCCGTCACGATCGCCCTTTGGTGGCGGCACGCGTTTGACGATTGCCTCGAGCACGAGGTCGATGCCGATTCCCTGACGAGCGCTGGTGAGGATCGCGTCGTCGGCGGGGATGCCGATGACCTCCTCGATCTCGCGACGGACCAGCTCGGCGTCCGCATTCGCGAGGTCGATCTTGTTGATGACCGGGATCACCTCGAGGTGATTGTCGATCGCCTGATACACATTGGCGAGCGTCTGCGCCTCGACGCCCTGGGTTGCGTCCACGACGAGGAGCGCGCCCTCGCACGCCGCGAGGGAACGTGAGACTTCGTAAGCAAAGTCGACGTGACCCGGGGTGTCGATGAGATTCAGCTCATAGGTGATCGCATCGGATGCCGTGTATGCGAGGCGAACCGCCTGCGCCTTGATGGTGATACCGCGCTCACGCTCGAGATCGAGCTGGTCGAGCACCTGGTCCTGCATGTCGCGCAACGCGACGGTACCGGTCGCCTCGAGCAATCGATCCGCAAGTGTGGACTTGCCGTGATCGATGTGCGCGATGATGCTGAAGTTGCGGATCCGGTCAAGACGCATGCGTCACGGAGCGATGCCTTAGTCCTGGGACGCGCCGTTGCCGTCGTGCGCCGTGTGTAGAATCTCCGCAAGATCGGACAGCCCGCGGCGGCTCCCCGAGAGACCCGGCTTGACTCTGTGCGCCAGCACCATCGGCGCGACGTGCTCGACGTCATCGATGCCAACGGCGGCCCGATCCTCGTGCGCGGCCAGCGCCTGCGCGGCCTTGCGCGTGACGATGTCGGCGCGATGCCCGTCCACCTCGAGCTCGATGCTCAGCGCGGCGATGGCGACCAGGATGTTGCGATCCACGACGACATCGGAGAGCACTGACATCGCCCGCGCGATGCGATCGGCCTCCGCCTGTTCCGCCGGCTCGAAGCGCGCAGCGAAAGCGGTCGGATCCTCCTCGAACGCCTCGCGCCGTTCCACGATCTCGACGCGCTGACGAACATCGCGAATGCCCTCGACATCGACGCACAAGCCAAAGCGGTCGAGCAGCTGCGGTCGCAGCTCGCCCTCCTCGGGGTTCATGGTGCCGACGAGGATGAACCGCGACGGATGCGACACCGACACGCCCTCGCGCTCGACGGTGTTCTGACCCATCGCCGCGGCGTCGAGGAGGACGTCGACGATGTGGTCGTCGAGGAGGTTCACCTCATCGACGTAGAGGATGTTGCGGTTCGCTTCGGCGAGCACGCCCGGCTCGAACTCTTTCTCGCCGCGCTTGATCGCTGCCTCGATATCGATCGCGCCGACAACGCGGTCCTCGGATGCGTTGATGGGTAGTTCCACAACGCGCATCCGGCGACGGCCTCGCGGCAGCGTCTCGCCGTTGACAACGCGTTCGGTGCACTCCATGCATTGCAGGTCCGCGTCATCGGGCGGGCATCCATAGCGGCAGTCGGCGACGACGTCGAGCCCCGGAAGGAGTTTCGTCAGCGAGCGCACGGCAGTCGACTTCGCGGTGCCCTTCTCGCCGCGAATCAGCACGCCGCCGATGGCGGGGTTGATGGCGTTGAGAATCAGGGCCTGTTTCATCAGGTCCTGTCCCACGATTGCGGTGAACGGGAACACGGTTCTGCCTGTCTGCATCGTGTTCATTGTGTCATGCGACCTCGAAGCGTCTTCTCGACGCCCTCGAGAATCGCTCCCTGGGAGAGGTCGTACAGGCCGAGATATTCGCCCCCTGCGCGGTCGGCGAGGTCGCGGCATGCGTTGAATCCATAGCCACCGAAGAGCGGTGGCCTGCCGTGACTTCCGACCCGGGGCATCGGGCGCGTCGTGTGATCGCGCGCCGAGTCGATGACCAGCATGTGCACGCCGTCGGCGCCGAGCTGCTCCGCGACTCGCTGTGCCTCGACAAGCGGCTCCTCGCCGAACAGCGAGATGTTGCCGCGACCGTCACTGATGAGCACGAGGAGCGGATACACCGTCGGGTCACGCAGCCGTTCGGTGCGGACGATGCGGAGCCCGGCGACGAGCCCGTGCGTCAGCGGCGTCGTCCCCCCGACCGTGAGGCGCTGGAGGCGTTGCTCGGCGAGGTCGACGGATGACGTGGGCTGCAGGATCACGCGGGCGGCGCGGCCGGAGAAGACCACGAGCGACACCTTGTCGCGACGTAGGTACGCGTCTCGCAGGAGCGAGAGCACCGCGCCTTTCGTGGCCTGCATCCGCTGCTCGGCGTCCATCGAGGCACTGGCGTCCACGACGAACACGATCAGGGTGCCGGTGCGGCGGCGGCGCACCTTCTGGCGGAGATCCTGACGCTCGAGGTGGAGCGCCGGCCCCACTCTGCCCGCGGGTTCCTCGGCTCGGCGGCGGACCTGGTGCGGCGCGGCTGCGCGCATGGTGGCGTCGAACGCAATGTCCGTCGTCTTCTCGGTCTGGGTGGCGCGGACGTAGCGCCCGCGCTTGTCGCTGCTCTGGGATGAGCTCCGCTTGCCGGTGGTGGACCGGCTCCGGCGGTCTCGTGGCAGCGCGATCTTGCGGACGGGGAAGATCTCCCCCTCGAACAGTTGCTCGGCGCTTCGCCGGGTCACCGCCTGGGTGGCCTGCTCGCTTCCCTGCACCTGGCCGGGGCTCTCGCCCTCTTCACCGCTGCCGGAGTCGTCGGGGGGCTCGTCGCCGGCTTCGGCGGCCTGCTCCGACACCACGGCCGCCTCGGCCTCCTGGGCGATCTCCTCGAAGCGCTCGCGAGCCCGCTCTGCTGCGGTGGCGCCTGGCTGCGACACCCCGTCCTGCCGGCTCCGCCGCCGATGGGCGAGCGCGAGCTCTGCCGCGGTGGTGGCGTCGGCCGTCGTCACCACCAGGCGGTCGGCCACGTCGGCGGGCAGCCCCGCGGCATGGGCGCGCACCAGACGTTCCGCTTCGTCCCACGCCCGGACCGTCCGCGCAGCGCCGCTCACGACGATGTCGGCACGGTGGCCGAGGGTCCCCGCGTCGATACACACCAGCGCGATGAACCAGCCGATGGTCGGGCTGATCTCCACCCTCGGGAGCAGGCGCTTCGCCTCCTCGATGACCTGCTTGAGGTGATCCTCGTGAGCGAGGAACTCGCTCCACAGGCCATCCCCGTCCAGGCTGCGATGCGCGTCGCGCTCCATGATGCGCACGCGCTCATCGACGTCCCGTAGCCCGGTGATGTCGACACAGAGGCCGAAGCGATCGAGCAGCTGCGGGCGGAGGTCTCCCTCCTCGGGATTCATCGTCCCGACGAGGATGAATCGCGACGGGTGCGAGAACGAGATGCCCTCGCGCTCCACTGTGTTCCACCCCATCGCCGCGGCATCGAGGAGCACATCGACGATGTGGTCGTCGAGGAGATTCACCTCGTCCACGTAGAGGATGCCCCGGTTTGCGTCGGCGAGAAGCCCCGGCTCGAAGCGCCGCTCGCCGAGCTTGATGGCGACCTCGGTGTCGATGGTGCCGACGACACGATCTTCCGAGGCGTTGACCGGCAGTTCGACGACCCGCATCCGCCGCCGCTCGACGACCGGCGTCAGACCGGATGTGAAGCGGGCGCGGCAGTCTTCGCACCAGGTCGCCGGAGCCGTGGGATCGTCCCGATAGCGGCAGCCGACGATCACGTCGATCTCGGGTAGCAGGCGCGCCAGCGCTCGGACGGCGGTGGACTTGGCGGTGCCGCGCTGCCCGCGGATGAGCACGCCACCGATTCCGGGGTTGATGGCGTTGAGGACCAGCGCGGTCTTCATCGTCTCCTGACCGACGAGCGCGGTGAACGGCATGAGGGAACGGGAGTTCGGCATCGAATCCATTGTGCCAGCGGTGTCGAGCGCCGAGCCTGCTACAAAGCCTCGATGGAGAGGCCACTGCGCGTCCTGCTCGAAGCGAGCTGTCTTGGCGACGCCAGGCGCGACGCCGGAATCGGACGGTATGCCAGCCAGTTGATCGAGGCGCTGCAGGGCGTTCCCGATCTGGAGATCATCCCGTCGGTGCCTTCCTCATCGCCGTGGAGCGAAGCGCGCCCGGCGCGGTTCCTCCGAGCCCAGCCGCACGTGCTTTCGGATGCGATGGCACGCCATCCGCACCTCGTCCACGGCCTCGGTGGCGAACCGGTCCTCGGTTTCCCGATGGGCCGTCAGGTGGTGACGGTGCACGACGTCGAGATGTGGCGCGCCGTTGCGACCCCGGGGCCGTCGGGGGCGGCGCGCCGGCTGTATGGGTCGCTTCTTGCCCCGGCCATCCGGGGGTGCGCCGGGATCATCGCCGTCAGCGAGACGACCCGCGTCGAGGCGATCGAGGCGCTCGGCCTGGACCCGGCTCGGGTGCACGTGGTGCCGCACGGGGTGGGACCGGTCTTCTCGGCGCGTCCGAAGCTTCGCGACGCCCGCATCGCCGAGGCGCTCGGTCTCGAGGATCCGTTCGTGCTCTGGGTTGGGAGCCTGCGCTCGCGAGACCCGCGCAAGGGCCTCGACACGCTGCTCGAGGCGATGGAACCAGGCGGTGAAGGTGGTCTGATCCTGGCGCTGGCGGGCGCCATCGGCCCCGAGGCCGATCGCCTCGCCGCCGAGGCGTGGCGCCGTCACGTGCCGCTGGTGCTCTGCGGACCGGTGGAGGACCACGACCTCGCCTCGCTGTACCGGCAGGCCGCCGTGGTCGCGTTGCCGTCGACCCACGAGGGGTTCGGACTGACCGCCCTCGAGGCGATGGCCTGCGGTGCGCCGCTGGTCGCCAGTGCTGTCGGGAATCTGCCCCAGCTGACGCTCGACGTGGCCGTCCTGGTGCCGCCGAGCGATCCTGCCGCGCTGGCCGGCGCCATCGAATCCGTGCTCGGCGAGCCGGTCCGGGCTGCCCGGATGCGACACGCCGGCGTCGACCGCGCCGCAGGATATACGTGGGAGCGGACCGCGGCCCTGACGGCTGCGGTCTACGAAGAGGTCGCGCGCCACCACTCGGGTGCGGCACTGACCGGGACGCCATACGGCGGGATGGCTCGAAGCCAGTCTGCGCGGCGCTGACCAGGCGGCACACCGCAGACCCGCGCGGAGCGGTCAGAGGTCGGCGGCGACCGCCTGACGTTGCTCCTCGTCGAGGTGGACCAGCACGGTGAGGTTGGGGTGGTCGGCCCCCACCGCAATCGCTGCTCCCGACATGACCGCGGCCTGCTGGCCAGGTTCGAGGGTGAAACGCAGGTAGTGCGCCGGCGAGCTCTCCCCTGGCGGAGCAACCGCCTCGGGCATGCCACGGACGCGGGCGCCGGCCACCTCGAGGAAGACGGTGTGCTCGACGCCCTCCACACCCCCTGCGGCGGCGGCAAGATCGGCTGGATCGTCGACCTCGAGAAAGAGGACGGCAGCGAGCTCCCCCTGGGCGGGCACAACCGCGTTGAAGGCGGCGCGCTCGGCCGCAACCCGCTCCGGGTCATCGATGCGCTCCGTCCGGAGCGCTTCCTCCAGCGTCGAGCGGATTGTGTCCCGATTCTCGAAGACCAGCGCGAGCGTCTCACCGAGACGGACGCGCCGAGTGCGCTTCAGCTCGCCGACGCGGTGGCGCTCCTCGCCGCGCACGCCCTCGTAGTGGACGCCGGCACGCACGTCGTCGAGATCGAGTTGGATCGGGCCTTCGAGCGTCAAGTACGCCTCCACACGCATCGGGCTGAGCACGCCAACTCTTGCACGGTCGGGGTACGGCAGGCGTCGCCGACGACCACACGATTTCGGGATTATGGGAATCCCGACCTGCGGGGTATGATTTCCGGTATGGCAATCGTGGCGTTCGACCGCAGCGTTCTCAAGGTCAATCAGGCGATCCTCATGACCGTCATCGTCGTGGGGTACGTGGTCGGGCTCGCATACCCCCCGATCGCGTGGGCGCTCCCTGTGCTCGCCGTGATGATGCTCGCCGCGGTCGCATCCCCATCACTCAACGTCCCGCGCCTGCTCTACCTTCGCTGGCTCAAGCCCGCAGGCATCGTCAAGCCGCGGGTCGTCCAGGAGGATCCGGCCCCGCATCGCTTCGCCCAGCTGGTCGGCGGCGTCTTTCTCGCCGCGGCAAGCGTGTTCGTGATCACCGGCATCCTGCTGGCTGCATGGGTGCTGGCGTGGATCGTCGCGGCGCTGGCGTTCCTCAACTTCGCGTTCAACATCTGCGTCGGCTGCATCATGTATGCGCAGCTCGTGCGCATCGGGCTGCTCCCTTTCTCACGCCAAGCGGCGCAATGATCCTTCTGCTCGCGCCCTTGATCGCCATCGCGGTGGTCGGCGGGGCGGCACTGCTGCTCCGGAGCCAGAAAAGCGTCCAACGTGAGCTCGTCGGCAGCGTCGTCGAGCCCCTCGCGCACCAGCGGCAGCTGCCGCGTGTGCTGTATTTCACCGGCGAGGCGTGCACCATCTGTCACACCGCCCAGCGCCCGGCGTTGCGCTCGCTCGCCGCGACAATCGCCCCGGGCATCGAGATCCGCGAGATCGATATCGCGGTCGAGCCCGAGATGGCCCGTCGATACCGCGTGATGTCCCTGCCCACGACGATCGTGCTCGACGCGGAGGGCCAGGTGACCGACATCAACGTCGGCTTCGCGAGTGGCGAGGTCCTTCGCCGCCAGCTCGTCGAAGCGGGAATGCCGGTCGCCGCCTAGGCAACCGGGTACTCTCTGCGCATGGCCGTCACTGAGCGCGCCCCGCGGACGCGTGCGCTGATCCCGTCGGATCTCTTCGCCGTCGACGATCTCCTCGGCGACGATGAGCGCCTGATCCGCGACACCGTGCGGGCCTTCGTGCGCGACCGGGCGCTCCCGGTGATCCCGGAGCATTTCGAGGCCGGCACGTTCCCACGCGAGCTCATCCCGGAGGTTGCCTCGCTCGGGCTGCTCGGGATGCACCTGCACGGGTATGGGTGCGCCGGCACGTCGGCGATCGCGTACGGGGTCGCGAGTGAGGAGCTCGAAGCAGGCGACAGCGGGCTGCGCTCGTTCGTCTCCGTGCAGGGCTCGCTCGCCATGTTCCCCATCTCCGCATACGGCAGCGACGAGCAGAAGTCCCGGTGGCTGCCCGAAATGGCCGCCGGACGGGCGATTGGCTGTTTCGGACTCACCGAACCCGACGCCGGGTCGGACCCGTCCTCGATGCGCACCGAAGCGCGGCGCGACGGCGACGACTGGATTCTCAACGGCACGAAGATGTGGATCACCAACGGGTCGATGGCCGACATCGCCGTTGTGTGGGCCCGAACCGACTCCGGCATCCGTGGATTCCTCGTCGAGCGTGGGATGCGCGGGTTCACCACGTCGGACGTGCACAACAAGCTGTCGCTGCGGGCATCGGTGACGTCGGAGCTCTCCTTCGATTCTGTGCGACTCCCCGACAGCGCGGTGCTTCCCGGTGTCTCCGGGATGCGCGGACCGCTGTCGTGCCTCAATGAGGCGCGTTTCGGTATCGGCTGGGGCGCGATGGGTGCGGCGCGCGCGTGCTTCGAGTCCGCACTCGAGTACAGCAAGACGCGTTATGCATTCGGCAAGCCCATCGGGGCGATGCAACTGACCCAGCAGAAGCTCGCCAACATGGCGACGTCCATCGTCCAGGGGCGCCTGATGGCGCACCGGCTCGGCACGCTCAAGGATCAGGGCCGGTTGCACCCGGTGCAGGTGTCGGTGACCAAGCGCGCCAACGTGCGCGCGGCACTGGACATTGCGCGGAGCGCGCGGACCATTCTCGGAGCGAACGGGATCACACTCGAGTATCCGGTCTCGCGCCACATGGCCAACCTGGAATCGGTGCTGACCTACGAGGGCACCGAGGAAGTGCACACGCTGATCATCGGCAAGGAACTCACCGGCGAGAACGCCTTCGGCTGAGCGGCTTCAGGCCGCCTCGTCCCACCCTTCGGTTTCTCGGAACGAGTGGTGGCCACGGGTTGCGACGATGAGGTGATCCAGCACCGGGACGCCGAGCAGCGCGCCCGCGTTCCGGAGCGCGGCTGTGACGACACGGTCGGCACGGCTCGGGGCGGGATCGCCGCTCGGATGGTTGTGGCCGATGATGACTGCAACTGCATCGCTGCGCAACGCCGGTCCGAAGACGTCGCGTGGCTGGAGCCGCGAAGCATTGATGGTCCCCACCGCGACGGTCTCGAGCCTGATCGGACGATGCCTCGCGTCGAGAAGCAAGACGACCACCTGCTCGCGCCGCGCGCGCCGCAGCCCGTCGAGCATGAGCAGCGCGTCGCGCGGCGAGCCGATCGCCGGCCGGTCGTCCTCGGTCCAGCGCTCTGCGAGTTCCCACATGGCGGCGAGCCGCTCGGCACGCTCCCGTGGCACGCCGTGCTCACGAGTGAGCCCGGCCGCATCAAGCGCACGCCGCTCCCACCAGGGGATCCGCGCAACGCGATTTGCGACGGCGTTCAGATCAGCTGCGGGCGACGAGCCTCCGAGCGCTCGGGCGAGCAATTCCGCCTCGCCAATCCTGCCGTCGGCTTCGCTTTGCACCCCGCCACACTAACACAAATCCGTGTAGTCGCCGCAGCCTAACTCTCAGGCTCGGGTGAGGAGCATCCCGATCACGAAGATCACGACGATCACGGCGCCGGCCACCGCGACGGCCACCCATCCCCCGCTCGCCGCCAGCAGCGAGGGCGACCGCTCGGCCACCGGCGTTGCGGTGGGGGCCGGCGCATCGAGGATGTCGGCCGGGGCCGCGACTGCGATGAGCTTCACGCGTCCGGGCGCGTCTTCGGGCAGCTCAGCGGGGTCGAGCAGGGCCGGCGCGACGGCGACACTTCGCCTGCGGCGCTGCGAGCGTGCCTCAGACACCCCGCTCACCCTCGGCAATCAGCGCGGCGAGTACCTCGTCGGCAAACGACCGATATGCCGCGGCAGCCTCCGAGGATGGCGCCATGACGGTCACGGGTTCGCCGGCGAGCGCCAACTCCTGGAGGCGGACCGTGACCTTGATGATCGTGTTGAACACACGCAGATTCGGGATGGCGCGCAGTCCGTCGAGCAGGTCACGCGAGAAGCGCGTGCGCATCACGACGAATGTCGGGAGCAACCCCAGCACGCGCAGGTCGGGATTCAACGACTGGCGCACGTGATGGACGGAGCGAAGCGTCTCCTTGAGCCCCTTCACCGCGTATCCCGACATCTGCATCGGTATCACGATGAAATCGGTTGCCGCGAGAACGCTGATGGTGTGAAACGCGAAGCTCGGCGGTGTGTCGAAGAGAATGAAGTCGTAGTCGCGACAATCACGATCGAGCGCGCGACGAAGGCGCGTCTCCGAGTTCGAGCGACGTCGGAAGTCCAGCTTCGACCGCGCTCAAATCCGGGTTCGCGGGGAGCAGGTGCAGACCAGGCCACTTGGTGCGAACGATGAGTTCGTCCACCGACTGGTCCGGCTCCAGGATCGCGTCGGCGACTGTGTGCGTGAGCGAGTATGGGTTGAATCCCAGTCCCGAGGTGAGATTCGACTGCGGATCCATGTCCACCGCGAGCACGCGCCGACCACGCTCTGCGAACACAGCCGCCAGGGAGGCGCAGGTGGTTGTCTTCCCCACCCCGCCCTTTCCGGAAATACAGGCGATCGAAACAGCCACCGCGACCGGTTAGTCTAGTGCAGGCCGCCGCAACCGGCACACGAGAGTGGGCATGACAACGACAGATGCGGTCAGCTTGGAGCCATCCTCACTGTCGGGCGCACCGCAGGTGCAGCCGCCATGTCGTCCTCCCAGGCGCGGTTGAGACGTCGTTGTGTGATTGCCATAAGGATCAATCCGCCGGCAACAGGAAGCAGCAACCAGTAAATCACGCGCGTCGGGCGCAACTGCACGTCGGTGGTGCGTCCCATTCGGTCCTCGACGATCCGCACACGCTCGAGAGTCATCACCGCAGCAGTGGCGCTGAACGGCAGCAACAGTTCGAGGTACGGGATCAGCAGCCCACCGAGGAGCAGTCCGTACGCCTGCAGGACGCTGAAGTGCGGGTTGAATGGCACCGCGACGTTGGCGACGGCAAGGACGATCCGAATCGCCCCGACGATGCTGATCAACCATCCGATCGCCCATGGAATCGCCACGGCGACGGTGGATCGGCCGGGGATGACGTGCATGCGGGTGTCGAAGTTGCCGACCTCGCGGTTGACACGGTGGTACCAGACAAGGCTGTAGACACCGAGCGTCACGATCGACAGGACGACGATCGCGACCGTGGAACGCCGCTTGCCGGCGGGCCCGAACGACGTGACCTTGGGGAGAGCCTTCTCGGGAGTGGTGATCGCCGCGACGACGGTCACCTCGGTCGGGTCAGCCTCCAGCGTGTCGTCCGGAGGCGGGCTCGCGGTCAGGTCGAGCACGGGGTCATCACCCTCGTTCCCAGGGACCACCTCGCCTTCGGGCGGGTTCGATCTCGGGGCGGAAGCGGGCCACGACCACGTGGGTGGCGTCGCAGTCTCGTCGGTCAGGGGCGTTCCCTCGGTGTCGGGCGCGGTCATGGTCGCGACAGCGGGCGTGGTGCCCGGCCGCGATGCGGTCTCGGTCATCCCGTGTTCCTCATGTACGGCGCCGCCTCGGGCGATGCCGCGTGCTGCTAGTGGGACGTCGACGCTCCGGGTACTGGATTCGAACCAGTGGCCTTGCGGTTAACAGCCGCCTGCTCTACCGCTGAGCTAACCCGGATCATGACTCAAGTCTACCTGCCGTGACGCACCGTGCCCTCACGTGCACGAATCGTCGCCGCAGGCGACCGAACCGTTCCAGCTACTCGAGATAGTCCTTGAGTTTCTTGGAACGCGATGGGTGGCGCAGCTTGCGCAACGCTTTGGCCTCGATCTGACGGATGCGCTCGCGGGTGACCCCGAAACGCTTTCCGACCTCTTCCAGCGTGCGCTGATGGCCGTCGATGAGCCCGAAACGCAGTTGCAGCACGCGGCGTTCGCGCGGAGTGAGCGTGTCGAGAATGTCCTCGACCTCGGTGCGCAGCATGGTGAGCGACGCCGCATCGGAGGGAGCGGTGGCCTCCTTGTCCTCGACGAAGTCGCCGAGGTGCGAGTCCTCCTCCTCGCCGATCGGCGTCTCGAGCGACACCGGGTCCTGCGAGACCTTGGTGATCTCCCGGACCTTCTCCGGCGTGATCCCCATCTCCTCGGCGATCTCCTCGTCGTTGGGCTCGCGGCCCAGTTCCTGGAGGAGACGGCGCGAGACACGGACGAGCTTGTTGATGGTCTCGACCATGTGCACGGGGATGCGGATCGTCCGTGCCTGGTCCGCGATCGCGCGGGTGATCGCCTGACGGATCCACCAGGTGGCGTACGTCGAGAACTTGTAGCCCTTGTGGTAGTCGAACTTCTCGACTGCGCGAATCAGGCCCATGTTGCCTTCCTGGATGAGATCGAGGAAGGACATGCCGCGGCCGATGTACTTCTTGGCAATGCTGACCACAAGACGCAGGTTCGCTTCGGTGAGCTGGTTCTTCGCTTCCTCGTCACCCTGCTCGATCAGCTTTGCGTAATGCACCTCCTGCTCGGCCTTGAGCAGCGCAACGCGGCCGATCTCCTTGAGGTACATGCGAACCGGGTCATCGAGCGAGACGGAGTCGATCGCCTCGGCCTTGGCGATGAGCTCCTCGTCGATCTCGTCGACGGTCTCGAAGTCCTTGTCGCCATCGCTGACCTCGATGCCCATCTCGCGAAACACATGGAAGATTCGTTCCAGATGATCCGGCTCGACATCGATCTCCGGAAATGCCGCGAGGATGTCATCGGGCGTGAGATATCCATGATCCTTGCCCTTGATGATCAGCGCCTCGGCGGCGGAGACCAGCAAATCGGCGCCCGAGGGCGGCGGCAGGGTGGCTGCTCTGGATCGGGTGGTGGTGGCTGTGCTCATCTCAACTCTGTCTCATCCGGCGCAGGCTGACGCCCGCTTTGCGAGGGCCGCCGGACGATCGGTGCAACGACAGTGATCACACAATAATTGTCGAAGCCGTCTGAGTGTGCCAAATTCGGGCGATCGGACAGGGGGATCCACGCGGGCACGAGGTAGATGGTGGCTCGCGACGGCGCGGATCAAACATGCGCGCACGGGCTCGCGCAGGAACGGCGATGGTTCGGGGTCAGCGGATCGCCAGGGTGCGGCGAAGGTGCGGCGCGTCCGCCGCCAGTCGGCTGAGCTTGTCGGCAAGCGCGTCGGCGTCCGCAGTCCGGCCTTCGTCCCTGGCGCGATGCATCTCCGCGGAAATGCTCACCAGCGCGCGGCGCACGCTGTCCTCGTGGATGAGCCGGACACAGTCGGCCATGAGTCGCTTGATCGCCTCCGGGTCGGCCTCGTCAGCGAACTCCGGCACCTCGCGGACCAGGAGGCCTGCGGCCCGGCGCTGGTCGCCTCCCGTAAGGCTTCGCAGCGTGAACCCGGCGGGGTCGGTGGATGCCGCGTCGTAGATGCGGCGGGCGGTCGCGTTGGTGAATTCATCGGGGCCGAGGCCGCCATCCGTGCGCAGCGCCGCCGCCAGGTCCGGTCGGATGAGGACCACCCGGGCCAACTGCGCCTCCCACGGCGGGATCGGCTCGTCCGCCTCGATGGGCTCCGGCTCCTCCACCGCGGGCGCTTCCGGCTCGGCGGGGGCGGCCACGACGATCCTCGCCGGACGGCGCGTTCCGTCGCGCATCGAACTCGCCAGGTCGGTCGTGAGCGATCGAGCGCCGATATCGAGCCGGCGTGCCGCCTGCTGGAGGTAGAGCTCGCGCGTGGTGGCCTCCGGGATCCGCGCCAGCACGGACACCGCCCGTTCGGCGGCGGCGCGGCGGGCGTCGACGCTGCCGCCTTCACCCGCACCGAGTGCGACGTCGAGGAGCACCTGCCACGCGGGCGGCGCATCGGCGATCACCTGAGCGAACGCGGCCGGATCGCGGCGGACGAGTTCGTCGGGATCCTTCACGCCGGCTGGGAGCCGGCAGACCCGCGCCTGCAGCCCCTCGGCAGCGGTGACATCCACCGCTCGCGTCGCTGCGACGCGTCCTGCGTCATCGCCGTCGAAGCAGAGGATCAGCGTTTCAGCGATGCGGCCGAGGCTGTGCACCTGCTCGCGTGTGAGCGCCGTGCCACTGCTTGCGACCGTGTGCTCGACACCGGCAACGTGCGCCGCGATGACGTCGAAGTAGCCCTCCACTATGACCGCGGCGTGCTCGCGAGCGATGGCTGTGCGGGCGAGGTCGAGCCCGAAGATCGCCGACGACTTGTGGTACGCGGCGGAGTCGGGGCTGTTCAGGTACTTCGGTTTCGCGTCGCCGAGGGCGCGCGCTCCGAAGCCGAGCACCTCACCGCGCTCGTCGCGGATGGGAAACACGAGGCGATCCCGAAACCGGTCACGGAGCCTTCCACGCTGCTGGGGATGCACCAACCCCGCGTCGACCAGCTCGTCGACGGTCGCGCCGCCCTTGCCGGTCAGGTACCGCGCCAGCGCGTCCTCGCCGGCGCCACCGAAGGGCGCGAAGCCGATCCCGAATGTGCGGGCGACCGCCTCATCGACCCCACGCTCCTGCAGGAGCACCCGCCCGGGCTCACCGGCGGGCGCCGACCACAACACATGCTGGTAGTACGCCTGCGCTCTGCCGTTGAGCTCGATGGACCGGCGGCGACGCCGGCCCGCGCCGCGAGCCGCGGGTCCGCTCTCGAGCTCGACGCCGGCCCGGTCGGCCAGCATCTCGAGCGCCTGACGGAAGTCGATGCGCTCGATCTGCTCGATGAACTTGAAGAGGTCGCCACCCAGATGGCATCCGTGGCAGTACCAGACCTGCCGCTCGGGGCTGACCGTGAACGACGGTGACTTCTCGGCGTGGAACGGGCAGAGCCCGGTGAGCTCGCGACCGGCGCGATGCAGGGTCACGTAGCCGCCGATGACCTCGATCAGGTCAAGGCGCGACTTGACCTCGGCGACAGCGTCCCCAGCCATGGCCCGCCAGCCTCGACCGCGCTAGCGGCTGAAGAACCAGCGACGGCGTCTGCCGGATATGTCCTGCGGATCGCCGGCACCGGCTTCGAGGTCACTGATCCGCCGGTCACGGTCGGCGAGGCGCCGATCCTTCTCCGCCTGCGCCGCCGCGTGCTCGGCACGGGCGGTCTGGAGCTCGAGCTGCAGCTGCTTGACGAGGTTCTGGCGGGCGTTCAGCTCGGCCTCGAATCGCTGCCGCTGCTCCGAGTAGATCCGCTGCTCGAGGGTGCGCTCCCAGCGATCGAGAAGACCTGCGACCAGCTCGCGCGGGTCCAGCGAGGTCATCGACGCGACATCGCGCCGCGGCTCACTGGAACCGACCTCGATCATCGATCCGCCGCGCCCATGTGAGGTCGCCTCTGCTGCGAGCTCCTCGGCCGGTGGTGGGACGACCTTGTCAGGCCAGGAAGACGGCTGAGCCGTTCCGACCACGTCAACGGTCTGGGTGGCGTCAACCGGAGTCTGGTGATTGACTCCGTCGGGTGGGGGCGGTGGCGGCGGCGGCAGCGCTGCTGAGACGTCGCTCATCGGGCTTTCGATACCGAGGTCACCGAGGCGCACGAGATACCGAACACCGCCCGGACCCTCTTCGCGACGCGACGGGACGTCACCGGCCTCGACACGACGAAGGAGGATACCGAGCGGGAGATCCAACCTTTGCGCCACTTCTTCAACGGGAAGATATGGCTCGTCACCCAGCGCGGTATTGGCTGCGGGCATAGAAGTCTGCGGCCAGGACATCACATCAAAGAGTAGGCGAAACGGTATACCGAATGGGCAATCACCAGTGATCCGTTACCCCGTGACCTAGTGTCCGACGACCTCGATCGCATACTTCGAGTTGTCGGTGAGCAGGATGATCCCGCCGCCGTGCTCGGTGATCACCGCCCGAACAGGTGATGTTGCGAAGACGTCGGGCGCGTCCTCATGTTCGGTCACGGTACGGCGCACGGCATACGGCATCCCCGGAGCCGGCGGTGACAGCTCGTCGCCCTCGACGACGTGACCGTCGTCCAACATCTCCGGACGTCCGCTTCGCGTCGCGATCTTGCGAATCCTGACGTGCTCGCTCATCCCGATATCGCCTTCATATCAGGGGAGAGTAGCCGTACCACCCCGTCGCGGGTCATGCGGGCGGCGCGGCGTACCCGTAGAAGAGGATCTCGTGACCGCGAAACTCCCCGGTTTTGTCGATGCTCCCGCCGAGTTTCTCGGCCACGCGGCGCGACGCCACATTCGCCGGGTCGATGAGGCTGATCACGTGCGCAACACCGAGCGTGCCAAATGCCTGTCGCAGGGCCTCGCCGCCGGCTTCCGTTGCGTAGCCGGAACCCCAGTGCTCCCGCCCGACAACCCAGCCGGCCTCGATCTCCGGCCAGCCTTCGGGAAACCAGACCCCGGCCCGGCCTATGAGCTCGCCCGTCGCCTTCACCTCGATCGCCCAGTGGCCGTAGCCCCGAAGTATCCAGATCCCCGCCTGCATGGCCATGTGTCGCCAGGCCTCCTCACGCGTCGGGGCGACGCCGCCTCCGATGAACCGAAGCACCTCGGGGTCGGAAACGATGTGGAGATACGCCTCGAAATCGGCGTCACGAAATTGACGGAGCACGAGCCGCTCCGTCTCGACCTCGCGAGGAAACGCTTGTTGGTCCCCGGTCAGCGGTCACGCTCCACCCGTGCAAGACGGGCGTGGGCTGCGGCCAGGCGCGCAGCCGGGACGCGGAACGGCGAGCAGGACACGTAGTCCAGTCCAAGCTCCTCGCAGAGCGCGATCGAGTCGGTGTCACCGCCATGCTCACCGCAGATGCCGACGCTCAACGACGGACGGACAGCGCGACCCTCCTCGACGGCGAATTGCATGAGCCGTCCGACGCCATCGCGATCAAGGGTCTCGAACGGGTTGCGCGGCAGGATCTTGTCCTCCACGTAGCGGAGCAGGAACGTGCCTTCCGCATCGTCGCGAGAGACCCCGAAGGTCATCTGCGTCAGGTCATTGGTGCCGAACGAGAAGAAGTCCGCCGACTGAGCGATCTGTCCGGCGGTGAGCGCTGCGCGCGGCACCTCGATCATCGTTCCGACGAGGTACGCCACCTTGCTCCTGGTCTCCTTGAAGACCTCCTGCGCCGTGCGGTCGATGACCTCGCGTGTCCTGCGCAACTCTTCCAGCGTGCCGACAAGGGGCACCATGATTTCGGGGCGCACGTCGACGCGCTCCTTCTTGAGCGCCACGGCCGCTTCGATGATGGCGCGCGCCTGCATCTCGATGATCTCGGGAAAGAGCAGACCGAGCCGGCACCCGCGCAAGCCCAGCATCGGGTTCTGTTCGTGCAGGTTCTGTACGGCGGCGAGCAGTTCGCTCTTTGCGCGATACAACTCCTCGGGCTTGCCGAGCGCCTTCGCCCTCGTCACTTCGACGAGCAACTCGTCGAGTGACGGTAGGAACTCGTGCAGCGGCGGATCGATGAGCCGGATGATCACGGGCAGGCCGTGCATCGCCTTGAGGATGCCGTGGAAGTCGTCGCGCTGCATCGGCAACAACTTCGCGAGCTCGACGCGCCGCGACTTTTCGTCAGGCGCAAGAATCATCTTCTGCACGATCGGCAGGCGTTCCTGCTGCATGAACATGTGCTCGGTGCGGCAGAGGCCGATGCCCTGCGCGCCGAAGTCGCGAGCGCGCACCGCGTCGTGCGGATAGTCGCCGTTCGCCCAGACCTGCAGGCGGCGGAAGGAGTCAGCCCAGCGCAGCAATTCCTCGAGCTCGCCGGAGATCTCGGCATCGAGCATCGCCACCTGTCCTGCGATGACATTGCCGGTTGAGCCATCGATGGTGAACGGCTCACCCTCCTTGATGGTCGTCCCGCCCGCGCTGAACTGGCGCTTGACCAGGTCGACCTGCACAGAACCGGCGCCGGCAACGCAGGGCTTGCCCATGCCTCGCGCAACCACGGCAGCATGCGAGGTTCGACCACCGCGCGAGGTGAGCACTCCTTCGGCGGCGATCATGCCGTGCACGTCGTCCGGGTTGGTCTCGATGCGCACGAGGATGACCTTCTCGCCCTTCTTGGCCATGGCCTCGGCGCGATCCGCGTCGAAAACGGCTGCACCGTACGCCGCGCCGGGCGACGCGGCGAGCCCGGTCGCAAGCACGTTGACCTTCGCTTTCGGGTCGATGCGCCTGTGCAGGAGCTGATCCACCTGCCCTGGTTCGACGCGCAGCACGGCTTCGCGCTTGGTGATGAGACGTTCGCGAACCATGTCAACGGCGATCTTCACTGCCGCTTCGGCCGTGCGTTTGCCGCTGCGAGTCTGGAGCATGTAGAGCGTCCCGCGCTCGATCGTGAACTCCATGTCCTGGACGTCGCGATAGTGCTTCTCGAGCTTGCGGGCGATCTGCTCGAACTGGCGGTACGCCTTGGGGAGATCGGTCGCCATCGCGGCGATCGGCTTCGGCGTGCGGATGCCCGCCACGACATCTTCACCTTGCGCGTTGGTGAGGTATTCGCCGTACAGCTTGCGCTCGCCGGTCGACGGGTCACGAGTGAACGCGACACCGGTTCCGGAGTTGTTGCCCATGTTGCCAAAGACCATCGACTGCACGTTGACCGCGGTGCCGAGGTCGTGCGGAATGTGGTTGTAATTGCGGTAGTCGGTCGCGCGCTTGTTGTTCCACGACTCGAACACAGCGCCGATCGCCGCACGCAACTGCTCCATCGGATCCTCGGGGAATCCCGTCTTCGAGTGCCGCTTGACAATCGCTCGGTACTCGGTGATCAGCTCCTCGAGCGCCTGCGCGCTGAGGTCCGCATCCGTCTTGGCTTTCTTGCGCTTCTTGATAGCGTCGAGGGCATCCTCAAACAGCTGGCCGTCAATCCCGAGGACGATCTTGCTGAAGAGTTGGATGAATCGGCGATGGGCATCGAGCGCGAAACGACGGTCCTTGGTGAGTGCCGCGAGCCCTTCGAGCGTCGCCGCGTTGAGACCGAGGTTGAGGACGGTGTCCATCATGCCGGGCATCGAGAATTTCGCGCCACTGCGCACGCTGACCAGCAGCGGGTTGCGCGCATCGCCAAAACCTTTGCCGGTCGTCTTCTCGACGCCGCGAAGCGCCTTCTCCACCTGCTCCCAGAGTCCGTCCGGGAATTTCGCGCCTTTCGCGTAGAAGGCGTTGCACGCCTCGGTGGTGATCGTGAACCCCGGCGGCACCGGCAGCCCGGCTCGCGTCATCTCCGCAACGCCGGCACCCTTGCCGCCCAGCAGGTCGCGCATCGAGGCACTTCCCTCGTCGAAGCGATACACCCACTTGTGGGCGCGCGCCACGCCGTTCTGAGATCCGGTACTACGGGCGGCCGTCTTCCGCGCCGCTGTTTTCTTTGCCGGAGTCTTCGACGACTTCTTGCCCCGGGTGCCTACCGCCATTGGCTCGACCTCATCGTGCTGGCTGGTGCGCGCGCAATGACGCTACGCAGGGCGTGAGCGTAGCATCGGGCCGCCGCGAGGCCGAACCGCGTTGGCGCACCCATCCAGGTGCGCGTGGCCACCGGTCCGGGGCTATCCGGACTTTTTGGAAGGCTTCTTCGGCGTGTGATGTGCCCTCGGCTTGCTCCACTCCGCACGTTTCGGCGGGCCGGTGACTCCAGCCTGGGCGAGCGCCGGGCCGAGGCGCGTGTTCATGAACTCGTCCTGGTCTGCCTGGGTCTCCCAGACCTCCACCACAAGCCATCCACCACCCTCGGTCGGACCGGCCAGGTGGGTGTGCAGACCGGCGGGCCAGTCACCGTCGCCGGTGTCCTGATTGATCCCGAGGATCTCGTTGACCCGCTCGTAGTCCTTGGCGCCGAATCCCTCGAACTCGAGGATCAAAAGCTCAGACATCACACTCTCCCGTGTTTCCTGGAACCCGCCAGTGGGCTCACCAGATCATGTCAAAAACGGAACGGCGCCCTACAGGATCAGCATCGCGTCGCCGAACTCGTGCCACAGATAGCCGCGCTCGCGGACCTCTGCGTACGCGCGTTCGAGCAGGGCGGTGCCGAGGAGCGCACCGAGCATGTCGAGGTGCGTCGCGGGAGGCTCGTGCAGCCCGGTGAGCAGCGCGTCGACGGCGCGGAGCCGGGTGGTCGGCTTGATCACGAGGTCCGTCCAGCCACGCATCGCATGCACCGCACCGCTGTCGTCGACCGCGGTCTCGAGCGTGCGGATGACGCTGGTGCCGACCGCGATTACGCGCGCGGCGTGGTTGATGCGCTCCGCGGCGCTCGCCCGGATTTCGAAGCGCTCCTCGATCAGCGGCTTCTGCAGGTCCACGTCGTCGTCCTGGAAGGAGCTGAGCCCGCAGTGCAGCACGATGTCCGTCACGTCGATGCCGCGCCGGCGCAGGTCGCCGAGCAACTCCCACGTGAGGTGGCGTCCGGCGGACGGCGTTTCCACCGAGCCCGGCGCGCCTGCGTATACCGTCTGGTAGTGCTCCAGCGGAACCGGATCGGGCACGTATGAATAGCGAATCGGCTCGCCGGCACGTAGCAGGGTCTGGACGAGGTCGCCGCTTTCCACCGTCATCCGCCAGAGCAGAGGAGCGTCCGGACGCGGCGCGACGACCCGTAAGCGCAGGCCTCCAGGAGCGTGAAGCGTCTCGCCGGCATGGAGCGGGACGTTGCGGTGCGGTGCGTCGGTCTCGACGGCCAGCGCGTCCCACTCGCCCTCCCGCAACGCGCCGGGACGCAGCTGAATGGGCGCGCCAACGGCACGGTCAACAAGCAACGCAGCAGGGAGCGTTCGGCTCGAGTTGACGACGAGCAGATCGCCGGAAGCGAGGTGGTCGCCGAGGTGAGCGACGCTGGTGTGGCTGATCCGGCCGGAGGCGCGATCCACCACGCAGAGCCGCGCCCCATCGCGACGCATGCCACGAAGCTCGGCGGGAAGTGCGGCGCGAAGTTCGCGAGGTGGCGAGATCATGAAAGGGACGACGCCTCGATGCGGTCGGCTTCCGGGACGTGACCCGCGAGGAGCGGCAGAAGCCGCTCGGCGACGTCCTCGGGACGGAGCAGATCACTCGGATCGGCCTCGGGGTCGGCCGCCATGTGCATCTCGGTGTACATGTCGCCGGGGTCGACGCTGATGACTTGCACCTGTGTGTGCTCCAGCTCGGCTGCCCAGCTGCGCGTCAGTGCGTCGAGCGCGGCCTTCGACGCGCTGTAGAGACCGAGGCCCGCGAACCCGATCAGCGCTGCATCGGTGCTGATGTTGATGACGAGCCCGCGGTTGCGAAGGAGCATCCCGCCGATCACTGCCTGCGTCAGGCGTAGCGGTCCGATCACGTTGGCACGCAACACCTGCTCCAGGGCGCTCGACGGCGCGTCGGTGAGCTGGGGCAACGGCAGCGGACCGAGCTCGGCTGCGTTGTTGATCAGGACGTCGACACCGTCGAACCGTTCCAGCGCGGATGCCGCGAAGCGCTCGACATCGACTGCGTTCGAGACGTCGGCGAGCACCGCCTGCACCGTGGCACCGAGACTGCGGCACTCCTCCGCAACAGACTCGAGTGCTGCGCCGCCTCTGGCGCAGAGCGCGAGTGATGCCCCTTCGCGAGCAGCGGTCAGCGCGACGGCGCGACCGAGGCCTCTCGAGGCGCCGGTGATCATGACGGTGGTTCCGGAAAGGGTTCCCATGCGGTCAATCCTGCGCGTGCCGGCCCCGAAGCGCGTCGGCCGAAAGCCTCACCGGCATGTCCGTCATTCGGCGGACCCCGTCAGTCGACGAGGCCTTCGCGAATAGCGAGCACGGCGGCCTGCGTCCTGTCCGCAACCCCGAGTTTCGCGAGCACACGGCTGACGTGGGTCTTGATCGTCTTCTCGCCGATGCCGAGTCGCTGAGCGATCTGTTTGTTGGCAAGGCCCTCCACCACCATGCGGAGCACTTCTCGTTCGCGCGCGGTGAGGTCGTCGCGCGCGATACGAGGTGTCGAGCCCTGCCGCATCAGCCGCACCGCAACCGTCGGATGCAGTGCGGGCCTTCCCGCGTGGACATCACGGATTGCATCCGCGAGGGCCTGCGGGTCGATGTCCTTGAGCAGATACCCGGACGCACCCGCAGCCATCGCGGCGAAGATCTGCGCGTCGTCCGCAAAGCTCGTGAGGACGAGCACACGAGCCCCCGGCGCGACCTGGAGGAGCTGGCGGAGCGCCCCGATGCCGCCGCCATCGGGCATGACGAGATCGAGGAGCACCACGTCAGGGGCGGTCGTCGCGGCGACGTCGACGGCGTCCGCGGCGCTCGCAGCCTCACCGACGACCTCGATCCCTTCCTGGAGGCGGAGGAACGTGCGCAGTCCCTGCCGAACGACTGCGTGATCGTCGACGATGAGGAGCCGGATCATCGTGGTCACGTCTCCGGGACGCTGACGGTGACGGTGGTGCCATCGCCCGGGCGCGTGCGAATGTCGAGCTGTGCCCCGATCTCATGCGCACGTTCGCGCATCGTCGCGAGGCCCATGCCACGCCGCGTGCGCGGCAGGGCCGAAAGATCAAATCCCGGGCCGTCGTCGCGGATGCGCAGCGTCACGGTCTTCTTCGAAACGCGCAACGTGACGCGAATCGACGAACCTGGGGCATGGCGCATTGCGTTGTGCAACGCTTCCTGCGCGATGCGCAGCAGCGCATGCTCGGTCTCGAGCCGTAGGTGGATGCCATCGGCGGCGTCGACCACGACCTTCGCACCGCTGGTTCGCAGCGCATCGGCGTGATCGCCGAGGGTGGCGGCGAGCCCGTCACGCTCGAGGCTCTTGGGACGCAGCGCATGGACGAGGCCACGCAACTCCTGCAGCGCGGATGTGGTCCGCTCTTCGAAAGCCCGCATGGTGGCGCGAGTCTCCTCGTCGGTCGCTGTGAGTGCTGCGG
Organism: Candidatus Dormiibacterota bacterium; assembly: GCA_963791435.1. Classification (GTDB taxonomy): domain Bacteria; phylum Chloroflexota; class Dormibacteria; order Aeolococcales; family Aeolococcaceae; genus Palsa-851. The sequence continues at coordinate 428,279 of CAWBSL010000001.1, forward strand.
CTCTGGCGGCGAGCACCAGGCTGAACAGCGTCTGTGTGGCGGCATCGTGCAACTCACGCGCCACACGGTTTCGCTCCTCCACCACGGCAAGCTGCTGTGACCTCGCGTACAGCTCCGCGTTCGCGATTGCGACCCCGGCGTACGCCGCAAGCGTTTCCAGCTTGCGCGCGTCGGCCCGCGTGAAATGTCCGGACTGCTGGCCGCTGACGAACAGGTTGCCGAGAACGGTCCCGCGGTGCGTGATCGGCACGCCGAGAAAGTCGGTGAGCGTGGGATGGTGCGCCGGGTAATACGAGAAGCGCGGATGCTCGCGGATGTCGTCCAGCAGGATCGGACCTTCCTCGAGAAGCGCGCCAAGGACACCGTGTGTTCTGGGCAGCTCACCGATCGTGGCGGCGATTCGCTCACTGATTCCGGAGGTCACGAATCGCGCGAAACCGCCACGGCCGTCGGGAACCCCGATCGCTCCGTATCGTGCGCCCACCTGGCGGCGAGCCGCGCGCACGATCCGCTCGAGCACCGTGTCCAGGTCGGGCGTCGCGCCGAGCGCGAGCAGGTCGAGCACACCGGCGGCCACCGCATCGGTGTCACCCCGAGCACTCACCACACTCGGATGCTACCCGTCGTTCTCGCCGTTCGCTCGGGCGAGCGCTCGTTTGCGACCGGCCTCGAGCTGGTCGCGGAGCGCGTCGCGCAGCCCCGCGATGGGCACCCGGACCTGTGTCATCCCGTCGCGTTCGCGGATGGTCACCGCCTGGTCGTTGAGCGAGTCGAAGTCGAACGTGATCGCAAGTGGTGTGCCGATCTCGTCCTGCCGCCGATAGCGACGGCCGATCGCCTGCGTCTCGTCGTACATGGTTGCGAAGTGCGGCCGCAGCTCGTGCTCGATGCGTCGCGCCGGCTCGGTGAGCTCCGACTTCTTTGACAGGGGCAGCACCGCGACCTGTACCGGGGCGACGTCGGGATGCAGGTGCAGCACCACGCGCTTCTCGCCGCGCACCTCCTCCTCGTCGTACGCGTCCACGAGCACCGTGATGAAGATGCGGTCGGTGCTGACGGCCGGCTCGATGACATACGGCACGTAACGCTCGTTGGTTTCCGTGTCGAAGTACGACAGGTCGCGCCCGCTGTGCTCCATGTGCGTCTTGAGGTCGAAATCGGTGCGATCGGCCACTCCCTCGAGCTCACCCCACCCGAAGGGGTAGTGATATTCGATGTCGCTGGTCGCCGTGCTGTAGTGCGAGAGCTCCTCTTTCGCATGCGCACGCAGACGCAGATTGGCTTTGCGGACCCCCATCTCCTCGACGTGCCAGCGAAATCGTTCGGCGCACCAGTACTCGTGCAACTCGCGGTCCGACCCCGGTTTGCAGAAGTACTCCATCTCCATCAGCTCGAACTCGCGCAGACGAAAGACGAAGTTGCCCGGCGAGATCTCGTTGCGAAACCCCTTGCCCTGCTGGGCGATGCCGAACGGGAGCCGGCGCCGCGTCGAATTGACGACGTTCGCGAAGTTCACGAACATCCCCTGTGCGGTCTCGGGGCGCAGCCAGATCTGCGCCGCGTCCTCCTCCACGGGGCCGATGAACGTCTTGAACATGAGGTTGAACTGCCGCGCCGCGGTGAGCACACCGCCGCACTCGGGGCAGCCCGGCGAGTCGGCCGGCTTACCGCGCGCACGACGCTCATCCTCGAGGTGGTCCTCACGCCAGCGCTTCTTGCACGGACCGGTGCAGTCCACGAGTGGATCGGTGAAGCCGGCCACGTGCCCGCTGGCGACCCACACTTCGGGGTTCATGAGGATCGCGGACTCGATGCCTTCGACGTCGTCGCGGAGATCCACCATCGACTGCCACCAGCGGTTCCGGATGTTCCGGCGCAGGCGGACACCGAGCGGTCCGAAGTCGTACACAGCGTTGAGCCCGCCATAGATCTCGCTCGACGGGTACACGAAGCCGCGCTGCTTGGACAGCGAGACGAGCTTCTCGATGACGTCCGATTGCGCCTGATCCTCGGCCATGGCGGGTCAGTCTACCGGCACCCTCACGGCACCCCGCCCTTCGATCGCCCGGAGCACGTCGATCGAGCGCAGCCGCCTGTCCAGGTGATGCGCAAGCTCCGCCTCGACGATTCGCTCCAGCGTCTGCAGCGTGGGGACATCGAGGCGGAGTCGCAACCAGAGCTCCTCATCCCCGTCCGCTGCCGCGCGCAGCACTTTGATGACCCGCACCGAACACTCCACGGCCTCGGGGTCACCCTGTGCGCAGCGAACACAGAGCAGGCCGCCACCGAGGGCGCTGAACCATGCCGTCTCCTCGGGAAGCCGCCGTTCGCAGCTCACGCAGGTGTGCAACTGCGGCGCGTAGCCGAGGCGATCCACCATGCGTCGGGCGAACCAGACGATTGCCGCGCGCGGGTCGCGCTCCGGGTCCGCGCACGCGGTGAGCGCGCGTGCGACGAGCGCGTAGATCTCCGGGTCGGCGTGGTGGCTCTCGAGCACGCGGTCGGTCAGCTCGGCACACAGCGATGCGCACGCGGCGCGCCGCGCGTCACTGCGCAGGGGCGTGGCCGCGACGGTTTCCGCCTGCGTCAGCACGTCGAGCTCGCCACGTCCGCGAGCGAGCTGCATGCGGCTGCGCGTGAAGAGGTCGGTGCGCGACGCAAGCCGGCTCTGACTCTTGCGCACGCCTCGTGCGATCACGCCGATCTTCCCGTGCTCGAGGGTCAGCACGGTCAGGATGCGGTCTGACTCACCGTAGTCGATGCGGCGCAGGACGATTCCCTCGTCACTGTAGGTCGGCATCCGACCATCATGGGGACTACTGGCGGCGAGCGTGCGCGGACGCCTCCTCTTGCGTATCCAGATCCTCATGGCCGTCGTGGTCGAGGGGCCGCGCGCCACGCTCGCGCACCAGCGGTTGCGGACTGGTGATCCGGACGGTCTGGATCCCCTGACGGCGGATCGATTCGACGGTGAGCGTCGCGTTGCCCAGTTGGATCGTCGCGCCGACCTTCGGGATCTCTCCGAGTTCCTCATAGACGAGTCCTCCGACCGTGTCCGCCTCCACATCCGGGACCTCGAGGTCGAGCGCCTCCTTCAAGTCATCCACCGGGAAGCGGGCGCTCACGACCACCTCGTGGTCCGAGACGATCTGCAGTTCCTCGACCTCACGCATGTCGTACTCATCACGGATCGGGCCCACGATCTCCTCGATCAGATCCTCGAACGTGACGATTCCCGCGGTGCCGCCATGCTCATCGACCACCACGGCGATGTGCACCTTTCGCTCCTTCATCTCGCGGAGCAGCTCACCGACATGCTTCGCCTCGGGTGTGTAGTACGGCTCGCGCGCGACGGCCGTGAGCGGCCGCTGATCGTCGCCGACGACACCGTGGCGAAGGAGGTCTTTCGCGTAGACGACGCCGACGATGTTGTCGATGTTGTCCTCGTAGATGGGAATCCGCGAGTAGCCGTACTCGATGATCACCTTGATGACGTCGGCGATCGAGTCGGTCGCCTCCGACGCGACGACGTCGACACGCGGCACCATCACTTCACGAACCGTCTTGTCCGTCATCTCGAGGATGCCGTGGATCATTTCGCGCTCCTCCTGCTCGACGATCCCCTCCTGCTCGCCGACGTAGAGGAGCAATTTCAGCTCTTCCTCAGTGACGAACGGCCCGCGCACGCTGTGGCCCCGAGTCGCGGCGCGAACGATGAGTCGTGACAGTGCGCTCAGGCCGCCGACGAACGGTCGGAGCAGTCGGGTGAGGAGGAGCACCGGACCTGCAAGCACGAGCGCGACCCGCTCGTTGAAACGCAGCGCAAGCGATTTCGGGGCGATCTCGCAGAAGATCAGCACGATGATCGAGAGCACGATCGTGCCGACGGCCTGCGGGATGTTGCGCCAGTAACTGCCGATCAGCAAGGCGGTTGCGGTCGATACCACGATGACCGCGACCGTGTTGAGGGTGAGGATCGTCGACAGATAGCCGTTCGGATCGGCGTGCAGGCGCGTCACAGTGCGAGCCCTTTTGTTGCCGTCCTCCGCAAGGCTCCGCATCCGGATCCTGCTCACGCTCGTCAGCGACGTTTCCGCCGCGGCCGCGAATGCCGCGATGACCAGGCCGACGACGATGACGACGATGAGCGGGGTCATCGCCTCGGGGTCGGCGGAGGGTCTGAGCCGCTCACCGGAACAGCTCGCTCACGCTCCGCCCCTCGTGCACGCGCACGATCGCCTCGGCGATCAGGGGTGCCACCGAGAGGATGCGAAGCTTGGGCGCGTCGTCGAAACTGAGGCTGCCGTTGTGATACGGGATCGTGTCGGTGATGCAGATCTCGTCGATGGGAGCCGCGTGGAGGCGGGCAACGGCGCCGTCACTCAGCACGCCGTGCGTCGCGACCACGTCGACCGACTTCGCGCCACTTGCGAGGAGCGCGACTGCCGCATTGACCAGCGTCCCACCGGTGGAGATGAGGTCGTCGACGATGACGCACACCGCGCCGTCGACATCACCGATGACGTTGACGACCTCGACCGTGTCATCCCGGGGTCGGCGTTTGTCGATGACCGCAATCGGTGCGTCGAGAATCCGCGCGAGGTTGCGCGCGCGGTGCACGCCACCGGTGTCCGGGGAGACGACCACGACGTCGTGCCCATGCCGTTCGCGGACTCGACGGGCAAGAATCTTGGTCGCGATGAGCGCGTCGACCGGGATGTCGAAGAACCCCTGGATCGCTTCGGCATGGAGGTCGACACAGATCACCCGGTTCGCTCCCGCGAGCTCGATGATGTTCGCCATCAGCTTGGCGCTGATCGGGTCACGAGCCTGGGTCTTCTTCTCCTTGCGCTGATACCCGTAGTACGGGATCACCGCCGTGATGCGCGAGGCCGAGGCCCGGCGCAACGCGTCGAGGATGATGAACAGTTCGATGAGGTTGTCACTGACCGGGTTGCACGTCGGCTGGATGAGGAACACGTCGTGGCCCCGTACCGACTCGCGGATCTTCACGTCGAATTCGCCGTCGGCGAAGCGAGTGATCTCGCACTCGGCAAGCTGGACGCCAATCTCCCGCGCGATCCGCTCGCTGAGCTCGGGGTTGCCGCTCCCGGAAAGGAGCAGCAGCTCGCCGTAGGGGTTGGAGTTGGTCATGACTGCAACGGCCGGCGGGCCGCCCATCCTTCGATGTTGCGCTGCCGGCTCCGGCCGATTGCGAGCGCGCCGGCGGGCACGTCGTGGTCCACGAACGAGCCTGCCCCCACGTAGCAGCCGTCGCCCAGGCGGACCGGCGCCACCAGGGTTGCGTTGGTCCCGACGAAGACCCTGTCGCCAATGGTCGTCCGGTGCTTGGCCTCGCCGTCGTAGTTGCAGGTGACCGTCCCGGCGCCGATGTTCACCGCCTCACCCACGTCGCTGTCGAGCACGCAGGAGAAGTGACTGATACGGGTCCCGGCGCCCACGGTGCTGTTCTTGACCTCGGCATGCGTCCCCAACTCTACCCCGGACGCGAGCACGGTATTCGGACGGACCCGGCAGTAGGCCCCCACGTGGACGCCGTCCCCGAGTTCGCACTCCTCCAGATGGGACGCGCCGACGATCACGCCATCCCCTGCCCGGACGCCGCTGAGCACGGCCATGGGTCCGATCTCACACCCTTCCCCGATCGTGGTCGTGCCGCGGATCGACGTCATCGCGTGGATCACGCTGTCGCGGCCGATGACCACCTGGGCATCCACATAGGTGGTGGCCGGATCCTCGATGGTCACACCGACGAGCATCAGTGCGTCGAGAGTCCGGCGGCGGAGGACCGCCTCGGCGGCGGCCAGCTGACGGCGGTCGTTGATCCCGAGGACCTCGTCGGGATCGCCGACGACCACCCCCTCGACGGGGCCGGAGAGCAGGGCCACGACGTCCGTGAGGTAGTACTCGCCCTGCGCGTTGTCCGTCTCGAGCCGGTCGAGGGCAGGCCACAGCTCGGCACCGGTGAAGACGTAGACGCCGGCATTGCACTCCATCGGAACGAGTTCCCCGGGCACGAGATCGGCCTCCTCGACGATGCGCAGGACGTGCCCTTCGGTGTCGCGGATGATCCTGCCCAGCCCCGTCGGGTCCGGCGGTGCCGCGACCAGGAGGGTGCAGGACCGCGGGCTTCCTGCGTGTGCGGTCAGGAGGCGCTGGAGCGTCTCGGGCCGGATGAGCGGCGCGTCGCCGTGGACGACCAGGACCGGTCCAGGATCGCGCAGCGATTCGGGGACGCTTCGCAGGGCATCCCCGGTGCCGCGTGGAGCCTCCTGCTCGACGCAGGTCGCTCCGTCCCCGACGGTCTCACGAACGGCGATGTCGCCGCTTGCGATCACGAGGATGGGCGTCGTGCCCGTCGCCTCTGTGGCCGCATCGATCACCGAGAGAATCAGCGGGCGGCCGCCGACTGGATGAAGCACCTTGGGGAGAGCGCTGCGCATCCGTTTGCCCTGCCCCGCGGCGAGGATCACCGCGTGGGGCCCGTCACCCATGTACCCGCGAGTATACGGGCTTGCCGGAGCCGGGCTCGACCGCGCCGTCCGTACGATGAGGGCGATGCACTCCTCGATGCTCGACATCGAAGGCCCCGTCTTCGTCGCCGATTACGGAGGCGACGGACCGGTGATGCTCCTGGTCCACGGACTCGGCGGGGCGCACCTCAACTGGATGGCCGTCGCTCCGCAGCTGACCGCCCACCATCGCGTCTACGCGCTCGACCTGCCGGGATTCGGACGGTCACCGCTCGGCGGTCGCCGATCCTCGATCGCCGCGAATGTCGACCTGTTGACGCGGGCGATCACTTGGCTGTCGCCGGGTCCGATCGTCCTGGTGGGCAACTCGATGGGCGGGCTGTTGTCCCTCGGTGTCGCAGCCTTGCATCCGACCCTTGTCGATGCGCTTGTGTTGGTGGATCCGGCGGTGCCGGCGCCGCGGGGCGAGTTTCCTCCCCGATTGGACCGTGTCTCGAGGACCTTCATCGCCACGGCATTCATGCCTCGATGGGGCGCTAGGCGGCTGAGCCGCGCAGTGGCCACCCTCGGTCCGGAGAGCCTCGTGCGGGAGACCATGCGCCTGGTGAGCGCCGACCCGAGCCGGATCGAGCCCACCGTTGTCGACGCCCATATCGCGCTCGAGGCAGAGCGGCTGGCCGAGTCGGCCTGGCATGAGTCGTTCTATTCGGCGACGCGGTCGCTGGTGGCGATCCTTGCGCTGAAGCGAAAGGTCTTCCGCTGGGTGGATGAGGTGGTGGCGCCGACATTGCTCCTGCAAGGCGATCGAGACCGCCTTGTCGCTGTCGCCTCGGCACGGAACATCGCCTCGTTGCGGCCGGACTGGGAGTACCACGAGTTTGCTGGGGCCGGGCACGTGCCGATGCTCGAGGTTCCAGGCGAGTTCGTCGAGGTGGTGAGCGACTGGCTGGCGCGGCAGGGTGCGGTGGCCGTGCCGGTCGGCGGGCTCCCGGGGGGTGGAGCGCAGGGCTGACGATTCCCGTGGTCAGCGCGATCCAGCAACCGCTAACCCATGCGCCGGTTGGCTGGGGAGGAAGGATTCGAACCTTCGGATGGCGGATCCAAAGTCCGCTGCCTTACCACTTGGCGACTCCCCAGTAGCATGTCGATCCTACCCGGGGATCGCGATGAGGACGCACAACGGGAGACCTGCCCGTCCCCGCCACGACTGACGTGTTACTGCCGGAAGTGGCGATAACACATGTGAGACATCACTTTGTCCGTGTCCGGGTCGGTACGGTGGCGAACAGATGTTTGGTAGAATATGGGCATGGAAGCGTTCGCGATCCCCGATGTCCGCGAGCGCCTCCATGACGATGTCGATGCGCTCGTCGCGGAGTTGATCGACGGCTTCTCCACGCAGGCGCTCGGCGAGGACATCATCGACATCCACCGCGTGGTCGATCGGCTCGAAGCGGAGCTGATCCGGCGCTTGCACCGCTTTCACGCCGAGCGCGGCGCGCTGGCCGAGGGTGGTGGGACCACGGTGTCCTGGCTGCGACGCTGCGGCATGACCGCGAAGGCGGCCGGGTTTCGCCTCCATCTGGCGCGAGTGCTCGGGGAGTTGCCGGCGTCGCTCGACGGTGCGCGCTCAGGGCGGGCGTCCTTCTGCAACGTGGCCATGATCGGTCACCTCGCCAAGGACCTCGGCGTCGAGCAGGTGCAGCCGATCGAGAACATCCTGATGAGAGCGGCGGAGACCTTCGAGCCGCACCAGATGCGCCGGCTCACCCAGGAGACCCGGCTGCGCCTTGACCCGGATGGCGTGCTCGAAGATGACAGCCGCGCGCACGCGCGTCGCTGGTTCGAGTGCGAGCAGACCTATGGGAATGTGTTCGTCCTGCGCGGTCAGCTCGACGCCGAAGGCGGCGCCCTGGTGAAGACCGCGATCGATGCGCTCAGCCACGGGCTGGCTCGCAACGACGCGCGCGAGGGATCGCAGCGCCGTGCCGACGCGCTCGTCGACATGGCCGCGACCCAGTTGCGCTGCGGCGATCACCGCGATGTGCACGGGCAACGGCCCCATCTCACGCTCACGGTGAGCGCGGAGACGCTGCGCGCGAACACGCGAGGCTCGGAGACGGTGCACGCGGAGACGCTGCGCGCGAACACACCGGGCTCGGAGACGATGCACGCGTAGAGACGCTGCGCGCGTTCACGCCGGATGAGCAAACGGGTCGCTCAGCAACGCCGGGCGTGGACGCCGTGATCGCTCGCGCCGATGCAGCGCCGGCCGAGTTGCACGGCGTGGGCACGATTCATCCCGAGACCGCGCGGCGCATCGCTTGCGACGCGGTGCGGACGGTCGTGATGGTCGCGCCGGCTCCTCCTGACTCGGTCTGGATGCCCACCAGGAGCGTCGTCCCCCTTTCGGTGGGACGGGCCACACGGACGATCCCGGCGCACATTCGCACCGCGCTGGTGCTCCGCGACCAGGGCTGCCGCTTCCCCGGGTGCGATCGACCGCCCGCCTGGACCGATGGCCACCACATCATCCACTGGTCGGACGGTGGTCCCACCAAGCTCGAGAATTTGATCTCCCTGTGCCGGCGGCATCATCGCCGCGTCCATGAGCAGGGCTTGCCCATCCGCATCGGTGACGGCGGTGCTGTGGTCGACTTCCCGCCCTGACGAAGGTGCATCGCGGTCAGTCCACGTTCCAGGTGACGCTTCGCACTGATTCCGGTTGATGGTTGACGCCGGCTTCGTGGACGCCTGACATCGGCCTCGCTAGATGTTTGTCACTTGACGGTGGTCGCCGCGGCTGCTCGATGCAACGACGAATCGCATCCACAGCGACAATGAGCCGCATGCAAACCACAACGCTCGGCAACGGCGGACCGGAGGTCGGGATCATCGGCCTTGGATGCATGGGCATGACTGCGTCCTATGACCTGGAGACCGCGCGCGATGACACGACATCCATAGCGGTCATCCACCGAGCGCTCGAGCTCGGGATGACACTGATCGACACCGCCGACGCGTACGGGCCTTACACCAACGAGGAATTGGTCGGGCGCGCACTGGCGGGCGACTATCGCGAGCGCGCAGTGCTCGCCACCAAAGTCGGGCTGGTGATGGGCGCCTCCGATGACACCAAGGCTGCGGGACCTGCGTCGCCGGGTGCTGGACGCGACGGACGCCCCGAGCATGTGCGGGAATCGATTGATGGGAGCCTCCGACGGCTGGGGACCGATTACGTGGACCTCTATCAGCTCCACCGAGTTGATCCTGCAGTGCCTCTGGAGGAAACCTGGGCCGCGATGGCAGAGGCAGTGACCTCCGGAAAGGCGCGTTATATCGGCCTGTCCGAAGTGTCTGTCGACGAGATCAAGCTGGCGCAGACGGTGCACCCGGTCGCGACCGTGCAGTCCGAGCTGTCGCTGTGGACTCGCGACGTGCTGGCCGCAGTCCTTCCCTACTGCCGCGAGCAGGGGATTGCGTTGTTGCCCTTTGCGCCACTGGGACGCGGATTCCTCGCAGGACGCTTCGCCTCATTCGAAGACCTGCCGCACGACGACTTTCGACGCAAGCTGCCGCGATTCCAGCAGGACGCGCTCCGGGCGAATCTCGCGATCGTCGCAGGCGTCCGCAAAGTGGCGGAACGGATCGGCGCGACGCCGGCGCAGGTGGCGCTGGCCTGGGTGCTCGCCCAGGGCCGTCAGGTCGTTCCCATCCCGGGGACGAAGACGCCGAAGTACCTCGAGGAGAACGCGGCTGCGGCTGGGGTCACGTTGCGCGCGTCGGATCTCGCAGAGCTCGATGCGATACCCGCACCGGAGGGGTCGCGCTACTGATCGCCGGGAGTCACACTGGTGGGGCGTGGATACTGCCAGCCTGTATCGCGGACCCCTCGAAGATTTCGTGGCGCGCCGGACCGCCCTGGCTCGCGACCTTAGGCGCACTGACCCGGAGGCGGCTGCAGCCGTTGGCAAAGTCCGGAAACCTTCGGCCAGCGTGTGGGCGATCGACCAGCTGACAGCTGACAACGAATCGCTCGTCGCCGAGTTGCTAGCCGCCGGGGCTGACGCGCGTGACGCTCAGTGGAGCCTCGCCGCAGGTTCGGTGAGCCGAGAGGACCTCCAGGCTGCGAGCGGCCGTCTCCGCGACGCGGTGGACGGCGCGTCGCAGGCAGCCATTGCGCTGCTGGAACGCGATGGGCACGGCACCAGCGACGAGACGGCTCGCAGAATCCGCACGACGCTGCAGGCCGCGGCCACCGGCGGGGCCGTCGACCGGCAGGCGCTCTGGGCCGGGACACTGAGCGGCGATCTCGATGTGGCCGGCTTCGGCGTCACCCAGGAGCCGGAAGAAGATCCAGAGGAGCTTGCCGCGGTGGTGGCTCCAAGAAGGCAGAAGACGTGGAGGGAAGCGCGGCCGCGGTCGAAGGATGGAGTGGGCAAAGGCGTCGACCAGGTGGCACAGCGTGCAGCGGAGCGCAGCGCCGCTAATCTGGCCGCGGCCGCCGAGCGTGCACGAGAAGCCGCAGTGTCGGCGCGACGCGATGCCGATCGGTTGACGGAGGAAGCACGCGTCGCCTTCGAGAGGGCTGCCGTCGCCGAGCGGGTCGCGGACGCAGCGGATTTGTCAGCCCGGGCGGCACGCAAGGCCCTCAAGGACTGAAGGCTCGCGGACGCGGCGGTCTCAAAGAATGCTTGTGCACGCGCACGCTTCGGTCTCGAAGCCCCGTCCTATCCGTGTCGCCTCGACGCCTACGCGCTGGCGACTGGATCCAGCGTCAAAACGACGTTGCCAACCTTCTGGTGTGTCTCCACGTATTTGGTCGCTTCCACGACCTGTTCGAGTGGATAACGGCGGTCGATCACCGCGCTGTACTGCCCGGACTCCATCAGCCCCGCGAGCATCACGACATCCTTCTTCAGGAACTTCGGCGGAAGGTCGAAGATCACCTTACGGTCGCCGATTCGTGAGGTCCATGCGGCAATCGCCACGTTGCGCATGCCATCGGTGGGCAGGAACACCCCGCCTGGTTTGAGCGAGCCCTTGGAGCCGGCGAACGACAAAATCCCGACTGCGTCGAAGACCGCGTCATACGTCTGCCCGTTCTTGGTGAAGTCGGTCTGCGTGTAGTCGATGACCTCGTCCGCGCCGAGCGATCGGACCAGATCGACATTCTTGGTGCTGCACACAGCAGTCACATGGGCACCGAAAGCCTTGGCCATCTGCACACCCGCGGTGCCGATCGCGCCTGACGCCCCGAAGACAAGGATCGACTGGCCGCTACGGACCTTGCCGGGGCGCAGGCAGTTCAGTGCAAGCAAGAACCCGTCGCACACCGCGGCCGCCTCGTCGAAGCTCGCGCCCTTCGGCATATGGGTCAGCGCGGCGCTCTCCTGCATGCAGATGTACTCCGCGTGCGCGCCGAACTTCCACGGCTTTTCGCCGAAGACCCGATCGCCGAACTTGAACTCGGTGACGGCAGGCCCGGCGGTTTCGACGGTGCCGGCAAATTCACTGCCGAGGACCCGCTGCCTCGGGCGGCGAAGCCCGGTGATGAAGCGGGAGAAGAATGGCTCCCCGGCACGAAGGGCGCAGTCCGTCCGATTGACGGTGGTTGCGTGGATGCGAATCAGGACCTCGTCGTCTTTGGGAACCGGAGGGTCGATATCCTCGAGGTGGAGGATCTCAGCCGGCCCGTAGCGGTCGTGGACGACCGCCCTCATGGATGGCATGGTCCGGTCACCCGTATTGACTCCGTGTTGTTTTGGCTTCTCCGCACGCGCCAATCATGGGCGCCGGACATCCCGCAAACAAGGACGGCCTCGAGTGTGCTTGCCAATTGGTCAGTGTCCAGGTGTGTCCGGATCTCGTTTCGGGGCGTCTTATCAGCATGGGAACTGCCTCAATAGCAAGCGTGATGCCTGACTTTGTGGCCCGCCCCGCTGAATCGAACGACCAACCCCGATTCGAGCGCCTGATCGAGCCGCACCTTCGCGAGGCGTTCGCCCTGGCGCAGGCGCTGTCAACCGATCGCGGCGCCGCTCAGGACGCTGTGCAGAACGCCGCGTTCAAGGCGTGGCGACGGATGCCGCAGTTGCGCGAGGAGGCCAGCGCGCGCTCCTGGTTCCTGGCCATCGTCGTCAACGAGTGCCGGAGCAGCTGGCGCAAGCGCACGGCCGCGCCGGCAGAGGTCGATGGGGGCAGCGATCCGATCAGCTGGCCACTGGGCGTCGACCAGCGGCTCGACGTTCGGTCGGCGATGCGACAGTTGAAGCGCGACGACCGCGCCGTGCTCTCTGTTCGCTTCCTGATGGACATGAGCGTCGAGGATGCAGCAGCAGTCCTCGGCATCTCGGTTTCGGCGGTGAAGGCGCGGACCGCACGGGCTGCGACCCGATTTCGAGCGCTGATGGCGCAAGGCGAAGGGGCGGAATAGATGGAAGACGACGACATCCGGCAGGCGTTGCACGCGACGTACATCCCGACGGGAGCAGGACCGACGTTCACGCCCGTTGGCTTCAAGGAGCGGGCAACCCGGCCGCAACGCCGCCCACTCGTGACCACGCTCGTCGCAGCAGTGGCGGCTGTCGTCGTGGCCGTGCCGATCGGCGTCGGCCGTGCTGCATGCGCGTCGGGCGTCAATCGGCGGTTCGAGCGGATCGAGCGCTGTCGGTGCTCGACCTGCATATGTATGGCCCGGATAACGGCTGGGCCTGGTCCGGCGGGGACAACATCCTCCACACCAATTCAGGCGTGCAGCACTGGACGGTGGTGCCGCCACCGACCGGGTCTGACTCGATCGTCGAGGTCGCCTGGGTCAACGCCGAGTCAGCGCGAGTACTTGCGATAAACAGAGGCGTCCTCGATGACGTCGAGCACACGTATCCGATGACTACCTGGATCACCGACAACGGTGGCGCTACCTGGACCGAGGGTGTGCCCTTCAACCTTCTACTGGAGACAGGCCAGGATCCAACGACGAGATCAGACTTGCATTTCGTCGACCCGCTGCACGGATGGTTCTTCGACACACAGGACGCCACGGTCGGAGCGCCGATCATCATCCTCCGGACGGTTGATGGCGGCATCCATTGGTCAATCGTCTCGAAGACGCCCGCCACGGGTAGGGCTGCTCCTGGGGCGTTGCCCGTTTCCTGTGAGAAGTACGGCATGACGTTCCTCAACTCGACGACCGGGTGGGTGGCGGGCGGTTGCCTCAACGCACCCCCTTTCTTCTACGTCACCCATAACGGTGGCGCGACCTGGAGCCCGCAAGCGATCGACTGTGGGGCGAACTGCTATCTCGACCCACCACAGTTCACGTCAGAACTCGACGGCTACATGACTGGACAGATCGGAACGGCGGTGCTGTTTGCCACCAAGGACGGTGGCAAGACGTGGCAACCGCGTCCCAGTCCTCCGGCGTTCAACCTCGATCTCATCGACGCGACCCACGGAGTTCGCATTGGGTCTCAACGGGAACGACAACCCGGCCGCCATCCTCTGGAGGACCGATGACGGCGGGATGACATGGAGCGAGGCACCAAATGGCGCCATCCGAGGGACCGAACCCACGGACATTGGACAGCTCGATTTCATCGGCCCGACAACCGGGTGGGACGTATCCATTTACGTCACGAGCGGCGGAGGCTTGTTGACGAACGGACAAACGCCGTACCCAGTACCGGGCCCCGAGCTCTGGCAAACGAACGACGCAGGATCGACCTGGACGCAGGTGACCCCGACGTTCACGACCTCAAGATGAGGCCGGCGCACCCGGAATCGGGCGGCGATCAGGCGCGACCCACGCTGCCCTGGCCTCAGGGCTCGTCAGCGTGTCCTTCGTGTAGTGCTCCAGGAGCAGGTGCTTGTCGAGGAGACGGGGATGCTCCTCGATGAAGCCGGTGAACGTCGTTGACGACGAGTGCCCGAACGCAGCGGCGACGACGTAGACCCAGGCTCGCGTGATGGTGTCGTGATAAAGCGTTGGTAGTCCGCTGTGCTTCGCAAGATCGCGGATGCCGGCGGCCGCCTTCGGAATTGCCTGCTCGGGCCCGAGGTTTGTGACGTAGAGCCACGCCATACGAAGGTGCGCGCGATGCGGGAAGGCGTTGCCAGGGAAACCGCCGCGCTCGAACACTTCAAGAAACTCCGCGTCCGGCACGACGAGGGCAGGAACCTGGTCGCCAGCGTGTGCAGTGACCTGACTACCAGGGTGATGGGTTCGATGTTCGGTCATCGTCTCGCCTTGTTACTTCGGATCCGTATCTTTCGTAACCGTAGCGTATTCGGATGTAGACGTCAAGTAGCCCACCCATGACGAACTATTCGGTTTCGTAGTATCGTGCAGTCCATGGCGGCAACTCGTCGGCAGCAGCGTGTCCCGCAGCCGGTCCCTGACCCATCCCCGCTCCTTGTCATCGAGTTGCAGCGCGCGACACACGCCGCGGGGGTGCGGCTGGAGACGCTGCTCGCTGACGCCGGGGTGTCACAGGGGGAAGCACACGTCCTTGCGTTACTCGCCGACGGTGCCAAACACACCGTTGGCGAGCTTCAGCGCGGCCTTGCGCATCGTCCGTCGACGCTGAGCGGCGTCCTCGATCGGCTCGAACAGAGGAAATTGCTGCGCCGGGCACTCAACGACGCCGATCGGCGCTCGTTCCTGGTCACGCTGACGCGCTCCGGACGCGTCGCTGCGCGATCGGTCGTGGAGGCGCTCCAGGCGGTCGAGTATCAGGCCGTGAAAGGGGTTAGCGCGCGCGATCGCACCGGGTTTCTCGCTGTCGTGCGCGCGTTCGGAGACTGACCGAGCCGTCCGGTGAGCCTGTGGGATTGTTCCAACTCCCGTGCATGGAATGATCGCGACTGGCATGCGTGAGACCGACGAACGGCTTCACGCCGCCATTCGAGAACTGAACCCGGCCTTACGTGAGACCGAGGGACCGTTCCAACTCCCCGATCGTCTCGTTCAGCCGCGCCGGGCGTGACAGCGGGATCATCGCGGCGCCGGTCAACGCCGAGACGATCAGCGACGCCTGCGCGTCGAGATTTCTCGATCCGTCGAGCGCACCGTCGCGCGTCGCCTTGGCGAGCAGGCCGCGAACCGTTGCCTGCCAGATCTCGGTCGTCTGCTGATAGAGCTCACGGATGACCGGGTCACGGGCGGACCGCAGCGCCAACTCGCCCATGACCGCGAACAGCTCGGGCTCGGCGCGGACGAGACGCTTGATGCCCGCGAAGTGCTGGCGGAGTTGATCGGCGGGCAATCCGCCGGCGGGCATCGTGGAGCGAAATCGCTGCATTGCGTGCTTGAGGACATCGCCGATCAGCGCTTCCTTGGTCGGGAAATAGTAGTGCAGCGTTGCGACGTTGACTCCTGCGGCCGCGGCCACGTCTCGCGTGCGGAGCCCTTCGAACCCGAGCCGGGCTATCTGTTGATATGCAGCTGCGACGAGATCCTGACGGCGATCCACAGGCGGCGATTCGCCGGTCTTACTTCACTCTTGTCATCTGGGAGCTCAGCGTATCACTCAATCAGTTGATTGACACGCCGACCAAGGCCTGCTAGGCTCACCCAATCAACTGATTGATCAACGAAACCTTAAGGAGCGACCCAATGAAGCTCGGACCAGCCCAATGAATCTCGTGGTCTTCGGCGCCAACGGCCCGACCGGTCGTCTTCTCACCGCTCAGGCGCTCGCTGTCGGGCACACCGTGACGGCTTTCACGCGCCATGCCGACGCCTTCTCGAGTCATGAAGGGCTTCGCGTCGTCCAGGGCGATGCGCTCGACCCGATCGCTGTGGCCGAAGCCGTGGCAGGCCAGGACGCCGTGCTCTCCACCATCGGCACGCGATACAGCCGCAAGCCGATCACGCTGTATTCCGAAAGCGCGGCGAACATGATCCAGGGGATGCGCGACCACGGCGTGCGGCGTCTTGTCTGTGTCAGCTCGAGCGTCACGGATCCGGCGACCCGGTCGAGGAGCACGGGCGGCAGTGTGCTCTTCGAAAAGGTCCTCAAGCCGTTCATCACCAATGTGATCGGCAAGTCCATGTACGCAGATCTGCTGCGCATGGAATGCCTCGTGATGGCAAGCGATCTGGACTGGACGATCCTGCGCCCGTCCGGTCTCTTTGAGACGCCCGCCGTGACCGAATACCGCCTCGCCGAAGACTTTCTCCGCGAGCGTTTCACCTCGCGCGCAGACCTGGCCGCGTGCCTCCTGCAGCAGGCGAGCAGCGATCAGTTTCTCCGCAAGGTCGTGGCGGTCGCGACCGTCGCCGTGAAGCCGCAGATGGTAAAGATGCTCCTGAAGGAGGCGTTCGGCATCTCCATCGGCCGCACCTCCGCGGGGCCGGCCCTGTAGGCGGCGGTCAGCCGCCGGCGGACCAGGCGGGCAGCTGCTGCAGGGACCAGGTGTTGCCGTCCGGATCGCTGAAGAAGACGAAGGACCCCCACGGTTGCACATCGATCTCGCTCGCGGCAACCCCATGGCTCACGAGTTGTTCCCGCGCAGCAGCGACATCCGAAACCACCATCTGAATGCCGCGTTGCGAACCGGCTGGCATGTCGGTGATCCCCTCGCCCATGACCACCGAGCACGCAGAGCCCGGAGGCGTGAGCTGCACGAATCGCAAACCCTCTCGCACCTGCTGATCGACGTCGGCATTGAAGCCGACCTGATCGACGTAGAACGCCTTCGCGCGGTCCACGTCGGTCACCGGGATGGCCACCAGTTCGATCTTCCAATCCATGCGCGTAGTCTATCGACAAGCACACAAGGAGCTCAGATGCACAAGCGGTTGGTCACACGGTACGCGACAAAGTCCACAGAGGCAGCCGACGAGAATCAGCGTCGCGTCGAAGGCGTCTTCGCAGAGCTCGAGGCGAACATACCCGACAACGTGAGCTACATCGTGCTGCGGCTCGACGACGGCTCATTCGTCCACGTCTCATTCCACGACCACGGCGACGACGAGGTCAACCCGATTTCGTCGACAGCCGCGTTTGCGCATTTCCAGGACGGCCACGGCGAGCGCCGCGAAGGCGGAGTGGACCAGCAGAAGGCCACCCTCGTGGGCGCGTACATCACCAAGATCGAGTAACCACCCTGCGCCGTCCGGCCGAAGGCGGCTGGACGCTGGTTCGCTCGCATCCAGGTATTCCGAGCGCTGCGCTCGGCGATCGCGTAACGGGCTCGCGAACGCTTCAGTCGCGTAACCCAAACGAAAGAGTGGTCGTTCCGCGTGCACACTCCGAGGCATGAAAGGAACCACTCGATGCGGATCCAACGAGTCGCGCTGGTAGTCGCCAGCTCAGTCGCGCTGGCAGCGTGCGGAGCGAAGACGCCATCACCGAAGGCATCACCGACGTCCGCACCCGTGTCCTCACCGACGTCCTCACCCGCACCGACAAGCGTCCCGGTCGTCACGGCACCCTCCCCCAGCTCAACACGCTCGTCGTTCATGCCGCTCCTCGTCGGCTTCGATGACACGGGGAGCGACCCGGGGATCTTGATGCTGGCCAACGGAGAGGCGACTGGACCGATGCCCGCCGGGCCGATCGTCGACGGTGATGGGACACTGGCGATCACCGGTCCGTTTGGCGCTCGATTGATTGGGACCGACGGCCAACCCGGCTGGTCAAACGGGCCGCTGGCAATCGTCGCAGTTTCATCAGACGGCACCATCACAACCCTCGAGAAGAGTGTTGCCGGTTCGCCCTCGGTGATCGGTCGCGATGACGGCAAGGCGTGGGCTTGGGCTGTGCAAACCAATTCGCCGGCGTGCGGATCGTCCACCGGTGCGGCATTCGACATCTACACGGACGATGGCAGCGGAGCGAGGAGGGTCGCGAGCGCGTCCTTCGGCGCCGGAGTCACGCAGGTCAGCCTTGTGGCATGGACGGCTGCCGGCATCGTGGCGTCTGGCGCGGATCATTGCGGCGCTTTCGGCAACTCGAGTCTGGTGATCTCACCGGCCATCCTCATCAATCCCGCGACGGGCGCGGCCACCGGCCTCGGATCGCGCATCGGGACAAACTGCAATTTCGGAGAAATCGCTGACGACGGGACGATCGCTTGCACAGGTGTTGGGTCGGCCCCCGCCCTTCGGGTCATTGCGCCGAATGGCACGCAGACCAACTACAGCATGGCGACGTTGACCGCGATGAACAGCAGGCTTCCGCACTGCATTGACGGCGTGGCGCTCTCAGCCGATGCCGGCTTCGCAGCCGTCGGACTCGAGTGCTCGAGCAGCGTGACTGAAGACATCGTGATCCTCGACCTGGCGAGCGGCCACGTCGCGGTCGCCGGCGGTGTCGACGGCCTCACCCCGACACTCTGGACGCCGGACGACCTGCTGGTCGCCAGCCAATTCGGCGCCGACAAGACCTACTCAGTAACGCCGTGGGGTCTCGTAACGCTCATCAATCCGAAGTACGCAGCACAGACGGCGATCGGCACGTAAGTAGATCGTCATGCGGACTGCGGAAGGTACGAGGCTGCGGTACTGACGCGCGTCGTGCGCGACCTCAGTTAGATGGCGCGCATCCGGTTGTTGCGCGGGTTGTGCTCGACCTCGGCCAGTCCGAGCGCCTCCATCAGTGGCGGCACGTACATGCCGAAACGGCCGCGCAGCCCCTTCTTCAACCCGTACCAGCCGCCAACCGGATTGTCGGGAGCACGCCCCCAGGCTTCCACGGTTCCGTCCGCGGCAGGCTTCTGCTCGTCGGCGCTGCCGAGCGGAACCCAGTCACCGCGCTCCTTGAGCATCTGGTGCAGATCGTCGAGGCATCGCAGTTGGTAGCGGAGTTGCGTGGTCCCGACCGTGCAGACCAGCGCCGGCGGATCGAGCAACTCATCCCGATACATCTGATATGACGACGTCCCGCTCGGCGTCGTCAGCTGCCACGGATCCTCTTTGGTCCCGCTGCCTTGTGCCAACCTCGCTCCTCCATTTACCAGCAGATCGGGACCAGTCTAGGGCTGATCAGCCGCCGTCACGCCGCCTACTGCCGTGCTTCGCGCGCGGCACGGGTGATCTGCTCCGCGTGATCGTGGCAGTGCGCCGCGTAGATCTCCAGCCACATCTCCACTGAGTACGGACCGCTGTCACCGTGCGTCCCTGTCCGACTCCATTCAGCGTCGCTCAGCAACTCGAGGATCGACGCGGACGTCTCCCGGCTTGCGCGCACGGCTCCGAGCGACGCTGCGATCGGCCGCTCGCGATAGTGCAGACGGCGAGAGAACTCCATCTCGTCGTATCCCTGGATGTGGGTGTTCTCCTCGGCAAGAGGTTTGCGCAGCCGGATCGCCGACGTCAGCTCGCTGTCGGCGGTGTGGTGGACCACCTCACGCGGGGACCAGCCGCCGTCCCGCGGCAGGTAGTCGAGCTCAGCATCGGAGAGTCCGCGAGTCGCCGCCTCGAATGCATCGGGGCCTTCCCGATAGCGCTGCAGCAACTCCTTTCGGTCCACGGCACGACGATAGGACAATCGGGTCTCGCGCCGGACTGCGATCAGCTCTCCGAACGTTCGTGTTCGCTCGCAATTGTCGATATTCGTTGTGCCCGTTCGTCGTGTGAGTAGGACCGAGGCATTGAGGAGAACGGACATGACCGACACGACATATCCCGCTGACGCGAGCGCCGCGACGTACCTGCTCACCGTGCGCGGCACGACGGTGCCGCCGACGCTGGACGAGACGCGAAGCATCCACAACGCGACCGCCGGCGCGCCCCAGAGCGCGGCGGGCGCGAGGGCGCTGGGCGACCTTTCTCACAACGTGTACGCCCCGATCGGCAAGGGTCTCGACGGCCAGTTGCTGTTCATCGACCTGTGGAACAGCATGTCGGGGCTGAACGCCTTCTTCTCGAACCCGCAGGTGCAGGAGGCGGCCGGCAAGCTCTTCGCAACGCGCGACGGGATCGTGTGGTCGCGGCTCGATGGCTTCGGCGCATACAACCTCGCCCTTCCGAAGGGTTGTTCCGTCGGCGCAGTGGGCCTCATCAAGATCGCGGTGACCTCCATCGATGATGCCGCCGGAGCGTTCACCGCGTACGCGGGAACGACCATCAACACGGCGCGCAGCTATGGGATGGTGAGCCACAGCATCTGGTTGCGCGTCCCCAATCCCGGTGAGGCACCGGCGCAGGAAGTGATCGGTGTCGACTGCTGGATGGACGCGGATCGGATGAACGAGTACTACGAGCTGTCGCTCGGCTTCGAACACTTCGGACCCGTGTTTGCGGGGCCGCCGGACACGTCGGTGTGGCGGTCGGCGCCCGGCGATTGGGTGGAGTGGTAGCCCTCATCTGATCAGTGGCGCCGCGAGCCGCGCGGTTCGCGGCGCCCGCCGTTCGGCGATGATGCGCGGATGACCGTCGTCTCGTGGATCGCCGCCGCGCTCGGCCTGATCATCGTGCTCTCGACGCTGATGAGCGTGGTGACCTCGCTCGTGCTGCCCCGGCGGGGGTCGTCGCGAATCCAGAACTACGCGGGCAAAGGCATGATCAAAGTCTTCTCGCGCATCTCGCATCGATTCGAGACCTACGAGGCGCGCGACCGCTTCCTGGCCCTCCAGGCGCCGCTCTACCTCATCGTGATTCTCGGGGTGTGGCTGGCGGCGCTGCTCATCGGTTTTGCCCTGTTGCTCTGGCCATTCATGAAAACCGGTGGATTGATCCATGCCATCACAGTCAGTGGATCGTCACTGTTCACCCTCGGCTTCGCGTCGCAGTCCGGAGCGGCGCCACGGCTTCTCGTGTTCATCGCAGCGGCCGCCGGGTTGACGATCGTCGCGCTCCAGATCGCCTATCTCCCAGTCCTCTACGGTGCGTTCAACCGGCGCGAAACCCTGGTCACCATGCTCGACAGCCGCGCCGGATCGCCGGCATGGGGCCCGGAATTGCTCGCCCGCAGCGAGCTGGTGGACAACGTCAAGAGCCTCGCGACCCTATATCAGCGCTGGGAGGAGTGGGCGGCCGATGTTGCCGAGAGTCACTCCTCGTATCCGGTCCTCCTCTGGTTCCGGTCGCCGCATCCGTACCGCTCGTGGGTCATCGCGCTCCTCGCCGTCATGGATGCGGCCGCGCTGCAGCAGGCAACCCAACCACTCCTCGCACCGTCGGAGGCGCGCGCATTCCTTCGCATGGGGTACATGTGCCTGCGCGACCTCGCCGTCGTGGTGGGCCTCAGCTTCGACCCCGACCCGAAGCCGGACGACCCGATCACATTGACCGAGGACAACTTTCGGGACGCGATCCATCACCTGGAGCACGTGGGCTGGACGATGCAGCGCGGCGCCGCGGAGGCCTGGGTCCATTTCCGCGGGTGGCGCGTCAACTACGAGGCAACGGCATATGGGATCGCCGACGCCGTGAATGCGCCGCCGGCACTCTGGGCGGGACCGCGACGAAATCTCCCGCCGCGGCTGCAACCTCCGGAGCGCCCGCCGCACCGCGAACCCACGGCCGAGGTGGAAGCGATCCGGAAACTGACGCAGAAACGCCGCGCGACGCGCGAACCCTGACAGCTCTGATACACAGCGTCACGCTTGTTACATCCTCGCCATAAGGAGCGGCGAGCGCCACATAGCATGGTGCGACATCGAGCAATCCGCCCGATCTACGTGGGTCTAGAAATGCTGAGGTGGCGATCAGGCACGACCGAGCAGCACGCTGCTGCAGGCCACGACAACTCGGTACGCCGCCCGGAAACCGCCGCCGGCAATCAGCCGTGTTCGGCGCTCCGCTGCTCGTCCCTGGTGGGAATGCCCTGCTGTTACGTCGATCGCCGCGGCCGCCGCTGCAAGACAGCGTGGTGTCCGGCGGACCGGAGCGTCGTCGACGGCAAGATCTACTGCGCGCTGCACGCCCACGCAATGCAGGCGATCGAATGGGAGTTCGGCGCTGCGTCGCACCCCGACGTGGACAGCCGAACGGTGCCGATCCTGCAATGGATCTCGTCGGCGGCGGCGGACGAGGTGATCGCGACGCTCAACGTGTTCTGCGCGCTGAACGGCGAGATGCTCGTTGCGGAGCCTGTGCGGCGGCGGTTCAACCCCGTGACGCACAGCAGGGTGTGGGAAAAGCAATGGAAGACGCTGTCCCCGACCAGCGTCACCATCCGCGTGTCGATCAGCTCTGACGAGGACCGGCCGACGGAGATTCGCATCCAGGTCAACGGCCACGATGTCAACGTCGTGCCCCCGCCGTTCAACCGCGAGCTGAGCACGCCGACCGAAGCGGACATGCGTTGGCTGGACCAGGAGGTCCTCTCCCCCATCAGCGCCGGTGTGGCGCGATGGATGATGAAGGTCGCGGAGACCCAGGACCTGGGCTACATCCCGGTGGGCGGTGGTCTCGAGGACGTTG
Organism: Candidatus Dormiibacterota bacterium; assembly: GCA_963791435.1. Lineage (GTDB taxonomy): Bacteria > Chloroflexota > Dormibacteria > Aeolococcales > Aeolococcaceae > Palsa-851. The sequence goes on from CAWBSL010000001.1 coordinate 451,148, forward strand.
ATGCGAGCCTGCATGCGCGGCCCGCGGCACAGACTCCCGCAAGTCCCACGAGTCCAGTACTTGCGCCGAAGCCGCAGAACGACGTCGACGGCGCGGCGCTCGACGAGGTCCTGCGCGCGCACTTCCTCTACGGTCTCGAGGAGATCCAGGCGGTCGCCGAGGCTTCCGCGCAGGCGAGCTAGCTGCATCGGGTTCGTGCCTGTGGACGCGAAGCACATCAACGAGACCGGACACCCTGCACGAGGTGACGGCCGACGGCACCTTATGAAGCTGCGGTCACTCCCGCCCGGGCGATGATCGCCTCCACCACCTCGGTTTTCGCGTCCGCGTACTCCTGCACGTAACGCCAGCGCCGGGATGCGAGTTCGCGCTTCGTCGCTGCGTAGAGCGCGCGGTCCGAAGCGTTGGTCCGGAGATGATCGCGAAATCCCAGCATCCGATCGATCTCGATACAGCCGGCCGAGAAGACGTGCAGGTTGATGTTCGTATCCGGCCCTTTGAACAGCCGGTGCTCGTACCAGTCCGGCTCGCGGATGCGCAGCACGTAGCCGGCCGCCTCCATCGGTGGGACGTACGCATCCTCATCAGCCGAATCTGCGACGACCAGGAGCATGTCGATGATCGGCTTGGCCGGAAGGCCTGGGACCGACGTTGATCCGACGTGCTCGAGACGGACCGCCTGGTCGCCGAGCACCGCGCTGGCGCGGTGCGCCTCGCGCTCGTAAAGTCGTGGCCACGATTCGTCATACGGGCAGAGCTCGATCGCTCCATCAATGCGTTGCGGCTCTCCAATCGTCGCCGCGCGAATGCGCAGTTCCCCGGCGCTCGGGGCGTGTTCCCCTTCGCCGTCAGAATTGGACATTGTCGGCCCAAACCTTGAGAAGGGTCTCATCGCCGGAGACAGTGAGGCCGTCCGTCCCCTGCCGGTTCATCGACCAGAGGTAGAGGTCGGACGCACCGCCCCGGACCTCGCAATGTCCTCGACCACGGTCGGAGGTGATCTCGGCGCGGGCGCCAAGAATCACGTTCCAGGTGGCCGCCGAATCGGTGGCCACGAGACGAAGGATCCGTCCGTAGCCGTCGGGCGTCTTCGCGAACCGCACGGCGAGACCGAGCCACTCGTCAATGGCGTCGACGGCGTCCATCGCGACCAGCGGAGTGATGGGGCCCCGCGCAGACTCGGCGTCGCACCGATGGACGGCCGTCTCGTTGGCCTGCCGGCGCGCCCAGAATGCGAGCGCATTCGGCGCGGGTCCCCAGAACCAGAACGCGTCGTCGGGGGACGCGGCCTCGAGCGTCTCGATCAGTGCGGCGCAGCCGTCGCGGTACCAGGCCAGTAGCGCTTCGCGGCCGGACGGGCCCTCGAAGTCGCGCTGCAGGCGTGCTTGGAGGCGGTCACGGACGATGGTCGCGGCCCAGCGGTGCACGTCGCCGATGTGGCGCAGCAACGCCTCGACGTCCCAGTCCGGACATCCGGGGACGAGGGCATCGAACGGCCCGGCAGCTGCGGCACGCGCGAGCGATTCGCCCTCCGTCCTGATCCTCGCGATCTCCTGCTCGACGTCCACTGCGACGGGAGTTTCGCACCACCGACCCGGCGACCGGCATCAAATTGACTCCGTTTGAGGGCCGCAGGAAGATTGCTTCCCGGACGGTCGCGCTCGGCGCCGTGGACCCGGCACTCGTCGTCATGGAGGAACGAAGCCGTGGATGGTGACGTGGTTCGAACGGTCATCCCTGAGCAGGTGACGCCGGGCAAGCGGCTCGGCCGGCATATCGTCCACGACCCGCGCTCGCGGGACTTCCCGGCGGACGGCGCCCCCGCCATCACCAGCGTCGTGCACCAGGCGTTCGGGCTACCGCTCAACCAGGGTGACATCGGCTCATGCACCGCCAATGCGCTGTGCGGCGCCTTGAACTCGTCCCCCGATTTCACGGGAGGCTCGCCCCGCACCGAAGCGAACGCAATCACCCTCTACGAGTTGGAGACCAAGCTCGAAGGCGATCCCTATCCGCCGAACGACCCGGGAGGCAGCGGCCTCGAGGTCTGCAAGGCGGCGAAGCAACTCGGCTGGATCTCGTCATACAAGCACGCATTCGGCGTCGAGAATGCGCTCCTCGCGCTCGTGCTCCGGCCGGTGATCACCGGGATCAGCTGGTACACCAGCTTCGACACGCCATCGGCGGAGGGGCTCGTCGCGATCGCCCCCGGTGCAACGGTGCGGGGCGGCCACGAGGTGGTGGCCGACCAGATCGATGCGCCCAACAAGCTCGTGTGGTTCTGGAACAGCTGGGGCACGGTGTTCGGCGTGGGGGGCCGGTTCTGCATGTCGTTCGACACCTGGGACCAACTGCTCCAGCAGAACGGCGACGTCACCGTCCCGCTCCCGTAGGGATCACGGAACTTTCCACAGCCCCCTGTGGATAACTGACGAGATCATCCGTCCGCCCAGAACAGGCGGAAGCCGCCGAGTGTGGAAAAGTCCGCCTCGCCCTGTCAGGGCACGAGGTCTCGACCGGCGCCCGCTCCGTGCAAGGGGTCGATGAGCTCGGAGTACTCGCGCGCCAGCCCCCGACGGCGTGCTTCTCCGCTCACGGCGGCCGCGACCGCCGGCGCGACGTCTCTGTTGAAGACCGACGGGATGATGTACTCGGGATGGAGATCATCGCCGACGACACGTGCGATGGCGTGTGCGGCGGCGAGTTTCATGCCGTCGGTGATCTGCCCCGCGCCGCAGTCGAGCAGGCCTCGGAAGAAGCCCGGGAAGCAGAGCACGTTGTTGATCTGGTTGGGGTAGTCGCTGCGCCCCGTGGCGATGACCGCGGCCAGGCCCTCGATCGCCTCGGGCTGCACCTCCGGTTCCGGGTTGGCGAGCGCGAAGACGACCGGGCTCGGTGCCATGAGGCGGACGAGCTCGGGGTCCAGCGCTCCACCCACGCTGGTGCCGATGAACACGTCAGCCCCGGTGATCGCCTCACGCAGGCCCCCTGCAAGGTGGCCGCGATTGGTGATGGTCGCGTACGCATGTTGTGCCGGGGTGAGATCCGGCATGTCATCGCTGAGGATCCCCTCGCGATCGACGCCGATGATGTTGCCGACGCCCGCCGCGAGCAGCAGCCGCGAGACGGCCGTCCCCGCGGCGCCAACGCCGAGCGACACGATCCGCACGTCCTCGAGCCGCTTGCCGACGATCTTGAGCCCGTTGATGAGCGCGGCCGTCACGACGATAGCGGTGCCGTGCTGATCGTCGTGGAAGACCGGGATGTCGAGCAGCTCGGTGAGGCGGCGCTCGATCTCGAAGCATCGCGGCGCGGCGATGTCCTCGAGGTTGATGCCACCGAAGATCGGCGCGATGTTGACCACGGTCTCGACGATCTCGTCGACATCCTGGGTGGCGAGGCAGAGCGGAAACGCGTCGACGTTGCCGAATTCCTTGAAGAGCATCGACTTGCCCTCCATGACCGGGATCGCCGCCTCCGGCCCGATGTTGCCGAGACCGAGCACGGCGCTGCCATCGCTGACGATCGCCACGGAGTTCCGCTTGATCGTGAGATTCCGCACGCGCCGAGGATCCTCGGCAATGGCGAGGCAGATCCTGGCCACCCCGGGCGTGTAGACCATCGACAGGTCGTCGCGGGTGCGGATCGCATGGCGGGGCGTCACCTCGATCTTGCCGCCGAGGTGGGCCAGGAAGGTCCGGTCCGAGTACTCGAGCACCTCGACGCCCGGCACCGACGACATCTGCTTGATCAGCCGCTGGGCATGGTCGGCATCGGCGGCCAGCACGGTGATGTCGCGGACGATCCCGCTCCCTTCGACACGGACGATGTCGAGCGCGCGGATGTCGCCTCCGACGCTCCCGATCGCGGAGGTCAGCTGGCCGAGCATTCCCGGCCTATTGACGATGCGGCAGCGCGCGGTGAACGCGAAGCTCGCGGAGGGATGCTGGATCAATGCGCCGCCCATGGTGACGTGATCCGCGGCACGACGAGACGGCCCGACCTCGCTTGCCATAAATACTTCATGTGATGTATTATGTGTGCCATGAAGGACCGCGCGATGCTGCTGGAGCGCCTGATGGCGGCTCAGGGTGAGCTCCGGCGCAGGTTCATCGATGCGTCGGCGCCGAACCTTCAGGCGGAACTGGCCGAGGTCGGGGGTACGACCATCCACCAGATGGAGGTGATCCGGCGCCTGCTCCTCGGTGATTCCATGACGATGCGCGAGGTGGCCGAGTCGCAGGGCATCGGGCTCAGTGGCGCAACGCAGCTCGTCGACCGCCTCGAACGGAGTGGCCTGGTCACGCGTGTTCGTGACTCGCGGGATCGGCGGGTGCAACACGTTGTCCCGACCGAGCGCGCAAAGGATCTCGCCGCGCGCTTCAAAGCCGGGATGCGCAGAGCATCGATGGACGTGTGCATGGCGCTCACCGATGAAGAATTGCTGACCTATGTCGACCTGACGGAGCGTATCGCCGCCACCGGGCGCGACCACGCCGGAGAGCATCTACGGAGGGCAACCGCATGACGCAGCGCCAGATCTACGCAGTCCTCGGCGCCCTGATGCTGGGCATGCTCCTCGCAGCGCTCGACCAGACCATCGTCGCCACCTCGTTGCCGACGATCGTCGGCGACCTCGGCGGACTTAACCAGCTCTCCTGGGTCGTCACCTCGTACCTGCTTGCGTCGACGGTCTCCACGCCGCTGTACGGCAAGCTCGGCGACCTGTACGGCCGGAAGTTCCTCTTCCAGGCGGCCATCGTCATCTTCATCGTCGGATCCATGCTCGCCGGCCTGTCCCAGAACATGCTCGAGCTCATCGGCTTCCGCGCCGTCCAGGGCATCGGAGCTGGCGGCCTCATGGTCGGGGCTCAGGCGATCATCGGCGACGTCGTCCCACCCCGCGAGCGCGGCAAGTACCAGGGCTGGATGGGAGGCGTCTTCGCGCTCGCCAGCGTCGCCGGCCCGCTCATCGGCGGATTCCTCACCGACGACGTGTCGTGGCGCTGGATCTTCTACATCAACGTGCCGATCGCTGCCGTGGCACTCTTCGTCACCGCGACCGTCCTCAAGACCACCACGCGGCGCGTCTCGCACAACATCGACTGGCTCGGCGCATTCTTCCTCGCGGCCGGTGCCTCTTCGCTGATCCTGCTGACCACCTGGGGTGGAACGCAGTACGCGTGGGCGTCATTCCCGATCATCGGTCTCGCCGTTCTCGGCGTGGTCATGCTTGCTGCCTTCGTCATCACCGAGCGCCGGGTCTCCGAGCCGATCCTGCCATTCCGTCTCTTCCGCATCCAGGTCTTCAACGTCGCGAGCAGCGTCGGTTTCGTGATCGGCTTCGCGATGTTCGGCGCGATCACATTCCTCCCGGTCTTCCTGCAACTCGTCGACGGGGCGAGCGCAACGAGCTCCGGCCTCAACATCCTGCCGCTCATGGCGGGACTGCTGGTTGCCTCGATCTCGAGCGGGCAGCTCATCAGCCGGCGTGGCCGCTACAAGATCTTCCCGATCATTGGCACGGCCCTTGCCGCAATCGGGGTCTTCCTGCTCTCGACCATCGACCCGCAGACGCCTCGAGTGTTCCTCTCCCTGTACATGGTCGTCCTCGGTCTCGGTCTCGGCTGCGTCATGCAGGTTTTGGTCATCGCCGTCCAGAACGCGGTGGAGCAACGGGATCTCGGCGTCGGGACGAGCTCGGCGACGTTCCTTCGGTCGATGGGCGCGTCCTTCGGCGTCGCCATCTTCGGTGCGATCTTCAGCAATCAGCTCGCTTCCAACCTCCGCAAGAACCTGCCTGCAAGCGCGCTGCACTCCGGCATCAACCCGACTTCTCTCGAGGGAAACCCGGCGCAGCTCGCCAACCTGCCGCCGACGATCCACAGCGGTCTCGTGAACGCGGTCTCGGAGTCACTCCATGTCGTGTTCCTCACCGCGGTGCCGATCCTGGTGGTCGCCTTCCTGCTGACGCTGCTCATCAAGGAGGTGCCGCTCCGGACGAAGGCGCGCGGTATCCCCGCGCAGGAGGAGCCGGCCGGGCTGGACCTGTCGACAGACCTGGGCAGTACCGAACCGGTCGAGGCAGAGGTCGGATCCGCGCTGCTCTGAGCAGCGCGGCTACAGGCCGAGCAATCGCGGCCATGCCGGGCCGAACGCGATCCCGGCGACTGAAGTGTCCGCCCTCTCGCCTTAGACTGGGCGGATGATCGATATTCGACCGAAGCGCGTGGTGCTCGCGATTGGATTCGCCGTCGTCGCGGCCACGGTGACCGCCCGGGTCATCGCGATGCGCCGAGAGGCCGCGGCCGGCGATGACGACTGGGATGACGTCGCGGGCTCGATGAAGACCCGGTCGAGCGTCGCGGTCGCGGGAAGCGTGCTCACGATCGACAGCGCCGCCGTCGCGGGAAGCGTTGCCACGCGCCGTTCCGCGGCGGTCGCTGGATCCGCCGTGACCAGCGATTCCTCGGCGATCGCCGGCTCGGCGCTGACCAACGCCTCGGCCGCCGTTGCAGGCAGTGCTGCCACGACCTTGAGCGTGGCCGTCGCTGGGAGCAGCCTCACCGCCGGCAGCGTTGCCGTCAGTGGGAGCGTCGCCACCCTGTTCAGCGCCGCCATCCGACGCTCGGTCCTCGTCGTGGCGTGCATTCGTTGCACGCGATGCATCGCCTGCCTTGGTTGCAACGACTGTGTCGGATGCATCGGCTGCATCGGTTGCCGGGGACTCCGCGGAGCCGTCGGCAAGATCGGGGTCAGCGCCCCGTAACTGCTCCGAGGCTCGCGGACGAGACGGTGGCCGCATATTTGGCGAACACCCCGGTCGCCCAGCGTTGCGCGGGAGGTTTCCATCCGACGAGGCGGGTCGCGATCTCCTCGTCCGAGAGCTCGACGTCGATCCGATGCGTGGTGACGTCGATCTGCACGATGTCGCCGTCGCGCACCGCTGCGAGCGCCCCACCAAGCGCTGCCTCCGGCGCTATGTGGGCCACCATGAATCCGTGCGTCGCACCTGAGAAACGGCCATCGGTGATGAGCGCAACCGAGTCGCCGAGACCTGCGCCGACGATCGCGCCGGTGACGCCGAGCATCTCGCGCATACCGGGGCCACCGACCGGCCCCTCGTAACGGATCACGACGACGTCGCCCGCGTGGACGCCGCCATCGCGAACCGACGCAAAGGCCTCTTCTTCCGAGTCGAACACTCGGGCCGGGCCTCGATGCGAATCGCGATCGTTGCCCGCGAGCTTGACGACACACCCGTCAGCCGCGAGATTCCCCCGCAGCACCGCGATGCCACCGTGGTCGCGGAGCGGCGCATGGGCGGGACGGAAGACCTCCTGTCCGGGGGTCTCCTTCGCCGCAGCTGCGATTTCGGCGATCGTCCGGCCATCCACCGTACCGGCGTCGCCGTGGAGCAGGCCGAGCTCGAGGAGCCGCTGCATGAGGACGGCGAGACCTCCCGCTGCGAAGACGTCCGTCGCCACGAAGCGACCTCCGGGACGGATATCCGCGAGGATCGGTGTCCGTGCGCAGATGGCGTCGAAGTCGTCGATCTCGAGGGTGATACCGGCTTCCGCCGCGATCGCGAGGAGATGCAGTACGGCATTGGTCGAGCCACCTGATGCGGAGAACGAGGCGATCGCATTCTCGAAGGCGGCGCGCGTGGTGATCGATCGAGCGCTCGTTCCCTGCTCCACGAGCCGGACCGCGAGGCGTCCGGCCGCCTCGGCAACCGCGGCCTTGTCCGGATGCGTCGCAGGAACCGCGTTGCTCCCGGCAGGCGACAGTCCGAGAAACTCGAGCGCTGTGCTCATCGTGTTCGCGGTGTACTGACCGCCACATGCGCCCGCTCCCGGGCAGGCGTGCTCCTCGACCGCGCGGAGTTCGGCAGCGTCGATCCGGCCGGCGTTGAAGGCACCAACAGCTTCGAAGACGTCCTGGACCGTGAGGTCATGGTCGCGCCAGCGCCCGGGTTGGATGGTGCCGCCGTAGAGGACGAGCCCGGGGATGTCCATCCGGCACAGCGCCATCGCCGCCGCCGGAATCGTCTTGTCGCATCCCACGATGAGCACGAGGCCGTCAAAGCTGTGACCACGGGTCACGAGCTCGATCGAGTCGGTGATGACCTCGCGGGAGACGAGCGAGGCCTTCATCCCCTGCGTTCCCATCGTGACGCCGTCGCTGACCGCGATGGTGCTGAACTCCATCGGCGTCCCGCCGGCCGCACGGACGCCTTCCTTCACCTTCTCGGCGAGGGCTCGATGATTCCAGTTGCACGGCATGGTCTCGATCCATGAGTGGCCGACGCCGATGATCGGCTTCTCCAGGTCTTCGCGGCTGAAGCCGATCGCTCGGAGCATCGCGCGCGCGGGCGCGCGATCCGGCCCGTGCAGCATCACGGAACTCTTTCTGTTCGAAGCTGTGTCAGGCATGCGCGGAAGCATACGGTGCAACTGTCACAGGTCCGTGCATTGACTGGAGAGCCGCTCAGGCCGTATTCTCTCGCCGAGATGTTGTACGGCTCCGCGCTGGTCCTGCTGGTAGGCCTGCTCCTGATTAGGAGCGGGGCTTTCATGCTTCAGGGCAGGCGCGTGCGCAGGTAGGCACCAACACCAAGCCGGAATCAAGCAAAAGGCCCCCTCCTCGGAGGGGGTCTTTTTTTGTAACCGGCGCAAGACAACTGGAGGACCACTCATGGCCGGCCCCGGAAAGGCACCCGCCCCATACGACGGAATGGGCACACCAACTCGCTGGGACGCGAGGACTGGCGACGATCGTGCGCAGTCCGAACGCCTCGACTCCGCGCGCGCAGATCGATTCGCTCCCGGAGCGCCCAGGCACGACGAGAGCGAAGAGTTCGTGCGCCGATCGCTCAACCGCTACTACCAATGATCACCGCCCGAACGGATCAACGCTCGAGTGCGGCTGCGACGACAGCAGCAACCCCCGACGGCCTGGCGGAGCCGCCCCGGATGCTCACCGGCGCGCAGGTCGCCCTCGAATCGCTCATCCGCGAGGGTGTCGACACGATCTTCGGCTATCCCGGCGGCGCCAACCTCTGGCTGTACCGCTACCTCCCCGAGTACCCGGCGCTCCATCACGTCCTGGTGCGTCATGAGCAGGGCGGCGCCCATGCCGCGGACGGCTACGCGCGCAGCAAGCGCGGCTCCGTGGGCGTGGTGTTCGCGACGAGTGGCCCCGGAGCGCTCAACCTCGTCACCGGGCTCGCCACCGCCTACATGGACTCCGTCCCGGTCGTCGCGATCACCGGACAGGTGCCCTCAACTGCCATCGGAACCGACAGCTTCCAGGAGTCGGATGTCATCGGCTCGACGATGTCGGTGGTCAAGCATTCGTACCTGATCACGCGCGCCGAGGACATCGCGCCGACGATCCAGGAGGCGTTCCACATCGCGCGCACGGGGCGCCCCGGTCCGGTGCTCATCGATTTCCCGAAGGATCTGCAGGCTGCGGTCACCAAGTTCAACTACCCGGACTCGCCGGTTCGGCGACGGTCGTATCCGGCCCCGCCCCGGCCCGATCCAGCCAAGCTCCGCCAGATTGCCGAGCTCATCAAGGGCGCAAAGCGACCGGTGATCCTCGCAGGTCGCGGCGTGCTCATCGCCCGCGCCGAGGAGGAACTCGCGGAGCTCGCTCACCAGGCGCATATCCCGGTCGGCTGGACGCTGCTCGGCACCGGCGCCTTCCCGGTGACGGATCCGATGGCGCTGCAGATGGTCGGGTTCATGGGCGCCGGGTACACCAACAAGGCCGTGTGCGAAGCGGACGTGCTGATCATGGTCGGCATGCGCTGCGACGACCGGGTCACCACCCGGCTCGACTCGTTCGCACCGCGCGTCGAGCATCTGGTGCACATCGACATCGACCCGGCGGAGATCGGCAAGAACGTGGTCCCGCATGTCAGCGTCGTGTCGGACGCGAAGGTGGCATTGCGCGAGCTGAACCTGCTTGTCGAGCCCAAGCGTGAGCACGCGTGGCTCACGCAGATCGACCAGTGGAAGGAAGAGCACCCGGTTCGCTTCACGAACCACACCGGCCTCCTCCAGCCCCAGCAGGTCCTCGAGGCGATGTACTCGCGCTGCGAGGACGAGGCGATCGTGGTCGCGGACGTCGGCCAGAACCAGATCTGGGCGGCGCTGTGGTTCAACTACAACAAGCCCGGACTGTTCCTCAACTCCGGCGGGACCGGGACCATGGGCTACGCGTTTCCCGCGTCCATGGGCGTGAAGCTCGCCAACCCGGACAAGACGGTGTTCTGCGTCACCGGTGAGGGCGGCTTCGTGATGAACATGCAGGAGATGGCGACGATGGTCGAGAACAACATCGACGTCAACGTCGTGATCCTGAACAACTCCTCGCTCGGGATGGTCCGCCAGTTCCAGGACGACTTCTATGACGGCGTCCGTTCAGCCGTCGACCTGACCTTCACGCCGGACTTCGTCAAGCTCGGTGACGCCTTCGGGATGAAGGCGATGTCCACCGATCGTCTCGAGGATGTCGGACGGTTGCTCGACGAGGCGATGGCGCACAAGGGCCCGGTGCTCCTCAACTTCAACATCGATCCGAACGCCAACGTGTACCCCATCGTGCCGCTCGGCAAGGGCATGCTCGACTTCGTCGAGGCGAGCTGATGAGCCAGAGCCGCCTGTTGTCGGTGCTCGTCGACAACAAGCCCGGCGTGCTGCAACGCGTCGCGTCGATGATCCGGCGGCGCGGCTTCAATATCGACTCGCTCTCGGTGGGACCGACCGACGACGACACGATCTCGCGGATGACCATCACCGTGCACGTGGGACGCCAGCAGGCGGAACAGGCCACCAAGCAGCTCGCCAAACTCATCGACGTCATCACCATCGACGACATCACGGGACTGCGCAACGTGGCGCACGAGCTCGTGCTCGTGCGGATGCACGCGCCGCCGGGGGAGCGCACCGAGCTGCTGAACCTCGTCGATATATTCAGGGGCCGCATCGTCGACGTCGCCGCCAACTCGGTGATCATCGAGGTCACCGGCAGCGCCGAGAAGATCGACAACTTCATCGAGCTGATGCGTCCGTACGGGATCAAGGAACTGGCGCGCAGCGGGGTCGTCGCGCTCGTCCGCGGCGACCAGGCGCGCATCCGTCTCATGGACTTCGCGATCGACGGCGACGAGCCGCAGTCCGAGCCGTCGCGCCCCGCGGGCGTTGCCGGCGACACCACCGGCACCGTGTGAACAACCGCAGAGGAGGCAGCGATCAATGACCGCTCGGATGTACTACGACGCAGACGCGGATCCGCAGGCCCTGTCGGGCCGCCCGATCGCCGTGCTCGGCTACGGCTCGCAGGGCCACGCACATGCGCTCAACCTGCGTGACTCGGGACACGACGTGCGAGTCGGGCTCCCCGCGACGAGCCGCAGCCGCGCCGCAGCCGAAGCCGAGGGACTGCGTGTCCTGACGCCCGCCGAGGCGTGCGAGGAAGCGGACGTGATCATGGTGCTGACGCCCGACACCGGGCAGCGCGCGCTGTACGACGAGGCGATCGCTCCTCACCTGCACGCGGACAAGATGCTGATGTTCGCGCACGGCTTCAACATTCGCTACGCGCTGATCGACCCGCCAGTCGGTGTCGATGTGAGCATGGTGGCGCCCAAAGGACCAGGCCATCTGGTGCGCAGCACCTTTGCCGCCGGCCAGGGCGTGCCCTGCCTCTTTGCGGTGCACCAGAACGCCACCGGCCTGGCGCGCGAGCGCACGCTGGCATATGCGCGGGGCATCGGCGGCACTCGGGCGGGTGTGCTCGAGACCACCTTTGCGGAAGAAACTGAGACCGACCTCTTCGGCGAGCAGGCAGTCCTCTGCGGCGGCATCACCTCGCTCGTGAAAGCGGGATTCGACACGCTGACCGAGGCCGGATACCAGCCCGAGCTCGCCTATTTCGAAGTGATGCACGAGCTCAAGCTCATCGTCGACCTCATGTACCAGGGTGGCCTGTCGTGGATGCGCCACTCGGTGAGCGACACCGCCGAGTACGGCGACTACGTGAGCGGTCCGAAGGTCGTTGATCAGCGGACGCGCGAGACCATGCGCAAGCTGCTGACCGATATCCAGGACGGGACATTTGCCAAGCGGTGGATCGAGGAAAGCGAGGCCGGGCGGCCGAACTTCGTCGAGTACCGCGACGAGGAGATGCACCTGCCGATCGAGCGCGTGGGCGCCGAGCTGCGCTCGAAGATGCTCTGGCTCGACAAGAAGACCGCGCCCGGCATGGACGAGGTGCTGGCGGAGTCCGATCGCGCGGAGGCGCGAGTATGACCGAGTCGCTGACGATTCTCGACACCACGTTGCGCGACGGCGAGCAGTCCCCGGGCGTCTCGCTCAATGCTGAGGACAAGCTGCAGATCGCGCATCAACTCGCGCGGCTCAAGGTGGATGTCATCGAGGCGGGTTTCCCGCACAGCTCGCCGGGTGATTTCGCGGCGGTGAAGGCCATCGCCGAGCAGGTCGAGGGGCCGGTGATCGCCGGACTGTCGCGATGCTTCGAGGCGGATGTCCGCGCGAGTGCGGCAGCGCTGGAGCCGGCTGCCCGCGCACGAATACACGTGTTCATCGGCACCTCGCCGATCCACCGCGAGGGCCAGCTGCGCATGACGCAGCGCGAGGTGTACGACCACGCCGTGCAGATGACCTCGCTCGCGAAGTCCTTTCGCGAGGACGTCGAGTTCTCGCCCATGGACGCGAGCCGCACCGAGCGGGACTACCTGGCGGAGATCGTCAACGGCTGCATCGAGGCCGGCGCGACCACGATCAACCTTCCCGACACGGTCGGGTATGCCACGCCCGACGAGTGGCGCGACCTGATCGCGTGGATGTATCTGCAGGTGCCTGCGTTGCGCGGCGTCGTGCTCTCGGTCCATTGCCACAACGATCTCGGACTCGCCACCGCAAACTCGCTTGTCAGCGTGCTCGGCGGGGCGCGACAGATCGAGACGTGTGTGAACGGCATCGGCGAGCGCGCCGGCAACGCCGCGCTCGAAGAGGTCGCGATGGCAACACGCCTGCATCCGGAGGTGTACGGCGTCACCACGCAACTGGATCACTCGCAGCTGTACCGCACGTCGCGCCTGGTATCGCAGCTCACCGGCATGCTCGTGCAGCCCAACAAGTCGGTGGTGGGCGCCAACGCGTTCGCGCACCACTCCGGCATCCACCAGGACGGCATGCTCAAGGACCGCAGGACGTTCGAGATCATGGAGCCGGGTCAGGTCGGTGCGGGATCGACGCTCGTCCTCGGCAAGCTGAGCGGGCGTCACGCGCTCCGCGATCGGCTCGAGCAGCTCGGGTACCGTCTCGACGGCGAGGAGTTGCAACGTGCATTCGTGCGCTTCAAGGAGCTGGCGGATCGCAAGCGCGACGTCACGGACCGCGACCTCGAGGCGATCGTCGCCGACGAACGCCAGGGGAGCGAGGAGACTTTCCGGCTCGAGCATCTGCAGGTGAGCTGCGGCACCAACCTCCGCGCAACCGCGACGGTTCGCATGCTCCTGAGCGATGGCGTGAGCCACGAAGCCGTCTCCATGGGCGACGGGCCCGTGGACGCGACGTATCGCGCGATCGATTCACTCGTGCACGTCGAAGCGGAGCTGGAGGAGTTCGCCATCCAGGCAATCACCGAAGGCATGGACGCCGTCGGCGAGGTGAGCGTTCGCCTGCGCCGGGACGGAGCGTTGAGCTCTGGTCATGGCGCCGACACCGACATCCTCGTCGCAGCGGCGAAAGCCTACGTGCACGCGCTGAACCGGCTGACCGCACGCCTCGCTGCAGGACCGAGGGTCCCACCCGAACGCATGGCGGCGGATGAGACGCCGGTGGAGGCAAGCGGGGTGGGCAGACCGGCAGCCACACCGTCGGGAGTCGAATGACTCCACGCACGCTGTTCGACAAGATCTGGGACGCGCACGTCGTGGCCGCCGAGCCGGGCGAGCCGTCACTGCTCTACGTCGACCTGCATCTGGTCCACGAAGTCACATCCCCGCAGGCGTTCGAGAGCCTTCGGATCGAGGGCCGGACCGTTCGGCGGCCAGGCCTGGTTGTTGCCACCATGGACCACAACGTCCCCACCGACGGTGACGGCGTCAGCGGCGCCGACGCAATGAGCACGGCCCAGATGGAGGCGCTGCGAGCGAACTGTGATGCATCTTCGATCGCGTGCTTCGGCGCCGGCCATCGCTGGCAGGGCATCGTTCACGTGATCGGCCCCGAGCTGGGGTTGACGCTGCCAGGCACGACCGTCGTCTGTGGCGATTCCCACACCGCCACGCACGGCGCCTTCGGGGCATTCGCCCTTGGCATCGGGACGTCGGAGGTCGAGCACGTGCTGGCCACGCAGTGCCTGCGTCAAACCCGTCCCGAGACGATGGAGGTGCGCATCGAGGGCGAGCTCCCGATCGGCGTGACCGCGAAGGACGCGGCGCTCGGCGTGCTGAATGCGATCGGCACGGCGGGAGCCGCAGGTCACGTCGTGGAGTACACCGGCTCGGTGGTGCGTGGCTTCTCGATGGAACAGCGAATGACGCTCTGCAATCTCACCATTGAAGGCGGTGGCCGCGCCGGGATGATCGCGCCTGACGACACCACAGTCGCGTACATCAAGCGCCGCCCGTACGCGCCGACCGGCGCCACCTGGGACGAGGCCGTCGCCGCGTGGAGCGAATTGCAGAGCGACGATGGTGCCGTGTACGACCGCGTTGTCCACATCGACGCCGCGACGCTCGAGCCGACGGTGACCTGGGGAACGACGCCGGCACAATCGGTGCCCGTGACGGGACGCGTCCCCGACCCGGAGTTCTTCGCGGATGCAGCCGAGCGGGAGTCCGCGGTGCGCGCCCTGGCATACATGGGCCTCGAGCCGGGCACCGCGATCGAGGACATCAAGCTCGACACCGTGTTCATCGGCTCGTGCACCAACGGTCGTATCGAGGATCTGCGCGCAGCGGCTGCGATGCTCGACGGGCGGCGCGTCCATGACGGACTGCGCGTCCTTGTCGTGCCCGGTTCCGTGCAGGTGAAGGCGCAGGCGGAGTCCGAGGGGCTCGACGCGATCTTCACGAAGGCCGGTGCCGAATGGCGCAACCCCGGGTGCTCGATGTGTCTCGGCATGAACCCCGACATCCTCCAGCCCGGCGAGCGGTGCGCGAGCACCAGCAACCGCAACTTCGAAGGACGTCAAGGACGCGGTGGACGAACGCACCTCGTCTCACCGGCGATGGCGGCAGCAGCGGCAGTCGAGGGTCGTTTTGTCGATGTCCGGCGCATGCCGGTTGCGGCGGGACGCTCATGAGGCCGTTCCACCGTGAGGACGGCGTGCTGATCCCGCTCGACCGGTCGGACGTCGACACCGATCAGATCATCCCAAAACAGTTCCTCAAGCGAATCGAGCGGACCGGGTACGGCGAGTTCCTGTTCAACGACTGGCGCCGCGACGCGTCGGGCGCGCCACGCGAGGACTTCGTCCTCAACCAGGACGACTACGCCAACGGCACCGTGATGGTTGCGGGACGCAACTTCGGTTGCGGCTCGTCGCGTGAGCACGCGGTCTGGGCGCTCGCCGACTATGGGATCCGCGCCGTCATCGCCGAGTCCTTCGGCGACATCTATCGAACCAACGCGCTCGGCAGCGGGCTGCTGCCGGTGACGCTCCCCGAGCACGAGGTGCGTGCGCTGCTCGATCTCGC
This sequence comes from Candidatus Dormiibacterota bacterium, assembly GCA_963791435.1. Classification (GTDB taxonomy): domain Bacteria; phylum Chloroflexota; class Dormibacteria; order Aeolococcales; family Aeolococcaceae; genus Palsa-851. The sequence continues at coordinate 466,887 of CAWBSL010000001.1, forward strand.
CGCCGAGCAACCGGGCATCACCGTCGTCGTCGACCTCGAAACCCAGACAGTGGCCTGCGGCGACCTGCGCTTCAGCTTCAGCATCGATGCCTTCGAACGCCGCCGCCTGCTCGAGGGACTTGACGACATCGGGTTGACCATGGAGCACGAGGCGGAGATCACCGCGTTCGAGCAGCAACGCCCCGCATGGATGCCGGACCTGGCGCGCGCAGGAGTGAGCTCGTGAAGGCCAGCCTCGTGGTGCTGCCGGGAGACGGTGTCGGTCCCGAGGTCGTCAACGCTGCACTCAGCGTCCTCGCAACTGTCTGCGAAGCGGATGGCGCCCAGGTGAGCATCGACGTGCACCTGATCGGGGGGCGAGCAATCGATGAGTTCGGCACGCCCCTGCCCGACGAGACCCTCGAGGCGTGCAAGGCCGCCGATGCGGTGCTCCTCGGAGCCGTCGGCGGCCCGGCATGGGACCACCTCCGCGGCGAGCAGCGGTGCGAGGCGGGCCTCCTGAAGCTTCGCCGCGAGATGGATGTCTTCGCCAACGTGCGTCCCGTCAAGGTCCATCCGCATCTCGTGGATCGCACCACGCTCCGTCCGGAGATCGTGGAGGGCACCGACCTCGTGATCGTTCGCGAGCTGACGGGCGGCGCATATTTCGGCCAGCCGCGCGGCCGCACGGGCACAGGCGCCGACGAGATCGCGCGGGACAGCATCGTGTACAGCGCCGCGGAGATCGAGCGAGTCGCGCGGGTCGCGTTCAAGCTCGCGCAATCGCGACGCAAGGAGCTCATCTCGATCGACAAGGCAAACGTGCTCATCACGAGCCAGCTCTGGCGAGAGATCGTCAGCGGACTGGCCGCGGAATACCCCGACGTCGAGCTGACGCACGAGCTCGTCGACTCGTTCGCGATGCGCCTTGTGCGCGAGCCCGCGACCGTCGATGTCGTCGTAGCCGAGAACCTCTTCGGCGACATCCTCAGTGACGAGGCTGCGGTGCTCGCCGGCTCGCTCGGCCTGCTGCCGTCGGCGAGCCTCGGCGGATCCGACCAGGGCTTGTACGAGCCGATTCACGGAAGTGCGCCACGTCTTGCCGGTAAGGGGATCGCCAACCCCTACGGCACGATCCTGTCAGTGGCGATGCTGCTCCGGCACTCGCTGCATCGCAACGATCTTGCGGTCGCGATCGAATCCGCTGTGGACGTGTGCATCGCCGAGGACGTGCTCTCCCCCGACCTCGGGGGGACGATCGGCACCGATGACGTCGCCGCGGCTGTCGCGCGCGAGACGGTCCGCCAGTTGAGCACGCCCGTCGGAGCCGCGTCATGAATATCGAGATCTACGACACGACGTTGCGTGACGGTGCCCAGGGCGTCGGCATCAACTTCTCGGTGTCCGACAAGCTGCGCATCGCCGATCAGCTCGACACGCTCGGCGTGAACGTCATCGAGGGCGGATGGCCGGGCGCGAACCCCACCGACACTGAGTTCTTCTCGGCGATGCAGCAGCATCCACTGCGCAATGCGACACTCGCAGCGTTCGGCGCGACGCGCCGTCCCGGGCTTGCGGCGCAGGACGACCTGCAACTGCGCACGCTGCTCGAACTCGATGGCGCCGATCATCACGCTGGTCGGCAAGGCGTGGGACCGGCAGGTCGTCGACGTGCTGCGCACGACGACGGACGAGAACATCGCGATGATCGGCGACTCGGTGCGCTGGTTCCTCGATCACGGCCGCAGGGTCGTGTACGACGCCGAGCACTTCTTCGACGGGTACAGCAGCAATCCCGACTATGCGATGCGCTGCCTCGACGCGGCGGTGAGTGCCGGCGCAGAGCGCATCACCCTGTGCGACACCAATGGCGGCACGCTCCCCGATCGCGTGGAGACGGTGGTCCGCGACATGACGGCTCGGTTCGGCAGCATCGCGGGCATCCACTGTCACGACGACTCCGGATGCGCCGTGGCCGCCACGCTCGCCGCGGTCCGCGCAGGCGCAGTCCAGGTACAGGGTTGCATCAACGGCTACGGCGAGCGCACCGGCAACGCGAACCTCTGCACGCTGATCCCCAACCTGCAGCTCAAGATGGGCGTACGGGTCATCGCCGACGCGCAGCTGGCACGACTCACGGAGGTCGCACGCGACGTCGCGGAGATCGCGAACATCGCACCACCGCTTTCGGCGCCGTACATCGGCCAGGCGGCCTTCACGCACAAGGGCGGGCAGCACATCGACGCGATGAGCAAGGCGTCCTACGCGTATCAGCACATCGACCCCGCGCGCGTCGGCAACGAGCGGCACTCCGTCATCACGCAGCAGTCGGGTCGCGGCACCGTGCTCGAGAAGGCGGCGGCGTTCGGTGTCGACTTGACCCAGGACCGTGCGCTGGCGCGGCGCGTCGCCGACGAGGTGAAGCAGCTGGAGTTCAGCGGTCACTCATTCGAGGGCGCCGAGGCCTCATTCGAGCTGCTCGTGCATCGAGCCCGCGGCAACGCGGCGCCGTTCACGCTCATCGACTACATCGCGCTCGTCGAGCAGCGCGAAGGTCGCTCCCTCGTGTGCGAGGCGACCATCAAGGTGCAGGTCGGCGACGTCGTGGTGCACACCGTGGCCGAGGGCAACGGACCCGTGAACGCGCTCGATGCCGCGCTGCGCAAGGCGCTCACCCCGAGCTACCCGGAGATCGGCGCGACGCAGCTCTTCGATTACAAGGTGCGCGTCCTCGACGGCCGGGACGGCACCGCTGCGGGGGTTCGCGTGCTTGTCGAGAGTGGCGACCACCACCGCCGCTGGAGCACGGTGGGATGCAGCACCAACATCATCGAGGCATCCTGGAGCGCGCTCGCCGATGCGTTCGAGTACGCGATCGTCACAGCGCGCGAACGCTCAAGCCTTTCGGGCGAGCACCTGGAGGTAGTCTGACTCGAGCGTCAGGCCGCCACCCGAAACCTGGTTCAGCTCGGTCATGAGCTTCGTGCCTTCCTCACGCAGCGATGCCGCCTGCTCCGCGTCGAGCATGCTGAGGATCGCCTTGAGCGGAGGATTGGCCCGCTCCCAGAACTCCCACCCTGCGTCGATCGATTCGAACTCGAAGGTCAGCGCCTGCGGGTAGATCTCGATCGATGAGGTGAGGCCCTTGAATCGGCGGTGCACCTCGTCGGTGACGCCCCAATCGAAGGGCGAGCGCATCCCGGGTGGCGGCGCCGGGCCCCGCTCGGCGAGCATCGCCGTGAAGCGTCCGAGGAATCCCTTCGGGCCGTAGTTGGCCATCGCCACGAGGCCGCCCCGCCTGGCAACTCGGAACAGCTCGGCCGCAACGCGTTCCGGGTCGGGGGCGAACATCGCACCGAAGACGGACGCCACGACGTCGAAGCGCTCGTCCGCGAACGGGAGGTGTTCGGCATCGGCTTCCTGCCACTCGATCGGGAGGCCGAGGGAGCGGCTCCGAGCCTGACCCATCTGCACCATCGCCGGGGTGAGGTCGGTGGCAACCACCGTCGCCCCGAGGCGAGCCGCGGCAATCGCGAAATTGCCGTTGCCGGCGGCCACGTCGAGGACCTCCGATCCCGGCTGGAGGCGGCTGCGCTGCGCAAGCTCGATCGCGTGCGGCTCGAGGTGGGCAGCGATCGCCCCGTAGTCGCCGAGCGACCACATCCAGCGAGCCGCATCCTTCGCATTCGCTTCATCCGCCACGGCCAACCTCCTATGCGGCGACGTCACGCCGCGCCAGCGCCACGCCGGCGGATCCGAACCCCACGACCACGATGGCGAGCATCGCGATCAACCCACCCACGAACACCGGGGTGAGTAGCGGTGTGCCATAGAGCTGAAACACTGACAGGTTGTCCGCCCATGCCGGCCATTTGAACAGCGGACCGAGTTCGAAGACCAGGTACGAGATCGCGGCGACGCTCGACAGCACGACGACCGCAACCCGCGGCCGCCAGCCCGCGAGCACCGCTCCGACGGCGGCGAAGGTGAGCGCGAATGGGATGAGCAGCGCCGTGGCAACGAGCAGCTTGCCGACGTCGACGGCGATCCCCTCGGCGGGCGCCAGCGCGACGATCACCGCCATGGCGACGAATGAGACCACCGTCACGATCACCGTCAGCTCGGTGGCGCGCTCCAAGAGCACTCGCCAGCGCGGCAGCGGTTCGGCGAGCTGCATCTCGAGCACTCCGGACGAGTTGTCGGACGACCAGCGGGATACGGTGGTGATCGCGAGGATCGCCAGCAGCGCCTGGGCAAAGCTCAGATAGATGAGCGCGAGCAGGACGGTGTGGATGTCGCCGGAAAGGCCACGCAGGTACGCGCTGAGGCTCGGGGTCGTCGCAAAGAAGGTCGCGGTGGTGTTGACCAGGAGGATGACAGCGGCCGCGGTGACAGCCATCCCAACGGTCCAGCCGATCGCGCCGACCCGCCGGATCCACAGACCTCGGAGCACCGGAATGCGGAGCAAGGGATTGGCGGAGGCGTCGTGCACGTCGGTCGCGCGACGACGCCGCTGCCGGATGAGTCCCGACCCCACGTCGCGGCGAACAAATGCTGCAGCGGCCACGACCGTCGCCACGATGGCGACGACGAAAAGGAGGATCGTCGTGAGGAGGTTGAACGGTCCGCCGGGAGCGACCGCGCGCGACTGGTTGAAGAGCGCGAAGACGGAGATGTCGGTGAGCGGCGAGCGATTGACGCTGGATCTCCCGAAGCTGTCGAGCAGGAACATCAGCACGAGCAGCGCGCCGCCGACCGCCGCGGCCGACCGGAAGTCGCTGACGAGTTGTGCCGCGACCAGCCCGATGCCGTAGCAGGCGAGTGTCAGTCCCCACAGCGCTGCGCTCTCGCCAACGAGCCCGGCGACATCGGCCGGCGTGCCTGCGATGAGGCATCCCAACCACCCGGCAACGCCGGTCACGAATGCGATCTCCGCGCTCAATACCGCGAAGAACATGCTCCGGGTCGCCAGGAGGCGCAGGCGCGAGATCCCTGAGGCGAGCCACGATTCGACAAGCCCCCGGTCCTCGTCACGACGCACCGCGCCGCACGCGCTGAAGATGCCCCAGGCGGCGAAGACGATCACCAGGAATCCGTAGCCGCGCCACTGGAGGTATCCCGCGGGCGTGTCCGGTCGAATCGGTAGCGGCAGCAACCAGTCGAACGTGGCGCCGAGGACGGTGACCGAATGCCCGAAGGCCTCCTGATCGGCGTGCGTCTTGCCCGCAATGATCGGGAACGCGGCGCTGTTCACCAGCATGTAGAAGATGCCGAAGTACGCCATCGCGATCAACCCGATGCGCTGCAGGCGCAGCAGCAGGCGCGGCGACATCACTGCTTGTAGTAGCTGAGGAACAGCGATTCGAGACTCGGCTCTCTGCTCACCATGTCGACCACCGTATGGCCGCTCAGCGCCGCAAGCAGGCCGTCGAAGCCGCTGTGCACTGTGCACGTGAGGCGCGCGCCGTCCACCGCGACGTCCTCCACGCCTGCGGCTGCGCGCACCGCCGCTTCGGGAACAGCGCCGCCGAATTCCAGAGTCACCTCGTGAAAGCGGAGATCATGCACCTTGTCCATGGTCATGTCAGAGACGAGCCGGCCGCCTCGGATGATGCCGACCCGGGAGCAGGTCTCCTCCACCTCCGAGAGCACGTGCGACGAGAGGAACACGGTCGTCCCCGCCGCCTTCACCTCACCGACCAGCTTGTGAAAGGTCTGCTGGTTCAGCGGATCGAGCCCGCCCGTCGGCTCATCGAGAATGAGGAGCCGGGGACGGTGCATGAACGCGAGCACCAGGCCGAGCTTCTGCTTGTTGCCGCGCGAGTATTCGCGAAACCTCCGGCCGAGGTCGAGCTCCAGCCGCTCGGCAAGCTCCGTGACGCGCGCCTTGTCGATGCCGCCCCGCATGCCGCCAAGGTAGGTCACGACCTCGCTGCCGCGCATGCCCCCGAACTGGGGCAGATCGCCGGGAAGATAGCCGACGTCACGTTTCACCGCGACGGAGTCGCGATCGCAGTCGAGACCGAAGATGGTTGCGGTGCCGGCCGACGCATGGATGACTCCCATGAGGAGCCGGATCGTGGTGGTCTTGCCCGCGCCGTTCGGGCCGAGAAACCCGAAGACCTCGCCTTCGGCGACCTCCAGATCGAGGTCGAAGAGTCCGTGACCCGACCCGTAGTCCTTGGTCAGCCCGTGCATCACCATCGCGCTGGTCATTTGATCCTCCGTTTGTCGAGCCTTCGCACCAAGACTTGAAATTGCTTGATCGACTCGTCACACCAGTCGGCCATGCTGAGCAGGCGCTGTCGCCCAGGTCCGCTCGACGCCGCGCGCGCCCCCTGGCGAAGCCGCTCCGCGAGATCGTGCATCTGCGCGCTCCGAGCGGTGATGATCGCTCCGAGGCTGTCGAGCGCCTGGTAGAGCACCCGCCTGCTCCCCGGCTGGCCGAGCGCACGCGCCAGCCCCAGTTGCGCGAGCTGGCGCGACGCAACACTCGCGCCGCTCTTTGCGATGCCGAGGTCCGCGGCGATGTCGTCGAGATTCGCGGGGTCACGCTGGAGCAGGAGATACGCGTAGACGCGACCGGTGGTACGTGGCAGGCCCCAGCCGACCATGAGCTGGCCCATATCCTCGATGAAGGTGCTCTGCGCCTTGGTCGTCGCTTCGCTCATATTCAGTAAATTCAGAATATCATGACGGCGCGTCGCGGCACGGAACTGGAGCTCTTAGCGAGAACCCACCAAGGTGCGAGCAGGCCGTTCGAGATTCCGCGACACCCGAACCAGAAACGAGCGGATGCTCGCCTGAGCCACGCGATGGAGCAGCAGGACGTCGGCACGCCGCCCAATGAATCCGAGCGGCGGATCGTAGCTCGCCATCAGCGTGATCTGACTGGTTGTTGCTCCAAGTGGCGCGAACTCGAGATCCCCGTCCAGGTGTGGGAACAAACGGGATGCGCCGGGCGCCCACCAGTGCATCGGGAGCACGAGACGATCCTCGCGCTCATAGGGCTCGGCGAGATCCACGTCGATGCTCTTGCCCAGGCGCGGGAGACCGCGCAGCGGTGTCAGACGAAGCGAGAGCCGTTCCCCATACCGGTAAGCGGCTCCTGCGCTTGGCGCGATCAGAGCACGCGGATCTGCGCGGATCTGCGCCCTGATCGCGTCAAAGTCGCGGTTGATCTGCATGAAGTCCTGTATGAGCATCTCGCCACGCAGCATCCGGCACCGCCATCTCCTCGGGCCAGAGCATCACGGCTTCAATCAATGTGACCAATGACCCTCCGGCACGGACTGGACATCATCCACTCGACTGCGCGTCTGCCCCGCGACGATCACCGGAGGGGAGTTGCGGGAGCGGGTCCCGGCTTCAGACCGGGACCTTTGACCCTTTCGTTGGCAGGTGTCGTCCTCTGATGTCATGCCTTGTGGCACTGGCAGGGAAGAGATGCAAGCCCGAGGATAGGGTCCAGGTCCAATTACATGAGGAGACACCCACCATGACCAGTGGAATGCGTTGGCGGATTTTCGTACTGCAGATCGGACTGATCGGCATCCTTGGTTTCGTGAGTGGGTTTGCCTTCTGGGCGAGCAACTTCGCGACTTCGACCGTGCACGACCAGCTGGCTGCGCAGCAGATCTATTTCCCTGCAGCAGGCACTCCGGCGCTCACCGCGCTGCCCAAGGCCGACGACATCGCGATGACCCAGTACGCGGGTCAGGAGCTGCTCACCGGTGCGCAAGCGCAGGTTTACGCCAATAACTTCATCAACGTGCATCTCGGCGAGATCGGTGCCGGGCAGACCTATTCGCAGCTGAGCACAGCTGCTCAGGCCGACCCGACCAACACCAAGCTCGCGGGCGAAGTGGCGACCATCTTCAAGGGCACCACGCTTCGCAGCATGCTGCTGAACGCTTACGGCTGGGGCGAGATCGGCACGTTCGCCGGCTACGCGGCCATCGGCCTGCTGGTTGCGACGTTCGCGGTCGTCGGCGCCTTCCTGTTCGAGATCTTCAGCCTCGTGCGCTCGAAGAAGCAGGAATCGACCACACGCGTGTCGCCGGCAATCCCGAGCACGACACGGGTCGTCGCATAACACCCACTCGGAGCTAATCACTCCATGACCCACCGGCTCGCAGCCGGTGGGTCATCTTCGTTAACCGCACCATCCGAAACGGCCCGTCATGGAAATGGCACCGCCCGCTCGTATGATCTGGGCATGCGCGTCTTCTATTACTACGGCGGGCCGTTCTGGATCGGCTGGGTGATCTGGTTGGTGGTGCTCGCCGCCATCGTCGTCACCATCGTGCTGGTCGCACGCTCGTCGCGGCGCCACGCGATCTACCCGAGGCAGTGGAACGGCGGTCCCTGGCAGGGACACTGGCACGGTGGCTGGCAGAGCCCCGGACTCCACGAGCTCGACATTCGCTACGCGCGCGGCGAGATCACTCGTGAGGAATATCTGCAGCGCCGAGCCGACATGCTCTCGCACCCCATGGCGCCGCCTCCCGGCGGACCGCCTTCGGGAGCACCGCCCGCCGCGCAGGGCTGAAGGCGGCCGACGGGGATCAACGCATCCCTACGGGCTCGCCCCCGAAACTGCGTACGGCCCACGCCACCGCACCGATCAAGCCTGCGTCGGTGCCGAGTGCCGCGGAGACGATCTTGCAGCGGCGATATGGAATCTCGAACGCGATCTCGGTTGCCGCAGTGCGCGCCGGTTTGAGCAGCAGCTCACCCGCGTGGATGAGGCCGCCACCGATGACGATGACGTCCGGAGCGAGCACGTTGATGAACCCACCGATCGCGCGGCCGAGGGCGTGTCCAGCTTCGTTGAAGACCTGCAGGGAGAGCGCATCGCCGGCGTTGGCGGCGGTGACGATGGCGCGGGCGTCGATCGACCCGGGGTCAATGCTCTGCAAGGACGACTCGGTGCCCGCGGCGATCGCCGCGCGGGCGCGCGCCGCGATCGCCGTCCCAGACGACATCCCCTCGAGGCAACCGGGGTGACCCTGGCCGCAGCGCGGCCCGTCGTCGCTGATGGGCGTATGTCCCACCTCGCCGGCGGATCCGGTCGCACCGTCGTACAGGTCGCCGTCGATGAAGAGGGCACCGCCGATGCCGGTGCTCACGGTGATGAACAGCAGATGACGCGCCCCGCGGCCGGCGCCGGCCTTCAACTCCGCGTAGCCGGCAGCCGCAGCGTCGTGGCAGATCACCACGGGACATCCGACTCGCTCCGAGAGCATCGCGGCGGCGGGAATCTCGGTCCAGCCGGTCATGTTCGGTGCGTCGTGCACGATGCCGGCGCCGGGATCGAGGGGGCCGGGGATACCGATGGCGAGCCCTCGGATATGCGCGCTCCCGGCCGCCTCGCGGGCGCACTCCGCAACCGCATCGAGCACCACCGCCGGGCCTTCCCGTGATGGGGTGTCGCGGATCACCGGCTCACCGTGGGTGACGTCGCCGATCGCCACGGCGGCGCGGATGCTCGTTCCGCCGAGGTCGACGCCGATGAGCGCCGGGGTCATACCGCAGCGACCGAGTCGTCCCAGTTGCTCGGGCTCGCAATCCGCGCGGCATCGTCCGGGCCCCACGTGCCTGCCGAGTAGAACGTGATGGGCGGCGGCGCCTCGATCACCGGTTCCACCGCCCTCCAGCCGTATTCCACCTCGTCCTCGCGGATGAACAGTGTGTGATCACCGTTGAGGGCATCGTGGAGGAGACGCTCGTACGCCTCCGGCGGTGACGTCTTGAACGAGTTGCCGTATTTGAAGTTCATGTCGACGGACTGCGCGGTGACATCCGGACCGGGTTGCTTCGCGACAAACGAGAGCGCGATGCCTTCATCCGGCTGGATGCGCACCACGAGGCGGTTGCGATGCAGCGTATGCACGCCTGCGGTCTTGAAGAGATGCAGCGGGACATCGTGGAATGTGATCACGACACGTGTGTCTCGTGTCGGCAGGCGCTTGCCGGTGCGAAGCAGGAAGGGTACACCGGACCACCGCCACGACTCGAGGTGCAGGCGGAGCGCGGCGTACGTCTCCGTTGTCGACGTTGCGGAGACGCCCGGCTCGTTGCGATAGCCGACGACCTTCTCGTTGTCGATCATCCCGGCCGTGTACTGACCGCGCACGACGTCGTGCGGATGAATGGGCTGAATCGACTGCAGCACCTTGACCTTCTCGTTGCGGATGGCCTCCGCGTCGAAGGACAGCGGCGGGTCCATCGCGACCAGCGACAACACCTGGAACATGTGGTTCTGGACGATGTCACGGATGGCGCCGATCTCCTCGTACAGCTTGCCGCGCTGCTCCACGCCGAGCGACTCGGCCACCATGATCTCCACGCGTGAAATCGCGTCGCGATTCCACAGCCGCTCGAAGAGCGAGTTGCCGAACCGGAAGACCAAGAGGTTCTGGACCGTTTCCTTGCCCATGTAATGGTCGATGCGGAAGATGCGCGGCTCGGGAACGACGTCGTGCAGCGTCCGGTTCAGCGCCTCGGCGGACTTCAAGTCGTGCCCGAACGGCTTCTCGATGATGATCGACGTGTCGTCGGCGAGCCCGGTCGTCTTGATGCCTTTGATGAGCGAGGTGAACGCCGACGGCGGCACCGCAAGGTACGCGATGCGGCGGTCCAGCGTCGTCGCCGCGCGCACCGCGCTGAGATTGCCGTCCGGTGGAAGCGGGACGAACTTCAGCCGTTTCGCGAACGACGCGAAGATCGTCTTCTGCAGCGGCGTGCGCGAGAACTCCCTGACTGACGTTTCGGCGAGGTCTCGGAATTTCTGGTCGTTCCAGTCGAACGGCGCCGCGCCGATGATCTCGCCCTTCTCCGGCAGCAACTTCTGGCGGTGCAGGTTGTAGAGCGCAGGAATGAGCTTGCGTTGCGCCAGGTCGCCGGTGGCGCCGACGATGACGATGTCCTGATCAGGCGGGGCGTGGAGCGGCATGGACTCCGAAGGGGTCCGCTATCTGCCGCTGAAGTGACGCATTGCGGCGTCAACGACCTTGATGACGATGGCGAGGATTGCGCTCGAGAAGGCGATCAGCACAACGGGGAATTCCGCCCCGGGGGTCGAGTAGGTATACGTCGCGAGCACCGCTGCCGAGAACAGTCCGACAACGCAGATCACGAGCAGAGCAACCACCGTTCGCGTTGCCGGATCGAGCACCGGGGTGCCACGCATCGTTTCCGCGACGCTTGGACTCAGCTTCTCGGCCGGCGCGAAATGGCGGATCGCCGCCACGACGAGTTGGAGCGCCATCACCCCGGCGAAGATAAAGACGATCGTGAGCACGAGCGGGAGCTCGACGCTCGGCGTGCTGTACGAGAGCGTGGCGAACAGCCCTGCAAGCAGGAGTCCGACGAGCACGGAGACCATGCCCAGCACCGTCAGCCACGTGATCGCGTCCCACTCGGGCAACGTGACGGTGGGGAACTGGATCGGCCGCACGACCGTCGCGCCCCCGGTGAGCTGATCGATGAATGCCGGCTGCGCCGTGAGACCGGAGACACGCGCCTGCATGCCGTAATGGACGCGCTCGGTGGCCACCGGCGATGCCGCCGCGAGCAGGCCTGGTTGCGGCCCTGGGAACAACCGCCGCTCCTCCGTGCGACCGTCCGGGTAGCTGAGCCGGAGCAGACCGCACTGCTCGCAATGCCACGCCCGAATCGGCAGTCCACCAACGATCGGCCCGTAGTACGTGACCGTTCTGCGGAGCCCCTCCGGGCCGACGGCACCTTCGTAGTGCGCAAACTCGTGCGCCATGATTCCCGTGACCGGAGCCGGGTGATCGCAGGTTTCCGGCGTCAAGGGCGTGACGGAAGGTGCATCGGCGACAGCCACTGAGGATCGGATTGTAGTGCTGCGGGCGTCAGCCGACGGTCCGGCAGGCGCGCGCCGTGTACCCGGCCTGCCGCATCGCACCTGCGAGGCCTTCGGCGGCCGCGCGGTCCGAGGTCACGGCGAAGACTGCGCCGCCGCTCCCGGTCAGAAACCAGTCGACGCCGTCCACGACGCGGCGCGCTCGCTGGAGGGCTTCGGCGAGGGTGGCGTTGACCCGGCACGCGGCCGGCTCGAGGGCGCTGCCCATCAATGACGAGTTCGGCGTCTGCCCGGTGTCGAGCAGCCGGGCAAGTCGCGCCGAGCGGCCGTCGTCGCCGATCTCTCCGGGTGCGACCGCGGCGTACGTGTCGGCGGTGGAACTCGGCGTCGTGGATGCGATGGCGAGATGGAGGCGCGGGGTCCGGACCGTCTCGAGGCGGTCGCCGCGCCCGCGGACGCGCTGCGCTGAGAGCGAAAGGAGGGCGGGGACATCGCTCCCGACACCGAGCGCGAGCGCAGCGGCCCGATCCATGTCGACGGTGATGCCGAGTTCCACGAGCCTGGCGATCCCGGCTCGAATCACTGCCGCGGCGTCTGCCGATCCGCCACCGAGGCCTGCTCCGTAGGGGACGCTCTTCGACAGCCAGATCCGGATTGCGAGGGGACGATCGGCCAGCTCGCGAAGCGCCTGCGCGGCTCGAAGCGTGAGGTTGCCGTCACCGTCTGGCACCCCGGCAGCTGCCGGTCCATCCACGGTCAGCGACCGGCTGTCGGTGTCAGCAGGATCCAGACCCAGGCCCACCAGATCGTGCCAGTCGATCGGGACCAGGACACTGTCGATGTCGTGCCACCCATCGGCGCGTCGGGCGACGATCTCCAGCGAGAGGTTGAGCTTTGCGTATGCGGGGACGATCCGCGTCGAGAGGCGAGACACAGTCGCTGATATACTGCTGGCTTCGTGCGTCCCTGGCTCGTCTGTGCCCGGGGGGCGCGCACCCAGTTATCGAGTGATCTAGAAGAGCGAGCATGGCCAACTCCCGATCCGCGCGCAAGCGCATCAGGTCCAGCGAGCGGAAACACATCCGCAATCGCGCAGTGAAATCCGCGGTCCGCACCAAGGTGATCAAGGCGCGCCACGCCCTGCTCGAGGAGGGCGGCGCCACCGGCGACGCCGAGCTGCACGCCGCCATCAAGGCGCTCGATCGCGCAGCCGAGAAGGGCGTGCTCCACAAGAACAACGCGCGCCGCCGCAAGTCGCGTCTCGCCTCGATGGCTGCTCGCCTTGCGAACGTCGCCGAGGGCGCCGAAGGAGCCGCGGTCCGATCGGCTGCCGCCGGAGGGGCCAAGGGTCGCAGCGCCAAGCAACCGGCACGTGCCTCTGCGGCCAAATCGGCGGCCAAGGCGGCGCCGAAAGCTCCTGCAGCGAAGGCGACTGCGCCAAAAGTGGCAGCCACCAAAGTCGCAGCGCCGAAGGCGGCTGCTGCTGCAAAGCCCGCCGCCAAGACACCCAAGAGCAAGTAGCGCTCGAGCCAGTCAGGCGGCCCTATCGGCGACGCGTTGTCACGCTCTCAAGTAGTCAGGGGCCTGGAATGTCCTACCGGCGACGCTGACCGCGCTCAGCGGTGACCTCCGCCGCCGCTCGTAGCACGGCCAGGCGCAGCCCGTCGGTCTCCGAGATCTCACCGGTCTTGAGCTTTCGATCCACATCGTGGAGGGCTGCGAGCCATCCAGCCACGAGTGTTGCGGACACGCTCCTCGCCTGACGGCTGAGGCGGTCGGCCTGCCAATCGGGCTTACCGAGCGCTGCGGCGAGACCCGCGCCCGAGCCGTGCTGCTGGAGGTATGCCTGGGTGAGGACGAGATCGCGGATCTGCCCAGCGAGGATGGCGAGCAGATAGGGGCCGGCGCGACCCTCGGAGAGGAGCCGGTCGATCGATTCCGCCCCCTTCGCCGGAACTGGGCCGAGCAATTCGCCGAGCGTCTCGTAGAGGCCGGTTGCCTCATCCCCCGCGACGGCAGCGCGCACCTCGCTGATCGAAAGCGGTTTTCCCGCCGCATAAGCGACGAGCTTGTCGAGCTCCGAGTTGATGCTCCCGAGATCCGGGCCGGCGACGCGAATGAGGTGGTCGACCGAGCCTGCAGCGAGCCGCAAACCGTGCTCGGCGATCTCGCGCTCGACCCATGTTCGCAACGCTCGACCCTTGACAGCCGGGTGGTAGACCACCGCCCCGCCGCGGGCTTTCACAGCCGCGAGCACGGCATTGCGATCCGGGACCTTGGCGTGGGCGGCGAGGCAGAGCACCGTCGTCGGCGCCAGCTCGCCCAGGATTTCCACGAGCCGCTCGGGAGGGTCGGCACCGCCCCGCTTGGCGGACCCGGTCAATTGGGGCGGATCACGGAGCAGCAGCGCCCGCTCCGGATCGAAGAGCGGCATCTCGGCGACCGCGTGGCGGAATTCGGCGAGTTTCCCGGGGCCTTCGAACACCTCGATGTCGAGCTGCGGCGGGCGGGCACGATCACGCCACGCCTTGACTGATCGATCCACCAGGAATCGGTCCTCGCCGTGGATGAGCGTCAGCTGATTCAGAGGAGGACGGGCTGCCATTGACGCAGTATCGCAAGCGGGATCACGTGCTCTCCACGAGGCCGTCGGGTCCGCCCGCGTAGCTGAGGTCACCGTCGGTACTGGTGCGATCGACCAGGTACCCCGGAGGAGCCGGAACCGGTGGCACGCCGGCCACAATCGGCACCGCGAGCTCCTGCGGATGCGCGGTCGCGAGCAGTACCGGAGAGATCGCGCCACCCGGCGGGGTGACGATGAGATCCGCGTCGAGTGCCGTGCCGTACACCGCGCAGAGATTCTCCTGATCGGCCGTCCCCGTGTCACCAAGAACGAGGAAACGCCCAGTCGGATCGTCGACGCTCAGCGCGCACATCTGGCGGCCGGTTGCCAGGGCGATGAAGCCGAGACATCGCCAGCTCGCCCCGCCGAAGGACCAGGCGCTGCCGTCCGTTTCGAGGACATCCGCGCCAGTGCTCTCGAGAGCCGCAACGACGTTATTGCCGCCCGGATTGAGCTGCCCGGACACCACCACGGTGCCCACCGTGTAGTGGCCCGGGAGACTGCCGAGGCCGTCAACGGCCGCCTCCTCGCCTCCGGTGATCACCACCATGTCGAGGTGGCCCGTTGCGGGTGGGAGGACTCTGCCGAGCGCAGCCAGGAGCGCGGTCGCCGACGTACCGCCGTCGACGAGCACCGTGCTTCCGTCGCCGGTGCGCACGAGCACCGCTGTGGAGGATCCGGTGTTGAGGACCGTGACGTGCAATCGTCCGTCCGGGCGAGACGCAATCACCAACGCCGCGCCCGCGGCAAGCATGGCGGCGACGCCGGCTGCGAGCAGCGCGCGGATGTTCACCGGATCAGCACGGTCCGGCCGGTCATGATCGCGAGCGTCGCCAGCGCGGCCACGACGCCCGCAGCCTCCGCGATCGACCACGGCGCTGGCCAGTTGCCGACCTGGATCGCCGCGCCGGGGAGTGCCGTGACCAGGCGAGCGACCGTCGTCACGATCGAGGTTCCGATGCCGGTCAGCTGCAGGAGTCCCCATCCAAGTGCCGGGTTCAGCGTGCCGAGGATTGCGCCGGTCGCCCCCGTCACGATCATCACGGAAAGGAGCGGCAGCACGATGGCATTGGCGACCGGACCGGCGACGGAGATGACACCGAACGTCCCTGCCATGACCGGAAAGGTCGCGAGCTGCGCAGCGATCGTCACCGCGAAGGGTTCGACAAGCAGGCGGGGTCCGGGAATCCGCGCGGCCATCGGCGTAGCCACGAGCAGGATGCCGGCCGTACCCAGAAACGACAGCTGAAAACCGGGGTCTCCGACCAGTTGCGGCGAGATCCCCAGCATCAGCGCCGCCACCAGCGCGAGCATCGGCACCGGGTCGGTGCGCCGCGCGCCGGCGGCGGCGAGCATTGCTGCACCGGCCATGAGCGAGCTCCGAATCGCTGCCGGGCCGGCGCCGCTGATGAGCACATAGGCGGCGATCAGCGGCAGCGCCACCAGGAGGGTGCGACGGCGGGACCACTCGAAGACGCGGGCGACGGCACCGACCAGACCCAGGATGAGCACAATCTTCAAACCACTCACCACGACGACGTGGATCAGCCCGGCGTCCTGAAGCGATGTCCTGACGTCGTCACTGAGCGGCTCGTGAATGCCGAAGGCGATGCCGAGCGCCAGCGCCGCGCCGGGTTCCGGAAGCGCGCGATTCACGGCAGTCAGCAGTCGCGCCTGCGCCCAGGCGATCCAGCGCTCCGGCGACGGGCCGCCGGGCGCCGTCACGAAGACCTGCGCGGACGTTGCGATCGCCTCCACGTCATCGTGCTCGAGCGTCGCGGCGGAGTCCGCGCCGGGGCGGCGATCCAACGGACGGAGACCGGATGCGTCAATCTCGACCTTGTCGCCCGGGGACAGCGCCGGAATCAAGGGACCGCTGACCAGCACGCCGCCGGTAACGCGTCCATCGGTGTCGGCGTCCGACAGGTGGCTCGCGTCGATGATCGCCGTCGGTCCGGTGCCGGGGTCTGCGCTTCGGACTGTGCCCTCGATCACCACTGGTCGAACACCGAGATGGCCGTCAATCGAGCCCGGTCCGGGGACGATCACCGCCGATGCGCCCCGAACCAGTCCCAGGACGATCGCAACGGCCAGCAGGACGAGAGGAACCATCCGGCGCGGCATCACCGCAGCGGCGACGAGCGCTGCGGCGACGATGACGCACCCCACGGGCGCAACCCACTTCGCGATGGGTGCAGCCGAGAAGGCCACGCCGCAACCAGCAGCGAAGCCTCCCCAGATGCACGATGCCCAACGACCGGCGCGCGAACCGGCAAGACGGGTCACTGCGTTTGGAGCACGACCCTCAGGTAGTGCTCGAGTCCCGTGACCGTTGCCGAATCCACGCCGAGATCGGAGTGGAGCTGGCTCATCGTGGTGAACGGGCCCCATTCCTCGCGGTACTGGACAATCTCCGCCGCAAGTCCGGGCGGCATCCCAGGCACCGCGTCCATGTCAGATTCGTCGGCCGTGTTGATGTCGAGCTTCGCTGTCGTTGTTCCCGCCTTCAAGAACGGGACGTTGATCTGCCGTCCGTCATTCACCCGCTCAGCCATGTTCGGAAGATGGCCTGGATCGGCGAGCGTCGTGAAACCTCCCGCCGCCGCGATGGCGTCGGCCACGCGCGCGTCCGGGCTCAACTCGTAGAGGCCGGGATGCGCGACTGCCCCGCTGACGAAGACCAGGACCGTCGGTGGTGCCGGAGGGTCGACCGTCTCACCCGCCGGGGCCGGCGTCGCCGCTGAGGCCTGGCTCATCACGGACCAGCCGGCTACGCCCGCAAGCAGCAGCGCGCCGGCAATCGCAAGGGCGATCCAGCGCGGTTTGATTCGTGTGTGTGTATCTTCGCTCACAATCATGCACGGAAGTGTATCTCAACCTCGCGCGCCGTCGTCGCGAAGAAAATGATTGCGGCGGGATCAGCGAGTCAGTTCGGGCGAGGGGAGGTCGGCAGCCGGTATCGCAACTGGCCGTCATCGCCGACAACCGTCGCGGCCCCGGCGCGCTCGGCGAGCCAGCGCACTGCACGGCCTGACACCTGGTCGCCGAAGCCACTCAATTCCTTGGCAATCTCGGACGCCGAAGCAGATCCGAGCTTGCCGATCGTCGCCAGAACGATGTCAGGGGTTACCGATGCGGGCGTCGCCCGTCCCTTCGGGCCTTTGCCGCGACGCCGGCTCTTGACGTGCCTCGCGGGCACCGCAGCTGCCCGTCGGGTGGGTCGCACCGGCGCCGCCGCGTCGCCGGCCCGATCGATGAGGGCGAGCGCCTCGCGAACTTCGCGGCGCAGCGTCGCGTTGTCCGCCTTGAGCTCGGCAACCTGTCTGACCAGGGCCTCAATGCGTGAGACCAGCCGCTCGGCGGCCTGAACGATCGGCGAATTGGCGCCCGATGCCGGGTCTCTGTCGAAGGCGGCTGCGTCGGGCATGAGGTCTCCTGGCGTCGAGGTGCTTTTGGTGCAGTCGCGCTGCCGAAATCTCAGCGCGGTACTGGCGTCGTCATTGTCCGACACAGACACTCGGAGCCGCAATTGTCGCATTCGTCGACTGCAATCCCGTTTGCCGGTTGCTCGCGGTCGGCGGCGCAGGCCCGGTACCATGGCCCGGGGCCATAGCTCAGTTGGAAGAGCGCTTGCATGGCATGCAAGAGGTCGGGGGTTCGAGCCCCCCTGGCTCCACAGACCCGTTCCGTGGGGGCTCGCTTGCGGCGCCGACGATTTCCGATGGAGCGCGTTGAGGTTCAGCCGCGAGGAACTCGAGTCCGGTGACGCAACGGCGTCCAGATCGGCGCGAACGCGGGCGAATTCGATGAGTGGAACATTGCTGAACATGGCGATGGCGGCGGCAGTGTTCACGAACCGGTGGCGACGTATGGGCGGTAGCTCCCCTACCGGTACGCCACGCCGGGTGACGACGAACGTCTCTCCGCGGTCAGGGCCCCGCATGATCTCTAGGCTCTTCTTCCGGAGCTGCCGTTGGGTGACCGTGCGAGCCATGCATATAAATGTAACCGGGTGCTACGAGGCGAAGCGGCCGGCTGTTCCCACGCTCTTAAGATTGGTCCACCAATCCGACGGCGATTCCTGGAGAAGCCATGAGCGACATCGATCAGCGTCCCCGCATCCTGTATACGGCAGAGGCGACAGTCCAGGGCGGACGCCGCGGGCACGGCAGGACCTCCGACGGCGTGGTCGAGGTCGATTTCACGTCGCCCAAGGAGCTCGGCGGCGATGGAGCTCGCGGCACGAACCCGGAGCAACTCTTCGCGCTCGGATTTGGGGCGTGCTGGGAGAACGCGATGCTCGGCATCGCCCGTCGCAAGGGCCTCGACGTCGAGGATGCGGTGGTCACCGCTCGTGTGGGCATCGGACGGATCGAATCCGGGCGCCTCGGGCTTGCCGTCGAGCTCCTGATCACGCTGCCCTCGCTGCCCGATCGCGAGCAGGCACAGGCACTCATCGACGAGGCGGAGCAGCGCTGCCCGTACTCCAACGCCGTGCGCGGGAACGTCGAGGTCACCCTCACCCTCCTCTGAGGATGAGGGACCGTCACCCGCCGATGGCGCTGTCGGCTACCGTCGTCGCGTGAAGCGCCTCTGGGCACCCTGGCGCATGGCGTACGTGTCGGGGTCACCGCCGGACAGCGACGGCAGTTGCTTCCTCTGCGCGGCGGCGCAGGGCGACGATCCCCTGGTGGTGGAGCGCGGCGAGCTCGCGTTCATCCTCATGAACCGCTACCCGTACACGAGCGGTCACCTGATGGCAGTCCCTGTGCGGCATGCGGCCGGCGTGCTCGCGCTCACTGCAGGTGAAGGTGCGGCGATCTTTGCAGCGACTCAACGCGCGATCCGCGTGCTCACCGATGCGATGCACCCGGACGGCTTCAACATCGGCGTCAACCAGGGGAGTGCGGCCGGCGCCAGCGCAGAGCACGTCCATGTCCACGTCGTGCCGCGGTGGGCTGGAGACACCAATTTCATGCCCGTGCTCGGCGACGTCAAGGTGCTTCCGCAGGATCTCGAGACCACAGCGGCCAATCTGCGCGAGGCCTTCAGTCGCCTCGTGCCGCTATAGTCCTTGGCAGATGGGTTCTGTAATCAAGAAGCGGCGCAAGAAGATGCGCAAGCATAAGCATAAGAAGATGCTGAAGAAGACGAGGTGGGCTCGCCGCGGTTAGCCGCGTCGCTGCTTCCTTCCGCTTCTCGTCGCGCCGGTGATCCATGGTGGAACGTGGGAACACGCCTGCGTCCGCTGCGGGACTCCGACACTCCTGATGACGTGTGCGCGCGCAGCAAAAGCATCAGCGAGATAACCCTGAAACCGGCGGGCGACGAAGCCCGTCAGGCGCGAGCGTACGAGTGCAGCCCTGCGATCCAGAGGTTGACGGCGTAGAGCGTGAAGAGAATTGCCGCGAACCCGAATGCTGTGATGATCGCGGCGCGCTTCTCCTTCCAACCGTAGGTGACACGGGCGTGGAGATAGATCGCGAAGATCACCCAGGTGATGAAGGCGAACGTCTCCTTCGGATCCCATCCCCAGTACCGGCCCCAGGCGTGCTCGCCCCAGATCGCTCCACAGATGACACCGAACGTCCAGATGGGAAAACCGATCATCACGAAGCGATAGCTCCATGAATCGAGCAGCCCCGCCTTGGGGAGTGCGCGTTGCACCCAGTTCGCCATCGGGTGATTGCCGCTGCTCGCGCCGAAACTCCCTGTACCTGATCCCCCGCCGCCCATCGTCATCGTCGCCACGCCGCCACCACTGACGCTGCTGACGGCCGCCGGCGCGACCGCAGGCGCAACTGCAAGCAGCCGGCCGTCAGCCCAGCGCCGCGCCAGGTACGCCATCCCGAAGAAGAACGAGAAGCTGAGCACCGCCGAGGACGTGGCCATCGAGGTCACGTGGATGGTGAGCCAGTAGCTGTGGAGCGCCGGGACCAGCTGCCCGGGCGGGACGTAGAGCATGTACGCCACGCCCATGAGCGCGACCGTGACGATCATCGCCGGGAGCCCGATCAGGCGCATCCGCGCACGGACCATGAGGATCACGCACACCGTGACGATCACGAACGCGATCCCGGTCGAGTACTCGTACATGTTGCCCAGCGGCCAGTGGCCGGCCTCGAGGGCGCGGGTAAAGATCGACGCGAAATGAATCGGCCAGCCGATCAGCACCAGGGCCATTCCGATGTCGCCGAGGATCCGCTTCCGGAACGCGAGGTGGAGCACGAAAGCGACTACGGCGAGCGTGTATGCGGCGACCGCTATCCCGAACAGAACCAGGGACGCCGGGGTACTCGACATGCCTGCGGGCGAGTATAGCCACGGCGGGTGCCGGGGCGGCCTCGCCCCGGGATGCTTGCATCTGGAGTTCGGCCTGTAAAGGAATGGACGCAAGGCATCCGTTTCGGCGGCGCCTCCTTACCATGTGGGCAATGTCCCGGCCGCGCGTTCTGCTCGCCGACGACGATCCGCGCGTGGTGTCCGTCGTCTCCCGCTATCTCGACCTGGAGGGGTACGAGATGTCCATTGCCACCGACGGCGAGGCGGCGGTGAGGATCGCCGAGGCCGACCACCCTGACCTGATCATCCTCGACATCATGATGCCGGGCATCGATGGCATCGAGGCCTGCCGCCGCATCCGCGCCAACGCCTCCACCGCGCAAACCCCAGTGCTCATGTTCAGCGCCCTGTCGGAGGAAGCGGAGGCAGCCCGGCTCGCCGGCGCGGACGGCATGCTCCCCAAGCCCTTCAACCTGCCGGCGCTTGCCGAAGCGGTGAAAACCTTCTTCGCCACCCGCACCGCCCCGTAGGCGCTTCCGGCGCCCGTCCTATACTGCAAAACGCCTCGACCTGACCTGGTCTCGGGGCGGTAGCTCAGCTGGGAGAGCGCTGCCCTCGCACGGCAGAGGTCAGGGGTTCGAATCCCCTCCGCTCCACCAAATTCGGATATCAGCGGGTGACCGCTGCCCTCGGAGCGAGAGTCACCGCTGCCTGAGAGGGTAGAGGTCGGATTGCATTCAGGAGCGAAAGCCAGCGGGCGGACACGTTCGCGGAATGTGCGGTGAGTTCCCCGCTGCGATTCATGGGCCGGTCAAAGAGCGACTTCATGCTTACGGGCCAACCAGGGCTGCGGGAATCACCGCTATCCCATCGCGGCGTCGGTACGCGTCCTGTCCGGTGGTGATCACCGCAGCGTCCAGCAGATCGTCGCCGAGCTTGGACTGCAACCAACGCAGGTGCTGCACGTCGTCGTCGCTGACGGCGCCCGCCAACTTCACCTCGAAAGCGACGACCTTGGCGTCATCACGTTGGACGATAAGATCGATCTCGTGACGACCTTCCCTGGTGCGAAGGTGGCTCACCGTTGCGTCGCATGTCTGCGCAAGGACGCGGATCGAGAGCGCCACGAGCGATTCGAAGAGCGCCCCGAGCAAGGTCCCGTTGCGCGGCACCGGTGGACCGGCGACGTCGTTGGAAAGCAGGCTTGAGTGGTTCGCACCGAGGAGACGCGCAGCGAGAGCGGGATCTGCCAGATGGTGCTTGGGAGCCGCGCCGAGCCTGCTCAAGTTATTCCGAACTCGGTGACCAAGCCGGCAACGGATCCAGCAGCCACAACTGCATCAGCACCTCGCGATACAGGTCGACTGTGGTCTTGGCGGGCGTCTCGTGGTAGCCGGGTGAGGCGGCGTCGCGAATGCTCTCGTAGCTCGTGTTGGTGGCAGTCGCCGCGGCATATGCCGCCAGCCAGTTGCGCAGGGTGTTCGGGCGCCGCACGGCATGGCCCTGCTCGGCAAAATCCCGTTCCAGGATCCGGGCCAGGTAGCTGTCCAGCGCCAGGCGACCGGCGCGCTGCTCGAGGCGGCGGATGGCTGGAAAGCCCGACCGGACGATCTCCTGGGTGTAGTCGCTGAGAGTCAGGTGGCTATGGCCGCTGACAAGTGGGCTGGTACCGGACAAAAGTTTGCGCAAGCTGACGGTAGCCGGAAGGAGACCTCGTTCCGACAGGGCGAGCGGGCGCATTCGCAGGCCGACAATGCGGCCGGCACCGCTGTGGGTGGGACGGCGTGCCGGCTCGGCACTTCCCGTGAGCAGGAATCGACCTGGGCTCGGGTCGGCATCGATCGCGCGGCGCACGAGGTCCCAGACCGCGGGGTACAGCTGCCACTCGTCGATGAGGACCGGCGGTTTCGAATCCACCAACTGCTCTGGGGCTGCAGCCAGGAGCTCTCGGACGGCGGGCTGGTCGAGAAGAAAGGTGGTCCGAGCGCGCCGCGAGCCCGTGGAGGTCTTCCCGACGCCTCGCGGCCCTTCGAGAGCGATGGCAGGCAATCCGGGGAGAAGTTCGTCGAGCTCCGTGTCAATGAGACGTGGGTCATAGCGAGGAGCGCCGCGTGGACTCTCGGTTGCGGTCATCGACCCATCAAGACGCTTGGGGCTGACAAAGACACGGTGCTACGCTACCATTCGCACGGCTTCTACGATACCTTTCGCACAGACCCTACGCTGCTGATCGCACAGCAGCCGGACCGGGAAGAACTCGGGCTGTCGCTGGGAGTCGACGCCCGTCTCGCCGTGTCCACCATCGCGAGGGAACCGATCAAAAGGCGCGATTGGGGCCGCCTCGTATTCGAATTCCTACCCGCGCCCTCGCACGGCAGAGGTCAGGAGTTCGAATCTCCTCCGCTCCACTCTTCTGATGTCTCAAGATGTCGATCCCTGTTCGCCTTATACTGATCGAATGATCAAGTCAAATGATCAGACTACTGCGATATCCAAGCCCCAGGGTGGGCGGCGTCGACCCGGAGATTCCAGCGCGAATATTCCACGCGCGTCCACGGCGACATATGGCAATCCGCCACTCAACGCCGGCGTCAACAGGCCGCGTCAGCGGCGAAATGAGGCGGGTGACGAGATGCGGTCGCGCATCGTGGACGCGGCACTGCACACCGTCGTCAGTGGGGGTTACGCCTCAGCATCGGTGCGCTCGATCGCCGCCGCCGGCGGATTCAGTCCCGCCCTCGTCTTCTATCACTTCGGCAGCGTCGACGCCCTGCTCATGGCGGTGCTCGATCGGGTCAGCGCCCATCGCCTCGCCCGCTACGAGACGCGGCTCGCAGATGTCTCGGACGTGCGCGCGCTGGGAGCCGCAATGGAGGAGCTGTACTCGGAGGATCTCCGTCTCGGCCAGTTGACGGCGGTACAGGAAATTGTCGGGGCGATGGCGTTCGACCCCGTGCTCGGCGACGAGATCGGGCGCAGCATGCAGCCCTGGGTGACCTTTGCCGAGCAGCTCGCAGCCCGTATCATCGCCGGCTCGCCCCTGGCGGGTTTCGTCGACCCTGCCGTCATCGGCTCCGCGGTGATCGCCCTGTATATGGGGCTCGAAATCGTCAGCCGGATGCGCGGCGGTGACAGCAGCGGATCGAGCGCGCTGATGACGACACTGGTGCAAGCGGCACCCTGGATCGATCAACTGCTCGGTAAGGCAACGCCTCGGCGGCGGCGTCCGGCCACAGCGGTGGCCATCGAGTGAAGCGGAGGATCGTCGCGGTTGCGCTGTCGGTGACCGCCGCATCTGCGGCGATCTACGTCACGGTGATCCTCGGAGCTCACCAGCATCAGCCCGTGTATGGCATGCCCGTTACAGCGGTGATCGTCGCCGGAGTTTGCGCGGGGCTCACAGTGATCGGAGGTCTTCTCTCAATTCGGTCCGGCCGGCTGACGCCATGGCTCGCACCGGTGGCGACCGCGATCATCCTGTGCGGGTTCCTGGTCGCGGGCACTCTGATAGCCCTGCCGACGATCGTGCTCATCGTGCTGCTCTCCCGCCGGACGCGGTCCAGCCGCCCACGCGAACACGCCTGGTTGAACGCAGGAGCAGCCGTGTTGCTCACCCTGGGGCTCGTTCCCCTTGCTCTGCTGGCGCTGTGGGATCAACCCATCGTGGAGTGCTTTCCCGGAGGTGTGTCAATGGCGCCGCCGATCTGGACGTCGTTCCAGTCAACGAGCGGGCACAGCGGCGCCTCCGGCTCGTCGTCCACGAATCAGCAATCTTCCGGTGCCATGACTGCTGGAGGCGTGACCTACACGTTCACGTGCAGCGGCTCCCACCTGGTCCGGTTCGCGTCGAGCTAAGGCTCTTCACCGAGCCGGCGAGTGGCGCGGATGTGGACCTCAGTTCGCGGGGGAGGTGTCGATGCGGGGCGTCGTGATCATTTCCAGCACCGCCTACGGCGACGGCGGCGGGGCGATCGCCAAGCTCCTGCTCAATTCTCCCCGGGACGCCGACGGCAACCTGGTCATGATCGGCACCGGCACGCAGCACTGGTCAGATGTCCATGTCGTGGACCTGGCGGCGGTATTCCGGCTCGTGCTGGAGAACAACGCAGCGCGTGGCTACTACGTCGTTGGGAACGGCCTCAACAACACCCTCGCGGAGCTGACTGACGCAGCTGCGGTCGCGGTGGGCGCGCCCGGAGCGGTCCCCGGGTCGGAGGAAGAGGCACGCGCCCGTCTCGGCGATTACTTCGCCGAGGTCCTGCTGCTCGACCAGGCAGTGAGAGCGACAAAGGTCCGCACCGAGCTCGGTTGGCAGCCCACCCACCCAGGACTCGTCGAGGAGTACCGCAACGGCGGCTACGCCGGCTAGGCCCCATCGCTCGCCGCCGGCAACGAGACCAGCCATCCCGGTCTCGTTGCCGGTCCTGCCTCCACCGTTCTACTTGGCGGCCAGGGCCGGGCTCTTGAAGTAGTGGCCCTGCTCGAGGTCCTGGATCAGCCCGAGATGGGTCGGCTCCCAGCCGAGCAACTCCCGGGTCAGCGCGCTGGACGCCGGGCTGTCGAGGCCGATGAATCCCGCCAGCCACGTGAAGTGCTCGCCGGCGTCTTCGGGCGAGATCGACCTGACGGGCAGATCCAGGTGCCGGCCGATCACCTCCGCGATCTCGCGGACCGGAACGCCATCGTCGGCGACCGCATGCAATGTCGAACCGGCCGGTGCATTCTCGACGGCGAGACAGCACAGATGCGCTGCGTCGAAGCGATGCACCGCCGGCCAGCGGTTGCTGCCGTCTCCGATATAGCCGGAAACGCCTGTGGTGCGAGCGATCCCGACGATGCTCGACATGAAGCCGTGATCACCGTCTCCGTGGACGGTCGGCGAGAGCCGCAGGACTGACGAGCGGACGCCCCGAGCAGCCAATGACAGCACGAACTCGGCAGTGGCCCGTCGAATCTGTGGACCGGTGCCGAACCCATGTCCGTCGCCTATGGGCCCGTGCCCGTCCTTCTCGGTCGCCAGCTGTCCGGGTACGAGCCCGAGCGTTCCGGAGGCGATGACCAGCGGGCGGTTCGAGCCCGCGAGCGCGTCGCCGAAGGCCTCGACCGCTCGGCGATCCCCACGTGCAGCCACCTCGAATCCCCCTGAGAACGCGAGGTCGTGCTGGAACGCAAGGTGGATGACGCCATCCGATGCCTCAGCGGCGGCGCGGAGGCCGTCGAGGTCGTCGATCGTGCCGCGGTGCGGGGTGGCACCCATGGCGGTGATGGCATCAGCCGAGGCATCAGAGCGGGCGAGGCCGACGACCCCATGCCCTGAAGCGATGAGTTCGGGGATGACGGCGGAGCCGATCCATCCGGATGCTCCGGTGACGAAGATGCGCATGAGACTGCCTCCAGTGCGATGTCAGTTGCTGACATCATGCTAGCAGACGATGTCAGTCGCTGTCATCAGGTACGATCCTCGCATGGGTCGATGGGAGCCGGACGCACGCGGACGTCTTGAGGTGGCGGCGCTCGAGCTGTACCAGGAGCGAGGGTTCGAGCAGACCACCGTCACGGAGATCGCGAGGCGGGCGGGCGTCACCGAGCGCACCTTCTTCCGCTACTTCGCCGACAAGCGCGAGGTGCTCTTCTCCGGCGCCGGCGCGCTCAAGGAACTGCTGGTGAGCCACGTCACCGGTGCTCCCACTGCGACACCCCCTATCGATGCGGTGGCCGCTGCTCTCGAGGCTGCCGGTGCCATCCTGCAGGAGCGCCGCGACTTCGCCCGCAAGCGCCAGGCCGTCATCACCGCCAACGCCGAGTTGCAGGAACGCGAGCTGATCAAGCTCTCGTCACTCGCCGCGGCCATGGCCGCCGTGCTGCGGACGCGCGGCGTGGGCGACCCGACAGCCAGCCTCGTCGCCGAAGCCGGGATCGCCGCCTTCAAGGTGGCCTTCGAGACCTGGGTCGGCTCGGGCGAGGAGCTCGATCTTCCGCAGGTCATCCGCGAGTCGGTCGAGGCGTTGCAGTCGGTGACCGCCGTCCGGCGCTAGGACGGCCCGATCTGGGCGAGCCGAGGAACCAGCGTGCCGAATTGCCGGGCGGCGGCAACGGGATCGGGCGTCACGTTCCGGACATCGACCATCGAGATCCCGAGCTTCGCGTACTCCTCCATCTCGGCGAGGAAGGCGTCGACGTCCGCGAGAGGATTGCCCGCGTAGTTCATGGTCTTCTTGATCGTCGCCATGTCACGCCCCTCGTCTGCGCAGTGCTGGGCAAGAATGTCGAGCTTGCGCGCCACCTCGGCCGGGCCCATCGCGAACAGATTGCAGGCATCCGCATACCGCGCAACGAGTTTCAGGGTCTTGCGCTCGCCGCCACCGCCGATGAGGATCTTCGGACGGGGCTGCTGAATCGGCTGTGGATGGCACAGCGTCTCGGCGAGGTGGTAGTGCTTGCCCTCGTAGGGTCCGTCGTTGTCGCTCCACATCTGGTTGCAGATCTGCAGCGTCTCCTCGAGGCGCTCGAAGCGCTCCGCAATGGGGGGGTACGGCACACCGAGCGCAAGGTGCTCGCGCTCGTACCAGGCGGCGCCGATCCCGAGCATCGCGCGGCCTTCGGAGAGCACGTCCAGCGTCGTGACGATCTTGGCGAGCAGGCCCGGATGCCGGTACGTCACGCCGGTGACCATCAGCCCCAGGGTCATACGCTTGGTCCTGCCTGCCACGAACCCGAGCGAGGTGTAGCCCTCCAGCATCGGATCCTGCGCGGTGGAGAACCCCTCCATCTGGAACCAGTGATCCATCATCGTCATGGTCGAGCAGCCGGCTTCCTCCGCCGCCTCGGCGGTGGCCGCCAACGCCGGGCCCATGGCCTTGTTCCCACCCGGAAGGTTGAAGCTCATGAAGTGAATTGCGAGTTCCATCGAATGCTCCTGCGAATGCGGCTGCAGCGACGGGGGCGTCGCGACGCATCGATCGTCCCGACGGAAAGGCTAGTGGACCGAGCCAAAACGGCGTTCTGGCTCCGTGCAGCCGCCCAGACCGGCAGCAGGGAATTCGTGCGCGGTAGACGCACTGCGGCTGGCGTCCCGTAGGCTACCGAGAGCGATGCGGGCGTCAAACGAGGATCGAATTTGAACTTCTTCGAGGGCAAGACCATCCTGGTGACCGGAGGCACCGGGTCATTCGGCCAGCACTTCGCGCGGGCAGCGCTGGCGAAATGGAGCCCCGACACCATCCGCATCTTCAGTCGCGACGAGCTCAAGCAGACGGAGATGGAGCGCAAGTTCGACGATCCGCGGCTGCGCTTCTTCATCGGTGACGTTCGCGATCGCGACCGGCTCCGGCGCGCAATCGAGGGTGCTGACGTGGTCATCCACGCCGCGGCGCTCAAGCACGTGCCCGTATGCGAGTACAACCCCTTCGAGGCGATCAAGACGAACGTCCTCGGCACCCAGAATGTGGCGGAGGTCTGCCTCGACGCAGGCGTGCCGCGCGCGATGGCGTTGAGCACCGACAAAGCGGTGAGCCCGGCCAACCTCTACGGCGCGACCAAGCTGTGCGCGGAGAAGCTCTTCGTGCAGTCCAATGTGTACGCAGGCAAGCAGGCGACGCGCCTCTGCTGCGTTCGCTACGGCAACGTGGTCGGCTCTCGCGGGAGCGTCGTCCCCCTGTTCCGCGATCAGTCAGCGTCGGGTGAGCTCACCGTCACGGATGAGCGCATGACCCGCTTCTGGATCACGCTCGATCAGGCCGTGCAGTTTGTCGCCGACTGCTTTGTCGCGATGACCGGCGGCGAGGTGTTCGTGCCCAAGATCCCGAGTACACGCGTCCTCGACCTCGCCGAGGCGATCGCACCCGGACTGCCGGTGCGCTACACCGGGATCAGGCCCGGCGAGAAGCTCCACGAGTCACTCATCACCTCGGAAGAGGCACGGCATACCGTCGACAAGGGCTGGTGCTACGTGGTGGAACCGGAGCACGCGTTCTGGGACACGCACGACGCGAGCGACGGAACGCCGGTGGCCGAGGATTTCGTGTACAGCAGCGACCGCAACACGCAGTGGCTCGACATCCCGGAGCTGCGCGAGCTGCTCGCAACGGTGCCGCACACAACGACGGCGGTGCCGGCGCCGATCGGATGACCCTGACGAGCCCACCGGCGATCGCCGGCGGCACGCCGATTCGCGAGCAGCCCCTCCCCTACGGCCGCCACCGGCTCGACGACGCGGATATCGCAGCAGTGGTCGCGGCGATGCGTTCGGGGACTCTCACCGGTGGTGCCGTCATCGCCGATTTCGAGCACGCCCTCGCAGCCCGTTGCAAGGTGGAGCACGCGGTTGCCGTCGCGAACGGCAGCGTCGCGCTTGACCTGGCGGTGCTCGCGCTCGGGATCGGTCCGGGCGACGAGGTCATCACCACGCCGCTGACGTTCGTTGCCACCGCCAACGCAGTGCTCCGTGCCGGTGCGACGCCTGTCTTCGCCGATGTCGGCGACGATCGCTGCCTCGACCCCGAGTCGGTGGCGGCCGCCGTGACACCCCGCACCAAGGCGGTGATCACCGTCGACTACTCAGGGCTGCCCTCCGATGTCGCGGCGATCAGAGCAGCGCTGCCGCGACCTCTGCCGATCATCGCCGACAGCGCACATTCACTCGGCGCGTCGCAGGGTGGACGACCGGTCGGATCGCTCGCCGATATCACCACGCTCAGCTTCCATCCCGTGAAGCAGATCACCACCGGCGAAGGTGGCGCGTGTCTCACCGCCGATGGTGTGCTCGCTGATCGGATTCGCAAGCTGCGCAATCATGGGATGACCAGCACCGCCGATGAGCGCACCGGCGCGCTCTGGAAATACGACGTGACCATGCTCGGCGACAACCACCGCCTCACCGCATTGCAGGCAGCCCTCGGGACATCGCAACTCCGCCACCTCGACGATGTCGTCGCCGAACG
The DNA here is from genome assembly GCA_963791435.1 of Candidatus Dormiibacterota bacterium. GTDB lineage: Bacteria > Chloroflexota > Dormibacteria > Aeolococcales > Aeolococcaceae > Palsa-851. The sequence continues at coordinate 496,543 of CAWBSL010000001.1, forward strand.
CAGCGAGATCGCCGACCGCTATGACGCCGTGCTCGGCGACATTCCGGGAGTCGGCCTTCCGCCACGGCCGGCTGGGCGCCGGAGCTCCTGGCACCTCTATCCCGTCGAGATCGATCCCGAAGCCTTCGGGTGCGAGCGTGACCTCGTGATCGATGCGCTCCGAGCAGAGGGCATCGAAGCGACGCTCCACTATCCCGCGGTCCACCTGCTGACGCTGTATCGCGAACGCGGAGGACATCCCGGTATCGCTCCGCGCGCTGAGCAACTGTGCGAGCGGTTGGTCACCTTGCCGCTCTACCCGGCGATGACATCCTCCGACCAGGACGATGTCGTCCTCGCCCTGCAGCGGATACACGCGTGGGCGGCGGCGCGCGCGACCACCTCGTGACCCCGCGGGCGCTGCTCTGCGCCGATTGCGGCAGCGGCGTCGGGTTGGGACATCTCGAGCGGATGCTGGCTCTCGCCGACGAGGTCAAGCCTGACGTCGATGTTCTCGTGCTCGTTCCGGAGGGTGATCACGCACTGCATCAGCGAGTCACCGATCGCGGTCACGCGGTCATCGCTGCTGCGGGTGACACCTGGAATCGGGTCGACTCAATAGTCGAGGCAGCGGCGTCGTTTGCCGTGGTGGTGCTCGACGGCTACGTCTTCGATGTCCCTTTGCAACGCCGTCTCCGCGCACGCGCGCCGCTGGTCGTCGTGGACGACCTGCAGCTTCCGGCGGACTGCGACATCGCCGTCAACCCCTCGCCGGGTGGTGAGGATCTGCGCCCCGCCGGCGCGACCACTTTCCTCGGTGGAGCCGCGTATGCGCTGATTCGCACGGCCATCGTCGAGGCCCGCGAACTGGCGATCCGCCGTGGTCGTGAGCCTCGTACGGTGCTGGTCTCCACGGGTGCGACCGACCTCGCCGGAATCGGGAGCGCGGTCACGGCAGGATCTCCTCGACCGCGATGCCACCGTCGAGGTGATCCGTGTGATCGGGCCCGACTCGGGAGGTGCCGCTCGAGGCGATCGCTCACGGGAACGTCTCCTGATGGCGCCGCCCGATCTGGCAGACGTGCTGGCGGTCTGCACGGTCTACGTCGGTGCTGCCGGCACCACGGCGTTGCAGGCAGCATGCGTCGGGACACCTGCGGTCATCACCCCCGCCGTTCCGAATCAGCAAGCCCAGGCGGAAGCCCTCGCACGCGCAGGGTGCGCGCTTGTGGCGGACACTGCGCTGATGGCCGGTGCATGCCTGACGCTCCTGGACGATTCAGATGCGCGAGCGACGATGGCGGCGCGCGGTCGCGCACTGGTCGATGGACGCGGAGCCGAGCGAGTGGCCGAGGCAATCCGCCACCTGGTCGCTGCGCGAGCCGCGTGATGACCACCGTGGCCGTGATCCAGGCGCGTTGTGGGTCAACGAGGTACCCGCGCAAGGTGCTCGCGCCTTTGCAGGGCCGGCCGATGCTCGCCCACATCATCGAGCGGGTCTCACGGGCTTCGCTTGTCGATCGAGTCGTCGTGGCCACGACCGACCTGGGGCGTGACGACCCGGTGGCTGCGCTCACGCTCGAGTCGGGAGCAGGGCTCACACGAGGTTCTGAGGACGACGTGCTGAGCCGTTACGTGCAAGCGGCTCGCGAGCACGACGCGGATGTCGTGGTGCGCATCACCGCCGACTGCCCGCTGACGGACCCGGCGGTCGTCGACTCCGTGATTCGCGCCCGCACTGAGAACGACGCGGACTACGCGAGCAACGTCGAGCCGCCGACGTTCCCGGAAGGGTTCGACTGCGAAGTGTTCACGGCGGCGTGCCTGCATCGCGTCGATGAGGAGGCGACGCTCGCGTATGAGCGCGAGCACGTCACGGTGAGGGTGCGTGAGCACCTCGGCGAGTTCCGCACGGCACATGTCGCCCATGACCCGGATCTCTCATGGATGCGCCTGACCGTCGACGTGCCGGAAGACTTCGCGCGCGTTGCTCGGCTGCTGGACTCGCTGCCGGTGTCACCACCGCCCGACCTTGCCGCGGTGATCGCCGCCTTCGAACGGGACCCTTCTCTGCAGGATCAGACCGGACTGCCGCTGCGCAACGAGCGTTACCGCGCGCAACGCGACGCCGCCCACCGAAGATGACGGCCCCGCCCGCTCCGGTCGCGCACGGACGGCGCGTCTTCCGAAACACGATGTTCACCGGCGCTGTCGGCATCTTCTCGCTCCTCGCCAACTTCTTCATCATCGGTGTGGCGGGCCGGCAAACTCGGTACCGACCCATTTGGCGTCCTCACGCTCGCGCTGGCATTTTCGGTGTCGGCGGGGTATCTCACCGTCGCCGATCTCGGCCTCCAGTCCGGGGTTTCGCGCTTCGTCGCGGATGCCGACGGACGTGGGCAGCGGGAACGCATCGGCGAGGTGGTGAGCTCCGCTCTCGCTGTGCTCTCCGTGACTGCGATCGTCGCGGTCGCCATCCTGCTCACCCTGTCATTCGTCGGCACCCATATCTTCAATGTCGGCGATGCGGCACTGCAGAACGACCTGCGTGTGCTGTTCATGTTCTTTGCAGCCGAAGCGCTCTTCGGGTTACCGGGACTTGCGTTTCTCGGCGTGCTCCAGGGCCTGCAGCGCTTCGGATGGGTGAAGCTCGTCGATCTCTCGCGCCAGATCCTGTACACCATCCTGGCGTTGACCGTGCTGCTCACCGGCCGCGGTGTGATCTGGTTCGGTGCGGCGATGATCTCAGGGACGATATTCGCGGCCATCGGGTACGCAGTCGCCGCCGAAGCTGCTCTGCCCCGAGATGCGCATCTCCCCACGACTAGTTCATCGCGACGCGCTACGACCACTGGCGACGATTCAGCGGGTGGGTGTTCATCTCGCGAATCAACGGCGTGATCTGGTCGCAGATGGACATGATCATCCTCCAGGTCGTCATCGGCGTCACTGTGCTCGCGGGCTATAGCTTTGCGGCACGCCTCCAGTCCGCAGTGTCGTACCCGCTCTCCTTGACAGCCGCGGCCATCGTCCCCGCTGCTGCAAATCTCCTTGCGCTGAAATCAAGTAGCCGCCTGCGCGAGTTGCTGATCCGCGGCACCCGCTACACGCTGGCGCTCTCCTTGCCAGTCACGATCGCCGCGCTCATCCTGGCCCGCCCGCTGCTGATCGCCTGGGTCGGAGCGAAGTACGCCAACTTTTCCGGCCCGGCACAACTCTTTCTGACGTACCAACTCGTCACATGCACGGCCACCATCGCGAGCACGATGCTGGTGGGGATGGGTCGCGTGCGTCAGGTGACGGCGTACGTGACCATGGCCGTCGTCATCAACCTGATCGTTTCGATCGTTCTGGCAAAACCACTTGGGGTCTCGGGGGTCATCATCGGAACACTGGTCGGGTACGGCATTAGTGGGCCCCTCTACATTCGCCTCATCCTGCGGGAATTGTCGATGAGCTTTCGGAGAGTTCGTGTGCGGAGCGATCGTGCCGATCGTGCCGTGGGCTGCGCTCTTCGCCGTGGTCATTGCATTGACAGCGCACTTGTTTCCACCGCAGGGGCTTATCGCGATCGCGCTTTGCTGCATCCCCGCATCGGTCATCTACGTGCTGGCCGTGGCGCGCTTCGGGATGACCCGTGAGGAGCGCTTAGCCCTCTTCGGCTTTTTGAAACCGGCGAAATCCTCGCGCTGATGCAGCAACTTCGCGTTCTCGCGCTCGACCACTTCTTCGACCAGGATCTGCGCGCCCTTGAGGCGCAGCCACGTCTCGACGTCAGGCGCTTCCCCTACCAGCGTTTCCGCCGCCCGCCATACGCATCATGGGCGACGCGGTTGCGCGCGGCTCGACGCCTACAACGATCCGGCGTTGACGCAGGCGCGCGCCCGCTACGCCGCATGGCTCGAGCGCGACCTGCACCGCCTCTACCTGGAGTGGGCATTCGACGTCCTGGTGCTCCCGTCCGACACGTTCTTCTACGTGCGCACGCTGCCCGCCGCAGCGCACCGTCTCGGATTGCCGGTCGTCGTGGTGCAGAAGGAGACGACCATCTCGCAGGCCACCATGGAGACGTTCAGCAAGGAGGTCGCCGCGGCGGCGCCCTTCGTCTCCGATTACATGACCGTGTGCAGCGAGCGACAGCGCGAGTTCTGGACTCGCGCCGGATCGGATCCAGACCTGATCGAGATCACCGGGCAGCCACGTTTCGACGTATACGCATCGAGTACGGACGGCCCACCATCGCCCAGAAAGCGAGTGCTCTTTCTCACCTACGCGCTCGACGCCTACGTTCCCGGTGCGGGTCGCGGCGACGGGTCGAGCACCTGGGAGTCCCTCCGCAGCGAAACCGAGGCGGAGCTGCTCGACCAGGTGCGCACGGAAAGCTGCGACGTGATTGTCAAATGCCACCCGCAACAGGACCACGCCGCCGAGGCGCGACGCCTCGCCGCTATCGCCGGTGCGGCATGGAAACATGGCTTCAGCATGGCCGCCCAGGATGCAGACACACGCAAGCTGATCATGGCCACCGACGTCGTGGTGGGGTTTCAGACGACCGCGCTGTACGAAGCTGTCGCCGCAGGGCGAACGGTCATCTACGCGGCCTGGGGCGACGCCTACAAGCGATATCGCGACGGCCTGATTCCCTTCGATCGCGCGCCCGCCGACTGCGTCCGTCATGCGCGCTCGGCGCAGATGCTGGCGACGCTGCTCACCGAGCAGACCGCGCCGAGATCCTCAGGCTGCGAGACGTGGTACGAGTGGGCGCTCGGCGTTGTCGACGGCCGCTCGACAGATCGTGTCGTCGAACGTCTGATGGCCGTGGCCTCGGCGTGGAGCGCGACCGAGACACGTCGCGAACTGGACAGCCGTCGGCGAGGTTTCTCAGTCGGTCTGCTCGCGCGTTCGCTCGCAAAAGAAGCGGTCTGGACCGCGGCAACTCCCGTTGCGGCGGCGCTTGGTCAGCAACGGCGCGTCGCGTTACGACGTCGACGCGCCGGTGACGACCGACGGATCGCAACCCGGACCTTGACCGATCGCGAAGTCAGCCGTGATGCAGGCTGAAGGGCCCGTCGCCGTACCGCAGCATCACGTAGGGCTTGCCGTTCTCGGTGAGCAGCCCGTCCACCTCGAGACGGAGCCGCTCGACCGGAGCGGCCGCTCGCGCGACATCCTCGGCGGTCACACCGACACGCACTGCTCCGTGCGGTTGGATCGTGACGGTGCGCTCCGAGATCGTCGCCCCGTCCGGATGCGCCCGCCAGCGGATCGTCGTCTCACCGGCTGAGGCACTGTAGTTCACCAGGTACGCATCGGCCCTGCGCAACGTCGCTGTGTCGATGAGCCGCTTGCTCGCCCATTCGCCGCTGCGGTGCGAGCGCGCACGGTATGCCATGCCGGCGACCTTGCCGACACCAAACACAGCGCCGTAGAACTGGTCGATGGAGTGGACGTACGCAACACTGCCGCCGTCGTCGTAATAGCCCATCCAGAACGGTGATTGCGCCATCGCGTTCTGCGGTCCCACCTCGACAAGCTTGTGCGCATACGCCTCGTGACGGCTCGACATCGACTGCGACCGATCCGAGCGTCGCCGACGAGTGGAGTTCGGCGAGCACCTCACCCATCGGGAGCACCAGCGAAGTGAGCGGCTGCAGCCTGCGGGTCACGACGCCGAGCCGCTTGCCATCAGCGCCAAACGCGTACACGTGCGCGTCCACCGGCTCGTTCACGTCGGGCAGGAACATCGAGTAGAAGTGGTGCAGATGCAGCCGGCTGTGCACGCCCTCCTCCTCGATGAAGCAGTGCTCATAGGCCCGGCGCGGCAACCGTCCGCGCGGATTCACGGCGCGCCGCGCGAACTTGACGCCGCGCTTCTTGAGCGATGCGCTCGTGCTCATCGAGTCGTCACCGCGTCACCGCTGAACAGGAGTTCGCGAATACGCTGATTGGCGGCCTTGCGCACCGCCCCACCCCACCACGGGAGGTAGTAGATCGGCGGCAGCGTGTGGTCACACGCGAGACCCTTCGAGCGGTCGTTGCGGGTCACCGACAGCGGGACAACACTGCCGCGGTCGGAGAATCCGACCACCAATCCGTTGCCGCCGAGCTCGATGAACTTGTCGAGCACACCCGCATCGCGCAGCACGTCGCGGGAGCTGACCCTCGTGAAGCCGAAGGGCTGCACCTTGATCGGATGATTTGCCAGGCGCTCGCCGTTCGCAGCGATGAAGGCGAGCTCGAACGAGATCTCCTGGTCGTACCCCTGGAATGACGAGATGTTCAGCAGGATCAGGTGCGTGTCGGTCTCGGCGTCGACCAGCAGCTTCGGTGACTGCATGAGCGTGCTGCGCGTGCCACCGAAACGCGGGTCATTCATCGGGATCGACTGGTAGGCGAGCCCGGCGCCGACCGACCACTCCTCGGAGTGGTACTCGATGTACTCGTCCGATACCGAGATCCGGGCAAAGATCTCACTCAAATCGATGTCGATGGTGTCGCGACCGATGAACTTGCCGGGGGTCAGGTGGAAGATCCCGAGGACGTCCTCGCCGTTGCTCTCGATGGCGCGACCCGGTCCGACGTGGTCCTCGACCTCCACCAGGGTGAATCCGCCGGGCGGGATGACCTCGAACGGATCCACCGAGCCGAGCCGCCGGCCGGTGGTCGTGAACGCCTCGAACGATACGTGGAGGTCGTCCACCAGAGGGCTGTCAGCCTTCAATCCGTTGGCGAGCGACACGCGCGTCTTGTAGCCCAGCTCGCCGAGCGTGGCGAAGTAGCACATCTTGATGTAGCGCGGGTCGAATCCCTCGACGAGCAATCAGAGTCCTCCGTCAGAAGCCGCCGGCACCGATCTTGCGGCAGCCGTGGTGTCCGCAAACTCGGGCGAGTTCGAGGGTCATCGTAGCTTGACCGCACGCAGAACACGGCCTCCCACCCGGCGCAGGGTGCGTCGCGTGGTCTCGGTCTGGCTGATGCCGCGAAAGACACGGTCCCGCTGGTAGCTCACGACATCGATCGGCTGATCGGCGAGGATCCGGCCCACCGCGTCGAGCAGCAGTGGCCGCGTGGCGTGGTCGCTGGTGTGCCCTCCGGTCCGGCGGGCGTCCAAGGTCACCAACCCGCCCGCCTTTGCCCAGTCGACGCAAATCGGCTCCACCTGCTCGTGATACACGCCGGCATCATCGCGGCACGATTGCACGAACAGGGGAGGTGGCGGTGGCGGCGGCAGCCATCGCTCGACCAGAAGGCGGACCTGGCGGGTGATCTCCCAGTTGTGCGGCGCCATGGGATCGCCGTCCGCGACGATCGCTGCCACGTGCCGCATGCGTCCCTGACGCTCCGCGCAGATGTCCAGGTCGATATGTGGGCTGATGGCGACGATTCCCTTGACCCCGAGCATGAGCCCGAACTTCAGCGCACCCGTCGCGCCCATCGACGACCCCATCGTCACCGTCCTGCCTGCACCGTGGCCGGACTCCTCCATCTGCTCGCGGATGAGATCGAGCATCGCGCGCTCGACGAAGAGGTCGCCGCCCTCCCCCGTGTAGTACGTGCCGTTCCCGTCGGCGCCGAACTCATCGCACACGAACAGGAAGTCGTAGTCCGGCGCGTCGCCGAGCATACGGAGGCGGTGAAAATGGCCCTGGAAGATCTTGCGATGCTGGGGTGCGTCACCCCATTCACCGAAGAACGCGCTGAAGTGGACGATCAGGCCCCGCGCGCCGGGATGCCTGACCGGGACGTAGCGGAAGATCCGTCCCTCGGCATCCCGATGCTCGCGAACCTGGCTTGCCCAGTACTCGCGGGTCGACTGCGGCTTGGTGGTCACGGCCATTCGAGTTCCAGGAACACGACGCTGTCGGACACCGCCCGGAATCCGGCGCTGGCAAATGCGTGCAGCGACGGGGCGTTGTCGGACCGCACCACGGCTCTCAGTCGCGCCGGGGTCCCCTCGACGGCCACCTTGGCGAGCAATGACTGCAGCATCGCGGTCCCGACGCCGTGACCCCGCTGCTCCGGTTGCACGGCGATCGATACGGTGCCCGTGTCGCCGGCGATGTCGACGCGTACCTGGCCCGCCGGCTCGCCGCCCGATTCGCCGATCCAGAGACGGCAGCCCTCAGGATCGGCGAGCACCCTTCGCAGCCACCGGGCGTGCTCGTCGGCGGTGACCGCGCGCCCGCTGACGCTGAAGGCAACCGCATCGGGATCGTTGCGCAGCGCCATGAGCATCGCGGAGTCCTCCTCGCACGCGAGGCGCAGAGTCACCCTGGGGTCTCGACGCCGCTCGGCCGTCAACGAACCAGGTCGTCCCATTCGAGCACCTGATCTGCGGCAACGTCGTGGGAGACGTGCCGTCCCACCACCTGGTCCAGTGCGTCCACGGGGATGCCGTAGCCCGGTCTCTTCACGGCGAGATCGGCGCGAGTGAGCTCGCTCCCGGCCGGCACGTCACGAGCGGCGACGATGCTCCTGCGGCCGAGGCGGAACAGGTCTGCCTCCGCGTCGGTCACCCGCTTGACGCTCGAGCCGAGGGATTCCTCGGCCTCGCGGATCGCGCCGACCATCCCCTTGAGCTCCGCGGGCTCGAGCGCGAACGGATGGTCGGGGCCTGTCTGGTTGCGACTCAGCGTGAAGTGCTTCTCGACCGCGCAGGCGCCGAGCGTCACCGCAACGACGTCGGCAGTGTGCCCGGGCGTGTGATCGGACCAGCCGATCGGAATGTCGAACGCGCTGCGCAGCGTGGTGATGGCGCGGAGATTGAGGTCGGCGAACCGCGGTGGGTAGTTGACCGCGCAGTGCATGACGAGGAGATCCCGGGCCCCTGCCGCAGCCGCGGCGTCGAGGGCACGCTCGATATCGCCGAGCGAGGCCATCCCCGTCGAGATCAGCATCGGTTTGCCGGTACGCGCAACGCGCTCGATGAGCGGCAGATGGTTGACCTCGTACGAGGCAATCTTGTAGGCGGGGACGTGGACGTCCTCGAGCACGTCGACGGCCGCCTCCTCGAACGGGGTCGAGAAGAAGGCGATACCCGTCGCCGCCGCGTGCCGGGCAAGGTCAGCGTGCCACTCCCAGGGAATCTCGACGCGCTTGATGAGCTCCCACACCAACTCCTGGTCGGAGACGAGCCCCTTTTCCTTGAGGTACTTGATGTCCGGGGTCCGCCGCGAGTACAGGCCCTCGGCGGTGTATGTCTGGAACTTGACCGCATCCGCGCCGGCCCCGGCGGCGACCTCGATGAGGCGCAGCGCAGTGGGCAGATCGCGGTTGTGGTTGGCGCCGGCCTCGGCGATGACGTAGCAGGGATGCGCCGGACCGACCGCGCGGGTGCCGATCAGGAACTCAGGATTGCCGTAGACGCGCGCGCTCACTGACTAGTCGGCGTACATCCCGTCGAGACGCTTGCGCAGGAGCCACGTCGCCGAGCGGTTGCCGTCTTCGACGTCTGCGCTTGGCAGCGGTTTGGTGTGCTCGCCTGCGAGCATCGCCATCAACCGATACGACCCCGATGCGATGAACATCTGCGACCAGTCCTGCTTGTACGTGTAGATCTCCTCGCCGGGAAGGTGGTGGTACCGGGCGCGGGTAGCGTGCTTCGGATAGAAGTCGCCGATCAGCAGGAAACCGCCGTCCTCGACGAACTCGGTCGATCTCGGCAACCGTCTTGAGCAACACCGACCGGTCGATCCAGTGGAAGACGAAGTTGATGATCACGAGATCGAACTGCTCGTCATAGGGGATCGCATCGCCGCGCCCCTGCACCAGCCGGACGTCGGGAAAGCGAGCGTGACCATCGGCGACCGCAGCCTCGCCCGGCTCGACACCGGATGCCTTGGAACCATGGAGCCGAGCCAGGGTGGGTCGGCCATGATGCCGCGAACGAGGAGTTGGCATGCGGCTAGATGATAGGTTCCCCGAGGTGGCCGACGACACATGACCGACGCAGCGGGCCGGGTCCAGCGTGCGCGGACGGATCCTCGACTGGGCCTGGAACCACCCTCGGTCGAAACGCCGAATGCGCGAGGTCTGGGGAATCGGGCGCGAGGCGGCGAGGCCGGTCGAAGCCTGCCGCGCGCCTTCGATCCGCCCGAGTGGAAGGCATTGCGCTGGCATCGCCGCAACCGCCGCATGAGCCGGTGGCGGATGCGCGAACGCGTCCTGTTCATGAGCTGGAGGGGTTGGTCGACACACCTCGCCATCGAGACGGTTCTCGCCCACGCGGTGCTCCAGCGAGGCGGCGCGCCGATGTTTGCCTACTGCGGAGGTCGCCTGCCGATCTGTGACGTCATGCCTGTCGACGCTGCGCCGCCGATGCCCTGCCATTCCTGTCGTGAATATGCCGCTGGGGCCATCAACGCGGCGGGATTCGACAGCGTCGCGCTCCACGACGTGATCGACGTCGGGACCAGCGTCAGGATCGCTCGCAAACGGGTGGCGGGTCTGACGACTGTCGCCGAGTGCGAGGCGTACGTCGACCGGGGCTCGCGCTTGGACGGCTCGTTCGCGTGTCGGTGGCCTGGTTCCTCTCTCGCGGCACGCTCCCCGACATCCCCGAGGTCGTCTCCACCTATCGATCCTTCCTGGTGAGCGGCATCGTGGTGGCCCGCGGGCTGCGCGCGATCCTGACCACGCACCGACGCGCAGCGTGTCTTCATGCTGAATGGGACGTTCTTCGCCGAGAGCATCATGAGCGCGCTCGCTGCGCAGCTCGATCTTCCCTTCGCGACCTACGAGAAGGGCTTCATCCGCGACAGTATCGTGTTGACATCCGAGGCGCCGGCATCGCAGCTCAAGATGCCTGCAGGGCCTGGGGGTCTGCCCGCGACGAGACCCTGACGGATGAGGAAGTCACGGGCCGTCGACGCGTATCTTCTTTCGCGGCGCAGCGGCGGCGGCGCCCTCGACAACTTCTGGATCGATCGCGTCGAGGATGTCGATCGGATCCGCCGGGAGTTAGCGCCTCGTGGCCGGGCAGACCACTTGTGGTCATGTTCTGCAATATCCTCTGGGACAGCGCGGTGCTCGGACGGGACATCGCCTTCGCGTCAATGGGCGACTGGGTGCTGCGGCGGCATCGCGTGGGCCGCCGCACATCCGGATCTCGACCTCGTGATCCGCATCCATCCCGCCGAGGTGGGCCTGCGCAACCATCCCACTCGCGAGCGGATGGCCGATCACATCACCGCGCACGTGCCGCGTCGCTGCCATCGAACGTCCGCGTCGTCCAGGCCGAGGATCCGACGAGCTCGTATGTCTTCATGGACGAGGCGAGCCTCGGGCTCGTGTACACATCTACCGTCGGCCTCGAGCTCGCGTGTACCGGCGCGCCGGTGGCGGTCGCCGCCGACACGCACTATCGGGGACGAGGGTTCACGATCGATCCCGCAACTCCGTGGACGGCTACTGGTTGGCGGCTGACTGCGTGGTGAGCACCCCCCCCGACGGTGACGAGCGAGCACGGGTCCGCGAGCAGGCGCGACGCTATGCAGCGCTCTTCTTCTTCCGTTTTCACAACGTGCTCCGCGAGGTGACCGAGGATGGACGCAGCCGACCCCGTATTCGCGTCTCCGACGCGCGTGAACTCGACACAGGCCGCGATCCAACGCTGGATCGGCTCGTCGCCGGTATCCTCGACGGAACGTCAGTCGTCGCGCCAGCGGGTCCGATCGCGCCGCCGCGCCACGCGCCCAACGGTGCTCCACGGAGATCAATTTGGGCTTCCTTGACCGTATCCGGCCACGATCGGCGCAGAGCAGTGCACCAATCTGGACATCTGACTCGGGCACGCCCGAAAGTGACGCCGCCACGGCGTACTGGGCAGGGCTTCGCGACTACCACAAGAAGAACGACGCCAGTGCGCCGGGACTCGAGCGCAGCCGCTGGGTTTCGGGCCTGGTGGGCTCATTGCAGATCCAGTCGCTGCTGGAGGTGGGCACGAACAGCGGGCGCAACCTGCAGGTGATCCACAGCGAGCATCCCACCACGCGACTTGCCGGGATCGATGTCAACGAAGAGGCGATCGCCTTCGCGAAGAGCAAGCAACTCGGGATCGACTTTCGCATCGCCGACGCCAATCACTGGGCAGAGGGACCGGACTCCTGGGAAGCGATCCTCACCATGTCGGTCCTCGACCACATCCCCGATGACGTCATCGAATCGCTCGCGGCCAATATGGTCAGCACCGCGTCGCGCTACGTGATCACCGTCGAACTCTGGGATGGGTCCGACGGTACGCGCGGCGACTTCAAGTACTCACGCAGCACCAAGGATCTCTTCGAGCGGCATGGGTTCCACACCCTGCACTGGGAGCCGTCTGTCGGGCAGTACGACACAACCAAGAGCCTTCTCTGGTCGTACGTGGGCAGCAAGCAACGCGAGCAGCCGCTCAACGAGCGCTGAGCGTCAGACGGCCGGCTGCGTCTCCCGCGCTGCAAGCGCGGCGCGCCACCATGCGATGGTCCGGCGCAACCCTTCGTCGAGCGACACGGCCGCACGCCAGTCAAGCTCACGTATGGCGACACTCACGTCTGGGCATCGGCGCTGCGGGTCGTCAACCGGAAGGGGGTGCATCTCGATGACGGAGTCGCTCCCGCAGAGGTCGCGAACGGTCTCCGCAAGCTGCAGCATCGTCACCTCGTGCGGATTGCCGAGGTTCACCGGCATCGTGTAGTCGGAGGCGAGCAGGCGCATCAGGCCCTCGATGAGGTCGTCGACGTAGCAGAGGCTTCGTGTCTGAGTGCCTTCGCCGTATACCGTCATCGGTGCGCCGGTGAGCGCCTGCGTCACGAACTGGGGCACCGCGCGGCCGTCGTCGTCACGCATGCGGGGGCCGAATGTGTTGAAGATCCGCGCGATCCGGACATCGACACCGCGTGCGTTCATGAATGCCATGGCGAGCGTCTCGGAGACGCGCTTCGACTCGTCGTAGACGCTGCGCGGACCGATCGGATTGACGTTGCCCCAGTAGGTCTCGGGTTGCGGATGCACGAGCGGATCGCCGTACACCTCGCTGGTTGACGCGAGCAGCATTCGCGCTCGCTTGTCCTCGGCGAGGCGAAGGACGTTCATGGTGCCGAGCGTGCCCACCTCGAGTGTGGCCAGCGGGTGGCGCTGGTAGTCGACAGGCGAGGCCAGCGACGCGAAATGCAGGATGGCGTCGACCGGGCCGTCGACGCTCCACGAGCGCGTGACGTCCTCGACGCGCAGGCTGAAGCGGGGATTGTCCGCGAGGTGGCTGACGTTGTCGCGGCTTCCCGTGATGAGGCTGTCGATGCAGATCACCTCGGCGCCATCTGCGAGCAGGCGGTCAGCGAGATGGGAACCGAGAAAGCCTGCGCCGCCGGTCACGACGACGCGCGACGGCGCCCAGGTCACGGCACCGCGAGGAGGTCTGGAGCGGGTTTTGGCGCCGCAGATTGAGCCTTGGCGCTCTTGGGTTTGCGCGTCGGACGGCCGACGCCGATGTAGGTGAATCCGAGCTCCACGAGTGGCTCCGCGTCGATGCAGTTGCGCCCGTCAACCACCAGATGGCGGCGCACCAGTCCGGCCACGCGTGACCAGTCGAGCGCCACGTATTCCGGCCATTCCGTCACCACCACCACGGCGTCGGCACCGGCCACGCAGTCGTAGGGATCGTCGACGAGCTCCGTGTTCGGGAGCAGCGGCGCGGCGTTGGCGCGCGCGACGGGGTCTGTCGCCACCACCGAAGCGCCGAGATCCTCGAGATGGCGGATCACGTCGATGGATGCGGCCTGCCGGACGTCGTCGGTGCCGGGCTTGAACGCGAGGCCGAGCACGGCGATCCGGCGTTTCTCGAGCTTGCCGTTCAGCGCGCGCTGAATCTTCGCGACAAAGCGGCTTCGCGCCTGCTGATTCACCTCAACCGCAGCGCGCAGCAGCTGGAAGCTCTGGCCGTGATAGCTCGCCGCCTGGTCGAGCGCGCGAACGTCTTTGGGGAAGCACGAACCACCGAAACCGAGGCCCGCGCCGAGGAACGCGCGCCCGATGCGCTCATCGGTGCCGATGCCGTCGGCGACCGAGCTCACATCGGCGCCCGTGAACTCGCAGAGCTGCGCCATCTCATTGATAAACGAGATCTTCAGCGCCAGGAACGCGTTGACGCCGTACTTGATCAGCTCCGCGCTGGTGGAATCGGTGATCCGGATCGGCGCGTCGAGGTGGCCGAACAGCTGGGCAATACGCTCGCACGCAGCAGCGTCACTCCCACCGATCACCACCTGCGGCGGCTGCCGGAAATCGCGCACCGCACTCCCCTCTGCCAGGAACTCGGGGCACACAGTGACCGGGACCTGGCGGCCGTTGCGACGGCCCAGAGATTGCAGCGACGCCGTGGTCCCCGGGGGGACGGTGCTCTTGATCGCGATCACAGTCTCGGGGCCGGCGTAGCGCACCGCTTGCGTGATCGCCGCGCGCACCTGGCTGAGATCCGCCCTGCCATCACCGAGCTGCGGCGTTCCGACGGCGATCATGATCACCGCCGCCCCGCGCATCGCCTCGGCCGGGTCGTCGTGGAGGACGAGCGCGCCTGCGGCGAGGACCCTGACCAGCAGGTCGTCCAGGAGCGGTTCGTGAATCGGGGTCCGGCCGTCGCGCAGCAGTGCGAGCCTCACTTGGTCGATGTCGAGGAGCCGGACGTGGACGCCCGCATCGGCGAGGCAGACGGCCGTGACGAGCCCGACGTACCCGGCGCCCACCATGCAGAGCGGGTCAGGGCGCTCGCTCACGGGAGGTCTGGTCGTGCGTGCCACATGGCGAACAATACGGGTCGCGGCTCCCGCCGCTACGCGATCGGAGATCCAGACGGGAGCTGTGGCGGCGAGCCGCCGCCGGTTTCGATTCCTCGGAGCGCCTCGAGCACGCCCGCCCAGAAGCCGGTGCCCCATGCGATGTGCATCACCACGAACGTGGCCGGGATCCGGAGCCGGACCTGGAGCGGCTCATCGCCTCCCGCCTGCAGTCCGGCGGCAAGGCACGCCGCGCCGTACGCGGCGCCTCCGGCAAGAGCAAGGCGGCGCCCACGCCCCGTCACGAGCATCGCGGCCATCACCGGCAGGCCCGCCACGAGCGCCGGCGCCACAAGGTGGTACGGGCGAATCACGCCGGGGCTGGCACGGGCAACGCGCACCTTCCCTCGGCCGTACCGGTAGTACTGGCGGGCAAGCAGCTTCAGCCTGTCGCGAACGTAGTAGCGAGTGCGGAGCTCCGGGCTGAAGACGATGCGGCCGCCGGTCGCCCGGATGCGCTCGTTGAGCTCGTAGTCCTCGTGCGGTGGATACGCCTCGTCGAACAGACCCACCCGCTCGAAGGCGCTTCGCCGGAAGGTGCCGAGGAACACTGTGGGCATCTCCTGCTCGTGCCGGCCGTACCGGAATCGGGCCCCACCCACCCCGAATGGCGAGCTCATGGCTCGTGCGATCGCCCGTCCGGACGGGCCGTCGCCGACCGCCTCCTGGAGGCCGCCGACGTTGTCGGCGCCCGTGTCGGCGAGCAGCTCGGCTGATCTCCGGAGGTGGTTGCGCGCCCACTCCGCGTGGCCGTCCTGACGGGCGATGACTGCGCCACGGCTCGCCAGGATCGCTTGGTTCAACCCGGCCGCCTGCATCCGTCCGGGGTTGTCGATGAGGCGGACGTTGGGGTGGCGAGTGGCGATCGCAGCGACGATCTCGCGGGTGCGATCGTCCGAACCACCGTCGGCGACGATCACCTCGTAGCGATCCGCCGGGTAGTCCTGGTCGAGGACCGATGCGAGGCACGCCGCGATGTGGCGCTCCTCGTTGTAGACCGGGATGACCACACTGATGTATGGCTCGCGTAGTTCCGAGCTTTCCACTGCGGGCATATCGTGATCGGGAACGCCCCGGACGCGCAGTTCGTGGAGAGGGCGGCGCAATGCACGAAGCAGCGTGTAGGCTTGCCTCGATGATCGCCCAGGACGTTCCGGGCGCCACGGTCACGTCCCGTCGCCGAGGGATTCTCGCCTCCGAGCGAAAGTTGCTGCTCGCGGCCGGGGACACCCTGCTCGTGGCCTGCTCTCTCATTCTCGCCTTCAACCTGCACTCCGGGCCGATCCAGCACGCCTCGCTCACGGTGCCGTGGAAGGGCGTGATCCTCGTCACCGCGCTCTGGCTGGCGATCGCGCTCGTCGTCGACGCGTACGACCTGCATGCGGCGGTGAGCGCTCGAGGCATCTTCCGCGTCGTGGCGACGACCGTCGCCCTGGAGGGCGTCGCGCTGCTCGCCGTCTTCTTCACGGTCCCGTTCGAGATCACCCGGCCGACCATCCTCATCTGGGTGCCGCTCTCGGGCCTGACCGTGCTCTGCTGGAGGCTCCTCTACCGGCGGGTCTTCGCGCGGGCGATCTTCGCGGGCCGGATCATGCTGGTGGCCGATGCGCCGACCGTCGAACGCGTGTGGTCCGAGGTCGACGACCACATGGCCGGCCTGTACCGGGTCGTCGGGACGATCCACCCGGCCGACGTGGACGCCGGAAGCCGGCTCAGCGCCGCGGCCGTGGGTCACGAGGCCGACCAGATCGTGCTCGGCGCGGAGGAGGACCTCTCGACCGACCTCTTCAAGAGCCTCGTCGAGTGCTACGACCGGGGGCTCGTGGTCCGATCCATCGCCGACGTGTACGAGGAGTTGACCGGACGGTTGCTCGTCGAGCGCCTGCGCCAGTCGTGGCTGCTGTCGCTGCAGCAGCGCGGCGAGACGTCGCGCGTCTACGCGGTGTTCAAGCGGATCATCGACATCATCGCCGGCATCGTCGGCCTGATCGTGCTCGGCGTTCTGCTGCCCTTCGTGTGCGTGGCGATCAAGCTCGAGGATCGCGGGCCGATCTTCCATCGCCAGGTGCGCGTCGGACACTTCGGACGGCCGTTCGAGATCCTGAAGTTGCGCACCATGCGCGCTCGTCAAGCTGAGGATCTGCAGTGGACCGCGCCCGACGACGCGCGCATCACCAAGGTGGGCAACGTGCTGCGCCGTCTCCACTTCGACGAGGTGCCGCAAGCGTGGAATATTCTGCGTGGCGACATGAGCGTCGTCGGTCCGCGTCCCGAGCAGCCACAGTACGTCAACGAGTTGCGCGAGACGATTCCGTACTACAACACGCGTTTGTCGGTGCGCCCCGGACTCACCGGGTGGGCACAGGTGAATTACGGGTATGGGAGCGGCATCGAGGGGTCGACGGTGAAGCTCTCGTACGACCTGTACTACATCAAACGTCAATCGGTGGCGCTCGACCTGCTGATCATCGCGCGCACCGTGTTTGCGGTGGCGACTCTCAAAGGCCGCTGAGCTCGGTCCGGCTTGTCGCTGCAGGACCTCGCGCAAACGTTTCCCGGGGTGGTGATCGCCGCCCTGCTTCCAGGCTTCGCACTGGCGACGCTGCTCGGTCCGCGCTGGCATTGGTGGGCACGTCTCGCGATGTCGCCGGGTCTTTCGGCAGGGTTCATCGGCGTTTCCGGGATGGCGATGCACGACGTGCATATCCCCTTCGAACCGCTCACCGTGCTGCCACTCATCGTGGTGGTGGCTGCTGCGGCGGTGTTCCGCTGGCGGCGCACCGATGTAGGGCTCGACATCGCTCCTCCGTGGTGGCTGCCGATTCCCGCGCTCATCGCCGGCGTGGTGGGTGCGTCGGTGTTCTTCTGGGCGTTGCACGGTCAGGTGCTTCCCCCCGACTGGGACACCGCAACGCATGGCGGGCTCGTCAACACCATCGCTCGGACGCACGACGTGCTCCCGCTCATTCCGATCCCGCTCGAAGGAACGGAGTTCGTGCGCCTGCGACCCGGGTTCGAGGCGATGGCGGCCGTCGTCTCGTGGCTGGGAGCGCCGTCACCCGCGATGGCGATGGCTCCGGTGATCACGGTGACGCTCGTGCTCATCCCACTGTCGCTCAGCCTGCTCGCGCTCGAGGCGACCGGATCCGTCGCGCTCGCTGCGGTGGTGCCGTTCTTCGCGCTTGGCCTGGCGTTTCCCTCGTTTCAGGCGATCGTCGGACGCTTTCCGGAGATCGTCAACTCGACGCTCATCGTGCCCTTGATCGTTGTGGGACTACGCGTGGTACGAGGGGTCTTCACGCGGGACAACGTCCTGTTGCTGTGCGCGATCACCGCTTCGATCTGGGTGATCCACGGACTAGAGATCTTCACGGCGGCTGTCGTTGCCTGCGGCCTGTTCGCAGCGGTTGCCGTGCGCGCGCTGCGGGCATCGCCGCGAGACACGCTGATTCGCATCGCGATGGCGATTGCGGCCGTGGCGGTCGGCGCCGTGGTTGTGACGGTGCTCACCCGCGTACCCCACGTGCCACCGCCAACCGCTACCCAGCCGTCCTCAGCAGTGCTCCCCGACACGAGCTCGGCAATCCACATTCGTGTGCTCCTCGCATCGATCGCGCAGACCGACCTCATCAGCCCGCTCACCGTTGCCCTCTACGTGATCGGCGCGGTGGCGGTGCTGATACGCCGGCGAATGCTCTGGGTGTTGTTCGCACAAATCGTGCTGGTTGCGCTGATGGTGGATGACTTCTATCTCCACAAGCTCAACAAGCTCTGGCGCCTCATCTATCCGTGGGGCGAGCAGGACCGCATCCTCGGGGTGCAGTACTGGTTGATCCCGCTAGTGCTGGGCGTGGGTTTTCTCGCGGTTGTCAAGGTGATGCGCGCGCTGTCTCGAGAGCGGCGTCTGCAGGTTGGGGCGACCGTGGGAGCGATTATTGTCGCGGCGGTGGCGGTGCTGCTCCGGCATCCGCTCGGCCATCTGTGGACGACCTATGTCGGGCAGTACATGGTGTACACGTATCCTCTCGGCGTCTTCGACCCACTGACGATGCTGCGTCCGTGGATTCTCGTCGTGGCGATCGCGGTGCTCGCCGCAGTGATCGCGTGGATCCTCCTCGCGATCCGCCCGGGCATTGGCGGCGCCGGCATGCGCGAGCGGCTGGGGCCGTCGGCGCGCAAGGTGGACGGAGCGGCCATGGTGCTCGGAATCGTCGCCGTCCTGTGCCTTGTCGTCGGCGCCGCGTCGGAGCTTGCCACGTACAAGGGTGCCGTCGTGACGCGGTCGCTGGTCACACCCGCGGATCTGACGGTCTTGAAGACCACTGAGACGAAATATCCGCCCGGGACGGTCATCATGACCAACGGCGGCAATGACGCCGGCATGTGGATGACCGCGCTGAGCGACCTGACGCCCATGGTCCCAAACGGTTTCGAGTACGGAACCCTGAGCCTTCCGCTCGATGTGGCGCTGACCGATGCGTGCGCCGATCCCGCCGAAGCCGAGGCGGCCGTCACTCTGTACGCACACTTGGGGAACGCGAAGCTGATCTTCATCGGCGCGCACAGCCTCCCGACGCCCAACGACAACTGGAGCCTTCCCTGCGTCGCGAAGCTGTCCAACCTTCGCCTGGTCACATCAGCGCCGTGGCAGGGATCCACCGCTGCTGTCTTCGCGATCGTCGGGTAGAAAGGGCGCGCCCTCGAGCCGTCAGTGCGCCACTTGCGTGCGAGCGCGCAGCCGTTCGGCGATGGAGTCGGCAAGCACGTGCAGCGCCGACAGCGGCCGGATCAGCACGGTGAACCGCGCAATCCGATCGGAGCTGTCCACGTCGAGGATGTCGATGCCCTCCATGCGCTCATCACCGATGCGGCAGCGAAACATGAGCGCATGAGTCGACGCGATGGCCGCGTCGGTCGCGACAAGCTCACCCTCGAACAACCGGACGTACTCGAAGTCCTCGAAGAGGTCGACAAGAATCTCGAACACCGCGCGAACGCGGTCGCGGCCGATGACCGGCCGCAGCATGGTTGGGCTGTGCAGCTCGATGTTCAGCGCCATCGTCTCGATCATCGCCGTGACGTCGCGCCTGGCGACGGCGTCGCGAAAGCGAGTGGCGGCGGAGTCGTGGTCAGGCATCTGCCGAATCCGCACCTGCGTACGTGCCGAAACTCCAGATGACACCCTCGGGGTCGGACGCGGCGAACCCGCGAGAGCCGTACTCCTCATCGCGCATCTCTCGTGTGATCGTGGCGCCGTGTGCCGTCGCGCGCGCATACAGGGCATCGGGATCACGCACGACGACGTAGACAGCGCCGACGCCGGGTGGGAGCGATGCAACGCCGCTGTCGGGTCGCACGCTGCCGAGCATGACACCGCCGCCTTCCGGCCAGCGCAGTTCTGCGTGCTCGACGATGGTGCCATCGTCGTTGCGGTAGACAGCGACCTCCTCGAACCCGAACGCTTCGATGAGGAAGGCGATGGCCGCATTGGCGTCGCGATACCGGAAGGATGGCCAGATGGCCGTGCGGGGCGAAGGTGTTGCGCTCATGACCACAGAATATCCTCGTTGCGAAATGTCAGGGAACTCCGAGTGATGAACGTCGACCTCGAACAAGGTCACCCAGAAGGTGACCTGACGCAGCTTTCAGGCGTTGTGCGCCGGCTTCGGCGTCGGCGGAAGCAGCGGCGGCAGCCCCTCGAGACCGAAGCCCCAGTCGAAGAGCTGGCTCTCGAGCCGCGCGGGATAGTTGGCGCTCAGCAGCACTGCGAGCAGATGGTGCCCGCCGCGGACTGCCATTCCGATCAGACACGCACCTGCATTGCCAGTCCATCCCGGCTTGATGCCCACAGCAGCCGGATAATCCTGCAGCAGCGCGTCGAGATTGCGCAGGTGATATGCGGGGTGGAGCGCGCTCGCGGGCAGCGTGATCGAGCGCGAAGTCGACGATCTGATCGAAGAGCGGAAATCGCTGATACGTGTAGTCCGCAATAACGGCGAGGTCATACGCAGACGAGTACAGACCGGGATCGTCGAGCCCGGCCGTAGCGGTGAAATGCGAGTCGTCGAGACCGAGTGCCGCCACCTGCGCATTCATCGCAGCGACGAAACGCGCATCGCCCACCGTGTCTCCCGCGATCGCACTCGCGGCGTCGTCACCGCTTGGCAGCAGCATGCCGTCGAGCAACTCCTCGACCGTCAACGTCTGACCAGCTTTGAGGCCCATGAGCGTGTCGGCTGACGACTGCCCCAGCGCACCGGACGTCACCGTGACCTCCTGACCGGGGCTGAAGTTCTCGAGCGCTACCAGTGATGTCAGCACCTTGGTCAGGCTCGCCGGGGCGAGCTCGAGATTGGGCACTTTCTGCCAGAGGATCTCACCGGTATCCAGGTCGACGAGGATGCCGGACCGACCTTTGATCGACGGCGCGCCCGCCGGCATCGGCGACGGCGCCCAGAACTGGATCGAAGCCGTGCCGACGTGCAGGGCGGTCGAGGAGCTCGGGGTGGTTTCAGGCGATGGGCGCGCGGCGGCATTCGCGATCGAAGGCGCGATTGCGAGACGCGCGGACGATGCCAGAGCCCCAAACGCGATGACGGCCACCAACGCGGCGAGACCGAGGCGAGCGTACGGCGGCAGTCTGAACTTCAAGGGGCGCATGAATCCTATCCCGCGCGAAGACGAATTTCTCATCGCTGGCTGAGATCATCGCGGCACGGTGGACGATCGGTCGCTCCGAGACGCCGCAACCGTCAGGGAGCCAGGAGCCGCCGGATGGATTCGTGAAGCGCATCCCCCGCGACCGCGAGTCGCGGCTGCAGCGCCTTCTCCGTTGTCAGTGCTCGGAACATCATCTCGACCGTCACGTCGTGTTCGGGTCGGTGGATGACCACAATCGGATCTCCTGCGGCAACCATTCCCGGTGTGATCACGCGGAGGTATGGTCCCGGGGCCCGGCGCTCGGTGAAGCGCTTGACCCAGCGCTGATCCTCGAGCCATCCGGCGAAGGTGCGGCACGGGATGCGAGGCGATGTGACCTCGAGCACGCACGTTTTGCCGACCTGCCAGCGCTCTCCGACGAGCGCGGCATTGACGTCAAGGCCGGAGGTGGTCAGGTTCTCGCCGAAGACGCCGTTGGTGAGCGGGCGCCCGAGTTCTGCCTGCCAGGTGTCGAGGTCCTCGCGGGCGTACGCGTAGACCGCCTGGTCGGTCCCGCCATGGGACTTGGGATCGCCGATGGCATCACCGGCGGCACCACTCGTCCCGCTGTTGCGTCCCGGATCGCGAAGTTGAACGGGCGTGTCCGAAGGCCGCTTGTCGATGCCGGTCACGCCGGTATCGGTGTACGCGCTCGCCTTCGGGCGGCCGATGTTCACGGAAAGGAGCGTTGCCATAGCGACCAAAGGATACCCGGCGCTTTTGCGGGCGACCCGCCGGCGCGCCGGCTGCACGGTCCGATGATATGCTCTGAGCGTTGTGAATTCTGCTGCGAGCGTAACGGCCGATGAGGTCCGCCGCGAACTCGGCGGGCTGCTTCGGGGACATCGCGAGGGTCAGGGACGGAGCCTCGGGGAAATCGCCGGGGAGGCCGGATGCTCTCCCGCGTACCTGTCCGAGGTGGAGCGCGGTCTCAAGGACGTCTCCGCAGACCTGCTGATCGCGATCACGTACGCGCTCGCTGTTCCGATCGCCGCTGTCTACAGCGACCTGGGGCGCCGGCTCGCGGCATGGCCGCAGGCAGGAACCGGCGTGGCCGACCGATCCCCGGCGGCAGCTTCGTGCGGTCACCTCCGGTCTGGACGCGGCATCGCTGCGGACCGTGGCGCAGTTCGGCGCTTTTCTCGCCATGAACCAGGCGGAGCCGGCGCGCCGCCGCATCGGTTTCGTTCCACCCACAAGGGAGGACACGCGATGACCCTGGTCCCCACCGTCGTCGAGACCACCAACCGCGGAGAGCGCTCGTATGACATCTACTCCCGTCTCCTGCGCGACCGGATCATCTTCGTCGGCGGGGTGATCGACGACGACCTTGCCAACCTGGTCACGGCGCAACTGCTCTTCCTCGAAGGCGAGGATCCGGAGCGCGACGTGCACCTCTACATCAACAGCCCCGGCGGCTCGATGACCGCGGCGCTCGCGATGTACGACGCCATGCAGTACGTCCGGCCGCTGGTGGAGACCACATGCCTCGGCATGGCCGCAAGTGGCGCATCGCTGCTGCTGTCCGCCGGCGCGCCGGGACGGCGCCTCGCACTGCCGAATTCGCTCGTTGTCATCCACCAGCCGTGGGCGCAGGGCATGCAGGGTCAGGCGACGGATCTCGACGTGCATGCACGCGAGATCCTCCGCCAGCGGGCGCTGCTGATCGAGCTGTATCACCGCCACACCGGCCGTGACTCCGAGCAGATCGGCCGCGATATCGAGCGCGACTACCACATGACTGCGGAGCAGGCATTGGCCTACGGGATGATCGATCACATCATCGAGAAGCGGCCGCCCGTAGCTGTCGCGCGAAAGGAGCACACTCGCGAGCGTGCCGGTCTAGGCGACCTCGGCTGCGCTTACGACGGTGGGCGTTGCGTGCACCGGGAAGTTCACCGAGTTGGCGACGTAGCAGAGGTCGTGCGCGCGCTCATGCAACGCGATGGCCCGGTCCATCTTCGCCGGCGTGGTGATCGTCACCTCGGCTGCAGCGACACCTCGTCGAAATGGCCGCCGCCATCAGCGGTCTCGGAGAGCGTTCCGGACGGGTGGTCGACGTACTCAGTGACGACGATGCCCTCCTTGGCGCAGAGCACGAGGTACCAGAGCATGTGGCACTCGGAGAGTGATGCGACCAGCAGTTCCTCGGGGTTCCAGCGATCTGGCGCGCCGCGGAACGCCGGGTCAGCGCTCCCGGAAATCGTCGGCTTGCCCTCGATGCTGACGTCGTGAGCACGCTCGAACGCCTGGTACCCACTCGTACCGGTGCCGGTGTTACCGGTCCACGTGACGGTCAGCTCGTAGTGATGCGTCTTCGGCATATCAGCGCTCCTCCCCTATTCTCGCCGCCGCGCACTTCGCGCCGCGCTTCGCCCTACTCGTCGGAATCGACGAAGTAGGTCTCGCAGGCGAGTTCGAGGAGTTCGGCGTTGAGCTCGACCGGCTTGCCAAGATAGAGCGCGGCGTGGATCACGTGGTTGAGCAGGTCGCGCGGATGCGTGCCGTGCAGCGGCCGGCCCTTCGCCGTGTAGTGCGTCTCGAGGAGCCGGTCGACCAGCCCCTCGTCCATGCGCAGGTTGTTGTCGACGCAGTTGCGCCGCCAGATTTCCTTGTACTCGTCCACGGTCGGGTCGGGGACGTGCACTTTGAATCGCACCCGGCGGAGGAAGGCCTCGTCCATGAGGTTCTGCGGGCGCAGGTTGGTCGAGAGCATGACCAGGCAGGTGAAGGGCACCGGGATGCTCGACCCGGCGCGCGGGATGTTCAGGTAGTCGACCTTCTTCTCCAGCGGCACGATGAGCCGGTTGAGGAGGTCGCGCGGGGACATGTTCTGCTGGCGGCCGAAGTCGTCGATGAGGAACAGGCCGCCGTTGGCCTTGAGCTGCATCGACGCCTCGTAGAAGCCGAGGGTGTGGTCGAAGCCGAGCTCGAGCATCCGCGGGGTCAGCTCACCACCGACCTTGACCGCGGGCCGCTTGGCCAGCTGCCAGCGACGATCGTGGGGCGGCAGCTCGCGGTCGATGGGCTCGTGGTGGATCGGGTCGTAGAAGCGGATCACCTCGCCGTGCACGTACAGGGCCCGGGGGATGAACATCGGCGCGCCGAGCAGCGATGCGGCCGCCTCGGCGATCGTCGTCTTGCCGTTGCCGGGAGGTCCGTAGAGGAACACCGCCTGGCGCGCGCTGAGCGCGGGTCCGAGGTGATCGAGGACGACTTCCGAGAGCACGAGGTGGCTGAAGGCGTCGTGGAGGCGAGCCCGGTTGACCTGCCCGTCGACGTGGGACTGGCGCTCGGCCATGGCCGTGTAATCGGCGATCGGCACCGGGGCCGGGCCGGCGTACTGGTTGATTTCGAGGAGTTCCCGGGCACGCTGGCGGCCGGTGGTCGAGATCATGTGCTGCATGCCGGCGTTGATCGGCTCGCCCGGATCGAGGGTGGCCGTGTGCACGCCGGTCGAGGAGCAGTAGCCCTCGTCAGCCAGGAATCGCGACGTGGTGTCGATGAACGAGAAGGGCAGGCAGAGGTGGTTCGCGATGTCGCGACCCAGCATGCTGCCGTTGAAATAGAGCACCTTGAGGACAAGATCGCAGACAAAGCTGAATGGCAGTCCCGTCTCCTCGGCGGTCCTCGGGGCGGGAGGCAGCGCGATCGGACTGGAAGCGGGCGCGGACACAGGCGCTATCACTGCCATCGGCGCCGATTGTGGCATGGCCCGGTTTGACGTTCCGGCACGCGTGACGGATTGTCATACGACCGTTCCAGCCAGCCTGCTGGTACGGTTTACCGCGATGGCGGTTCCGTTGGACGAGGGTGCCCCTGGCCGGCGCCGGGTGGGACCCTTCTGGATTGAAGAAGGCCCAGGCGCGCTCCTCGGCGGCGCAGCCATCATCGTGCTCTTCGCAGCGCTCTTCCTCCTCGCCGTGGCCATGCGTCCGGCGTAACCCGGGCGACGCCAGCTCGTTTCACCCAGGAACTCGCCAGCACTGCCGGCGCGCCACCTCGGTGTGGTGCAGTCAGGAGACAATCCCACCAATGCATTCCACGGTTTCGGTTTGAGCCTCGACGACAGCCCGGAAGGCCGCCGGCGCCGGGCGGGCCTGCCGAACGGGTCCCGCGCCCCAATTCGCACGAACGGTTCGAACAACCCCGGGATCGGCGCCCCGCAGGCGGCGGCACGGGCGGAGCTCCGCCGCCGTCGCGCAAGTGCCTACCGGCATCTTCGCGCCCCACGCAAACGCGGTCGCGTGCTGCGGATCGTCCTTATTGCAATCACGGTCTTCGCCGCGATCGGCGCCGGAACCGTCGGCGCGGTGTTTGCCGGCTACAACGCCTACAAGAGCCAGTTGCCGAGCGCGGCGACCATCACCAACATGGAGCCGCAGATCGATACCTCGGTCTACGACTCGACGGGCGGCCTCATCCACGTCTTCCACAACCAGGACTACCGCCACATCCACGTCGACCTCAACCAGATCTCGCCCTACTTCAAGGAAGCGATCGTCGCGATCGAGGACCACAACTTCTACACGGAGGGATCGTGGGACCTCGCCCGGCTCGTCGAGTTCGGGTGTGGCCGACGTGACCCATCGTGGAGCCTCACTCCAGGGTGGCTCGACGATCACCGAGCAGCTTGCGAAGATCAGCCTCTACGGCGGTGCCGACCCGCCCCAGAGCATCGATTACAAGATCAAGGAGATCGTCCTCGGCAACGAGATCGCGCTCAACTTCACGAAGAGCGAGATCCTCGACATGTACGTCAATCGCATCTTCTATGGCAACTTCGCGCTCGGCGTGGGGAGCGCGGCCGAGATGTATTTCCAGAAGCCCGCGAGCGAGCTCGATCTGGCGCAGGCCGCGCTGCTTGCCGGCCTCCCGCAGTCGCCGTCGGCATACAACCCACTCATTCACAACTTGCACGACGCGGTCAATCCGCTCGCCAAGTCCCGGCAGAAGGCGGTGCTTCAGGCAATGCAGTCGAGCGGCTACATCACGCAGGCGCAGGGCGTTGCGGCATACGCAGAGAACGTGACCGTCCATTCGTGGACTGAATCCGAGCCTCCAGCCGATTACGACCTCGACTTCGTCAGCTACCTCAAGTCCTACCTGGACGGGGCCTTTCCGCAGTACGTGAGTCCCGGTGGCTACAACATCTACACCACGCTCGACCAGGCGAAGCAGAACCTCGGACAGGGCATCGTGTCCTCGGTCGTGAGCAAGGAGCGCATCAAGGAAAACATGGGTGACGGCGCGCTCGTGAGCCTCGACCCGCAGAACGGCGAGGTCCTCGCCATGATCGGGAGCTGGAATTACAACGATCCGTACTTCGGTAGCGACAACTATGCGGCCAGCGCACAGCTGAACATGGGGTCGACCACCAAGCTCTTCACCTACACGACAGCCATCGCGTCGACGAAATTCACGATGACAACGCCGATCCTCGACGACTACTTCGCGTTCCCAATACCAGGCAGCGCTCCGTACAAGCCGTTCGACGACGACCGCCGCATCCACGGCGTCTGCATGCTCAAGTCATGTCTCGGAAACTCCTTGAACATTCCGGCGGTCAAGACCGAGTACGCAACCGGCACCCAGTACATCGCGAATACCGAGCTGGCCATGGGTGTCCCCTCGCTCGAGAAGAACTGCGGGAAAAATGATCAGAGCGTGAACTGGCCCGGTCCGTACGCGTGGGCAGCGACCCTTGGATCGCTGACCTGCGGCATCACCCTGCTCGATCTCGCCGATGGCGCCGCCACGCTCGGTGATCTCGGTGTCCAGCACAACCCGATGCCAGTCACCAAGATCGTCGCCGAGCAGACCGGTCAGACCGTCTGGACGTACAACCCGACAGCAGCGGGGCACCAGGTGATCCCGGCCAACGTCGCGTTCATCATGGACGAGATCACCAGCAACGACAACAACCGCACGCTCGAATTCGGACGCGACGGCCCGCTGACGCTGAATCCGCGCCGGGTGAGCGCCAAGACCGGTACCGCCGAGTTCTACCTCGACAACCTGACGGTCGGCTGGACCCCGAACCTGCTCACCGCGGTCTGGGTGGGGAACGAGCAGATGAGCTGCCTGCAGCCCAAGGACGTCAAGTACATGGAGGGGCAGCTCGCAAAACATCACTACTACGACGATGACCAGGCTGCCGGCATCGCGTATCCGTTCAGTCCTCACGACCTGGCGCAGTACGGACTGCAACCGGCCCATCCCAGCACTCCCGACTGCGGCCACCTCGATGGCGTCATCTCCGGATACAGCGGCGCGGCCCCGATCTGGCACGCGTATATGTCGGCGGCGCTGAAGGGCGTCCCGGACACCTGGTACACGCCGCCACCGGACCTCATCACCGTGAGCACTGGCCAGGGCTTCGATGACAGCAACTTCTATCTCCCCGGCACCGGGCCCGACGCGCCGGCAGGGCAGTGCACGTACTACGGGCCGACTCCACTCCCGGACAAGACCTGCACCTACGGCGGACCGGGGGCAGCTGCGCCTCCGCCGACCACCACCCCGAGCCCAAGCCCGTCGCCCAGCCCCGGCGGCAAACCCACGCCTCCGCCTTTCCAGACGCCGCCGATATAGCCCCCTCTCACGTCACCTAGGCGCTCGTCCTCTGCTGGCGAGCCCACTCCCAGACCGCATCGAGGTCCTCGAGGATCGGGAGCCCGGGGTCCGCTTCGACGGCTTGCGCGGCGTCATCACCATCGGTCAGCGGCGCGAACGAGGCGTGCACGTGGCAGACCACGACGTTGTGGCGAGCCGGACGCCCCTCCACTTCGTCGAGGCCGAGCAGCGACCACCAGTAGTCCAGCGTCACATCGGCCGCGCCCGAGAGCACGGCCGAGTGGGAGAGCAGCGGCAGCTCGGGGCTCTCGGATCCGCTGCCTGCGAAGACGTGGAGCAACTTCGTAAAGGCGTCGCCGTCGATCTCGGCATCAACGACGATCCGGCCCGACCCGTCGGGGGTCTCCTGGTCGATCACGGCGTCGTCGACGGTGACGGCGTCGAGCTTGCTCCCGAATTCTCCGAGATTGAAGACGTCGGGACGGGTCCGGAGGACGCCGAAGCCTGCGCCGGCCACCGAGTACAGGCTGCCTCCGGCGCCTTCGGCAATGCGGACCACGAGCGTCTCGGCGCCGAGCGCTCCGGCTGTGAGCGTCGCGCCGACGACGGCTTCCTCGCGGACCGTCAGGTCCGCATCGAACGTCCGCTGCTCGATCTTCTTCGACTCCGTGCCCGCCGCCGCATGCTCGGCGACCACCGAGGTCCGCTCTTCGAAGTGGATGCCGACGCGCATCCCGCGTTGCGTGTCCAGGCGATCGAGGAGACAGCGATAGAGAGCACCGAGGGTCATCTTCGGCTGGATCGTCGCAGCGCTCCTGCCCGGTGGCACCGCGTGACCATAGCCCAAACGCGGCTCAGCGATTCAGGCTCGGCGTAGTCCGATCGGTAGACTGAACCGAGTGACGGACGCGGCACCACCCACTTACGCCGCGCCGCCGCCCGGGCCCAACCCGGTCGCCCTGGCGATCGCCCAGGACCTGGTGACGCGGTACCGGCTGCGCCTGGCCGACCAACGCGACGGCCGCCTCGGCGCCCTCCTGGGGCAGTACGTGCTGGCCGCGGCGATGTGGAACGGGCCGCGCGCCGCGCTGGTCGCCTTCTACGAGCCCCCATCTGATCGGGCGGCGGCCGGTCCGGACCTCGCGGCGCGGTGCGATGCCGCGCGGCGGTGGGGTCTCGAGCGCCTGCAGCAACAGGGTGCGCAGGTCTGCGACATCCTCCTGATCGCGCTCGGTCCGCTGGCGGGCACGTTGTCCGCGGCGACGACCCCGGGCGACCCGGTACGTCTCGGTGTCGCATGGGTGGATGTCGTCAATGCCAATGCCGGCGCCGTCCTGCCCATCCCGCCCGGCATGCCGTCCGTCGGGGAGCTGCGCGCGCGGGTTCGCGCGGTCCACGACGGCGCACCGGTGCCGACGCTCGCGGCCGTCGACCTCGCGGAGCGCCAGACGGTCGCCGGCGGCTACGTCGCGCCGGTGCGGCGGGCGATGATCACGCAGCCGTACGTCACGTACGGGCTCATCGCGATCTTCGTCGTGATCTGGGTATTCGAGTACGCGACGATGACGCTGCATCCGTCGACGGGCGGTCCCGATATCTGCTCGTGGGGAGCGCTGCCCAGCGCGGCGATCTACCCCGCGGTCGGTGCGAGCCCGGCGTGCGACATCGAGTGGTGGCGCTTCGTCAGCAACGCCTTCCTGCATGACCCCACCAGCGTCTATCACGTGCTGTTCAACAGCATCGCGATGCTGTTCATCGGCAGGCTCGTTGAGCAGCTCTACGGGCGCCTGGTGCTTGTCGGTGTGTTCCTGATCACCGCCATCGCCGGGGGGCTTTTCTGGGTTGCGGCAAGCACGTTCGCGCCGAGCCTGCCGGGCCTCACCGCGAACAGCATCTCGCTCGGAGCGTCAGGTGGTATCGCTGGACTGATCGGACTGCTCCTCATGGTCGGCCGGGTGCAGGGAAAGAACGTGCCGGTCGGGATCACGCACACCGTGCGCAACTACGCTGTGACCGTCATCGTGCTCAACGTCGTGCTGAGCTTCGTGTTCGGCAACTCGGTCGACATCAACAACTACGCGCATGTTGGCGGGATCATCGCCGGCGCCTTGCTCGGGTGCGTTTTCCCGCCGCTCATGTCAATCGGCGGACGCGATCACCAGGTTGTGGAGAAGGTGGTGCTCTGGGCAGCCATAGCGTTCAGCGCCGTCGCCCTGGTCTTCGCCGTGCTCAATCTGAGCGCGGTGATCATGCACCCGGTGTCGCTCACCGGATAGCGCCGCCATCGGGCCGGCGTCAGACCGCGCGCTCTCCTGCGGGATCGCCCCAGAGCCCCTCGAGGTCGTAGAAGGTGCGCTCACCGGGAAGGAAGACGTGCGCGATCACCGCATCAAAATCGGCGCACGCCCACGACGCGTCCTTGAGGCCGGCGACCGCGAGCGCTCGCACGCCCTTCTGCTTGCAGATGTCAGTGATATTGTCAGTGATGGCGCGAACCTGTCGGTCGGTGTCGCCCTCGCAGATAACGAAATAGTCCGCGATGGTCGTCTTGCCGCGAATGTCGAGGATGACCACGTCACGCGCCTTCTTGTCGGCAGCAGCGGCGGCGATGATGCCGGCCAGATCCGTGGATGTCATCCGATTCGCATTATGCATCGTCTCGATTCTGGCGGTACATTCCTTTCGCGGCGATGAGCGAGGCGACCACCTCCGGGACGAGACCGCGGAGCGACTCACCATGGGCGCTCCGTTCGCGGACCTCCGACGCGCTGATGTCGGGTGAGTCGATGGTCAGCAGCGTGGTCCGCTCGTGGGAGTAGCCGAGCCGGGCCACCTCATGCGCGTTGAGTGGCGGTGGACCCGTACGGTTGACGATGACGAATCGCTCGGCGCTGAGCAGATCGGCGGCGCGGTGCCACTGGTTGATGGTCCGGGCCGCGTCCGCCCCGATCAGGACGGCGAGATCGAGGTCGGGATGCTCGGCCCGAAGGGCATCCATGACGTCGGCCGTGTACGAGACACCACCTCGGCGGACAGCAATGTCGAGCACAGTGTCGCCGGCATCCCCGTCGGCCGCACAGGCCGCCTGCAGCAGCATCAGCCGTTCCGCCGCCGTCGCCTGGGGTGCATCGCGGAGTGGCGCGAGCGCAGCCGGCACGAACCAGGTCGCCTCGGCACCGGTCCGCTCTCGCGCCTGCCTGGCAATCGAGAGGTGGCCCAGGTGCACGGGGTCGAAGGTGCCGCCGAAGACCAGGACTGTCACGCCAGCCCGTCCTCGGTGTACGTGAACTCGGCGTCACCGATCAGCACGGTGTCCCCTTCGCGGCACCCTGCCGCGGCCAGCGCAGCATCGATGCCCGCGGCCCGCAGCTTGCGCTGCAGGCGGGCAACCGCCTCGTCGTTCTCGAGGTCGATACGGCCGACCATCCGCTCGACAAGCTCGCCAACCACACGGAACCCGTCGTCCTCGCGAATGACGTCGTTGGTGACGACCCGCCGGGGACGTGGTCGGTAGACGCGGTGCAGTCCCTGCGGCGCAGGGCCGGGAGCGTCGCGAATCACGCGTCCGGCCAGAGCGGCAGCAGCGAGCAGGAGCTCCTGGCATCCGTCGCCGTGCTGCGCGGAGATCTGGAATGAGCCCGGGAACTCGATGGTGAGCACCTCGGCGGCGCGTGCGCCTTCGGGAAGATCGATCTTGTTGAACGCGACCACCGACGGGCGTCCTGCGAGCTCCGGGCTATAGGCCTCGAGCTCGGCCCGAATGGTCGTCAAGGCCACCCGTGCGGCCTCGACACCTGCGGAGGCATCGACGACATGAACCAGCGTTCGGGTCCGCTCGAGATGGCGGAGGAACTCGAGTCCGAGCCCCGCCCCGTGGCTTGCGCCCTCGATGAGCCCCGGCACGTCGGCGAGCACGAGCGTGTGACCGCCCTCCAGCTCCGCGACGCCGAGGTTCGGGTGGAGCGTGGTGAAGGGATACGCGGCGATCTTCGGATGTGCCCCCGTCAGGGCCTCGAGGAGCGTCGACTTACCGCCGTTCGGCAGGCCGACGAGCCCGATATCCGCGATGAGGCGGAGCTCCAGATGCAGGTGACGCTTCTCACCAGGATCGCCAAGCTCGCCCGCACGCGGCGCCTGACGCGTCGCCGTCGCGAAGCGGGTATTGCCGCGGCCTCCGCGCCCGCCGCGGGCACCGAGCGCCACGGCGCCTGGCCGGTCGAGGTCGGCGAGCACGCGGTCGCCCTCGCGGACGATCGTGCCCACCGGGACATGGAGCGTCAGATCCGCCCCCTGATGACCGGACCGCTTGCTGCGGGCACCCGCCTCGCCATCTTCGGCCTTGAAGGACCGCCGCTCGCGAAAGCCGGACAGCGTCGTGTCTGTGGAGTCGGCGACCACGAGGACGTCACCGCCCCGCCCGCCATCGCCACCGTCCGGACCGCCGTCGGGCACGTACTTCTCACGCCGGAAGCTGACCGCTCCCCGCCCGCCTGACCCCGCCGCGACATCGATGTCGACCTCGTCGATGAAGGGCGAGCCGCGAGTGGCCGTGGCCTAGCCGGTCGCTGCGACCGGCTCCTCGTCGAGCTCTTCGATCATCTCGCCAACCGAGAAGATCGGCATCGCACGCACGTTGGCGCGCGTCCTGTCGTGGCCGGTGTGATCGTAGGCAACGGTGCCGGTGCGCAGGGCGAAGAGCGTGTGATCGCGGCCGACGCCGACGTGCTCGCCCGCGAGGATCTTGGTGCCGCGCTGGCGCACGAGGATGGTGCCTGCGAGGACGACCTCGCCGGTGTGCCGTTTCACGCCAAGGCGCTTCGCCTTGGAGTCGCGACCGTTGCGGGAGCTCCCGCCGCCTTTCTTATGCGCCATCGGCCGGGTCCTTCTTGGGTTTCGGTGTCCTCGGCCGCTTCGGAGCGGCCGCTTTCTCTGCGGGCTTCTCGGCTGCCGGCTCGGCTGCTTCAGCAGCCGCCTCCTCCACAGCGAGCTCGGCCACTGCAACCTCGGCTTCGACCGCCTCAGCTTCGGCCGCGACCGCCTTGGCTTCGGTCTCGAGCTCCGCTGCCTCGGCGGCGACCGGGTCTGCCTTGGCAGCCTTCGGGGCAGCGGCGCGCTTCGGTGCAGCTGCCTTGGGCTTCGTCTCGGCCTTGCCGCGCCCGACCTCGTCGATGAGGAGCTCGGTCAGCTGGCTGCGATAGCCGAGGGTGCGCCGGTGACGTTTCTTCGGCTTGTAGCTGAAGACGCGGATCTTGCGCCCGCGCCGGTGCGCGATGACCGTCGCGGTGACCGATGCCTCGACCGGCGAACCCTTGGCGACGTCGGTCTCGGCGCCGTCACCGATGAGCAGCACCAACTCGAGGGTCACGACCGACCCAACCTCGACGGGAATGCGATCGACAAGGATCCGGTCGCCGGAAGCGACACGGTACTGGTGACCGCCGTGTTGAAGGATTGCGTACATAAGCCTCTCTCGCCGGGAGCGGGTTCACTCCACTGAGGAACGCCGGCAAATACCGGGCGCGATACGCGAGGTTACCACGAGAGCGTGACCTGAGGCCCTCGACCGTGCGATCCGGCTAGGAGCTGAAGACGTTGAGCGGGGCGACGTTGTCGATCTCGACGTGGTCGCGGGACGCGTCGGTGACCGATACCTGCGCCGTGTAGACGCCCTTGCCTGGATCGGGATTGCACTGGGCGATGAACTGGATCGTCAGCGTGCCCGGCCCGAGCGTTGTCTGCGGCGGTAACTCGAACCCACCCCAGAAGACGACGTACGACCCTTTCACCGGCTGGATCAGCGCCTCCTCGGAGGCATTCCCGGCGAAGGGCTGGATGGTCGACTGATACTCGAGCATCGGTGGCAGCGTCACGAGCACATCGACAGTCGGCGCGATCCCGGTTCCCTTGTTGGTGACCGTGACTCGATACGTCACCTGACCGTTCGGGTGGACCGTCGTTGGGCCGACCGATGCCGTGACCCCGAGCCGCGGCGCCTCGTTGACCGCGACCTGGAGCGGACGGCTCTGCACCGTGTCGGTGAGGCTGTCATCGACCACCTCGGCCGCAAGCGAGTACGTATTGGGCTGCGCAACGATGTTGACCCCGAAATTGATCTTCACGAATGCGTACGCCGGCTTCCCGTTCGGCATCGTCGGTGACGAGAGCGACCACACTCCCCAGTGCGGGTTCGACACCCCGACCCGGGCATCCTGCGGCGTAGTGTTCGCCGCGCCGTTGGACGTGATCAGGTTCGTCACGGCGAACTGGAACGAAGCCGGCATGATCGCGTTGACCACCACTCCGGAGGCATTGCCCGGGCCGAGGTTCTGCACCTCGATCTGGAAGTCGGCGTCGGTCGTCCCCGGCGTGTACGAGGCACCGAACTCTGACGCCAGCGAGATGGAGAGCTGCGCCGCCTCAGAGCTGCACGATGTGATGAACAGCACGAATGGCGCGACGAGAGCGAGCGCGAGGATGCCCGTCAGGTGGGACGCCAGTGCCCTCACCCGTCCGCTCCGCGAAACGGTCAGACCCTGCTGGCGGTGCGAAGCGGCGCTAGCGGACGCCGCTGCCGCGTCGCGGTCAGCATGATGTCGGTGGTGCGCGGCAGGGGATCGGGATAACCGATCTCACCGAGAAGTCGCAGCGCGAGACCGACGTCGAGCCCGATCACCGTGTCGATCCGGCCGGCCACGGCCTCGACGAAATCAGAGCCCCCACCCTGGATCGCATATGCGCCGGCGCGGTCGAGTGGCTCGCCGGACGCCACGTACATGTCGAGCGCATCGTCGGTGAAGTCGCAGAACTTGACGGCCGAGCGGCTCACACCCAGGGCTTCGTGGTCGCTCTCCGTGCACATCGCGCACACCCCCGTGAGCACCGTGTGGCGCTTGCCGCGCAGGTCGTTGAGCATCTCCCGCGCCATCTCCGGCGTGCGCGGCTTGCCGAGGGGTCCGTGGGGGCCTACCACGATCGTGTCCGCACTGAGGACATAGGTGCCTGCGCTCACGAGCTTGCTCACCGCAACCGCCTTCTGGCGCGCGACCAGTTGCACGGCAAGCTCGGCGCTGACTCCAGCGGGGAGCGCAACGTCCTCGGGCGGCTCCATGATCCGGAAACGGATCCCGGCCCGGGTCAGCAACTCGCGCCGGCGAGGCGACCGGGAGGCGAGGACGATCCCAATCACGTGGCGGTCACGCGCGCAACGGCCGCATCGAAATCTCGCGCCAACTCACGTCTCATGCTAGCACCGTGACGCCGCCACCAGTTGATCGCGTCGGCGTTCGCGCACAACGCTTTATGGCCGCGCCGCGACCACGGCGACGACCGTCGCGGCGACCGAGCACAGCCATGCGACGGCGACAACGGCGGCCGACTCTCCCTGGATGATGGCGCGTCCCAGGCGCAAGAGCAGCGCATAGACAGCGGCGGACACGACGATGCCGAGGACCCAGAGTGGCCCCCACGGCCACTGCTGTCCGGGGGGAATCACGATGGCGAGCACGACCTCGAGTGACGCCGCCACCACAGTCGCCCGAGCCATCGCGGACACACCCGCGCGCTGCGGTTTGACCACGATCGGCAGCGCCACCAGGACCGCGACCACCGCGAGGATACGGGCTGCGTCAGCAAGGCCACCCGCTGCGGCGGCGATGTCGGTGCTCGAGAACGAGGTTGCTCCGGGGCCCAGCAGGAGAATCGAGATCCCGCCAAAGGTGACGAGAACGATGCGGCGCCGTGACCAGGGTTCCGGGGCGACGAGCGCTCCGGCAACAGCGACGAGGAGCACGGCCGCGATAAGATTCGGCGTCGCCCCACCGGCCGGCGGCAGCGATGCAGCCGGCGTCCCCGGCAGTGGTGCCATGGCCGCTGCCACGACGGCGGCCGCGATCGCTGCCAGGCCCCGAACGTCAAGTGGCGTATGGCGTTCCAGCCTGGCCCCGCTGTACGTGATCCATGCGAGCGCAGCGAGAAACAGGCCGCCGGGATACACGGCCAGGGCGACAATTTCGAGGAGCAGTCCGAGTGGGTCCATTGCCTCAGTGCCCGAACACAAAGCCGGCGAGCGACTGCGGCGCGAGGCCGACCGCGACACCGATGGCGACGAGCAGCCAGGCCGCAAGCTCGGGACCGCGGGTCCGCAGCCCGTACTCAGGTGGGGCGCCAACTCTTGTCGAGCACGCCATGACCGCGGCGATGAAGATGGCTCCCATCGCGATCACCGCTGCGATGGTCGAGCCGATGTTTCCTGCGGCGAGCGCCTCCAGGATGAGCAGGCGACCCCAGAACGTCGGCGATGGTGGGACGCCACTCAGCAGCGCCCAGGCAACGCGACGGGGCCAGCGGAGTCCGGCATCTTCGGATCGCAGCAGGATCGGCGCGAGCGTCAGGTGCGTGATCAGGATGATCAGCGCTCCGGTCAGGGCCGGTGACACCGGCGCTCCCTCCACTGCGGCGACGCACAGCGCGATATCAGCCATGAAGACACGGCCGTAGCGCATGGAGGTGCGGCCCCGGATCGCCCAGAGCCCTCCCCAGGCGGCGCTGCCCAGCCCGACGACCAGGAGGAGATGCTCGTACACCGGGGTCCCGCTACCGAGGTTGCCGCCCGGAATCCGCTCGGCAATGATCAGGACAACTGGGACCAGCAGGACCATCCAGGGCGCGAATTCGGCGGGCTTGAGCGTGCCGATCACCCCCGTCGCCCAGCCGCCGAGCGGGTACACGGCGAGGAGCGCCGCGATGCCGGTCGCCAGCAGGACGCCCACCACGACCGGAAGGGCGCCGGTCGTGAAGCCGGTCAGCGGCAGGAATGGCGAGGCTGCCACCAGCGCGGCTGTCCCGGTCCCCGCCACGCGACCTGCGGCAAGTGTCGTCTTGCCCGGCGCCTGGACGATCCAGCGGAGCGCGAGCGTCGCCACCGCGGCGCCGAGCGCCGCCGCCGTGACGAGCGGGTCGTTGCTTGCCATCGCGATCGTGGCGGCAGCACCGACGACGCCGATGGCTCGCCCTACGGACAGCTCGATCGACGGCTGGAGCAGCAGCACCAGCGCCATCGAGATGCCGGCGGCCACGAGCACCCCCGCGCCCTGCCGGTCAAGCCCGGTGATGCCGATCAGTCCGCCCAGCGGAACCGTGTCCGTCGGTGCTCGTGTCGCCAGGAGCGTCAATCCGGCTCCAATCAGCGGGATGAGCGCCATGAGTCGCGCAGTGCGCCGGCGGAGAAACGCGGACGCAAGAACCCCGAGCCCGAGCCATACCGCGGCGATGACCAGTGGATTCATGCGGCATCGACTTCGATGATCCGACCGGGTCTGCGCGAGCTCCGCCCGTTAAGCCACCCGGCCAGAAAGGCTGCGAGCGGCGCGGCCACGCACGCGAGAATGGCGCCGGGAAACGAGTCGCTGCCGCTGCGGAGCAGCCACGCTGTCGCACTGGCGATACCGATCATCGCCACGCCCACGGCCAGATCCTCGACGGTCCTGGCCAGCAGGAGCCGGATCACGCCACACGACCAGGCGTACGCGATCGGAAAGAGCAGTCCTCCAACGGTCGCGATCTGCCCGATCGGGACGTTGAAGCTCACCCACGAGGCGACCGGAAGGGCGACGGCGGCTCCGAATACCCTGCTGCTCCGCGGGCCGAAGAGGCGGTCGGCCGGCGCGAACGCGGGGATTGTCGGGTTGAGGCGAGAGAGCCACGGCAGCACGCGGCCACCCATCCAACCCACCCAGGCCAGCAGGACAGCCGCCACCGCGCCGCCGCCGAGCACCAGGGCTCCGGGCGCGCCGACGAACGTCGCGGCAGTGGGTGCGAGCCCCGCAGCGAGAAACACGGCCGCGATCGCCACGGCGCGCCTGCCGTCGACCATCATCGCCACGGCTGCCGCGATGACGCCCGCAGCGGAGAGCAGCGGGGCAGAAACCCCCATCAGTGAATGAACTGGGTCAGCACGATGCCCAGGACCGCTCCGCCGAGGACCACCACGAGTTGCGGCTGCACCATCAGCCAGTCGTCTGTCTGACGCAGCCACGCGCTCGCGCGAATCGCAGCCGGTCGAACTCTGCGGGCGGCCGCAAGCCCGAGTAAGGGAGCGCGTTCCGGAACTGCCCCCTCCTGCGAAGCGCGCGACGGCGCGAGTGACCACCCGGCGAGGGTCGCGAACGCCCACACGCCGGCTGCGACGATCGCGAATGCCACGACGATGTATCCGCCCGACCAGTCGCCTGCATCGCTCCGGATGGCAGCGACCCCGATCGGCTCGGTCACGGCCCCGGAACCGAGCGCGGTGAGCAACGAGGTCGCGATCGTACCGGGCACCAGCGCCGCGCCCAGCGACAGGACCGCCGCGACCAGCGCGAGGGCCGAAGGCCGGCGTCCGTTGGCGAGCTCGGGTCGAGAGGCGATCACTCGCGCCGCGACCCGAACTGCAGCCGCCGCACCGAGCACTCCCGCGACGCCGATCGCGGCCACCAGGGCTGCGCCGGGCCTGCCGATCGAGACGATCGCCGAGAGCTCGAGGATAAGCGCCGTGATGCCGAATCCGGCGGGGAGCGACCCTGCCGTACCGAGTGCGAACGCCGCGAAGGCCGCCCCCGCGCGGCCGCGACCGATGTGCTCCCAGGCCGGCGTGAGCGCAGTGACCAGCATCAGGCTGCAGATGCCCGCAGCGATCGCGGTGCTCGCTCCAGCGCCCGCGATGCCGGTGAGCGCGATCACCGGCGCGGCTGCCGTGATGCACAACGCGCGCCCGGCGACCACCGGGACCCCCACGTGTCGAAGCGCCACGCCCACAGCAACAACCGCGGCGACGCCCCCCGTCACCGCAAGCCCGATTGCGATCGGCTCCGGCAGCGGCCCCGCCGCGACTTCGCGCAACCGCAGCAGCACGATCGCCCCACACGGAATGGCACTTGTGGTGGCCCACGCAGCGGTTGGCGACCTGCTCCCGCGCACCGGCACCAGGGCAGGCGCCAGCAGACGCATGACGCCCGCAACGGCCCATGGGCCGGCAACCGTTGCGACCATGGCCCCCGACGGAATCACGGCGAAGTCCGTGGTTCCGGCAACGCTGAGCAGCTGGACAGCGGCAACCACCAGGCCGAGCGAGGCCAGATGCTCGATCCCGATGGCGACCAGACCACCATGTCCCGGGCGTCCTCGGGCGGCGCTGGTCATGAGCAGCGTGCCGACGCCGGCGATCTCGACGCCCCCGGCCAGCATCACCATGTTGCCGGCGAGCGCTGCGAGGGTGGTTCCGGCAACGCAGACGAGCAGCGCGCTCGCCTGGCGGGTCTGGCGATCGCTGTCCAGGAGGAGGAGCAGGCCGGCGGCCGCGGCCGCAAGCCCCACCGTCGCGCCCGGGAGATCCAGCCGCAGCAGGTAGGTGATCCCGGTGACGGGCGTGCCGAGGGAGGTCTCGATCCCGCCGGTGCCGTTGAGGAACGCCGTTTCCACGGCCGTGAGAGCGATCGTCGCGGCGATACCGATCCCGGCGATGATCCGAGCTGCCGGCGCCTGCCGCGGCGAGAGAGCGAAGACGACGATCGCCGCGGCCACCAGCGGGGCGGGTATCAACGCCAGCTGGAGCCCACTGCCCAGCATCGTGCTGCTACCTCCCGGTGCGGGCCAGTGCCGGCGCTCCGACCTCTGTGGCGCAGTACGGGCAGACCCCCCACCCGAGCCGGAGGCTCCGATCGCACCCGGTGCATCGCCGCGCGAACTGCGTCCGGCAGTACGGGCAGAGGATGAACTCCTGCTCGATCTCGCGCCCGCAGGTGGGACACGGCCGGGTGGGCACACCCTCGATGGGCGGCTCGAGCAGAACCTGCTCCTCGATCGCGAGCGAGCGCACCTGCTCCATCGTCAGCGGCGGCCGCACCATGAAATAGATGAGAGCGCCGAGGAACGGCGGCACGAAGCCGAGGAGCATCGCGAACAGCGTGAAGCCCGGCGACGTGGTGCGCCGGCGGGAATCGCGAACGACATAGAAGGCGAGCGCGAGCCAGAGGACCACGAGGTACACGGCGACGACGACCACCACGAGGGTGAGCAGGGTCCCTACGTCAAACAGCAGCATCGGCGCTTCCTCCTGACACACCGCCGCGCAACAGGGTCAGCTGCGCCATGGCCTCGGCAAGGCGGCGGCGCGACTCGTCCACGACCTGGGCCGGTGCCCCGTTGACGAATCCCGGGTTCGCGAGCTGTGCTTCAAGCCGCGACACGTTTGCCTCGAGCAGGCCGATCTGACGTGCGGTCGCGCTGGCGTCGGCGGCGGTGTCGGCGATCACCACCTCGGCGTGGAGCCTACCCGAAACCACGACCACTGGATCGACACCGCGTGGGTGGTTTTCCAGCACCACCGCAGGCACGAGGCCGCCGATGAGGCGGGTGATGTGCTTGTTCGTGCCCCGGCCGTCGGTGGCGCGCACGACGATCTGCATGCGCTCGCGGTTGCCGCGCGGAACCCGTTGACTGTGGCCGAGCGCCCGGATCCGCTGCACCAGGTCGATGGCTTCCGAGATCTCGGTGTGCGCGGCCAGTGTTTCGGCGTCATTCCAGAGGGGATCCTCCTCCGGCCACGAGCGCTGCTGCAGCGTCGGCACGGGATTGGGAAGGTGCTGCGCGCATTCCTCGGTCACAAACGGCATGAACGGATGCAGCAGGCGAAGCAGGACGTCCATCACCGTCACCGCCGTCCAGATGGCCGCGCGACGCGACTCGTGGTCACCGGCATCGGCGAGGCGCAGCTTGATGATCTCGACGTACCAGTCACAGAACGAATGCCACGTGGTGTCGTAGAGGCGCTCGACCGCATCGTGGAATCGGTAGGACGCGAAGCCTGCGTCGCACTCGCGAACCACCGCAGCCAGCTCCGCGAGCATCCATCGATCCTCGGGGCGAAGCGTCTCCGGCAAGGGCGGATGGACATCGAGATCGGCGGTCGACCCGCCGCCGACCTTGGCGACGAGAAACCCGCTCGTGACCTGCCACAGCTTGTTGGCAAAACGCTGATACGACGCGATCCGGTCTGCGTCGAAACGCATGTCCTGACCGCTTGTCGAAACAGCTGCCGCCCACGCGCGAACCGCGTCGGCGCCGTACTGGTCGATGAGGTCGAGCGGGTCGATGGTGTTGCCCTTCGACTTGCTCATCCGCGAGCCGTCCACCGCCTGGATCGTGCTGGTGATGAGCACGTTGCTGAAGGGGTTGCGTCCCGTGAACTTGAGGCCGGTCATGATCATCCGCGCGACCCAGAGAAAGATGATGTCGCGGCCGGTGACGAGTGCATCCGTCGGATAGAACTTTTCGAGGTCTTCCGTCTTTTCGGGCCAGCCGAAGATCGCGAACGGCCAGAGCCCGCTGCTGAACCAGGTGTCCAGCACGTCAGGATCATTGGTGAGCGCGGTGTCCCCGCACTCCGGACACCGATCCGGCGGATCGATCCACGCGAAGCGATGTCCGTTGGCGCACGTCGACACCGGGATGGCGTGGCCCAACCAGATCTGCCTGCTGATGCACCAGTCGTGAACGTTGCGCATCCAGTGCAGGTACACGTCGGTGTATCGCGCCGGATGGAAGGTGATCTCGCCGCTTTCCACAGCACCGATCCCAGGCGCCGCCAGCGTTGCCATGCGCACCCACCACTGCTCGCTGACGAGGGGCTCGAGCACCGTGCCGCAACGATCGCAGTGACCCACCTCGTGCAGATACGGCTCTTCCTTGACGAGCACGCCCAGTTCCCGGAGCGCATTTGCGACAGCCACTCTCGCCTCGTCCGCGGGCATGCCGTCAAACTGCGGCAGCGACGGCACGTCCATCGTGCCGTCGAGTGCGATGACGTTGATCACCGGCAGGGAATGACGTGCGCCGATCTCATAGTCGGTCGGGTCGTGACCCGGCGTGACCTTGAGCGCACCGGTGCCGAAATTGGGCCGCACAGCGGCGTCGGCGAAGATCGGAATAACGCGCCATGTGAGCGGCAATGTGACGTGCTTGCCGATGAACGCTGTGTACCGGGGGTCATCGGGCGAAACTGCCACACCCGTATCACCGAGCATGGTCTCGGGACGCACGGTGGCAACGGTGATGCTCAGTCCGCCTTCAACCGGATATTTCAGGTAATACAGTGCATCGGTGTGCTCCTGCCACTCGATCTCCTCATCGCTGATTGCGGAGCGACAGCGTGGACACCAGTTGACGATTCGCGGGCCGCGGTAGACGAGGCCTTCATCGAAGAGGGTCTTGAACACGAGCCTGATCGCGCGCACGTACTCGTCGTCGAGCGTGAACCGCGAGCGCTCCCAGTCACACGTGTATCCCATCCTGCGCATCTGCTCGTAGATGCGGCCGCCGTACTCCTCGTACCAGGCATCGACTCTGGCCTGGAACGCGGCGCGACCCAGCGCTTCCTTCGTGGTGCCCTCGTCGGCCAGCTGCCGTTCGATGACGTTCTGCGTGGCGATGGCGGCGTGGTCAGTGCCCGGGCACCATTCCACCTCGAAGCCGCGCATGCGCCGTTGCCGGCAGAGCGTGTCCTGGATGGAGAAGGTCGACGCGTGTCCCATATGCAGCGCGCCCGTGATGTTCGGCGGTGGAAGCGCGATGACGTATGCAGGCTTGGTGCTTGCGACATCGGCATGTCCGACCTCGAGCTCACGCCAGCGCTCGCGCCACTTCGGTTCCACGCTGGACCAGTCGAAATGCTTTTCCATTGGGCGATTGAGTATATGGGCCGACTGGGTCTTACTCGCCCGCGAGGACGATCGCGCCGTTTTGCTCATCGCGCCATTCGGGGGTGAATGGCGAACTGGTGTAGACGAGTTGCGGTGTCGAGGTGCCGAGCTCCGCGGCGGCATCGCTCTCGCTGAGTGCCGGGAAGCTGGTGGGGGCAGTTGGGCCTGACTGCGAGATGTCCAGGACGGATCCGAAGTACGCGCGCTCTCCGCAGCCCACGTAGAACGACACCAATCCGACCAACCGGGTGCCGCCTGTTTCCTGGGAGGTGAAGGGCACCACCACGGCGGCGGGCTGGCCGGCATCGGCGGCCGCGACGTCGACCGGATCGAGTGCCGTCGCTCCATCGAGATCGGGACTCACCACGGCGGCTGCGTTCTCGGCAACCTGAACAAGGGCTCCTGCGTTGGTGCCGTCGAACGACTGGTCGAATCCGCCGAGCGACCGCAGCGCGGCGGGGAGGCTCGGCTCCGGAGCAGCGATGGAGCAACCCGAGGCGCTGTTGGTGATCACGTGCGTCAGCGTGATGAGCGTCACCGCGAAGAAGGCCGCCACAGCCACCGCAACCACGACGATGGCTCGGCGACTCACGCTCAGGCCGTACGCCCTTGCGCAGCCTCCTCGGCCGCGCCGACGCGACGCTTCGGCTCCTCGGTGAGGAGCAGCGGCTCAACGCCTTCGAGGATCGCCTGCTCGGTGATGACACAGCGTTTGATGTCGGGACGGCTCGGCACTTCGAACATGCTGTTGAGCAGCACGTCCTCGATGATCGACTTGAGTCCGCGAGCGCCGGTGCCGCGCGCGAGCGCACGCTCGGCGATTGCACGCAGCGCACCCTCGTGGAAGACCAGCTCGACATCGTCGAGCGCGAAGAACTTCTGATACTGCTTGACGAATGCGTTCTTCGGCTCGGTGAGGATGCGAATGATGTCCTCCTCATCGAGGTAGTCCAGGGCCACGGTGATCGGCAGCCGTCCGACAAACTCCGGGATGAGCCCGTACTTGAGCAGATCCTGAGCCTGCAGCTCGCGGAGCATCTTCGTGGTCTCTTTGGTGCGCGTGCCCCGCGGCTTGCTGTTGAAGCCGATGACGCGTGAGCCGAGACGGTGCTCGATGATCTTCTCGAGGCCGTCGAAGGCGCCCCCGCAGATGAACAGGATGTTCGTCGTGTTGATCTGGATGAAATCCTGGTGCGGATGCTTGCGGCCGCCCTGCGGAGGCACATTGGCGACGGTGCCCTCGAGGATCTTCAGCAACGCCTGCTGCACACCCTCACCGCTGACGTCGCGCGTGATCGACGGGTTGTCACTCTTGCGCGCGATCTTGTCGATCTCGTCGATGTAGATGATGCCCCGCTCCGCGCGCGCGATATCGAAATCGGCGGCCTGGATGAGGCGCAGCAGGATGTTCTCGACATCCTCACCGACGTAACCGGCCTCGGTGAGGCTCGTCGCATCGGCAATGCTGAACGGAACGTCGATGATGCGCGCCAGCGTCTGCGCGAGAAACGTCTTGCCACAGCCCGTGGGACCCAC
Source organism: Candidatus Dormiibacterota bacterium (assembly GCA_963791435.1). Classification (GTDB taxonomy): domain Bacteria; phylum Chloroflexota; class Dormibacteria; order Aeolococcales; family Aeolococcaceae; genus Palsa-851. The sequence continues at coordinate 540,878 of CAWBSL010000001.1, forward strand.
CAGCAGCACGTTCGACTTCTGCAACTCCACGTCGCTGTTGGTCTTGGCGTGCGCGATGCGCTTGTAGTGGTTGAACACCGCGACCGAGAGCACCTTCTTGGCGTGCTCCTGACCGATGACGTACTGGTCGAGGGACGCGGCGATGACCTGGGGATTCGGGATCGTCCCGGGCTTGCCACGCTTTGTCGTGGTCGAACGGTTGTCCTCCTCGAGGACTTCCTGGCACAGGTCGATGCACTGGTCGCAGATGTACACGCCCGGGCCCGCGACGAGCTTCCGGACCTGCTCCTGGCCCTTGCCGCAGAACGAGCACCGTGTGTGTCGCCGCCGGTCGTCGCGTTCAGTCACCGCATTCCCCTTGGATTTGTTCCGAATTCCTGCCGCGACCGGCCTTTCCCGGCATTAGGCGTGCGCTGTTGCGCCGCCACCGGCCTGGGGTGTCTCTGCCTCCGGCGGAGCTCCAGGTGGACGACCACCGTTGCTGCTCTCACCGTTCGGCGCTCCGCCGCTCTTGATGCGACCCTGGATGATCTCGTCGATGAGGCCGTACTCCTTGGCCTCTTCCGCGCTCATGAAGAAGTCGCGATCCGAGTCGTGGTTCACGACCTCGATGGGCTTGCCACTGTGATGCGCGAGGATCTCGTCGAGGCGACGCCGCACGCGGAGGATCTCCTGCGCGTGAATCTGAATGTCGGTCGCCTGACCGCTGAATCCACCGGATGGTTGGTGGATGAGCACGCGAGTGTTCGGAAGGCTGAGACGCATCCCTGCAGCACCGCCGGCGAGCAGGATGGCCGCCATCGACGCGGCAATGCCCATGCAGATGGTGCCGACACGCGGCTCGACGTACTGCATCGTGTCGTAGATGGCGAGGCCTGCATACACCGAGCCACCCGGGGAATTGATGTACAGCCAGATGTCCTTCTCGGGATCCTCACCGGCGAGGAAGAGCAACTGCGCCATGACGACGTTGGCGACCTGGTCGTCGATGGGCGTCCCGATGAAGATGATTCGGTCTTTGAGCAGCCGCGAGTAGATGTCCATCCCGCGTTCGCCCCGGTTCGTTGTCTCGATGACGTACGGGATCAGATTTGTTGGATTCATACGGATTTCATTATAGGTGGCCTTTTTTCGAGGTGCCTTTTTTAGTCGCGCTGCCGGAAGCCGTAGACGCCCAGACCCATCATCAGCAGGCCGAAGGCGAAGAGCACTGCCAGCTCGACCCAGAGCGAGACCGTCCAGCCGAAGAAAGTCACCTCGAAGCCGTGGACCACCCGTGAAGGCAGCCCGGACGCGGTGAGGACGATCCGGCGCAGAGCGTCAATCCCGTAGCTCGCCGGATCAAGGTGCGTCAGCACGAGCAGCCATGCGGGGAGGTTGCCGGTGAGCGGGAACAGCGCGCCGGCGAGGAAGAACATCGGCATCATCAGGAAGTTCATGACCACCTGGAATCCCTGCATCGTCCGCATCCGCGCGGCGACTGCAACACCGAGTGCGCTCAGCGCGAAGGCAAACAGGAAGATCGCCGGAATCAGCTCGGCAACACCGACGACGGTCAACTTCACGCCCACCAGCGGCGCGAGCACCAGGATGACGAGCCCCTGGATCATTGCCTGCGAGGCGCCACCGAGAGTCTTGCCGATGGCGACTGCGGACCGATGAATCGGTGCGACGAGCACCTCTTTGAGGAAGCCGAACTCTCGGTCCCAGACGATCGACATCGCGCCGAATATCGATGTGAACAGTACCGACATGCCGATGATGCCGGGAAAGATGAACTGCACGTACTGCAGCGAGGATCCCGATCCGCCGAGACCACCGGTGCTGCCACGGAGGGCCGAGCTGAGCCCGCTGCCGAACACGAACAGGAAGAGAATCGGCTGCGCGAGGGATCCGAGCACGCGCATGCGATCGCGCCAGTACCGGATCAGGTCGCGACGCCAGATGATGATGATCGCCCGCAACGTGGCGCCGCGGATGTTCACCGACTGCGCGTGCGCTGCGGCCGGGGCCGTCAAGGCCTGTTCGCTCATCGCCGTCCACCTCCTCCCCACATTCTGCCCATACGTCGCATGGTATCGAGGGATGTATTTCCCTGCTCGCGTATCTCGCGACCTGTGAGCTTGAGGAACACATCGTCCAAGCTCGGCCGCCTTGCGCTCACCGAAGAGATCGGCACCGTCAACTCGGAGAACAGGCGCGGCACGAACGACGCGGAGTCGGTCACCTCGACCCGCAAGGTGCCGTCGATCTGCGTTGACTCGAGGTGCATGACGGACTGCAATTGGTCCGCCGCTGCGGCCATGTCAGGGGTGGTGATGGTGACCACGTCGCCGCCCACCTTCGTCTTCAACTCTGCGGGCGTTCCCAGAGCGACGATCTTTCCCTGGTCGATGATGGCGATGCGATCGCAGAACTCGGCTTCGTCCATGTAGTGCGTCGTCATGAATATCGTGATGTGCTCGCGCGTGCGCACCGTGTGGAGGTATTCCCAGATGTTGTTGCGCGTCTGCGGATCGAGCCCGAGAGTCGGTTCGTCGAGGAAGAGGATCTGCGGGTAGTGCAGGATGCCGCGGGCGATCTCCAGCCGGCGTCGCATGCCACCCGAGTAGGTGAGGACCGTCGAGCCAGCACGGTCGGCGAGATCGACGATCTCCAGCGCGTCGTCAATGCGCTTTTTGCGCGTCGCGGCGGGCAGCCCATAGAGGTATGCGTGGAATTCGAGGTTCTCCCGGCCCGTGAGCTGGCCGTCCAGTGAAGGGTCCTGAAACACGAGCCCGATCCGTGCGCGCACCGCGCTCGGGTCCTGGCTGACGTCGAAGCCCGCCACCTGTGCCATCCCGACTCGTCGGCCGGATGAGCGTGCAGAGAATGCTGATCGTCGTCGACTTCCCTGCACCGTTGGGCCCGAGAAACCCGAAGATCTCGCCGGCACCGACCTCGAGGTCGATGCCGCGGACAGCTTCGACCTTCCCGTACGTCTTGACGAGGTCGCGAACGCTGATCACCGGCTGGCTCATGCGCGGGACAGCTTACCCACGCCCGCCGGAGATCACGCCTCAGGTAGAGACGAAGCCGGAGCTCTCCGGGGTGACGATCTCGAGCAGGCGCTGCCCGGCGGCACGCCGGCGCAGATCCCTCCGCGCGAGGTCCTCGAGGCGACGGCGCTGCTCGGAGTCGACCTTCCGCCCTTCGGCGACCGCTCGCGCCTCGCGCTCGACCTGCGTCTCGTCGACCTCGATCCCCTCGGCGACCGCCAATGCGTCGAGCGCCAGTTCGAGCCGGACACGGCTTGCAGCCGCCTCGTGGCGTTCGAGTGCGCAGGGCCGCCATGGTCTGGCCGCTCATCTCGACATAGCGGTCGAGCGGGAGCCCGAGTGACGCGAGCCGGTATTCGAGATCGGCGAGCTGGCGATCGATCTCGCGCTCGATCATCGCCTCGGGGACGTCCACTCGGACGTAGTCTCGAAGCGCCTCGAGTGCCGCGCCCTCGTGGCGCTCCCGATCCGCCTCGGCGGCCTCGACGGCGAGAGCGGTGCGGTAGTGCTCGCGGAGATCCTCGAGCGTCGGACCATGGCCGTCGAGCACGGCGAGCGCATCGTCCTCAGGCGGCAGCGTCCGCTCGCGCACGGCGTGCACGGTGACGTCGATGGTGACCGTGGCGCCGCGGAGCTCCTCTTGCCGGTAGTCCTGCGGGAGCGTGGTCTCGAAGGATCGCGACTCCCCCGCCGTGAGCCCGATGACGCCGTCGACGATGGCCGGGATCACCTGCTCGCGATCGAGCTCCAGCTCGCGCTCCTCGCCATCCGCGCCGGTGAGGATCTCGTCGCCGCGACGCATCACCAGCGTGCAGCGGATGACGTCTCCGGCCTGGGCTGCGCGGTCGACTTCGGCGAGCTTCGGAGTGGCGCCGGCGCGCCTCCTGAATCGCCTGGTCGACAAGCTCGTCGGTGATCTCGGTGGTCTCCATCGGCACGCGCAGCGTCAGGTAGTCGCGCAGGTCGACCTCGGGCTTGACCGTCACCGTCGCCGTGAACTTCAGGGGCTGTGCGCGCTCGAGCTCGCCAAGATCCAGCTCGGGATCGCCGACCGGTTCCACGCCTGTCTCATCGACGGCGCGCCGGTAGAGATCGGGAACGAGGTGATCGACCGTCTCGTGCCGGATGGTCTCCCACCCGACCGCGCGCTCGACCATCGCGGCGGGCGCCTTCCCGGGACGGAACCCGGCGATGCGTACGCGCCCGGCCAGGCGCTTGAGCGATGCTTGTACGGCAGCCTCGACCTCGTCGGCGGTTGCCTCCACCTGCAGGGCGACCTGGGACGCGGCCTTGCGTTCGAGCGTGACGGTCATTCCGGGAGTCTTTACCTGGCTCTCGGCTGCTGTGTCAGTCATCTGGGTACTCATGTTTCGGGGGGTGGGCGCCGTGCGCGGACCGAGACTCGAACTCGGACGGGTCACCCCACGGGATCCTAAGTCCCGCGCGTCTACCGATTCCGCCATCCGCGCCCGGTCGGTCGAACCGGCCATCGGCCAGTTTAGTGCTTGGGCCACGAGGTCATAGCTCAGGCGCCGTCCGAACACCCCGCCAATTCGCTTGGCTATCCTCCCCGGTCATGCGTGTGGTGGTGCTCGGAGCGGGGTTTGCAGGCCTCGAGCTCACCACGAAACTGTCCGCCGAGTTCGGTGACGAGGCGGACGTCGTCCTGATCGATGAGGGCGATGCCTTCGTGTTCGGGTTCTCGAAGCTCGACGTCATGTTCGGCGAATCGCCCGCCTCTGCGGTGCGCCACCCCTACAAGGACATCGTCAAACCCGGAGTTCGGTTCGTGCAGGCGACGATCCGTTCCATCGATCCCACCGCGAGGCGTGTGCTCACCGACGCCGGATCCTTCGATGCGGATGTCCTCGTGGTTGCGCTGGGAGCCGACCTGGACCCGGGCGCAACCCCCGGCCTCGTTGAGGGCGGGCACGAGTTCTACACGGTGTCGGGAGCCTTCGCACTTCGCGAGGTCCTCGAACTCTTTCGAGGGCGGCCGCGTGGTCGTCGGGGTCACATCGACACCCTTCAAGTGCCCACCCGCGCCAAGCGAGACCGCGCTGATGGTGCACGACTTCCTCACCCGCCGAGGGCTCCGTGAGCGCTCCGAGATCTCGCTCGTGATCCCCATGGGCGTGCCGATCCCGCCATCGCCGGCCGCTTCCGAGGCACTGCTCACCGCCTTCCAGGAGCGCGGCATCGGCTGGTACCCAGGCCGGGCGGTGCAGGCAACGGACCCGGCGCGCAAGGTGGCGATGCTCAGCGACGGGACGGAGCTCCCCTACGACCTGTTCCTCGGAGTCCCGCGGCATGTCGCCCCCGCTGTCGTCGTGGAATCGGGGATGACCGTGGACGGATGGATCCCGGTTGACTCGCTGACACTCGAGACGCCGTTTCCCGGTGTGTACGCAGTCGGCGATGTCACCAGCGTCGGCACGCCGAAAGCAGGGGTGTTCTCCGAAGGCCAGGCGGCGGTGGTCGCCGAGAGGATCGGCGCACTGATGCGGGGCACCGAGGCGACGGCGACCTACGGAGGGAAGGGGACCTGCTACCTCGCGTTCGGTCACGACGAGGTGGCGCGTGTGGATGTGACCTTCCTCCAGGGTCAGGCGCCTTTCGGAGGCTTCGAGGAGCCCTCGCACGCGATCGCAGCCGACAAAATCGAGTTCGGGGAGAGCCGCATCCGGCGCTGGTTCGGCGCGAACGACACGTTGGCAACCAGCAGATGACTTGCGACGAAACCATCGCTGGACAACCCCTGTTCAGGTGCCTACTCTTGAGGAATCCCCAACCCGCAGATGGAGGATCTGGATGGAGCCGAATCACCTGACCGCAACGGCAGGCCCGCAGGAGGTCGTTGCGAAGATCGACCAGAAGGCGCTCCGGCTGTCGGCGCTTCTGCGGGAGATAGACAACCACCCTATCGAGCTGGAAACCGTGCTACGGGACCAGCTCGATGACGTTCTGGAGATGCTGGCGTGCCGCATCGCCGCCACCAGGACGCTGCTGCACCGATCCAGCCTCGAATTGACGGGGGCCGGATCACCCGCATAACCGGCGTCGTTCGACGCCTCGGGACGGCGACCGCAGTAGAGGCTGCAGTCGCCGTCCTGATCATCATCGCCGCGATCGTCGTGCGCTTCTGGGCGCTCCAGAGCCAGCCCGGCGGCCTTTACCCCGACGAGGCCGCGGAAGGGATCAGCGCACAGAACCTGTTGACGATTCCGGGTTACCACCCGGTGTTCTTCAACAGCGACGGCGGGCGCGAGGCGCTCTACGCGTACATCGTGGCCGCGGTCTTCAATTTCTTCGGCTCCACCGTGCTCACGCTGCGCGGCACCGCTGCGGCGGTGGGCGTCGCGGGCGTCATCGCCACGTACGTGGCGGTTCGCCGTTTCGGCCGTGCACCGGCGCTCATGGCGATGGCGTGGACCGCCGGATCGCTCTGGATGATCGCGGTCTCGCGCGACGGGTTCCGGAACATCCTGACCGTCCTGGTCGGCGCCGCCGCTCTGGCGGCGTTGCTGCGCTGGGGCGACCGGCCCACGCGCGCAAGTGGCGCGATCGCGGGGATTGCGGTGGCGTTGGGGTTCTGGACGTATCAGCCCCTGAAGTTGTTGCCGCTGCTGGCGATTCTCTGGCTCGTCTGGATGCGGGCGCGCGACCGAGAGCGCTTCCGGACGCTCGTCCCGACGTTCGTCTGGGCGGGTGTCGCATTCGCGATCGTCGTCGCGCCGATGGTGTACACGGCCATCACCGACTTCTCCGCGTACTTCGGCCGCGCGGCGTTTGTGTCGGTCTTCAACAGCGGATCGATGTCGACGGACAGCTATCCGGTCCATATCCTGAAGACGCTCGGCATGTTTCTCTTCACAGGGGATCCGAACGCGCGCCACGACGTTTCGGCGCTGCCGCTTCTCGGCCCGGTTCTGGTGGTGCCCTTCCTGCTCGGCATCTGGCACTGCTGGCGACGCCGCGACGACCACGGGTACGCGCTGGTGCTCCTCGGACTGCCGGTCTTTCTCCTTCCTCCACTGCTCGCCAACGAGGGCGGCGCACCGCATTTCCTGCGATCACTTGGGCTCGCGACGTACGTCGCCGCGTTGATCGGCCTCGGCTGCGTCGAGGGCGTGGTGTTGCTCAAGCGCTTGGCGTCGCGCATCTCCATGCCGGAGCGGTCGGTCACCCGAAACGTCTGGACTGCGTGCGCGATCGCGGTGACTGCGCTCGGCATCGCCTCAGTGGTGACGTACCTCGCACGCCCGGTCCCCGACCGCTACGCGGCCTTCACCTTCGCCGACGTTGCCCTCGCGAATGCGGCCGTGAACAACGCGACCGATGGCGGCCCGTCGACGCTCGTGATCCTGGACAGCTATGACGCCATGGACGTCCAGTTCCTCGACGCGGGCCGCCTGCCTACGATCGTCGCACCGATGACCAGGGTCGCCGACCCGGCAGTCTATACGTTGGTCGTGGCGCCGTCGCGAGCCGACATTGCCGCCGCCGTCGGGTCCGGCATCGCCGCGGAGGCACAGGTGGACGCCACCGACCCGTATGGCAATGCGGTCGTGTTCGAGGTCGTTCCCCAACCCGAGGTGCCGGCACTGCCCTGACCCGCGATGCGACGCAGGTGTCGTGGAGTCGGCTCTATGGTGAGAACGATGCTGCGCGGGTATGCGGGGAAGGTCTCGCTGATCACTGGGGTCGGTCTGATTGCGCGTCTTGCCCTGCTCGGGTATCAGCCCTTGTGGCGAGATGAGGCATTCACCGCGCTCGCGGTGCAACGCCCGCTCGGTTCGATGATCGACGTCGTCCGCAACGACAGCGCGCCACCGCTCTTCTACCTGATCGAGAGGCTCTTCGCCGTGGTGTCGACGAGTCCCGAGATGCTGCGTCTCTTTCCGGTCCTGGTCGGGAGCGCCGCGATCCCGGTCGTCGCCGCGCTGGGCCGCCGAGTGGCCGGCGATGCCGGCGGGATCTGGGCGGCCGTGATCGGCGCGGTTGCGCCGGCGTTGATGGTGAGTTCGCTCGACGCCCGGATGTACGTGCTTGCGACGACACTCGTGCTCGCCTCAACGCTCTGCCTCCTTCGCGCGCTCGAGCGGCCGTCTCTGTTGCGGTGGGCGCTCTACGCCGCGCTCTCGATCCTCGCCGTCTACACCGTGTATTTCGCGCTGTTCGCCGTCTTCGCTCAGGTGGTGACGGTGGCGGTGATCCATCGACGAAGACTCGGAACCGTCGTCCTCGTCGCGGCACTCGGCGCGATAACCCTGACCAGCCTGATCCCGTGGGTCATCGCCGCGAGCGCGCAGCTCAACCACAGTACCGGCGCGTTCTGGGTGCCGAAGTTGAGCATCAGCAGCCTCCTGGGAGGGTTGGAGCAGTTCTTCACCGGGCCGCCGCTCAATACGTGGGTCAGTGGCTTCGGCGTGCTCCGCGCGCTCGAGTTGCTCGGTGACGTGGCCGGCTGCCTGCTGCTCGTGGCGTTGTTTGCGTATCGACGGCAACTCACGGCTGCGGGCGCAGACGCTGCCCGCTTCATCGCGCTGGCAGTCGCGATCGGAGTCGGCGTGATGCTGCTGGCGAGCTTTTATCACCCACTCGAGGACGGCAAATACCTGAGCACCGCTTGGGCGCCGCTCTATCCGCTGTTGGGGGCGGGCCTCGCGACGCTGCCCTGGCGCCGCGTCGCGTTCGGCGGCGCCGCGCTCACCACCGCGGTCGCGGCGGCGACGGTCCTCGCGATCACGAATCCCGAGACCCCGCTTGCCCTCACCGCAATCGCGCGGACGGCGACGGCGGGCCAGATCGTCGCCGCGTACCCGAGTGAGTATCTGCTCGTCCTCTATTACGCAGACCGCGACGTCGCCACTCAGGCACGGGTGCTCGCGGGGAGCGTGCCTTGGTTCTGGGGGACCGCCGTCTATCCCGCGGACGCTGTGTTGCACTCGGTTCCTTCCGCCACCTGGTACGTCTACGAGCCCGGGGATCCACTCCCTCCCGATCCCGGCTCGTACACCGTGTCGGACACCCGCTGCTGGACGGGCGTCTGTGTCACGATGCTGAGCCCTTCGGAGGTCGGCGCTCCTCACGACGGATGACCGGCGGGCGGGACAAGGAGGACATCGTGAAAGGCTTTCGTGACTTTCTGAACCAGGGCAACGTCGTACAGCTGGCGGTCGCGTTCATCATCGGCGGCGCCTTTGGGGCTTTGGTCACGGCCCTCGTTGTCGACGTGATCAATCCAGTCATCGCCATCCCGTTCGGCAAGCCCAACTTCGACAAGCTCGTGCTGACGATCAACGGCAGCAACATCGAGTACGGCACGTTCCTCACGGCGCTGGTCGCATTTGTCCTGATCGCCGCCGGCGTGTACTTCTTCTTCGTGCTGCCGTACAACCGCCTCCAGGCACGCACGCGCTCGGCGACGCCGGCAGAGTCGAACACGCGGGCGTGCCCCGAGTGCCTGAGCATCATTCCCAAGGCGGCGCACCGTTGCTCGGCCTGCACTGCGGTGGTCGAACCTCAAACCACGTGATGGAGCCGCCGACCGCGCCAGAGGCGCACTCGGCGCACCTCGACGAGCTGACCCCGCGGACACTCCTCGGGATTCTCGCGGTCCGTCAGGAGGTCTTCGTCGTAGAGCAGAACTGTGTGTATCCGGACATCGATGCTCGCGATGCCGAGGCAGACACCGTGCACCTCTGGATCGACGACGAGGACCGCCGTGTCGTCAGCACGCTCCGGCTGCTCAACGATGGTGGCGAGCGCCGGATCGGTCGCGTGGCGACACTCGCCGGATCTCGCGGGCGCGGTTACTCGGCCGCGTTGCTCAGACGTGCGATCGAGATGTCAGATCCGCCGATCGTCCTGAGCGCGCAGGCATATCTCGTCGACTGGTACTCGCGTTTCGGCTTCGAGGTCTGCGGTGAGCACTGGATCGAGGACGGCATCGAGCACGCGCCGATGCGCCTCGACCTCAAGCGGTGACGATGTTGACGATGCGGTCGACGACCGCGATCACCTTGCGCGGCGCACGGCCGTCGAGCAACTCGATGACGCGTGGATGCGTGAGCGCCTCCGCGGTCAACGCAGCTTCCGACGTTCCCGCGTCGACCTCGAACTCGCCCCGGCGCTTGCCGTTGACGGTGATCGCGATATTCGCTCTGAGTGGGACAGCAAGCTCCGCGTCATAGGAAGGCCACGTTCCGCGCGCATGCACCGAGTCCTCGTGGCCGGTGCGCTCCCAGAGCTCCTCGGTGACGAAGGGCGCAAATGGTGCGAGCAGTTTGAGCAGCGTCTCGGCGTCGACGCGCCTTCCAGTTCCCGTCGACGAACTCATGGTCGAGGTCGCGAGCGAATTCCATGAGCTTCGAGATCGCGGTGTTGTATCGCAATTCGGCGATGTCGTCCTCGACCGTCTTGATGAGCCGATTGCGCCGGCGTTCCTTGGCCTCGTCGTGGAGGTCATCGACCGTCGCGCGCTGCGTTGCTCTCCACACGCGGTTGAGGAACCGCGGCATCCCGGCGATCCCCTTCTCGCGGAAGTCTCCGCCGAGCGTGTATGGGCCGAGGTACATCATGAAAAGCCGCAACGAGTCCGCGCCGTATGTATCGATGTACTCGTCGGGGTTCCGCACATTGCCCTTGCTCTTCGACATCTTGGCGCCGTCGAGAATGAGCATGCCGTGCGCGCGAAATCTCGTGTATGGCTCCGGCGCGGGGACGAGATCCATCTCGTACAGGACGCGCATGACGAAGCGGGCGTACAGCAGGTGCCGCACCGCGTGTTCATTGCCGCCGATGTACATGTTCACCGGGAGCCACGTGTCCGTCCGCTCCTTGTCGAAGGGGACATCGTCGAAGTCGGTCGACGGGTATCGGAGGTGGTACCACGCGGAGTCGAGGAACGTGTCGCTGACGTCGGTCTCACGTCGGGCCGGCTCCCCGCACTTCGGGCAGGGCACGTTGACCCAGTCCTCAACGGTGGCCAGTGGCGAGAGTCCTGTTCCGCGCGGGCGAAAGTCGTCGACGTCCGGCAGCAGTACGGGAAGATCCTCTTCGGGCACTGCAACGGGACCGTCCTTCGGGCAGTGGATGATCGGAATCGGGGGACCCCAATACCGCTGCCGTGAGATGAGCCAGTCGCGGAGCTTGTACTGCACGCTCGACTGCCCGCGCCGGAGTTCGCTCAGGCGTTCGACGATGCGCCGCCTGCCTTCATCGGCACCGAGCCCGTTGTACTCGGCGCTGTTGACGAGCAGCCCGTTGCCGCTATAAGACGCCTCATCGACGTTGCCGCCACTGATGACTTCAACAATCGGCAAGGAGTGGGCTCGCGCAAACGCCCAGTCGCGGGCGTCGTGCCCGGGAACCGCCATGATCGCGCCGGTTCCGTAGCCACCGAGCACGTAAGGAGCCGCCCACACCGAAAGGCGGGCGCCTGTCAACGGATGGATCGCGTACGACCCGAGTTCCATGCCGATCGAGAAGTCCGGTTCCGCGGCCGTCGGTGGGAATTTGTTGCGCCACGCGTTGACCTCACCCATCCGATCCGCGGGCACAAAGTCCTCAAGCTCTGGGTGATCGGCGCCGATGACGAGGAACGTCGCGCCGAAAAGCGTGTCCGGGCGCGTGGTGTACACGGTCACGTCCTTACGCCGGCAACCCTCGAGATCGAAGAGGATGGTTGCGCCTTCGCTGCGCCCGATCCAGTTGCGCTGCATATTCTTCGTCGACTCCGACCAGTCGAGCGTGTCGAGCGCATCGAGCAAGTCCTGCGCGTAGCGGGTGATCTTGATCCACCACTGCCGGAGATACCGCGTCTGCACAACGGTGTGGCACCGCTCGCACCGGCCCTGCTCCACCTGCTCGTCGGCGAGCACCGTGAGGCACGACGGGCACCAGTTGACTGCGCCCTCACGCCACTCGATGAGGCCGGCATTGAAGAGCCGCACGAAGATCCACTGCGTCCAGCGGTAGTACGAGGGGTCGGCAGTGTTGACCTGGTGGCTCCAGTCGAACATCGAACCGATCCGCTTCAGCTGGTTCTCGCGGAAATTGGCGACCGCGCGGCGCATGACGATGGCCGGGTGCTCGCCGATCTTCATCGCGTAGTTCTCGGAGTGGATGCCGAACGCGTCGAACCCCATCGGCTCGAAGACGGTGTCGCCCATGAGGCGCCGCCAGCGGCCGTAGATGTCACCGCCGGCGAACGGGATGATGTGCCCCACGTGCAACCCCTCCGCAGATGGGTACGGGAACATCATCAGGTTGTAGAAGGGGCGGTCCGGCTCGTCGAGCTGGGTCCGATAGTCACCACGCTCGTCCCAGATCCGCCGCCAGCGTGCTTCCACGGTGGCGTGGTCGTACGCGTCGAGACGACCCGGATCGGGCTCGTCGGGCACGTCGAAGGTTTCCATGCATCAAGGGTATCCCGAGTCCACGCTCAGCCCAAACCGACCCGGCTCATCATCCGGCGGGGCTGGTTGGCCGCGCGGTGGTCGCGAAGTACACTCGGGCGCTCATGGAACGAGACCGGCCACCCGTCGAGATTCGCGACGCGAATGGCGAGCAGGAGCTGCAACGCTTTGCGGAGGTGGACGCCGAGTCGTTCGCCGGCGTCGCCGCGACCAACCTGGGCTGGCTCCGTGCGGCCGCCCCGCACGCGCCGCTGCGGCTGGCTCATATGGACGGCGAGATCGTCGGCGGCTACATGCTCCTCCCGGGCGGTCAGTTCTTTGGCGGGAAGTCCGTGCCGGCGCACGGGGTCACCGCCGTCGCGGTGCATCCGGCCTGGCGCCGCCGCGGCGTGGCCGGTGCGCTGATGCGTGACGGCATACGCCTCGCCCGTGAGAACGGCGCCGCGCTCGCGCCGCTGCATGCGGCGACGGTCCGCCTCTACCGCCGCTGGGGCTGGGAGGTCTGCGCACTGACAACCCGGCAGATCGTCGAGACCTCGGCGCTGACCGGGCTCTCCGGCGCCGGGACCGTCCGGAGCAGGCCCGACCGGACCACCGTCGAGGCGATGCGGCGCGCCCACCTCGCGCAGTGGGACGGTCCGCTGGACCGCGCCGACTGGTTCCTCTCAGTCGAGTGGGATCCCGGCGACCCCGAGACGCCCCGCTACGAATACGGCTGGTACGAAGGGGATCGCCTCACCGGGTACGTGCGCTACAGCTCCTCGCGTGATGGGGAGTGGGTGCGCATCCGTGTGCAGGAGTTCATCTTCACGACGGAGGACGCGCTTCGCGGTCTCCTCGGTTTCCTGGGTGGTCAGGAGTCGATGAGCCGCGAGGTTGCTTTCGGGCACTCGGCGATGATCGACGCCTCGCCGCTGGTCTGGCTGCTCCCCGAGCCGCATCGGACTCTCGAGACGCAGGCCTTCCTCTGCTGGATGCAACGCATCGTCGACATCGGCGCGGCGATGTCCGCCCGGGGCTGGCCCGCGCGGGCTGCGGGTCGCGCGGAGCTCGAGGTGACCGACCCCGTGACCGGTGTCGAGCGGTTTGTGCTCGAGGTCGAGAGCGGAACGGCGCGAGTCACCCCCGGAGGGAGCGGCACGATCCGGTGTGGCATCGGCGCGCTCTCTGCGTGGTACTCGAGCGCGCTCCGCGCGCAGGACGCGATGCGCCTCGGCTTGCTTGAAGGGGAAGCGTCTGCGGTTGGTGATATGGACGGCCTCATCGCCGGGGGCCTTCCGTGGATGCCCGACTTCTTCTGATGCGTTAGGCGGCGGTCGCCGCTCGCGCATCGCGCAGCGCGTGCGCCCACCACGCGAGGTCGTCGAGCATGGCGGTCGTGGTCGTGTTGAGCAGCTCGGGATCCTTCAGGTTTCCCTCGGCGTCAAACAGACGCGGCGCGAGCTGCAGCGCAACTGACGGCCGGATCGGCGCCATCTGCAACTCAATCGCGACGGTGCGCAACTGCTCCACCGAGCGGGTGCCGGCAGCCCATCCGCCGTAGCTCACGAAAGCAATCGGCTTGCGAACCCACTCGCGATACACGGCGTCGAGCGCGCTCTTCAGCACGGCCGGATAGCCGTGGTTGTACTCGGGCGTAATGACGACGAACCCGTCCGCGGGACCGATGATGTCCGCCCACCGCTGTGCCATGTCGCCGTACTCGATCCGGCTGGGCGGGAGCGAATGGTCGTAGTAGGGGAACTCCCAATCGCGGAGGTCGACGGACTGGAAGGTGAGGTCGACGCGCTCCGCGGTGCGTGTCAGGAACCACCGGTCGACCGTCTCACCAAAGCGGTTGTCACGTGTGCTGCCGAGGATGACGACGATGTGCGGCGGGTCTGGTGCTGTTGCCATTGACCGGCGACGATAACGGATCGCTCACGATCGGCGACCTCCGCCGGTGTCTAAGATCGCGGCAATGCCCGACAAGACTCTGCTGCCGCTCCGGCTCGCGCGTTTGCGCTCGCAGCATCTCACCGACCCCTCGCGTCTCGATGCGGATGTCGCCACAGTGACACGCTCGGTATGCGTCATCCAGGCACAGTCATTCGACGCCGCGCGGCATCAGATTCGTGTGCGCAGCACCGGACTCACCGCCGCGGACGTGGATCGCGCGTTCGGAGAAGAGCGCTCGGTTGTGCGGACCTGGTTGATGCGCGGCACCTGGCATCTCTGCGCGGTCGAGGACGTGCGCTGGCTTGTCGGCATCTTCGGTCCGGTCATCAACGAGCTTGGTGCGGCTCGCATGCGGAATCTCGGTCTCGACGCATCCACGTGTGCGCGCGGTGTCGCGGTGATCCGCAAGGCGCTCGCCGGCGGGCCGATGGCGCGTCGTGAGATTCGTACGAACCTGGTGAGCGCCGGAGTGCTCCAGGAGCCGGTCGGCCAGACGATGATGCACCTGATCTTTCATGCAGCCGCGCTTGGCGTCGTCTGCTCGGGTCCGCGCATCGGCCGTGACGAGAGTTTCGTGCTGATGGACGACTGGGTGCCACAGACGGAGGGCCCATGCGGGGAGGCCGCGCTCGCGGAGCTGGCCCGGCGCTACTTCGCCGCCTACGGCCCTGCGAGTTCGGCTGACTTCGCGGCTTGGTCGCACCTGAAGGTGGGGCTGATCCGCTCGGCGATGGCGGCTGTCGGCTCGGAGTTGGTCGAGTTTCCGGGACCGATTCGCGGTCTCTGGACGCTCGGACCGGTCGTCGCGGACCCCGAGACCTCTGGGCCAGAGGTGCGTCTCCTGGGTCACTTCGACACGTTTCTTCTGGGCTATCGCCGTCGCGAGCACCACGGCGACCTCGACGCCGAAGCCTGGATCCACAACGGTGGGGGCGGCTGGATCCGCCCGGTGGTGTGTGTGGACGGGTGGATCCACGGCGGCTGGCGCCTCGACAAGCACCGCGACGAAATCGAGGTCACGATCATGCCGTTCGATCGGATCGGTCAGCGTGCCGATCCGGCAATCCGCCGGGAGGTCGCCTCGATCGGCCGCTTCCTCGAACTTCCGGCGCGGTGGTCTCGTGGCCCCTTGGTAGGCTTCAGTCCCACGCCGACGTAGCTCAGTGGTAGAGCAATGGTTTCGTAAACCATTGGCCGGGAGTTCGAATCTCCCCGTCGGCTGTTTGGGGTGTGAGCGAGGTCTCCTTGGTTCGCTAGCGCAGGAACCTGAAATAGAACGCCACGAAGACCAGGACAATGCCGATGTTCACGATCAGCCGCTCCCAAAACTGGTCCCTGAAGAACAGGACATCCACAATGACAACGACGGCTACCATCGCGAGCACGTAGGGCACGGCGGCAAGTCTTCCCACCGCCCCAACTCTATGCCCCGTCCTGCCGCGACGGACCTGACCTGACCACCTCGCCAACCACGTTCGAGGTGAACAGCTCGTCGAGTCCGCCTGCCGGCTCAGCCGATCCCGGATACCTCGTGCACTTCGCCGCAGTCCACGCCGAGGGCAGCGTGGTGATCGCGCACGGCCTGCTCACTTGGCGCGTCCAGGAGGCAGTACACCTTCCCGTCGGGGTTATGGAACAGCTCGACCTGCCGGACGCCGAACTGATCGGTCTCGCCGGCATGCGCACCTGCCGCGATGCCGTCAATGGCGTCCTGAGGCAGTTTCAGGTCGGGGTGAAAATCCATGAATTGCGGCATCGCGTCGTCCTCCAATCTCCCGATTAACGTGCGCCGCATCCTACGCCGCAGCCGTCAGTGATCGGGCAGCCGAACCGCCCCATCAATCCCAGGGCCTGCCTTCGATCAGCCAGCCGTGAAGCTCGACGACGCTCCGATCCGGATCGCCCATGTGGCCGAGCTTCGTGACGCGCACCTGTGCGCCCGGGACATGCCGCCCCAACCACTCGCCGTGAGCGGCTGGAACGAGCACGTCCTCAGACCCGTACCAGACAGCGGCCGGCACGTGAATCGCGGCCAGGTCGAATCCCCAGGGCTTCATGAACGAAAGCTCGTCGTCGACCCACCCCCACACGCCATGCCGCGAGATCTCGTCAACCTCTTCCGCGACGATGGCGGCGTAGTCGGGCCGAGCCATCACCGCCTTGTCGGATTCGGGAAGGTCATACGGGGCGAGCAGGCTCGTCGGATCTACGGCGACGCGAGCGCGCACCTCCGCGTCCTCGCGAGTCAGCTCCGCATGCAGGCGCTTCTCGCCGTCGAGCGCCCAGCGGAACTCCGTGACGTTCAAGGGATCCATGCCGTCGAACCAGGCTTCGCCGAGCACGTCAAACGGGGCGCACCCGACCACGCATGCCACACGTGTGACCCGGTCGCCGAGGAGTGCTGCCACGGCAAGCGCATGCGGTCCGCCTCCCGACCCGCCGCGTACCGCGAATCGTTCGAATCCGAGTGCATCTGCGATAGCGGCGACGTCGGCTGCACAGTCGGCCACGCTTCTCCCCGCATCCCTGTCCGACCCCCCATATCCGGGCCGGTCATACGTGATCACGTGCGCGCCCGTGGACCGCACCAGATCCTGATTGGGGTGACGCGACAACCGGCATCCCGGGGTGCCGTGCAGTGCAAAGACAGGACTGCCGGAGAGGTCGCCCCACTCCGCGTACATCAAGCTTCGACCGTCGGCAGCCTGGACTTGCTGCGCCCTCCGGTCGTGGTCAAGGGGCCGTGTCATCGGACAATCATGTTCTCGTCCGGCTTGCGCTTGCAGGGCCTTGAGGTGCTTCGAGCCGCGCGTCCAGTGCGGTCAACGACCACGATCCGGGGAGTCCCGAGAGATTTCGGTGCGCAGACGTCGCTCATCGTCGACCCACTCGCGATCAAGACGGAGCGCACCGCTGTCGGCGTCGTACAGGTACTCGCGAACGACGAATCCCGGCCCGCCACCGTGAAGCCGGAAGGTGTGTCCGCCGACTGCCTCCACCCTGCCGATCCAGTGGATGTTGGCGGGATCGGCACCACAACTCCGGAATTCACCGGCGAGGCGGAGACGGCGAACGCGAAAGCCGCATCCGACCACGACGCACCATTCCTCGTCCGGGCTGATCGCGGCGGCACTCGCACCCCCGTACATGTCGTCGAGGACAAGCCAGGGAAGCCCGTCGCCCTCCACGCAAACCACGCTGCCGAGCTCTTGCCAGACAACGAAGCGTGGCGAGCGCCGCAGAACACACCCGACGGGATTTCCCTTGGAGAGAACGATCTCGCCTCCATTCGGAGCAGGCGCAAACGTCGTCCCCGCCTCCGCCGTGGATTCCGCGCCGTCGCCACGCAGGGCCGCCGCGAGCTGGCGCTCGCCGGCGAAGGCAGGAGAACGTTCTGCTCGGACGGCCCGTCCCCGCTTCGTCTCGTCGACGATGTCGCGCGGCTCGCCGATCGCGTCGGTGTCGGCGTCATAGACCCATTCACGTGTCGTCCAGCCGTTGCCGAGTCCCCATCGCGTCGACAGGGCGAATCGATGGCCGTCAAGCGCGCGAACACCCGTGAACAACACAGCATCAGCCAGATCTCGACAGCAACGTTCTCCACGGTCGAACCCGGCATGAGTCCCGGCGTCCGTTCGAAGACTCGAACCTCCGCATCGGTGTGGTTCGTCGAACGGCGTTTGTCAAAGTGTCCTGTCAGCATGGTCATGTCCCTGTGTGCTCACCGAGAGTTCGGCGAGTGACATGCCGCTATGGACGTTCGTCCCCTGGAGAGCTCGTGAGCCGCACCGGGACAAATGGGGTGTCATGGGTCGCCTCGGGTAACCCATGACTGCCGGTCCTGCCCGGCAGCAACTGTGCCTCAGCATGCACGCCAATGGACCGTGCAGGAGTCTCGCCACCGACCTGTGACATGCACCCTGCGCCGCCCAGGTGGTCTTCGCGAAGTGGCGCGCAGAATAGCGACACTCGCGCGCGATTCTAGACGGACGGTGGAAGCACGCCGAAGTCGAATCCCTGGAGGCGCGCGGGGTCTGCAATCAGATCCATCTCTGCGATCCTCCAGTCGCGGATCGTGAAGAGCCCAACCCCGAACAGCTTGCCGCGTGGTGCGACGACAACACCAACTGCTCCGTTGACAAGAGCCAGCTGCGTGAACCGCGCACCACCCGACCACGCGATCGCACCGCGAGCGACGGATGCGGCGCCCCGCAACACGCGAGTTCGATTCACCGCGCGCTGCCGTCGCGTCGACGCGGAACACGATGTCCGGGTCCAGCACTGCGAGCATCGCGTCGAAATCGCCGTTGCGCGACGCGTTGAGAAAGGCGTTGATCACATCGCGATGATTTGCCATATCGGTGGGAGGAAGTTCCGCCGATCCGCGCACTCGGCGCCGGGCGCGGCTGGCGAGTTGCCGCGCTGCCGCGGGAGTGCGCCCAACCAGCGGCGCGATCTCGTCGAACGGCATGGCAAACGTGTCATGGAGCACGAACGCGATGCGCTCGGCCGGCGTGAGTGCCTCCAGCACCACGAGCAATGCCACTCCGACCGAGTCCGCGAGAATCGCCTCGTACTCGGGATCGCTGCCGTCCTCACGCCCAAGCGAGGACGCGGACTCGAATTCCGGGAGCGGATCCTCGCGGCGAGACTGGCGCGCACGGAGCATGTTGAGACAGACGCGCGCGACGACCGTCGTCAGCCATGCGCCGAGGTTCTCAATGCCCGACGCGTCGGCGCGGCTGAGACTGAGCCACAACTCCTGGACCGCGTCGTCCGCCTCGCTGAGCGATCCGAGCATCCGGAACGCCACGGCGCGCAGACGCGGACGCTCGGCCTCGAACCGTGCCGCCAGTACATCGTTCTCAGTCATCGGTCACATTTCCTCATCGCGAAGTGTCGTTGCATTGACACGCCGCACGCGGCCGATGTGACACACGACTAACGAAAGGCCCGTCATGACAACCACCATCCTGGTCACCGGAGGCACTGGAACGCTCGGGCGCCTCGTCGTTCAGCGTCTTCGGGAGTCCGTCCCCGAGGTACGGGTGCTCACCCGCCACACCCGTGACTCCGAGCCCGGTGTCCAGTTCATCACGGGTGATCTGCTCACGGGAGCCGGAGTCGACGAGGCCGTCAAGGGAGTCGACGCAATCGTCCATTGCGCCGGCAACTTCAAGGGTGACGCCGCGATGACCCGGACACTCGTCGAAGCGGCTCGGAAATCCGGCGCACCGCATCTCGTGTTCATCTCCGTGGTCGGCACCGATCGCATTCCTGTTGTCGGCGTCGGCCGTATGGCCTTTGCCTACTTCCGCGCCAAGCGCGACGCCGAGGATGCCGTCGCAGCCTCCGGGCTACCCTGGACGACGCTGCGGGCCACCCAGTTCTACGACCTCTTTCTCATCGTGGGAAAGGCGGTGGCGAAGTTGCCGCTCTCACCGTTTGCCGCGGGATTCCGATTTCAGCCTGTCGAGGCCGACGAGGTGGCGACCCGGCTTGCGTCGCTCGCTCAGGGAGAGCCTGCCGGGCTGGTGCCCGACCTCGGCGGCCCGCGCGTCTACCGGATGTCGGATCTCGTTCGCAGCTACCTGCGCGCTGTCCATCGCCGCCGGCTGCTCCTGCCCCTCTGGATTCCAGGCAAGACGGCGCGAGTGGTTCGCGCCGGTGGCAACCTCGTCGCTCCCGGCAACGCCACCGCCCCCCAGGGAGTCAGGACGTGGGAGGAGTTCCTGATCGAGCGGACGGGATAGGCGCCGAGCTGCCACGCCCGCCGGTCACAGCGCTGGAGGGACCGGCACCCATCCGCCCATCGGGGCCGGCGGTGCGCTCGGCGCGGGGGGCGCTTCAACCCCACCGGGATCGAATCGGAAGGGCGGATATTCGTCGCGCATGAGCAATGCATAGACGAGGACGCGGAACACCCACCGGTTGAGCCCCATCACGACGTCAAAGACGCTCCGCGGATATGGGTGCGCTGCCAGAAGTGCGATGCCGGCGAACAATGCCAGGACGGCGATGAGTCCCCACAGATGCACCGCGACACCGAAGCCCCCGGCCAGCAGCGCGATGACGAGGTACTGCGGGATCGCGAGCAGCCACCACTTGATGAGCACCAGGCCGCGCGACAGGTGTTCGGGATATGGGACCTCGAGCTTGGCCGGGTAATCCGGGCGAGCGGATAACGTGAACGGCGGATACCGGTCGGTGCCAAGTGCGCTGTAGCCGTAGAAGCCGACGCGCCACCCCCAGCGCATCACGCCGACGTTGAAATTGAAGATGGCTCGCGGATAGCGCCCGGTGATAAGGATCGCGAAGAAGGCGACCACCGTGAGCACGAACATCGCTGCGCCGAGAAACCACAGCACGATGTAGTGCGGAATCAGGAGCACCCACTTGACGAGCCACAACCAGCGCGAGAGCGGCTCGTCGAGCCGTCCTTCGATGCGCAGCGGATAGCTCAGCGGTGCGGATGATGGCTGCGGCGGTGGCGGCGGCGGCGTGGCATTCATGACTGCGTGCAGGCGCGAGCCCTGTGGGTGAGCCTGGCGGCGATCGACTGATCGGAACCCGCCACCGGCATCAGCAACCAGCCGGCGATATAGAGGGCGATCCCTGCTCCGCCGAAGACCGAGAGCACGGCGATCCCGATTCGGACAACAGTGACATCAACATCGAAGTAGGCGGCGATGCCCGAGGCGACGCCCGCGATCATGCGATCGTCGGTGCTGCGGCAGAGCGGGCGGCGCGAGCTGTCTGTGTCGGTCGGTGGCGGAGGGGGTGTGTTCATGACCCCACCGTAGAGCCGGCGGATCGGCGAAACAATCCGTGGGATCCCCGATTCGACCCTGAGGTCTCGATGGCCCTCTCAGGGTGTTCCCGGATAGCCGCCCGGCCGTGCGAAGCCCATCATGACTGCATGGCCGAGCAGATCCGGACCAAGCGCCGGTGGCGGAGAGGTTCGTGGCGCCGCGTTCCCGAGCAACGCCTGCTGGGAGGTGTGGCGGCGGGAATCTCAGCTCGAACAGGTGTCGACGTCACGATCGTTCGCACCGTCATCGTCGTGCTGGCATTCGCCGGCGGTTTCGGGATCGCCGGCTATGTGGCGGCGTGGCTCCTGGTTCCGGCGACTGGGGAAGAGTCGAGCATCGGCGCCAGAGCGCTGGGCGACCGAACCGGGATCACGCTTGCCGCCGGGCTCGCATCACTGGTCACTGTGGTGTTCGTCCTCCTATCTCTCGTGGGAGCGGGTTGGATCGGGTCGGTCGCATGGGCCTTTGTGATCAGCGTCGTCGGGATCGTGCTCATCTCGAGAAATGCGCCGGCCGGCGAGCAGGCGACGCTGCGGCGCCTCGCTGATCCGGTGATCGGCTTCACGGGCGACACGCGACGCTCTCGAATCGCCCTGCGCACCCTGGTCGGGGCAGCGCTGCTGATCGCCGGAGTCGTCACGCTGCTCGTCGGACATACGAGCACGGCGCTGCTCCGGCCGCTTGTGGGTGTGCTGCTCGTCATCGCTGCGGTGGTTGTGGTGCTTGGCCCTTGGTGGCTGCGCGTCGGCCGCGAGCTGGTGGCCGAGCGTCAGGCCCGCGTGCGCGCCGAGGAGCGCGCCGACATGGCGTCACGTGTCCACGATTCGGTGCTCCAGACTCTCGCGCTGATCCAGCGCAGGGCCACCGATCCCCAACAGGTGATCCAGCTTGCGCGGGCGCAGGAGCGCGAGCTGCGTTCCTGGCTCTTCGATGGGCACGCGCCTGGATCGATGACCGCTGACACGACGTTCGCCGCAGGTGTGCGACAGATCCAGAGCGAGGTGGAGGCGCAGCACGGCGTCAGCGTCGAGGTCGTCACCGTCGGCGACTGTCCGATCGACGACGACCTCCAGGCACTCCTCGGCGCAGCCCGCGAGGCAACCGTGAATGCGGCGAAGTGGTCGAGCGCGCGGGTCATCTCGATCTTTGCTGAGGTGGAACCGGAGGCTGTGTCGCTCTTCGTCCGCGACCGGGGCCGCGGCTTCGATCCGGCGACGGTCCCGGCAGATCGCAGAGGCCTCTCCGACTCGGTGGGCGCGAGGATGGCCCGTCGCGGCGGCAGCGCCGATGTGCGCAGCGTGCCGGGAGAAGGGACGGAGATCCACCTCTCGATGCCTCGCGTCGCGGTCGGGCAATCAACTCCTACGTGACCGTCCCATACGCTCCTCGGCCGCGTGTCTTCATCGTCGACGACCACGGGCTGTTCCGCGCCGGCGTGCGCTCGGAGCTCGGCACGGCAGTCGACGTCATCGGTGAGGCTGACGATGTCGAGCCGGCCATCGCCGGGATCGTCGAAAGCGAGCCGGACGTCGTGCTCCTGGACGTTCACCTCCCCGGCGGTGGCGGCCAGGCCGTGGTCGCTGCGCTCCGAGCCACGCATCCGCACGTCCGCTTTCTCGCGCTCTCCGCCTCCGACGCTCCGGAAGACGTGATCGCGGTCATCCGAGCAGGCGCTCGCGGCTACGTGACCAAGACGATCTCGGGCGCTGACCTGGTGGACGCTGTCTGCCGCGTTGCCGAGGGTGAGGCAGTCTTCTCGTCGCGACTCGCCGGATTCGTGCTCGATGCGTTCGCGGCGCTGCCCGCTGCCGAGCAGGCACCATCCTTCGACCCCGAGCTTGATCAGCTCACGCCACGTGAGCGCGAGGTGCTCCGGCTCATCGCTCGCGGCTTCACGTATAAGGAGATCGCCCGCGAGCTCTTCATCTCCGCAAAGACCGTCGAGAGTCACGTCTCGTCGGTGCTGCGCAAACTCCAGCTCTCGACGCGCCACCAGCTGACACGATGGGCGACGGAACGCCGCCTCTCCTGACGGCCGCCTACAACAACTGGTGGACCGCGAAGGCGACGCCTAACACGACCACCACGCCGCGTAACACCGCCGGGCTGAGCCGGCGCGCGAGCGCGACACCGATGAAGCCGCCTGCAGCGCTCGTCGGCACCATCACGAGCACCGCCAGCCACGAGACCGGCCCGAAGAACGCGAAGTAGATCGCAGCGACGACGTTGATGATCAGTTGCATCATGCCTTTGAGCGCGTTGATCCGCTGCAGGTCGTCACGAATGAACAGACCGAGCACCGCAAGCATCATCACGCCAAGACCCGCACCGAAGAACGCGCCGTAGACGCCGCTGAGAAACTGTGCGCCCGCAAGCGGCGGCGAGCGGTGCTGTTCCTGCTCGGAACGGTGCACTTGCAGACGCGCCGTCACCAGCGGCTGTAGCAACAACAACGCACAGGCTGCGAGGATGAGCCACGGCACGATTACCGTGAACACGTGGTTCGATGTTCGCGTCAGCAGGATCGCACCGACCACCGCGCCGACGATGCTGATCGGTGCAAGAAAACGAACGCGATCGCGCTGCACGCTGAGCTCTTTGCGATAGGCGACACTCCCACCGGCATAACCGGGGAGCAGGCCGATCGTGTTGGTGACGTTTGCGGTCAGCGCCGGAAATCCGAGCAGGAGCAACGCCGGAAAGGACAGCAGCGTCCCTCCCCCGGCGACGGCGTTCACGGCGCCGGCGACCAGGGCCGCGCCGGCGACCAGGAGCAACCGCGCGGCGTCGAGGTGGATCAGTGGTCGATCTGCTTGCGGCGCGCCCGCTCGAGCTCGACAAGACGCATGCCCGGGCGCGGCTTGGGGAGCTCGTTTCGTTCGGGATCGAGCAGCGGTCCCGGGGGCGTCAAGGGAGCCAATTCAAAGTGCCGGCGGATCGCGGAGCCACGCACCGAGAGTCCCTCGGCGATGGCAAGGCGGTCGTGAACCGTGAGCATCATTGAAGTCCTCGGGCCAGCGGGCTTTCAACGATAACACCTGCTTCGACCGGCGTTTGGCGACGGCGAGATGCACGCCCTCAACCAGGGGGCGATCAGGGTCGCGCCGTTCGCACACCAACGACCGTTGCGACGCCCAGCAGATGCACGGCAGTCGACGGCGTGATTCGGAAGAATCCATAAGCTGCGCAGCGTGCCCGAGCACACCTCCCAGCCAGCCGACGAGCGCGTGTCGCTCGGCACCATCGCGTTCGAGTGGCTCCGCCTCGGCTGCATCGGCTTCGGAGGACCCCCAGCACACATCGCGCTCCTGCGCCGGCTGTGCGTCGAGCGGCGCCACTGGCTTGACGCCGAGGAGTTCGAGGACGGGGTCGCGACCACCAACCTGCTGCCTGGGCCGGCCTCGACACAGCTGGCGATCTTCTGTGCTTGGCGGCTCCGTGGCGCGCCCGGAGCGATCGTCGGCGGGGTTGGTTTCATCGTCCCGGGGATGGTCCTCATCCTCGCCCTTTCGGCTGTTTTCCTTGCAGGACATCCGCCCGTGTGGATTCTCGGAGCGGCCCTGGGTGCGGGCGCCGCGGTGCCTGCCGTCGCACTGCACGCCGCGTGGCGGCTGACTCCTGCGAGCTGGAGACGCGCCGGGAACAGGCGATTCCAGCGAGGTCGGTGGCTGCTGTACGCGACCGCAGGAGCCGTCGGCGCCGCAACGATCGGACCGTTCCTCGTTCTGGTTCTCGTCGCGTGCGGGCTCGTCGAGGTCGCCGTCCGCTCGACGGGCGGGAGTCGAGCGCTCGGCGCACTCCGTCCTCTCGTTCCTGCCCGCCGCGTTGATCCACACGGTGACCCTCGGCACGCTCGGCTCGCTTGCGTGGGTCGCCTTCAAGGTCGGGGCGCTCTCGTACGGCGGTGGGTTCGTGATCGTCCCCCTCATGCAACACGACGCCGTTAGCACGTATCGCTGGATGACCGGGACGCAGTTTCTTGACGCCGTGGCGCTCGGGCAGATCACCCCAGGGCCGGTCGTCCTCACCGTGGGCGCGGTCGGTTATGCAGCCGCGGGAGTCGGCGGCGGCCTGCTTGCGGTGCTCGTCGCATTCACGCCGTCGTTCGTCTTCGTGCTCGCCGGAGGGCCGCGTTTCGACCGGATCCGGGGGAATCCCCGGATTCAGTCGTTCTTCACCGGTGCAGGTCCGGCGGTGATCGGTGCGATCGCCGGGTCAGCCCTCACCCTCGGCCTCGAGATCCATATCACGTGGCAGATCCCCGTCCTTGCAGGCGCCCTCGTGTGGCTCTTCGCCGCACGTCGTGGCGTTGTCAGCGCCCTCGTGCTCGCCGGGCTCATCGGGCTCGTCGCCGCACTGGCCGGGCTGCCTGCGTAACGCTCCTGCCATTGACAGGTCGCTGGGTTGGCGTTGCAGAATATCAGGGTGGAACGGTCGAATGCGGACCAAGCGATCCGGTGCGCACACTGCGGCGCGAACCGGGTGATTCCGCTCACAGTCACCTATACGCGACCTGAGCACGCGCTCACGCAGCGCTATCGTCGCCCGGTTCGCGCCGAGGTGAAGTGCGTCGCTTGCGGCAACCGAACCCGCGTCCACCCGAGGCTTCTGCTCGCGGGCTGAGACCGCGCCCGTGTCAGCGGGTGACGAGTTGCACCAGGCCAACGATGTTGCCGCCGGGATCGCGCACGGTGGCGAGGAGCCGGTCGGGGCCGTCCGGGGTTGGATGCTCGAGCACCTCGCCGCCGTGTGCGCGGACGAGCTTCATCGCGTCGACCATGCTGTCCACGTGCAACCAGGGCAGCATCCCTGTATCACGAGCCGGCGGCCGGTCGGTCACCCACTGACCGATGAGCCCGGGCGCATCGAATCCGGGATGCGGGTGCTCGATATGCCAGCCGAAGACCCGGGCGTAAAACTCCGCCGATCGCTGCACGTTGAGTGCGGGGATCTGCAGATAGGACAGCTGTCCCAGCGCCGGTCTCAACGACTGGTTGAACGCCTCTTCGTCATCGACGGCCATCGTTTTGGATGATGCCATCGCCTGGGGATGCGGCCCTGCAAGGTCGGCCAGCCGCGCTCGCTTCCGTGCAACCCCGTGACGATTCACGCCGAAGTTCGCGGCGGGAGCCCGGAATCCGGTCAGAATGACCGCGTGGCATCGGAGAAATTCATCGTGCAGCAGGGCAGCGCCAGCCTCGTCGGCGAGCGCTGGCCGGGCCTAGGGCAACCCGTCGTCCTGCTCCATTCGGGCGTCACGGACCGCCGCTCCTGGAAGGACGTTGCCGAAGCCCTCCAACCCGAGATCGGCGTCGTCGCATACGACCTGCGTGGCTTCGGGGAGACATCGGGCGCCACGTACGGCTTCTCACACATCGAGGACCTCAACGCCGTCATCGACCAGGTGGCGACCGGGCCGGTCTGGCTAGTGGGCAGCTCGATGGGCGGCGAGATCGCGATCGACGCGGCGCTCGCATCTCCGGAACGGGTCGCGGGCTTGGTGCTCCTCGCGCCGTCGGTGAGCGGCGCACCGGAGCCCAGCACGTTCGATGCGGATACCGGCCGTCTCGTCCGCATGTGGGAGGACGCGCAGACCTCCGGCGAGCTCGACGAGATCAATCGAGTCGAGATGTGGCTGTGGCTCGATGGGCCGCGTGGACCAGAGGGACGCGTTTCCGGCCCGGCGCGAGAGCTCGCGCTCGCCATGAATGCGATCGCGCTCAAGAACGAGATCCCGGAGGAGTCCGGGAAGAGCGGCCTCTCGGCGTGGTCGCGTCTCGAGGAGATCAGTGTGCCGGTCACCGTCGCGTGGGGAGACCTCGACCTGCCGTTCGTCATCGCGCGATCCAAAGAGCTCGCCGACTGGCTCCCCAAGTCGCGCTCGCATGTGTTCGAGGGGATGGCGCATCTCCCCTATCTCGAGCAGCCTGCGGCCGTCGCCGAGCTGATCAGCTCGTCGATCCGCTGACCGGATATCACGATCCCGGGGTGATCGTGACGTAGGTCGCGATCGCGACACCGGTCTGTGTCGTTGCGATGATGTCGAATCGCGTCGGAGCGTCCGGCACCGTCGCGTCAGAGACGAAGTGGCCGATCGGATCGAGGCGCCGGCTCACCAGGATGGTGGGCGTGCCACCCGGAACGGTCATCCCGAAGGTCGCGGACGCGATTTGAATCTCGCTTGACTCGTTCGAGTTCGTGAAGAACGTGACATGAAACTCGTCGGCGCCGGGCTTGCCGGGATCGAGGTAGACCTGCGCGAGCCAGCCGTTCTGGAGCTGTATCGAGTACAGCGTCGGGAGCCCGCTGAAACGCGTTGCCGTCACGATCGGTGCCGGGCTGATCGTGGTCAGCTGAAGGTGCACCTCGGTCGAGTTTGTCGCGTTCTCGATGATCGCAGCCACCTCCCAGACGCCACCGATTGCCAGGTTGCCGCCACGCGCCGCGAAGGTCCCGTTCGACTGACGTTTGAGCGTCAGCGTCAACTCGCCGAGTTGCGGTCGGAGCGGCTGCGTGAACTCGAGCTCCACAGAGCTCGCGCGCACGAGCGCGCCGCTGTCGTAATCGGTGACGCGAAGATCGAAATTGTTGAACCCGGCGCTCCCGGGCGACACGGTCAGGCGCACCTTGACGGTGGTGGCAAAGTCGCTGCCCGTGGCCACGAGTTGTGTTGTAGTCGCTGCGGTTGTCGAGGTCGTGGATGCGACCGGCGGGGCCACGTTCACCAGCGCCGCGGCGACGAGAACGACCGCAACTCCGATCACGACCTCTGTTGAGCCGACCCGGCGCAACCCCCGAAGCACCGTCGACGCTCTGGGCACGTTCCGATAACGATTGACGGCGCCGAGCACGGCGAGCACGAGGAACAAGGCCACCTTGACGAGCACGAGCACGCCGAACGAGGATCCGAAGAGTTGCCCGATGGAACCTATCTCGATCACGGCGCGGAAGGTCCCGGTCACCGCGACGACCACGATGGCGATTCCGGCGGTGGTGGAGAACCGCCGCACGGCGCTCCCTTTGACGTCCGACGGCTGGCCACGCACGCCCAGGAGGAGCACGAGCAAGCCGCCGATCCACACGCCGCCGGCGGCTATGTGCGCCCACTGGATCAGCAGATTCGCAGCGACGGGCGCCTCTGCGCCCGCGTGGCTGGAGGCGACATCGACCCACATTGATGCCGCCGCCCCAACCCCTGCGACACCGACTCCGATGCGTCTGCGGGCTACTGGCAGCAGCCACGCGACAAGGATCGCGAGTCCGGTCGCGACGACGGCGACGATCCGCTCCACGACGGCTGTTCCGAGCGACGTGGATAACAGCGCGCTCAGGCTGACGCCGGCTGCTTCGCGCTGCGCCTCGACGATCCCGGCGACGCCGGCAGCGCTGGCGAGCCAGGCGCCGGCGAGCATCCGTCGCGCGAACGACGGGACGTCACGCAGCGCGATCAGACACGTCGATGCGATGCCCGCGATACCCATCACGCCGATGAAGAACAGCCAGCGCGCGACCACCGCGAGGATCGAGGGAGGTGGCGAGACCACGGACTTTTTCGCGTGGGCGTTGGCGTTTGCCGCCAACTCGCCGACACCGAAGGCGTATGCGCCGGTGGCGAGGTGGCCGTCGATCTCGGAAACGGTCTTCCAGGTCACCGTGTAGACGCCGCCGCCGATGGGCTTGAGCGGCACCTCCAGCTCGAGGGGGTGGCCCGGGATCACGGTTGTGGGTCCGGAGTCGACGTTGACTCCGGAACCGTTGACGACCGTGATGCTCGACAGCCCCGGGTCGGGCGGTTCGCCGAAGGTGATCTCGACCACCTTGGGGGCGGTCTGTACCTCCGAGCCCTCGACTGGGATTGCGCTCTGCGGCAGGGCGTGTGCGGCCACAGCCAAGGGCAGCCCCAGGGCTGCCGCCACTGCGACCATCGCTCCGACGACCAGTGCCCGTGGTGCGCGCACGACCTACGTGCTCCGGCGCCGCATTCCAACCGCCAGGTTGATTGCGCTGAGCAACACCGCCACCACGATCGCAACGATCGCAAGCACGGTCGCGCTCGATGCGCTGTTCTTCGCGTTGCTGGCTGCGGTTGCGGCCGATTGCGCGCTCGCGAGCGCGGCCGCAGCGCGTTGATTCACGGTGTCAACCTTGGTCGAGACCGCGGCGACCGCCGGCACGGCAACCGGAAACTCCACGGAACTGGAGTCGGCGATGGAATCGAACGTCGTCGGTCCCGACGTCACCGTCGTGTTAATCGGCGTTCCATTGATGCTCCCGAAGATGTGGAACGTGTAGTTCCCGACCACTGTTGGGATCAACGCGTAGTCGTACTCGTCGAGCCTGCCGTTGCCGGTGTCAGGGTCATATGTGGGCGCCGGACAGAACGGACTGCTGGTCGTCGTTCCCACCGTCACCGTGACCTGGAAATCGGGATGCGTGCAGTCCTGGTTCAGCGTGCTCACCGGCGTGCCCTTTGGGTTGTCGGCCGACGCGATGTCGATGAACACCTGGATGGCGTTCTGCTCTCCGACGTACGTGTCGGTGCCGGACGCGGGCTCGTTCTGCCACCCGATCGCGATGCGGTACTTGCCCGCGGTGAAGACGTAGTGCGCCGATGCCACGGCCAAAGACGTCGCGAATGCGATGAGCATGCCCGCGAACACCGCGGACACGCGACGGCTCGTTTTCGCCACCTGATATCTCCTCAGTTGATGAACGATCGAAGGTGAGCCGAAGCTCACGGACGCCGGTCAGAAGTCGAGGAGCAGCGGTGGTGGTCTCCGCCGGAGATGCAGGCCGACACGTTCGAATGGCGAGACGCTGCGCGTGCGCGCTCCGTCGACACGCGGCGCGACGGTGTGGCGACGCCGGACCATCGCGCGCACGAGTGCCTCGATGCGCTCGACAACCACCTCGCGGCGACGGAGCAACACCTGACAGATGCGGACGACACAGGCGAGGAGCAGCGCCACGTAGAGATGGACGAATGGCGCCGCCCAATGGATCCCCGTGATGGCACCGAGACCGGGCGCGGGACGTGAGCTCGCTACCGCCTCGACGTTTTCCTGCACCAGGTAGAGGACGATCTGTGCCGCCGCCAGCGGCAGCCAGATGGCGACCAGGCGAGCTCCTGGGCTCGATCGAGGCCTCTGCTCGGCGGCGGCCTCCGAGCCTCCGCGCCAGATGCGGTGCAGGCTGGCGACGGCGTTGTCGAGCCGGTGGTTCAGCGCCCGCCATGCCCGCCGCAGCCGCAACGCGAAGACGGCACTGAGCACGACGAGCACACCGCCCACCGGCAGCATGTATGCGTGCACGGGATTGGTCATCGATGCGACCACACCGGCAGCCCCCCACACGCGCAGGTATTCGAGCGTGTGGCCGATGAACAGCCCCAGCAGCGCCAGAAGCACACCGCCCGACGCGGCAACCCTGATCTGCCGTTGCGGGATCACGTCGCGAGCATACGCTGGAGCATCGCGGGCGCACAGGGCGGGGCAGCGCGAGCCATAATTGGCGCCGTGCAAGCCCGCGATTGACGTGGGCAGGCGTTCGCGGGAAATGCCGGAAGCCGAGAGCGAGGTTGCGGATGAAATCCTCGGGGAGCCTCGGAGGGTTGACTCGATCGAAGCGCGGACAGGCGCTCCTCGTCGTTCTGGCGCTCGTCGGCAGCGTGGCGATCGGGGTTTCCATGTCGCTGGCGATGCGTCCGCATACGACGACGGCCGCGGCCCAGGTGGAGATCTCCCCGTCCACGAACGTCATCGGCGCTCCGCTCACGCGCCAGACGACGCCGCCATTCACCGGGCTGGTGGATCAGAACGGCAGGGAAGTCTCGCTCGCCGATGAGAGGGGCCACGTCGTGCTCCTCGCGTTCATGGATCCGCTCTGCGTCAACCTCTGCCCTATTCTCGGCCGCGACATCGTTGCTGTCGAGCAGGGGCTGCCTAAAACGGTCAAACCCGTCCTGCTCATCGTCAGCGTCATGCCGGATCGAACCCCCGCCAACGTCGCGACGTTCATCAAGACGAACCTGACCACGCAGTGGTCGCCGGGCTGGCACTGGCTGCTGGGTCCCACCGCAACGCTGGAGATCGACTGGCTGAAATGGGGCGTGCCTCTGCAACCGCCCAAGACCAACTTTCTCGACGTCATTGACCCTCAGGGTTACGTACGCGTGGACTACCCGGCGCCGCTCTTCGTGAGTGACGTCGTACAGGCGGTGACCACAGTGGCAAACGAGTAGCAGCATTCATCCGCAAGACGGCAATCGCGAGGCCCACTTGAGAAGAAAGCCGCTTTTGCGCTAAAGTCGCGGCCGTGCCGACATACAAGATGGGTGCTGCCGCAGAACTCCTCGGCGTCAGCGTCGACACCGTTCGTCGTTGGGCGGACGCGGGCCGCATCGAGACGATGCGGACCGACGGCGGGCACCGGCTCATCGACGGCGCCGTGCTCGCGCGCTTTGCCGTGGAGCTTGCGAGCAACCACCCCACGCTGCCCGTCACCGAGTCCGCGCGGAATCACTTCCTCGGACTGGTCACGGACGTGAACACCGACGGTGTAATGGCCCACGTCAAGCTCCAGGCCGGGCCGTTCCGGATCAGCTCGCTGATCAGCAGCGAGGCGGTCCGGGAACTCGGCCTGGAACCGGGGATGCTCGCTGTCGCTTCCGTGAAGGCCACGAATGTCGTCATCGAGCTGCCCCAATCCCCGTAGCCCAAAGGCGAGGAAATCATGAACATGCGCGTCCGCCCAGGCGTCATCGCCGCCACAACGGCACTCTGGCTCGCCGCGTGCGGGGCCGCGAGCGTGTCGAACCCCGCGTCAACGCCGGACGCGTTCAGCGGCAACCTGACGGTGTTCGCCGCCTCCTCGCTCACCAACGCGTTCAACACCGCCGAGAAAGGCCTCGAGGTCGACAGTCCGGGTTTCAAGGCAACCTACTCGTACGCGGGCTCCCAGGACCTCGTGACCGAGATCATCAACGGCGCGCCGGCAGATGTGATTGCCACCGCCAACACCGACACGATGGCGCAGTTGGCCGCCAAGGGATTGGTCGAGACGCCCGTGCCCTTCTGCCAGAACAAGCTCGCGATCGCGGTCGCGCCGGGCAACCCGCTGAACATCAAGACGCTCGCCGACCTCAACAATCCAGGGGTGAAGCTGGTGATCGGCGATCCCAGTGTCCCAGTCGGCGAGTATGTGACGGACATCGAGGCCTCGGACTCGATCCATTTCACGCCTGCGTCGCTCCAACTCAGCGATGCCGCTGTGCTCGAGCAACTTGAATCCGGCGACGCTAACGCCGCGCTCGTGTTCGTCACCGACATCGCCGGCGCTGCCGGCAAGGTGACCGGCATTCCGATCCCGACCGCGCAGAACAAGGTCGGTACCTACGAGATCGCGGCGGTGAAGGCGAGCTCCAACCTGACGGCCGCGGAGGCGTTCGTGACTTCGGCTGTTTCCGGGGGCATTCAGGAGGAGTTGCTCTCCGCCGGATTCCTGCCGCCGCCGGCGTCGTGAGTGGAGGCGTCAGCCGACGCCCGCTGATCGGCCTCGTCATCCCCGCAGCGGTCGCGATTCTCTTCATCGCGCTCCCACTGATCGGACTGCTCGCGCATGTCGACTGGGTCAACCTGCCGTCGGAGCTGGTGTCCACCGACGTGCTCACGTCGTTGCGGCTCTCGATCGAGTGCTCGCTGATCGCCGTCGCTATCTCGCTCGTCATCGGCGTTCCCCTTGCATATCTGCTCGCTCGCACCGCCATCCCCGGACGCCGGATCGTGCGAGGGCTGGTAACGCTCCCGCTCGTCCTGCCCCCCGTGGTCGGCGGCATTGCGTTACAGGCGGCTTTCGGCACGACCACCCCGATCGGGACTGTGCTGCACAACGTGTTCGGCATCGTGCTTCCGTTCAGCACCGGCGGTGCTGCAATGGCAGAGGCCTTTGTGGGATTTCCGTTCCTCGTGATCACCGTCGAGGCGGGCCTGCGATCACGTGACGACCACTATGAGGAGGTCGCCGCGACGCTCGGCGCTCGACCATGGAGACGCTTCTGGCGTGTGACCTTGCCGCTCGCAGCGCCCTCGATCGCCGCAGGCGCCGCGCTGTGCTGGGCACGAGCGCTCGGCGAGTTCGGCGCCACGATCACCTTCGCAGGCAGCTTCCCGGGGACCACCGAGACGCTGCCCATCGCCGCGTACAGCTCCTTCGAGGGATCTGGGCAGGTCGGCGAGGCGATCACGCTCTCGCTGCTGCTGCTCGCGATCTCGGTCCTCGTGTTGGTCGTGCTGCGAGACCGCTGGCTCGGTGCCTTGCGGTGACCCTCAATGCACGCGTGCGCACGCAACTCGGGAGCCTCGATCTCGACTGCGACATCTCGGTCGACGCCAATGTGACCGTGGCCATCCTCGGACCAAACGGTGCGGGCAAGACGACGTTGCTGCGGATTGTCTCCGGGCTGCTCCCCCTGGACGACGGACGCATCGAGGTGAATGGAACGGTCTTCGCGGACACGGCGGCGCGAACCTCGCTTACGCCCGAGGCTCGACGTGTCGGATTCCTCTTTCAGGACCACGGACTTTTCCCGCACCTCAGCGTGCTCGACAACGTTGCCTTCGGACTCCGCGCGCGAGGTGTGGATCGGGGGACGGCGAATGCCAGGGCGAATGAGTGGCTCGAACGAGTAGACCTTGCGAAGTACGCATCCAGCCGGCCGTCAGCGCTGAGTGGTGGTCAATCGCAGCGCGTCGCGCTCGCGCGCGTTCTCGTCACCGATCCGCACGCACTTTTGCTCGATGAGCCACTTGCGGCCGTCGACGCGTCAGCCCGACTCGAGCTTCGCCGGGCGCTTCGCGAGCACCTGTCCACGTTTGCGGGCGTGCGGCTGATCGTCACGCACGATCCACTCGAGGCGGCGTCGCTGGCCGAGCGCGTGGTGGTGCTCGAGGACGGGCACGTGACGCAGGAAGGGACGTTTGCCGAAGTGTCAACTCGACCGCGGTCCCCGTGGATCGCTCGCATGGCAGGCTTGAACCTCTTGCACGGGATCGTGTCGAGCGGAACGATGCTACTCGACGACGGATCCACGCTCACGGTCGCGACCGACGCGCACGGTCCGGCGCTTGCAACCATCCAACCCCGCGCGATCGCCCTGTACCGGTCCGCGCCGGAGGGAAGCCCGCGCAACGTGGTGCGTTGCACGGTGGAGGGCCTCGACCCCGAGGGAGACCGCTGGCGGATCCGTCTCACGGGTCCATTGCCGCTGGTTGCGGAGGTCACACCGGCTGCCGCCGCAGACCTGCGCCTCGCCGAGGGGGGTGAGGTATTCGCAGTCATCAAGGCCACCGAGATCGACGTCTACGCGGTCTGAATGACCGCGTGCGACGCATCTCACGCTTGACCTGTGGTCGGCGGACTCGTCACCCTGACCATATGAATGCACCGGCCGGCGCCGCACATCCAGCGTCGGTCGACGCGGTCGTCGATCTGCTCGGAGCGCAGGACTACCTCTGTGACCGGCGACTCGCGACAGCGATCCTGGTCGCGATTCGCATCAACAAGCCGCTCTTCCTCGAAGGTGAGGCCGGCGTCGGCAAGACCGAGGCCGCTCGAGCGCTCGCCGCCGGTCTTGGCGCACGGCTCATCCGGTTGCAGTGCTACGAGGGCATCGACCTCGCTCACGCCGCATACGAGTGGAACTACGCACGTCAGCTGCTGCACATCCGCCTGGTGGGCGAGCGCGAGGATCGCGTCCGCACCGAGCAGGATGTCTTCGGTCCGGACTTCCTGCTGCGCCGGCCACTCCTCGACGCCATCGACAACCACGACGCCGTTCCCCCGGTGCTGCTCATCGACGAAATCGACCGATCGGACGAGGAGTTCGAGGCGTTCCTGCTCGAGATCCTCGCCGACTACGCGATCAGCATCCCGGAGATGGGAACGATCCGCGCCGAGCATCCACCGCTCGTGATCCTCACGGGGAATCGCACGCGCGAGGTGCACGACGCTCTCAAGCGGCGCTGCCTGTACCACTGGATCGACTACCCCGACCTCGAACGTGAGGTCGCCATCGTGCGTGTGCGAGCGCCAGAGGTGTCCGAGCAACTGGGGCGGCAGGTTGCGGAAGTGACCCAGCGGCTGCGCGGGCTCGACCTCTACAAAGTGCCAGGAGTGGCAGAAACAGTCGACTGGGCCCGTGCGCTCGCAGCCCTCGGTCACACGGAGGCGACCCCCGCTGCGCTTCGCGAGACGATGGGTGCGGCGATCAAGCACCAGGAGGATCTCGAGCGGAGCGAGGAGGCGATCGCCTTTCCCGCGGGGCGGTGATCGGCAACGCTCCGGACCCGGTCGAGAGCGTGACGCTCTTTGCGCGCCTGCTCCGCGATGCGGGGCTCTCGACGAGCCCGGAGCGAGTCCGCGATGCCTGTGAGGCACTCCTTGCTGTTGATCTGGAACGCCCGGACGAGGTCAGGTACGCGCTCCGCGCCGTGTTCGTGACCCGGCGCGAGGAAGGTGCGGTGTTCGATACGGCATTCGATCTTTTCTTCTCCAGGCCTGGAGGTGAAGGCAAGTCGGGATCGATCCCCGGGCGTAACCGGCCGCTGGCGCTCGACCCGAAGCATGCGCTGGCCTGGATGAACGCGCTCGGTCTGTCGTCGCCCGGTGTCGCCCGCGAGGTGGAGGGGCCGCCGGCGTCCAGCACCGGGTACAGCGCGGAAGAATTGCTTCGTCAGCGTGACTTTCGCGAGATGAGCTGGGATGAGCTGGCAGCGGTGCGTCGACTGCTCCGCCAGTCGCCCTGGCGAGTCGCCGAGCGAAGGACGAGGCGGCTCCGCGCCGACCGTCGTGGAACGGTTGAGCTGCGCCGCACCATGCGAGCCGCGGCGCGTCAGGGCGGCGATGCGCAGCGGCTTGCGCGAGCGAGCACACGGACGAAGCGCCGGCCGATCGTGATCCTCTGCGACGTGAGCGGCTCAATGGACCGGTACTCGCGCCACCTGCTGGTCTTCGCCCACGCCATCGGGCGGCGCGAGCGTGTCGAGACCTTTGCGTTTTCGACACACCTGACCAGAATCACGCATCTCCTCCGCCACGGCGACATCGACGCTGCACTCGACCACGTGGCAAGCCAGGTGCACGACATCGGCGGCGGCACTCGCATCGCCGACGCGCTGCACACATTTCAACGTGACCATGCACGCCGGGTACTCGGTCACGGCGCCGTCGTGCTGATCATCAGCGACGGCTGGGACCGGGGCGACCCGGATCAGCTCGGTCGCGAGATGGCTCGCCTCCGCCGGAGCTGCTACCGGTTGGTCTGGCTCAACCCGCTGCTCGGGAGTTCCGCATACCAGCCGGAGACGCGCGGCATGGCCGCTGCACTGCCGTACTGCGACGACTTCCTGAGCGCGCACAACGTGGATGCGCTCGACGCCCTTGGCCGGCTGCTCGCGCAGCTGCCTCGACGAGTCAGCCGGTCGTCTCGCGGCGCCGGCGCCGGGCTCGCCGCACGCGGCGCAGCAACAGAAGGCTGAACAAGCCCGCAAACCCAATCGCGATCGTCTGCGGACGAACCCTGATACGACTCAGCCGCTCCTTTGCGACAGCACGCCCGAGAGCGAGCGCATCGAGCGCGGCGGGGTCGGACGCTGCCGGTGGCGCCGTCGATGCGCTTGCGCTGGACGATGCGGCGCTCGAGGATGCGCCGGCGTTGGACGATGCGGCGCTCGAGGATGCAGCGCCGGATGCTGGCGTGGCGTTCCCTGCGGCACCAGTGTCGGCCGCCGCCGCATCGCTCGGCGGTGGCGCTTCGAGCTTGGACTGGATGCATGCGGCCGCCTGCCCGACCAGGTGGCGAGAGACGTCTTCCATGATCCCGCGGCCGAACTGGGCAACCCGGCCGACAACCGTGAAGTCTGTCGTCAAGGTCACCGTCGAGCCCTCGCCGTCAGCAGCCACCGCCATGACGGTCGTCGCCTGGGCACTGCCGGAACCGGTGGTCTCGCGGCCGTCGGCAGCGAGCGTGGCCGTGCGCGTGTCGGGGTCGCGGGCGGTGATGCGCGCGGTGCCGTTGTAGCTGACGGTGACCGGTCCGACCTTGATCTTGACCTTGCCTTTGAAGGTGTCAGGATCGACAACCTCGGAGAGCTCAGCACCAGGAACGCAACTCACCACGTTGTTGACATCGAGGAGGAATTCGTACACGCGGTCCGGCGCTGCCTTGACGGAAAAGGAGTTCTCGATTTCCATTCCCGGAATTGTGCGCCGGGTGGCCGGGGTGGCGGGTTGTGACATTCGGCGATGGGAGCGGATACTCATGTCATGCGCGATTTGATTCCGACGCTCGACGAATGGGGTGAGAACGACCCGCTCATGGCGATCGCGACGGTCGTCGGCACCTCCGGGTCGACGCCGCGCCCGATGGGTGCGCGGCTGCTCGTGAGCCGCGACGGCCGCATGGCCGGCTCGGTGAGCGGAGGTTGCCTCGAATCTGCGGTGGTCCTCGAGGCGCAGGCGACCATCGCCGGCGACGCTCCGCCGCGCCTCCTCCACTACGGGATCAGCGATGAGATGGGGTGGGCGGTTGGCCTGTCGTGTGGTGGCGAGGTCGACATCTTCGTCGAGACCCTGGAAGGCGACGGATCCGATCCGGTCATCGAAGAGGTGCGTCGGGCCGTCGAGACGTCGCGGCCGGTCGCGTTGCTCACTGTGCTCGACGGCGATGACGCGGGCAGGCGGGCAGCCGCCACGGCCGACGGCGGGCTGGTGGGAAGCCTCGGAGGAACGGCCAGCGTCGCCGAAACGGTGGCGGCAGCGCGCCCGCGGATTGCGTCCGGGCTTCCCGGGGTCGAGGAGATCTCCGGCAGGCGCGTGTTCGTGGATCCGATCGTCCCGTCGCCGCAGCTCGTCGTGATCGGCGCGGTCCACATCGCCGTGGCTCTGACCACGATGGCTCGTGCGGCGGGTTTCACGGTGTCCGTGATCGATCCCCGCACCGCGTTCAACAACGCCGAGCGCATCCCTGACGCCGAGCGCCTCGTCACGTCATGGCCGGAGGAGGCGTTGCCCCGCTTCGACCTCGGCCCTCGGGACGCTGCGGTGTGTCTCGCCCATGACCCGAAGTTCGAGGATCCGGCGCTCACCGCTCTGCTACGAACCGAGACCGGGTACATCGGCGCGATTGGGAGTCGTGGGACGCACGCCAAGCGAGTTGCTCGACTTCGAGAGGCCGGTTTCGGCGATGCCGAGATCGCGCGCATCCACAGCCCGGTCGGGCTCAACCTCGGGGCAGCGACTCCCGAGGAGATCGCCATAGCGATCCTCGCCGAGATCGTGGCAGTGCGCCGCGGCCGCAGCGGCGGATCCCTCTCCGCCGCTTCGCCAGCACCGGCCGGGTGAGGCTGGAGGTTCTTCCCGGCGAGGCGGTTGCCGGCCCATCGGCCGGGTGGACCGGGGCCGTGCTCTGTCGCGACGTCCTCGATGCTGGCGGCCACCCGATCCTGACCAAGGGCACTCGCCTCAGCGCGGCCGACGAACCGGCCCTGCGCGCGTCCCACCCCGACCGACTGCATGTGATGTGGCTCGACGAAGGCGACGTCAGCGAGGACGCTGCAGCCGCCCGCCTCGCCTCGGCAGTCGCCGGATCCGGCACCACGGCACGCGCGCCGGTCGAATCGCAGGTGCGCCTCGTGGCGGCCTGGCGCGGCATGGTTGCCGTCGACGCGAATGCCCTGAGCGCCGTCAACGCGGTGGACGGCGTGACCGTCTTCACCGTGCCAGACGGTCTGCACGTTGACGCCGGGAAGACGCTGGCCGGAGTCAAGATCACAGCCCTCGCAATCGACGAGTGGTCACTCGAGCAGGCCGAGCGCGCGGCGCTCTCGGCGTCCGCCAGCGCCGGTGTTCTGAGCGTCCGTCCGTTCCTCCCGCTTCGGATCGCGGCCATCGTGCGTCAGCAGCTCACCGCTGAGGCCCGGGCGCGGTTCGAGCGGTCACTCGAGATGCGCAGCACGTGGTTCGGCGGCACCATCCTGCCCGTTCGCTACGTCGATGACGACGCCGAGCAGGTGCGCCATGCGCTCGTCGATGCCGCCGCTACCGCGGACATCGTGCTCGCCGTTGGGGTGGCCTCGGTCGACCCTCTCGACGTGACCTGGCAGAGCCTGCTCGCCGCCGGCGCGACGTCGATCCGCCGTGGCCTGCCGATGCACCCGGGGAGCAGCTACTGGATCGCCGAGCTCAGCGGAACACCGGTCATCGGCGTGGCGTCCTGCGGGATGTTCTCCCGGCGGAGTGCGCTCGATCTCCTGATCGCCCGCCTGCACGCCGGCCTGGCGCTCGACGCCCCGTACCTCGCCTCGCTCGGTCACGGCGGTCTGCTCGGCAAAGAGGCAGCCTGGCGGATCCCGCCTTACGAGACAGCGCTCGGCGACGATCCCGACGAGGACTGAGCTGCGGCTGCACGGCCACGGAAGTCGTGAGCGATGCGTCCGTCCTTGACCACCAGGCGGATGTGGTCCGGGCTCGCGAGGCTGTCGATGTCCGCCAGGGGATCGCCACGAACGGCGACCACGTCCGCGAGCCTCCCCGGCTCGAGTGCGCCGAGGTCGGAACGGCGAAGGAGCTCGGCGGGCACCGTTGTCGACGCCACGATCGCCTGCATCGGCGTCATGCCGCATCGGACCATCTCAGCGAGCTCGCGGAGATTGCGTCCGTGCGGGCCCACCGCAGCGTCCGTCCCCATCGCGACCTTCACACCGGATGCGATCGCAGCAGAGACCGCGGCGCGATGCAGGCCCCGGATTCGCTCCGCCTTGGCGATCATCTCGGCCGGCAGCCCCCCGCCGGCTCGCGCGCCATCGATCACGTCCCCGGGCGCCACGAGGGTGGGCACGAGGTAGGCACCCTTCTCCTTCATGAGCGCGATCCCCTCCTCGTCGAGGAGACACCCATGCTCGATGCTCGTGACGCCGGCGATGAGCGCGTTGCGAATCCCGGCCGGCGACATTGCGTGAGCCATCACACGCTTCCCCACCACGGCGGCTTCGGTCACCGCGACCGTGATCTCTTCCACGGAGAACTGCGCGTGGTCGGGGAGATCCCCAGGGCTCAGCACCCCGCCACTCGTGCACAACTTGATCCAGTCCGCGCCGGCCTGGAGCACCTGACGCACCTTGCGCCGCATCCCGTCCTCGCCGTCCACGACACCATGCGGCACGTCGAGGTCCGTCGTCAGCCCGACGCGCGCTCCGCACGGCATCAGGTCATCACCGTGACCGCCTGTCTGGCTGAGCAGGCTCACCGCCAGCTCCATGCGCGGCGCCGGGAAATAGCCCGCCTCGGCAGCGAGACGAACGCCCACCGGCGTGTGGCCGGCGTCCCGAACTGTGGTGACGCCGGCCGCGAGGGTCCGAGCCGCGTTGGGAACGGAGTTGAGCAGCGCCAGCGACGGCGGGGTCATGAGGATGCGCACGAGGTCGGTGTCCGTGGACGCCAGGTGGACATGCATGTCCATGAACCCCGGCAGGAGCGTGAGGTCGTCGTCCTCGAGAACGTCCGTGTCAGCGGGAATGGTCAGCGATGAACGGGCGCCGCACGCCGTGATACGCCCGTGCTCGATCACGATGGCCGCACGTTCGATCGGGTCGCGACCCGTGCCGTCGATGAGCCGCTCGGCGACGATGACGAGTGCTGGCAACGCGAGTACCTCCGGGATCGCGAACTGGACGGGCCGAGGCTAGCAGAGCGTCAGGCGGGGTCGGCAGCCAGCTGCTCGAAGTCCTCCAGCGTGTCGATATCGATTGGATGGCCGCCCGGGCCGTCGGCCTCGACGGCCGCAACGAGTTCGGGATGCGCGCGAATCAGCGCCCTGAGGCCGACATCCCCCTGGAGGGCGTCGATGCCGGCCCAGAGCTCGCGGGCAAGGACGACCGGCGGGTGGAGCAGCCCGTCGAAGCTCAGAGCGGCCGCAGGCAGACCGGACGCTGCCTGCACGTCGAGAAGGCGATTCACGACTTCGGCGCTGATGTCCGGTTGATCTCCGAGGATGATCACCGCCCGGCGGATGCGGGGGTCGAGGCCTGCGATACCGGCCTGGAGCGAGGTGCTCAATCCCCGGAGGTGATCGGGATTGATGACCACCCGGGCGCGCCCCAGCCGGACTGACTGCCGGATGGCGCCGGCGTGCGCCCCGAGGACGACGACCACGTCATCAAGACGAGAGTGGCACGCGGCAGCCAGTGCGGCCTCCAGCAGCGGACGGCCATGCAAAGGGAGCAGTTGCTTCGGCTCGCCCATTCGTCGCGAGCCCCCCGCCGCCAGGATGACGCCCGCGGATCGCAGCCCGGGCACGCTCAGCCGGCGGTGGTGCGGATGTATCGAACCGGGTCGGCGACGAACTGCTCTCTGCAGCCGGCGCAGCAGAAGAAGTACGTCTGATCGTCGTGACTTGCGGTGTGAGCAGCATCACTGGTGTCGACGGTCATGCCGCATACCGGGTCGACGGAGAAACCGGCCAGCGCTGCGGGCGGAGCGATCGGATTCGCCGTTATGCGGTCATGGCGCAGCGCGACAACTTCGGCAAGAGCGTGGAGTGCGATCTCCTCCTGCGCGCCGGCGCGGCGCTCACCGGCAGGAGCGCGGACGCGTGCGAGTTGCGCGTCAGCGACGCCGCGCGCCCGCAGCGTGTCGAGCACGCTTGCAGACCTGCGGACGCTTGCCACCAGCGCGACGTCTGCCGCAGCAAGGCTCAGGGCTGCTTCCAGGGCGTCATCGTCGTAATGCCCCATGGTGGCGACCACGATCCAGCAGTCCTTCTCGTGCGCGATCGCGCTGAGGTCGAGGCTGTCGAGCACGCGGTCCGCCCCGGGAAAGTCCGTCCCGTGCGCACCTGGATGGATCCCGCACGTGCGGAAGCCCACGATCCGGCCGAGCTCGACGAGCGTTCGCGCGGCAGGACTCTCACCGATGACCGCGAGCAGCGGTTTCGGCAGGTGCGGGTCGATGAAGATGTCGAGCGTTCCGCCGCTCGGGCACGTGGTCGCCACGGTCAGCTCACCTCCGGCGCGGGTCTCGAGCGCCTCGACGTCCGGACGGATGCGCACCAGTCGCGGTAGGCCGTCGGTCATGGCGACGAGTGCCTCGCGGCGCACGAGCGCATCGGAGCAGCTGCCGCCGATCCAGCCGTGCAACTCCCCGTCGTCGGTGATCACGGCCTTGTCGCCGGGATGCGCCGACGTCGGCGACTCCGTGCGGACGACGGTTGCAAGTGCGCACGGACGCCCCGACGCGGCGTTCTCGGCCAGCAGGACGATCAGGCGGTCGTCTATTCGGTCACCCCCTTGCTGCGCAGCGCGGCCCACACCTTGTCGGACGTGACCGGCATGTCGATGTTGGTGATGCCGAGGTGCGACAGCGCGTCGATGACCGCGTTGACATAGGCGGCCGGCGACCCGACGGTTGCCGATTCGCCGACGCCCTTGGCGCCGATCGGATGGTGGGGCGACGGTGTCACGGTCTCGCCGAGCTCGAAACGTGGCGTCTCCCAGGCGGTCGGGATCAGGTAATCCATGAAGTTGGAGCCGATGCAGTTGCCCTCGTCATCGAAGGTGATCAGCTCCATGAAGGCGATGCCGAATCCTTCGGTGAGCCCACCGTGGATCTGTCCCTCGACGATCATCGGGTTGATGCGCACGCCGCAGTCATCAACCGCGACCATGCGACGCACCTTCACCTGGCCCGTGCCCTTGTCGATGTCGACAACGACCAGATATGTCCCGAACGGGAAGGTCATGTTCGGCGGGTCGTAGTACGTGACTCCTTCAAGGCCGGCCTCGATGCTGTCCGGGATGTTGGTGTACGCCGCGAAGGCGATGTCCTGAATCGTCTTGACGTTGTCCGGCGAGCCCTTGACGTTGTACTTGCCCTTTGCGAACTCGATGTCGGCAACGTCTGCTTCGAAGAGATGCGCGGCAATGATCTTGCCCTTGTCGCGGAGCTTGCGCGCCACAACGGCCGTCGCTGCGCCACCCACCGGCGTCGACCGTGATGCGTAGGTGCCGAGACCGAAGGGCGTGTTGTCAGTGTCGCCCTCGCGAACCTCCACATCGGACGCGGGGATGCCGAGCTCTTCGGCGACGATCTGTGCGAACGTCGTCTCGTGCCCCTGGCCCTGTGACTTCACGCCGAGCTTCAGGATCGCCTTGCCGGTGGGGTGCACGCGCAACTCCGCGGAGTCGAACATGCGCAACCCTGCGATGTCGTAGTCCTTCCCCTTGCCCGCACCGACAACCTCGGTGAAGCTGGCGACGCCGATGCCCATGAGCTCGCCCTTCGCGCGCTTCTCCGCCTGCTCCTTGCGCAACTCGTCGTAGCCGAGCATGTCGAGCGCGACCTTCATTGCGCCGGGGTAGTTTCCGCTGTCGTACTCGAACCCGGATGCCGACTGGTACGGGAACGCCTCTGGCTGAATGAAATTGTTGAGCCGGGTGGTGACCGGATCCTGTCCGAGCTCGACTGCCGCGCTCTCCACGAGCCGCTCGATGAAGTACGACGCTTCGGTGACGCGGAACGAGCACCGATATGCCACACCGCCGGGAGCTTTGTTTGTGTATGCGCCGTTCGCGACGATGTGCGCAGCGGGGATGTCATACGAGCCCGTGACGATGTGGAAAAGGCCGGCCTTGAATTTGCTCGGCTGCGCGTCTGCGAAGAAGGCGCCGTTGTCGCTGAGGAGGTTGACGCGGAGTCCGA
Source organism: Candidatus Dormiibacterota bacterium (assembly GCA_963791435.1). GTDB lineage: Bacteria > Chloroflexota > Dormibacteria > Aeolococcales > Aeolococcaceae > Palsa-851. Next base: position 584,837 of record CAWBSL010000001.1, read on the forward strand.
TGAACTTACCGTTCTCATCAATGGCTACCGAGCCGTCCATGTAGTAGTCGCGAGCAAACCCGGTCGAGATGAGGTTGTCGGTGCGGTCCTCGATCCACTTGACCGGACGTCCGATGAGGAGCGACGCTGCAGTGGCGACCACGTATCCGGGATAGATCGGCACCTTGTTGCCGAAGCCACCGCCGAGGTCCGGCGAGATGATCCGGATCTTCTCCTCGGGCAGCCCGGCGACGATCGCGAAAAGCGTTCGGTGCGCGTGCGGCGCCTGGCTCGTCATGTAGATCGTCGCGTTGCCGGTGACCGGATCGAGATCGGCGACGCAGCCGCAGGTTTCGAGCGGCGACGGGTGACAGCGCGGGTAGAAGGTTTCGAGGCTCACCACCTTGGCAGCACGCGCGAAGGCGGCGTCAGTCGCGTCCTTGTCGCCCGCCTCCCAGTGGTAGATCTTGTTGTCGGTCTGGCCTTCTTTCTCGTCGCGGATGACGATTGCGCCGGGCGCGATCGCCTGCTGAGGGGTCGTGATCGCCTGAAGCGGTTCGTAGTCGACACTCACCAGTTGCGCAGCGTCCTCGGCGATGTACTTCGTCTCAGCGATGACGCACGCGACTTCCTGCCCCTGGAAGCGGACCTTGTCGGTTGCCAGCACCGCTTGCGTATCACCCGAGAGCGTCGGCATCCACGCGAGCTTGTGCTGCGCGAGCAGCTCACCGGTGACCACAGCGATCACTCCAGGAATCGCCATCGCAGCGCTGCTGTCAATGCCCTTGATGCGCGCATGGGCGTGGGGGCTGCGCACGATGACCATGTGGAGCATGCCGGGGAGTACCACGTCGTCGACGTAGTGGCCTTGGCCGTGAATGAAGCGGGCGTCCTCTTTCCGCGCGAGCGAGACGCCAATACCGCCCATCGCCTGGCGTGCGGCCTCTGCGACTGCTGCAGCTTCCGTGGTGTCGACTGCCATCACGCTACTCCCGCGGTGTTCTCGGCAGCGTTCGCCGCCGCCGCATGCTGGATCGCTTTGACGATGTTCATGTAGCCCGTGCAGCGGCAGATGTTGCCGCTGATCCCCCAGCGAATCTCGTCTTCGGTTGGATGCGGGTTGGCTTCGATGAGCGCTTTTCCGACGAGCATCATGCCCGGGGTGCAGAAGCCGCACTGCAGGCCGTGCTCCTCATGGAAGCCCACCTGAATCGCATCGAGCTTGCCGCCCTGGGCGAGGCCTTCGACTGTGGTGAGCTTCTTGCCCTCGAGCATGGGCGCCAGCAGCGTGCAGGACTTGACCGGCCGGCCGTCGAGCAGGACGGTGCATGCGCCGCAGTTGCTGGTGTCACAGCCGATGTGCGTCCCGGTCATCCCCAGCTTGGTGCGTATGAGGTCGACAACGAGCGTGCGCGCCTCGACGTCCACGCTCTTCTCAGCACCGTTGATCTCGAACGTGACTTTCATGCCGATGCTCCCTGCGCGCGACTGACAGCGGTGTGCAAGCCGCGCTGCACGAAAACCCGTGCAACGTCGCGCTTGTACTCCGCACTCCCCCGGATATCTGCTTTTGGCTCGGCCGCCTCGGCGGCGAGTCGGGATGCCGCGGCGATGATCTCGTCCGATGGCGCCTGCCCGACCAGGGCAGCCTCCGCAGCGGTGGCTTTGATGCTCTGCGCGCCGACCGCACAAAGACCGATGCCGGCCGTCGCGATCCGCCCGTCATCACCAAGCACCACGTGCACGGCGGTTGCGACGCTGGCGAAGTCGCCGATCTTGCGCTCGAGCTTCAGATATGTCCCACCCGAGCGTCCGGCGCTGACGGGAATGCGGATCTCGGTCATCACCTCATCCGGATTCAGGCCAGTGGTGAATGGCCCCTGGAAGAATCCTGCAGCCGGAAGCACGCGCTCACCGCCTGCGGACTTGACGACAAATTCAGCGCCGACGGCGAGCATCACCGCGCCCCAGTCGCCGGCGGGATCCGCGTGACAGATCGACCCGCCAACGGTGCCCATATTTCGAATGAGCGGATCGGAGATGAGTGGTGCGGCGTCGAGGAGCACGTCGAGCGTTCCGCGCAACTCGGTTGCGCTCTCGACGTCGCGATGCCGGGTCCTTGCGCCGATACGCACATGCCCGTTTTCTCGACGAATTCCCTCGAGCCCGTCTACCTTTCCGATGTCAATGACAACAACCGGGGTCGCAAATCGTAGTTTTAGCAATGGAATCAGGCTCTGGCCGCCGGCGAGAACCTTGGCGTCATCGCCGTGCTGTTGCAGGAGGCTGAGCACTTCGTCGAGCGCCCCCGGCGCGATGTAGTCGAACGCGGCAGGGAACATCCAAAACCTCCGGGATTTGAACCCAACTTCTCTCTGGTGGCGTCCGACAACGGACCGCTACAGAGTACGCCAGTACGGGATCCACCGAAAACACCCGCTCTGGGTCTGACTGGATGAAATTCCCTCTCCGGTAACCACGACTATGATGGGTGTCGGACTCCCGACGAGGGTGGAGGATGAGGACTAGACGATGTTGACGCACGCCGTTTCCACCGACCTCGAATCAGTCGCCACTGCACAACGGCGCCTGCTCGACGAGGTTGACGTGCTCGTACCGGAGACGGTCAGCCTCGATGCGGCACTTGGGAGGATCCTTGCGCAGGCTGTCACCTCGCAGTCGGATCTTCCCGGGTTCGACAACTCCGCCATGGACGGATACGCGGTCCGCGCCGGTGACATCGCGCACGCAAGCCCGAGCGATCCGGTGCCACTCCCGGTCGTCGGCGAATCGCGAGCAGGAGCAGTGCCCGGGGCTCACGTCGCTGGCACCGCTATGCGGATCATGACCGGCGCGCCGATGCCGGAGGGCGCGGACACCGTGGTACGCCAGGAGGACACACGGCGCGACGGCGCGACGGTGCTCATCGAGGTCGCAACCCCAAAGGGAACGAGCATCCGGCCACTCGGGGCGGACATCCGCGGCGGGGACCGCGTGATCCTTCCAGGGCATGCCCTGACCAGCATCGACATCGGGGTCGCCGCGGCACTCGGACATGATCGTCTGCTCGTCGGATCCCGGCCCCGGGTTGCGCTGCTCGCCACCGGCGACGAGCTCGTACCGGCTGGTACCCATCCTGGTCCCGCGCAGCTCGTCGACTCCAACTCTCCGATGCTCACGGCGGCGGTTCGCGAGGCTGGGGGGACGCCGACCTTCCTCGGCATCGCACGCGACTCGAAGGACTCGCTCCGGGAGATGCTCGAGGCTGCATCGGCATCGGACCTGGTGGTGAGCAGCGCCGGCGTCAGCGTCGGCGACCACGACTGGGTACGCGATGTGGTCGGCGAGCTTGGGATGATCTCCACCTGGCGCGTCGCCATGCGCCCGGGCAAGCCCGTGCTCATCGGACGGCTGGGAGGAGCGGTGTTCGTCGGCCTCCCGGGCAACCCGGCCAGCAGCTCAGTAACGTTCGAGCTCTTCGCGCGACCGGTGATCCGCAGGATGCAGGGTGCCGATGAGCTCCACCGGCGCCGGCTTCGCGTGCGGCTAGGCGAAGCGATGAGCAAACCCGCAGACTTGGAGACGTACTCACGCGCGACCCTGCGCACCGTCGCGGACGGCGATCTGCCAACTGCTTACAGCGCCGGCGATCAGGGCTCCTCGATGCTGCACTCGCTCACACGCGCGGATTGCCTGCTCGTCCTTCCCGCGGGCCTCGACCACTTCGAATCCGGAACCATCGTCGAGGCGATTCCGCTGCGATGACAACGGTTTCCGCGCTGCCTGCGGTCACGCTCGGACCCGATCGGTTCGGACGCTCACTCCGTGACGTGCGCATCTCGGTCACCGACCGCTGCAACTTCCGCTGTCCGTACTGCATGCCGAAGGCGAAGTTCGGCCCTGGCCATCGCTTCCTGCCGCGCGCGGAGTCGCTCGACGCCGGCGAGATCGTGCGGCTCGCCGGCGTGTTCGCATCGCTCGGTGTCACGAAGATCCGTCTCACAGGCGGTGAGCCACTGCTGCGCACCGATCTCGCCGATATCGTTGCAGGCATTGCCCGACTTGGCATCCCCGATATCGCGCTCACCACCAACGGCGCGCTGCTCCGGCGATGGGCGTTGCGCCTGCGCGAGGCGGGACTGCACCGAGTCACCGTGAGCCTCGACTCGCTCGATCCGGTTGTCTTCTCGTCGATGAGTGACTCGAAGATCGAGGTGGACTCCGTGCTCGATGGGATCGCCGCCGCACGCGAGGCGGGGCTCGATCCCATCAAGCTCAACTGCGTTGTCCAGCGAGGCGTCAACGAAGCAGGACTCATCGATCTCGTCGACTTCGCCCGAAGCGAAGGGCTCAGCCTGCGCTGCATCGAGTACATGGACGTCGGCGAGACCAATGGGTGGCGCATGACCGACGTGGTGAGCGGCGAGGAGATCCTCGAGCGAGTGCGGCGGGTCCATCCTTTGCTCGACGAGACATCCGATCCCACTGCGGTTGCCAAGACATATCGTTTCGCGGACGGCAATGGCGATATTGGTGTCATCACATCGGTGAGCCGGCCCTTCTGCGGCGACTGCACGCGTGCGCGCCTCGGCGTCGACGGCAAGCTCTACACGTGTCTCTTCGCGACGTCGGGTATCGATCTTCGTGAGACGTTGCGGTCGGGTGCCGACGATGACGCGCTGCGCCGCGTTATCGCAGACCGTTGGAAGCGCCGCGACGATCGCTATTCGGAACTGCGCGGACTCGGCATCGCCGACGGGGAACGGATCGAGATGTCGTACATCGGCGGCTGACTTGGACGATATCACCGTGCTCGTTTTCGGCCCGCTTCGCGAGCGGGTCGGCGTCAGCGAAGTCCATGTCGACGGAGCCACTGTCCAGGACGTGTGGGATGAATTGGTGCGCCGCCATCCCGCCGCCGCTGCCGACGCCGCATCGGTTCGTGCGGCACGAAACCTCGGATACTGTTCGTGGGGAACCGCGGTGGAGAGCGGCGACACGATCGCATTCATCCCGCCTGTCGCCGGCGGCCGCGACGATGCGTCACCGGTGCGCGTCTGGATCACGGACGTACCCATCGATATCGGGTCGGTGATCGCGAGCGCCGGAACAACACGCGACGGGGCCGTCGCGACGTTCATCGGCAGAGTGCGTGACCACAATGACGGAGTGGCGGTGCATCGCCTCGACTACGAGGCGTATGCCGAGATGGCGGAAGCCGAGATGCGCCGCATCGGCGAGGAACTCTTCGCTCGCGGCGGGATCAGCACGATCACCATCGTCCACCGCACCGGTTCGCTTCTGATCGGCGATGCAAGTGTTGTCGTCGTGGTCGCGGCATCACATCGCGACACTGCTTTTCCTGCGTGCCAGGAGGCACTCGAATTGATCAAGAGCACGGTGCCGGTGTGGAAGCGCGAACACACGGACGACGGTGCGCACTGGGTCGACGCCCGCCATGGCGTCGCGCGACGCCACGCGGTGACTCAGCGACGTCTGACCCACGTCGATGACTCAGGCCGTGCCCACATGGTCGATATCAGCGAGAAGGCCGTCACCAGGCGCAGCGCAACCGCACGCGGCCGCGTGGACTGCACCGCCGAGGCGGTCCAGTTGATCGCAGACGGCGCGATCGCGAAAGGAAGCGTGCTCGAGACGGCGCGGCTCGCCGGCATCATGGGAGCGAAGCGCACATCGGACCTGATACCGCTGTGTCATCCACTGCAGGTGCGCCATGTCGACGTCGACCTGACACTCGACAGCTCGGCGACGCCCGGGGTGGTGATCGAAGCGACCGCGCGCGTCGAAGGTGCGACCGGGGTCGAGATGGAGGCGCTGACCGCCGTCGCCATCGCAGGGCTCACGGTGATCGACATGATCAAGGCGATCGATCACTGGGCGTCGATCACCGACGTGACGCTCGTCCACAAGGAAGGCGGCCGGAGCGGTTCGCTTGACCGCCCCGGCGCACGATGAATCAGTCACCTGTCGGGCGGGTCATCCATCGAGGGCCTTACCCGCCGGCTGGTGTGATCGGGGTTCAGGCGGCGGTGGCAGCCTTCTGCAGTGTTCGAGCGGTGAGCACTTCGGCGAGGTGTCGCTTGTACTCGGCCGTGGCGCGGACGTCTCCAGTCGGGTCGATATCGGAGCCGCTTTGCGCCGCCGCATCCGCCGCTGAGGCTCCGCCTGCCAGCGCCGATTCCACAGCGGTGCCTCGACGCGGCGTCCGCGCCAGGTTGACGTAGCCGACTCGCCACGACGAACCTGTCTCCTGCACAGCCACGCCGGCGAGCGCCCAGTCGTAGAGCCTGCGCCGGAACTTTGTGTACGCGAATCGACCTGTCGAGACCGGGAAGCGCACCGCGGTGACCACCTCGTCGTGCTCGAGCGCGGTGGTCAGGATGTCGCGGTAGAAATCGCCGGCCTGATGGCGGCGCTTGTTGGTGACGATCTCGGCGTCGAGCATGAGCGCGAGTGCGTTGTAGTCACCCGCCGCGTCGCCGTGGGCGATCACACCGCCGATGGTCCCGAGGTTGCGGACCTGATTGTCACCCACGTCATTGGCCATCTCCACGAGGAGCGGGAGTGTTTCGCGGAGCATCGCGTTGCGCTGGATGTCGACGTGGCGCACAAGCGCGCCGATCTCGACAGAGCCGTTGTCCCGGCGAACCTGCTTGAGCTCGCCGATACCCTGAATATCGACGAGCGCGGTGGGCTGGCTGAGCCGGAGCCGCATCAGCGGGATGAGGCTCTGGCCGCCGGCGATCACCTTGGCGTCGTCGCCGAACTTGTTCAACAGCGACTGTGCCTCTTCGACCGATCCCGGTCGCGCGTACTCGAATGCCGCGGTGATCATGCGCGTGCCTCCTTGATCATCGACCAGAGGCGATCCGGACGCGCCGGCATCTCCACGTGTTTGATGCCGAACGGCGCCAGCGCGTCGGTGATGGCATTGATGACAGCGATGCTCGATGCGATCGTCCCGGCCTCGCCGATGCCCTTGACTCCCAGCTCGTTCGTCGGGCTCGGCGTCACGGTGCGATCAAGCTCGAAGTGCGGCATCTCCGCCATCGTGGGGATGAGGTAGTCGAGCATCGTGCCGTTCAGCATCTGCCCGGTCTCATCGTCGTACTGCACCTCCTCGAAGAGCGCCTGCGATATGCCCTGCGCGATCCCGCCATGCAACTGACCATCGACCACCATCGGGTTGATGACATTGCCGCAATCATCGACGGCGACGTAGCGGTCGATCGTGACCGCGCCTGTCTCGGGGTCCACCTCGACGGCGCAGATGTGGCAGCCAAAAGGCCAGACGAAGTTGGGCGGATCGAAGTACGAGACCGCCTCCAATCCCTGTTCCATGCCCTCGGGCAGTCCTGCGCCGTACGAGGCAAACGCCAGCTCCGCAAGGGCTTTCGCCTCACCAGGATTGCCGCGCACGAAGTAGCGACCCTGATCGACGACGATGTCGTCCTCCGACGCCTCGAAGGCATGCGCCGCGAGCTTTCGCGCCTTCTCCACGACCTTGTGGCACGACGCCATGATCGCCATGCCGCCCACAGCGAGGCTGCGTGATCCGTACGTGCCATAACCAAATGGCGTATCGCCGGTGTCGCCGTGATGGATCTCCACCGAATCGTAGGGAACACCGAGGGTGTCGGCGACGATCTGAGCGAACGTGGTCTCGTGACTCTGGCCGTGGGAATGCGTCCCCACGGACACCGTGACCGATCCTGTCGGGTGCACGCGCACCATCGATGACTCGACGAGCGCGATGCCGGCCGCAGGCGCGGTCGCCGCACTCGGGCCAAGACCGCAGATTTCCACGTATGTGCTGAATCCGATGCCGGTATACCGCCCCTGGGTGCGCAGCTCTGCCTGACGTTTGCGCAGGGCCGGATAGTCAATGTTGGCCATGGCGCGATCGAGCGTCAGCGGATAATCCCCGGAGTCGTAGACGAGGCCGAAGTTGTTCGTGTGCGGGAAGCTCTTGACGAAGTTCTTTCGCCGGACCTCCGCAGGGTCCATACCGATCTCGCGCGCAACGATGTCAACGACGCGCTCGACCAGGTGCGTGGCCTCAGGCCGGCCGGCGCCGCGGTAGGGATCGGTCGACGTGCGGTTGGTGAAGATGCCGATGCTGCGTGCATTGATCGCCTTCCACTCGTAACACCCCCCACCGAGAAGACACGCCACCACCTGGAAGGCGCTGAACACACCGTGGTACGCGCCGATATCGAGCAGCTGCGTGAATTTCAGTCCGAGCAGTGTGCCGTCGCGGTTGGCCGCAACCTCGACGTCGAAGATCTGCCCGCGGCCGTGCGTTGTGGCCTGCAAGCTCTCGGTGCGATCCTCGATCCACTTCACGGGACGTTCGGTGATCTTCGAGGCAGCTGTGGTCAGATATTCCTCGAGATACGGCCGGATCTTCGAGCCGAACCCACCGCCAACGTCATGGCTGACGACCCTGAACTGCGACTCGGGGACACCGAGCGCCCCGCCAACGAAGAGCCGGACGAAGTGCGGCACCTGCGTCGATGTCCAGAGCGTGCACCTGTTGTCGTACGGGATGTAGTCGGCAACACAGCCGCGTGTTTCCATCGGCGTGGGAAACAGCCGCTGCTGACCGATCCGCTCCTTGAGGACAACCTCCGCTTCGGCGAAGACCGCGTCGATGTCGCCTGCAGGGAAGGTGACGTCCCACCCGATGTTGTCCGGACGATCGCTTTTGACGAGGGGGCTCCCCGGCTCCATCGCCTTCTCGAGATCCATCACCGCGGGCAGTGGCTCATAGTCAACGACCACGAGCTGAGCGGCGTCGTCGGCGAGGTATCGATCCTCGGCGATCACCACCGCAACCGGCTCGCCGGCGTAGGCCACCTCGTCAGATGCGATGGCGAATTGATCCGGAACCTGCTTCTTGTCGGCCACAAACGAGTTCGTGACCGGGAGCGGTGCGTGGATGACGGACTTGAAGTCGGCGGCAGTGAACACTGCCACCACCCCCTTCGCCGCCTTCGCCGCGGTGGTATCGATCGACCGGATCCGCGCATGCGCATACGGGCTGCGCACAATCGACATGTGCGCCATGTTCACCAGGTTCACGTCGTCGATGTAGTTGCCGTGCCCGGTGATGAGCTTGGGATCCTCGCGACGCTGGATGCGAGCGCCGATCATGGACGTGACGGCCATCGTCAGCCCTCCACGGGGGTGGCGGCAGAGCCGACCAGCTCGGTGGACGCCTGGCCCGCTCCGCGCATTGCGGCTGAAGCGGATCGCACTGCCTTCCTGATGTTCTCGTAGCCGGTGCAGCGACAGAGATTGCCTTCAAGCCCCCGCTCGATCTCCGCATCGGTGGGCGAAGGGTTCTGCTGCAGAAGATAGGCCGCCGCCATGATGAATCCGGGGGTGCAGAAACCGCACTGAAGGCCGTGCTCGTCCCAGAACGCCTGTTGCACCGGGTGCAGCGTGCCGTTCTCGGCAAGCCCTTCGACGGTGGTGACCTTCCTGCCGTTTGCCTGGACCGCGAAGACGCTGCACGACTTCACCGCCTCCCCGTCGATCAGGACGGTGCAGGCGCCGCACTGGCTGGTATCGCAGGCGATGTGTGTGCCCGTGAGCCCAGCCACCTCCCGGAGGTAATGCACCAGGAGCAGTCGCGGCTCCACCTGGTCTTCCCTCTGCCTTCCGTTAATAGTCAGCGCGACAGGCTGCGTCATGGAAAACCTCCCGGACGGCGAGACAAACGACGGCGGAGCCATGCTGGCATTCGGTCAGGGGAAGGGTCAAGCGACAATGGTCGAGCTTGAACAAGGCAAATGCGATCCCAAAGGCGCTGATACATTGCGTTTGCAACGCTGATTATGTAGAAAGCCGTCAGGTGCGGCCCATCAGCGGTCATGAGAGCGACCCACGGCATGACGTTTACGTGGCGGCTCGGTACTCGCACGGATTCGCCCGTGCCGCGCCTTTCCTAGCCTGCGAGTACGCCGCACACAAGCCGTCACTCACAAGGAGATTCGATGCAGCAAGCCATCTCGTCCACCAGGCCAAGCATCAACGAGGCCGTCGACGACGGCAACCGCCGCTTCAGCGCCACTGGTTCTCGCATGACGTCCTCGAGACTGATTGGCGCGCTCTTCTTGTCCGGGTTCCTCGTCTATGGCGTGGGCTCCGCGCTCGCCACATCCGCTGCCGGCGCTCCGCACTTTCTCGCGTCGATAGCCGCACATCCGACCGTCCTCATCATCGGAGCAATCCTGATGTTGCTGAACACCGTGGTCGACCTCGGCAAGGGTGTCCTGTTCTTCCCGATTCTGGCAAAGCACAGCAGGAGCACTGCGCTCGGCTACCTGGTGACAATGATTGTCGAGGTGACACTGCTGGACATCGGAGCGATCGCGCTGCTGATGATCGTTCCCCTGAGTGGCCAGCACGGACTCGACGCAGCTGCGGCCGTGGGTCGTGGATCAGCCCTCGTTCATGCGAACTCGATGTTCTACCAGTTCGGCGAGATGACACTGGCTGCAGGATGCGTTGCCCTGTGTGCGCTGCTGTTCCGGACCCGCCTCATCCCTCGGTTCCTGTCCATTTCGGGCTTGATCGGTTATCCGATTCTCATGGTTGGGGCCATTGCTGAAGTCCTCGGGATCCACATCGGCCTCGTGCTCACGATCCCGGGCATGTTCTTCGAACTGGTGCTGCCCTTCTGGCTCTTCACCAAGGGTTTCCAGTCGGAGGCATTCGCGGGTGTCGCCGCCCGCCGGGTGCCTCAGACGCTCGCGACGTAGGCGCACTCATCAAGCCCGGTCGGGTGCAATCCCGGCCGGGCTCACTCCTGCTCCTCACCCGAACACCGAAGCTCGCTTCTGTGAGACCGAACGGCGTTTGGGTCCTACCCCCACACTGGCTGTATGCCCGTATCCAAGCGAGCGGTCGCGGGCAAGCTGCCCGCCGAGTCAACGAGCTTCGTGGGCAGGCGACGGTTGCTGGCGAAGGTCAAGGCCGCATTTGCGAGTACTCGCCTCCTCACGCTGCTAGGGCCGGGTGGTGTGGGCAAAACCCGGCTCGCCCTGCGAGCTGGCGCAGACCTCCAGCGAACCCTGCGTGACGGTGTCTGGTTCATCGACCTTGCGGGTCTTGAAGACCCACACCTGGTTGCGAAAGCCGTGATCAGCGGCCTCGGGGTGGCGGACCAGTCCGGGCAGTGGCCGACGTCGCTCGTGATATCGCACCTCGCCTCGCGCGAAGCGCTGCTGATCCTCGACAACTGCGAACATCTCCTCGACGCCGTCGCGGTGCTTGCAGACGTGGTCTTGAAGGAGGCTGCCGGCGTTCGCCTCCTCGCCACCAGCCGTCAGGCACTGGGGATCTCCGGTGAGCGGGTCGTGCAGGTACCGCCGCTCACGCTGCAGGGAGAATCGAGTGCCGGACCGGGGCAGGGAGCGGCACCCTCCGAGGCGGTCGCTCTGCTGATCGCTCGGGCGGCAGACGCCGGCGTCGAACTCGAGGACACGGACGCCACCCGTCAACTGTTGCTCGACCTCTGTCGCCGCCTCGACGGCATGCCACTGGCTCTCGAACTGGCGGCGGTCAGGCTGAGGACAATCGGCCTCGATCAACTGCTCGAGCGGCTGAGTGACCGTTTTGCGATCCTGAACGGTGGCAACCGCGCAGCGCTGCCGAGACAGCAGAACTCTCCAGGCCACCATCGACTGGAGCCACGATCTGTTGAGCGGCTCCGAGGCGGCATTGTTGCGCCGGCTGTCGGTGTTCCCGTCGGAGATGGGCCTCGATGCTGTTGAAGCGGTCGCGACACAAACGGGCATTGAGCGCGAGTCCGTGCTCGAGATTCTGTCAAGCCTTATCGAAAAGTCGTTCGTGACGCGAGTGGGTTCTGCTGCAAACGCACGCTACAGGCTCCACGAAACGATGCGCGAGTATGCGCTGATCAAGCTGCGCGACGCTGACGAGAAGCCTGCAGCGATCGAGGCGTTCGTGACCTACTACGCCGACCTGTGCCAGGTGGCAGAGAAGGCGGCGCAGACAACTGAGCTCATTGCATGGCTCAAGCGTGTGGACGTGGAGGCCGACAATCTCAGGGCGGCACTCGCTCACTGCCTGCGCGGTCCCAACCACGCGACAGGACTCTCCATGGTCGGATCACTGCTGTGGTACTGGACAGCGCGAGCGACCAGTGAGGGCGCCTACTGGTTGGATCTGTACCTCGAACATCGTGGCGGCGACTTCGAGGACGACGCTGCCATGACGAGAGCCCTCTTTGCGCGCGGCTATGTGTCGATGGTGCTCGGGGACGCAACGACCGGCGCGTCGGTGCTGGATCAGGCGGAGGCAAAGGCGCGCGCGGGACGTGATTCGCCACTGCTCGCGCGGATCCTCTCCGTCTCCGCGGGTATCAACGTGATGAGCGGGGAGCTCGAAGGCGCACGATCCCAATTGCGAGAGGCGAAGACGCTGGCTCAAGCCTTTGACGACCCTGGTGTTGACGCGATGCTGGCGCTCACTGAGGGATTCATCGCGCTCGGCAAGTCGGATGCCGCAACCGTGGGCCGCGTCTACGCCGAGTGGGCACCTCGTGCTCGGGATCGAGGCGACTTGCAGACACTCAGCTACCTGCTCTCGTCCTACGGTTTCTCCCTTCTGCAGACCGATCAGCCCGACCGGGCCGGTCCTCTTTTGCAGGAATCACTGGAGATCGAGCGGCGCCTGGAAAACCGGGACATGATCCTCTACGCTTTCGATGGACTGGCCAGTCATGCGGCGATGGTCGGCAGGCTGCAGCGGTCTGCACGATTGCTTGGCGCCGCAGAGACGTTGCAGGCACAGACTGGGATTCGCCTGATGCCACATCTGGAACCCGTGTTGGCGCACGCACGAGAGACGATTGCCGCCTCGCTTGGAAACCCGGCGCTGGTGTCCGAGACTCAGGTGGGAGAGCGGATGTCGACGGATGAAGCGATCGCCTTCGCTCTCGATGAGAAGAAACCAACACGGATCGAGGCTCGTGTTGATGCGAGGCAGGTGACACCACTGAGCAAGCGCGAGCTTGAGATCGCCCGCCTTATCGCAGACGGCATGAGCAACAAGGAGGTCGCCTCGCGGTGCTTTCTCTCCGAGCGCACCGTCGAGACGCACGTGTCGAACATCCTCAACAAGCTCGGTGTCAACTCGAGAGTGGAGGTTGCCGGTTGGGTTGCGCGAGAGTTGAGCTCGACTTAGCGAAGCCGTCTTCGCGGCGCACGCAGCGCAACAACAGTCGCGCCAACAACTCGGGCCGAAGGCAGGAGTGCGACCCCGAACAGGTGATGAACATCCTCCACGCAGCCCGCCTCGACGATACATGAGAGCCGGTCATCGTCCGGGATGTACGCGGCGCTCAGCACCTGCGTCCGACGATTGCTCCCTCGGAGACGCAGGCACGCTGTGTTCAGGCTCGTGCTGATCCACGAGAGCTCGCTCACTGCCACAGTCAAATTCACCTCAGCCAGGTAACACCGTCGCATGGGGCGAGCCGGCGTCGGACGAGTGGGTTTCGTTCTCATGACCCCAGGCTGCGTTCTCTGCCGTTGGAAGTCATCGGTGAGAGCACCCATCGACCACGCACTGCTGCAAATTGGGCAGGTCAGCCCGACCTGGTCGCGGCGTCAGCGGCCGTCAATCACTGAACGCGAGGACGTCCAGCGATTACTTCGCCGGATCGGGTTGTTCCTGATGACGCGTGTCGCCGGCTATCAGCGCCAGCGCATGGGGGAGCGCCGGCCAGACCGCGTCGAGGCACTCGGCGACGGCGGCCGGACTCCCGGGCAGTGACAGCACCAGGCACTGCTGTGTCACCCCGACAACCTGCCGCGAGAGCATCGCGTGCGGAGTCGACTTGAGGCCCTCCTGACGCATCACCTCAGCCATGCCGGGCACCTCGTAGTCGAACATCGGGACCAGTGCCTGCGGTGTCACGTCGCGTGGTCCGAGACCGGTGCCACCCGAGAGAATCAGGATGTCAGCCCCCAGCACGCACTGCCTCACCGAGGCGCGGATGCTCTCGATGTCGTCGGGCACACTCTCGCGCGCAACCACGTCGGCCGGGAGCAGTGCGAACCTCGCCACGATGACGTCGCCACTCCGGTCGTCGGAGTCAACGCCACGGCGGCTGTCACTGACAGTGATCTCAGCGGCACGCCAGCGCCTTTCGGTGGACAACTCGCTCACTGGCGAATGATCCGCTCATGGCCCGAATAGACGTTCATCTGCTCGCCACGTAGGAAGCCGATCAACGTCATTCCCGAGTCAGCGGCGAGCTCGACAGCGAGGCTCGAAGGCGCGGAAACCGCTGCGAGGACAGGGATTCCGGCCATCAATGCCTTCTGCGTCAGCTCGAAGCTCGCGCGCCCGGAAGCGAGGATCACGTGTGAGCGCAGCGGAAGCAGCCCTTGCGTCGCCGCCCATCCGATGACCTTGTCGAAGGCGTTGTGGCGACCCACGTCCTCGCGCAGGCAGAGCAACGCTCCGTGGCTGTCGAACAGGGCTGCAGCGTGCAATCCACCGGTGCGTGAGAACTGGCGCTGCGCGGAGCGCTGGATCGCAGGGAGGGCAAGCAGCATTTCGGCGGTCACACGGAGCGGATCGGCGGCGACGTCGTATGCCGACCTGGTGCGCACTGCTTCGATGCTCGCCTTGCCGCACATCCCGCACGACGACGTCATGTAGAACGCCCGCGGCACGATCGCGCGCGACGCAGCTGCCGGCGTCAGCGTGACCTCAACGATGTTCAACTCGCCGGTGCCGGCCGCCGCGTCCGGGCACATCCGCATGGCGGAGATCTCTGCAGCGCCTTCGATGATGCCTTCGGTGATGAGGAATCCCGCGACGAGGTCGAAGTCGTCTCCCGGGGTCCGCATGGTCACCGAGAGCGACACCTCGCCAATCCGGATCTCGAGGGGCTCCTCGGTGCTGACGTCGTCGCTCCGCCAGGTCACCGCCCCGCCGGCCGCAACCTGCATCACCCGCCTGTGCCGCACCGTCATGGCGACCACGATAGCGACCGGTTCCGCCCGGGCCGACCCGCGGCCGCTCAGCGTCATCCGCCAAGATCAGCGCCGAGATGACCGACCTTCCCGGCGGCCCCGATATCCTGGGCGATCTGGCGTCGAAGCTGAGCGCTGCCCGAGCCGGGGAACCAGCGCTCGCGCCTGTCGATCTCGCCAAACGGTCACAGCTTCTGCGCATCGCCCGTGACGTTGCGCACGCCACCGAACGACAGAACGCGCCGCTTGCCGCCTATCTGATCGGCCGGTTCGTGCAGGACAACGTTGCGGCGGGGATGTCGGAGGCAGCTGCCCTCGATCAGGCAGCCGAGGTCGTCCGGTCGCTCATCGGTGAAGGCGGCGACTGACCTCGTCGAGATCCTCTGGTGTGTTGACGTTGAAGCTGAAGTCCTCCGAGATCCCCGCCGCTCGCCACTCGCTCTCCGACACACACCGAGCGTTGGACCGCTCAATGAGGTGCCGCATCGATTTGTCGTCGCTGCCGAGTGCGGCCTCCGCGGCCCCGAGGAGAGACGTCGCGTAGACGGCATGCAGCGGCTCGATGCCACGGGCCGTCTCGCAGACGGCGACGTCGTGGTCACCGATCGCGTCCGCCAGCAGGTGGATCAATTGAGGATCGATCCACGGGAGGTCGACAGCGACAACGGCAAGGAGCCGATGCGGTGAGAGACGCAGCGCCATGACAAGCCCGCCGAGCGGGCCGGAATGGTGCACAGCGTCCGCTACCGAACGTCTCCCGGTCAGGGTCAGCGCGAGGTCTCCCGGCGCGACCATGACCGGATCGCAGACGGTATCGAGACGCGCGAGCGCCCGACAGAGGAGGGTCTCGCCTTCGAAGGGCAGCGTCGCCTTGTCGAAGCCCATGCGACCGCTCCGGCCACCGCACAACACAACTCCGGCGAGCGCGCGCGCGGGCGCTCCTTCACTGAGCATTCCGTCTCGATAGGGCGCGTGTGGCGAGTCCACTGCACGCAACCTTACGAGACGCCGCGGCGCCGGCCGTCAGGTCTGCAAGCGACGCCTGCGTTGCAGCAGGGACGCTCTCGACCTAAGCGCTCAGGCCGTTGCTGACGTTCGAGAAGACGTTGTTGGTCTGATGTCCAACCACGCCCACAACGACGATGACGAAGATCGCGATCAGGATGAGGATCAACCCGTACTCGACGAGTCCCTGACCACGTTCGCTATCGCGCCGCAGGCTGGTGCGAACGGTCATCGACCTCACCAGAGCTACCAACGCCGGGAAAAATGCCGGGATCATGTCCTGCAGCATCGGTCACACGTCAGGACGACACGTTGTGGTTGGGTGACGAGGTTGTTTCGGTGCTTGCCTAGGAAATGGCGACCGTTACTACGACGTTACCCGGGGATCAGCGCGCGAGTTCCGCGCTCTTGATTGCCGCGCCATAGCCGTCCGGCAAAGGCCGCGGCGGCTGCGGTCCGACGTAGAGCGCGGAGGGGCGGATGAGGCGGTTGTTGGCAGCCTGTTCGGCGATCGCCGCCGTCCAGCCGACGGTCCGGCTCGAGGCGAACGTCGGAGTGAACATGTCGGGCGGGATGCCGACGCTGTTCATCACGACGCCGGCGTAGAACTCGACGTTGGTGTACAGGCGCCTTCCCGGCTTGAGCTCGTTGAGCACACGCAGCGCCGTCTGCTCCACCTGCACCGCGAATTCCGCCTGGGGACCGCCGAGCTCGATTGCAACCTCACGCAGCAATGTCGAGCGGGGATCGTCCGTCTTGTAGACGCGGTGACCGAACCCCATCAGGCGCTCACCAGACGAGATCTCGTGACGCAGGTACTCCTCCGCCCTGTCCGGCGTGCCGATCGCATCGAGCATCGCGAGAGCGCGCGATGGCGCACCACCGTGGAGTGGTCCGGCCAGGGCGCCGATCGCACCCGTGAGCGCAGACCCGATGTCCGACCCGGTGGAGGTGATCACGCGCGCAGTGAAGGTCGACGAGTTGAAACCGTGGTCCATCGTGAGGATCAGGTACTGCTCGAGAGCTCGGATCGCGCGGTCGTGCGGCCGCTCACCGGTGAGCATCTGAATGTACGAGCCCACATAGCCGAGGTCGCTGTCCGGCTCCACCGGCTCGAGTCCGAGGTGGTGCCGGTGCAGCCGCATCAACAGCACGGGAACGATCGCCGCCATCTTCAGGCATTCCTTGCGGACCTCCTCCGCCGGGATGTCGAGTGTCGGCTGCTGCTCGAGCGCGGCGCCGGTGAGTGACACGGCGGAACGGAGCGCCATCAGCGGCGTGTAGCCGGGCAGCGCAGCGATCTCGGGGAGCAGGCTCGCGATCTTCTCGGGGACCGAGCGCGCCTCGACGGCGAGCTTGGTGAATGCCTTGAGTTGCGCGTCGTCCGGCAGCTCGCCTTCGACGAGCAGATGCCACACCTGCTCGAAGGAGCAGCGGCGCGCCAGTTCCGTGGCGTTGTACCCGCGATAGTGGAAGAACCCCTCCTCGCCGCGAACATCGCCAACCGAGGTCTCGGCCACGGCAACGCCCTCGAGTTCCACGAGGCGCCAGGCCGGGAGGTGCGGATCCTGCAGGCTGCACCTCCTCGATGTGCGCGACGCGGACGACATGACGGATCGAGAGGATTCCGGCAACCCGGTCGCCGTCCATGACGGGGAGGTGGCGGAATCGACGCTCGCGGAAGACCTCGAGGCCCTTCTCAACGGTGTCGGTGACCGACACCGTGACCGGGTCCTTGGTCATGACCTCCTCCACCTTGGCGGTGTGAGGATCGATGCCGTGGCCGACCGACCGGAGCAGGTCGCGCTCACTGAGCATGCCTTGCAGCCTGCCCTCTGCGTCGAGCACCGCAGCAGCCCCGACATTGGCGCCGTCCAGGATCACCGAAGCTTCGGACAGGGTGATGGTGGTCGGCACGACCACCGCCGGTTTGTGCATTACATCGGCAACGGTCAGGGATACGGTCACGGTGTCAGTCTAGCGCTGTGGCCCGGGCCCCTCGGCGCGCCGGACGCCCGCTTCGTTCAGCGCGGCAGGGCGCAGGAACGTCACGATCTGGGACCACATGACAGAGCACATCGAGAGCAGCGGGCCGCTCGGCGGAGACACGGACCCGGAGGCATACCGCGCGGCGGCCCATCGGGTGGCGGACTGGACGGCCGATTACCTTCGCGACGTCGAGCGGTACCCGGTGTTGAAGTCCGGCCGAGCCCGGAGCCGTTCGCCGGGCCCTGCCGGAACTCACCACCTCCCCAAGGCGAATCGATGGACGCGATCCTCGCAGACGTGGATGACGTGCTCATCCCGTCCACCACCCACTGGCAGTCCCCCGGGTTCATGGCGTACTTCGCCTCGAGCGGGTCGGCGCCGGGAATCCTCGGCGAGACCCTCGCTGCCACGTTCAACGTCAACGCAATGCTCTGGCGCACCGCACCGGCGGCGACCGAGCTCGAACAGGTCACCCTCGATTGGCTTCGCCAGATGGTGGGCCTCCCCGAGGCGCTTTTCGGCGTGATCAACGACACAGCGTCGTCGAGCTCCCTGTACGCGCTTGCTGCTGCCCGTGAGGCGCAGACCGATCTCCGTATCCGCGAACTGGGCATGACGGGGCGCCCGGAGCTCCCCCGCCTGCGCTTCTACGCATCCACCGAGGCGCATTCATCTGTGGAGAAGGCCGGCATCGTGCTCGGTGTTGGCAAGGACGGGCTCCGCCGCATCCCCGTCGACGAACGCTTTCGCATGGACCCGGTCGCGCTCCGCCAGGCGATTCACGAGGATGTGGCGGCCGGGCTCCGGCCGTTCGCCGTCGTCGCCACGGCCGGGACGACATCGACGACGAGCGTCGACCCGATCCCCGCAATCGCCGCGCTCTGCGAGCAGCACGGGCTGTGGCTCCATGTCGACGCGGCATATGGCGGTGCAGCAGCGATCGCGCCGGAGCTGCGCTGGGTGCTCGACGGCGCCGAGCGCGCCAACTCGATCGTCATCAACCCGCACAAGTGGCTCTTCACGCCAATCGACTGCAGCGTCCTGTGGACGCGCCGTCCGAATGTCCTTCGAGACGCCTTCTCGATCGTTCCCGAGTACCTCACGACCAGCGACGGCTCCGACCAGGACGCCCCGAATCTCATGGACTACGGAACGTCGCTCGGCCGGCGCATGCGCGCCCTCAAGCTGTGGATGGTCATCCGGCACTTCGGCACCGACGAGCTCGCACAACGCATTCGTGCTCACTGCGACTACGCGTCGATGGTTGCGCGATGGGTGCAGGACGCACCGGGTTTCGAGCTGCTCGCTCCGGCTCCGCTGAGCGTCGTGTGCCTCCGTGCGCATCCCCCCGGACTCGATGATCCCGGAACACTCGACAGCCTCAATCAGCGCATCGTGGAGCGCATCAACGCCGGTGGGCGCTTCTTCGTGAGTCACACAAAGTTGCGTGGTGAGTATGCGATCCGCGTGGCATTCGGCAACCTCCGGCAGGACGAGCGTCATGTGCGCGGCATCATCGCCGCATTACGCGGTGCCATCGACGATGTAGGATGATGTGCAATGTTCCGCGCCCTCGGGGCGAGACTCACCCTCGACCATAAGGGGGTGGCCGGAGTTGCGCTTTTCGAAGCAGCGGCTCAGCGAATGTGGATGTGGGCAAACGATGGTCTTAAGACTGCGAATGAATATGCACCATCGTCCGATGGTCTTAAGACGGCAACGAGTTTGTTCGTGGAAGGCGAGTTTCACGAGAATGGTCGAACAGTTACCGCGTTGCGATGCAACTCCGATAACCGATCGCTGTATCGCGTCACCCTGCAACGGCCGGATGAATGGGATCCGTCGCTCCTCTGGGTGACCACTGGCGACGCGGTACGAACCGGAGACGGGGTCGACGTGGGGGTTTCGGTTGAGCAGGACATGCGTCATCTCCGCGTGCCGCCGTCACCGCTTGCGCCGCCGCTCGTCGCGTTGCTCCATGATTTTGTCGAAGCAGGCGCATACGCCGGGACGCAGCGTCTCCGCGCCACCCCTGAAGCGATCGTCGGAAGCGAGCAGATCAACTCGTTCGTCAACTCGTGCCTCCTTGACGCCGGCCGTCGTCTTCCAGTCGTCCTCTTCAGCGCGATGAAGGAGGAGGACGGCGTCTATCCACCCCACGCCGGCAACCCAGCACTGACGGCCCGCGAGCTCTGCGGTCTAGCGCATGTGTACGTCATGCCACGCGTCGAGGACTCGCATCGCCTCACCAGGCGACTCGCGATGCTCTCGGTCTACGACGGTGCTGTGCGCGTGTACTGGCCGCGTTTCCGGCTCAACGACCCTCCCCCGCGCCATCCTCTGCACCTCCGTCAGCGCCTCAACACCTCAAGCGGGCCTGCCATCATCCGGCGCGTGGTTGAAGCCGGCGCGCGCTCCTATCGCCCCCCGGACGGTACGTACACCTTGCTCGCGACCCGCTGGCGTGAGGACGAGCAGCAACGCATCGCGACCATCACCACCGACCCCGACCCGGCCCATCAGGCAGCGCTCCTGCGCGATGAGCTGTTTCGGGTCATCGATGCGAAGGTCGCCCTCGAGCACGATATGGAGATGCTCCGCTACCAGTTGCTCCGCGCGACGGAGCGCACCGATGCGCTTGATTCGCAGCTCACCGGTGTGCGGACGGTCCTGGATCCGGCGACCGAGCTGAGCGGCAGGCCGTCGGCTCAGAAACTCGAGGTGGCTGCGCCGGATTCGGGTGACGGAGCGCTGGGGGACTGACCATGCCGATCCATCACCGCAGCCACGACGCGGCGGACGCCACCATCGAGATCAACCCGCTGTATGCGCGAGCGGGTGAGACGCGCACCGTCCCGAAGCTGCACCTGCCGCAGGGGGAGCTGCCACCCGACCTGGCGTACCAGATCGTGCACGACGAGCTGATGCTCGACGGCAATGCACGCCTCAACCTCGCGACGTTCGTCACCACGTGGATGGATCCGCAGGCGCAGCGGCTCATGGACGAGTCGGTCGACAAGAACGTCATCGACAAGGACGAGTATCCGCAGACCGCCGAGCTCGAGCGCCGGTGCGTGCACATGCTCGCCGGTCTCTGGCATGCGACCGGAGCGCACGCCGGAGTCGGATGCTCCACCACCGGGTCGAGTGAGGCGGCGATGCTTGCCGGCCTCGCGCTGAAATGGCGCTGGCGCCAGCGCCGCCGCGCCGCGGGACTCCCCGTTGACACGCCGAATCTCGTGATGGGCATCAACGTCCAGGTGTGCTGGGAGAAGTTCTGCCGGTACTGGGATGTCGAGCCCCGCTACGTGCCGATGGAAGGTGAGCGCCGTCATCTGACCGCCGAGACTGCGATACCGCTCTGCGACGAGAACACGATCGGTGTTGTCGCGGTGCTCGGCTCGACGCAGGACGGCAGCTACGAGCCGGTTGCCGCAATCGCGGCCGCGCTTGAGCAACTGGCGACCGGCGGAGGGCCTGATGTTCCGTTGCACGTCGATGCCGCGTCCGGCGGTTTTATCGCGCCCTTCATCCAGCCCGATCTGGTCTGGGATTTCCGGCTCGAGCGAGTGGTGTCCATCAACACCTCTGGCCACAAGTACGGACTCGTCTATCCTGGCGTCGGCTGGGTGATCTGGCGGGATCGCGAGTCGCTGCCGGAGGAGCTCATCTTCAACGTCAACTACCTCGGCGGCAGCATGCCGACCTTCGCGCTCAACTTCTCGCGGTCCGGTGCGAACGTGGTCGCGCAGTACTACCAGCTCATCCGCCTGGGATTCGAGGGATACCGGCGGGTGCAACAGGCATGCCAGGACACGGCGATGCACCTTTCATCAGAGATCGCCAGGCTCGGTGCGTTCCGGCTGCTGACCGACGGGAGCGAGCTCCCGGTCTTTGCCTTCACCGTCGAACCGGATGCCGGCTACACGGTGTACGACGTCTCGGACGCGCTCCGCAAGCGCGGCTGGCAGGTGCCTGCATACACGTTGTGCGCCAACCTCGAAAACGAGTCCGTGCTTCGCGTCGTGGTGCGCAATGGTTTCTCGCGCGACCTGTCCGACATGCTCGTCGATGACCTCAAACGTGAGGTGGGGCTGCTGAAACACGGCGCTCCTGCGCAGCATCACTCGGAGCGGCAGCGCTTCCACCACTGAGGTCAGGCAGCCGCGCGAGACGCGAATGTCAGCTCGTGGTCGGCTTCTCTGCCTTTGGCGTGTGCCCGGAGACGACACGCGTCACACCGAGATCGTCCTTCGTCCAGCCGACATCGACGAGGCGCGCTGCGCGAAGTGTCGCCTGTGTCCTGCGCGACAGGTACGTTCCCACCTCGACGAGCAGGACACCACCCGGTCTGAGCCATGCATGGGACTCGGCCGCCAGCCGGCGCACCAGGCCGAGTCCGTCGTCTGAGCCGTCTGTCAGGGACTGGAGTGGTTCGAAGGCACGGATCTCGCGCGGCAACTCCTTCAGATCGCCGCGCAGCACATAGGGCGGGTGAATGGTGAAGACATCGATCTCGCCTCGCAGGCGGCGCGGCAGCGCGTCCAGGAGATCGCCCGCACGGAAGTGGACGTTGCGAAGCCCGAGATGACGCGCGTTGTCCTTGCCGAGCAGCGCTGCTTCCACCGAGATGTCAACGCCCCAGACCTCTGCACCGCGGACCTCGCTGGCAACAGCGAGCGCCACCGGACCGGCGCCGGTTGCGACATCGACGGCGACCCGTTGCCCGCGTCGCCGCCGCAACGCTTTGATCGCCTCATCGGCAAGCAGCTCGCTCGACGCGCGGGGGACGAAGACGCCGTCACGGATGAGCAGATCGAGTCCGCGGAATGCGTAATGACCCTTGATGCGCGGGATCGGCTCGCCGTTGACACGGCGCGCAACCATCGCCGTGTAGCGCTTCTTCGACGTGCCGTCGAGCACGCGGTCGAGGACGGATGGCGTCAGCTTTCGACCGAGCACCTCGGTCATCAACTCCTCGGCGTCGTACCGTCCGAGGTTGCGATCCCAATGGTCGATCGCCTTTGACCTGTCGATTTTGCGGACGGCTTTCTCGATGTGTTCGGTCACGGTGATGGCAGGCATTGGCAGCGCATGGTAAGCGCTGGACTTCCCCGCACGCGCACGATTGGCATGTGCCTGTCAGTCCCCCGCCGGATCCCGGCCTCTGCGCGCGATGCGTCAACGCTCGAATCATCCCGGGCGCGCGATCATCCTTCGTGCGCTGCGAGCTCGCGGACACCAACTCGCGTTTCCCGCGCTATCCACCGCTGCCCGTCCGTCGATGCGACGGCTTCGTCGAGACGGAGCCTCAGGCGACGCGCCGCTGACCTGGAACCAGCGGCGTCCGTTCGCGGTGGGGCAGGTATGAACGATCGCCGATCCATGGCGCCGGCGGCACGCTGAGGCCTTTGGTCGTCTGGTTGAGCCAGAGTCCGTACTTGCTGCGCATCTGGCTGAACGCCTCCCATGCGCTGTCGAGATTGTGCAGCTGGTATCCGGCATGCTCGAGACGAGCGCACGCTTCCAGAAACTCCTCGCGCTCAACACCGGCCACTGGCTCACCCACGATGCGGAAGTGGTCGCGCATGTCGGCGATCAAATGCGCCCCGACCTTGTGCATCAAGCGCGCGTTGCCGACCGGTCCTCCATCGATGGTGGTCAGCACCAGCGTGGCGGCGTCCAGGACGGCGCCGAAGGAGTTCGCCCACGCCTCGTTGTCGTGGCTCGAGCGGAAGTAAAAGAGCAGCGGGTAGGAGAGATGGCTTTCGATGACGTCGACGGTCCACAGCCGCCACTCCTCGAAGGTTGCAATGAGCTGGTGCGGCATCGCGTCCTTGGCACACGTCTCGAGCAACTGCACGCCGGAGGGAGGCGCCCCCGCGAGCGCATCGAGCGCAACAACTGCAGTCTCGCGCTTCTGGAAGGAGCTGAACAGCGAGAACAACAGGCTGATGACCAGCGCGAAGAGACCGAACCCGCTCGCCGCCTCGATGGCCGCGAACACTCGCGTTGCCACACCGGTCGCCTCGATTCCTCCGACCGGGAAGGCGAGCATCCGCCCCGTTGAGAAATACAAGGTAGTGCCGAACGAGTCGGGCTGCGGCTGGAGGCCGGCATGCAGGCCGTTGTAGATCAACGCAAAACCCAGGATGATCCCGAACCCCCACAGCACGAGCAGCGCAACGAGCATCATCGGCGCGAAGGCGGCGAGAGCGGTCTCGCGATTTTGCAGCCGCTTGGGGAGGTTGGCCATCTTTCGCCATACGCGCCAGCCGCCACGGATGAGCCAGAAGCTGAGGCGCACCCGTCCGACCGCCGGCCGCGGCATCACGACCGACTGGAACACGTCGTAGACCGTCACGAGCACGACCAGCGCGCCGGCCGCGATCTGGATGCCGTCGGCGACGCTCACGGCTCGAGCTGGTGGCGCATCTCGGTCAGTTCAGCGAGCACCTCTTGCAACGCCTCCAGATCCTCCGAGTCCACTGCAACCTTGCGCATCGCAGCGAGCTCGGCGATGGCGGAGTCCATCGTATCGATGGTATGCGCGGGGTCGTCCCACCGTCTGCTCTGCAGGCGCAGGCCGAGTGCCCGGGCCTCTTCGGCGACGTAGCTCATGCCTCGATTTCCCTGCCTGCCGCAGGATTTACCGCGGGCAGCCGCGCTACCGCCGTCGCCATCCGATCGATGGTACGGCGGCGGTCATACCGACCGTGTGGCCAGCACCAGCAGCGTCGAGTAGTGGTACGTCAGGCGGCCGCCGAGCGCGTCGATGGCATCGCCGAGCGCCAGCAGCAACGCGTGACGCCTTTCCTCGGGCAGACGAACGTGATCGCTCTGTGTAGCCGTCAGATCGATCCACGCCGCCCTGTCGTACACGGCGTCCCAGGGGTACGTGCGCGCCTCGACATCGGTGAAGAGCCCAGCATTGCGGAACTCCGCGTAGCGATCATCGGGCTCGGCACTCAAGTTGAGCGCGACGTTGGTCTTGGCGAGCTCCGGAGCAAGCCGCAGGTACACGGCTTCGAGCGCGCGTCTCGTTTCGTCTTCGGGCCGGCCGCGGTTCCAGAACACGCCGATGTGTCCGCCGGGCGGCAGCAGCGACGCTGCCTTCGGCACGCCGAACTCCGGGTTCACCCAGTGCCACGCCTGCCCCGAGACGATCAGGTCGTACGTCCGTCCTCGCGGATTCCAGGCCTCGAAGGTGGACTCCTCGGCACGGATCCCGTGACTACGCGCCACCGCCGCCATCGACGGATCCGGCTCGATCCCGAGCAGGTCGCAGCCCCGCTCCACGAGCAGCCGAGCGGCCTTCCCGGTGCCGCACCCGACGTCCAGGACTCGCCGCGGCGCGAAGGCCATCAGGTCGTCGATGAGCGCCGGCGGGTACGAAGGTCTCGCCGCGTCATAGAGCGCGGCCACGCTCCCGAATGACAGCGCGCGAGCTCGATTCTCGTGCAGATGATTTCGCTGGTGCTCTGCCATCGCTTTCGGTTCAGCTCAGCCGCGATGGCTGCGGTGTGAGCGCTGCCTCGACGTCGGCGGCGAACCGGAGCGCGTCGGCCGGTTCGAGCCGCGAGGTTGTGACGCGGATGCCTCGCGGGCTGGCGATGCGAAACCGGTCCCCGGCGAGGACTCCCCAGCCGCAGCCCTGGAGTGCGGCAACCGTCGCATCCTCGTGCGCCACCGGTATCCAGACGTTCAGGCCGGAGCTGCCGTGGGAATCGATGCCCCGATCCGCGAGCGCCGAGCGGAGTGCCTCGCGGCGCAGCGTGTAAGTGGCGGCGACATGCCCCCGGCGGGCGGCATCGTCGGGCTCACTCCACATCCGAACCACGAGCCGCTGCAGGAGGTGCGACACCCAACCCGCGGCGAGGAGGCGTCGACCCTCGACGCGCGCAACGGTGGTGGCATCACCAGTCATCAGGGCAAGACGGAGGTCGGGTCCCAGCGACTTCGACACCGAACGCAGGTGGGCCCAGCGCTGGCGGCCCGGCTCACAGAGCGAGTGGCAGCGCCGTTCTGTGATATCGAAGGCATGATCGTCCTCAAGCACCAGGACCGAAGGATGACCGGCGAGCACGGCTCGGAGCTCCTCGGCGCGAGCCGCGTCGATGGCGGATCCAAAGGGGTTCTGCGCGCGCGGCGTGATCGCGCACGCCACCGCGCCGCCGCGGAGCGCTCGAGCGAGACCTTCTCGAGTTCGGCCCGCGATCGTCGATGGCGACCGGAAGCACGGTCAATCCGAGCGCCGACGCGAGGTCGATGATCCCCGGGTAGCAGGGATCCTCCACCGCGATTCGATCGCCGGGACGCACGTGGGCCTGGAGCGCGAGCTGGATGCCGTCGAGCGCGCCGCCCACCACCGTCATGTGGTCGCTGGGCACGCCGTCGCGGTCGAGGCGTGCAGCTGCGAGTGCGAGCAACTCCGGGTCAGAGCCGGCTGCGCCATAGAGCACCGGCTCATGTGGCAGCGCACTGAAGGCAGGTCCAAGGTCGGGCAGGAGGGCAGGGTCGGGGTTGCCCGAGAGCAGGTCGACGACGCCGGCCGGCACGATCGGCCTCCCGCGCGGCGCCGGCGGGACGCGGGGAGCGATGGTGGTCCCGAGCCGGCCGGCGCCCGCGACGAGTCCTCGACGGCGCAATTCCCGGTATGCGGAAGCGACGGTGGCCGTGCTGATCCCGCGATGGGACGCGAGCGATCGGACCGTCGGCAGACGCGTTCCCGCAGTGAGCTCACCGTCGCGAATGCCGCGCTCGACACTCTCCGCGATCTCGGACGCCCGCTTTCCGGTGATGTGATAACGTATCGGTACGTTCATCGCTTTGTATCATAACAAATGAGTCAGAACGTGTCCATCACCCAGATCTCGCGACCCCAGGCGTCTCGCGCTCAGATCGTGATTGCCTTTGCGGCGGTATACGTCATCTGGGGTTCGACGTACCTGACGATTCACATCGCGATCGAGACCATCCCGGCGTTGCTCATGTCGGGGGCTCGGTTCGTGCTCGCCGGATTGCTCTTGCTTGCGTTCTCGCGCCGTCCCGGGCAACCTCGCGAGCGGCTCACCCTGATCCACTGGCGCTCGGCGCTGATCATCGGCGGGTGCCTGCTCCTCGTCGGCAATGGCGGCGTCTCGTGGGGTGAGCAGTACCTGCCCAGCGGATTCGTGGCACTGATCATCGCCACCGTGCCGCTCTGGATGGCGCTGTTCGCACCCGCATTCGGCGGCCGCTGGATCAACTGGACAGCCGCGTTCGGTATCGCCATCGGGCTGGCGGGGATCTTCCTGCTCGTGCGTCCGGGTGGTGAAGGAGCCGGCCACTGGCAGACGCTCGTCGTCCTGCTGGCACCGATCCTCTGGGCGCTCGGCTCGCTCTACGCCCGCGGCGCGCCGGCTCCGGCGCAGCCGCTCACTGCCGTGGCGATGGAGATGATCGCCGGCGGCATCCTCCTCACCATCGCCGGAATTGCCAATGGAGAGCTCGGCCGCCTCCACCTTCAGTCCATGTCCTTCGCCTCGATCGCTGCCTTCATCTATCTCGTGCTCATCGGGGCAATGGTCGGCTACGTCGCGTACATCTGGCTCCTCCACCACGTCTCGGTCACCGCCACATCGACGTATGCCTTCGTCAACCCGGTTGTGGCGGTCATCCTCGGTGCGATCGTCCTCGGAGAGCGAGTGACCTTGGTCACGCTGGTTGCCGCCGCGTTGATCGTGGGCGCGGTGGTCCTCCTGCTCATCGGCCAGAGCCGCAAATCCGAGCCGGCCGTCATGGTCGAGGTACCAGTCCGCGACGTCGCCTGAGGGCGCGGCCACCGCCGAGCGGTGACAATGGGTCGGTGGACAGCGAGACCGTGATCATCGATCCCGTCGCCGAGCCGCGTCAGCCGCGGGGCCGGATCGGCGTCAAGGACGTGCTGTGCGTCGGTCCGATCATCGCCAACACCATTTATTACTACGCCGGGCTGCCACTCACGCCGCTGCTCCTCGGCCGCAACCCGGTGCTGCTGAGCGCGCTCCGCGGGAGCATCGCGTCGATGGTGGCGGCGGGCGGATTCGCGAGGGTCGGCAGAGTCCCACTCCTGTTCGCGCTGATCGCGCCGATCCCGATCTCGATGCTCACCGATCCATTCTTCTTCTGGGCCGGAAAGCGATACGGCCGCAGCCTGATCAACTACTTGAGCGAGTCCGATCCGCGCTGGCGCAAGCGTGCAGCGCGAGGCGAACGCTTCTTCAAGAAATACGGTGTCTGGACGATTGTCCTTGCGCCGATCCTCCCGGCACCGTCGCCGCTCTTCTACATGGCTGCGGGCGAGGCCGGCATGCCGTTTCTGCTCTTCATCGCAGCCGATCTGATCGGCACGCTCATCTACATCGGGCTCATCGTCGGCGCGGGCTGGGCTATCGGTCAGCCTGCGGTGACGGTGGCGCAGACGATCAGCAACTACGCGCTGTGGGTCATCGTCGGAATGGTGGTCCTCATCGTCGCGTGGTCGGTGTTCTCGGCATGGCGAGCACCCCGCGAAGTGACGAGGCGCTGAGCGCCCGCGTCAAGCCGATTGCAGCACGGCGCTGGCTGCTCGTCGTCGTGGCCGTGCTCGCGCCAATCGTGGTCGGAGCCCTCGCGACCGTAGTGCTCTACACGACGCGTGCGAAGCCGGTGGTCGTTCGACCGGAGCCCGTCCACGCGTCTGACGTGAAAGGCCTGGACGGATCCGTGCTGGTGCTGCAACCCGAGACGACGGCACAGGTGAAGATCGCGCTCGGGAGCACGATCGAGATCGTGTTGCAGTCGTATATCGGAGAGACCGTCGTCTCTCAGGACCCGCTGACGCTGAGCCCGATACCGAATCCACCATGCGGCCTCCCTGCGCTCTGCGGATTCCCGGGCGCGCAGCGCTATTCGTTCCAGGCGATCCAGGGAGGCGTCGGGTATCTCGAGATCGTCTTTGGTATTCACAACTGCTTCACCAACGGCGAGTGCACGACCACGCCCTACGTGTACAAGCCGATCGCGGTGTACACCCGGCCACAGTCCAGCTGACCTCAGGGGATCGCCACTTCCTCGCGATACTTCGGCAGACGGCTCATGCCGCTTTCCACGACTTCGGCGATTCGCTCGACGGCGTCCCACACGTCGACGAAACGCGTGTACAGCGGCGCCAGGCCGAAGCGGCAGAGGTCCGGCGGCCGGAAATCCCCG
Source organism: Candidatus Dormiibacterota bacterium (assembly GCA_963791435.1). Classification (GTDB taxonomy): domain Bacteria; phylum Chloroflexota; class Dormibacteria; order Aeolococcales; family Aeolococcaceae; genus Palsa-851. The sequence continues at coordinate 614,062 of CAWBSL010000001.1, forward strand.
ATGACGCCGCGGTCGGCCACTGCGCGCACGACGGCGAGCCCATCGGCATGGCGCAGCGACACCTGTGCCCCGCGGTGCTTCGGCGACTCCGGTGTCGCCACCGCGAAGCGAAGGTGTCCGAGGCGCGCTTGAGCGCAGCGGATGAAGACCTCCGTGAGCAGCACCGCCTTCTCACCGATCGCGTGCGCTCCGGCCTCGAGCTGGATGTCGATGCCGACGGCGAGTGCGCCGATCGCGAGCACTGGGGGGATCCGCTCATCCAGCCGCGAATGCCCGGCGCACGCTGGTATTCGGAATCGAAGAGGAACGGGTTGTCGTGTCCCAACCAACCCTGGATGGGATTGCGCAACTCCTCCTGCAATGCCTTGGCGACATAGAGAAATGCCGGTGAACCTGGCCCACCGTTGAGATACTTGTAGCCGCAACCAACCGCGAGGTCGACGTGATGCCGGTTGAGCTCGATCTCAACCGCGCCCGCGGAGTGCGAGAGATCCCACAGAACGAGTGCGCCGGCAGTGTGCGCAGCAGCAGTCAGCGCGCCCATGTCGTGTCGCGCTCCTGTCCGGAAGTCGACCTCGGTGAGCATGAGCAACGCTGTGTCGCCGTCCATCGCATCGGCGAGCGAGCCGCGTTCGACCATGCGCACCTCACCGCCGAGGAGGTCCGCGACACCACGGGCGATGTAGAGATCGGTGGGGAAATTGCTCCGCTCGGTGAGGATCACGCGGCGTCCTGGGCGCGCGCGCAGGACCGCGGTCATCAGCCGGAACAACCCCACCGACGTGGTGTCCGCAACGAGCACCTCACCCGGCGAAGCGCCAAGGAGCTCAGCGATGCGATCGCCGACTCGCATCGGTGAGTCCATCCACCCTGACTCCGTCCAGCCGCGAACGAGGATCGTCCCCCACTCATGCTCGGCCATCTCGTGCAACCGCGTCAACGCGGCTTTCGGCAGCCGCCCCATGGAGTTGCCGTCGAGGTAGATCGTCGCCCCGTCATCGAGGAATCGATCCCGAAACCGCGCGAGGGAATCCTGTGCGTCGAGCGCAGCGCACAGGTTACGGTCGATGTTGTCAGGAAGTTCGATGGTCATAGACGGTTTCGCACCTCCCACAGCTCTGGAAAGAATCGCATCGCGATGGTCGTCTCAAGATAGGCGACGCCGCCACCACCCGTACCAGGTCGAGACCCAATCTCGCGTGCCGCCATGAGCGTGTGATGAAACCGCCACCGAGCAATCGCCTCATCATGATCGAGCAACAACTCGCAGACGCGATGCAGCACCGCACGCTCCGCGCTGGCATGGTCCCGGTAGAGGGAAACGAGGGCGCCGATACGCCGTTCGCGAATCTCGGGGCCGTCCCCGTCAGGAGCATCGAAGCCGTGCGCTCGCAGGGACGAGCACAGCGCCGTGTACAAGGTCGGGTGGCCGGATCGCCGACGCAGCTCCTCGAGGTCGTGCTCGGACAGGGGAGATGTCTCCGCCGGCGTAGACCCGCTCAGCCCGCCAAGGATCTCGATGGCGCGAAACTGCCCGGATTGCAATCCGGATGCCGGCCTGAGTGGATCCCGAAACTCGAGAAAGCCTTCAGGCGTCAATGTCTCGAGCACGCGCACTTGCGCAATCAGGAGTTCATCGACACGCGTCGTCCGATGCAGCGGCGCCAGGGCCGTTTGCGGCCTCCCTGCCTCGAGCTCGGCAACGGCGAAGTCCAGCTCATGAAGAATCAGCTTGAACCAGAGCTCATACGCCTGATGGATGACCACGAAAAGCATCTCGTCATGCGCACCCTCGGTGAGCGGGTGCTGCAGATCGAGAAGCTCGTCAATACGAAGATAAGAGCTGTAGTCAGTTCCCGACATAGCCGCGGCACTGTACGCCCCTACGTTGCAACCCTGGACTCTTTGAAGCCTGGCACAGAGGGTGTAGGGCGAGAGGGGACGGGCGGAACCCAGCGAATTTGGCCGCTCCCGAACGAGTGCGACAATCGGCTTGCGCGAGCGAGGGAGCGGACAAGCTGAGCACGGTGCCGCCCGTCCCCTCTCGCCAGACCGCGGCGCAACCGCCCGGCGGAACTTCACTCATCTCGTCACTAGGATTTCGGCCAGCGCGAATGCTTCGGGCGGAGACAGTTGATCAAAGTCGCACGACTTCGGCGCCTTGTCGGGCCGCCAGCGTAGAAATCGCGACGCGTGGCGGAAGCGGCCGCTCTGGAGATGGTCGAACGACACTTCGCAGACGAGCTCCGGGCTCACCGACGTATACGAGCTGTCGGCGGCGCTCTGCCAGCGACTCGGGCCGCCAGGCGTGCGCCCGTGACCGAAGCTGTCGCCGCCGACGAGCGGCTGCAACTGCTCGAGGATTGCTCGGCGTTCCGCGGCGTCGAACGATGAGGTGTGACCGACATGGTGGAGCGCTCCGTCGCTGTCGTAGAGGCCGAGGAGCAGCGATCCGATGCCCTTCCCGTCTTTGGCGACGCGGTATCCGCCGACAACGCAATCGACCGTTCGCAGGTGCTTGATCTTGGTCCAGCGCCGTTCCCCGGGTTCGTAGGCACCCGCAGGATTCTTGGCTACGACTCCGTCGAGGCCGGCTCCCTCGTAGCGGGTGAACCACGTCGTCGCCTCGTCCGGATCGGTGGTCTGCGGTGTCACCCCGACTATCGGGCTGCTCTTGATTGAAGCGAGCAGCTTGTTCCGCCGTTCCTCGAGGGGCTTGCTGCGCAGATCGTCCGCGTCGATTGCTAGGAGGTCGAAGAGAACGACCGAGGCGGGTGTCTTCTCGGCGAGCATCCGCACGCGGGATGCGGCCGGATGGATGCGCTGCTGGAGGGCGTCGAAGTCGAGCCCGTGGTCGGTGGCGATGACGATCTCACCGTCAACGATGGCTCGATCGGGGAGCGCCGCCTGGAGCGGTTCGATCAGCTCGGGGAAATACCGCTCGAGCGCGAGAGCGTTGCGGCTCGCGATATGGACGTGGTCGCCGTCGCGGAAGACGATCGCTCGGAAACCGTCCCACTTCGGCTCGTAGAGCCAGCTCCCCTCTCGCGGGATATCCGGAGCGGCACGAGCCAGCATGGGCTCGAGCGGTGGGTCGAACGGCAGCGACACGAAGGGAGTGTCGCCGATTGCGGGGTGCTCGGGCTAGGCGGAGAGAACGTGCGGACGCTGGTCGCGAATCCGAAGCCGGAGCAGGTTGTCGACATCGACCACGTCCCCGACCTCGCGGACGGCCGTCTCGAATCGAGTGATGTCGGTCAGCTCGTCAACCTCGCCGCGCAGGGTGACGACGCCGCGGTTCGCGCGGATCTCCAGTCCGGTCGCGAGGTCACCAAAACCCATCGTGAGAGCGACGCGCACTCTGTCGGCGAGAGTCTCATCCCAGCTGTGTGCGCCGGTCCGGCGCGGACGTTTGTCGACTGCGGAGCCGACCAGGCTTGCGACGCCAATCGTGGCGCGACGGGCCGCAGCCCTGCGGCGGGCACCCGAGCGGGGGTGAAGGAGGAATGCTGCGATTGCAATGACTGCGGCACCTGTGGCTGCTGCCGCTAGCTTGAGAACGCGGGTCACTGGGGGAACCCTCCGGTGGAATGTGTGCTGGGGCGATCGTTCAAACGTACCGCCGAATGGTTGGTTACGCGTGTCCATCGATGATCACCTCGGGCACTGCTACGCACCACGCTGGGTTCCGGTTCCGGAGACCCGAACTCGAAGCTCTCAGGAAGCGTCCCGTGGAGCCGGGTCATACCCGCTCCATCCAGCTTTGGCGCGGCTCGTCCCGCTCTTCTTGGTTCCCACCTTGACGCTTGGCGTCGGGCCATTCGCGGCGAGGACCTCGCTGCACAACGCCACGCACTGGTCGCAGATGAACGCGCTCACACCGGCGATGAGCTTCTTCGCCTGCTCCTCCGACCGGCCGCAGAAGGAACACTGGTTCAACTGTGGGTACCGTCCAACTCGACCGTGATGCTCAACATGTCTTGAGATGCGATCGTCCCATACCAGGGATCCTCGGGGCGTTCTCTCAGATGCTGATATATGCTCGTTAACCGGAGGGTTAACGCGCACGGTGTTCTCGCTACCCCGCGTACCCTCCGGGTCCAAACGGTTGCGGCAACGGAACATCGTATGCGGGGAATGCCGCGTAGCCGTGTACGAAGAGAGTCGCCGCTTGATGGATCTTTGCCAAGGCTGAGGTGAACAGCTGATCGTCATTGTTCGCCAACGCTTCGTTGCGCTCGTTGAGGCCGGCAATGTCCGTGGTGAGCGCGTGCTCGATGGTGCTGTTTGCCGTCTTGTACTCTGGCGGAACATCTGTTGACCCCAAGCTGACGACATGAAGTGAGACAGACGCCGCGCAGCTCTTGAGCCCGCTCATCAGCGTCAGTAGGAATAACGGGGCGCCGGCCCCATGGCTGAGCGTTCTAGGCATTGTTTGACGTCAACCCGCGAACCACCAGACGAGCGGCCCGGAGGATGGGCAGGATGATTGCGGCAAATACCACCAGGGCGAACCCCGTATCGATCCAATCGTTGCGACCAAACAGCAGCAGTGGGATGACTCCCGCGGCCGAACTGAAACCCATACCGATCATGACCGCCGTGAAGTACACAACGTATGCGAGGTACGCTCGCCAGAACCGCTGCATAGGACGAGTGTGGCTCCGGGGCAAGGGCCATCGGGTCACATCGGGGTCACAGTCGGTCGCGACAGCCCTATAACGCCTCCACCGAAAGACTCGAGAGAGCGCACGTGAGCTGGCGGAGTTTCCCAGAAAACACCGCTATAGTCACGCCGAGGAAGTACCAGTGGGCATATCGGAGCAACCAAAGCGGCTCAAGCTCGTTGGCTGGCTGGCCGGCGTCGTGGTGCTCGTCGGCGTCGGGTCGTTGTTGGTCAACGGCCGACTCGGTACCCATGACGCGCCTCCCACGCCTCGCCATCCCCCAACCAGCACGGCGGTGCCGACGCCGCCGGATTGCAGCGTTGACGATTTGAGCGTGGTCGGGGGCTTCGACGTCTGTGCCGCGGCGATCCCAGATGCTTCGTCAATCTGCACCCTGAGCAACGAGATGCTTGATGACCTGCTCCGGTTCGCCGGGGGTAATCAGGTATTCGGACTCGACATTGAAATCGATGGGGGCTTTTCGAGTGCGGGCAAGTACGATCTCCCGCCGTGGCCGCATGGGATCGGCACACGAGACGGTGTCGCAAAGGTTGAGATCGATCAATACAGTACGAACACCATGTGGGAGTCAATCGCGGGCGTTCTGACGATCACAACCGCCGACGGCCGGTCAGGACTCATGGTTGCCACCTTCCAAGCCAAAAATGGCATCTCGGCGGTACCCGGTGTGCCACCTCCCACGCTCCGCGTCAGTGGACAATGGAACTGCCCCGACTCCGGGAATTGACCGCTGCACTTTGCTTGCCGACCTCAACACCGCGCGGTGTAAGCTCGGTGACAGGGAAGGATGAAAATGCAGAGACATTTGAACGGCGATTGCTGCAAGCCGCGTCGCTGCGACCGGATGATGAGTTGGGACAGATCGATCTCGCCATCCAATCGCGTTTGCGATACGCGGTGGCGGCGCCCTGACGTCACCTCGGCGTCGCTCGCATGAGGCTGACCGTTCTGATCGTCATGTCGATCATTTATCTCGCGATCGGAATCGCCGGCGGAGCGCTGTTGTTTGATCGTGGGATTCGTTCGCTCGCCCAGGCACGCCTGGACGGTCGGCTCCACCGCGGAGGCAGCCCCGTCGATGCGTACATTCCTCGGGGACGCACCAGCCAGGCCATGGGATGGTACGGAGCGGGACTGTTCGTGATCGGCATCAGTGTCGCCCTCGGTCCGTTTGACAATGGCGGGGCCTTCTTCATCGGCCTGCCGTTCTTCATGATCATCTGCATCGCCAGCATGTTCGTCGGCTTCTTTGCAACCGCTCGAGCATAGATGCTGTTCGTACTGGGAAGCCGCGGTTGGGAGATGGTCTTCTGGGTGCTGGTCTCGCCCTACTGATCCCGCCGATCGTTCTGCAACTCTCGTCGTCGCACGCCTGATGACTGCGATGACGCAAACAACGCTTCCGGTGCAGGAACTGCTGACAAACCTGCTGCTGGCAGTCGTCGCAAGCGCGGTCGCCATGGCCGCACATGGGATGTCAGGCGGTAAGTCGTGTGGGGACGACCCCCATCGAACCGAGTGACTGGCGGATGGCAACGCGGCTTTTTCCTCTCGATCGCCCGGGCTTTCTCCCCCGTTCCAAGCTCAGCCTGCGCCTGGTGACAATCGTTTTCGCGGTCGTCGCAGTCCTCAACATCATCGGATGCATCCCGTGGCCTTTCGTCGGGTTCTCTGCGTCGTAACGGCCGTCGCCGTCCTTAAGGTGGCCGCGGATCAGCTGGTCGACGTGAGCACGAGCGACCAAGTGCAGCCAGCAGCCCAGTAGCCGCCACTGGGCAATTGAGCGGACGGAGCCGGGGGCGATATCTGAGGTCCGGTGGGATCGCCGTCTCCGGAGACGCCCTTCCACTTGCCCGAGCTCAGCCGAAGGAGCCCGGTTTCGTGGGAGGGGATCGGCCGTGGCGGCTCCGCATACAGGTCCGGCCCTCGAACGATGCTTTCGACCCCCTCAGGGCTGAACAACGTGAAGCCAAGGATCGGAACGCAGTGAGGGGCGAAAGTCAGGTTGTAGGCATAGGTTCCAGCGTGAACGATCGTGAACTCAGCGGTCCACGTTGACGGTGCGGTCATGACGTGGATCGTCACCAAGTGACCGCCGGGACTGGCAGTGCATCCGGAGAGCGCGACACCGAATGCCGCGCCGAGCACAGAGAATCGACCCTTCATCTGAGGAGTGGTACGCGCTGAATGCTGAGAGGTTCCGCAATCGATGTGTCAGGCGCACTCGCTCTGAACCAGCGCCCGCCGCGGTGCGAGACGGGACGAACGGGGATCGGGGCAACGCGGGGTTGGGCTTGTGACAAGCGCGGTCCGGGCGGTTTGCGAGCGGCACGCAGATCTACGATCTCGCTATGGAGCAGGTGGCTCAGGAAGCGCTGACTACTGCCGAGGAGCTCCTTCTTCTTGCGATCGACCCTAGGACCGGTGCGTTGCACTCGCGTCCCGCATTCCGTCTTCCCGCAGCTGTTGCCGGCGCTGTGCTGCTCGACCTCTTTGCCGACGATTCGCTCACCCTGGTTGATGACAAGGTGTTGGCAGGCGCCGTCGGCGATAACACTCGCTACGGTGCCGTCGTCGAACGGATCCGCCAGTCTCCTCCCCATGACGTTCCTTGGTGGGTTGACGCATTCGGTTTCGCGGGAAAGGAAGCGAAAGGCTGGGTCATCGCCAGTCTGGCCGACAGGGGTGTGATCGCTATCGATACACATCCCTGGCTGCCTCCCTTCCCCCGGACGCGATACCGTCTCCTCGAACCGGCGGCCAGGTCCGCCGTCGCTAGCAAGATCCTCGCGACGCTCAGGGCGGATTGCCCGCCTAACACGCAATCCACCGCCCTTGCGGTTATGGCCGGCGAATGTGGATTCGTCAACGAACTCGCCCCGCGGAGCGAGAGGCGTGGGCTCACCCAGAGGGTCAGTACGCTCTTACAAACCCCGGCGGTCTCAGGTGGCGGCGCGTTGCACAACGAGCAACGCCCGACCCTGATCGCTCAGGTGTACGACGCCGTGTACGCGCAGGGATTCAACGTGGGCGGCGCAGGCAACTAGTCTTCTGCAACATAGCGAGCCTACCGACAGGGGCTATGGGCCGACGGCGATATAGGAGAAGGACCCGGAACAGCGGCGCGCAGACACACAACCCATGACAGTCCACGCAGGGTCTTGCTTTGATAGGGCCGCCTGCGCGAGCACCAATCCAACTCCGCGCTGATCCGAAAGGAACGTGCGGCGCCGCTACGGGCGGCTGGCTGCTCTTGGTCGAATCTGAGGTGGCGCGCCCAGGAGGATTTGAACCCCCGACCTTCTGATCCGTAGTCAGACGCTCTATCCGGACTGAGCTATAGGCGCGCGCCAGAGCCGTGACTGTACCCCATACCGCCTTAACCAATACCGCACCGCGCCCGGGGGGTCGGGCGCGGCATGATTCCGGTTCAGAGAGATCAACGGAGGTGGTTCCATGGCGGTGACGGGCAGTGTCGACACCGGGGCGCTTCCTGCGCTCGACTTCGTGGGCGAGGTTGCCCAGCAGATCCGCGTCGACGGGATCCGCGCGAGCACCAAGGCGGGGTCGGGCCACCCGACCTCCAGCATGTCCGCGGCCGATCTGATCACCGTCCTCGCCGCGCGCCACCTCCGCTACGACTTCGACCACCCGGACCTGGCCAATAACGACCACCTCATCTTCTCCAAGGGCCACGCGTCGCCGCTCCTCTATGGGCTGTACAAGGCCGTCGGCGCCATCACCGATGAGGAGTTGCTGACCTATCGAACGTTCGGATCGCGGCTCGAGGGTCATCCGACGCCGATCATCCCGTGGGTGGACGTCGCCACCGGGTCGCTTGGGCAAGGCCTCGCGGTGGCCGTCGGCGTCGCTCTCGCAGGCAAGTATCTCGACCGTCTCCCCTTCCATGTCTGGGTGCTCTGCGGCGACAGCGAGCTGGCCGAGGGGTCCATCTGGGAGGCGCTCGACAAGGCCGGTCACTATGGCCTCTCCAACCTCACGGCGATCTTCGATGTGAACCGCCTCGGGCAGCGCGGGCCCACCGAATACGGATGGGATCTCGATATCTACCGGCGCCGCGTTGAAGCCTTCGGCTGCCGGGCCATCGTCATCGACGGGCACGACCTCACAGAGATAGATGAAGCCCTGTCCTCCGCGCGCTCCGATGGCGATCGTCCGAGCGTGGTAATCGCCCGCACCATCAAGGGCAAGGGGTTCAAGGAGATCGAGAACAAGGACGGCTGGCACGGCAAGGCGCTGCCGCCGGACATGGCCGAACGGGCGATTGCGGAGCTGGGCGGCGAGCGCGACCTGCGCATCGACGTCCGTCCACCGGAGGCGCTCGAGTCGGCGTCATCGAGCGCAACCGACAGTCCCGTGGAGTTGCCCACATACAACATCGGCGACAAGGTCGCGACCCGCAAGGCATACGGCGACGCGTTGCGCTCGCTCGGCGCACGTCACGACGTTGTCGCCCTCGACGGTGAGGTGAGCAACTCAACACACGCAGACGAGTTCAAGGCTGCATATCCGGATCGCTTCTTCGAGATGTTCATCGCGGAGCAGCAGATGGTCGCGAGCGCGGTCGGCTTGTCGGTGCGCGGCTATACGCCGTTTGCGTCAACCTTCGCGGCGTTCTTCTCACGTGCCTACGACTTCGTTCGCATGGCGGGCGTTTCCGAGGTGACCATCCGTCTCTCCGGCTCGCACGCCGGCTGTGAGATCGGTGCCGACGGCCCGTCGCAGATGGCGCTCGAGGACATCGCATCGCTACGCGCCGTGCACACGTCAACGGTGCTGTATCCGAGTGACGCGGTGTCCGCGGCGAAGCTCGTTGCGCAGATGGCCGACCTCAAGGGGATCAGCTACATCCGCACCACGCGCGGCGCCTATCCAGTCATCTACAACAACGATGAGGAGTTCCCGGTCGGCGGTTCCAAGGTGGTGCGCCAGTCCACCAATGACGTGGTGACGCTCATCGGCGCCGGCGTGACCCTGCATCACTGCATCGACGCGGCCGAGCGCCTCTCTGCAAGCGGCATCGCATGCCGCGTCATCGACCTCTACTCGGTCAAGCCGATCGACGTCGTGACCCTGCGCGCCGCAAGCGACGCCACTGCGGGACGGTTCGTGGTCGTCGAGGATCACTACCCTCAAGGCGGCCTCGGAGCCGCGGTAATGGAGGCGCTCGCGCTGGAGGAAAACCCACCGCGTGTCACCCATCTTGCGGTCCGTGGCCTTCCTGGCTCGGCAAGCCCGGAGGAATTGATGGCTGCCGCCGGGATCGACGCCGATGCGATCGTCGCCGCGGTCACCACGCTGGTCGTCGCTCCCGCGGAGGTGGGGGTATGACAACCCCGCTGCAGCAACTCGGCGAGCACGGCCAGTCGGTCTGGCTCGACTTCATCAGTCGCGAGCTCGTCACCACGGGTCAGCTGCAACATCGCGTTGCCGATGAGAGCGTCACCGGATTGACGAGCAACCCCACGATCTTCCAGAAGGCGATCGCCGAGGGAAACCTCTACGACGATCAGATTCGCGAGCTGATCGACTCCGGGATCGACGATCCCAATGACGTCTTCACCGAGCTTGCGATCAGCGATATCCAGCACGCCGCGGACATCCTCCGCCCGGTGCACGATCGCACCCAGGGGGCCGACGGGTACGTGAGCCTCGAGGTGCCACCGTCGCTCTCGCACGACACCAACAGAACCATCGCGACGGCGCGAACGCTCTGGGAGCGTGTCGACCGACCCAACCTCATGATCAAGATCCCCGCCACGCTCGAGGGAATGCCGGCAATCCACCGGACCATCGCCGACGGTCGCAACGTGAACGTGACGCTGATCTTCGCGCTCGCGATGCACGACCGCGTGATCGAGCAGTACATCTCGGCACTCGAGGCTCGGCACAAGGACGGCCAGCCACTCGACGTGCACTCGGTCGCCTCGTTCTTCGTGAGTCGCGTCGACACGCTCGTCGACAAACTGCTGGAGGACAAGCTCGCGGCAGATCCGGGGAACGCGCTGATCGAGGGCCTGCTCGGCAAGGCCGCGATCGCCAATGCTGTGCTCGCATACGAACTGTTCGAGCAGCGCTTCGGCAGCGAGCGTTTCGCGCCCTTGCGCGCTGCCGGTGGCCACGTGCAGCGACCGCTGTGGGCGAGCACGAGCGCAAAGAACCCCAACTATCGCGACGTGGTCTACGCGGAGGCGCTGATCGGCCCGGACACGGTGGACACGATGCCGCCCGCAACCATCGAAGCGTTCCTGGATCACGGCGTCGTGGCCGGGGACACCGTCAAGGCGGACTATGCCGGCGCCCACCGCGTGATGGACCAGCTCGCCGAGGCGGGGATCGACATGGAAGCGGTCACCCAGAAATTGCTGGATGACGGCGTCAAGCAGTTCGCCGACTCGTACGACGAGCTGATCCGCGGTATCGCAGAGAAGATCGACACCATGGGTTCGGGATACGCAAAGCGCCAGCACTACAACACCGGTGCAACCGCGGTGCCGCTCGACACGCCTGCGGGGACGGACATCGCGACGGGCATCTGGCACCGCGATCCGAACGTCTGGAAGCCGGGTGATGCGGCCGCCGCGGTGGTGATCAACAACCGCCTCGGCTGGCTTGACGTCATTGGCGCAATGCACGAGCAACTCCCGGCACTCAAGGCGCTTGCCATCGAGGTCCGCGAAGCTGGTTGGCGTGACTGCATCGTGCTCGGCATGGGCGGCTCGAGCCTCTGCCCCGAGGTGCTGCGCAGCTCGTTCGGGAGCGCCGACGGCCAGCCGACGCTCCACGTGCTCGACACCACCGACCCACTCGCAATCACACGGGTGACCGGAGCGACGGATCCGGCAACCACCGGCTACATCGTGTCGAGCAAGTCGGGCACGACGGTGGAAACGCTGTCGCACCTGGCACATTTCTGGGAGCGGACTCAGGCGGTCGGCGACGACACCGGCTCGCACTTCATCGCCGTCACCGATCCCGGCACGGGACTTGCGAACACGGCGCGCGAGCGCGGATTCCGGCACCTGTACAAGAACCCACCAGACATCGGCGGCCGCTACTCCGCATTGAGCATGTTCGGTCTCGTCCCCGCAGCGATTGCGGGGATCGATTGCGAGCTGCTCCTGGCGCGCGCCGCCGACATGCGGCGGAATTGCCAGGCCGGCGTTCCAGGCGACCTGAACGGTGGCTTGGCGCTCGGCACCGTGATGGGAGCGCTCCACGACCAGCGGCGCGACAAGGTGACGATCCTCGCCCCCAAGGAGATCGAGGCGTATTCCCTGTGGGCTGAGCAATTGATCGCCGAGAGCACGGGCAAGGAAGGCAAGGGGATCATCCCCATCGGCGACGAGCCGATCGGCGATCCTGCCGTCTACTCCGACGACCGGCTCTTCGTTGCGCTGCGCATCGGCGATGACGCCGCGTTCGATCACTCTGTTGATGAGCTCGAGGCCGCCGGCCATCCCGTGATCAGGTTCGACCTCGTCGACAAATACGACCTGGCCGCAGAGTTCTTCCGGTGGGAGTTCGCGACCGCGGTCGCGGGAGCGCATCTCGGCATCGACGCGTTCGACGAGCCCAACGTGCAGGAGTCGAAGGACAACACGAAGGCTGTCTTGCTGCAGTACGAGCAGACCGGATCGTTGCCCGACGAACCCGCCGCGGTCACGGACGGCGCGTTGCGTGTGTACGGCGACGTGTCGGGCGCCAGCGCATCCGGCGCACTGTCACAGCATCTCGATACCGCCAATCCTGGCGACTACGTCGCACTGATGGCGTATGTCACTCCCGACGACAACAACTACGAAGCCCTGCAGCGCCTGCGTATCGCCATTCGCGATTCGCGCAAGCTCGCCACCACGCTCGGCATCGGCCCCCGATTCCTGCACAGCACCGGCCAGTTGCACAAGGGCGGGCCGAACACGGGCGTGTACATCCAGATCACGGCCGACGATGGAACCGACGTCACCATCCCGGGCGCGCCGTACACCTTCTCCGTGCTCAAGCGCGCGCAGTCCGCCGGTGATCTCCAGTCGCTCCGGTCCCACGGACGGCGTGTCGTCCGCGTCCACATCGCCGGTGACCTCGCTGCGGGACTTGCCAGCCTCACCGAAGCAGTCGGAGCAATCGCGGCGGCGCACTGAGCGCAGCCATCATATCGAAGGAACTCACCACCATGCAGATCGGCTTTGTCGGGCTCGGCAAGATGGGCGCCAACATGGTCCACCGTCTCCGTCGCGACGGTGACCACGCGGTGGTCGCTTTCGATCCCAATCCCGATGCACGCGCCAGTGTCGAGGCGTTCGGCGCCACCACAACCGGGAGCATCGATGAGCTGATTGCGGCCCTCGACAAGCCGCGCGGCGTCTGGATCATGGTCCCGTCGGGAAAGATCACCGATGAGACCGTCGCGGCACTCCAGTCGCTGCTGGAGAAAGGCGACACGATCATCGACGGTGGTAACAGCAACTACCACGACTTCGATCGCGCGCGCCGCGAGCAGCGCCGAGCGCGGCATCAGCTTCATCGACGCCGGAACCAGCGGTGGTGTCTGGGGTCTCGAGGTCGGGTACTGCCTGATGGCCGGCGGCGAGAAAGAGAACGTCGATCATTGGCGCCCGATCTTCAACACCCTCGCGCCACCCGACGGTTTCCTCCATGTCGGACCGCCGGGCTCCGGACACTTCGTCAAGATGGTGCACAACGGCATCGAGTACGGAATGCTCCAGGCGTACGCCGAAGGCTTCGCCATCATGCAGGCGAAGCAGGACTTCGGTGAGCTCGACCTGCACGCGATCGCACACCTCTGGAACCAGGGGAGCGTGGTGCGCTCGTGGCTGCTCGAACTCGCGGAGCGGGCGTTCGCGCGCGATCCGCAGCTCGACCAGTTGCGCGGCTGGGTCGACAACTCCGGCGAGGGACGCTGGACTCTCGAGGAGTCGATGCAGCTGTCAGTCCCAGCCCCAGTCCTCGCGATGTCGCTGATGATGCGCTACCAGTCGCGCCTTCCAGACGGGTTTGGCAACAAGGTCATCGCCGCCCTGCGCAACGAGTTCGGTGGGCACGCCGTGAAAGCGGAGACCACGTCAGGGACACCGGCATCACACTGACCGCGGAGCACCCGCTGCTTGAGCGCCGCCGGAAGCCGCGCACACCAGTCCCCTTCTGCGCTGTCATCTTCGGCGCAAGCGGCGACCTCACCAAGCGCAAGCTCGTTCCCGCGCTGTATGCGCTTGCGGCCGAGGGAGCGCTGCCCGATGGGTTCACCGTCATCGGCGCCGGCCGCAGCGACCTGACCGAGGACGCGTTCCGGACCGACATGCGCGAGGGCGTCGAGCAATACGGGCGCGTCCACCTGACCACCGAGGCATGGGAGAAGTTCTCCGCGGGATTGCACTACGTGGAATTCGACATGGACGCGGCGAACGGCTTCGACCCCCTCAAGAAGGCACTGGAGCAGGCCGATCGCGACCGCGGCACCGCCGGCAATCGACTGTTCTACTTCAGCACCCCGCCGAACGCTGTCACGCCGCTGGTGGACCGGCTCCACGCTGCCGGGCTCACAGCGCAGGCGCCCGGAACCTTCGTGCGCGTGATCATCGAGAAGCCGTTCGGACGTGACCTTGCAACGGCGCGGGAGCTCAACGAACGCCTGCACACCGCGCTGCTCGAAGAGCAGATCTATCGCATCGACCACTACCTCGGCAAGGAGACGGTCCAGAACCTGCTGGTCTTCCGCTTCGCCAACGGAATCTTCGAGCCGCTGTGGAACCGGCAGTACATCGACCACGTGCAGATCACCGTGGCGGAAGAGATCGGCGTCGAGGGGCGCGGTTCGTACTACGAGGAGGCCGGAGCGCTGCGCGACATCGTGCAGAACCACATCATGCAACTCGTCGCCATCATGGGGATGGAGGCGCCGTCGAACTTTCAGGCCGAGATGGTTCGTGACGAGAAGGTGAAGCTGCTGCGCGCAGTCCGTCCCATCCATCCTGACGACGCGCTTTCGCACTCGGTGCGCGGACAGTATTCCGCGGGCATCATCAACGGCGAGCACGTCCCCGGCTATCGCGAGGAGAAGGGCGTGGCTCCCGACTCACTGCGCGAGACGTTTGTCGCCATCAAGGTCGACATCGACAACTGGCGCTGGGCCGGCACGCCGTTCTATCTGCGCACCGGGAAACGGTTGCCGAAACGCTCCACCGAGATCGTCATTCAGTTTCGCCGCGTTCCGCACTCGCCATTCGCAGGCAGCGTTCCCCTCGCCGCCGGTGCAGTGCCCGAGGATGGGATCGATCCGAATCTGCTCATCCTGCGTATCCAGCCGGATGAGGGGATCACGTTGCGCTTCGGCGCGAAGATCCCGGGGCAGGCGCTTCGCATCGAGTCGGTGAACATGGACTTCATGTACGGCACCGCGTTCCAGCAGCAATCGCCCGACGCGTACGAGCGCCTCCTGCTCGATTGCATGCTCGGCGATCCGACGCTCTTTGCGCGCGAGGATGAGGTCGAGGAGGCGTGGCGGTTCTGCACCGCGATTCTCGACGGGTGGCGCGCGCATCCCCCGGATCGGCTCCACAGCCCCAACTACGAGGCGGGGACATGGGGCCCGGAGGAAGCGCATGCATTCATGGCACGCGACGGGCGCGCCTGGCATCGTCCCTGACATGGCGACATCCGATCCGCTGAACGATCTCGTCGGGGAGCGCATCGTCAGCCGGACTGCACAGGACGTTGCCGACTCCGTCGCGAACTGGATTGCGGCGCAGTCGCAACGCGCATGCGAGGACCACGGCAGGTTCTCGATCGCGGTCTCGGGGGGCAGCACACCGCGCCTGCTCAATCAGATGCTGGCCGGACCCGAGTGGAAGGACCGCATCGAGTGGGCCCGGTGGGACGTGTACTTCGCCGATGAGCGCGCCTGCCCGCCGGACGACCCGGCGAGCAACTACTCGCTTGCCGAGACCACGCTGCTGAACCTCGTGCCGATCGATCCCAGCCGTGTGCACCGCATGCAGGCGGAGCGCGCCGACCTCGATGTGGCGGCGGAAGAGTATTCCGACCTCCTCGCGAGCTCGCTGCCGGCCACCACCGCCGGCGCGCCGAGGCTCGACCTCGTCCTCCTCGGGCTCGGCGAGAACGGCCACACCGCCTCTTTGTTCCCGGGGACGCCGGCGCTCGATGTGACCGATCGCTGGGCGACGCGGGGCCTCGCCGACTACGCACCCTTCGATCGGATCACGCTCACCTACCCGACGATCAACGCGGCCACCGCCGTCGGATTCATGGTCACCGGAGCCGCCAAGCACGAGGCGCTCGCGGCGACCGCCCGAGGCGAGGTCCCTGCCTCCCACGTCCGCCCGAGCGACGGGATGCTTGCGTGGTTCCTCGACGCGGCTGCTGCGGCGGGGTGACGGCTCGGAGAATTCCGGCAGTCCGCTGACCCACGTCTGCCAGAATCCGCGGGATGCCGCGATCGACGTGGAAGCCCTGCACTGACGCAATCCGGATCGCGCCGAGCCTGCTCGCCGCCGACTTCGGACACCTGACGAAGGCTGCGCACGACCTCGAGGACAGCGGCGCTGAACGGATCCATGTCGACGTGATGGACGGCGTTTTCGTCCCCAACTTCACCTTCGGCACCGATACCGTGCGGGTGCTCCGGCGAGCGACCTCGCTGCCGCTGGAAGTGCACCTGATGATCATCAATCCCGACGCGCACCTGGCCACCTTCGCCAGTGCCGGTGCGGACGCGATCACCGTGCACTACGAGGCGTGCCCGAACCTGCATCGCACGCTGACATCGATCCGGTCGCTCGACTGCCGCTCCGGGGCGGCCATCAATCCCAGCACGCCTGGGCAGATGCTTGACGACGTCCTCGAAGCGTGCGACCTCGCACTCGTCATGACGATCGATCCCGGTTTTGGCGGGCAGGCACTGATACCGCGAACGCTGCGCAAGGTCGAGCACATCCGCGCTGAGGTGCAACGCCAGGGACTGGATACGGAGGTCGAGGTCGACGGTGGCGTCGACGCCACCAATGCGAAGGCATGCGTCGACGCGGGCGCGAACGTACTGGTCGCGGGAACCGCGGTCTTCCGGCACACCGGCGGGCCGCAGAGCGGCATCGCGGCGCTGCGGCATGCGCTGAGCGAGGCCGGCGGAGAGTGACAGAGCTCGCGACCCCCGCGCTCGCCGACGGCAGCACGGACATCAGTCGTGCTGCCGCGGACCTCGCGGCACGTTTGCCGTTGCCACTCGGGCCACTGGCACCCCTCGCGTACAACTACGCCTGGTCGTGGTGGCCGGGCGGTGACGATGTGTTTCGCATGATCGACCCGGTGCGCTGGGAGACGAGCAATCACAATCCGATCCGGTTGCTCGATGAGACGTCGTCTGCGACGCTCGAGCGTGCCGCTGCCGACGCCACCCTGCTGCACCGGTTGAGCGAGCTCCTCACATCGCTCGACCATGAGATGGGGCGTCCGTCGATGACCGGCAAGGCAAGCCCACAGCGCCCGGTGGCATTTCTGTGCGCCGAGTTTGCGGTGCACCGGTCCCTGCCGATCTATGCAGGCGGACTCGGCGTGCTTGCCGGGGACATCCTCAAGGAGTCGTCCGACATGGCGCTGCCGATGGTGGGAGTCGGTCTCCTCTATCGCCAGGGTTACTTCCAGCAGCGCATGGATCGATCGGGATACCAGCTCGAATACTGGCTCCAGGTCGACCCCGAGCGGGTTCCTGCAGCTCTTGTCTACAACGGGGATACGCCGCTGACGGTGACCGTGCCACTGCGCGGACGCGACGTCGTGGTGCAGGTGTGGCGCCTCGACATCGGCCGCACGCCGCTCTATCTCCTCGATGCGCAGCGCCCGGAGAACTCCGCGGTGGACCAGTGGATCACGAGCCGTCTCTACGTCGCGGACCGGCCCACCCGGCTCGCTCAGTACGCACTGCTCGGCATCGGCTCGATGCGCGCCCTCGACGCGATGGGGATGGACCCCTGCGTCGTCCACCTCAACGAGGGTCACGCCGCGCTCGCGCCTCTCGAGATCGCCCGCCGGGAGATGGCGCTCGGCCGCTCGCGCCATGAAGCCTTCACCGCCGCGCGCGATCGCACGGTCTTCACCACCCACACACCGGTCAGCGCCGGCAACGAGGGCTACGACGTCAGCGAGATCGTCGAGGTGCTCGGTGACTACCCGGAGCAGGCAGGCCTCGATCTCGAGGGATTCCTGCATCTCGGGCGCACGCGGCCGGACAACCCCCACGAGCAGTTCGTCATGACACCGCTCGGTATCAAGATGAGCCGCGCTCGCAACGGCGTCAGCCGGCGCCACGGCGAGGTGGCCCGCCAGATGTGGCAGTCACTCTTCCCGGAGCGACCGGCCGACACCGTCCCGATCGGGCACGTCACGAATGGTGTGCACGTGCCGACGTGGATGGCTCCGCGCATGCGCGAGTTGCTCGATCGGTACCTCGGTGCAGGATGGGAGTCGCGCGCCGCCGACGCGGACACCTGGCGTGGAGTCGACGACATCCCGGATGCCGAGCTGTGGGAGGCGCGCAACGCGATGCGCGCGGAATTCGTGCAGCGCGTCCGCGTGCGGAGCGTCGCCAACCGTCTCGCTCGCGACGAGCCGCGCTGGTATGTCGAGGCCGCGGAGCACGGCTTCGACGAGCACGCGCTGACGTTCGGCTTCGCACGCCGGCTCGCCGGCTACAAGCGAATCCAGTTGCTGACTCTCGATACGCAGCGCGCAGCGGCTGTGTTCGAGAACAAGGATCGTCCAGCGCAGATGGTGCTTGCGGGCAAGGCGCATCCGCAGGATGAGGAGGGCAAGCACGCCGCTCAAGGGCTGTTCTCCTTCGAGCGCCAGCCCGGGGCGATGAGCCGCATCGCCTTCCTCGACAACTACAGCCTGTCCACCGCCGATCACATGGTCGCCGGATGCGACGTGTGGATCAACGTCCCGAGACCGCCACTCGAAGCGAGCGGCACGAGCGGGATGAAGTCGGCGCTCAACGGCGGCCTCAACCTGTCCGTCCTCGACGGTTGGTGGGCGGAGGCATACAACGGCACCAACGGATGGGCCATCCCGGGCGACATCCTCTTCGACCACGCGATGCAGGACTCGCGTGACGCCGCAACGCTGTTCGACATCATCGAGCACGAGGTCGTGCCGCTCTTCTATCAGCGCGACGAACACGGCATTCCGCGTGGCTGGGTGGAGCGGATACGCGCATCGCTGCGCACCAACGGCCCGCGCTTCTCAGCGGCCCGGATGATGCGCGACTACGCGGGCGACGTCTACAACCTCACCACCTCGCGCTGAGGGCACGCGCTCTCAGATCGGGGACGGCGTCGGTGTTGGGGGGTGGTGGCCCTGAGCGGTCGGACTTGGTGACGCTGTGGGCGTCGCGGTCGGCGAGGGCGCAATCGTCACCGGCATCGTGTTCGGAGCGGTCGTCGGCGTGGGAGCCGCCGTCCGTGACGCAGTGGGCGAGGAAGGTTGGTCGCCCGCGGTGTCGATGCTCGTCGGCTGGCCGGCGACCGTCGGGATTGCGGTCCTGGAAGGTGCCGTGACCACCGGGGGCAGCGTCGGCGATTGCTGAACCCCAGGCCCTCCGAGGGCCTGCACCGCGAAGACGATCATCACGACGAGCGCGATCACCGCGGCGGTCGCCACCGACCAGACCTTCCACCCCACACCGCCGGGGCGAGCTGCATCCGCCGCACTGTCAATCGCGACCCCGTGCAGCGGCTCGTCGTCATCGTCGTCAACGAATTCCACCGGCTCCGACGCGGGGACGGGGTCGGCGAGCCGCTCTGCCACTGCCACAGCCAGCCAGGCGCGTGCCTGGTCGCGCCAGGTCGCGCCAAGAAAGGCCGTACCGGCGACCTCCACGTCGCGTCGGAACGCTCCTGCGCCGGCGGGCCGATCGCGTGGATCCTTGGCCAGGCCGCGGATGACCAACTCGCGAGCGAGAAGCGGGACCGCCTCGCTGGGGAGTGCACCCTGCGTGTGCTGGACCCCGAGTCCGCTGAGATCAGTGCCCAGATACGGCGGACGACCGGTGAGCGCATCGACCAGCACGCCCGTTGCCGCGTAGATATCGGTCGACACCGTGTGCGGACGCCCTGCCCACAGCTCCGGTGCCATGTATTGCGGCGTCCCCGCTCGCCAGCCGCGCCGCAGCGGTGGCGCCGGCACGCCGGCGTCGCGCAGGATCCCGGTGCCGCCCGTGTCGAGCAGCACCGCATTTGGCGTCACGTCGCGGTGGATGATCCCGGCGCCGTGGAGGGCCTCGAGAGCAGCGAGCGTGTCGTCAAAGACCACGAGTGCGGCAGCCGGGGCAAGGGACCCGGACACGTCGATGAGGTGACCGAGCGTGACCGCGTCCACCCATTCGTACACGATCGCGGAGTTCCGGTCGTCGAAGTCGATGACCGCGAGCAGGTGCTGATGGCGGAGCGCGCCGAGCACACCCATGTCGTGGCGGATCTGGCGGCGGTACGCGGGGTCGGTGGACAGCGCGGGGCTCAGGAGCCGGATGACCACCTGCGCGCCGGTGGTCGCGTCGTGGGCGTCGACGAGCGCGCCGGCTCGATCGATGCCGATCCCCCGATCCAGCGTGTAGCCAGGGACGTGTGTCCGCGACCCGGCAATGTCGTGGCTGCCAGCCTGGTCCATGCATCTCCCAGTATGCCGTCACAAAAGCGCCGTGGAGTGGACTCTGCGCACGGGAGGCACCACGCTCGGGCCGTAGAATGGCCGGGCAGTGGAGTACGTCGAGAGCATCCTCGACCTGGTCGGCAACACCCCGTTGGTCCGGCTGAGCAAGGTCACCGAGGGGCTCCGTCCTCTCATCCTGGCCAAGCTCGAGCAGCTCAACCCGGGCGGAAGCGTCAAGGATCGGATCGGTCTCTCCATGCTCGAGGACGCCGAGAGCCGCGGCCTGCTGCGGCCGGGCGGCACGGTGGTGGAGCCCACATCCGGCAACACGGGCCACGGGCTCGCCATGGCCGCCGCGATCAAGGGCTACAAGATGATCTTCGTGATGCCCGACAAGATGTCGGCGGAGAAGATCAGCCTGCTCCGCGCATACGGCGCGGAGGTGGTGATCTGCCCCACCAACGTCGAACGGGAGTCGCCGCAGTCGTACTACTCGGTCGCGGAGCGCCTCACCCGCGAGATCCCAGGCGCGTTTCAGCCGAACCAGTACTTCAATCCGCGCAACCCGGAGGCGCATTACCGCACCACCGGGCCCGAGATCTGGCGTCAGACCGACGGGCGGATCACGACCTTCGTCGCCGGAGTGGGCACCGGGGGCACGATCAGCGGGGTCGGCAAATACCTCAAGGAGCAGAACCCTGCGGTCCGGGTGGTCGGCGCCGACCCTGAGGGCTCCATCTTCAGCGGTGAGATCGCGCCGTACAAGGTCGAGGGCGTCGGCGAGGATTTCTGGCCGGGCACCTTCGACCGAGAGATCGTCGACGAGTTCATCCAGGTCACCGACCGCGAGTGCTTCGTGGCGGCGCGAAAGCTCGCGCGCCAGGAGGGCATCCTGGTCGGCGGCTCAGCTGGTCTTGCGCTGCATGCGGCCATCCAGGTCGCGGTGGATTCCAAGCCGGACGACGTCATCGTGGTCCTCCTCCCGGACACGGGGCGCAACTATCTGAGCAAGTTCTTCTCCGACGAGTGGATGCGCCAGAACGGCTACCTGCAGCGGCTCGTCCCCGCCCGCGTTCGCGAGGTGATCGATTCCCACACCGACGGCGTCCCAGAGCTCGTCAGCGTGGGCGCCGGGAAGTCGGTGGGTGAAGCGATCGACCTCATGCAGCAGTACGGGATCTCTCAGCTCCTGGTGACCGAGAACGGCAGCAGCGCCGGAGGCGGTGTTGTCGGCAGCATCCAGGAGCGCACTCTCCTCGACCGGATCTACCGCGACCCGTCCGTGGTCACCACGTCCGTCTCGACCGCGATGGACGCGCCCTTCGCACGTGTGGCTGCCGGCGCTCCCATCGAGGAGGCGTTCGAGGCGCTGCTCGGCGGAGAGCCGGCACTGATGATCGTGGAGGGCGAGCTGCCGGTCGGAGTGATCACCCGCAGCGACCTGTTGGAGTTCGTCGCCCGCCGCGGGCGGAGCTGACCCATGGAGCCAAAGAAGCCTCTCGGTCTGGCGACGCGCGCCGTGCATGTCGGGCAGGGCCCCGATCCCGCGACGGGTGCCGTCGTGGTCCCGATCCATCTCGCCACCACCTTCGTGCACGAATCGCCAGGCCGCCACATGGGCTTCGAGTACTCGCGTTCCGGCAACCCGACCCGCAACAATCTCGAGGCCTGCCTCGCGTCGCTCGAGGGGGCGACCTACGGTCTCGCCTTCTCATCGGGCCTGGCCGCAACGACAGCTGTGGTGCTGCTCCTCGATCCCGGGGATCACGTCGTCCTCACCGAGGACGTCTACGGCGGCACCTACAGGCTGTTCGACCAGGTCTTCAGCCGCTACGGAATCACCTTCACGTCCGTCGATCCGAGCAACGTGGATGCGATCGCGGCTGCGATCACCGACCGCACACGGCTCGTCTGGCTCGAATCCCCCACCAATCCGCTCCTCCGAGTCGTGGATATCGACGCGGTGGGCGAGATCGTGCACGGAGCCGGAGCGATCTTCGCTGTCGACAGCACCTTCGCGAGCCCGGTGTTGCAGCGTCCGCTCGAGCTCGGCGCCGACATCGTCGTCCACAGCTCAACGAAATTCCTGGGCGGACACAGCGATGTGCTCGGGGGTGCCGTGCTCACCTCCAACGGCGTGCTCGAGGAACGGCTCCGCTTCCATCAGAACGCTGTCGGCGCGGTGCCGTCACCGTTCGACTGCTGGCTGCTGCTCCGGGGATTGAAGACGCTGCAACTCCGAGTGCTCCGCCAGTGCGACAACGCTCACGCGATCGCCCGCTGGCTCGAGGGTCAGGACGCGGTGACTCGGGTTCACTACCCGGGACTCGAGAGCCATCCGGGTCATGCGCTCGCGCGACGCCAGATGGGCGGGCGCTACGGCGGCGTCGTGTCCTTCGAGGTCTCGTCGGGTGACGCCGCACGCTCATTCCTCGAGCGCGTGCGTGTCTTCACGCTCGCCGAGTCGTTGGGTGCCGTCGAATCACTCGCCGAGAGCCCGGCGATCATGACCCACGCGTCAATCCCCGAAGAGATGCGAACGCGGGTCGGCGTCAGCGACGGGCTGGTGCGCCTGTCCGTCGGTATTGAGGACGTCGATGACTTGACGTCCGACCTGGAGCAGGCGCTGGCATAGCCTCGCGCGGCGGTGCACCCAGCTTCCACTCGCCGGTGGTGAGCAGCAGCGTGCCGTCGATCTCCGGAAGCGCAGGCGCACCGAGCCGGCGCAGCTTGCGCCACTGTTCGCCGTCCTCCTCGCTGAGGAACGTGATCGCCTTGCCCTCGTTGCCGTTTCGCGCGGTGCGGCCCACTCGATGAGTCAGCCACTGCGGTGTCTCGGGAAGCTCGAAGTTGATGACCAGCCCCACGTTCACGACGTCGATGCCTCGGGCTGCGACGTTGGTCGCGACCAGCACCTCGGTCTTGTTAGCCCGGAACTGGTCGAGCGCACGGTCGCGCGCGTTCTGCGAGAGATTGCCCTGCAGCTCGCCGGCCGTGTGGCCCATGCGAAGCAGATCACGGACGAGCTTCTTGGCACCGTGCTTGGTGCGGTGAAACACGATCGTCTGGTTGAGCTCGGCTGCGCTCTGGCGGCGCAGGAGGCGTGAGAGCGCCTCGATCTTCTGCGACTTGACGACGTTCATCACGCCGTGCTCGAGCGCGGGGACCTGCTCGTTGACGACGCGCACGCGCGCCGGCTCGTACAGATGCTTGGTGATCATCCGCTGCACCCAGTCCGGCATCGTCGCCGAGGCGAGCACCGTCTGCCGGCGAGCGCTGCTGCTGAACGCGGGGCACATCGAGATGATCTTCTCGACGTCCTTCGCGAAGCCCTGGTCAAGCATCTCGTCGGCCTCGTCGAGGACCAGGTACTCGATGTCGCGGAGCCTCGCGAGGCCGTTGCTCGCAAGGTCGAGGAGCCGTCCCGGGCATCCGACGATCACGTCGGGTGCGTTGCGAAGTCCGCCGGTCTGAGGACCATACCCGACCCCGCCGATGCAGATCACCGTGCGAAGCGCCGGGTCCACCTTGCGGATGACCGCATTGACCTGTGTCGCCAGTTCGCGGGTGGGAGTCACGATCAGCGCGCGTGCGCCGTGGCCCTGATGTCCGGCCAGCCGCTCGACCAGCGGAACGACGTACGCCAGGGTCTTTCCAGACCCGGTGGGCGCCTCAATCACGCAGTCCTGGCGTGCCAGCAGCGGCGGGATCGCCTCCTGCTGCACTGTGTTCGGCTCTGTAAAACCGTTCTCGCGGAGAGCGGCCGACGTGCGCGGACGCACGCCGATGGATTCGAACGTTGTCACCTGGTTACCTCGGGAACGAGATCCTTCTCGTTGTCCCAGAATCCCCTCGCTGGACTGTCGTGTGCCGGATTCTTGAGACCCGCCGTATGACCGGCGGAGAGAGGGTTCACCAAGAGGCATGGCTCGCCGATGCGCGAGCACTTGCCAGGACAGTACCACAGGTTGGTGCAAACGCCGCACAAAGCCATACAGGCGGTTTTGAACGCTCGGGTGTATATCCTCGCTTCGAATGACGTTCGACGCCTTCCTCCATCAGCTTCCCGACGCGGACTCCGCGGAGACCGGCGAGTGGCTCGAGTCCCTCGACACACTGGTCGCCTCCGAAGGCACCGTCCGGGCTCGTTTTGTCATCGGCAAGCTCCTGGAGCGCGCCCGTCGCCTTCAGGTCCCGGTGCCATCCCTGGTCTCGACGCCGTACATCAACACGATCCCTCCGGACGAGGAACCGTGGTTCCCCGGCGACGAGGAGATGGAGCGGCGCATCCGCCGCATCGTCCGCTGGAACGCAGCGGTCATGGTCACGAGAGCGAACAAGCGGAGTGACGGCATCGGCGGGCACCTGTCGACGTACGCGTCGGCGGCATCGCTCTACGAGGTGGGTTTCAACCACTTCTTCCGCGGCAAGGACGACGGCAACTCGGGAGACCAGATCTATTACCAGGGGCACGCCGCCCCCGGCATGTACTCGCACGCGTACCTCGAAGGCCGGATCACCGAGGCGCAGATGGACAACTTCCGTCAGGAGACGGGCGGCAACGGGCTGAGCTCGTACCCGCATCCACGCCTCATGCCGGAGTTCTGGGAGTTCCCGACGGTATCGATGGGGCTCGGGCCGCTCAATTCGATCTACCAGGCTCGCTTCAACCGGTACCTCTACAACCGGCACATCGCCGATACGAGCGAGAGCCACGTGTGGTGCTTCCTCGGCGACGGCGAGTGCGACGAGCCGGAGACGCTTGGGGCGCTCTCACTCGCGGCACGTGAACAGCTCGACAACCTCACCTTCGTCGTCAACTGCAACCTGCAACGCCTCGACGGCCCGGTGCGCGGCAACGGCAAGGTCATCCAGGAGCTGGAGGGCATCTTCCGCGGCGCCGGCTGGAATGTCATCAAAGTGATCTGGGCTCGCGAGTGGGACGAGTTGCTGGCACGCGACGTGCACGGCGTGCTCGTCGATCAGATGAACCGCGTGCCGGATGGGGAGTTTCAGAAATACGCGACAGAAAGTGGCGCGTACATTCGCGAGCACTTCTTCGGCCCGGATCCACGGCTGCGCAAGATGGTGGAGCACCTGTCCGACGACGACCTCCGTCACCTCCGGCGTGGCGGCCACGACTACCGCAAGGTGTACTCCGCGTACAAGCTCGCGCTCGAGCAGCACGGCGCGCCGACGGTGATCCTCGCGCACACGGTCAAGGGATGGACCCTTGGCACGGGCTTCGAGGCCCGCAACTCCACGCATCAGATCAAGAAGATCGGTGAAGCGGAGCTGCGCGCGTTCCGCGATCTGCTCGAGCTGCCGATCAGCGACAAGAAACTCGCCGACTCCAAACCGCCGTACTACCACCCCGGCGCGGAATCAGACGAGGTCGAGTACCTCCTGATGCGCCGTCGCGCGCTCGGCGGGATGCTGCCGCGCAGGGTGGTGCGGTCGAAGCCGCTCGAACTGCCGGGAGACGCGCTGTACTCGGAGTTCATCACCGGTAGCGGAACGCGCGCCGCCTCGACGACGATGGTGTTTGCCGGCCTGCTGCGCAACCTCCTGCGCGACCCGGGCATCGGTCACCGCATCGTCCCGATCATTCCGGATGAGGCGCGCACCTTCGGCATGGACGCGCTCTTCAGCGAGGTGAAGATCTACGCGCCGTTCGGGCAGCGCTACGAGCCGGTGGACGCGGGGATGGTGCTCTCCTATCGCGAGGCGGTCGACGGGCAGATCCTCGAGGAGGGCATCACCGAGGCCGGTTCGATGGGCAGCTTCACCGCTGCGGGAACGGCCTACGCCACGCACGGCCAGGCCGTCATCCCGTTCTACATCTACTACTCGATGTTCGGCTATCAGCGAGTCGGCGACCTCATCTGGGCGTTTGGCGATTCGCGCGGGCGTGGCTTCATGCTCGGAGGAACCGCGGGGCGCACCACGTTGAACGGTGAAGGCCTGCAGCACGAGGATGGACATTCGCCGCTGCTGTTCAGCGCGATCCCGAACGCGCGTATTTACGACCCGGCATTCGCGTATGAGCTCGCGACCGTGATCCGTGACGGCATGCGGCGCATGTACGTCGACGGTGAGGACATCTTCTACTACATCACGCTCTACAACGAGAACTACCCGATGCCGCCGATGCCCGAAGGCAGCGAGGAGGGCATCCTGCGTGGTCTCTACCTGTACAAGGCGGCAGACGGCGAGCGCACACACCGCGCACGCATCGTCGCGAGTGGCAGCGCCGTCAACGCGGCGCTCGAGGCGCAGGCGATGCTGCTCGAGCAGCACGATGTCGCAGCCGAGGTGTGGAGCGCCACGAGCTTCCAGCTGCTGCGTCAGGACGCGCTGGACGTCGAGCGCTGGAACCGGCTGCATCCGGATGCCGAGCC
Organism: Candidatus Dormiibacterota bacterium; assembly: GCA_963791435.1. Classification (GTDB taxonomy): domain Bacteria; phylum Chloroflexota; class Dormibacteria; order Aeolococcales; family Aeolococcaceae; genus Palsa-851. Next base: position 640,847 of record CAWBSL010000001.1, read on the forward strand.
TCGCGTTGCCTATGTCGAAGAGCAGCTGGGCGCTGATGGCGGTCCGATCGTCGCAGTGACCGATTACATGAAAGCCGTGCCGGATCAGATCGGTCGTTTCATGAAGGCGCCGTTCATCCCACTGGGCACCGACGGTTATGGGCGGAGTGACACACGCGTGGCGCTGCGCCGCCACTTCGAGATCGATGCGGGATCGATCTCCGTCGCCGTGCTCGACGGACTCATGCACCAGGAACAGATCCCGCGTCACGTGGTTGCCGCGGCGATCGAGCACTACGGGCTCGACACCGAGCTGGTCGATCCGCGCTACCGCTGACCTGCAGCTAGTCGTCGGAGAACGCGAGTGACGCGCGTTCCGTGTACACCGCACCACCCGGCGCGGGCAGCGACTCGAACAGCACCAGCCGGCTTGCGCCGAAGCGAATCCCGGGCTGACCCTCGGCTGCTGATCCCGACGTTTCCCAGGCGGCGCGTGCGCTGTCACTCCACCGCAGTCGTGGTCTGCCGAGCGTGCAATGCGCGTGATATCGGCGGTGCTCCACCGGGAAACCGGCGGCTTCCAGCTCGGTGCGACATTCGAGGGCAAGCGCGGTGAGCGGTGCGATATCGCGCGACGGTCCAAGCCAGAGCACGCGAGGCATCCCGCGCGGTGGAAAGGCGCCGAGCCGATCCAGCACGGCGTCGAAGGACGCGGTTCGATTCGCGATCGGTTGCACCACTTCGACTGCGTCGCCCGCTCGCTGCTGCTCGATCGCTCCGAAGAAATGCACCGTCAGATGGAGCGTTTCGGGACGTGCCCAGCGAACGTCCGCGACGCGCTCGCGAAGCTCACCCTGGAGACGCTGCACCATCGCGAGTCCCGGATCGGCGAGCGGTACGGCGAGGAAGCACCGCACCATCTGTCAGCGACCGGTTCGGCGGGCGCGCTCCCCGGCTGCCAGCGTGACCGCACCCAGGATCAGCAGTGCCGCGCCGATCGTGATCAGGCCGCTGCCGGCGCCAGTGGAAGGTGTGCCGGTCGAAACGGCCTTGACTCCGGTCGCTGCCTCGGGTTGTGCGGTTGCCCCGCCTCCTCCACCGGTGGACGAGGATGCCGCCTTCGCGGTCGCTTTCGGGCTCGGAGTCGCAGTGGTGCTCGCCTTCGGAGTGGCAGCAGGTGAGGGGCTGGGACTCGGCGCGTTGCAGGGATTACCGCCGGCGTTGGTGAGCGAGACGGTGATCTGATTTGCGACGCACAGCTGGTTGATCGCCGCGAAGACGACCTCGCCAAACCACGCGGGCCGGTCCATCACCGAATACGGCGTCGGTGCAGCGACCAGGATGTGGCGCACGCTCCACCCTTTGGCGGACTTCGCGTAGAGCATCACGATGTCGTATCCGCCGGCGTCGTGCACCGGCGTCGTCGTGTACTTGCCGACCGCCAGCGCCTTCACTACGGCACTGAAGGCGGCATCGTACGTGGCCAGGGTGGTGGTGGTCAGGAGGCCGAGATCCCCGCCTTTTGCGTTGGTTCCGGTGTCGTCCGACCACGTCTTGGCTGTGGTCTCGAAGTTCGCGCCGGTAGCGAGGATCTTCTCCACCTGGATCGCGCGCTGTTGCGCGAAGAGGTTCTCAACTCGCTGCTCGTTGAGGTCGGAGGTGATCTCATCTTCGAGCTGAGCGATCGACCCACCCGCGCCGGCGAGCTCGGTCTTGAGCGCAGCCGTTCCCCCTGCCTGCTGGGCGTCGGTGGCGACCTGTGCCGCGACGTCGGCCGGCGTCGCCTCGAGCTTGAACTTGATCGCTTCCTCACGGATGACGGTGTCGATGATCAGGCTTCGCAGGATGTCCGCGCGAAGAGCCGTGGTCTGGCCGGCGTCTGCGGGAGGGCCACCACCCTGCTCGATGCTGACGATCGTCGTCTGATATCGGATGTTGAACTGCGCGAGCGTGATGGGCTGGTTGCCGACCCGCGCGATGATCGGGGACGGCTTCGCCGGAGCCGGCGAGGTGGAGCCGCAGGCCACCACGGCAAGTGCGCACGCCGCAACGCATGCCACCCTGCCCCTTGGTTGGAACATCCTCAGGCCAGTGTATCCGGGGCCGCGGCAGGTCCGGCTCGGCCGGTGCTCATCCCGCTGACTCGCGCTCGGAACGACGGCGTCGCCACCAGCGCAACCGTGGTCGCCCCGACGAGGAGCGCACCTACGCCGACCGCATTGAACAGCCCTACCGAGCGCGGGATCAATCCGTACATGACCGTGCCCAAAGGCTGCAATCCCGCAAAGATGGTCGCGTAGATACCGAGCAGCCGCCCGCGCAGCGCCGGGTCGGTATCCGTCTGCAGCATCGTGGTCATCGACGTGCTCACGGCCACGAACGCGAAGCTGATGCCCACCAGCGCAGGAAGCGTGATCCAGAGAACTGTGCCGTGCGCCACGGCGAAGAGGCTCGCCGCGTACACGATCCCGCCCACGAGCATGAGTTGCAGTCGTCCTGCCCCCCGACCCATGGAAGCGATCGCCACCCCGCCGACGAGCCCGCCGACACCACCCACGCTGTACATGATGCCGAGCGCCTCGGGTCCGACATGCAGTTGCATTCTCGCCAGAACTGGCAGAAACGGCATGTAGGAGACACCACAGAACGCGAGCACCGAGGCAACGATCACCACGCCGCGAACGAGCGGGTCGGCAGCGGCGACGCGGAGCCCGGCGACGAGCTCCCCCAGCGCGGTGGTCCCTGCTGCTCGTGGCAGCGGCGCCACGTCGGGGATGACCGTCAGGAGCACGGCGATCGGCGCGAGATAGGCGATCGAGAGGAAGCCGAAGCACACGGCAGGCCCTGCGAAGCCGATGAGCAGGCCCGCCACCGAAGGACCGACGATCCTCGTCGCGCTCATCGCGGTTGCTCCGAGGGCGACCGCGTTGACGACGAGGTGACGGTCGACCAGGTCCGCCACGAGCGCCTGACGAGTCGGAAGGTCGGCGGCGTCGGTGGCGCCGAACACGATGGCGACCACGAGGATCGCAACGAAGGTCGCGTGATTGGTCGCGACCAGCACGGCCAGCGTCCCTGCGCTCAATCCCAGGAGCGACTGGGTGACCAGCAGGATGCGCCGGCGGGGCAGGCGGTCGGCGAGAACACCTCCGGCAAGCGAAAGGATCACCGAAGGGACGCCGTCCGCTGCTGCCACGACGGCAACGGCGGTCGTGCTGCCGGTGCGCTGGTAGACGAGATAGCCGAGCGCGACGACCTGCATCCAGGTTCCCAGCAGGGTCGGCCACTGCGCCGCCCAGTACCAGCGGAACGGTCGCACCCGAAGCGCCGGCGGCGGCCATCGGCGTTCCGGGATCGCGACGGGCTCAGGCGTCGACGTCACCCCCCAGCGACATGTGGATGCTGGTTGATGTCCGCTCGAACCCGGCATTGCGGTATGCCCCATCCGCTCCTGGAGCTGCTTCGAGGAAGACCGTTGTCAGGCCGGCGGCGAACGCCTCGCGGGTGAGCATCGCCACCATGGTCGCGGCGAGCCCACGCCGGCGATGCGACATGGCGACAGCGACTCCGACGATCTCCGTAGCGCCCCCCGCCGGGACTCCCGACTGCGCCGCGCCGACGACCCGGCGAGTGCCCTCGTCGACGCAGATGAGCATGCGTCCTCCGCGTTTCAGCGATCCACGCAAACGCGCGACCGTGCGATCGTCGGCCGGTTCCGGGTCGCCGAAGGCGTCGTGCTGCAAGCGTGCCATCTCGAGCAGGACGACATCGTCGGAGGGCGGACGCACCACGACTCCGTTCGGGGGCCGCAGGTCCCGCACCGTTCGCGTGGTGCAGGTCATGAGCGGCAGCCGGTCCTCGACGATCCAGCCGTGCGACGCCAGAACCGGCTCGAGTGCTGGTGCCACAGATGGCAGGAACTCGACGCGCGGCAGACGATCGGCCGCGTGGAACGCGGCGACCAGCGAACTCACTGCCGCGTCGTCCGGATCCGCGCCGTCATCGGGAATCCCGTAGTTGAGATAGCGCAGCCGGGTAACGTCTGTCAGCAGCAGTGCGAACGGCCCGACACGCGGCAGCTCGTGCGCCTTCCGCGATCCGCGGATGAACGCCATGATCGCGCGGTCGGCCTCTGTGTCGCGGTTGGGCTCCAGGGCCTCGCGCGTCATGCCCTTCGCCCGTTTTCGGGGCCTGATTGCCGGCGGCCGACCCTCACCGGCGGCACCACACAGAACAGAGGCACGACTCCATTGTGCTGCGACCAAGCCCGGCGACGGCGTGAGCGCGAGTGGCAGGATGGGCGGCGATGGACAGGGCGGATGCGTCTCCGCCGGTTGAGCGCCCACGCCGGAATCTTTCGGCGCTGACGCTCGGCATCGGGCTGCTCGCTGCGGGCGGCGCTGCTGCAGGCTTCATCGTGACCGGCATCACCGGCTCCGGCGTCAACCAGGCGAGCCAGTGGGTCGTCGGCCTGACGACCACCCTCGCCAGTGGGGCGACCGTCTCGGGGACCGGCATCGTGCTCACCGCGTCCGGACAGGTGGTCACGACCTACGGCGTCGTGGATGGCGCGGTGAGCATCGCTGCCCAGGTGAGTGGCGGGATGCGCTACGCGGCGAGCACCTTCGCGCTTGATCCCGACGCCGATGTCGCCGTGCTCCAACTCCTCAATGCGGCGCACCTTACGAGGGCGAGCCTCGGGAGCTCGTCCACCCTCGGAGTCGGCGATGACGTGACCGCGATCGGTCTCGCGTCGGTGAGCAGCGGGGCGATCGACAGCCAGGGTGCGATCACCGGACTCACGGCCAGAACCGACGCCGCCCTGCCCGGCACGAGCGACGCCCCGAATCTCGAGGGCCTCATCCAGTTCAACGCTCCGCTGCCGCCCGACGGGACCGGGGGGCCACTCGTCGATGCGTCCGGAGACGTCGTCGGTCTGGATGCCGGCAACGGAGGGGGTGCCGCTGTCGCCATCCCGGTGGAGCGTGTCCTGTCGATCGTTCGGGAGGTCGATGCCCACACGCCGGATCCGGAGATCCTCCAGGGTCACGGCGCGTATCTCGGCATCGAGGTGCAGGACAGCACTGCTCCACCGGGAGCGCGAATCACCGAGGTCGCGCCTGGAACGCCCGCTGCGGTGGTCGGTATCGCGCCTTCGGACGTGATCGTCTCGATCGACCGCGTTGCGGTCCACTCCGCTCGCGGCCTGACCGGCCTTCTGGCTCACTTCCGCGGCGGCGATCGCGTGGTCGTCGGGTGGCTCGATCCCTCGGGGCGGCTCCGGGCGGCAACCACGCAGCTGGCCGCGGCGACCTTCGAGTAGCCCGCTCCGGATCGGACCGGTCGGAGCAGGTTCTACGCGGCGACGACGGCCCCGCTGCTCGCGGCCGGCAGCGGCAGGTCGTCGAGAAATGCGGCGATGAGCTCGCGCTGACGGCGTGAGAGCTCGGGGCTCCACGCGTGCCCCGCCTGGCGGATCACGTCCATGGATACGTCGGGCACACCCGCCATCGCGGCTTCCAAGCGGGGCACGTTGACGATGCGATCGTGCTCGGCGACGAGGATCAGGGTCGCATGGCCCGATCCCCGCACCTGCGCGAGATCGTCGCGCCGCAACGCGTCGTGCAGCCACTCGCGGGCGGCGCGCGGGTCGGACAGGAGCTGGTTCTCGAAGTTCAGCTGCGCCGCCACCGGGTCGACGTCCTTGCCCTCGACCATGAACCGCTTGTACAGGTCACTCGTCGTGCGCTGGTGGGCGAGCCAGACGATGCCCGGATACACGATCGGGGCGAGCATGAACCCCACCTGAATATGGAACCTGCGGCGGACGAGCGCAGGTGACACAAGTGGTGTGTGCAGGATCAGGCGTCCGGTTGCCTGTGGGCGGGCCCGCTCGATCGCGAGTGCGATCGGGGAGCCGAGGCAGAGTCCGCCCACGTCGAAGTGGTCGGCGCCGGCGTCTGCCGCGGCGCTCAGGGCCGCACGGGCAAGGGCTGGGACCGTGTGCCCGCCGAGCATCGGCGCGGACCGGCCGAAGCCGGGGAGGTCCGGCGCGATCACGGTCCGCCTGCTGACCAGGATGTCGAACCAGTCGTCGAAATTCTCGGCCGCGCCGATGAACCCGTGGCAGAGCAGGAGTGGCGGGCCAGAGCCTCCGGTCAGATAACGGAGGCGCCTGCCCTCGTGCTTCGTGAACCGCTCCTCGAGTCCGTTCACGCCAGACGTCACTCTGTGTCGATCTGAGCGCGCTGGAGGCGTCCGCTGTAATCGATATAGATGGACTTCCATTCGCTGAACTCGTCGAGCACGTGCCCGCCGGCTTCGCGGTGTCCGTTGCCCGTGTTACGAGTGCCGCCGAATGGAAGCTGGATCTCGGCGCCGATGGTTGGCGCGTTGATGTACACGATCCCGGAATGGAGATCGTTGATGGCGTGGAACGCGGTGCGGAGATCGTTGGTGTAGAGGCTCAGGCTGAGACCGTACGACGTTGAGTTGGCTGCCGTGATCGCCTCCTCCACCGAACCGACCGGGATGATCACCACCGTCGGTCCGAAGATCTCCTCCTGGGCGATGCGCATGGAGGTGTCCACACCGGCGAAGACCGTCGGCCGGTAGAACCAGCCGTTGGCGAGGTCCCCGTCGCCGGCGATCTCGCCGCCGAGCAGCAGCGATGCACCCTCACCGCGCCCGATGTCCGTGTATGAGTGAATTCGAGTGAGCTGCGTCTCGTTGATGACGGGGCCGACGTCCACCTTCGGGTCAAGACCGTCGCCGAGACGCAGTGCCGATGCGCGCTCGACCAGGCGCGACGTGAACGTGTCGAGCGCACCGCGCTCGACGATCAAGCGCGAAGAGGCGGTGCAGCGCTGTCCCGAAGTGCCGAAAGCACCCCACAGCGCGCCGTCGACTGCCAACTCGACATCGGCGTCGTCGAGGACGACGATCGCGTTCTTGCCGCCGAGCTCCAGCGAGCACTTCTTGAGCATCCGGCCGCAGGTCTCGGACACGATCCGGCCGGTGTCGACGCTTCCTGTGAAGTAGATCGCGGCAATGTCGGGATGCGCGACCAGCGCGGCGCCTGCCTCCTCGCCGAACCCGAACACCACGTTGACCACGCCCGGCGGGAGACCCGCGTCCTCGAGCGCTTCAACGAAGCGGAGCGCGCAGAGTGGCGTGTCCTCGGCCGGCTTGATGACGACGGTGTTGCCCGCCATGATCGCCGGGAAGATCTTCCACGACGGGATCGCGATCGGGAAGTTCCAGGGCGTGATGCAGCCCACGACGCCGAACGGCTGGCGCATGGTCATCGCCCACTTGTCGCGCAACTCGCTTGGGACCGTCTCGCCAAAGGCACGGCGACCCGCTCCCGCGATGAACTTGCCCATGTCGATTGCTTCCTGGACGTCGCCGCGAGCCTCTGTGAGCACCTTTCCCATCTCCCGGGTCATCAGGCGGGCAAGGTCTTCCTTGCGCTCTTCGAGCAACTCGGAGGCGCGCAGGATGATCGCCGCGCGACCCGGCCACGGCGTCCGCCGCCAGCCGTCGAATGCGGAGCGGGCGACCGCGACCGCAGCATCGACGTCGACCGCAGTACTGCGCGGGAAGACGCCGACGACATCGCTGTTGTGTGCCGGGTTGCGCGATTCAAAGGTGCGCCCGCCTTCCGACGGGCGGAACGCGCCGCCGATCAGGTTGCCGGCTTCCACGGCGTCGCCGACCACAGTCATCGGGCCACCTCCTCGCGAACGGCGGCCTCGAAGATGTCGAGACCCGCGTCGAGCTCGGCCTCGGGAATGGTCAGCGGGGGGATCAAACGGACCACGTTGCCGTCGATGCCGCACGACAGCACGAGAAGATTTCGCGTCAGCGCGTTGGCGGCGATTCGATCCACAAGATCACGCGCAGGTGTGCCGCCCTGCATGAACTCGAGGCCGATCATCAGCCCGAGCCCGCGCACGTCGGCCAGTGCCGGGATCTCGGACTGCCATCCTCGCGCCCGTTCCATCACGCGGCGACCGAGCCGGGCCGCCCGCTCGGGAATGTGGTCGCGGACCAGCGTCTCGATGACGGCAATCGCCGCAGCGCAGGCGACCGCGTTGCCGCCATAGGTCGTCCCGTGCTCGCCTTCGTGCCAGGCGCGCATCACGTTGTGGCGCGCGATGATCGCCGCAATCGGCATGCCGTTGCCGAGAGCCTTGGCGGTGCACATGATGTCCGGCTCCACGCCCCAGTGGTCGACGGCGAACATCCGGCCCGTACGGCCGAACCCGCTCTGCACTTCGTCGGCAACGAGCATGATCCCGTGCTCGTCGCAGACACGTCGCAGCATGGGCATGAACGACGCCGGCGGCACGACGTAGCCGCCTTCGCCCTGCACGGGCTCGACGATGATCGCGGCCACCGTGTCGGGCGCCGTTCTCGTGGAGAAGAGGAGGTCCAGTTCCCGCTCGACGAGGTCGCATGGACCGCCCGCGGGATGGGTGCAATAGCGGAAGCAGTACGGATAGCGGATGTGGTGGATCCCCGGCAGGAGCGGACCCATCCCACGCCTGTAGGCCGCCTTGCTCGCGGTGAGCGAGAGCGCACCGTAGGTGCGACCGTGGAATCCGCCGACGAACGCGATGATGTCGCTGCGACCGGTGGCTCGACGCGCGAGCTTCATCGCGCCCTCGACGGCCTCGGCACCGCTGTTGGTGAGGAAGACCTGGTCGAGCGACGGTGGCGTGATCGAGACGAGCGCTCCGGCGGCGTCGATCATCGCCGGATGCATGGCAGTGACCGACGTGTGCCAGAGGCGGTCCACCTGCGCGTGGACGGCCGCGACGACCGCCGGGTGCCGGTGACCGAGGCTGGTCACGCCGATCCCACATCCGAAATCGAGCACGTCGCGACCGTCGACGGTGTGCAGGTGAGCGCCCTCGGCAGTCTCAACCACGAGGTCGGAATACCGGTGATACGCCGGCGAGACCAGCTCGGAGTCGCGCTCACGCCAGGTGGCCGCATCCGCGGCGAGCATGCCGGTCACGAGCCGGACGCGGCTGTCGCGGATCCGGAGGCTGCCTTCTGGCGCACCCCGACTCTGCCCAGAGCAAGGAAGCCGGCGAACATGATCGCGATGCCGGCCGCCTCGTAGGCGCCGAGGACATCGAGGTTACCGATGCCAAGCGTCTTGGCCGCCGAGAAACCGACCGCGATGACGAGCGCGCCGATCGTGAGCAGCACGTTGCAGATCACTCGATCGATGCCGGCGCGATCCCGGATGTAGCGGTACGCGGACCACGCAGACCCGCCGACCAGGATGAGGGTGCCGAGGATGTTGAGGGAGACGACCCCGATAAAGAGGAGCGATCCCTGCTGGATCGCGCCGCCGAGGATGCCCTTGGCCGTGTCCAGCTTGGCCGTGTCCACGGGGATGACGGCAGCATCGATCGCCAGGACGATGGTGATGGCGGCGAGCACGATGACGCACGCCCACGCCACTCGCCGTGGTGCCATCAGAAAGATCGTGCCCAGGGCGAGGTAGATCACTCCGAGCACCCCGCCGAGCAGGTAGAAGCCGCGAAAGTTGAAGGCTGTCCAACCACCGGTCTCTCCCGCAGCCTGAAAGGCAGCGGCGCCCGCGAAGATGAGCAGGCCGAGCGTCCAGGCGGCGAACGCGGGGCGCCGGCTGCGGCGAAACCTGAGGAATACGACCACCGCAAACGCTGCACTCAGCACACTCGCAAGGGCGGCGAAGACCATACCGAGGATCCTAGCGAGGTTGGGAGGCCCTATGGATCAAACCTGTCTGGAAGGGGCAATGGATCGCCGAAACGGGCCTATCCAGAATCAAGGTCGTACCAATGGGCGATTGACAACTCCATAGGCTCGCGTGTACACAAGTCCCTTCATCAGCACTGCCTCGTGTGAGAGAGGAGAAGCCAACACATGGTCAAGCCCACCAAAGGGTTTATGTCGATTGCGTCGATTGCTGCATTAGGCGCACTCGCCGCCTGCGGCACCGCATCGACCGGCACGTCATCCGGAAGCACGGCGGCCGGCATCGCCGGCTGCAAAGGCACGATCACGGTCGCGACCGATCTGCCGCTGACCGGCGGTGATGCGACTGATGGACCGTACGTCCAGATGGCCGCCGAACTCGCCGTCACCCAGGCCAACGCTGCTCATCTCATGGGCGGATGCACCCTGAAGTACGAGAGCAAGAACGACGCGACAGTCCTCAAGGACGGGCACGACCCGGCACAGGGCGAGGCCAACATCACCGCACTCGCGTCGGACGCAACAGTGGTCGGCGTTGTCGGTCCCTTCAACTCGTCGGTCGCGCTGGCCGAGATCCCTGTGGCGTCGCAGAATCACCTCGCGCTGATCAGTCCGGCGAACACCAACCCGTGCCTGACCGTCGTGGTCCAGGTGTGCAGCGACTCCACGATCAACATCAACACCGCCGCCCTGTACACAGGACCGCACACCTACTTCCGGGTCATCGCGAGCGATGTCCAGCAGGGTGAGATCGACGCCTACGTCGCTGCCAAGGTGCTCAATGCCACCAAGGCATACGTCATCGACGATCAGGAGGCTTACGGCCGCGGCCTGGCGCTCCTCTTCACGAAGGCGTTCACCACGACCGAGGGCGGGACGATCGTCGGTACCCCCGCGAGCCTCCCGGGCACCACAACGTCTTTCGCAACGCAGGTGAGCCTCGCGAAGAGCGTGGGTGCGCAGGTCATCTTCTTCGGCGGCACCTCCGGCAACGGTTGCGGCCTGGTGCGGCGCGACATGCTCTCCGGCGGCCTGAACATCCCGATGCTCGGCGGCGACGGCTGCCAGGACACCAAGGCCATCACCGACGCTAACTCGGGCTCCAACAAGAACGCATCGGTGGGCATGTACGCGACCAGCGCCCCAGACGTCACCAAGCTCTCGAGCGCCTCCACCTTCTACTCCGACTACGCAAGCGCCTATTCGAGCGTTGCGGCGCCCTACAACAACGCGATGAACGAGCCCTACACCCCGTACGGCTACGACGCGATGAACATCCTGCTCCAGGCCATCCACGCGGTCCTGGTCGCCAATGGTGGCCAGCCGCCGGCCTCGTCGCAGACGTTCCGCGATGACGTGGTCGCCCAGCTGCGCCTGACCCAGTACGACGGCGCGCTCGGACACACGAGCTTCGACGCGAACGGTGATACGACCAACACCGGCTTCACCCTCTACAAGGCGAGCGCCAGTGCGTGGACCGGCGACGGCACCTACGCAGTGGACACCAGCGGCAACGTTACGCTGAAGAGCTAGCCGACAGATAACGACAAGGGGAGAGCGCCGCGCGCTCTCCCCTTTTTCGTACCAGGGGAATCGACGCAGATGAGCATTCAGAGTGGAACCCCGGAAGCGCCGTTGGTTCAGCCGGGCGCCCCCGGCCGGGCATCATCCCGTGCGCTCGTCGCGCAGGACGGGCTCGTACCGCGACCACGACCGACCAGCGGGCCTATGCACGCGCTCGGACCCGTCGTGCGGATCGCCCATGACGTCATCTCGCGGTACTTCACCGCTGTGCTCGTTGGCGCGATCGTGGTCGCGATCCTCGCCACCTACAAGCAGGGTGGCTTCACGCTTGCGGGTGAGCAGCTCAAGAACGCGCTCGTACTTGGAGCCATCTACGCACTCGTGGCGATCGGATACACGATGGTCTACGGCATCATCGAGTTGATCAACTTCGCCCACGGCGACGTCTTCACGGCCGCAGGTTTCTTCGCGGTCTTCATCTCCGGGCTGCTCCATCTCGATTCACTCGCCGCGAGCAGCTTCGGCGGCCTCCTGCTCGCACTCGCGATCGTCTTTCCGCTCTCGATGATCGGGGCCGGCATCGTCGGGGTCGTCATCGAGCTCGTCGCCTATCGCAGGCTGCGCGACTCGCCGCGCCTCGCACCACTGATCACGGCGATCGGAGTCTCATTCCTCATCGAGGGCATCCTCCTTCTGGTGGAAGGGCCGGACAACGTCCCGACGGATCAGGCCTCGTGGATCAACGGGACAGCCTTCACCATCGGCCAGGTCAACGTCCTCTGGACCGACCTCTTCGTCGTGGGCATGGCGCTGCTGCTCATGTTCGCCCTCGGCGAATTCGTACGCAGGACCCGGCTCGGGAAGGCGATGCGCTCCACCGCGCAAGACCGCACCGCAGCGCTGCTCTGCGGCATCAACATCAACCGCACCATCTCGGCGACGTTCTTCATCGGTTCTGCGCTGGCTGCCGCTGGTGCCGTGATCTACAGCATCAACTACGGTGATCTCAAGTGGAACATCGGATTCCACCTCGGCATCATCGCGTTCACCGCCGCGGTGCTGGGTGGGATCGGCAATATCGTCGGTGCCGGCATCGGCGGCTTCATCATCGGCGTGATCTACGTGTTCGGCGGTTCGATCTTCGGCGGCGAGTGGAGTGAGTCGCTGATCTTTGCCGTCCTGGTGCTGATCCTGACATTCCGGCCGGTCGGTCTCTTCGGCGTTGAGGTCACCACCCGTGCGTGAGCGACTCGCGTCCTTGCTGCGCGCTGATGGCGGCAGAGGAGATCGATCCCAGGGACCCACCATCTTCAGGCTGCTCTCGCTTGCAGCCGCGGGCCTCCTGCTTATGGGCTGGTTCCTGCCGTGGTTCGTGAACGACTACTCGGCAGGCGCCGGATACAGCCCGCAGGATGCGGTGGTCTCTGCGCCGACCGGAGTCGGCACGTTCTGCATCTACATCATGGCAGTGACGATGCTGATCATCGTTCTGGCCCCGCTCGTCGACATCGTTGGAGGCACGCGCTGGCGGTACGCGGGGCCGAGAGCTGATCGGATTCGGTTCATTGCGGCGGTCGCCGGCTTTGCCCTGACGGTGGTGGTGTGGTTTCTCGTCTCGGTCATCCAGGAAGAGCCCCTGTTCGGTGCGTTCACCCTTGGCACATATGCCGATTCCGCGGTCTGGCTGACGATGTACGGATACGCGCTCGCAGTCCTCGTTTACGGAGCGCGGTCATGGGTGCTCGGCCGCCCCAGCCTCGCATTCACAATGGCCGGGGCGCCGTTCGGCATCTTCCTGCCGCTGATGTTCCATCAGGCGGGCGACTTCCTGCTCTGGGCCGCAGGCTCACTCGCGATCTACATGCTGCTGGCCCTCGGGCTCAATGTCGTCGTCGGGTTCGCCGGACTGCTCGACCTCGGCTATGCCGCGTTCTTCGCGATCGGCGCGTACGCGTGCGCGTCCTTCGCGTCCCCGATCCACAATCTGCACTTTCCCTTGTGGATACTCATCTTTCTCGGGGCTGGCATCGCCTCGGTCTTCGGGGCAATCCTGGGAGCGCCGACTCTCCGGCTGCGCGGCGACTATCTCGCCATCGTCACGCTCGGCTTCGGGGAGATCATCCCGGACCTCGCCACCAACAACGTCTTCGGCTTGACCGCCGGCGCCAACGGCATCTCGGGCATCGACCAACCGAAGTACGGTCCCCTTGACTTCAGCGCGAGTCCACGCTGGTACTACTGGGCGATCCTGATCGTTGTTGTCGCGGTCGTCCTGCTGCTGCGCAACATCGAGCGCTCGCGAGTTGGCCGCGCATGGGTGGCGCTGCGCGAGGATGAGGTGGCGGCCGCAGCGACCGGCATCAACACGACGACCACCAAGCTGCTCGCATTCGCCATTGGTGCATCCGTCAGCGGGCTCGCCGGCGCGTTCTATGGATCGATCGTCCGCATCGTCTCCGCAGACGACTTCAGCTTCTCGGTGTCAATCGCGGTGCTCAGCATCATCGTGCTCGGCGGGATCGGGAACATCGCCGGCGTCATGCTCGGGAGCGTGATCCTCACGTTCGTCATCTTCTGGGTGCTCCCCAACATGAGCGGCTGGTCGGCGACCTTGAGCACGACGGTGCACGTCCCTGCCATCGCCAACTTCAATCTGAGCTCGTATACGTTCCTCATCTACGGCGCAGCGCTGATCCTGATGATGCTGTTGCGTCCCGGCGGCCTGCTGCCGAGCCGTGCGCGCCGCATCGAACTGGAGAGCACAGGCGAAACCGAGTCCCTCGCGGCCGTGCAGGGAGTCGCCTGAGTTGGCACTCCTCGAACTGGACAGCGTCACCAAGCGTTTCGGCGGGCTGCTTGCCGTGTCGAACGTGAGCTTCGGCCTCGACAAGGGCGAGATCCTGTCGATGATCGGCCCGAACGGGGCGGGCAAGACCACGGCGTTCAACTGCATCACGGGCCTCTTCCCGATCACCTCGGGATCGATCAAGCTCGACGGCGACTCGATCGCCGGCATTCCTCCGCACCGCATCACAAAACTCGGCATTGCGCGCACGTTTCAGAACATCCGCCTGTTCGCGTTCATGACGGCCGTCGACAACGTGATGGTCGGTGCGCACTGGTGGATGAAGGAACGTGTGTGGGAGGGCGCATTCCGAACCGGTCGCGCCCGCCGCGAGGAACAGTCGGTTCAGCAACGCGCGCTCGAGCTGCTCGACCTGCTCGGTCTCTCGCGATACGCGGGGTCGTATGCGAGAGAGATGCCGTATGGCCTGCAACGCCGCCTGGAAATCGCGCGTGCGCTCGCCACACGACCGCGACTCCTGCTCCTCGACGAGCCCGCGGCGGGCTTGAACACACAGGAGAAGCGGGAGCTCATGCAGCTCATCTCACAACTTCGCGGCGAAGGGTTGACGATCCTGCTCATCGAGCACGACATGCGTCTTGTCATGGAGGTGAGCGACCGAATCGTCGTGCTGGATCACGGCGAGCTGATTGCCGAGGGCAGCCCGGCGGACGTTCGCCAGAACCCGCGGGTCATCGAGGCATACCTCGGCACGGGCGCGAGCGAAGAGACGAAAACCGCATGACCGAGAACGGAGCGGCGGTTACCGCAGTGACACACAGCACGGCATCGACGCCGGTGATCGAACTTCGCGAGATCGACGTTTTCTACGGACGCGTCAATGCCTTGAGCAAGGTCTCGATGGTGGTGAACCACGGTGAGATCGTGGCGCTCATCGGCAGCAACGGTGCCGGCAAGACGACCACCCTTCGCACCATCAGCGGCTTGATCACCCCAAGAGACGGCGAGGTGCTGCTCTTCGGCAAGAGCATCAAAGGCGTCGGCGCTGCTCAGATCGCGAAGCTCGGGGTGGGACACGCGCCGGAGGGACGGCGACTTTTCGCGCGGATGACCGTGCGCGAGAACCTCGACATGGGCGCGTACACACGCAACGACAAAGCGGGGATCCGCACCGACCTCGAGCGGGTCTTCACGCTCTTCCCCCGACTCCGTGAGCGGACATCGCAGCTGGCGGGCAGCCTGAGCGGGGGCGAGCAGCAGATGGTCGCCATCGGTCGCGCGCTCATGAGCGACCCGAAGGCACTCCTCCTCGACGAACCATCGCTCGGCCTTGCGCCCATCCTCGTCGACGCGATCTTCGAAGTCATCAAGGAGATCAATGCGAAGGGGACGACGATCCTGCTCATCGAGCAGAACGCCCTGCTTGCGCTCAAGACGGCGAGCCGCGCATACGTGCTCGAGACCGGAAACATGGTCCTCTCGGGCCCATCCACCGACATCCTCGCTTCACCGGATATCCAAAGAGCCTATCTGGGTATGTAATCCTGCAGGCGGGAAACCATCAGCCCTGGTGTGCAATCCTGAACGGAGGGAATCAACCAGTTCTGGTTGATGTCAGAGGGAAGTGATGCCACCGATCGGCGAGACAACGCCGGCTTCAGAGACTGAGCGCGCACCGCTCGAACCGGTCGCGCCATCTGCAAGCGCGCCGGCGGCAGATGCACCGCCTACGCGCGATTTCGTCGGCTGGACGATGCAGGCGGAGTTCAGAAGCGGCCGCAGGCTCTCCGCCGAGGTGACGCGCAAGGTGCTCGCGACCGCCCTCGGGCTCAGCCCCGAGGCATTGGCCGGGCTCGACGCTGCGCACCTCCGGACGGCCCTCGACCGGTTGCGGGCGATGGCTGCGTACACTCAGAAGCTCGCCGAGGTGGCAGCCACCGATGACCTCACCGGAGCACTTCGCCGGAGCGCCGGGCTCGCCGCCCTGCAGCGAGAGATCGACCGGTCGCGGCGCAGCGGCGGCAAGGGCATCGCGGTGATCTTCCTCGACGTCGACGGGCTGAAGCTCGTGAACGACACGCAGGGCCATGCGGCGGGCGATCGCGTCCTCATCGAGATGGTCGCCACCATCCGCAAGCGCGTCCGTTCGTACGATCTCGTGATCCGCTACGGCGGCGACGAGTTTCTCTGTGCGCTCATTGACGTCGCGCCGGAGGACGCCCAGCGCACGCTCGCGGATATTCGCCAGCAGTACGCCGCGCGCACCGGGCACACGGTGAGCGTTGGCATGACCACCGTCGGCGATGCGGACACTGCCGACTCCATCGTGGCGAGGGCTGACGCAGCTCTCTATGCGGAACGGCGCAAACTCGAAAAGTAAGGGCGTCGGGTCAGCCCACACCGGCCATTTCTGAGAACCGGCTGCGTCAGGATTCACGCCCCGACACCGCGGGTACAGTGCCTTTCAGAAAGGAGCTTGGACGATGGCCCTAGATGTGGTCGGCAAGCTGGCGAGAGTGACTGCCGACATCACCCCAGGACACCTCGGGGAGGTGCTCATCGAGGTGCGCGCAGGCACGGAGCGTTTCCTTGCATGCGCGTCGGACAAGGCCGCAACGATCACCAAACATTCCCAGGTCCTTGTGGTGGGTAGCCTGGGCGGCCGCACCGTTGAGGTGGCGCCGACAGACACCATGAGGTTGCCGCGATGACAACGCTGGCCTACGTGATTCTCGGGATCATCATCGGTGGGCTGTTGTTGCTGGTGCTGCTCTTTCGAGCGGCGTGGCGCGTCGCCGAACCGGACGAGGCGCTCATCGTCTCCGGCTTCCGGACGAGCCAGCGTCCGGACGGCGTCGGCGAGAGCATGGGTTTTCGCATCGTCACCGGGCGAGGGTGCCTGGTCGCACCCGGGATCACGCGAGTTCCGGCGCCTTTCGCTCGAGGCGCACGAGAGCGAGATCGGTGTGCCGTGCGTCTCCCAGCAGAAGATCCGCGTCGATCTGCGCGGTGTGATCGTCTACAAGGTCGGCGACGACTACCGTTCGATCGCCAATGCCGCGAGGCGTTTCCTTGATCGCCCGGCGGCGGAGCTCGAGACCAAGGTGCAGAACGTTTTCGTCGGTCATCTCCGTGCGATCGCGGGTTCGATGACGGTCGAGGACATGATCAGCGACCAGGACAAGTTCGCCCAGCAGGTGCGCGATCGCTGCTCGCAGGAGATGGAGTCCTTCGGGTTGGTCATCGACAGCTTCCAGATTCAGTCGATCACGAGCCCGTCCAATTACATCGAGAACCTCGCCGCGCCGCACCAGGCCGAGGTCGAGCAGAACGCCCGCATCGCCCGCGCCAACTCCGAACGCGCGGCGGTGAGCCAGGAGCAGATCGCCCAGGCGCTGATGGCGGAATCCGAGCGCGACACGAACATCAAGAAAGCCGGATATCAGGCCGAGGTCGACACTGCGACCCAGCTCGCCGGCCAGCAGGGACCGCTCTCCGAGGCGAAAGCGCACCAGGCGGTGGTTTCCGAGCAGACGCGTGTTGCGGAGTTGCAGGCCCAGCAGAAGGAGCAGCAGCTCCAGGTCGACGTGCGCCGCCCGGCTGATGCCGAGGCGTACCGGCAGACCACGCTCGCCGCCGCCGGGCGCGACGTGCGCATCCGCCAGGCCGAGGCTGAAGCCCAGGAGGTTCGCCTCAAGGCTGAGGCGGTCGCCACTCAGACGAAGGTGCAGGCCGAAGCCCAGGCAGCCGCTCTCAAGATGCAGGCCACCGCACAGGCTGATGCGACTCGGATCACCGGGCAGGCCGAGGCAGACGCCATCAAGGCGAAGGGTCTCGCCGAGGCGGATGCCATCCGCGCTCGCATGGAAGCCGAAGCCGCGGGCATCGAGCGTCGAGCAGCGGCGATGAGCCAGAACCAGGAGGCGGTCATTGCGCAGCAGATCGCCGAGAAGCTGCCGGAGATCGTCGCCGCAGCGGCATCGCCATTCGAGCACATAGACCAGTTCACCGTCCTCAACGGGGCGCAGGGTGTGACCGGAGCGCTGGCCGAGATCATCCAGCAGGCGGGAGCGCTCACCGGCCTCGCCCGCAATTCGCTCCTGCCCGCGATCACACGCGCAGCGAGCTCGCCGCCGGAATCCGAATCGACGCATCTCAATGGCGTCTCCAACGGCAACGGATATGCGAACGGTGACCGCAACGGCCGTCGCAAGCGGCAGACTCCTGTCACGATCTCCGCCCCGGGCTCCGCCGGGACGGACGACAGCGAGGAGCACGCGAGCCAGTGACGACAGAGCTACCCGAGCTCTCCCTCTCGGCCCCGGAGGCTGCCACCACGGTGGAGCCGGCCGAGGCCGAGCGCGAGGTGAGCATCGACCCGGAGGCGGCCAAACGGATCGACGCCATGGTGTCGACGTTCGTCGGCAGCCTCAGATCCATCGACGTCCATGGCGACGACTACCGCCGGCGAGTCGATGACATCGACAGCCTTGCCGACCGCGAGATCCGTTCCACATCGGACATGAGCAACCGGCTGCTCGACAGGCCGGCGCGTGCGATGCGCGGTCTCGGCCCCGGTGACGCACCGATCGCGAAAAGCCTGCTCGATCTCCGCCGCTCCGTCGACGAGCTCAACCCGGCCAAGCACGACCTGACCCAGGGCGGACCGCGAAAGCTGCTCGGCGTCGTTCCCTTCGGCGATCGGGTTAGGGCGTATTTCGCCAAGTACGAGAAGTCGCAGAGCCACATCCAGGGCATCGTCGGCGCGCTGCGCGAAGGTGGCGCCGAGCTGGAGAAGGACAACGCGGCGATCGCACAGGAGCAGAAGGCGCTCTGGTCGCAGATGGAAACGCTCCGCCAGTACACCTACATGGCCGAGAGGCTGGACACGGGCCTCGAGGCCCAGATCAACCACGTGGCGATCGGCGACCCGGAACGCGCCAAGGTCCTGCAGGAGGACATCCTCTACCCCGTCCGGCGGCGGCGCCAGGAGATCCTCACGCAGCTCGCGGTAGCGGTGCAGGGGTATGCCGCCCTTCGCGTCGTGGAGGTGAACAATCGCGAGCTTGTCCGGGCGGTGCGCACCGCCACCACCACCACGGTTGCCGCGCTCCGGACCGCAGTCATGGTGGCGCAGGCGCTCACCAACCAGAAGCTGGTCAGCGAGCAGGTCAAGGCCGTCAATGAGACGACGAGCTCGATGATCGAGAGCACCTCGTCGGTGCTTCGCGAGCAGACGACGACTGTGGAGAGCCAGGCGGCGAGCCCCGGCATCGACATGGCCTCCCTGCAGCGCGCCTGGGACAACGTCTTCGCGGCGCTGGATCAGATCGACACCTACAAGCTGCGGGCCCTCGATGCGATGAAGATCACCGTCCGGGATCTCTCCGAGCAGGTTGAGAAGTCGCAGGCACAGGTTGAACGGCTCCACTCGGCAGACGCGACGCCGCCCCGAGTGGCGGGCGGGCAGAGCCTCCGCATCTCCTGATCCCTCGCCGCTCAGAAGTGGACGACGTTGATCCAGATACCCCCGGCGATCGCCGCCGCCACGAAGACGGCGTACTCGACGATGAGCCCTCGCTGACGTCCACGGCCCCCGATGGCGCCCGCGACGCCGCGCGCTCCGTACCAGAGCACGAGGAGGATCGCAGCCCGGAATCCGGTGTGCGTGGCGTTGGACCCGATCACGGCCGCACCGGCGGTCACGATCGCACCGACCACGACCGCGAACAGGATCGTGAGACGTATCGAGAGGCGCTCGGTCCGCAGGCCGTCGACGCTCACGAAGAACACCACGGCGAAGACTGCCGCCAGCCGGAGGCGCAGCGGCAGAGTCGGTGAGACGCCGCCGAGGAGCACCGGCGCCAGGACGGCAATCCCCGAAACGTCCCGGATCAACCGCGTGATCCATCCCTCGCGGCCCAGGGCTCGCCGTCCGGCGAGGCGCGGGACCCCGCCGATCACCATCGCCGCGATCACGCCACCCGCGATCCGGATGGGGAGGGGCAGGACGGCGATGGCGAGCAGGGTCCCGAACGAGAGCACCGCCGCCATCGGGAGCGCCGTGCCCACCGGGCCGGGTCGCGACTCGGACGGGTAGATGAGAAAGTCGTACGCCACCAGGATCAGGCCGGTGAGGATCGCCAGTCCGGCATCGGCCGCGGCGCTTCGATCCAGCCCGACCGCCTCGGGCCGCAGAAGCACCTCGGCCGCTGCGACGGCGAGGCCGAAGGCCGTGTGCACCATCGGCAGCGGGATCTCCGCGAGCACCCGCACCTCTCCGGTGATGCCCAGCGCTGATCGCGCCTGGTCGGCGAGATAGCCATGACCCCGACGGCGAAAACCTGTTCGATTATCCACGTCGGCCTGTGGAAACGGTGGAGAACTCGGCGGAACCCGGCTCAGGGAGCCGATGTCCCGGCCCGTCCGTAGATGTCCTCGAGGCGCACCACGTCATCGATCTCCGGTGACGACACCTCGAAGAGATCCGTGTCCTCCACAGCGACGAATCGGTGCTTTCGCCCGGGGCGGATGTGGGCGCTCATCCCCACCGTGAGCCGGTGGGTTTCCACATCGCCGCTGTTGTTCTCGAGCTGGAGGTCCATCACGCCGGCGAGGACGTGGATCGACTCCTCTTTTTGCACGTGGTACTGGAGGCTCAGCTGGTGGCCGCGATCGACGTGGATCAGCTTCCCCGCGTAGCGCTCGGTGACAGCCCAGCGCATCTCGTATCCCCAGGGCTTCTCGACGCGCCCCGTTCCGGCAGGGCTGATCGGTTCGGACACGGCTGCAACCCTTGTCATTCAGACGCTCCCACCGCAACGCGCGCATTGACCCCGCTCTGGTTCTCCAGCGCGCCGATCAACTGCTCGACCCGCTCCATAGTCGTCGCCTCGGCGTAGATCCGCATCAACGGCTCGGTGCCGCTCATGCGCATCAGCACCCATGACCCGTCATCCATGTAGAACTTGAATCCATCGTCGGTCCGGGTGCGAATCACCTTGCTCCCCGCGAGGTTGTCCGGCTCGTTCTGCTGCATGCGCGCGTAGATCTGCTCCTTGCGCTCCTCGTAGCCGTCGCGCGGGAAGCGAATGTCATGGCGATCGTATGCATGCGGGCCGACGAGCTCTTCGAGATGCGCCAGGATCCCCGAAAGCGGCAGACCGTAGTCGACGATCATCGAAGCCATCATCAGCCCGGAAAGAATCCCGTCGCGCTCCGGGATGTGCCCGCGGAACGCGTAGCCGCCGGACTCCTCGCCGCCGAGGATGGCGTCCGTCTCCATCATCTTCGTGCCGATGTACTTGAAGCCGACCGGCATCTCGTGCACGGTGACGCCGAAACGCTGGCCGAGGAGGTCGAGCATGCCCGAGGTCGTGACCGATCGAACGATGTCCCCCCGAAGACCCCGCTTCTCGAGCAGGTACATGGCGAAGAGCGACATCACCTGCAGCTGGTTGATGTATCGGCCCGTCTCGTCAATGATGCCGACGCGGTCCGCGTCTCCGTCATTGGCGATACCGAGGTCGAACGCACCCGATCGCATGCGCTCCATCGCCTCGGGCATGTAGCGATCGATCGGCTCGGGATGCATACCGCCGAACCCCGGGTTGCGCTCGCCGTGCAACTCCTCAACAGTGGTCTTCCCACCCAGGAGAGCTCGGGCGATGAGCCCGGCGCCGGCGCCGTACATGGCCTCGTGGAGCACGCGCAGGCCGTGGCCGCGCAGCGCGTCGAGATCGACCATGCGGCCGAGTTGCACGAAGAAATCCGGCAGTGGGTCGACCAACTTCAAGCGACCGGTCGCAGTCGCCTCCTCGTAGGTCATCTCGGTGACGCCACTCTCGAGCGCGGCGGCAGAGTGACGTTCGATCTGGGCGACGATCTCGGGGGGTGCTGAGCCGCCGAAGTCAGGCTTGTACTTGATGCCGTTGAACTCGGCGGAGTTGTGGCTCGCGGTGACCACCACGCCACCAGCGGCGTGCTGCTGCGTGATCGCCCACGACACTGCGGGTGTTGGAGTGACCCGGTCGAGCAGCACGACGTGCAGCCCGTTCGCCACGAGGACACGCGCCACCTCGCGCGCGAACATCTCGGCGCAGTACCTCGAATCGTGTCCGACAACCACAGGACGGGACTCGTTGCCGAGGTACGCAGCAACGCCCTGGGCCACGGCGCGCACGTTCGCGTAGGTGAAGTCATCCGCGACCACGGCCCGCCATCCGTCGGTCCCGAACCTGATCGGGTTCGGCGTCATCGCCACCATTCTAAGCGCACGGAGACGCGGTTCTCGCAGCTACAGAAGGTCGTCGCGTTCGGAGGCTCGCAGCTCATCGACGATCGCCTTGACGAGCTGCGCCTGGTCCGCGGGCATGACGAGCACGGCGTCGGGCGTGTCGATCACCACGATGCCTTCCAATCCGGCGACCGCGACAATGCGCCCGGAACGCGACACCACCGTGCAGTTGCGAGCCGCAGCGAGGATGACGTCCCCTTCGATCACGTTGCCGTCGCTGTCGACGTCGCCGTCAGCTGCGCGCGACTGCCCGACGTCCAGCCACGAACCCTGGTCAGACCACCCGAAGGAGGCCTGGACCACCGTGAGCCGTTCCGTGCGTTCGAGGACCAGCGGTTCGACGGCCTGGAGCGTGAGCGCGGCATAGAGCCGGTCGGCCAGTTCGTGGTCGCCGCCAAGGCGCGCATCGGCCACCCGATCGATCGTCGCGAAGAGCTCGGGATCGGCCGCGGCCAGCTCTGCCCGGAAGCGGCGCGCCGTCCAGGAGAAGAGACCGAGATTCCAGAGGTGACGGCCGTCCTCGACGTAGCTTCGGGCGATCTCCGCGGACGGCTTCTCCTTGAAGCCTGCGGATTGGAACGCCGGCAGCGCAGCCGCCCGCTCCGCGATCTCCGGCGGCACGCCGGCCGGCGGGCGCCAGCTCCGCGGCTCCCGGGCGGCGGCAACCTCGATGTACCCGAACCCCGTCACAGGCGCAGTCGGGACGAGTCCGACCGTGGCGAGGCCATCAGTCGCGGCTGCCCACCCCGCCGATGCGACCACCGCCGCCCGATACGCGTCCCGATCGCTGACGCGGTGATCCGCGTGGACGCTCGCGATGAGCGCGTCCCGGTCCTCACGTTCGATGAGTGCCACCGCAAGCGCGAGCGCGGGCCCTGTTCCCCGAGCTTCCGGTTCCTCGATGATCGAGTCACCGGCAATGCCGAGGCCGGTCAGCGCGGAGTGGCAGCCGGGCGCCTGGTCCGCGGCGGTGACCACTCGGATCGAGTTCAGCGAGATCGGTGACCCGTTCGAGCGTCGATCGGAGCAGCGTCTCGCCGCCCGGAGCCAGAGGAAGCAGGTGCTTCGGCGTCGAGCGACGGCTCAGCGGCCAGAGGCGCGTGCCGCTGCCGCCCGCCAGCACGAGGATGTGGAAGCCCACGCGCTGACGTGCCGCCTCCCGCTGCGGTTAGGCCGTGGCGGCCGCGACGAGCAGCGGTTCGGTGCCGGCGTCTTCGGCCCACTGCTCGGCGAGGGTGGTGCGCTCCCACGGGAGATCGAGATCGCTCCGTCCGAAGTGGCCGTATGCGGCAACCTGGCGGTAGATGGGCCGGCGAAGCTCCAGGGCACTCATGATCCCGAAGGGCGAGAGATCGATGTACTCGTCGATCAGGGACGCGATGGTGTCCGAGGGCACCTTCTCCGTGCCGAAGGTCTCGACCAGGACGGAGACGGGCTTGGCGACGCCGATGGCGTAGGCGACCTGGATCTCGCACTTCGACGCCAGGCCTGCGGCCACGACGTTCTTCGCCGCCCATCGCGCTCCGTACGCCGCGCTGCGATCCACCTTCGACGGGTCCTTGCCGCTGAAGGCGCCACCGCCATGGCGCGCGTAGCCGCCATAGGTGTCGACGATGATCTTGCGTCCGGTGAGCCCGGCATCCGCCATCGGGCCGCCAATCACGAAGCGCCCCGTGGGATTCACGTAGCGCTTGGTGCTCGCATCGAGCCATTCGGCCGGGATCACCTTCTCGACGACGTGGTGCTGGACGTCCTCGAAGATCTGCTCCTGGGTGACCTCCTCGCCGTGCTGCACGCTGACGAGGACCGTGTCGACCCGGCGCGGACGTCCGTCACTGTCGTATTCGATGGTGACCTGGGTCTTGCCGTCCGGTCGAGCCCAGCGAAGGGTCCCGTCACGCCGCAGGACGGCGAGCCGGCGGGCGAGCTGATGCGCCATTTGAATGGGCGCCGGCATCAGCTCGGGCGTCTCGTCGCACGCGAAGCCGAACATCATTCCCTGGTCACCGGCGCCGCCGTGGTTCACACCCTGGGAGATGTCCGGCGATTGCTCGTCGATCCCCACCAGGACGCCACAGGTCTCCCAGTCGATCCCGTATTTGGCCCGCGTGTAGCCGATCTCCTTGATCGTCTGGCGGACGAGGCCCGCAATGTCGACATATGCCTCGGTGGTGATCTCCCCGAACACCAGGACGGTCCCGGTGCTCAGCGCCGTCTCGCAGGCGACGCGGCCCAGGGGATCCTTGCTCAGGACCGCGTCCAGGACGGCGTCACTGATCTGGTCAGCGACCTTGTCGGGGTGCCCCTCGGTGACCGATTCCGAGGTGAAGAGGCGATGACGTGTTGCGGGCATTGGAGCTGACCCTCCACCCTACCGGCAGCCACCGAGCCGCCCTGTGCGCCTCCGGCCTGCTCCTGTCCAGGGATCGCACGATCGTAACAGCGCGATGGAAAGGCTGGGCTGTCACGGATTTGTCCGTTTGCGAGGACCCTCTCGACCGTGTACTGTTACCCGGTAACTATCACCAACCCGGGCGCCGTATCACAACGCGCCGGACGGAGGAACAAGGCGCGTGTCGGTAGACCAGACTTTACGTTGCCGCGATTGCGGCGTCGACTTCATTTGGACTGAGGGCGAGCAGGACTTTTTTGCCTCTCGTGGCCTCACAAACCCCCCCTCTCGCTGCCCCAGCTGCAGAGCGGCGCGTCGTCAGAGCGGCGGCGGCGGCGGCGGCGGCTTCGGCGGTAGTGGTGGCGGCGGTGGCGGCGGATACCGCAGCAACGGCCCTCGCCAGATGTACGAAGTCCCCTGTGCTGGGTGTGGCGGCGTCGCGCGCGTCCCGTTCCAGCCTCGCGGCGACAAGCCCGTCTACTGCAGCGACTGCTTCCGCGCCGCGCCGCGGTGAGTGAAGGCGGCCCAATCGCGGTCGGGACGAGGGTCAGTTTTCCCTATGGCGGGAGCCGGCGTACCGGCACCGTTGCTGACGTCTCCATGATTCCCGACCAGTCGGGCGGCCAGTCGCTTGCATACCTGATCGACGTCGGCTCTCGCAAAGTGTTTGTGCAGGGCGAAGGCATCACCCCGGCCACCGGGCCGGGGGCAGCCTTCGATCCCGTCGCTGAAGGCGTCGCCTACGGCCGCAAGCGGCCGCGGAACCCCCGCAACCGCTAGTCGTCATGGATCCGGCAGCGGCTCGGATGGGCCGTCGCCACGGCGTGACCGCGTGACCACGGCTTGCTGGCTATTCTGTGAGTGATGGCTTCCGATCTCACAGCTGACGCCGGCGCGAAGTCGCGCCAGCCCGCGCGCAGGCCGATCCGGCTCTGGATGGTGCTCCTGGCGCTTGGAGTCGCCTCGATCCTCGCCGGCGGTGCGCTGATCGCGGGACCGATCATCGGCGTGTTCCAGCGCGGCGCCACCGACTCGACGGCGCTCAAGCACTGGAAGAGCGGCAGCACGCAACCGGCCGTGGTTCCTGCGCCGGCAGCCTCCAGTTCACCGGCCTGTGGAGACAGCTCGGTGACCGACTACGCCCTCGTGAACTTCGGCGCACCGGCCCAGTACCACTACGCGGCGGTCGCCGGCAACGGCACCTGGGCACTGCTGAACTCGCGATCGATGGTCCACTACGCGGGTACCCCGAATCCAGGCCAGGCGGGGAACGTGATCATCGCGTTCCACCGCGAGCCTGACTTCCAGTACATCAACGAGCTCAATGTCGGCGACACGATCACGATCCAGAACCGCGCTTGCCAGAGCTTCGTCTACAAGGTCACCAACAGGTGGGATCTCGCGCCGAGCAAGGTCACCCAACTCGGGCCGACCGCCGGACACGAGCTGACGATGATCACCTGCGATCCCTGGTGGCAGGACTACAACCGCCTGGTCTGGCGCGCCGAGTTGATCTCCGCGCCCGCGCCGAGCTCCCCGGGCACCACGGGCGGGGCGGTGGCAAACCCCTCGTTCTGAGCCGGCCCTACTTCTGGTAGCCCTCGAGCGGGCCGGGGAACGCCTCCTCTGCTCTCGCCTCGAGGCGCTTGCCCTGGTACCTGATGAAGATGATGCCCGCGATGATCGCCACGACGGCAAGCGCGATGAACGCGATCTCGACCGGGGCGCTCAGGTGGGAGATCTGGCTGCCGAGCGCGTACGCCGCAACCCCGTAGATCGTCGCCCAGACCACGGCTCCCGCAGTGATCGCGAGCAGGAATCGAGGCCAGGGCATACGGTTCGCGCCGGCGAGAAATGCCAGATAGGTCCTCAGGATCGAAACGAAGCGGCCGAAGAAGACGACCTTTGAGCCGTACCGCATGAAGATGTAGCGGCCGACCTTGACCTGGGGCTCGTTCAGTCGCACGTACTTGCCGAACCGTCGGAGCAGCGGGTAGCCGCCGAACCATCCCACCCCGAAGCCGATGCAGTTGCCGACGATCGCTCCCACCGCTGCCGCGGCGATCACTCCTGCGATGGCAAGGTGGCCTCCGGCGGCGAAGACCGCAGCCGTGATCAGCATGGTCTCGCCGGGTAGCGGGATGCCGATGCCCTCGACGCCGACGAACAGCGCGACCGCGATATAGCCGAGCGTGGAGAGCCAGTGGTCGAGTCCCGAATTGATCAATGCAGTCCGGCGTTCTGCCGCTCAGACGGGCGAGACTGGATGGTGCCGCGAGACATCCGCACGGCGGCGCGATCGGTATGCGGCGAAGCGACGGACCAGTTCCGCGCGCAACTCCGCGGGTGGCACCACTGCATCGACGATGAGCTCCGAGGCGAGCCGGAAGATGTCGATGTCATCGCGGTACTCGTCCTGGAGATTCTTGACGAACAGCGCGCGCTCCGCCTCGGGTGTTTCCTGAATCTTGTTGTAGTAGACGGCGTTGATCGCCGCCTCCGGCCCCATCACCGCGATCTGCGCCGTGGGGAGTGCGAGCGTGCAATCAGGCTCGAATGCCGGCCCGCTCATCGCGTACAGCCCGGCGCCATACGCCTTGCGCAGGATCACCGAGATTCGCGGGACCTGCGCCTGCGCGAGCGCGGAGATCATCTTGGCGCCATGCCGGATGATGCCCTGACGCTCGACGGCAGTGCCGATCATGAACCCGGGGACATCGGCGAGGAACAGCAGCGGCACGTTGAAGGCGTCGCAGCACATGATGAATCGCGTCGCTTTGTCAGCCGAGTTGACGAAGAGCACACCCCCCTTGAAGCGCGGTTGCGACGCGAGGACTCCAACTGCGTGGCCATCGATGCGCGCGAAACCGCAGACAATCTCGCGCGCAAAGAGTTTCTTGATCTCGAAGAACGAGCCATCGTCGATGATGCCGCGAACGAAGGCCATGACGTCGTAGCCCTTCGACGCCTCCGCGGGAATCACATCGTTGATGTCCTCGCTCCCTGCCGCGACGTCGCGCGCTGCCGCTACAGGCGGCGAGTCATGCCACGACGAAGGCAGATACCCGAGATAGGTTCGTGCAGCGTCGATTGCCGTGTGCTCGTCGGGAACGAGCACATCGCCGCATCCGCTCACCGTGCAGTGCATACGCGCTCCGCCCATCTCCTCGAGCGTGACCTTCTCACCAACGACGACCTCGGCCATGCGCGGCGAGCCGAGGTACATCGAGGCATTTCCCTCGACCATGATCACGATGTCGCAGAACGCCGGGATGTAGGCACCGCCGGCTGCGCTCGGTCCGAAGAGCACGCACACCTGCGGCACCTGACCGGAAAGACGAACCTGCATATGGAAAATGTGGCCTGCGTGCCGCCGGCCCGGGAACATCGCCACCTGCTCGGTGATACGCGCCCCTGCTGAGTCGACGAGGTAGACAAGCGGGATCTGCAGACGTTCCGCCGTCTCCTGAATGCGGATGATCTTTTCGACGGTTCGCGGTCCCCAGGATCCCGCCTTGACGGTGGGATCGTTCGCCATCACGGCGCATGTCCGGCCATGCATCACGCCGATCCCGGTGACGACTCCTTCCGCCGCGAGTTCGGGATCCTCGGTGCCGGCGAGCAGCCCGTCCTCGACGAAATCGGTGTCCGGGTCGAACAGCAGTCTGATCCGCTCGCGCGGCATCAGCTTGTTCTGACGGGCGAGCTTCTCCCGATGCCGCGCCGGGCCGCCGGCGCGCGCCCGCTCCAGCCGCTCGATATCGGACTCAGCCAACGCTCGTCTCCACGACTGCTCCCTGAGGAGCACCACTCCAGACCCCCGCTCGATAGAGCTTGCCCGGCAGGTCGCGCCGCAGGTCGGATGCAAGCGTCTCGGCGACTTTGCATATCGCCGCCAGGTCGATGCCAGTCGTCGCACCGAGCGCGTGGAGTGCCTGGAGCGCGTCCTCCGTGCACACGTTGCCGGTGGATCGCGGTGCGAACGGACAGCCGCCAACCCCACCGACCGATCCATCAAAACGGCGAACACCGGCGTCGTAGGCGGCGATCACATTCGCAACACCGAGACCGCGTGTGTCATGCACGTGCAGCGACAGGCGCTCGACAGGCACCGCTCCGGCCACGAGCCCGCACATCGAGGTGACATCGACAGGCGTCGCGACGCCGATCGTGTCTGCGACACCAATCTCAACCACGCCGCGCGTGACGAGGTCCGAGCAGAGCTCGACGACGCGCGTCGGCGCAACGCGTCCCTCGAACGGGCACCCGAACGCAACTGACACGGCGACGTCAACGGTGCATCCGCGCTCGCCTGCCAGCTGGAGGATGTGCGAGATGTCGTCGAGCGACTCGTCAACGGTGCGATTGACATTGCGCTTGTTGAAGGAGTTGGTTGCGGCGATGGTGACGAGCACGTTGCGCACCCCATGCGCCAGCGCGAGCTCGAGTCCACGAAGATTGGGAATAAGCACGCGGATTCGCGCGAGATGATCCTCGAGCCCGGCGAGGACAGCAGGCGCATCGGCGAGTTGCGGCACCCAGGCAGCGGAGACGAACGACGTAGCCTCGACACGCGGCACGCCTGCATCGAGCAGCCCGCGCACGAGCCGGATCTTCGCCTCGGTGCTGATGGTGTCGTCGATGTTCTGGAGCCCATCTCGGGGAGCGACGTCGGTCCAGACCACCTCGTTCACGCGAATGCCTCCCAGGGGTGGACGTTGCCCCGTCACCGTAGCAAACCCGAGGGCTACACTCTCGATCAGCCGATGCCGCGGTTTCGCGTTCCCGACTACATTCGAACCACCTTCGCGGTCAGCGATTGGCGCGCTTTCCGCTTGTGCGGCATGGATGAGGTCGGCCGAGGCGCATACGCCGGGCCGCTGGTCGCCGCAGCGGTGGTGCTGCCACAGCGCTTCCGGCATCCGCTCCTGCGTGACAGCAAGCTGCTCAGCGCCAAACAGCGCGAGCTCGTCGGGGCGGTGATCCGCGAGCGTTCGGTTGCCTGGGCGGTCGCCGAGGTGAGCGTGGACGACATCAACGCACGCGGTCTCGGATGGGCGAACGTCGAGATCTTTCGGCGGCTCGTCGACGCCGTGGATGCCGACGGCTACTGCTGTGACGGCAACCTGCGCATCCCCGTGTCGCGCCCGCTGCATTCACTCGTCGCCGGCGACCGCAAGGTTCCGGCCGTCTCAGCGGCGTCGATCATCGCCAAGGTGCATCGCGATGCCCTCATGACACGCATGCACGATGAAGCGCCGCACTACAACTGGGCGAGCAACAAGGGCTATGGCGCCCCCGAGCACCGCGCGGCGATCCGAGAATACGGTCCCCACCCCGCGCACAGGCGCGTGTTCCTTGCCTCGGTACTTCAGACCGAACTGGATCTCAGCGGAACCGCCGTTCAGCCGGTCGTCGCCGCTCCTCCGGCCGGCTGACCGAGGCGTCAGTTACCGCAGCCGCAGTTTCCCCCGCAGCAACCACCACCGCCACCACCGCTCACCGCAGGGAACTCGTCAGATCCTGATCCGGCGTGGACGGCCACGCGGCTGATCAACGGCATGCTGGCCCGGCTCTCGCAGCTCGGGCAGACGGCGGCCACTTCGCGATCGGCCATCGGGCGGAGCAGCTCGTACACGGCCGAGCAGTCGTTGCAACGATATTCGTAGAGAGGCATTGGCGCAAGCGTACGCACGATCGTGCTGATTTGACAAGTCGAACATCTGTTCGGTAGACTCTCGGCATGCCCATCCGCACCATCGAGCTGCAGCTCCCGCTCGACGCCGATGAGGCAGGGTCGCTTGCGCGTCGGCGTGTCAGCCACCTCGCGGCGGTGGATGGCCTCGACCCGGCCGCCTTCGTGAAGCTGATCCGGTCCTTTCCCTCGCTGCGAGCGATCTACACCGCCTCGGAGGCGGAACTGGCGCGACTGGTCGGACCGGTCGCCGCAGCACGCATCCGCTGGTTCCTCGATGCGCCACTCGACACCGCCCTCGCCCGCGAGGCCGCCCCGATCAGCCTTCGAGACATCGCGCCGCCCCTCTCTTCAGCTGCGTGATCTCATCCGCCGCGACGCGTGCGGAGCGATGAATCGTGCAACCCACGTAGAATCAATTTTCTAATCACTCTTGTTGGCGCGCTTTCAGTTGTTTGGCGCCATGGGTGGCAGGTGAGAACGGAGGTTGTTGCAGCATGCGGAGTTGACGTTCCAGAGCCGCCGTGCTTGACCGTGGCCGCGCGGCCGATACGATCAGCGATCTTGCCGATCATGCGGTGACGCTCGCCCGTGGAGCGGGAAGCGCAGCGCTTCCCACTGTTCAGCGCGGCGCGGAAGGATTGAGCCAGGTATTGCAGACAGCGGCCGGGACGCTCGCCGACACGGCCGGAAACCTCGCCGGAGACCCCCGGGTCGAAGCGGCCGGCAATGCCGCCCGCATGCGGATCGCGGACGCCTCGGACAAGCTCAGCACTGCAATCCGCCCAAAGAAGAAGAAGACGCACCGCGTGCGCAACGTCCTGATCGGGGCGGCCGTCATCGGCGGCGTGTTCGCGCTGGTCCAGTCGCCGCTGCGCGGCAAGATCCAGGAGCGGCTCTTCGGGCCGGCGCCTTCGGATGACGACGATCTTCCGCAGATCACGCTGCCTGACGACGATCCCCATGTCGAGATCACCGACCTCACGACTGCCGCCAAGACCAAGAGCGACCCCGAGCCGGCAACCGACGTCGTCGGCACACCGGTGGTGGCGGAGCCCGCTCCACGCGGCAGCCGGAGCCATGACCACAACCACGACGAACCAAGTGACAACCAAACGGAGACCAATGCCTGACGACCGCCCCTATCAGGGACGCTCCTCTTCGGATCGCCCCTCGTTCTCCGGCCCCCGGCAGTTCTCGGGCCCGCGTCCCAGCTTCAACAACAACGATTCCCGGCCGCCGTACAACAACGACTCCCGGCCGCCATTTCGACCGGCTCCTCGCGTCGAGGTTCCGGCGGCACCGATGTCGCACTCGCTTCGCCTGCGTGATGGCGAGCGCGAGATCGAGGTCAGTGGCTCGGCAGCCTTCGTCCGCCAGGTGCTCGACGACCTCCCCGCGATGTGGGGTCGCCTCCACGGCGAGGGGTCCACACGCCCGGCCCGGATCGATCTCCCGGCCCGCGCCGAAGTTGCTGCCGTAGCGGTTCCCGAGCCGGCGAACCATCGCGCCGCCGAGGACGTCGCGCCCGAACCAGTGAAGTCGGCCGCGCCGGCGGTGGCAGCCGCATCCAACGGCAAGCACACCACCACGCGGAGCACTCCGGACGATAAGGTGCTGGCGGTTCTCAAGGATTCCACCAGGCCCCTCGCTGTTGCGGCGATCCGCAAGCGCCTTGGTGGGAGCTTCACCCCCCAGCAGGTTCGCCGGATCCTCGAGCGCAATGCTCCGAAGGTCACGGTCACGGACGAGCGACCCGCCACCTACCGCCTGCGGTAGCCCGTGGCGGGCGTGAGCCCGCAGGGTCTGTGGTCGGAGCCGGCAGTCGCCTGCCGCTCATAATGAGGCGGGCAGGGAACTGAACTATGCGACGTCCATTGCTCGTCCTCCTGACCGCCCTCGCGGTGCTTGTCACCGCCTGCGGAGAGACCTCGGTCGCGGATCCACCGGGGTCCCTTGCGCCAACTCCATATCCGACGCCCATCGGCGGCCTCGGTCATCGTCCGTCGTCACCGGTGAAGATCACGCTGGTCTCGCCCACCAGCCACGAGGTCGTGCACGGGACCTCGGTGCTCGTCAAGGTGACGATCGCCGGCGGTATCGTCACGACGACCACCAGCTCGATCATCACGCCCACCAAGGGCCACGTGCACCTCTATGTCAACAACCAGCTGTTCCTCATGAGCTACACGCTGTCGGAGACGATCACCCTCAAACCTGGGCTCGAGTACGCGATGTATGCCGAGTACGTCGCGCAGGATCACTTTCCGTTCAGTCCACGGGATGTGACCCCGACGATCTTCTTCACCATCGCGCCGAGCTGACCGAGGCGACCGTGATCGCGCACATCGTCAGCAACCTTCCATTGCCCCTGCAATGGGGACTGGCGCTGCTCATCTTCGGCGGCGCGCTCGTGGTCTTCGCGGTGCGACGGAGTGCATACCGACTAGCTGGTGGGATCGCAGCGGTGTGCGGGGCGGGGGGCCTGATCGCAAGCTGGATATTGAGTCCGGCGCTCCTCGTGGCTGCACCGTACGCTGTGCGGATTGTGTCGCCGCCAACAGGAGCCACCGTCGACTCGCCGCTGACCCTGACCGTCTGCGGCGTGAGGACGAGTGGTGCGTTGGTGCCCGCGACGTCGGCGCAGTACTACCTCGCGATCATCCTGGACGGCGTGCAGGCGCCCACGGTGGATGTCTGGCACGTGCCGATCGACCTTGCCGCGGGCCGGCACTCCGTTGAGGTCGAGCTCGTCTCCCCAAGCCACCAGGCGTTCAACCCGCCCGCGACGTTCAAGGAGACGATCATCGTCGCCCCGGACGCCACCCCGGTCGGACCGAGCACCTGTTGACCGACGAGCACCCGGCGCACATCCTCGTGGTCGAGGACGACACGGCCCTTCGCGAGATCCTTGCCGGCGCGCTCAACTCGGCCGGCTACGCGACGTCGCTTGCGGCTCACGGGATCACCGCCTCGCAGATGCTTCGCGAACCCGGTCGCTTCGACATCGTCCTGCTCGACATCGGCCTCCCGTTCGTTGACGGCTGGCAGATCCTCGAGCACATGGACAATCAGCAGCGCCCGGCCGTCATCGTCATCAGCGCCCGCGGCGAGGAGTCGGACAAGGTCCGCGCGCTCGACCTCGGCGCGGACGACTACCTCGCCAAGCCCTTCGGCGCGGAGGAACTGATTGCCCGGGTGCGGGCGGTCCTGCGCCGCGTCCGGCCGCCCGCCGGCGCAGGAGGCATCGTGACCCAGGGCGGTGTGCGCGTCGACCTCGGCGCACGCTCGGTGACACGCGACGGACACGAGGTGCGCCTCTCCCCGACCGAGTGGCTCCTGCTCGCCGAGCTGGCGCGACATGCAGGCGTGACGATCGACCATCGCACGCTCCTCCAGCGCGTCTGGGGACCGCAATACGCCAACGAGCGCAACTACCTTCGTACGTTCGCGCAGCGTCTGCGGGTCAAGCTGGAAACGGACCACGCACACCCTGAGGTCGTCGTCACCGTGGGCCGCCAGGGGTACCGATTCGGGCCGCCTCGTTGACGCTCCGTTGATCGCTCCGCTGCGATGATCGTCGTGCGATGGCGATCATGCTCCCAAGCGCTCGGCCATCAGAGCCGGGCAGTCCGCAGCCGCGCTGGTGGCAACGGACACTGACGATCGCTGCCGGGCTGAGGCCCGTCACGGTGCTGGTCGTCGCTGTGGTCGCTCCCGTTGTCCTCGCCCTTGCGCTGCTGCCGGTCCGCGCTGAGGCCGCTGCTGCGACGGTTGCGCTCGGATTTGCCGTCCTCGTGTCGTTGCTCGCTGCGACCGGTACGCGTGTCTCGGCGCTGATCGCTGCAGTGTCGGCGGCCATCTGCTACGACGTCGCCTTCACGCAGCCATATGGGTCGCTCACAATCTCTCACCCGCAGGACATCGAGACCACCGCGTTGCTGCTCGTCGGCGGCTTGATCGTCGGCCAGCTCTCGGCGCGAAATCGCAGAAACCGCGGACTCGTCGTGCAACAGAGCGACGACCTTGCCCACATCCAGGCGATCGCTGAATTGATGGCTGCCGGCGCCGCGCCGGACGATGTTGTCGATGCCGTGGCTCAAGAGTTGCGGGTTCTGCTCGGCCTGCGCGAGAGCCGGTTCGAGACATCGGGGCCGGACCGCCCCGGGCCGACCATCGACCGAAACGGGAACGTCAGCTGGGGCCGGCTCTGGTGGGGCGTCGACACACTCGGCTTGCCAGGCAAGGAGATCTCGATCGAGGTCGAGCATGACAACCGACGTCTCGGACGCTATGTACTGCTCGCCGAACCAGGCACTCGAGTGCGTCGCGATCAACTCCTTGCGGCAGTGACTCTCGCCGACCAGGCCGGGGCGGCGCTAGGCGCAGGCGTCCTCTCCGCTACGCGCGCGCACAACTGACGCGGGCGGACCGCGGAATCATTGACGGGTCGTTGACGCTCACCGCTGCATCCTTGGAAGCGGTTCGTCAGCCGGTTGTGACGTCCATTACTGATGCCGCGGGACTCCCTCCAGTCCCGCGGCATTTCTTTGTTAACGCAGCGTTGACGCAGGCGATTCGATACTCACCTTGTGCCACTCGACTTGCTCGTCCTGCTCTGCTTCATCGGGATGATCGTCGCCGCGTTTGTGCTGTCCGACGGCATGCGGAGGATCTAGCGTGGGATCCGAGCTCATCGGCTACATCGTCTCCGCAATCATCGCGCTGCTTGCGGCGATCTATCTGCTCATCGCTCTGGTCGCTCCGGAGCGCTTCTGATGGCTCTCGACATCATCGCAGCCGTCATCACATACGCCGCCGTCGGTGTCGGCGCGTGGTTCATCGGCGGCTACATGGTCAAGGTGTACAAGGGCGAGCGCGTCTGGCTCAGCCCCGTGATCGGCCCGGTGGAACGTGCCACGTACAAAGTCATCGGCGTCGACGCGGAGCACGAGCAGGGCTGGATCTCCTACCTCGTCTCACTGCTCGCGGTCACTGTCGTGAGCATCGTGTTCACGTACCTGGTGCTCAGATTCCAGAACTATCTGCCCTTCAACCCCCAGAACTTCCCAGGCGTTCCCGCGCCGCTCGCGTTCAACACGGCGATGAGCTTCGCCACGAACACCAACTGGCAGAACTACACCGGCGAGACCACGATGACCTACTTCTCGCAGATCGTCGGGCTCGTCATCCATCAGTTCCTGAGCGCGGCGGTGGGCATCGCGGTGGCGATCGTCGTCATTCGTGCGATCGCCCGGCGAAGCATGAGCACCCTCGGCAACTTCTGGGCCGACATGGTGCGCGGGATTCTCTACATCCTTCTGCCCATCAGCGTGGTGCTCGCACTCGTGCTGGTTGCATGTGGATCGATCCAGAACTTCAGCAACTACAGCGTTGTCCACACACTGACCAACGGCCTCCAGACGATCGCGCAGGGACCGGTCGCATCGATGGAGGCGATCAAGGACCTCGGCACCAACGGCGGCGGATTCTTCAACGCGAACGCATCGCACCCATTCGAGAACCCCAACGGCTTCACCAACTCGCTCGAGATCTTCATCTGTCTGCTGATTCCGTTCGGCTTGACCATCACATTTGGGAAATGGGTCGGGCACGTCAAGCAAGGGATCGCGCTCGGCGCAGTGATGGGCATCATCCTCGTCGGCGGATTCGGGGTGATGGCCTGGCAGGAACAGCAGGGCAACCCTGCCTTGGTTGGCACCGGCGCGAGCCAGGTGTCCACCGCCGATTCGGCCGGCGGCAACATGGAAGGCAAGGAGGCGCGATTCGGGCCGATCCAGAGCGCGCTGTACAACTCCTCAACGACAGGTACGAGCACTGGTTCCGTCGACGCGTCACAGGACAGCATGACGCCGATCGGAGGGCTGGTTTCGCTGGTGTTCATCAAACTCGGCGAGGTCACGCCAGGCGACGTCGGCTCCGGTCTCTACGGCATGGTGGTCTTCGCCATCGTCGCCGTCTTCATCGCCGGACTCATGGTCGGAAGAACACCCGAATACCTGGGCAAGAAGATTGAAGGGCGTGATGTCAAGTTTGCGGCAATCGCCATCCTGATTCTGCCCGCGTCCATCCTGGGATTCTCAGCTGTGGCTGTGTTGACATCCGGAGGACAAGCGGGCCCGTTAGCGGGCCAGGGCACGCCGCACAGTCTGACGGAGATTCTCTACGCCTTCTCGTCGGCGACCGGTAACAACGGCAGCGCGATGGCAGGCCTCACCGGCAACACCAACTTCTACAACCTCATGCTCGCCGGCGCCATGTGGATGGGCCGCTACCTCTTCCTCATCCCCGTGATGGCGATGGCGGGCAACCTCGTCAAGAAGAAGATCGTGCCCGCGAGCGCCGGGACGTTCCCAACCGACGGAGTGCTGTTTGTCGCGCTGCTGATCGGCACGATCCTGATCGTCGCCGCGCTCACGTTCTTCCCCGCCGTTTCGCTCGGGCCGATCCTCGAGCACTTCAAACTCATTGCGGGACATTGATGTGGCCATAGCAACGGCACGTCCGAAGCGCCAGCGCAGCAGCGTCACCGATCCTGATCTGCTGATCCCGGCGATTGGCCGGAGCTTTGTCAAGCTCGATCCGCGCACGATGGCACGCAACCCCGTGATGTTCATCGTCGAGATCGGTGCGGTGATGACCACGTACGGGTTCATCGCCGGACTCGTGGGCGGCGGCACCGACAACAGCTTCGTCGGTCAGATCGCGTTGTGGCTGTGGTTCACCGTGCTCTTCGCAAACTTCGCGGAAGCGATCGCGGAAGGACGCGGCAAAGCGCAAGCCCAGGCACTGCGCCGGACGCGAACCGAGACGATCGCTCGCAAGCTGGACGGTGGCATCGGCGGCAAGGAGACGGCCGTCCCGGCAATCGAGTTGCGCAAGGGCGACATCGTGGTCTGCGAAGCCGGCGATGTCATCCCGAGTGACGGGACCATCGTCGAAGGTATCGCGAGCGTCGACGAGTCAGCGATCACCGGCGAATCGGCTCCGGTCATCCGTGAAGCCGGTGGCGACCGGAGCGCAGTGACCGGTGGCACTCGCGTCCTCAGCGACCGCATCGTCATCGAGATCACGCAGAACCCTGGCGAGACGTTCCTTGACCGGATGATCTCGCTCGTCGAGAGCGCCTCGCGTCAGAAGACTCCGAACGAGATCGCACTCAACATCCTGCTCGCCAGCCTGACGCTGATCTTCCTCATCGCCGTGGTAACGCTGCAGCCGTATGCGATCTTCTCGGGGGCATCGATCGAGGTCCCGGTGCTCATCGCGCTGCTCGTCTGTCTCATACCCACGACCATCGGTGGCCTGCTGAGTGCGATCGGGATCGCCGGCATCGATCGCCTCCTCCAGAAGAACGTCCTCGCCATGTCGGGCCGTGCGGTCGAGGCGGCAGGAGACGTCGACACGCTGCTCCTCGACAAGACCGGAACGATCACACTCGGCAACCGCCAGGCCACCGAGTTCCTTCCCGCGCCAGGAATCACCATGGAGAAGCTGGTGCTCGCGGCCGACCTTGCCAGCCGCTCCGACGACACCCCCGAGGGACGGTCGATCGTGGCGTTGGCACGGCGGTTCGGCGCCCCCGAGGAAGCCGAAGGTGAGCCCTGGACGTTCGTGCCATTCACAGCAGAAACCCGCATGAGCGGTGTCGATCGTGGCACCGACAGCATCCGCAAGGGAGCCGGCGACTCGGTCGCCGCGTGGTGCGGTGATAATGCCGTCTCGAAGGACGTCAACGCGCAGGTGGAAACGATCGCGCGGAGCGGCGGGACGCCGTTGCTCGTCGCGGAGAATCACGTGATCCTCGGTACCATCCACCTGAAGGACATCGTCAAGCCCGGTATCTCCGAGCGCTTCGCGGAACTGCGCCGGATGGGACTGCGGACGGTGATGATCACCGGGGACAACCCGCTGACGGCCGCCGCAATCGCGAAGGAAGCAGGCGTTGACGACTTCCTCGCCCAGGCGACGCCGGAGAACAAGCTCGACCTGATCCGTCAGGAGCAGGCCGGCGGCAAGCTCGTCGCCATGACCGGCGACGGCACCAACGATGCCCCGGCCCTCGCGCAGGCGGACGTCGGCGTCGCGATGAACAGTGGGACCCAGGCCGCCAAGGAGGCGGCCAACCTCGTCGACCTCGACAGCGATCCGACCAAGCTCATCGAGATCGTGGAGACCGGCAAGCAGATGCTCATCACGCGTGGCGCGCTGACGACATTCAGCATCGCCAACGACGTCGCCAAATACTTCGCGATCATCCCGGCGATGTTCACCGCGTACGTCGCACTCCGGCCGCTGTCGGTGCTCAACGTCATGCATCTACAGTCAGCCCACAGCGCCATCCTGAGTGCGGTCATCTTCAACGCGCTCATCATCATCGCGCTGGTTCCGCTCGCCCTTCGCGGCGTGCGCTTCCGTGCCGTCGGCGCGAGCTCGCTGCTGCGCCGCAACCTGCTGATCTACGGCGTCGGCGGCGTTGTCGCACCGTTCATCGGCATCAAGATCATCGATCTGATCATCAACGCACTGCACCTGGTCTAGGCGACACGAAAATGAGCAATCTGCCAAAGCAACTTCTGATCGGGCTCCGGCTCACCCTCTTCACCGCTGCGCTCGCGCTCGTGTACACGTTCGTGATCACCGGCATCTCGCAGGTCGCATTCAACAACCAGGCCAACGGCAGCCTGGTCACCGTGAACGGCACGGTCGTCGGGTCCACGATGATCGGACAGAGCTGCCCGAAGGAGACCCTGGCCTCGGACGGCAGTCTGAAGATCACGATCAATCCGAAGTACTTCCAGGGGCGGCTGTCGTACACGTACAACGCGAGTACGGCCACCCTCGAGCCGTGCAATGCGGCCAACTCGGCGGGCAGCAACCTCGGTCCCTCCAACCCGCTCCTGCAGGAGAACATCAAGAACGCAGTCGCGGCGTACGAGGCGGCTGGCGTCTCCGCTCCAGTCCCGATCGACCTGGTCACGTCGGACTTCACCGGCTTCGACCCGGACATCAGTGAGGCCGCCGCCCTCGCCCAGGTGAACATGGTCGCCACTGCCCGTAACCTCGACCCGACAAAGCTCCACAACCTCGTGGAATCCGAGGTCCAGGGTCGCATCCTCTGGGTGTTCGGCGAGCCGGTCGTGAACGTCCTCCAGCTCAACATCGCGCTCGACGCGCAGCAGTCGAGCCTCGCCGGCTGACGCGTTTGCAGGTCGCTTCCCGCGAGCATCATTAGGGCATGAGCAACGCGACCGCGGCCGGCGCCGTGCAGGCTCCGACAGCCACTGTCCCGCGCGGCCACCTCCGCGTGTTTCTCGGTGCCACGCCCGGGAGCGGCAAGACGTTCGCCATGCTCCGGGAGGCCCACGACCGTCGCTCCCAGGGCGAGGACGTCGTCGTCGGCTTCGTCGAGACCCACGGACGCAAGCTCACCGAGCAGGCGATCGGGAGCCTCGAGGTCATCCCCCGTCTCGAGGTCGAATACCGGGGCAAGGTCATGGAGGACATGGACCTCGATACCGTCCTGGCCCGCCATCCGCAGGTGGTCCTCGTCGATGAGCTCGCCCACACCAACGTCCCCGGACTTCGCCACGCCAAGCGCTACGAGGACGTCGAGGAAATCCTCGCCGCCGGGATCGACGTGATCACCACCGTCAACGTGCAGCACCTCGAATCGGTGAAGGACCTCGCGGAGCGCATCACCGGCATCCCGGTGCGCGAGACCCTCCCCGATCAAGTTCTCGACAATGCTGACGAAATCCAGTTCATCGACATCTCGCCGGAGGCGCTTCGCAAACGCATGCGCCACGGCAACATCTACTCGCCCGAGAAGATTGACACCGCACTGGCCAACTTCTTCCGGCCCGGTAACCTCGCGGCGCTCCGGGAGATCGCTCTTCGCCTGGTCGCACAGACCGTCGGCCGCGCGCGGGGAGCGATCCTGCCGGCCCCGCAGTCCGTGCTCGTCGCCGTCAGCGGCCGGCAGAGCAGCGGCACGCTCATCCGGCGCGCGAGTCGCCTGGCCCGGCGGTTCGGTGGCTTCTGCACCGTCCTCGTGGTGCTGGGCAAGCACGACGACGAGACCGCGAGCGGCCGGGACAAGTCGAAACAACTTGCCGAGTTGCTCCAGTGCGGGTTCATCGAACGTGAGGGCAGGCTCACCGATACCGTCGTGGCCGTCGCGCAGGAACTGGCGGTGCAGCACGTCGTGATCGGCGAGGCAGCCCACCCCGGTGTCCGCGCCCGGCTCCATCGCGGCCTCGTCGACAAGCTGATCACGGAATTGCCCGACGTCAGCGTCCACGTGGTCGCGCGGCCCGCGTCGGCCGGCCGAGACGTTCCGCTCGCCGGAAGCGAGCGACCGGACTCCGACATGCTGCTTCGTGCGCTGCACGCGAGCGCGATCCGCTCGGGCCTGCGCGTCTATCTCGGCTACGCGCGCGGTTGCGGGACGACAGTGGCAATGCTCGACGAGGCGAACCGGAGGCGGCAGCGCGGCACGGATGTCGTGGTCGCCGCGGTGAAGACCGACGGGCGCAACCGCTGCGAGGTCGCGCTCGAAGGCCTCGAGGTCCTCGGCGGACCGAATTCGCCAGCACGAGAGGGGATTGTCGACGTCGAGGCGCTGATGCGACGTAACCC
This sequence comes from Candidatus Dormiibacterota bacterium, assembly GCA_963791435.1. Classification (GTDB taxonomy): domain Bacteria; phylum Chloroflexota; class Dormibacteria; order Aeolococcales; family Aeolococcaceae; genus Palsa-851. The sequence goes on from CAWBSL010000001.1 coordinate 681,960, forward strand.
GGAAGTGGCGTGCCTCGATGACCTCGCAAGCGTCGACACGCAGGGGCGGCCGATCACGGAATCGGTACCGCGGCTGCTGCGAGCCGGGATGATGCTGATCGCGACCCTGCATCTCACCGACGTCCGAAGCACCGTCGACGGGATGGGCGCGATGCTCGGCCCGCGACCTGCGCATGTGGTCGACGACGAGTTCCTCGACCAGGTCACCGAGCTCGAGATCGTCGACATCACGCCCTCACAGCTCGATGACCGGCTGCGTCGCGGCGAGATCGTGCCCGCGAGTGAGGCGGCACAGGCCCGTACTCAGGCGTTCCGTCCGGAAGTGCTGGCGTCGCTGCGCGAGCTCGCGTTCCGCATGCTCGCGGAGCACACGGACCGGCGGCTCGTCGCATACATGCGCGACCGCGGCATCGAATCGCCGTGGGAGGTGAAGTCGCGGGTCATGCTCTGCGTGCCACCGCGGCCCGGCATGGACGACGTGATCGCCGCCACCGCTGCGCTTGCCGCTCGGCTCGACGGCAAGATGACCGCGGTCACCGTCCGCGACCGCAAGCGATCGGAGCAGGAAATGCAGCTCCTCGGTGCCTACGCCGCGCTCACCCACCAGGCCGACGGAACATTCGTGACCCTCTACGAGCGCGACCCCGCGAGCGCGCTCGCCCACTATGCCCGGCGGCTCCTCGCCACCGAGGTCGTCGTCACGCGCGGCAGGGGTCGGCGCGGCACCCTCCGCAGGCTCATCGAGCTCCTCACCGACGTCGACATCCATGTGCTCGCCACGCCGCACGAGGTGACAACCGCAGCCTGACCCGCGGCGGAGCCACGATCGCCCCGCCGCCTGGCCCGGCGTCAGCTTGTCGCTGGTGGAGCCGCCGCCGCGGCCATGGCGTGATCCTGCTCGACGGGTTCAGCGGGAAGCGTGAAGGCGAACACCGCCCCGCCATCACTCGCGGGATCGTCGAGCCACACCCGCCCGGCGTGCGCCTCGACGATCCCTTTGACTATCGGGAGACCGAGACCGGTGCCCTCGGACACCGCCGGCTCCTCGCCCCGCACGAAGCGGTCGAAGATGCGGTCTCGCATCTCCGCCGATACGCCTGGGCCGTGGTCGATCACTCGCGTCACGATCGTTCCGCGCGCACCCGGGGCTACTCGGATCTCGATCGGCGAGTCGTGCGGTGAGTACCGGTCGGCATTCACCAGCAGGTTGTCCAGCACCTGGCCGAGCCGGTCCCAGTCCGCGACGGCCTCGAGCGACCCAGCCTCGGTTTCGACGCGCACGACACGAGTTGGATGGCTCTGTCTCAGCCGTGCAGCGGCGGCCTCTGCGGCCTCGCGGACGTCGGTCGGCTCGAGGCGCAGCTCGAGGGCATGCCCTTCGATACGCGCGAGGTCGAGCATGTCGCCAACCAGCCTGTCGAGCCGACGGGACTGCGTGACGATGCCCGTGAGGCCCTCACGCACCGGCGCGGCGACGTCGCTCCGAGCGAGCAACACGGTCGCCCCTGTGAGGATGCTCGACAGCGGCGTGCGCAGCTCGTGGCTCACGTTCTGGAGGAGCTCGCGACGGACTCGGTCGGCGTCGCGCAACGCCGACACCTGCTGCTGTGTTTGCGCGAGACGCACCGCGGTACGAGCCGACGCGGCCTGTTCGCGATACAGACGCTCGAGCTCGGTGTTCGCTTCGGCGAGCGTGCGCGACAGCGTGTGCGCCTCAATGGTGGAGCGTCGACGCAGTGCGGCGACTCCGCCGACAGCCCCGCCTGCCACAAAGAAGACAACCAGGTAAAGGACGTCACTCGGGTTGGCGAGGCTGAGGCTGTCGAACGGCGGAAGGAAGAAATAATCGGCGAGCACCGACGATATCGCCGCGGCGACCAGCGCGGGAACGAGTCCGGTCAGCAGCCCCAGGGAGACGACGATCCCGAGGTACAGAAAGACATATGCGCGCGACTCGGCCACCGACAACTGGGCGAGGACCAACGTCAATAGGGGGGGCGACAGAATGGCGATGACGATTCCAACCAGCAGCGCTCGGTCGTTCCGAATTCCCGTGATCCTCATTGCTCGCGAACCTGGTCGTTCAGCGCGTCGACGAGCCGGCTCGCAGCTGCCTGCAGCCCGTGCTCCGCCATCAGCGTGTTGAGCGACTCCGGGTCGTCGGGGTAGTGGATCCTGTTTCCTGGCGGGAGGTCGATCGGCAAGTCTGGGACCGGCGGGACCACCTGCATCGCGCGTGTCAGATAGTCGTGATCGTGCTCGCTGAGCCGCTTTGCCGCGAGCACAGCAGCCACGCCGCCGTGCTCTCGAATCATCGATGCAGCCGCAACCGCGCCGACCCCCTTCAACCCCGGCAACCCGTCGGACGGATCGCCGCGAAGCATTGCGAAATCCGCGTAGCGACGCCCCGGAATCCCGTACCGGCGCGTTACCTCGGCCTCGTCAACGAGCGCGAGCCCGCCCTTCTCCGGGTACAGCACCTTGACCCGCGGGTCTTCGACAAGGGCGAACAGATCCCGGTCGCCACTGACGATCTCGACGGTCCCCTTCGCCTTGGCGGTCCAGGTCGCGATCACATCCTCCGCCTCGTGGTCCGCAACGCCGAGTGCATCGATCCCGATGGCGCGAAGGAACGCGTCGATGACCGGCATCTGAGGGATGAGCGCGGGCGGGATCGGCTCCGCAACCCGCTGTGCCTTGTATCCCGGGATGAGCGCAACACGCCAGTCCGGGCGCCAGTCGGCATCGCTGCCGATTGCGATATGACGCGGCGCCCTGGTGCCGATCAGCCGTGTCAGGGTTTCGAGGAAGCCGCGCCCTGCATTGATGAGCCGCCCGTCAGGACCCCGCACGGTCTTGGGAACACCGTAGAAGGCGCGGAAGATGAGGCTCGATCCGTCGACGAACAGCCAGTCGCAGGACATAAGCCCTCCACAACATCGGATCCATCACCCTAGAGCCCGTCAGTCTAGGTAGTAGGAGGACCTCGCATGACCGGATCGCTGGACGCGCCGGCGCTGATCGAACTCGGTGATCGATCACCTCAACGCGGCGTACATCTTCCCGGAGCGCGCCGCGGCAGCTGCCACGCTTCTGCGGTCCGGCTTGGAGTCCGGCCGGTACGCGGGATCCGTCGATGAAGCACTCCTGGCTCTCGTCAACGAGGATCTCCTCGAGGCTTGCGCAGACAAGCACCTCCGCCTCATCTGGTACGAGGCTGACGCGAGCGGTGCCGCGCCCCAGAATGACGAGGAGGTCATCGCACTGCTGCGAGAGATGTTCCGGCTCGAGAACCACGGTGTGAAGCGAGTTCGAACGCCTGGCAGGCAACATCGGCATCATCGAGTTGACCGTCATCCCTGACGCCGCGTCGGCGGGGCGGGTCATCGCGGCGGCGTTCGAGCTCGTGCAGCACACATCGGGGCTGATCCTCGACCTGCGAGCCGCTCGCGGCGGTTCCCCTGACGGCGTGGCGTACCTCTGCAGCTTTCTCTTCGAAGACAGCGACGTTCACCTGAGCGACATCGTCGAGGGTCCGAACGGGCCGACACACCAGTTCTGGACTTCGGGATATCTGCCGGCGCCGCGATATCTCGACCGCCCCGTCTTCGCGCTCGTGGGCGGCTCGACGTTCTCGGGTGGAGAGGCGCTCGCATACGACCTCCGGGCTCAGGAGCGCGCGACGATCGTCGGGGAGATCACGCGCGGTGGCGCACATCCGTCAACCGTTGTGTCGGTTGGAGAGCACGTGGAACTGCGGCTGCCGATCGCCCGAACGATCAATCCCGTGACCGGTGGTGACTGGGAGGGGGTCGGCGTTATCCCGGACATCGCCGTCCCCCTCGAAGATGCGCTCGACACCGCGCGTCGCGCGCTGCTCGAAGGCTTCGTTGCCGACGCGGGTGCACCCGAGTCCGTTCGTGAGGAGGCCCGGCAGGCGCTCGAGGCGATGCGCGCTTAGATGGCCGGCGACTCGGACCTGATCCTTGCCGATGCGGCCGCCTGGCGAAGCTGGCTCGGAAAGCACCACACGACTTCGCCGGGCGTGTGGCTGGTACTTTCCAAGAAGGGGGTCACACAGCCGACCAGCCTCACCTACGCAGAGGCACTCGAGGAAGCGCTGTGCCACGGCTGGATCGACGGGCAGGTCGGGGTGCGCGACAGCACGACCTTCCGCAGGCGATTCACACCACGACGAGCACGCAGCATGTGGTCCGCGCGCAACGTCGATATCGTCGGCACGCTGCGCGCCCAGCGCCGGATGCTCCCGGCGGGTGAAGCGGAGGTCGAGCGCGCCCAGCGCGACGGTCGCTGGGACATCGCGTACTCAGGCCAGGCGGCGATCGAGGTGCCGGCCGACCTCGCAGCGGCCTTGCGCGCCCATCCGGGCGCACAGGCGATGTTCGACACCCTCACCAGCCAGAACCGTTACGCGATCCTGTTCCGTATCGGCGGCGCCAAACAGGCGGCGACGCGGGCGCGGCGCATCGACGAGTTCGTGGCGATGCTCGGGCGCGGTGAGACGCTGCACCCGCAGAAGCGAAAGCTCTGACAGGGGCTGGTTCGGATGCCTAACCGGCGGCCGGCGGTGGCGAGAACGGGTCGACCGCGTGGGGCATCAGCGATGACGATGACGAGTCGACCTGGGCAGGCGCGGTCAGGCTGACCCCAGTCGGAATCGAGGATGGACCGGGCCCGGAGGCGACCGGCGGCATGGCAGCGGAGGCTTCACTCGAGACAGGAGGTGCGGACGCAAGAGGCGGTGGCGCCAGTGCGGCTCCGTCAAGGGGCGGCGGTTCGGGTGGTCCCGCCGGCTTCTGCAGGTTGTCCACCCCGCGTTGCACAGCCTGCTGCGCGTCGGTCGCAGCCTTCTTCAGGTCGTCGAGAAAACCCATCTGTCCGTGCCTCTCCTGGACGCGTCCTGTCCTGCGCACAGCATAGGAGCTACCAGCGGCAGATCGCCCGCCCCAGCCGCGGATCGTTTCAGCGGACGGTGAGGGGATCGGCCCCGATTACGTGGGCTTGTGTCAGCGTTCCCTGCAGCAGACGGCGGAGCTGCCGGCGCGGCATGTTGATCTGTGCGATGAGCACGGCCAGGGCCAGCACGGCCTGGTTTGCTGTGGAGCCGGGCCCCGTCGATCCCGTCACGTGAAAGACCAGTGCGATCACCGCCACGAACGCGGCGAGGATGGATTGCCTCGAGATGAATCTCGTGACGCTCGCGGCCCACGTGCTGTCGACACGGACATCAACAACACGGCTGGCCACTCCCCCTTCCATGCCGTCAATCCTACCGAACGCGTCTATCGGTTCGCAACAGGAAACGCCCGGTGCACCAGGAGGCTAGGCGGATCGCTCGCTGGAATTGACCGGGTGCCACTCGGCCGGCCACCAGTCTCCCTTCGGGTCGGTGGTTTGCCCGACCTCGATGATGTACCCATCGGGATCGCGGATGTAGCAACGGATCTCGTACGCGTGCTGCTTCGGCGGCGTCAGGAATTGCGCACCCCGGGCGCTCCATTCGTCGTATACGGCGTGGATATCGGTGACCCGGATATTGAGGAAGCTGCTGACCCGATCGGGGTCGCTTGGGGTCTCGAGGGTGACCGTGGGCTTGTCGTCGGTGGGGCCTCCGCCGCCGTTGATGATGATGTACGTGTTGGCGAGCTCGATATTCGTCGGCACCGGGCCGAAGACCACCCTGCCGCCGAGTACGTCGGTATAAAAGCGCGCGGAGCGCTCGACGTCATCGGAGACGATGAAATGGCACACGATCATTCGGCTTGCGGGCTGCGTGGATTCGGGCACTGGCACGTCCACTTAGCGCAGCGACCGGAACGAATCGCGCATCTCTTCGCAGAACAGCTGTGGCTGCTCCCATGCAGCGAAGTGACCGCCGCGGTCGAGTTCCTTGAAGTGAATGAGGTTGTTGGGATAGGCACGCTCAGCCCAACTCCGTGGCGCCGCGTAGAGCTCGTCGGGGAAGACGCTGATCGCAAACGAGATGGTGATGTTCTTTGCGTTGAAGAAGTCGGCTTTGTTCTCCCAGTAGAGTTCGAGCCGACGATATCCCGGTGTTCGTCAGCCAATAGAGGGTGATGTTGTCGAGGATGTCGTCTCGCGTGAGGTCGCCAACGGGTTGTCCCTGAAGGACTTTCTCCACGAGCCCGGGCTGTCCGGTGCCGTCCCCGTGGTCGAGAATGAACGACGCGAGATCGGCAGGGGAGTTGGCCAGGCCGTATAACGTTTGCGGGCGCGTTGCCATGATTTGAGCGTAGGCGACGTGCTTGGTGTAGAACGTGCGCAACTGCTCGTACGCGCGCGTCTCTTCGGCTGAGAGACCTGACGGCGGGGGGTCACCGCGCTCGAATCCCGGGACGATGTCGAGTGGGGCCGTACCAGGCATGTTGGAGTGGATGCCGAGCAACTCGGGAGCGGCCTGCTCACCCATTGCCTGGGTGACCGCCGCGCCCCAGTCGCCGCCTTGCGCAACGAACTTGTCGTAGCCAAGACGCTTCATGAGAACGACCCAGGCACGCGCGGTGCGAGACGGATCCCACCCGGTCGTCGTCGGCTTGCCGGAGAACCCATAGCCGGGGAGCGATGGGATCACCAGATGGAACGCATCCTCCGCGCTGGCGCCATGCGCTGTGGGATTGGTGAGTGGATCGATGATCTTCATCTGCTCGATGACCGAACCGGGCCATCCGTGCGTCACGATCAGCGGTAGCGCATCCTCGTGGTGGGATTGAACATGAATGAAATGGATGTCGAGCCCGTCGATCGTCGTCAAGAAATGCGGAAGTGCGGTGAGTTTCGCCTCACATGTGCGCCAGTCGTAATCCGTTGTCCAGTAACGGGCGAGGTCTTGCATCACCTCCAGCGGCACACCCTGTGAGTCGTCTGTGACGGTCTCGCGATCGGGCCACCGCGTTGCCGCGATGCGCCGGCGAAGATCAGCGATGTCCGCGTCAGAGAACTTGATGTGAAACGGTCGGATTTCCTCGGCGTCGTCGCCATCGACTGTGACTCGACCGACACCGGTGGTTCGTGCTTCGACAGACATGTGCACTCCTCTGGCCATCCCGCCGCCTTCGCCCGGACGCTTGCCGGCTCACGGTTGCGTGAGCTCGCACCAACACGGACGTCGGCCTCTTTCGCCGCCGACGCTACGCCCCGCGCGGTTGCCAAGTCAAGGAGTTGACCTGACGACGACTCTGGGTGATAGAGGACGGAGCTAAGGTGTCGCCACGCTCGGCTCCGCTGATCGCGTAATCGCGACGGGGTTCAACGGCGAGGAGGTGCAGAGTGGTGGATATGAGTTGCCAACCGGAACTGGCTGGGCAAACCGTCGTGGTCATTGGTGGCAGCTCTGGGATCGGACTCGAAACCGGCCGTCGAGCGCGCGTCGAAGGGGCTCGGGTCATCCTCACTGGCCGCAATCCCCAGCACCTGGAGCAGGCCGGAGGCGAGGTTGGGGCATTGAAAACTGCGGCATTCGACGCCACAGATCCGGACGCGCTTGCTCTGTTCTTTGAGGGTCTGGCGGAGCCGATCGACCATGTGATGGTCACCGCGGGCGGTTCCTACTACGCGTCGGTCGCGGACATGGACTTTGCGCAGGTGCGCCGAGCGTTCGACGAGCACCTCGTCCTCCCAATGCAAGTCGCACGTGCGGCGTCGCGAAAGATGCGCCCAGGAGGGACTCTGATCTTCATGACCGGCACGGCTGCCCGCCATCCAACTGTCGGCAGCGCAATCGCGGCGATTCTCGCGGCGGCAGTCCCCGCAATCACCGCGAACCTGGCGCTCGAACTCGCGCCAGTCCGAGTGAATCTGATCGCGGCGGGCTTCGTCGATACACCATTGTCAGCATCACTCATGGGCGACGATCTCGAGAAGCGTCGTCAGCAGCTCCGCGAAACGCTGCCTGTGCGGCGCGTCGTCGAACCGAGTGACATCGCCAGTCTCGCCGTGTACCTGATGAGCAATACCGCTGTCACAGGTGCTACCTACGACATGGACGGCGGACAGCAGTTGGTTCCGACACCATGAACGCGCTCACGGATCGAGTCCTGAACTCTCGGCCGAAACCAATCGGACATGTCAGCCGATTCCTGCGACGCGTCACCCGAACTAACACATCGCAGGAGTGGGCGGGCCAGGATTCGAACCTGGGACCGTGGGGTTATGAGCCGGAAAGGGCGTCGGGGATGACCGTTGACGTCCGTAGTTGTTGCTGCGTAAGGGTTTTCGCTCGTGAGCTAGTCGCCGAGTCGCCTGTTTCCGTGCCGGTTGGGGTCAGCGTTGGGGTCAAAACGTAAGGGCGCTGCGCGGTGGACGAGCGGCGGCGGGTAGCGGGTCAGTTTGATCCGCGCTACGGGCGGGACAGGATGCGTAACACCAGATCAGGAAGATGGTGATAGTCGCAGGATGACGGCGACGATGCCCGGAATCATTAGCACAGACGCGCGCTCGCTGCCTAACTTCCCTCGTCACCGATCAAGCTAACCAGGAGCGCGACGATCTCCTCGATCTTCAGACGTGCTCGCTGAGGACACAGCAGCGGCGAGCGCGCGGCTCGCGATTACCGACCTGAAGGCCGTACGGTTTTCAAGTTCGTCGCGGTATGTCTGGTATCGGCCTGGATGGCGTAGTGTGTTCAGCTTTAGGCACCCGAATACGGAATTCGTCCGTCGGGGTTCGGCCTGACCGCCCACAGGGTGTCAGATAGGGTGTCATCCGGCTCAAGGCAGATGATGCTCGGGTGCACCAGGATACGCTAATGTACCTTGATGCCTCCGAAGGCTGCGGCGATCTATGCGCGCATCTCCTCCGACCCTGACGGCTGGCTGCAGGCGTCACTCGACAGATCGAGGACTGCCGAGCCTTCGCCGAGCGCCGATGCTGGCTGGTCGCTGACGTCTACGTCGACAACGACACCAGCGCGTACTCGGGCAAGAAGCGTTCCGAGTACGAGCGCATGCTCGATGACCTCGCCTCTGGCATCCGCGACGCTGTTATCGTGTACCACCTCGACCGTCTGCATCGTCGTCCGCGCGAGTTGGAAGACTTTCTCGACCTGTGCGATCGCGCTGGCATCCGTGACTGGCTTGCGTCACCGGCGAGATCGACCTCGGCACCCATGACGGCCGCTTCCATGCTCGTATCCTCGGCGCCGTGTCCCGCAAGGAGAGCGACGACAAGAGCCGACGATTGACCCGCAAGCACCTCGAGATCGCCCGGGCGGGGAAGGTGAGCGGTGGCGGAACGCGACCGTACGGGTATGCCAAGGATCGGCTCGCCGTGCTGCTCAATGAGGCTGTCGGTTATCAAGGAGATGGCCGAGCGTCTCCTCGCCGGCGACAGCCTTCGTTCCATCGCTGCCAATCTCAACGATCGCGTCGTGCCGACGGTCACCGGTCGCGAGTGGACGACGCACAGCGTTCGCTAGCTCCTGTACAGCGCTCGCATCAGCGGACAGCGCGAGCACACGGCGAGATCATCGCCAAAGCGGTTCTGGCCGGCTATCATCAAGCCCGCCAGACAACTCGCATTCGCGCGTTGCTCAATGACCCCGATCGCCGCACGAATCGAGTAGCACGGAAGTACCTGCTCGCTGGGTTGCTAGCGCTGCGGTGAGCTGCGGCGCGACCATGGTCTCTCGACCGCGGAGCGACGGCTGCGGCCGCTACGTGTGCACCCGCGATCCCGGTCGCAACGGGTGCGGCGCACGTTCATCCTGGCTGACGAAGTCGACACGTTCATCGCTTCCGCGGTCGTGCGCCGTCTCGATACTCCACGCCTCGCTGCATCGATGCGCCGACGTGACTGCGACGACTCGCGATGGCCAGCGTGATCCACGCTCTGGAACGCGACCAGGAGCAACTCGACGAACTTGCTGCCTCATATGGCGAGAAGGAGATCAGCCACCGCGAATGGCTGGCGGCGCGCGCACCCATCCAAGCGCGCATCAAGCAAGCGAACGCAACCCTTGAACCGTGGCCAGCGCACCACTGCTCTTGCGCGGTATCTTCGATCGCTAAGAGGGCATCGCTGCGACGTACGCAGCTCTTCCACTCGCGCGCCAGCAGGCGGTCATCAAAGCTGTGCTAGAACTACGCTAGACATTGGTCCGGCTGTGCGCGGGCGCAACCAGTTCGACTCCGCACCGGATCAGCCCCGCTTGGCGGGTCTGATCCGGCGCTGTTTCGTCTTGCTCTGCGCTGATCAGCGTCGCTACTTCTTGCAGGGTTACTTCATCTTCGATCTGTGGCTGGCAATCCCTGTTCGACGGCAGTGCGCTCCGCCCACTGGGCCGGCACCCGTTCGATGTTCGCGCGGCGATCTACGTCCACGACGCGAACACCGCAGGCGGACCTAGATAATCGCCCCACTCAGCTGAATGCTTGAACGAAATCGGCAGAGCGCCCCATCTGCTCGACCGCTCAGCCGAGTACTTCAGTCAATGTTCTGCTCGTTAAAGCTATCGCTTATCGGCTCGAACCCTTGGCCGACCTCGTAGCGATGTAGTCCTTGTGCCTATCTCCGCGACCGACTTGCTTATGTACTTCGACAAGTAGCGCGCGGTTAGCTGCGCTTGATCGAGCGCTGTTGATCCTATGGCAGATCTCGAGCAGCTTGATGTGCACGAAGCTGTGCGGCCACGCTCCCTCGATCTTTGCTTCGTGACACGTAGCGACCACCGCGAAGTGTGCGTGCAACTGCAGTCTGTCTTTGTGCTACTCCGCCGTTCCACAGGTACGGGAACGCCTCCCGACCAAGTCCGCGTCGGAGGTTCGGAAGAAGTTCCGACCTGGGCTCGAAGCTACCTTCGGGTCTCTAGCAGAACGTGGGCCGGTTGGTGAGCGTCGCCAGTCGGTTTAAGCGATTGGCTGCGCAGTACCTGCCGCACTTGCGTCTGCGCTCGGCGCGCTGCTACCCTTGCCGTTTCCTCTGGATCATCTCCGGCGCTGTTCTTCGGCGTCCGTCCGCCGAGTGGAACACTGCTACGCTTTCTCCGGCATCGGGAAAGAGACTGAGCTCCCAGTACCTCTGCGAAACTCTGACGAGTTTCGTTCCATATTCAAGTTGAGTACGGAAATGACTGTGCTCTCTCTGTCTGCGACAGCTGAACTCTTGTATGGGCGTGGTCCATTCGGCTTGCGGCTCACAGATCGCGTACACCGGATCACTTCGGCTTCGGTTCGGTTCGTCTGCTCATCTGTGACGCTTAGGCTTACTAGAGCGCGGTTTGGACGCGCCTCGCCGTTTCTATTTACCGCTTTAGAGCGGGTTTCCAGGTCGACTCCGCGTCGACTGGAAAAGCGTATCAGAAGCGCTGAACGCTTGTGCGGCTAACTCGGGGCTGCTCGGTAGTGGGTTAGTTTCTTCACTCGCTTAAACTCTGGCTGAAGGTTCTCGTGCAAGGTCGAGAACTTAGCTGCTGCTGTGTCTCTCTACTTCATGTACTCTAACTTCGCTCGGCTCTACATGAGCGTCGCTAATCTGTACTCTCGCACTTCTGCGATGGCGGCTGGCGTCACTGATCACGTTTGGAAGATTGACGAGATCGTCGCTCTGCTTGGCTGAACGACTCGATACGCTCGGGGCAGATGTATCGCTGCTTGGCTGTTGTGATGGTTTTGGCACTCTGTGGAGTACTGGCCGTGCAATTCTAGCTCAAGCATTTATGTCCACGCGGGGAAGGACTTATTCATTGGCTCGATCATCGACTTCCGCTAAGTCACTCGGGGACTATCACTACGAACTCGCTTTCGCTCGCGTGCCTCCGAGGCTGGCGCGAGGCTACAGATCTGCTCCGAGGTCAGACTTTGACCTCTGCACGAAGGAACGTTGAGACACTATCCGCTCTGAGCCCAAAACAGGCGAGGTCTCGGGTTCGCTCTTCTTACAGCTGGTATGTGGACCGGCGTCACGGTACTGGCTCAGTTCGAGCTATGCGCTGGTGGGGCGCTAATCCGCTGGGAACCTTCGCCGCATCTCCTGCCCCTGGTCGCTCACACTCACACCCTCAAATTGACCACTACCCCCAAGAGCGGTCGTCGGCGGACCCTCGATCTACCAGCGGCCACCCCAAGTTCAGCCGACGTTAGGCGGCCGCATTCCTGACCCGAAGGCGGTCACGGTATATTCGCGAATGCTGGCCTGCGGGACGGAGACGTCGCATGCACCGCCGGGCAAACCAGGTATATACGCACTCGCGAAGATCTGGGACACGGACGAAGCTCGGAAAAGGAGACACCGGTGACACTGAGCAAGCTAAACCCAACGACTCTTCCGACCCCCACAGGCTACTCACAAGTTGTGGTGGCCACGGGCTCGCGGATGGTTTTTGTTGCGGGACAGGTGGCGCTTGATCGAGAGGGCGCTCTCGTCGCACCTGGCGATGTCATCGGGCAGGCGCGTCAGGCGTTTGCGAATGTGCGTACGGCGATCGAGGCGGCGGGAGCCGCAATCGAAGACATTGCTAAGATCACCTGGTACGTGGTCGGATACCGTCCGGAGTGGCTTCCCCAGCTCGCTGCAGCGCGCAACGAGGTGCTCGGCGGCCACGCGCCCGCCAGCACCCTGGTTAGCGTCAGTGCTCTCGCTCAGCCCCACTTTCTCGTCGAAGTCGAAGTAGTGGCCGTCATCAACTAGACGAAGAGACGCGTCTTGCACCTACGGCCGACTGGCCTCCTCGAGGTACATTCCCGGATGCTGGCCTGGGCGAAAGCGCTCTTACGGGAATACGATGGGGACATGCTGCGACTCTCCGTCGGGGTTGGCTGGGCTGGTGCTTGTCGCCGTAGTAATGCTCGCCAGTTGTTCTCCGGTTCCTACCACCCACGAGCTGTTCGGGGCCACTCTGGTTGGAACGATCACGTCTCCGTGGATAGCCGCTCCTCGAGGATGGTCGGATCTATCGTCCAAGCAATCTCCGGGAGGGTGCGCCCAGGCATCGTTGTCACTAACGAGAACGAGCACACCGTCGCTATGCTCGCACCGGAGTTCATCTTCGACGACCTCAGCGGCCATGAGACAGCTGATGCAGCAGCCGCATCAACCAGATGGAGTGGCTACTCGGCGAATCTGGCGGCGGGTGTTTACCGATTCGAGGCGCATCGCCTCCAAATCCTGCCGTTGGTCGGTGCAAGCGATATTCACCGGGAAGACTGATACCTCTTTTCTTATTCGTACTTGGTTAGCGTTGATCCCGACAACTCGTCGCGGGTTCAGAACGTAGCTCCGGGTACATTGGGGAATGCTCCTGTGCGTGTGTTCTCCCGTGCGACTGTCGGAGCCGCGACAGACTCAGACCACTGCGCGGTGTCAGCGTCGAGCCTATGGGGTGCAACTTTGCACACCGGGGTGGGCGCTAAGTACCGAAACAGGGTCTACTGCATACCGACCAGCCGGATGTGGGACTACCGCGCTCAGGTCCGTTCAGAGCGACGGCAGCCGCTTCGTCGCAAACCTGGATGAATGTGGCACGCCAATTGCTTGACGAGCTGCTCCGACCTAGATCAGGATGCCGTTCTGAAGTAGAGATGGAGGACGCAAGATGGATGTGAGCGCAGATCGAGCGGAACTGCTACGGCGCGACGCTGAATGGGCGCTGGCAGCATCGGAAGGCACAGACATTGAGAGGATCTTGTCATTCTGGACAGATGATGCCGTTGTGCTGGCGCCTAGCCTGCCGCGGTCGTCGGCAAGGGCGCGCTTCGCGGCTACGTCGAGGGTAGCCTGCAGATCCCGGGATTCAGAATCTCGTGGAGCTCGACGGACGTGTTGTTCTCGCCTGATCGACGCCTCGCTTATATGTTCAGCGCGAACGCGGTGACAATGAACGGGCCAGATGGGCTTCCGGCGACCAGCTCAGGCCGCGGTGTGACGATCTGGCGTCGTGAGGCAGATGACCAGTGGCGGTGTGCCGTCGACATCTGGAACGCAGAATAGCCAGGAGCGGAGCTCCGAACGTGTGCTCCGAGACAGCGAAGCGGCTCAGCGGAGTCTGATCCATCACGCCGCCGAATGCGGCTCGGACGACAGTGGAGGCGTGAAGGCAATGGGGCGAGCGTCCTGTTTCTCGAACCCAGGATGACTGTGATCGGCGCGGTTCTTGAGATCGCGTCTTGCGAGTTCGAGAGATCCGCCGAAGGCCGCGGCCGAGTAACGATTGGGGTCGTTATGTGCGAGGACGCAGGCGCCGGACCGAGCCGTCAGTCGCCGAGCTGCGCACTGTCTGAGCGCTTAGGCGAGGCGCAGCTAACTTCGTGCACTTCCGACGATGAAAGCGGAGGCCAAGGCAACGACATCGACCCCTGCGAGGATGCCACCGGTCAGCGTATTGCTAGTGATGATCGCAAGAGCTGCGACAACAAGACGCCGAGGACCGCGCAGAACCCTAGGATGATCCCTAATCGCGCTTGCTGTGCCTCGGTAACCGCGAGAGTTCGCTGATGCGTGGCCTCGGCCTGGAATTCGTCGACGATGACCTTTGCAATGCCAGGGACCACATCATCGTATTCACGCAGCGTTTGCGGTGCCGGAAGTGGCCCTCGTGGGTTTGCTGGAGGTATGTGAATGTGGCGCCTGTTGTTGCCGTTGATGCTAACGGTCGCGAGGGAGCTCGCACTATCGGCGGCGGCTCGCCGCTCGGGCCGATATCCTTGGCGTTTGAGGGGTCAGTCCTCGGCGTGCCGTTCAATAGCCGTATAGAAAGCTTTGCTGAGTTTGTTCCAGTTGCGCTGGAAGGCGAATCTCACAGATCGGGGCCGGGGGCTCATGGCGTTAGCGAAATCGAACATCGACGCGAACCCGCGCAGATAGGGCGAGGTCGAGAGTTTTGATGGGCGTCGCGAAGACACGGATCTCGTCGCTCTATCGCTGTCGACTGTCACGGCTCTGCGGATGTAGCGGCTGACAACTCTTCACGCGATGAGTTGCCGGCGGTATCGCGCGCCGATGTTGACGTCCAGCCGGCCACGAGAACGTTGGAACTGAGTTGCACTGCGATGAACCACGACTGTGCCGACGCCAGCCGAGATCTGAGCAGCCGGGTGGGGCGGATTCAACCGGAGGGCGATCGCTTCCGAACGAGGTCAGAGACGCTTTGACCTCTGGCCTCAGCCTCCGCCTCAAGAGCCTTCAGCTCGCCCCTGGAGCCGCACCGATAGCGTCTGGCTCGATTCACCGTCTGGCGTGCTGGATTGCACCAAAAGTCTTCTTCGCGTCACACCTCAAGCACAAAGATAGCACGTTACAAACTCGGCGTGTTACCATGTCATGTGCTATGTCGTACACCGTCACACACACTCCGGAGGAAAACGATGGCTGAATTGATTTCTTCATTCTGGCGAATCACGTTGAGGTGCAGAACGGTCTCCTGTACATGAACGGCGGTGGGTGGTCGGATCACCATCGGGGCGTCCTTGCTGGGAGTTCGCTACCAGTCAGCACGTTTGGCTTCGCGGTCGGGGTACTCGTGCCATGGTCGAGAAACCAATGTTCCGCACTCAACTTAGCGTGGGAATCGAGGACGAAGATGGCGCATCAGTGGCGCAGTTAGGAGCGAGCCTTACCACCGGACGGCCTCCTGAGCTACCTCCGGTGCTGACCAACGGGCTGTGATGGCAATGATGTTCAACCTGCAGTTTCAGCGTCTGGAGAGTACCGGATCGTGGCTCGCCTGGGTGATCAATCGCTCCGGTGACACATTCCGCGTACACGACCATCCGGTCCAAAGCATGGCTGCGTAGGGAAATCTTAGCGACATCAGCGCTCGCGGCGCCGGGCTCACCACGGCATCAAATTCCTCTACGTCTTGGCCTTTTCGTGACGCAAGAACGTCGTGCGCACCAGTAGGTGCAAGTGTGTGTGATGTGAAGGAGCGATGCCGACAAAGAAATGCGATGGATGCGGAAAAATGGAGAAGGCGGACGGGTGCGCGTGACGATGTGGATGAGGGCGTTGGGCGCGGAGGTGTGGCTTGGGTGAGCTGGCTCGAGGGTGTGTGTGGTTTCGGAGCGGGCCTGTTTACTCCCGGCGCTGGCGCGTTGCGGCTTATCGAGCCATCCCGGGGCTGGGAGACCAACCCAGTCGCCGGGCCCGCTTCCGCTCCTCTCGCTGCCGGCGCCTGTGGTCTGCCGGGTCAGGTGCGGGGAGGTCAGTAGAACGACGGCGCGCTCGGCGCTTTTCTGCACCGGCGTCCACGGACCTCCCGGGGCCTGCACTCGAGCGCACTCCGCGGCTGCAGCGGCGATCTCCCGCCACGCGGCCACGGCTGCGGGCGTTGGGGCGGGCGCCCCGCGGAGCACATGAAGTCTCTCTGCGGCTGCGAAGGCACTGTCCCAGTGGCGCAGTGCCCGGCGCACAGCGGCCTGGCGTGCGCGTTCCTCGCGCGCGGTGGCACGAACGCCGGTCGGCGCGTCCCGGCGCGTCTCCCAGAAGTCCGCTCCCGAGAGACGTAACTGCCCTCTGGCTTGTGGCCATCGCGGCAGCGACTCGGGTTGGCCCTGGCGACGACGCCGGTAGGCAGCAGCCCGACACGCCGGGCCGCAGAAGCGCGGCGAACGCCCGCGGACGGAGCGCCTCTCTATTGCAACATTGCACGCTGCACAGAGGACCGAACCCTGATCGACGACTGGTGGCTTCACGACGTCGTCATCGCGCCGCGATCGCGAGCAGGATGAACACCTGCGATGTGCGGCGACCGTTGCCATGGCTCGATATGGCGCGCACTGGATCGAGTATGCCGTCGCGCTCGAACGCAAACCAGTGATCGCGAAAAGTGTAAGCGACCGGTAAGCGCTAGGCGATGTAGAGTGCACACATGGCGCAGTCAGAGTTGTTCTTCGATGACCATCCTGTGCGAGAGAACGCCGATGTTCGCGCTGCAGTCTGTGACGTACGTACGCGCTTCGCACGAACGCCCGATTCGGACGCTGCGCACTGCTGCTCACCGTTCGCGAGGTTGCGGAGCGACTCGGATGCGGCCGTACGTTCGTGTACGAGCTCATCAGCTCCGGCGAGATTGAGACGGTCAAGCTTGGAAGGCTGCGCCGCGTTCCTGTTGCCGCACTCGATGCCCTGGTCGAGCGTCTGCGCGTAGATGCTCGAGTCCGACTGAACATCTAGCGGACCGCTCCCGACCCGGTCCGGCAGACGCGGCGATCCCGCTGCTGGCAAACTTGGAGGCGGTTCACAGCGTTGCGGGCCAACACAGACCGGGGGCACGATCAGGTGAGCAGCAAGCGCGGCAACGGCGAGGGCAACGTCCGGCGCCGTCCCGATGGTCGGTGGGAAGGTCGCGTGGCGTTCGATCACGGCGGTCGACTCCTTCGACGATCGGTGTACGCGGAGACGCGCGACGAGGCCGCGCGTCAGCTCCGCGCCGTCATCAAGGCGCACGAAGATGGACTCCCGATCCCAGACGGGCGACAGACGGTTGCTGCGTATCTCGTTGAGTGGCTCGCCGGTTCGAAGTCGACGATTCGAACCCAGACCTGGTGCGCGTACGAGCGCCACCTGCGTCTTCACGTTTTTCCGTTCATCGGCCGTCGTCGGCTCGGACGAGCTGCAGCCGTCCGACATCCAGCGGCTCTACCTCGACCGCGTGGACTCCGGCTTGAGCCCGACCACCGTCCGCCATCTGCACGAAATCCTCAACAAGGCGTTCGGTCAGGCAGCGCGCTGGGGGCTCATCTCCCGCAACCCTGCTGCGCTCGTGCAACCACCTCGACGAGCGCACCACGAGATGCGGACCCTCGACCCGAGCCAGGTCCGAGCGTTGCTGGACGTGGTCGCTGACGATCGCCTGGAGGCGCTGTACGTCCTCGCTGTGACCACGGGCATGCGCCAGGGCGAGCTGCTGGCGCTGCGCTGGCGCGATGTCGACCTGGCGACCGGCCGGCTTCGGGTCACCGGCACCCTGTACTGGCCACGGGGCGGCACCCCAGCCATCAGCGAGCCGAAGACCGCCCGGTCGCGACGCCAGCTGCAGCTTTCGGGGGCTGCCGTGAGCGCGCTTCGGCGGCACGCCGCTCGGAACGCAGCCGAACGCCTCGCCCACGCTGAGTGGGACGACCCGATCGGACTCGTCTTCACCAACGAGCTCGGGAGGCCCGTGGACGCAAGCAACCTTCGCCGGTCCTTCACGAACCTCCTGCCGAAAGCCGGGCTCCCCGGGTCCGCTTCCACGACCTGCGCCACACGGCAGCGACGCTCCTGCTCAGCGGCGGCGTCCATCCGAAGATCGCGTCGGAGATGCTCGGGCACGCGAGCGTCGCCTTCACCCTCGACGTGTACTCGCACGTGACCGAGACCATGCAGCGCGAGGCCGCCCGGACGATGGACGCGATTCTCAGCGAATCTGACCCCAACCGCGTTGGGGTCAACGTTGGGGTCACACACCAAACGCGTCAGCAAGTTGACACGCGAACTAACACATCGCAGGAGTGGGCGGGCCAGGATTCGAACCTGGGACCGTGGGGTTATGAGCCCCCTGCTCTAACCGGCTGAGCTACCCGCCCTGGGTTGCGGCATCGATCACGAACCGGCGCCCTAGCGTACCTGTCGCATGGTCCGGCCGCGATAGCCGCAGACCTCACAATGAATGAGATGAGCTTCTTCGACGAACCGGAGATTCAAGAGCCTGAATTCGAGGAGCCGGAGCCCCACAGGCTACCGTGGCGTGGGACGTCGGACGACACGACGGGGGTGGTGCTTCCCATCGTGCGAATCCTGGCCCGCAACGAGGATGTGGCCATCCTGGTCAGCGGCCTCGTCGCCTACCCCGGGGGCTTCGATCTCACGGTGATCACGGTCGCCCGCCTCGCGTGGGCGAAACGTGGCATCCCGCCAAATCCAATGGGCTATCAAACCCCCGATCGCCCTGCGTCGTCGCCCGAGATTCTCCGGTTCGGGTTGCGTTTCGCGGATGGATCCAAAGCCATCAACATGGGACTCGGACGGGGCGCCGGTCGGTCCGGCGCGGGAGTGTGGGGCCTTCGTCAGCGAGGCAGCCACGGCGGCGGCCGAAAGTACACCACGCGCTACTGGTGCGAGCCGCTCCCCCCGCCCGGATCGCTCGGTCTCGTCTGCGAGTGGCCGAAGTACGGCATCGCGGAAACGGAGGAGGTGATCAGCGCTGATCTCATCCTCGCCGCCGCAGAGCAGGCGAAGCCGATCTGGCCGGACGATGTCGGCATCCCCGAACCTGCCAACTCTTACCCGGCACAGCGCGGCGCGGCAAATACGACGACGATCCTGAGCTCACAAGACGATGGCGGGGATCGCAAACCGCGACCATAGGACGATGACGGACAACCCAGCGGCAGCCCCCCACCGGCCGAGCAAGGATCAGTACTTCCTCCTGATCGCGCTCGCCGCGCGTACGCGCGCTGACTGTCTTGGGCGCCGCGTCGGCGCTGTCATCACGCGCGATGCACGCGTCCTGAGCACGGGATACAACGGGACGCCGTTCGGTATGCCCAATTGTTCCGACGGCGGCTGCCATCGCTGCTCGCGTCGCGACGACGACGGACTTCGCGGTGGCGCATACGACATCTGCATCTGCGTCCACGCCGAGCAGAATGCGCTGCTCACCGCAGCGCGCTTCGGCCAGCAGACGCTCGGTGCGTCGATGACCACCACAACCCAACCGTGCTTCGGCTGCCTCAAGGAGATGCTCCAGGCCGGCATCGTTGAAGTGCGCTACCTCCACCCGTGGGACCCCATGGAGGCGTATGACGACCGCGCGCTCGTGCAGCAGTACGCGGCGCTGCGCGCACGGTTTGACGCCTTCGCGCAGGTAGGTGATCCGACGATGGACACGCCGGAACTCTTCGGGGCATTTCTCGAGCGCAGCTGATCAGACGCCGGTCTGGTCGACGAGTTGCACACGTTCGCGCTCGATCGCGGTTGCGATGTCGCGCACCCTGGACAGCGTGTCGATCTCCGATGGACTCTTGTCGTGCCGCCAGTGCGCGATGCGTGGGAAACGCAGCGCAAACCCGGATTTGTGCCGCGTCGAAACCTGCACCGCGTCGAACGCAATTTCCAGAACGATGAGCGGCGCGACGGTCCGGTAGTGACCGTGATCGGCTGTGGTGATGTCGAGCAACAGGGCGGTCATCTCGGCGATCTCGGCATCGGTGAGCCCCGTGTACGCCTTGCCGATCGTGGCCAGGTCATCGGTGTCATCGACACGCACGGCGAAGGTCACGTCGCTGAGGACACCGCGTCGCTTGCCGTGTCCCCACTCCGCGCCAACGACCACGACATCGAGCGTGTCCAGGGGCCGTTTGAGCTTGAGCCAGTTCAATCCACGCCGTCCGGGCGTGTAGGTCGATTCCGGTTGCTTGAGCAGCAGCCCTTCGTTCAGGCGTGCTCGAGCGTCGTCGAAACGCCGGTCGATCTCTGCTTCACCGTGCACCCGCTCGAGGTGGGCCAGCGCGAGCGGATGGGGGACCATCAGCGCCTCGAGGCGTTCCCGACGCTCGCGCAACGGCGCGTCGATCAGCACGTCGTCATCGATCATCAGCACGTCCCACGCAACGTAGATCACAGGCACTGACGCCATCACGGCCGCATCCGGCGACACTCGTCCGAGCCGTGTCTGGAGCGCGTGGAACGGCATGACCCGGCCTTCGTGGAACGCCAGGATCTCACCGTCGAGGAGCACGTCCGCATCGAGATGCGCCGCCGCCTCGGTGATCTCCGGGAACTGTGAGGAGATGTTCTTCAGGTCGCGGCTGTAGAGCGCGGCCCCGGCGCCGCGCCGGTGGAGCTGGCACCTGATTCCGTCATACTTGTCTTCAACCCACACGTCCTCGCCGAGTTCGCGCCACCGCGTCGGCGGCATCGGCGACGGGCGATGCGAGCATGGGCCGGAGCGGCACGAACCAGCGAGGCGCCGCCGCATCAAGCCGTCCCACGCGCGCAAGCAAAGCGGTCTCACCAAGATCACCCGTGAGCATGACCGCACGGTTGACCGAAGCCGGTGTGGCGCCGAAGGCGGCGGCAATTGCCTCCTCCACCAGCCCCTCGCGCAATCCGATGCGCAGCTCCGCCGTGATCAACTTGGCGATGTAGCGCGCCTCATCGGGGCTCGCAACTTCAAGGAGCGTGGTGAGGAGCGCCGTCCGCTCGCGCGCGACACGTGCGCCGGCGATCCGTCCGAACGCGAGGTCGAGCTCATGGATCGCGATCCCTGCCGTCTCCCGTCCCTCGATGCGGGACAGCAGGTCGCCGGTGACGTCACCGGTATCCGAATATCGCCGCCACGCGGCGCTGATCTCTGCGTCGTCCGCGCCGCTGACGTTGCGAAGCACGGCCGAGAACGCGGCGCCTCCAATCTGCAGGGTTCGCTCGTCGCCTGCGGGAAAGACGCTGCCGCCGAAGTACCGAGCAGTCTGCGCCAGCTCGTCGTCGGGGGTCCCGGCGAGGAACGCCGCGAGCAGCCGCACCTTCTCCGACTTGGACGACGTCCCGGCAATCGCGTCGCCGGCAGCGGCCAGCTCGGAGAGCGTTGTCACCTGAGGATCATCGCCTCCGGCGACTGGCGGACGTCGGTGGATCCGGTGCCGAGCGCGCTAGGAAGACGGGTTGAACACGGGCGCCGGGTGCGCCGCGCAGCCGTCGCAGGCTGCCGACCACCAGAGGCTGCCGCCGGTCCCCTGCCAGAAGGCAGCGACCGCGTTGCCGTACCAGCTCACTGCGGACAGTTGCGAGCTGGCGGTGACCTGGTTGAGCTGCTCCGGACCGACCCAGCCGGCTTCGGGATCGTAGATCGCGGCGGCGAGGCTGCCGTTGGCCCGCTCCATCACCACGGTCACGCCGCTCGCCGCGGTTCCGGCCGCGGCAGGCTGACCCATGCTGACCGCCGAGTCGATCTCAACCTGAGCAGGTCCGCCATTCGCAGTCACCCCGGCAGCCCAGATCGATCCTGCGTGCGTGCGCCAGATGGCGTCGACAGTGCCAGGTCCCGAGGTGACCACGGTGGGATCACTTGCGAGTGCGCCGGTCCCGATCTTGTGGGCGCCGAGCCATCCGTAGCCGGTGCCGAGGTCGCTCCACAGATTGTTCGCCGCGTCGCGCCAGACCACGCCGATGGTGCCGTTGGTCGTCGCCACGGCGTCCGGATCGCCCAGGACAAGCCCGGAGTTCAGCGGAGTGGCGCCTGACCACGATCCGGCAAACGTGTTGACCCAGAGCTCACCGTCGGTCCCCTTCCAGATGACCGTCATCTCGCCGGGTGCCTGGCTGACGGCCGCCGGGGCCGACCCGACAGCAAGCGATCTCACCGCGAGCTCCTGGGGCGCCAGCCACGTCTCCGCGCCGAAATACCCGCTCTGCGATTGCGACTGCCACAGGTCGCCGAGGGAGTCCTCCCAAAAGGCATCGACCTGTCCCGCGACCGGTGACACCACGGCGGGGTCTGAAGCGACGTCAGCCGGGCTGATCACAGACACGGACTGCGTCTGCCAGGCCTCATGGCGGTAGGCGATGTCGTGGAGCTTCGCATCGGTGCCGCGCCAGACCACGTCGATATCGCCGGGCTGATCGGAGACGCTCTGCGGGGCTCCGGCGACGGTGGACGCTGCCAATTCCGCCGGCTGCTGCTCGGTCTCACGGAGCCAGCCGATGAGCGGCGTGTAGCCATTGGCGGTCACGTACGAGCCGTTCAGCGGGAAGCGGTCGGTGCCCGAGGAAGTCGCGTTCTGTTCCACCACATCCACGTAGCCCGGCCCAACGTCGCGCACGACGGCCACGTGGCCGGAGCCGTCCCAGTAACTGCCGAGCCATCCCGGAGCGAAGATCATCAAGTCGCCCTGCATCGGCGGCACCCCGGCACCATTGGCGAACTGTTGGAGCGGGATCGGGAGGGTCTGACCGGCCTGCCACATCGTCGACGCTGATCCGCCCCACGTCGCCGGCTCGCCCCACGCGTAGTAGGCGTAACGCAGCGCGAGCTGCGTGCACTGGAACTCCGGACCGAACGCGCAGCCGAATGGGGGGCCGCATCCGACGTTGTTGAATGACGAGCCGTTGCCGTACGCGGTGAGGTTCTGACAGTTCGTGACCCAGGTGGCCCAGTTGCACCCGGTGATCAGCGGTTCTCCGTAGTTGCCGGTTCCGGCAACCAGGGCACCGAGCATGCCACGCGTGACGGTCGGTGCCGGCGTCGGCGCGTTGCCGAGCCGCGTGCCCCCCGATGGGTTGGTCAGGGCAACGACAGCACCGATGGCGCCGAGACTTCTCTGCGCTGCGACCGGGGCAGTGACAGGGGCCACGCCAAGGCCGATGCTGGGTGCCGAAGCTCCTGCGCTCACCACGGGAGCCAAGCTCGCGGATCCAGCGAGAAGCGCGGCAAGCGCAAGTCGATGGAAGGACGAATGCATGCCAGCCCAGACTGCCAGAGGTCATCTGACGTTGCCGTCACGGTGGCGAAACGATCGAGTTCGCCCGCCCATGACGGCGGAAGTCCGGTCAGCCGGCTACTGGAACCAGCCCTCGATGTCCACGATCGCGTTGACGCTGCCCGCCGCGTTGAACAGGTCCACGTCGCCCTGGTCCGGTCCCGCGACCGTGTCGATCTGCACGACCGTCAGGTTCGGCAGCACCTCGCCGGCACTCAGGTTGATGTCCGAGGCGAGCGGCAACGAGACGTTGGCCGGGTACATCGTCAGATACGTCGCCGCAGTCGGTGCTATCGCGGTGAGGTTGGCGATGATCGCCACCGCCGTGGCGCCCGCCGGCACCGACCCCTGGCCCGCGACCGTGATCAGCGCGACGCCCTTCGCCGCGATCGCGTGACCCGCACATCCCACGCCGCCAACTCGCGTATCGCAGATGCGGGTCGGCTGGATGGCCTGATACTGCGCGCCTGTGGCGGCGGTCCCGCTCCCGAACCAACCGCCGGCGTCGATCAGGACATTGATCGAGCCGGCCGCGTTGTAAACGCAGAGCGATGTGTCGTGTCCGCCGGGCGATGAGGGGCCGAGCGCGATCATGACGCGGTTCGCCGCCACCAGTCCCGCCGTGAGGTTGATCGTCGAGAACTTCGGAGCGTTGCTGCCGCTGTATGGGCACGTGCCGCTCGAGGTGGTCGGCGACAGGCTGAGATAGGTCGACGCGGAGCCGGCCACGCCGGTGAGGTTGACCACCACCGCTGCCGCCGTCCCATCGCTCGGGATCGCGTCGGCCCCGGTCCCGGTCACGTTGACGAGCAGCGCTCCGCCGGGGCCGATCGCTCCATGCGCCTTGCACGACGGTGTTTGCGATGTGCTCCGCGTGTCACACACGCGGACCGGTGAAATCGGATGGAACTCGCCACTGACAGTCGAGGAGGCATCGGGCACGAACCATCCCTCGACGTCCGCCAGCACGTTGACCGTCCCGAGCGCGTTGTAGATGTCCACCGCGCCGCCCTGGCCGAGCGTGACGGTGACGAGATTCGCGATCACCTTGCCCGGCGCGAAGTTGAGGTTGGACGCCTTCGGCATTCCGGTGCCGTACGGGTAGACCGTCAACAGGCTGCTCGCAGTCCCGGCGACCTCGGTCACGTTGAGGACCACGGCCGTTGCATCGGTGGGAATCGGATCGGTGCCGATCGAGAGCCCGGTGACGCCGGTCAGCTGTAACTTCCTGGTGGTTGCCGCCCCAAAGGTCGGATCCGCCGAACACTGCACGCAACTGCTCGTGCGCGTATCGAGAATCCGGAACGGGCTCGGGGCGGGGACGTAGTTCGCAAGACCGACGTAGATGTAGCCCGACGCGACTGTGATCGGACTGGTGCCGAGCGAATTCGACACCTGCGCCTGCACCAGACCCGACGGCCCCGACGGCGTCGTGAAGATGATTGAGTCAGGGGTCAGCGTCGTCGGAGTCACCGGCGCGCCGTTGAACGTGAACGTGCTGCCCGGTGCGAAATCGGAGCCGTTGACAGTGACGACCTCACCACCCGATGCAGGGCCGGCAGCCGGCGACAACGACGAGATCACCGGGCCCGCAAAGGTATATCGCCCGATGTAGGTGTTCCAGCAGGAGTTCGCCGTTGGGCACGTCGCGTTGATCGTGTTGGTGTCAACACTCTCGGAGAGGACCCACACGTCGGTCGGATGCGACGCGTCCTGTACCGCCGCGGAGTAGTCGCCCCAGTGACAGCTCGTGCAACTGGCCGGACTGTAGAAGGTCGCGCTCGTGTGCAACGTGGCGAAGCTGCTCCACGTGCCCCCGGTGATCGCAGCGACCATCATCGATTCAAAGCTCGAGCTCGACGACTTGTCGAAGGTGAGAATCGCGTCACCGGCGTTGTCGAGCGCGAGTGCCGGATTGAAGAGGTAGGCACCGCTGACCCCCTCCACCGGAAGCTCGGTGAACGCACCCACGGTCCCGGACGAGCTCGCCGCGATCGTGTCGACGTTGAGACACGAGCGCGCCTGCAAGTCACCACTCGGTGTGCAACCGGTGTTCCCTGCGACCCAGAGGACATTGCTCAGCCAGACGGCGCTCAGGAAGCGGTCGTTGCCCGTCGTCAGCGTGGCTGCCGTTCCTTCCTGGGGCGCCGCGGGCGGAGCGCTCGTTGCGGGCGACTCGACCCCGGTCTCCGTCGTGCATACCTCGTTGATCGCTCCCCCAACGGGGAGTCCGTCGATCGCAACCACCGCAACGCTCCCGGGGACATTTCCCGTGACAGTGCAGCTGGCATCGTTCGCGATTTCGTACGCCACGGATGTCGCGGTCAATGCCATCGCCGGTTGGAGTCCAAGCGGTCCAGGCCCGAAGAACGCGTAGCTGTTGCCGGTGAACGTGCCGCTCATCAGATCGGCACGACGGAGGACGACCGTCTGACTCGCCACCGGAACGCCAGTGGTGCAGTTCTCGTAGTCGCTGGATTCGACCACCACACTGGCGGTCATGCCCAGCGACACGTTCGACAGTTCCACCCCACCGCCGAGCTCGGGATCAATGTTGATCGTGCCGCGCGTCGTCCATGTGAGCGCCGGGTTGGCTTGCGACACCATCACCGCCACCTGGCTGACGCAGGACGAGAGCGTCTTGTTGAACTGCAGCACCATCAGGATGAACAGCCCTGACCCGGGGTCATACATCACGTGCGGGTACTGCACAGAGAAGCCCGATGTGTTGTCGATCATCGCGCTGATGTTCATGTAGACAGGAGATGAACCCATTGCGCGGTGTGATTTCGAGCACGCTGTTCACCGCCTCGACCACGTTGTTCGGGCCGATCGCGATGCTCGGATCTGCCGGGGTCTCCACCTGCGGATTGCCCGATCCTGCCTGCGTGATCGACGCCTGCTCGCTGGCCCCGGACTGATTCTGCAAGAGCGTCGGCGCGGTCCCCGCAGTCACGGCGGCCGTAGCGTGCGATTGCACGCGCGCTGCGTGGTGCGACTGGAGTTGCGCAGCCTGTGACGTTGCTGCGAGCGCCCTGGGAGTGATTGCGCCGGCGGACACGGGGGGCGCACACCACGCGACCAAGAGCCCTGCGAGCAGTGCGGAGGAGATGATGAGAGAGCGGCGCACCATCTCGATTCTAGGAGTCATTTCCCTTTGTGACACGCCGCCGTGACAGAGGTGACCGATTCGTGACATTCAGCTTGCGCTCGCCTCACGACTGTCCGGGCGTCTGGCACCGGCGATGGCGTATAAAATTGACTCACCGGGACAGCCGGCAGCTCGCCCACTTCAGGAGATCCTCGATGACCGACCTCCGCGGCTGGAAGCCCGTTTCGCTCGCCGATGACGACGACGAAGAAGAGGGTGACGAGGAAGAGGACGAGGACGAGTAGCTCCCTCGGCGCGGCGGAGCGCTTCCGCCAGGTCAACCTCATCGCCGATCCGCTCTATGGCTACATAGAGATCACCAAGGATCGTCCCGGTGAGGCGAGCGAGCGCCAGCTCCTTGACACGGTCTGGTTGCAGCGGCTCCGCCGCGTGCACCAATTGCAGTCTGCATGGTGGGTGTTTCCCAGCGCAGAGCATTCGCGATTCACCCATCTGCTCGGTGCGATGCACCTTGCGAGTCTCTTTGCTCGCCGTGTCGACGCTTCACTGCGTGTCGCGTTTCCGGACGCGCCGTCGCCCGGCCTCGTTGAGGAGACGCTCCGCATTGCCGGGCTCCTCCATGACGTCGGGCACGGCCCCTTCGGTCACTTCTTCGACCACGAGGTGCTCGCGCAGTGGAACCTCGACCACGAGGTGATCGGCCGCCATCTCGTCAACAATCAGCTGGCGGATATCATCAGCTCGCTCCGGGCGAGCCCCACCGAGCGTTTCGCTCCCGGCGAGCAGATCGACCCGATGTGGGTGGCATGGGTCATGGCAGATGCGGAGATCGACGGCTACACGCCGCCGTCATGGCTGCATGCGTTGAAGCCGATCCTCTGCGGGCCGGCGACGGTCGACAACCTCGATTACGTGCCCCGTGACGCGTACATGTGCGGCATCAGCCTCGGCGCGGTGGAGGTGCAACGCCTCATCCACTACACGTTTGTGAGCGGCGACAGCATCGTGCTCCATGCGCACGCTGCGGGTGCACTGGAGATGTTCCTCGCCTCGCGCCTCTACATGTACCTGCACGTGTACCACCACCGCACGGGGCGGCGCTTCGACCTCTCGATGCGCGAGATCTTCGCGGACACGATCGCGCAGCTGCTCCATGGCAATCCGCTCGAGCATCTCGACGAATACGAGCTGCTCAACGATTGGTCGGTGCTGGTTGCGGTGCAACGCTGGCAGCGTGATGCGCCGGGCAGCGAGCGCCGCCGTCTCGCCGACGCGTGGGCGCGCATTGCCACGCGCGACCTGCCATGGCATCTCGCCTACGAGAGTGTCGTCCACAAGGGAACGGACACCTCGACGCTGCAGCAACGGCTCGATGCGCAGCTCGAGTCCGCGCACCTCGGTGCGCGGGTTGAGGTCGATGTGGCCATCGCGCGCATTGCGCCGCAGAATCCCATGACCGACGACGGCATGGTGCGGATCTACGATCCGCTCAACGACACCATTGAGGCTGCCCGTGCCGCCGAGCTGGTCGCGCGATTGCCGCAGCACAACCAGGTGATTCGAGTGTTCACGGACGATGTCGCAGCGCTCAAGACCGTGCGAGACGCCGTCAACGCCGTGATCGGCGGCTGATCGTCAGCCGGCGACAGGGAGGCGCGGACCGGACGGCATCACGGGGCCTGCGGTCGAGCTGAAATTCTCCTGGCTGACCTGAGCGGCGATGTGCGACGCGACGTCGCGGAACACCTCGCCAATCGGGCTCGACGGTGCCGCGGCCATGATGGGTCGGCCGTCACCATCCGCACCGCGAATGCGCGGGTCGAGTGGCACCGCTCCGAGGAACGGCAACTCGTAGCGGGCGGCGAGATCACGTCCACCGCCCGACCCGAAGATGTCGGTGCGCTCGTTGCAGTGCGGGCAGATGAACCCGCTCATGTTCTCGACGACGCCGAGGACCGGCACATTGAGCTTGCGGAACATCTCGATGCCTCGCGCAACGTCCGCGAGCGACACATCCTGCGGTGTCGTGCAGATGACTGCCCCGGTCATCGGCATGCTCTGCGCGAGGCTCAGCTGGACGTCGCCGGTTCCCGGAGGGAGATCGATCACGAGGTAGTCGAGCTCGCCCCACGAAACTTCGTAGAGAAATTCACGCAGCGCCTTCGCGAGCATCGGGCCGCGCCAGATGACCGGCTGACCGGGATCGAGGATGGTGCCGAACGACACCACCTTAAGTCCATGCGCCTCGAGCGGCTGCATCTTCCCGTCCGGACCGGCGTGGGGGCGCTCACGGATCCCGAGCATGATCGGGACGTTGGGGCCGTACACGTCTGCATCGAGCAATCCGACCCGTGCGCCCGCGAGTCGCAGCGCGATCGCGACGTTGACGGCGACAGTGGTCTTGCCAACGCCGCCTTTGCCGGCGCTGATCGCAAGCGCGTTGCGCACTCCGGGGATTTCCTGACGACCCGGCAGGCCTCGTGTGGTGCTCACGTCGGCATCCCAAGTGATCGCCACGCGAGTGATGCCTGGAACGACGCCGATGACCGCCTCATCGATATCTGCCTTGATGCGGTCCTT
This sequence comes from Candidatus Dormiibacterota bacterium, assembly GCA_963791435.1. Lineage (GTDB taxonomy): Bacteria > Chloroflexota > Dormibacteria > Aeolococcales > Aeolococcaceae > Palsa-851. The sequence goes on from CAWBSL010000001.1 coordinate 711,078, forward strand.
GAGCGGACACGCGGGGGTCGTGAGCACAACGCGAACCGATGCGACACCACCATCAACGGCGAGGTCGCGCAGCATGCCGAGCTGGAGCATCGGCTTGTGCAGCTCGGGATCGATGACGGTTGCGAGCGCGCGCTCGAGGGCGTCGAGCGCCCCGGGATCACTCATCTGCGTTCGAGTATACCCAGCGGCACCCGGCGCCAAGCTCAGGCGGGTTGAGCGCGGAACCAGTGCTCGAAGAATGCGAGGGTCGTCCCGAGGCCGACACGGACTCGCGGCAGCTGCCACAACCCCGTGCTTCTGTCGGTGTCGCTGTCGACGCGAAGATCCTGGACTCCAGCGATGTATCCGTAGCTTGCGAGCGTGGCGAACATCGACGCTTCGCAACTCGTGCCCTGCGTGCTCAGCGGCCATGGCCAGACACCGCTGTACGCGATGAACTGCACGGGATCACCGGTGAGGTCCTCCAGGTCACTCCTGGTGCGATTGGTGAGCGAATCGAGGACGCGAGGACCCGCGGCGAAGAAGTCGGTGTCGTCATTGACGGTGTGATCCTCGATCGAGAACCCGGTGGTGGCGAGGTTCTGAATCTCCGCGGCCGTCATGTACGTCTGCGGTCCCACCTTGTGACCGATGAGCCCGGTGCACGGGAAGAACACCGCTGTGAACCCATCCGCACGGAGCACCGGGACCGCATTGGTCCACTGACTCAACCTCCCGTCGTCGAAGGTGATCACAAAGGGGTGTGGCGGCAATGGCAACCCGTAGAGGAGCGCATCCGCGAGATGCTGAAGCGAGATCGACGTGGCCTTGATGCTCGCGAGGTACGCCATCTGCGAGTCGAATGCGCTCGGCAGCGTGGTGAGCCCGACCTCGAGGCGCCAGCCCCAGTCCGACGGCTCGATCGACCGTGGCGGGATCTGGTCGACGAGGTGATACATGAGGATCGGCACGTCGAGGCTGACCGCGGGAACCGTCGCCGGCAGGATGATCGGAGCGTCCAGCGACTCGGGCCCTTCACCGACGACGCTCGCGACACCGGAGGCCGCATCGAACGCGATGTCCACCGAGGTCATCGCGAAGAGACCTGCGACACCGAGCGGACGCAGCGTCGCCGGGTGCGCAAAATCGACGTCAAGCGGGAAGCTCCAGACGTCGTCCACAGAGACCGATGGCGACTCCGGCGCCGTCCACGTCTGCACGAGGGTAGGTTCGCCGAGGCTGACGCCCAGCACGTCCGCCCTGGCGAACTTGCGCGTGAGCATCTCGGTGCGAGCGCCGGCGGAAGGCCACAACGCCTGGGCCTGGGGGGCCAGTTCGTCCCACTGGTCGGCGTACTCGTGATCGACGAATTGGTTCTCGAAGGCGCCGGCGACCTCCCTGACCTCAGCTGGCGCGATGAGGAGCCGGACCGGGGCGACGCTGATTGTCGGCTTCGGTGAGGTCGGTTCCGGGGCCGAACCACATCCGGCGACGGACAGGATCGCCGCGGCGCCGAACAAGCACGCCAGGGCAACTCGTCTCACCTGCCTATTCAACGTCACCGGGGCTCCGCATGGACTGCTGCGCGGACAACTGGTACGCCGGAATTGATGCGCTCTCTACAATGCGGCGGGCATGCTCGATCGCCGTGTGATTCGCGATCTCGAGGGTCAGGTCGCTCCCTCACACGTGTACACACGCCCTGCGGATCTCGCTGCGTATGCGTATGACGCGTGGGGTGCGTCCGGCGAGCGCCATCTCCCTGATGCGGTGGTCTTCCCGGCGTCCTCAGAGGAGGCTGCAGGTGTGGTCAGCGTCTGCGCCGTCCACCGCATTCCCATCGTCCCGCGAGGCGCGGGCACCGGGTACGCGGCGGGCGCGTCACCATCGCGCGGCGGCGTGATCCTCAGCCTCGCGCGCATGAACAGAATCCTCGGGCTCGAGGCGGAGGCGCTTCGCATTCATGCTCAGGCGGGCGCCATCACGGGCGGCATCCACGCTCACGCAGCAGCGGCCGGACTGTACTACCCGCCCGACCCGGGCTCGTCGTCGACCTGCACCATCGGCGGCAACGTCGCCTGCAACGCGGCCGGACCGCACACCCTGCGATACGGCGTGACCGCCGACTTCGTGGCCGGCATCACCGCGGTGCTCTCCGACGGGCGGATCGTGCGCCTCGGCGAGGGCGGCGACACCTCGGCGTCCGGGCTGCTCTCGCTGCTGGTCGGCTCGGAGGGGACGCTCGGCGTGATCACCGAAGTCCTGCTCCGGCTGATCCCGGCCCCCAAGACGCGGTCGACCCTTGCCGCCACCTTCACGGGGATGGAGCGGGCAGCGGCGGCAGTCGCCGAGATCAGCACCGCCGGCATCGTTCCCGCAGCACTCGAATTCCTGGACGCGGGCGCCCTCGACGCAGTCCGCAAAGCGGGCGGCGGCAACATCGGTGGCGACAGCGGTGCCCTGCTCATTGTTGAGCTCGAGGGTGATGCCGGCACCGTTGGCGCCGATACCGAGGCCGCATGCACCGCGATCACCCGCTCCGGCGCTTCGCAGCTGCAGCGCGCGACGGAGCCCGGCCAGGCGCAGCGCCTCTGGGCCGCCCGCAAGGCGGTCAGCGCCGCGGTGGCCAAGGTGCAGATCGGCAAGGTCAACGAAGATGTGGTCGTCCCTCGCGACCGCGTGGCGGAGCTGGTCGCGCACACGCGAGAGCTCGGCGCCAGGCACGAGCTTCCGGTCGTGAACTTCGGTCATCTCGGTGACGGCAACGTCCACGCCACGTTCCTCATCGACCCCCGCGTTGACGGGGAGCGGGCACGCGCCGACGCAGCGGCCGGCGAGCTCTTCGAGACGGTGCTCGGCATGGGTGGCTCGCTCTCCGGCGAGCACGGCGTCGGCGCCGCCAAGCTGGAGTTCGTCGAGCGTCAGCTGGGCCCGGGGACGGTGGAGCTGATGCGCCGGATCAAGACAGCGCTCGACCCGCATGACGTCCTCAATCCCGGGAAGAAGATCCCGCCGCGTCAGTCGTCGGCGTCGAGCGCCGCGAGCAACGAGGCCGCGTAGTCGGTCTCATCAATGCGCCGGGCGAGTTCGCGCCCGTCGTCGACCGGGAGCTCCATGGAGGCGTCGTACACGAAGCTGTACACGTTGCTGAGCGTCCAGTCGCCAAAACCCAGTGACGCGAGCGCATCCGGGAGCCTCGGCTCGGTCCGGTCCGCGTCGAACGTGTCCGTCGCCGCCTTGTAGAGGGAGCTGAGGTTCCGGTACTCGGTCTCGTACTCCTCGATCAGCGCGGAGTCGGCCTCTTCCTCCCGCAACCTGGCGAGCGTACGGCGCAACGACTGGATCTCCAGCTGATACTCGTCCACCCTTCCACGAGTTTAGTTGACCGGTCACGCCACTCACTCTGGACGGTGGCGGGGCAGCTCATTCGGGTAGAGGCGAGAGAACCGGCGCCGCTCGAGCGTGAAGAACACCGCTCCCGCGGCGCCCATCAGCAGCACGCCCACGAAGATGCCGAGGCCGAACCATCCTCCCGGGACGCGACTGAAGAAGCCGGTGCCAACCGGGTCGCCGGCGACCGCGGGTACAGGGACGGCGCATACCGAGTACGTGAGGAATTTCGCGTAGACGCCACGCACGAAGTCCGCCCGGTACTCCGGGCTGTCGACGAGCGACTGCGCCACCGCCGCCTCCCAGGTCGCGTCGTGGGGTGGCGGAAGGTTGAGGAGCGCGAGTTCCTGGGAGGTGGTCGGCGAACGCATCAATAACGTGGAGATCGCGCGGGCGACCATGCGCGAGTCGGTCCCTCCGGCGTCCTTGTAGAACTCCGGCGTGTTGGACACGATCGACTCGATGAGCAGGTCATCGGGCGTCTGCAGCGACCTGACATCGCCGCCGAGAACCCCCTGACCCGCATCGAGCTCTGAGGTGACTGGCGCCCGCAGGAGGAGTTGCTGGTAGTCGAGTGACACGACGAGGTCCTGATACGGAAGCGATTCGACCATCGCCATGGCGAAGCTGTTGTGTCCGGCGGAGTCGTTCGTGTACGTGGCAAGCGCAGAGGACACCTCCGCAGTGGTCGGCGGCCGGCCGACGAGGTCCTGGTAAACGCCCTTGATCAACCCCGTTTGGGTGCTCCCCTGATCCGCGTAGAACTGGTCGCCGCCGAGGATGCCGGCGATGATTTCCTCCTCGGTCATGCCGGTCGAGAGAGAGGTGAGCGCGGCGGAGAGCTGCGCAGTGGTGGGGACGCCGAGCGTGGTCGTGCATTCCTCGGCGAGGAGCTCCTTGCAGGTCGCGTGCATGTAGTTCGCGAAGAACGAGGTGACCTCGTCGGCACGAAACTCGGCGTCGGAGACGACGTTCTCGGCGATTGCGAGCCTGGCTGCGGCGCTGCCGGCCTGGATCTCCTTCATGAGACCGGCATCCTTGGCCAGCTCACCCGGAGTTGGCGGCCGGTTGAGCAGGTCCCCGAAGAGGTGGCTCATGAATGCCGAGGCGCTGCCCCCCACCAGGTTGTAGTAGGTGGCCGAAGCTGCGATCTCCTCCACCATCGAGTTGCCCGAAAGGCCGTGGGCGCCAGGTCCCGTGAGGCGGTTGACCCAGAGGGCGAGGTCGGCGCCGTTGGGATAGGTCTTCAGGAGCGCGTGAAACGCCTGGTCTACGCGAATCGCCCTCGCCTCGGGGCTGAGGACGACGTTCTGGACCAGCTGTGCGCGCCCTGCGTCCGTTCCACCGGCGACTACCTGGAGCGCTGTCGCAATCTCGATCGGCGTCGGGTCGTGGCGGAGGACGTCGTCGTAGAGACGGGTGATGAAGCCGAGCGGATTGTTGCCGGCGTCAGCGAAGTACTCGTCCGAGGAGAGCAGGCGCATCTCGAGCAGCGTCGGGTCGGCGCCGGCGCCCTGCACCGCGGCGGAGTCGGACTCGAGCTCGCCCGGTGTTGGGCTGCGCCCGATCCCGGCTGAGCAGTCAGCCCCACCTTCCGGTGTGCCACCGCCTGACCCTCCGCCACCGCCACCGATAACGAACGGGGTTGGCGTGGGCAGTGGCGTGGGAGTGGGCGTCGGCGGCGCGGTGGGGATCGGCGTCGGTGTCGGGTTGGGCGTTGGTTTACGGGTGGGTGGCGGGGTCGGTCGCGGAGTTGGTGTCCGTGTTGGGGTTGGGGTCGGCGTTGGAGCGGGGGTGACGGTGAAGACGTGGTGGCGACTGGCCTCGCTGTTTTGGACTGGTACGCCGGTGGTGTTGTCGAAGAGGGAAGCCGGTCGGTGAGTGCGCCCCGTCGTCGCGTTAGCCGGTACGACCGTGCCGATAGTCGCCGGAGCAAACCCGCGTCGGCATCGAAGCGGATGCCGATCTGCTCGTACGGGGACTGTCCCAGTCGAGAGGATCGTGATGTGTCCCTGGAGGCCCCGCGGTTCGCAGTCGCGGTCCCAGGAGTAGTCATAGGCGAGCGAAGTTCCGGGGGCGCCGGACGTGATCAAGGAAGTCTGAGTGAGCGGTCGGGACGCCGACGTGAACGCGGCAACTGCCGGTCGCGCCAGCAGGATCGGGAGCGCGAGGGCGCACACCATGGCCAGGATCACAACTCCTGCCGCTCTTCGCATGGTGCTCACTCTATCCCCGCCTTCCGTTTCCCTTGCGCTATGCGACAGAAATGGATCAGGCGGTTCGGACGTTGATCAGATTCCCGACCAGATGGCCGACCCCGAACGCCACTCCGGCAGCAACCGTGGCAAATGCCAGCTGGCGCAGCGCCGAACGGACGCGTGAGCGGCCGGTGAAGATCGCCACAGTCCAGCCGACCGCCAGCACCGAGACCGCTCCGAGGATGATCGAGAGCAGGGCGGCGGTCGTCCCACTGACGAAGAACCATGGGAAGAGCGGAATGATCGCCCCGATCGAGAACATCACGAAGGACGATCCGGCCGCCTGCCACGGGTTCCCCGTCTTTCCGGGCCGCAGACCGAGTTCCTCCCGAGCGTGGACCTCGAGTGCCACCACCGGGTCCTTCATGATCGCCTCCGCGATCCGGTGCGCATCGGCGGCGGCGACGCCGCGAAGGCGGTAGACGGCGGCCAACTCCCTGGTCTCGGCCTCGGGATGACGCTCGAGCTCGCGACGTTCGATCTCGAGCTCGCGCTGGAGGAGTTCGGATTGCGCCGCCATCGAGACGTATTCACCGGCCGCCATCGAGAAGGCGCCGGCGACCAGGCCCGCCAGTCCCGCGAGCAGGACGACCGATGGCAGCGGGTTCGCTCCCGCGACCCCGAGGATCAGTGAGATGTTGGTCAGCAGCCCGTCGCTGATGCCGAACACGGCCGCACGTGCCGCACCACCCTGCAGATCACGGTGGTGTGAATGCCCGGCGGACCCATGCGCATCAGCCGGATCTACGACTGGAGCGACCGGCTGTGCCATGACAACAAGTATGCCGACGATGCGAGATCGAGCGCCGCCGTTTCCGCGGCGCGTTCAGACGCAACTGCTGCGACGGCCCCCTAGAAGAAGATGTGGTGGAGCGCGATCGTCGGGATGGCGAGGATCGCGATGATGTTCATCACCTTGATCATCGGGTTGATCGCAGGTCCGGCCGTGTCCTTGTACGGGTCGCCGACCGTGTCACCAGTGACCGCGGCGGCGTGCGCATCCGAGCCTTTGCCACCGAAGTTGCCTTCTTCGATGTACTTCTTGGCGTTGTCCCAGGCGCCGCCGCCCGTTGTCATCTGGAGGGCCACGAAGAGGCCGACCACGATCGTTCCGAGGAGCATCGCGCCGAGCGCCTGCGGGCCGAGCACGAAGCCGACGATGAGCGGGGCGATGACGGGGAGGATGCCCGGAATGATCATTTCGCGCTGCGCCGCCGCGGTCACGAGCGCCACGCATTTGCCGTACTCCGGCTTCGCCGTGCCCTCCATGATCCCGGGGATCTCGCGGAACTGGCGCCGCACCTCGATAACGACTTCACCCGCCGCGCGTCCCACCGCCAGCATGGCGAGCGAGCCGAACAGGAACGGCATGATGCCGCCGAGGAGCAGCCCGGCGATGACCGGGGGTGCGGTGAGGTCGAACGAGACGTTCGCAAGCCCATGGCCGTGCAGCGTGTTGTTGAGGATGTCCGTGTAGCTCGCAAAGAGCACCAGCGCAGCAAGGCCGGCGGAGCCGATCGCGTAACCCTTGGTCACCGCCTTTGTGGTGTTGCCCACCGCGTCGAGCGGATCAGTGACCTGGCGCACGCTCTCGGGAAGGTCGGCCATTTCCGCAATCCCGCCGGCGTTATCCGTGATCGGCCCGTACGAGTTGATCGCCACCACGATGCCGGTCATGCTCAGTAACGCGGTGGCGGCGATGCCGATGCCGTACAGACCGCCGAGCGCTGCGGACGCGAGGATGCCGATGGCGATGATGAGCACCGGGATCGCCGTTCCCTCCATGCCGATCGCGAGGCCCGCGATGATGTTGGTGGCGTGGCCCGTCTGCGACGCGCGGGCGATGGTGCGCACCGGCCAGAACTGCGCGCCGGTGAAGAACTCGGTGACTGCGACGATGAGCACCGTGATGACGATGCCGATCACCGCGCACCAGAAGAGGTTGAAGACCGGGTGGGGGTCGGCGCCGCTGTCGAAGCCCTTGAGATAGCCGCCGTTGTTGAGCAGAACGACGATCAACAGGAATCCGGCCAGGGCCACCACTGCCGAGACGATCAACCCTCGATAGAGCGCACCCATGATCCAGGTGCCGCGTCCCATCCGCACGAAGAACGTGCCGATGATCGAGCCGATGATGCTCACCGCGCCGAGCATCAGCGGAAAGAAGACGAACACGAGGTTCGGTGAGCCGCCCGCGGTCTTGTAGAGCAGGCTGCCGAGCAACATGGTGGCGACAGCGGTGACCGAGTAGGTCTCGAAGAGATCCGCCGCCATGCCGGCGCAGTCGCCCACGTTGTCGCCGACGTTGTCTGCGATGACCGCAGGGTTGCGCGGATCGTCTTCCGGAATGCCGGCTTCGAGCTTGCCGACCAGGTCGGCGCCGACGTCCGCGGCCTTGGTGTAGATGCCACCACCGAGGCGGGCGAAGACGGAGATGAGCGACGCGCCGAAGGCGAACCCGACAAGCGCGTTGAAGTCCTGGAAGAGACCGTACGCGAGCGCGACGCCGATCAGCCCGAACCCGACGACGAAGAAGCCGGTGACAGCTCCGCCGCGGAAGGCCAGCTGCAGCGCGGGGTTGATCCCACCGCGGGCCGCCTCGGCGGTGCGCAGGTTGGAGCGGACCGAGATGTTCATGCCCACGTAGCCGGCCGCGCCGCTCAGCACCGCGCCGATGAGGAACAGGACGCCGGTCTTCCAGCCGAGCGTGAAGGTCAGGAAGAGAAAGATGACCGCACCGATCCCGGCAATGATCGTGTACTGCCGGTTCAGATATGCCTGAGCGCCTTCCTGGATCGCCTTGGCGATCTCTTTCATCCGGTCGTTGCCTTCGGGTTGACGAAGGACCCAGAAGATCAGGAAGACGGCGAAAAGGAGAGCCAGAAGTCCCGCCGCCGCGATGGGCAGCAGGATGGCGCGGTCAAGGGTCGGCATTGCGCTCAGGTCTCCTCAGGACTGTGAGTGAGTGCCGGGGCGGCTGTCATCCGCGCCACCCCAGGGCCGCCAGATTGTACCCGGCCGGTCATCCCACGCATCAACGCCTATGCTTTTCCGGTGCCGAGCGCAATTGGCCTGACCGCCATCGTGACGGTCGGCGACGAGATTCTCAGCGGGCACACGCAGGACACGAACTCGAGCTTTCTGGCACGTCTGGCGTTCGCCGCGGGACGCCCCGTGGCCCACATCGAGGTCGTCGCCGACCAGCCGGCGGCGATCATCGCAGCCATTCGACGTGCGGTCGACGACCGGGAGATCTCGCGCATCGCCGTCTGCGGTGGGATCGGCCCGACACCCGACGACCGCACGTTCCAGGCCGTGGGCGACGCGCTCGGGCTCCCGCTCGAGCTCAATCCGATCGCCTACGCCAACATCGAGGCGATGGCTCGGCGGATGCACGCCGCCGGCTGGATCGAGGAGCCCGTGGTCTCCGAGGCGAACCGGCGCTGCGCGATCGTCCCCGCCGGCGCGACCGTCCTGATCAACCGCCGGGGTATGGCGCCACCACTGGCGATCGACCTCGGTGACGACCGGTACCTGTTCGTGCTTCCGGGCATCCCACGTGAGTTCGTCACGATCGTTGAGGAGGAACTCATACCAGGATACTTCGGTGGCGGCGTGGCGCCAGTCGTACGCGAGGTGACCTACAGGTCCGTCCCGGAGTTCGAGATGTCCGCGCCGATGCTGACGCTGCAGGCGGAATTCCCCGACGTCACGGTCGGATCCTATCCGCAGGTCGAGCAGCGACGGTTGGTCATCCGGCTCCGCGGGCGCGAGACGGCGCGCGTCGACGCAGCAGTCGCCCGGCTGCGCTCGATGCGCAGCGACGCCTAGAACGATCGAAGCGGGTTACCCCGCTCGGATCAGACCTTCTGGAGGTTGCGCGCGCGCGGTCCCTTGGGCGAGTTGACGATGTCGAACGTCACCTGCTCGCCTTCCTGGAGGGCGTCGAAGTCGACAGTGGTCAGCTCGGTGCGATGAAAGAACACCTCGTTGCCATCGTCTGCGCGGACGAAACCAAATCCACGGTCGGGAATAATCTTCTTGATTCTTCCAGCGGTCACAGCATGTCCTCCAGGACTCTCGCCGACACGGACGCCCACCGCGTTCACGACCACTATGGGAACGTCCCCTGTCAGCAACGGGAACCCGCAAAAGACCGCGATGGAAGCACCGAAGGATGACGATTTCCCGCCGTTCCGGTGCTCACCGCAGCATAGCAGGGTATTCACTTGAGCCGCGTTCCCAGGCGGCACGGACTTCGTGCAGGCTCTCGGGAAGATTCGCGTAGTAATCATCGACGTCGACACGTTCGGCCAACCGGGTCGGGGCCGAACATTCGCGCTCGTGCTGCGCCTCCTCAACCCAGGCACTGCCGAATGCCGTTGCCACACCGGCGGCATCCACGACGCCGGCGACGCGAAGTTGGTGCTGCCGGTCAAACGGTGGCACCTCCGCGGCACGCGGTCCCGGACTGCTCCACATCGCTGCCATCAACCCCGCGCATCCGCAATCAACGAGTGCGTCGACACCGCCGGCGACAAAGCGTCGTGTCTGTGTGTCGATGTCCGGTGCGTCCTCATCGCCGGCAGCTTCATCGCCGGCGCCGGCGTGCAGGTGCGCAATCAGCGGCGCCGATCCGCTCAGCGACTTGCACAACTGCACGAGAAACGTTGCCGCCGCGGGATCAAGCTCACCACCAACCTGTGTCAGTGCGCTGCTACTGAGGTCGACACCAAGGCAATCGACCAGTGCAGCGACGTCTGCCGGACGAACAGCGCGAGCGGTCACCAGGTCGTCAGCGCTGAGCGTGAGCATGCAGCGTTGCTCACGGGCATGGATGCGCTCACCGATCAGTGCCACCCAGCTCCGGACGTGCGCGATCCGCTGCGGCCGCACACCACCTGCAGGATTGTGTCCGATATCCCAGAACGAGATTGCCGGATGTCCGGCGAATGCGCCGAGCAGTTCGTCAATCCAGCGCACGCACACTTCCAGCATCAGCTGGTCCGTGTAGAGGTACCGCGGACCGCCCGGTTGCGTGACGGCATCCGTTATCGCGCGCACGCCGCGGCGCCGCGCGTCCACATCGATCGCGTATGCAGGCAGCATCACGCAATCACCGAGCGTCTGGATGAACAAGGCCGGCACCACCTGCAACGAGAGCTCGTCCGCAACCCCGAGAAAGTGCTCGAGATTGCCGAGGCGTGCCGGCTCCACGCGGGCGGGCGTCGGCATGAATGCGTCCCAGAGCAGATGCGTGCGCACGGTGCGATGACCCGCAGTTCTGATGGCACGCAGCTCCCCCTCAGTGCGTGCGGCGTCGTACTCGTGCCAGATGTACGGACCCACCTCACGCGACCAGTACGTCACGCCGATGTCGACCGGCTGACGCGTGAGGCTCGAGGCGTTGGGCTCAGTAGACGAAGAGGTCGATGCCTCCTGCGACGGTGAGCACCTGTCCGGTGATGTAGCGCGCCTCCGGAGACACGAGAAACACGATCGCGTTGGCGATGTCCTCGGGCTCTCCTGCACTGCGCATTGCAGTGCGAAGGACCATCCGATCGTTCATCTTCGCGTCACCCATCTTCCATGCCTCGGTGCCGATGATGCCGGGGGCGATGATGTTCGCGGTGATGCCGAAGCGCGCGCCCTCGAGCGCCATCGACTTGCCGAGTCCGATGAGCGATGCCTTCGTCGCCGCGTACGACGCCTGACCGAATCCGCCGAGTGTGCCTGCAACCGAGGCCATGTAGATGACACGACCCCACCCCGCTTCACGCATGTACGGCCACGCAGCCTTGGTGCAGTTGAAGGCGCCGGAAAGGTTGACGCGCAGATCTCTATCCCAAAGCTCGTCGTTCTGGTGCTCGATCTGTGCGATATGGTCGAGCGTTCCTGCGTTGTTGACGAGGATGTCGATCGACCCGAAGTCCTTCTTGATGGTGGCGAAGACCTCGCGGATGTGCTCGCGGTCGGTGACATCCATCTTCATCGCCGCCGAACGCCGGCCCATCTGACGGATCTCCTCGCTCGTCTTCTCCGCGTAGACGACGTGCTGCGACGTGAACAGCTGCGCGAGTGCGGAGTGCGCCTCCTCTGCGGTGTGCTCGAGCTCAGGGTCCGACTCGATGAGGATGTCGGTGACGACGACGTCCGCGCCCGCGCGGGCCAGCGCCAGGCAGTCCGCTCTCCCGAGACCGCGCGATCCCCCGGTGACGACGGCGACCTTACCGGTGAGATCGAACATGCAGGCTCCTCTGGAGGATCGATGAGTGCGGGCGATCGAAGAGCTTAGCGCTCGCTCCGCAGAACGGGCTCATGACAGAGCCGTGGCGCCGCCGGGATGTCCACGCGTCCGGCCCTACCCTCGTCAACGTGCTGCCCCCCGCGCCTCTGTCGACGTCCGCGCCGGATCCCGAGCCCCCGCCGGTCACCGCTGCGTTGCCGCCCGCAGCCGCGCAGTTCGGTGCGCCTCCGCCGACCCCGGTCGAGCGACGGTCGGCGGCGCTGGCGCTCGGGCTCGTGTTCGCGCTGATGGTTGCGACGGCTGCCGGCACCCTCGGGATCGCGCGCGCCATCGCCACCGGGTTTCCGACGCATTTCTCCGCGAACGGCCCTGCGATCTTCCCGGCGGTGACACCCCCGGATGAGGCGATCCCACCGGGCGAAGTACCGAGCGTCGCAACCCTGCTGACGGCGCTCAACGCAATGCCAACGACGCGCGGCGTCACCGTCGATCCGGCGCTCGCACAACGCATCGTCGACACCACGTGGCCAGTGCGCGAAGCCGCCCTCGCCAGCGACGATCCCAGGACGCTGGCGCCGTTCGAGACCGGTACCGCGCTCCAGGGCGACACCGCCGAGATCACGGCGAACGCCTGTGGATGCAACCTCCAGCCGCGCCCTCTCGCTGTGCGCAATCTCTTCGTGCCGAGGCAGAGCAGCTACCCCGCGTGGTTCGTGAGCGAGGTCACCACCGGTCCAACCGCGGGCTTGCCGGCCGTTGTCTCGTTCCTCGTGTTCACGCGCGAGTCCCTGGCGGCACACTGGATGCTCGCGCTCGAGACGGAGTACTCGTTCGTGAACAACGGGGCGGCGTGGGTCTATGCGACGCCCGCCTCGATGGCCGGCGGCTTCGACCTCCCGAGCCCGCCACACAACGAATTGCCGGCCGATCTCGGCGCCTACTACGAGCACTGGGCGGACACCGGCATGGCACCGCCCACAAGCCCGTTCGCGTCCGGCCCCTTCACCACCTCGATCGGCAAGGCGCAGGTCAAGGAAGACGAGACCTTCGCGTCTGAGGGAGAGATCCACCGCGTGACCTACTCGGCCGACGTCGCGCAGGACGGCGATTGGACTGTTGCCGCCAACAACGTGAGGGCACAGCCAACCTACGGATGGGCATTGAGCTGCGGAACCGTGCGCTACGAGGCGATGACCACACTCAAGCCGGGCGCGCCGCCGATCCTTCAGCCCGCCGATCGATCGACCTGGGGAGCGACACTCGCTCCGGGCCAGTACAGGCGCATCACCCAATGGGGCCTGCACGAAGCGTGTTTCCTCGACGACCTCGACGGGATTCCGTACCTCGTGCTCGGGCACGACGGCGGCGTCATTCGATCGGCCGGCGTTCTCGCCGCAGTGTCGACCTAGTCGGGACCGAGGGTCAGCTCGCGGCGGCGATCGGAACGGGCGGTACGTCCTCGACCACCCGCGGGCGCGCAGCCGTGGCCGTGCGCTCGCCGAGCACGTAGCGGCTGATCACCAGGCGCTGGATCTCGGCGGTGCCTTCCCAGATCTGGTAGATCTTCGCGTCGCGCATGAAGCGCTCGACCGGGTAGTCCTTGATGTATCCGTAGCCGCCAAGAATCTGCACTGCGTCGACCGTGACCTTCATCGCAACGTCGCCCGCGAACAGCTTCGCCATCGACCCCTCGCCGCGAGCGAGCGGGACCCCGTTCATCGCCATCCACCCGGCACGCCAGGTGAGCAAGCGCGCGGCATCGATCTCCGTGGCCATGTCGGCGAGCTTGAAGGCGATCGCCTCGTGCTGCGAGATCGGCTTGCCGAACGCGACGCGTTGCTTCGAGTAATCGCGTGCGAATTCGAACGCCGCGCGCGCAATGCCGAGTGCACCGGCGGCGACCATCGGCCGAGTCACCTCGAGCATGATCATCGCGCCGACCCGTCCGGGCCCGGTCTCCTCGCCGCTCTTGTTGTAGCCGAGGCGCTGTTCGTCAGGGATGAAGCAGTCCTCGAAGATCACCTGCGCCGTGTGCGAAGCGCGGACGCCGAGCTTGCGCTCCTTGCGCCCCTGGCGCATCCCGGCTGTGCCCTTCTCGATCACGAATCCGGCAACTCCCACCGGTCCGAGTGACTTGTCCGTTGTCGCGAACGCAACCTGCACGTCAGCGATGCCGCCGTTGGTGCAGAACTGCTTGGTGCCGTTGAGCACGTAGCCCCCGTCCACCTTCTTTGCGGTGGTCTCGAGCGCGAGCGAGTCCGATCCGCTGTTGGGCTCGGTGAGGCCCATGGCGCCGATCTTCAAGTCGGGCTGCGTGAGCATGCCGATGTATTTCTGCTTCTGCTCCTCGGTGCCCATCGCGAGGATTGCCGTGCCGGCGAGGCCGCTCGCGCCGATCGAGACGGCGATGCCCGCATCGCCCCAGGACAGCTCCTCCTCACGAATGAGGTTGGTCACCAGGTCGATGCCGCCACCGCCGTACTGCTCCGGGAAGCTCGCGGTTGCGTCGAGACCAAGGGCGTGCGCCTTGCGCATGACGTCCCACGGGGTCTCCTCGGCCTCGTCGTAGCGCTCCGCGACCGGGCGCATCTCCTTCTCGGCGAACTCGTGCGCGAGCGCGCGGATGTCCTCCTGTTCGCGGGTGAGCGAGAAGTCGAGTCCCATGTTCTTGGTCCCTTAGCGTGAGAGCCGGACGGTTGCCCGGCCATTGGTCAAGACGCGGTCGCCGCGATCCGAGGCCGCTGCCACCGACAGAGTGACAACTCCCGCATCGTCGACGCTGATCACGGTTCCGGAGCAGATGATCGTGTCGCCGGGCAGCAACGGCTTGCTGAACCGGCACGAGAGGCTGATGACGTTGGCGCTCCCGCCCGCCCAGGAGGCGATCGCGTCGGCGAGGATGCCCATCTCGAGCAGACCGTGCGCGATCGTTCCCGGCAGCCCGACCGATCGGGCGAACTCAGGGTCGAGGTGAATCGGGTTGTGGTCACCGGACGCATCGGCGTAGGCCTGGATCTGCTCCTGCGTGACCTGCCTCGAATACGGCGTCACCTCGTCGCCGACTGCGATCTCGGACGCTGCCGGCGCGCTCATGACGGCGCCCTGACGATCATGAGCGAGGTCGCTCGGCAGACCACGGTCTGATCCGCGGGCCGGACGGCCTCCATGGCGAGGCGGACGAACGTCATGCCGCGCCTCGTGTCAATGGCGGTGATCTCGGCGGTGGCGTCCACGACGTCGCCGGGGTGGACCGGCGCGGGCCATTCAAAGGACTGCTCGCCGTGGATGAGGCCGGCGAGGTCGATGCCGACGTCCGGATCGCCGAAGAGCAGTGCGAGCGTCGGGCCGAGGCAGTAGACGGCAGCGAACGTGGGTGGCACGACGCCAGGCTCCCGGATGTCGTCCGAGCCCGCGATCGCCTGCGCCATGGCACGGGCCGCGTCGGGGGCGACGACCTGACCGGATGCCGAGTACCGGCGTCCGACGTGGGTCTGATCAGGCACCGATCCCTACTCTCCTCGAGGGGCAAACGCCCCAGTCGCACCGCTCCGGTCAGAAATTGACATCCGTATCAACTATTTCCTAGCCGAACGATACTCTCGAGATCGGACATCGTCAAAAGGGTGCTACATCTCGAGGGGTTCGGCGGCGATCACCCCGACGTCGCGTCCTGCCCAGTTGCGCAGCGTCAGTCTTGCAAACGGGCGAAGCCGGTCGGGGAGATCCGTATCGAGCACACCGAAATGCTGCAGCACTGCAAGCGCAACGACCGGGATTGCCTCTCCCCCGCCGCCTTCGAGCTTGATCGCGACCCCGGGGCCGCCCGGCCTCACCGCCGCGACCCAGACGCCCGCGCCGCCGATCTTCGCCGTCAGGCGATCGCCGGCAACCTCGAGGAGAGCCGTATCGAATCGACCTGTCCCGGCAACGAGAAGCGGATGAGCCGCCATCGCGTTCTGAGCGCGCCTGAACGCGGGATCCGCACTTGCCGAGGCGAAGGCTCTCGCGATCGCCGAAAGCGGCACCCCGTACGTCGTGAGGCCGCACCCGTCAATGCCGCGAGGCGCCATATCGAGATCGACAGCGAGTCTTTCCTGCAGGGCACCGCTGACTGCGATCTGGCACGGGTGATCCAGCTCCATGTACCCGTCAAGCGGCCAACCCATCGCGGCGCAGGTGGCGAGCATCGCTGCGTGCTTGCCTGAGCAGTTGTTGTGGATCGGCCGTGGTACCCCGCCAGAGGCGAGGAGGCGGCGGGCAGTGGCTTCATCGGAGGGCAGTTGCGGGCCGCATCCGAGCGCGTCTTCCGACACCCGCGCCTTGGCGAGCAGGCCACGCACGGTTGCCACGTGACGCTCCTCGCCCTGATGCGAGGCGCAGGCGACTGCGATCTCGGCCTCTGTCGCCTCCACGCGGTCCGCCGCGAGACGAAGAAACGGAAGGGCCTGGAGCGGCTTGACACAGCTGCGAAGCGTGGTCTCCTCGTCCGGTGATCCGGCCGAGGTCAGCAGGCTCCCCGAACTGTCGACCACCGCGACGTGGCCCCGGATTCGAGCCTCCACCACCGTCCCTCGCCAGACGGTCGCGAGCACTGGAGGCACTGACGCGTTCACCGCGCTCACTTTGACGGCGTAGAGCCGGTTTTGGTACGGTCGCCCGCGACCTCCGGGGAAGAGGGCATTTCTCCCCGGCCATCGTCCGTATCACTGCGCTGGCGGTTGGGGAGCAGCGGTCGCGACACACGTTCACCGGTTTGTACGGCACCTCTGGGTGATCGCCACTGCGGCGGTGCTCGTTGTGCTTGTTGCTCGGCCCGCCGTGGTTCCGGCCGCACCCATGCTCCGCAATCTCGCCGCGATACAGATCAACGCAGTCGTCGAGAACTCGTCGACCGTAACGGCACTTGCGGTCGAGCCCGTGAAGACGGTGGTCGTCGAGCCGGGGCAGACGCTCGCCTCACTCGCGTCCACGTATCACGTCTCCCCGTCGACGATCCAATGGGGGAATCAGCTCACGCCGTACGTGGTGCCCAAGCCGGGGTCGACCCTGCTGATCCCGCCGGGACCGGGCGCGCTCGTCCAGGTGCGCCCCGACGAGACCCCGACCGCCTTTGCCGCCCGGCTCCATCTGGACCCGGCGGTGATTCTCGACTACAACGCATTGAGCAGCAATTCGCCGATGCTCGCCGGGTCGTATCTACAGGTCCCGCTTTCGCGGGCCCCGGCGGGCGCGCTCATCGCCTCGTACTTCGTCGACGCGCAGAACAGTGTGCCGTCGGTTCCCCCGCAGGTCCCGCTGCACGACGGGTTCCCGTACGGGCAGTGCACGTACTACGTGGCCACCCGCCGCGCCGTCAACTGGAGCGGGAACGCCATCAACTGGTGGGGCGCCGCCCGTGGCAAGCGGCCCGAGGGACACCTCCCCGTGCAGGGCGCGATCGTCGTCTTCAACATCGGCTGGGTCGGTCACGTCGCCTACGTCGAGCACGTGAACCTCAACGGCACCTTTGAGATCTCCGAGATGAACTACCGCGCCGACGGCGGAGGATGGGGACGCGTCGACTACCGCACCATCTCCAGCACCGACCCGTCCATTGTGGGATTTATCTACTGAGGGCTTACTGAGCGCCATGTGGTTTGGCGCCAGGGGGAGGACGGTGCCGTGCTCAGCTTGGCAGCGCCCTCCTTCGCGCAAGCAGATTGTCGCGCTCTCTCGGGCGCTGCCAAATTCGCTGGGCACCGCCCTCCCCCTGTCGCCTTACACCTGCTGTGCCATTTCGCCTTGCTGAATCCTGCACTGCGCCACCCACAACGCGATGGGGCAGTAGGTCGAACGCTGGGTGACTGGAAGCGTGACTCGCGGTGCACAGAGGAGAAGCAGCCGAAGGAGCTAGGGGACGATGCTGTAGATGTACAAGGTGTTGCCTTCTATTTCCAGCCAGGCAGTTTGTATCCGCACTGCCTCGATGGGTACGCCGTTGACCAGGACGGCCCCTGCGTTTGATGCTACAGCGACGTCCCGAGCGTCGCTTGTGATGACCACCTGATTCGCCGAAGGGCCTTCCACCACTCCGTCAACAAGAGGTTCATCGTTGGGTCCGACAACGTCAGCCCAATGACCCGAGTCAGTGACCTCGCCTGGATAGCCTGTCTGGGTATTCGGCAGGATCGAGACACCGTCGACCATCGAGACGCCGCCCTCGGCTGTCGACAGGACGCCGTAGTGGACGCCATCGGGGCTTATCAGCGGGGTTGACATTCCCGTGACTCCTGAGGTGGCGACTGTTTGCCCGTCGTGGACGAGCGTGAGCGGAAATCCATCGATCACGGCGGTGTAGTGCAAGGCGTCGGCGCTGCCCACTGCCTGTCCGATGCCGTACTGCGCTTGGAACACGGTCACGCCGTTGCGATAGATGACGCCCGAGTTTCCCCCGGGATCCGCATCGCTGTAGAGGACGGTCGCTCCGTCGTTGGAGACGGCGAGCACCTCAGGCTCGTACGTCCCGGTCGCGAGCACGCGACCATCGACGTATACGGACAATCCAGCCGCCAGCGTGTATGCGTAGTGCAAACCGTTGTCACTCAACACTGCAGTGACCGGATGTCCATGAACCACCACCTTCCCGTCGTAGACGATGGTGTTGTTGACGTCGTTCTGATACAACCAGTGACCGCTCGCAAAGTAGGTCTGTCGATTGGGGTCCGCCGTCCCAATATGCGCCGCAACCTTTTGAACCGCGAGGGGTGTCGACTCCAAACTCGGAGACGCGCTGGCGCTCGCGCTCGACGTCGCACTCAACGACCCCGCCGGAGTCGCGACGGCCGCGGCGCAGCCCGAAAGCATCAACGCCGCGATACTCACGCCGGCAAAGCCAACAAGCGATCGTCGGAGGTCAAACACTCATCGACCATTGAACGGTCCCGACAAACCTCGAGTTACAAACGTCGCGATAGCGCGACGCACCCTCAACGCGAGACTTCCGACCCCGCCCAACGCCGCGGCGAAACATAAAGCGTGGCCGGTTCAGCAAAGAGGACGTGTGCAAGATGAACCCCCCGCACGGAGGACTCCAGAGCGAAGGACCCAGAGCGAAGGACTACGGCACAACGCGTGTCGAGCGGCAGGGGACGGGCGGCACTCCGCGAATTTGGCCGCTCCCGAGTGAGTGCGACAATTTATTCGCGCGAAGGAGGGAGTGGACAAGCTGAGCACAGTGTCGCCCGTCCCCTGCCGCTCGCACCACCAAGCGACGATGACTGTGGAGGCGCTACCCGCTGAAGCGGTACCCGATCCCCGGCACCGAGTGGATGTACGTCGGCTTCTCCGCGTCGGGCTCGATTTTGCGACGGAGACGGTAGACGTGGGCGTCGACGGTTCGGGTCTCGATCTCGACCTCGTATCCCCACACGCGCCGGAGCAACTCTCCGCGGCTCATGACCTGACCGGGCCGTGACGCGAGCAGTGCGAGAAGGTTGAACTCGGTCAGCGTGAGCATCACTTCCTCGCCGTCGCGGAAGACCTGGCGGCGTCCGAGGTCGATGGTGAGTCCGGGGAATTCGAAGCGATCGCGGGGCTGCTCCTGCGCAGAGATCTCGCTGCGGCGGAGGTGCGCTCCGATGCGCGCCATGAGCTCGCGGACTTCGAAGGGCTTGGTGACGTAGTCGTCGGCACCGAGCTCGAGACCGACCACCACATCGATGGTGTCGCTCTTCGCCGTGAGCATGATGATCGGGACCCGCGCACCCTCGGCGCGCAGGCGCCGGCAGACGTCGAGCCCGCTCATTCCGGGCAGGTTGACGTCGAGGATGATCAGGTCGGGGTTCTGTTCGCGTGCGAGGTTCAATCCCTCGACGCCCGTAGCTGCCTCGATGAGCGTGTGGTTCTGAGCACTCGTCGCGAGACGAACGACTTCCCGGCTCGGGGGATCGTCCTCGACGATCAGGATGGTCTTTCCGGCCCCACTCATCAGACAGGCACCTCAATAAATGTGGAGATGCGCTTCACGAAGTTCGCCACCTCAATTGGTTTTGTGATGTAGCCGGAGCAACCGGCCGCGAGTGCTTCCTGTTCGTTGCCCTTCATCGCGTTCGCGGTCAACGCGACCACGGGAACGCCAGCCGTCTTTGGGTCCGCCTTGAGCATACGGGTGAGAGTCAGCCCGTCCATGCCAGGCAACTCCACGTCCATGAGCACGAGATCGTAGACCTTGGACCTCACCTTGTGGAGGCCCTCCTCGCCGTCCACCGCGATATCGACGTCGAACCCGCTGCCCAGGAGGACCATCTTGGCGAGGTCCCGGTTGCTGGCGTTGTCCTCGACGAGGAGGATCCGATTGTGGCGGTGGCCGTTCAGCACCTCAATTCCTGTCAGAGGTAGCCGGAACGTGAAGACGGAGCCACGGCCGGGATCACTCTCGAGCGAGATGCTGCCGCCGTGCAGCTCGACGAGCCGTCGCGTCAGCGAGAGTCCGAGGCCGGTGCCCTCGACCTGACGTGTGGTCGCGTGGTCGAGTTGATAGAACTCGTCGAAGATGCGCTTGTGGTGTTCGGCGGGAATGCCGACGCCGGTGTCGCCGACGTCGACGATGAGGTCCTCGGTGTCGGCGCGCGCCGAGACCCAGACCTTGCCGCCCTGCGGGGTGAACTTGATCGCATTGCTCAGCAGGTTGTACAGGACCTGCTTGAACTTGCTCTTGTCCGCCCTGATCTCCAGGTTCGTCGGGACCACGTCGATGCTGAGATCGATATCGCGCCGCTCGCTCAGGGAGCGAATGACGTTATGGACCTCTTTGACCGCATCCTGAACGCCGAAGCGGTCGTACGCGAGCTCCATGCGGCCGGCCTCGATCTTGCTGAGGTCGAGTACGTCGTTGACCAGCTCGAGCAGATGCTTCCCCGAGGCGTGAATGTTCTGGAGGCACTCCTGGCGCTGTTGCGGCGTGAGGTCCACCAGGTTGTCCTTGAGGATCTCGCTGAATCCAAGGATCGCGTTGAGCGGCGTGCGCAGCTCGTGGCTCATGTTGGCGAGGAACTCGCTCTTCAGGCGGGAGATCTCGGCGATCTGCGCGTTGGCGACTTCCACCTCACGCTTCTGGGTCGCGATCTCGCCGAGCTGAGCGCGCTGTGCGGTGTACAGCCTCGCGTTGTCGATGCTGATCGCCGCCTGGCTGGCGATGATCCGCATCAACGCCTGCTCGATGCTGGTGAAGGGCTGCACCTCGCGTCGCGCGAGCGTCAAGGCGCCGACGAGGCGCTGCGGCGACTCGAGCGGCATCACCAGGCAGGATCGAGGCGCGTACGCGAGTCCCAGCGTTTTGAAGCGCCGGTCCTTCGTGGCATCGGCGACCGAAACGAGCTTGCGACGCTGCGCCGCCCACCCGACGATGCCCTCACCGAGCTCGAATCGAGCGACCTGACCGAGGTTGTCGGTGAATGGATACGTGGCGATAGCGGACAGGGCACGGCCGTCCTCATCGAGCAGAAAGACCGTGGCGGCATCGCAGTCGACCAGGTCGGCTGCGGCCTTGAGCATGAAGTCGATCGTCTCCTTCAGCTCCAAACTCGACGTGAAAAGGTTTCCGACCTGGCCCAGAAGGTCGACAATTACCTTGTCGTCCATCGCAGAGCCGAGTATACCTGCGAATTTCGGCGCCAGCGGACTGTCGGGCAATTGCAATCGATCCAGTGCCGTGCTCATGACCTGCGCCTTTGCAATTCTTCGACGAGCGCCGGGAGCACCTTCAGGGCATCGCCGACGACTCCGAGGTCGGCGAGTTTGAAGATTGGTGCGTTCTCGTCTCTGTTGACCGCAACAATTGCTTTCGCGCCTTTCATCCCGACTGTGTGCTGCATCGCGCCACTGATGCCGAAAGCAAGATAGACGGCGGGCTTGACTGTTTTGCCGGTCTGTCCGACCTGCATTGCATACGGCACCCAGCCGGCGTCCACCACCGCCCGGCTCGCGCCGACCGCCGCATTGCCCAGCACGGCGGCGAGCTGGTCGAGGAGTTCGAAATTCTTCGGATCCCCGAGGCCACGCCCGCCGCTGATGACGATCGGCGCCTCCTCGAGCTTCGGACCGGCCGCGACGTCGGCAACCCGGTCCGTGACCCTGGCCGTCTTGTACTTGTCGTCGATCGGCGAGGTCACCGGTGTGACAGCCGCTGGACCACCACTCCCCGCTTCGGCGACGAACGACTTCGGCCGGATGATGGCGATGGCGGGCGCGCTGCCTTCGAAGCGCGTCGTGACGTTCAGGGTGGCGCCGAAGACCGACGAATGGACGGTGATGCCATCGGTGTCGGTGACGTCGAGGCCGTTGGCGATCACCGGGACGCCGAGCCGCGCAGCCAGCCGGCCGGCCACGTCGCGGGAGTTGTAGGTCATTCCGAAGAGCACGAGATCGGGCTTGTGCTCCGCGATCAGCGTCGCCATGGCTTCGGCCGCAGGGCCGCCGAGGAGCAGCTCGCCCCAGAGCGGATCGGTTCCTGCGAACAGCGTGGTCGCGCCGTGAGCGCCGAGCTCCGCTGCAGCGTCGGCGGCGTCAGGCGCGAACGCCACCGCTTCCACTGTGCCGCCCAGCGAGCGTGCCTTGGTGAGGAGCTCGAGCGCGACCGGCGCCGGCTTGCCGCCCGCGATCTCGGCGAACACCCAGATCTTTCCCAGAGCCATCGCTCAGATCACCTTCTTCTCAGCAAGGAAGTCGGCGATCCGCTTGTATCCCTCGCCTTCGTCCTTGACGATCGAGCCGGCCGCGCGCTGAGGAGCGGGCTCCACGCCGGTCATGCTCTGGCCTGCGGTCCCACCGCCGGCGCCGTCGAGACCGAGATCGCCGGTGGTGAGGCGGTCGAGCGGCTTGGACTTGGCGCCCATGATGCCCTTGAGCGACGGATACCTTGGCTCATTGACTCCCGCGGTCACGCTCACCACGGCGGGGAGCGCGGCTTCGACGAGGTCGTAGCCGGCTTCGGTCTGGCGCTTGACCTTCAGGGTGGTGCCGTCGACCTCAACCGTCTTCGCGAAGGTCACCGCCGGCACATCGAGGAGCTCCGCGATCATCTGCGGCACCACACCGGAATAGCCATCGGTGGATTCGGTGGCGGTGATCACGAGATCGAAGCCCTCGCGGCGGATGGCCGCGGCGAGCACGCGCGCGGTCGTCAGCGCGTCGGAGCCCCGCAGGCTGTCATCCGAGATCAGCACCCCTTTGGTCGCACCCATCGCGAGGGCCTTCCGGACGGCGTCCATGCCTCGCTCAGGACCCATCGAGACGACCGTCACGTCGCCCCCCTGAGCCTCGACGAGCTGCAGGCCTGCCTCAACACCGAACTCATCGCCGGGATCGAGAACGGCCTCAACCCCCTCGCGCTTGAGCAGATGCGTGGTCGGGTCGAGCTGTCCGGTCGTGTTGGGGTCGGGGATCTGCTTGACGCAGACGACGACCTTCATGAATGCCTCCAAAGTTTGTCGCCTCGGGATCGAAACTCTAACGCACCTACGCCGGAATGCCCGGATCGGGGCGCCCGAGAGCACTCGCCACCGCCCTGAGATCGAGTGGATCGGCGGCCGGGACACGCACCGCCTGGGGTTGCGTGGCATCGATGAGACCGGCCAGACCACTCTCGGTCCAGCGCTCGTCGGCCACGGCGATGACGCCGTAATGGTACCGGCGCCCGGCGAGCCACTCGTCCCACGACGGAGCGCCGGTCACGGCCTCGATGCCGGCGTCACTGAGATCGTCCGGCCTGGTCACCGGCGTGCCGTCGAGCGATGCGATGGTCCAGCGGGCCTCGGGCCAGCGCCTCGCGGCGGCGTGGATCAGGGAGTGGAGGCGGCGCTGCTCGGGGGTGCCGTCCGCATCCGGTCTCGGGCCCGCGAGCACGAGGATCCGCTCGCAAGTCAATGAGTCGCGGCCGCCGAGGATCCCGCTCGGCTCGACGCGCCAGCTCTCCGGAGGCCGGCGATCGAGGACGGCACGCCACCGGGCGCGGAGCAGGCGGCGGTTGCGTTCGACGCGCGCGCTCTGCACACCACCGCTGCTCGAGGCGCCGCGCACGTGTTCGACGACCGATCGAGGTTGATAGACCACGCGACCAGGGCCCGCCGCCAGGGCGAGGCAGAGATCGACGTCCTCGTAATAGACCGGAGCGAACCGCGGGTCAAACCCGCCCACCGACCTGAAGGCCGAGCGCCGCACCAGGAGACAGGCGGCCGACGCGTAGTCGACCGTCCGCCGGAAGTTGTATTCGGAGCGGTTGGGCTGATCGCCATCGCCGTACTGGCGGACCCTCCCGTCCCGCCAGATGATCGAGCCCGCCTCCTGGAGCCGGCCGTCGGGGTAGAGCAGCTTCGAGGCCACCGCCGCCACGCCAGGGTCGGCATCAGCGACGTCGAGCAGCGGCTCCAGCCATCCGGGCCGCACCCACGCATCGCTGTTGAGCAGGAGCAGGTACCGGCTCCTCGCCATGGCCGCCCCCTGGTTGTTGGCGGGGCCGAAGCCGAGGTTGCGGGGATTGCGCAGGATGCGGGCTCCCTGCACTCGATCGAGCTCGTCGAGCGTGCCGTCGTTCGACGCGTTGTCGACGATCACGACCTCGTACCTCGGCTCCGTCAGCTCCGCGAGCAACCTGAGTGCCTCTTTGGTGAGATCCCAGCGGTTGTACGTGAGCATCACCACGGTCACGTCCGGGCGGGCTACCTCGGGAAACCGGATCACGTCCGGCGCCGCTGCCACCGCTGATAACCCTCGCGGATCGGCCGCGCGAGGCGATGCTCGGGCGAGGCGCGGAGGTGATCGAGCTCCGCCTGGATCCGCGACAGCTCGGCCTGCAGCGCGGCACGCTCGTCAACGAGGCGCTGCTGGAGGATCGCCAGTGCCGACGCTCCGGCCTCGGGCTCAAGCGCGGGACCAGCCGAGCGTGCGACCCGTGGCAACCGCTCCGCCAGCTCGGCAAAGGCGCCGTCGAGCTTCTGGATGGCCGCATCGATGACCGCGGGCTGCCTGCCGGCGATGAGGGCCGCTATCGCCGGGGTGAGATCCCCGCCGAGCATGGGAATGGCCGGGTCGAAGTGATCACCCAGTCCTGCGTCCGCCGCCGAGACCGGCACACCCAGAGCGGCGGCGAGATGCGCTCCCGCCGGCGTCGAAGCGAGGACCGCAACACCGCCCGCCATGGTGGCGGCGATGTCATCGAGTTCCCACCCACTCCGGCAGGTGGTGCACGCGCTCGGCGACCAGTTCCGGGATGCTGAGCAAGGCGCTGTCCGGAGGTCGCCGCGTCGGGTCGAGGGTCACGACGACCACCGAGAGCTTGGGGTCGGCGCGCAGCGCTGCCGCAATCGCGCTGACGAGCTGAGCGTGGGGCTCCGCCGAAACACGATTCGGAGCCATTTCGACCACCAGACGGGGACCGGCGGGAACGGCGCCGCAGAGGCGGAGCAGGTCGGCGCGCCGTCGAAGGACCTCGGCGGCGAAGACACGACCGGCCAGGAGCAGGGGGTCACCCGACTGCACGGCCGTGCCCCCAAGGCGCTCCTCAGTCGCGAGGTTTCTCGCCCAGACGTCTTCACCCTTGAGGTTGATTGCATCCAGGTCGCCTGCCGGTGAACCGACGGCGAACCACAGCACCGATCTGGCGATCGCGTGGCCCTCCCGCTTGCCGGTGAGCGTCAGCGCGGCGACTCCACGACTGGACATGACGTCGAGAGGCACCGGGTAGCGTCCGGCCCAGTGCTGATCATCCCCAAGCACGTCGCCGGCGATGATCAGGGCGTCGAGATCTGGCTGCGTTGTGGTCGCGTCTGATCCGATTGGACGTGCCGGACGTCCTTCATCGCCTGGGATCGGGTGCTCCCATCCGAGCGGGGCGAGGGCCACGAGTTCGATAGCCGGGCGCCGCCGGTGGAGTTCGCTCTCGATGACCCTGCGTAGCAGGACTTCACCAAGCTCACCGGTATCGAACGCCCCAAAGAGCCCGATCACCGGCCGTTGCTCGGCACCGTTCACGTGATGCCTCCGTGGTTGCAGGCGGATCGGGGGCGGGCCTCACGTCTCAGGGCTGGCTCAGGGAACGCGCGCAACGGCCAATGAGAATGAGGACACCGCCCACCATAAAACACTCGAAACCTAAGGAGCACGGCGAATGTTCGGAAACTTCTTCACCAAGAGGGTCGCGCTGAGCGCGGCCGCATTTGCGGTTGTCGCCGTGGCAGGGATCGCGACCGTCTCCATCATCCCGGCGCTTGCATCAGGTTTCGGCCGTGGCAACGCCAGCACGCTGGCAGCGACGCCGGCCCCGGGTGCCACCAAGACCGGCGGATCGATCACCAAGGCAGTCGCGGCACGGCGCATCGCGCTGGCGCTCTTTCGTGAATCGGTCAAGGAGACCGGGCTGAGCCGGACCACCGTTCTGAAGGACCTCCTCAACGGCGAAACGCTTACGCAGATTGACGGGTCGAAGGCCCAGGCGGTGGAGAGCGCCGTAATGGCCAAGGTCACCAAGCGCATCGACAAGGCGGAGACGGCCGGCAAGATCACCTCAACCCAGGCAACATCGCTGAGCGCTGCCGCGACTGCGGGTGTCAGCAAGCTGATGAACCTCAACCTCAGCACCTACATCCGGGTTCGCTTCGGCGGGCTCACCACCATTCCCGGCACGTCGGCGCCCCCCTCGTCGGCGGGCTCCCCCGCTGCCGTCACCGCAACGAGCGCAGCGCTCTGATCTGATCCTGACGGCGGTCCGGCAGTCTATCCGGCCACCCCGGGTAGACTGCCTCGATGCCCAAGAAATACACGGGCGCTGAGCAGGTCATCGATCCTGCCAAGCGCTACACCGCGACCATCAGCACCGACCGCGGCGACATCGTCATCGCCCTCGATCCGGCGCGCGCGCCGAAAACGGTCAACAACTTCGTGTTCCTCGCCAAAGACGGCTTCTACGACGGCCTCACCTTCCACCGCATCGTCGATGACTTCGTCATCCAGGGCGGTTGCCCGGAGGGAACCGGCCGAGGCGGACCGGGATACAAGTTCGAGGACGAGCCCGTGCAGGGCGAGTACGAGGCCGGAGCCGTCGCGATGGCGAACTCCGGGCCGCACACCAACGGTTCGCAGTTCTTCATCTGCACGGTCGATGATCGCCAGAAGTTGACCAAGTCCTACAACCTGTTCGGGCAGGTCATCAAGGGCATGGACGTCGTGGGCGCGATACGCAAGGACGACGTCATGCGGTCGGTGACCATCTCCGAGGAGTGATGGCGGATTCCCAGCTGCGTCTGATGGCGGTGCACGCGCACTGCGATGACGAGACGATCACGATGGGCGGCACCCTCGCCACCTACGCCGACCGCGGCGTGAAGACGTGCGTCGTGTGCTGCACCGACGGCAAGCTGGCGACCATCGTCGCGACGGACATGCCCGAAGAGACGACGCGCCCGCACCTCGCGGAAATTCGCGAGGCCGAGCTGCGCGAGGCCTGCCGCATTCTCAAGGTGGATGAGGTCGAGTTCCTGCGCTACGGCGATTCGGGGATGGCCGGCACACCGACCAACTTCCTCCCCGACGCCTTCTGGATGGCTCCCATCGACGAGGCGACCGGGAAGATCGTTGCGCAGATACGCCGCTTCCGACCGCACGTTGTTGTCACCTATGACGGAAACGGCGGCTATGGTCATCCCGACCATATTCAGACCCATCGCGCCACGTTGCTGGCCGTCGAGGCCGCACGTCTCAGGGCGATGTACAAGGATGCCGGCGAGCCCTGGCGTGTCGACAAGCTCTACTACACCGCCTTTCCCCGCGCCGAATTCGAGCGCATGGTCGAGACAGCCAAGGCTGCCGGAATGGACTCACCCTGGGGGGACGCCACCGCCGACGAGATGGAGTTCCTCACGCCGGACGAGGACGTGACTACGACCATCGATACCGTCGACGTGATCGGGCGCAAGCGCGACGCGCTGCGTGCGCACCACAGTCAGATCTCGGACGACTGGCCGCAGCTCACCTTGCCGGACGAGATGCTCCGCCAATTCGCGGACGAGCACTTTCAGCTTGTGATCTCGCGCACGCCGGCCGTGGTGCCTGAGACCGACCTCTTCAGCGGCGTCGACGTCAGCTAACGCACCTCCAGCTGGCGCCGCATGGTGATGTCGCCTTCCGAAAGTGACGACCTGGTGGCTTGGTGCGAGCAGTGGCTCGGGGCCACGCCGGTTGGACGCATCTTTTCGAGTGGGTACCTCTCCACGGTGCTCGGCCTGCGACTCGCAGACACCAGGGAGGTGGTCGTGAAGGTGCGACCCGACTCGCCACGAATCCGCGCATGCGTCGAGGTGCAACGTCATCTCTGGGAGTCCGGCTTCCCGTGCCCGATGCCACTGGCCGGTCCGACGCCTCTTGGCGCCCATACCGCGACAGCCGAGCAATACGTGCCGGATGGAACGCAGCTGGAGCGTAGCTCGGAGTCGCCGATTCGCTTTGCAGGATTGCTGTGGCAGCTCATCGATCGATGCGCGCACCTCAACCTCGAGCACCGTCTGGATCCACCTCCGCACTGGGTTGCGTGGGACCACAGCGTGCCGGGCTTGTGGCCCGCGGCAAGCGACCGCGACAGCGACGCAGATCTCAATGCAGACCCCGAGCCCCGCTGGTTGAACGAGATCGGCGCCAGGGCTCGCGGGATCCTTCTCGCGTTTCGGGCGCCGTTCGTCGTCGGACACGTCGACTGGGAGTCCCAGAACATTCGATGGCAGAACGGTCAGCCCCTGGTCGTTCACGACTGGGACAGCGCGGCGACCCGGCCGGAGGCAACGATCGTCGGTGCCGCCGCGGCGGTGTTCGCAAGAAGCGGCGACATCAGTGCGGCCACCGTCGAAGAAAGCGATGCCTTCCTCGACGCGTATCAACGCGAGCGTGGCCGCCCTTTTACAAAGGTCGAACTCGGCGCCGCGTGGGCTGCAGGATTATGGGTGCTGGCATTCGACACCAAGGAGAACGCCGTCAATCGGCGCGGCAACCCCGAGAGTTTCGCCGACGAAGCATGGGAGCGCCTCCGTCGAGCGTCCGTATGAGACATACGTCGGGAGACATTGCACCAAGCCCAGAGGTGGGCGGTGGGAGGGGCGGCACCCAGCGAATTGGCAGCTCCCGAGAGCGCGACAATCTGTTTGCGCGAAGGAGGGAGCGGCCAAGCTGAGCACGGTGCCGCCTCTCCCGCCGCCCACCTCTGCCGTCGCATGCGGAGATCCGGATGGATGGTGCTAAGCGCGCGTTTCCACGATGTCGAGGTCGCGCTCTGCGAAGAGGCGGTGTACCCATTCCTCGTTGAGGATGGTAAGCAGGCACTCGCGCACCGGATAGCTGTGCGGCGTCGGCCAGCCCGGTGCATCGACGGGTTCGGTGTTGCTGTTCAGCGATTCATCGGTCAGCCCTGCGAGATAGTTGCGAACGGTGGACATCCGCTCGCGACGGAGCGCGAGCACCGTGTCGAGTGAGGGTCGTGCTTCGCGGTCGCGAGGGGTGCCTGGCGAGTCCTCCATCTCGTCCCACGGAAGGTCCAGGGGATCCCATGGAGACGGGTCGCCGAGAATCGCTCGTCTCATCCAGGCGTCTGTCGCATATACCAGGTGGCGCAGCGTCTCGATGAAGGACCACTCGTCACCGACAGGCTCCTGCAGCAGGTCGAGTGGCAGGCGGCGTGCGTGCGCAACGGTTTCGTCCCACAACCGGTCGACGATCTCCCACGCCTCACGGAAGCCCGCGGGATCAGTCGGGCGCATCTTTGCCCGTAGCGGGTAGCGCTTGTTGAGCTCGGCCTCGATCAGGGGGCCGATGTCGACGCCATTGATCGTCACGTTCTCGATGTCGCCGCTGATGGTGACGTTCTGCAACTCGACGCCGCGCATCGTGACTCCGCTCATGGAGACGTCGCGGAACTGTGCGTCCGTCAGATCAACCGTGCGGAACCTCGCGCGGACGAGATCGACACGCTCGAACCGGGAATCGGTCAGATCGGCGCGAACGAACTCCGGCATACGTTGCGAAGCTAGGCTCGCTCCAGCACCATCGCGATGCCCTGGCCGCCGCCGATGCAGAGTGCGGCGACACCGAGGTGCGCATCGCGTTTGGCCATCTCGAAAAGCAGCGTCACGAGGATACGAGTTCCGCTCGCGCCGATGGGATGTCCGATGGCGATTGCGCCGCCGTTGACGTTGAGGCGATCCTCAGGGACGGCGAGTTCGCGGCCGACGGCAACCGCCTGCGCGGCAAAGGCTTCGTTGAGCTCGAAGAGGTCGATGTCTCGCAGCTCGACGCCAGCCTTCTGCAGCGCAGCTCGCACTGCCGGCACGGGTCCCATCCCCATGATCCGAGGTGCGACCCCCGCGCTCGAGTATCCGCGAATCCGAGCCAGGGGAACGCGGTTCTCGGCTTTCGCGCGCGACTCGCTCATGACCACCACGGCGGCGGCTCCGTCGTTGATGCCGCTCGCGTTTCCGGCGGTGACGGTGCCGTCCCTGGCGAACGCTGCACGCAACGCAGCGAGGCTTTCAGCGGTGGTCCCGGGTCGGGGATGCTCGTCAGTGTCGACCAGCACGGTCTCCTTCTTGCGCTGCACCGGCACGGCGACGATCTCGTCCTTGAACCGGCCGCTTTTGATCGCCGTTTCGGCCTTCTGCTGCGACCCCGCTGCGAACGCGTCCTGGTCCTCGCGGCTCACCTCGAACTCTCGAGCGATGTTCTCCGCAGTACTGCCCATGTGGCAGTCGTCGAACGCGCACCAGAGGCCGTCACGGATCATCTCGTCGACCAGTTGACCGTGGCCGAGCCGGTATCCGTACCGGCCGTTCTCCATGAGGTACGGCGCGCGCGACATGTTCTCCATGCCGCCGGCGACAAGGCATTCCGCGTCGCCCGCGCGGATCGCCTGCGCTGCAAGCGCCACTGTCTTGAGTCCGCTGCCACATACCTTGTTGATGGTGGTGGACGGCACACTGTCGGCCAATCCGGCGCCGATTGCCGATTGACGCGCGGTGTTCTGACCGAGGCCGGCCTGGAGCACGTTGCCCATCAGCACCTCGTCCACCGAATCGATGCCCGCGCGACGAAGCGCCTCCTCGACCGCGATCGCGCCGAGTCTCGTCGCCGGCACGTCGGTGAAGACACCTCCGAAGGTGCCGACCGGTGTCCGCACGGCGCTGACGATGACCGCGTCCTCCATACCAGCCACTCTACGCCGGGGTTTTGGCCGGAAGGCTCAGGCTGCTGCCGAACGCCACCGCGTATCGATCGCGGAACGCCGGCACGTCGAAGCGGTGTCGTTGCGGTCCGTTCTGCTCCACGACGTAGGCCGCCGCGAGCGAACCCATGCGCCCGGCCACCTCCGGTGAAGCGCCGGCCCGGAAACCGGTGACCAGCCCCGCGATATAGGCGTCCCCGGCACCGGTCGGATCGACCACGTCGCTCACGGGTGCCACAGGAATCACCGAGACGCCCTGGGGACCATGGATCTCGCTGCCGGCAGCGCCGCGGGTGACCGCCACCATCCGAGACGCGCTGAGCGATTCGATCGACAGGCCGGTTCGCTCGCGAATCATCTCGAACTCGTAGTCGTTGCCCCCGACAAGCCACGCCTGGTCGAGACCGCGCCGCAGATCGTCATCGCTCAACGCCGGAATCTGTTGCGCCGGAACGAAGATCAGCCGCGCGGCGAGCGCTCCCGCCTGCTCGACGTGCAGGGCGATCGCGGCAGCGTCATCCGCGCCGACGATCACCTCAGAGACGTCGCGCAGCGCGCTCAGGTCGACCCCGGCTGCCTTCGTCATGGCACCCGGGTAGAACGCGGTGATCTGGTTGCCGTCCCGGTCGGTCGTGATGAATGCGGTCGCGGTGCCGACGTCGTCGCAGCTGAGCACCGCGGACATGTCGACTCCCTCGAACTCCAGGGCTGCGGCGTACTCGACGAAATCACCGCCGCCCACCGCGGCGCAGAGCAGCGGCTGCTCGCCGAGCAGTGCCATCGAAAAGCAGATGTTCGTGGCGGTTCCGCCTCGGCGCTTCTCGAGCCGATCCACGAGAAATGCAACATTGAGCTCGTTGGTCTTGTCGGGCAGGATGTGGTCGCCGAAGCGCCCGCCGAACTCCATGATCGTGTCGTAGGCGACCGATCCGGTCACCGCGATTCGTCCCATAGCCGGGGCAGGATAGCCAGCCCGGCGTGCCCACTGTACGGCCAGCGGCGACAATGGGTGGGATGGTGCTGCATGAGCTGGGACGCGGGCCTCTGACGCAGGCTCCCCCCTCAGGGCTGACGCGGACGGAGCCGGCGGCCGAGGAGAACGCGCTGGTCGACGCGGTGGAGGTCTACCACCGAACCTATACGACGATCCTGCGCAGCAGCGGGGAGACCCAGCTCCGGGTGTTCGAGCACTCGCACAAGGCGATGGGATCGAGCCTGCATCCACTCGCAGCGTCGATGGAGCTCGATCTGGGAGCCCTGCTCTACGCGGTCAGGCGGCTCCCTGACGCCATCTTCAGGGCGCGCCTGGTCGTCATGGGCCAGTCGGCCGAGGTCTTCGCCCAGCGCGGGTTTCGCCCCTTCAGCGAGTGGACGGAGGTCAGCGCACCGGGCCGGCGGCGGCGGTGGTACGACGACGGCGACGGAACGCTGGCCGTCCTCATCGCCAGCGCCTCGGATGTCGACGACCTCATCCCGACGATGGTCGCGCTCCAGATCGAGCTCAACAAGCTCCGGGTGGCGCTCCACGGCTCCGGGGTCGAGCGCATCGAGGACCTGACCCCCGGGGAGGCTGCCAACGCCTGCGGAGGCCTCGAGGACGACTGGCTGCAGCTGTATGAGATCTGGGGCGTGGCCTTCGGCTCCCGCCTCGTAGAGATCGCCGGGCACGGCATGGCACTGCGGCTCCGGATGCTCGGTGGCACCCAGGTCGGCTACGCACGCGTGACCCGGCGTTGGTGGCAGCAGGTCACCGGGCTGATGCGCTCGGAGTCGCTGCTCGACCGGCCTGTGTACTTCGTGAGCAGCAACTCGCATTCGATCGCGAACCTGCTCACGGGCGTCGCGCCTCGTCACGCCGATGAGCTCGCAGCCGCGGTGGATCGCGAAGGTGGGGGCGAGCTTCGCGAGGAGTTGCAGCGCTTCCGCGACGGCACCGCGCAGGGCAACTGGAACAACTTCCTCTACTACGCGGCGCGCGAACGCCTTCGTCTCTTGCCCGAATCCGAGCGAGCAGCGCTACGTCGCGAGGAGCGCGACGCCGGCGCGCTGAGCGTCACCAGCCGTACCGCGCTCGACGTCGCCGCGCAGGTGATCCCGCTCGACCGGGTCACCGCCGCGCATTGTGATGAGCGCGTGCTGCCGATCGATCCCGCTGCACTGACGGCGAGCAGGGCCGTGATCGTCAACATCGACTACCCGCTCGGGCTCGCCGCGTACAACATCCTGCGCGAGGTCGCAGAAACGGTGGACCTTCGCGGCGTGTACATCCTTGGCAAGGCCGCCACGCTCAACGCAGACGTGGGCGACGTGATGATCAGCAGCGTCATCCACGACGAGCACAGCCGCTCGACGTACTGGCTCGACAACGCGTTCTCCGTGTCGGATATCGCGCCGTACTTGCGTTTCGGAAGCGGGTTGGACAATCAGCGCGCTGTGAGTGTCAAGGGAACGTTCCTGCAGAACCGAGGCTACCTCGATTTCTACTACCGCGAGGCGTTCACCGTGGTGGAGATGGAGGCTGGGCCATACTGCAACGCGGTGTACGAGATGACCCAGCCCGTCCGATATCCGACCGGGGAGCCGGTGAACTTCTCCAAGCTGCCCATCGATTTCGGCGTCATTCACTACGCATCCGACACGCCGTACACGCAGGCACGCACGCTCGGTGCTCGCGGCCTTTCGTACTTCGGGATGGACTCGACGTACGCGTCTTCGGTCGCCATCGTGCGGCGCATCGTCGCCCGCGAGGGTGCGACAGGGCAGTAGCCGCTTGTCCCTGGTCAGTCTCCGCGACGTTGGTGTCGCCTTCGGTGCCGAGAGCATCCTCGAAGGTGTCACGTTCCGCGTCGAAACACGCCAGCGCATTGCCGTGGTGGGCGCCAACGGCGCGGGCAAGACCACGCTCCTGTCGCTCATCAACGGCGCGCTGGAGCCGACGCAGGGTGAGGTCGAGTGGCAGCGCGGACTGCGGATCGGATACCTCCCTCAGGACGCACCGGAACCGGTCGCGGAGACGATCCTCGACGAGGTGATGGCGTCGCGCGAGGATCTCGCCGCGATGCACCACGAGATGACCACGCTGGAGCCACTCCTCGCGGACAGCGCGCGTCCGGACGCGCAGCAACTGCTCCTCCGCTACGGCGACGTCCAGCATCGCTACATCGACCAGGGCGGCTACGAGCTCGAGGCGACAGCACGCGAAGCGCTCGGCGGGCTCGGCCTCGATACCGAGACGCAGCAACGCCATCCGTCGCAGCTCAGCGGCGGGCAGAAGCGACGTCTGGAGCTCGCCAAGCTGCTCGTCCAGGACGCCGACCTGCTGCTCATCGACGAGCCGACCAACCATCTCGACCTCGCGGCAATCGAGTGGCTCGAGGACTTCATGCGCGGTGTGTCAACGGCGTTCGTCCTCGTGTCGCACGACCGGCGCTTTCTCGACAACGTGTGCACCCAGGTGATCGAAGTCGCGGGCGGGACCATCGAGGAGTACCCGGGCAACTACACGCAATACACCAAGCTGCGAGTCGAACGGCGCGAGCGCCGGCGGCGCGAGTTCGCGGCACAGAAGGCGTACATCGACCATCAGGAAGAGTTCATCCGCAAGTACAAGGCCGGGCAGCGTGCGCGCGAGGCGCGAGGCCGGCAGACGCGGTTGAACCGCCTCGAGCGTGTCGCACCACCAACCGTCGACAGAAAGCCGCGACTGCGCTTCAGCAGCGCTCCGGCGTCGAAGATCACGCTGAAGGGCGTCAACCTCATCGTCGGCAGGGACGCGCCCCTGCTGTTGATGCCGCCGCTCACGATCGTCCCCGGAGAGCGCATCGCCGTGATCGGGCCGAACGGCAGCGGTAAGTCGACGTTGCTGCACACGCTCGCCGGCGATCTCCCCCCACTGGACGGGACGCTCACCCTCGGTCCGCGAAGCGTCCGCCGGCTGTATCGCCAGGACCTCGGCCAGTCGATCGAGCACGGCGACTCGGACGTGCCCGCCGGTCAGGACGATCGCACGGTGCTCGCCGACCTCCTCGCGACGCACCCGGTGGGCGAGGAACGGGCGCGCACGCTCCTCGGCTCATTGCTGTTCAGCGGCGACGACACGCTCAAGCTCGTCGGCGACCTGAGTGGCGGTGAGCGCGCCCGCCTGATGATGGGCAAGCTCGCAATCGAGGAGACCAACCTCCTGCTCCTCGACGAGCCGACCAACCACCTCGACATCCCGGCGCAGGAGGTGCTCGAGGGCGCGCTGGTGAAGTATCCGGGCGCAATCATCCTGGTGACCCACGACCGCGCCCTCATTGACGCTGTGGCCACACGAACCTGGGCGATCGAGGATGGCGGTATCCGCGAGGTGCTCGGCGGCTACACGGCGCTGCTCCGGGCGCGGGATCGCGAGCGCCACAAGTGACCGTCGCGGCGCGCCCGCGCACGCCTTCGGCGGGATGGGCGCTGGTTGCAGCCACGGTCGCCGTGTCGTTCTCGGCGATTCTCATCAAGGAAGCCAATGACGACGCCGCGACGATCGTCTGGCTCCGGATGGGCATGGCTACCGTGCTCCTCGCGCCGTGGGTCCTTCGCGACGCACGCCGCGGTGTGCTGCCTCGAGGAGGCAAGCAGATCAGCCTGGTACTCGTGAGCGGAGTATTCCTCGCCGGCCACTTTCTGCTCTGGACGGAGTCACTCAAGTACACATCGGTGGCGGCGAGCGTGCTCCTCGTGTCGCTGCATCCGATCATCGTGACCCCCCTCGGGAAACGCCTGCTGGGAGAACGTGTTTCTCGTCAGATGCTCGCGGGTGGCGCGCTCGCGATCGCCGGCACGATCGTCACCTGCGCGGGAGACTTCCGCGTCGACAGCGGTGCATTCGGCGGAGACCTCCTCGCCATCGCCGGTGGTCTCTGCCTCGCCGGATATCTGCTCATCGGGCGGAGCGTTCGCGCGAAGTCTCGGCGTCGCCGGGTACTCCGCAGTCGTCTACGCGGTGGTGTGCGTGATCGCTGCGTTGACGGCGGTGGCCGGCGGCGTCGCGCACCTCCCCTCGCCACGAGTTGCGCTTGCGTGCTTCGGGCTGGCGCTCGTGTGCACGATCGGTGGGCACACCGTGTACAACTGGGCACTCCGTCATGTCCCGGTGCTCCTCGTCTCCGTCTCGTTCCTCGGAGAGCCGCCGCTCACCGCAGTGCTTGCCCTGCTCATCCTCGCGTCGGTGCCGTCCCTCGCCACGGTGCTCGGGGGCGTGCTGATCCTCGCCGGACTTGCGCTCGCGCTGGTCGAGCCGGGCGCGCGATCTGGACCGTCAACCGATCTGGCAATCGCGCAATGACCGTCGCCACTGCGTGCGGTCATCCGGCCGCCGAGGCAGACAGGCTCTTCGACGCGAGGGATCCCGCCACGGGAGACGCGTTCACCATCGTTCGCTGCCGCCGCTGTGACCTTGCCCGGACCGCTCCCGCGCCGTCCGAGGCCGAGCTCGACGGCTATTACCCCAAGGGATACCACAGCACCACCAAGCGATATCGCGGCGGCATGGACCGGATCC
Organism: Candidatus Dormiibacterota bacterium; assembly: GCA_963791435.1. Classification (GTDB taxonomy): domain Bacteria; phylum Chloroflexota; class Dormibacteria; order Aeolococcales; family Aeolococcaceae; genus Palsa-851. The sequence goes on from CAWBSL010000001.1 coordinate 747,716, forward strand.
TGTCGATGGTCCACGGCAGCCGGATCCGCGCGATCGAGCGGCTGCTCGGGGGCGCCGGGAGCGCTCTCGACATCGGCTGCGGTCCGGGCGTGCTCATCAACCAGATGCGCTCACGCGGTTGGAAGGTGCGGGGAACCGAGCGATCACCCTCAGCAGCGAAGCAAGCCCGGGACGTGTTCCATCTCGACGTCAGCGCGGTCAGCGTCGACGACCTGGTGGCTGAAGGCGCCACCTACGACGCTGTCGTCCTCTGGCACGTCGCCGAGCACCTCCACGCCCCGGAGGAGACCGTGCGCGGCATCGCGCGCCTGCTCCGGCCGGGAGGCGTCCTGCTCATCGCGGTGCCGAACTTCGGGTCACCGGAGGCACGGATCGGGCGGGCCGGGTGGTTCCACCTCGACGTCCCGAGACACCTGGTCCACTTCACCGCGTCGACGCTGACGGCGATCCTCGAGCCCACCGGCCTGCGGCCGGTCAAGGTGAGCTATCTCGTCCCCGAGTACGACCTCTTCAGCTTCGTGCAGACCGTGGAGAACCGGCTCGGCCTCCCGCCCAACCTCCTCTACGACGTGCTGCGACGCCCCGAGGCCCGTCTCCGGCACCGGCAGAGCAGCCGCGTGCTCGCCGGTGTGGCCGTGGGACTGGCAATCCCGCTCAGCGTGGCCGCAGTGATCGTCGCACCGCTCGCGGCGTCAGCGCGTCGCAGCGCAACGATCGCTGTGTATGCGGTGAAGGATCCCGCTCAGCGCGAGTAACGGCGCGAGCGCAGCCCCATGCGGTGCAGGATGAACCGGTTCACGGTCCACACCGTCTTGAGCCCGTAGATCAGCGAAACCCGGAAATTCACCGACGACGCATCGTCGAAGTACTTGGTGGTGACCGGAACCTCGGCCACCTTGAACTTGAACGAGGCGGCCTGCGTGAGGATCTGCGTGTCGAACACGAAGTCGTTCGAATTGCGCAGGAACGGCACGGTGGTGAGGAACTTGCGACTGTATGCGCGGTAGCCGGTGTGATATTCGGTAAGCCCAAGCCCCAGCACGCGATTTTCGTACCCGGTGAGAAAGCGATTGGCGAGGCGCTTCCACCAGGGCATGCCTCCTGCGCGCGCTCCGCCGGGGTTGAGAAAGCGCGAGCCGAGCACCACATCCGCGCGTCCGCTCCGGATGACCTCGACCATGTCGTCGAGGATGGCGGGGTCGTACTGACCGTCGGGATGGAGCATGACGATGACGTCAGCGCCGTCCCGGAGTGCCTCGATGTAGCAGGTCTTCTGGTTGGCGCCGTACCCGGCGTTGTGCGGATGCGAGATGACCACGAGATCCAGTGACACTGCAAGCGCCGCCGTGCCGTCCCGGCTGCCGTCGTCGACCAGGATGATCGTGTCCACAACGCCCGGAGGAATCTTCGCGAGTGTCGTCTCGAGCGTCTTGGCCGCGTTGTACGCGGGCATCACGACTACGGTTCGCAACAACTCGATCGAACCCCGGCCGGTGGTGATACCCACCCGTTGCTTCTGAGCCGTGTCTGGCAACTCCGTCCATCCCTTGGGGCCAGCACCAACGCGGTGTTGGCGCGTTTGACCTCTTTCAGAGACGGATCATATCGCATTGCGACACCACCCCAACACCGCTGTGGTGCCTGCACACAGAGCGCCGGCATCCGGGTCACGATATCGCGGCATCGCTCTACGACGCCGGCGCGCGCGTCTCGACAGCCGGCTGGTAATTGCGCTGGTAGAACTCCCAGAACTCACCAGACTTCAGGGGGCGCCACCACTCCTCGTGCTCGACGAACCACGCGACAGTGCGTTCCATCCCAGCCTCGAAGCTGAGCATCGGGCGCCAGCCGAGCTCTGCAAGACGTGTCGAAGTCGACCGCATAGCGGCGATCGTGCCCAAGCCGGTCGCGCACGAACTCCTTGAGCGAGCTCGGTTTACCGAGCATCCGCAAGACGGTGTCGGCGACCGTCACACCATCGGTCTCACCGCCTGCGCCGACGTTGTAGTCGAGGCCCGGTTTGCCGTGCCGCAGCGCGCGGTCGATACCGCGGACGTGGTCCTCCACGTGCAGGTAGTCGCGGACGGCGCCGCCATCGCCGTATATCGGCAGCGGCCGGTCGTCGATGGCGTTGGTGATGAACAGCGGGATGATCTTCTCCGGATACTGAAATGGCCCGTAGGTGTTCGAGCCGCGCGTCACGATCGCCGGAAACCCGTACGAGCTGCGGTACGCCTGGACCTGGAGCTCACCGCCGGCTTTGCTCGCGCTGTACGGGCTGCGCGGACGGAGGGGATCGCCTTCGACGCTCATCCCGGTGGCGACATCGCCGTACACCTCGTCGGTGCTCACCTGCAGAAACAGTTGGTGCTCATGCTCGCGCGCGGCGTCCATCAGCACGAAGATCCCGTAGACGTCGGTGAGGATGAACTGCCCGGGCGCCTCCAGGGAACGGTCGACGTGCAACTCGGCGGCGAAGTTCACGATGACGTCGACTTCGGCAGCGAGCTCCCGGACGATCGCCTGGTCGCAGATGTCGCCGCGGACGAAACGGAAACGCTTGTCGGCGCGGACGCTGTCCAGATTGCGCTCGTTGCCCGCATACGTGAGCTTGTCGAGCACTGTGACCGAGTCGTCGGGATGATCGCGAAGCGTCATGCGCACGAATTCGCTGCCGATGAACCCCGCGCCCCCGGTGACGAGCAGGCGCACCTCAGATGTTCTCGATGGTCCAGTCGAAGCCGATACGAGGGTCGTTCCAGGCGATGCGCCCTTCGTCGGGATCTTCGGCGTTGTATGGCTCCGTCACGTAGTAGTTGAGGATCACGTCACGCTGCGAGACGCACTGGTAGCCGTGCGCGACCAGCGGCGGGATGGCCACCATTCTCGGCGCGTTCTCACCGAGCATCACCGCCTGGATACGCCCCGCCGTGGGTGAGTCGTGGCGCAGATCGACGAGGACGACACGCGCATCCCCCTGCACGATGTCCCAGTAGTCCCACTGCCGCTTGTGCCAGTGAAAGGCCTTTATCAGCTCGGGCGGATTGCCGCCACGGGCGTATGCGAGGCTCCTCGAGATCTGAGCGAACGGCTGATCGGGAATGAACGGCCGGCCCTGGTCATCGAGGTCGCCGCGCTTCAGCTGCTCGATGAAGTACCCGCGCTGATCGGTCCACTTCTTGAACGTCTTGACCATGACGCCATCGATCGCGCCGAGACGCTCGGCGTAGGGGCGCGAGGCCATTGCATTGAGCACCCCGTCCATCTCGGGGAGCACTGCCATCCATGCCACAGCTACTGGAACCAGCCCTCGATATCGATGATCGCGTTGACGCTGCCGGCACTGTTATACAGGTACACGTCCCCGTCGTTGGCGTCCCCCGTGGTGTCGATCTGCACGACAACGAGATTGGGGAGCACCACCCCGGCGTTGAGGTTGACATCAGACGCCTGCGGCCGGTGCGTGAGATTCGCCGGGTACAGCGTCAGGAACGTGGTCGCCGTCGGCGCCACCGCAGTGAGATTGGCGACGATCGCCACCACGGTCGTCCCGCTACCGGACGCCGGAATGAGGCTCGCGCCCGCAACCGGGGTCAGGCGGCTCAACGCGGGGCCGATCGCGCCTGCCGGGCAGGGGGGCATCGACACGCGCGTGTCGCAGATTCGGGTCGAACTCGATCCCCTGGTACTGATACCCCTGTGGGCTCGACGTTGCTGTGGAACTTCCGAACCACCCGTTGGCGTCGATGAGCACGTTGATCGTTCCGGCAGCGTTGTAGACGCAGAGCGATGTGTCCGGTCCGCCGGTCGTCGCCGGGCCGAGTTCGACCATCACCCGATTTGCCTGCACCGCACCTGCCGTGAGATTCATGGACGAAAAGGGGGGTGCGTGGGAACCGGTGTACTGGCAACCGCCACTCGAATCGGTCGGAAAGAGGCTCAGGTATGTTGCAGCGCTGCCGGCAACGCCCGTCAGGTTGACCACCACGGATCCCGCTGTGCCGTCCGTGGGGATCTGACTCGCGCCAGTGACGTTGACAGCCATCGCCATCTCAGGGCCCATGGCGCCATGAGCGCTGCAGAAGGGCGTCGGCGAAGACAAACGCGTATCGCAGACCCGGAACGGTGCGATTGGATGGAAAAGACCCTCGTAGTCAGTCGATGCCTGCGGCTCGAAGTACCCCTCGACGTCGACGAGCACATTCACGGTCCCGAGTGCGTTGTAGATATCGATCGCCCCGCCTTGGGGGGTGGCTACAGTCACAAGGTTGGCGATGACGGTGTGGGCCGCGAAGTTCAGGTTCGATGCGTTCGGCCTGCTGCTCGGGCCTGGCGAATAGACGGTCAGCAAGCTCGCGGCGGTGCCGTTCACCTCGGTGATGTTGAGCACGAACGCCGTGGCGTCATCCGGTACCGGTGTTGGCCCAACACCGGATACCTGCACGAAACGGATCGCACCCGGCCCGAGCGCACCACCGCCACCGGTCGCACGGGTGTCGAGGATCCGGAATGGACTGAGGGGGACGTAGCTCGCGAGACTCAGGTATTGGTACAGGTTCGCGCCGCCGCCTCCTCCCAACGAATCGAAGGCCCCCATATCCAGGAAATCACTGACGGTGGCTGCCGGTGGGGTGACGAAGGTCACCAACTCGGGACTGATGATGTCGATCGGTATCGGCAGTGTCTGCCCCCCGCCGAGTTCGGCCGAGAATGTCGTGTCGGATGCGAAATCGTGTCCTGTGACCGTCACCGTCTCGCCGCCCGACATCGGCCCAAAACCGGGCGACATCGTGGAGATCTGCGGCCCCGTCAAGGTGAGTTGGTAGATGCGCGTGTTCCAGCACGCGTGTGCGACGCAGGGTCCCTCAATGGTGTCGTCCTCAGAGCCGGAGACGACCCAAATGTCATTCCCATTCTCCGCCTGATCTTCGGCTGCACCCGAATAGTCGCCCCACCGACACCCCAGGCCATTGCACGCTCCGGGCACCAGGTCGCTTCCGTCGAAGTACGTGGAACTCGTATGGAGAGTGTTGAAGCTGGTGAGTGTGGTGCCACCCGCCGGTATGTCCGCATCCATGATGGAGGGATCCATCGTCGTGGAGGACTCGTCGAAGACGGTGATCATGTCACCGGCATCATCGACCGCGACAGCCGGATAGAAGAGCGAGGCACCGTCGACGCCGACGTTGTTGACCTGCAACCCAAGTGTTGGTGTGGAGCCGCCATTCCCCACGGTTATCTCGAGGAAATCCATGCACGCTCGCTGCACGGTGTCGCCGGACGGCTCGCAACTCGTTCCGTCCGCCGTCCAGATCTCGCCGTTGGGGGTCAGGACCGCGTTGAGGAACCGATCGTCGTTGGTCTGCAATTCGGGGCCAGGGGCTGGCTGAGCCGCCGACGGCAACACGCCCGTGGAGTTGTTGACCGCGGTAGGCGTCATCGCGACGAAGTACTGCTGGACGAAGACGCCGCCGCCCTCGGGCGAGCCCTGATAAGCGTCGACCTCGGCCTCCGGATTGGCGCACACCACAACTCCGCAGTCGGATTCGTTGGTCACGACGTAGTTCGTGTTGAATCCCGCCGTTGTGTACGCCTCAGCCGGTTGAGGGGCGAACTCGGTGAAGGTGAAGGCATCAAGGGCGTTGGTCCCGGTGCCGTTCTCGAAATCGGACTTCTGGAGGAAGTCGATCTCACTTCCAAGGAAGTCGACGTTGCAGGCGAAATCGTCGAACGTCACCACGATCGTGTTCGTGTCACCGCCGAGCCCTGGCTCGTCGGTGTACGTGGTGCCCGACGTCTCGATCGGCAGCGCGAACACGTGCCACGACGTGAAGGGCAGCGGATTCGATGACGCCGAAACCGCGATCAACACCGGTCCCGCAGCACAACCGGAGTTGGGGACCGCAGCCACCGTGACCCAGTAGCGTCCCGTGGCGGTGTCGAACAGCACCCTCGGTTCACTGGCGCTGAAGCCAGGGCCGACATCCATGAAGTCGCTGAGGTCGTTTGACCCGAGGGTCTTTCCGGATCGGTTGAAGATGACGATGCTCGAGTTCACCACCTCCACGATGTCGTTCGGCCCGACTGCGATGTCCTCGTTCGGATCTCCGGTCTTCTGGCCGGTCCCGAAGCTGTGGATGTCGCTCGCCTGAGAGGCTCCGGCGAACCCCGAGAGAGTGTCGGGCGGCGGAGGGGTCGTCAGTGGCATCGCCACGTGCGTCGCGGCGTTAGGCGACCGGCGCTGAGCTTCCTGGCCACCCACTACGCGGGCATTGACGTCAGACGTGCCGAGAAGTCGGGGGGCAAAGACGCCGCGGCGAACGATCGGCTGCTTGTTCCGGGACGCACGAGGGCCGAGTTTCTCCGCGCTCAAGGACGCCGCGTGCGATGACACCGGAGCGTGGTGCACATCCGGCGTGTGGGCCGCGACTGTGGCAGCCGAAGAGACAGCGCGCGCAGCTGACACCGGCACCTGCCCGAGCAAAGGCAATGCCGCGATGACGATCACACCGATCAACAGGCGCTGCTTGTGACCACGCATCGTCATCAAGCTATTGGAACCAGCCCTCGATATCGATGATCGCGTTGACGCTGCCGGCACTGTTATACAGATAGACCTTGCCGTCGTTTCCATCCCCGGTGGTGTCGAGTTGCACCACGACCAGGTTCGGTAGGACCACTCCGCTGTTGACGTTGAGATCCGACGCCTGCGGACGGTGGGTCAGGTTTGCCGGGTAGAGCGTCAGGAACGTAGTCGCGGTCGGCGCCACCGCGGTGAGGTTCGCGATCACCGCCTGCACGATCGTCGCACTCACCTTGCTCGGGATGTCCAGGACTCCGGCCACCGGTGTCAGACGGCTCAGAGCGGCGCCGATCGCTCCCGGGCTGCAGGCGAAAGTCGACACCCGCGTGTCGCAGATCCGCGTCGGTGGCAGCGCCTGGAACTGATATCCGGCGGGGCTCAATGGTGCGGTGGTACTGCCATACCACCCGTTGGCATCCACGAGCACGTTGATCGTCCCCGCCGCGTTGTACACGCAGATCGCGTCGTCCGGCCCACCCGTCGTCGAGGGGCCGAGCCCAACCATCACACGGTTCGCCTGCACTGCGCCGGCACCGAGGTTGATCGTCGAGAAGGTCGGTGAGTGTCCCGGTCCGTATGGGCACTGACCACTGCTGTTGGTCGGAAACAGGCTCAGATAGGTGGAGGCATTGCCCGCCACGCCTGTGAGGTTCACCACAGCCGCTTCGGCGCTGCCGTCACTCGGCAGACCTCCCGCGGTGGTGAAGTCGATCTCCATCGAGGACTCCGGTCCGAGCGCACCATGTGTGCTGCAGATCGGTGTCGGCGAAGGGTTCCTCGTGTCGCAGACACGAATCGGCGCGATCGGATGGAAGAGACCCTGGGGTTGACCGGATACAGCCGGCGCTGCGAAATATCCTTCGACGTCAACGAGCACATTGACGCTCCCGAGCGCGTTGTAGATGTTGATCCAGCCCTGGCCGCTGTTGGCGCCCAGCGTCACGGTCACCAGGTTCGCGATGACCGTGTGTGCGGCGAAGTTGAGGTTGGACGCATTGGGACGCGATGTCCCGAACGGATACACGGTGAGCAGGCTCGACGCGGATCCGCTCACCTCGGTGACATTGAGCACGGCCGCAGTCGCCGTTGGCGGAATGGGGGTCCCGCCCACCCCGGTGACCTGCAGCGCCCGAATCGCTCCTGGACCCAGCGGGCCGCCCGTGTTTCGCGTGTCGAGAATCCGGTAAGGGCTGAGCGGGGTGTAGTTGGCGAGACCAACATACGTGTACGTCAGCGTTGCGGTCGTCCCCAGCGCGTCCGTCGCCTGCACCAGGTCTGTCGCACCTGTCGTCGCGCTGGGCGGCGTGACGAACGTGAACGAGGTCGCGGTCTGGCTGGTGACAGTGACCGGCGATCCACCCAATGTAGCCGTCGTGTCAGTGCCGATGTCATGCCCCGTGACTGTCACTGTCTGCCCGCCGGCAACCGGTCCAAGTGACGGCGTCAAAGCCGTGATCACCGGGCCGGACAACGTCAAATCATCAAGGCGGGTGTTCCAGCATGCGTGGGTCGTCGGGCATCCCACCGAGGTGAGCCCGTCCTCCGATCCCGAGACGACCCAGACGTCTCTCGGGTTCGCCGGATCCTGTGCCGCGCCGGAGTAGTCGCCCCAGCGACAACCCTCACTGTCACACGCCCCGGCGAACAGGTCGTCACCGTTGTAGTACGTCGAGCTGGTGTGCAGATTCGTGAAGCTGCTCAGCGTCGTTCCGCTGGATGCGACAGAGGCGTCCTCGATGCTGGGCTCAAGGGTCGTCGACGACTCGTCGAATACCGTGATGAGATCGCCTGCAGAGTCGAGACTGACGGCCGGGTAGAAAAGATCATCGCCGTTGATGCCGACGTTGTCGATCTGATTGGTGAGCGTCGGGGCCGGAGTTCAGCGAGCTTCCGCTCGCGGCGATCTCAACATAGTCGAGGCAGTCCCTCTGCACCGTATCGCCGGAAGGCTGGCAACTGGTGCCATCGGCTGTCCAGATCTCGCCGTTCTGATACACCGCGTTGAGGAATCGGTCGTCGTTGGTCTGCAGTTGTGGCCCTGGGCTCGGCTGATCTGCCGGAGGCAGGAACCCCGTCGAGTCATCCACAGCGGTTGCCGTCATCGGAATGTAGACGAATGGTTGATTGGTCACGCCGCCCGCACCCTCCGGAGTTCCCGTAAAAGCCTGTATGAGCGCGTCGGGACTGCCGTTCAGGCATCCATTCCCGAGGCAGTCGGACTGGTTGCTCACGATGTACGTCAGTGACATCGCGCCCAATCCCTGCACGGGCTGCGGCGCAAATGGGCCGTCGTAGAAGTAGTAGAGCGAGTTGTTGCCGGAGTCCGTCTCGAAGTCGCTCTTCTGGAGCACGTCGATCTCGCTGCCGTTGAACTCGTTGTTGCATGTGTAGTCGTCGAAAGTCACCGTAACCGTGTTCGTCGATATCCCCAATCCGGGCTGATCGCCGAATTCCGTAGCGTTGGCCGGCTACGCCAAACGTCTCCATCGGTAGTCCGTAGACGTTCCAACCCGAGAACGGCAGCGGATTCGAATTTCCCGAAACGGCAATGAGCACAGGAGCCGACTGAGGACAGTCGCTCGGCGACTGATACTCGTCGGGGACCTCCGTCACGGTGATCCAGAATCTCCCGGCTGATGCGTCGTAGATCACCCGCGGGTCGCTGCTGTAATAGCCCTCTGCCACGTCCATGAAGATGTTGAGATCCGCGGAGCCGAGATCGGCTCCAGTCCTGCTGAAGACGTAGATGGTCGAGTTGACGACCTCGACGATGTCGGTGGGCCCAGCGGCGACGTCCTCGTTGGGTGGAGTGATCTCCTGATCGCTCCCGAAGTTGTGGATCGTGCTCGCCTGTGATGTGCCGCCGAAATCAGACAGATCGTCAGGCGGGAGCGAAGCGGTCAGGGGGGCAGCGACCGTCTTCGATCCGGATCCCTTGGCTGACGTCGCGCCTCCTCCGGCCGTGCTGCTGCCATGCCCAGCGGCACCCACAACCAACGAGGTTGCTGACGAGGTTCCCCCGCGCTGCAGCCTGCGGGATCTGGCAGCTGCGCGCTCCTTGGCGGTCAGAGGAAGGATCGGCGCCGCGTGCAAGCCGCCGGCATGGGAGCTGGCTGACGTCGCACTCGATGCGGATCCGGTTCCGGCGGCCGCGACGGTCGTCGATCCGACCACAGGCAACGCCGCGACGATGCACGCGCAGAAAAGCCAGCTTGTCAGTCGGGGTCCAAATTTCACGCGACAAATGCCTCCGTCCCTGGTCGCTGTCCCCTCCGCGTCGGAGTGTACGCCCCGTGTCCGGAATCTGGCGGAGTTCCGAGAGAGGCCGCAGCACTTAGTCGAGACGAAGACTTAGTCGAGACGGAGTCGTGGCCAGAGAACGTTGACGTTGAGATAGGGATCGTCAATCTCATCGACGCCACCCCACCGCTTAGCGAAGGTCCGTGCGTCCCGACCGTCCATGCCCGCTCCACCGACGCGGGCGGCCTCACCCCAGGTCATCTCGGCGAGTGGTGTACACAGCACTCTGTAGCCGAGCTTTTGTATCCGCAGGCAGTAGTCGACGTCCCAGAGGGCGTGGGCAAAGACATCGTCGATACTGTTAGACGCTTCGAACACTTCGCGTCGCGTCATGAGACACGCGCCGGAGACGGCACTCATCTCTTTGATGACGTGCAGGTGCTGATCGACACTGCTTGCAAGTCCGAGCCGTCCGCACACCATGCCCTCGTGCGCAACGGTTCCATCCGGATACCGCAAACGGATCCCCACCGCGCCGATCTCCCGACGCTGACTCAGCTCGAGCATGGCCTCCATCCACGTGGGGCTGATCACGCGAGTCGACGCGTCGAGCAGGACGACATGATCGCCCTTCATCGAGCGAACGGCTGCGTTGATGGCGATCGGCGTGTTGTCGCCGGCGATGACAGACGTGATGCGCCGATCGACAAACGTGGAGACACGCTCGAGCTCGGCAATGCAATCAGTCGCGTCGGCGCCCGCGGTGCGCGCGACGACGACCACGTCGACCGACGGTGCACCGGTGATCGCGTAGCGTGGAATGTAGAGCCCGGGGCTCGGACCGAGGTTGACGTTTCCGTCGACGCCGCGACGACGGAGCGCGTCCGCAACGGCTCGGCGCCCGGCGTCCTGCGCCAGCGGCTTGAACCCTGCGGAGACCGCCGTCGAACCGGGCACCATTCGCCACGCGTACAGGACGTCCGGCACGTGGCCGACGTGTGCAGCGTTCTCGGTGACACGCAGCACGAGGTCGTGATCCTGGCTGCCGTCGAACCCCTCGCGAAACCCGCCGACTTCCGCGACAACATTGCGGCGAACCACGGTGAAGTGATTGATGTAGTTCTCTGCGAGCAGGCGATCCGGAGAGAAGTCCGGCTTGAATGTCGGCGCACCGAGGCTGCCGTCGGGGAGCAGCTTGTCCTCATCGGAGTACACGACGTCAGCGTCCGAATGCGCGCGCAGGTACGCCGCCATCGCATAGAGCGCGTGCGGACGCAGCACATCGTCGTTGTCGATGAATCCCACGAAGTCGCCCGTCACGAGCGCGAGCGCAGCATTCGACGCGGCGGCGATGCCGCCCTGCTGATCGCGGTAGACGACGTGGACGCGAGGATCGGCGGCTGCTCCTTCGAGGACGACGCGCACGTGTGGCAGCGTCGATGCGTCATCGGCGATGCACAACTCGAGGTGCGGATACACCTGCCCGAGCACAGATCCGATTGCGGCCTCGAGCCATGACCGCTCCGGGTTGTGGACCGGCATGACGAGACTGATGACCGGGGCAGCCGTATCCGCCGCGGCAACGCGGCGCATCGTCGCGAGCTCCGCCTCGACCGGGGTGTGCAGCGCGAGCCAGCGCTGGTACTGGCGCCGGCGGGCTGCAGCCGTGTCGGCCACGCCGATCGCCCTGCGCAAGTCCCGATCGCGCCGGATGAGCCCGGCGAGTGCCGAGGGGCCGTGGTCGACGAGCGTCAGCGTTCGGGAGGCCGCTTTATGCAAGGTCTGCTGGCGACGAGACTCGGGGGGAACGACCCGGCGCGCCTTGCGGACGACGGCCACGGCAATTCGGGCCGAGGCGCTCCCCGTGGCGTCGGACAGCTCGGCTCGCAGCGCTTGAAGCTCGGCCTCGAGATCGGTGATGTGCTGCCGCGCGGCGCGCAACTCACCGGCCAGCTTCTCGATCTCGTCGTGAGGTGCTGTCACCGGCCGCGGCCACCGGCTCTCGCGAGCGCCATCTTCATGTGCATGGAACGCAGATGGTATGCGGGGCGCGCACGATCCGCCGCCGCTAGTATGCTCGAACTCGAGCGGGACGCCAGCCACGTGCGATTCCTATTGGAGATTCCGACATGACCGTCGTCGCCCAGGGAACAGGGGCTCTCGAGGCGATCCAGCGGCCGAGAAGCGTCTTCCAGAGGAACTCAACCTCATCCGTGAGCTCTCGATAACCAGCTTCAAGCTGAAGTACACGGGCTCCGCGCTCGGCTATGTGTGGTCGCTGGTGAAGCCGCTGATGTACTTCGGGATCATGTACCTGGTCTTCAGCATCCTGCTGAGGGCCGGAGGGCACGTACGATTTCCCCGTCCAGCTCCTCGTCGCCATCGTGGCGTGGACGTTCTTCACGGAAGCGACGTCGACCGCGATGAACGCCGTCGCCGGCAACGGCGAACTCATCCGCAAGGCGTACTTTCCCGCTGGATCCTTGTCGTGGCGTCGACGACGAGCGCGATGTTGACATTCGCCATCAACACCGTCCTCGTGCGTCGATCGTCACGTTCGCACTCGGCGATCTCGACCTGACGCTGGCGAAGCCTCCTCGTGCCGCTGTACTACCTAGAGCTCATCGTGCTGGTGCTCGGGCTCTCGATGCTCCTGTCGTCGCTGTTCGTCTTCTTCCGAGACCTCGGGCACATCTGGGAGATCCTCTCGCTGGTCCTTTTCTACGGGTCGGCGGTGGTGTTTCCCTTCGGCATCATCTGGCAGCATTCCGCCAGGCTCGCCGCCTTGCCGGTCTGAATCCCGTCGCGCAGATCATCAGGACCTGCGGTACTCGTCTGGTCATTCCCTCGATCATGAACCAGCCAATGGCTCCTATATCGGAGCCCTTGTCGTGGTGCCGATCGTCGATGAGCGTCGCTCGTGTTCGTCGCTGGGGTTCGTTGTCTTCAACAAGCTGACGCCGAAGTTCGCGGAGTCGCTGTGAGCTCTGTCGTCGAGGTCTCTCACCTCCGCAAGCGATTTCGCTTGCCACTGGACAAGAGCACCACGCTGAAGTATCGCGTCACACACTGGCGCAGCTCGTCGCGCTATCGAGACCTCGTCGCGCTCCGTGACGTATCGTTCGAAATCCCTTCCGGCCAGTTCCTCGGCATCGCCGGACCGAACGGATGCGGCAAGAGCACTCTGCTGAAGATCCTCTGCAGGATCTACAAGGCGAACTCGGGATACGCGCGTGTCAACGGGGAGTTCTCGGCGTTCCTAGAACTCGGCGTCGGCTTCAATCCCGAGTTGACGGCTCGCGAGAACATCTTCCTCGGTGGCGCCATGCTGGGCCTCACTCGAGCGCAACTGCGCGACAAGGTCGACGAGGTGTTCGCCTTTGCGGAGCTCGAGGATTTCGCAGAGCAGAAACTCAAGAACTTCTCCTCCGGCATGCAGGTCCGACTGGCATTCAGCGTCGCGATCCTCGCTGAGACTGACCTCCTGGTCATGGACGAGGTGCTTGCCGTCGGCGACGCGAGCTTCCAGGAGAAGTGCTTCGACACGTTCAACCGGTACAAGCGCGAGGGCAAGACGATCGTTCTGGTGAGTCACAACCTCGATTCGCTCGAGGAGTACTGCGATCGCGTGCTCCTGCTCAATCACGGCGAGATCATCGCGGACGGCCCGGCCACGGAGGTCACGGCCGCATACCATCGGATGGTCGCCGACCACGCGCTCGGCGCTCGAAGGAAACTCGCCCACAGCGTTGGTTCGCGGTGACCCAAGTCAGTGGGGTTCCCGTGCGGTCGAGTTCTCGTCGGTCAGCCTGCTGGACGCCAATGGGCAGAGCAGCAGACGCTTCGACACGGGCGGTCAGATGACCATCGACATGCAGCTGCTCATGCATCGCGACGTTGGCGATTTCGTGTGCGGTATGGCCATCCGTCGCGCTGATGGACTGCTGCTTGCAGGGACTAACACTTTCCTGGACCACGTGACCGTATCGAGCCGTCCGGGCGAGACCGTGTCGGTCCAGTACACCATCAACTCGCTGCCGCTGCTCGCCGGCGGCTACATCATCCAGGTGTCCGCGCACGACGTGACCGGATCGGAGATCTACGACCACGGCGATCCCGCCGCGAGCTTTCACATCAACAACATGGGCGGGCATGTCGGCATGCTCGAGATGCAGGGTCGCTGGCAGGTGAAGCAGGAACGGGACGTGCCCACAACGGCCGTCCGCCAGACCGCCGGGTAGGCACGGCACTGGTCGGCAGCGGCCGGTCCGCGACTCCGCGCGGGCGCAGCCTGTGGTCGACGCTCGGGCTGCCGGTCGCACTTGTCCTGGGATTCGGCGTGCGGCTCATCCTCGGGCTGCGCACGCCGCTCGACGCGAACGAGGCAACCCTGGGAATCAGCGCGCTGCACATCCTGCACGGCCAGTTCGTGGTGATGGATCCCGACGGGCAGTATCAGGGGGCTCTGGACGCATACCTCGTCGCTCCCTTTGTCGCGATCTTCGGGGCGAGCCTGGATGCCATTCGCATCGCGCTCGCGTTTGTGGGGGCGCTGACGGTCCTCGCTGCCTGGTGGTTCGGCCGCATCGCGTTTCGCCGTCGCGAGCACGCGGTGGTTGGGGCGCTCGCGGTCGCGGTGTTCCCACTGTTCGGCGTGTACTGGTCGACGCGTCTCTACCCCGGTTCGGCCGAGCTGCTGCTCCTCGAAATGGTGTGTGTCTCGATCGCCGCGCTGATCGGTTGGGGACGCGGCGGCAAGAAACGTTGGTGGGCGCTGCTCGGATTGGTGTCGGGTATCGCGTTGTGGTCCGACCTGCTGTTCGTCTGCGTCATCGTGGCGATCGCACTCGGATTGCTCCTCCGCGGACCACGGATCGGTTGGGAGGCGCTGTTCAGCGGGGCAGCGACCGCTCTTGTGGGAGGCATCGTGGGCATGCTGCCGTGGCTCTTTGCCAACGTGCCCAATGGACTTTTCAGTTTGCGCACCGTTCCGCTGGATTCGGTGAAGCTGACCACGCGCGCCACCAACCTGGCGCACGAGCAGGTGCCGATCCTCACCGGTTTGGTGGCAAGTTGCGGCCACACCGTTGTGCCAGCGGTCGCCGCCGATGCCGCGATGGCAGTGTTGCTCCTCGCGTTGCTCTGGACCAGACGGCGGACGCTGGAGTATCTGGTGACCGGGCACTGGACCGGCATCTCGCAGCTCGACCTTGTGTTGCTGGTGATTCCTGTGACCGTGGCACTGGTCGTGCTCGGCGATGTCAACGGTGACGCCTGCGCGGCGCAGAGTCTCCTGCCGATCACATTGCCGCTGGCGTTGGGCGCCGCGTCGACCCTCGTCGAGCACACGCGATGGCGAATCATCGCAGCAGCAGTTGCTGCGCTCTGGCTCGCTGTCAGCGCCATCACAGCTACAGAGACGCTCGAAGCGTCCCAGCCGCGCACCACAACCGGCACGCCCATCCCGTCGAATCTCGCCCCGGGTCTTGCGCTGCTGCGTCAACGTGATCCCGGTGCGATGTGGGCCGACTACTCGCTCTCGCGCCTGCTCACGTACTACAGCAAGGACACCGTCGCCATCGGCGAGTACGGCGGCTTCTCGGGGTTCATCGCCCGGCAGCAGCAGGCCGAGACGGCCCTCGACCCGAGCTGGGTCTTCGTCGCCGGCGATCCGGCCATCGCGACCTTCACCAAGGCATGCGCCGCCAGGTCGATCGAGTACACGATGTACTCAGGCGGAGGGCTGGATCTGTTCACAGGACTGACCGGCCCGCTGGAGCCCGGCGACGTCTTCACCGGTGCCGAAGCGCAGACCTCCTGATCAGATCGGGGCGCCGGTGACGAAGAACAGCAGGTGCGCCGGGACGACACCCATCACCACGCTGATGATCAGCACGTAGAGCATCGCGGTGGCCGGCTGATTGGCGCGAATCCGCGCGAAATGCCTCGTGAGAATGGCGACGCCGGTGGTGAACACGATCCCGGATCCCACCACGAGCAACCAGAACGGAATCGCATCACCGGACCAGAGCAGCTCGTGCCGCACGGTGGACCCCGACGTGAGAATGACGATGACGATCACAGCCGCCTGCACCGCGACTGACAGGAACACGATGTCAATCGCGCGGCGCAGCGGACGGAACGAAAGGTTGGGTGCCACGAGGTACCAGTGGCCGAGCAGCATCCCGGCCAACGCGCTCCCGGAGACCAGCGCCGCTGGGACGAAGGCAACCACCGCCGTGCCCACGCCGCCAAGCGACGGCCCAAAGGCCGCGGCCGACTTCGCGATCGCCATGGCACCGAAGCCGATGGTGGCGACGCCCACCACACGTCGCGCGATATCGGTCATCACCGAACAGAAGAACGCGTACGCGAGGAGCGCGACAGTGAAGGCGATCGACCAGTGGAAGAGCGACGCCTGTGCGCCGAACGGCAAGGCCGCGCCCAGCAGCGATGTCCCGGACGGCAGCAGCGCCTCGATGAGCAGATCGAGCGCCATGAGCCCGGCGCAGATGAGCGAGGTGCTGCCCACGAACCCGCGCCCCACCTTGCCGATGAGATCCACCGTGTACGCGGCGACCGTGGTCCCAGCCGCGACTTCGATGAGCACGACGACCGTGGCGATCGGAGCGAGCGCCGGCAGCGAGATGGGGTCGGGCACCGCCCGATCCTACGGTTGCGGGCATGCCCTACCGAGGCCGCGCGCCGGTCAGCCGGCTGGGTTGCGCCCGGTGAAGCGGTCGAATGTCTGGATCACCCGCTGGAGCAATCGCCGCCTCGAGGTCCCCTGGGGAGCCGCCTTGACCACTGCGCCGTCCATCTTCATCGCGAGCCGGACAGAACGGCGCTCGCTCCAGGCCATCGTGCCCTCCAGCGCATCCAGCCGAGCCTGCAGCTCCGTGAGCTCGCGCATCTGCTCGACAACCACCGCGTTGCGCTCCTGCAACTCGTGGAGCATCCGCGAGTAGGCCCGGTCGTAGTCCGCGACCACCCGATGAATCGGTGCGGTGGACCGCCGGTAGCGTGCGGCCCAGGGCGCGATGTAGGCGCCGTCGTAGTCCACGTCCCGGATGAACCCGTGGCGCGCGAAGCGCTCGGTCCAGAACTCCTGCGGATGGATGTTGGTGTGCGTCGGATCGCGGTAGTGCATCGGGGTGGAAGTGAGGATGACCTCGTCCGTGAAGGCACAGAGGTTGGCGATCGCGCGATCCGCGTCGTGGGGCGGCATGTGCTCGACGACTTCGAAGCAGGTGATCAGGTCGTAGCGCTTGCTGAAGGGCTCGGTGATCGACCCGACCGTCAGGAATGGGCGGACGTCTTCGCGCGCCTTGCCGACCGCGAACTCGCTGAAATCGATGCCCTCAGCGTCGACGCCGCGATCGCGCAGCGCCTCGACGAGGAGCCCGATCGCGCAGCCCGCATCGAGCGCGGTCTTGGGGTGAAAGTCCTCGATCAACCGGTCAGCGATCTTGCCGAAGAAGTCGAGCCAGAACGGGCTGCGCTCGTAGCTGATCCCGGCGGCGGCATAGTGCCCGTAATAGTCGGCGCCGTAGTCGCTTGCCACGGTGCCCTCGCGAGCAGCCGATGCCTCGCTCCCACCCGGCGTCAACTCGTCTTCAGCCGTATCCGATGCGCTCCTCACCCCGGCGCATGCTAGCACCGCCTCGAACGCGTGGATATCTCGCGGGTGACGGTTTCGCACATCCGGTTCCAATTCGATTTGGCTCTGCTAGGTTGGCTTCCGGATGGTCAGCGCACCCTCGAGGTGGCGATGGGTCATCGGCGCGGCGGGCCTGTGCGCCGTGTACCTGGTGGTCAGATCCATCGCCGACCTGCACACCGCGTTCGGCGGCGGCTCCGCCGTCGACTACCTCGCGATCGCCTCCGCCGGGCGGGTGGTCCACGGGGGCTCCTCGTGCGTCTACTGCGCGTCATCCCTCGGCGCCGCTCAGGCGCAGTTGCTCGGGTACACCCCGGCGAGCAGCGCGACGTTCCCGGTGCCGTTCGTCAACCCGGCGCTGCTCGCATGGCTCATCCAACCGCTCGCGGTGCTGCCGCTGCAGACGGGCACCGACGTGTTCGTCGCCATGAACGTCGTGGCGATGGCGCTCTCGGCCGCGATCCTCACGAGGCGAGCAACACCGCATCTCGGCGGCCCGCTCGCCGCCTCTCTCGTTGTCATCGCTGTGTTCTCACTCGAAGCCGGAACCGGGATCCTTCTCGGTCAATCGGACGGCCTCATGCTGCTCGCGGCGGTCCTCGCCGTCGAGGCGCTCGATCATCGCCGTCCAGTGCTCGCGGGTCTGCTGCTCGTGCCGCTGCTCCTCAAGCCGCAACTGGTCTGGCTCGTGCCCCCGGTGCTCGTCGTCGCCCGCCAGTGGCGGATGCTCGCCGCGCTCGCCGCGGGCGCGGTTGTCGTGCTTCTCGGGTCGATCGCGGTGGCGGGCCCGAGCCACCTCCTCGACGCGTTCGGCGTCGTGACCGCTTCGAGCTACGCCGATCTCGACCTGCAGAGCAACTCCATCCCGGCGCTGATCGCCAGGCCGCTCGGGAGCAACCCCGCAGCCTGGGCCACCGCGATCACGCTCGCGATCGTCGCGGTCGCCGCCATGGTGGTGCTGCGCGACCTCCTTCGCCGCAACGCAGTGGCCGCAGTCGCAATCGGCATCGGGCTGTCGATCGTCCTCTCGCCCCACCTCGGCGACTACAGCCTCATGCTCCTCGCCGTGCCGGTCGCGATCCTCGCACCACGGGCCCCGATGCTCGCGCTGCTGCTCGCGGCTGCGTATACCGCCGTCTCGCTGTTCAATCCCCTCGTGTCGCTCAACGAAAGCTCGGTCGCCCTCGTGCTCCTCGCCGGACTGATCGCCATGCTGTGGCGCGCGACGCACCCGGGATCACCCGAGCTCGCACTGCACCTTCCGCGACGTTCCGCCGCAGGTGTCAGCAGTGCCTGATCAGCGAGCGCTCCTCCGTGGCCGGCTCGCGAGTGCCATCGATGGCATTGCCGATGTCGCGCAGCAGCTCGGCCCGCAGGTGACCAAGGCGACCGCGCCTGCGCCGCCGCCGCCGCCGCTCGAGTCGATCGGCCGGGCGTGGACGCTCGCGGCCGCAATGGAGCCCATCCTTGTCCCGGCGCCACCGCGCTCGACGGCGCCGCTGCGGCCGCCCGAGCCGCCGCCACTGCCGGAGCACCACCCTTCGAGACTTCCCCTGGCGATCATCGGATCGAGCCTGGTCGGCATCCTGGTGATCGGCGGCGTTGCTCTCCATCTGCTCACGGGGAGCGCGGCGGTCCACCCGCAAACCCATGCCACCCAGCAGATCTCGCTCACGGGCATCCGGCCCGTCGCCACGGCGGCGGCTCAGGACGGCGCGTCACCAACCACCCAGGTCTCGTTTCCCGCGAAGACTCCCGTGGTCGATATCGAGGTGAACTCGGGGGGCGCCGCCGGGCAGGAGCCCGTCGAGATCGCCGTGGCCCTAGGCCACCCTGCGCAGATCATCACCGAGAACGCTTATGTCCTCGCCCAGTCGGGGGAAACCCTCGTTCCGCTCACGCCGCCCGGGGCTTCGTTCGCGCCCGGCGACTACACGGTGACCATCACCTACCGAGGCACACTCCTGGGATCCACGTCGTTCTCAGTGCGCTGAGCGGTCTCCCATTCGAGGTCTCCTCGGGGTCAGCGCTCCACCGGCAGGCCCGCTTCCTCCCAGGCCTCGATCCCGCCGCTGACGTTGTAGGAGTTCGGGTGCCCGAAGGTCCGGAGATAGTCGACGGCGCGTGCGCTCCGCCCGCCCATCCTGCAGTGGACGTAGACGTCGCGATCGGCTGGGATCTCCGCAATGCGAGCCTGCAGCTGCCCCAGGGGAATGAGGACCGAGCCGGGGATGCGTGCCTCGTCGTACTCCGACTTCTCGCGCACGTCGATGAGCACCGCGCCGCCTTTCGCGAGGGCTTCGCTCGTCGCTTTGGGGCTGACCTCGGCGCTCTCTGACATCGGCGGCAGTATAGATGTGGTGCCTCGTCGAGCCACACGGTCCAAGCGCCGATGAGCCTGCTAGGCTCGTGACCGTGAGCACGGTTGCCGCGCCGGCGGTGGTGGACTCCCCCTGGCTGAACGCACAGCGCCAGTTCGACAACGCCGCCGAGATCCTGAATCTCTCACCGGGGTTGCGCGCGGTCCTGCGCGACGTTCGCCGCGAGCTCGTGGTGCGCTTTCCCGTGAAGATGGACGACGGCAGCGTTCGCATGTTCGAGGGATACCGGGTTCAGCACAACGTGACGCGCGGCCCCGCCAAGGGGGGCCTCCGGTTCCACCCGGCGACCGACATCGACGAGGTGAAAGCGCTCGCGATGTGGATGACCTGGAAGTGCGCGCTCGCGAACCTCCCTTACGGCGGCGCCAAGGGCGGTGTTGCCGTCGACCCGTCGACCCTCAGCCACCGCGAGCTCGAGCGGCTCACCCGGAGGTTCGCCGCGGAGATCAGCGTGCTGGTGGGACCGGCGTCGGACATCCCCGCCCCGGACGTCAACACGACTGCCGAGATCATGGCCTGGATCATGGACACACTCTCGATGCAGGCGGGCTACACCGTCCCCGCATCCGTGACCGGCAAGCCGCTGGAGATCGGCGGGAGTGAGGGCCGGCCGAGCGCGACCGGCCGCGGCGTGAACATCATCGCCATCGAGGCGTGCAAGCGGCTCGGCATGGAGCCCTCTCAGACCACGGTCGCGGTGCAGGGCTTCGGTAATGTCGGCAGCTGGGCGTGTCAGCTCATGCACGAGTCCGGGTTCACGATCTGTGCGGTCTCCGACGTCACCGGTGGCGTCTACTCGCGGGCCGGGCTGGACATCCCCTCGCTCCTCGCGTACCGCCAGGAGCGCGGCGGCGTGAAGGGCTTTCCCGGCGCGGAGTCCGTCACCAACACCGAGCTTCTCGAACTCGAGGTCGACGTCCTCGTCCCGGCCGCCATGGAGAATCAGATCACGGCGCGCAATGCCGGCCGGATTCAGGCGAAGCTCATTGTCGAAGGCGCCAACGGGCCGACGACACCGGATGCCGACAGCATCCTGGAGCGGCGCGGGATCACGGTGATCCCCGACATCCTCGCCAACTCGGGTGGCGTGACGGTCTCGTACTTCGAATGGGTCCAGGACCTGCAGTCACTCTTCTGGGAGGAGGACGAGATCAACGTCCGCCTCAAGAAGATCCTCCAGAAGGCGTTCGGCCAGATGTGCGAGCAAGCAGATCGCCATCACGTGTCGCTCCGGCTCGGCGCCTACCTGGTGGCGGTCAAGCGCGTCGCCGACGCCACCGCCGTGCGAGGCATCTACCCGTAGGGGTGCGGTCACCCCAGGCTTGGTCATGAAGGTCGTCGATCGGCTGCGCGCCCTGCCCGTGCCGGCGGGGACGATTCCGGTGGCGATCGGGCTCGGGCTCGCCGGACTCATGCAGTACGGCTTCCTCGTGGTGGCGGCGCGAGCGCTCGGGACGGCCAGGTTCGCGCCACTCTCGGTGTTCTGGGCGCTGCTCTTTGTCTGCGGTCCGGGATTCTTCCTGCCCCTCGAGCAGGAGACCGGGCGTGCGATCGCGGCCCGACGCGTGCGCGGCGAGGGCGGCCGGCCGGTCTTCATGCGCGCCGCGCTGCTCGGCGGGATGCTCGCCGTAGTGCTCATCGTCGCCACCCTTCTGGCCGCAAGCCCGATCGACCAGCACGTGTTCAAGGGCGACCCGGCACTGCTTGCCGGGCTGGTCGGAGGCTTCGCTGCGTATCTCTGCGAGTTCCTCGCGCGCGGCGCGCTGGCCGGCAATGCCCGCTTCGGTGCGTACGGCGTCCTGCTCGGAGGCGAAGGCGCGCTGCGGGTTGCGTTCGCGGCGATCCTTGCCGTCATCGGTGTCAAGACCGCGGGGCCGTACGGGATCTCCCTCATCGTCGCATCGTTCGCAGCGATCGGCCTTGCGACGATCGGCAGACGCGGGCTCCTCAAACCCGGCCCGCCCGCGCCCTGGGGAGAGATCACGCACGCGCTCGGTTTTCTCCTGATCGCGTCGGTCTTCACCCAGCTGTTGCTCAGTGTCGGCGCGGTTGCCGTGCAGCTCCTCGCGACGCCCGCGCAGCAGACCGCTGCCGCAAGGTTCCTGCTCAGCCGGATCGTGGCCTACGTTCCGATCTTCCTGTTCCAAGCGGTCCAGTCGGCGCTGCTCCCCAAGCTCTCCACACTCGCTACCGGCGGCAAGCACCGTCAGTTCCAGGCGCTCCTGACCCGCCTGCTGCTCCTCATGGCCGGGCTCGGCGCCGTCGCCATCGTCGGGTTCACGCTCCTCGGTCCGACCGTGACCCGGATCCTCTTCGGCCACGGGTTCGAGCTGAGCAATCTCGACTTCGCGCTGCTGTCCGCCAGCTGCATCGGCTTCATTTTCACCCAGATCTTCGGGTACGTCCTGATCTCGCTTTCGGGATACCGGCGGGTCGCCCTGGGCTGGACCATTGGAGCGGTGGTGTTCTTCGTGGTGACCGCCACGGGCTCGTCGCTGTTCCTCCGCGTCGAGCTGGGATTGCTCTGTGGCGCAGTCGCCTCCGCCCTCGCGATGGCGGCGCTGCTCGTCCCCCTGTTGCGAGAGCGCGGCGCTATCGCAACAGGGCTGCAAATCTCCGATCTGGGAGGTCCGGCGGGCTGAGACTGCGCCCATGGGTGCTCGTGCCCGCATAGCACTGGTCGGAGCCGGCGCGATGGGGGCCAACCACGCGCGAGTCATCGCGGAGTCCGAAGGCGCGGACCTCGCAGTCATCATCGACACCGATCCCGAGCGGGTTCGACCGCTTGCCGACCGGCTTGGCTGCGCCTTTGCCGAAGATCTCGACGCTGCAGCGGACTGCGACGCGGCAGTGATCGCCACCCCGACCGCCTTCCATGCGGGTGCGGCTCGCGCGCTCATCGAGCTCGGCAAGCCGATCCTCGTCGAGAAGCCGGTGACCCCGGACCTGGCCACCAGCAGGGCGCTGGTCGCGTGCTCGGAACGCCGCGGCGTGCCGCTGATGTGCGGTTTCGTCGAGCGATTCAACCCGGTCGTGGCGACCATGCGGAGCCTGCTCGATGGGGAGCCGGTGCACATCGTCGGACTCCGGCACTCCCCGGAAACACCTCGCAGCACGCTGAGCGTTGTCTTCGATCTGTTGATTCACGAGATCGATCTCGCCCTCGCCTACATGGGCGGCGCACGTCCGTCGCGGGTTTGCGGAGCCACCAGCACGGCGGGGCGCGATCCGATCATGGAAGTTGCCGACTGCATCCTCCACTTCCCGAGTGGCGCCATCGCGACGCTTTCGGCAAGCCGGGCGAGCCAGCGCAAGGTCCGCTCGCAGCTGATCTCAACCGCGACCGCTCTTTACGACGTCGACCTGCTGCGCCAGGATCTGACGGTGTACCGGCACCGCGCCCATGCGCAGGGTGTCGGCGCCGGGCAGGCAGCCGGGTACCGCGCCGAGACCGTCGTTGACATCCCCTTCGTCCGGCACACGGGCGAGCCGCTCGCCCTCCAGTTCGCGCACTTCCTCGACCTGGTCTCGGGACGCGCGGACGCATGCGCCGAACGCAACTCGATCCTTCCGGCTCATGAGGTCGCTGCGGCCATCGAGGAGTGCTCATGAGCGATCCAGGCGTCAGCTACGTGATCCCGGTCCACAACCAGATCGCCGATCTCCGCAAGACCGTCCGACTGCTGGTGGAGCGTCTCGCGCATCTCCCGGGGTCGGAGATCATCCTCGTCGAGAACGGGTCGACGGATGGCTCCGGTCCGCTCTGCCTCTCGCTCGCTTCGGCTCTGGACAGCGAGGAGGTGGCCGTTCGGGTCACCACGTCGGCCAAGGGACTCGGCTTCGCGTGGCGTCGCGGCATGGCGATGGCACGCGGCGACACGATCGTCCTCACCGCAGCCGACCTCCCCTTTGGCTTCACGGATCTCGACGGCTATCTCGGCTTGCTGCCGCGACCCCGGCTCGTCATGGGATCGAAGACCCACGGCGCCTCGCAGATCGAGACGCCGGTGATGCGACGCGCAATGTCAGCCGGGTTCGGGATGCTGCGCTCGCGGCTCATCGGGCTCGACATCGATACCCAGGGATCGGTGCTCATCGAGCGGGCGCTTGCACAGGCCGTGTTGCCGCGTCTGCGTGCCGGCGACTTCCTGATCGGCGCCGAGATCAACCTCTGGGCGGTGCATCTCGGGGTCGCCCCGGTGGAGGTTCCGGTGGTCTACACGGCGACGGGGCGCTCCACGGTCTCACCGTTCCGTGACTCAGTGGCCATGGCCGCGGGTCTTGTCTCATTGCGACGCCGGCTCGCAGACGAGCAGCGCCCACATCGCCAGGCCGGTGAGGTGGCCGCGTCATGACCGCAACGCAGGTGCCGGTGGAGGCACGGATCCGGATTTCGGCGCCGCAACTCGGACGCGAGGTCGAGGAGCTCGTCCTCGCCGTGTTGCGCAGCGGTCATCTTGCGCAGGGGCCGATGGTGGAGCGGTTCGAGGCGTTGTGCGCCACGATGGCCGGCACTTCGCACGCCGTCGCAGTCGGCAATGGCACTGTGGCACTCGACGCCGCGCTCGCCGTGCTGGACATCGGTCCCGGGCAGGAGGTGATCACCTCGCCGTTCACCTTCGCCGCAACCATCAACGCGATCCTGCGCAGCGGCGCCGAAGTGCGCTTCGCCGACATCAGGGACGATTTCACCCTCGACCCGGAATCGGTTGCGACGTTGATCGGACCGGCGACGGCCGCGATCGTGCCGGTGCATCTCTACGGCCTGCCGTGTGACATGGCGCCACTGATGACTCTCGCTGCGCTCCACGGCCTCGCCGTGGTCGAGGACGCGGCGCAGGCGCATGGAGCCGAGGTCGACGGCCGCCGTGCGGGAGGTTTCGGAGTCGGCTGCTTCTCCTTCTACGCCACCAAGAATGTGACCAGCGGCGAGGGCGGATGCGTGACGACCGATGACGCGATGCTCGCCGAGCAGCTGCGAGTCCTGCGCAACCAGGGCATGCGCTCCCGATATGATTATGCCATAATCGGCCAGAACTGGCGGATGACCGATGTCGCCGCCGCGATCGCGATTCCCCAGATGGAGCGCCTCGACGAGATCATCCGGGCGCGACGGCACAACGCCGCGATGCTGACGTCGCTGCTCGAGTCCAACCCCGCAGTCACCACGCCGGCGGTTCCCGCCGGACGCGGTCACGTCTGGCACCAGTACACGGTCCTGCTCGAGCCCGGCATCGACCGTGATCGTGTCGCCGCGGCGATGGCGGCGGCAGGAGTCGATACCGGCGTGTACTACCCCGGGCTTGTCTGGGAGCACAGCGCCTATCGGGATCATTCCAACGTGCATCGGGATGACACCCCGAGAGCGCGCGACTGCACGTCGCGCTGCCTCTCGCTCCCGGTCCACCCCGGCCTGAGGGCGAGTGACGTCGAGCGCGTGGCCGATCGTCTCGACCGCGCGCTGCACGCGTCCTGAAAGCGGCTGCGTCAGTTCGGCGCTGTCGACTCGATCGCTGAGAGGAGCTCTTCGCCCTGGTCGGTCGGTCCCACCAGGGCCATGCGAACCTCGCCGATGCCGGAAGCGATCTCCTCGGCGATCGACTGCACCTCGGCCGCGGTGACCTTCATGATCGCCTCGGCGCGATCGTCGGGTGTTTCGAGCGGAAGCCCCGCGCGCCAGCGGCTGCCGTAGAAGCGAGCGCTTGCGATCGCAGTCTCCGTCGAGCGCAGCAACCGACCGACCATCGCCGACTTCGCTGCGGCGAGCTCGTCTGCGGCGACGCGCTTCGAGGCCATCTTGCGGAATTCCTTGAACGCGAGCGACGTGGCTTTGCGTGCGTCCTTCGGGCGAGTTGCCGTGGCGATGGCGAAGAGTCCGGTGTCGTCGAAGCCGGCGTGGTGCGCGTAGATGCTGTAGCAGAGGCCGTTGCGCTCACGCACGGTCTGGAACAAACGCGACGACATGCCACCACCGAGCACGTGCGTCATGACCGACAGTTGCGTGCGCCGCGGGTCACTCGCCGGTATCCCCGGCACCGCAAACACCATGTGCACCTGCGGCTCTTCCTGCGCGGTGACGGGCCTGACGTTGGCCGTGTAGCGATCCCCAAGGCCCCACTTGGCCTTCTTGCGTGCGCGCGGCTTCCCATTGGGAATGTCCGCGAGGAACTCGAGGGCCTGTTCCTGGTTGAGTGTGGCGCCACCGGCGATGACGAGACACATCGATGCCGGCGCGTAAAAGGCGCGGTGATATTCGGTGAGTTGCTCGCGTGTCGCCTTCTCGATGACCGCCGGGAACCCAGCAGCGGACCAGGACATGGGCTGATCGCCGCCGAACGCAACGGTGCCGAGACGGTCCCAGATCCAGCCATCGGGATCGGCGAGACGCATCGAGAGCTCCTGAAGGACGACGTTGCGCTCGCGTTCGACCTCCTCGGCTGCGAAGAGCGGCCGGCTCAGCATGTCGCAGATGATGTCTGCGAGTTCCAGCATCGCGGTCGCCGGGCCCTCCGCGAAGTACGCCACCTCCTCGGTGTCGGTGTATGCGTTCGTGTTGGCGCCGAGACGGTCGATCTCGCGCGAGATGATCTTCGTGGTGGGCCGGCGCTCGGTCCCCTTGAAGAACATGTGCTCGAGGTAGTGCGCGAGCCCAGAGGTCTCGGCTGACTCGTCACGCGAGCCCGCGCGAACGATGAGGAAGACACCGGAATTCCGGCTGCTCGACGGCGCGTTGAGCAGCGTCACTCCGTTGGCAAGCTTGCTGAGCTCGGGTCGGTACGGCGCGTTGATCGCCATGCTATGTGGTTCCCGATTCCCAGGACGCGAGATATTTCTGCTGCTCATCGGTCAGCGTGTCGATGCTGACTCCCATCGCCTGGAGCTTGAGTCGGGCCACCTCGCGATCGATCTCCTGCGGCACGTCGTGGACCGCGAGCGCCAGGTCCTTGTGGTGCTTGGCGATGTGCTCGGCGCACAGCGCCTGGTTGGCGAAACTCATGTCCATCACCGCCGCGGGGTGACCCTCGGCGGCGGCCAGGTTGAGCAGCCGTCCTTCGGCGAGCACGTGGATCGTGCGACCGTCGCGCAGCCGGTGCGATTGCACGAACGTCCGCGGGGCGGTGACTTCGACCGACATGTCGTCGATCGCGGCGAGGTTGATCTCGTCATTGAAATGCCCGCTGTTGGCGATGATCGCGCCGTCCTTGAAACGCTCGATGGCGCCGCGATCAATGACGTTGATGTCGCCGGTGACCGTGATCACGATGTCGGCAGTCGGCGCTGCCTCGGCGAGCGGCATGACCCTGTAACCGTCCATCACGGCTTCCAGGGCACGGGTCGGATCGACCTCGGTCACGATGACATGCGCGCCAAGGCCGGTCGCACGGCTCGCGAGTCCGCGACCGCACCAGCCGTAGCCGCACACCACAAAGGTCTTGCCGGCGAGCAGGACGTTGGTGGCCCTGATCAGACCGTCGATGGTGCTCTGACCCGTGCCGTACCGGTTGTCGAAGAGATGCTTCGTCAGCGCCTCATTGACGGCGATGATCGGGAACTTGAGCGCGCCGTCCTGCGCCATCGCGCGCAGCCTGATCACGCCGGTGGTGGTCTCCTCGGTGCCGGCGATCACGTCGTCGAGGAGCTCGCGGCGGCCCTTGTGCAACTCCGCAACGAGGTCGGCGCCGTCGTCCATCGTGACCTGCGGCCGGGCGTCGAGCACGGCCTGGATATGCGCGTAGTACCGAGCGGAATCCTCACCCTTGACGGCGTATGTCGGGATCCCGTGCTGGCGCGCGAGCGCTGCCGCGACGGCGTCCTGCGTCGACAGCGGATTGCTGGCGCAGAGGCTCACATGGGCGCCCCCAGCTTTCAGCGTGATCGCGAGGTTTGCCGTCTCGCTGGTGACGTGGAGGCATGCGCCGAGCCGGAGCCCCTCGAGGGGGCGCTCGCGTGCGAAACGCTCGCGAATGATGCGGAGGACCGGCATCTCGCGGGCAGCCCAGTCGATGAGGCGTTGTCCCTCACCGGCCAGGGTCATGTCGGCGACATCGGACTCCGTCATTTTCAGCACGTTGGTCACTCGATTCCTCCATCTGTCTTCGTATGCAAGAGCGCCGTGTACGGGAGCCCGCCGAGCGCGGCCGCCCCCCCGAGTGCGCTCAACTCGATCAAAAAGGCGAAGCCCACGATAGTGCCACCGAGGCGGTCCACGAGCGCCGCGGCGGCGCCGGCGGTTCCACCCGTAGCGAGCAGGTCGTCGACGATCAACACGCGCTGACCCGGCGCGACCGCGTCCGAGTGCATCTCGATGACGGCTTCGCCGTACTCCAGTGTGTATGCCTGCGATATCCGGGCCGAGGGGAGCCGGCCCTCCTTGCGGACGAGCGCAAAACCTGCGCCGAGCCGATCGGCGACGGCCCCGCCGAGGATGAATCCACGCGATTCGATGCCGGCCACGACGTCCACGTGCGCCTCGAGGTACGGCGCGGCAAGCGCGGAGATCGCCGCAGTGAAAGCGGCCGCATCCCCGAGCAGCAGCGTGATGTCCTTGAACACGATGCCGGGGCGGGGGAAATCAGGCACATCGCGGATCAACGAGCGCAGCCGATCCATCACGTCCCGCTCTTGAATCGTCACCAGGGCCAGTCTATCCGACACACTCTGTGACCGTGCCCTCGCGAGCGAGACCCCTGAGATGAGGGTCGTCATGGACGGCAGGCCGCTGCAGGGCGCTTCCTCGGTGCGCGGGATCGGGAGCTACGAGCGAGGCCTGCTCTCGGGGTTTGCCGCACTCGCAGACCCTCCGGAGGTGAGCGTGCTCCTCTCAGCACATGCCGAGCCGCCCGCGGAGGTGACGAGTGCTGTGCTGCCCTCGGCGCGCCGCATCCCTGTCATCCATCCGACGCTGCAACCGGTCGCCGACACGGTTTTCGTCGCGCTTGCGCTTCGTGGGGTCCGCGCCGATCTGTACCACGCTATCGAGTTCGGACAGCCGGTGCGCACGCGGCTCCCGGTCGTGGTCACGGTCCACGACCTGATTCCGTTTGTGCTGCCCCGCGACTACCCGTGGGTCCGCCGAGCTCGGGTGCTGGGGTTGCGCCTGCTGCGGCACGCAGACGCGGTCATCGCCGTCTCCGCCGCGACCCGCCGGGACATCCTCCGATTCACCAGGACCGATCCCGCGCGCATCACGGTTATCCCAGAGGGAGTCGGGCCGGCGTTCCGGCCGGCGAGCGCGGAAGCCGTCGCAGGCGTGCGGGCGACGCTGCACCTGGACGGTCCATTCCTGCTTGCCGTCGGTACCTTCGACCCGCGCAAGCGCATCGCGCTCCTCGCCGATGTCGTGCGCCGCGTTCGCAAGGATCACGACGTCACCCTGGTCATCGCCGGTGATCAGGGCACCTTCATCCAATCCGTCACTGCGGAGCTCGCACGCGCCGGCATCGCCGATCACGTACGCGTCATCGGGCATGTGACCAATGACGACCTCGTCGCCCTGTACACGGGTGCGGCAGCGTTCGTCTTCACATCGGCGTATGAGGGTTTCGGCTTGCCACCGCTCGAGGCGATGGCCTGCGGCACGCCGGCTGTGGTCTTCGACAACTCGTCGATTGACGAGGTGAGCGGTGGCGCCGCATGCGTCGTACGTGACGGAGACACCGCTGCGATGGCGGCAGCCATCAACGTCCTGCTCGACGATCCCGCGGAGCACGAGCGACGACGTGCGACCGGCCGTGCGTGGGCCGAGACCTTTACGTGGCAGCGTGCTGCGGCGATGACGTTCGATGTCTACCGCACTGTCCTTGGGCGCTGAGCCTCCGCGCTATTCCTTCTCGGTCACGTGGTACTCGAGGTACGCGCCGAACATGAGCCTGGTCTGCGCCTCGAGTGCCGGGATCACGCTGAGCGCAAGCCCCACCACCGGGTAGGTGAACAATTGCAGCTCAGCCCAGCGCCTGCGCCACCACGGCCACTCGCGTGGTTTCGGACAGATCTGATAGTCCACCTGGACAAGCAGCAGGGTGTTCAACAGCGTGATCGTGAGAATGCTCGCGCTGAGGCTGCCGAGGAAGGCGGACGTCGATGACAGGCTGTAGTCGAGGTCGATCAACGCAGGCAACGCACCACCGAAGAAGAGGAGCAACGGGAGCGTCGCCCAGGTGAGGTGGTTGAAGATGAGGTTCGCGTATCGCCGTGCGCGCATGCGCCACGGGATTTCCGGATGACTCGAGCATTCGTGATGTCACATAAGGGATATCCGTCGCACCCCACGCCCACCGTTTGATCTGGTTGTACTGGGAGGCGTGCGTGGCCGCGTAGCCTCGAGCGCGTGGTGCGTCGCCGTACACGGGGAGGAATGCCGGCCGCGTGTTGAGCTTCCCGCCGCAGTGGAAGAAGGCCTTCCAGAAGAAGCGCGAGTCCTCGGGGATCACGTCCGAGTCCCAGTAGCCGACGCTCACCAGCAGGTCGAGCGACATGGTGTACGAGGCGAACATGACGAGCCGGTGCGGGTTCTGGTGGAGAAACATCTGCCACTGCGTCGCGGCGGTGGCCATGACGCGCACGGCGGTGGGCACCCGCCAGATGTTGTTGAGAAACACCGGAACCGGCTGCCAGATGGAGACGAGCCGGTCCTCGGCCGTGCAGAACTGCAGGGTGATGTAGGCGAAATACTGTGGATGGACACGGAAGTCTGAAGTCGAGGTCGGTGACCATCGTCCGCGACGGATCGAGCCCCAGCTCGTCGCACGCGGCTTTGAGCACCGGGCCGCCGTACGCCATCGCTGCCGACTTGCCGACCACGATCCCTGGAAGCAGCGGGTCCTTGATGTGCAGGAACAAGCGAAACGACGAGGCGAACTCCTCGCGCAACCGCGTGACGTTCTCGATGCCGCCAAGGTCGGTCTCGCGGGTGATGATCGCGCAGACGCGGAGGTGCTCCGGGTAGATCGTCGCAGCGAGCGCCGCGACGGTTGCGCGCAGCACGTCATACGACTCGGTGTAGGTCGGAATGAGCGCGCACTGGACCACGTCCGACGGCGCCGGTGCGCCAGGCGGCAGCGCTGCCTCGAACGCCACGCAGCGCGCCCACCAGTCGACGACCTCGGTCGCCTGGAGGCCTTTGAGCGTCCTGCGGACGCCCCGAACCGTGACCGTGGTCCGGACCAGCCAGTAGGCATCGAGGAGCACCGCTCCGACGCCGAGGATCCAGAGCATCCCAGGGTCATTGAGCCTGATCGCGAACGCGGCAACCACCGGGACGAGCAGTGCAAACCACGTGAGTGCGCCCGGGAGGATTTCGAGGAGCCGCTGTTGGGTATGTTGCGACAGCGGGATCGCCCTGGATCGCGCGATCATCTGCACCCCAGTCTACCGATCCGCCACATACGAGCCTGAATGCCCCAAAAACCAAGCGACCCCCCCGTCGACGCCGACCAGGAAGAGCCGGAGACCCCCGCCGCCGAGGTGCTCGAGGGTGACGCGGTCGAACTGGACGACACCGACGAGATCGAGATCGAGATCGGCGTCGTTGTCGAAGTCGACGACGATGACGACGATGACGACGAGGAAGAGGAGGTCGTCGCCGTTGCCGCCCCGGTGGTGGTCGCGCCTGCGCCACGACCCTCTCCGACGCCTGGCCGGCCGCCCGGGGCGCGCGAGGAGCCGCCGCCTCCATTCGGTGTCGGCGAGCACGTCATCCTCACCTCGAACACCCGGCCGCGCACGGGGACCTCGATCGGCGACTACCCGGTCGGCTCGACCGGTATCGTCGAGACGGTCCTGAGCCAGACGGCGATCGTGCGGTTCGACCGGCACACGGAGACCAAGGAAGTCGTGGCGTTCACGTGCCTCGAGACCGCCGAGACCCCGGAACGCCACGCGGAGCTCACGCTGCTGATGGTCGAGCCCGTTCGCGTCGGCGACCGCGGTCCGCGCCCGGCGGTGAACGGCGCCGCTGCGCCGCCCACAGTGGTGCCCGAGCCAGAGCCGGCCGCGGTGGCGCCCCCGGCGCCCAAGGCAGCCGCGCCTGCGCCCGCCAAGCGGCCCGAGCCGCGCACGGCGGCTTCAGCTCCGCCCTCGCAGCGTCCCGCCGCAAGCAAGCCCACCGCCGGTGCTCCCTCGACCGCCAAGCCGGTTGCCGCAGCCCCGACCAAATCCCAGCCCGCCGCCAAGACACCACCGGCTTCGACGGTTCTTGCCACCGCCAAGGCTCCGGCGGCGAAGCCGAAGCCCGCAGCCAAGACCAAGCCCGCGGCCACCGCCAAGCCCGACGCCAAGGTGAAGCCTCCGGGCGCCATCAAGCCCGCGGCCGCCGCCAAGAGCCCCGCAACGTCCAAGTCCGCCGCGCGGACCTCTCCCGCCAAACCCACCGCGAAACCGGTCGCCAAGAGCCCGGCCAAAAGTCCAGCGAAAGCTCCGGCAAAGGCTCCGGCAAAGGTAGTCGCCAAGAGCCCGGCAAAGGCCGCCGCTAAGAGCACGGCAAAGGCAGCCGCAAAGAGCCCCGCCAAGACTGCGGCCAAGAGCCCGGCGAAGAGTCCGGCCAAGCCTGCCGCCAAGAGTCCTGCGAGAGTTCCTGCGAGAGTTCCTGCGAAGAGCTCCTGCGAGAGTTCCTGCGAAGAGTTCCTGCGAAAAGCTCTGCCAAGAGCCCTGCGAAAGCAGCAGCCTCGACACCCAAGAAGACGCCGGGTCGATCCGCGCCCGCTCGGCCGGCTCCTGCCAAGTCCGCCGCGGCTCGGCGCGGACGCTGACCGGCCTGCTCGCCTGCTGAGCGGGGCTTAGCTCCCGCCTATGACCATGGAAGGGTCAGGGCACTTCGCTGATGCGGATCAAGTTGCCCGCAGGATCCCGCAGGGCACAGTCGCGGATTCCGTACGGCTGAACGGTGGGCTCCTGAACGATCTCGGCGCCGCCCGCTTCCACCTTCGCGAAGGCGCCGTCGAGGTCTGACGTGGCCAGGATGATGGTTGCGTAGCTGCCCTTCGCCATCATCTCGACGATTGTCCGGCGCTCGTCCTCGGTGATCCCCGGGTCGACTGCCGGAGGGTGAAGAACGATGGACATGCCGGGCTGGTCGGCGGGGCCGACGGTGATCCAGCGAAGGCCCCCGTATCCGACGTCGTTGCGGACCTCGAAACCGAGCACATCCCGATAGAAGGCGAGGGAGACGTCGGGGTCGGTATGAGGAAGGAAGGTCGCGTTGATGGTGATGTCCATGGCGGTGATGCTAGCCGTGGCTCCCTGGCCGGCGCTTCTCGATTCCTGACCGGTCTCGACGCAGTGCGCGGGGCTCTCCCCGATCAGGCCACGACGTAGGCTGCGAGATGTTCGCCGGTAAGCGTGGATCGGGCGGCGACGAGGTCGGCGGGTGTGCCCTCGAAGACGATGCGGCCGCCGTCATGACCCGCGCCAGGCCCGAGGTCGATGATCCAGTCCGCGTGTGCCATGACCGTCTGGTGGTGCTCGATCACGATGACCGACTTGCCTGAGTCGACAAGCCGGTCGATGAGTGCGAGCAGCTGCTCGACGTCGGCGAGGTGGAGGCCGGTGGTCGCCTCGTCAAGCACGAAGATGCTGCCCTTCTCGCCGATGTGCGTGGCCAGCTTGAGTCGCTGACGCTCCCCGCCGGACAGCGTCGTCAGCGGCTGGCCGAGGATGAGGTAGCCGAGCCCGACATCGGCGAGCCGACCCAGGATCTCGTGCGCGGCCGGCGTCCTCGCGTCGCCGGTGGCGAAGAATTCCTCGGCCTCGGTCACCGACATTGCAAGCACCTCGCTGATGTCGCGGTCGCCGAGGCGATACTCCAGCACCGACGCCTGGAAACGCTTCCCCTCACACTCCTCACAGGTGGTTGCGACGCCGGCCATCATCGCGAGGTCGGAGTAGATAACCCCGGCGCCGTTGCACACGGGGCAGGCGCCTTCGGAGTTGGCGCTGAAGAGCGCCGGCTTCACTCCATTGGCCTTTGCGAACGCGTTGCGGATCGGGTCGAGGAGCCCCGTGTAGGTGGCTGGATTGCTCCTTCGCGAGCCGCGAATCGCGGTCTGGTCGACCGACACCACGCCCTCGCCTGCCGGGATCGATCCGTGCACGAGCGAGCTCTTGCCGGACCCCGCAACACCGGTGATGACGACCAGCACGCCGAGCGGGATGTCGACATTGACCTTGCGCAGGTTGTTCGTCGTCGCGCCGCGTATCTTCAGCGCGCCGTTCTGTTTCCGCAACGACTTCTTCAGCGTGGCACGGTCGTCGAGATGCCAGCCGGTGACGGTGTCGCTCGCGCGCAGCCCATCGACGGTGCCCTCGAAACACACGGCGCCACCTGCCGCACCCGCGCCGGGACCGAGGTCGACGACGTGGTCAGCAATGGCGATCGTCTGTGGCTTGTGCTCCACGACGAGCACCGTGTTGCCCTTGTCCCGCAGCCGCAGCAGCAGGCTGTTCATGCGCTCGATGTCGTGTGGGTGGAGGCCTGCAGTCGGCTCATCGAACACATACGTGACGTCTGTGAGCGAGGACCCGAGATGGCGGACCATCTTCACACGCTGCGCCTCACCGCCAGAGAGGGTGCCCGACGGGCGTTCGAGTGACAGGTAGCCCAGGCCGATCTCCACGAACGAGTCGAGCGTCTCGCCCAGTGATTGCAACAGCGGTCCCACCGAGGGTTCATTGATGCCACCGACCCAATCGGCGAGGTCGCTGATCTGCATCGCGCACGCGTCGGCGATGTTGATGCCCTTGACCTTTGACGATCGCGCGGACTTCGCTGAGGCGCGTTCCTGCGCACTCCGGGCAGACGCTGAACGTCACCGCACGCTCCACGAACGCGCGGACGTGCGGTTGCAGCGAGTCAATGTCCTTGGAGAGCATCGACTTCTGGATCCTCGGGATCAGTCCCTCATAGGTCAGGTTGATGCCGTCGACCTTGATCCGGGTGGGCTCCTTGTAGAGCAGGTCGTCGAGCTCCTTCTTCGTGTACTTGCGGATCGGCTTGGCCGGGTCAAGGAATCCGGAGCCGCCGAAGATGCGGCCGTACCAGCCGTCGACGCTGTAACCGGGAATCGTGAGTGCACCCTCCTTGAGCGACTTGCTGTCGTCGTACAGCTGCGTGAGGTCGAAGTCCGTCACCGACCCGCGCCCCTCGCAGCGCGGGCACATGCCTCCGATCCGGGTGAAGGTTTGTTGCTCGGTCTTGCGTGCACCGCGTTCGACGGTGATCACACCCGTACCGCGGACCGACGGGGTGTTGAAGGAGAACGCGTTGGGCGATCCGACGTGCGGTTTCCCAATACGGCTGAAGAGGATGCGCAACATCGCGTTGGCATCAGTGGCGGTGCCGACCGTTGAGCGAGGGTCGGAACCCATGCGCTGCTGGTCGACGATGATCGCGGTGGTCAGCCCTTCGAGGACGTCGACATCGGGCCGCGCCAGCGTCGGCATGAATCCCTGCACGAAGGCGCTGTACGTCTCGTTGATCAGCCGCTGCGACTCAGCGGCGATCGTGTCGAACACCAGCGAGGTCTTGCCGGATCCCGAGACGCCGGTGAACACGGTCAGCCGGCGCTTCGGAATTTGGACGCTGATGTCCTTGAGGTTGTTCTCGCGCGCGCCGTGCACGCGGATGACCTCATGGCCGGCGGCCGCCTGCCGGGCAGGCGACCGCACAACCTTGCTCGTGGCCATTGTGATCGGTGCCGGTTCAGCGATCCTGGACGAGCCCGAGCACGTTCCCGTCGGGGTCGGTGAAGCTGGCCACAAGACGGCCGCCACCGACGTCGCGCGGGGCGTCTTTCAACGTGCCACCCGCAGCAGTCACCTCGGCCAGCTTCGCCTCGATGTCCGCGACATGCCAGTAGGCAACCGGCGAGGTCATGTCGCTGTTCGGCACCAGGCCGATCTGCTGGCCCTCGGCCTCGTAGCCGACGTAAAAAGGCGCGTCCGCCATCGGCTCGACGCCGAGTAGCGCCGTGTAGACCGGCTTGGCC
The DNA here is from genome assembly GCA_963791435.1 of Candidatus Dormiibacterota bacterium. Taxonomy (GTDB): domain Bacteria; phylum Chloroflexota; class Dormibacteria; order Aeolococcales; family Aeolococcaceae; genus Palsa-851. Next base: position 783,560 of record CAWBSL010000001.1, read on the forward strand.
TTCTCCAGGTCGGAGATGGGATGCAGGACGGTCTTGATTCCCTGGGTTGTCGAGGTGGTCATGGTCAACTCCTGAACGTGAACAGTGGGTCCATGACCGTCATGCTAGTTGCGGTTCCCGGACCGTCGCTTCTCGATTCCTGACCGGTCTGGTCACCTGTTTGACCACGCAGGAAGGCATCCCCGCGGTGGCACGCGCGGCGTGCAATCGGTACGTGCTGGGCGGCATCCCGACGAGTTCGGTGAAGCGCGTGCTGAAGGTGCCGAGCGATGAGCAACCGACCTCGAAACAGACGTCGGTGACGCTGAGGTCGCCGCGACGGAGCAGCGCCATCGCGCGCTCGATCCGGCGGGTCATGAGATAGCCGTACGGCGACTCACCGTAGGCGAGCCGGAACTCGCGACTGAAGTGCCCTGCCGACATGTTCGCGCCTCGAGCGAGCGCCTCAACGTCCAGAGGTTTTGCGTACTCACGGTCCACCCGGTCACGGACGCGCCGCAACCGCGCGAGGTCGCGGAGGTGCTGCGCCTCCGCCGCTGTGGTTGTCATCTGCATGATCGTGCCACGTCGGACCGGAGGTGGCCGTACGGCCGTCCGGACCCTTAGCCGACGCGCGGTGCGGCTTCGGGTTCCCCCACCGAGGCGTAGACCCCGCGGTACGTGGGTGGCAGCAGCTCGGCGATTCGCGAGCCGATGAGATCGGCGACGGCCTGGTCGTCACGGCGCTCGCCGTGCTCTCGCTCGGGGAGCTGGAACACCGGGCCGATCTTCAGGCGGATGGGGACACGTTTTGGGAATTTGCGACCTCGGGGAAGCGCCGCCTCCGTCCCCCAGATGCCGATGGGCAGGATTGAAGCACCCGAGCGGCGCGCGAGAAAACCGACCCCAGCCTCTGCCCGTCGCATCCCGGGGGTCGACGAGCGGGTCCCTTCCAGGAAGATCAGCAGCCTGCCGCGGCGGGACAGCACGTCGAGCGCGATGCGCAGCGCACGGCGATCGGCGGTCCCTCTGTCGATCGGAAAGCAATTGCAGCCCGCGAGAATCCAGGCCACGATCGGGTTGTTGAAGAGCTCGCGCTTCGACATGCAGTAGAGGACGCCCGGGCCGAATCCGCCGAAGATCCACGGATCGATGTTGCTGAGATGGTTGGACACGACCAGCAACGGCCCCTCGGGTGGAAATGACGACATGGGATCGAGCTCGAGTCCGCGACCGAAGAACCCGCGAAGCGACGTCCGGCAGATGAGCGAGACAGCACGGTATCGCCAGCTTCTGACACCGTCGTCGCGTACAGGGAACCGCTCGGGAAACCCGCGAATATCTTCGGTCACGAGATCCGATGGTAGGGCGTCCCGCACGGGCGGCAATACAATCCTGGCTCCCGCCCCCTTAGCTCATCGGTAGAGCAGCCGGCTTTTAACCGGTTGAGGGAGGTTCGATTCCTCCAGGGGGCACGGCTCGCCTCAGCGGCTCAGACGACCAGGGCTGGGGGCGGACATGGTCCCGGCCACCGGGTCAGGGGCGGCGGTATCAGCGTCGATGAGCCTCGCTGCCGCTCGCAACGACTCCTCGACGGCGGCAGGTGTCTCCCCGCGAGCAAAGACGAACCCCAGGTAGCGGTCACCTTCAGGGAGCGGGCGCACCTCCTGACCTGCGGGAATCGATATCGCCACGCCGGTGATGCCTGCGACGTGTTCGGCGTCATTGACTCCACGCACAGCATTCAGGATTCCAGCGCGCGGTATGGGCAACATGAACACACCGGACGCGCTGTCCACCGTGTGCATCGTGCCCAGCGGCAGTCCGCACACGTTGCGAAGGATCACGTTCTCGAGTGAACGCATCTCATCCGGAGCGTCGTCACATGCAACGCGAATCGCACGCGAACAGAGTCCGCCGATGGATCGCGCGGCAACTTCGATCACCACCGCAGAGTCCGCGGCCAACCGGACCTCCGCGTGGATCGGCCCGTGCTGCAGTCCGAGCGCCGAGACAGCCGTGCGGACCGCTTTGATCACCGACTCCTGGCTTGCTGTGTCGAGGCGTGACGGTGTGACGTAGATGGTTTCCTCGAAGAAGGGTCCAGTCAGCGGGTCGGGCTTGTCGAAGATGGCGATGACCTCGAGAAACCCTTCTCGCACAAGGCCTTCCAGCGCAACCTCGACTCCATCGACGTAGCTCTCGACGAGCAGCGGAGGCGGCGCTGCGCCGGCACAGATCTCGCGCATCAATGCACCGGTGCGTCGCACGGCAGCGTGTACCTCAGCGCGGTCGTCAGCACGAATCACACCTCGACTTGCCGCGAGGTCAACCGGCTTGATGACGCACGGGAGTCCGGTCACCGCCATCGCGGCGTCGATCGCGGCGACGTCTGCGTCAGCATCGATCTCCACGTATCGCGGCTGCGCCAGAGCGGCATCGGTCAGCACCTTGCGCAGCAACCGTTTGTCGCGCGTTGCCTGCACCGCCGAAACGGGATTTCGCCGTGGTGTCAGCAGGCGTTCGGCAACTGTTGCCGCAGTCACCACGGACCCTTCGTCAACGCCGAGAACGGCGTCGACCGGCCACCTGGAAGCAAACGCTGCGGCCCGCTCCGCAGATTCGTCGGGCTGACGTAAATCCAATGTCAGGACATGCCCTTCCATCAGCGTGGCAAGCGTTGGAGCCTCGTTCGACGCGACGACGACGTCAAGGCGGAGTTCCTGCGCCGCCTGGAGAAATGCGGTTGCCCGATACGTCTCGGTCGGAAGGATGAGCATCACCCGCGGCATTTCGTCAGCCTACGCCGCCGATTCACACCGACGTACCATGACCGCGAGGCCGTGAAGGAACCAAGAATCGCACTCACCGACTTTGCGTTGACGCGCATCGAACAGGTGCGGGCCAATCGCCGGCAGCCCGACGCCGGCGTCCGCATCGCCATCACCGGCAGGCACGACGGCGCCTTCAGTTACGACCTCTCGCTGGTGAACGCCGGCGATGAGCGGGATGGTGATCTCGTGGTCCTCGGGACCTCCGGAGTGCGCTTCACGATGCCACTCGAATCCGCCCCCTATCTCGACGGCATCACGATCGACGCCGACCGCGTGCGCGGCGCGCTGACCGTCGACAACCCGAATCCGCTCTGGTTCGACGACCTGGCGCGGAACGTGCAGCAGCTTCTCGACGATGAGATCAACCCTTCCGTCGCCACCCACGGCGGGTACATCGACCTGCTCGACGTCAGCGACGGGGTTGCCTTCATCCACATGGGCGGCGGATGCCAGGGCTGCGGCATGGCCGAGGTCACGCTCGGACAGGGCGTCCGGGTCGCGATCCTCGAGCGCTTCCCGCAGATCACCGAGGTTCGCGACACGACCGACCACGCCCAGGGTGCGAACCCGTACTACCAGGCGGCGAAGAAGTAGGGCGTCGCGCCTACGTTCGGTCCGGCGTGGCAGCGAGGCCGGTGTCCAGCCAGTAGTCCACCCAGCGTTCCCGGGTCGCGCCGACATGGTCGTAGACCGCCTGTGCCGCGAGGTTGTCGACGGCCGTCTGCCACACCATCCGGGCCGCCCCATGATCGCGGCACTGTTCGAGGCAGGCGCGAATGAGCACCGAGCTGACGCCTCGGCCACGGGACGCCGGGCTGACGAAGAGGTCGTTCATGATGCCGATCCGGCCCGAGGTGGTCGTCTCCCAGCTCCAGTAGATCGTGGCAAAGCCGGCATCCTCGCCATCGGCAGTCGCGAGCAACTGCACTCCCTCGTGGACCGGGTCTGAGATGAGGGCGCGGGACATGGCGATCAGCGCCGCATCCGACGGCTGGACGCTGTAGAAGTCGCAATACGCCCGCATGAGTGGGAGCAGCCGTAGCAGCCCCGCCTCGCCGTCGACGATACCGACCTCGACCCGACCGACTCGCGTCATTCCGGACCTCCAAGCCTGGCCTCCTTCGGAGGCTTCGATAGGGCGCCGCCGTGCCCGTCTTTTGCCGCCAGAACTCATTGTCGTTCCAAAGACGCAACCGGAATTCAACAGGAGATCGGCAAAGCTGCTCAGGTGAGTTCCGTGGCGCCTCCGAGAAGGCGGGCACTCCCGACTCTCCCCCATTCCCCCGGGTCGGCTCCGAGAGCGCTCTGGGTGGGATACGCCGCCATGGGCACGCTCCTGGTCGCGTACATCGCGTCGCTGGTCATCCGCTCCCCCAGCGATACATGGCCGTGGGTGGACGGCTGGGGCGTGTGCCTCTACGAACTGATCCTGGTCGGCATGCTCTTCTCCCGCGCCTTCAGCGGGCGTCCCGGCCGGACGGTGCCACTCGTTCTTGGCGGCGCCATCCTCGCCTGGGCGCTCGGCGACTTCCTTCTCACCTGGGAAACCTGGGGCAGCCCGAATCCGGCCCCGGTTCCATCGATCGCGGACGCCGGCTACATCGCCTTCTACCCCCTCGCATATACGGCGATCGTGCTGATGCTTCGCAAGGAAGTGAAGCGACTCCTCCCCGCAACCTGGCTCGACGGCGCCATCGCCGGCCTGGGCGCGGCGGCAGTGTGCGGAGCGTTCGCATTCCAGGCGGTCGTGAACTCCCTCTCCGGGCCCGGCGGGCCCGGCCTCAGTGCACCCGGGATCGCCGTTCTCCTCGTCTACCCGATTGGTGACGCGGTCCTGCTCGCCCTCGTGGTCGGCGGCACAGCCGTGCTCCCTGGGCGGCGCCTGCCCTGGCTGCTGTTCGCTGCGGCGTGTGCGATCAACACAATCGGCGACACCTTCAACCTGCTCGGCTCGGACTCGCATGTCGGGACCATCCTCAACGGCGTCGCGTGGCCGATCGCGATCACGCTGATCTCGATCTCGGTCTGGGTGCCGCCGGGGCGTCGCGAGTTGTTGAACGCCGGCAAGCTCCCTGGCTTCGTGCTTCCCGGCGCCGGCGCCATCGCGGGTCTCGTCATCCTGCTCGTCGGTGCGCTCCAGCACGATGTGGGCCAGTTCGCGATCGGGCTCGCCGCAGCCACCCTGGTCGTGGTTGGACTTCGCTTGGCGCTGTCAGTGCGTGGACTGCGCTCGCTCACCGAGGAGCGCCATCGTCAGGCGGTCACCGACGAGCTCACCGGGCTCGGCAACCGGCGCCAGCTCACCACGATGCTCGACGCGTACTTCGAGGACCTTGCGGACTCGGCCACCCCGCCCCGCTCGCTGGCATTTCTCTTCGTCGACCTCGATCATTTCAAGGAGATCAACGACTCCTTCGGCCACTCTGCCGGGGACGAGTTGCTGCGACAGCTCGGGCCACGGCTCACCAGCTCGCTACGCCAGAGCGACATGCTGGTCCGGATCGGTGGCGACGAGCTCGGCGCGGTGCTCCTCGACAGCGATCCGTCATACGCCGCGGGCCTCGCCCGGCGCGTCACCGGACTCCTCGAGCAGCCATTCATCCTCAATGGTGTCAGCGTCCGGATCAGCGCGAGCATCGGGATCGCTTCGGCCCCGGCGGATGCGTCCGACAGCGTCGGGCTGATGCGCTGCGCCGACGTCGCGATGTATCGAGCGAAGCTGACACATCAGCCATTCGAGGTGTACACCGCTTCGATCGATGACGGCGGGAACCGCCTCGTCCTGGTCGAGGAGCTTCGTACGGCTGTGGAGAGCGAACGGCTCGTCCTGCACTATCAGCCGCAGGTGGATCTCCGCAATGGAGAGGTCGTCGCCGCGGAGGCCCTGGTGCGATGGCCGCACCCGCGGCTCGGTCTCATCCCGCCGCTGGAATTCCTGCCGCTTGCTGAAGAAGCCGGGCTGATGGGTCCGCTCACCCGCCTGGTCCTGGACCAGGCGCTCGCGCAATGCGCCGTCTGGCGTGCAGCCGGGAGCCGCGTCGCGATGTCGGTGAACGTGTCCTCATCGAATCTTCTTGATCCGGGGTTTATCGATGTGGTCAAGGCGACGCTCCGCCGTCATCGCGTGCCGGCATCCGCGCTGATCCTCGAGATGACGGAGACGACGATCATTCGCGATTTCGCGGCGTGTCAGAGCGTCATCGAAGAGCTCCGCAGCCTCGGCATGGGCGTGTCGATCGACGACTTCGGCTCAGGATTCACGTCGCTCGCATATCTCGGCAGCCTGCCGATCACCGAGCTGAAGCTCGACAGGACCTTCATCGGTGGGCTGAGCGCGACCGGACGCGAGCAGGACCTCAAACTGGTCCGTGCGACGATCGAGCTCGGTCACGCGCTCGGCCTCGTGGTGGTCGCCGAGGGCATCGAGACGCTGGCGACGCTGGAATTGCTGGCGCTGCTCGGCTGCGACCGCGCACAGGGGTATTTCACCGGCAGACCGGTCCCGGCGCCGGACTTCGAGGTTGCGGCGACAGTCCCCACGCTCGGCGTTGCGGCAGCAGACCCCTCGGCACCCTTCCCGAACTACCTCCGAACCGCCGTCTGACGCCGGGCCGCCATATGCGGCGCCCTCCTGTGCAGCACGACCACTGTGACTCGTGCGCGGCGTACAGACGGCAGGCCCTGGATCTGTGCGTCGCGGCCGAAGAACGGCGCGCCCGGCTCTGACAGAGTTCCGTGCAAGGCGCACGCCATGCACATGCGCACCAACAGAGTCATGAGGTGAGGTATCGCAATGTTGTCGACCCTGAACCCGGATCCAAGCTGGCTGAACTCCGGCGACACCGCGTGGCAACTCACGTCGGCGACGCTGGTCGGGATCATGAGCATCCCCGGCCTGGCGATCCTCTACGCAGGGTTGATGAAGCGCAAGTTCGCCGTCAACTCCGCACTCATGGTGATCTACGCGTTCGCGATGACACTCGTCATCTGGATGTTCTTCGCGTACGACATGAGCTTCGGGACCCCCCTGCACATCGGCGGTGCGGCGACCACGTTCGTCGGCATACCGCATCCTGTCGGCGGAGCGAATGACCTCGAGCAGCAGGCAAGCATTCCGCTGCTCACGGGGCTGATCCCGGCGCTGCGCTTCCCGATGTCATCGCTGGTCTATTTCCAGTTCGTCTTCGCGACGATCACGGTGATCATCCTGGGCGGTGCCCTGCTCGGGCGCATCAGCTTCAAGGCGTGGGCGCTTTTCGTCCCGCTGTGGATCACGCTCGTGTACTCGGTTGGAGCGTTCAGCCTCTGGGGCGGTGGATGGCTCGGCTCGCTCGGCGCCGTCGACTACAGCGGTGGATACGTCATCCACGTGGCCGCAGCCGTGTCAGCGTTCGTCGCAGCAGCGGTAATCGGTCCGCGCGTGATGAAGGACCGGTTGAACAACACGCCGAGCAACATCATGATGGCGGTCGCCGGCGGCGGACTCCTCTGGCTGGGCTGGAGCGGTTTCAACGGCGGTGATCCGTACTTCGCGAACGCCGACGCGTCCGCAGCGGTGCTCAACACCCATCTGTGCACGGCGACGGCACTGTTGACGTGGATGATCATGGACATCTTCTTCCTGAAGAAGCCGACGATCATCGGGATGATCAGTGGCATGATCGCGGGCCTCGTCGCCATCACTCCCGGAGCCGGTTACATCAACGCCTACGCGGCATTCGGCATCGGTATCGGCGCGGGCATCCTGCCCTGGCTCTCGATGAACGTGCTCGGCAAGACCAAGATGTTCACCGGGCGAGTGGACGACACGCTCGGTGTGTTCCACACGCACGGGGTCGCCGGAGCATTCGGTGGTCTCATGACCGGCGTGTTCGCGTCACCGAACATGATCGTCTACGTTGGCACCGCGGGCACCGCGTCCGTCGCGGTGACCGGGCTCGTGTACGGCAACGCCAAGCAACTGGCGCTGCAGGCGCTCGCGCTCGGATTCATCGTCGTGTACGACGCGGTGGCCACCTTCATCGTGATCAAGCTGGTCGGCCTCATCGTTCCGCTGCGCATGACCGACCGGGAGCTCGAGGTGGGGGATCTGCTGCTCCACGGTGAGGTGGCGATCGACATGGACCCACCGGAACCGGTCCTGTCGCTCAACGGCCACCTGAGTCCGACGCCGGTGGAGTCCGGCGCGCCGGTCTGAGGCCCGCCGTCAGTCAGCAGTAGTCAGTCCCGGAGACCGTCAAGCACCTGCAGGGCGGTCTCCGGGTTGACGAACGTCGCAGTACCCACCTGGACTGCGACGGCGCCGACGATCAGAAAGTCGCGTGCGGACGCCGCGTCCACGATGCCGCCCACACCGATGACCGGGATGTGGACGGCGTCGCAGACCGCGGCAACAGCGGCGAGTGCGAGCGGCTGTATGGCAGGACCGCTGAGCCCGCCGGTGCCGAGTGGCAGGACCGACCGGCCGCTCGCGCGGTGGATCTTCCTGCCGATGTAGGTGTTCACGGCCGACACTGCGTCTGCCCCGGCATCCTCCACGGCGCGCGCGACAGCGGCGATGTCGGTGACATTGGGACTGAGCTTCACGATCAGGCAGCGCTCGGTGACCGCACGCACCGCAGTGACGAGGCGAGCCGCTGCATCGGCGTCGCGGCCGAAGTCCAGCCCCTGCGCGATGTTCGGGCAGGAGATGTTGAGCTCGATGCCGGCCACCTCGGCGACAGGTTCAAGCACCGTGACGCAGTGCACGTAATCCTCGACCGATCCACCCGCGACATTGACGATGACTGGAATCGCCCAGCCGATCCAGCGCGGGCCGTAGTCAGCCGCGACAGCATCGATACCCGGGTTCTGCAAGCCGATGCTGTTGAGCATGCCGCCACCCGTCTCGGCGACACGAGGCGGCGGATTGCCCTCACGCGCCTGCACTGTCGTGCCCTTCGTGTACAGCGCGCCGAGACGGTTGATGTCGATCAACTGCTCGAGCTCGAACCCGTACCCCGCCGTCCCACTCGCCAGACCGACTCGATTCGGCAGTGTGAGCCCGCGTCCAAGGTCAACGCTGTCGTGTGCGATATCGCTCATGCGACGTCGGCGCCCGGAAGTGCGAGCACGGCCTCCCAGTCGACGTCGCGCATCGGCATCACGGGACCGTCGGTGCAACAGAGCCGCCAGACCGAGGATCGGTCCTCGTCAAGTCCCGGCAACGCGCACCCAAGACAGGTCCCGAAGCCGCAGCCCATCGGGGCCTCGAGCGACGCCTCGAGGGTCGGCGGCAGCTGTGCTCCGGATTCGAGCAGGGTCCGCATCACCGCAGCGAGCATGGGGTTCGGGCCGCACGCGTAGATGGCCGAAGGGTTGGTGCTCAGCGCCCGGACGAGCAGCTCGGTAACAGGGCCATGGTGCCCCCGGGTACCGTCGTCGGTCGCCTCTGCGACGACCGGCACCGCGGGACGGGCGAACCGCTCGGCCGGGTAGAGTCGCGTTGCGGTGCGCGCTCCGTTCAAGACAAGGATGTCTTCAACACCACGGCGGCGGAGCTCGTTGATGAGGAGCGGAAACGGCGCGCACCCAAGACCGCCGGAGACGCAGACGACCGATCCTCCGTCAACGACACTGAAGCCGTGTCCCAGCGGGCCGAGCGTGTCGAGCTGATCGCCGGGCTGCAACTCAGAGAGCAGCCGCGTCCCGGCGCCGACTGCCTCGAAGATGAACCCGCAGGTGTCGTCCTGGATCCACGCGACGCTGAAAGGACGGCGGAGCAGCGGTGTCGTGCCCTCACTGCAACGCAGCTGCGCAAACGTCCCCGGCATCGCCGTTTCGGCAAGATGCGGCAGCCGCACGACCAGCTCCAGGAGTCCGCCTCCGAGCCGTTCCACGACGAGCACCTCACCGGTCTCGAGCGCCGCCCTGCTCAGATCCGCAGTCACGACACCGCCTGAACCACGCCTTCGCGATATTCCCGGACGGTCGCGACCCGAACGCTCTTTCCCGACGCGTGCCGGCCGATCGCGTCCACCAGCGCGGCCGCGGTGTCGAGCGAGGTGCAGCACGGAACGCGACGCTGCTCGGCGGCGAGCCGGATGCGATACCCGTCTTTGACGGTGCGCCCGACGGCCGCGGCTGCGCCGCCGTCCGCGCGAAAGTCGAGCTCGTCCGTCCCGAAGTTCGAGACCGTGTTGATCACGATCGAGACCCTTCCTTCCTCGATCACGTCGATGACGTTGGGCCGGCCGTGACCGATCTTGCCGACCGAAACCGCCGAAATCCCCGCACTGGCAAGCGCTGTGGCGGTGCCTCCGGTGGCGTAGATCGTGAAGCCGAGCGAGCTGAGCTGGGCGATGATCGGCAGCGCCTCGGCCTTGTCGACGTCAGCCACGCTGCACAACGCTCCGCCGGTGGTCGGCATCTCTCCCAGCGCGGCGACGAATGCCTTCTCGAGCGCCGCACCGAGGTCGGTGTCGATCCCCATGACCTCACCGGTCGACTTCATCTCCGGGCCGAGCGCAGTGTCAACATCGATCAACTTGACTGTCGAGAACACAGGGGCCTTGACGGCGACCAGCGGTCGCGGCGCCACCAGGCCAGTCGTCCATCCGAGCTCTGCCAGCGTGGCGCCACGCATCACGCGCGTGGCAAGCTCGACCATCGGAACACCGGTCACCTTGCTCAAGAAGGGAACCGTGCGCGACGCGCGCGGATTGACCTCGAGGACATGAGGTATGCCGCGGTGCACCGCGAACTGGATGTTGCAGAGACCGCGAACGTCGAGGGCGCGCGTGATGCGGATCGTGGCGTCGACGATGAGCCCGCGAACGTCATCGCCGAGAAACCGCGCCGGGTACGCGGCCATCGAGTCACCGCTGTGGACACCGGCGCGCTCGACGTGCTCCATGAGACCGGGGATGACGACCGTCTCACCATCACTGATGGCGTCGACATCCACCTCGGTGCCGAAGAGGTACCGATCGATGAGCACAGCGCCGCGCCGGCGTCCACCTTCCGCGGGTAGTGCCGCCATCGCGGCCTCGAGATATCGCTGCAGCTGACTGCGGCTGTGGACGATCTCCATCGCCCGCCCGCCCAGCACGTACGACGGTCGTACCAGCACTGGAAAGCCGATGTCATCGGCGATCTTGAGCGCCTCATCGAGGTCCGTCGTGGCAGCGCCCTGCGGCTGCGCGATGGAGAGTGAGCGCATCAAACCCTCGAACGCGCGGCGGTCTTCCGCAAGATCGATGCTCGCGATGCTGCTCCCGAGGATCGTCACTCCGGCGCGATCCAGCGGCTCGGCGAGATTGATCGCGGTCTGACCACCGAACTGCACGACGACCCCGGACGCCTGCTCCTCGTGGATGATCGCCGTCACCGCCTCCTCGTCGAGCGGCTCGAAGTACAGGCGCGTGCTGCAGTCGAAGTCCGTGCTCACGGTCTCCGGGTTGCTGTTGACCATCACCGCGTCAACGCCCTGCGCGCGAAGCGCCATGGCCGCATGAACGCTGCAGTAGTCGAACTCGATGCCCTGGCCGATCCGAATCGGGCCGCTCCCGAGCACGACCACCGTGTTCGGCGCAGGAACCGATGCGGCCGGTCCCTCGTCCTCGGTCTCGTATGTCGAGTAGTAATAGGGGGTCGCGGCCTCGAACTCCGCGGCGCACGTGTCGACGCACTTGAAAACGGGATGCAGCCCGGCGTCACCCCTGCGTTCGTGGATGACCTCGGGGGCTATGCCAGTGAGCGCAGCGATGCGTGCGTCGGTCAAACCGGCCCGTTTCGCGGCGCGGAGCGAGTCGTCATCGAGTCCGTTCCAGCGCAGGCGCTCCTCGCACGCAACGATAGTGCCGAGGCGCCGCATGAACCATGCGGCGATACCGCTGCGTCGCGTCAACTCCTCGGGCGTCGCGCCGCCGCGCAGCGCCTCCAGCAACGCAGCCGCGCGCCGATCATTGGCGACATCGATGAGCACCGGCTCATGCAGCGCCGCAGGATCCGGTTGCGGTTGCTCCAGCGATCGCAGTGCCTTGCTGAACGCCGCCTCGAAGGAGCGCTCGATCGCCATCACCTCACCGGTGGACTTCATCTGCGTCCCGAGCCGTCTGTCGGCCTCGGGAAACTTGTCGAACGGCCAGCGCGGAATCTTCACCACGCAGTAGTCGAGCGCCGGCTCGAACGCGGCGCACGTCTTGCCCGTCACGGCATTGGGAATCTCGTCGAGCCGACGCCCGGCGGCGATCTTTGCCGCAACGCGCGCGATCGGATAGCCGGTCGCCTTGGAAGCGAGCGCCGACGAGCGCGACACCCGCGGATTCACCTCAATGACGTAGTACTCGTGTGAGCCCGGCGCGAGTGCGAACTGGACGTTGCAGCCACCACGAATGTCGAGCGCGTTGATGATGCGCAGGGCTGCGCTTCGCAGTTGCTGGTGCTCGCGATCCGTGAGCGTCTGCGCAGGCGCGACGACCATCGAGTCGCCCGTATGCACGCCCATCGGATCGAGGTTCTCCATGTTGCAGACCGTGATGCACGTTCCCGCCGCATCGCGGATCACCTCGTACTCGATCTCTCGCCACCCTGCGACCGAGCGTTCCACCAGCACCTGGCTGATCGGCGATGCCGCGAGCCCCGTGAGCACCGTCTCCGCATAGCGCTCCTCGGTCTCGCAGAGACCGCCACCAGTTCCTCCAAGCGTGAACGCCGGCCGCACCACCAACGGCAGCCCCATCCGCTCGCGCAACGCCCGCGCCTCCGCCAGCGAAGCCACCGTCGCCGAGTCCGGCGTGGGCTCACCAATCGATGTGAGCAATTCCTTGAACCGCTCCCGATCCTCAGCGGTTCTGATTGCATGCAAGCCCGTTCCCAGCACCCTCACCGAGTGCCGCTCAAGGACCCCCGCGTCATCAAGCGCAACAGCGAGGTTCAACCCCGTCTGCCCACCGAGCGTCGCGAGCAACCCATCCGGCCGCTCCGCAATGATCACCCGCTCGAGAACCTCAACCGTCAACGGCTCCACATACACGGCATCCGCCGAGGAGTCGTCGGTCATGATCGTGGCCGGATTGCTGTTTACCAGAACAACGCGAATCCCCTCTTCCCGCAACGCCCGGCAGGCCTGCGTCCCCGCATAGTCAAACTCCGCCGCCTGCCCGATGATCACCGGCCCCGACCCGATCACGAGCACGCACTCCGGTTTCTCCGCCGAGAGATCCCGCGCCTCATTGGCGTCCATCGAAGCTTCTTCGGGTATGTGGAGCGTTCCAGCACCCGCGAAGGCTTCTGGCAAAGGGGGTGGGGAGGAATGCGCGGCACCGTTCGCACCCGCAGCGCCGGTGCCAGTACCGCCGACGTCCTCGACGAGCAGGGGGAGGGGATTCGTGGCGAGTTCGCGTAGCGGTTCGACCGAGCGCGATGCTAAGTCGTTGCGCGAGGGCGAACCGCGGAGCGCTGTCTGAGCAAGCGGATCCCCTCCCCCTGCTCGTCCGAAGCTGCACATCCGCAGGAACTCATCAAACACACCGGCGCGGTCCTGCGGTCCAGGCGCGCCTTCCGGGTGGTACTGCACCGAAAACGCGGGCAGCTCTCGATGTCGCAGTCCCTCTACGGATCCGTCGTTCAGGTTGCGCTCCCTGACGTACCACCCGGAATCAGCCGGAAGCGACGCAGCGTCGACCTGGAACTCGTGGTTCTGTGAGGTGACGTAGACGGAGCCGTTTTCGGCATCGCGCACCGGATGGTTCCCGCCGTGATGTCCGAATCCGAGGCGCGATGTGGATGCACCGGCAGCTTGCCCCAGGATCTGGTGCCCCAGGCAGATGCCGAGCAGCGGCACGCGGCGGTCGAGCAGATCGCGACAGAGCTGGACGGCGTGCGGGAGTCGCGAGGGATCGCCCGGGCCGTTGGACAGCACGATCCCGTCGGGATTGTGGCGGAGCACGTCCTCGATGCGCGCGTCCTGACGGACGAGGATGACCTCGGCACCGCGGCTGCACAGCGCGCGAACCTGGTTCAGCTTCACGCCGTAGTCGAGAACGACGACACGCAGGCCGCGACCCGTGTGCTCGCTCCCGGAGAGCACAACCCCACGGTGCAACGTGGGATCGAGCGGCTCCGTGTAAGGCCGGAACGGCTCATCGATCGACACCATGCCGACGAGATCCTCATCGCTCACGAACGGCGCGGAACGCGCCATCTCCACCTGCTCGGCGGCGGACACCTCCGAGCTCGAGGCGATGACGCCGCGCAGCGTCCCGTGGTCACGGAGATGACGCGTCAACGCGCGTGTATCCACCTCGCGCAACCCCGGAATCCCATTGCGCCGCAACTCCTCTTCGAGCGTGCGCTCCCCGCGAGCATGCCCGATGTCGGCGGAGAGCTCGCGCACCACGAGCGCGCGGCACTGCACACGGCTTAACTCCGCGGTGTCGTCGCGGCAGCCGTAATTACCGATGAGCGGATAGGTCATCACGACCACCTGACCTGCGTAGGACGGATCGGTGATGACCTCCTGGTATCCGCTCATGCAGGTGTTGAACACCACCTCGCCGTTGTGCGGGTGTTCGAGTGGGGCGCCGAAGAGCACCCCTTCGTACGTCGCACCGGATTCGAGTGCGAGACGACCGCGGACGTCAGCCATTGGTGACGCGCTCCGTGACGACCTGCACTCGGGCCGGATCCTGATGGATCACACGCCCACCGGCCAGCGTGAGCAGCACGGTGCCGCGCAACCTGGCCCCCAGGAGCGGCGTGTTGCGCGAGCGCGAGTGCAGCGGGGTCTCACCCACGGTCCATTCGGCGTTCGGGTCGAACAGCGTGCACGTCGCTGATTCGCCGATCCGCAGGCGCGGCTCCGGTACACCGGAGGTGGGGCCGAGAATCCGGTGCGGCCCGACGGTGAGTCGCTCGACGAGTGTCGCCAACCATTCCCCTCCCATGCCACCGATCGTGATGCAGGTGGCAAGTGCAGTTTCCAGTCCGATCATGCCGGGTGCCGCATCGTCATATGCGATCGACTTATCCGCCGCACGGTGCGGCGCGTGGTCGGTCGCCACGGCTTCGATGACTCCTTCGCGCAGCGCCAGTACCAGCGCATTGCGATCGGCTTCCGAACGCAACGGTGGGTTGACCTTGCGCAACGACTGGGGGTCGGGCTCCTCGGCCACCGGCAGCCACATCGAGAGGTGATGCGGTGTGACCTCGGCGCTCACGGCGAGCCCCTGATGGCGTGCGCGCCGGAGCGATGCAATCGATCCCTCGGATGACAGGTGCTGCAGGTGCAGGTGTCCTAAGCGCGCGTGCGACAGCGCGCGGATCGCGAGATTCACAGCGCGCGTCTCGGTTTCCGCCGGGCGGATCGGGCTGCGTGTCACCGATCCCTGGGTCGCGTTGGCCTGCGCGATCATCTCCTCGTCCTCGGGGTGCACGAACACCGCGCGTGCGAGATGGGCAGTCTCGGCAAGGGCGATTGCAAGCTGACGCGGCGACACGCCGTTGCGCCCGTCATCACCGAGCGCGATCGCTCCGGCCTCGAGACACTTGCGCATGTCGACCAGGTCGCTGCCGTCGAGTCCACGGGTCAGCGCCGCGACCTGCAGGATCGACACCGGCAGATTGCTC
This sequence comes from Candidatus Dormiibacterota bacterium, assembly GCA_963791435.1. Classification (GTDB taxonomy): domain Bacteria; phylum Chloroflexota; class Dormibacteria; order Aeolococcales; family Aeolococcaceae; genus Palsa-851. The sequence goes on from CAWBSL010000001.1 coordinate 798,982, forward strand.
GCCGCGAGCCGCGCCTCGGCGACGCGTTCCGGGGTGTCGATCGGAGGCGAAGTGTTCGCCATCGCGACCATGCACGTGAATCCACCCGCGGCGGCAGCTCTCGAGCCACTCTCCAGGGTCTCGGCATCGTCATCGCCGGGCTGACGCAGGTGCGTGTGCAGGTCGATGAACCCGGGACACAGCACGCATGGATCGGTGCCCTCGGGTGGGGTGAGATCCACGATGGGCACACCCGCAGCGTCGATGTGGTGATAGATCGCGAGGATCTTGCCGCCGTCGAGCCAGACGTCCTGCCCGGGCGCATCCAGCCGGCCGAGTGGGTCGATGACCCGGACGCCGCGAAGGATCGCGTTCACGGCAGAGCGCTCCGGCGCAGCCAGGCACCATCGACCCCATCCACCTCGCGCATGCGCACGAAGACGCGATCGCCGCTGGCGGTCGGGACGTTCTTGCCGACATACGTGGCTCGCACGGGCAACTCACGATGCCCGCGATCGATGAGCGTCAGCACCTCGACGGCCGCGGGCCTGCCGCAGTCGACGAGCGCGTCGAGCGCTGCGCGGATGGTCCTCCCGGTGAAGAGCACGTCGTCCACGACGATCACCACCGACCCATCGACGCGGGGCAACGATCCTCCGTCGACGTCATAGAGGGCCGAATGCGGGAGCGCCGGGCGCGGGCGGTCATCGCGGTGCGCACTCGGATCGAGCACGGCGACCGGCGGCGGCGTGTGGCCGAGGCTCGCGAGCTGCGTCGCGACAGCACGCGCCAGCGGGACACCGCGCGTCGGGATTCCCACCAGCACCACCCCCTCGAGCTGAGGGTGGCGCTCGGCGATCTCGTGGGCGAGACGGATCGTGATGCGCTGCATGGCGCTTGCGTCGAGCAGATGCGGGCTGTCGTCAAGCGGCTCTGCGAGACCCGTCATATCGCCGGCCTCATCCGAGCAGCATCTCGAGCAGGGCCATCCTGATGGCGACGCCGTTCGCGGCCTGGCGGAAGTACGCGGCACGTGGATCGGCGTCGACCTCGGGTGCGATCTCATCGACCCTGGGGAGCGGGTGCATCACGATCGCTTTGGCGGGCAGCTGCCGCATGATCGCGCCGTCGATGCGGATGGCCTTCCTCGCCTCCTCGTACTCGAGGGGATCGGTGAAGCGCTCCTTCTGCACTCGCGTCTGGTACACGACGTCGACGTCATCGAGCACGTCCGTGAGCTGCTCGGCGAGGGTGCACTCGACCCCGCGCGCCTCGAGCCTGGCGAGGATATCGCCACCCACCTGGATCACCGGGGGCGCGACGAAGGCGAGACGAACACCCGGGTAGAGAGCGAGCAGCAGCGCGAGCGACCGCGCAGTGCGGCCGAAGCGGAGGTCGCCGCAGAAGGCAACGCGCACCCCCTCGACGCGGCCGAGCTCGCGGTCGATCGTGTACAGGTCGAGCAGTGCCTGGGTGGGATGCTCGCCGGGACCATCACCCGCGTTGACCACCGGCACCGACGCCACGCTCGCAGCGCGAGCCGCCGCGCCTGCCTCGTCGTGGCGCAGCACGATGAGGTCGGCATAGGTCGAGACCATGCGGACCGTGTCCTCGAGCGTCTCCCCCTTGATGGCGCTGGAGAAGGTGCGCGCGGCCTCCGTCCCGATCACCGATCCACCAAGGCGGAGCATCGCGGATTCGAAGCTCAGGCGAGTCCGGGTGCTGGGCTCGTAGAAGAGTGTCGCCATGACGAGATGCGCCAGCCGGTCGTCGCGCACATCGGCGAGCGCGGTGGCGCGGATGAACAGGTGGTCGAGCAACTCGCGATCGAACTGCTCGGCGCTGATGACGTGGCCGAGCATCCGGTTTCGCGCAGTCGTTGCCGTCATGACGCCTGGCCTCCAGCCCGGGCGGGTTCGGGCAAGGGCGGCCGCGCAGCGGCGCCGCGATCCCTTGCCGGCCTCTCCGGACCTGCTTGAAGTGGATGCGTTTCGCGGACTCTACCTTAGAGTGTCGGTATGGCACTCGGTGACGTTGGGAAACTGCTCCTGATCGTCGGCGCGGTCATCGTGGTGATCGGTGGCGTGCTCTTTCTGCTCGCACGCATCGGCTTGACCCAACTGCCGGGAAGCATCTCGGTGAGCAACGGCAGCTTCTCGTTCTTCTTTCCGGTGGCGTTCTGCATCGTCATCAGCGTCGTCCTGACCGTGGTGATCAACCTGATCGTCCGCCTCCGCCAGTAAGGTGGGCGGGTGGCTGCCGAGCTGACGATCACGCCCGACGGGGCGTTCTCGCTGGCCCAGGCTGCGAGTTTCGGGTTCGGACCCAACACCGGAAGGCCAAAGCCCGACGGGGATTCGATGTCGCTCGCCTTCGTCACCGACGACCTCGAACACCAGGCCGCTGCCTTCCTCACCCAGCCCGGTCAGGGGGAGTTGCGCTGCCAGGTCTTCGGTGATGCCGACCCCGACCTGGTGCTGAACCAGGTGTGCCGGGTGCTCTCGCTGGATCATTCGGGGCAAGCCTTTGCGGAGATCGGTGCGCGCGACCCCGTGATCGGCAGGCTGCAGAACGCGTTTCCCGGGCTCCGTCCCGTGCTGTTCCACTCGCCGTACGAGGCCGCCGCCTGGGCGATCCTCAGCCAGCGGCGGCATCGAACCCAGGCCACGGCCGTGCGACGGCGTCTCTCGCAGACGCACGGCCGGACGTTCGCGCTGCCGAACGGGGACGTCGAGGCCTTCCCGACGCCCGCGGAACTCCTCGCCGTTGAGTCATTCCCAGGGCTTGAGCAGCAGCGCATCGACCGCCTCCACGCGATCGCCCGAGCCGCGCTCGACGGGCTGCTCGAGCCTCGCAGGTTGCTCGAGATGACGCCGGAAGCGGCGCTGGCTCACCTCCAGGAGCTTCCGGGCATCGGCCCGATGTATGCCACGTTGATCCTGCTTCGCTCGACCGGCGCGACCGACATCCTGACCCTCGGCGAGCCGCGACTTCCCGCCTTCGTGGCCCACTACTACGGGCTCGCGGCTCCGGCGACCTCGCAGGAACTCGCGGCGATCGCCGAGGGATGGCGCCCCTTTCGAACCTGGGCGGCGGTGCTCATGCGCGTCGGCGGCGACCGCGACGGGATCGCCTGGCAGCCTCAGTCGGGCGGCGGCAGGTAGAGACCGCCGACGATCTGCCCGTCGCGAATGTCGAAGGCCCAGGTTGCCGCCTTGGCCCACTGCGTTCCGCCGATCATGGGTACGTGGGCGCTGGCAAGGGTCAGGACGATCGACCCCATGATGTCGCCGTGCGTGCAGAGCACTGAACCCGGGACCGCCGCAAGCTCGGCCAGTGCCCACCCCGGGTCAGCACCCTCGGCGAGGCGATCCTCGGCTTCGACCTGCAGACCCATCGCCAACGCCAGCGGGGCGACCGTCTCCATGCACCGGAGGTATGGGCTCGAGCGGATGCTACTGGTGTTGGGGCGGAGCACGTCGACGAGCGCAACCGCCTGAATCCGGCCCGGCGGGCTCAGCGGCCTGTCTTGATCGGGCGCGGTCCAGCGCTCGCGCGAGCCCGCCTTGGCGTGCCGGACGAGGTAGCTGGTGAAGTCAGCGCCAGGCATCGGCCCAACGCTCCTCGACCCGCTTCCACGCGGCCGGCCAGCCGGTGCGCGCGCGTTCCGCCGCGTCCCGCTGCAGCGCCACGAGCTCGCCCGCGGCGAACAGCGCGGTCTCATGAACGCGAGGCGCTGCCGATCGCTCGCGGAGCCACGCTTCGGCGACCACGGCGTCGTGCAGCTCGCCGAGGACCTCCTGGAGCCCCGCGACCTCCCGGGCAAACCTTGCAGCGTTCTTGCCGGTCGCCGCGGCGGCTGCTTCGGCCGCGTATCGGCAGCGCTTGGCCCGGATGCGCAGGTCGTGGAGCTGCTCGTCCGGAACATCGCCGCGAGCGCCGAGCGCCCCCGATTTCAGCGAGCGCCAGGGCTTGCGCACCAGCCCCGGCAGGACGTCACGCGCCGGCTCGGCCGCCAGCGCCGTCAGCACTGGCGCCCGGGTGGCGGCGACGAGGTGATCGATCACGTCGAGGTACCGGTCGGTGTCGATCGCGAGGAGGAGATGCCGGCGTGCGGCGCGCACCTGAGCGGCCAGGGGGGCGACGATCGCCGTGGCTGCTCGGCGATCGGGCGCGGGCAGCGTGGTGGCGGCAGACCGGAGGCGGTCACGAAGCACTTCGGCATCACGGACGCTGCCAAGCTCACCGCCGAGCCAGCGGAGGTCGTCGCGGAGCGATTCGGCCCACGCCTCGTCGAGCAGCGGCCGGAACGTCCGCAGGTCGCTGCGCAGACGCCGGGTTGCGACACGGGCCTGGTGCACGTCCTCGGCGTCGATGCCGAGCCGGACGCCGGGATCGTGCCGGAGCAGGCGGATGACGGACGAGCTGAGCGCCCGGCGGACGACGTCACCCGCAGTGGCGGCTCCGCCGAGGGTGACCGAGCCGATCTCGGGCGGTGGCGTCCCCCCGAGCCCGAGCGCTCGTGCGACGAGGGCGCGGGGGCGGGCGTGCTGCGCCCCGGCCGCCTCGAACCGCGCGGCGATCCGGTCGAGCAGCGAGCCGCTCTCGCTGAGCACGGTGATCTCGCGGAAACGCTGCGTGATTCGCGGGCCCGAGAACACCGAGATGGTGTCGTCCATGAGACGCGCGAGGAGGCTGCCGTCGGCATCGAGCAGGGACGTCTGCTCGGTCGCTGTCACCAGGCGGGCGACGAGCTCGATGGGCTCGTGCCGGGCATACGCCCGCACGAGGTCGAGCGCCTGGACCGGCGGACGCTCACCGCCACCGTCGAACTGAAGATCGGCGCCGTCGGGCGCGGCCATCCCCTCGCTCGTCGCCGGCAGGCGGAGGAGCCATCCGGAGTCCGCCGAGTACTCGAGCGCAACACCCCAGCGCGCCAGGCGCAGATCGGCGGTGTCCCAGTGCGTGGCCCGGTGCTTGCTGACAGGCTCGGCCACCACAGCGCCGTGGATGTCGACATCGTCCAGCGACATCGGCGAGAAGGTGATCGGGATCTCGAGACGAAGCCCGCGTTCGGGCTCGAGCTGAAACGGGGCGGTCACCGCGTGACGCGCTCGACCGCGAGCCTGTGCAGCTCCTCCTGGGCGTCGAGCCCGCGCAGGGTGGGCACCTTGCGCCAGCTTCCGTCGGCCTGTAGCTCCGAAGCGAGCAAGTCGTCCGCCAGCAACACCTCGACGACCTCGGCGAGCCGCGCCTGGAGGCGGGGATCGATGACGGGAACGACGGCCTCGATCCTGCCGTCGAGGTTGCGACCCATGAGGTCCGCCGACCCGATGTACCAGCGGTCATCACCGAAGTGGTAGATGCGGGAGTGCTCGAGGTAGCGGCCCACGAGTGAGCGCACCCAGATGTTCTCCGACATGCCGGCGATCCCGGGGCGCACGCCGCACGAGCTGCGAACGATGAGATCGATGCGAGCGCCCGCGCACGACGCGGCGTAGAGCGCCTCGATGACCTCCGGATCGATCAGGTGGTTGCACTTGATGATGATCCGGCCGTCGCTGTGCGTCTGGGTGCGGATCAGCTCCACGATGCCGCTTCGAAGCGTCACGGGAGCAACGAGGAGGCGCCGGTACTGACGCTGGCGGCTGTAGCCGGTGAGGTAGTTGAAGAGATCGGTGAGGTCCTCACCGAGCTCGGAATCCGAGGACAGCAGCCCGATGTCCTCGTAGAGGCGCGCTGTCTTCGAGTTGTAGTTGCCCGTGCCCATGTGGCAATAGCGGCGGATCCCGGTACCGGTGCGCCGGACGACGAGCGTGGCCTTCGCATGGGTCTTGAGCCCGACGACGCCGTAGACCACGTGGACTCCGGCCTTCTCGAGCTCGGCTGCCCAGGTGATGTTCGCCTCCTCGTCGAATCGCGCCGTCAGCTCGACAAGCGCGACCACCTGCTTGCCCGACTCGGCAGCGCGAATGAGGGAGCGGACGATGGGGCTGTCCGGGCCTGACGTGCGATAGAGCGTCTGCTTGATGGCGAGCACGTTCGGATCGCTGACCGCCTGGTCGACGAACGCCTCGACGCTGCTCGCGAAGGACTCATACGGGTGCTGCACGAGGATGTCGCCTTCGTCGATCGCCCGGAAGATGTCCACCTCGCCGTCGTCGCCGGACGGCTTGGCGAGGGCCGGCGGGATCACCGGTGCAGGGAGCCGCTCCTTGAGATCGGGCCGGCTCAGCTCGTACAGGCCCCAGAGCCCGCTGAGGTCGAGTGGGCCGGCGACCGTGTAGACGTCCTCGCCGGAGAGCTCGAGCTCGCGCATGAGGAGCTCTTTGACCTCTTCCGTCATGCTGTCGTCGATCTCGAGGCGCACGACCTGCGGCGAGCGGCGGCGGCGGCGGAGATATTCCTGGACTGCCGTGCGCAGGTCCTCGGCCTCCTCTTCCTCGAGTGCCGGATCCGCGTTGCGAGTGACCCGGAACGGGTACTGGCCGACGACCCGCATGCCCGGGAACAGGCGGTCGAGGTGGGCCGCGATGACCTGCTCCACAGGTACAAAGCGCTCGCCGTCGGGCATCACGACGAATCGGGGCAGGAGCGGCGGGACCTTGACGCGCGCGATCCGCTGCTCGCTGCCTCGGGGGGCGCCGACGACGACCGCCAGGTTCAGGGAGAGGTCGCTGATGTAGGGGAACGGGTGCGCCGGGTCGACGGCGAGTGGCGTGAGCACCGGGAAGATGCGCTCCTCGAAGACACCGTCGACGTGCTGGCGATCGCCCCGATCGAGCGATCCGTAGTTCGAGAACCGAAGGCCCACGTCGCCGAGGCCCTTCACGATGGCCTGGAACGCGCGCATCTGACGCGCGGTGAGGTCGATGGCGCGACGCTGGATCTCGGAGAGCTGCTCGTCAACGGTCATGCCGTCCGGACTGAGCGCGGCGACGCCGGCTCGCCGTTGCTCGATCAGGCCTCCGACGCGAACCTGGAAGAACTCGTCAAGGTTGCTGGACGAGATGGCGAGGAACTTCGCCCGTTCGAGGAGGACACGCGAGGTGTCCTCGGCGAGCTCGAGCACCCGTGTGTCGAAGTCGAGCCAGCTGAGATGACGGTTGATGTACCGATGCCGGTCACCAAGCGCGACCGCGTGCGCGCGGTCGTTGGCTGGACGGGGCGATAGGGACGCGTCCGGTGCCTCGGCAGGCTCAGAGATGGCCATCAGCCGAGCTCCTCGATCGCACCGGAATCGAGGAAGACGAGGTCCTCGGCGATGTTGGTCACCCGGTCGGCGATGCGCTCGAGGTGGTGCGCGATGAAGACGAGGTTGGTGGCCCGGAAGACGGTGGTGTTGTCCTCGGTCATCATCTGGATCAGGTCGTCGAACAGCCGGTGATAGATGCGGTCGACGCGGTCGTCCCCGGCCGCGATGCGGCGTGCCTGGAGGACGTCGCGCGAGACCATCGCCGCGAGGATCCCGCGGACCTGGTCGCTACAGTACGCGGCCATCTTCGGGACGTCGACGTACGTTTCGAGCGCCGGAAGGTCGGCGAGGTTGCGCGCGAGCTTGGCGATGCTGACGCAGTGGTCGCCCATGCGCTCCAGCTCGGAGGACATGTTGAGGAGCCCGATGATCTCTCGCAGCTCGCGTGCATCCGGGCTCTGGTGGACGATGAGCGAGAACGAGAGTTCGCGCAGCTCACGCTGGCGGTCGTTGACCAGCGCGTCATCGGCGATGACCCGCGCGCAGAGGCTCACGTCGCGTTCGGCGAGACCGCATGTCGCCTGTGTGATGGCGGTGTCGACAAGCTCGCCCATCTCCGCGACGATGCGGCGCAGATGGGCCAGCTCATCGCTGAGTGACGGGTGGCTGGGGTGCAGCAGTGCTTCGCTCATCTTCCAGGGACTCTATAGCCCCCGCGGGCCACCATCACATGAGCCCCGCTCCATAGCGATTTCACAATCGCTTTCGGCCCGGGGCTCATCGCATACTCCAACTCGTGCAGCCAATCACCTCGGCGCCCTGGAACCGGGGGGACCCGGTCGAGGGATTGCGCCGGCAGGTCGCGACCATCGAGGCGCTCATGTTCGCCTGCAATGCGCCGCCAATCCTGATCACGCTCGTCGAGGACCTCTACCAGTCGATCGACCGTTTGGAGAGTCCGCGATCTTCGCTCGCTCCCCGGCAGTCTCTGCTGGACGCAGGCTGAGCGTCCGCCCCATGCGGGTGCGAAACCTGCGGGTCAGGTCCTCCGGCTCCCACGTGTAGGGAAGGCCGGTCGAGATGACGACCCGGTTGCGGCGCTCGTCGAAACGGAAGGATGGCGGGCCGCCTCCGTCGACCCGGCGGTCGAGTTCGTCCGCGAGCTCGAGGATGACGGCGAGCCGGTCGATGCGCTTGATGTCGTCGCGGGTGCACAACCGCGCGTAGCGCGGGAGGTTGCTTCGCGCCTTGCCGAGCCGGGCCAGGGTGGTGGCGATGAGCGCCACTTCGCGATGCGTGAAACCCTGGAGGTCGGCCGAGGCGGTGACGCCGGCAGCATGGGTCCAGCGGTCGTAGTAGTTGATGCTCTGGCCGACGTCAAGGAGCGTCGTCGCGTGATCGAGCACCTCGCGCATCTCGGCGGTCATCGTGGGATCGGAGACGCCGAGGATGGCGCGCGTCATGCCGATGCGGCGTGCGGCCCGGCGCTCGTCCCAGGTGGAGAAGCGCGACGCGAGCGCGGTGACGGAGCCGCGCCGGACCTGGTGCACCTCGGGCAGCGGCAGGTCCAGCTCGGCGAGCGCAATACCTTCCCGGAGACCATGCCCGGACACCATGAGGCTCTTTGCCCCGAGAGCGTCCATCGCCGCGATCACCACCAGGGCGCCGCCGGCGATCGAGTTCGGCGCGGTCGGTGGAGAGGCCCGGTACGGTTCGCAAGGAGGCACGGTTCCGGGTGGTGAGTCGCGATGTGAGATCGCGCACCTCGCGCCGCTGCAGTACATACCCGTCGACCCGGGCGATGGGGTGGGCAACCGATCGCATGTGGATCTTGGCGAGGTTCCGCACCGTGCCTCCGGTGCCGACCATGCCGCCGTCCTCCGGCAGGGGCGGGACGCCTGCATCGTGGAGCGTCTGGATCACGTGGTTGCGCAGATCGGCCATCTCCGAGGCCCGTGGGGGATCGCTGCCCAGGAACTGATCAGTGGTCACGAGCGCGCCGAGATCGAATGTCCACCAGCGCAGCGCGCGGCGGCGTTCGAAGTAGGCGAGCTCGAGGCTCCCGCCGCCGACGTCGACCAGGTATCCCGTGTCGATCGGCAGACCGTGGACGGCACCCAGGAATGCGTATCGCGCCTCTTCCTCGCCGTCGATGACCTTGATTGCCAGCCCGGTATCGGCTTCCAGCCGTGCCAGGACGATGTCCCTGTTCGTCGCGGTCCGCATTGCCGCGGTTGCGACCGCGACAATGCGCTGGGCACCGGCCGCCGCTGCGACGGCGCGGAAATCGCGCACCGCGGCGATCGCCTCGGTGATGGCACTTGCTTCGATCCGGCCGCGCGAGTCGATACGGCGAGCGAGCTGGAGCGACGTTCGCGCATCCGCGATGATGTCAAGCTGACCGGAGTCATCGAGCCGCAGCACTGCGATTCGAGCCGAGTTGGACCCGATGTCGATGACGGCGAGCGGGGAATCTACGGCGACCATCTCCCTGGTCCGGACTCGAGCGGGAGCGGCAAGTATAGGCAGGGGTTACTCCTCGGCTGTCATTGACTGTCGGCGACCGCGACGTCCGAGACAGCAGGCTCGCGCTGCGCTTGAATGCGATCGAGGCGGTATCCAACGCCATAGACGGTGGTGATCCTGAACGGCAGCGCCTCGAAGGGTTCGAACTTCTCGCGAAGCCAGCGCACGTGGACGTCCACGGTCTTGCGCTCCCCGAAGAACTTGGGTCCCCAGACGCGGCGGATCAACTGCTCGCGGGAATGCACGCGACCCGGGTTGGCGAGCAGGAACGAGAGGAGATCGAACTCCTTCGGCGAGAGGCGCAGTGCATCCTGGCCGACACGCACGGACCGAGCACCCCGGTCGAAGCGAAAGTCACCGAACTCCTCGACCTCAATGACACCGCGTTCCTCGGCGGGAGGCTGCGCCCGGCGGAGCAGCGCCATCACTCGGGCGGTGAGCTCGGCGAGGGAGAACGGCTTGGTCATGTAGTCGTCCGCGCCGACACGGAGGCCGACGATCTTGTCCAGCTCGCTGTCGCGTGCACTCAGGACCAGCACGGGCGTCGTCGTCTCCTGCCGCAGGATGCGACAGACCTCGAGGCCGCCGAGCTCGGGCAGCATGAGGTCGAGAATGATCAGGTCGGGACGCAGGTCGCGGGCCTTCTCGAGCGCTTCGATGCCGTTCGCGGCCTGGCTGACCTCATATCCCTCGCGAACGAGGTTGAAGCGGAGGGTCTCGCGGATGACCTCCTCGTCCTCGACCACCAGGATGTGCTTGGCTCCCACGATATCGCTTGAGCCTAGCCCCCTCCCTCTTATGGAGGGGTTAAGAAACGGTCAAAAGACGGGCGTCTCGCGGTAGGTGCCGAAGACGGTGCGCAACGCCTCGACGATCTCGCCCTCGGTCGCACGAGCGCGCACGCAGTCGATGATCGCCGGCATCAGGTTGTCGGTGCCGCGTGCGACCTCCTGCAGCGCATCGAGTCGCGTGGCGACACTGGTGTTGTCGCGACGCTCGCGCAACGCTTTGAGTCGCGCCGCCTGCTCGACCTCGACGCCAGGATCGATCACGAGCGTCGGCGGCTGGAGCGTGTCGACGCTGTGCTCGAACACGTTGACGCCAACAATGACTCTTTCTCCAGTCTCGAGCTGGCTCTGATAGCGGAACGCCGCGTCGGCGATCTCGCGTTGCGGGAACCCCTCGGCCACGGCATCGAGCATGCCACCGCGCTCGGCGATCGCAGCGAAGTAGTCCTCCGCCGCCTGCTCCATGCGGTTGGTCAGATCCTCGATGAACCACGACCCTGCAAGGGGATCGACGACGGACGGGACGCCCGTCTCATAGGCGAGGATCTGCTGCGTGCGGAGCGCGATCTGCGCGGCCTTCTCCGTGGGGAGCGCGAGCACCTCGTCCATCGAGTTCGTGTGCAGCGAGTTGGTGCCGCCGAGGACTGCGGCCAGCGCTTCGAAGGCGGTCCTCGCGACGTTGTTCTCGATCTGTTGTGCGGTGAGCGAGCATCCGGCTGTCTGCGTGTGGAATCGCAGCTTGAGCGAGCGCTCGTCCTTGGCGCCGTACCGCTCGCGCAGGTGGCGCGCCCAGATGCGGCGGGCGGCGCGGTACTTCGCGATCTCCTCGAAGAAGTCGATGTGCGCATTGAAGAAGAACGACAGCCGCGGCGCGAACTCGTCGACGTCGAGACCGCGTTCGATACCTGCCTCGACGTATGCGAACCCATCGGCAAGCGTGAACGCCAGCTCCTGGGCGGCGGTGCTGCCGGCCTCGCGAATGTGATAGCCGCTGATGGAGATCGGATTCCAGTTCGGGACGTTGCGGGTGCAGAACTCGACCACGTCAGTGACGAATCGCATCGACTGCCGGATCGGAAAGATGAACTCCTTCTGCGCGATGTATTCCTTGAGGATGTCGTTCTGCAACGTGCCACCGAGCTTGGTGTACGGAATGCGCTGCTCATCTGCGGCCGCGAGATACATCGCGAAGAGGATGGGCGCAGGGGAGTTGATGGTCATCGACGTGGTCACCGAGCCGACGTCGATGCCGCTGAACAGCGTGAGCATGTCCTCGACGGAGTCGACGGCCACTCCGCAGCGGCCCACCTCGCCCATGGAATGCGGTGAGTCCGAATCGAGCCCCATGAGCGTCGGCATGTCGAAGGCGACCGACAACCCGGTCTGTCCCTGGTCGAGGAGGAACCGGTAGCGCTCGTTCGTGTCCCGCGCGCTCCCGAAGCCGGCGAACTGGCGCATCGTCCAGACCTTGTCGCGGTACATGGTCCGGTGGACGCCGCGGGTGTACGGGAAGGATCCCGGCTCGCCCAGGTCGCGGTCCACGTCAATCGGGGACGTTTCCGGTCCATACCAGGTCGCCAGCGGCAGCCCGCCGAGCGTGTCCGGAGGGATGGGTGGTGCCGCCCGCCGCCGTGGCTTGTCGGAGCCGCCGGGGGGCGTTGCCGCCCGGTCGATGGTCTGGGTCATTGGTCGGAGGATTCCCTGCTGTGCCCGTTGAGGATGCGTTCGGCCAGGGCGTACGGGTCCACCCGGCTCAGATCGCCGTCGAGCTCTCGACTCATTGTGCCCTCATGGAGCGCATGTCGAGCCCTCTCGGCCGCGCGTTCGACCACGATCGCCTCGACTTCGGCCCGCAGGCGCGAGATCCGGCGACGCTCGAGCTCCCCAGAGGCGCTGATCTCATCACCATGCCGGTCGATTGCCGCCACCAGTTCGTCGACGCCCTCGCCGGTCTCTGCCACGGTGGTCAGGACCGGCGGCACCCACGCGGTGCGGAGCTTGCCGTGCCGGACGAGCTCCTTCAGATCGCGGACCACCTTGGATGCGCCGGGCAGGTCGGCCTTGTTCACGACGAAGATGTCGGCGATCTCGAGGATGCCCGCCTTGATGATCTGGACGGCGTCCCCGGACGACGGCGTCGTCACCACGATGGTCGTGTCAGCCGTCTCCATGACCTCCAGCTCGGATTGGCCCACGCCGACGGTCTCGAGGAGGCACCGATCGCGCCCGGAGGCGTCGAGGAGGCGGATCGCCTCGCGCGCTGCGGCCGCGAGACCGCCGAGGTGGCCGCGGGCGGCCATGCTCCGGATGAAGACGCCGGGATCGAGCGTGTGGCGGACCATGCGGACGCGGTCGCCCAGGATCGCGCCCCCGGTGAACGGGCTCGACGGGTCGACCGCGATGACTCCCACGAGGTGCCCGCCGGCCCTCCAGCGTTCGATGACCTGGTCGCACAGGGTGCTCTTGCCGCTTCCCGGAGGCCCCGTGACCCCGACCACCCGGGCCTGACCTGCTCGCTCGCGAACCTGGCGGAGAAGCTCGGCGATGCCCGGATCTCGATCCTCGACCATGCGGATCGCCCGAGCCAGGGCGCGCGTGTCACCGGCCATCAGACGTTCGGCGAGCGCAGCGTCGGGCATCGCTCGCAGTCTACCGGCGGGTCGAGCGGAGCCCGCCCACCGTAACCCCGTCGTCAGCCGAGTTCGTTATAAAGCCTCAGGTGAGACGACAACGCGCCTCGGTCCGGCGCCATCACGTCCGGCGCACCCGAATCGTGCTCGGGTTCTTGATCGCGCTCGGTTTCGTGCTGTCCGGCGCGATCGGCGCATTGGCGTACTTCATGCCTGCGATCGTCACCGCAATCCAGGACACCGGCCATTCCATCGATCGCAATCTCCCGGCGGCGTCCGCATCCGCAAGCGCCTCGCCAGGCTCGTCGCCGTCCGCCAGTGCCTCGGCACAGCCGGTGGACGCTCCACCCGGCGCGCCCTTCACCGTGCTCCTGCTCGGCTCCGACAACGACGCCAAGTTCATGGGCGGCCCAGTGCTCACGCAGTCGATGATTCTCGCCAGGGTCAACCCCACGACCAAACAGGTCGTCATGGAATCGATCCCTCGCGACATGTGGGTGCCTCTGTCGACCGGTGGGAAGGCGAAGATCGACGCTGCGTACGAGCACGGTGGCGCGAGCGCCGCGGTGGCGACCGTCGAGGAGGACTTCAACATCCACATCGACCACTACGCGTGGATCGGGCTGCTCGGTCTCGTCAACCTGATCAACCAGGTGGGCGGCATCGACGTGGTTGCGACCAACCCGGTCATGGACGACTTCTATCCCGCGGACCTGTCGGGCAAGGACCCCTATGCATATGAGCGTGTGGCGGTCCTGCCCGGTCCGCAGCACATGGACGGGGTGCAGGCACTCATGTACGTGCGCTCCCGGCACGGTGACCTGCGCAGCGACTTCGGCCGCTCCCAGCGCCAGCAGCAGGTCCTGCTCGCTCTGCGCGCCAAGGCGAAGTTGCTCGGTATCGCGAACCTCCCCGATATCGCGACCGCGATGGGCAATGACTTCTCGACCGACATGACCATCAGCCAGATCGCGTCGTTGCTGCCGATCGCGAGCAACATCCAACTGCAGAACGTCAAGCAGGTCATTCTTGCGTCCCCGTACACATCGACCGGCGTGCTCGACAACGAGGATGTGCTCCTCCCCGACTGGAATCTCATCCTCCCAGAGACGCACCTGTACTTCCCCGCGGTCTGACGGGAAAGCATGAGACGCGCAATCACCGTCACCCTGGTCCTCGCGCTCATGGCCGGGTTCGGGTTCGGCGTCAACCGTTTCATCGCGTCGAAAAAGCACACGATCCCGAGTGAGTCGAGCGTGTTCATTCCCAGCGCAACGCGCCCGAAGATCGTGCTGCCGGGGACGCTCTACCTGGCGCAGAACGGGGACATCTACCGCCTCAGCGACGGCTTCTTCACCGACCTGCACCTCCCGGCGTCGATGGGGACATGGATGCAGCCCGCGTATGTGCCCAATTCGCAGGACATCATCGCGGTGCTCCGCGCACCGGAGTACTCGAATCTCTACAAGTTGAACGGCTTCGGACAGATCATCAAGCAGCTCAGCAACAACGCGAATCCGCATATCAACATGGTCTATCTCAACCACTGGATGTTCTATCCGCACATGGTCCCCGGGACCGGCACGATCCTTTTCAGCTATGACCAGCCCAAGGACTCGGCGACTTATGCAGTGGACTTCTCGGTGTGGTCCGGCACGCTCGAAGGCAAGCTCGCGGCGAAGCAGGTCAGCGATTCCAATCCATTCACCGGTGGCGATGTGGACCCCTCGCCGATGGCCAACGGCGCGGTGATCTACTCGAAGTTCGCCATCGGCAGTGGCAATGCGTATTCCCAGATCGCGATACAGACGAAGCCGCAGGGAAAGCCGGTTCTGCTCACGACACCCGCTCAGGATTGCGGTCAGCCGGCGCCGTCTCCGGACGGCACCAAGGTCGCGATGATCTGCATGTCCGGCACCGGGGGGCAGAGCACGCGGCTCGAGATTGCAACGTTGAGCGCGGGCAAGCTCGGCACGCCGACGACGCTCGTCAACAACTGTCTCTGCGCCGACCCGGAGTGGGCGCCGGACGGCAGCGGGCTCGTCTACTACAACACCGCAGACGCCACCGGGCATTTCGAGCTCTGGTGGATCGCCGGAGCGCTCGGCGCGGCGCCGGCGCCGCCATTGAAGGTCACGACCAACCTTGACTTCGACGCCGCCTCGCCGCCGAGCTGGTCGCCGCTGAGCACAGTGCCGGTGATGTCCCGCTGATATATCTCCTGGCAGGGTCAGAATCGCAGGGAAACTGACCTCGACGGGGAGACCGGCGCCGCGCTATTCGGCCGTGACCGATGCTTCTAGTGACCGGCCCTCGTGCTTCGTCTTCGAGCGGTGATTGGGATCCGACGGCGATGACCGGTGATGGAGCATCAGCCCACGCGGTGACGAAGCGAGGCGAGGACCCCTGGGGTCGCAACCGACACAGGAGGTGCGTATGAGCCTGGCGGTGGGCATCGATGTGGGGGCATACAAGTGCGCGGTGGCGGTGTGCCACAAGGGTGAGCGCGAAGCGGAGCGCAAAGTTCTCACCATCACGACGCAGCGTGGCGGCTTCACGCACCTCGACGGGTGGATGGAGAGGCAGGGCGCGCCGATCGACGTGGTGGTGATGGAGTCGAGCGGCCACTACTGGTTCAACCTGGCGAGCCATCTGCGCCGCCAGGGCTATCCGGTGGCGGTGGTGAACCCCTTGCAGGCCAAGTACTTTGCCAAGAGCCGGCTGCAGCGGAGCAAGAGTGACCCGGCGGACGCGCGCACACTGGCGGCGTTGGGAACGCACGACCAGCCGCGAATCAGCGAGCCCTTGGTGGGGGCTGAGCTGAAGGAGGCGGCACGCTTCGCGATGCGCCTGGTGCGCGAGCAGGCGCAGGTCTGCCAGCGCATCCAGCGCTTGGTGGACATCGGCTTTCCCGAGCTGCGCGAGGTCTGGGATGACCCGACCTGCGTGAGCGCCCTGGCGGTGCTCCGCCACGCGCCGACCGCAGCGGCGGTGACCCGCATGCATCTGGACCGCCTGGCTCGGCTGAAGCGTCCGGGTGTGGGTGGGCGCGTGGTGGGACCGATGAAGGCGGCGCAGCTCAAAGAGCTGGCGCAGACTTCGGTGGCCGCGCCGGAACTTGAGCAGCAGGTGCGCTTCGAGATGCGCTTGCTGATTGCCCAGCACGACCTGTTCGACCAGCAGATCGCCAGCGCAGACGCGCGAGTCGCATCGTTGCTCGATGGCGAGGTATCCCAGCGACTGCTCTCGATTCCCGGTATCGGTCCGTCCACGGCGGCCACGCTCATGGCCGAGATCGGTGACATCTGGCGCTTTACTGACGTCGACCAGTTGCTCGCGTATGCAGGTGTGCACCCCAAGGAGCAGAGCTCCGGGACGAGGGGCGCCAGCCCGGAGACGAGCTGGACGATGGCGAAGACCGGCAACGCGTACCTTCGTGCGGCGGCATACCGGATGGCCGTCGTCGGCGTGCAGCACAATCCGATCCTGCGCGCCCACTACGCGCGCAAGCGGGCTGCGGGCAAGTCAGCGATGAACGCCCTCGGTCACTGCATGAGCAAGGCGCTGGCCATCGTCTGGGGCGTCTGGCGCGGCGGCAAAGACTTCGATCCGTCGCATGCATGCGCCGGACCTGCTTGACCAGAACCTATGGGATGCGCCGGACCTGCTTGACCAGAACCTATGGGATCTAGTAGAAGACCTGGGCGAGCTCGTACAGCTCGCGGGGCACGCGGCGCTGCTCGGCAACGACGTCGGCGATGCTCGCGACGTCGACCGTGCCGTTGGTGACCACCGGCATCATGCCGAAGAGTCCCTCGACGACGAGCTCATATGCCTTGGCGCCGACACGCGTTGCCCAAATGCGGTCATACGCAGTCGGCGAACCGCCACGCTGCACGTGTCCGAGCACTGTTGCGCGCGTCTCGTGGCCGGTGCGTTCTTCGATGATCCGACCGAGACTCTCCCCGACACCGCGACGCGACAGCTGCACGTGCCCGAATGCATCGCGTGCGCCTTCCGCCTCGTCTTTTGATTGCAAGCCGTCCATCTCGACGCCCTCTGCGACGACGATGATGCTGAAGTCGCTCCCGCCCTGGCGGCGCACCTCGAGCCGCGCGACCACCTCGTCGAGCGTGACGCTGAACTCGGGGATGATGATCATATCGGCGCCACCCGCGAGGCCACCCATCACCGCGACCCAACCGGTGTCGCGACCCATCACCTCGCAGACCATGACGCGGTGATGCGACGCGGCGGTGGTGTGGAGGCGATCGAGCGCTTCGGTGACCACGCTCACCGCGCTGTCGAACCCGATGCAGTAGTCGGTGACGCTGAGGTCGTTGTCCATGGTCTTCGGTACGCCCACCACGCGAGCGTGCTGTTCGGCCAAGCGCGCGGCGACGCTCAGCGTGTCATCCCCGCCGATCGCGACCAGCGCATCGAGCTTGTGCTTCTCGAGGTTTTGCAACACCTGGTCCACACCCCGATCGAGCTTCATCGGATTGACGCGCGAGCTGCCGAGCATGGTGCCGCCGAGCGGCAGGATGCCGGAGAGCCTCGAACGCTCGAGCGGGATCACGTCGCCGTCACCGATGAGCCCGGCCCAGCCGTTGCGGACGCCGAACAATGTGTCGCCGGCCATGAGCGCGCGCCGGCCGATCGCCCGGATCGCGGCGTTGAGGCCCGGCGCGTCACCGCCGCCCGTCAGGACGGCAATCCTCTGTCCCACTCTTGCGTACCTTTCTGCGGAGCTAGTCACCAACTCCGGGGTCACCGAGGAACCCTTGCTCTTCGGCGCTGCCGAGTATGACGGTGACACCGCCCGGCGCGGCGGCCGCGGGGGTGGCCGGCGGCGTGGTGGCGGCCGCAGTCGGCGGCGCCTCGGTGGTGACGCTCACACCAAAGAAGGTGGCCAGCCACTGCGCGGCGGCGGTGTCCTTCCCGCCGCTGTTGTCGATGACCTCGGTGGTCACCCGTTGTGGGACTTTGAGGCCGACCGCCGTCGAGAACCCGGCCATGTTCATCAACGACGCCCACCGTGCGCTCGCGCTGTCGTTGCGGCCGCTGCCATTGACGAACGTGATGCGCGCATCGTCGTCAAGTGCGGCAATTGGGGGAAAGATGTTCTCGACATAGTGGGAGAGGGACTTGAAGCTCTGATCGTCGGCGTAGAGGTAATAGCTGCCGCAATGCGTCGGGTAGCCGCAGTCGTACAGGAAGTTGGTGTCGTCGATGCTGACGTGCTCGATCGTGGCGGGATTGACATCGTTGACGAGCCCGTACAGTGATTCGGCATCACCGATTGTCAGGTTCGTGAGCACGTTGTCGCCGAGCGCATTGATGACGTCCGGGAGCTTGCCGAATCCGCCGACGCTCTCGATCTGATCTTTGAGCGCCACGATGATCTGTTGCTGTCGGCGAACTCCGCGCGAAGTCCGATCCCTGGCCGTTATTGCCGTGGCGTGACCGGGCGTACACAAGCGCTGTCGCACCGTTCATGTGTTGCACGCCGGCCTTGAAACGCACGGTTTCCACCCCGCAGTTGCCCTCGTCGCATTCGCCGGCGGGGTAGTCGGTATCGGTGAACCCGGTCGGCACATCAACGGTGATGCCACCCACCGCGTCGACGGCCTGCTTGAAGGCGTCGAAGTCGACACCGACGAAATAGTCGATCCCGATCCCGAGCAGATGAGCGAGGAGCGGGTCCGCCACCGCAGCGCCGGCGTCCACTGCGCTTGCAGGCTGCGGTCCCTCGCCGAGCATTCCCGCGGCGTACGCGAAGTTGATGCGCTGCTGGGTGGACTTGCCATTGCGAAGTGGGATGGTCACGTACCAGTCGCGAGGGATCGAGATCTCCGCAATCTGGGGCTCATGACCCTGCACCGGCAGGATCGAGATCACCATGATCGAGTCGCTGAGGAATGCGCCGTCGTGCCCATTACCGCCGTAGCCGAACAGCACGACGTTGATTCGCTGGTACCGCTCGCGGTCCTGGTCGATCGCCGAACCGCCGCCCCCGCCAAGGGCACCGACCACCGCGCTGATCGGGCTCGTATGGAATGTCTTGGCAAGGGCGAATGAGAGACGCACGCCATAGACGCCGCCGGCCACGAGCAGGAGGGAGAACATGACGATCATCGACACGACCGCTCGCCTTCGCGTGATCCACCCGGGGATGACGTTGTAGCGCGAACGGCGGCGACGGCGGACGGTTGATTTGCTGAGTGTTGCCATGGGTGAGGTGGTGCTCTCTCGACTTTCCGATCGGGTGTCTGACCGCCGCAAACCTGATGCGGGGCCGGCGCGCCACGGTGGGCTTCCTGTCTGGGAAACGCTGAAAATCAGCGCCGAGTTACCCGCCGGGAGTGACAAGCCTACCCCACGGTCCGCTGGTCCGGAGCCGACAATGGCATCATCTGCGGCCATAACCGGGACGGAGGAGTGAGGTGCGCGCGCAGCAGGTTCAAGGCCTTGAAGGCCCGTCGGGCCTTCATCTGGTCGAGGTTGACGAACCCGAAGATGCGTCCCGCGTCGTCATCGAAGTCGCGGCGGCGGGCGTCAGCTTTCCCGATCTGCTGCTGACCCGCGGCGAATACCAGATGAAGCCGCCGCTGCCGTTCGTGCCCGGGGTGGAGGTTGCCGGACGTGTCCGGTCGGCACCCGAAAAGTCGGGCTTCGAGCCGGGTGACCGCGTCATGGCCTTCACGATGCTGGGTGGCTTCGCCGATGTGGCACTGGCCGAACCCGGCTTGACCCTCCGGATCCCGGAGGGGCTGAGCATGGAAGCGGCCTCCGGCTTCGTCATGAACTACCACACCGCCCATTTCGCCCTTGCCCGCCGGGGACGGATCCGCCGCGGCGAGCGCGTGGCCATCCACGGAGCGGCGGGCGGCGTGGGCACCGCCGCGGTACAGGTCGCCCGGGGGCTCGGCGCCGAGGTGATCGCCATCGCCGCCGGCCCCGACAAGATGCACATCGCCGAACGCGCAGGTGCGCACCGGGTTCTCGACGCCGAGGGCGACTGGGTCGCCGCACTTCGTGCGCAGAACGACGGTCTGGGTGTCGACGCCATCCTCGACCCTGTTGGCGGGGAGCGGTTTGATCAGAGTGTCCGCTGCCTGGCTCCTCAGGGCCGGCTCATCGTGGTCGGGTTCACCGAGGGCCGCATCCCCACCGTGCAGGTCAACCGCGTCCTGCTGCGCAACATCGATGTTGTTGGCGCCGCGTGGGGTGCCTTCCTCGCCATCGAGCCCGGGCTCTTCACCGAGACGCAGCACGCGCTCACGCCGATGATCGAAGCGGGAACCGTCGCCCCGATCGTGGGTGCGACCTACCCGCTCGAGCAGGCGCCGGCCGCGCTCAACCTTCTCGGTCAGCGGCAGGCGCGGGGCAAAGTCGTCCTCAAGATGTAGGCGGAGCCGGAGAAGTCCACCCGGACTGTCCCAATACTCCAGTTCCCCGAACTCGGCTCGGAAAGCGCGGGCGCGGTAGCATGAGGCCATGAGCGCTTTCAATCCGATCCCCCATGCGATTCACGATCAACTGGGATCCGTTAGCGCCACCGAGGCCATCGGCGGTCGCGACCCACGTGAACCCGAGGAGTCCCTTCTCGAGGATGCAGAGGACACGGTGAGCGTCGTAGTCGCAGCCTCGGCTGAGAAGGTGTGGCAGATGATCAGCGACGTAGGACGAATGGGCGCATGGGGCCAGGAAACATCCAGCGCCGAATGGGTCGGTGGCGCTAACGGACCGGCGGTCGGTGCTCGCTTCCGGTCCCACGGCAAGGGCTGGCCGCAGCGTTCGACCATCGTCGAGGTTGAAGTCGCCGATCCCGGGAAATCCTTCGGCTTCGCCACCGTGACCGGCCGCCACCGGCAACACTGGACGTACACGCTCACTCCGTGCGACGGGGGAACACGGGTGGCGGAGACGCGCACCATGCCCACTCCGCCTTCGTACCCGGTTTACGCGTTCCGTCGGATCTTCAAACGCGACGGGGGCGGGTCCTTCGAGGACGGGATGCGGGCTGCATTGCAGCGTCTCAAGGCGGCCGCTGAACAAGGCTGATCTCGGAGAGGCCAGGGTCAGAAGCGCGCGTCAGTCGCGCAGCAGGTCCCTGGCGATCACGACGCGCTGGATCTGGCTCGTCCCCTCGTAGATCTGCGTGATCTTCGCGTCGCGCATCATCCGCTCCACCGGGTACTCGTTCACGTATCCGTAGCCTCCGAGGATCTGCACGGCGTCCGTGGTCACCTTCATCGCGGTGTCCGCTGCAAGCAGCTTTGCAATCGCAGCGAAATGCCCCACCTCGGGACTCTTGTCGTCGATGAGCTGTGATGCCCAGTACACCATCGCCCGGGCGGCCGCGGTCTGCGCCTCCATGTCCGCAACCATGAACTGGATTCCCTGGAATTCGGCGATCGCCTTGCCGAACTGTTTGCGCTCCTTCGCGTATCCCACCGCGTAGTCGAGCGCTCCCTGGGCGATCCCCAATGCCTGAGCCGCGACGCCCGGACGCGAACGGTCGAGGACCTTCATTGCGATGCGGAACCCGTCGCCCTCCTCGCCGATGCGGTTGGCGGCGGGGATGACGACCTCATCGAACTGAAGCTCCGCAGTGTTGCTCCCGCGGATGCCCAGCTTGCCGTGGATCGTGCTGGCGGTGAAACCCTTGAGGTGTTGCGCGTCCTCGAGCACGAAGGCGCTCACTCCCTTCGACCGCTCGTTCGGGTCGGTCTTGGCGAAGACAGTGATCGTGTCGGCGATGCCACCGGCGGTGATCCAGATCTTGCTGCCGGTGATGACGTACTCATCGCCATGCCGCTCGGCTCGCGTCTCCATTCCCGCGGGGTCGCTGCCCGCTCCGGGCTCGCTCAGCGCATAGGCGCTGAGCTTGGCGCCGCTCGCCAGGTCGGGCAGCAGGCGCGCCTTCTGCTCGTCGTTCCCCGCGATCATCAGCGGGTAGCCCCCGAGCGCCTGGACGGTCAGGATCAGCGCACTCGTCGCGCAAACCTTTGCAATCTCCTCGATCGCGACGTTGAGCGTGAGCGCACTGCCTGACAGGCCGCCGTACTCAGGAGGGAACGGCAACGCGAACAGGTCCTGTTTGCGATAGAGATCGACGATGTCCCAAGGGAACTCGCCTGTACGGTCGATCTCAGCGGCACGCGGCGCGATCCGGTCGCGAGCGAGGTCGCGGACCGTGTCGCGAATCATGGTCTGCTCGTCGTTCAGCCGGATGTCCACGCGGCTGATGCTACAAGCGATCCCCGCCGGGTCGTCTGCGCATCGCCGCCAGTCAGTCGTGAAGGAGGTGCCGGGCGATGACCACGCGCTGGATCTGGTTGGTGCCTTCGTAGATCTGGCACGCCTTCGCATCGCGAAAGCGCACGGCCGCGGGATGATCGTCCGCGCCGGACTCGGGGGCGCACAGGTCGACGGCGGATTGCGACACGGCGACGCACGTGTCGGTCGAATAGAGCTTCGCGATCGCCGCGTCGAGCGTGACGCGATTCCCTGCGTCCACGAGGGCCGCCGCGTATCGAGTGAGCTGGCGGGATGCCGCGGTGCGGACCTCCATGTCGGCCAGCGCGACGCTGTCGACCTCGAGCCCCACATCGCGGCGGCGGCGTGACGATGCAAGCGCCGCATCGAGCGCTCCCTGCGCGATGCCGACAGCCTGTGCGGAGATGCCAACGCGACCACTGTCCAGCGCCGACATCGCAACGGTGAACCCGACACCCTCTTCGCCGAGACGGTTCTGCGCAGGGACGCGCACCCCTTCGAGGATCAGCTCCCCGGTCCACGAACCGTGCAGCCCCATCTTGGCGAGCGGCGTCCCGGTACTGACACCCGGCCACGCGGCCTCGACAAGAAACGCGCTCACTCCTCGTGAACCTTCCCCGGTGCGCGCCATCACGATGTAGAGATCCGCGTCCCCGGCGCCGGTGATGAACGCCTTTGCCCCGTCGAGCACGTAGCTGTCGCCGTCACGCACGGCGCGCGTCCGCAGCGCCACCGCATCACTGCCCCCGGCCGCCTCGGTCAGGGCAAATGCCGCGAGCCACTCGCCGCCGGCGAGACGCGGGAGATACCGTGACTTCTGGTCATCATTGCCAAAAACCAGCAGCGGCTCGGTCCCGACGGAGAGATGTACGTCGAGGATCACCGCGCAGCTCGCGTCGGCTCGGGCCACGGACTCGATGAACTGGATGAAATCTCCGTGGCTGCCACCGGCCCCTCCGAATGCATCCGGCGTGAGGATTCCGGCGAGGCCCGCCTCGCCCGCAGCTTCAACGATTCGTTTCGGCGACGGACCGTCACCGCGAGCCATCGCCGGGGCAACCGGTGCGATGACCTCGTCGACAAATGCCGCTATACGGCCGGCGAAACCCGAGCGGTCGATCTCAGTCGACACGGACGAGCGTTGCCTCGCCCTGTGCGATCCCGCTGCAGATTCCGGCGGCGCCGTATCCACCGCCGCGGCGACGCAGCTCGTAGAGCAGCGTCATGAGAATCCGAGCCCCGCTCGCACCGATTGGATGGCCCACGGCGATCGCGCCGCCATTGACGTTCACGCGCTCCGGGTCCACCTCGAGCATCCGCGTGCTCGTGATGGCGACGGCCGCAAAGGCCTCATTGATCTCCATCAGCTCGAGCTTGCCGACGTCGACACCGTGTGACTTTGCAAGCGCGGCTTCCACCGCGAGCGCCGGCACCGTCGCGAGATACGGATGTTCCGCGGCGGATTCGCCGTAGGTGAGCCAGGTGCCGAGCGGTGTCAGCCCTTCGGCGCGCGCCCGCTCGGCGCTCATGAGCATGACGGCGGTGGCACCGTCGTTCATCCCAGGAGCGTTGCCTGCAGTGATGGTCGTGCCGTCACCGAACGCGCCCCGCAGCGCGGCCAGCTTCTCGATGGTCGTGTCCGCGCGTGGCTGCTCGTCACGGCCGACGACTGCTCCGTTGACGCTCACCGGCACGATCTCCTCCGCAAAGCGTCCCGCGGCGAGCGCCTCCTGATAGCGCATCTGCGACCGGAATGCCCAGGCATCCTGCTCCTCACGCCGGACGCCGAGCTCCGAGGCGACATCGCTGCCGTGGACGCCCATGAGGACGCCGTCGACCGGGCAGCACAGCCCATCGCGCATCATGCTGTCCACCGCCACGCGGTCGCCGAACCGGCTGCCGAAGCGTTGATCCTCGAGCAGGTATGGAGACCGCGACATCGACTCCATGCCACCGGCCACGACCACGTCGGCCTCGCCGGCGCGGATGAGCAGCGCGCCGAGGTTCACCGCTTTCAGCGCGCTCGCGCACACCTTGTTGACGGTGAAGGACGAGACCGTCGCAGGCAGCCCGGCGCGCAAGCCCGCCTGCCGGGACGGCACCTGGCCCTGGCCCGCGGCGAGCACGGTCCCCATGATCAGCTGGTCGACTGTGGCGGGATCCGTGCCGGTCCGCTCGAGGACTTCGCGGATGACCCGCGCCCCGAGGTCGACTGCGGACAGTGACGCCAAACCCCCGCCCAGCTTCCCGAACGGCGTGCGCGCAGCCGCAACGATGACCGCCTCAGCTGCCACCTTCACCCTCCAGCACCTCGAACGGCCGCAGAAGGTGGCGCGCGATCAGGATGCGCTGCACCTCGCTCGTCCCTTCGCCGATCTCGTTCACCTTGACGTCGCGATAGAGGCGCGCCACCGGCGACTCCTCCATGAAACCCATGCCGCCATGGATCTGCACCGCCTGGCTGGCGCAAGCGGTGGCCACCTCGGACGCGTGCAGCTTGGCCATCGATGCATAGGGTGCCGCGCTTTTGCCCGCATCAATCGCGGCGGCGGCTCGCCAGGTCATCAGTCGAGCCAGTTCGATCTGCGTCCCCATGTCGGCCAGCTTGAACTGGGTGGCCTGGAAGGTCGCGATCGGCACCCCGAACTGGCGACGAGCCGAAGAGTAGGAAAGCGACGCGTCGAGGCACGCCTGCGCCACGCCGACCGAGAGCGCGGCGATTGCCACGCGACCTCCCTCGAGAATCTGCAGGAACTGGTTCAATCCCCCGCCGATCTCGCCGATGAGGTTGCTGACCGGCACCCTGCAGTCTTCGAAGCTCAATTCGCGAGTGTCGGATGCGTGCCAGCCGAGCTTGCGGTACTTCGGGGCCTGGGTATAGCCGGGCGTGCCCTGCTCCACCGCGATCGTGGTGATCTGCTTGTGACCGTTGTGCCGTCCGGTGACTGCGGTGATGGTCACCCCGGCGCTGATGTCGGTCCCGGCATTGGTGATGAACGCCTTGCTGCCGTTGATGACCCACTCGTCACCGTCGCGCACCGCCTTGGTCAGCGTCCCGGCAGCGTCTGATCCGGCGTCCGGCTCCGTGAGACCGAATGCCCAGAGACGCTCGCCGGCGAGCAACGGTCCGAGCCAGCGTTCCCGTTGCTCGGCCGTGCCGAATTTCACGATCGGCGAGATACCGAGCGACACCGCCGCCTCGAGCGTGATCGCACAGCTCGCATCGGCGCGAGCGATCTCCTCCATGGCGAGGCAGTACGACAGGAAATCGCCGCCGGCACCGCCGATCTCCTCGGGGAACGGCAGGGCGAAGAGCCCGAGACGCGCCATGCCCGCCACCAGGTCGTAAGGAAACTCGCCGGTCTCGTCGTAATGCGCGGCACGCGGCGCGATTTCCGACTGGGCGAAATCCCGCACCGCGTCGCGAATCTGCCTTTGCTCGTCGCTGAGATCGAAATTCACTCGAACCTAACGGTACTGCTGCGGGATGTGCTCGAGGCCGGGATGCGCTCCCTCAGCGAGCGTGGGTGCCCAGCCTGGCCGCCGTCAGGCGGACCACGTCCTCGATGGTGTCCGCAATCTCGGCGCCGACGGCTGTCAGCGCATCGAGCTTGCTCTGCGCGCTCCCGGTGGTGCCGCTGATGATTGCCCCCGCGTGTCCCATGCGTTTGCCGGGCGGCGCCGTACGCCCCGAGATGAACGCCACCACCGGCTTGTCGAAACCGGTCTCGCGAATCCACGCCGCGGCGTTCTCCTCATCGGATCCCCCGATCTCACCGATGAGCACGACCGCGCGCGTCTCGGGATCCTCCGCAAAGAGGCGCAACACGTCCGGAAAGCTCAGACCCATCACCGGATCCCCGCCAATACCGACAGAGGTCGTCTGCCCCATCCCGGCCTGCCCGAGCCCCTGGATCACCTCATACGTGAGCGTCCCGCTGCGTCCAACAATCCCCACCGGGCCGGGCGTATTGATGTGGTTCGGAATGATCCCGACCTTGCACTGCGCGGGCGTCACGATCCCAGGGCAGTTGGCACCGAGCAACTGGTGCCCGGTCCGAATCACGAAGTCCCGCGCCCGAATCATGTCGTGCACTGGAATCAACTCCGTGATGCACACCGTCAACTCGATCCCCGCTGCCGCCAACTCCATGATCGCGTCCGCCGCAAAAGCCGGCGGCACAAAGATCCCGGAGACATCCGCTCCCGTCGCCGCAACAGCGTCAGCAACGGTGTCAAAGATCGGCACCCCCTCCTGATCAGTCCCACCCTTCCCAGGCGAAACCCCTGACACGATATTCGTGCCGAAGGCCCGCATCTGCCCGGTATGAAAACTCCCCTCGCGCCCAGTAATGCCCTGAATGACTACGCGGCTGTCGCGGTCGACAAGCACGCTCATGAGAGAGCCGCGGTCCGAAGTGCACTGACGAAGGAAAGAAGAACTCTCGGCAGTAGAGGTGGGGAGGGCATGAACGGAGCGGGGCCGTCTCGCAGCGGGGGCTCCCCCCCCGGTGAGAGCGAGGGGCGGGACGGCGAAGGCGTCACGACCCCGTGCCCTGCGCAGTTCATGCCCGGGCCTCGCGCGTCAAAGCGACGATCTTCTCGGCTGCTTCGGTGGCGCTCTTTCCGGGGACGATTCCTGCCTCTTCGAGTAACCGGCGGCCTTCCTCTTCCATGGTGCCCGTCATGCGGACGACCAACGGCTTGGTGATGTGCAGTTCGTCGCGGGCGGCGATGATCCCGCGTGCAACTTCGTCTCCGCGGGTGATGCCGCCGAAGATATTGATGAAGACGCCAAGCACTTTTGGATCAAGGAGCACCATCTCGAGGGCGTTGCGGACTCGTTCGGCGTTGGCGCCGCCGCCGATATCGAGGAAGTCGGCGGGCTCACCGCCGTGTTGCTTGACGAGGTCGAGCGTGTTCATCGTCAGGCCGGCACCGTTGCCGATGCAGCCGATGTTTCCGTCGAGGTGCACGTAGGTCAGGCCGCGTTTACGCGCCTCGACTTCGAAGGGATCTTCGCCGCTGCGACCGTCTTCACCGGTCTCGTCGAGGGCGAGTTCTGCGGCGATGTCCTTGTGCCGGGAGTCGGCGTTCTCGTCGATCTCGAGCTTGCCGTCGGCGGCGACGAGCGCGCCATCTGGAGTGAGCACGAGCGGGTTGATCTCGCAGGTCAGCGCGTCCAGCGATGTCGCGACGTCCCAGAGGTGCCCGGTCAAGGTCACGAGGCTGGACACGAGCTTCGGCATCCGGTCGCTCAGCTCGGGAGCGTGGTTGAGGCCGGCAAACGCGAGCTGGCGGATCTCGTAGGGCTGAGGGCCGGCGAAGGGGTCGGGCCAGAGCTTGGCGATGCGCTCCGGCGCTTCGACGGCGACCTGCTCGATCTCCATACCTCCCGCTGCCGAGAAGATGATCACGAGGCGGCGGCGGTCGCGGTCGAGCGTGATACCGAGGTAGAGCTCGGCTTCAATGGCGAGGCCCGTCTCGCACCAGACGCTGCGGACCGGGTAACCGCGGATGTCCATCGCGAGGATGCGGGCGGCTTCGCGCTCCGCCTCCTCGGGAGTGTCGACGACGGCGATGCCACCCGCCTTGCCGCGCCCGCCGATGGGGACCTGCGCTTTGACGGCGATCCGGCCGAGCTCGCGCGCAGCCACAGCGGCTTCTTCGGATGTCCGCGCAAGCCGGCCCGCCGGCACGGGGATGCCCGCGGCTGCGAAGCGTTGCTTCGCCTGGTACTCGAGCAGCTTCATCGGCAGGCCAGTCTAGAGAAAGCGCCGTGCGTCATTGACGCGGGGCGATCCGGTCGAGCTCCTCGAGGTCGGCAGCCGTCGGGCGCCACGTGCCGGCACGAGCGTTGGCGCGCACCTGCTCCGGCGTGGAGGCGCCGGCGATCACCGAGAGCACCTGCGGCTGTGCCGCGAGACCGCCGATCGCGACGTCGAGCACGGTGATACCGCGCTCAGCGGCGAACGCCTCGAGAGCTTCGACGATATCGAAGTTACGGTCGCTGAGCCAGCGCGAGGCGGCGCCGGACGAAGCGGCAAGGCGCGTGCCAGAGGCCGCTCCCTGTCCACGGCGATGTTTCCCCGAGAGCACGCCGCTGCCGAGTGGGCTGTACGGAATCATGCCGACGTCGAAGTGAGCGCACGCGGGGATCACCTCCTCCTCGACGGATCGGTTGAGGAGGCTGTACTCGTTCTGTACGCTGATGAAGCGGGTGAGACCACGAGTTCTGCTCATCCAGTCCGCGTCCGCGATCTGCCAGCCCGCCAGGTTCGACGAGCCGACGCACCGCACCTTGCCCTCGCTGACGAGCTCGGTGAGCGTCTCGAGCGTTTCATCGATCAGTGTCGCGGGATCCGGCATGTGCATCTGATAGAGGTCGATCCAGTCGGTTCCGAGGCGGCGAAGGCTTCCTTCGACGGCAATCCGGATCCAGCGACGCGACGCACCGCTGTGACCCTCGCCGCCCGACGGATGCCCGAATTTGGTGGCGATCACCGCCTCCTCGCGCCGTCCCTTGAGCGCCGCACCGAGCATCTCCTCGCTCTGCCCGTTGCCGTAGGTGTCAGCGGTGTCGAAAAAGGTGATCCCCTCCTCCAGCGCCGTGAGGACCACGCGTGCGGTGGCTCCCGCGTCGAGCCGCCGGCCGAAGTTGTTGCAGCCGATACCGACGACGGTCGCCTGGAGCACCCCTCCGCCGGCGGGCCGCGTTTCGAGTTCGCTCATGCCGACAGGGTACGCAAAGCCCGTCTCTCCAGAGCCGCCGGAGGCTGCTAGGCTGACCGCGTTGGCAAGACGCGTCGCCGGGACTCCATCAGACGAAGCGCCGGCGCCAGAGCCGGCTGAACCTCGGGTTGGGGATGCTGCCGACCGCGTCGCGGTTGACCCTCAGAAGACCTCACGCCGTGACGGCGTCAACGTCATCTCGGTCCGGACCCTCGTCACCTCGGCCCTCATCGTCCTCGGCATCGTGGCGCTGGTCGCGTTCCTCGCGAGCATCATCAGCATCGTCCTCGTGGTGCTGGTCGCGATCGTGTTCGCCGAGGGCATCCGCCCGCTCGTCATGGACCTGCATAAGCGTGGAGTGCCGCGCCCCGTCGGCATTCTCGCGGTGTACATCGCCGTCCTGGCGTTCATCGCGATCATGGTGCTGCTGCTTGTCCAACCAATCGTGAGCGAGGCGTCGTCACTCGCGACGAACTTCCCCAAGTACCAGAAGGATTTCCTCAACTGGTTCACCGGGCTCGAACAGCAGTTTCACTTCAATGTCGACGTTGCCAAGCAGGTGAGCACGGTCATCGACGCGACGCGGAATATCCTCTTCGCCATCGGCGGGACGATCTTCGGCATCATCGTCGACTTCGTCCTCGTGCTCGTCGTCGGCTTCATGTGGCTGGTCAGCAGCGACCGTCTCAAGGCGTTCACCGTCGATCTCTTCCCGGAGGCGCACCACGACCTGGTCATCGACATCTTTCGCGAGATGGGATTCCGGATGGGCGGTTTCCTTCGCGCGGTGGCCATCAACAGTCTCGCCGTCGGGCTCGTTGTCGGCATCGTCTGCTGGCTGCTCCGCCTCCCGGACCCGGTCATCCTCGGCATCTTCGCGGGCCTGTCAGCAGCGATCCCCATGGTGGGGGGGATCGTCGGTGTCGTTCCCGCGGTGCTGCTCGGCTTCACCATCAGCCCCGAATATCCGATCCTCGTGCTCGCCGTGCTCTTGGTGATACAGCTCGTCGACGCCAACACCGTCATTCCAATGGTGATGAACCGGGTGGTGTCGCTGCCGGCGCTCGGCGTCGTCCTCGCGCTGCTGGTCGGCGGCGCGATACAGGGATTGATCGGCGCGCTCCTCGCCGTTCCCGTCGCTGCGGCGTTGCAGGTGCTGCTGGTCCGCGCAGCGGTACCCGCGATCCACCACGCACAGGGACGCACCGACCAGGCCTATGCAAAGGCGTACGTCCCAGTGTCCGCGAGCCTCAAGGACTCCGCGCTCCGAACGGGTGGCCGGCGCGTCAATCCGCGCTAATAGTCACAGCGGGATGTTGCCGTGCTTGCGCTGCGGGCTGCGCACCTGTTTGTCACGCGCCATACGCAGCGCGCCGATGAGCGCAGCTCGCGTCTGCCGAGGCTCGATGACATCGTCGACGTAACCGCGCTCCGCCGCGTAGTACGGGTTGGCGAACTGCTCGCGGTACTCCTCGATCAGCTCCTCTGACCGCTCCTTCGGGTTGGCTGCCTTCGCGATCTCACGTTTGTAGATGACGCTGACGGCGCCCTGCGGTCCCATGACCGCGATCTCCGCGGTGGGCCAGGCGACGTTGTAATCGGCATGAATGTGCTTCGAGCACATGACGTCGTACGCACCGCCATAAGCTTTGCGCGTGATCACCGTGAGCTTGGGGACGGTCGCTTCGCAGTACGCGTAGAGCAGTTTGGCGCCATGGCGGATGATGCCGCCGTACTCCTGGTCGGTGCCGGGGAGAAATCCCGGCACGTCCACGAACGTGACCAGCGGGACGTTGAACGCATCGCAGAAGCGGACGAAACGCGCGGCCTTGATCGACGCCGAGATATCGAGTGCGCCCGCGAGCACGCGCGGCTGGTTGCCGACGATGCCCACCGGGTGTCCGTCGAGCCTGGCGAACCCGCAGATGATGTTCTCGGCGTGATATGCCATCACCTCGAGGAACTGGCCGTCGTCGACGATGCGCGTCACAACGCCGCGCATGTCGTAGGGCTGATTCGGATTATCGGGGATGATCGTCTGGAGCTCCTGATCCTCGCGATGCGGATCATCGAGGGTCGGCCGGTAGGGGGGCTGCTCACGGTTGTTCGGCGGCAGATATGCGAGCAACTCGCGCATCTGCGCGAAGGCCTCGTCCTCGGTGTCGGCGATGAAGTGCGCGACGCCGCTTCGCTGGTTGTGCACGTCCGAGCCGCCGAGCTCCTCGAACGTCACCTCCTCACCGGTGGTGACCTTGATGACGTCCGGTCCGGTGATGAACATGTAGCCGACCTTGCGCACCATGAAAATGAAGTCGGTCATCGCCGGCGAGTACACCGCGCCGCCGGTGCACGGACCGACGATCAGCGAGAGTTGCGGCACGACGCCACTCGCCTCGACGTTGCGATAGAAGATCTCGGCGTACCCGGCCAGCGACACGACGCCCTCCTGGATGCGCGCACCACCGGAGTCGTTGATGCCGACGCACGGGCACCCGGTCCGCAGCGCGAGATCCATGATCTTGGTGACCTTCTCAGCAAAGACCTCGCCGAGCGAGCCACCGAACACCGATGCGTCGTGGCTGAAGACGAATACCTGCCGGCCCCCGATCGTTCCCCACCCCGTGATGACCCCGTCGCCGCGAATGCGCCGGTCGCCCATGTCGAAGTTGGTGGTCCGGTGGAGCGCGAACATGTCGAGCTCCGTGAAGGAGCCGGCGTCGAGGAGACGGTCGATGCGCTCGCGCGCCGTGAGCTTGCCCTTGGCGTGCTGGGAGCGCTCCGCCGCGCCACCCCGATGCACGGCGTCGTAGCGCCGCTTGCGCAGCATGTTGATCTTCTTGTCCGTGCCACCACTCGACCCGTTGGTCGACGCCCCATCGGCATCGACGGGCATGGATGCAGGGTGGGAATTCACGGCATCGCTCGCGCCGACGGGGGGAACGCCCTTGCGCACCTGTCTGGTCACGCCGTCAGGCTACCAGGGCGCCGCTTCGGCTTCGATGTCACACGGTCACCACCGGGTGGTACACCCCGAAGATCTCACGGAGCACGCCGCACACCTCGCCCACGGTGGCTTGCGCAGCGAGAGCGGTGCGCATGAGCGGGAGCAGATTCTCCGTTCCCTCGGCACCGGCCCGCAGGGCGTCCAACGAGGTCTGCACCGCCGCTGACGAACGGGCGGCGCGCACGCGCTCGAGCCGCTCGATCTGCGCCGCCTCGAGGTCGGCGTCGATCCGGAGGATCGGCACCGCCGGCTGCGATGTCTCGGTGAACTCGTTCACACCGACGATGATCCGCTCGCCGGCCTCGACGAGGCGCTGATGGCGATACGCGGACTCCTGGATCTGCTCCTGGTAGAAGCCGGCTTCGATGGCCGCTACGGCGCCGCCGTGCTCGTCGACACGAA
This sequence comes from Candidatus Dormiibacterota bacterium, assembly GCA_963791435.1. Classification (GTDB taxonomy): domain Bacteria; phylum Chloroflexota; class Dormibacteria; order Aeolococcales; family Aeolococcaceae; genus Palsa-851. The sequence goes on from CAWBSL010000001.1 coordinate 831,523, forward strand.
GCATCAATGCCTTGGACTCCTCGATCAGCGCATGTGTCAGCGCCTCGACGAGGTGTGACCCGCCGAGCGGATCGGTGACATTGGCAGCCCCGGTCTCGTGACCAATGACCTGCTGCGTGCGCAGCGCGATCTCCGCCGCCTGTTCCGACGGCAGCGCGAGTGCTTCGTCGTAGCTGTTGGTGTGCAGCGATTGGGCGCCGCCGCACACCGCCGCCATTGCCTGCAACGAGACGCGCACCACGTTGTTGAGTGGCTGCTGCGCGGTGAGCGTTGCACCGCTCGTCTGCGCGTGAAATCGCAACTGCACACTGCGTTCTCCGCGCGCGCCGAAGCGGTCGCGCATCACCTCTGCCCAGAGGGCCCGTGCGGCGCGGAACTTGGCCACCTCCTCGAAGAAATCGTTGCTGACGTTGAAGAAGAAGCTCAGTCGCGGAGCGAAATCCTCCATGTCGAGGCCCGCGTCGATCGCCGCCTGGACGTAGGCGATGCCGTTGCTCAGCGTGAACGCGATCTCCTGCGGTGCGGTGGCACCTGCTTCGCGAATGTGGTATCCGCTGATGCTGATCGTGTTCCAGCGCGGGAGCCGCTCAGCGCAATACGCGAACGTGTCGGTGATGAGGCGCATCGATGGACGCGGCGGAAAGATGTACGTGCCCCGCGCGGCATATTCCTTGAGGATGTCGTTCTGGATCGTTCCTCCGAGCGTCGCCGCGTCAATGCCCTTGCGCTCGGCCGCGAGCTCGTAGAGGAGCAGGAGCACCGCAGCGGGAGCGTTGATCGTCATCGACGTCGTGACCTTGTCCTGGGGGATGCCGCGCATCAGCAGTTCCATGTCGTCGAGCGAGTCGATCGCCACGCCCACCTTGCCGACCTCTCCGTGCGCCACCGGGTCGTCACTGTCGTAGCCCATCTGGGTCGGGAGGTCGAAGGCCACGGAGAGCCCGCTCTGCCCGGCCCGCAGCAGGTAATGGAATCGCTCGTTGGTCTGTTCGGCGCTTCCGAAGCCGGCGTACTGACGCATCGTCCAGAGCCGCGATCGGTAGCCCTCGGCGCGGATCCCTCTCGTGTACGGGTACTCGCCGGGGGGCGGTGGCGCGTCTGGCTGTTCGACGTAGAAGGGGTCGAGCGGAAGCCCGGACTTCGTCTCGACGCCGGGATGATCGCTCATGCGTGCGATCCGGCGGTCTCCTGGTCCGGCTGGCAGAGCTCGGTGAGGACGCCGGCTCCCGCCGACGGGTGGAGAAATGCCACGAGCCGGCCTGCGGCGCCCCGGCGCGGGCACGTGTCGAGCAGTTGCAGCCCGAGCTCGGCGAAGCCATCGAGGCTCGCCTGGACGTCCTCGACCGAATAGGCGACGTGGTGGAGCCCGTTGCCCCGCTTCGCCAGGAAGCCCGCGATCTTGGAGTCCGGCCCGGTGCTCCCGAGCAGCTCGATGCGCGAGCTGCCCACCTCGAACATCACCGCCTCGATGCCGTCGGAGGCGATCACCTGGCGGTGCGACGGGGCCGACCCGGTGAGACGCTCGTACGCGGCGACAGCGACATCGAGGTCGGCGACTGCTATTCCCACGTGGTCGATCCCGGTGAATGCGCTCGCCATCGTCGGCCGAGTATAGGAAGCAATACGGCAACGCCGCGTTCGTTCGCCCGACCTCGATGCTAGCGTCCAGACGCCGTGAGAACCAGTCGCGCGGTCGCCATCGCGGCCGCCGTCAGCACCCTTCTTCTCGCGTATTACGCGATCTCCTGGGCCCAGGTGACCCCGCTCCGCGAGCGCGGCACCGACTTCTCGGCGTCCTACGTGGCGGCACTCCTGCTTCGCGGGGGAGAGGGGGCTCAGCTGTACAACCAGCACACCGAGCACGCAGAGCATCTGACCCTGCTTCCCGCCGGGACCGTGATCAACCTGCCATTCATCACGCCGCCGACGAGTGCGCTCCTGGCACTTCCGCTCACCCTGCTCGATCCGGGCACCGCGTTTCGGCTCTGGTCCGTGATCGAGCTGATCCTTCTGGCACTCGCGGTGTGGATCGCGATCCGGGCAGGTCCGTGGCCGTCGTCGGCACGCTCACCTCGAGCGGCGACCGCGCTCATGGCGCTGGCGGCCGGTGGAACGTACGCGTTTCTCATCCTCGGTCAGATCGACGGGGTCACGGCGCTCGGCCTGGCGGCCGCGTACTTGGCCTGGCGAAAGGACCGTCCGGCAGCCGCAGGATTCTGGATGGCGCTCGCGTTCGCTGCCACCAAGCCGCACCTTGCGATCGGGCTCGGCGTCTGGCTCATCGCCCGCCGGGATTGGCGGGCGCTCGCCGGCGCACTCGCAGGGAGCGCCGTGGTCGCCGCCGTGTCCCTGATCCTGGTGGGACCGGGCGGGCTCGATGGCTTCATCTCGGCCCTGGGCTTCGCCGCCGGCAACACCCCGGGGGCGAGCACGCTCGGCATCCCGGGCCTGGTCGCCTCGTGGCTGGGAGGCGGGACCGTCGCGGTTGTCACCGGCCTCGCCGGATCGCTCCTCGCACTCGCCGGATGCTGGCTCCTTGGAGCCAGGTCACGCGGCGTCCCGCACGCGCTCGAGGTCTCGCTCGCCGGGGCCGCGGCGCTGTCACTCGTGGCGTCTCCCCACCTGCTGCCACACGATCTCGTGATCCTCGCCCCGGCATTCGCCTGGTGCGCCGCACGCGCGGCCGCAACCGAGGCCGCGCCCTGGCCCGGCCTCGCAACCATCCGGCTGATCGGCGCGTGGGCCGTCCTCGGCGTGCTCACCCTCGTCGACACCGGCAACGCGGCGCCTGCTCCCCCCGGGAGGCTCGTGCCCCTGGGACTGCTCGCCATCGGCATCGCTGCCCTGCTGCTCCCTGTGGCGAGCAGTCGGTTCAGCCCTCCGCCGCGGGTCGCCCTGGCTCAGTCCGGCGGCGGCAGGGGCTCCGGCGGGTCGACCGCGTAGTCATAGAAGCCGCGACCGCTCTTGCGGCCGAGACGGCCGGCGGCGACCATGCGCTCGAGGATCGCGACCGTCGCCACGTCCCCCGGGGCGTGGTCGCGTTCCATGCGGTCGCGGCGAATGGTCAACACGGTGTCGAGGCCCGAGAAGTCGGCGAGCTGGAATGGTCCCATCGGCCAGTTCAGGCCCTTCCGGACGGCGATGTCGATGTCCTCGGCGGAGGCGACGCCGCCTTTCAGCAGGGCGAAGGCCTCTCGCGATGCGGCGCCGAGGATGCGATTGACGATGAAGCCGTCGATCTCCTTCTCGACCACGATTGCGGTGCGGCCCATCCGCTGCGCCCAGGCCACCGCGCGAGCGCATGTCGCGTCGGAGGTTTCGGGCCCGCGCACCACCTCGCACAGGTCCATCACCAGCACCGGGTGAAAGAAGTGCATGTTGCAGCACAGTTGCGGGCGCGCCGTCGCGTCCGCGAGGCGCGACACCACGATGTTGCTCGAGTTGGTGGCGATACCGGCGCGCGCCGGAAGATGGGCGTCGAGCTCGGCGAAGATCTCGCGCTTGACCGACGGCAGCTCGACCACCGCCTCGATGGCCCACGCGGACTTCGAAGCAGCCCTGGGGAGGTCGGTCGATGCCGTCACGCGGCCGGCGGCGGCGTCGGCCTCGGCGCGATCGAGCCTGCCCTTCTCGACACGGCGGTCGAGCAGTTGACGGTTCGACGCCATCGCTCGCTGCAGATGCTCCGAGTCGACATCCACGAGGGTGACGTCGATGCCATGCAGCGCCGCCTGCTGGGCGATCTGCGCGCCCATGGTGCCGGCGCCGACAACCAGAAGACGCCCCTCGGCAATCCCTTCCTTTTTCGCCGGACTCATCCCGTCAGGCCTCGTCCGGCCACCTGACCGGAACCCGAGTGGTGCAGTTGGTCAGCTCCTGCGATGCCTTGGTGTACCGGACGATCGTGGGGAAGTCGCCCTTGAGCTTCAGGCGCCCGAGCATGATCCCCTTGGTGGCGTCGAGCTCCTTCTGCGCGACCTGCTTCCAGCGGGAGTAGGCGCCGGTGATCACGAATTTGGCCTGCTGCGCATCCTCGCGCGTCCCGACCCGCACATCGCGGGCCTCGCCGTGCCAGAGGTCGAGGAAGACGCCACGGTCATCGGGGAAGTTCTTGTCTGGCTCGGCGAGGACGACCAACCCGACGGTGCCCTCCCAACCGGCCGCCGCCTGCTTGTAGACGGACGACTTGTTGATCTCGGCTTTGAACGCTTCGGCCCACTCGGGGCTGTAGGCGTCGACGACGTCGGTGTCTGCCATTGCTCTGCCTCCTAGGACGTGTCCCTCCGGCGCCGCCGGGCTGCCAAGTGTGCCCTGAGCGGCGGTCAATGCGCCACCGGCGTAGAAGTGCCATCCTTGGTCATGCCCACGGAGGTGCGGATCCCGGTCGATCCTCCATGCTCGCGCTGTGAGGGCACGCGACTCGTCCCGCTGACCTTTGGCGATCGCCAGACGGGGTACGATCAGCCCGGCTTCAAGTGCGCCGACTGCGGTGCTCGCTTTCAGACGCTCCACAACCAGCGAATTCCCCGGCATATCTGAGCGCGCCTGACGGCGCGTGTTTCGTCAGCCGGCTGCTGGGTCCTTGAGCGCACGCGCGACGTAGACGGCCACGTCGTCGACCGCGAGCGTGTCGCCGATCTGTTTGGCGGAGATGCCCTCGTCGAACATAGCGAGGCAGAACGGGCACGCGGTCGCCACCTTGGTTGCATGCGTGTCGACCGCCTGATCGACCCGGCGGTGGTTGACACGAGGCTGGTTCTCCTCCATCCACATCCGGCCGCCGCCGGCGCCACAGCACATCCCCTCGCTCTTGCTCCGTGCCATCTCCACAACCTTGAGCCCCGGAATGCGTTCGAGGATGTCGCGTGGCGGCGCAAAGATGTCGTTCCACCGCCCCAGGTAGCAGGAGTTGTGGTACGTGATCGTCTCCTCCTGCGCCTTCGCCGCATCGAGGGTGATGCGCCCCTCCTTGAGCAGCCGGTCGATCAGCTGGGTGTGATGGATGACCTCATACTCGCCGCCGAAATCCTTGTATTCATTGGCGAATGTGTTGAAGCAGTGCGGGCACGACGCGATGACCTTGCGAACGCTGTATTTCTTGAGCACCTCAACGTTGTCCCGCGCGCGCTCCTGGAAGAGGTACTCGTTGCCGATGCGTCGCGCGGGGTCACCGGTGCACTTCTCCTCGGTCCCGAGGATGGCGAAATCCACGCCGGCCGCCTGCAGAATTTTCGACAGCGCCGCGGCGATCGTGCGTGCGCGCTCGTCGAACGACGCCGCGCAGCCGACCCAGTACAGATATTCCGCATCCGGCTTGTCGGCGATGAACGACACGCCGAGGTCCTTTGCCCAGTCCGCACGGGACTGATGGGAAAGCCCATACGGGTTGGCGACATTCTCGATGTTGCGCAACGCTGACTCCGCCTGCTTCGGCAGGCGCGACTCGTCGAGGACGAGATGCCGGCGCATGTCCATGATCTTGGGGACGTGCTCGATGAGCACCGGACACTGATCCATGCACGCGCCGCACGTGGTACAGGACCAGAGGGTCTCCTCGAGGATGGTGCCTCCCATCAGCGGCCGCTTGCCGTCGGCGGGCACCGCCGCTGCAACCTCCTCGGGCGAGAGCCACGACGGCTGGAAATGGCCCGGGAGATCGTGGATCGATCCGGGGTGGTGATCGCCACTCGTCCACATCACAGCGCCGTCGGTATCCGGGGACGCGATGTGGGCGTCATGCGTGGTTGCGGCGTATCCGCCTGCGAGGTTCTCGTAAGCGAGGTCTCGCAGGTCCGTGATCAACGTCTTGGGAGAGAGCGGCTTGCCGGTGTTGTATGCGGGACAGTGGGTCTGACACCGGCCGCACTCGGTACACGTGTAGAGATCGAGCGTGTCCTTCCACGAGAAGTGCTCGAGGGCACCCGCGCCGAAGTGCTGATCCGCCTCGTTTTCGGCGTTCATCACGGCGTCGATGTCGAGCGTGCGCAACGCGCCCTTGGGCTGCTCGTTCTTGAAGTAGACGTTCGGTACCGATGTGATGATGTGGAGATGCTTGCTGTACCCGAGATACACCAGGAATCCGAACACCAGCGTCAGATGCGCCCAGAAGAAGACGCCGTGGAGAACGATGAGCGCCTCGCTGCTCGAGCCGAGCGGACGGAAGATCGATGCGAGCGCAGAGGCGATGGGCCGCCACTGACCGAGCGCTTCAGGGGCGCCTTCGGCGATGCGCGTCGCGTAGTTGAGCTCCATGCAGACGAGCAGCACCCCGATCCACGCGAGGATGAGGATGGCATCGCCGCGGTGACTGCCCCGAAAGCGCGTCGGGTTGATCACCAGCCGGTTGAAGAGCGCCATCGCGATGCCGCAGAGCACCACGAAGAAGAAGAGGTCCTGCAGGAACGCGATCGCCCCGCTCCCCGGGAGCAGGTTGAATTGAAATCCCTGCCAGAGCGCCTCGACGATCCCTTGCGCGATCGCTGTGAGCAGGACGACGAAACCCCAGAAGATGAACGCGTGCAGCACGCCGGCGAGCGGCCATCGCAGCAGCCGTCCCTGCGCAACGACATACACAAGGAACGCGCGCACCCTGGAACCGGGGTGATCGAGGCGACTCTCATGGCGCGTCGTGCGCCGCATCGCACCGAGCAGCTTTCGCCAGCGCAACGCGCTTGCCATCAGCGACGCACCGGCGAGCAGCACCAGCGCAATCGGGCTGATGATCGCGGTCACGGACGCGGACACTACCGCCCCTTCCACTCCGGCTGGCGCTTCTGCACGAAGGCCGAGATGCCTTCAGCGGCGTCCTCGCTGCCGAACAGCGTGACGAATTCGCGTCGCTCCACCTCGAGGGCGGCGTCGATGGGAAGGGTGCCACCCGCGTGCATCGCCCGCTTGGTCGCGGCAACTGCGAGCGGCGCTCGCGACGCAAGGAGTTCCGCCCAGCGGCGCCCGGCTGCGGGGAGGTCATCCGGGTCGACGACCTCGGCGACCAATCCGAGTGCCAGAGCACGCTCGGCGTCGATCGGATCGCCGGTCAGCAGCAGCTCGGTTGCCCGCGCGCTCCCGATCAGCCTGGGGAGCCGCTGGGTCCCGCCCCATCCAGGGATGATCCCGAGCTTGATCTCCGGCTGACCGAAACGCGCCGTGCTCGAGGCGATGCGGATGTCGCATGCCAGGGTCAGCTCGCATCCGCCACCGAAGGCGATCCCGTTGACGGCCGCGATCACAGGGAGGCGCGACGCCTCGATCTCGAGCGTGAGGTGGGTCGCCTTCCCGACGGCATCGGCGCCGGCCCCGAATCCTTTGATGTCGGCACCCGCGGAGAAGAACTTGGGCCCGTTGCCCGTGATGATCACGGCCCGGCAGGTCTCGTCCGCTTCAGCGGCGGCAAGCCCTTCGGAAAGACCGTTGACAACATCGCCGTTGACCGCGTTCGCGGGAGGGTGATCGATGGTGAGCGTGACGACAGCACCCTCACGATCAACACGGACGGCGTCATGGAGAACCTGACCCACGAGCTGTGCCTCCCTCGGTGCGATGACGGCGTGCGTGCGTCATACAGCAAATGGACGCGGACGCGCCGCGACCCGGCGCACAGCGACGAGTAGAGTGCGCAAGGGTGGAGCTTCCCCCGCTCGGTGACCGGGTAGAACCCGAGGCGCTTCGCGAGCTATCCGACGACGGGCTCGATGCCCTCGGCGCCCAGTTGCAGGCGACTGAGCGCGCCACGGTGGCAGCGATGGCGCCGTATGAGCAGCACCTCCGCGAGATCCGCACTCGCGCAACAGAGCTCGCGACCGAGCGCCGCCGTCGCGAGCGCGCGCAGCAGGTCGCACACCGCGCCGGAGTTCGGGAGGCTGCAAAGTCGGGCGACATGCCCAGCCTCGCCGCGGCGCTGGCGAGCAGCGAGGAACTCTTCTCGAACGAAACCGTTCTGACCGCCGTGCACGCATTTCTCAGCACCGGAGGCGAGGTCGGTTTCGGGTTCGCAACACGGCCCGGCACCATGACCTTCACCGATGGTCGCCAGCAACGCCAGGCGAAAACCTGGGGCGAGGCCCGTGAATTCCACGCGCTCGGGTGGGACCCCGGCGCTCCCGGGACCCCGGGCGTCCGGGTGCATCTCGCGGGAAGCAGGGTGGAACGCGTTGTCGCGGCCACTGATGTGGTGCTCAGCGCAGGCGAGGAGTAGGCGCGCTCGTGCGTAGCCCGCTTCGAACCGGTCTGCTCGGCGTAGCGGTCATCGGTGTGCTGGGCGCCTGCGGAGCCATCAGTCCGTCGACGACCACCGCGCCCCCGACGCCGTCCCCGTCCATCCTGCCAACACCGTCACCAACCGCGTCGCCGGCGCCGCTGATCGTGACCGCCCGGTCAGCCGGACCGCAAGGAACGCCCTGGACGGCGGTGCAGCTGTCCCTCGTCGGCGAGGACGGGGCTGTGGCGGGCACGTTCGATGACCCCGGCGGCGTTGACGGCGACGCAGACACGGTCGGGTCAGCGGCCGTTTATTTCATCGACGGGACCGCAGTGAAGGCGCTCGGACGCGACGGCACGGTGACCGACGTTGGCGTGGTTCCGCAGGTGAGCACAACGGTCAATCCCGACGATCTCCAGGGGTACACCGCGTTCGCCGTCTCTCCGGACGGGTCGACCTTCATCTTCGGCGTCCCGCTTGCAATCCAGGGCGACAACGGCGCCGCGAGCGACCACTCGCAGCTGTGGACCGAGCCGGTGGACGGCGATGCGGCTTCAGCGACGATGGTGTACGACGACACCAACAGCGACGACGAGGTGCTGCTGCCGATTTCGTGGAGCTCCAGCGGCGTCGTCGTCTCGCAACGGTCGACGACGGGGCTTGGTGGCGCGGGACCCTTTATCAATTACACGTACTTCGAGCCCGCAATCTTCGATCCGGCGACACACGTCCTGACCGCCGTTCAGGGAGACTGTTTGCCCGTGAACGGGCAGGCGAACGATGCGCCGGCTCCGACCGAGGTGTGCGAGGGGGTCCCGAGCTCATCGGACTTGACCGTCGATATCGGCTCGGAGACTGCGACGGTAACGATGCAGGCCGCAGGCGCCACGGCCTTCGGTTCCGCCGTCGTCTCCAACGATGATCGGTATCTCGCGTACGGCGCGTATATCGGCGAGTTCGGATCCGGTCATTACGTCGCAACCATCGTCAACCTGGCCAATGGCGCGCCGGTGGCCACGCTCGCCGGCTACACGCCGATGCAGTGGCTGGATGACGATCGCCTTGTCGTCTCGCAGCTGTACCTCGTGCCTTCGACCTACCTGCTGTCCCCGAGCTTCACCGCTCCGGTGAAGCTGTCCGCGGATCAGCCGACTGGGGCGCTTCCATAGGAGCCGGACTCAAAGCCGCCGCTTGAACGGACCGGAGGAGCGGTGGGGGCCGGCGCCGGCAGGCGCTGCACGATGACCTTCTCGACATCGCGAGAGACGAGAATCGCCGGCCGGGTGGCGTCGATGCGCACGAACCTGCGTGGATGCTGTGCCGCAAGTAGCTCGAAGGCGGCCTCCACGGCCGCATGAAATGTTTCCGGAGCCACCTCGAAGCGATCGAGCGGGAGCTGCTGAGCACGCTGGCGTTGGGCTGCGGTCGACGCCGGGATCGCCAGGTAGAGGGTCAGATCCGGCCACACGTCACCGCACGCGGCGGCGTGCAATCGGAGCAGGTCTGCTGGGGGGATGCCTCTGCCGCCGCCCTGGTAGGCGATCGTCGAGTCGGCGTAGCGATCGGCGATGACCACACTTCCACGCCGGAGCGCAGGCAGGATTGTCTCGTGCAACAACTGCACTCGCTCGGCGGTGAAGAGCAGCGCTTCGGCCCAGGCTTCGAGCGCCGGACCACGCTGATGCTGGAGCACGAAGCTGTGCAGGATCTCGCCGAGTGGCGTCTCGTCCGGTCGTACAGTGACGACGTCGTGGCCCTGCTGGCGCAGCGCACCGGCGAGGGACGCGACCTGGGTGCTCTTGCCTGCACCGTCGAGCCCTTCGAACGAGATGAAAAATCCGCGCCATGCGCTCATGCCGATCACTACTCCCCCGCCGTCGCTCACCCAGACGGCTTATTCCGAGGGTCGCAGTATGACGAGTCGACGATTGGGTTCGTCACCGGTGCTGCGTGCACTGAGTGCGTGCTGCTCGACCAGTTGATGCTGGAGCCTGCGCACGTATGCGTTCTGCGGTGTGAGCTCGACGTCGTTACCGGTTCGTTGCATTTGCTCGATGCCCTCGATGACGTCCTGCATCGCAGGCTCGGTGTCATCGTCATTGGGCGTTTCCAGGGGCGCGTCGACGCCATAGACTCGGGCAAGCGCGCTCTTGATCTGGGCGACCGTGTTGCTGCGCAACACGTGAATCGGAATACCCGAAGACTCCGCGGCCCGGACCGGCGAGTCATGACGCCGGTAATAGTTCTTCAAGGTGAGCACGAGGTCGGCATCGTCGACGTGGTGCTGGATGCGCACGGGAAGGCGCATCTCGCGCAGCGACTGTTCGAGGTAGCTGCGTGAGACTCCGTACGGAAAGATGGACAGTGGAGGACCTGGGCGCACGGCAGGCGTCGACGCCGGCCCGGGCGGCTCCCACTCACGCTCGCGCCGTTGCTGTCCGGCGATGTACTCGTCCACGTCGAAGCGACGCCGCCGTTCGCGAGTTCGCCTCCCGCCGCGCGCGCCGGTAAAGGGTGCGGGCTCGAACGGGGACGGCCGGCTCGCGGCCGCGCTCGTATCAATCCGGCTGACGATGGCACCGGCCTCATCGCGTGTTCGCAATTGGGGTGGACGAACTCTCCCTCGCAGTGCTTCATCGACGGTCTCCGCCAGCGGCGCGTGTACGACCACGCGGTCGCGCTCCTGGATCTCGATGAGCACGTCGAAGGTGGGTGGGGACTTGCGCTCGAGCACCGACTTCTGCGTGCCGCGACGCCGTGCCTCCTCGTCGGACAGCGTCACCGTCTGGATGCCGCCGAGCAGGTCGTTGAGGGTCGGGTTCACGAGCAGCGAGTCGATGTTGGAGCCGTGGGCCGTGCCGACAAGCTGGACGCCACGTTCCGCGATGGTCCTTGCCGCAACGGCTTCCAGCTCGGTCCCGATCTCGTCGATGACGATGCACTGCGGCATGTGGTTCTCGACCGCCTCGATCATCACCGCGTGCTGCAGCGCCGGGGTCCGGACCTGCATCCTGCGCGAGCGGCCGATACCCGGGTGCGGGATGTCACCGTCCCCTGCGATCTCGTTCGACGTGTCGACGATGACGACCCGCTTGCCACACTCATCGCTGAGGACGCGGGCGCACTCGCGCAGCATCGTCGTCTTGCCGATGCCGGGAGGGCCGAGCAGCAGGATCGACTGTCCGCTGATGACCATGTCCTTGATGATGTCGATGGTTCCGGTCACCGCGCGGCCCACTCTGCAGGTCAGTCCGACGATCGTCCCCTTGCGGTTGCGGATCGCGCTGATCCGGTGCAGCGTGCGTTCGATCCCCGCGCGGTTGTCGTCACCGAAGAGACCGACGTGCTCGGTGACGTAGTCGATCTCGGCGTTGCCAACCATGGCGTCATCGAGGATCGCCTCGCCATCGGTGAAGCGCGCCTCGGGTTCGCGGCCGAGGTCGAGCACCACCTCGAGCAGATCGCCACGCCCCTGCGAAAGACGCTGCGCGGCAGCGGCGATTCGTGGCGGCAGCGCTGCGAACAGCAGGTTGAGCTCCTCTTCCCATGAGGATCCGTAGGGCATCATCTGGGCGACGATCTCTCCCTCCTCGTCGTGGTGGTGGACAGCACACGGAGCGGAACCGAGGGCGAGGCCGATGGCACGCTTCGTGCTATCCCTGCGTGGACGAGCACCGGCTTCTTGCGGCGCGACGGCGCGTTGATGCGCACCTTTTCGCCGAGCTCGCTGATGAGCAGCAGTTGTGTGCCGTAAACGGCGAACCCGCGCAGCTGCAGCGCGCGGATCAGCTCGGAGTCGTAGTGACGGAGCACGCAGGATGCAGGTCCTGATGGCAACTCCGCGATCACGGCGTCGATGATGGCGTCGCGCAACGCGGGATCGTGGCCCTCGCACATCATGCTGAGGCTGGCCGGCTGAGCGGCTGTGGGTGGACGGATCGCTGCCCAGGCAACGATACCCGGACGCTCGACGACGTAATGGCGGACGCTGTCACGACCAAGCGCCGCGATGAGCCCCTGCGCGTATCCGCCCTGCCATGTTTTGAGCGACGGCCCCTCCACGGCGGCAACCTGCGACGGCGTGGTGCGCAGGTAGAGCAGGTAGATGGCCCCGATGTCGTCACGTCGAGCGGGCCGGATGAGTGCGGACCGCACGGACTGTTCCGGCTCGGCGGTCGCCTGATCGCGATAGAGGATCTGCTCGGTGGCGAACTGAGTGAAGCCGTGCTCGAGAAAGACCGGGAGCAACGGATGGTCCAGGGGCAGGCGCACGTGCACGCGCTGCACACCATGCTCGAGGCCGCGGTTGCGCACGCCGTCGAGCAGCTCGGCTCGGGCGAAATGGCCGTGCGCGGTGGTCGATGTGCACAGGTTGAGGATCTGCCACGAGCGCGGGCGCACGGACAGCGACTGGACCTGCACGAAACCGACGACGCCTTCCTTCGCGTCCTCGGCGACCAGCATCTCCTCCGACACGTCGGTGATCGGAACCAGCGACGACAGCGACTTGGTCAGCGCCTGCCAGAGGCGCAACAACGTCGCCTGCGGCACCGGGCTGTCGGGGGTCATCTGCGCCCCGTGGCGCTCGTCCTCGGTCGCCTCCCGGTAGAGCTGCTCGATCCGCGCGAGGTCACGGAACGAGGCCGAGCGGATGATCACGCAGCGTTCACCTCGAGGACTGCTTCCGCGCGCTCGAGGAACACTCGGTGCAGGCGCGAGTCGTCGGTCATCTCCGGGTGGAAGCACAGACCGAGGTGAGGACCTTGCACGACTGCAACCGGGTTATCGCCGAATGTGGCGATAACTTCGACATCGGGTCCGGCGCGCTCGATGCGCGGGGCGCGAATGAACACGGCTCGAAACGGCGCCACTCCGAGCGAGGAAACCGGAAGGTCCGCCTCGAACAACTCGACCTGGCGGCCATAGCCGTTGCGGCGAACGCTGAGGTCGAGGACGCCGAGCGCGATCTGATCGGGGCGCCCATCAAGCACCTCGCGGCTCATCAGGATCAGGCCGGCGCACGTCGAGAGGGTCGGCATCCCCGCGGCCAGGCGCTCACGGAGCGGCATCTCCAGGTCGAAGACCTGCAGCAGGCGGCTCATCGTCGTCGAACTCGCCACCGGGGAGGACGAGCGCGTCGACAGTCTCGAGCTCAGCAGCCGTCCTCACCGTGGATGCCTCCGCGCCGCAACTGCGGAGTGCCATCAGGTGCTCCCGGACGTCGCCCTGGAGGGCGAGAACGCCTACCCGGAGGATGGTCAATTCCCTCTCAGCGGACGCGAGCGCTCCGTCCCTGGCGGGGCAGGCTTCGCGTCATTCGCACACTCTTTAGTGTACGCCGCCCGCGCCGCATGGGCAGCCCTACCAACCCCGGGTTGCGAGCAGCTCCCCGGCAGGCATCGACGCCACGTCGAGCCCTGGCATTGCCTTGCCCAGGCCCGCGCTCACCTCGGCGATGACCTCGGGCTTGTCGTAATACGTCGTCGCGGCGACGATCGCCTTGGCGTATGCCTCCGGATTGGTGCTCTTGAAGATGCCACTGCCCACGAAGTTGCCGTCACATCCGAGTTGCATCATCAGGGCTGCATCCGCGGGAGTCGCGATGCCGCCGGCCGAGAAGTTGACCACCGGAAGGTTGCCCGTCCGATGAATCTCCTGGATGAGGTCGAATGGCGCTCCGAGGTGCTTCGCCTCGGCCATCAACTCCTCCGGTCGCATCGACGCAATGCGCCGGATACCGCCCTGCACGGCTCGCATGTGACGGACCGCCTCCACGACATTGCCCGTTCCAGCCTCACCTTTGGTGCGGATCATGGCCGCGCCTTCACCGATGCGCCGCAGGGCTTCGCCAAGGTCGCGAGCACCGCAGACAAACGGCACATCGAACTGCCACTTGTCGATGTGGTGCTCCTCGTCCGCAGGCGTCAGGACCTCCAACTCGTCGATGTAGTCGACACCCAGCGCCTGCAACACCTGCGCTTCGACGAAATGTCCGATCCGCGCTTTCGCCATGACCGGAATCGTCACGGCAGCGATGATTTCCTTGATGAGGCTGACGTCGCTCATGCGCGCGACGCCACCGTCGCGACGGATGTCCGACGGCACCCGCTCGAGCGCCATGACGGCCACGGCGCCGGCATCCTCCGCGATTTTCGCCTGCTCCGCCGTGACGACGTCCATGATGACGCCGCCTTTCAGCATCTCAGCCAGGCCGCGCTTGACCCGCACGCCACCGGTATGGGGCTCGTGTCCGTTTGCCGCCACTTTGTCGCTCATCTTCTCGCTCCTCATCCGGTTCACTGTGCCCGGAGGAAGCTCATTCTAAGCGCTCCTCGACGACTTCTTCGCTCCGGTTCCTGGCCTTGCTGCTGGCTTTGTTGCAGATTTTGTGCTGCCCGTCGCGCGCGCTGGAGTCGCTTTTGTTGCAGGTTTTGTTGTGGCCGTCGCAGTCGCTTTCGCACTTCCTGTCGCACGTTGCGCACCGGCTTTCAGTGCTGACTTGGAAGCGCCGAGCTTCTCGGTGTGCAGCTTGAGCGTCTCGACGGAGCGCTGCAGATTGCCTCGCACGATCGGCTCCGCGGCGCGACCGAGGAGCTTGCCCGCGATGCCACCGCCGAACTCGTACTCCATGTCGAACGTGACCTGCGTCTTGTCGCCCTTTGGTTTGAAGGCCCACATGCCAATCTGCTTGAACCCTTCGTTGGAGTCCCAACCGATCGCCTTGTTCTCCAACCATGTGGTGATGTCGACCACCGACGACAGAGTCGTCGGACCCGCTTTCATACCCACGTCGAACCGCGCGCCCTTGCCGTGCGTGACCTTGCCCGTGGGCTGCCACTTCACCAGGTCCTTCATGTACTTGGTGGTGTTGCGGTAGTCGTCCACGTACGCGAAGACTGTGGCGACCGGCGCGTTGATCGTCATGTCGATGGTAATGCGACCCATATACCTGGACTCCTGGGCGCGGCGGCACCGCGCGATGACCTCAGTATGCGATTCCTGACGGCGCGATGTGAGGGCGTTTCCGGGGTGCGCGGAGGCGGGTGGTATCATCCGGGCCGGCGACGGGAAGTAGCTCAGCCAGGTTAGAGTGCTCGGTTCGGGACCGAGAGGTCGGGAGTTCGAATCTCCCCTTCCCGACGGCTTCGCAACGGTGCGTGACGTCCGGTCAGCGCGCGACGGGGTACAGCGCCGCAGCCCACTGCTCGCCAGTGAGGTCGAGATCCAGGTGGCGGAACGGGCCGACACCTCGCTGCACGAAACGAAGGTGCGAGGGCATGCGATCGACGAGACGCGAATCGATCATCACCTCGCGACCGTTGAGGTCGCCGAGGGTAACCCAGGAAGCTCCGCGCGCATCGCGTTGCGAAAGCGTGGCGTCGACGCGTACCCGGACGTCGCAAACTCGCGCCCCGGAGCAGCACGCGTGCGACGACATGTAGGTGATGAAGAGGCGTGTCGCCTGCGGGCGATCAACCAGCCACTGTCGCGCGTCGCCGTCGAGGCTGAGCTCGACCCGGGTGGACAGAATCGCAGGCGACATGCTGACAAGTATGGCGCTCATGCCGTGCAGACAGAGCGCTCAAGCCAGCCGGCGGCGAAAGCGTCAGCCGCGGTTGGATCCGTTCCCGTGCAGTAGATGTCGTCAACGAGCAGCTGGCTGCCCTGGAGCACAACCACGAGGTCGTACTTCTCGGGCGTGGTTCCGGGTCCGAGTCCAAGGGTCACCGTGACAAGACCGCCTGTCGCGGAAGGCATCGCTGTCACCAACTCGGTCAGCCACTCGGGATCCTGACCGCCGCCGATTGGGTCCGGCGCACCTGGCACACCGTCGACGTCCGACTTCAGCATGGAATCAAGCTTAGTGGTGAGCGGACACGGCGCAAAGACGTCGGGTCCGGATGAGCTCGCATCGCACGTCGTGTACCTCGCGTCACCGGCGCAGTTCGCGGGTGTGCACGGCCGGTAGATCATCGATGCCACGACACTCAGCTCATCAACAGTGGCGGCAGCAGTGGTTGCGGGAGCCGGCGTCGGCGTGGCCACCAGCGCTGGTGTGGGTGTTACGGTGGGCGCGTTCGTTGTGCTCGAGGTTGGCAAAGCGGTTGATCCGCACGAGACAAGCATCACCGCCGCCACGATCACCACGATGGGCTCCTTGTGCAGCTTCATTGGACACGCTTGCCGTTGCACATGACGGTGACCAGATAGCATTAAAGCCTGCGGCCCCGTAGCTCAGTGGATAGAGCGGCGGTTTCCTAAACCGTGCGCGCAGGTTCGATTCCTGCCGGGGCTACCAATGTCGAATACGCGAGCACGCCGCCAAAACCGATCAATCCAGCGCCGGCAGCCGCATCAGTCACGCGGATTGCGCCTGCACCCACGGCTGGGCGCGCGAGCGCGACAGCAGTGGCGAGAATCGTGACCCACGTCAAGCTGCCGGCGGCGACTCCCGCCACGAGGAGCACAGCCGAAGCCGTCGAGTGCACGAGCCCGGCGGTAGTCGTCGCGGCGAAGATCGCCCCCCACGAGACGATCGTGGAAGGATTGGAGGCAGTGCCACCAAGGGCGGTGAGGAATGCACGGCGAGGTTTTCCGACCTCGTACGCGGTTTCGCCACCCACGCGAACGCGGAGCGCGCCGTACAGCGTCCGAATGCCGAAGCGCCATCCGCTGCGCAGCGTCGACCTGATCAGCAAGAGCGACATCGGACCAAGTTGCAGCGCCACGAAGAATCCAAGCCCAAAGCCGCTCACCGCCGCATTCATGGCCGATCGCTCCGTCCATGCGTGTCCACCCTCTCCGAATTGTCGCGCAGACCATCGGCTCCGATTCGTTTCCAGAAAATGAGCGTCCCAGTCAGGCCGCCGTGCGGCTTGAACGCGTAATCGGGGATCTCGCCGGTGAGCGTGAACCCGAGGCGCGCGTAGATGGCCGCGGCGCCTCCGTCCACCGCTGTATCGAGGACGAGCAACGTGCGACCGCGCTGCGGCCACCGCCGGGTCAAGCGGATGCATGAAGCTCACCGATCCGCCGCTTGCCACGACCTCGATGAGCATCTCGGAGAGCATCGCGCGCGTCGCAGGCGACGAAACCAGCTGGGTGATCTTGATGTCCGCCACAGGTGGGAAGTGTGCCCACCTTGCGATGGGTCGCGCATCGCTCACGCAGGCGCTAGATCGCCCCCATTTTGATTGCCTGCTCGATCCACGGGATGACGATGTCCAGCATGTCGTCGAGCGTGGTCGTGGCCTCGAAACCGAGCACGCGCCGGGCCTTCTCCACCGACGGGATCCTGCGCTGCACGTCGTGCTCGAAGGGGGTATCACTGACGTACCGAAAGGGCGCCTGGTCGCCGTTGATCCTGTGCCAGATTTTCTCGGCAAGCGTGAGCACTGTGGTCGACTCGCTGGTGGAAAGGTTGAAGTCGTCGTTGAGGGCCGCCGGACTCTCCATCGCAGTGACGATTCCCCTGCCAAGGTCGCCGGCGTAGGTATAGTGACGCACCTGCGTGCCGCTCCCGAGAATGTGCAACGGGTTCTGGCCTTTGACGACCTTTTGCACGAGGTCCGGAACCACGTGACTCATCGCAAGCGTGACGTTGCCACTGGGAATCTCCACGTCTCCGAGCGCGCGGCCTTCCCCGACCCCAACGCAGTTGAAGGGGCGGACGATGGTGTACGGCAGCGCGTGCTGGCTGTGCGCGGCGCGCGCGAAGTACTCGACAGCGAGCTTCTGAAACCCGTACGACGACTTCGGCGGCGGGACTTCCAGCTCCTGCCCCTCGGCGGATGGCCACGAGGTGGCCGATTCGAAGACCATCGATGAGCTGAGGTAGGTGACCTTGGTCAGGGCGCCGTCGCGATGCGCGCGAATCGCGGCATCGCACGTTGCGGCAAGAATCCGCTCATTGGTGGCGAGCAGGTCGTACGCGTACGTGTGGAAGTACGAGATCCCTCCGATCATCGCGGCGCCGGCGATGAGGTGCTCGCAGCCGGAGAGCGCTACGCCCATGAGCTCTGCATCGCGCGCGTCGCCACGGATCAGCCGGTATTTGGGGTTGTTGTCGAACGATCAAGTCACGTGCCCGTACTTCAACTCGTTGTCGACACCGACGACCTCGTACCCGCGCGAGAGCAGCTCCTCCACCACGTAGCCGCCGATGAAGCCCGCGGACCCCGTCACCAGAACGCGGGTCACGATCCTCCTCCAGAGCGGCGACTGGCGCTGTCGTTGCGGCCGACGCCGAGCGCGTAGAGGTACCAGTGCAGATACCGCGGTATCCACGCCTTGACCTTGAAGTTGGACGTGCCGTCTGCACGATCGAGCCAGATGGTCGGGAGCTCCGCCACGGGAAGACCGAGACGGCGTGCCTTGGCAACGAGCTCGATACCGAGTTCGAACCCCGCGTCGGAATCGATGCCGGCGCGTTCGACAAACGCCCGCGAATATGCCTTGAACGAATTCGTGGCATCGTGCGTCCCGACGTGCGCGAGGAGGTTCAGGGAGACTCCGGCCATGCGTGAGATCCGCCCCTTGATCCATGGACCGCCCACCTGCTGGCCACCGCGCATGTATCGCGATGCGCACGCCACCACAACGCCTCGCTCGACGAGCCGCGTGAGTTGATCGATCTGCATTGGATCGTCACTGCCATCGGCCATGGTCACCACGACAACGTCCGCGGTGGCCTGCGAGATACCGAACCGCAGTGCGTTGGCAGGCCCGCGTCCGAGCGTGTTGAGGACGGGCCGTAAACGCTTCTCGCGCTTGACGTACGCTTCGAGGAACGGGACCGTCGTGTCATCGACGGTGTCGTACACGATCAGCACTTCTGCGGGCAGCGTGATGGCCTCGAAGATGCGATCGAGAAAGGGAACCACCGCGGCACCCTCGTTGTACGCGGGGATCACGACGCTGACGCGTGGCTTCACACACGGACCCCGTTGCCGCGCAGGTTGGTGATATCCACCACAGGGGTTGCCGTCTCGAGATTCCGGTAGTCGCGATGTGGTGCTGCGATGATCAGCAGATCGGCGTCGGCGACGACGCTGTCGAGCGGCACGATATCCGGGTCGCCGCTGACGTATGGGTCAGTGCAGAGCACACGCGCGGCCTTGCCGGTGAGGATCCGTTTCATCTTGTAGCTCAGGCTCGAACGCGTGTCATCCGACTCCGCTTTGAATGCCATGCCGAGCACGCCGACGGTCATCGCGGTCAGGTCGAAACGCTGCTCAAGCTTGCCCAGGATGTAGAGCGGGAGCCCTT
Source organism: Candidatus Dormiibacterota bacterium (assembly GCA_963791435.1). Lineage (GTDB taxonomy): Bacteria > Chloroflexota > Dormibacteria > Aeolococcales > Aeolococcaceae > Palsa-851. The sequence continues at coordinate 850,988 of CAWBSL010000001.1, forward strand.
CGTTGACCATGACCGCAGCGTGTCCGAGCGTGAAACGGTTCTCGGCAAACGCGGTGATCTGCATCGTGTCCTTGAGCAGGCACGGGCCCGCCGTCAGTCCTGCGCCTGGAAGATCGGCCGCGCGCGGATAGTGGAACGTCACTGCGCTGCGGATACGCTCGTAGTCGACCCCGTTGTCGTTGGCGATCATGAAGAGCTGATTGGCGACGGCGAACTTCAGATAGCGCCAGCTGTTGGTGAACAGCTTGGCGAGCTCCGCCTCCTCCGGCTCGAGCTCGACGATCTCCTGGGTCAGAGAGCGAAAGAGCGTGGCCGCCCGCTCGACCGCGCGCCGAGTCGTCCCCGAGACGATCTGGGGGAGCGTGTGCAGCTCCGTGAGCGCGAACCCTTCAGCGATTCGCTCCGGGCAGAAGCTGACGTCGATGTCACGCTCGAGCTTGGCGATGAGGCGCGCAACGCGCTTCGTCACACCCGGATACACCGTGCTGCGCAGCACGACGTGATGTCCGTCGACAAGGTGGTCCGTCAGCGGCGCGATCACGCGCGCCACGGCTTCGACATCGGGACTGAGATAGCGGTCGACCGGGGTCCCCACCACCACGATGATGTGCTCGCTCCGATCGATGGCGGCGGAGTCGCTCGTCGCGTGCAACCGCCCGGTTGCGAGCCCCCGCTTCAGCAGCTCGGGCGCGCCGTTCTCCGCAAACGGCATCGTTCCGCCGTTGACGACATCGACGACCTGCGAGTTCGTGTCGAACAGGACCACGTCAAGACCGCTTTCGGCAAAGGCCAGCCCGAGCGGAAGGCCGACGTGTCCGCACCCTCCCACAACGACGACGTCGTGCTCGAATTGCATCGGTCTTCCCATTTACGTGGCTGCCACGAGTTGCTGGTTGGCGGCGGCGATCCGCCCTTGATTCTCTGCCGACGGCGTGCTCTTGCGGACGATGAAGATGACGGCGAGCACGACCGCGACAAATGGCACGAGCTCGGTGGCGAGCACGGGCGCGGTGCCGACAGGGTAGATGACCTGCGCCAGTGTGAAAGCCCATCCGGCGGCCACGACCGACCAGGGCCTCGACCGGGCCACCGCCATCCCGAGCGGCGCGAGGAACAGCACGTCGTAGGCGAGCGTGTGGAGGCCGAGGACGACGGCAAGCGCGATTGCAATCGCCGCGAGGTGCGGGGTGTCGACACGCCGGCGAATGCGGATCAGCACGGCCAAGGCGACGACCGCGAGCAGGACGAAGGCGATTTCGGCTGCGGCAGTGCTGCCCATCCAGCGCGCGAGGGTTCCCGGCAGCCCGATGCCGATTTGAAACTCCCCGAGCTTTGTGGCACTGCCAAGCCATTCGACGCTGCACGCCGGTCCGACCATGAGGATGCTGATCGAGCCGATCGCAGCAACCGTTGCTGCACATCCTGCGAGCACTCGCCAGCGTTGATGGATGACCAGAGCGATCACCGCGAGAAAGATCAGCTGAGGTTTGACAGCAACCAGCCCGAGCAACAGGCCTGCGCCGAGATCCTGGTGCTTTCGCAGCAGGTCGATGGCGAGCAGCGCCACGATCAGGAGCAACGCGTCGTTCTGTGCCAGGCTGAATTCGGTGCTCGCGATCATGTTGAGCAGCAGCGCGGCGGCGACGGCGGCCATCACCCAGTGCGAAAGCGGGCCGCGCTCCCGCCAGAGCAGCCAGGCGCACGCGGCGAGCGCAACCCAGATCACCAACTCCCAAAGGTTGACCGCCGTTGAAATCCGCAGCGCCGCGAAGGGCGCTGCAAGGAGCGTCATCACTGGTGGTTCGTTGAAGTGCCAGATCAGATCGGCGGGGACCGGCGGCGCCACGACACCCGGAACGAGATGCGCCCCCGCCAGCTGCACGGTTCTCGAGTAGATGCACCCGAGACCGGCCGACTGTGCCTGATGGGCTGCGGCCACGCCGGCGAAGTCCGAGTTCTGCGGGTATGTCACGGCGAAGCGGGTGGCGGCAAGCGCCATCGCTGCGGAGCCGGTGACACTCGCCAGCGCGACGAGGCGTGGCGATCTCAGGCGTGTTGGGGACTGAACTGACGAGCTGGGCGCTCGAAGTCCTGGAAGGGGCATCTGCGCGAGGACGCTAACCCCGGGGAGCGATCGGCGCCGCAGACGTTACCGACTAGCTACGAGTCTGGGCGCGACCGAAGGGTGCGACGTGCAGGCTTGGAACCCCCGCGAACTCGCCGTTCCGCCCGGTGGCGATGCACGCAAGCACGGCGGCGAGGAGGAGCGCCCACCCCGCGAGCTGACCCGGAGGAAACCTCGCCGCGTCGATCAGGTCGGCGCATCCCGCGACCGTGATCAGCGCCCACACCCCATAGGCAGTGGCCACGGGTGAAGAGAGCACCAACGGCGCCGCGGCTCCCACCCTGCGCGCCGCTGCCGCGGCGGCGATCACGAATGCCGGCGCCAGCATCACGAGATCGTCCGGGTAGGCGTGGGGGGACGCGACGAGCGAGAGCACTACGGCACCGACCAGCGCCGTATCCAGGCGGCTGGGATCGCGACGCACACGCATGCCGAGCCAGACGGCCGCGGCACAGGCAAGCAGCGAAGCGATAAGTCCAATCAGGTGTGCGCTGAGCCCGTTGCCGAAGAGGGATCCCACGACGCCGATGAAGCTGACCATCGTCGCGAGCTCCCAGCGAGTGGTGGATGACGCGAGGATGCTCACGAATCCGGCGACGCCGGCCGGGCCGACGAGCGCGAGCGAGGCCAGCCCGAAGTCCCGCAACGCCCGCGAGCGCCCCGATGATCACCTGGCGCTTGCGCCATCCGGCGAGAAAGGCGAGGAGCCCGAGGGCGAGATGGGGCTTGGCGATCCCGGCCGAGACAACCAGGACGGCCGCACCGGTTGCCAGGTGTCCGTGCTTCCACGATCGATAGGCGAGCACGATGCCGAGCGCAAGCAGCGGCGTCCACTGCGCCTGCACGAACATCGTCCAGGTCCCCATTCCGGCCAGCGCTGCGGCGCCCGCGGCAACTCGCCAGATCTGTGGCGTTCCTTCGGGCCATTCGACGCTGCGGACGGCGAGGACGACGGCGAGGACGAGCACGCAGAGCTCGAGCAATGACCAGAGCCGGTACGCGGCGTCCAGGGAAAGGAACGTCGCCGGCAGCACCAGCGCGGCGGCGACCGGTGTGTTGACGAACGGGAGGTTGTCCTCGCGGTCCGGGGCGATCAGCGCGCTGTGGAGCGGCTGCTGCACCGCCTGGTTGTAGAGGTCGCCGGTGTGGCCATCGCGCAGGAGCGTTCCCCCCACGTAGAACGCGGTGAAATCACTCCGGCCCACGTCGAAACTGCTGACCTGCGTCCAGATCACCGCGTACGCCACGAGCAGTGCGGCGGCAATCGCGATGATCAGGCGGGCAGGCCTGAGAGATCCGCTCACCTCCGGCAGCCTATCCGGTGGATTCGCGGATCCCCGATGCGTTATCAGCCCGTCACAGTGCGATCGCAGCGATTCGTTTCCCCGTGTCGAGCACTCCCCTCCATGCGACGTCGTGTCGAGGCACGCTGCTGCGACACTGCGGGCGTCCAATGCAGAGGAGAAGACGATGATCACCGCTGCCCACGCGATCATTTACGCGGACGATCCCGAACAGGCCAGAGCCTTCTTTCGCGACGTGCTCGAGATGCCGAACGTCGATATCCACGGAGGCTGGCTCATCTTCAAGCTGCCTGCCGCGGAGCTCGGGATTCATCCGTCAGGGGAAGGCTCGCCCGGCGGGCACCACGAACTCTTCCTGATGTGCGACGACATCGACAGCACGGTGGCCGGGCTCACCGCCAAAGGTGCCGCGTTCTCGGAGCCGATCAACGCCACGCGCTTCGGACGCCTCACGCGCATGCGAATCCCCGGTGGCGGCAGCGTCGGTCTGTACCAACCGTCGCACGCGACCGCGTATGACATCGAGCAGTAGAACGCGTCATCTCGGTCCAACTCGTCCTTGCTCGGTACCATGACGTCATGAGTTCGAGGCCATGAGTTCCGATCCACGCACGCAGATGGTGCAGGCGCCCGACGGGCGGCAGCTCGAAGTTGTCACGGCGGGACCGGAGAACGGCCGCTGCTACCTGTTCCACAGCGGAACGCCCTCTGCAGCAGGTGCCTATCCGCCGCTGGTCGCCGAGCTTGTGAAGCGCGACATGCGCCTCGTCACCTTCTCGCGCCCCGGGTATGCGGGGTCTTCTGCGATGGCCGGCCGGGCGGTGGGTGACGTGGCGACCGACGTCCAGGCAATCCTCGACGCCCTGAAGATCGGGTCCTTCTTCTGTGCCGGTGGGTCGGGAGGTGGGCCTCATGCGCTGGCATGCGCGGCGCTCCTTCCTGATCGGGTGATCGCCACAGCCACGCTCGCCGGAGTGGCGCCGTGGCCTGCCGACGGGCTCGACTGGTTCAGTGGGATGGGTCCGGAGAACCTCGAGGAATTCGGCGCGAGCATGAAGGGCACCGTCGCCCTGGAGGCGTACCTGAACCCCGAAGCCGCGTCACTGCACGCGGTCCAGCCGGCCGACGTCGCCGAGGCGCTCGGCGGTCTGGTGAGTGACGTGGACAAGGCGGCGCTCACGGGTGGCTACGCCGAGTACATGGCAGGCGGGCTCCGCCGGTCCGTGTCGACCGGGATCGCCGGCTGGCGCGATGACGACATCGCGTTCGTGACCCCGTGGGGCTTCGATCTGCCGTCCATCCAGACCCCGGTCGCGGTCTGGCAGGGTGGGGAGGATCGGATGGTGCCGATGGCGCACGGGGCATGGCTCGCCGCGCATATCCCGGGAGCGGAGTCGCACCTGCTTCCGAACGAGGGCCACATCTCATTAGCGCTCAACAAGATTGGTGACGTGCTGGATGGTCTGCTCGCGATGGGCGAAGCCGCCGCGCATCCGGCCCGCGCATCCTGAACACCGTATAGTCGCCGCAGCCTTCGAGGACGCGGAGAGGAGATCACACCTATGACACCTGACGAGGTCAAGCAGAGCATCACCGGTTGGTGCACATCCGACGACGACCTGGAGATCGGCTCGGATCGCTTCGAGCCCGGGACGGACTTCTCGTTCGGCCTGAGGGCGGGAACGTTGAGCACCGCGCCAGTCGACCTGGTCGTGCTCAAGGCCGACGGCGCCGATCGCGTCACCATCCGTCGGAGCGTGACGCTCACCGGCGATGAGGTCGATGCCGCCAACACACTCATCGCCTCTCGCCCCGCGTCCGTGACCGCGTTGGTCGAACGCTCCGGCTCGGACACCACGATCGTCGCCCAGACGTACGTCTATCTCGATGGACTCAGCAAGCACACCTTCGTGCAGGCGGTCGCGGAGCTCGCACGCACGAGCACGTTGCTCGACGCCATCGGTGGCGTGGAGACGGCAGCCGAAGTTGATGAGGAAGCAGCGACAGTTGCCTCCGACGCCGTCGACGCGGATCCCGAGGAGGATTCGACCGCTGTCGACGACTTTGCGCCGACCCCGGCGCCGGTGGTCGCGGCAACTCCCGCCCCTGCTGAGACCACGTTCCAGCAGCCCGTCACGCCCGAACCGGTTTCGGTGCCCGCGGCCGTGCCGGTTTCACAGCCGCTGCCAACGCCGAGCTTCACGCCGCAACCGGTGCAGGCTCAGCCCGTGCAGCCGGCATACACCCCGCAGCCGTACCAGGCACAACCGGTGCAGGCACAGCCTGTGCAGGCGCAGCCGGTGCCGCAGCCCGCCCCGGCGGGTGGCTGGACGCCGAGCCACTCCGTTCCACCGCAGGGCCTCCGCGCGTGGGGCGCTCCGGATCCGTCGGGACCCGTGGTCGCCAACCTTGCGCCTGGCCTGCCGATTCAGGTCGCCGAAGTTCGCGGAGCGTGGGCCCGGGTGATCTGCTCCAACGGGTGGACGGGCTGGATCGACGGCCGGATCATCGGCGTCGCCGCCTGACCGTCGGCTCGCGATGAGCACCGGCTCGGACACTCCGAGCCTCGACGAGCTCACCGCCGCGCTCGGGGAACGGCGTGCGCACTCCCTCGCCATGGGAGGGTCCGAGCGCGTCGACCGGCAGCATGCGAAGGCCAAGCTGACCGCGCGCGAGCGGATCGAGCTCCTTTTCGACGCGGGCACCTTCGTCGAGTTCGGAATGCTCGCGCACCAGCATTCGATGACCGGTGCCGCAACCGAGCCGGATCGGACGCCGGCGGACGGTGTCGTTACGGGGGAAGGCCTCGTCGACGGCCGGCGCGTGTACTGCGCCGCCTACGACTTCACGGTCATGGCGGGATCGATGGGCATGATCGGCGAGCAGAAGGTCGCCCGCCTGCGCAAGAAGTCGATGCTCAACCGGCTCCCGATGGTCTGGCTGCTCGATTCCGCCGGCGCCCGCATTCAGGAGGCGGCAGGCAGCACGTTCGCCGGCAGCGGCGCGCTCTTCTTTGAGCAGGTCCAGATGAGCGGAGTCATCCCGCAGGTGGCCGCGATGCTCGGACCCTGTGCTGCCGGGACCGCCTACATCCCGGGGCTCGCAGATTTCGTGCCCATGGTCAAGGGGACGAGCAGCATGTCGCTCGGCGGCGCGCGCCTGGTCAAGGCAGCAACCGGTGAGGAGACGACCGACCACGAGATGGGCGGCAGTCAGATCCACTGCTATATCAGCGGCGTCGGCGACCTCGAGGTCGATGACGATCGGTCGTGCATCACAGCGGTCCGTGACTATCTATCGTTCATGCCGTCGAACAACCGTGAGACCGCACCGCGGCGCGAGACGTCGGATCCTCGTGACCGGCGGATCGAGGACCTTGCACAACTCGTGCCCACGAATCCACGCGCCGCATACGACATGCGCAAGGTGGTCAAGCGGATCGCGGACGACGGCAACGTCTTCGAGATCAAGCCGACCTTTGCGCGCAACGTCATCACCGCGCTCGTGCGCCTCAACGGGGAGAGCGCCGGGGTCGTCGCGAGCCAGCCGATGATCAAGGGTGGCGCGCTGGACATCAACTCTGCGGACAAGGCCGCTCGCTTCATCTGGCTCTGCGATGCCTTCAATATCCCGCTGGTCTTTCTGCAGGACGTGCCGGGGTTCATCGTCGGCACCGAGGTGGAGAAGCAGGGAATCATCCGTCACGGCGCGAAGATGCTCTTCGCCGTCAGCGAGGCAACCGTGCCCAAGGTCACGGTCGTGCTGCGCAAGGCTTACGGCGCCGGGTACTACGTCATGTGCGGCCGTGGGTACGAGCCCGACACCCTGGTCGCGTGGCCCACCGCGGAGATCTCCGTGATGGGACCGGAGGGTGCAGTCGACATCATCTTCACCAAGCAGATCGCCGCAGCCGAGGACCCCACTGCGGCGCGAGCGGAGTACGCCGCGGCTATCCGTCAGACGATCGACCCCTTCATCGCCGCGTCATGGGCGATGGTGGATGACATCATCGATCCGGCGGATACGCGGCGGGTGATCATCGATGCGCTCGAAGGCGCGGAAACCAAACGGCAGCGGCGCGCCTGGCGCAAGCACGGCGTGCCACCGGTATGAGGAGGGCATCGTGACCGAGGTGAAGGCTGAACTGGTCGGCAATCTCTGGAAGATCGTCGTCGAGGTGGGGCAGACAGTTGATGAGGACGACACGCTGATGATCCTCGAGTCGATGAAGATGGAGATCCCGATCACCTCGCCGACCGCCGGCACGGTCACCCAGATCCTGGTCGCCGAGGGCGAGGTGGTCCAGGAGGGCCAGACGGTCGCGATCGTCGACTGATCCTGGCGGTCACCGTCTCGCGACGATCGCGGCGAGCGACGGTGGCCGTGCGACGATGATTCGGTGGATTCGAGCCAGCTCGACACAATCAGCGTCAAGACATCCGACAACATCACGCTGGGATACAGCGTCGCGGGCCTCGGCAGCCGGCTTGTCGCGCAGATCCTGGACAACCTGATTGCCATTCCGGTCACGCTGATCGCGATCCTGCTGTACGGGGCGGTGGCGAGCAACTTCGTCACGAGCGCTGAAGGCTCCGAGTACGCAAATCTGGGCGCCGCGTTCTTCGCCGGCTTTGTCTACTTCGGGTATTTCTTCATCTCGGAGGTCGTGACCGGCGGCAAAACTCCTGGCAAGAGCGCCATGGGATTACATGTCATCCGGCTGGACGGTTCGGCGGCCGACTTCGGAGCACTTGCCGTGCGCAACATAGTCCGGGTCGTCGACGTCGCTGTCGTCCTGGTCGGCATCGTCGTCATGTTCTTTCAGCCACAGACGCGCCGCCTCGGCGACCTCGCAGCCGGGACGATCGTGGTTCGCGACCGGGCGATCGTCACGCTGGCAGCGGCCACAGCCCCGCCGCCGATCATCCTGCGCACGCCTGACGCAGGACCGGCGATCGACGGCCTCGACCACATCGGTAGCTTTGAGCGCGACGCGCTACGCGTCTTCCTGTCGCGCCCAGGCCTCAATCCGAAACTGCGCGCGGACCTTGCCGGCGACATCTCGAAGCGACTGTTCGATCGCCTCGGTCTGGCGCCGGGGGCGCCGGAGCGCATGTGGCCGCCAGAACTGTTCATCGAACGCGTCTATCTGCAACTCGAGCAGCGGTATCCGTGAGTCTCGACACCTTCATCGCCGCGCGCAGCTCGCGCTGGGCTGCGCTCGAGGCGGCCATCAAGACCGCCAAGCGCGGGCGACTTCGGAGTCAGTCCGCCGGTGACATCGAGCGCTTCGGCCTGTTGCTTCGCCAGGCCTCGAGCGACCTCGCGATCGCTCGCCGCGACCATCCTGACGCCCCGATCACGGAATACCTGAACACTCTCTGCGCGAGGGCGCATCCCCTGCTGTACCGGGGCCGCGCGTGGCGCTTCGGGTCGATCGGACCGTTCTTCGCAACAGCGCTGCCCCGCTCGTTCCGTGCCGCGTGGCCCTACATCGTGGCGAGCCTCGCGCTCCTCGTGATCGGGTTCATCGCCGGCTGGGTTGCGGTGGACGTTCGGCCGGACCTGCGCTCGTCGTTGGTCCCGCAGTCGCTCTTCGACGAGATGGCGCGCGGGCATATCGGGACAGGGGTCCAAGATGCGCCGGTCGTCGGGCTCGGCATCATCCAGAACAACATTCGCGTCGCATTGATCTGCTTCGCGGGCGGCATGTTGCTCGGCATCCCCACAGCCCTTGTGCTGCTCACCAACGGCTGGATGCTCGGGACCGTGGCCGCTGCGGTCCGTCTCGGTGGCTACGACTTCCAGTTCTGGTCGTTGATCGTGCCCCACGGGATTCTCGAGCTCAGCGTGATAGTGATCAGTGGCGGGACCGGCCTGATGCTCGGCGACGCGATCCTCCGGCCTGGTCAACTACGCCGGGCCGATTCCCTCGCGCGGGTGGCGGTGCGAGCGGTGCTGCTCGCGCTCGGAGCCGCGAGCCTGCTGATCATCGCGGGAACGCTCGAGGCATTCGTGTCGCCGAGCTCTCTTCCCGACGGGGTGAAGCTCGCCGTGGGAGCAAGCGTCGGCGTGCTCCTCTACTCATGGCTCCTGCTGGCGGGTCGGACCCCGCGACGGCGGCGGGGGCTCCTGTTCGACCGTCCCGCGGAAACCCCCGCGTAGACTGGAGTCGATGGACGTTGTCCGGATCACGCCGCGTGGCTACTGCCATGGCGTGGTGGAAGCGATACGGATCGCAAAGCGGGAGGGCGCTGCCCGGGCCGGCAGCGAGCCGGTCACCATGCTCGGCTACCTGGTGCACAACGAGCACGTGACTCGCGAGCTCGAGGAGTCCGGCGTAGCGCTGGTGGCAGAGCCCGATCGCATGAAGGCGCTCGAGCAGGTGACCGAAGGAACCGTGATCTTCACGGCGCACGGCATCTCCCCCGCCGTCGTCGAGGCTGCGCGCGCACGCGGGCTCAACCTCGTCGATGCGACCTGCAGCGACGTCACGCGCACGCACGATCTCGTGCGGGAGCTGGTGGCGAGCGGCCATCACGTCGTCTACATCGGCAAGCGTGGCCACCCCGAGCCCGCCGGTGTGCTCGGGATCGCGCCGGAGCACACGACACTGATCGAGAGCATCGAAGAGGCGGCCACCGTCGAGGTGCCGGACGATCAGCCGCTCGCGGTCACCTGCCAGACCACCCTGAGCATGTGGGACACGCAGGCGATCATCGAGCGTCTCGTGAAGCGCTTTCCGACAATCGAGGTCCACAACGAGATCTGCCGTGCGACCCAGGAACGGCAGGAGGCGGCCGTGCTCGCGGCGGACGACGTCGATTGCGTGATCGTGGTCGGGAGCGAGCGGAGCAGCAACAGCCAGCGGCTCGTGCAGGTGGTTCGTGAGAAGGGCCACCGGCCCGCGTACCTCGTCGATACTGCCGCAGACCTCGACCCTGCATGGTTCCGCGGCGTTCACCGTGTCGGTGTCACCTCGGGCGCGTCGACACCGACGCAGATCACTCGCGCAGTGATCGCCGCCGTGGAGGCGCTGCCCGAAACCGCGTAGGGTCACGTTTCGGCTGCAAAGGTCACAAACCCGAGAAGCCTGCTAGTGTCCCGACTTGATGACCGCAGGAGGGCCGCCGCTTCCCCCGCCGCAAGCGCCCGGTCCGTGGGACGCAGGGCAGCAATACCAGCCGCCGCCTCCACCCAGCTACCCGGTTTATCAGTCCTATCCCGCGGCTGCGCCATACCAGAACCTCTATCCAGGCCCTGCGCCGGGCATCGGATACGCGGGCTTCTGGATCCGGTTCGTGGCCGCGATCATCGACGGGATCATCATCGGCGTCCCGACGGCGATCCTCTTCATCGTGGTTGAGGGTCAGGCGATCGGCAACTACACCACCTGCGTCAACAGCGCCGCCGAGTCCGGCGTTGTGTTCAATCAATGCGCCAACGCCGCGTTCAACTCCCTCGGTCTCTGGCAGCTTGGCGGGCTCGCTGTCGAGTTCATCTACTTCGTCCTCCTCTGGTCCCAGCTTGGCGGAACGCTCGGCCAGCGGATGCTCGGCCTGCACGTCGTGGATGCCGCGACCGGCCAGAACATCAGCATCGCCCGCGCGATCGGCCGTTTTGTCGGCTACGTGATCAGCTCGTTTGCCCTCGGCATCGGCCTGATCTGGGCTGCCTTCGATCCGCGCAAGCAGGGCTGGCACGACAAGATCGCGAGCACTTTCGTGGTCCGCAAAGTCTAGAATCCGGCCACCAACTCGCCCGACGAGCCGGCATGAATGAGGAGGAGAGCAACCGTGGCAGCACTGCCGCCCCAGCCACCCGGAAACCTACCGCCAGAGCCACCCGGAGTCGCGCCGCCCGGTGGTCCGCCGGTGTACGCCCCGCCACCAGGTCCGTACTCCCCCGGGAATGCGTACTCGGGACAGATGCCGTACGCGCCACAGGCGATGCCGCAACCGGTCGTTGTCAAGGTGCACAAGCGGACGTTCTGGCTGACGATCGCGCAGATCATCATCATCGTCAAGGCGATCCTGGTGATCCTCCTTGCGGCGGCGTCGGTCGCAATCGGCGTGTACATCCTCGCCGCCGGTCACGACGCGCTGCGCAACATTCCGGGATACGACAACTACGCGAACCAGTTCGGCAACTCGTTCGTCAATGCGGCAGGAGCCGTCTTCTTCGCGATCGCCATCGTCCCGCTGTTCATCGGGATCGTCGACCTCGTTCTTGGCATCATCGTCGGGCGGCCGTCGAACGTCGCGCGATGGATCATTGTCGTGCTCGACATCCTCAGCATCCTGGTCGCGTTGAGCGATTTCGCTCGCGCGAACTCGAGCACTGGTGACCTCATCATCGTGGTGTACCTCGTGCTCCAGGTGCTCGTCCTGTACGCGATGTTGGTCGACCCGGCAACCCGTCGAAACTTCGCGGGTAAAGCCACCTAAGCCTTCTCGGCGAGCGCGCCCTCGTTACAGGCGCGCTCGCCGCTTGAGGTCGAGATAGCGGTTCACGAGCCGCGGCGAGAGTGTTCGCGCGTCCGCGTCGATGGTCTCGATCCCGGACCTTCGCAACATGCGCAGCGTGTCGTCGCGATCTGCGATGAGTCCGCCTGCGACCGCGCGTGCGTAGGCGTCGTCGCCGGTGCGCGGGACGGCGTTCGCCGCGTCATCGAGCGCCGGATCGCGCACGGTCACGACCAGCGGGAGATGGCGGCGGCGCAGGCGAACGCATTGCCGTATCAGCGCTTTTCCCTGGTCGGGGTCCAGCACGTCGGTGAAGATGACCACGAGGGAGCGGCGCCGCTGCCACCTGCTGAAGAACCCCAGCGCGTCGTCGTAATCGGCCTCGGTCTCGCCCGGCAGGATCGGGCGCGTCGCATCCAGGAAACGACGGAGTTGGGCCGTGCCGGCGCGCGGCGGCAGCGTTTCGGTGACGGTGTCCGAGAACGCGAGCATCCCTGCGCGATCCCCGCTGCGCAATGCGACATGCACGAGTAACAATGCGGCGTTGATCGCGTGGTCGAGCTTGGTGAGCTCGCCGGCGCCGATTCCCATCAGACGGCCGTGATCGAGGCAGACCACCAGCGGCTGGGCGCGTTCGGGGATGAGCTCGCTCGCCATGAGCCGGCCAGTCCGAGCGGTGGCACGCCAGTTGATGGCGCGCAGCGGATCGTCGGGAAACGCGTCGCGCACTCGCTCGAACTCGCTGCCTTCGGTGCGGAGTCGCATCGTGCGCAGGCCGATCTCCGCGAGCTGGCCGCGACGCGCGAGCGCCTCGTAGACGTCAATGGCGGCGAGGTTGGGATCGACACGGACCTTGCCCTGCAAGTCGATGGTCGTCTGCCGCCAGCCGAGTCCCCACGGCCCCGTGACCCGGACGACTGCGGGGCCGAGGGTCACCTCGCCGCGGGCGACGGGCGTCACGGTGTACTCGATCGCGGCGGGAAGGTGAAGGTCCCAGCGTGATTGCGACGGATGCAGTCCCGGCGAGACGCGCTCATGCACGATCACGGGCGCACCCGCCGACCCAGCGCTGATCGCGAGCGTGACGCGGTTGGCGACGCCCACCGAGAGGAGGTCGTTGCAGACACGATCGAGGCGCAGCACCGTTCTCCCCGGCGCGCGCCGGGAGTCGACCACCACGACGACGACTGCAAGAACGACCAGCAGCAGCCCGACGAGCAACAGCGCCGGCACGGCCGCTCCAACGGCCACGATCGCGATGCAGACGGCCAGGAGCCCGGCGCCACGCCACGTCATCGCGGCGAAGTCACCTCGGGACCGGTACCCTGCCCACCGCGCGCTGGACTGCAGCGACCTCGGACACGCCCTGGATCTCGGCCTCCGGCCGGCGGATCATCCGGTGACGGAGCGCCGGGATACAGACATCCTTGACGTCATCAGGAACGACGTAGTCGCGCCCCTGAATGGCGGCCATGGCCTTGCCCGCGAGGAGCAACGTGATCGATCCGCGGGGGCTGGCGCCGAGTGAGAGGTCCGGGCTCGTACGCGTTGCAGTCACGATCGCCGAGATGTAGCCGAGGACCTCGTCCGAGACCCGGACTGCGGCCACCTCCGCCCGGACCTGCGCCAGCGCTGCCGAGTCGATGATGGCGGTGACCCCCGCGGCGGTGAGGTCGTGGGCGTTGAACCCACTGTCGACGCGACGCAGCATCACGATCTCGCTTGCGGCCTCGGGGACGTTCACCTCGAGCTTGAAGAAGAAGCGGTCGAGCTGCGCCTCGGGAAGTGGATAGGTCCCCTCGTATTCCACAGGGTTCTGCGTGGCCACGACGAGGAAGCGATCGCCGAGCGCGCGGCTCACGCCATCGGACGTGACCTGGCGTTCCTCCATGGCTTCGAGGAGCGCTGACTGGGTCTTCGCCGGCGCACGGTTGATCTCATCGGCGAGGAGCGTGTCGGTGAAGATCGGCCCCTCGCGAAACTCGAACGTGCCGGAGTCCGGCCGATACACACTCGTCCCGACGATGTCCGAAGGCAGCAGGTCAGGGGTGAACTGGATCCGTGTGAAGCCGGCATCGAGTGCCGCTGCAAGCGTTCGCGCCATCAGCGTTTTCGCGGTGCCCGGAACGCCTTCCAGGAGGACATGCCCGCCGCAGAGGACTGCGATGTAGAGGCCGTCGATGATCTGCAGCTGACCGACGACTGCCTTCCCCATGGTCTCGTGGAGCGCGGCACGCAACCCGGCGGCGGTGTTCTGAGGAGCCACGGCACGCATTGTGCCCTGCCCAGTCACATCGTCATCCAACTGGCGCACCGGTCCATTGCCGCTCGCACGCATCCACATCGCGTGCGAGACGGAGCAACTCGCTTTCCTCTGGCCGGCCGGCAGCGAGCTGACGAGCGTGCGCTAGGAGCGTGGCGAGCGCCGCAGCCGAGGATGCGCTCGCCACCGCGATGGCGGAGCAGAACGACTGGTCGTCGAGATGCCAGTCCACGCCGGTGGCCTTGCCGATCCTTCGCTTGAGCTCGTCGGCGTAGTGCCCGGCGATGGGACCGCGCTGGCTGCTGCGCGCGAAGAGCTGCCCCATCGCGGTGACGTACGCAGTGGCGCTCGGCACCGCCACCGCACCGCCATCCTCCGACGGCTTGCCGAGGCGCCGGCCGTTCAAGGCGATCCCGAGGAGCACCAGGAGGCCGAGCATGAGCGCGGCCAACCCCACCGGACCGTCGAAGATCACGCCGGCGCCGGTGGCACCGGTGCCCTCGCCGTGGTGATATTCGTCGAAGCTGATCCGGCCGCCGCGAGCACGCTGCAAAAGGCTGAGCGCGAGGAATGCGGAATCGCCTCGACGCAGACCGTCGTTGGAGAGCGGTTCCGTGTCCCCGAGGACGTATGCACGGCCGCCGGTACCGACACGCACCATCCCCGCCACCACCTCGTTCTGCTCGACGAGCATCGGCACCAGCGGAGCCGAGTTGGAGAACGTCAGCCCACTTCCCACCGGGACAGAACGCACTCGGTCGGTGGAGTCGAACGGTTGGGCCACCGTCGCCACACCGCCACCGAGCGATGCCGACGGGTTCACGTCGAGTGCGCTGAGCAATGGCGCCGCGTCGGCGAGGCTGGCAGGCGTGACGACGAGGACCAGGTCGCCGCCGGAGCGCAGGAAGGACATCAGCGTCGTGACGTCAGAGCCGCTGAGCGAGACCGTCGGGTCGTAGCAGAAGACGATGTCGCTGCCGCTGAGGGTGAAGGTGCTCGTGATCCGGCCGACATTGAGGCCGAGATCGGAGAACCACGTGTAGAGTGCGAGTGTCCCGAGGCTGCCGGCCGATCGTGACGAAGGATTCGTCTGGTCGTTCGGCGGAATGGCGCTGCTGATGGCAATCACGGCGAGCACGCACAGCGCGACGATGAGCGTCAGCATCGCCGAAAGCGACGGACGGCTCATCCGATTTTCGCCGCAGCGCGGCGCGCCACCCGACGCACTGCCTCACACCGCGAACGCGCGAGATCCCAATCCGCGGCGTCGACGAGTCCACCGCCGTACCAGGCTTTATCGAACGACGCCGCTGCCGGCGCGACTACGGCGAGCAGGTCGGCGTCAGTCGACAGTGTTGCCAGCATTTCGCGCGTGGTCCACGCGCGATCCAGGTGCGCGCGCCGATCGGCGACCTCGAGCAGTGCGGACCGGAACGCTCGTCGAATCGCTTCGCGGTAGTCCCCACGTTGCGCCGCCAACACTGCCAGCTGCCACTCGTGATGCGGGTCGTTCCCCGCTGTCGCGGGTTCCTCCGCAGCGAGCGCGCGCCGGCGACCGGCGACGCCGCGGAGCCGGTAGATGGCGAACGCGAGGAGACCGCCGAGCACGATCACGCCGAGGGCGATGGAGCCACCGCTCCCGAGGAGATCGAAGAGATGCGTGAGGATCCAGTTGATGACGGCGCCGATGCGCGAGAAGATGGACGGTGGCTGGTTCTGGTCGAGGTCGGCAAAAACGGACGAGGCGTACACCTGGCGGAGATCGTTCTCCGCCTGCTGCGAGTCCAGGTGACACACTGAGCCGGCGGGCAGCGCGAACGTCTGGACGATCAGATCGATGCGCTTTTTGCCTCCGGAGATATCGGGTGGCGACGCGCTCAGGCTCGCGATGATCGGCGAGAGATCAGCACTCGACGCGGGAGCCAGCGCTGCCGCCTGCATGACGTCGTGGAGCGCAGTGGCCGGCTGCGCTGGGACGGCACTGAGCGCGTTGTCGGCTCCGCCGAGAAGCGTGAGGTACTGCAGCGTGACGCACGGCGACGCTGCTTGCGCGGGTGTTACCGAAGCCACTCCGGCAACGAAGGCGGCGCCGGCAAAGATCGCGGCGAGCAGGCGCCTCACAGCGACCGCGCGAGCATCTCGATGTCAAAGCCTTCTTTGCGGATCCGGATGTCGTAGTACAGGAGCGTCACGCCGATGTAGGTGATCGGCCCGACGAAGACCGCCGCGATGGCACTCGCCACCTGATCGAAGACGAACGAGTTGGTGGGGAAGAGCGCTCCTCCGGGCACCTCGAAAATTGCTGCGACAACCGACGAGATGATCGCCGCGATCACCCACAGGATGGCGATCCGGCCGAACGTCGGCCAGAAGCGGCCGCCCACCAGCTCCCAGCTGCGCTGCAGGCCGTGCCATCCCGAGACGCGCTCGAGCACGATCGCGGGGACGGCCACAGCCGTGCGGACGTAGACGAAGAGGAGCGCCGGAATCAGCGCGATCGCGGCCAGAATCGCGAGCAACGCCCCAAGCGCGCCGGCGCCGGCGGCGCTGAGCAGCACGATCAGCACGATGAGAACACCGAGGGTGCCGATGTACGCAGCGATCAGCAGCAGGATCATCGTGATCAGCGCACCGAGCCGGCTCCATGCGGCGCGATACGCCGCGAGCAGCGAGCTCGGGCGGTCGAGATAACGATCGCTCACCGCGCGTGTGGTCGCCGCCTCACCGAGCGGCACCACGACCAGAAGGCTCACCAAGAGCAGCCCGAGGGACACCGCGAGCACACCGAGGTAGGTGTTGAGCAGTTGCTGCTCCTGCGCCGGCGTGATCGTCTGCGTGCCGAGCGACGCGAATGGCGAGCGGACGAACGCCGCGACGCCGGTGACCTCGAAGAGCAGCCACGTCAGCAGGGCGTAGGGGATCTGCACCACCGCGGCGATCGAGGCGATCAGGACGAAGTTGCGCCGATACATCGTGAAGGTGGCGTCGAGCCATTCCCCCACCGCCATGGAACGAAAGCGCCCGGACCCCACCTGCGACGGCATGAACCCCGGGTTCCACCCGGGTTGTGGGGATCCCCAGGCCGGTGGCGTTCCCCAGCCTGGCGGCGGACCACCCCAGCCGGGGGGCGGCGATCCCCACCCTGGAGGCGGCGAACCCCAGCCAGGGGGTGCCGCGCCCCAGCCGGCCGGTGGCGCGCCCCACGCCGGTGGCGGAGCTCCGAGGTCTGCCGGCGGCGGGCTCGGCGGCGGCTGATCTGTCATCAGAACCATTGTCAATGCTGCACTGCACAGGTGAGCAACGGTATCCTCACAACTTGAGGCGATGAGAGAGTTCCCTGCCGCGCTTGTTCGCGGCCATTTCACCCTTTGGCACGCCCGATGCGGGCGCTAGTAGTCGATCCGACCCTCATGGACCCCGGCTCCGGCCGCCGGGGCCGTGGTCGTCGTCGTCGTACGCAGCAGAGCTCCTCGCTTCCCGTCGAGGTCCGCGACGTCCGGACGCCGGTGCCACCAGGTCCCGGCTGGGTGCTCATCCGCCCCGCGCTCGCGGGGATCTGCAGCACCGACCTGGCCCTCTTCCATCGCGAACCGGTGCCGAACGTGCTCACCGCCTATGCCGGCGCCGGGACCTTCATTCCCGGGCATGAGGTTGTCGGCGTCGTCGAGCGCGCGTCGTCGACGCGCTGGGCTCACGAAGGCGATCGGGTGCTGGTGGAACCCACCCTGCGCTGTGCCCACAAGGGCCTCGCCGAATGCCGTCGCTGCCGCGCCGGAGACACCCACCTCTGCGAGAACGCCGACCGTGGCGGGGCGCTCTGCTCCGGCCGTTCGGTGGGTTCGAGCGAGAAAGCGGGTGGTGGCTGGAGCGAGGGCTTCCTCGTCCACGAGGACATGCTCGTTCCGGCAGACGGCATCTCCGATCAGCGTGGCGTCCTCGCCGAGCCCGCGGCCACGGCGCTCCATGCGGTCCTGCGCTGGACCCGTCGTGGCGACACTGCGGTGGTGATCGGCTCCGGCGCGTTGAGCCGGCTCATCGTCGCGACGCTCCGCCGCATGCACCCGGACCTCGACATCATCGTGCTGCACGACGCCCGGAGCACCACCCGGCCGCGCCTCGGCCGCCGCCATCGCGAGAGCGCGCCCCTCAACGGAGACCCCAACGCCTCGTTCATGGCGATCCGATCGATCGGCGCCAACCGCGTCTGGCACGGATCTTCGGAGCAGATGCTCCAGAAGACCGCCGAGCACATGGAGGCCCGGATCATGCGACCCGCCGGCGGCGGGTTGCCCGTGCTCGACGGCGGTGTCGATGTCGTCTTCGACTGCCGCGCCTCGGCGCTGAGCATCGATCTCGCGGTCCGCCTGCTCCGCGCTGGGGGCACCCTGGTGCTCTGCGGCCGGTCCGGCCGCCACGAGATCGAGTGGTCGCTCGTCTGGGCGCGCGAGCTCACCGTTCGCGGCGCCGCTTCCTACGGCCGTGAGCCGGACGGAAAGCGAACCTTCGGCACGATCCGTGAGTGGCTCACCGACTCGAGCTTCCCCGTGGACGGCGTCGTGACCCATCGATTCCCGCTGGACGAGTACAGCGCCGCCCTGGCAATCGCCCAGGCGGGCACCGCGGCGGGCGCCGTCAAGGTGGTCTTCGAAGGCCCGGCGGCGACGAGCCTCCGCCCGGCGGCAGCGGCTGCCGTGGTGCATCAGCCCGACGAGCCGGTGCTGCTCCAGTCGACCGCGGCTCGGGTTCGCGGCGGCCGCGTCAAAGTCTCCTAGGGAGCGCCTCCACGTGGCCTCGCGTCGAACCGGCGCGTGCCGCCCTGATCCGATCACCCGGTTGCGTGCGTACCAAGAGTCGCGCAACCCCCGAGCGCGTGTCGGAGCATGAGAGTGCACCTTAGTGACGACGACATCGTTCGCTCGATCTCTGCCCATTCGCCCGAGGGGATCGAAGCTTTGTACGACCGATACGGTGGCCTCGCCCATACGGTCGCTCTGCGCATCCTCAGCGATCGTGGCGCTGCCGAGGACGTCGTGCAGGAATCGTTCCTCGCCGTGTGGCGTCGCGGATCCACGTTCCAGGCCGGTCGTGGCTCGCTCCGCTCATGGATCTGCACGATCGTCCGCAACCGCGCGATCGACCGTCTGCGCGGGGATCGCCACCGCACCCGGCTCGACACTCCCATCGAGGGTGAGTTGATCGAACCGGCGGCCAGCGACCCGTGGGCGGCCGTTGCGCTCGAGCTGAGCGGCGAGGAGGTCCGCAAGGCGCTCGCCGAGCTTCCCATCGAGCAGCGGCAGACGATCGAGCTCGCCTACTACGGCGGCTACTCGCAATCCGAGATCGCCACCGCCATGTCCGTACCGCTCGGAACCGTCAAAGGGCGGGTTCGAATCGCCCTCGACAAGTTGCGAGCCAGCCTCGGCGACCGCATGGAGACGCCGTGGCAGACGCAATGAGCCACGACGAGGTCGCCGACCTCCTCGCTCTCGACGCCGTCGGAGTCCTCGAGCCGTCCGAGCGTGACGCCATGGAACGGCACCTGGCCACCTGCGAGCCCTGCCGGGAGACGGCGGCGCAGTACATGGATGTCGCCGGGATGCTGCCGACGGCGCTCGAGCTGGTGCCGCCACCCGCTCGCCTCCGTCGCAACCTCATGGCCCAGGTGTACGCCGAGGCGGCCGGCCCCGCATTGCCGTGGTGGCGACGGCTTCTCGACGCCATCCCCGCGAACCGAGCATTCACCGCTGTCGGCGCCGTCGCAGTCGTCGCTGCGATCGCGTTCGGCATCTGGGGCGCCGCCGGCAGGAGCGGATCGCCGGCAGCGGTCGCCTACATGGTGTCCGGGACGACGGCGACCGGAACCCTCGAGGTCCCGAGCACCGGAACTGCGGCCGTCCTGACGGTCAAGGGGCTTCAGACGCTCCCCGACACCGAGGTCTACGAGGTCTGGCTCATCCCGCCGAAGGGCTCACCCAAGGGTGTGGCGTTCCTGAGCCCGGGTCTGCACGGCGCGGGCTGGACGGCGGTCGTGCCCGGCAGCATCACGGGGTACACGAGCATTGCCGCAACGGTGGAACCCGCCGGCGGGAGTGCAGTCCCCTCCAACACCGAAGTGCTGAGCGGTCAGCTCAGCGAGTTCCTGACCGCGCGGCTGCGCCGCCTTCCGCTTCTTCTCCGCGACCGCGGGGAGAACACGCTTGATGCCCGCGTTGTCGACGACCATGCGCTGCTCGCGTTTGCGATCGCGCTGGCGGATGCGCTCCCGCTCGGCGTCGGGAAGTTGCGGATCCGAGTCCATGAGAGTGCTCAGGCGCCCAGCGCGGCTGGATCGTGCCGCCGGCCACGCGCGATGGCGAGACCGACTGCGGCAGCAGCAGCCAGCGTGACCACCGCCCCGCCGGCAACCGCCTGCACGCGGCGATCGAGGCCGAGCGTCCGAACCCGCACGCCGAAGCCGGAGGCATCCGCGATGGCCAGGGCTGCGGCGTAGATCTGCGCTCGCCTGGCCGGGTCGATCGTCCAGCCTGCCAGGGCGCCTCCCACCTCATCCCCGGTGTCAACGAGTCCCGAGACCTCCGGCGATGCGGCGAACGCGACCATGTCGCCCCCGAACGCGGCGTCGAGGCGATCCTCGACGTTCATGAGCCCGATCTCGAGAGCCGCTCGGCGGGCATCGGCGCGCCGAGGTGGCGCCGGAGCGCCGTGAGCGCGCGGAACGTGAGGAGCTTCACCGCCCCTTCGCTTCTGCCCATGATCTCGGCGATCTCCCGATTGCGAAGGTCGCCGCCGAAACGCAGCAGGATCGCCTGGCGCTGGTCGTGCGGGAGCCCTGCCACCGCGGCCCGGACCATGTCGGCGCGGTCGTTCTCCTCGGCGTGCATCGCGGGATCGGCGTCGGAGTTGGGGAGCATCCGTGGTTCGAGCTCGATCCAGCCCGGACGGCGACGCTCGCGCGAGACCAGGTTGCCCGCCACGCGATACAGCCACGCCGAATACGGCACGCCGCGCCACTCGAAGCGCGGCAGCTCCTCGAGGGCTTTGGCAAAGGTTGCTGCGGTCACGTCGTCGGCCTGCTCCATGTCGTGGGTGAGTGTGTAGACGTAGGCGTGGATCTGGTCGACGTAGCGCTCGTAGAGTGGCGCGAAGGCCGCTCGGTCACGCTGCGCGGCCAGGATCTCCAGCCGCTCCTCCTCGAGTTCGACAGCAGTGCGATGCGCCATGGCTAGCGCTGCCTGTCCCGCGAAGGAAGCAATCCGCAGAAGCGTCGTGGTGCCATCGCGTTACGCCTGCCCCCGGCCACCGATCAGGCCAAGGCGCGTGCCGACCTCCTCGAATGCGAGGAGCGCGCGATCGAGTTGCTCGTGGGTGTGGGTCGCGCAGACGATCGTCCGTACGCGGGCCCTCCCGCGAGCGACGGTCGGAAATCCGATGCCCTGGGCGAAGATGCCCCGCTCGAGCAGCATGTCGGAGAGCTCCATCGCGACCGGCGCTTCGCCGCACATCACGGGCGTGATCGGGGTCTCGCTCGAGCCGATGTCAAAACCGAGCTCGCGAAGCCCGCTCTTGAAATGCCGCGTGTTGCTCCAGAGCTGCTCCATGAGCTGGGGTTCCTCTTCGAGCACGTCGACGGCTGCGATGCAGGCGGCCACGACAGCCGGTGGATGCGAGGACGAGAAGAGGAACGGCCGCGACTTGTGGATGAGGTGATCACGCACCACCTGCGACGCCGCGACATAGCCTCCGGCCACGCCGATCGCCTTGCTCAAGGTACCGATGTTCAGCGCGACCCGGCCGTGCAGGCCGAAGTGATCGGTGGTCCCGCGCCCGTGCTCGCCGAGCACACCCGTGGCGTGCGCGTCGTCCACCATCACGGCTGCTCCGTAGTGCTCCGCGCGGTCCACCAGGTCGGGAAGCGGCGCGATGTCGCCGTCCATGCTGAACACGCCGTCTGTGACGAGAAGGATGCGGCGATATCCCTTTGCACGCGCCTCACGCAGCGCGCGCTCCGCATCCTCCGGATCTGCGTGCTCGTAGAGAATCCGATCGGCCTTCGTCAGCCGGATGCCATCGATGATGCTGGCGTGGTTCAGCTTGTCGCTGACGACGCAGTCGCCCTGGTCGAGCATCGAGCCGATGACGCCGACGTTGACGGCGTACCCGCTCTGGAAGGTGAGTGCAGCCTCGGTGCGCTTGAATGCCGCAAGCCGGCGCTCCAGTTCCTCGTGCAGCGTCTGCGTGCCTGCGATGGTGCGCACCGCGCCAGTCCCGGCGCCCCATTCCAGTGCAGCTCGTGACGCAGCCTCGACAAGTCGTGGATGCGTGTTGAGACCGAGATAGTTGTTGCTGGAAAGGCTGATCACCGCCTTTCCGGCGATGTCGACCTCCGGTCCCTGCGCCGATTCGAGCACGCGTAACGGACGGAACAATCCGTCGCGTCGCAGCGCTTCGAGATCCTCGTTCAGCGACGCATCAAGTGCCTGGACGGCTTTCGACGTGCCCGTGCTCATCGCCATCGATCAACGATACCCCGCCCGTCGCTACTCGGGCGCGAGCGTGACCTTCCCGCACTGACCGGACTTCATCAGCTCAATCGCGCCATCGATGTCGCGCAACGCGAAGCGATGCGTGATCAACGTACGGACGTCGATGACGCCGTCCTGCACGTAGGCAGTGACCTGCTCCCACGTTTCGGGGATGCGCCGGCCGGCGATGCCGTAGAGGCTCAAACCCTTCATCACGACGTCGCTGGAGAGATCGACGACATCCGGTCCGTCGCCGATGCCGAGGAGGCTGATCCAGCCCCCAGGCCGGACGAGACGGGTCGCGGATGCGACGGCCACAGGCGATCCGCTCATCTCGAGGACGCAGTCGATGGCGTTCCCCGCCACGCGGCGAACGGCGCCGTCGACGGCCTCTTCGGTTGCCTGGACGACGGCGCTCGCGCCCATGCGCTCGGCAAGGCCGAGCCGGTACGCGTTGCGGTCCACCCCGATGACACGCGCCGCGCCCCGAACCTTTGCGACCGCGATCGCGGCACAGCCGATCGGGCCGCAGCCGAAGACCACGACGGTGCGTCCTTCGAGGTCGCCGTACGAGCAGGCGTGAACCGCGTTCCCGAACGGCTCCATCGCGGCGGCGATGTCGGGTGCAACGGCGTCGCCTACGGGCCACACGTTCGCGACGGGGATGGCGAGATGCGTCGCAAACGCACCGTCGACGTCGACTCCGAGGATGCGGGTGTTCTCACAGACGTGGAAGTCGCCTCGGCGGCATTCGTCGCAGTGACCGCAGACGATGTGCGACTCCACGGCAACCCGGGTCCCGATGGGCGGACCTGCGACGCCCTCACCCCAGGCGACGACCTCGCCGCAGACCTCGTGGCCGACCACACGGGGCGGACGGACTCGCGCGGCTGCCCAGGGGTTCCAGTCGTACAGGTGCACGTCGGTGCCGCAGACCGATGTCGCGGCGACGCGGAGCAGCACCTGGCCGGCCGCGGGCTCGGGCATCGGGACGTCGCCCACGACGAATCCGGGCGCGGGCGTCGGTTTGAGAATTGCGAGCACGGCGCCGTGATTATGCGTTCGCGCCCCATGCGCTCAAACGTCTGCGCGGTGTCCGCCGGGCCCGGAGAGACTGCGGCTCAACGCGGCATGCATCTGCCGCTCAGAGCAAGGGGGAGGACACACGCATGCTCGATGGCATTGACCGGCCGGTACCGGGGCCGCGCCCTCGCCGGATACCGGTCGAGGACCTCAGCGTCTACGAGAGCCGGGGAGGACACACCCTGCGCCGCCACGTCGACACCCGGCCCGGCGACGAGATGCGCCGGATCCTGCGCGAGGGAGTCGCCGCAGCGGGACGGTTCGTGAGCCGTGCAACCGCACAGCGCTGCGTGGACATCGCCGTCACGCGTCGAAGTGCAGAAATCGCGGCATGGCTCAGCGGCCGGGACAAGCGCGCGCCCTTCACCTTTGTCGAGGACATGGGCGAGGTGATCGGCCACATGCTCACGTTCGCGGAGGTCAGCCGGGGTGTGGTGGTTCCCACGCAGGTGACCGCTGTCCGGCTCGTGCTGCGCCGCAACGACGAACTGCCCGGCGGGTTCACGCTCGTGACCGCCTACCCCACCCGTTCCCCGCGTCGGGACAAGAGACACCAGGAGCGCTGACAATGAACGGCACTATCGACATCGACATCGCAATCGACAACGCCGCCACCGAGTATCCGGCGCTCGCGCAGTTGCTCGCCGGCTACTACCACCAGGATTGGCGCCAGGATCACGCCACGCCCGATGCAGCGCTGCACGCCTTCGTGGAGAACGCGTCTGCCGACACCGTGATCGAGGCGTC
Organism: Candidatus Dormiibacterota bacterium; assembly: GCA_963791435.1. Lineage (GTDB taxonomy): Bacteria > Chloroflexota > Dormibacteria > Aeolococcales > Aeolococcaceae > Palsa-851. The sequence continues at coordinate 875,497 of CAWBSL010000001.1, forward strand.
GGAGGATATCGGCCGTCTCTTCGTTGAAGGATTCGACGACGCAGGCCTCACGCGGATGCTCGCCGACGGATTCGACTGCAACTTCGTGCCGGACGCGAACGGTCTCACCGCACTGGGGTGGCTCAGCCACGTGCGGGAAGTGCTCAGCTCATCGGCTGTCGACTGACCCCGCCTGTCACCGCACCCGTGGCGACTCCGCGACGCGCCGGAAGAGTGCCACGAAGTGCAGCAACGCCGTGGGCACGAGCGTCGGCAGAGCAATGAACAGGGCTATGACGTCGACCGGACCGGAGAAGAGGCGGACCCAGTACAGCGCGAAGATCACGATGCCGGTCAGCAGCGTGTTTCGCCGGCCCCAGACCGTGTAGACGAGCTCCGGGCGCCGGCCGGTGAGGAGGACGATCGGCGTCAGCACCACCGGCCCGGCGTACCGGGCAACGATGAGAATCGCCAGCCACAGCGGGAGGATCCCGAGCGCGCAGGAGCCGATCGCTCCGACCACGAAGTACAGGGCATCCCCGAACGGGTCCATCGCCTTGCCAAGGACCGTGACGGGCCCATATTTGCGGGCGATGAATCCGTCCACCGCATCGAGGAGCCCCACCGAGCCGCCGATCGAGCCCCAGAGCGCGAGCCCGAGGCGCCCGGGCAGGGTGAGTGTCCCGATGAAGAGGACCGGGACGCATGCATATCCCCGGAGTGCGGTCAGCCCGTTGGGGATGCCGTAGCGATCGACCGGGGTTCCGTCGGGTGTGCGGAGCAATGCCGCCCCGCCCATGACTCCGATCGTCACCGCGACACACCAGACCGCTGTGGCGATGACGGCGAGGGTCACGGTGCCGTGCCCATGCACGAGCGCCACATCCACGGTCACTGCTTCGCCGAGGACGAGCCCAAGAAGCGTCCAGAACAGCAGCGAGCGACGAAGCCGCGCGCTACCGCGAAGGCGCGCCAGCGCCGTCCCGTAGAGACCGGCTAGACCGCCCAGCCGAGATCTCCTGACGGGCGTTGCGAGGTCGGGATCAGACCGCGAGACACGTGATCGTCTTGACCACGCCGTCCGCGGACTGGATCCGGTCGAGGATCAGACGCCCGATACCCGGGACGTCGGCCGCCTCGACCTGTGCGATGACGTCGTACTCGCCGGTGATCGCATCGACCAGGACGATGCCGTCACTGCCTCTCAGGGCGTCAGCGACGTGCTGTGCCCTGCCGGCGCTCGCTGTCACGAGCACATATGCACGAATCATCTCGTTGCTCCCACGGTTGAAACGCTCGGCGACTGTAGCATGGGTAAATGCCGTGGGTCCTTGTCATCAGGCTCCTCGCCCGGCTCGCGGCGAGCCTCCTTTTCTGGCGCGTGGCGACCCGGCGGCGAGCGACGCAGCCCGGCGATCCAGCAGTCCCAGGAGCCACTCCCAAAGCTCGTCTCGACGCGCAGGCCGCGGTCATGGCGGTGCGGACTTCCATCCTCCTGACCTGGCGCGCGCTCCTCGCAGCCACGTTTCTCGCAGTGACCGCAGTGCTCGTCGTTTCGGGCCTGACCATCGTCGTCCTGGGTCCGCGCTGGCTCGGTGCGATCCTGCTCGCCGCTTCACTCGCCACCGGTTGGGTCACCTGGTTGGAGGGACGCGTCCTCGTTGTCGCCATACGGATGCGCAACCGACGGCGCCGCGACGAGCGTCTGCGCAAGACCGCTGCGTCCTGACCTGCGTCTTGCGCCGCGGAGCGGGAGGGGTCTGCGCCGGCGTTGGCTTTTGTCAGTCGTTCTGCGCCGCGGAGCGGGAGGGGGGACGTGCGCCCGTGCTCAGCTTGTCAGCGCCCTCGTTCGCGCATACAGATTGTCGCGCTCTCTCCGGCGCTGACAAATTCGCGGGGGCACACGTCCCCCTCCCACTCCCAGATCACGCTCAGTTCAGGCGCGCTGTCGCGGAACGGTCCCGTTCCGAGTCCACGCTCAGCTCAGGCGCGCTAGCCCAGACCTTTTCCCTTCCCGCGACGCGCGATCCCCCAGAGAGATGTACGAGCGACGTACCCGTCCTGCTCCGCCGGCGCGGGCTACTGCGTTGGGCAGGCTTCGACGCTGAAGGTGCCGCTCGCGACTGTCGTGCCGTTTCTGCTCTCGACGTAGGAGTCGTTGTAGCTGACGCCAACTTCGTTCACGGTGAACGGGTTGGACGTGATGGTGAGTGGAGAGCTTGAGTCCAGCACGTCGAGTTCATCGCCAACGGTCACGCCCGAGAACGTGACTTTGGCAGTGGGGCCGGTTGTCGCTGAGCACGTGGTTGACACTGTGATGTTCGACGGCGCTGCGCAATCGCTGATGGTGAAGGGGAATGAGCCGTCGGCGGCAGGGCCGTTGCCGCCGGGATAGGTGAACGAGTGATTACCAGCGGTGTACGGCCCACTGATGAAGGGGTTGCCTGTCACGTCCAGGGTGTTGCCGTCAACCGTGACGGTGGCGGGGACAACCGGAGCGCTCTGCCCGTATCCCGCCGTCCACGTGATGGTGAGGCTGCCGCCCTGCGCGGTGCCAGGGACGGCGCACGTGGTGTCCCAGCCCGCACCGGTTCCGCAGGGGCCATAGCCACAGGGACCTTCAGTCGGACTTGGTGAGGGACTCGCGCTCGGGGACGCGCTTTCCGACGGTGAGGGCGTTGCGGTGGGTGTCGGGGCGACGGTCGCCGCGAGACTGGGAGAGATCGTTGGTGCCGTGGCCGAGCCACATGCAGCCAGGCCAACGAGGGCGACAACGGCGGCGATGACGGTTATGGGTTTCATGGCTGCACCCACTCAACGGCATCACGCCATCGACAGTTACGAGAAAGCCTTGGAAAACAAGCGGAATGCAACGATTCCCCCCGTCAACTGCGGTTCAATGCAGAGGATCTCGACTGTCGGTTCCCAGTGAGCCGTCACACGCCGAAGCGAAACCGCCGCCTCCGCGACGAGGCTTAGCAAAAGCGAGGTCCTGAGCTGAACACGGTCTGGGAGCGGGAGGGGGGACCTGTGCCCCCGCGAATTTGGCAGCGCCGGAGAGAGCGCGACAGTTTGTTTGCGCGAACGAGGGCGCTGACAAGCTGAGCACGGGCGCAGGTCCCCCCTCCCGCTCCGCGGCACTAAGCCGGCCTAGCTCAGGTACGGAGCGACCCCCTCTCCTTGCTCTGCGGCGTCCATCATCAGTTCGCTGACTGTGGGATGCGCGTGGATGATCGAGCCAAGGTCATCCATAGAAAGGCCGTCGCTGATTGCGACTCCGACCTCGTGGATGATTTCGACTGCGTGGACACCCATGACGGTCGCGCCGACCAAACGGTCCGTTGCTGCGTCGGCGTAGAGCTGGTTGAGGCCGTCCGGTTCGCCTTCTCCGAGGGCTTTGCCGTTGCCGAGGTAGCGTGCCTGGCCGATCTTCAGCTCGATCCCTGCTGCCTTCGCGGCTTCCGGGTTGAGGCCAACCATGGCAATTTCCGGGTGCGTGTAGATGCAGGAGGGGACGACGGTTCGGTCCATCGGTTGGATTTCGTGACCGAGTGCGTTCTCGACGGCACGGCCGCCTTCTGCGCTGCCGAGGTGAGCCAGTTGCAGGCCGCCGATGCAGTCGCCGGCCGCCCAGATCTTGGGGTTGGCCGTGCGGAGATATTCGTCGACTTCGATGTGGTCGCGGTCGTTGATGACGACGCCGGCGCTTTCGAGACCGATGCCGCGAGTCTGTGCACGACGGCCGACTGAGACGAGCATGAGATCTGCCTCGACGGCTGTACCGTCGTCGAGGTGCGCCTTGAGCGATTCACCGCTGTAGTCGACCAACTCGATGCGACGTCCGGGGAGAAAGGTGATGCCCTGCTTCTCGACGATCCGTCGCCACTGCTGGACGACCCTCGGGTCGACGCCGGCGAGCACCTGTGGGAGCAACTCGACGACGGTGACGCGCGACCCGAGCGCCGCGAACAGGCTCGCGAACTCGCACCCGACCACACCTCCACCGATCACGAGCATGTGCTCGGGGATGCGCTCCAGGCGGAGGATGCCGTTGGACGTCACGACGCGGTGGTGCTCCATGTCGATGCCGGCCAGTCCTGCCGGCTCGGTGCCGGTGCAAACGATCAGGTGGTCGAACTCGTGGCGCTCATCACCGGTGACGACCGCGTCTCCGTCGACGGCGCCCTGCGCGCGCACGACTTTCACGCCTTTGCGCTTGCACGCCGCTTCGACGCCCTTGCGCATGGTGAGGACGATCTCCTCCTTGCGCTCCATCATCCTCGGGAAGTCGATCTCGGGCTCGGGAACGAGAATGCCGAACGATGCCGCGTCGCGGATCTTGCGGAGCACATCGGCTCCCGCGAGCAGCGACTTGGTGGGAATGCAGCCCCAGTTCAGGCAGGTGCCGCCCAGCTCGGCACGCTCGATCATGGTGACCTCGGCACCCAGCTGCGCGGCGCGCAGCGCGGCGACATCGCCGGCGGGCCCACCGCCGAGCACCACGACGCGCTGGCTCATGCCGTCGTGGGTGTTGTGACGGGGGCGGTAGCCGGCGCCGTGCCGTTGCGGCCGCGGCGCGACGTGGCAAACGCTTCGGACACGATGCGTTCTTCTTCGAGCTGGTGCGAGCCCGCGTAGCCCTCTGAGGGACTGGCACGACGCGGCCTGCCGATGTACCCCCACTGAATGTGGGACGGTCGCGCAAGCCCGAGGACGCGCTCGAGGCTTCCCCACGCGCCCATGTTCTGAGGCTCCTCCTGCACCCAGTACAGGCGCTCGAGATTCGGATACAAGTCCACGAGCGCGAGAACCGCCTCGACGGGGAGCGGATACAGCTGCTCGATGCGAGCAATGGCGACGTCGGCGGCGTCAGTGCGTTGCGGCGACAGGCTCAGCTCGTAGTAGATCCGGCCGGAGCACAGGAGCAGCGAGCGCACCTCATCGCGTCGCTCAGGACTGCTCGGGTCGTCGATCACCGGCTGGAACCGTCCGGTGCTCAGGTCCGACAGCCTGGAGGTCGATTCCTTCAGCCGCAGCAGGCTTTTCGGGGTGAACACGATCAGCGGCCTCGGGTCGTTGAGCAGTCCCTGGCTGCGCAGCAGATGGAAGTACTGCGCAGGTGTCGTGCAGTTCGCGAGGCGCATGTTGTCGTTGGCGCAGAGCTGCAGGAACCGCTCGATTCGCGCGCTCGAGTGCTCCGGACCGCTGCCCTCATAGCCGTGCGGCAGGAGCATCGTCAACCGCGAATGCTGGCCCCATTTGGCGCGGGCCGATGAGACGAACTGGTCGACGATCATCTCGGCGTTGTTGAAGAAGTCGCCGTACTGCGCTTCCCAGATGACGAGCGTCTCCGGGTCTGCGGCGCTGTAGCCGTACTCGAAGCCGAGACAGCCGACCTCGCTCAGCGGGCTGTTGTGCACCTCGAACGTCGCCTGCGCGTCGGTGAGGTGCTGCATCGGGATGAACACCTCCCCGTTGCGCTCGTCGTGGAACGCGAGGTGGCGGTGGCTGAACGTGCCGCGCACGGTGTCCTGTCCGGTGAGCCGGATCGGATGTCCCTGGGTGATCAGTGACGCGAACGCGAGCGCCTCAGCGGTGCCCCAGTCGATGGCGCCCTCGAGGATCGCCGACTTGCGCCGCTCCATCTGACGAATCAGCTTGGTGTTCGGCGTGAAATGCTTCGGAAACGTCAGCAGCTGGTCGTTGAGCTCCGCGAGCTGGCGGCCCGAGACGGCGGTCCGCATCGTGGCGTCGTCCGGCTCCTCGACCACCTGCTCGTGGGTGAGATCGTCGAGCTCGGCGGCGAGATTCTCCTTGACCTGCTTGTGCGCGTCGGCGAGGCGTCCGTACGCGGCCTTGGCCTGTGCCTCAACCTCTTCCGGCCTGATGAGGCCTTCCCCAACCAGTTGCGCCGCAAACAGCTCCCGCACCGTCGGGTGCTGGCGGATCTTCAGATACATGAGCGGCTGCGTGTACGCGGGCTCGTCGGCCTCGTTGTGTCCGAAGCGGCGGTAGCCGATGAGATGAACCATGACATCGCGACGGTATGCACGCCGGTAGTCATAGGCGAAGGTGATCGCCGCGAGGCAGGCTTCGACGTCATCGGCATTCACGTGCACGATGGGAATGTCGAATCCCTTGGCGAGGTCGGACGCGTAGCGCGTCGACCGCCCGTCCTGCGGGTCGGTGGTGAAGCCCACCTGGTTGTCCGCGATGAAGTGCACGGTGCCGCCGGTCGTATATCCCGGCAGCGACTGGAAGTTGAGCACCTCCTGGACAACGCCTTGCCCCGCAAAGGCTGCGTCACCGTGGATCAGCACCGGAAGTGCGGCCATCGGATCGAGATGCAATGTCGTCGCGCGGCGCTGTGTCTGCGCGGCGCGGCACCATCCTTCCACGACTGGGTCGATCGCCTCCAGGTGACTCGGGTTGGGGAGCAGTCGAACGAGAATCACCTTGCCGGACTCGGTGTGATAGGTCCCCGTTGCGCCAATGTGATATTTCACATCGCCGGTGGATCCGAAACCACCGATCGCCCGGCGCGCCGACGCAAGCTCGAAGGCGTTGAGAATCGACTTGTACGAGTGGTTGGCGACGTGCGCAACCACCGCGAGGCGGCCGCGGTGGGACATGCCCATGACGACCTCGCCGATGCCATCGTCAGCCACGCGGCTCATCAGCGTCTCGAGCATCGGCACCAATGCATCGAGGCCCTCGAGCGAGAACGTTTTCTGCCCGAGGAACGCCGCGCGCTGGTACCGCTCCATCGCGTCCACCTTGGTGAGCCGTTCCAGGAGGCGGAGCCGGTCCTCGACGGTCAGCGCCGGACGGTACTTGCCCAACTCGATGTGCTCGCGCAGCCAGACGCGCTGCTCGTGGCTCGAGATGTGCTCGATCTCGAAGGCGATGGTGCTGCAGTACGTCGCGCGAAGGTTCGGGAGCACCTCGGCGAGATTGCGGCCGGGCACGTAGACGCGAAGCAGGTCGGCGGGAATCTGCTCCATGAGCTCCTGGGTCAGGCCGTAGGTCGACGGGTCCATCGCCGGATCGCCGATCGGCGGTGAGCCGAGCGGGTCGAGGTGGGCACCGAGATGGCCGTGTGTCCTGTGCGCCTTGACCAGCGACGTCGCCGCCTGCATGGCGCCGAGCAGGATGCGATCGGGCGCACCCTCGGCGGCGGGTGTGGTCGCAAACGCGGCCTGTGACTGCATTGCTCCGACCGGCGCGGCGTCGAGCGCTGGCAGGATCACGCCAAGGCTGGCGAAAACCTGTTCGTAGAATCCGTCCGCGCCACCGAGCAGCGATTCGATGCGACCGAGGAACTCACCGGACTCCGCGCCCTGGATGACCCGGTGGTCATAGGTGCTCGTCATGGTCATCACCTTGCCGACGCCGAGGTCGCGGATGCTCAGCTCGGGAACGCCGCGCCACTCGGCGGGGTAGCCGATCGCGCCGACGGCGACGATGGTGCCCTGCCCCGGCATGAGCCGCGGGACAGACGCGACCGTGCCGATGCCGCCTGGATTGGTGAGCGTGAGCGTCGCGCCCTGGAGCTCATCCGCGGTGAGCGCGTTGGTGCGTGCGCGCTCGATGAGTCGCTCGTACTCGTTGCGGAAGTCGTTGAACGGCAGCTCCCCGGCATCGCGGATCACTGGGACGATCAGCGAGCGGCTCCCGTCCTTGCGAACGCCGTCCACCGCGATCCCGAGATTCGCTGGACCAGCGACCCGCGCCGGCTTGCCGTCATCCGTACGCGCGAAGTGAGCCGTCATCGACGAACTCGCGCTTGCGGCGCGGGCGATCGCGTAGCCGATCAGGTGGGTGAAGGACACCTTGCCTTCGCTGCGTATCGCGGCGAGACCCTGGTTCAGCTGGCGGCGACGGCTGTCGAGGACATCGACGCCGATGGTTCGAAACGACGTTGCCGTCGGGATGTCCCGGCTACGCTCCATGTAGTCGACCAGGGCCGCGGCGGGACCTTTGATCGGATCGGCGTGCTCGCCGTCGGCGACATGGAGGGTGGAGTCGTGTCGGGGCGCGCCGCCGTTCTTCGCAGCCAGCACGTCGCCCTTGGTGACGACGCCACCCGGTCCTGACCCGTGCACCGTGTGCAGATCGACGCCGTTCCTCGCCGCCGCACGGCGAGCGAGGGGTGCAGCGTGGACATCCGCACCGTCCACCGTGGCGATTGGATCCGGCGTCGCGTCAACGTCCTCGTCCGCGGGCTCAGGCGTTGGCTCAGCAGTCGCGACCGCTGCGAGTGGCGGTGGTGCGGGAGCATCTTCCGCACGCGGCTCCGCCGGTGCCGGCGCCGCCTCCACCACGGGCGGCTCGGGGGGGGACGCTGGAGCTTCCGCGACCTGCGGCTCTGCTTCCGGTGCGGCCGCAGGGGCTGCAGGCGGACCGGGCGCGATCACGGCGAGGGTTGCGCCGACCGCGACCGTCTCGCCTTCTGCCGCCACGATCTCGGTGAGTCGCCCACTCGTGGGCGCCGGCACCTCGACGTCGACCTTGTCAGTCGTGACTTCGACGAGCGGTTCGCCTTCGTCGACGCTGTCGCCGACCGCCTTGAGCCAGCGGGAGACGATCCCCTCCGAAACGGACTCACCCATCGCCGGGAGGGTCAGCGAAACAGGGTCAGCCACTCTTGAATCGTCTCACCTTCGCTCTTTTAGCAGTGTGGACGGCCATTGATCGCGGGCGATCCCGCCGGGGCCGGCGTGGCGATCGATGATGGCACCGGGGTGGGCGTGGCGTCAGGCGGCAGCGAAGGCGCCACCGCGGGCGGGTCCAGGACCGGAGCGCCGAGATCCGAATAGCAGTCCACCGGCGGGGTGCAGCCCGTCAAGACCAGTCCCCAGTCGGGTAATTGGGCAAAGCTCGTGCATTGCCAGTCGAGCGCTGTCGTCTGGACGCTGTTGTAGTCGTAGACGACGTAATCGTCGATCCGGCAGTGGTCGGTCGGCGTGATGATGAAGTGCTCGTCGACGGAGTTCGAGTAGCCGTCGCCGAGCACGTCGAGCTCCATCTTCTTGCAGTGCTTTGCCGCATCGAGAAAGCAGGCGACTGCCGGGTCGGCCGAGATCGCGGCGGTGTGCGCGGGGTTGGGCGACCCGCATTCGGGTGCCGTCGGATAGCCGCATGACGAGAGGCCGATGCCGAGGAGCACGAGTGCTGCCATCTGGAACAACGCGAGCTTGCGAGCGAGCCTTCTCATCGCCGCCGAGTCTATGCGGCCGGACCGCCGAACACCCTCAGCTCGCCTGCCGCTTGCGCCCGTCCCCGGATCGGCGGCGCCTCAGCGCTCGGAACCACTGGCGGGTGACCGGGATGAACTCCTCGTCGAGCAAGGCGCATGCGACGAGCACCGCCACGCCGCATGCGAGACCGATCAGCCCGCTTTGCCAGTACGGGAAATGGGGCCTGGTGCACGACCCGCCGCAGGAATCGCTCACCTGTGCCGTCGCGAGCCCGAGGAGGATCCCCACGAGTGCGCCGAAGCCGTAGAGCATGCGAGTCCTCGCCACATTCACAGACTGAATATAGGCGTCCGGGCGCCCCGAGAAATCGGCCGGCAGGGCTGAGGCTGCCACCGCGCTGATATACACAAATCCGTATACTTGGTTGCGTCGGGTTCGCCCGGCGCGGCCGGTGGGGCGACCGTCAAAGCTGGAACTTTGGAGGTAGCCCATGCTCGGCGCTCATCGCTTTCGACTACTCATCGGTGCGGCCGCGGCCGTCGGCCTGGTTGCTTTCGCGGTCCATGCCGGCTCGCAGGCTCAAGCGCCCGGTCGCTACATCAGCTGGTCTCCACCGGCGACGGCGACAGCGACGCCTGGAGCAGGTCCGGCGCTTCCTGTCGCCAGCGCGGCGCCTGACGCCGCCAGCAATCCCCTCGGCGGCCTGACCATGCCGCTTTCCGGGCTGTTCAAGCAGTTGAATGCCAACACGGCGGCCACGGCGACCGGTCAGTACTCGCTTATCCAGGGCCTCGAAACCGCGCTGGCGGGCCACATTCAGCAGTTCCTGCAATGGGTCACGGGCGGACGATGAACGAAAGCCGGTCAGAATCGAGAGGTGCCACCTCCTCTCGTCCCTGGCGAACAGCGCCGGGGAGACCTCCGCAACGTCGCGATCATCGCGCACGTCGACCACGGCAAGACCACGCTCGTGGATGCCCTGCTCAAGCAATCGCGCGTCTTCGCGGCCCACGAGCAGGTGGGCGAGCTGATCATGGATTCGAACGACCTCGAGCGCGAGAAGGGGATCACGATCCTCGCCAAGACCACGTCGGTTCGATACAACGGGGTCAAGCTCAACATCATCGATACCCCGGGTCACGCCGACTTCGGCGGCGAGGTGGAGCGGGTCCTCGGGATGGCGGACGGCTGCCTGCTGCTGGTCGACGCCGCTGAGGGGCCGATGCCGCAGACGCGGGTTGTCCTCCGTCAGGCGATGGCACTCGGGCTGCAGCCGATCATCGTCGTCAACAAGATCGACCGCACCAACGCTCAGCCGGCGGAGACCGTCGAAGCCACCCACGACCTGCTCCTCGAGCTGGCCAAGGAGTCCTGGCAGCTCGACGCCCCAGTGCTCTACACCAACGCACGCGAGGGCACGGCGACCGCAGATCTGACCCATCCCGGCGTGACTCTCGAGCCGCTCCTCGACGCGATCATCGAGAACGTGCCGCCGCCGCGCGCGGATGACGGCCCCTTGCAGATGCTCGTCAGCAACCTCGACCACGACAACTGGAGTGGACGGCTCGCGTTGGGCAAGATTCAGCGAGGCACCGTGCAACCCGGCCAGAGCGTTGTCTGCTTCACCGCAGCGGGTGCTGGAAAGGTCGAACGGATCGCCACGGTGCTCACCGTCGAAGCGCTGCAACGCCTGTCGGTCGAGTCCGCGTCAGCGGGTGAGATCGTGTATCTCTCGGGGATCGCCGCGGTCGCGATCGGTGACACCATCGCCGACGCCGAGCATCCCGAGGCGCTGCCACGGTTGGAGATCGGCGAGCCGACGCTGCGCATGCAGTTCTGCGTCAATCAGTCGCCGCTGGCGGGCCGCGAGGCGACGGTCAGCAGCACGTCGCGGCAGCTGCGTGCGCGGCTCGAACGCGAGTTGCTCACCAACGTGGCATTGCGCGTGGAGGACGGACCGACCGCCGACATCTTCGATGTGAGCGGGCGCGGCGAATTGCACCTGGCGATCCTCATCGAGACGATGCGCCGTGAGGGCTACGAGTTCGAGGTGTCGCGACCCGCGGTCATCACCAAGGAAATCGACGGTGTCCGCGTGGAGCCGGTGGAGGACTGCGTCATCGACTGCTCGGCGGATGTGGTCGGCGCGATCACCGATGCGCTCGGAACCCGAGGCGCGAAGATGACCGCGATGCGGACCGACGCCGGCGGCGGTGTCCGGCTGACGTATCACGCGCCGACGCGTGCGCTGATCGGCTTGCGCAGCCAGATCCTCACCCTGACGCGAGGCACCGGCGTGATGGCGACGCGACTGCTCGGCTGGGAGCACACCTGGGCGCTGCCGACAACCACGCGCGCCGGCGTCCTCACAGCGAGCCAGCCAGGAACCGCCGTCGCATATGGGCTGGTGACCCTGCAGGAGCGGGGTCAGCCGCTGATCGCGCCGGGAACGCCCGTATACGAGGGCATGATCGTCGGGCTCAACCGCCGGCCCGGTGACATCCACCTCAACGTCACCAAGCAGAAGCAGAAGACCAACATCCGCTCATCCACCGAGGACATGACCATCCGCCTTGTGCCGCCGCGGAAGATGTCGCTCGAGGAGTGCCTCGATTTCATCCTCGACGACGAGCTGGTGGAGGTCACGCCGGTCGGCATCCGGATGCGCAAGCGAGTGCTCAATGCGGACGAGCGCAACAAGCTCCGCAAGCGCTCGATGGCCGCCGAGCTCAACTAGCTCAGGCTCGGACCGCCGAGCAGGTCAGCGTTCTGCCGGCGACTGCGCGGCGGTCTGAGCGGCAGCTTTCTTCGCCGCCTTGGCGATCGCTGCGGCCTTCGGCTTCTTGCCCTGACGCTTTGGCGCTCCGCGAGACTTCTCTCCAGCCACGGTCTTCTCCTTGAGGACGTTTTCAGCTACTCCTGAGATTAGTACAAGCCCCGACGACTGCGTGGCCCCAGGGCGTCTTCCGCGGTCCAGTCAACCTCCGACGTCGCTCCGACAACGGCGACATCTGCTGCCAGTGCGTCTTCCACTCTGTCAATCACTACGCGCGACGCAGCCGCACGTTTCAATACTGACCATTGCACCGGCTGCTGAGACGTTGGCATCGCAGGGCAGCTTCACGAGCGAGATTTCAGCGTGCCTGCCTTGCCCTGTCGTCCGTGCCGGCGCGGACGCTAGCAGTCCCTCGCCGGCTCGTAAGTGGCGATAACCACGCCAGTTGGCGTCGTGAGACTGTGCTTGAGGCGAAGCGGAACGTGCACGCCCTCTGGAAACATCCGCCGTCCGGTGCCGAGCACGATCGGGTGGATCATCAGCAGATATGCATCGATCAGATCGGCGGCCATCAGCGAGCGGATCAATTCACCGCTACCCATGATCGCGAGGAACTCCGGACGATTGCGCCTTGAGTGCACGGACCGAATCCCCGATGTTGCCCCGGACAAGGGTCGAGTTCGGCCACGGCAGGGGCTCCCGGAGCGTGGTCGATACGACGAACTTGGACGAGTTGTTGAGCGCCTCTTTGAACGGGCCGCCCTGAGCGTTCCAGTAGCTGAGCAACTCCTCGTAAGTACGCCGGCCGAACAGCCACCCTGTCAGGCCGCCTCCTGCCGCCATGGACTCGCCCATCGCCTTACCCGCAGCGTCGCCAGACGACGTGGACCGGGCGCCCCAGCCGCCATACGAGAACCCGCCCCGAGTGTCCTCTTCCGAGCGCCCCGGCCCCTGCATGACTCCATCCAAGGTCAGGTGGTTCATCACAACGATCCGTCCCATTCAGCCTCCTTGATGCGCGCGGATACAGCTCCAGCGACCCGGAGCATATCGATGTCCTCCGGCGCTTCTCCGATCACGTCGCACCACCTGGCGCACTTGACAGACATACACAAATCCGTATAGTCTGCTGACTGTCCGGGTGCTCACCCGGGACGGCCGGAGGGGCGACCGACCATCGATTGACACGTATCGGAGGTCGCCCATCGTGGATCAACTCAAGGCGCTCATCGACAACTGGATTCTCATCGCGCAGGGACTGCTCGCCAGTGTCGGCGCCCTCGCTTTCCTCATCGCATTCATGTACAAGATCGTCGCCGTCGATCCGTCGAGCGTCGCGCAGGCGAAGAAGTGGATCGGCCGTATCGTCTTCGGTACCATCGGCGTCGAGGTCGCCGGCACGCTCACACACGCACTCATCGCAAGCGTCCCAGCGACGATTCACTGAGCCCGGCGGATGCAGTCGATCACCGGGATCGTGCAGGGGATCCGCGATCCCCTCGGCACGATCCTGCAACTGCTGACCGGCGTGCTGTCGCACTTCATCGCGATGGCCCGCACCGATCTCGACTTCGAGCTGAGCCGCTATCTCTTCACCACCGTCGACCCGACTGCATCCGGGATCCGTCCGCTGACGGCGAATCCGGCGATCGCGCGCCTCAACGGTTCGCTGGCTCTGGTTGCCGACGTGCTTGTCGGCGCCGTGATCGTGTATGCGTCACTCCGCAGCATCTTCGAACGCTCGAGTCCAGGCGCGCTACACCCTTCACGTTGTCGTCCCACGGGTCATGGCCGCGCTCGTGATGGTGCATGGATCGATCTACTTCATCCAGATGGCCGTCGACCTCAACAACGCCATCGGCGGCGTGGTGCAGTCACTGGGCGGTCCATTGACCATCGACACGCTCCCGTGGTCGGGGTCGATGAGCAATGCCACGGTGTCGATCATCCAGGGCTCACAGGATCTCTTCCACGCGCTCTTCGCAATCGGCGTTGTGGTGGCGGTGGTGATTCTCGTTCTCTCCTATGTCATCCGCACCGCGATGCTCGACATCCTCGTGGTGCTGGCGCCCCTTGCCGCGTTGTGCTCGGTGCTGCCGGAGACGCGGCGCTACGCGTCGACGTGGCTGCGGCTCTTCACGGTCGCGGTGTTCATGCAAGCGGTGCAGTTGATCATCCTGAGGGTCGCGATGGCCGTTGGATTCGGGAGCGGCAGCGGTATCGCGGAGAGCCTCTTCGCACTCGCCATCCTCTGGATCGTCCTCAAGGTTCCGGGAACGCTCCACGCGGCGACGCACGTCGAAACCGGTGCCCATAGCGCAGTGCGCCATGCGCGGCGATCGGTGCACAAGGCACTGATGCCGGCACACCACGTCATGCACCACCGGACAGCACTGTGATCTCGTGCCATCGCGGTGATCACCGCGTTGATCGCACTCGGACTGTGCGGCGGCACGGCGCTCGCGAGCGGTTCAGCCGTGACCAGCAGCGCGGGAGCGACGTTCGTCAAACCACTGACGCACTCGTGGATATCGCAGGGTTTCGGATGTACCAGCTTCTCGTTCGAGCCGATCGACCTCGCATGCCCGGGTGGGCACTGGCATTCCGGGATCGACCTCGCCGCGGCCCGCGGCACTCCGGTGATGGCAACGCTCCCCGGCGTCGTCACGGTCATCGTGTCGGCGACCGGCTACGGGCTGCACGTGATCATCGATCACGGCGGAGGCCTGAGCAGCCTCTACGGCCATCTCAACACCGTGGTCGTGCTGAGCGGCGACTACGTCGAGGCGGGCCAGGTCATCGGCACGGTCGGTTCGACCGGCAATGCCACAGGCCCACACCTGCATTTCGAGATCCGCCGCGACGGGGTTGCCGAGGATCCGCGCCTGGACCTCGCACTCCCGTGAGCCGTCTACGCCGTGGGCACGCCCGATGCTGTGCGGCTCTCCGCGGCGATGCGCCGCGCCTGCTGCCACACCACCCAGATCCGCTGTACCGCGGTGACGTTGGTGAGGATGGCAAGGATCCAGAGCGCCCAGATGAGCAGCGGCGCGATGACAAGACCGATCACCGTTATCACCACACGCTCCGGGCGCGCAAGCAGACCGCCATCGCCGTTGAATCCGAGCGACTGCGCGCGAGCCCGCACATACGACACCAGCAGCGAACCCGTCAGGGCGAAGACGATGAGCATCGGCTCGAGCGTGTGATGGCCGTGAAAGATGAAGTACGCGAGCAGTGCGATGGCGGTCATCGCCTCTGCGTACCGATCGACCGTCGAGTCGAGAAACGCCCCGTAGCGCTGCTCGCGTCCGCTCACCCGTGCGAGCGCGCCGTCGAGGATGTCGAACCCGCTCGCGAGAAGCAGGATCAGGCCACCCGGGAGCAGATATCCGAGTGCGATCAGGACGGCCGAGCCCGCGCAGATGACGAGGCCGAGCATGGTGAGGATATTCGGCGTCAGGTGCAGAGCGCGGAGCGCAGGAACGACGCGGCGCGCGCCGGACCTAACCCAGTCCTGGAGCCTGGACGTGAACACCGGAAACCACCGTGCTCGCACCGGCACGCTCGCGCGCCACGCGATACACATCAAGAACCTCGTCGACCACGTGCTCCCAGTCGTACAGCTGGGCCGTGGCAAGGCCGCGCCGGCTCATCGCCCTGGCCCGTTCGGGATCATCGAGCAACGCGCCGAGGGCGGCCGCCCACTCCTTCGGATGTCGCGGCGGCACGAGCACGCCGTCGACGCCGTCGCTGATGACGCTGCTGAAGCCGGGGATCGACGATGCGATCACCGGCACGCCACTGGCCATCGCCTCGAGCAACACGATGCCGAAGCTCTCACCGCCGGTTGCCGGCGCGCAGAAGATATCGGCAGACGCGTAGTACCGCGGCAGCAGCTCCGACGAGACCCGGCCTGCGAACTCGACGTCGGGGATATCCATCGCCGCAACCTGACTCTCGTATCCCCACCGCATCGGCCCGTCACCGACGACCACGAGGCGCGCGTCCGCACGAACGCGGCGCAACTGGCCGTATGCCTCGAGCAACGTCGGAAGCCCCTTGCGCGACTCGAGCCGGCCGACGAAGAGGATCGTCGCCTTGCCCGGCGTCCGCAGCTCGTCGAGCTTTGGGTGGTCGGGCTTGAAACGGGAGCAGTCGATGCCGTTGGGGACGACGCGATACTCACCCTCGAAATACCGCGCGATGAAGTCGCGAGCCGGGGCGCTCACCGCCACGTGGACATGGAGGCGGTTGAAGTACCGCTTGAGGAACGGCCGGCCGTAGTAGTAGCCGAGGTTGCGCCGGGCCATCGCGTGGAACGTGCCGACGTTCGCGCCGCTGTGAAACCGCAGGACTGTGATGGGCAGTGACGGTACAAGCGGCTCGTGGTAGTGGACAACGTCGAAATGGTTCTCGTCGAGCAACGCGCGAACGCGCCGCACGAGGTGAAAGGACAGCGCGATGCGAGCGACCGATCCGTTGGTCCGCACCGGCACGCTGCGCCCGATGCGCACGTATCCGGGGATGCCGTGATCGTCGCCGACGCGACTCGACGGAGCCAGTACGGTGACATCGTGGCCGCGTGCCCGCAGCTTCGCCGAGAGGTGCCGCACGTGCTCGGTCACGCCCCCCGGATGCATGAAGTCGTACGGGGAGACGAGACAGATCTTCATAGCGTCCCGGCTGCAGGCCAGATCGGATCGAGGACATGCCATTGCTCGGGATGCTCGCGGATCGCCTTCTCGAAGATGCGCAGCAGCATCTGCGCAGTCTTGCGCACCTCGGCATCCCTGGGCGCATCGGCCGCATAGCGGATTTCCGGGTGCACCACCGCTTTGACCCGATACCGGTCGCGGAAGAGCAGGATCGGCACGATCGCGGCCCCCGCCCGAATCGCGATCTCCACCGAGCCGATGGGGATCGGCGCCGGCTGGCCGAAGAACTCGAGCGGCTCGCCGTTGCCGATGAGGTCGCGGTCGAGCGCCATCGCCACCACTCCGCCCGAGCGGAGGACCTTGAAGACCTCGCGCATCGAGGCTGCGCCGAGCCGGCGGGCGACCTGCGCGTCGCCCTCGCGCATGGCCTGGGTATCGATCGGGATGATGTGGACGCCCTGGGCCCGCCGTGCTCCGACGACCCGCTCGAAGAGTTGCTTCGGCCGCAGCACCTCGGCGAGCAACGCCATCTTGTGGCCCATCTTGTTCCAGCCCGCCAGTCCGACCTCCCAGGAGCCGAAGTGCATGGAGGCGACCACCACACCGTTGCCGCGCGCGATCGCGTCCTCGAAGTGGTACAGGTCGTTGATGTCGATCCGCGACGGCAGGTCGGTCCGCCGCGACGACATCTCCATCACGTCCACCCAGCAGTGAGTGAGGTTGCGGACGTTGCGGCGCACCAGGTGCTTCATCGAGCGGTCGCCGATGGTGGGGATGACATGGCGAAGGTTGTCGCGAAGGCCGTCGAAATTCCCCGGCACGAAGGCGAGCATCGCGTCGGCTGCACGATCGCCGAGCCAGTACGAGACCCGCTGGGGAAGCGCGTTGACAAGGGCCTCGGCTCCCCGATAGGCGTAGTACGGCAGCATCGGATCCCGCGCGACACCCGAGTTGGCGTGCGCCTTCATCGCCATGTCGCCGGCCTGCATCAACGCTGTCGGCTCCCCAGTGCCCGGCGGATTAATTCGTCGCGGGTGTGGCGGGTTCCGCCTCCGCAGCTTCCGGCAGCATATCGGCGGCGCGGCCGTTACGGCGGCCGCCACCGGTCTCGACGCCCGCGATGAACTCCTCGGTCGCCCGATGCGCATCGTCGTCAGAGACCTGCTTTGGCGGCGACTTCATGAAGTACGACGCCGGGCCCTCGAGCGTGCCGCTCAGCCCACGATCGAGCCCGAGCTTGCAGCAGCGCACCGCGTCGATGACGATGCCCGCGCTGTTCGGCGAATCGTGCACCTCGAGCTTCAACTCGACGTTGAGCGGCACATCGCCGAACGACTTGCCCTCGAGCCGGATGAACGCCCACTTGCGGTCGTTGAGCCACGGCACGTAGTCCGACGGCCCGATGTGGATGTCGTTCTTCGCCATCGGCGTCGCGAGCTGCGACTGCACGCTGTTGGTCTTGCTGATCTTCTTGCTCATCAGCCGCTCGCGCTCGAGCATGTTGAGGAAGTCGGTGTTGCCACCGAAGTTCAGCTGGTACGTGTGCTCGAGCTCGACACCGCGTTCGCGGAAGAGGTGTGTCAGGACGCGATGTACGATCGTGGCGCCTACCTGCGACTTGATGTCGTCGCCGATGACCGGCACGCCGGCCTTGCGGAAGCGCGCCTGCCAGTAGTCCTCGCGAGCGATGAACACGGGCATGCAGTTCACCATCGCGCACGGCGCCTCGAGGATCTGCTCCGTGTACCAACGGGTTGCGGCCTCGCTGCCGACCGGCAGGTAGTTGACCACCACGTCGGTGCCGGTGTCCTTGAGAACCTGCGCTATGTCGACGGTGGACCCGGGCGCCTTGGTGATCACCTCGGACAGGTACTTGCCGAGTCCGTCGTGGGTCATGCCGCGCTGCACGGGGATGTTCATCTTCGGAACGTCGCTGAACTTCACGGTGTTGTTCAGCCCGCTGAAGATCGCCTCGGAGACGTCCTTGCCGACCTTCTCCTTGTCGATGTCGAACGCAGCGGAGATCTCGATGTCCGAGATGTGATAGCCGCCGAGGTTCACGTGCATGAGCCCAGGCACGGTGTCGTTCGGATCTGCGTTCTTGTAGTACTCGAGTCCCTGGATGAACGACGAGGCGCAGTTGCCCACGCCGATGATCGCGACTCTGACTTTGTTGCTCACGACGCGCCCTCGTGTATCGGTGTTGGTGATGTGATCTCGGCCGGAACCCCTGCTGAGGAGATCAACCGAGCGAAGCTCTTGAAATGACTGGCGATGGCATCGCGGTCGAGGCGGCAGAACACCTCTCGACCCTCACGCCGGGTCCGGATCACCTCCGCCTTGCGGAGGATGCGCAGGTGCCAGCTCATGCGTGGCTGGCTCACCTGGCAGTAGTCCGCGAGCTCGGAGACATTCATCTCGGATGTGGTCGCGAGTCGCTCGACGATGAGCAACCGGGTCGGATTGGCGAGACCCTCGAAATGCACCGAGAGGTCGCTCGCACCAATGGCGATGCTGCCCGGGAGAGCCCGCCGCGGTGGCCGCGACGGGGCGTCAGAACCCATAAAGGAATCTTTCATAAAGGATCGCTTATGAATGTTAGGTCTTGAGGGCTGGAAAACGCAAGTGGGTGCGATCAGCCCTCGTGGTCGTGGGCCGAGTTCGGGCGCCGTTGCCTCGATGGACGGGGCGGCCTCGCCTGCAACTTCGGTGTCCGGCGTCGGGCGGTCGGGATCCGCCGCCTCGCCGACGGCAGGGTCTTCCGGCGTCTCAGCCTCCCCATAGGGACCCTGGTACGCGGGCAGGATCACCGAGAGCAGGCGAAGGATGATCACGCATACGAGGATCACGACAACAAAGGCCACCACGGCGAGCGCGAAGCCGCCGAGGACCGACCCGATATCGAGGAGCACCCGGGAAGGATGGCAGGCACAGCTAGGATCGATTGGATGGCCGAGTTGCCCAGCCCCGCCGAGCTCCCCGCCTCGCTGACGATCCGCCGCGGCAAGGTCGTGTTCCGCGCACGGCGTCCTGTGGCGCTGGTGCTCCCACTTTTCGCGGTCACCGAGATCGCGGGCGTGATCTGCCTGCTCGTCGGCGCGACGATCGGCTGGTTCGTCATGGCCGCGCCGCTGGTCGGGCTGCTCACCACCGCGGTGGTTCTGCGGCCGGCCCTGGAGCTCACCCGCGACGGCCTCGTCCAGCGCCAGTACCCGTACAGCAGCCTCACGCGCTGGGACGTCATCGAGGACGTGGGCATTGCCAAGGCGGGGAACCGCGTGATCCTCGCCTACAAGCTCCTTCCCGATATCCCGCCGCCGCGGCATCAGCCTGCGAGGGATCTGCTTCTGGCAGTCAACGCACCGTACGACGGCGGGTGGTTCGCCGATTCGCTGGCCGGGGGGCCTGACGAGGCACTCGAGGTGGTGACTCGCTACCTGAACGATCCGGCTCTTCGTGAGATGCTCCCGGTGACGCGCCGCTGACGGTGCATCGCGCCCGTATCCTTACCCGTTGTCGCGAAACGTTCGGGGGCGGGCGGCCCAGGGTAGCCAAGTGGTCAAGGCAGCGGTCTGTAAAGCTGATCATGGGCCTTTCGCGCATGTTCGCCAATGGCCGCAAGTGGTTGTGAGATAAGGGCTTTCGCCCGTTGTCCTGTTCGCGGGTGACCGGGCGTTAGCGCCGGTGAAGGTGTCAGCGAAGGTGTCTTTTGAGCTGAGCAGATCGGCCGAGGGAGGCTCGTCCTGGGGCTGCCTACTTCCGCGGGCGCGGCCGCGAGACGGGTTCCGGGTGCACCGGGCGGCACTTGCCGCGGTCGCGGTTTGACCGTGCCAGCTGATCGGAATCCATCAGTTCGGAGCGTGCGGCCCGGTGCATCGATGCTCGAACCGCACCTTCGCCGAGTGACTGCGGACGTCCGTCGTTAGTCGCAGGGCGATCGCGTACCAGGAAATCGAGTCAGAAGTTCAGCCTGTGCGGAGACCGGACCGCGAGCACAGCGCAGCTGGACGGTCAGTCGTCGCCGGCACGTGCCCTAAGTCGCTCGATCAAGGCATCGAGTGCGGCAACTGGAACCCGGCGCAGCCTTCCGAGCTTGACCGTCTCCAGCTCGCCGGAGCTGATGAGCTCGTACACGAACGTGCGGCCGCATCCGAGTCGCTCCGCAACATCGGTTATGGTGAGGAGCAGCGCGAGGGCTCGAACGCTGCGCTCGCGCGGAAGTCCGGCAGACGTCGGCGACTGCGTGCGAACAGCGACGTTTTCTCGCAACGCTGGCTCATCGAAGAACAACTCTGACTGCGCCATGTCTGCACTCTACATCCCTAGCGCTTACCCGTCGCTTACACTTTTCGCGATCGCTGATTTGCGTTCGGGCGCAACGGCATACTCGATCCAATGCGCGCGATATCGAGACATGGCAACGGTCGCTACGCATCGCAGGTATTCGTCCCGCTCGCGATCGCGGCGTGGTGACGACGTCGGTGAAGCCACCAATCGTCGATCAGGATCGGGTCCACTGTGCTGCGTGCAACGTTGCGACGGAGGGGCGCTCCGTCCGCGGCCGTCCGCCGCGCTTCTGCGGAGCAGCGTGTCGAGCTGCTGCCTACCGACGTCGGCGCCAGGGCCAACCCGAGTTGCTGCCGCGATGGCCACACCCAAGAGGTCAGCTACGTCTCTCCGGAGCGGACTTCTGGGAGACGCGCCGGGACGCGCCGGACGGCGTTCGTGCCACCGCACGCGAGGAACGCGCACGCCATGCCGCTGTGCGCCGGGCTCTGCGCCACTGGGACAACGCCTTCGCCACGGCAGAGAGACTCCACGTGCTCCGTGGGGCGCCCGGCCCAACGCCCACGGCCGTTGCCGCGTGGCGGGAGATCGCCGCCGCAGCCGCGGAGTGCGCTCGAGTGCAGGCGCCGGGAGGTCCGTGGACGCCGGTGCAGCAAAGCGCCGAGCGCGCCATCGTTCTCCTGACGTCCCCACACCAGAACCGAGCGGACCACAGGCGCCGGCAGCGAGAGGAGCGGAGGCGGGCGAAGCGGCTGGGTTGGTCCCCCCGCCCAGGGATGGCTCGGTAACCGAAGCGCGCCCGCGCCGGGATGGACAGACCCGCTCCGAAACAACACACACCCCCGCCGACCTAGCTGCCCAAGCCACACCTCCGCAACCAACACCGTCATCCACGCCGTCCCGCGCCCTACATCCGCCTCGTCTCCCCACATCTTTCCCCCGCATCCATCGCTCTTCGTTCTCGACATCGCGCCTTCACGTCACACACACACTTGCACCGACTGGTGCGCACGACCTTCTTGCGTCACGAAAAGAAACAGCAAGAAGACGGGGCAGGCCATCGCTGGGAGGTCCTCGCCGACACCACCCCAGTATTCGGAGGGCAACCAACGTGGGACGGGGGTCACCGCTATAGCAGCTGGGTAACGCCAACGATCACCACGAAGATCCCGAGGGCGATGAACATGGCCGCCCCGATGCGCTGGCTCGTCTTCAGCCACGGCCATCTAATGCCAAGAAGCCGTCCCGCCTGCTGGTTCATGAAGTAGATCAGCGAGGCGACGCCGATAAGGAGACACCCCGCACCCATCTCGGGCCATCCGGGTGGAATTTGACCAGTCCTTGATGCGATCACCGCAAGACTTTAACCGTGGCACGTTGGAAGTTAGGAGAGACTGTCGACGCTCGGGGAGGTGCATGCTAGGGCAGGCGAGCATTCGCAAATGTCGCTAGGCCAGCGCCATCGATTCGCGCCAGATCCGTCGGTTGCAGAGTGCCGCTTTCAATCGATCATCCGTCACATCCCGGCTACGGCCGCGCCAGCGGCACGGATGCCCGCAATGATGCGGGCGTGCGTTCTAGGCTTACTTGGGGCAGCGCCGTCCCACCGGTGGTCTGTCTACTCGCGGTCGCGGTGATGAGTTGGGCCGCCTTCTTGCCGTTTGTTGAGATCACCTGGGGAGACTGCCTCGTCTGCGGGCCCCCTGCGCCGCCCCTCACGGAGAGTTCTCACTCAGGCTGCTGGGGGCCGTGGTCAGCTTGTCCTCATTCTTCTCGTCGTCTTGGGGATAGCGTCTGCAACGCATCTCGGGGGGATTGGTCGACGGGTCACCGCCGTAGTCGCCCTGGGGGCTTCCCTGATCACCGTGAATGCGGCCGTGACCTGGCCAGGAAGCTTCACTGGCGTCGGAACGCCACCGCCGGTCGCCTATGGCTTCTATTTCTTTGTCGGTGGCGCCATCGTGGCGGCAATCGTTGCAGTGGTCATGGTGGTAGCCGGCGTCCGCGGCTCGGGGCTGCGTATCGAAACAACCCTTCGTCCTATGCAACTTTGACTTTGTCTGCAGGATGGCCGAAATTGGAGCGTCAAGAGCCCGTGCCGTGGCCCAGGCCAGCCACATCTCGCTGGATAGCTGACACCCTTTCGGACACCCTATTTCGCGGTCGCTCCCGGTTCTCGGTGGACGGAATCGCCTTGCCGACGCCGCGTCTGGAAGCGAAACAATCATCAACGGACGCGGACGAACTCACCCTCGTCGGCCTCAAGAACCGCTAGGGCGCGCAGTTCCGATCCCCGGCCCACGTGAATACGTCCGAAGGGGCCTAGACTTCGCAAGTGATCGACGACATGCGGGACCTCAAGAATGAGATGAAGCTGTTGACGATCTTTAGGGCAGCGACGAACGAATCCCCAAGAACCTTCATGAAAGTTTGTCGGGCTCTCGGAATGGAGCCTCACGCCGCTGCCGCAACGTTCGATCCGACCAAGATTGACGACGCCGATGCCCGACTTCACGTGATCCGGCTCCAGGAGCATCTCGCTAAACCGAGTTGGAAGCGCACCTTGGGGATCGGCTGATCTCCTGGCCCTAGGTGTTGCTCGCTCGAATGGCAGGGTGAGCTCAGAGCACGGTCGGTGAACGGACATGAGGCTTGCGCAGGCCAGTACTCGTAAGTGGATCTAGGGTTCGAGCCGCGAGCCGATCCAAGCCGTTAGCTCGCACTCACGCAGCGAACGATCCGAAGGTAGGGGTTGGCTTGCGCCAGTCGCTTTGTACCCCAGCGACTCATAAAGCGCGCGAGCGGAACGGTTCGTTTCAGTGACCCAAACGCGGATTACCCTCGCGTCCGCTTCGACAGCGAATGCGGCAGCTGCTTGCATTAAGGCCGCTGCGACGCCTTGTCTCCGGTAGTCCGGGTGGACCCACACGCTAACCGCCTGTGCGGAGTGGTTCTCCTCTACGAGCACGGCGGTCAACGCGATGGGATGGCCATCTGTAAACGCAATGAAGGTAGTCGAAAGGCCTGTTCCGCGCGCCCGCTCACGCCAGCCCCCCTCCCGCATTTTGCGCGCGTCATCGAGTGTGCTGGCGAATGCCTGAGGCGAATCCGCGAGTGCTTGTAGCCGAAGGCCACGCAGAAGATCCCAGTCATCTTCCACGAGTGCTCGAACCGCGTATTCCATCGCAGCAGCCTAATGCCAAGAAGGATCATCGTGGCTCAGCCGAGCATCCGTGAACGTACCCAGGAAGAGATCGGCACGACGATGCGGTTAGGGGCGTCGATGCAGCCAGCGATGGAAGCGGGCAATCCGGCGAAGGGCAAGCCAGCCCAAGCCACCGAGCACGGCGAGGTAGAGGATCACAAGGCCCACGGGTGCCGCGATTTCGACCATGGTGACCAGATCGTAGACCGTCCAGGCCGGACCGTTGGAGATGCTGCCCTCGCACCGTGCGTCAGGCTAGCGGCTTATAGCCAGTCCATTGGGCTTTTCGCCGCAGCCACCCCCGCCGCTTACCGCCCTCGGCCGCCAGAACGTCGTTGCACATGGCGACGCATCCATCGCAAATGAAGCCACCCGCCCCGGCAATCAGCGTTTTCACCTGCTGCTCAGGCTTGCCGCACCAAGAGCAACAGTTGTCGGCGCTCGGCTCACCACCTTTCATGGCCGATGACTCTACGCCGGACACAGGCGCGTGAAATATCTCGTTGCCAAGGCGACCATCGCACACGCCAGCCTCATCTCGCCTGACGTGTGGCTGACACCCTAGGTCGCGGTCACACGCGGCTCTCGGCGGACGGGATCGCTGTGCCTTATGGCAAGTTTGAATACGACGCGGTCATCGCCGGACACGAACGGACTTACTGTCGACGAACTTGAAAACCGGTGGTGCCACCTGGAAGACCCCCTGGCCACGACAGGCACGGGGGTAGCGATCCGCAGCAACGAGCCCCGAGTGGTAGTCAGCGGCCGCTGATCGAGCCCCAGGACTCAGACTGCCTTGACGTACTCCACCTGGCTCTGCGGCGGCGGGACAGCCTCACCGTGCGCCCGAAGGCTCTCCACATGCAGTGGGATGGCCTCGCGCATAAGGCGCGTCACCTCGTCGGGGCTGTCCCCGGCCGCGACGCAACCCGGCAGGTCGGGGCAGTAGCCGGAGTACGAATCTCCGTCACCCTCGATTACCACCACGTATGCGTTCATGGCCGCTGCTCCCGTGGAATCTGCGCTTGCTTCCATATGGACGCTAGCGTACCCGGCTTCGCGTCTTTGCCCAACTGACCCGCGACGGTGACGGTCCCTGGCTTCGTGGGGTGGCGAAACTGACGGTGGCTGCCCACCTGGCGGTCGAGCCGCCAGCCGTCCTCCTCGAGGACCTTCACCACGTCGCGGAGCTTCACCGGGCTACGGCGCCGGCGCGTCGCCCCACGCGATGCGCACGGCGTCGCGCTGCATGGTTGTGGTGACGTGGCTGTAGCGGTCAAGCGTGACGTGGATGCTGCTGTGCCCGAGCATCTCGCTGGCGATCTTCGGGTGGATGCCTCGGCCGAGCATGCGCGTCGCCGCGGTGTGGCGGAGATCGTGAAAGCGGATTCGGGGCAGACCCGCGCGTTCGAGGATGCGGTTGAGGGAGCGGTTCAGGTTTGCCGGCCGCAGATAGTCGCCGAAGTGTCCGGTCTCGTCGCAGAACACCAGCCCTCGGTCCAGCCACTCCGCACCGAGGGCAAGACGCAATTCCGTTTGCTGACGGCGATGCTCACGGAGGGCGGTCACCGCTGGCGCGGCCAGTGACACTCGGCGGCCCTTGCCGGTCTTTGGCGTGACCACCTGGCGGTCCGCCCGGCGCTGGCCACTCAGCGAACCGATTACCTCCAGGGCTCCGTCATCAAGGTCCACGTTGGCCCAGCGCAGCGCGAGCAGCTCACCCTGACGCAGCCCGGAGGTCACGGCGAGCACGAACAACGCCTCGAGCGGCTCGCCAGCGACCGCGTCAAGGAACCGGTCGGGCTCGTCCCCGGTCAGCACGTGCAACTCGGTCTTGGCATAGCCCGGGCCATCAACCAGGTCGACGACGTTCCTGGGGATGACCCCTTCGCGGTCGGCCACCGCCAAGGCGCGATGCAGTACGGCGTGAATGTGGTGCACGGTCGACCGGCTCAGACCGGAGGCCAGCTTCCTCGCGTACAGCTCGCGCAAGTCCTGCGGTGCGAGTCGTGCCAGCGGCTTGCGCGCCAGCTCGGTCCCCGCAACATGCGTGCGCACGTATTGACGGTAGTAGCCGATCGTCCGCGGCTTGAGGTCGGTGGCCGGCAGGCCGTCGAGCCAGCGCTGGAGGTAGGCGCCAAGGGTCAGCTTCTGGTCGGCCGGAACCCGGCCATCCTCGATCGACCGCTGCGCCTCCCGCAGCCGCAGCCGCACGTCCTCCTTGGTCCGCCCGTAGAAGTACCGACTCGACGCGTCAGGAAGCTTGAGACGGGCGACCCACCGTCCGTCGCCCCGCTGAAAGATCGCGCCCTCGCCGGGGTCGCGGCGCCCCGTCCGACGGCGCGCAGGCCCCGGGCCGACCGTTGACTGGGTAGTACCCTGCATCCGCCGGTTCTCCTCGACAGGATCGGCCACGCCCGGGTCCGTACTCGCCGAGCGGGCGGGGTCTTACAATTCCAGAGCCTAGCACGAAGGTGTCAGGCAAGGTGTCAGGAGCCGAGAGCGAGACACCTTAGGAACCCGAAACCCCATATACTGCAAGCCAATCCCAGGGTAGCCAAGTGGTCAAGGCAGCGGTCTGTAAAACCGTGTACCGATGGTTCGACTCCATCCCCTGGGACCACCAGGCTGCGAATTCGGATACCGTCCCGAAGCGATCCCCCATGGACGGCCGTGTAGGACTTGGCTCGTGATTCCATTCAACATCCACCGCCGCATTCCGCTGGTGCGCAGGCCGTTCTCTCAGCGGGACCAGGCGATCCGCGAACGCGATGCACTCGCAGCGGAGCTGAGCCTCCTGCAGTCGCGCCTCAACGATGCGCAGTCTGACAATCCTTCGGCAGAGCCCATCGCGGTCACACCGCCGCTGCCGATGGAGGATGACCAAGGCGCCTTTGTGGAAAGGATCATCGCTGCCTACGAGCAGTCGGTACGTGTCACGCAGCAGTCAGATTCGTTCTGGGACAACGCTTTCTTCAATAAGAAGCGCGACATTCACGACGCCCTCATGGCGAAAGACCGCAGCGTCGTCGCTGACATGCTGCGTGACCCCGGCCGTACCGACCTGTTCTACGGTTTCGAGAACCTCGCGCGCAGTCTGGCGGATGGGGTCGCCTACGGCGGCCGGCACGTCCACCTCGATCTGATGCTCCTGTCCGAGGCGATCGGGGTCGACCGGAACAGAAACCCGGAATACACGGAGCCGGCCTCGCTGCCGGATGTCGAGCCGTTGTTGGAGCGACTTGACGACGCCTTTGGTGGGTCGCTGCAATTCCCGAATCCCTTCCCCGGCGAGGTCGGGCTTGCAACGTCCCGGGGCGTTGTCAGTTATCGCGCGGTTCAGGCGATCTTCCAGGCCTGGCGTATTGCCGAATTGGTCGACGCGCAGCCCGGTGCGCGAGTGCTCGAGATCGGTGCGGGCCTCGGTCGCACGGCCTACTACGCAGCGCGGTTCGGGGTGTCCGATTACACGATCATCGACATTCCGCTCTCGAATGTGGCGCAGGCCGCGTTCCTGGGTCGTGCACTGGGCACAGACTCCATCAGCCTCTATGGCGAGGATGGTTCAGGCGTTCGCATCCTGCCACCGCCGGCCTTCCTCGAGGGCGATGACACGTACGACCTCGTCGTCAACGTGGACTCACTGACGGAGCTGGCACCTGATGTCGCTCGCGCTTACGCGGAAGCCATCAAGGCCCGGGCTGCGCTGTTCCTGTCCATCAATCATGAGCACCAGCTCTTCACGGTGCGCGAGTTGTTCGAGCAAATTGGGTTGACTGCCACCAGCCGTGCACCGTACTGGATGCGGCGAGGCTATGTGGAAGAAGTGTTCCCTGGATTGGCGAGGAGCAATCCGCGCCTCAGCCCTGACTGAGGCGGGATATATCCGCGGCGAATTCCGTCGTTTCTCGGTACCCGGGCAACCCGTGCTCGTCGCGCCGGGCGGTGTACCGATCCATCCACTCCCGGTCTCTCTTGCGGCTCGCTCCTGCGTCGAGAAGCGCTTCGGCCAGGAACATCGCGTGGGTGGTCGCAAAGTCGATGCCCTGCCCGCTCCACGGGTCCTGGTGCAGTGACGCATCGCCGACCAGCGCCCATCCGGGTCCAACCGGATGCCTCACATAGCTCCTCTCGGGTCCACACCCGAGAACCCGGCTAGCAGGCTCCGCGCGAGCGAAGCGTTCGGCGAGTGCCGGATGATCGTCGACGACGCCGCGGAAACTTGTGGCGAGGGAAGTGCGGATGGTCCGAAACCGCGGCAGATTAACCGACACCGCAACGCATGCGAGCGAGTCGTCGCTCGGGAAGACGTAGGCGATCTCGTCATCCTGCACCGAGAACTCCGGCCCTGCTTCGCCCGGGGACGGAAACCCGCGAACGTACTGGTAATACAGCGCGCGCATCGGCGGGTCGCTCACTTCGACCGCCGCGTCAACGGCCTTCGCCACAGCCGACCTGCGGCCGTCAGCACCGACGATGAGCCGGCATGCGACGGAGAGTTCTTCGCCGTCGCGACTGATGCGCGCGCCGAGGATGCGATCGCCGTCGCGGACCAGGTCCACGAATCGCGTCCCCTGCAGCAGGGTTACGGTGGGCTCACGAGCGGCTCGCCGAACCAGGACATCGTCGAGCGGCTCGCGCCGAACGGAAAGGCAGAAGCCGGGGGCGCCGGGACTCTGGGCGCCACTCACCTGCGGCTCAAGGGACCCGCCGCCGTAGTCGTATTGACACACCAATTTCGGCGGACCCAGCGCAAGCACTTCGTCGAGAACTCCGAGTCGAACTAGCGCGCTGACTCCCCATTCCCCGCGAAAGAAGTGCGTGGAGAGTGTCGTGCTTGGGAAGGACGCGGCATCGATCAGCAGGACCTGCATGCCACCGGCACCGAGCATCGTGGCCAGGGTGGCTCCGGCCACGCGTGCGCCGACGATGAGCACATCACACTCGAGTCGAGGCTCCACACGCGAAGCTTAGCCGGTGCGGGCAGTGCCATCTACTCCCGGACGCCGAACTGCTACCGGGTCACGTACCTGTCGTACCGGCCGCGCGACCACAGGTATCCGACCGCCGTCAAAACCAAGCACCACGCGACCGCGAGGATCGCCGAGTTCCCGATCGGCGTCCCCGTGAGCAGGCCGCGCAGTGTGTTGATGATCGGCGTGAAGGGTTGGTTCTGCGCGAACCATCGAACGCCGGCGGGCATCGAGGCAGTTGGCACGAATGCGCTGCTGATGAACGGAAGAAACTGCGGGATGAGCGAGAGGCTGTTCGCGCCGGCAGGCGTCTTCGCCTGGAGGCCGAACGCGATCGTGAGCCACGTGAGCGACACCGTCACGCCGGCGAAGAGCGCGGCGGCGGCCAGCCACTCGAGCGGGGATGCCGTTGGACGGAACCCAAGTCCAAGCGCAACGGCAATGACGAGCACACCGCTGATCAGCGTTCTGGCCATGCTGCCGAGCACCTGACCGGTGAGCACTGACGTGCGCGTGATGGCCATCGTTCGAAAGCGCGCGATGATGCCTTCGTTCATGTCGATGCAGACGTTGATGGCCGTGCCGGCGGCTGCAGCCCCGGCGGTCATCACCAGGATGCCGGGTGCGAGGTAATCGATGTAGTGGCCGCCGGCCGGAGCGGCAGCTCCGAGCCCTGCGCGCAGCGTGTTCCCGAACACGCCGACGAAGAGCAGCAACAGGAAGACGGGAACCAGGATGCCGCCGATCGCCAGGAGCGGATAGCGAAGCGAGTGGCGGATGTCGCGACGCAGCATCGTGGCGGAGTCGCGCAGTGCGTATGCGGGCGAGCTCATGACGCCACCGCCTCTGCATGGTGTTGGGTAGCCGGTCAGCGCGAAGAACACATCGTCGAGGTCGGGCGTTTCGACTGTGACGTTCGCGACAGCACACCGCGTGGTCGTCAAGCCGGTTGAGCAGCGTACGGAGCGACTTCGGTGACCCGTCTGTCGGGATGTCAAGAATTAGCGCGTCGTCATCGATCGCTTATTTGCGGCCGAGGATGCGCGCCGCATCGCTCAACGCAATGCGGTCGCGGAAGTGCAAGCGCACGCGTCCACCCGGGATGCGACGCTTGAGCTCATCCGGCGTTCCTTCGGCAACGATACGGCCCTCGTCGAGGACCGCGATGCGGCTGGCAAGTTCGTCGGCCTCGTCAAGGTTCTGCGTGGTGAGCAGAACGGTGACGCCTCCCGCCACCAGCTCACGAGTGATCTGCCACATCGTGTGGCGGCTGCGCGGATCAAGACCGGTGGTCGGCTCGTCGAGAAAGATGATTCGCGGCTCGCTGATCAGGGTCATCGCCAGGTCGAGCCGGCGACGCATGCCGCCCGAATACTTCATGACGATCTGCCCGGCAGCATCGACCAGGTCGAATCGTGTGAGCATCTCCTCGACGCGACGGCGGCCCTCGAGCCGATCCAGGTGGTGCAGATCGGCCATGAGCATCAGGTTCTCCCGGCCGGACAGCAGGTAGTCCACCGAGGAGAACTGCCCGGTGACGCCGATGGCGTCGCGGACGCGGTCCGGTTCGCGGTTCACGTCGAATCCGGCAACCCGGATTTCTCCCGCATCGGCACGGATGAGCGTCGAAAGAATCTGTACGGTGGTCGTCTTGCCGGCGCCGTTCGGCCCGAGCAGCGCGAACACCGTCCCTTCGGCGATCTCGAGGTCGATGCCATCGAGAACGAGCTTGTCGCCGAACGACTTGCGAAGCCCGGCGACGCTGCACGGCGGATCGGAGAGTTCGCGACCATCACACGCCGCCGGCGATGGCAGCAGTGGCGACCGAGCGATGCACGTTGATATCGCCGAACGAGCTGCGAGCGTGCACATCGGCGGATTGCTCACCGTCGCCTGGGCGACCGGTGGCGTCAAGGTCGTTGTGCACCTTGCCGAACGTGGTGTTCAGGTCAAGCCACGCAGCCACACCTTCGCGGATACCAACGTCGACTTTGCCGAGCGCCGTATGCGCCACGATGCTGCCGCCGCCGATGTCGCCGAGGCGAACATCCCCGTTGGCGGTCTTCGCCACGACGCTGCTCGTTCGAGTGGTCGACAAGGATCGAGCCATTGGCGGATGCCACGCGAAGGTCGCGCGAGATGGTGCCGATCCAGGTGTCACCGTTGGCACCCTTCACCACGGCGGTGCCGTCGACGGACACCGAGACGCACCGATCCCGATCCTGTGTGTGATCTCCGCATGCTGTGACACGCGCTGCGCAGCGATGTCGCCGACACCGGTGGACAGATGCGCCGGCCCTGCCTGCTCGACCTGGATGTCACCGACGCCGGTCTTGTATTCGCATTCGCCGATCGGTCCGCTGGCATGGAGACCGGCGATGCCGGCGTCTCCGCGGAATCGCGATCCGGAGGGAACCTCGATCTGCACATCGATGGATTCGGCGCCACCGCGGAGCGTGTAGCGACGCCAACTCTTTCGGTGCCCTGATCAGCAGCCGTCCGTCGGTATACTCAACGCGCGTCCTGCTCGGCAGCCTCAACATCGGACGGCTTTGCAGGGTCGGTCGGCCGGATCTCCACAGTCGTGTCGGTCCGGTCTCCTGCGGTGATGCGGACGTCACCAACTCCGAGCTCCAGGTCGACGAGGATCGGTCGGGGCGTATCGAACGTGGGCATGTTTCCTCCTCAGATAGGTGTGGCGGGTCAGCGGACCCAGCCCGTGAAGCGACCGGCGCCGCGGGCGGGACCACCCGCGCGACGGCGGCCTGGTTGAATGCGATCCAGTGCGGCGGTCGCCGCTCGGACGAGCCAGGTGTTGGCCGAGAGCCCTTCGCTGTTCGCTGCCTGCTCGACCCTCGTCTTCAGGTGGTCGGGCAGGCGGAGGTTGATCCGCGACGTGCCGCCTTCATCGTCGCCTGAGCCATGCGACACCGGCACGTAGCCGCACTTTCGTAGACGGGCTCCGGCGAGTCGTCCACGGTTTGTTCGGCCGGTGGCAGGCTGACGACGAACTCGGGGTTCCGGCCGCGAATGCGTAGCTCGACCGATCCGGGCGCGAGTCCCGGGTGATCTCCTCAGCTGCTGCGCCGAGCGCGTCCTGCAGCGCGAGGCGAATGGCCGCATCGAGCGGTGCGGCGAGGCGTTCGGCGAGAGCGCGGGCGTCCTCGCCTCCGGTTTCGGCCGCATCGGCCAGCTGCTGGTGAATGCTCTCGACGTACGGGCGTAGATCCATGACGCCACTATGGCACCACCGATGGTGCCATGTCAAGCCAACCTGAGCCAGTCTGGCTCAGGAGACCTAGGCGCCGATCATCACCGGTGAAGGGCCGACCCCTTCAATGATCTTCCAGACAACGACTGCGACACCGATTGCGATCCCAAGCATCGCCAAATACCTGCCCCCACTGGCCGGAAGCCGACCGGCCCGGAGCAGTCCGATTGCGCCGAGGACGATGGCGAGTCCACCGAATCCCAGGGCGAAGACAAAGCCGACGACCTGGATCCACCCGAGCGGCACTGCGAGCACCCCGCACACGACGCCTGACTTGGCCACACTGTTGGAACCGGCCTCGAAGTAGTTCCTCTCGGGCGACAGCGCCGGCCCGGCAGGACCAGCCGGGAACACTCCGCCGCCCACGTATCCGCGCGACTGGGTCACGGGATCCAGGCGGCTTCCTGGTGTCAGACCCCTCGGATCGTCTTGAGCAGTCATTTCGATCTCCTCTGCCCTCAACTTTACGCCGATTTCAGCGAGAAAACAGTCATGTTCGGGCGCTTTTTTCACCCCTGCGCGAGCACTCGAGCGCGCGCACGCAACCCGGGACGAACGGTCTTCAGCTCCCGTCTCGCGAGGCCTGTTGTCGGGTCGCATCGACCGCCCGCACGACCAACGCGGCGACCTCGCCGGCCACGTCGTCAGGGGTGCGATCGGCCCCGGCGAGCTCATCGACAAAGGCAAAGCTGGTCAACGCCTGGAGCGTGTCATTCAACCGCGCGTCGTCGATCCCGGCGCGGCCCAGCAGCACGCCGATGATCTGATGGCGACGGGCATTGCGGCGTCTCGTGCGTTGAGTGATCGTCATCACTCAGCACCGCAGCGCACCGAGGCGACGAAGCACATCGCGGTGCAGCGAATAGAAGTGGCAGAAGACGGTTGCGAGCACCTCGAGGCCGTCGACGGGGTCCTCTGTGGAGAAGACGTCGGGGATGCGCTGCAAGCCGCCGCTTGCCGCCAGGTCGTCGTACACGGCCTCGAGCAACGCGTCGCGGTCGCCGAACTGCGCGTAGACGGTCACCCGCGAGACCTTCGCCCGCGCGGCAACCGCCTCGAGAGTGAACCGGCGCCCGCTGATCAGCTCCTCACGAGCTGCTGCGACGATCTGGCCGCGGCGCTCCTCCATCGCCGCAGCGCGGCGCTTCAGCTCGTACGGTCGCGACGGCATGCTGCAGCTTTCACTGTACTTAGTGTACAGTCATTAGCTGATGGATTCAACACACGACGCCAGCCCCCGACCTGCGCGATGAAGTGGTGGTGGTCACCGGTGGCTCGCGTGGCATCGGCGCCGGGGCCGCACGGCGCTTCGCCGCCCTCGGAGCACGCGTTGTTGTGTCGGGCCGGGATCGTGAAGCGCTCGACGCCGTGGTCACGTCGATCACGTCATCGGGCGGCCGCGCGGTCGGCATCACCGCCGAATGCGCCGACCAGGCCGAAGTGGATGCGCTCCTCGCCGGAACTGAGGCGGCGTTCGGGCCCGCAACGATGCTCCTCGCGTTCGCGGGCGGCGACGGTCGCCCCGAACCGATCGAGCAACTCGACGCCGAACGCTGGCGCTCGGTCATCGACAGCAACCTCACTGCGACGTACATCACGGTCCGAACCTTCGCACTCGGCATGACCGCGCGTCGGCGCGGTTCCATCGTGACGATGTCGTCCACCGCCGGCCGGCAGCCGGGCGGCGCGTCCGTCGCGTATGCCGCGGCGAAGGCCGGGATCGTGATGCTGACCCGTCATCTCGCCAACGATCTCGCTCCCTACGGCGTGCGCATCAACTGCATCGCCCCATCCGCGATCGAGACCGAACGCCTGGTGCCGCTCATGCCGGCCGCCGCGCGCGAGCAGCTTGGACAGTCGTTCCCGCTGCGACGACTCGGCTCCGTCGATGACGTCGCCGACACAGCCATCTATCTCGCCACCGCGCAATCCGCATGGATGACCGGCATCACCATCGACCTCACCGGCGGACGCGTGACCGCGTGATGTCGCAACTCCTTTACGGGATGAGCACGACCTTCAGGGCTTCCCGCCTCGCGAACAGCTCGTAGCCTCGCACCGCCTCGTCCAGCGGGAGGCGGTGCGAGATGATCGCATCGGGGTGCGCCACGCCGCTCGACACCAAGGCGAGTGCTTCGTCCCAGCGCCCGATGATGTTGGCCGTGCCGCAGAACTTGAGGTCGATCGCCTTGACGAACGTGGTATTGAGCGGCAGTTCCAACTCCTGGTCGCTGTGCACGCCAATGACGCTGATACGCCCTCCGGCGCGTGCCATGTCAATGGAGTCCAGCAACGCGGGGACGAGGCCGACGCACTCGAGCACTGCGTCGGCGCCGCGACCGCCGGTTCGATCCTGCACGAAACTCGGCGCGTGCACCTCGCGTGCATCCACGGCCACGGCTCCGAGCTGCTGCGCCATCTCGAGGCGCTGCGACACCGTGTCGACGGCGTAGATCGTCGACGGCTCGAATCCGCGCGTAGCCAGGATCGCCATGAGCCCCACCGGACCGCAGCCCACCACCGTGACAACGTCCCCCTGCTCGATCCGTGCTTCCGTGGCGCAGTCATACCCGGTCGTGAAGATGTCGCCGACGAACAGCGCCTGCTCATCGGTCATCGACGTGTCGATGGCGTGCAACACGAGGTCTGCGTTGGGGACGCGCACGTAGTCCGCCTGCGCGCCCGCCACGTCGCCGAAGAACGAGCCGTACCCGAAGACGCGTTGATCCGGACAGCGGCTGAAGTGGCGCCGCTCGCAGTACCAACAGGTGCCGCACGGAATCGTGAACGAGCCGACAACACGGTCCCCTTCCGCGAAGCGCTGCACGCCGCGGTCCACGGACTCCACGACGCCGACGAACTCGTGGCCCATGACACCGCCGGAACTCATTCCCGGGATGCGGCCGTGCACGACATGGAGGTCGCTCCCACAGATGGCCGTGCGTGGTGACGCGGACGAGCGCGTCGCCCGGCTCCTCGATGCTCGGCTTCGGCACGTCGACCATCTCGACCACGCCGACATCGCGGAACGCCAGCGCCCGCATCAAACGCCTCCGATCGGAATGGCGATCAGCGAGCCTCGTCCTCGGCGGCGCGACGCTGGATGACACGGTCCCGGAGCTCGTCCTCCAGGTCACCGGCGTTTTCCACATCGCGCCGGAGCCAGAACGGAATCCGCTCGGGCTCGCCCGCGGCAAGCGCCTTCGCCTGCGCGTCGAGGTAGGCCCGGAGCGCGCCGTCCACCGCCGTCGAGAGCTCCGCACCGCCCGCGGTCAGGGGCTGGACGAGGTCGCTTGCGACGACCACGCTGTTGAGCGGCGCAGCCGGTGGCTTCGACCCGAAAAGACGCCCGAGCCACGACATGCGCCGAGTGTACGCAGTCCCGGCTGCCTGCCTCAGTTTCGAGCCGCGGCGCGCTACCGTACACGCGTGGCAAAGAGCGCTCCAAGCACCCTGCACCTTGAATGGACCGGCGACGCGGCAGCGGATCGGCTCGTCAGCGAAGACCCCGCTGCCTTGCTCATCGGCTTCTGCCTCGATCAGCAGGTGCCGATCGAATGGGCTTTCCAGGGTCCGCTGCGCATGCGTGAGCGGCTGGGCACCGTCGACCCAGTCGAGATCGCGCAGATGGACCCCACGAAGGTCGAGAAGGCTTTTCAGACTCCGCCGGCGCTGCACCGATTTCCCGTGAGCATGGCGCAACGCGTCTACGGGCTCTGCCAGGCCATCGCCAACGACTACGGCGGTGACGCGACCCGTATCTGGACCGAGGCCGAGGACGCCAAGGACCTGCAGAAGCGCTTCGCCGCATTGCCTGGTTTCGGAGCGGCCAAGGCACGGGTCATGGTCGGGGTTGTCGGGAAGCACCTCGGTGTCCGGCCGGACGGGTGGGAGAGTGTCGCTCCCGACTGGCCGACGCTCGCCGACGTCCGGACCGTGGCGGAACGAGAGCAGTACCAGGCGCAGAAGCGCGCCTTCAAAGCAGCGATGCGCGCCGAGGCCGCCGCGAAAACGGATACCAAGAAGCCGGCGCCATCCCGGAAGCGTCCTGCCAAGACGGTGGCACGTGGCCGGCGCTGAGGTCACCGTCTTCGAGGAGGGTGGAGTCCGCATCGTCATGATCGGCCCGATGGGTCCCTACGGCAACAACGCGTATGTCGTGCGTGACGTCGCCGCAGGGGCTGCTCTGCTCGTCGACATGCCGCTCGAAGAGGGACCGTTGCTCGAGGCGATCGCCGCCGAAGGCGGTGTCCAGACGGTCATCGCAACGCACTGGCATCCGGACCACTGGATGACGTACGACGCCGTTCGCGCCGCCACCGGTGCGCCTGTGCTCGTCGGCAGCAGCGAGGTCAAGATCCCCAAGGAGCGCATCGACGGTCGTCTCGACGACGGCGCCGAGGTCAAAGTCGGCAGCATTCGAATCGGCGTGCTGCTCACCCCAGGCCACACGCCCGGCAGCATCTCGTTGCGCGTCGGCAAGGCGGTGATCACCGGCGACACGCTCTTCCGCGGCGGCCCCGGCAAGACCAGCGCGCGCGGGGACCTCGAGACGATCATGGCGAGCATCACCGCCAAGTTGCTGCCATTACCGGAAGAAACACTCGTGCTGCCCGGGCACGGCACCACCACGACTATCGCCGCGAGCCGCACCGGCGTCGCGGCGTATGAGCGTCATCCGCAGCCCGCAGGCTATTACGGCGACGTCGAGTGGGGTGACTGACGCCGGACCGTCAGCGGCGTCCGGCGACTCCTGTAAACCTGCACCTCAGCACTGCCCGCGGGCGGTGGGTGCTCACGGCCACGGTGCTTGGCAGCGCCATGGCACAGCTCGATGCGACCGTCGTCGGCATTGCGCAGCCGGCGATTGGCAAGGACTTCCACGCGACCATCGCCGGGCTGCAGTGGGTATCGGCGGGCTACCTGCTCACCGTTGCCGGTCTCATTCTGCTCGCCGGAGCGCTCTGCGACCGTTATGGAAGGCGGCGCATCTTCGTCATCGGTGTCACGTGGTTCGCGGTCGCATCGCTCATCTGCGCCGTTGCACCGAACATCGGCCTGCTGATCGCGGCACGAATGCTGCAGGGCATCGGCGGGGCGCTGCTCACCCCGGGCAGCCTCGCCATCCTCCAGGCCTCGTTCGCCAAGGAGGAGCGCGGTCGCGTCATCGGCGCGTGGTCCGGGCTCGGCGGTGTCGCCACGGCGCTGGGACCGTTCGTCGGCGGATTCCTGATCACGGCAGTGTCGTGGCGGTTGATCTTTCTCATCAACGCGCCAATCGCCGTCGCCATCCTGATCATCTCCGCGAAGCATGTCCCGGAGTCACGAGACACGGACGAGACGGGGTACATCGACTTTGCCGGGAGTGTCCTGACCATCGCCGCCCTGGTCGGCATCTCGTACGGGCTCATTCAGGGCTCGAGCGGTGACTGGACGTCTCCGTCCGTGCTCGGCGCACTGGTCATCGGCGGAGTAGCGCTGCTCGCTTTCATCGCCGTCGAGTTGCGCGTTCGCGCGCCGATCGTGCCGCTCGACATCTTCAAGTCGAAGCAGTTCAGCGCCACCAACGCGGTCACCCTGCTGATTTACGGAATGTTGGGCGGGATCTTCTTCCTCATGCCCATCGAGCTTCAGCAGGTCTCGCACTACAGCCCGACCGCAGCCGGCGCGTCGTTGCTGCCGGTCACCTTCATGCTGTTCGCGCTCTCGTCGCGCTCCGGTGCGCTCTCGGCGCGAATCGGACCGCGGCTGCAGATGACGGCCGGACCACTCATCGTCGCGGTCGGACTCGCGCTGTTCGCGCGGATCAATTCGGGCGGCAACTACCTGTTCGAGGTGCTCCCGGGTGTGCTCATCTTCGGCTTCGGCATGGCCATCACGGTTGCGCCGCTCACAGCAACGGCGATGTCATCTGCGCCCCCGAAGCGCAGCGGGCTCGCGTCGGCGGTGAACAACACCGTTGCGCGCACCGGGAGCCTGCTCGCGGTCGCTCTGCTTCCGGCGGCCGCCGGCATCACCGGCGACAGCTACCTGCATCCTCCCGTCTTCGAGACCGGGTTTCAGCACGCGGCGTTCATCGCGGCGATCGTCTGTGCCGGCGGTGGAGTCCTCGCTGCTGCGGCGATTCGCAACCCACCGCGCAGCGGACCGAGTCGTTCACCGGAAGCGGCCGAACCAGCGCCCGCTTGACCCGCCATCCATTCTCGCCTGGACGGCTCCGCTACCCGCACGGGGAGTCGAACCCCGGTTACCACCTTGAAAGGGTGGTGTCCTAACCGCTAGACGATGCGGGCGCGACCGCCAATCTTAGGTTCGCGCGGGCAGCGCGTCGCCGGCTGCGAAGCAAGCTGACTCCGCCGGTATACTCGCGGCATGCCGATCCGAGAGATTCTTGGCAAGACCGTGGGCTTCGGCCTGGTGGCCCTGGCGCTGATCGCCGGAGGCATCCTGGATCTCCTCGGGGGCCACGTCTACAACGACTATCTGAATACGGCGCTCGGGATCATTCTCATCTTGATGGGCCTCGGGACCGGGGCTCTCGGAACGTTTCTGATCATCGGCATCCTCTACGAGGAGAAGCTGCGCCGTCAGGACGAGCAGGTGCACGTCACCCCTCGTGGCACACCACTCGCGCCGCCGCCTCCGTGGGGCATGGCTGATGTCGGCAAGCCGCCCGGCGTGGTGCGGGTCGGTGACGCGGCCACAGCGTCGAGTGGCGGCGGTTCACCACGTGTGATGTCCGTGGTGGTCTCGAACCTCGACGCGCCGATGCTCATCGTCGGTTTGCTCGCATGGACGATCCTGACCCTCGTTCTCTTCGCCCCGCACTGAGTTTGTCCTAGTGCCCGACGCGCGGGTTCGCACCCGTTTCGCGCCGTCACCCACCGGTGCGCTGCATTTCGGCTCTGTCCGCACGGCCCTCTTCGCGTGGCTGGCCGCGCGCCACGCAGGTGGGGACTTCATCCTCCGGATCGAGGACACCGATCAGGAGCGTTACATCCCCGGCACCGAGGCGCTGATCATCGAGACGCTCAGCTGGCTCGGGCTCACCTGGGATGAAGGGCCAGAGGTCGGCGGCCCGCACGAGCCGTACATCCAGTCGCTGCGTATCGCGACCTACCGAGAACGCGCAGATGAGCTGGTCGCCACGGGCAACGCCTACTGGTGCACCTGCACGCCCGCGCGTCTCGCCGCGATGCGCGACGCGCAGCGCGCGCGCTCGGAACCGACGCGCTACGACCGGCGGTGCCTGACGCGCCAGGTCGAAGTCGCGAAGGAACGAGCAGAAGGAATGGCCGCGGTCGTTCGTCTCCGCATGCCGGACGGCGTCACCAAATGGGACGACCTGGTCCGCGGTCACGTGAGCTTCGCCAACGCGGACATCGACGACCAGGTTCTGCTCAAGTCCGACGGCTTCCCGACGTACCACCTCGCCGTCGTCGTCGACGACCACGTCATGGAGATCAGCGACGTGATCCGCTCCGACGAATGGATCCCCTCCACGCCGAAACACCTGGCCCTGTACGCCGCATTCGGTTGGGACCCACCACGTTTCGCGCACGTGCCTGCAGTGCTCGGCCCCGACCACCAGAAGCTCAGCAAGCGCCGGGGCGCCCGCAACGTCCTCGAGTACGGCGAGCTCGGCTACCTGCCATCCGCGATCGTCAACGCCATCGCCCTCCTCGGCTGGTCGTCCGGCGACGAGCAGGAAGTCTTCACCCCCGAGGAACTGATCGAGCGCTTCACGCTCGATCGCGTCAACTCCGCGGCAGCCATCTTCGACCCGAAGCGCCTCGACGACCTCAACGGCATCCACATCCGCCGCCTCACCACCGACGAGCTCGTCGAAGCGCTCGAATTCCCCCTTCCTGGCACCAGCAAGGAGACCCGCCGCCTCCTCATCCCGATGCTCCGCGAACGCATGGTCACCCTCGCCGACGCAACGCGACTCTGCAAGCCTTTGCTCGGTGAGTTGACCCCGGATCCGACCGTCGCGTTTCCACCGAAGAACGTCGACCAGTCGACCGCGGTCGCAATGATCGACGCTTGCATCAGGGGCATCGAAGACGGCGAGCTCGATAACCACGACGTCCTCCTCGAGCGGATCCGCGTCGTCGCCGATGCCGCCGGAGTGAAGTCGCGTGATGCCTTCCGCGTCCTCTACGTCGCAATCCTCGGCACGCCTGCCGGTCTACCGGTCATCGAAGCGATGCAGTTCCTTGGCAAGGAAACGTCACTCCGCAGGCTCCGCGAAGCTCGCGCTCGGTTGGGCTGACTCGCAGTTGGTTCGGCCTAGAGTCCGGGGCCGTCGGACCGAGAACCGACGCGGTGCTCAGACACATGCGGACGGCGTGTCCGAACCGGCCGGTGCGCCGCGGGCGCGTGCGGGTCGCGGCGAGATCGCGCGGCGGGAGCAGCCGGCGTGTGGACCTCACGCCGTGGCGCCGTCGGGGCGGGAGCGGCGGGCTCCGGTGCCGGAGTCGGGATCGGAGACGGCGCGACCGGTCGCGGATCCGGATGGTTCCTGTGGCGGGCTGACGCATCGATGCGGGCGGCGGTGCGCTCCACGAGGAGGACGATCGCGCGGTCGAGGCCGGTGGCGTGACCCGCGATTGCGACGGCGATGACGATGGCACTCACGGGCCAGAGCGCTGAGAACAGAGAGAGCCCGGACAGCACTCCGAAGCCGGCGAGAATCGGGTGCCGCCGAATGTAGGAAGGGGGTGTGACCGGAGGGGTCGGAGTCGTCGTGCGGTCGTCTGTGATTGTCATGTGACGAGGCTATGTGACGAATGAGGACGGCTCGCGGACCAACGACAAACTCAGGTCTGACGGTCCTGTTCCGGTGTCGTTACCACGCTGTGACGCTCCCGTGGACAGACGGGGTGTGATGTCGCGACACAATCGAGCGGCCGGTCTGGGGGGTCGACCGAGGATCCGCTAGGAGGTCGTTGCAAGTGCTCAGGGGACAGCGGCGTCGTGACGTGACATGAGCGAGATGACGGTGGTGCACCCACCGATGCTCGTTGCGCGAGCTCGCGCCCAGATGGGCCGGCTCACCGGTCCCCAACGTCTCGTTGTCTTCTCCATCGTGCTTGGCATCATCGGTGCCGCACTCTGGTTGCTGCCGCTCCGTGACGTCCAGCGGATGCCAACCACCAACGCCATTCCGTGGTGGGTCGAGTTTGCCACGTGCTACGTGACGAGCCTCCTGTTCGTCCAGGTGCGCGTGCATCGCGAGCTGTCCACACTGTCGCTGACCGAGATTCCGGTGGTGATCGGCCTCTTCCTGGTCGACCCGCATCAGCTCCTCGGTTGCTACGTCGTGGGCGTGATGCTCGCCAGCTGGACGCGACAGCGCCGCATCCGCTGGGTCAAGGACTTCGCGAATGCGATGCTCGACGTGGTCTACATCGCTGTCGCCGTCCTCGTGTTCAACGCCGTGGGGCCGGCGGCCAACGACCCGCTCGCGCTGCGGAGCGCGCTCGCATTCGCCGCGGCGATGATCGCAGCCGGCTGGCTCTTCTATCCCATCGCACTGAACGTCGGCACCACGATCGCGCAGGGCCGTCTCGAGCTCGGTGAGGTGGCGCGCGCCTACATATTCCAGGTGGTCTCGACGACAACCAATGCCTCGCTCGGAATCGTTGCGGTGATGATCGTCACCACGCGCCCGTGGTTCGCGCTGGCGCTCATCCCACCGGTGTTCGTCGTGCTCGTCGGGCAGATCGCCGCAGGCGAGAGTCAGCGCCGCGCGGACCGCAATGAATTCCTCTATCGCACGACGGAGATCCTGCACTCGAGCCGTCAGGTCGGCGAGCGCGCCGGCGAGCTCCTGAACGGCCTCACCGCGATGTTCGGCGTCGAGCGCGCGGAGCTCGTGGTCATCCCGGAGGTGCGGGGCCCCGCGGTGCGCTTCAGCTCGACGGGGAACGACGAGCTCTCGCCGCCGACCACGTCCGACCTGACCTTCGCCGAGCAGGAGGTCCTCAACGAGCTGCGCACCACTGCGATTCTCACCGGTTCGGT
The DNA here is from genome assembly GCA_963791435.1 of Candidatus Dormiibacterota bacterium. GTDB lineage: Bacteria > Chloroflexota > Dormibacteria > Aeolococcales > Aeolococcaceae > Palsa-851. The sequence continues at coordinate 917,875 of CAWBSL010000001.1, forward strand.
CGCGAGAGATCAGTCACTCGGGCTCGCGCTTGCGGAACGCTCTGCAACGGCCGGAACGGTCATCGTCCTCCGCGGGCTCGAGGGACCGCAGGGCATGCTGCTCCTGATCAACCCGACGCGAGGCACCAAGCTCGGCGCCAATGAGGAAAGCCTCCTCAGCACGGTTGCGGGGCTGATCAGCGTCGCGCTGGAGAACGGCCAGCTCGCCGAGGCGATCCGAGCGATGTCGGTCGAGAAGGCCGAGCTCGCGCGCCGGGCGTTCTACGACCCGCTCACGCAGATCGCCAACCGCTCGCTGTTCCTGGAGACGGTTGCGACATCGCTCGATCAGCTCGCCACGTTGCGGCGCCCGGTGGCGGTCATGTTCATCGATCTCGACGGCTTCAAGGAGATCAACGACAACTTCGGCCATGCCGTCGGCGACCGTGTCCTCAGTGCGGTGGCTGCCCGCCTCCGGGTCCAGGTGCGCAAGCTCGACCTCGCCGCCCGCATCGGCGGCGACGAGTTCGGCATGCTCCTCGACGGCATGCGGCATTTCAGCGATGCCGCCGTCGTCGCCGACCGGATCATCGAGACCCTGCGGCGCCCGATTCCGATCGACGACGCTATGGTCACCATCGGCGCGAGCGTCGGCGTCGCTGTCGTGGAGGACGCCGCCGATGCGCCGGCGCCTGAGGAGCTCATGCGACGGGCGGACATGGCGATGTATCTCGCCAAGCGGCAGGGCAAGAATCGTGTCGTGGTCTTCGACAACGCCGCCCGGACGCCGGTCATCGCGCGAGTCCCCGAGGTGGCGAGGCAGGCGGCAGGCTGAGCCCAAGGCAGCCTGCATCTAGGATGGGGACGTGACCCCGTCGCGCTGCCTCTCGATCGCCACGTCGGACTCCGGCGGTGGCGCCGGAATCCAGGCCGACCTCAAGGCGTTCGCGGCGGCGGGATGCTATGGAATGACGGCGATCGTCGGCGTCACCGCGCAGAACACCACCTCGATCCTGGCCACCTTCGTGCTGCCGGCATCGATCGTCACCGCGCAGCTCGAAGCCGTCTACGACGACATCGGTGTCGATGCGGCGAAGACGGGCGCCCTGCTGTCAGCCGAGGTCATCGCCGCGGTCGTGGACTTCCTCAAGTCTCACCCGACACCGCTGGTTGTCGACCCCGTCCTGCGGGCCAGCACGGGGGCGGCGCTGCTGGACCCAGAGGCGACCGATCTCTTCATCACCTCGCTGCTGCCGCTCGCAGCCGTGGTGACGCCCAACCTCGCCGAGGCTCGAATCCTGGCGGGCACCGACGCCGACCGCCAGACGCTGGCCGAGCGCATCGTCGCCCGCGGAGCCGGCGCCGTTCTGATCACCGGCGGGGAGGGTGAAGGCTCCGACCTGCTCTTCGACGGCGCCGACTACGTTGAGATCCCGGTGGCGTGGGTGGCCAGCACGGCAACCCACGGCACCGGGTGCACCCATTCGGCGACGCTCACAGCGGAGTTGGCCCTCGGGACACGGCTCATCGACGCTGCACGGCGCGCGGCGGCCGTCACCGCCGCTGCCATTGAACACGGACTCGAAGGGATCGGCAAGGGCGCCGGGCCAGTTGCGGTCGGTCAGGCCTCGGGGTTGAGCCAGCGCGTCCGGACGAGGTAGACGAGCAGGCCGATCCCGATCATGTCGATGAGCAGGAGGATCGGTCCGAGGTTGAGACCGTTGCCGAAGTCGAGCCCGCTCAGTGGCGTGAGCGCTTCTACCGGTGGGATTCGGGCGGCGTCGAGGCCCTGGCCCGAGGACACGGCGGCCACGACATTCGTCAGCGGTGCGAACGGCGTCGGCACGACGACGGTCTGCGGGCGGCTGGCACCGGTGGTTGTGGTCGAGCTGCTGCCGCCCGTGTGCGACCCGCCAGATGAGCCCCCGGTCGGGGTCACCGTCTTCGGGGTGGCCGTTGGCGCAGGTGTGGAGGTCGGCGCAGGTGTGGAGGTCGGCGCAGGTGTGGGGGTCGAGGTGCCGCCACTGCCGTTGCCACCCTGGTTGCCAGCACCGGTCGGGCTTGGCGTGGGGGCCGGCGTCGTTGTGGGTGTGGGGGTTGGTGTCGGCGAGCCTGTGGGTGGTGGCGGCGTAAGGCAGGGATTCCGATAGGGGCAGCACCCGTGTGGCCCGGTGCCGTATTTGCACACTTTCAGTGCTCCGGAATAGACAAGCGGCCCGGAGGTCGGGTTCGCGGCGGCCGCTACCCCTGAGGCCCCGGCGAGGAGGAGCGCCAAGACGCCAGGAAGCAGTGCCAAAGCGGCGCGCCCTCGCGGGCGCCTGCGAGTCGTGACCTTTCCGGCGACGTTTGCTCTCATTGACGTGATCCAACTTTGGTCTTAATACCCTCCTGCCGAGATGAAAGTCGGCGTGTCGTCACGGGGGCGCGAGGCCCTGTTCACAGACTTCACACCGCCGTTGGGCGTCCGCATACGATTCAGACGGTGTGCACGATCCTCCTGGCCTGGAGAGCCCATCCGGAAGTCCCGATCGTGCTCGCCGCCAATCGCGATGAGCTGATCGACAGGCCGAGCCACTCACCCGGCGTGCTGCACGCGGACCCTCTGATTCTTGGCGGACGTGACCTCGTCGCAGGCGGCACCTGGCTCGCCGTCGGGATCGACGGCACGCTGTGCGCGGTCACCAACCGCCACCCCGCCGATGGCCCGCCAGTCGCACCCGATCCGTCGCGCCGTTCCCGAGGCGAGATTCCTGTGGAGCTGCTGACCCTGGACGATGCAGCGGTGCCGGCATATCTCGCAGCGCTCGGCCCCGGGCGGTACAACCCGGTGAATGTGCTCTGGGTCAGCCCTGAGCGCGCGCTCGTCGCGCATGTCGACGACTCCGGGCCGGTCCGGGTGGTCGAACTCCAGCCCGGGTCGCATGTGCTCACGACCCGCGATGTCGACGACCGCCGCCAACCGAAGGTCGCGATGCTCATGGCGGGGTTGGAGCAGGCCCTCGGCGCGGGCGACGGCGCGACGGTCACCATGAAGGGGATGCGAGCAATGCTCGCCAGTCACGTTTCTGCGAGCGACTCGCCCGTCGACGCCGCATGCATCCACGGCGACGTGTACGGCACGGTCTCGGCATCGACGGTCATCGCCGGCAACGGCCGACTGGACTACGAGCACGCGCCGGGGCGGCCGTGCGTCACTCCCTTCACGAAGGTGACGATCCCGTCCTAGTGGCTGCCATGCGATACCAGGATCGTCTTGACGAGCAGGCTCACCATCGCGACGATCGCATAGCCACGCACCGTGCAAAGCACGATCAGGCGCCCGCGTGATTTGACAGGCTGATTAAGCAAGGCGAGCGACGGCATTCTCCAGGTCTCACGGTCTTCCGACAGCCGGGGATCCGGTGGCATCGCCCGCCGAGCCCGGAGGTTCACGACAATCGCGACAGTAAGTCCAACCAGCATCACCGCGGTGAGCTCGAGGAAGAGCTCGCTGACGTTCACTGACGGAAGAATCGTCGACACCACGAGGATGACCGACAGAACGAGCAACACGCCGAGGATCAGCGACGCGAGCAGGTTGAACCACTGCCGGTTGACCCATGGACCAAGCACGTCGCGGTCGTTGCACAGGAACAGCAGAAACAGACATGCGCTCGGCAGCATCACGCCCGCGAGCGCCTGCACCGCGGTGGTCACCAGGCCGAGTGGGATGGGGGTCAGGACGAATGCAGCTGCCAGCACGACCAGTCCGGTGAACATCGCGTAGAACTGCCGTGCCTCGCGCCACGACCTGTGCAGCGAGTTTCGGATACCGAACGTGTCACCGAATGCGTACGAGGTCGAGAGCGTGACAGCGCTCGCTCCGACGATCGAGGCATCGATCAGCAGGATGGAAAAGATCGCGCCAACCGCGGGGCCGACGTGCGACGACAGCTCCTTGGCGAGGTAGTACGCATTGGTGAAGGCATTCGCGTTTCCCGCGCCGGTACCGCTCTGGTGACCGAAGGCGAATGCCGTGGCGATCATGATCGCGCTCGCGCCGATGACGACGATCAGTGCCCCGACAATGGTGTCCGCGCGCTCGTACGGAATCCATCGCGGCGTGATGCGCTTGTCGACGACGTTTGACTGCTGGAAGAAGAGCTGCCAGGGCGTGATGGTGGTTCCGACGATGGCGACGATGAGAAGCACGCCATCGGACTGGAAGCCATTTTGCACACCCGGGATGACGAAGTGCTGCAGCACTGGTCCGAGCGTCGGGTGACAGAGAAACATCAGCGGGATGCACAGCAAATTGCCGAAGAGGATGACGAACATCAGGCGCTCCCACGTCTCGAAACGCCCGGTCACGGTGATGCCCACGAGCAGCAGTCCTGCGAGCGGTACCGCGACCCACGCGGGCACTCCAAAGTACTGGGCGCCAAGCGATATGCCGATGAACTCCGTCGCGATCGTGAGGAAGTTGAGGACGAAGAGATCGCTCACCGCGAATCGACCCCAGATCTTGCCGAAACGCTCGAAGATGAGCCGCCCATGCCCCACGCCGGACACGGCGCCGAGACGTACCACCATCTCCTGGTTGACGATCAGAACGGGGATGAGCAACAGCAACACCCAGAGCAGGCTCGTCCCATAGTCCTGCCCGGCAGCCGCATATGTCGAGACGCCACCTGCATCGTTGTCCCCGACCATCACGATCAGGCCCGGACCGATGATCACGGCGAATGCGAGCAGCCGGCGACGCAATCCCCGAGCACCAGACGGGTCGTGCTCGCCTATGGTTCCAAAGGCGCCACGGATGTCGCCATGATGTGCGTCATCCTGTATCGCCTTCGAGCCGGGCGCCACCTTGGCGGCCCTCTTGCGAGCCTTCTCCTGCGCCAAATCGGACCTCCCACCGTCGATGACGGCAAGACTGAGCGGGCCTGTCCGCTCAGGAGGTCACGAGTGCTTCGCTACCTCGTTGCGGGTCGGCCCGTGAGTTGCCGGGACTGGGGACTGTCGCCGCCGTCCATGTACTAGTGGATACACCCCAAGAAAGGTTGTTGCCGTAGCTGGAGTGTACAACCCGCAGGCGACACGCAGGCCCGGAGGTCAGTCTCCGTCGGCCTCGGCGCGACGGCGCCACGCATCCGGCAGCATCGCCTCGAGCACGTCATCGACGGTAATCACACCGATGACTCGATCGTCGTCCTCGAGGACCGCCACGACAGTGAGGTTGAAATCGGCCATTCGCCGCGCCACTTCGGGGAAGTCGTCATCGACATGCACGGATGCATTGCTGTGCTCGACGAGCTCCGAGACACGAATTGTGCTGTCAGCGCGGAGCAGCTCGATAAGCGGGACGGACCCGGCGAGATGCCCGTCGTCGAGCAGGAACACGTCCGCGACCACCTGAGGCAGGACGTCGGCGGCGCGCACCGCCGCGAGTGCGTCGGCCACGGATGCATCGGGGGCGACAGACACGAAATCAGGGCTCATCAATCCGCCTGCGCTACTCTGACCGTAGCTGAGGAGGGCTCGCACCTTCGCCTGCTGTGATGGCGGCAGCAGCGAGAGTATCGGCGCGCGGCGCGGTTGATCGAGCTCGGTGACCAGGTCGGCGGCATCGTCAGGTCCCATCTCGGCGAGCACTGCCGCGGCCTCCGCATCGGATTTGTCGCGCAGGAACTCAACCTGGTGCTCGGTATTCAGCTCCTCGAACACGTCCGCCTCGAGCTCTGGATCGCCGTGGACGGCTGAGATGATCTCCTCACCCTCGTCGTGCGACGCGGCCTCGACAAGGTCGGCGATCTGCGCGGGATGGAGGCGGCGCAGGCGCCGGAGCGGCATCAGCAATCGTGAGGACGGCACGTGCCCGACGAACGGCTCGACCGCCGCCCAGTCCACAAATCCCTGACCCTCGACGCGACCGCCGAGCAACCTGCCGCGCAGACCGCGGGCCCGCGTGTCGACTCCGGCCACGACCCAGCGTCCGTTCTCGAACCGCAGCTCGATGTCATGCGCGACGACGAGGCGTCCCGCGTCGACGCTGATCAGCCGGCGCCCGAGCACATCGTCGCCGAGCAATACCTCGCCCTGACGGCGCTCGAAGTGGGCGAGGTTGAGATCCTCTCCCGCGAGCTGGACGTTGCCCGGCTGCATCGCGGCAATGCGGTCGCGCGGGATGAACAGCTTGCGTCCCGCGATGCGCGCGACGAGACCGGTCACCGGCGGGTACCCGCCCTCCGCGAAGCGGGCGATGACGTCGTCCACCCGGCCGAGGCGGCCGCCCCCTCGATCGACGAGCGGGCTGTGGATGATCCCGGTGAGTGCCAGCCGGTCCGCGGTGGCGGCTGGCTCCCCGGCGTCTGAGGTCGACATACCGCGCTCAGTCTGCCACGTCGCGAGCCATCGTGTCTGTCCGTGCCATGTCCTGACAGGCGATCGATGGTTACAGGGTGTCCGTGTCCGCCTGGCTGGCCCAACCCACCCCTGTCATCCCTACACTGGGTGAAGCCGCCTGTGGGCACGGACCATTCCGTTCGCTTGCAAGGCTCGGCGGGGAGGGATGTCGAGTGGGGATCGTCGACGCTCCGTGGATGCTCGGCGTGCACGCGCCCGATCGGAGCCGCGCAATTCTCGTTGTCACCGTCGACGGCGAGCTCGCCGTTGCGGTGCGCGACGCGGTGCCGCGCGGCATGGCGGTGGTCCGTGACGCGCGTCCCGACGACGCAGCTGAGATCGCCGAGGCGTGTCTCCCGTGGCCTTGGATGGTGGTCGGGAGCGCCGTCTCGCTAATGCCCGCACTGGTAGACATCCTCCATCGCCGCCCGGTGCTCGTCTCCTGGCTCGGTGCAGCCCCGGACGGTCTCCCGGCGCACGCCCGGTGCTTCGATCGCCCCGCGGCCCTGCTCGCCACCATCGTGACCGCGTGCGCCGCGAACGTCGGCGGGATGCGCCTCGCGCCGGGAAGTGGCGTCGAGCTCGATGACGGCACGCTCCTGCGCGGCGCCGCGCTCGAATCCCTCGTCGCCGCCTATCCGAGCGGATTCGCGCTCCCGACGCGCACTTTCCGTGGGGCGGCGGATGCGCTGGCCAGGCACGCCACCGGATGGGTGCCGCAGCGCGATGGCAGGGCGCGAATGACACTCGTGCGGGAACAGAGGGAATTGCAATCGTGAGAGCCAATCCGGAGGTGCTGATCCTCGAGGACGACGCCGAGACTCTCGGTGAGCTGCAGAGCCATTTCACGCGCAAACGTTTTCATCCGCTCGGGGCGCGGAGCGCGTCGCGCGCACTGTCGCTGCTCGAGAACAACCGGTACTCGAGCCGGCCGGTGCTCGCGATCATCGACTGGGATCTCGGCAAAGCACCCGACACGAGCGCGAGCAGTGGTGACGTCCTGTCGCGACTCGCGCGCGAGCTGCGCGAGTGCCCGGTCATCGTCTACTCGCAGAACATCGATGCATTCAACGTGCGCAGTCAGATCCAGCGCTCGCACCCACGCGCGCTGCTGCATGACAAGCGCGACGGTGACGCGTCGCTGCTCGAGCGCGTCGACAGGATGCTCGATCGCAGCGTCGGTGATCTGCGCATCCACGACGGCACGGTCGTCGTGCACGTGCCAACGCTCCAGCAACATCACCACCGCGAGGCGATTCGCCTTGTGGTGCACCACCCGGACATCGTGACGTTCCATTCGGACACCGCCACGAAAGCGGTCCGCCGCTTCGGAGAGTGGCTGCACCATCGCGACTCGGCGGTGCGACTCGTGAGCCACGGCAATCGCAAATACCGTCTCGCGATCACCGCGACCGAGGGCGACACGCCCGACGTCGAGCCGTGAACCTGAGCCTGGCGGAGATCACCGAGCTGCCACTTGCCGCGGCGCTCATCGACTCCGTCGGTGACGTCATCGCCCGGACGCCGGAGTGGGACGGTCCCGGACCGGGCGCGGTCTCCTACCCGGTGCGCAGCGTCCGTCTCGTCGTCCGGACGCAGCCCGCGTCAGCGCTCTGCGATCAGCTGTTGACGCTGTTGCTCGACAGCATCGACTGTGCCGCGCACACGTTGAGCGGCACGCAGGCGCAGCGCGTGCGCATGCTCGGCTGCTCGCTGCGGCTCGTCGCCGGGCGCGATCCCGGCGGCTGGGGCAGCACGGACGACGTCATCGACCACGCTCGCGCCGGGATCACGGCACGCACGGGCTTGACCGTCGAGACGAGCGCCGGCCCGGCCCGTCCGGTGCTCGGTCCGGAGATCGCCGCTCTGGTGCTCGTTCAGCTCGCGGTCAACGCGGAGCGGCACGACGCGGCATCAGCCGTTCGCATCGAGGTCGACCGGACGACCTTTCGCGTGGTCTGGCGACACGCGGGGCCGTCACCACGAGTCGCTACGGCCCGCCGGCGCGCTGAGCGCGACCGCTGGGGTCTTGGCTTTGCGCGGATTGCCGCCGACGCCATCGGTGGCACCGTCTATCCACCGAGAGCCACCGGTGACGGCGCCCTCGCCGCCACGCTCGAGCTCGGCATCCGGCGCCTGGCCCTCCCGCTCGCTGCAGTCCGCGAGGGCCGGGTGTACCGTGCCACGCGGTCGTGGGATGAGGAGACCGGTCTCGCCCCGGGAAGCAGCGCGGGCGCGGACTCAAAGCTGGCAACCATCCGGGCTGCGGCCGCCTCGGTGCCCGGACGGATCGTCGTCGATGCCGGCTTCAGCGCTCGATTGGGGCTGCGAGCGCTCTGGGTCGCCGTGCCGCCGGATGAGTCATCCGTGCGAGCTCGTGAGGTGGTCACTGGCCTCGTCCACGAACGCGCTCTTTCGGACCACATCCCCGAGCCGGCGAGGTCGCGCATCGGCGGGCTCGCGCTTCTCCTCGCGACGTTGCTCGGCGAGCCGATGCCGCGCGTCCCGATGGCGGCCTGGACGCGCCGGATGCTCGAGCTCGGGCCGGCCTTCGGTCTCGCGGGCTCAGTCCCCGATTTTGACGGCGTCGGGGCGATCGACCCGCAGGTGGTCGCTGTGCTCGCGCAGTCGGGTCAGGGATTCGAGATCGACGGCGACCGGCTCTGGCTTCGCGTCCGTGATGACTGCCGCGACGATGCGGCGGTGCGAGTGCTGCTCAGGCCAGGCGAGAGTCGGATCCCGCTGGGCTGACCATCGGCGTCGCCGGTGAGCGCAGCAGAAGCGAAGTGATCGCAGCGAGGAGTGGGTGCGCCGCCCGTTCGCCGGCGGATGCACCCGCCTCTTCGAGCGCCGCGTCGAGCCGAAGCAGGTCGGCCGCGAGGACTCGCACGGCCGCGTGGATGATCGCCGCCGAGTCGCGCTCGTCAGCGGGTTCCCAGCCGTTGTCATCGGTCGCGGGAACCGCCTCCGGTGCGTACTCGACGCCGTCCCGGGCTCCGGTGAGATATGCGGTCGCCCAGACGTCACGTCCGAGGGCCTCCTGGTGACGGATCCGAGCGGCGAGACGCCGAAGCGGATCCGGCTCGCCGCCGAGCACGGTCGCCTGCTCGATGAGCCGGAGCACCAGGAGCTTCTGGTACCGGGCCACCCAGTATCTCGAGACACCTGCGGTGAGCAGTCGTGAGAGCCGCACGTGGGCAATGCTCACCCGGCTGACGGACACCCCGCCGGCATCGGGGACGAGGACTTCGACATCGCGAGCCACGTCCCACACGCCACCGAGCAGACGCACGATCGAGGTGGGGCGCCAGACCTCGGCCGATCCGTCCCACCAGTCGACGGGGACATCCCCGAACGAGCGCTCACACGTGCTGGTCAGGAGAGCCTGGTGCAACTCCTCGCGCGGACGCGCAGCGAGCAGCGACCAGCCGGCGGGAAACGTGTCTGTGGCCATTGGGACTTTTGCTGAGATGTGGAGAAGACGCGGGTGCGAAATCGGCGCTCTGGCCGGGGCTGGCGTGCAGTATGCCTTGGATCTTTCGGAAACGGGGTACTGCGGGCGACATATGAGCGTGCTTACCTGTGCTTTGCGTCGCAGGGGCAGGGGCGGCGCTGCGGGTCACCCGTGACGCTTGTCAGCAGACACGTCTCTCCTCTAGCGGCCGTACCTTGGACCTTGGTGTTGGCGTTTCATGAGGGCCGGATTGCGTGCCGGAATCGGAAACGTGCTGGAGGATCATTGATGGCTCAGCACCCGGGACTTTGGTTCGTTGCGGGATTGGTTGCCCTGTGCATCGCTTCGTGCTCCTCTGCAAACACGCATCCGACCACGGCAGCCATCACGTCGCCTTCGGCCCGAGCATCACTGGTCCCATCCTTCAGCGCGCAACCGACGGTGATACCCCTCCCCACCGCTTCACCGACCGCGATCGCGTTCCTGGCTCCAGTCAGTCCAGCGTGCATCGCCACCAATCTCGAGGTTCGGGTTGGACAGCAGGGAGGTGCCCTGGGCAATGGCATCACCTACCTCATCCTCACTGACCGCGGAGGCAAACCCTGCACGCTTCGCGGGACGCCGAACGTTCAGCTCCTCGACAATCACGGTCGACTGCTGACAATGCCGCCCGTTCGTGACTTGGCAGGCGGCTACATCCCCACCGACCCAAACGATGGCGTCGAATTGCTCCCCCTCGCGAGTGGCGGTGCATCGCCGGGTCCCCTACCGGAGGGAGGAATCCGTGGGCAGGCCTCGCTCCCGCTCCAGTACGGGCAGGATGGTTGCAACAACTCGCTGGCTGCCGTACGAATCGAGGTTGCAGGCGGGACCTTTACAGTGCCGCTGACGATCCCCCAGCCGGGCGCGCAGGGTTGCGAGGTGACTCGAATGAATGTCAATCCATTCCAGTCCGCCGAGTTCCAGCCCTGATCGGCCGTCGTCAGCCGGGAACCGCGGGTGCGCCGGCGCCTCCCGTCGTCCACCACGAGTCGGCTTCGCCGTCCCAACCTTCGTCGCGGTGTTGGGCGCGGACGATGGTCTTGATGTTGCCCCGGACGTTGAAGTCGCCGACGACTTCGCAGTAGCGGGGGGCGAGGAGGGTGATGAGGTCGGTGAGGATGACGTTGACGACGTCTTCGTGGAAGACGTGCTGGTTGCGGTAGCCGTTGATGTAGAGCTTCAGGGATTTCAGCTCGACGCAGCGAGGGCCGGGGACGTAGCGGATGTGCAGGGTGGCGAAGTCGGGGAAGCCGGAGATCGGGCAGAGGCAGGTGAACTCCGGGATCGTGAACTGGATCGTGTAGTCGCGATCCGGCGTGCGGTTGTCGAACGCTTCGAGCTTCGCTTCGCGAATGGCGCGTGTGCCGTGGAGCTCTTCGGTCATTGTTCGGCGCCTCGCAGACGCGCACGAAGGGAGGCGATTGGGATTGGTGCGAACTTCGTGTCGCGGTCGTACGTGTCGACGCCTTCGATGCGCTTGAGTGCGGTGACGAGTGCGTAGGTGATGGGTGTTGCGATCACTTCGTAGAGGACTTTGACGACCCACACGTCGCGAATGATGACGATGAGGACCGACCACGGCTGGGTGCCGGCGAAGGCAAGGGAGATGAAGACGGCGCTGTCGACACCCTGACCCACCAGCGTGGACCCGATGGTGCGAGTCCAGAGGAAGCGGCCCTTGGTCGCGATCTTCAGGCGCGCGAGCACGAAGGCGTTGAGGAATTCGCCGAGCAGGTAGGCGGTGAGCGATGCGAGGACGAGGCGCGGGCTCTCGCCGAGCACGCGCGCGTAGGCCGCCTGGTCGGTGTAGTGCGGATCGGCGGGGATTGCGATCGCCGCCGCGATGAAGAGGACCACGACGATGTTCGCGAAGAATCCGGTCCAGATCACCATGCGCGCGACGCGATATCCCCAGACCTCGGTGAGCACATCGCCGAAGAGATATGCGAGCGGGAAGATGACAATCGCGGCGGGCACCGAGAAGGGCCCGACGTCGGCGATCTTCACCGCGAGAATGTTGGAGGCCACGAGCGTGGCCACAAACAGCGACGAGATCGCGAGCAGCAGCGGGCTCGGGCCGCGCTTCGGGACAGGCTGGACCATGTGGAGCCGCACAGCGTAGAAGATCCTCGCCGTGAGCAGACGCGGCCTGGTCCTCTTCGTGGCGATGTGCGTGATCTGGGGGATCCCGTACCTGCTCATCAAGGTTGCGCTGCGAGGGCTGGGGCCTGTGGACCTCGTGTTCGTCCGGTTCGCGCTGGGGGCGGTGCTCCTCGTGCCGATCGCGCTGAGCCGGCGCGTGAAGGCCGGCCCGTTGCTCGGGCGCTGGCGCTGGCTCGTCGCGTACACGATCATCGAGATGGGGATCCCGTGGGTGCTCCTGTCGGACGCGGAGTTGCGGATCTCCAGCTCGCTGTCGGGTCTGCTCGTGTCCACCGTTCCGCTCATCGGTGTCGTCATCGGCGTGCTGACCCGAAGCGGCGAACGCCACGGGTGGCGACGCATCCTCGGTCTCGCCATCGGGTTGGTCGGAGCCGGTGTGCTGGTTGGGTTCGACGTGTCGTCGTCCACCTTCGGTGCCATCGCCGAGGTGCTCGTGGTCGCGGTCTGCTACGCCACAGGGCCGAACATCATCAACCGCAAGCTGAGTGATCTTCCCGCCCTTGGAGTCATCGCCACGTCGCTCCTGCTGGCAGCAGTCGCATACGCGCCCGCGGCGATCATCCAGCTCCCCCATCGGTGGCCGTCCGCACAGTCCATGGCGGCCGTCGTCACGCTTGGCGTTGTCTGCACCGCACTCGCGTTCCTGGTCTTCTTCGCGCTCATTCGCGAGATCGGGCCTGTGCGCGCGACCGTGATCACGTACGTCAACCCGGCGGTCGCGGTGACGCTCGGTGTGCTCCTGCTGCACGAGCGCCTGACCGCCGGCATCGTGGCGGGCTTTGTGCTGATCCTCAGCGGGTCGGTGCTCGCCGCGCGGGTGGCGCCACCGCAGACCGGTCCGGAGTTAGACCTCGGCGGTCTCGGGCACAGCGGACGCCGTGCTCGGCTCGACCCGTCCGATCGTGATCTGGCCATCCTTGGCGTCAACTTCGACGAGGTCACCCTCGGTGAAGCGTCCTTCGAGGATTGCCATCGCGATCGGGTCCTGCAGCCGTCGCTGGATCACGCGCTTCAGCGGCCGGGCGCCGTACGTCGGGTCGTACCCCTCCGCTGCGATCGCGTCGACGGCGGCGTCGGTCACGTGCAACGTCAGCTTGCGTGCCGCGAGCCGGTCCCGCACACCGCGGAGCTGGATGTCGACGATCTGCCGCAGTTGAGCGCGGTCGAGCCGCGAGAACAGGATCACGTCGTCGACGCGGTTCAGGAACTCGGGACGGAAGTTCGCGCGCAACTCGCCGAGGACGCCATCGCGCACCCGCTCCCACACGTCCGCATCGGCGTCCGCCGGCACTTCGGCGATGAGCTGGGAGCCGATGTTGCTCGTCATGATGACCACGCAATTGCGGAAGTCCACGGTGCGTCCCTGCCCGTCGGTCAGCCGGCCGTCCTCGAGGAGCTGCAGCAGCACGTTGAACACATCGGGATGCGCCTTCTCGATCTCGTCGAGCAGCAGCACGCTGTACGGACGGCGGCGGACCGCCTCGGTGAGCTGGCCGCCTTCCTCATAGCCGATATAGCCCGGAGGCGCGCCGACCAGTCGCGAGACCGTGTGCTTCTCCATGTACTCGCTCATGTCGAGCCGGATCATCGAGCGCTCGTCGTCGAAGAGCAGTTCGGCAAGCGCTCGCGCCAGCTCGGTCTTCCCGACACCGGTGGGCCCGAGGAAGATGAACGAGCCGATTGGCCGGTTGGGATCGGCGAGACCAGCGCGACCGCGGCGCACCGCGTTGGCGACCGCGCTGATGGCGTCCTCCTGCCCGACGACACGCCCGTGCAGATCCTGTTCGATGCGGAGCAGCTTCTGCATCTCGCCCTCGAGCATCTTGTTGAGCGGGACGCCCGACCATCTCGAGACGACGGCGGCGACATCCTCTTCGCCGACCTCCTCCTTGAGGAGCGGGCGGTCGCCCTGCATCTCGACGAGGCGAGACTGCTCCTGCTCGAGCGCGCGTTGCAGTTCGTTGAGCTGGCCATAACGGAGCTCGGCGGCGCGACCGAAGTCACTCATCTGCTCGGCGCGATCCGCCTCGTGGCGCACCTGCTCCATCCGTTCCTTGATGTCGCGAATGGCAGACAGCGCACCCTTCTCCTGTTCCCAGCGCGTGCGGAGTCCGCGACCGCGCTCCTGCAGGTCGGCGAGCTCGCGCTCGAGCCGGTCGAGGCGATCCTGTGAAGCCTTGTCCGATTCCTTGCGCAACGCCTGACGCTCGATCTCGAGCTGGCGAACCTCGCGCTCGACGACGTCCAGCTCGGTGGGAAGCGAATCGATCTCGATGCGCAACTTCGACGCGGCTTCGTCGATCAGGTCGATCGCCTTGTCCGGAAGGAATCTGTCGGTGATGTAGCGATTGCTGAGCACCGCTGCCGCGACGATTGCTGCGTCGGTGATGCGCACGCCGTGGTGCACCTCGTAGCGCTCCTTGAGGCCGCGGAGGATGCTGATCGTGTCCTCGACCGACGGCTGGTCGACGACGATCGGTTGAAAGCGCCGCTCCAGTGCGGCGTCCTTCTCGATGTGCTTGCGATATTCATCGAGCGTGGTGGCGCCGATGCAGCGCAACTCCCCACGCGCGAGCGCCGGCTTGAGCATGTTGCCGGCATCCATCGCACCTTCAGCGGCGCCTGCGCCGACGAGCGTGTGCAGCTCATCGATGAAGAGGATCACCGCTCCATCCGACGAGGTGACCTCGCGAAGCACGGCCTTGAGCCGGTCCTCGAACTCGCCGCGATACTTGCTGCCGGCGACCATCGCCCCGAGGTCGAGCGCGATCACGCGCTTGTCCTTCAAGCCCTCGGGCACGTCGCCGGACGCGATCCGCTGCGCGAGACCCTCGGCGATCGCGGTCTTGCCGACGCCGGGCTCGCCGATGAGCACCGGGTTGTTCTTGGTGCGCCGCGAGAGCACCTGGATGACACGCCGGATCTCGTCATCGCGACCGATGACGGGGTCGAGCTTGCCGCGCCGTGCGGAATCGGTCAGGTCACGCCCGTACTTCTCGAGCGCCTGGTACTTCGCCTCGGGGTTCGCGTCGGTGACGCGCTGTGACCCGCGCACCGCCTCGAGCGTGGCGTACACCCGGTCGGGCGTGACCCCGGCCTGCTGCAGCAGGCGGCCGGCCTCGCCTTCCGGCTTTGCGGCGAGCGCAAGCAGGAGGTGCTCGGTCGAGACGTACTCGTCCTTGAGGCGGCTCATCTCGTCGAATGCGGTCATGAGGACCGTGCGCAACGCGCTGCTGACTGCCGGCTCCGTAACCCCGATCTGCTTCGGTCGGTTCTCGAGGGTCGCCTGCAGTCGCGCGGCCATCGGCTCGGGAGCGACCTCGAGGCGGCGCAGCAACGCGGGGACCAGTCCCTCGTCCTGCTCGAGCAGCGCGAGGAGGAGATGCTCCGGCTCGACAGCCGGATGCTGGAGTTGCTGCGCCGCCTGCTGTGCGGCGGTCAGCGCCTCCTGGGAACGTTCAGTAAATCGATCAAGTCGCATGGAGCGTTAATACCACCGCCCGGCGGCGGCTAACCTTGTGCCATGCGCCTGACCGTCCTCGGCAGCGGGAGCGCGTTCAGCAACTGCGGTTGCAACGCGGGGTATCTCGTTGACGGCCGCGTCCTCGTCGACTGCGGCGCACCCGTGCCTGCCCTCGTCCGCCGCGCCGCAACATCGGTGCACGACCTCACGCTCATCCTGCTCACGCACTTCCACGCGGACCACAGCTTCGTGCTGCCGACGGTGCTCGGTGCGCGGGCCTTCACCGATGTGCCCAATCCGGGCGCGCTGGTGATCGGCGGCCCGGTCGGGACTCGCGAGTACGTTGGACGTCTGCTCAGCGATGGATACGGCAGGCATATCCGCACCGAGGTCGACACCAACGTGGACCCGGAGTACGCCGTCCTGCAGGACGGGAGCGACGTGACCCTCGCGGGATATCGAGTACAGAGCCATGCGGTGGTGCACAGCACCGGTCCGTCGCTCGCGTACCGGATCACCAACTCCGCCGGCGCGTCAGTGGGCTTCTCCGGCGACAGCGAGCTGTGCGCCGGCCTCCGCCGCTCGATCGCGGGGTGCGACCTCTTCGTGTGCGAGTGCACCGGCTGGGACGGCCCGACGCCCGGAGGCCATCTGTGGCGCGACGAGGTGGCCGGCTCTCATGGCCGAGAACCCGAAAACACGCTTTCTGCTGAGCCATCTCAGCGAACGCCGTCACCTCGCCGGTGCGCTCGTCGCGCACGACATGCTCAGCCTGGAGATCGCTTCGGCCGCAGGGTAGCGGCGAACAGGACTCGGCGCCAGGTGCGCAGCGCCTGCGCGCGTTCGGTCCCCGAGGCACCCGACGCGCTGAACTCGGCGCGAGCGGTGACGCTCGCGAGCTCGCGAAGGGCGGAGTGCAGCCTGCGGGTCGAGCCCTCGCGAGACGCGCCGCAAACGCCCTGTGGGTCTCGGCTCTTCGTCGATCCACCCCTGAGATCGCACCGAGTGTCTCGACACGTCGCCAGGCGCCGGTCAGGGTGCGTGGCAGCAGGAACCAGAGCAGCACTGCTGCGAAGAGGACGACGATGGCACCGAGCACCGCAAGCGCGATCATCACCTGCGCCGGGAGCGTCACACCCGACTTCGACGTCGGGGCGACGTTGGTGTTGACGGGATCGGGATGATCACCCTGGCCGTTGGTTGCGCCCGCGGAGTCTACGGCGGATGGGGTCGCCGCGCCGGTGATCGCGTTCTGGTCCGCGTGGGAAGGGCTGGTAGTCGCCCTGGCTCGACGCCGGCGTCGGCTCGAACGGAATCCATCCGTATCCGGGGAAGTACGCCTCGACCCAGCTGTGCGCGTCACCGGTGCTGACCTGCTGCTCGCGCCCACCCTTACGGCCGCTCTGCGCCCGGGTGATGCCGGGGCCGAACCCACTCACCAACCGGGTGGGGATGCTTCAGGCTCCGGAGCATCGATCCCATTGCAGAGGCGAAGTACTGGCAGTAGCCCTTGTGGCTCGTGGTCAGGAAGTAGACGACCGGCCACATCCCCGGGATGCGGTCCGGGGGCGGGTTGAGGGTGTACGTGAAGAACCCCGGGTTGCGGAGGTGCTCCTCGATCGCGATCGCCTGGTCGTACGGGTCGGTGATCCCGGCGGTCCACTGCTCGGCAAGGGTGTGAATCGTCTCGGCGCCATGGCTGGCGTCGTCGGGCAGATCGGTGAATTGATTGGTCCAGGTCGGATAGTCCGTGCCGGCGGCCTCGAGCTGCGCCTGGGTGGCTGTGGAGACGTAGGCCGTTGTCACGAGAACCGATCCCGTTGACGATGTCCTGTTCGAGCTTCACTTCGTCGACGGTGAGCAGGGCGCCCGCCCCCGGATCCGCGACGACACCCTGCGCACTGCCAGGGAGATCCACCGATTCCGGGTCGCCCGTGAACGGCACCAGGGCTTCGTCGCCGGTCGCGTTCGCCTGCAGGTCCAGTGTCGCCGACACCGTTTGCTGGTCCTCCCCGATCCCGCCGTCCACCTGCGTGTTGTCGCGCGGCAGCAGCCCCTTGGGGAACGTAAACGACGTCCAGTTCGAGGTGGGGTCGTTGTCGTTGGTGCTGTCCTCCGGGGACCAGCTGCCCTTGTTGTAGACGGTGTCGTTGGCAACGCGAAGGTAGACCGTGGCGTTGGGGGTGACCGTGTAGGTCATGACCGGCTCCGGGTGGTTGACCAGTGGCCCGCCCGGCGTGACGGTGTCGTTGAAGCCGATGGTGCTGAGACCGTTCACCACCGTGGGTCCCGAACCCTTGCTGTTCGAGCCGATGCCGAGCCCGTGGGGAAAGAGCTTTGCGGAGATATCCGTGGTGGAGATGGGTGGAAGCACCAGTGCGACGATCGTCAGCACGGCGGCGACGGCGGCGACGCTGCTGCCAAACCGCCAGCCGAGACCGTCCAGCGCGGTGATGCGCGACGCTGCCCAGCGATCGCCGAGCGATCCGAGATACGCGGCCGCGACGACGCCGATCGCGAGCACCACCGCAATGACCTCGGGCAGCGCGATCGGAGTTCGGGATTTGCCGCGTTGACGACATTTGTGGCAAGAACCGAGAAGATGGGGATGACCGCGAGGACGCCGCGATGCTCGCGCAGGACCATCCACCCGAGCCAGTAGCCGCAGAGGAAGAGGATGGCGCACAGCCCCACGGTGAAATCCCAGTCCTGTGTCGACGCGAGACCGGTGAAGAGCGCGCGCAGGTAGTGACCGGCGATGGCGCCGACGGTCTGACCCGGCACTGCCGGCATCGCCGCGAGGGTGGTGGGCACGATCGCCGCCAGGCCGAGAAACGGCGCGGCGATTGCCGTCGCGATCCGCGGTGCACGGGCCTGGGCGAGGAGCGCCGCCTCGATGACCGAGGTGATCGCGACCACGATCGGCGCCACCGCCGCCGGTGCACCCAACTCGCGGCGAGCACCGCCCACGCCGTCGCGCCGATCAGCGCGACGCACAGGGCTGCGGCGACCTCGAAGTTGTAGTGCCGACCCGCCTCTCCGGGCCGGCGCGCGGCGTCGCCGAGTTTGACGGGACGGTCGACGTAGACGTCCATCGACTTCAGCCGGCTGCCGAGGTCCGTTCGCCCGAACCGAGCACGTCGCCACGCCGGACCACCCACCAGTCGAGCGCAAGCCGCCACGCGGCGGGAATGCGCAGCGCCTGACCCTTGGCTCCGAAGGATGTCGGCTCGATGAAGATGCAGAGGTGGCGCTGGCCGCGGGTAGCGCTGTCGACCAGGGCCTCGACCCAGTCGCTCGACCGATTGGGGGTGATCACCACCATGCCGCCGCGTCCGCGCCAGCCGTCGCCGTGCCGGCTGATCGTCTCCGCCAGGCTTCGCGTCCCATCGTCGGTGGCGAGCGCGAGGAAGTCGAGGAGCCGGAGGCGCTGCACCTCGCCACGCCCTGCGCCGAAACTCGTGCCGCCGCGCGAGTTGGTGACGAGCCCGACGGCCTGACCGCGCCGGATCGCGCCGTGCACGACCGATGCCGTCAGGGAGATGGCGTACTCGACGGACGAACTCGATGCCGGTGCCTGCATGGATGCCGCGCTGCAGGTCGAGCACGATCAGGAGGTCGGCGCTTTGCCCGGTGTCAAAGGTCCGGCTGATGAGATGACCATGCGTGCGGTCGACGCCCAGTGGATGCGGCTGAGGCCGTCGGTCGGCGCGTAATCGCGAATGGTGGAGACGTCGGGGGGAACGTCGACGGGCTGGCCACGATGGGCCTCGGCGACGCCGTTGCCACTCCACTGGGGCACGTTGTGCAGGAGCGCGTGGATCGCCGGATAAACGACGACCTCGTTCTCCGGAGCCACGCGGATGCGCCGCGGGAAGAGCCCGAAGGGATCGCCGAGACGTGCCTCGAGCGGACCGAAACGATGCACGCCGCGGAGGTTGAACATGCCGCGGGCGGTCCAGCTGACCGTGCCACCGGCGGCGAGCGCGAAGGCTCTTCCCGGCGCGTACCCCGGAAGCTTGGTGCCGTCACGAACCTCGCAGTACGGCAGCCGGAGCCCGCTCTCGTTCTTGACGGTGAAGGTCTCCTCGAACGGCTCCCCCATCATGAACGAGCCCTGCGGTGACTCACGGGTGACCCGGAGCTTGCGTGCGAGCAGCCGCGACCAGATGTACGCAACCACCAGAAGGAGCACGAGGACATACGCCAACGTGTACGCAAGACGGACGCCGGTGATCCCGGCGAAGAACGCCAGGACCGCCACGCAGGCGATCATCGGGACGCGCGCGGTCACGGCGCGCTCCGGGCGCTCGCCGCGACGCCGATCACGCCAGACGCCGGCCCGTCATGGGCACCGACTCCGTCGCCAGCACCTCCTCCAGCACGGAGGCGGCGGTGAGGCCTCGCAGCTCGGCGTTCGGACGGAGCATCACTCGATGCTCGAGCACGTTCGCGGCAATCTCCTTGATGTCGTCCGGGAGGACGAACTCGCGTCCCGCGAGCGCCGCGCGTGCCTGGCCGGCGTGGAGCAGACCGAGCGTGCCGCGCGGTGACGACCCGAGCGAGACGTCGCGGTGGTCACGCGTCCTGCGGACGATGCGAACGCAGTAGTCCTTGAGCGCCGCATCGCAGTAGATGTCGCGACACACCGCCTGTGCCGCCTTGATCTCCGCGGCGTCGGTGACGGCCACGAGCGTGCCGAGCGGGCTGCCCGACTGGAAGCGATCGAGCATCGCGACCTCCTCGGTCTGCGGGCAGGTATCCGAGTCGCAGCTTGAGAAGGAATCGGTCGACCTGCGCCTCCGGGAGCGGGAACGTCCCGCCCAGCTCGATGGGGTTCTGGGTCGCAAGCACCATGAATGGATCCGGCAGGGGATGCGCTGGTGCCGTCGACGGTGACCTGCCACTCCTCCATCGCCTCGAGCAGCGCGGACTGCGTCTTGGGAGTCGCTCGATTGATCTCGTCGGCGAGCAGCACCTGGGCGAAGATCGGTCCCCTACGGAACTCGAAGGTCTGGTCCTGCGGGTTGTACACGCTCACACCGGTCACGTCGCCCGGCAGGAGGTCTGGGGTGAACTGCACGCGCTCGAAGCTGCAGCCGCTGCTGCGGGCGAGCGCTTTGGCCAGCAACGTCTTGCCGGTGCCCGGAACGTCCTCGATAAGAAGGTGGCCGCGGCACAGGAGCCCCACGATGCAGAGCTCGATCTCTGCTTCCTTCCCAACGATGACTGTCCCGAGGCTCTCCTGCAGACGCCGCGCCATTGCCTGGACATCGACGTTCATGGTGATCCTCGCGCCCTTCTCAACCCGGGCTGATGAGTGAGTTGATCTTGCCTGGAGTATACGGTCGCCAGATACGCTCCTAGCATCACCCAACGGTATGACCCGCACGACCCCGCCAAAGCGTTGTATAACTGCACCTTGAGATCCGTGACTGGGTCTCCATACGCTGACGGTCTGGAGGAGGAGGAATTGGCAGAGCGCGAGGAAGAGATCCTCACAACTGGCGAAGCGGCGGCACTCTGCGGTGTGTCGCGTTCGACGCTACGTCGCGCCGTCGCTCAGGGTCATTTGCGCGCCTGGCACACACCCGGTAAGCACCTCCGGTTCACACGCGCCGCGTGCCTCGAGTTCGCCCAGTCGTTGGGCCGGGTCGATCTCATCGGCCAGTCCTATCGCGAGGTTCCGATCTCCGGTCAGCCCGCGCAGGCAGGTGCAGTCGGGGTCTGACCCAGGGGCTTGCGGATCCGGATTCGAGGATCCGAGGGTTTGTCGTCGCGTGTTTCGGGCGCGCCCGGCGAGACTTGCGGCTCTAGCGCTTTCCGGAGAGCAGGCCCGCCGACGGAGCCGCCGAACAGCGCGAGCAGGTCGCCGCTGAACAGGTTGCCGAGGTCCATCGGGCCGAGGTCGATCAGGTGGTGGCTGTTCGTGGCAAGCGACGCCGCGATGATCGATGACTCCTGGAAGAAGGTGTAGATCGCTCCCACGGCGATGAAGCCGATGGCGACGACGATCCCCTGGTAGAGCCCGAACCGGCCGGCGAGCTTCGCGGCGAGCCAGCCGCCGAGGATCACCGCCAGCAGCGTGGACACGCCGACGACTCCGCCATCGATGTTGTCGGTGCCGCCGAATGCAGCGTTCGTGGCGATGAGCGCGACGTTGCTGATCACCAGGAGCGCGACCTCACCGACAACCAGCCCGAGCAGGCAGTGCCGCCAGGAGATCGTGTGGCCCGTGTACAGGTTGGCAGGCGCGACGGGTGCTGGCCGGGTACTCGTGCTCGCTGACGTCTGGCGTCGCTTCGGAGACCGCGTTTCGCTGGCCATCGCGTGGAGTATACGAATCTGTCGCCAGCCGGCCGCGATCGGTTTTCACGCGAGCGCGGCCCCTACGCTGCGCTCGCATGGCAACCCTTCTTCAGGCCTCGCCACCACCCCCGGCGTCTGAGGCGACCCCCTCGCGGAACCGCGTCCTCGCGTGGCTCTCGAACCCACGCCAGGCGTTGCTCGCCGCCGTCCTGATCCTCACGGGCGCGGTCGGGCTCGATGCGCTGAGCGATCCGGACGTCTGGTGGCACATCCGCCTCGGCGACTGGATCATCGCCCACCATCAGATCCCCGCCGGCGAGCTGTTTCGCATACACGGCGTTCGGCAATCCGCTGGTCGCCCACGAGTGGCTCGTCGGAAACGATCTTCGCCGCGCTCGCGGCAGTCGGCGGACTGTTCCTCGTCACCGTGCTGATGGGCCTCGTCGCCTGGAGCGCCATGGTCGCGACCCTGCTTCGCGGCCGGCTTCGCGGTGCCGGGCCGGTCGTGCTCGCCATCGGGCTTGCGCTCGGAGCTCGCGCCGCGGAGCCGGTGCTCGGCACGCGGCCGCAGGTCTTCACGTTCGCGCTGGTCTGCTGGACGCTCTGGATCGCCGAGTCGTATCTGCGCTCCGGCGGCCGGCGGCTGTGGCTGCTGCCACCGCTGTTCCTGCTCTGGGCGAACCTGCACGCGGGATTCATCGCGGGGATCGGGTTTCTCGCTGTCGTGGTGGTCGCCGAGACGATCAAGCGGCGCTGGTCGCTCGGCACGGTTGCGCCCGGCAGCGCATCACCGCGCTCGCCGTCGCGGTCGGCGCCTCCGCGCTCGCCGCCTGCGTGAATCCGTACGGCCCGTGGCTCTTCGTCTTCGCCGCAACGACAGGGGCTACCGAGCGCGCGAAAGGCATCATCGAGTGGCAGTCGCCCAACTTCGCCGACCCGACGATGTGGGTGCTGCTGGCGCTGCTGCTCACCTTCGCCGCGCTCACGATCACCGTGCTGGCGCGCCCGTCGCTGCGGCGCCATTTCGACCTTCGTGACTTCGCGCTCGCCGCTGTTGGAGCGGGGCTCGCGCTCACATCGGTGCGCAATACCGCCATCTGCGTGGCCGTGATGATCCCGCCGTGGATGGCGATGGCTGCCGGCGTCGTGCGCTCGATCGAGGCGCGGCGCGCGCAGCGGAGTTGCCGTTGCGCGACCGCGGCCGAAGGCGCCCGTGATGGGGATCGCGCTCGTCGCTGTCGGCGTGTTCGGCGTCGGAGTCGTCGGAGAGCGCGTGGCCGCAGACGGCGACGCCGCAAGGCATCGCCGCGGTATATCCGTCGTGCGCGACGGGCATCCTGGACCGAAGCCCGACGACGCAGCGCGTGTTCACCGCATACGGCACCGGCGGGCTACGTCATCTACCGCACCTGGCCGCGCGGATCGGTGTACGAGTACGGCGAGTCGATCTCACTCGGCACCGACGTCTTTGACGACTACCTGCGCATCGCGGCGGGCGCGACCACGGCGCCGACAGCGCTGCAACTCCTGACGTCGAGTGACACGACGGCGGTGCTGTACTCGCGAGGGTGCGCTCACCCCGAGAGCTCGAGCTCACGCCCGGGTGGACGCTCGTCGCCGACGACCACGGGATGCTGCTCTACCTGCGCGGCGATGGCTGCGTGGGCGGCCGGCAGTCGTGCGCGGCCTGCCAGCGCCGGGCTGATCGCATGCTGTCCTGCGGCAGCAGGAGTACGGTCCACGCCGATGCGACTGATCGGCGTGACCGGTGGTATCGCAACCGGCAAGAGCACGGTGGACGTGATGCTCGCGGCGCATGGCGCGGCGGTGATCGACGCCGACGAGCTCGCGCGCGAGGTGGTGCTGCCCGGGCGAGCCGGCGCTCGCCGAGGTCGCGCAACGTTTTGGCGGGGGCATGCTGCTAGCCCGACGGCAGCCTCGACCGCGCCCGCCTCGGCGCCGATCGTCTTCGCCGATCCCGATGCGCGCCGGCAGATCTCGAGCGCATCACGCATCCGCGCATCACCGAGTTGACGCAGGAGCGCATTGCGCGGCGCTCGCTGCGACCGACGCACGCTGGTTGCCGTCGACATCCCGCTGCTCTTCGAGAACGCGCGTGAGTCGCTGTTCGAAGGAGTGCTGCTCGTCTACGCGCCGCGCGACGTCCAGATCCGGCGCATGCGCGAACGCAACGGACTCGATGCGGACGCTGCAGCTCCAACGGCTTGCCGCGCAGATCCCGATCGACGAGAAGCGTGACCGTGCGACGTGGGTCATCGACAACAGCCACGGCATCGAGGCCACGAGCGCGCGCGGTAGACGCGTGGTGGGAGGCCGTCGTCAGGTAGCGGTCGCGTGGTGCCGAGGCCGTCGAGCAGCACCTCGAGCATCTGCATCTCGTCGCCCGCGAACGCCGGCGGATCATCGCGACGCAGGGTGCCCATCACGTAGCCGGTGAGCACCATCTCCGCTGCGCCGAACACGACGTAGCTCGCGAGTTGCGGATCGACGTTGGGCCGCGACCTCACCGCGGTCGCGTGCCCTGCGGATGATCTCCTCGATGGCCTCGAACGCCACCATCACGGTCCCGATGTCGTGCGACTCGAGAAACTCGTACGAGCGCGTCACCTCGTTGATCATCACGGTCATCAGGTCCGGCTCGCGCCGGTACACCTCGACCCAGAAATGCACGAGCCGGCGCATCTGCTCGCGAAAGCCGATCTCCATGTCGCCGACCTCGTGGAGGTAGGTCACGTACTGCGCCCAGCGCTCCGTGAAGATCGCCGCGAGGATGTCCTCCTTGTTGTGGAAGTAGTGGTACACGAGCCCGTAGGCGATGCCGGCCTGCTCGGCGATGTCGGCGACCTTGGCGCCGTGAAACCCCGATCGCGCGAACACCTCGGTCGCCGCGGCGATGATGCGTTCGCGGGTTTGCGCGCTGCGCGTCGTGCGAGGCGCATGTCGCGGCGCCTGCGCCGGCTCGCTCACGTGATCGCCCCCGCTGCACGCAGCGCGGCGATGTGCTCGGTGTCATAGCCCGCTTCGGCGAGCACCTCGTCGGTGTGCTCCCCATAGCCGGGAGCGCGGACGCCGGTAAGCCGCGGGCGTGCCGGCGAGGCGGATCGGGAAACCCGGTCTGCGCAGTGGGTCGTCCGTCGCCCGGCTCGAGCCGCATGCCGCGGCTGCGCACCTGGGGATGCTCGAACGTTTCGCCGATGTCCAGCACGGGCTCGACGCACACGTCGTGTCCGGCGAGCGTCTCCTCCCACTGCGCACGCGTGCGTGTCCGCAACACGGCCTCGACCGCCGCCATCGTCCGCCGGCCCTCCTCGCCGTCGACAAGACCGCTCTGGGCAAGATCCGGCAAGACCGATCGACCGCGACGAACTCACGCCAGAACTTCGGCTCGAGCGCGCCCACCGCGAGATACCCGTCCGCGCAAGGGTAGATCCGGTAGCAGGGATACCGGCCGGTGAGCATCCCCTCGCCCGGCGCCGGTGCCTCGCCGCGTGGCGAAGAGCTGCGACGCGTGCACGGCCGTCCAGCTCACGAGCCCGTCGACCATCGAGATATCGCAGTGCTGTCCGCGGCCCGTGCGTGCGGCGTGAGTGAAGCGCGATCATGATCGCGAGCGCGGCATCGAGCGCGCCGCCACCGAGATCTCCGACCTGCAAACCCGGCATCGCCGGACCGACACTCTCGGTGCCGCCGAGCATGAGCACCCCCGCAACCGCGGCGTAGTTGAGGTCATGCCCGGCGCGATCGCGAAACGGTCCATCCTGGCCATAACCACTGATGCTGCAGAGCACGATCCGGGGATTGACCTCACGGAGGGCGGTCTCGCCGATGCCGAGGCGGTCCATCACGCCGGGGCGGAAGCTCTCCACGACCACGTCGGCAGTCGCCGCCAGGCGGAGAAACGCCTCACGCCCCAAGGGATTCTTGAGATCGAGGGTGAGCGAGCGCTTGTTCCGATTGATCGGGTGGAACATCGCGGAGTACTCGTCGACGAGCGGCGGCATCCAGCGCATGTAGTCGCCGCCAGTCGTGTCCTCGACCTTGATCACATCCGCGCCGAAGTCCGCGAGCAGCAGGGTGCAGAACGGTCCGGGGAGCAATCTCGTGAGATCGAGGACTCGAACGTCGTCGAGTGCCGGCATGGTCGCGCGAGTGTAGCAATCACTCCACGTCGCTCGATCTCCGCAACCCCTGTGCTAGATTCGCGCACAAGGTTGACGTGATGAGCAACGTGAACGTCCTGATGCTTGAGGCTCGGTGATGGACGAGCTGGTCATCAAAGTGCCTGCGCCATTCAGTGGCATCGAGGATCTCGGGTTCTCCGCGCGCTACCCGGCGCAGGATCGCAGCGAGCCGCTTCGCGACATCCCGCTCTTCGTCGAAGGCCCTGCGGGGCCGATGCACCTGCTCGTCGAACGGCTCGCGCTGTTCAGCGACAAGGACCGCATCGTCGGGACGTTGGCCGACGACGACCAGTACTCGTGGACGTCCCCCGTGCAACTCACCGACCAGGTGTGCGTGCTCGCCTTTCAGGACCGGAGCATGCGCGGCACGGACACGCTGCTCGAGCCGTCAGAGACGGCGCAGGCGGTCCGAGGCTACATCTGGAACCTGGTGCGCCCTATGGCGTTCACGTTCCTCCGCGACTGCGTTCGCATCGGTGGCCTGCGCCTCTCGGAGCACATCGCCGTCGTGATCGACACCGGGCACCCGCCGTCGGTGGACATCGAGCTGCAGCGCTCGTCGATCACCCCCGAGAACGGCAACAGGCTGCTCTTCGCCCTCTGACCGAGCGCCGGATCAGCCGGAGCCGTTGGGCGTCGGTGTCCCGGTCGGCAATGGCGTGGAGTTGGGTGGGGTCGTCGGCACGGGAGTCGGTGTCGCGGTCGGAGCCGGCGTCGGTGTTGCACCCACGGCGGTCGGGGTCACCTTGGGGGTTGGTGTCGGCGCGACTGTCGGCGGAAGCGGTGCCGTCGGGCAGCCCTGGAGCTCGGGGTTGAACGGGGTCGGACTGGCCGTCGGCGTCGGCAGCGGTGTTGGCGTCGGTGTGGGTGTGGGCTTCCCGCTCACCGCGGGCTTTGGCGTCGCGGTCGGCACCGGCGATGGGCGTGACGACGTACGGTGTGTACGTCGGGCACGGCGGTGCCGAGGCGAGCGGGGCCGAATGGGTGGCGGAGATCCCCAGAGAGATCGCCACGGCGACCGCTCCCACGAGGATCGTCACCACGAAGGTGATCGCGCCCCACTCACGCCGAAGCGCGTTCATGCGCCTCCGGTCCTGTCGGCCACCGCATCGCGGTATTCCGGGTGCTCGCGTGCCAGGCGCATGTTGGTGGCGAGCCAGCCGGACGGAGTGCCGACGTCCAGGAGCTCGCCCTCGAACTCGACGCCCCAGACGTCACCGGCCTCGAGCAGGTACCCGATGCCGTCCGTGAGCTGGATCTCGCCGAGCGCTCCCGGTGTGGTCTTGCGGAGCGCCGGGAAGATCGCGGGCGTGAGGACATACCTGCCCATCACTGCGAGATCGCTCTTCGCCTCGGCAGCAGGCGGCTTCTCCACCAGTCCACTCACACGGTGCAGCTTGCCACGCGACTCGGCGATCTCGGCGCACCCATACCTGGAAATCTGGTCTTTGGGCACGCGCATCAGTGCAAGGATGGACGTCCCGAACTGCTCGTAGGCGTCCCAGAGCTGGCGCAGGATCGGCGGGTCGGCCAGCGACAGGTCGTCGGGGAGCATGCAGAGGAAGGTGCGGTCGCCCACCGCGTCCGCTGCGCAGAGCACGGCGTCCCCGAGGCCGCGGGGTGATGCCTGCCGGGCGACGGTCACCCGGGCGAGGTTCCCGGCCTTGCGAACGGCGGCCAGCTCGGCGGTCTTGCCCCGCTCCTCGAGGAGTCGCTCGAGTGGGAGATCCGGCCGCAGGTGGGCCGCCAGCGCCTCCTTGCCCTCGGCGAGCACGAGGACGATCTCGTCAGCTCCGGAGTTCACCGCCTCCTCGACCGCCCACTGGATCACCGGGCGATCGAGAACAGGGAGCAGCTCTTTGGGAAGCTCCTTGGTGGCAGGGAGAAAGCGTGTCCCCAGGCCGGCGGCCGGGATCACGCATGGTCGCGAGTCCACGGCGGCGCATTGTCGCCCGTCGGGACGCGGCCGTGCTCCCCGTTACCCTTGCGCGATATGCCTGACACGCGGACGCTCCTCATTGAAGCGGTGCGACAAGCCCTCGATGCCTCCGGAGTGGACCCGGGGTTCGAGGTCGTGGTCGAGCGGTCGGCCCGCCCTGAGTTCGGCGACTGGTCCACACCCGCGCCCCTCGGACTTGCCCGGGTGCTCCGACGCCCGCCTGCTGCGATCGCCGCCGAGCTGGCGGCGCACCTCGAGGCGGCGCAGGTACCACGGGTGCGCACGTGGACGGTGACACCGCCGGGATACGTCAACGCCCACCTCGAGGAGGGCGCATGGACGGAGGCGGTGCTCACGGCCGTCCACCGAGCTCGAGGCGACGGGGACGCTGGACCTGCCCACCGATGCCGCGGTCGCCGCCGGAAAGACGCTCGTCGAGCACACCGCCACCAATCCCAACAAGGCGGCACACATCGGCCACCTGCGCAACGCGTGCATCGGGGACACCGTCGCGCGTGTCCTGCGGAGAGTCGGCCACACGGTGGAGGTGAACAACTACATCGACGACACCGGCGTGCAGGTCGCCGATGTCGTGGTGGGCATCCGCAACCTCGGCCTGGAACCGATGCCGGACGAGCCGTTCGACCAGTACTGCTCGCGCGTCTACATCGCCGTGTCGGCGCGCTACGAGAGCGAGCCCGCGCTGCTCGAGCAACGACTCGCCGTGCTGCGCGAGGTCGAGGAAGGCGGCAACGAGACGGCGATATACGTCAAGGATCTCGCCCGCCGGATCGTCAACGCACATCTCGCGACGATGCGCCGTTTCGACATCGCCTATGACCTGCTCACGTGGGAGTCGGACATCATCGGTCTCGGCTTCTGGCGCCAGGCGTTCGAGCTGCTTCGCGAATCCGGCGCGATCGTCCTCGCCGAGAGCGGCAAGCTCGCCGGATGCTGGGTGATGCCGGCCGACGGCGCCGACGACGAGGGCGACGACGACACCAAGGTTCTGGTCAAGTCCGACGGTATCGCCACCTACACGGCGAAGGATATCGCTTACCAGCTCTGGAAGTTCGGCCTCCTCGGACGCGACTTCAACTACGCGTTCTGGGAGGGCGACCCGAGCCTCGTGACCACCGCGACCGCAGCCGCAGCCGGACGCGCCGAGCGCGCACTTCGGTCACGCCCAGCGCGTCATCAACGTCATCGACGCACGCCAGGCGTATCCGCAGCGCGTCGTGCAGCGCGCGCTGCGCCGGTTGCACCACGAGCACGAGGCGGACAACTCGATCCACCTGAGCTACGAGGTCGTCGCGCTGACACCGGCCGCGGCCGCGGAGCTCGGCGTCGATATCGAAGAGGGTCGTGAGAGCGTTGCATTGAGCGGGCGGCGCGGCATCGAGGTCCGTGCGGACGACCTGCTCGACCGCGCCATCGCGCGACTGAGCGTCAATGCGCGCGACGCTGCGAGCGCGACGGCTGGTCGCGGCCGGAGCGGTGCGCTATTACCTGCTCAAGTTCTCGCTGAATCAGATCATCGCCTTCGACTTCGACGAGGCGCTGCGGGTCACGGGTGACACCGGCGTCTACCTGCAGTACGCGCATGCCCGAGCGGCGGGCATCCTGCGCAAGGTCACCGATGACGGTGTGGCCGTCGCCGTGCCTGTCGCATTGCACCCGGCCGAGCGGGAGCTGCTCCACAGCATCGAGGCGTACACGCGGGCACTCACCGAGACGGCCACGGCGCTGTCGCCGTCGCTGCTCACCACCTACGCTTTCGGCCTCGCGTCGGCGTTCAGCGACTTCTACGAGCACACACCGGCCATCGTCCGCGAGGAGGACGCCGAGACCCGGCGGTTCCGGCGAGCGCTCGTCGCAGCGACGCGCGCGACGCTCGCCGACGCGCTCCACACCCTGGGGATGGCCGCGCCCGATCAGGTCTGAGCAGGCTCCGGGCGCTGGTATGATCCGGGGCCTTCGGGCCCCGTTCGTCTAGTGGCCCAGGACACCGCCCTCTCAAGGCGGAGACCATCGGTTCGAATCCGATACGGGGTACCACCGAGGACGCCGTCCAGCCGCTCGATCCGAGAATCGGGCGGTGCATGAGCAACGCTCGATGACACGCCGCTCGCCTCTCGGGCTCGACCCTTCGTGGAGAGCCGATCCCCTGGAGCGTGAGCCAGTGGACTTGATACATGTCGATATCAGCATATAATGTCGCCATGGCCCGCTCCTCCACGACGTCGGACGTCTTCAACGCCCTTGCCGAGGCGCGCCGTCGCGACGTCCTGGACACGCTGATCGAAGGCGAGAAGGCGGTCGGGACGATCGTCAAAGACCTCTCGATGTCCCAGCCTCAGGTTTCCAAGCACCTGCGGGTGCTCAGGCAGGTGGGTCTCGTCAGGTGCCGGTCGGACGGGCGTCGCCGGCTATACCGCCTGGAGCGCGCACGCCTGCGGCCGTTGCGCGAGTGGCTGGCCACGTACGAGCAGGCGTTGAACGACCGGCTGGATCGGGTCGATGACTACCTCAAGGAGCTACAACAGAACCAGAAGGAGAGCGACAGTGGCAGCTAGCAGGCGTGGGTCGGCAGTCGTTGCATTCCCGAACGATCTCGAGATCGTCCTCACTCGAGAGTTCGACGCTCCGATCGGACTCGTCTTCGACGTCTTCACGAAGCCTGAGCACGTGAGGAAAACGTTCGCCCCATTTGATGAAGACGTGACCGTGTGCTCGATCGACCTGCGGGTCGGAGGGAACTACCACTACGTCATGGTCACCAAGGACGGCATCGAGTGCTCGTTTCGTGGAACCTTCCTCGAGATCGAGGCGCCGAATCGGACCGTCGAGACCTGGCGGTTCGACGGGTGGCCGGATGCCGAAGCCGTGGAAACGATGGCTCTGCACGAGATGAATGGGGTCACGAAGCTGACGTACAGCCTCAAGTTCCGCGACATGGCCGGACGTGCCCACATGGACAAGTTCGATGGCCTCGTCTCGAGCATCGATAACGTGGACGCCTACCTGCGCTCTCTCCTGGATCCGGCGGGCGCGGTTTCCAGTTAGTCGGCGCTCGCGCGAGGCTTCCAGGCCGGTTCACGGGCGTGGGCCATCGGGTGACCGTCGACGACGCCACCCGGTGGCCCCGGCCGCCCGGTCACGACGCGCATCCGGGACGTAACAAGATGGATGCACCGCCTTTGTGGGGGCGACAAGGCGACTAGGCTGGGGTCCTGGCACAGATTCGTATGTGCCGAGGAGTGACCCCATTGGACAAGATGAAGCCGTGGCAGCGGCTTTCGAAGAAGCAGACAGGCGACGCGGAGCCGGCTGACGGCGACCACGACAAGTCTGGGCAAGTGCCTCGACGGCGAATGCTCCAAGCCTGCGAGCTGTCGCTGCACCTACGTCGACCGCCGGCAGGTGAAGTGCGGCACGACCTGGTGCGACGAGCACAGCCGGATCGTCCTCGGCCTCCCGTACTGCCGGCGCCACGCCACGGTTGCGCCGTCACTCGCGAACGGCTTTTTCACCCATATGCTTCCGGACGTCGAGAACCGCGCTCCGTCACTTGCCACCTGGGTGGGCGGGGAGCTGGACACCGCGGTCCGCATCGCTCTCACTGCAGACGCCCCCCACAAGGACGCCTACGTCGTCAGCGGCGCCGTGCGCCCGGTGCGCGTGCCGGGCAGCACCATGCCGGTGTGGCTGCGCTCCTGGACGCTGGTCGACAGCACCGGAGTCCTCCAGCACGTCTCCATCGAAGTCGATGAAGAGGACGACCGCGCCGTGGTGGTCCGCGTCGGCGGCGAGCCCATGGGCAGGCATCAGCCGCCGTGGATCGGCCGTCCACGCAACGAGACGATCGCCCCGGAACTCGATGCCGCCGCGCGCCAGGCGTTCCGCATCACCGTGATGCACGACATCGAGCTCGGCCTGCTGGGCGCCCGCATGGAAGTCGCCTCCTGATCTGACCCGCCTGTCAGGGTGGTGGGCCGATCGTGGCGGTATGCTGTACGCAGCATGTTGGCGACAACGGCGCCCCAACCTCTTTTTCGTGATCGGCATGCCGATCGCGTTCGTTCTGGTCTCGGCCGGGGCGTGCCTGGGCCTCTTCGTTCTCTGGACGCCGCGCCCGCTCCTAAGCCGCGGCTGAGCCCAGGGACACCAGTTCGACGGTCCACCACGAGGGTGGCGTTGGCCGGGACGTTTGCCGAGGAGTTTCCCGAAGCGCCGAATGCAAGCGCCGGCGGCACGACCAGACGGCGCGTCCCACCAACCGCATGCCCGGGATGCCGAGCCGCCAGAAGGCGAGCGTCGTGGGGTCCGAGAGCGTCAGTGAGTTCGCCGGCTGGTTCGGGCCCGCGGGTCGTGATGATCTGCTTGCCCGTGGAGAGCCAGACCGTGAACTGGACGTTCGACCGTCGCGGTGGCTGAGGCAATGGCCCCGCATCCGACGCTGATGTCGGCGTACTGCAGTCCCTGCTAGCCCGGGCTGGAGTGCGGCCGTGGTGGCGAACGAATCCGTGGCGGAAACCGGCCGCGGCGTGGAGCAGTCGGGCGGGATGGTGTGATGCTGCTGCTCACGGGCACGATGCTGCCGCAGGCTCCGAGCGCGAGAACCGCGAGCGCGGTTCCGGCGACGGGGCCCGCGAAGCGCAGGCGGAAGGTGCTGAGGGAGTGTGCCATCGGCGGCGAATCGTACCCCGACGCCGCGTACAATCGAATGAGCCCACCCCTCAAGGAGCCCCAGCAGCCATGGCAAACACGATCAAGGAATCCAAGGGCGTCGCGTCCCAACGCGACATCCTCACGCACGTCCGCTGCCCGATCTGCAACAACCTCATGCGTCAGAACGAGATCGGCGTCGAGATCGCCTTCCGGCACAGCCGCCGCCCCGGAGAGCCTCGTCGCGAGCGGATCATCAAGCACACCAAGAACTGCAAAGCCGCTTAGTGCCTCGCTGATGCGGCCGCGGACCAGCGTGTGATGGCCATCGAAGTCCCGCTGTTTCCGCTCGGCACCGTGCTGTTCCCGCACATGCCGATGTCGCTGCACATCTTCGAGGAGCGCTACAAGGCGATGATGCGCGACTGCCGCAGGGAGTCGACGACCTTCGGCATCGTTGCGATCCGCTCGGGCCAGGAGACGGGCGGCGGCGCCGTCCCGTACGAGGTCGGCACCCTGGCGCAGCTCGATGAGATCGAGGAGCTGCCGGACGGCGGCTACAACCTCGTGGTCGTCGGAGCCTCGCGCTTTCACATCGACGCCTTCTCGCATCACCGGCCGTACCTGGTCGGCTCGGTGCACTACCTCGAGGACCTGCCGGCGGCGGCAGATGACACGGAGCGCCTCGCCACCGCCGTGACAGCGGCCTTTCGCGGCTACGCCGGTCAGCTGCGGGGCATCGGCCAGGAGGATCCGTTCGAGTTCGGACTGCCGGCCGATCCCGAGCTGCTCTCGTACCTCGTGGCCGCAGCGATGCAGGTCGAGACCGCGCAGCGGCAGCGTCTGCTCGAGATCGACGGCACCGCGGAGCGGCTCGCCGCCTGCCTGCGTCTGCTCCGTCGCGAGGCCGCGCTCCTCGACCGCATGCTGGTCCGGTCCAAGGACCACGCCGGCACCTCAAGCCTCAACTGACCATGGGCATCGCAGAGCGGTTCTCGCTCGACGGTCGCGTCGCACTGGTCACCGGCGGCAGCCGCGGCATCGGACTGGCGATCGCGACGGCGCTGGCCGAGGCGGGCGCGACGGTTGCGCTCAATGCCCGTCACGCCGACGCATGCGAGGCCGCGCGCGGCAGAGATCGTCGCCACCGGGGGCAAGGCAATCGCGACGCCCGGGCACGTCGGGGACGCCGCGACCTGCGAGGCGGTGGTCGCGAACGTGATGCGCAAGACGGGCCGGCTCGACATCCTCGTCAACAACGCGGCGACGAATCCGCAGTTCGGGCCGATCCTCGACGCCGATGAAGGCGCCATCAACAAGATCTGGGACGTCAACGTCATGGGGCCGATCCGGCTCACTCGTTACGCAGTCGCTGCGTGGATGCGTGAGCACGGCGGTAGCGTCATCAACATGGCATCGGTCGCCGGGATCGACCCGGAGCCGCTGACTGGCGCATACAACGCGAGCAAGGCGGCGCTGATCACGCTGACACGCACCATGTCGCACGAGCTGGGACCGCTCGGGATCAGGGTGAACGCCATCGCCCCCGGCCTCGTCGAGACCAGGCTCGCCCGCTACCTCGTCGAGACCACCGAGATCCACGACCGCATCCTTTCCCAGACAGCACTCGGACGCCACGCCGTCCCCAACGAGATCGCGGGTGCGGCGTTGTTCCTTGCATCAGACGCTGCGTCCTTTGTCACCGGCTCCGTGCTCGTCGTGGACGGAGGGTGGACCGCGTAGCGAAACGCTCCCCTGCCGCGAATGGGAGAATCGCGAAAGGCGAAGCGGGCATTCGGAGGGTTTCAGCTATGGCTAATGACCAGGGTCTCGGTTTCACGCTCAGCCGGCGTGCCCAGCTCAGCCCGGACAACACCGCGCTCATCTTCCGTGACGAGCAATGGACGTACCGAGAGCTCAACCACCTGACCAACAAGGTGGCGCACGGGCTCCACGCACTCGGGGTGAACCCCGGCGATCGCGTCGGCTTCCTCGGGCTCAACCATCCGCGCTTCTTCTTCACGCTGTTCGCGGCGGCCAAGCTCGATGCGATCTTCGTGCCGCTCAACTTCCGGCTCACCGGGCCCGAGCTGAGCTTCATCATCCGTGACGCCGGCTTGCACACCCTCGTGTACGAGGAGGCCTTCGCCTCGATCGTCAACTCCATCCGTGCCGACCTGAGCGTGCGCGAGTACGTGTGCGCGGTCGAGCAATCCGGTTCGCGCGGCTTCGATTCGCTCCTCCACGACCAGCGCGATACGGACCTCGACTACCCGGTCGCCATGACCGACGTCGCGCTGATCATGTACACGTCGGGGACGACGGGACGGCCGAAGGGCGCGATGCTCACCCACGGCAACATCATCTGGAACAACATCAACGCGTTCCTCGCGGATGATGCGACCTCCGAGGAGATCACTCTCGTTGTGGCTCCGCTGTTCCACATCGGCGGTCTCAACGTCACGCCACTGCTGGCGTTCTTGAAGGGCGGGACCGTCGTCATGGAGCAGATGTTCGAGCCCGGCATGGTGCTCGAGAACATCGAGAAGTACCACGTGACGTCGATGTTCGGCGTGCCCGCCATGTATCTCTTCATGGCGCAGCATCCCGACTTCGCGACCCGCGACCTGAGCAGCATTCGCGTGCTGTCGTGCGGTGGAGCGCCAGTGCCCGAGGCGCTGATCAAGGTGTACGGCGCGCGCGGACTCCCCTTCAACCAGGGGTACGGGCTGACCGAGACGGCGCCGTTCGCGTCGTTCCTCCCGTCATCGATGGCGACGGAGAAGCTCGGCTCGGCCGGCATCGCGCCGTTCTTCACCGACGTCAAGATCGTCGATGACAACGGTCACGACGTTCCTGACGGTGAGCGTGGAGAAATTGTCGTCCGTGGCCCGAACGTGATGAAGGGATACTGGAACCGCCCTGATGCCACCGCCGAGGTGCTGATCGACGGCTGGTTCCACACCGGGGACGTCGGCATCCGTGACCACGACGGGTACTTCTTCATCGTCGACCGGAAGAAGGACATGATCATCACGGGCGGTGAGAACGTATACCCAGCGGAGGTCGAGGACGCGCTCTACCTGCACCCCGGCGTGAAAGAGGTTGCCGTCATCGGCGTGCAGCACCCTCGCTGGGGCGAGACGGTGCGCGCGGTCGTCGTGCCGAAAGAAGGCGCGTCCCTCACCGAGCAGGAGATCATCGAATTCTCTCAGGACAAGCTGGCGCGATACAAGCAGCCGAAGTCCGTCGTGTTCATCGACATGCTCCCGCGCAATCCCGCGGGGAAGGTGCTGAAGTTCGACCTGCGCGAACAGCATGGTCAGCCGATCGTCGAAGCGGAGGCACCCGCGCCGCAGGAGGGGGCTCCGACCATCGCGGGGTGATGCCGCGGGCTACGTGACGTCGATGACGAGGCGGCCGCCCGAGAGGTAGTACGCGTCGAAGGCCGCCTTCTTGCTGAGCGTGATCTTGAAGATCAGGCGACTGCTATCGCGTGCCATCGGGCAGGGCTGTCACCGACACGACCACCTGTCCCTTCGGCATCGATGCGATGTCGGAGGCGCCGTTGACGCCGGTGAACTCGACGTACATCGTCGTCGGCCCGTCGAAGCCGACCACCGTCGTCGGGTCGCCAGTGACCGTGTCCGGATACGCCATGTCGAAGACGAGGCGGAAGTCATTGGGGTGCTCGCCGTAGCGCACGTCGGCGACGGCGAAGCCGCTGCTGCCCGTGCCGAGCGTCTTGGCGCTGGTGAGCTGTTGCGGCGTGGGCGCTGCGGGGATCACCGGGGTGGTGGCCGGAGCCGGCGTGGCCACTGGGAGCGGTGCCGTCGTCGGTGGTGAGTGCTGGCGTGCACCGCCGGGGTCGACCTGGGGAGGGTGGAGGCGACGAGCGGGGCCGTCTGCGTCACCTGCCGCCCGACGAGGAGCCCGAGAGGATCAGCACGACGGTCACGGCGCCGAAGAGCCAGAGCCGCCGATCACGATCCGCGGCGCCGACGGCTGGTCCACCGAGCGGCAGCACATGACGGCCGGTGACCGGGAGCGTCGGATTCCAGTTGCGCCGATCGGCTTTGTGCGAGTGCAGGCGGCGCATGTGCCGTCCGGGCGGCCGGCAGCGATGCGCCGTCCGAGTCATCGTCGAAGGCATACGGAGTTGCCGGCTCGGCGTCGGCTGCGAACTTCGGCGCGACGACGCCTCCCACGTACTCGATGTCGCGAGGTTCCGGGGCCTCTTCGGCCCACGGGCTCGGCGCCTGACGTGTCACCTCGGTGGCGCGACGGCGCCGCTGGAGCGCGCACGTCGGTCTCTGGCGTGGACATGCGCTCCAGCGGGCGCCGCAAGGCTTGCCACTTCGTTGAGCACGTCGGCAAGTTCCGGCGCGGCCGTGGCTTCAACGTGACCCGCGGCTTCGAAAGGCGAGTGGTCATCGGAGTCAGTCGTGTCTTCAATGGTCGGCTGCGTCGCGCGGCGCGCATGCGCCGCCGGCGCATCGAACTCGTCAGTCCTCCGCGCGGGCTCGTCGTCGACAGATCCCAGGAAGCGGCTGAGACGGCCGCGCATGCTGGTCGCCGGCGGCGAGCGGCTTGATGACGGGCGTGGTTATTGTCGCGATGGGCATATCGACGCGCGATCACGCTGCCGCCTTTGGCGTCTCGAGCGCGAAGCGATGGGTGACGCGGTAGGGCCTCGGCGCGTGAGCCACCGGTGTCGCGATGGGCGTGTCGGCGCGCGGAACGACTGTCGACTTGGGCGCAACAACTGGCGCGTCCGCGGCTGTCACGTCCGGAGCAGCAGCAGCGCCGGCGCAACGACCGGCGGGGCTGTCGCTCCATTCGCGCGTGTGCGTGCGCTGATTCCATTTCGGCGCGCCTGCGCCGCTGACGATCTCGACCCCGAATCGAACGCCGCTCCACCGCCGCGACGGAGCGCGAGCCGGACGGCCACCGCGTCACGAAGACGCTGGAAGGCGTTCGGGCCTGCTGCCAGACGCGGCGGATTCAGCACGTGCGCGGACGTGGACAGATCGGGCGGCTGCGGCTCGGCGCTGAGCTCCGTGGAGGCTGCGGTGTGGACGAACGCCGGCTCGGCTCGGTACTGCGCGGTGGGGGCGGCGCTGGTGCGGGAACGTCGTGCACCGGCGGCGGTGACTGGGACGGCCGTGGCGATCTGGTCGATGGTCTCGTCCCAGAGGAGCAGTTCCGGTGGATCGGCGACCGCGATGCTCGGCGAGCGCTCACCGATCAACTCTCGAGGTTGCGACTGATCGTGCGCCGATGGACGTGGTGCCCAGGGCAACGCCGCGCCACGCTCCGCGCCGAACCACGGCGGAGCCTCGACTGGTGCCGGCCGGTCGTGATGGGCAGGTCTCTTCGGGCAAGTCGTCCTCCTCCGCGATCAAACCGATCTGGCTGAACAGTTCGTGCACTGCGTCATCAGGAACGTGGACACGCGCGAGCGCGCCGATCCGAGCCAACTCCTCACGGAGATGGCCGATCGCGGTCCGGCAGCGATCGCACGCGACAAGGTGCGCCTCCAGCTCGCCGGCCGGCTCGATGTCGAGCTCGGCGTCGATGTAGCTGCTGAGCGCGAGGAGGCTGCACCTCACAGCGCGATCTCGCGATAGATGGAGCCGAACTCACGGCGGGCGGCCGCTACCAGCCGCGATGCTGCCTCCGGTGAGCACTCGAGCGCACGGCCCATCTCGTGGTAGTCGAGGCCGCACAGGTCGCGAAGCAGCAGCGCAGCTCTGCGATCGAAACCGAGCATGCAGAGCGCGCGCTTGACGGTATTGATGCGGCCGGCGTTGATATCGTCGACCTCGACACGAACCGCTGCCGCCGCCACGCCGGAACATCGCGGCCGATGCCCTGCGGCTTGGGTGGAAATCTCTGGCCGTGCCGGCACGCACGCGTGACCGCCCGATAGAGCGCCGCCCGACCGTCGACGCGCAGACGCGCAGGTGGGTAGCGGCTCGCATGGTGGATTCCCCCGGCGACGAAGGCCACGGCGTCCGCCTGGTGATTGACCAGATGTGTGGCATACGTGACGAGATCATCGAGCTGCTCGCGTGCCGTTGCGGCAAGCTCGCGCGCCTCGGGAGCGATGTGTGCTGGGACGTTGATCATGACGTTTGCGCTGTTAGGGCGCGGAGTACGGGTCGAAGAATAGCCGGGAGTCCGCCAGCGGTCAAGCCGGAGATCAGGACGAAGTGTGCACCAACTCCCCACCGGTCACGCCGGCCGGCTGCAGCAGCCCGGCCCGGCGCCACGCGACGGCCGGCATGCCGATGTCGGCGACCCAGATTTCGCCTGCCTGATGTGCGCCATCGCCCCGGCGCAAGCCCCGCTTCATGGCGGTGAGCGTGCATGTCAGCGTGGCGTCGACGGTCGGGTCGAAGGCCTCGCCGGTTGCTGGCATCCAGACCGCTCGGCACATCGACGCTCAGCACCGGAACAGCCGACTCGTTGATCGCGCGGATCGCGTCTGCCTGGGGCTCTCGCGGCGCGCTGCGCAAGCCGGTGCCGAGGATCGCGTCGAGGATCAGTTCGGCGCGCGCGACGACAGCCATGAACAGCCCGGGATCCGCGTCGATGATGACGTCGACTCCACAGTTCCGCGCCGACAGAACGTGACCGGTGACGATGCCGGTCACGCGCGACTCGGTGGCAAGGACGAGCACCTGCACGCCACATCCCCACGTCGCGAGATGTCTCGCGGCGACAAGTCCATCGCCACCATTATTGCCATATCCGGCAATAACACTGACGGCGGCGGCGCCGCCGAGGTGCTGCCACGCACAGCGTGCGACCTGCCAGCCGGCGACCTCCATCAGCTGCAATGTCGACACACCGCACTCCGCCGCGGCGGCATCCAGGCGTGCGACATCTTCCGAGGTGAGGTGGCCGAGCCCGTCGTTCGGCGCCGGCATCGTGGTCACCCCAGCCGACCTCCACCGTGTCGCCGAGACGCGGACCGCCTGCCGGCGAGACTCACGGGTGTTCCGCGAGCGGCGATCTCCAGGTGGCCCGCGCTGCCGATGAGCGCCGCATGCTCCCGCCTCGATATGCGCATACGTGCTGACCAGTGCCGTCAGTGCTGCCACCGGGCCAGGTGACGCGAACGCACCGACGCACCCTCGATGTCGGCCGCGCGAATCGTGGTGATGGCGTTGCCGAAGTGATCGACGACGGCGACGTTTCCCGATGACGAGGTTGCCCGCTCGCCGGGCGAAAGCGTCGGCGAGGATGACCGGATCGTCGATCAGGTCGCCTCCAGGTCGAAGCGCTCCCGTGACGAGAGCTGCGCGGCGAAGGGCGCAAACACATCGCGCCCATGGAAGGTGGGTGAGGCGTCGGGCGCAACGTCGAGCCGGAACGCCCACCGATCCTCCGCGGCTGTCTCCTCCCAGAGGTACGACACCAGGCCATTGTCCGGCGCCACGCAACGGATCCGTCCTGCCTTGATCGCGATCGCGCGCCGCTCGGTACCCACGCCCGGGTCGACAACGGCGCAGAAGACTGCACCCCCGCTGAACGCTCGCGCCAGCGCCTTCAGCTGGTACGCGCCGGCGAGCACATCGCCCGGAGGGATCCCGTGCGTTCCTTCGATGCAGATCGCGTTGGGGTCGATGGCCCAGACAGCGCCGATCAGCGACGCCGCATACGCGTCGTCGCGTCCGAAGTCGGTGACGAAGACGATCGGCTGCCGCATGGCGGACTTCGGTACCGTACCAGTGCCATGGAGAATTCGCCGAGCGCTCCGGAACAGGCTCCCCAGGCGGACGCGCCCGAGGGAACGTCTCCCAACCGGCACCGGCCGGTCTGGGGCCTTCCGGTCGTGGTGATCGCGGTGGTGGTGATTGCGGTGCTCTTCGTCGTGGGCTTCACCGGACTCTTCGCAAACCCCGTGCAGTCCGTCAACGCCAACGGGACGACGACGCTCACCGGAACCTTCGAGCCGTACCTCTGCACCCGCACGAGTTGCGACGGGTACATCTCCGCCGGTGCCCGCAGCGTCTTCGTGGTCTTCCCGCACGGCTGCGCGCCGCCGACCCGCGGAGCGACCATCACCGTGGAGGGCAGGTCCGCGCCGGACCTCGGCAACGCCTCGTACCGGGCGACCGCCTGCTCCTGAACCGCTACTCCCAGCGGAACCGCCACGCTGCGAGGGCGAAGCAGCCCACTGCCCAGGCGAGTGGGACCGCAACGTCGATGAGCGGAAGTCCCGTGCCCGAGTTGAGGATCTGGTGGAGCGCGTCGGAAACGTAGTAGACAGGCAGGACGTGGACGATCGTCTGGATCCACTGCGGGAGGGCATCAACAGGGAAGAAGATGCCGCTCAGGAAGAGCATCGGGAAGCCGATCAGCGATGAGATGCCTCGGGCGGCGTCGCTGGTGCTCACGACCGAGGTCAGCAGAAAGCCCATGCTGACGAAGCTGGCGATGCCGACGATCAACGCAACGGTCGCGAGCAGCCAGCTGCCGTGCGAATGGGCGCCGAAGATGAAGACGCCGACGAGCGCAAGCGTCACCACCTCGAGCGCGACCGTGATCGCCCCTCCGGTCATGGCAGCGCCCAGCACCTGCAAGGGGTGCAGTGGCGTTGCCCGGTAGCGCCGCAGCACCTTGCGCTCGCGCTGGTCGACGATCGTGATGGACACGTATGTGAGACCGGCGAGCACGGCGACGTAGGCCATCATCGACGGCAGGTAGTAGTCGATGGTGGTGACGTTCTCCGTGCCCACTTCCGTTGTGGTGACGTCGATCCCCGGCGTGCCGCCGATGTGCGCCGCCACCGCGAAGTCCTGCGTGATGGCATTGATCACCTGAGCGGCGATCTGCGAGTCCGACGGGTCATTGCTGTCGAGCTGGAGGTTCACCCCCGCATCCGCGCACGTTTGTCCGGCCGCACACGGTGTCCCGAAGTCCGGGCCGATCACCACCACTGCGACGTCGTCATCGTGCTTGAGGCGACTCGTCTCGTGCGATGCGCTACCGCGCTCGACAACAAGGTTCTTGTCGTGGTCGAGCGTGGAGATGTACGCCTTGCTGACCGCCGTCCCTGCGTTGTCGACGACACCGATGTTCACCGATGCGTTTCCACCGCCCAGCACGTTGCCGAGCAACACCATCAGGAAGATCGGGATGAGCAACGTGAAGATGAGTGCCGCGCGGTTTCGGAAGCTGCTCCGAACCGTGGTCTTGACGAGCTCGAGCCAGCCTCTCACGAGCGAAGGTCCCTGCCGGTCAGTGCGATGAAGACGTCCTCGAGCGTCCCGCGCTCGACGCGCAGGTTGGTGAGGCTGGTGGCGTGATCGGCCTCGGGGTGGAGCAGTTGCGCCAGCACCACCTCCGGAGTTCCGCGTGATAAGACGAACGGCGTTACCGGTCACATCGACGGTGTCGACGCCCGTGAGCGCGCGCAGTGCCGACGTATTGGCATCCGGAGTGCTGAACTCGATGGTCGTCCCCGGTCCGTGCTCAGCCACGAGGCGATCCGGCGTATCCAGGGCAACGATGTGCCCCTGGTCCATGACTGCGACGCGGTCGCACAGGCGCTCCGCCTCCTCCATGTAGTGAGTCGTGAGCATCACCGTCTTGCCGCGGGCGCGGAACCGCTCGATGTATCCCCAGAGCGAGATCCGCGCCTGCGGGTCGAGACCGGTTGTCGGTTCGTCGAGGAAGACGACCTCCGGGTCGTTGACCATTGCGAGCGCGATGCTCAATCGCTGCTGTTGCCCGCCGCTCAGCTTTGTGGTGATCTGCTTCGCCTGCGCAACCAGGTCGAACTCCTCGAGCAGCTCTGCGGTCTCACGCGTGTGGTCGTAGAAGGCGCGGAAGAGATTGATGGACTCGGTCACCGTTGTGAAGTTGGGGAGCGCGGTCGCCTGCAGCTGCACCCCGATGCGGCGCTTGACGGCGATCGCGTTCTTCTTGATGTCGGTGCCGAGGACGAGCGCCGAGCCGCTGTCGATATCACGCAGCCCCTCGAGCATCTCGAGCGTCGTGGATTTGCCCGCGCCGTTCGGCCCGAGCAGGCCGAAGATCTCGCCGCGCTGCACCGAAAAGCTCACAGCGTCAACGGCGAGGATGTTGGTCGTATCGCTTGGTGAGTTCCTTCGCCTCGATGACGGTTTCGGGAACGTCAGGGGCGATGCTGCCCATCGACGGCGAAGTGGGCGCGGTGGTGGCGAGAGACGGCCCCGCGGTCGCGGGCACCTGCCACGGGGCGTCGCTGCGGACCTTCGCTTGCGACGCTATCCTCTGCCGGCGTTGGTTGAAGATCCATCGCGCCGCGGATCACGAGTAGGACGCCGACAACCAGGAGGATCAGCGCCTGCAGGTCGCTCGACTTGCCCTTGCTCGCTCAGGCTG
Source organism: Candidatus Dormiibacterota bacterium (assembly GCA_963791435.1). GTDB lineage: Bacteria > Chloroflexota > Dormibacteria > Aeolococcales > Aeolococcaceae > Palsa-851. Next base: position 960,858 of record CAWBSL010000001.1, read on the forward strand.
AGCCCCGCGAGGATGAACACGACCAGCGCGATCACCCATGCGATGGGCACTCGTGCAAAGGGGCCGGGAAGTCGGGCGTTGCCAAGCATGGGTCTCCTGGGGACCCATGATGCCGAAGAGCGCCGTCTAGGCGGCTGCGGTCAAATGCGATTTACGCGGCCGCGGCGATGCCGGTCAGGCGCCAGCCACGATGTGCCACCAGCCAACCACCGTCGGCGACCTCGTGCTGCTCGTCGTCGGCGCTGGTGTCGGCCGATGGGTCGCGTTCGAAGGTCCAGTCCTGGGTGACCGAGGTGCTGCCGTTGATGCCGAAGCGCACCACCGCCTGCTCGCGACCGCCTAACACCGATGCTGCGGTGACCTCGGCGGAAGCGATGTCCGCGTCGAGCGCCGGCGCTCCGTCGGAGTGCGCAGTCCTGGAGGACGCGGAATGCGTCTCGCGCGATGAGCAGGAACTCATCGGCCGTGAACTGCGGATCCACCGCCGTAACGGCTGCGAGGTCGAGGCCCGGAGTTGCTTCCTCACCGCGTTCGTGGAACTCGCGGTCGAGGTCGGTGACCATCTTGTCGTCGAGCGAGTCGATCTGTTGCTGGTCGGCCTCGCGCTCGGCAAGCCGGGTGCCGATCCCGGTGACGTGCAGCATTCCGGAGCCGAGCGACTCCGCGGCATCTGAGAACTGATCGCTCAGCTCGGACAGGTGATCGGTCATCGGGATACCTCTGTGTGGGGGATGCGCGGCTCGAAATCTACTCACGGCGGGCCGTATGAGAACCGGCCGTCGCCGGGTTGTAGCCGATCGTTGATCAACTCATCGCGAATGTCGCCAGGACAAAAAGAAAGAGCGGCCCGGAAACGCCGGACCGCCCTTTCGGGAATCGGATCAGTTGCCGATCAGTACTCCGGCATCGGCGGGCCGGACGGTGCTCCCTTCTTCTCGGGGATGTCGGTGATCAGCGCCTCGGTGGTGAGCAGCAGCGCGGCGATCGATGCCGCGTTCTGAACCGCCGACCGGGTGACCTTGGTCGGGTCGATGATCCCGGCCTTGACCATGTCGACGTACTCGCCCTTGGCGGCGTCAAAGCCCTGGCCCTTGGGGAGGGACTTGACCTTGTCGACCACGACGGAGCCTTCCATACCGGCGTTCTGCGCGATCTGGCGGAGGGGCTCCTCGAGCGCACGGCGGAGGATGTTCACACCGGTGAGCACGTCGCCCTCGGCCTTCACCTTGTCGAGCGCGGGGATCGCGTTCACGAGCACGACCCCACCACCAGGCACGATGCCCTCTTCGACTGCGGCGCGCGTGGCGGACACGGCGTCCTCCATGCGGTGCTTCTTCTCCTTGAGCTCGGTCTCGGTCGGGGCGCCGACCTTGATCACGGCAACACCGCCGCTGAGCTTCGCGAGACGCTCCTGGAGCTTCTCCTTGTCCCAGTCGCTGGTGGACTTGTCGATCTCGGCCTTGATCTGCTCGATGCGGCCCTTGATCGCGTCCTTGCTGCCGTTGCCCTCGACGACGGTGGTGTCGTCCTTGGTGATGCTCACGCTGCGGGCGCGGCCCAGCGAGCTGAGTTGCGCGGAGTCGAGCTTGAGGCCGACCTCCTCGCTGATCACCTGGCCGCCGGTCAGGATCGCGATGTCCTGCAGCATCGCCTTGCGGCGATCACCGAAGCCTGGGGCCTTGACCGCGACGGCGTTGAAGGTGCCGCGGAGCTTGTTGACGATGAGGGTGGCAAGCGCCTCGCCCTCGACATCCTCGGCGATCACCACGAGCGGCTTGCCGCTCTGGACGACCTTCTCGAGGATCGGGAGGAGATCCGCGATCGCGGAGATCTTCTTGTCGGTGATGAGGATGTACGGATCCTCGAGCACGGCCTCCATGCGCTGGGCATTGGTGACCATGTACGCGGAGATGTAGCCCTTGTCGAACTGCATGCCCTCGACGAGCTCGAGCTCGGTCTCGAGGCCCTTCAACTCCTCGACGGTGATGACGCCGTCCTTGCCGACCTTCTCCATCGCATCGGCAACGGTCTCGCCGATGGTGGGGTCAGCTGCGGAGATCGATGCGACCTGGGCGATCTTCTCGCGCTCGGAGATCGGGATCGACTGCTCCTTGATTGCCTTGACGATCGCCTCAACGCCGAGCTCGATGCCCTTCTTGAGCTGGATCGGGTTGGCGCCGGCGGCCACGTTCTGCAGGCCGGCTGCGATCAGCGCCTGGGCGAGAACGGTGGCGGTGGTGGTCCCGTCACCAGCGATGTCGTTGGTCTTGCTCGCCACTTCCTTGACCAGCTGGGCGCCCATATTCTCGAAGGGCTCCTCGAGCTCGATCTCCTTGGCGATCGTGACTCCGTCGTTGGTGATGGTCGGCGAGCCGAACTTCTTGTCCAGCACGACGTTCCGTCCCTTAGGACCGATCGTGATCTTGACGGCGTCGGCAACCCTGTCAACCCCTCGTTTGAGATGGGCGCGGGCCTCGACGTCGAATAGCAGTTGTTTGGCCATGGTTCCTCCTGGTTTGATCCTCTAGCCTGGGTTCCAGGGGCTAGTTTAGCACTCGGGAGGTCTGACTGCTAGCGGGTGCCGGGGGCGAGTGCTAAGGGCTGGAGGCCGCTGCTCGCCTGGTCAGGCCGCGGCCCGGATCCGCTCGAGGCCGTCGAGGATGAGGTCCAGTCCGAAATGGAACTCCTGCGCGTAGTCGTAGCCGGGCTTGAGCGCGTGCTCGACGATCATCTCGGCGAGAGAGGGGAAGTCGTCCACCGGGAAACCCCGGAGGATGTCCTCTGCGAGCGCGGAGCTCTCTGCCTGGGTCTGTGACGGCAGATTCAGTTGCTGGAGCGCGAAGCCGTAGATGTAGCCGTCCATCACGGAGAAGGCGTGGGCCGCCATATCGATGGTGAACCCCGCCTTCCGGAGGTTGCCGATCACCGAGTCGTGGTGGCGGAGGGTGGCGGGACCTGGCTTCGACCGCGACTGCATGAGGATGACGGCCCAGGGGTGGCGCGCCAGCGCATCGCGAGTGGAGATCGCCCGCTGCCGCATGGCGGTTTTCCAGTCGTCGTTGGCCGGCGGCACCGCGATCTCGCTGAAGACAAGATCGACGAGGCCGTCGAGGATGTCGTCCTTCCCGGCGACGTGGTTGTAGAGGGACATGGCCTCGACCTGAAGCTGCTCTCCGAGCCGGCGCATGGTGAGCGCCTCGATACCGCCCTCGTCGGCGAGCGCGAGAGCAGCGCGCAGTACTCGCTCCCGGCTGAGCGGGATTCGAGGTCTGGCGCCACGGATCGCTTGGGTAGCCACCTTGTGTCCTCCGCCGCCAACTCTAGACGTACAGGGTAAGTCCAGTTTCGATGGGCGCTTGACAAACTTACGGCGTAAGGGTAACTTACAGCCTAAGCTTACAGCGTATGTTTTCCAAGGAGACCTCGATGACCCCACTCAAGCGCCTCGCGAGAATCGCCGGCTTCTTCTATCTGATCGTCGGCATCCTCGGCGGGTTCGCCGAAGGGTTCGTGGAACCCAAGATGTACGTCGCCGGCAATGCGGCGGCCACCGCGGGCAATGTCGTCGCGAACGCCGGTCTGCTCCGGCTCGGCGTCGTCGCGGATTTGCTCGATGGCACCTTCTTCGTCTTCACCGCGCTCGCGCTCTACATGCTCCTCAAGGACGTGCACAAGAGCGCCGCCAGGGCGATGCTCGTGTTTGTCCTCCTCGCAGCGGCGATCACCTGCATGAGTGCCGTTTTCGAATTCGAAGGACTGCGCGTCGCGACCGGCGGGGTGAATGCGGTCAGCCTCGGTGCCGGTGGTTCGAACGCCCTCGTGCTGCTGCTGCTCGATGCGCAGCATTACGGCCTCCTCACTGCCCAGATCTTCTTCGGGCTCTGGTTGGCGCCGCTCGGATATCTCGCCTTCAAGTCGGGTTGGTTTCCCAAGACGTTGGGTGTCCTGCTCGTCGGGGCCAGCGGTTGCTACCTCGTGGACATGCTTGCGGCCTTCCTCGCGCCTGGGTTTGACCAGAAGATCCACACGCTGATCGTGATCCCGTGCGCGGTTGCTGAGATCTGGATGGTCTGCTACCTGCTGGTTGTTGGAGTGAGGACTGTTCGACCGGCGGCGCGCGTGGTCTCGGCGGATGGTGCGTTGCCCGTGGCGGTCGGTTCGCGCGGGTAGCGAACTGTTCCTTCCACAAGAGAGCGGTGGCCCGCAGTGGGCCCCGCTCTCTTTTCTATTGCGTGATCTCCGAGAAGCTGACGGGCGTCTCCCCACGATGCGATAGTTCCGATCGATTCGTGATGAGCCTCGACATCGATGACGCCGTTCGTACCGCAGCGTTCGCGTTCCTCACGGACCAGGCACGAATTCGCGGCGAGGGATGGCCGCCAGTTTTGCCTCGATCAGTGCTCACAGACGGCTTCATGTTTGCGGGTCGACGCGTGCCGTTGGCAGGTCCTCAGGGAATATTCAAGCCAGCGATCCTCCCGTCGATTCCGATCAGCATTGCCACAGCGCCACCCGACCCGCGGAAGGTCGCGCCCTATGACGATGACTTCGGGTACGGACGCCTGATTTATCGCTACCGAGGGCCGGATCCGAGCCACCACGAGAACGTCGGCCTTCGCCACGCCATGGAACAGGGCAAGCAGCTGATTTATCTTCACGGCATCGTCCCGGGGCGCTACCTCGTCGTCTGGCCGACTTTCGTCACGGGGGACAATCGGCGCGACCTGTCGTTTGAGGTTGCGTTCGAACCAGGCGACACCGTGAGTCTCCCGGAGCTCGTGATCGAGGAAGACGCGCGCAGGTCATATGCCTTCCACGTCGTCAGGCAGCGACTGCATCAGGCTGGGTTTCGCGAGCGCGTCCTCGCCGCGTACCGGCGTACTTGCTCCCTGTGTCAGCTCCGGCATGAGGAACTGCTCGACGCGGCCCACATCATCCCCGATGGACAACCGCGTGGCGAGCCTGTCATCCCCAATGGCCTCGCGCTGTGCAAGCTGCATCATGCCGCTTTCGACAACAACATCATCGGCATTCGGCCAGATCTCGTCATCGAGATACGCAAGGACGTCCTCGGGGAGACCGACGGACCGATGCTCCGACACGGGCTACAGGGACTCCACGGCTCGATCGTCACGGTCCCGCGGGAGGCACGACTTCAGACCAGCGGTCGATCGGCTCGAAGAACGGTACGAACAGTTCCAGCGGGCCGGGTGATCGCGAGTCTAGGGCACGGCTGCGGAATAGCCACGTACTGACGTCCGCCCTACGGGTCGGACGGCCAACGATCTGAGTCGGCGCCGTCGCCCTCAAGGGTTATTGCCGGAGATGACTAAAACCGACACACGGACAGAGTTTGTCCGTGTCCGGGTTGGTACGGTGGCGAACAGATGTTTGGTAGAATGTGGGCATGGAAGCGCTCGCCATACCGGACACACGCGAAGGTCTGCATGACGCTGTCGATGCGCTCGTCGGCGAGTCCATCGATGGCGTCACGACACAAGCGCTGGGCGAGGACATCGTGGTCATGCGGCGCGAGATCGATCGAACTCGAGGCCGAGTTCCTCCGGCGCCTGCACCGCTTCGATGCCGGCCATGGAGCCCTGGCTGAGAATCTGAGCACCGTGTCCTGGCTGCGGGCTGCGTGCGGCGTGACCGCCAAGGCGGCCGCCTATCGCGTCCATCTGGCCCGCACCCTCGGCGAACTCCCGGCCGCGCTCGACAGCGCCCGGGCCGGTCGCGCCTCCTTCGGCAACGTGGCCATGATCGGCCACCTCGCCGGGGACGTCGGTGTGGCGCAGGTGCAACCCTACGAAGCCATCCTCGTCAGCGCGGCGGAGACGCTCGATCCCGGGCGCATGCGCTACGCCACCCAGACCACGCGGCTCGGCATTGATCCCGACGGCGTGCTCGCCGATGACACCCACGCCCATGAGCGTCGCTGGCTGGACTGCGACCAGACCTATGGGAATGTCTTCGTCCTCCGTGGTGAGTTCGATGCCGAAAGCGGGGCGCTGCTCAAGACCGCGATCGATGCACTCAGCCACGGGCTGCATGCTGGAGCAGCGCGGTCGGCGTCGAAGCGCCGTGCCGACGCGCTGATCGAGATGGCTGCCACGCAGCTGCGGCTCGGTGATCACCGCGATGTGCACGGGCAGCGGCCGCATCTCACTGTTACGGTGAATGCGGACGCGCTGCGCAAACACGCGGGCAGCACGGACGCGGGGACCGAGGTGGCGGTGCATGCGGAGACGCTGAGCGCGGGTGCGCTTGCTGCGGAGACGTTGACTGTGGAGGCGCTGCAGGCTGGCGTCATCGCAGTGCCGGCGGAGCTGCGCGGCGTGGGACCAATCCATCCCGAGACCGCGCGTCGGATCGCCTGCGACGCGGTGCGGACCGTGGTGACGGTTGCTGCGCCTGCCGATGATTCGGTCTGGATGGCGAGCACGAGCGTGGTGCCACTTTCAGTCGGACACGCCACGCGCACGATCCCAGCCCCGATTCGTACCGCGCTGGTCTTGCGCGACCAGGGGTGCCGTTTCCCGGGGTGCGATCGACCGCCGGCATGGACGGATGGTCATCACATCATTCACTGGGCCGACGGCGGGCCTACCGAGCTCGCGAACCTGGTGTCCCTGTGCCGGCCGCATCACCGTCGCGTGCACGAAGAGCGCTGGCGTATTCACATTGCCGACGGCGTTGCGGTCGTGGAACCGCCGCCCTGAGGCGACATGCCGGTCAGCGTCCGAGCGAAGTTGCTCCGGCGCGCTCGCTCAATTCTGAATTCTCGAGGATGACGAACTGCAACTCGAGCGCACCGTCGAGAAAGCGCTGCATGAGGTTGGTCACAAAGCGCCGCAGTTCATGCTCGTGCATCACGCGACGTCCTGGCGCCCGTCTGTGACGTCGGCGACGTTGCCCTCGATCGACATCACACGATCCAGCACTCCCTGCCGCAGGGCATCGAGCGCGTTGCGCACGTCGCCCGTGGCAGTCGAGATCGAAGTGAGCTTCGACTTCATGCCGGCGATCGCGTTAAGCTGCGCGCGAATTCCATCGAGGTCCCGACGCACTGCAACAGCGTCGACGACGTCCGCATGGGCACGCGAACCAGAAAGCGCAAGCACGCGAGCCACGCGCACGGCAGCGGTGAATGCGGTGTCATCGGGATCGTCCGGATCGAACTCGCAGATGACGTGCTCGCCATGGATGGTGAACGGCGCGCAACCGGAAGGCGCGTTGCCGGCGCGGTACACGGCGACCGCAACGATGGCGTCGCGGTTGTGGCGTGTCTCATCCAGGTCTCGGACGAGCTTGGCGAGCCCAACGCGGCCACTTTTGGCCTCGACAGCGACGCGCACCGGCACGCCGCGCGTCCACGACGGATCGAGCGTGATGAGGAAGTCGCCTTTGCGGCCGCGGACGCTATTGCCGATGGCGGTGCCGGTCGGCTCGACGAGGTCTCCGGTGCCACGCAGCATCGAATCGAGACGCGCCTCGACGCTATCCTCGAAATCGAGTCCTTTGGCAGTGCCCTTGTCGCGCTCGTCGGCTCGCGCGTCACGCGCGGCTTCGAGGCGCACGAGGCGGTCGCTGACGTCCTTCATCAGGTCACGCATTTCGGTGCGGAATCCGTGCAGTGGACTGTCGGCGCGGCGCGGATCGAGCATCCGGCTGATGATGGCGCCGTCGCCGTCGAAATACCCTGCGAGGAGGGTGCGCATGCGGCCGATCGCACTGTCCCGGCGCTCGTCGTCGAAGAGCTCGTCGACGAGATGACGCAAGGTCCCGTCGTTGCCGAGGAAGCGCTCCAGCGTCCGAGGGAGCGCGCCATCCTTGGCAGCGAACGTTTCGCGAAGCGCGGTCTCGAGCACTGCGGCAGCGCGATCGTGCAACTCGTCGGTCCGATGCATGAGCCGTTCGAACTCGCGCGCGACGAAGTCGACGTTGAGCGTCACTCCCGCATTGCGCAAGGCGATGAGGCCGACCTTCAACCCGCGCTCGACCACGGCGGGGCGGTCCACCTCGGGGTGCTCGGCCACGTACTCCGCCAGTTCGGCATCGTGCAGGAAGAGACCCGTGACGGCGATGTGGTCGCCCTCAACGCGAACTTCGCAGCCAAGGGTGATGGGTTCTACCTTCCTGAGCATCGCTTCTCCTCACTTCGTACCCCGCCACGGATCTCCGGGGGAGAGCGTCTCGTAGCCCGACGACAGATGCCTGTCGCGGCTCACGTCGCACGCACCAATCGACTCGAAAGTGCGTGAACAGGCCTGCTTGGTCCCGTAGGTGTCGTCAGGTGCCGATTGTCATGCGCGCCGCCGCCCCGCCTTGAGCGCGTGGCCGGCGACGATCGCCGCAAGGCTCAGGCACGGATCTTCCCGCGCAGCCGCTCCACGGCCTCAGCGAGGTCCCACACCGTCTCCAGTGCCATGTTGAGCTCGCTCGCGGTCGGTGGCAGCTCGTAGACACGGTGATGACATGCGTTGGACAGCGAATTCCAGGTCAGCGTCGCACGCCCGCCAAGCTCGCGATCGTTGAGCATGTCGCCGACGCAGAGCAGCTGACAACGCGTCGAGGTCCGTTCCAGCCCAGGCGCGGTCATCTCCCAGAGCCGGGCCATCGCGAGCTCCAGCCCTTGGCGTGCAAGCAACGCAGCCGCACGCGGCCAGAGACCGGCCGTCGTGGCATCGTCGTCGCGGATGAGGGCGCGCGCGGCGGAGACGAGCCGGTGCGCATCGACCTGCTCAGGCACGTTCATGTCATCGCTCGCGGAGCATTGCCTGCGTGAGCCGCTCGACGCTGCGGATGAAGGTCAGCGGATCGCCGAACAACTTTCCGCTGTGCGTGCCGCGGTTGCACTCCCGGACAGCGTCCACCGCGGCGGGATGCTGCTTCAGCAGGAATCCGGCGACGTCGCCGCTTCGCTCCGGATCGTTGAGCAACGCCAGCGCGAGCCACATGTTCAAGGTCGTCGGTATGGCAAGCGCCTCCTGCACCTCGGCATACGGTTTTCCCTGACGCAGCAGCCGCCGCGTGGTCGCCAGGGACGCGGCGGCCTCGAGCGCGAGCCGGCAGAACCCCGGAATGACACGCAGCGCCTCGGGAGGAATATCGCGGCTCTTCGCAACTGCAAACGCATCCTCGATGTAGCGCTGGACTGGATCCTGGATGCGGCGCAATTCCACAACGGACTGCTCGCGCCGTACCACTTCGATAACCGTCGCTGCGATCTCGAGGGCGCGCATCGCATCGGCGAGGCGGGTGTCGTGGGTGAGCACGATGACCTGACGTTCCTTCGCAGCTCGCGCCAGCACGGTGGCGAGCCCCGCAACCTTCGCCGGGTCCATCGCCTGCACCGGGTCGTCGATGACGACAAATCGAAATGGCGACTCAGGCATCGATGCACGGGGCAGGAACAGCGAGAGCGCGAGACAGTTGAGCTCGCCCTGGCTCATGACTCCGAGGGCGGACCCATCCTCACCGTCGACCTTGACGTCGAGCGCGAGGCGCCGCTGACTCGACGCACCGAGCAGGCGGAGTTCACCAAGCGAGACGTTGCTGTCCTGGCGCAGCTCGGTCCAGTTCTCCTGCACCGCGCCGGCGATCGGCCGGAAGCGCTCGTCGCGCAGCTCATCGTGCGCCTCTCGGAGCCACCGTTCAGCCTCCTTGGTGCGGGCAGCTTCGACCTCGGCTTCCTGGGCTCTGCGGCCCAGCGGCAACCATGCGGCGATCGCGTCCGCAGCCGGACGCCACGCACGTTCCAGCCGCTCCAGCTCGGCGGCCGCGGCCCGGCGAAGATCACCGACGGCAGCGATCAGCGGCAGCCCGTGCGTCTCGAGATGGCTGGCCAGCGCGATAGCGTCATCATTGGCAGCAACATCGGCCCAGCGCTCCCAGAGGTCGATCGTCGTACCGATGTCCACCCCGGCGCCGGCACCATCCCGGAGCGCCACGAGCGGCGCGGTGATCAGCTGCCTGGCCTGTCGCATCGCGTTGTCGACCATGCCGCGTGCTTGGCGCACCGCATCGGCGTCTGCTCGTAGGGCAACCACCTTGTCGCGCGCCTCAATGCGCCATTGATACGTGAGCACACCCTCGCTTCCGCAGACCGGGCACTGCTCCCCTTCTGCATGTGCATGCACGTCCAACGCTTGCTGAAGCAGTTGCGCGATCTCGTGCGCTCGGCCGGCGTCGGTACCCCGGAGGCGTTCCGCAGCCGCATGAGCATCGCGGAGCTCGGTGACGGCCGCATTGAGTTTCTCGCGGTCGAGCACCGGCAAACCGGCGAGGTCGCGGAGCTTGCGAAGCACGCTGCGTTCGTCGCTGTCCGCGTCGCCGCCGACGGTGCCCGCAACGGCTTCGAGATTCCACGTCTTTGCGGCAAGCGCCGTGCGCACCAGTTCGGCGCGCTCGTCCGCTGTCCTGTCGAGGATCGCGCGCAACGCAGGCAATGCTTCGCGTGCATCCTTGGCCTCACGTTCGCGAACAAGGCGTGCCTTCTGCAGGATCTGTTGCGCAATCGCGAGCTCGCCGAGACCGAGAATCCCCGCGAGTGCGTCGTAGAGCTTCGACTGCTCGCGGTCGAGGGCGTGCTCGAGCTCGTTGTGTGAAAGGAGGGGCGGGTAGCCCGCAAGCTCGCGTTCCCATCCAAGCGCGGCGATCGACGACTGCTTTCCGTCAACGGTCAGCGTGGAGCCGTCCACGCCGTCGCCTTCCTTCCAGACACGGGCGACATCGATGGGCTGCTTCCGCCCGTCCACAACGAACCTCGCGGCGACACGGGTATGCCGGTGGTGAAGGTTCTGCCATCCGTCACGCCATACCTTGACCCGCTGATCCCATCGCTGGTTGGTGCCCAGCAGTGTCATCTCGAGCGCCTCGGAGAACGACGACTTCCCCGACCCGTTGCGGCCCACCACGAGCGTCAGCCCGGGGCCGGGATCGATGGACAGCATGGTGGGTGGCCCAATGCCACGGAAACCCTCGACCTCGATGGCCGTCAGGAAGATCGCCGCGGATGCGGCGGTGGCACCGGGCAGTGCCTCGGATTTCTCGGCAGCCCCCGGCTCGCCGCGGAGGACCGCATCGACCAGGTCGGCATCGTGGAAGGACGCGAGGATCAGGTCCTCGGCGCCGGTGGCCGGCCGATGCGTGGAGATCCTGTCGACCACGAGGCCGAGTAGCGCCGCGTCAGGCATTGGGAACCGCGGGTGCGCCGGTGACCCGCTTCAAAACGATCTCGTCGGGCGTTCGCCCGTGGTCGACGAAGTACGTGGCCCGCCTGCCGTTTTTCTCGAGATGAACGAGGGAGCCGACCTTGAACGTGTCCGCCGGCATGGTGAGCGGCGGCGGCGTCCTGGCTGGCTGGCCAACTGAGGGCGCGGCAGTTGGCGGGGCGGACGGCACAGCGGTGTCCGGGGTGGCCACCGCCCGGGCGGTCGCGGCTCCTTGGGATCGGTGCACATGCTGGCGGTGCACCGTCACGCCGACTGCGATCGCGGTGAGGATGAGCACGGGAACGCTCACGTACCAGTACGCGATTCCGAGGGCGACGACAACCGCCAGAATCACGAAGCCGACACAGCCGATCCCACCCGTCGTGTGCGCAGCCTGCCGGACCGCGCGGTGCGGCCGCCGGGCGTAGGTCGAGAAGCCGGCCCAGAACCCTCCCGGGAGGCGGTGGCCGAGATAGAAACGCACGCGCCATTCTGGCGCTCGCGCGCAGTGCCGTTCGCTCGGCACCGGGCGCGACCCACAATGTGCCGGTGCCAGAACGGACGAACACCGCGCGGCCGCTGACGGGCCGATTCGCCGCGGCATTCGCACTCGCGTGGGCGGTCCACGGGAATCAGTGGCGGAAGAAGACGGGCATCCCATATATGGCGCACGTCATGTCGGTGGCGGCGCTCGCTCTCGAAAACGGAGCGGACGAGGATGTCGCCATGGCCGCCCTGCTCCACGACACGGTTGAGGACTCTGAGGACGGCGAGGCCACGTACAGCGTGATCAAAGAGCAGTTCGGTGAGCGGGTAGCGCGAATCGTCCTGGCATGCAGCGACGCGGTGGCCGAGCCCGGAAAGCCGAAGCCGGACTGGCGCGAGCGCAAGGAGACGTACCTCCGTCATCTCAACGACGACGCGGACGACGACGTCCTGCTGGTATCAGCCTGCGACAAGGTCCACAACGCCCGCTCGATCCTCACCGACCTGGGCACCGACGGCGACGTTGTGTGGCAGCGATTCACCGTGACCGACCCACGCGCTCAGCTCTGGTACTACACGACGGTCGCCGAGATCCTCCAGCGCCGTTTCCCGGGTCCACTGACCGACGAGCTCGGTTGCATCGTCAGGGAGATCGCTGCTTACGTCGCGTGACGGCGCCGGGTCAAGATCCAGTCGGGGACCCGGCTGCGCACGTCGCGTGACGGCGCCGGGTCAGATCGAGTCGAGGATCCGCTTGCGCTGCGCCGCGTACTCGTCGTCGTTGAGCACGCCCTGTTGCTTGAGGGCATCGAGCTCTTGCAGGCGCGATGACGTGTCGCCGTGCGAGGGCGACATACCGGGCAGACCGGTCTGAGCGTCGCGCGCGAGGATGGCTTCGGCCGACTCCGGCGGCGCGCCGGGGAGAGCAAACCCTGGGCCACCGGGCTCCGCCGTGGAGCCGCCGAGCTGCACCGCCGATCCCGGTGGCGCGTTCGCCGGGATGGCGTACCCGTGGCTGCGTAAGAGGTCGAGCGTGGCCTCGCGTGCGGCAGCCGGATTTGCACTGTTCTCTTGACGCACTTTGAGCAACTGGGCGATGAGGTCCGGGTTTGTCGGAATGCTCGACGTTGGGACCGCTCCCGGAGCGATCGACCCGCTCGACATGGCGCCGAGCGTGAGCCCGGGGACGCCACCGCCCGGAGCGTAAGCGCGGCTCATGTTCCCGAAGGAGTTCGCGCCACCGGCGTACTGCGCGCGCCACTGCTGGGCGCGCGCATGACCACGCGCAACGCCCATGAGGATGAAGCCACCGACGGCGACCCAGATGCCGGCGAAAAGTCCCGAGAAACCCGAGGTCATCGGCCGGCGGGCAGGGCGGACCGGAGCAGAAACCGTCCGAGCTGCAGCCGCAATTGCCGTTGGAGATCAACACGGTCAGTCCGTAGATGAACGCGATGATCCCGCCGACTGCGAGCATCAGGCCCAGCCAGGTCAGAACCCCCTTGGCCACGCAGGCTTCCCTCCGAACAGCCGCTTGCGCTGCGGCCATCGCCGCGGCGCATATGATGCGCGCCGATGAGCGACCAACGTCCACTGGACGGCCGCGTTGCGCTGGTCACCGGCTCTTCACGCGGCATCGGCCGCGCGATGTCACTCCGGCTCGCGCGTGAGGGCGCCGCGGTGGTGATCACCGGCAAGTCGGAGACCGGCACCGACAAGCTCCCGGGCAGCATTCACACCGTTGCGAAAGAGGTCGAGGCTGCGGGAGGGTCCGCGCTCGCGGTTCGCGTGGACGTGCGTCACGAGGACGAGGTGAAGGCGATGGTGGACGCAACCATCGAACGCTTCGGCCGGCTCGACATCCTCATCAACAACGCCGGGGCGCTGTGGTGGCAGCCCGTCCTGCAGACACCTCCCAAGCGGTACGACCTCATGTGGGAGATCAACGTCCGGGCCGCATATCTGTGCGCCTACTACGCGCTGCCGCACATGGTCGCGAACCACTGGGGCCACGTCATCAACTGCTCGCCGCCGATCAGCACACTGCCCAGCCCCGGCCATGTCGCCTACATGACGACCAAGATGGGCATGACCCGGCTCGCCATCGGGATCGCGGCCGAGCACGCAGCCGACGGCATCGCCGGCAATTCGCTGTGGCCCGTGACGATCATCGAGAGCCTCGCGAGCATCAACTGGGGACTTGGTGACAGGAGCCAGTGGCGGTCGCCCGAGATCCTCTGCGACGCGATGATGGAGATCGTCGGCACCGAACCCCCGTCGCTCACGGGCCGGCAGATCCTCGACGAGCCATTCCTCCGCGAGCGGGGGTGGACGGACGAACGTCTCGACGCCTACTGGCTGGAGGGCAAGCCTCCTGAGAATCCGGTCTACATCGACGGGCGGTCCGGCTCCTCGATGTAGATTCGAGGCGAGCGGGGATCCACCCGTATGATCGAGTCATGAGTTCCCGTCAGCCGAGGAGACAAGGTCCGCCGCACGCTCGCCGTGGGTGCGGTTGGTGTCGGCGCTGTCGTGTCCGCCCGCGTCTTCCTCCGGCCGCAGGTCGGCGCTCCCCGGCGCCTGGTCGACTGGGAGGACGTCCGCCGCATCGCCGTCGCACGGACGGGTGACGCCGGCCGCTCCAGCTTCGACGCCGCGGCTCTCGAGGCGGCATATACCGAGATGGCGGCGCGGGTCGCGCCGATGATGACCGAGGTCTCGCAGGTGCCTCTGACGAGCTATCCGCGGTTCGTCGCCCTCGACCGGGTCGGCTTCATCGACGCCAACCTCGGGATGGTGCAGCGGCTCCTCGCGCCGGTCGAGCGGATCCGCGCCACCGTTCCCGAGTCCCGGGCGACGGCCATGGGCCGCCATGTCCTCGACCGCTATGTCGGGGAGCTGTTCGGGCTGATGTCGCGGCGGGTGCTCGGTCAGTACGACCCGGTCCTCACTCTCGAGGACGTGCCGGGCACCGAACGCCAGGCCAGCGCGCTGTATCTCGTCGAACCCAATATCGCGGGGATCGAGCGTGACCTCTCGCTCGGAGGCACCGATCTCCGCCCCTGGCTGATCCTCCATGAGCTCACCCACGCCTGGCAGTTCGAGGTGCATCCATGGCTGGGGCTCCACCTGGAGAGCCTGATGCGCGGCCTCATGCTCGACGCGCTTTCAGCGGACGGCGAGACGCTCCTCCCGTCGCGTCAGATGGTCCGCAAGCTTCCGGACACGATGCGCAGCCAGGTGCACACGATCCGCCACGTTCAGGCGGTGATGAGCGTGCTCGAGGGGTACAGCAACTTCCTGATGCACCGCGCCGGACGGTCGGCCATTCGCGGATCAGAGCGACTGGAGGCGGCGATGCACCAGCGCCGGCGCCAGCGCGGGCCGATCGAGCGCCTCATCCTGACCATCACCGGGCTGGAGATGAAGATGCGTCAGTACGAGATGGGCGAGCAGTTCGCGGTCGGCGTCTTCGATCGAGCCGGGCTCAGTGCCTTGAATCGGGTGTGGGAATCAGCGGAGATGATGCCCACCCTGGATGAGCTCCATCACCCGGAACGCTGGCTTCGGCGGGCATCCTGACCATGACGGCGGCAGCTCCGACGACCGTCAAGGACCGTCTCGCGGCCCAGGGACACCGGCTGACCCTGCAGCGGATGATCGTGGCGAGCGCACTCGCACGCATGCGCCACACGGTCAGCGCCCAGGAGCTGTACGAGTCGCTCCGGACCGAGCATCCCCTCCTCGGTCGCGCCACGGTGTTCCGGACGCTGGACTTCCTGGTGGAGAACGGGCTCGCGCAACGGTTCGAGGCCGAGGGCCACGTCCACGTCTACACGTCCTGCGCGGACAACCATCACCACCATCTCGTCTGCCGGATCTGCGGGTCGACCACCGAGATCGACGACACGGCGGT
This sequence comes from Candidatus Dormiibacterota bacterium, assembly GCA_963791435.1. Lineage (GTDB taxonomy): Bacteria > Chloroflexota > Dormibacteria > Aeolococcales > Aeolococcaceae > Palsa-851. The sequence continues at coordinate 976,476 of CAWBSL010000001.1, forward strand.
GAACCAGCTGATCGATGCGGTGCGCGGCGGCTACGGCTTCGCGCTCGACCATGCCGCCCTGGATTTCTACGGCACATGCGCTGCCTGCGCGGCCAGGATCAGCGGGTCGTAAGGCGGCGAGGACTCGCTCCGGTCAGTAGATCGGGGTCAGCCAGGCGGCGTATTTCGGATCCCGCCCGGTCACGACCTTGAGATACGTGTCCTGGACCCGATTGGTGAGCGGCCCTGGTTCGCCGTCGCCGACACGCCTGCGGTCGATCTCGATCACCGGCGCGACCTGCGCCCCGGTCCCCACCAGGAACACCTCGTCGGCAACGTACAGCTCCGAGCGGTCGATCGAGCGCTCGCGCACCTCGAGCCCGAGCTCCTCCTGCACGAGGTGCATCACCTTCGCGCGCGTGATTCCTTCGAGGATGTTGTCGGATGGTGGTGGCGTGATGATCTCGCCCTTGCGGACGATGAAGATGTTCTCGGCGCTGCCTTCACAGACATGACCGTCGTTCGAGAGCATGATCGCCTCGTCGAATCCGTTCTGCAGGGCCTCACTTTTCGCCAGCGCTGAGTTGACGTACAAGCCGGTGCACTTGGTCCGCACCGGCGCCATCGAATCGTCGATGCGGCGCCACGAGGACACCATGCAACGGATCCCGCCGTTGCCGACGTAGAGCCCCATCGGCGCGGTGACGATCGCGAAGCTGTCGGCGACGTCGTGCAGCTTCACCCCGATGATCTCGGCCGACTTGAAGGAGAGCGGCCGGACATACGTGTCCTCGCGATACTCGTTCCGGCGCAGGAGGTCGATCGTTATCGCGACCAGCTCATCGACACTCCATGGAATCGTCATCTGGAGGGCGCGGGTGTTCTGGTGCATGCGCTCGAAGTGCTCGGGAAGGCTGAGCGCGAAGAGCTGTTCGCGTTCCGCGTTCCAGTACGCGCGAATGCCCTCGAAAACGCCGGTGCCGTAGTTGAGGCCGTGGGTGAGCAGGCCGACCTTGGCGTCCGCATAACGAACGATTTCGCCATTGAAGAAGACCCAGGCCTTCTCGCGGAGTGTGGTTGCCTCGGCAATGGGCGCCGGAGCTGTCTGAGCCATCAGCAACAGCCTACAACCATAAAGGTCACGAAGCGTTGCCTTGGACCACCGCTTTGGACCCTTTGCTATGCTCGCGAGGTCCGGAGAACCTACCTGGCACGATGAGCGAGATCGCTTACGAAGGGATCGCGCCCAGGGATATTGGAGAAGTCAATGACTGACGTCGTCAAGACCCATGCGAGTGCCCTTCCCGCTGCGCGGAACATCCGCTGGAACCCATCGCCGGCGGAACTGCGCGAAATGACCTCGCGAATGCCCAATGCCCGGCATTCCGAATATGACAACTACAACGTGCAGACCAAGGTGGTTTCCAGGAGCAAGGGGAGCACCTACGTGGTCACCGACCATCCCGAGGAGCACTCGGACCAGACGATGAGCCGCGCCGACGGCGCGAAGATCGGGCAACGCCAGAACGCGTACATCAAAGACCAGGACATGCTGGTCATCGACGGCTACATCGGCAACGACCCCGAGCGACGCGTTGCGGCGCGTCTGTTCATCGAAGCCGCCAACGCGAACATCGCAGGCATGCAGCACTGGCTGTACTTCGACGCCGAGAATCCCGGCCCCGATTTCCAGCCTGCGCTGACGGTCATCTACACACCGAACCTGGACGCTCCCGGCTATCCCAGCGACCGCGTGATCGCCGTCGATCTCGATGCCGGCGTGACTCGCGTCCTGAACAGCGACTACTTCGGTGAGTCGAAGAAGGGTGGCCTGCGCATGTGGAACAAGCTCACCTATGACGAGGGCGGGCTTGCGCTGCATGCCGGATGCAAGGTGGTTCCGACCGAGCGCGGGGAGCAGGCGCTGCTCATCATCGGCCTGTCGGGAACCGGCAAGACAACAACGACATTTACTCGCCAGAACGACAGCAAGCCGGTGCAGGACGACTTCGTCGCGCTCTATCCGGGTGGCCGCATCGTGGCCACGGAGAACGGCTGCTTTGCGAAGACGTTCGCGCTCGATCCTCGTTTCGAGCCCACCATTTACGGCGCCGTCTGCAAACCCGAGGCATACCTCGAGAACGTGTCCCAGGATGACGCCGGGGTCGTCGACTTCTTCGACACCGCATACACGCCCAACGGCCGCGCGGTCTTCCGCATGGACGCACTCGGCTGGCATAAGGACGCGCGCGAGGTCAAGTCGGTCGACCACTTCCTGATCCTCAACCGTAACGACAACCTGATCCCCGGCATCGCACGCCTCAACCGGGAGCAGGCTGCGCTGTACTTCATGCTCGGCGAGACGCGCGGCACGTCGGCAGGCGGCGCTGAAGAGGCAGGCAAATTCCTCCGCGTCCCCGGTACGAATCCCTTCTTCCCGCTCCGCCATGAGCAGCAGGGCAACCGGTTCCTCGAGCTGATGGACAGCAGCAACTTCCAGGTCTACCTGCTCAACACCGGGCGCGTCGGCGGCACGGACGACGACGAACGAGGCAAGAAGGTGACCATCCCGTACTCGAGCGCCATGGTGAAGGCGATCTCGGAGGGGACGATCGAGTGGGAGCCGGACCCCGACTTCGGCTACGAGGTCGCCTCATCGCTTCCGGGCATCGACGATCCCGAGATCCTCCAGCCGCGGAAGCTCTACGAGCGCCAGGGGCGGATCGACGAGTACCGAGCGCTGGTCGAGAAGCTCAAGAAGGACCGCCGCGAGTACCTCGCGACCTTCCCGGGTCTGCGCCCGGAGATCGTGAACGCCGTTTCCTGATACCCCGGAGCCTGACCGATGCTAGTGGTCGTGGCAGAAGTGGATTCGCGCTGGGTCGAGCGCCTTGAGGTCGGTGAGCGTCGCACGCCACGCATCGAAGTCGGCTGCCTGTCCGTCCGGTAACCTCCTGGAACCGGCCTGCTCCCAGACCACCCGCGTGTACGCGGCGTCGCCGATGAACAACTCGGTCCCGGCGTCCGTCATTGCGACCACGGACTGATGACCGGACGTGTGACCGGGTGAGGTCACGATCCGGAGGTCCGTTGCGAGCTGCGTTTCACCGTCGAGGAGCTCGAACCGCATTCCGGATGCCTCGATCCAGTCGCTCACCTCGTCGCGGTCGGTGAGCATGCGTTCGTGCTCCGCGCGCTGGACCATCAGCGGCGCATGCGCGAATGCCGGGTTCTGCCCGCAGTGATCGAAGTGGAGATGCGTGTTGATCACCATGGTCACGTCGACCGGTGAAAGACCGTGATCGGCGAGCGCTTCGGCGACCGTGCGGTTGACCACCTCGAAAGAACGGAGCACCTCGTCGGGGCCCCCGCACCCGGTGTCGACGAGCACCACGCCCAGCTGGTCATGAAGGATGACGTAGCCGTGCACGGGCCACTGTTCCTTCTTGATATACAGATGCCCGAGGTCGAGGCGCCTGATCTCCATCAGTCCCCGAGCCGTCCCCACAGCAGGATCCGTTTGAAGGGATAGAAGTAGGGGCGCTGGTCGCCGAGCGCGGCGTTGAGTCGCTCCCGGTATCGCGCGACGAAGTCGTGATACATCGCCTCCGGCATGCGTGACTCGTAATCCGTCAGGAGCGTGCCGCGAACCCACTCCACCACCGCGTCCGGCGACTCGAGCACGTGGCCGTACACCTGCAGGCGCACGGTCTGCGCGACGAAGCCGAGTCTGTAGAGCAGGGTCGCGTACTCCTCGGGCGGCAGCACCGAGAAGGTTCGGGAGTAGCCGTGCATCGCACTGGCAAATGGCTCCTCGCGCGCGATGTCGGCCGCGAGCGTGTGCGACACGTGATCGAAGTTGGCGGGCACCTGTACGGCGAGCTCGCCACCAGGCACGAGCATCTCCGTCAGACGCGCGAGCAGAGATGGATGATCGCCGACCCATTGCAGCGCAGCGTTCGAGAAGACGACATCGAACGGCAGCGTCGGCTCCAGGTCACTGATATCGCCGTGCTCGAACGTCAACCCATCACCCTCGAGAGTGCGCGCTCGCTCGAGCATCGCCTCCGACGAGTCGACGCCGATCGTCTCGGTGGCTGACAGTGCGCGATGCAGGGCTGCGGTGAGGAGTCCCGTTCCGCAGCCGAGGTCGACGACGCGACCGGCTGGGCGTCTGGTGATCAATGCCACGAGGTCATGGAACGGCTGCTCACGCTCCGAACGAAAGCGCTCGTACTGCGCCGGGTTCCAGGTATCGCGCGCGTTCACGTCGCGAGGACGGTCGGAGGCACGAGTTCGCAGACATCGGCCGACAGGATAGCGTTGCCCCGGTGCGCTCCAGACTGTGGACCGGGCTCGCGATCGGCGCGGCGCTCTCCGTCGTGAGCGGATGCAGCGCAACCCCGAAGCCCACCACGACACCGCTTCCCACCGTCGAACCGACGCTGGCCACGCTCGCGCTTCCCGCGCCCCCTCCGCTGAGCCTCCCTGCAGTGGCGCCGCTCGTCTTCAAAGCCTGTGCGGGCAGCCCCGGGATGCAGTGCTCGACGATGACGGTACCGCTCGACTATGCCGATCCCTCGGGTCCGACCATCGCCATCGCCGTCGCGCGGTTGCCTGCGTTCAGCGCGCATCCGGCAGGATCGATCGTGGTGAACCCCGGCGGCCCCGGCGAGGCGGGCATCGACTATCTCGAGCAGGCGGCGGGCCGGTTCGCGACGTTGCGAGCCACGTACGACATCGTCTCGTTCGATCCACGCGGGACGGGACGCAGCGAGCCCGCGCGATGTCTGGCGCCGTCCGATCTTGATGCGTACTTCGCGCTCGACCCCCTCGATATGTCCGCGGTCAATCAGCAGGCGATCGTCGCGCTCTCGCAACGCTTCGCGGCCGGATGCCTGGCGAAGAGCGGCCGCCGGCTGCTGTTCCTGGGGACTCAGTACGTGGCCCGTGACCTCGAGGAATTGCGACACGCGCTCGGGGAACGGAAGCTCACGTACCTGGGATTGAGCTACGGGACGTACCTCGGCGAGATCTATGCCTCGCTCTACCCGCAGAACGTGCGCGCGATGGTGCTCGACGGTGTCGAGAATCCGTCCCTGCCGCTGCTCACCGAGGGCGAGGACCAGGCGACCGCATTCGAAGGCGACCTGAAGGACTTCGAGGCCAGGTGCGCGAGCGGATGCGGCTTCAGCGGATCACCGGCGGCGACGATCGCGCAGGTCCTGTCACGCGCCGCGAGCGACCCGTTGCGGGTCAACGGCCGGCCGCTCACGCGCGGCGAGGCGATGACCGGCATCCTCACCTACCTGTACGAGCCCGCCGGGGACAGGGATCTCGACCTTGCGCTTGCCAACGCGGTGCTCCAGGCGGCCCGGGGCAACGCCGGCCTGCTCCTCGGCTCGGCGGACGACTACGTCGGACGCGCTGCGAACGGCACCTATGCTCCGGTCGCCGAGGCAAACATCTCAATCGCGTGCGGGGACAACGTCGCTCCCTCGGCACTGTCGACGTACGTGACCGAGGCGCAGCGCATGAATGTCATCGACCCGGTCTTCGGCGCCGACGTGGTGTGGGGCCTGCTGGTCTGCGCGTACTGGCCGTTCCATCCGCTGCCTCCGGCGTTCCACACAGTGGACACCGTGCCCCTGCTGCTGGTTGGGGCCACCGGTGACCCGGCGACGCCGTATTCATGGGCGGTCGGAGCGCTCCCGTACTTCCCGGGGTCGGTGCTGCTGACGCGCGACGGCGACGGCCACGTGTCGTTCGGCAAGAGCACGTGCGCCGACGCTGCTGAAGTCTTCGTACCTGACACGGCTGGTGCTTCCGGCTCCGGGTTCGGTATGCCAGACGAACTGACCCCCGAGCCACGGCTCACCGAGCCGGGCGCGGTCCCCGAAGGCGACTTGATCACGTCGCCCGACCGGCGACGGATGGCGAGCCGTGCGTTCCGCGTGCTCGCCGTTGACGCGCGCTCGCTCCGCGATTCGAAGCCCTTCCGCCGGCTCTGGGTAGGCCAGCTGATTTCGTTGATCGGTCGCCAGATCACGCTCGTTGCGGTGCCCTTCCAGGTGTACTCACTCACGCACTCGGCGCTCGACGTGGGACTGCTCGGCATCGTCCAGGCGGTGCCGCTGATCTGCGGGTCACTCGGGGGCGGGGCCATCGCGGACCGGTTCGACCGGCGTCGCGTGCTGCTCGTGACCCAACTCGGACTGGCGTCTGACTCGGCGATGCTCGCACTCGGCGCGTTCAGCGGTCGCCCGCCACTCCTCGTGATCTACGCGATCGTCGCCCTCGCAGCGCTGGTGGGTTCCGTCGACGCGCCGACGCGCACGGCGATCATTCCGAACCTCGTCGGCGTCGAACGCCTCGCCGGCGCGCTCTCGCTCAACATCGTTCTGTTCGAGACCGCGCTGGTCGCCGGGCCCGCGATCGGCGGCCTGGTGATCGCCCATCTCGGCCTTCCGGTTGCGTACTCGGTGGACGTCGTCACCTTCAGCGCGGCGTTGATCGCCGTGGCGCTGCTTCCGCCGCAAGGTCGCTCGTCAACCGAACGCGAGCGTCCAGTGGCTGCGATCCTGCGTGGGCTGACGTTCGCCCGGCGCCAGCCGGTGATTCTCGGCGGCTTCGCGATGGACCTGGCGGCGATGATCTTCGGCCTCCCACGCGCGGTGTTCCCGGTGCTCGCCGCAACCACCTTCCACGCCGGCGCCCAGGGGCTTGGACTCCTCTACGCAGCGCCAGGGTTCGGGGCAGTGATCGCCGCGCTTGCCAGCGGTGCCGTGACGCGATCCAGGCGGCTCGGGCGGATCATCGTCGTCGCGATCACGGTCTGGGGTCTGGTCATCGTCGCGTTCGGCTTCGCGAGGACGCTCTGGGTCGCGCTGCTGCTTCTCGCGGTCGCGGGAGGCGCGGACAGTTTCAGCGCCGTCTGCCGGAACACGATCATGCAGCGGATCGCTCCGGACGAATTACGCGGACGGCTCACCTCGCTGTACTTCATGGTGGTGACCGGCGGTCCCGAACCTCGGCGACCTGGAGACGGGAATCGTTGCCAATGCCTTCGGGGCCGAGGTGGCGATCGTCACCGGCGGTGCGCTTTGCCTCGTCGGGCTCGGCGCAGCGGTGGTTGCGTTCCCGTCGGTGTGGCGCTATCGCACCGACTCCTAAGCAGGGGTCGCGACGGTGGGCGGCGAAGCGTCCTTGAAGATTGACGAGGTGAACAGGTCGGTCGGGAGGCTGTCGGAGAACGACTGATAGTCGTTTGCGGGCGCGAAGATCTCCACCCAGATCGCCTCATAGCCGCCACTCGCGGTCATGGCGACCGCGTCAACGAATCCGTCGATAGCCGCGAACTTGGGGCCGGCGGTCGGTGTGACGTTCTCACAGATCGTGATCACGTCGGCTTTGATGAACCCGCCTGAGCCCACCAGCGCCGTGTGCGTCGGTGGCGCGGTGGAGCAGAACTTGGCGGTTGGATCGCCGTCCTTCTCGTCACCTGCAAGCAGGTCCTGGTCCAGTTCCGCGTTGGTGTTCGTGGCCGTCAGGGGCTCGCTCTGCAGACCGACCGCCTCGTTGTCGTTGTTGTTCGGCGTGAGCACGATGTAGTCGGCTGCCTGGTCGTTGACGGAGAAGCCGGCCGGTACGAAGACCGACGCGAAGGGTGTTGCCGTCAGCCCGGACGTCGACGTCTGTGTCTGCGAGCCGGAGGTCGAGCCGGCCGGCAGATTTGCCGGCGCCGAGGCGCTCGGCGACTGATTCGAGCCGCCGGTTCTCAACGCCGCTTCGACCGCCCCGGCGCCACCGAACACCACGCTGATGATGCCGACGATTGCGATCGACGCTGAACCGTCCAGTCCGATGCCCGGGCGCCGTTCCTGAACGCCGGTCTTGCCAGGTACGGAGCTCGCCCCGGCCGAGTAGCCCGGCGGCAGGTAGTTCGTCGCATCCGCGGCAGTGGTGACGGGAGCGCCGCTGAGGGCGGGCGTCGCGACCGGCATCGCCGAGATTCGGCAGTGCCACGCCGGGAAGATCTTGCACCGACCGCCGGCGCATCAGAAGCCGTTGCCGCCGTGTCCGCCGGCACCGGGCCAAGCGGCATCCCGCACGACATGCAGATCGTGTTGCCGTCCGGGTTGACGGTGCCGCAATGGGCGCAGGTGACAGCCATCTACTGGCTTTCCGGCGCCGCTACCGGTGCAGGCTCCGCCGGGACGGCATCCGTATCGCGACGTGGCGAAGCGCCAAGGGCGATACCACAGCTGGGACAGAAGCCTGCCGCGATCACGTGGTGATGGCAGTGCGGGCACACGATCGGGCGCAGCGCCAGGTCCTGCCCCTCCTCCATCAGAGAGTGATGGACGAGATGGCGGATGTACAGGATGACGAGGAGGATCAATGCTCGCCTGATACAGCAGGACGATCAGCTGATCCACACCATGGTTGCCCAGGATCTGGCCGCCGGCATAGAAGGCGATGACAGCGACCAGGACGATCGGGATGCCGAAGAGCGAGACCCAGCGGCCACTCCCGGTGCGCGTCGATCGCCACAGCGTCGCAGTGATCGCTCCTGCAGTGCTTCCGTGGAGCACAGGAACAAGCAGCGCCAGCGACGTGATCGGGTAGATCCAGACAGACGAATTCGACTGGGTGGGCGGGTACGAGAAGATGCCCCAGTAGCTGACCACGCCTTCGGCGAGGGCGAAACCGATCCCGGCAGTCACACCGAAAACAAGCCCGTCGATCGTGTCGCGGAACTGCGGAAGCACGCGCAGGAGTAGTGCCGGAATCGGCATGACGACGAGCTGGATGACCGGCAGAATCACGCCGTAGCTGAGGATCGGGACGCCGGTGGATCCGAGGCTGCCACCGATGACGCGCTCGGAGATGATCGTCACCGCGACCCCGAGCACGATGCCACCGCCAAGACGTCGTGACGAGCACCAGCGCCGGTTCCGTGCGATACACCTGTCCCTCGTACAGATAGACCACGTAGAGCGTGGGCACCAGGAGGATCGACACCACCACCGCCGCGGTGATGAGACCCGTGGCGACGAGCACGACGACGAGCGTGAAGCCGAGCAGCAGCGCCCACCGGAACTCGTTGATCTTCCGGTGACCGAGATGCGGGAAGAGCGTCGTGAAGACGGACGGCTGCGAGACGTGCTCGCCCGGGTGCGCGGCGAAGTGCTGGGGACGCTCCTCGGCGCTGATACCGTGATCAGCGAGCTCCTGATGCGCGCCGCAGTTGGTGCAGAAGACAGCGGCCGGAACCTGCTTGCCGCAGTGGTCGCATGTCACCGGCTGGATCCTCCCCGTTCTGCCGTCCCGAGAGCGTGGCTGAGTGTAGCGAACGGTATGGACCGATTCACCCGGCGCATCCCTGCCGTGTATCGTCCGAAGCCCTATGGCCAGTCAGGATCTGACCGACGTCGGCACGATGCCGCGGCTTGGCGCCATCCCGGCACGGATGCATGCGCACCTGATCCGGCCGGAGCGATACGGGGATCCGCAGAGCGCATTCGCTGTCGAGACCGTGCCGACTCCGCGTCCCGGCCCGGGCGAGGCGCTCGTCTACGTGATGGCGGCCGGCGTCAATTACAACAACGTCTGGGCGGCGTTGGGGCGACCAGTCGACGTCATCGCCGCACGCCACAAGGCAGGCGAGACGGAGGACTTTCACATCGGCGGCAGTGACGCGTCGGGAATCGTGTGGGCGGTGGGTGAAGGAGTCGACAGCGTCCGCGTCGGCGACCATGTTGTCGCGCATTGCGGCATGTGGGATTCGTCCGATCCCTGGATCACTGCCGGCGGCGACCCGATCATCGCGCCGAGTGCGCGGATCTGGGGATACGAAACCAACTGGGGGAGCTTCGCGCAGTACACGCTCGTTCAGGCGCATCAACTGCTGCCGAAGTCGCCCAACCTGAGTTGGGCGGCAGCTGCGGCATGCACGCTGGTCGGGGCGACGGCGTACCGCATGCTCTGCTCCTGGCATCCGCACACCGTGCGCGAGAACGACGTCGTGCTCGTCTGGGGCGGCTCCGGCGGACTGGGATCACAGGCGATTCAGATCGCGAAGGCGAAGGGTGCGATCCCGGTTGCGGTGACGTCAGGTCCGGAGCGCGGCAGCTACTGCATCGAGCTCGGAGCACGCGGCTACATCGATCGCCGCGAGTTCTCGCATTGGGGCGTCATGCCCGACTGGCGTGACGACGCGGCATTCGCCACGTGGACCGACGGTGCACGCGCGTTCGGCAAAGCGCTGTGGACGGTACTCGGAGAGCGTCGCAACCCGCGGATCGTCTTCGAGCATCCCGGCGAGGAGACGATTCCGACGTCGATGTTCGTCTGCGACAACGGCGGCATGGTGGTGATCTGTGCGGGCACGACCGGCTATCACGCCGCGGTCGACCTGCGCTATCTCTGGATGCGACAGAAGCGGCTCCAGGGCTCGCATTTCGCCAACGACGACGAGTGCGCCGCGTTCAATGCGATGGTGCGCGACGGGTTGGTCGATCCCTGCCTGTCAAAAACCTTCGCATTCGACGAGGTCGGGCTCGCGCACCAGCTGATGCGTGAGAACAGGCACCCGATGGGCAACATGTCGATACTCGTCGGCGCGCGAGACTCTGAGCAGCGCGACTGAGCTACTGCTGCGAGCTGAGGTACACCAGCGCGGCCTTGACACGCCGATGGACGTCGGGTTCCTCCGAGAGGTCGAGCTTGGAGAAGATCGCGTTGATGTGCTTCTCCACGGCTCGCTCCGTGAGAAACAGCGCAGCAGCGATTCCCGCGTTGTTCTTCCCCATCGCGACCTGCTGCAGCACGTCGCGTTCGCGCGGCGTGAGCTGCGCGATCGGTGAGTCCCTGACGGCACTCCGGGCTGCGACCAGCACCTCGACGACGCGCGAGTCGATCACCGAACCGCCTCGCGCCACCTCGCGAACGGCGCCGACCAGCTGGTCGATGTCGGACACGCGCTCTTTCAGCAGATAGGCGCGACCGCTTGCGCCCTTCTCGAGGAGCGCGAGCGCGTACTCGGGCTCCGCGTACTGGCTGAGGACGACGACGCCCACGGTGGGCCGCTCCGCCCGCAGGCGCTCCGCGGCGCGAAGGCCCTCGTCAGTGCCGGTCGGTGGCATGCGGATATCCGTGATGACCACCTCGGGGTTGTGCTCCTCGATGGCTCTCTCGAGATCGGGAAGATCGACGCAGCTCGCCAGCAACTCGACTTCTTCGGAGGACTCGAGGAGTTGCCGGATGCCTTCGCGGAGCAGGTAGTTATCCTCGGCGAGCACCACACGGATCGACACGGCATGAGAATAGGCGAGCGACCCGGGTCCGGGTGCCTGCCTCACCACATCTTGTGGGGTGAGCATGCTTGTTGCCGCGCCGCGGTGCGACTACCGTTGGAATCGTGGGAGAAGTCCAGATGACCGTCCGAGTGCTGATCGTCGACGACCAGGCCCCGTTTCGTGACGTGGCACGGACCGTCGTCGAGCTCACCGACGGTTTCGAGGTCGTCGGCGAGGTGGAGACCGGCGAGGACTCGGTAACGTCGGCCCGCGAGCTGCGTCCCGATCTGGTGCTCATGGACGTGAACCTGCCGGGGATCAGCGGCCTCGACGCGACCCGCGAGATCCTTGCCGAAGTCGAAGAGGCCAGGCCCGTCGTCGTGCTGGTGCTGTCGACGTATGAGGCTGACGAGTACGGGCCGCGCGCAGCCGAAGCAGGGGCGGCCGGATTCATCTCCAAGTCGGAGTTCAGCCCAGACCGGCTCACAGAAGCCTGGGCTGCAGCCACATCGGGATAGGCCGGCGCCGGTCAGACGGCGACGGCGGCCCGCTTCCGCAGCGGTAGCTCGCCATCGACGCGAGTACCGGCACCTGGACTCGAGGTCACGTGCACACTGCCCTCGAGGGCGTCGACGCGGTCGGCCATATTGGTCAGTCCGGCGCCGCTCTTCACGAGTGCGCTGTCGAAGCCGGCGCCGTCGTCGCTGACCTCAAAGCGCAGAGTCTCGCCGTCGGCGTGCAGTCGGATCCTCACCTGTGACGCCGCCGCGTACTTCTGCACGTTCTGCAACGCCTCGAGAACGCAGAAGTAGACCGTGGCCTCGACGTCCTGCGGGTATCGTTCAACGCCGTGTGCCTCGACGCTGACGGGGATGCTCACCTTACGGGTCTGTGACTGCAGCGCCACGACCAATCCCTTGTCGGCGAGCAGCGGCGGGTAGATCCCGCGCGCCAGGTCGCGCAGTGTTTCGAGCGCTTCGTCTGCGTCCGACTTCAACTGCGTCACCGTTCGTCTCGCGTCATCCGGAGACCTCGTCGCCAGTGCTTCCGCGAGGCCAAGCTTGACCTTGATCGCGACCAGGTACTGCTGTGCGCCGTCATGCAGATTGCGTTCCAGACGCCGGCGCTCTTCGTCCTGAGCCTGCACGAGCCGTTGCCGCGAGGCACGCAACTCGTCGAGACGATCCTGCAGCTCTGCAGCGAGGCCGACGTTCTTGAGCACGAGTCCCGCCTGGTGGGCGAGGTCGTCGAGGAGCTTCAACTCGGTGACCGTCAACGCCTCGCCTTTGCGCTTCACGACACTCAGCGCTCCGAGGAGGTGACCCTGGAGTTCCACCCGTACCACGGTCGTCGCTCCGGGGACGTGCGGCAAGGCACCGTCAGATATTTCCAATGGCTCGATCACCATGTCCGCCGGCGGAAAGGTGGCTGCGGCTCGCAATCCTCCCGCGCCTCGGAGCCAGACGGTCGCTGAAGCTGAACCGGTTCCGGATTGGAGGACTCTTGCCATGCGCGGCAAGACCTCGTCCGCTGCATATGTGTCCGCAACCTGTTCCGAGAAGGCGGTGAGCACTTCGTACGGCGTCGCGCGCTTCCCGTACACCAACCGGTTCGCGAGCCTCTGGATACGCTCGCGCACCGGTTGAAATCCGACGGCGACGATGATCGTGGCGATGATCGACAGCCACAGATTGGGCTGGCCTCCGCTGCCAACGAGTGTGCCGATGCCGACTGCGACAGCGATGTACACCGCCGTGATGAAAACGGCGAGTGCGCCGTACACCAGGGCCCGGCTGATGATGACGTCGATGTCGTACAGGCGATACTTCAGGACAGCGACACCGATCGCGCTGGGCACGGCGAGACCCGAGAGAATCAAGATGGGTCCGGCGATCGCGAAATACAGCGGCGGCGGCTCTCCGTTGTTACCGATCGGGACGAGGTTGAGAACCAAAATGGTCGTCAACGTGATCGCGGCTCCGAAGCCGACCCACTTGATCTGATGCCGCCTGTCCGCGTCTGCTCCACGCAGGCGCAGGAATATCGAAAGGATGACGCAAGCTCCGAGTCCCACGAACAAGAAGCTGATGGCGTTCGACGCGACCGTGATGACCCCCGCCGCTCCGCGGATAGCGAGGATGCTGATCGGCAGCTTGAGGCCTGACGTGGGCACGTTCGTGAGTCCGAGAACCCCCGGTGTCGGATTGGTGGCGGCGAGCACCACCCCGATGAGACCGACGGCGACCAGCGCATACAGCACCCATCGCCAACGTGGTGATGGCAGGCGGCCTTCAGGAAAGACCAGGAGCAAGACGAGCAGTCCAATGAGAACGCCACCACCCGGGGCATTCCACAGCGCGGAGAACAGAAGAATGGGACCGCCGAGACCGTTGTGCGCCTCGAACAGGACAGACCCCACGAGCGCTGCACTCGCACCCAAGCCGAGGAGGGCCGCGGCGCTCAGCAACATCCATCCGATCGGATTCGTGGGTCTTGACAGCGCGAGCAGCAAGCCGACAGGGACGATCGCTACGTATGGGAAGAGCCAGAAAGCGCTGATCGCGCCCCCGCCCGCCCGAAAGAGCGCCGGCGAGGTGATCGGCGAGAGGTAGACGACGGCAAAGGCCACGAAGAGCGCCAGGCCGAGCAGTGCCAGGCACCAGGCGATGACCGGGTGCGCAAGACGCGAACGGGGAGTCCCCATCGCCACGGCCGACGCAGTCATCGGACGGCGGCCACAGCGCGAGACACCACCGGCACCGATCCAGTCAGCGTGGTCCCGACGTGCAGCGTCGAGACCACGTTCAGTGAACCACCAAGTGCATCCAAACGGTCCGCCAGGTTCGTGAGCCCGGCACCCTTCCTGACCGTCGCCAGGTCGAAACCGGCGCCGTCGTCCTCGACGACGAAGGTGAGCGTCTCCTCGTCGTGGCACAGCCTCACGACAACCGCGGTTGCCTGCGCATACTTCTGCACGTTCTGCAGCGCTTCGAGCACGCAGAAGTAGACCGTCGCCTCCACCTCCTGCGGGTATCGCTCAACGCGGTCGGCTTGGATGTGCACCGGGACCGCAGCCTTGCGCGCCTGCAACTCCAGCGCCACCACCAATCCCTTGTCGGCGAGGAGCGGTGGGTAGATGCCACGGGCAAGATCGCGAAGTGTCTCCAACGCGTCGTCGGCGTCACCCTTGAGCTGCTCCAGGGTGACGGCAGCCTTGGCAGGGTCGCGGCCGATGAGCATCTCGGCAAGCCCCAGTTTCACCTTCAACGCGACCAGGTGTTGTTGCGCTCCGTCATGGAGGTTGCGCTCGAGCCGGCGGCGCTCGAGATCCTGTGCGTGCACCAGTCGCTGCCTTGACGCACGCAGTTCGTCAAGTCGCGCCTGCAGATCTGCGCTCAACCCGACATTCTTGAGCACCAGCCCAGCCTGATGCGCCAGATCGTCGACGAGCTTCTGCTCGATCGGTGTCAGTGGTTCACCTCTGCGCTTGCTCACACTGAGTGCGCCGAGCAGTTCGCCCTGATGGCGTACCTCGACCATCCTCGTCGCATCCGTTATCACGGGCAGGGACCCATCGCCCATCGGGCAGGGACTCGTGCTTGCCGACCCCATCCGGGTAGGTCGCTGCGGGGCGCAACTCAGCCGTCCCACGCAGCCACACCGTTGCTGACTCCGCTCCAGTTCCCTCTCGCAGAACTTGCGCCATGCGGGGGAGCAGTGCGTCAGCCGCGTATGTATCGGCGACGCGTCCGGAGAACTCGCTCAGGACCTCATATGGCGTCGCCCGCTTTCCGTACACGAGGCGATTCGCGATCCTTTGGACGCGCTCACGAACGGGCTGAAATCCAACCGCAACAATGGCGGTGGCCAGGATGGAGAGTGCGAGGTTCGGTTTGCCCCCACTCCCCACAAGTGTTCCGATTCCAACTGCAATGCCGACATATACGGCTGTGATGAACACCGCCAGCGATCCGTACACCAGCGTGCGACTGATGAACACGTCAATGTCGTACAAACCGTACTTCATCACTGCGAGGCCGATCGTCAGCGGGACGGCGACACCGATCCCGAGGTCGAACCCTGCGCCCGAAATGTTGCCGCCCGCGCCGCCATTGAAGGGCTCAATCGCAAAACCCAAGAGCACCAAGGCGATGGTCGCCAAGGCGGCATAGGTGAACCATCTGAGTTGCACTCGCTCGTCACCCGTGGCACGGCGCCTGCGGATCACCACGGATGTGATCACGAGGCCGAGGAGCGCGGCGATCAACAACCATGAGACCGGACCCGTGTCACTGGTGATCGCGGACAGGGATTCGGCGCGTATCGGATTCGGCACGGCGGGCAATCGCGGCGAAAGCTGTTGCGGTGCGACCTGGACCATTGACGAAACTGTCGAGAGAACGGCACCGGCAACTGCGAGCCACGCGACCCACCGCCAGCGAGGACCGGGGAGCCGGCCATTCGGGAAGACGAAGATCAGAATCATGAGCAGGAAGGCGCCGAAGGCTCCTGTCCAGTTGAAGACCCATGCCGGCCATTCGACCCACCCATCAGGCTTGACACCGTGGAGTTGTCCGTAGATCGCGACGAAATCGGCGGGGAGGTATACGGCGTTGCCGACGGCGATAGCGAGCAGCAGCCAGCCGATCGGATTGCGCGGCCGCCGGGTGGCGATGAGCACACCAAGTACCCCGGTGATCGCGCAGTTGAGAAACCACGCGAATTGAGCCGTGAGGACCGAATCGATCGCTCTCGCGTCCAGTGCGAGAAGAACCAGGCTCGCGAGCAGCGATATAAGACAAAACGCTCCGATTCCCCATGCAAATCGGGCGGCGGTGCGATCCCTCATGCCGTGGCCATCACCTCGGCACGCATATGGACAGACGGTGCGCCTGCTCGACCGCGACCATGAGCAGAAGCCATCCAATCGCATGACGAGGGCGCCGGGAGACGATGAGGACGCGAGCATCGTCGGCATGGGCTCGCTGACTCATGACGCCGCTACCCCACGCGGTATGCGCCGACCGGCGCGTGTCGCCCCTTGACCAGTGCCGGCTCGAGCCGTTCGGACTCGGGCTTCTCCGCGAGAGCTTCATAGGTCGGCTCGCTGAGGACGGTCTGGCCACCCTCGCCCCACTGCTGCAGGCGCTGCGCGAGGTTCACCGCGTCACCGACGACCGAGTATTCGAGGCGCTCCTCGGAGCCGAGCAGCGCCGCCGCAACGTCACCGGTCGACAGGCCGATTCCGAGAAGGAACGGCGGAAGTTCGCGTTCCTCCCAGCGCTCGTTGACCTCGCGCTGCGCTGCGTGCATCGCGATCGCGGCTGCAAACGCCCGTTGCGCGTGATCGGCTTGTGGAAGCGGCGCGCCGAACACCGCCATGACCGCATCGCCGACGAACTGCATCACCGTCCCGCCCTCCGCGATCACGGCATGGTTCATCGCCGAACGGTGCTCGTTGAGCTGCCCGGCGAGCACCGACGGGTCCGACCCTTCCGCAATCGTTGAATACGCACGGATATCGGACATGAGCACCGTGACGGTCAGTCGCTCGGTCTTCCCCGGTTCGACTCCGTGCTGGCGCATCTGCTCCGCGACACCTCCGGGGAGCATGCGGCTCAGGCTCTCGCCCTGTTCCTCACGGTCGATGATCACCTTGTGGAGCATGCGCAGCCGTTCGAGCGCGCCCTGGGTTCCAGCGCTCGCCTGTTGCGCGAGCTTGAGGAAGAGCTGCTCGACGTCGTCGGCGACCGACGCCGGAGTCGAGTGCAATGAAGCGGCGATCGCCTTGATGGGCTTGCCCTCGGCGACCATCCGCAACAACCGCTCCTCGATGTCGGTGAGCCCACCGGCATCGCTGACCGGCTTGGTGAGCGCGTCGACGATGCGCGGGTCGAGCATCGATCCGCCGGTGCTCACCTCGCGCACTGCGCGAGCCAGCTGGTCGCCATCGCCGACACGGTCTTTGAGCAGGTACGCGTAGCCGGCGGCACCTTCGCTGAGCAGCGAGATCGCGTACTCGGGCTCGTCGTACTGCGAAAGGATCACGACTCCCGTCCCCGGGCTCCGTTTGCGAACCATGCGTGCGGCGCGGATGCCCTCGTCCGTGAAATCCGGTGGCATGCGGATATCGGTGACCACCACCTGGGGGACGTGTTCCGCTGCGCCGGCAAGGAGCTCGTCGTAGTCCCCGGCGACACCCGACCACCTCGACGTCGCCCGCGATCGAAAGGAGCGCGCGAACGCCCTCGCGGACGATCACGTTGTCGTCTGCGAGCACGACGCGAATCATCGTCTCGGAGGGCATGCCCACACTCTAGTCAGTAGCGAGGGAACCGAAATGGGGCAGCCACCACGCTTTCCCGGCGGTCTTCCTCACCGCACCCGTGGTCCGAGCACCCTCGACCGGCGCCACGGGGCCTGCGAAGATCGCATGGCACGGAGGTACGGCATGCGAATCGAGTCATCAGTCACGTCCATTTCCTGGATCCCGTCGGAGGCAATTCGAGGGGTGACCAAGCTGCCCTTCGAGATGGGGATGGCGCACTACGACGACCCGCCGCCCGACCACATCGACTCGCTCGAGGCGCTCCGCGAAGCGGATCGGTTCCGCTTCTGCAACCACCTCACCGCGTGGATCGATGTGGAAGGGGGTCGCATCACCGGTCACGGTCAGGATGGCGGCGGGCATATCGGTGCCACGACGCTCCGGCTCGGCAGCCGCGGGATGACCTTCGCGGCTGTGGCGTTTCCCGACCGCCGGCCGGAGCCGGTCATCGGCGATGGCTGGGTTCGGTTCACGCAGACAGCCGGCGGCCGCACCGGAGTTCCGGCGCCGCGCAAGGTCAATCGCCCGCCGTTCGTCCAGGTCGCCGCCCCGCTGGCATGGACCACCCTGACGCTCACCATCTACGCGGACGGCACGTCCACCGGCGACGTGGCAGGAGCGAGCCCCTTCCCGCGCCACTGGATCTACGACCGCGACGAGAACCTCGCTCTGAAGTCCGGTCTCGTCGACTTCGCGCGCTGGTACCAGCATGCGTTCGGCAAGAAGACGCCGTGGGGCGACGAGGACTCACCGGCGCTGATGACCGAGGTCGAGTCGGCGCTCGAGCGCGAGCTCTCGATGCGGATCATGCGTGGCGGAGCCAAGCCACGAATCGACACGATCAAGAAGGACGCCACGCTCGTCGAGCAGGGTGCCGAGGGAACCGAGATGTATCTCCTCCTCGACGGCGTGCTCGCAGTCGAGGTTGACGGCGTTGCGGTGGCACAGGTCGGACCCGGGGCGGTGCTCGGCGAACGGGCGGTGCTCGAGGGTGGGCGCAGGACCGCCACGCTGCGCGCGCTCACCCCATGCAAGGTCGCCGCCGCGTCCGGATCGGACCTCTCGCCGGAGCTTCTCAGTGAGCTGGCTGCGGGGCATCGCCGGGAAGCGGACTAGCCGGGCTCATCGTCGCGGCACGAACCCGATCCATCGCCACCTCTGGAGAGAGCGTCGCCATCTCGACTCGCCGGCCGCTGAGCAGCCAGTCGACCTCGCGGGGCTCCAGGATCGTGCTGAGGTCGCGGGGCAGGCGCGCCGGCGCACCCTCGATCACCTGAGCCGTGGGGCCGTCGACGTCACGCGGGCGGAGCCCCCCATCGACGACCTCGATGCCCGAATCCCGGAGATCCAGCACGAGCGCGCACCCCCGGGGAGACGCGTCATGGATCAGAACGGCTCGTGCGCCGCGTGCAGGCAGCGGTCCGTCGGACGCCACGACGACACGCAGCGCGGCGAATTCCGCACGCGCAGCGTTGGCCGCGATCATCGCTGCGGTGTCTCGCGTGTCGGTGATGATGGTCAGCGGCGCCGTCGCGTCATTCATGGGCGCCGGCTCGGTCTCGACGGGCTCGGTCTCCGGAGGGATCAAGCCGTCGAGCTGGATCGTCCCGAACCGAGAGCGGAACTCGTCGAACGACAGCGCGAGCACCCGCCCAGTCAGCTTCGGCTGACGGATCCTGCCAAGCACTCCGGCGAGGATGAGCGCGACGCCCAGGGTCACGAATAATGCGAAGAGGACCTTGATGCCGATGAGGATGAGTCCGATGAGGATCATGAGCACGCCGAGGCCGATCTCTCCATTCGCCGCGGTGTTCGACGGCGTGACCTCCGCCCGGGCGCAGGTGGCGTAGTAGAGCTGCCGCTGCGTATATCGCCACCCGCCGGCTGCAAGGCCGGCGGCCGCATCCTCGACGAGCAAATCGATTCACGGGTAGGGCCATCGCGGGGGAGTGTTGCACACGTTTCCGAGATCGATCGCGAGTTCGCGCGCTCGTGACACAACGATATGCTGCGGTCATGGTCACCGAGCGGGATGCGTCGTCGTCCGTCACGGTGGAGGAAGGGGAACCGGACTTCGTCCAGGCGCTCGTGGAGTGGCAGGACGAACGTCTCGAACCGGCGCGAGCACGTGGTGAACGAAAGGATCCCTTCGAGACCGGGAGCGGCATCCCGGTCGCCCCGCTCTACACGGAGGCCGACCTGAACAGTCACGACGCACTGCGCGACGAGGGCTTTCCCGGGGTATCGCCGTTCACCCGAGGCATCCAGCCGACGATGTATCGAGGCCGCCTCTGGAGCATCCGCCAGTACGCAGGGTACGGCACCGCCGCGGACGCGAATGCTCGGTTCCGCTATCTGCTCGCTGCGGGCCAGTCAGGGCTCTCGGTCGCGTTCGATCTCCCAACCCAGATGGGCCTGGACAGCGACGATCCGCGCAGCGCCGGCGAAGTGGGTCAGGTCGGCGTCGCCATCGATTCCGTGCGTGACATGGAGGATCTCTTCGAGAGCATTCCGCTCAACGCGGTGAGCACCTCGATGACGATCAACGCGCCGGCGCCCGTGCTCGTCGCGATGTACGTCGTCGCGGCGGAGCGTCAGGGACAGGACGCGACGTCGATCATGGGAACCGTGCAGAACGATGTGCTCAAGGAGTACATCGCTCGGGGGACGTTCATCTATCCGCCACGGCCGTCGTTGCGGCTCGCCGCTGATCTCATCGCGTGGTGCACCGTGAACACACCGCAGTTCAACCCGATTTCCCTGTCCGGATATCACATCCGCGAAGCCGGCAGCACCGCCCCACAGGAGATGGCGTTCGCACTTGCCAATGCCTGCGCGTATGTGCAGGCGGCGATCGATCGGGGCATCGACGTCGATGACTTCGCTCCCAAGCTCTCGTGGATCTTCAACACCCACATCGATTTCTTCGAGGAGATTGCGAAGTACCGCGCGCTACGGCGCATGTGGTCGCGGCTGATGGCCGAGCGTTTCGACGCGCGAGATCCTCGCTCCTTGATGTTGCGAACGCACACGCAGACCGGTGGCTCGACGCTCACCGCGCAGCAGCCCGAGAACAACATCGTTCGCGCGACCGTCGAGGCACTCGCCGCAGTTCTCGGCGGTGTCCAGTCGCTCGCGCTGTCGTGCTACGACGAGGCGCTCTCCATACCCACCGAGAAAGCGCAACGCATCGCCGTGCGCACGCAGCAGATCATCGCCGAGGAGACCGGTGTGACGAACACGGTGGATCCTCTCGGCGGGTCGTACTACGTCGAGTGGCTCACCGACGAGCTCGAGCGCCAGGCTCGCGCGCTGCTCGACGAGGTCGACAGTCTCGGCGGAGCGGTTGCATGCATCGAGACGGGATGGATGCAGCAGCACATTCAGGACGAGGCGTACCGGACCGAGCGGGCGATTGCGGTAGGCGACAAGGTGATCGTCGGGGTCAACCGCCACACCGAGACCGAGGAGGGCGGCGCACCACTGTTGTTCCGGCCCGACGACCGGGTGATGGCGGAGCAGGCGGCGCGGCTCTCCCGCCACCGCACGCGGCGCGACGCCGGCGCGGTCGGCGCAGCCCTGGAGCGCATCAGGCAAGCAGCAACATCCGATCAGCCGCTCATGCCGCGCATCCTCGACGCGGTGCGCCTCGAGGCGACCCTCGGCGAGATCTGCGGCGCGTTGCGCTCCGTGTTCGGCGAGTATCAGCCGCCGGCGACGATCTGATCCGCGTGTTCGCAGCCATCAAGCGCTGGTTCCAGAACAACCCACGAATCGTCTTCCTGGTCATCGTCGGCGCCGTGCTCCTCGGTCTCTTTCTCGGGGTGGTGTCGCCGCTCTTCGCCACGGCAGGCCCCGCAAAGGCGGACATCAGCGGCGCGGTGCCGTCGACGGCGACCGCCGGGAAACGCCTCGAGATCGACGTCTCCCTGGACAACATCGGAGACCCTGTCATCGGTCAGCTCTGCGTGGGAGCGCTCGTGCAGGGTCCGCTGACCCCGGTCGACGCCATCTTTCAGAACGTCGACAAGGAGCCGTTCACAGGCGGAGCCGGGTCGTGGACCGTCTGCGGGGGCGAGCTGACGAGCCAGTCGAGCGCGCCTGTGCAGCTCTTCTTCGACGCAGGCACTGCGGGCGCGGTGCAACTGGTCCTTTCACCGAAGAACGGGAAGCAGGTGATCGGGCAGGCGCTGAACGGATCGTTGTCCGTGCAAAACCCCTGACCTCTGAGGAACCGGATACAAGGCTGTCACGCCCCCCTTCGACGGCCCGGCGCCAACTACGCTCTTCGATCGAGAGGGTCATGCAGAACGAGAGCGCCGCGCGGCGCTGGCTACCGATATTCGCGACGGGAGTGCTGCTCGGGATCACCAGCTGGCAGCTGGTCGATTCCTCACTGCCGCCGCGCTTCATGTTCGTCGAGATCGAGTTCGTGGTCGTTGCGGCCGTCATGCTCGAGATCACGATTCGGTTGCGTCGAGCCTCGCGTGTCAGCCTCGCGGTCGTGACGCTGGTGCAGGGACTGACCAGCGTGGGATTGTGCACGCTGATCCTTGGCCTCTCCGCATCACGGTTGAGCCACCCGGTGCCCCTCATCGTCCTCGGATTCGTGGCAGTGCTGCTCACGGTCGATCCGGCAGGACGTCCACCTGCGCTCATCACGATCCTGCTGGCAGCCGGCGCGGGAATGACCGCGGTCTGGTGGTGGGGAGGGTTGTTCACGACGTACGGCTCCAAGGAGCTCGTCCAGGTCGGCGCGCTCGTGGTCGGCCTGGTCGTGCTCGCATATGCGAACTGGTCACTGACAGATCGCCGCTATGAGTCCCAGACGCGGCGGCTGCGAGCCGTCGCGGACGTTGCCCGGCGACTCGGGCTCACCACCAACTCGCGCGGCGTCGCCGCCGCGGTGCTCACCGGGTGTCACGAGACCTATCC
Source organism: Candidatus Dormiibacterota bacterium (assembly GCA_963791435.1). Taxonomy (GTDB): domain Bacteria; phylum Chloroflexota; class Dormibacteria; order Aeolococcales; family Aeolococcaceae; genus Palsa-851. The sequence goes on from CAWBSL010000001.1 coordinate 999,018, forward strand.
GGAGGCGACCTGGGGACGCATCCTCCTGTTCGATACAACCGCGGGCGGCCTCACGACGCTCCCGCTGATCCTCGGCCCCGACGGTGTCTCACCGGCGGCAGTACCGGCGACGATGATGGCCCCGGGCGACGGCGTCATCGGGCGTGTGTACACGAGGGGCGAGGCGTGTCTCCTCCGGACGCCACGCGAGATCAGGCACGCATACGCGTCGATGCCGGATTCGCGGATCAGCGAGCTCGAGGAGCTTGGCAGCGGGAGGCGTTCGAGAAGTGTCCTCGCCGCGCCGCTGTGCGCAGATGGTGGACGCGTCATCGGCGTGCTCGTGCTCATCTCGCACTCGCGCCGCGGGGGATGGAACGTCGACGACCTGACCGTCGTGCAGGCGATCGCGGACGAAGCCGCAGTGGCTGTGGCGCGAGCAGGTCTCTTCGAGGAGAAGGCACTGCATGCCACCACCGACCCGCTGACGAAGGTCGGCAACCGCCGCGCGTTCGAGGAGCGTCTCGGCGAGCTGACGGGAGCGACCGCGGTGATCGCCATCGACGTCGACCACCTCAAGCCCATCAACGACGAGTTCGGGCATGAGGCGGGCGACATGCTCCTCATCGAGGTGGCTCGCACCTTGCGTGCGCAGCTGCGCGCCGGCGATCAGCTGCTCCGCATCGGTGGCGACGAGTTTGTGTCGATCATGGATGCAACAACGGAGGCCGAGGCGGTGGCGATCGCCGAGCGAATGCGCGTCTCGCTGCACGGCGTGGCCCTCCCGCATGGCAGGGCACGCATCAGTGCTGGCGTCTCTGCGGGTGGTGGTGGCGTGCACGCTCTGTGGCTCGCCGCCGACGAGGCCCTCTCGAAAGGCGAAAAAGGACGGACGTGACCGGGTCGTCGTCGCAGGCGATCGCTCCACACCGAGCCTCATCCAGGGTGGCGGCGATGCGGGCGCGATGCTCGATGCGATCCTCAGCAAGCGGCGCGTGATTCAGACCGTGTTCCAGCCGATCATGTTGCTGAGCGATCACCGCGCGATCGGATGGGAGGCGCTGGCCCGCGTCCCCGGTCTGCGCGACCCTGCCGATGGCGTCGAGGACGTGTTCGCGCTTGCGCACCGTCGCGGCGTCACGAAGGAAATCGACTGGATCTGCCGTCGCATCGCCATCGCCGCGGCTGCCGGACTGCCGGAAACGGACCCGCTCTTCCTCAACGTCTCGGCGGCGATGCTCCTCGACCCGCTTCATCCGGTCGATCACATGCTCCTCCTCGCGCGCTGGGCGGAGCGTGACCCGGAGACGATGGTGCTCGAGATCACCGAGCGCGAGTCGATCGCGGATCAGCAGCGGCTTCGCCTCGTGCTCGCGAGCTATCGCGAGCACGGGTTCCAGTTCGCCCTCGACGACATCGGCGAGGGGCACTCCACGCTCGAGCTGCTTGCCGCTGCGGTACCGGAGTACCTGAAGATCGCCAAGAGCATCACCCAGGCCTGTGTCGAGCGTGGCGCGCGCGCCGTCATCGAGGCGACCGTTGCGTACGCACGAAGCTCGGGATCGACGGTCATCGCCGAAGGCATCGAGGACAAGGAGACAGCCGACCGCCTCGCGGCGCTTGGGGTGATGGCCGGCCAGGGATACTGGCTCGGGCGGCCTCGCGAGATGGATCTCGACCCGCAATCACGGGGTGAGGCAACCGCCTGAGCGTCGCGCCCGGTCAGGCCTTGGCTGCTGCGGCGAATTCCCAGGTCGATCCCGCCGGCGTGTCGTGGACTTCGACCCCCGCGTCGACCAGCGCGTCGCGCAGCTTGTCGGCGAGCGCGTACTCCCCTGCGGTGCGCATCTGCACGCGCAGGTCGAGGATCTGCTCCACCACCGGGCCGACCACGTCGCGAGGATCTGTGGTCCCGCTGCGTGCAAGGTCGCCGAGGCGCACCACGTAGCGCCGCAGCGTCTCGCGCGCACGATCCTGCTCGTCCGAATCGAGCGTATCGGCCGCCCACTCGTGGATCTGCGAGTCGATCGCGAGCACGGCACCCACCGCACCGTCGACGTCGTGCGACGCAAGCGCCGAGTCGGCGGCATCGGACTGCCGGGTGACCTCTTCGAGAAACGGTGACACGCCCGCGGCGGGGAGCACCGATTCCGACTCTGCAGCGGCCACGGCGGCCGGCTCGGCAGGCGCATCGCCTGCAGCCTCGATGCTGCCGGCGAGATCCCGGATCGGAATCGTCGTGCCGTTCTCGAATCGCTGCGAGACCCCGTGGCGCCGCCAGGTCACGACTCCGCGCCCCCGGACCGAGACGGTCCCGGCATCGATATCGAAGATTGCCGCGGTGTGCTCGTCGACGCCGAGGATGTCCACCCCGTCGGGGAGGAGATCTTCGAGGATGCGAAGGCGACGCTCGCCCATGTAGCAGTACCGAGTGTCGTGCGTGCCGCCTTCGGCGTTGTTGTAGTGCGGCACGACGGCAGCGCGCAGCCCGGTGGCGCTCAGCAGATCGAGACCGTCGAGCCAGCGCGGCGCCTCACCCACCTTGTACACCTCGTACACCGGCAGCGAGCAGACGCCGAGTCCCACCGCGGCGGCGCTGGCAAGGGTCACGCAGCCACCGTCGCGGAGCTTCGCGGCGAGGAGATCCGGCACCGCCGTGCCGGTCCACTGGCGGAGCGCATAGCTCGGGCTTCCGGGCCCGGCGAAGACGTAGCGCGCCTCGGCGACCCGCGCGAGCATCGTCTCGTACTCGAGGTCGGTCGCCCATTCGCGACCCCGGAATGACGCGACAGTGATCGGGAAACCGACGCGATCGCGGAAGTACGCGACGGTGCGCTCGCTGATGTCCGCGGCGTTCTCCTGAAAGCCGAACGGCGTGTCGAGAAGCACCGCGGGGATCGGGCGTGGGCCGAGACGCGAGAGCAGGTCGGCATGCACCGAGACCATCGTCGGGGTGGTCTCCCCCGAGCCCATGATGCAGAGCAGACGCGGCAGTCGACCCCCGCCTGCGGATGCGTTCATGCACCGATCCTACGGTGTGCGGCCCGTGCGACCATCCGGACAGGAGGCCGCTTCGCATGGATATCCCGCAGCTCAAGGTGGAACTCAGTGTGCGAGGCGCGCCGCCTCGGGTTCGCGGCGTGCGGGGTGACATCGGTGCGCCCCTTCACGGAGGCGCGCGACCGCGCGCTGGACGCGATCGACGCCGGTCGCATGGACGGGATGCCCTGGTACACGCGAGAGCGCGTTGACGCGTCAGCCGACCTCGGCGCTCGATACCCGTGGGCTCGCTCGATCATCGCGCTGGCCTGGCCGTACCGGCCCGCTCCGGTACCGGTCGAGCATCGCGACCCGGATGGGATCGTCCGCGGCCGTTTCTCCGCCTACGCGTGCACGGACCTGGACGGGCGAGCCGTCGACTATCACAGCCTCCTCACCCAGCGCTGCGACATGGTGGTGAGCTGGCTTCGCGCCTCCGTGGAGGATGTCCGCGCGAAGCGCTTCGTCGACCATGGGTGGGCACTCGATCGAGCCATCGCCGAACGTGCAGGCATCGGGTTCGCCGGCAAGCACGCGTCCGTGATCACGCTGGAAGCCGGCTCGTACGTGCTGCTCGCGGCTATCGCGGTGTCGATCCCGTTTGCCGAGGACGCGCCATCGCAACGCGGGTGCGGCAGTTGCAGCGCATGCATCCCGTCGTGTCCCACCGGTGCGATCGTCGCGCCCGGCGTCATCGACGCCCGGCGCTGCATCTCGTACCTGACCATCGAGCATCGCGGCGCGATTTCCGACGAATTGCGCCCCTTGATTGGAACCTGGGCCTTCGGCTGCGACCTCTGTCAGGAGGCGTGCCCCATCAACCACCGCCTCGCCCCTGCCCCACTCGATGCCGGCAAATCGAGCACGTCGAGCGGTCCGGTGCCGTATCCGGACCTGGTGGAATGCCTGGAGCTCACCGATGAGGAATTCACGAGGCGATTCCGGGGGACGGCGGTGGCCCGAACCGGACGTGCCGGCCTCGCTCGCAACTGCGCCATCGCGCTCGGCAATGCGGGGGATCGCGCGGCACTTCCGGCGCTGCAGAGAAGCGCGCAGTTCGACCCGGACGCATTCGTTCGTGAAGCAGCCGGCTGGGGGATTGCGCGCCTGACCGGGTGAACCCGGCCCGAGGTCAGCGCGAGAAGCTCAGCGGAACAGCAGGACTGCCGCGCCCGCGCCGATCACGAGCGGGCCGCCGACGCATGCCGCCAGGAGCGACACGGAATCGGGATCGCGTGGCCACCAGGCAGGAGGCAGTGCGCGATTGATCGGCACTCGCGCGCCGCGAAGGCGCGTGTTCCCGTCGAAGAGGGCGAAGGCGGCGACGCACGCGAGGGCAATGAGGAGGGCGGCTTCTGCGAGCAGCGCCGCTGCCCCGGTGGCCCCGACCGCGTGCAGCCAGGCGCAGAGGATGAAGGTGACGAGGCCGAGACCCGCGCCACAGGACGCCGCCAGAAACGTGGTCGGCAGCGAGGTGCGGGGCAGGCTCGGGAGTCGCATGGCTTTGCTTCGCAGCGTAGCACTCGGGCCAACTCGACGACGCTTCACACGGAGGGGACTCGGCTGTGACGAAACCGTTACGGCGGGCTGCATCGCTTGACGCAGGCGATCTACTGTGCCTACCCTCCATTGGTCGCCGCCGGGCGACGCGGTTCCCTGCTTCTCACTCAACGTCCCACTACACGAGGAACCCGATGCCGACAAGGTCTCGTCTTGCCGCTGCCGCGCTCGGCGCCACCGCTGTGGCCACCATCCCAACGGCCGTTTTCGCGAGCTCGTATGTGGTGCGCCCAGGCGACACCGCATCAGACATCGCCGTCCGCCACGGAACGACTGTTGCGGCGCTCCTCGACGCCAACCGCATGGCCACCCCGGAGCTCATCCGGGTTGGGCAGATGTTGCAGATCCCCGACGCCTCCTTGACCCTGCCGGGCTACGCGCGCGGCTCGAACGACTCCGAGACGTATCGCGTCGCCAAGGGTGAGGGGGTTTTCGAGACCGCCCGCCGTTTCGGCGTCGACCCCACAGCGCTTGCGCGCACCAACGGCATCGGCGTCAACGCCCCGATCGCAGAGGGCGACGAGCTCGTGGTCCCCGGCCGGCTGACCCGGATGAATGCGCTCGTGAGCTTCGTTGCGGCCGATGTCGGCGTCGACGTTCGCCTGGTGCGTGGCGTGGCGTGGGCGGAGTCACAGTGGAGCCAGGACCGCGTCTCGGCCACCGGCGCGGTTGGGGTCATGCAGCTCGAGCCCTTCACCGGCGAGTGGGTCTCCCGACATCTCGCGGGTGGACATCTCGACATCTGGCGGGCCAAGGACAACGTCACCGCCGGGTCCATGCTGCTTCGCCATCTCATGACCAAGCACTCCGACGACATTGCTGCCTCCCTCGCCGGCTACTACCAGGGGGACGCGAGCGTCGCCAGCCACGGCATCTACGACGACACGCATCGGTACCAGCGCGAAGTGCAGGCCCTGATCGCTCAGGACGTCTGAGCGCCTGGCGCCGGCCACCCGCCAATTCGAGTTATCGCGCCGCTGCGATCCACCAACCGGGCAGGAAGTCGGGCTCCATCGAGCCACGCAGCGGCCGCTGCGCCCCGAACGATCGCCGCTGTGGCGGCGATATTGGCGTCGACACAGCTGCCGGCAACCACGCTCACCGTTCGCCAGGGACCTGACGCCGGGAGTCCGGTCGACGGATCGATGATGTGGTGCAGCTCGACGCCGCCACGCCGCCAGCGACGGACGGTCGTGCTCGAGGTGGCGACACCTCCGGCGCGAATGGCGATGGTCTCGCCATCCGGCGTGATCGGGGCGCGGCTGTCTTCAGCGATCTGGATGTGCCATCCCTCAGAGGGCGGGTCACCGGCGACCGCGACGTCACCGCCGAGGCTGACCAGCACCCCGCCGTGCCCGATTGCCTCGAGCGCTGCGGCGGCTGCGAGGTCGGACGCAAGCGCCTTGGCGGTTGCACCGAGGTCCACGTCGACGCCGGCATCGATCTCGACACGCCGGGTCGCCGGGTAGAGGCGGATCCGCCGCCATCCGGGCACGGGGTGTACGGCAATCGTGAGCGGGGCGCCGTCTTCGGCCATGGCTTCGAAGTCGACGTCGTAGCCGGCGTTGCGCACGGCCTCACCGACGGTCGGATCCACCGCGCCGCCGGTCAACGCTGCCGCGCGCAATGCTGTCGCGAGCGCTTGCGCGAGGAGCGGCGAGACGATGCCTTCCTTGCGACCTTCGCCTGCCTGGAAGCGGCTCAATTCGCTGTCCTCGCGGAAGCGGCTGCACGCCATGTCGATGGCGGAGACAACCTGCTGCACGGCGGCGCTCGCCGCGCCGAGATCCTGCGGATCGGTAACCACCACGTCCATCGACGTGCCGAGCGCGGAGCCTCGATACGCACCAGGGGTCATGAGCCGCCGCTGACGGTACTCGCTGAGGATGAGCTCCCGGAGCTCGCGGAACCGGTGGACAGCGACGACGATCCGGTTGACGTCGATGTGGGTGTGGCTGTCGGGGTTGCCGACGCGCTGGACGATGCCACCGACGATGTGGCGACGTCGCTCGCGGGCGTCGAGGATCCCGCGTGCGTGTGCGCCGCGACCAGCGCGAGCGCGGCAACGGAGGCTGTGCCGAGCACGCCGAACGCGGTAGTGAGCTTGCCACGAAGGCGCAGTGCGCGGTCACGTTCGGCCACGGTGATGCGGCGCTTCGGAGCGGCCATCACCGTGTTTCCCGCAGTGGCATCGACGGCGCAGGCATCACTCCCCCCGCTGCTGGAGCTGCCCGAAGCAAGCGGAGCACACCGCGCAGGTCGGTGAGCGCTGTGCGTGGAATGCTCACGCGCGAGTCGATGTCCTCCACCCACTCGACGGGCACTTCGCTGATCCGCAGGCCGGCGCGTTGCGCAAGCACGAGCAGCTCCGTGTCGAAGAACCAGCCCTCGTCACGGACAGCGGGCAGCAGGGAGTGCGCAACCTCCGCGCGTATGGCTTTGAATCCACACTGCGCATCGCGAAAACGCGTGTGCAGGACAGCGCGGAGCAGGAGGTTGTAGCCACGCGATATGCATTCACGCTGCGCACTCCTCGTGACCAGCGCACCCGGCGCGAGCCGGCTGCCGACGCTGATGTCGCTGCTGCCGATGACGATCGGCATGATCAGTGCGGGCAGCGCTTCGAGTCGGGTCGAGAGGTCGACGTCCATATACGCGAGGACGCGAGCATCGCTCGCCATCCAGGCAGCACGGAGCGCGCGCCCGCGTCCCTTCTCCGTAAGATGGACGAACCGCACGCCGTCGAGCGCCGCAGCGAGCTCGGCGCCGATCGCACGGGTGGCATCACGGCTCGCGTTGTCGACGATGGTGATCCGCGTCGCAAACGGCACGTGGTTGCGTACGTACGCGTGCAGCGTGCGTACGCTGTGGTCCAGGGTCCGCTCCTCGTTGTAGACAGGGACTGCGATATCCAGGACGGCGGGCTGTTCCGAACGCTTGTCGTACATGAGACCAAGCGTGGAGCCGCCTCCTTGACGCAGCCCGCGAGGAGGCTGAGAGGCCGCTGTGAAGACACGGTGATCTCTGAGCAGACGCACAGGTTTCTCACGCCGGTCTCTGAGCGGACACCTCTAGAGTCCCGAAATAAGGAGACCTGATGCCCAATCCCCAGCGCCGATCGTTCCCCCACCCGCGGAGCGTGCGCAGCTGGCTGGTCACGATCCTTGCAGCCGTGGTCGCGGTCGGGGCGGCGGGCGTGCTCTTCATCTACTTCGTACTCTTCAGCCACTCAGCGCCGGCGCCGCTGGCACTGACATCCCCGGCAGCAACCGCGGAGTCGCCGACACTCACCGCATCCGAGATTCCCGGCACGTGGACCGTCGGGTCCAAGTCTGTGGCCGGATATCGAGTTCGCGAGCAACTCGCGTTTCTCTCTGCGCCGAGTGACGCCGTGGGGCGAACGTCGCAGATCACGGGGAACGCGACCATCGCGGCATCAGGAACCACCCTGACGGTCACGGCAGCGTCGTTCACGGTGAATGTGGAGTCACTGACCAGTGATCAGTCGATGCGCGACAACCATATCCAGACACTCGGCCTCGAGAGTGCGCAGTTTCCGCACGCGACGTTCGTGCTCTCGTCGCCGGTGCCGCTCCCGGCAAACGCGACCTCCGGCGCTGAGATTCAGGTATCGCTTCGGGGTGCGCTGACCATCCACGGGACGACGAAGACGGTCACGATCCCCGTGCAGGCGCGTCTCACGGGATCACAGATCGAGGTGGTCGGCTCGATCACCTTCCCGTGGGGTGATTTCAACATGCAGGCGCCGAACGTCGGCGGCTTTGTGACCGTGGACAGCACCGCGACGATGGAGTTCGACCTCTTTCTGCAGCACGGCTGAGCAGCGGCGCGTCAGCGACGCGCGGCGATCGCCTGAAGACGGAGCGCGAGCGCAGGACAGCCGGCGACGGCGCGCTTCGCATGCGGCAGGACCGCCCGCGGGATCTCTCCGGCGCGAATGATCGGGTACCCCCAGTCGTCAAGCTCGATGAGTTCTGGAACGAGGTCAGCGCAGACGCCATGACCATCGCACTTGATACGGTCGATGCCGAGGAGCACGTGCTCACTCACGATGCCGCCGCCGCAGCACTCGCGAGGCTGCATCGATGCTCGTTATCGTGGAGCAGGAACTCGGCGCCAAAGACCCGCAGCGCCGAGGCGAGCAGACCTGCTGCGCCGTCGGGATGGCGGCAGGCGCCGCGCCCCGCGAGCTGACCGGCCCACCGCTGGATGCGCTCGAGGTCGCCGGGTGTTGCAACCAGACCCGAGACCCGGCCCGCGGCTGCGGCTATGGCGCGGAGTCCGAAGGTGCAGGGCCCGCATTGACGAGCACTTTCGTGTGCGAGGTACGCCAGGATCCGGGCTGTCTCGACGACCCCGCATCGCCCCGACGGCAGCACCGCGATCACGCCGCAGCCGAGCGAATACCCGAGCCGGCGCAACGGTTCGGCGTCCAGAGCGAGACCCCAAGCGGCACTGGGTTCGACCCAGCCTCCGTAGTAGCCGCCGAGGAGCACCGCATCACTGTCCGAGGTGAGACCACCGGCGGCGTTGATGGCCTCCGCCAGCAGCAGTCCCTGCGGAATCTCGATCAGCACGGTCTGTGGCACGGCACCGCCGACGGTGACCAGCGTCGTGCCCGTGGCAGTCCCGTGTCCCAGCGATCGAAACCACTCGTCTCCGAAACGTGCGATGAGCGCGACATGAGCAAGTGTCTCGACGTTCTGCACGAGCGTTGGACGCCCATCGACGCCGCGCTCGTACGGGCGTGGTGGGATGGATGTCGGCAGTGCGATGCCCTCGTTGATGAAGTGCACAGCCGCCGTCTCCTCTCCGGAGACGTAGCGGACGGGGACGCTGATGAGGCGGAGCCGTGCCCGCTCTGATAGCGGCCGCTCGGTGGTGGCGCGATGCATCGCCTGGATCGCGCCGGCGTGGTCCGCGCCGACATAGAGCACGACATCGTCGGCGCCCACTGTGTCGGCCGCGAGCAGCGCACCATCGATGACGAGGTGTGGGCGCTGCTCCATCAGCATTCGATCCTTGCGGGACAACGGCTCTCCCTCACCGCCGTTGGCGATCACGACAGGGGTTCCCGCACGTTGTGACCCTACCGTGCGCCACTTGGTGGCCACAGGGAACGCAGCGCCTCCCTTGCCGCGCAGGTCGCTGCGCTCGATCGCGTCGATCAGCGTGCCACGCGCAGGCGGGAGCGGACCGAGGCGGCGCAGATGCTCCGTCAGACCCTCCATGCCGCGATCCGCGGCGGGACCGGCGAGCAGTGCGATGCTCATCGCCCGGTTCCGAACGAAGCACGTTCCGCAGCGACGCGGCGCTCGTCCGCGAGCGGATCCGGCGGCGCGGCAACCATGCGCCATAGCAGCGCGGCGCCGACGGCACCGACGCACACCACGTCGATCACGAGCATCCAGAGAGCAGTACCGTCCGTCCCCGTCCCGATGCCGTGCGCAACGGCTATCGGCCAGCTCGCGTACGCGAGCCAGTGGACTGCTCGCCACGCACGAGCGCCGAGACGCCTGCGAAGCAGGCTCGTCGCAACGATCGCGATGAGCAACTCGAACGCGATGGTGCCGAGCCCGAGCCAGAAGGTGCGGTAGTACGAGCCGAACGGGACCAATGCGGCAACGAGGCCGAGGTGGGTGAACGGGTCGACGACCGCGGTCACGATGTGCAGCAGGAGAAAGACCAGCGTCATCAGCGCGAGGTCGCCGTGCACCGCCGCGCTGAGGAATCGCGGCCACCCGCGCGTCTCGAAACGAACGCGCGCGAGGAGTCCGAGCACGACCACCGCGCTGAGCAGCACGAGGCTCACGGCGCCTGCGCCGCGCGTGGTGTACCAGAGCAGCTGATCAGACATTGGTCACAACGCTTGGAGGAGATCGGGAGCGCGATCCGGAAGGTGGCGCCGCCGCCCGGCGTGTCGGTGACACTGATCCTGCCGCCGTGCGCCGCGACGACGGCGGTCGCGATGCTGAGCCCGAGTCCACTGCCGCCCTGATCACGGCTGCGAGTCGGATCTGCGCGATGAAATCGCTCGAAGATCCGCTGGCGCTGCGCTTCCGGGACGCCTGGACCATGGTCGATGACGTCGATGTCCGCATATCCATCGTCCACGCGCAGCGCAACCTCGACGGGCTGCCGGCCGGGGTGTGGACGAGTGCGTTCCGGACGAGGTTCGCCACAGCCTGGCGCAGACGAAGGTCGTCACCTGTCACGCTCATCGGTGCAGCGATCTGGGCGACGACGGAACGTCCTGGGTCAGCCGCGCGAGCGTCGCTCACCGCGTCATTGACCATCGCGGTGAGGTTGACCGGCGCACTGTCGAGCGGACGTCCCTGGTCGAGACGTGCGAGCAGGAGCAGGTCGTCGACGAGCACGCCCATGCGCCGGGTCTCGTCTTCGATTCGTCGCACGGCGAGGAGCACGTCGTCGCGTGTCATATCGGGGTTCCGCTGCAACAGCTCCGCATACCCGCGCATGGACGTGAGCGGGGTGCGCAACTCGTGCGATGCATCCGAGACGAAATGGCGCAACTTCTGCTCGGTGACATCGCGTTGCGCGAATGCGCGCTCGATCTGTCCGAGCATCTCGTTGAGCGCAAGTCCGAGCCGACCGACCTCGGTCTTCTCTGTTGAAGGCGATACGCGAGTTGCCGAGTCCGCTCGCGGCGATTGATCGTGCTGTGGCACCCATGCGCTCGAGCGGACGCATGCCTCGTCGCACGAGCGAGCCACGTGCGACCAGCACGATGATCGTGATACCGCTGCTGATTGCAATCTCGAACAGGAGCAGCGTGCTGAGTGTCCCGTCCACGCCGTCGACACCGTCGAGCGGCACGGCGACGACCAGTTTTGCCGACTGCTGGTTGGGCCCCTCGAGCGGTGTGACGGCGACGCGATACGACTGGTATGTGCCGACGCCCGACACTGTCAAGCTGCCGGAGTCGCCGTAGATTCCCGCTGGGAACACCGGGTGTGACGACGACGTGTTGACGTAGCCGCCGTAGTACAGGTTGTAGCCAAGCGTATGGCCGGTCAGCAGAGATGATCTCCCCGTAAGTCCCGGCAGGGAAGGAATCCTGCTGGCCGGGACCGCCCCGCGGATTCGGGCCTTCGTTGGGATTCTGGAGCAGCGTCGAGGACACCGGGTTGCATGGCAGCGAGCTGCTGGTCGACGCCCTGGAGGAGGGAGTCTGCAGTGCCGCGTACGTCCCGGAATCCGCTGCGGCGAGGCCGATGATGAACAGGGGCGCGAGCGTGAGAAGGAGTCGGAGTCGGAGCGACATCTACGGTCCTGAGCACATGGTCAGCGCGCTCACGCCTGCGCCGCGCTGGCACGGGGAACGCGCATCACGTAACCAACCCCTCGGACTGTGTGGATCAACGACGGTTCCGACCTGGTCGACCTTGCGTCGCAGGTAGCTGATGTACGTCTCGAGGACGCTGGCGTCGCCGCCGAAGTCGTAGTCCCAGACATGGTCAAGAATCTGGGTGCGGGAGAGCACGCGGCCGCTGTTCATCATCAGATAGCGGAGCAGGCGAAACTCGGTGCGTGTCAGATCGACTGGCTCCCCGCCGCGGAACACCTCGTGCGTCTCGTCATCGAGCTCGAGGTCGTGAAGCACGAGCTTCCCGCTTGCCGCAGCGCCATTGGGATTGTGCCGCCGAATGACGATGCGGATGCGCGCCACCAGTTCCTCGATGCTGAAGGGCTTGGTGACGTAGTCGTCGCCGCCGATGGTCAGCCCGTGCACCTTCTCCTCGGTTGCATCGCGGGCGGTGAGGAAGATGACGGGGACCTTGATGCCGTCGGTGATCAGCCGCTGCACCAGCGTGAAACCGTCTTCGTCGGGGAGGCCGACGTCGAGGATCATGAGGTCGGGGCGGAAGTCCATCACGGCGTGGCGCGCCTGCTTCGCCGTCCCCGCGGTCTGGACGGAGAAGCCCTCGTACTTCAGGGCCATGGCGACGAGATCCGTGATCGCACGCTCGTCGTCGACGACCAGAACTCGGTTGGGCTCGCCTGCGCTGACGGTGGTCACCGGACCATCTTCGCGCGGAAGTCTGGGAAAACGCTCAGAGGATGTTGGATCTACCCTGAGCGTTCTGCTCCATTCCCCGAAGCCGCGCGTTCGCCGTTGCCGAGCGGCAACGAGAGGCAGCGAACCCCGCCGCCGGCCTTGAGAAACTCCCCCATGGGAAGCGGGACGGCGGTGTACCCGGCTGCCCGGAGCGGCGCCTCCATCTGCGAGATGGTCAGCGACGCAAGAACGTGGCGGCCGAGCGGCATCGCATTGCACGCGAAGCCCGCGGCCACCTCGACCGGGACCTCGATCAGGTTCGGCACAAGCTCGCGAATCACCCGCATGGACGCCGGCGCGAACGCCTCCGTCGCCGCGAGGACGTTGGTCGCGTCGAGGGGACAGAAGCACGTATCGAGGTGATAGAAGCGCGGATCGACGAGCTCCAGGGAGACGACGTCCACTTCGAGGATTCGCGCCACCGGACGGTGGGCGTCGCGGTCGGTGCGAAACCCGTAGCCGCAGAACAATCGATCGCCCACGAACAGGGCATCGCCGGCGCCCTCGAACGAGAGCGAGCGGGGCAGCTCGTGGACGTCGAAGTTCAGCCGCTCGAGTTCCTGGCGCCAGTGCGCTTCCTCGCCCTGCCGCTCGGCGTGGTGGAAGTTGCTCAGCACGGCCCGGTCGTCCCAGAGCACCGCCGCGTTGGCGGTGAAGACCATGTCGGGAAGACCCGCAACCGGCGCCGCGAGCTCGACCTCGACCCCGAGGTCGATGTACGCGCGATACAGCGCTTCCCACTGCGAGGCGGCCAGCGCGTGATCCACCTTGACGGCGACGTGCATCCAGGGGTTGATCTCGTACTCGATGCCGAAGTGGTCGGGCCGGCACATGAGCACCGATGCGGTCATCGGCTCGCTCGGGGCAGGACCGCGCCGTCACCGAGCGGCAGCGGCATGAGCAGTGTCGGCGAGAACCGCGTCCCCGCCCGGACTTCGACGGGGCCTGCTACCGCGGGCCGTTGCACGCACCAGCGGGGATCGACGTCGTCCCGGACCGCGAGCAGAACCGGGCGGACGAGGACGCCACGCTCACTCCTGCCGTGGTGGCGCACGGTGGCGGTGAGCACGGGACGGATCCAAGACGCGCTCACCGGCTGGACGCCGTCGAGCGGGGTGGTGCTCGACTGAGAGGTCCGCCGCGCGCTGCTCGAGCCAGGCAGCGACGAGCCGGTCGCGCGGCCCATCCACCTGTCCGGCGAATGTCAGATGGCCGGCGACATGTTCGGCGAGGATGAGCCGCGTGCTGCCGCGGCGAAGCGAGACGACGCCTGCAACAACGCAGGTCGTCTGATTCGCGAGGGCGATGCGCAGGCGGTCGGGCGAGGCGACCCCTGCGCGGTACGGGGCGTTCGCACGCCGGGCGAGCAATGCCGCGAGCCCGCGTCCTGCCGCAGCCGAGGCGAGAGCCTCGCCGCGTCCGCGGACGTGGTCGGGCGCCTGGAGGGAGTCCGTCGCTCCGGTCAGCTCGCTCAGCGCGTCGAGGCGCCGGTCCAGCGGCCAGCCCATGACCGATTTGCCGTCGAGGTGGAGCACGTCCGAGCACAGATAGACGGCGGGGAGCTCAGCCGCGGCCGAGGCGCCGGCGAGGAGGCGGCGGCCGAATCCCGCGAGGTCCGGCCGGCCCTCACGGTCCAGCACGGCGATGACTCCGTCGAGCACAGCTCCCCGGCCACCGCGGACCGACGCGGCGGCCGAGACATCCGGAAACCGGAGCGCGAGGTCGCCGGGAAGCTCGCCCTGGATGCGAACGGCACCGCCGGGATCGAGGAAGAGCAGCGCGCGCGCCCCGTCCCAGTCGACGCTGAACAGCCACTCGCGATCATCGAACGGCTCCTCGCAGGGGACCGACGCCTCGATCGGGATGTACCCGGGGAGCTGCGGCGGGGTGGGTGTGCGAAACGGCAAGGGATCGCCGAACGCCGCACACGCGGCACGAGACAGCCCTGCCCTACCAGCCACGCGTCACTCGCCGAAGTCTCAGGATGCCCGGCGCCGGCGCGCAGGTTCCATCGATTCGGCTTCGTCGGCGGATGCCTCATCGGCATCCGTTGCCTCGGCGCGGCGCGACTTGGCTGCTTCGACCGATGCCTTCAAGGCGGCCATGAGATCGGTGACCTTGCCGGTCTCCTGCACCTCGGGTCGCTCGATCGGGTGGTTGGTCAGCTTCGACTCGACGACCTGGATCACAGCCTCGCGGTAGTCGTCGTGGTAGCGCGCAGGGTCGAAGTGGGCGCTCATGTTCTCGACGAGCATCACAGCCATGTCGAGCTCCTTCTTCGGCACGTTGGGGCTTTCGGTGGGAATCGCCAATTCGCCCGCCGAGCGGATCTCGTCGGGCCAGTGCAGCGTGTTGAGCAGCAGACCTTCCTCATGCAGCGCGAGACGGCACAGATGCTCGCGATCGCGGAGCGCGATCTTGCCGATGGCGACCGTGCCGGTCTTCTCGAGCGCCTGGCGCAGCAGGGCGTACGGCTTGACGCCGACAGCCTCCGGTTCCAGGTAATACGCGCTCTTGAGATACACGCCGGCCTCGATCTCCGAGTCCGGGCAGAACTCGACGATGTCGATGGTGTGCGTCGTGGTCAACGGCAGGTTGTCGAGGTCCGCGTCCGTGACGATCACGTACTCGTCCTTGCCCACCTCGTAGCCGCGTTCGGCCTCGCTCCAGCCGATCTCCCGATCCTCCTCCGGGCACCAGCGCTTGTTGCGCACGGGGGTGTGATCGTTCGGACAGAGCAACCGGAACGAAACGCTCTTCGACTCGGTCGCCAGGTACAGCCGTACGGGAATCGCCACCATGCCGAAGCTGATGGCGCCCCGCCACATGGATCGAGGCACGGTGGGATCGAGTATAGGGCCCGTGCACTCGATCGGACACACGTTCGACCGAGCCCGAATCGTCGGCGCGGTATGAGGTATCGAGGCAGATTCGGGCCCTTGAAATGAGTGCTTCCGGGGTCTCGTCTGTAGGCTTGAAGTGGTGGTCAGAAGGTGGCTCTCGCGATCGGACCGAATGGTCGTCGTGCGCCTGCTGCTCGCATCGGGCAGGGGCTGGACGGCGGCCGTCGTGCTCTTCGTCGCCGCGTCGGCGATCGTGCCCAACCTCGTCCTCGTCTCTGTCGGATTCATGATCGGGCAGGTGCCCGGCGCCACACGTGACGGGCTCTCCTCAGCATCAGGTCACGCGCTCCTGATCGCACTGGCGGTCGCCGGGGCCGCGTACGCCGTGGCCGTGCTGCTGGGTCCGATTCAGACCGCCCTGAGCACGTCCCTGAAGTGGCGACTCATCTACTCGATGCAGGGCAGGTTGATGTCCGCCGTCTCGAAGCCTGCCGGCATCGCGCACCTCGAGCAACCCCAGATGCTCGATCGACTTGCCCTCGCTCGCGGGCAGTTGATCAACTACTTCCCCGCGGACGCCGTGATGACCCTGGCGATGGTCGCAAGCAACCGGATCGGCGGCCTCCTCGCGTGCATCGCGGTGGGCAGTTATCGCTGGTGGCTCGGCGCAGGCATGCTCGTCATCTGGCTCGCGATCCGCCGCCCGCAGGGCGGGATCATCACGGACCAGGCCAAGACCTTCAACGAGAACGCTGAGGTGATGCGCCGGGCCTTCTATCTCGAACAGCTTGCCTCGCGACCGGCGGCCGCGAAGGAGACCCGCATCTTCGGCCTCGGCAACTGGCTCATCGATCGGTATCGCGCGCAGTGGACCCTCGGCATGACGGCGTCATGGAAGGCGCTGCGACGGCTCAACTCGCGAGTCCTCGGGCTCAGCCTCATCGTGCTCGTGACGTACGCCGCCGCCACGGGCTTCCTCGGCGTGCAGGCGTACGAACATCAGATCGCGCTCGGAACGCTCTGCGCGCTCCTGCCACTGCTGATCGCCACCAACACCGTGGGCGACATCTCGTGGGACGACGTGGGGCTGGCATGGATGCTCCAGGCGCTGCCGCACGTCGACGAGCTTGAGGCGGAGCTTGGCAGTTCTCCCGAAGCCGACCTCGCCACCCAACAGGGCATGCCGGTCGGCGATCATCCGGCACACGAGATCCGCTTCACAGGCGTCGACTTTCGCTACCCGGACGCCGCGCGGCCGGTCTTCGACCGGCTGAGCTTGACGATCCCCGCGGGCATGTCGACGGCGGTCGTTGGAGTCAACGGCGCAGGCAAGACAACCCTGGTCAAATTGCTCGCCCGCCTCCACGACCCGACCGGCGGCGCGATGACCGTCGACGGTGTCCCGCTCGCCGAGTTCCGCGCAACGGAGTGGCAGCGCCGCGTCGCAGTTGTCTTCCAGGACTTCGTCCGCTATCCGCTTTCGGTGCAGGCCAATATCGGTTTCGGTGCGGTGGAGCACATGTCCGACATCGACGGCATGAACACCGCCGCGCGTCAGGCCGGCGCCCTCGAGCTCATCGAGTCGCTCCCCCACGGATGGGACACGATCCTATCGAGCCGGTACACGAACGGGGTCGATCTCTCCGGCGGACAGTGGCAGCGCGTGGCACTTGCTCGGGCGCTCTTCGCCGTCGCGCACGGTGCGCGCGTCCTCGTGCTGGACGAACCGACGGCATGGCTCGACGTGCGTGGCGAAGCCGACTTCTTCGACCGCTTCCTGGAGATCACGCGTGGCCTGACCACGATCGTCATCTCGCATCGGTTCTCGACTGTCCGGCGCGCCGATCGCATTTGCGTGCTCGACGGAGGGCAGCTCATCGAGGAGGGAGACCACGCGAGTCTGCTGGCTGCGGACGGGCGCTATGCGGAGATGTTCCGTGTCCAGGCTTCGCGATTCACCGACGACGTTCCGTCTGAGGGCGAGGAGTGAGCGGCTCCGGCGGTGCGAGCCGCCGCCGCGTGGCGGGGATCGTGTTCGGCTCGGGCTGGCGAGCCGCACCGGGGTGGACCACGTACCTCGCGCTCCTGCTTGTCGCGCAAGGCGTGTGCTCGATTCTGTACCCGGTCGGCTACGCGATCATCGTCGACGCATTCCTGGAGCACCGGCCCGAAGAGCTGGTCATCGGGGTCGCAGCGGTCGCACTGCTGTACACCGTGAGCTGGGCACTCGCGATGCTCGCCGGCACGGCAGGCGTTCCGCTGTCCGACCGCGTCGCCATGTACCTCACCACGCGTATCGCGCGCCTGGTCAACGGTGTGACCGGCATCGAGCATTTCGAGCGACCGGACTATCTGCTCGAACTCGAGCTTCTCGACCAGGACCGGCTCCTGCTCGCCAACGGACCGCGACAGGGTCTGCTCGTCCTCCAGGTGCTGGTGCGCACCGTCGGCGTGATCGTCATCCTCGCCACGATCTATCCCCCACTCGCCGCACTGCCGCTCTTTGCAGTGGCTCCATTCCTCGGTCAGCGAGCGTCGGTCAAGGTGCGTCAACGCACGGACGAGGAGCTGGTCGAGGAACGGCGGCTCGCTGATGAGCTGTTCGGCCTCGCAGCCGACGCGGGTCCGGCGAAAGAGCTGCGCGTCTTCGGACTCGGCGAGACGTTATGCGCCCGTCACGCGGCCCTCGGCGAGCACATCTCGCGGCAGACAACACGATCCGCGGTGCTCGGCGCCGTGCTCTGCGGCGCCGGCTGGGTCGTCTTCGCCCTCGGCTTCGTCGTTGGTGTCGCTGTTGTCACCATCCGAGCGACCCAGGGGCACGCGAGTGCTGGCGAGGTCGTCCTCGCCGTGACGCTGGTGCAGCGAGCGCAGACGCAGGTGGGGCAGGCAGCAAACGCGATCGCGCAGCTCCTCACGATGGGCAGGGCCGCGCATCGAATGATCTGGCTCGAGGATCACGCCGCGGCGCAGCCTCGGGGGCAGGTTGTGCGCGCGGTTCCCATAAGGCTCGACCGCGGCATCACGCTCGAGCACGTGAGCTTTCACTACCCGGGGTCTGTGGCAACGGTGCTCGACGACGTCAGCCTCGAACTTCCGGCGGGCGCGTCGGTTGCGCTGGTCGGCGAGAACGGCGCGGGCAAGACGACGATCATCAAGCTGCTGACGGCGATGTACCGGCCGACGTCGGGAAGGGTGCTGGTCGATGGCGCGCCGCTTGGAGGAGATGGATGTCGAAGCGTGGCGTGCGCCGGACGTCGGCGGCGTTCCAGGACTTCGTGCGAATGGAGCTGGTCGCCATGGAGACGGTCGGCGTGGGAGACCTGCCGCGCATCGATGACGTGCGTGCGGTGGAGTTGGCCCTGGTGCGTTCCGACTCGACGAGTGTCGTCGACGCGCTTCCCGATCGGCTCGCCACGCGAGTCGGGCGTTCATTCGAGGGCGGCGTGGATCTCTCGTCAGGCCAGTGGCAGCGTCTCGCGCTCGGTCGCGGGATGATGCGCGAGGTCCCACTGCTGCTGGTGCTCGACGAGCCCACGGCGAGCCTCGACGCGCTCACCGAGGCGGCGCTGTTCGAGCGCTACGTCCAGGCTTCGAAGAGCGCCGGCAAGGCTGCGGGTGCGATCACGCTCCTGGTGTCGCACCGCTTCTCCACCGTCCGCATGGCGGATCTCATCCTCGTCCTCCACGGCGGGAAGATCGTCGAAGCGGGGTCACACGAGACGCTGGTTCGTCAGGGCGGTCTCTACGCGGAGCTCTTCGAGCTTCAGGCCCGCTCGTACCGCTAGCGCTAGGCTGCGGCGAGGAGGCGGTCGTACGCTTCCTTCAACTCCGGGTAGCGCAGAAAGATGATGTGCGCATACTCCTGCGTGAGCGGGACCGGCTTGCGCCGGAGGATGAGCCCGACCTCCTCGGGGCGGTGATTCGCCTTACGCCAGTTGCACTTTCCGGCACGCGATCACCACGTTCTCCCATCGATCCGGCGCGCCGCCTCGGGACACGGGGATGACGTGGTCGACGGTGAGGTCGGCAGCAGTACCGAGGCGACCGCAGTACTGGCACGTGTGGTCGTCGCGGAGCAGCAGGTTGCGGCGGTTGGGTCGGAGCAGCCGGCGCGGCACGTGGATGGTGCGGAGCAGCCGGACGATGACGACACCCTCCGGGAGCCGGCGTCCGGCGAGCGCCTCGGCAGCGACACGCTCGGCGGCCGCATCGACGAACGCCACCCGCTCCTTGGTCAGGAGTACCACCAGCCGCCGGTGACTGATCACGTTGAGCGGCTGCATCGAGGCGTTGAGCAGCAGCACTGCCATGGCCGAATTCTATTGGGAAGCGGGAATCTTCGCGTCGATCAGGTGTAGGGGGCCGGCTTGATCGGGCCGACCTTGATCGCGCCCCCGCAGACCATGCTCGTGTCGATGTCGGTGACATCGGTCCGGAACCCGGATGTCGGCAGGGTGACCTGCCAGAACTTCGGCATCTCGGCCTGCGCCTGGGAGCAGGTCGCGTCGGTCCACGAGACGAGGAAATAGCCATGCCCCGACGCGCCGGCCGCTCCGAGTGGCTCGGTGCCCGGAGGGAGGTTGACCGGGCCCGGGAGACGCCATCGAGTTGTCGTTGGTCCAGCTGGTGTTGAGCAGGGCGCCTCCCGATCCGAGCATCTGCAACTTCGCGTACCCGTTCTCCGTGCAGTCGCTCGTCGTCGAGTTGCGGATCTCGAAGGTGGCGTAGATCGTGCCGGCGGCGCCCTGGGTGTTCAGGATGGCGATGTCGAACTGCCCGGGCATGCAGGGGATGGGCGGAGTCGCGGTTGGAGTTGGCGTCGGCTCGGGAGTTGCGGTGGGTGTCGGGACCGGCGTGGCCGTCGGCGGTGACGAGCGAAATCGGCCCACCGCTCGACGCCGGCGTGGAGCGAGCCGCATGCGGCGAGCATGCTGACTGCCGCGACGAGCACGGTCGAGACGAGAATTGGGCGCATCGCGACGCAGGGTACCCGCAATCTGCGTTCCACGCGCATCAGGTGCCGGTTGGGATGTCCTGGTCCGCCTGCAGTGCCGGCGCGAAAAGATCGCCCACCGATGCCAACCCGCTCCGCAATCGTTGCGATGTTCCAACGATCGGGTCGGAGGTCCGGATCCTCGAGCTCCTCCCACGCTATCGGCGTCGAGACCGGCGCGCCAGGCGCGGGACGCAGCGAGTACGGAGCCGCAAGCGTCTTGTTGATGATGTTCTGCGTGTAGTCGATGCGGATGCGACCCGTGCGCTTCGCGACCGCCCACTCCCAGCTGACGCGTCCGGGCGCTGCCTGGTCGATGGCTCTGCCCACCTCCTCGACCCAGTGGCGCACCGCCGAATAGTCCGGGCCGCGACGTACCGGGACGTAGATCTGCAGGCCCGTCTGACCGCTCGTCTTGGCGACACCGTGCATGCCGTAATGATCAAGAGCAGCCTTGACGAGGCGCGCGATGTCGACGACATCCTGAAACGTCGCAGGTTCGAACGGATCGAGGTCGAACACCGCCCAGTCCGGATCGTCGGGCGCATCGATGCGCGAGTGCCACGGGTGCAGATCGATGACTCCCGCATTCGCAACCCATGCGAGCGTCGCGACCTCGTTGACCACGATGTACGTCTTGGTCTTCTCTCCGTGATACGTCCACGACTCGATCCAGGCTGGCGCATGCGTCGGTTTGTCCTTGCGCCAGAACGACTTTCCGTCGATGCCGTCGGGAAAAACCTGCATCGAAAGAGGACGGTCCCGAAGGTACGGCAGCATGTACGGCGCCATCCGGACGTAGTACTCGATCATGTCGCGCTTGGTGATGCCGTCCGCGGGCCAAAGCACTTTGTCCAGATTGGTGAGCGGGAGTCTGCGGCCGGCTATCTCCCATCTTGCGTTGCCGTGGAGCGTTCTCAGGGTGCTCCAGCGCCGCAGCTCTCGTCCGGGTCCTGTCGCCGCGGGGTCCCCTCGTCCCCCGTGGTGACGCTTCTCCCCGCTGCACCACCCGGAGGGCTAGTCGCCTTGGCGGGCGACAGACGCTCGTCGCGGTCGCGCCGTGGGCTACGGCCTTTCGCATCCTCGTCGCTTTTGGGCCTGGGAGTTTTGGACTGTTTCGTGTCGGGTCTTGTGGGCTCTGTTGTTTTTGCCGACTTGGTTCCTTCTTGCCTAGCGTTTCGCTGGGTGTTGCATCAACGATGAGCGGAGCCGATTCGGTTTCGCGGGTGCAGTCGGCGACGGTTTGGTCCAGGCGGAGGGTTCGGTATGCGGGGTGGCGGAGGATGCCGTCTCGGGTCCAGCCTGCGAATCGGACTTCGCAGACGAGCTCGGGCTTGACCCACGTGGCGGGTTCGGAGGTTTTGGGGGTGACGTCGAGCTGGCAGGTCTTGGTACTTCCAGTGGTTTGAGACGTTTTCTCAGGTCGCGCAACGTTTTCTCGTCGAAGCCGGTGCCGACCTGTCCGCAGTGGACGAGGCGGCTGCCGTCGAGGACGGCGAGGATGAGCGCGCCGAGCTGGTTCGTGCGCCGACCACGGCCCGCCGTGTAGCCCGCGATGACACAGGATTGTCCGAGCCAGGACTTGATCTTCACCCACTCGGGACTGCGGATTCCCGGGCGATAGAGCGAGTCGGCGCGCTTTCCCACGATGCCTTCGATGCCCGACTCGCGCGCAACATCGAACAGCGATTTGCCGTCACGTTCGACATGCTCGGCGAAGAGGATGTTCGGCGAGTCGACGATGGTCTCGCGCAGCGTCTTCTTGCGAATGCGCAGCTCGGTGCTGAGCAGGTCGCGGCCATCGAGCTCGAGCAGGTCGAACGCGATGAACGTCACGGGATGCTCGACCGCGACTCGCCGCACGTCGACGTCGCGCGTGACGTTCATGCGCTGCTGCATGCGCTCGAACGACGGCTTGCCTCCGGCGTCGAGGACCACGAGCTCTCCGTCGACGATCGCCTGGCGGGCATGGATGCCCGCCCGGATCGCCTGCGGCCTCCGGGTAGTGACCCGTTTCGTCATTACCACGGCGACCGCTGATCCGTACCTGGTCGCCGGCGACGCTGACCATGGCGCGTATGCCGTCGTATTTCAGCTCGAACAGCCAGCCGTCACGGGAGAACGGGCGATCGACGGACGTTGCGAGCATCGGAGGCGGCGCCATGGGCAGGACCCGGGCCGGCGACCGACCGGTTCGGTGGCGGGCCGGGGCACCTCGTGCTCGCGCGACGCGACGCATCTCGCGCGGGTCGCCGCCGCCTTCGCTGGCGATCTCCGCCAGGCTTCTGCCGGTCTTGACGGAAACATCGAGGTCGATCGCCTCGAACCCCTCGACGACCGAGGCATCGCGTTTCTTGAGCATCAGCCAGTTCTTGTCGCCGTCGCTGCTGCCCCCGTATTGCCGCCCGCGTTCGCCGATGTGGACGAGGGCGAACTCGCCCGAGAGCTTGGTGCCCTTGAGGCGGAACTTGATGTCGCCCTTCAGCCGGGATCGATCGAAGTCGGCTGCGGACTCCTTCACCCATTCGAACGTGCCGATGTCCCAGAGCATCACGGTGCCCGCGCCGTATCCCGATGGGATCACGCCCTCGAACTCGCCGTAATCGATGGGGTGATCCTCGGTCTGGACGGCGAGGCGCTTCTTCGCGGGATCGAGGCTCGGACCCCGCGGCACCGCCCACGAGAGCAGGACGCCGTCGTGCTCGAGCCTGAAGTCGAAATGCATGCGTGTGGCCCGATGTTTCTGAACACAGAAGCGTGAACCGTGGGGCAGTTGCTCCCAGGCAGAGACCTCTCCGTCCGCACGCTGTCGCAGGGTCGCCACTGGGCTCCGGGGTCTGTTTGAAGTCACGCTTTCGGCGGTACTCTTCAAGGGTGGTCGAAGGCATGTTTATCGACCCTTTCCACGGACCAGGCGGATTGCGGAACGGACAGTCTCCTGCACATTCCTGATGCTAGTGCAGCGCACCGCTCAAAACGAGCGAAGTCCGGCGCCAGACTGGTAGAATAGGGGTACTTGGAACGGCCGATTTGAGCGGTCCCCGCCGGAGCAATCGAGCGGTTTCAGCATTGGCCCCCACTCCCGCACTCACGTCACAACCGGAGCAGCACACATAACCGACATCGCACGCCTCGAACCCCCCGATGAGGACGAAACACAGCCGGAAACAAGCGCCGGAAACGGCAACCCGGCGCCGGCCCCTCTGAACACGAGCCGGGTTGGCAAGGATACGTATTCCGCCGACCAGATCCAGATCCTCGAAGGACTCGAACCTGTCCGACGGCGCCCGGGGATGTACATCGGATCCACGGATCTCCGTGGTCTGCACCATCTCGTTGTCGAACTTGTCGACAACAGCATCGACGAGGCCCTCGCGGGCTGGTGCGACACCATTCGCGTCGTCCTGCACGCGGACAAATCCGTGTCAGTGCTCGACAACGGGCGCGGCATCCCGGTGGGCATGCACCCCACAGCGCACAAATCCGCGCTCGAGGTGGTGCTGACCACGCTGCATGCCGGCGGAAAGTTCGGCGGTGGCGGCTACAAGGTCTCGGGCGGATTGCACGGTGTCGGCCTCTCCGTCGTCAACGCGCTCAGCGAGCGCCTCGCGGTCGAGGTCTACCTCGATGGCGAAGTCCACCGCCAGGACTACACGCGGGGTGTCCCGGACGGCCCTGTTGCCGTGGTCGGCAAGACGGACAAGCGCGGGACGTTCGTCCGTTTCTGGCCGGACCCGGAGATCTTCCCGGAGATCGACTTCTCATGGGATACCGTCTGCAACTCGCTCCGCAGCTACGCGTTTCTCAACAAGGGCATCACGATCCAGCTGGCGGACGAGCGCGATGACCAGTCGTACACGTTCCATTTCGAGGGCGGGATCCAGTCATTCGTCCGCTACCTCAACGCAAACCGCAACGTCATCAATCAGAAGCCGATGTACGTGGAGCGGGAGATCGACGGCAACGTCGTCGAGCTCGCGCTGCAGTACCAGAACACGGTGTTCACCGAGCACGTTCTCGCGTTTGCGAACAACGTCCACACCGAGGAAGGTGGGGCTCACGTCACCGGCTTCCGCAGTGCGCTCACCGCCACGCTCAACAAGTACGCGCGCAAGGCGAGCATCCTCAAGGAACAGGATCCCAACCTGAGCGGTGACGACGTTCGCGATGGTCTGACCGCTGTCATCAGCGTCAAGTTACGCGAGCCGCAGTTCGAGGGCCAGACCAAGACCAAGCTCGGCAACAGCGAGGTGGCAGGCCAGGTCTCGACGGTGCTGAGTGAGGCGCTCATGCAGTACCTGGAAGAGAATCCTTCCGACGGGCGCAAGATCATCGATCAATCCCTCACCGCCGCCCGCGCGCGCCAGGCAGCCGCAAAGGCGCGCGACCTGGTGCAGCGCAAGTCACTGCTCGAGTCCGCGACGCTCCCGGGAAAGCTCGTCGACTGCAGTGAGCGCGACCCTGCGCACTGCGAGATCTTCATCGTCGAAGGACTGTCCGCAGGCGGTACCGCCAAGGAGGCGCGCGAACGCCGGAATCAGGCGATCCTCCCGCTGCGCGGCAAGATCCTCAACGTCGAGAAGGCCCGTGCCGACAAGATCCTCGGCAACGAGCAGATCAAGGACTTGATCATGGCGCTCGGCGGTGGCTTCGGCGAGACGTTCAGCGTGGACAAGCTCCGCTATCACCGCATCGTGCTCATGGCGGACGCCGATGTCGACGGTTCGCACATCCGGACCCTCCTGCTCACGTTCTTCTGGCGCCATCTGCGGCCGCTCGTCGACGGCGGCTTCCTCTACCTCGCGCAGCCGCCGCTGTACAAGCTCGAAAAGGGCAAGGGACGGAACAAGCAGACCGAGTACGCATTCAGCGACGACCAGCGCGACGACAAGGCCAAGTCGATGGGCCGCGACACGGAGATCTCGCGCTACAAGGGACTCGGCGAGATGATGTCCGAGGAATTGTGGGCGACCACCATGGACCCCGACCGCCGGGTGCTCCTCCAGGTCGGTGTCGCCGACGCGCTCAAGGCCGATGACATCTTCGATCGCCTCATGGGATCGGACGTCGAGCCACGCAAGCGTTTCATCCAGACCCACGCCACGAGCGTGCGCAACCTCGACGTCTGATGCCGCTCCCGATCGCGGTCGACGCGATGGGCGGCGACCACGCCCCAACTGAAATCGTTCGCGGTGCGCTGCGCGCCTGCAAGGAGCTCGGCATCGCGGTGACCCTGGTGGGCCGGCGCGAGGTCGTCGATGCGGAGCTGCGCGCTGCAACACCAACCGTCCCGGATGGCATCACCGTCGTCGACGCCCGCGAGGTCATCGAGATGCACGAGCATCCGGCCAACGCGGTGCGGGCCAAGCGCGACTCGTCGCTGGTGAGCAGCTGTGCGCTCGTCGCCGGCGGCCAGGCGGGCGCGGTGGTCAGCGCCGGCAACAGCGGAGCGATGCTCGCGGCCGCGCTCTTCACCATCAAACGCATTGCGGGTATTGCCCGGCCGGCAATCGGGGCCTCGTTCCCGAGCGACGCCGGTCAGACCTTCATCCTCGATGTTGGTGCCAACACCGACTGTAAGCCGGAGTGGCTCGCGCAGTTCGCGATCATGGGCGACGTCTACGCCCGGACGATGCTCGGAATCGACCACCCACGCGTGGGACTGCTGAGCAACGGCGAGGAGTCGGAGAAGGGTTCGGAGCTCGTCCAGGCGGCTCATCCGCTGATCGCGGCCCTGCCGATTCAGTTCGTCGGCAATGTCGAGGGCAAGGATGTCTTCCGCGGCGGATGCGACGTGGTGGTCACCGACGGCTTCACGGGCAACGTCGTGCTCAAGGTTGCCGAGGGGATCGGCGAGTTCCTCTTCGCGAGCATCGCCCGCGAGGCGCGCAAATCGATCGGCGGCAAGGTGGGCGGCGCGCTGCTGCGGCCGAAGCTTCGCCCGTTGCGGGATCGGATCGACTACAGGAAGACCGGCGGCGCACTGCTGCTCGGTGTCGCCGGTGAGGTGGTGATCGCCCACGGGCGCTCAGACGCCGAGGCGACCATGAATGCGATCCGGGTGGCCGCACGCGCGGCCGAGCAGGGCGTCAGCAACGTTATCGCGGGCGCGGTCAGAAGCCCGGCGGAGGTGTCTGCGTAATGGCGGTGTTCGAGCCCGGCCAGATCCATCCCATCGAACTCGAGGCCGAGATGCGCGCGTCCTACATGGACTACGCGATGAGCGTGATCATCAGCCGCGCGCTGCCGGACATTCGCGACGGGCTCAAGCCGGCGCAGCGCCGCATCCTCTGGGCGATGCTCGACACCGGCATGACCGCCGGGGCTCGCTACCAGAAGTGCGCCGCGGTCGTTGGTGAGGTTCTCGGCAAGTACCACCCGCACGGTGACACGGCGGTGTACGACACGCTCGTCCGCCTTGCCCAGCCCTGGGTGATGCGGTATCCGCTCATCGACGGGCAGGGGAACTTCGGATCGGTCGACGGTGATCCGCCGGCCGCATACCGGTACACCGAAGCGCGGATGACGGCGGTGGCGATGAGCCTCGTCGACGATATCGAGAAGGATACTGTCGACTTCGGCCCGAACTTCGCGAACGTCCCAGGTGTGCGCGAGCCGTCGGTGATGCCGTCGCTGCTTCCCAACCTCCTCGTCAACGGGGCGAGCGGGATCGCAGTCGGGATGGCCACCAACATCCCGCCGCACAATCTCGGTGAGATCTGCGACGCCGTGGTGCGCCTGATCGACGATCCGGAGACCACCACCGAGGATCTCATCCGGATCGTGAAAGGGCCGGACTTCCCGACCGGCGGGATCATCTACACGCGCGACATCGCCAACGTGTACGGCACCGGTCGCGGCCGCATCGTGATGCGCGCGCAGGTCGACTTCGAAGAGTTGAAGTCTGGTCGCGAGCAGATCATCGTCCGCGAGCTCCCCTACCAGGTGAACAAGTCGCGCCTGATGCAGACCATCGCCGAGCTCGTCAACGATCGCAAGATCGACGGCATCGCCGACCTGCACGACGAGTCGGGTCGCGAGGAGAAGGTGCGCATCGTCATCGAGCTGAAGGCGAATGCTCGACCGCACACCGTCCTCAACAATCTCTACAAGCACACACAGCTGCAGATGACGTTCGGCGCGTTGATGCTCGCCATCGTCGACGGCCGTCCGCAGGTGCTGAGCCTCAAGGCGATGCTCGGCCACTACATCAGCCACCGGCGCACCGTGGTGACGCGGCGGACGCAGCACGAGCTGACCACCGCGCGCGAGCGGGCGCACATCCTCGAAGGGCTGACGATCGTCCTCGACAATCTCGACGAGACGATCGCGCTGATCCGGGCCGCGCAGGACGAGAAGTCGGCGCAGACGGCTTTGGAGCAGCGATTCGGCCTCACCGAGCGCCAGTCGAAGGCGATCGTCGACCTTCGCCTTGGACGCCTGCACTCGGCTCGAGAGCGGCAAGCTCCGCGAGGAGTACGAGGAGCTCATCAAGAAGATCGCGCAGCTCGAGGATCTCCTCGGCAACCCGCGACTTATCGACGGTGTCATCAAGGACGAGGTCACCAACCTGCGCCGGCGTTTCGCCGATCCCCGGCGCAGCGAGATCCGCCACGACGAGCTCGAGATGAACGAGGAAGACCTCATCCCGCAGGAGCAGGTCTTCGTGACGCTGACGCATCGCGGCTACATCAAGCGCATGTCACTCGACATCTACCGCGCGCAACATCGCGGCGGCAAGGGGGTTGTCGGCGCGCGCCGCTCGACCGACGAGGACTACATCGAGCACTCGACGACTGCGAACACGCACAGCGACATGCTGTTCTTCACCAACCGCGGCCGCGTGTTCCGCCTGCGCACCCACGAGATTCCCGACGTCAAGCGCCAGGCGAAGGGCATCCCGATCATCAATCTGATCGAGGTCGACCAGGGCGAGAAGGTCACGGCGCTCATCGACATGGAAGTCTTCAGTGACGAGCAGTACCTCGTGATGGTGACCAAGCTCGGACAGATCAAGAAGACGCCCGCTGCCGCGTACGCGGCGGTGCGCCGCAACGGGTTGATCGCCATCAACCTGCAGGACGACGACGAGCTCAACTGGGTGCGTCGCTCGTCGGGCGGCAACGAAGTCCTCGTGGTCACCCGTCAGGGGAAGGGCTCGCGCTTCACGGAGAAGGAAGTGCGTCCGATGGGCCGCGACACCATGGGAGTCGGCGCGATCCGCCTCCGCAAGGGTGACGAGGTGGCGGGCTTCGACATCGTCAATCCCGAAGGCCACGTGCTCGTCATCACGGAGAACGGCTTCGGCAAGCTGACCCCATGAGCGACTACCCGATCAAGAGCCGCAACATCCAGGGCGTCTACACGGTCGATCAGACCGCGATTCCAAAGATCGGTGAGATCGTCGGTATGCGCGTCGTCGAAGAC
Source organism: Candidatus Dormiibacterota bacterium (assembly GCA_963791435.1). Classification (GTDB taxonomy): domain Bacteria; phylum Chloroflexota; class Dormibacteria; order Aeolococcales; family Aeolococcaceae; genus Palsa-851. The sequence goes on from CAWBSL010000001.1 coordinate 1,027,963, forward strand.
CTGTCCGAGGAGTTGATGGTGATCTCGACCTCCGGGCAGGTGATCCGCATCCCGCTCGAGCAGGTTCGGATCTCCGGACGCCAGACACGCGGCGTGATCATCATGCGTCTCGACGACGGTGACCGCGTTGCATCGATCGCCGGCGTTGGTGCGGTGGTGGCGTTGGAAGCGTGACCGAGGTCTTCCGGCTCGCGGACTCGTACGTCGACGAGCTCTGCGCGCTCGACCCGTTCTCGGCGACCGCGCTGGGGATCCCGGGGCACGACGCCGACGTGACCGACTTCTCCCCTGACGGCGTCGAGGCGGGGGTCGACCTCGAGCGAAGGACGCGCCGGGCACTGGCCGACACGCCGATCGAGAACGACGCCGATCGCATCGCCGTTGCGGTGATGGCCGACCGGATGGCGGTGGGGCTCGAGGGATACGAGGTGGGCGCGCCGTGGCGGCAGCTCTCGGCCTTCGACTGCCCGATCACGTTCATCCGCATGGCGTTCGACCTCTGCCCCCGAGACACCCCGGAGGACTGGGAGCACATCGCGACACGCATGACCAAGGTGCCCGAGGCACTCGAAGGATTCACGAGAGTCGCTCCGCCACGGGCTTGCAGCGGATCGCATCGCGGCACGCCGCCAGGCGCTGGTCTGCGCCGAGCAGGCCGCCACGCTTGGCGGGATGGAAAGCACCGGCGCGCCGTACTTCGCGCGCCTGGCCGCCTCGGCGCCTCAGGACGATGCGCTCGCGGCAAGGCTCACCCGGGGCGTGGCGGCGGCGACGGAGGCATACGCCGCGATGGCCCGTTTCCTTCGAGAGGAGTACGCGCCGAAGGCTGCGCGAAACCGATGCCGTGGGACGTGACCTCTACGCGATCGGTGTCCGGCGCTTCCTCGGCACGAACCGTGACCCCGAGGAGATGTACGCCTGGGGCATCGAGGAGCTGCATCGCATCGACGCACAGATGGCCGTGACCGCAGAGCGGATCGCCCCGGGCGCGGGCCTGGACGCCGCGATGGCGCTGCTCAACGACGACCCCGCCCGCGGCATCAAGGGCATCGACAACCTCCTTGCCTACCTGCAGGAGCTGACCGACCGGACCATCGCCGAGCTCGACGGCACGCACTTCGACATTCCCGAGCCCCTCCACCGGATCGAGTGCCGCGAGGCGCCGGCGGGGACGGCGGCGGCGATGTACTACACGCCGCCCTCGGCCGACTTCAGCAGGCCCGGGCGGACCTGGTACCCCGCAAAGGAGAAGACCCACTTCCCGCTCTGGACCGAGGTGACGACCGCCTATCACGAAGGGGTTCCAGGGCACCACCTCCAGGTGGGCCTCTGCATGACGTTCCAGGATCGGCTGACGAGCTTCCAGCGCCACCTGGGCTTCTACTCCGGCCATGGCGAGGGCTGGGCGCTCTACGCGGAGCGGCTGATGGAGGAACTCGGCTATCTCGAGAACCCCGACTACCTGCTCGGGATGCTCGCCTCGCAGGCATTTCGCGCGATGCGCGTGGTCGTCGACACGGGCCTGCATCTCCAGCTTCCGATCCCGACGACCGAGGCGTACCACCCGGGTGAGGTCTGGGACTGGGAGATCGCGCTGCCCTTCGTCAGCCGCTACTGCGGCTTTGCCGGCCCTGGATTCGCGCGCAGCGAGCTCGACCGCTACTGCGGGATGCCCGCGCAGGCGATCAGCTACAAGGTGGGCGAACGGGTATGGCTCGACGTCCGCGAGCAGCTCCAGGCCAGGCTGGGCTCGGCGTTCGACCTGAAGCGATTCCACATGGACGCGCTCAACCTCGGATCGCTGCCGCTCGATCTGCTCGAGCAGGAGTTGCTCGGAACCAGCTGACCCAGCACGCCGCGCCTCGCGGGGGTTGCGTCAGGGAAGTGGTGTGGGGGCGCGATTGCACCCCGTCACCAGTTCGGAGGCCTGGCCAGGGGCAGCAGCGCCCGAGACCGGGCCGGCGATCGTTAGGCGGCCTTGCCGATCTTGAAGATCTTGGTTCCGCAGACGGGGCAGGTGCCGGTGGTGGCCGGTTTGCCGTTCTTCATCGTGATCGCCTCAGCGCCCTTGATCTCGCGCTGTTCCTTGCATTTGAGGCAATAGCCAGTGGCCATTTGCTCCTCCGGGGGGTGGGGGGTGGTTCTGCGACTGCTCGGAGGCAGGTTGCGGGCATTCTAGCCACATCGGACCCGAATTGGAGCCGAATTCAGCCGGAGGCCCCGGCGGGACCCTCAGACGGGAGCCACGGTGGTGGCCAGATGGGTCCGGAAGAAGGCTCGGGTCCGGTCCCAGGCAAGCCGCGAAGCGTCGGCGTCGAAGACCTCTGGACGCGTGTCGTTGAAGAACGCGTGGTCGGCGCCCTCGTACCAGAAGAACTCGACATCGACGCCCGCGCCGCGAAGCTCGGCCTCGAGCTCCTCCACCTGCGCGGGCGTGTACGCCTCGTCCTTCGTGGCGAAATGCCCGAGGACCGAGCCCTTGATCCTGGTGACGTCCGGCTTTGCAGCAGCGGTGATGCCCATGTACGGGTAGAACGGCACGACCGCTGCGAAAACGTCGCTCAGCGTCGCCGCGTAGATGGCAAGCGCGCCGCCCATGCAGAAGCCGACGATGCCCACTCGATCGCCGGCCGTGTGCTCGCTGGCCGCAAGCCACTTCCCGGCGCCGAGCATGTCGCGTGCAGCCCCTGCGAGGTCGAGCTCCATGAGCAGCTTGCCCGCTTCGTCCGGCTCCTTCGTCTCCTTGCCGTGATAGAGATCCGGTGCGAGCGCAACGAAACCCTCGGCCGCAAAACGGTCGCAGAGATCGCGGATGTGCTCGTTGAGGCCCCACCACTCCTGGATCACCACAACGCCCGGCCCGCGGCCGCTCGGCGGCTTGGCGAGGTATCCGCTGGCGGTGTGTCCGTTGCTGGGGAATTCGACCGTCTCACCCATTGCCTGCTCCTTCATCGCATGCGAATTTCTGCGCGATCAACTCGACACCTGGTACGGCTATGAGTGACGCCGCGTCATGCTGCCGGATGCTCGTTGCTGTGTGCGTCGATAAGCTTTTGCGCGACGTTCGCGGGCACCTCTTCGTAGCTCGAGAACGTCATCGAATAGCGGCCGCGTCCTTGCGTCATCGCGCGGAGCTCGACCGGAAACGTGTACATCTCCGACTGCGGCACGTGCGCGTTGACCTCGGCTCGACCATCGCCCATCGGGTTCACCCCGCCGACACGACCGCGCTTGGAGTTGAGCAGCCCCATGATGTCGCCGGTGAACCGTTCGGGAACGACGACACGCACATCCATGATCGGTTCCAGGATCACCGGGGAGGCCTTCTGCACCGCCTCACGCATCGCCATCGCGCCGGCGATCTGGAATGCGATGTCCTTGCCGTCGACGCTGTGCGTCGAGCCGTCCACGAGACGCACCTTGACATCGACGATCGGGTTGCCGGTGACGGCCCCCTGTTCCATCGTCTGGCGGACGCCCTTCTCGACAGAGGGCCGGAACTGATGGGGGATCGATCCACCGAAGATCTTGTCCTCCCATTCGTAGCCGCCGCCGCGCGGCAGCGGCTCGATCTCGATCGTGGCGTCGCCGTACAGGCCCGATCCGCCTGACTGCTTCTTGTACTTGTGGCCGACGCGAGCAGTGCCGGTGATGGTCTCGCGGTAGGGGATCTTCGGCGGGTGCAGCTCGGCGTCGACGCCGAACTTCCGCTTCATGCGCTCGAGCGCGACATCGAGATGGACGTCGCCGAGGCCGTGGACGAGCACCTCGTTGGTCACCGGGTCGCGGTCCGTCGAGAAGGTCATGTCCTCCTCGGACAGGCGTGCGAGCCCGCTCATGATCTTGTCCTCGTCGCCCTTGGTCTTGGCGAAGATCGCAGCCGACGCGCTCGGCGCCGGCCATGGCAGCGGGGGCAGGATCACCGGCGAGTCCTTGACGCACAGGGTGTCGCCGGTCTGGGTGTGGGTCAGCTTGGTGACGACACCGATGTCACCGGCAACAACCTCCGTCGCGGTGACGATCGTCTTGCCGTTGGGCTGCCCCAGCTGCGCGAACCGCTCCTCCTGACCGAGTCGCGCGGTGACCACGTGGCTGTCGCCCCGCATCGTGCCGCGCAGCACCTTGAAGAACGAGATCTTGCCGAAGGTGTCGACCGTCGTCTTGAAGACGAAGGCGCACAGCTTGCCGTCGGGGTCACAGGCAAGCGCGACCTCGTGCTCCTTCGCGTCCAGCGCCGACGCGTGTGCGCTCGGTGGGCGCCGGGAGGTAGCGAACGATGCTGTCGAGCACCATCGCGGCGCCCTTCTCGGTGGCCGCTGAGGCGCAGACGATCGGCACCAGGGTTCCCCGCGCCGTCGCGGCGTGCAGGGCGGTGCGCACCTCCTCATCCGTGAGCTCGGTGCCCTCGAGGTACTTCTCGAGCAACGCATCGTCACTCTCCGCAGCTGCGTCCACCAGTGCGGCATGAGCGCGCTCGATCTCCGTGCTCATCTCGTCGGGCACGGGGGCGTCGGTAGCGCGGCCGCGATCGTCGAAGGCGTGGGCTCGGTCATCGACGAGGTCGACGTAGCCCCGGAAACCGTCGGCAGCCCCGATGGGGACGGCGACCGCGATCGGCTTGCGCGAGAACGCCTCGCGCAATGCGTCGACCGTGGCCTCGTAGGCGGCGTTCTCCTTGTCCATGCGGTTCACGACGATGAGCGCCGGGACTCCGGCCGCCTGGATCATCTCCCAGGCGTTCTCGGCGCCCACAGGCACCATTCCCGTGGCCGCAACGACGAGGACGGCCGCGTCGGCGACCGCGAGCCCCTCGATCACCTCGCCGGCGAAGTCCTGGAAGCCCGGGGCGTCGATGAGATTCACGCGGTAGCCGTCCCAGTCGCAGTGCGCGACCGAGAGGCCGATGCTCATCGAGTGGCGCTGCTCTTCGGGCTCGTGGTCGAAGAGGGAGGTCGCCTGCTCGGTGGATCCCATCCGTTGCGTCGCACCGGCGGTGTGCAGCAACGCCTCACAGAGGGTCGTCTTTCCGTCGTGGCTGTGACCAACGACTGCGACCGTGCGGATGCGATCAGGTGTGGGTGTCGGCATGGTGAATCAACTCCAGACAGGACTCCCGGACCGAGGGAACGAATGGTAGCGGCTCGCACCGCCCGTCGCGGGGGTCAGCGCAACCGGCGCCGCGCCACCACGAGGATCGAGTCGGAGAGCGCGTGCGCCGTGCTGCTGCTCCACCCGTCGAACATGGTCACCTCGGGGAGACCGGCCTTCGCGAAGAGCCGTGGGATCGACGCGAAAGGGCAGAGCCATCCGCTCGTCTGGCGCGCGGCCACCGAGCCGTCGTCGAACACCGCGACCTCGCGGAGCACATAGGTGTGGCGCCGCTGGTCGTACACGGCGTCGCCGAGCAACAGGTGGCGCTTGTCGGAGAGGAGCGAGTTGGGCACGACGTCCCACCAGTCGATCCGCCCCGGCGGCTGATCGGGACGCAGGCGCATCTCGACGATCAGCGCCCCGTTCGGCGCCAGCGAGGCTGCGAGGCGCGCGAGCACCTTCGCTTGCTCGGGGCGGGTGAAGGCCTCGAGCACGAAGTACACGAGAATCGCGGCGTCGAAGCCGGCCTCCGGCAGGACCACGTCGCGCAGGTCCCCCTTGACGAAGCGCGCCCTGCCGGGGAGGCGCGTCTCTCGCGCGAGACCGCGGGCGTGGCGGAGGGCCGCCGCGCTCACGTCGAGGCCGGTCACGTCGTAGCCGAGCCGGGCCAAGGGCACCGCATACAGGCCGGGGCCGCAGCCCGCATCGAGAATCCGAGCCGGAGCGGGCGGGATGAGCCTTCGCAGCCGTCGCAGCTGCGCAGCGACGACCGACTGCCGGCGGCTCGCGCCGTCATGGGATTGATCGAGGTGCTCGCGGAGCAAGCGGCGCGCGTATTCGGGGCGTCCCCAGTCGAGCTCCGCTCCCGGGTCGAACGGCACCGGCCACGGCGGGATCGATGCTGGGCGGAGCGTTCGGCGCATATTCGCGGCAGCGTAGGCCACAATCGGCGGCGATGGGTGGCGTGATCGGCCAGTGGGTCACCAGTGGGGGCATCTTCGTCGTGCTCGCGCTGATGATCATCAACAGCTGCGGGCTCCCCTTCCCGAGCGAGGTGATCATGCCGGTCGCCGGCGTCCTCGCCGCCACCGGCCATTTCAACATCGTGGCGGTGATCGTCGCGGGCATCCTCGGCAGCCTGGTGGGCGCGTTGATCGCCTATTCGCTGGCGAGACGCTACGGGCGCCCACTGCTGCTCGGTCCGGGCCGGCGGATCGGCATCTCGGCAAGCCATCTCGACCTTGCCGATCGATGGTTCGCCCGGTTCGGGCTGCCGACCGTGTTCTTCGGAAGGATGGTGCCGGTGGTCTGCACCTACATCTCGTTCCCGGCCGGTCTCGCCAAGGTCAAGCCCGTGTGGTTCGCCGTGCTCTCGCTGCTCGGCTCGACGATCTGGGTCACCTTCCTCGGCGTCCTCGGATATGAGGTCGGCGCGAACTACACCAACGTGGCTGGGCCGATCGGCAAAGCGGCGATCGTCATCGCGGTGCTGATCGTCCTCGCGGTGGGGGCGTGGTATGTCCGTGGGCGGCGCAGGGCCGCCACCCGGTCAGGCTCCGGCGTGTAGCCGGGTCAGGACATATCCGGCCAGGGGCTCGCGGAGTCGGTCTCTCCGTCATCGCCCTCGGCCCGCTGCCGGTACCGGTCGGCCACCATCTTGTAGGCGACCGTCTTGGGGAGGCCGAGCTTCACGAGGCTCTTGACCTCATCGGCCATCACCTTGTCGCGAGCGGTCTCGATCGACGCGACGAGATCCTCGATGGAAACAGTGGATGCGCGTTTGGACACATCTGCAGTCTACCAACGGTTCGCCCGAGCAAACCTTCGGCGCGGATTCGCTCACGACGGCCGCCTGCTTCCGGGCGGCTCATGCAGCCCGGCATACTTTGAGCATGGCGTACCTCCCCAACTCCGATGCCGAACGTCGCGAGATGCTCGATGCGGTCGGGGCGGCGTCGGAAGCGGATCTCTTCACGACGATTCCGGCCGCCCTGCGCAACCCCGTCATCGACCTCCCGCCGCCGCTCTCCGAGCAGGACCTCGTTGCCGAGCTCGAGCGGCTCGCAGCGCGCAATCGTTCGCTGAGCACCTACGACAGCTTCCTCGGCGCCGGCGTCTACCGCCGGTTCAGCCCGGCGATCGTCCGCGGAACCATCTCCCGCCCCGAGTTCTACACGGCATACACGCCGTACCAGGCCGAGGCCTCGCAGGGAACCCTGCAGACCATCTTCGAATTCCAGTCGATGATCTGCGCGCTGACCGGTCTCGACGTGGCCAACGCCTCGCTCTACGACGGCGCTACCGCAGCAGCCGAGGCGATGGTGATCGCCGTCCAGGCGACAGGACGGGATCGCATCGCGGTCGCCGACACGGTGCACCCGGAGACGATCGCGGTATTGCGGACCTTCGGTGACGGACGGCGGATCGCCGTCGACGTCATCGCGACGACTGACGGCGTTCTCCTGCCGGAGACCGCCCGTGCCACGCTCACCGCGGAACACGCAGCACTCCTCGTCCAGTACCCGAGCTTCGTGGGGACGATTCAGGATCTGGCGCCTCTTGCGTCGGCTGCTCACGACGCGGGCGCGCTCGCGCTCTGCGCGACCGACCTGCATGCGTGCGCGCTGCTGACACCGCCCGGAGAGAGCGGCTTCGACGTCGCCGTCGGTGACGGTCAACCGCTCGGCATCCCGGCGTCCTTCGGTGGACCGCACGTCGGCTTCATGGCGGTTTCGCAAGCGCAGATGCGGCGCATCCCGGGTCGCCTGGTGGGCATGACCCTGGACCACCATGAGCGGCGCGCGTACACCCTGACACTGCAGGCTCGCGAGCAGCACATCCGTCGCGAGCACGCGACGTCCAACATCTGCACCAACCACGCCCTGATCGCGCTTGCCGCGACGGTGTACATGGCGCACATGGGCGCCGGCGGCATGCGTGCTGTCGCGGAGGTGAGCGCGCAACGCGCACATCATCTGGCGAAGCTCCTCACCTCGATCGACGGGCTGTCGCTCGCCCATCCGTCGACGCCGTTTCTCTGGGAGTTCGTGCTGCGCACGCCGCGGAGCGCCGCATCGTTTGCTCGGACGCTTCGCGAGCGCGGCATCGTCGCGGGACTGCCGCTCGGAACCTTCGACGCACAACGCGACAACGAGCTGCTGGTGTGCTGCACCGAGCTCACCTCGCCACAGGCGATCGACCGCTACGCAGCCGCTGCTGCAGACGTGGTCGCGTCCGAGCCCGCCGTTGCGATGGCACACGCATGATCGACACGATTCCCGCCGCATCGCGCGGCGCCGGCTGGGCGGTGGACGAGCCACTCGTCTTCGAGCTCAGCACCAACTACACGACGGGACCCGCTGTCACCGCAGCGGGCGTTCCCGTCAGCAACGGGGACACGTCGATTCCCAAGTCCCTGCTGCGCACCACGCCGCCAACAGTGCCCGCGGTGCCGGAGGCGGTGCTCGCGCGTCACTTCGGACGGCTCGCCCGACGCAATCACAACCTCCACGAGGGGATGTACCCGCTCGGCTCGTGCACGATGAAGTACAACCCGGTCGTCGACGAGCAGCTGGCGTGGCTCGACGGCTTCGCGCAGCTGCACCCGTACCAGGACGAGGACGACACGCAGGGCGCGCTCCAGTTGATGTGGGAGCTCGACCGCATGCTCGCGTCGATCACGGGCATGGCGCGGATGTCGCTGCAGCCGGCGGCAGGCGCGCATGGCGAGTGGACCGGGCTGCGCATGATCCAGGCGTACCACGCAAACCGCGGTGACACCGCGAGGACGCGCGTGCTGATCCCCGACTCCGCGCATGGCACGAACCCGGCGTCCGCAGCCGCCTGCGGGCTCGAGGTCGTGACCGTGAAGAGCAATCACGACGGCACCGTCGATGTCGAGGACTTCTCGGGCCATCTCGACTCCACCGTCGCCGCGGTCATGCTCACCAACCCGAACACGCTCGGTGTCTTCGAGAAGGACATCGTCGAGATCGCGAAGCTCGCGCACGACGCTGGAGCGCTCGTGTATTACGACGGCGCGAATCTCAATGCTCTTGTCGGCATGGCGCGTCCGGGCGACATGGGCTTCGACGTGGTCCATCTCAACCTGCACAAGACCTTTTCCACGCCGCACGGCGGCGGCGGCCCCGGTGCGGGACCGGTCGGTGTCGGCGAGCGCCTCATCGACTTCCTGCCGACTCCGACGGTGGAGCGCGACGGCGACCGATTCTTCCTGGATTACAAGCGACCGAAGAGCGTCGGCAAGGTGCGCGCGTACTACGGCAACTTCGGCATGCTCGTGCGCGCATACGCGTACATCCGCGCATACGGTGACCACCTGCCCTGGGTCGCGCGCGACGCGGTGCTCAACGCACGCTACCTGCAGTCTCGGCTGAGGGGCCTGTTCGCGATGGCTGTGGAGACGCCGTGCATGCACGAGTTCGTGGCCAGCACCAAGGGCGGCCGTGTCGAGGGCTTGCGCGCCATGGACGTCGCCAAGCGACTCCTCGACTACGGCGTGTACGCCCCGACCGTGTATTTCCCGCTGACCGTCCCGGAAGCATTGATGTTCGAACCAACCGAGACGGAGTCGAAGCAGAGCCTCGACGCCATGGCGGACATCTGCGCGGCCATCATCGATGAGGCGGAAGGCGACCTCGCGTTCGTGCAGAACGCGCCGCACGAGACCCCGGTGAGCCGTGTCGACGAGGTGCGCGCCGCGCGCCACCCGATTCTCCGCTGGACGCCGTGAGCGCAGCCGTCGACACCGATCTGCGCGACGAGCTGCGCGACCTCGTCGCGGTGCGCGCATTCAGCTACGGCACGTTCACACTCACGAGTGGACGCACCAGTGACTACTACGTCGACGGCAAGCAGGTGACGCTCGACGGGCGGGGGCTCTACCTCGTCGCACGCTTTGCGCTGGAGCACTGCCGCGAGAACGACATCGATGCGATCGGCGGCCTCACGCTCGGCGCTGATCCAATCGCTGCTGCCACAGCGGCGCTGAGCGGCGATACCGACCATCCGATCACGGCTTTCATCGTGCGCAAAGAGGTGAAGACGCACGGGACCGGCCGCGCCATCGAGGGGCCCGACCTGCGGCCGGGGATGCGCGTGCTGCTCGTCGACGACACCATGACCACCGGCGGCACGTTCCTGCAGGCGCAGGAAGCCGTGCTCCCGACCGGAGCCGTCATCGCCGGTGCGCTCTGCGTCGTCGACCGTGAAGAGGGCGGCCGCGAGGCGCTCGAGGCGGCAGGGATCACGCTGCACGCGCTGTATCAGCGCAGCGAGTTCAGCCCCCGAAAATCCCCCGCGCAATCCCGCCCGTAAGAGCGCCACCGGCGGCGCCCGCTGCGCCGGCCTCGGCCGCCTGACCGGGCGAGAACTCCGACAGCGACTGGGCAAGCTTCTGGAGCGGCAGCGACTGCAGCCAGACACGTCCCGGTCCCGTGATCAGCGCAAGAAAGATGCCGTCGCCACCGAAGATCTTGTTCTTGATGCCCTTGACGGTCGTGATCGAGAACTGCACGGTGTCCTGGAAGAGCCCGACATGCGCGGGGTGCACACGCAGGCTCTCCCCGGGCTTCAGGTCGTACGCGAGAATCTCACCGCTCAGCTCGCACCACGCCCTGCCCTGACCGACGATCTTCTGCAGCCGGAATCCGTCGCCTCCGAAGAAGCCGGCGCCGAGGTGCTGCTGGAAACCGATCGAGAGGTTGACGCCGTTGGTTCCGCACACGAACGCATGACGGTGGCCGAGATATCCCATCCCCGGTTGTGGCGCGACGTCGAGGGGAAAGATCTGGCCGGGGAGCCGCGCGGCGAACGCGACCATCCCCGGCGCGCCCTGCGCCGTGTACTGGCTCATGAAGATCGAGCTGCCGCCGAGCGCGCGCTTGAAGACGCCGCCGACGCCACCACCGCCGCCCATCTGCGTCGACGTCTGCATGACGATCGACTGCGTCATCCAGGAGAGCTCGCCTGATTCGGAGAAGATTGCCTCGCCGGGATCGAGCGTGAGCTCGAGCACGGGCATCGTGGTTCCGACGATCCGGTCCTGCATCAGTCAATCCTCCGAACGGTGAGCGTCGAGGGGAGTCTATGCGTGCTGAAGCCATCGCACGCTCCTGATCCGACCATTTGACACATTGCACGGATCGGTCTATCTTTGCGTTGCCGACAGACAGACCGGTCTACTCACAGGAGAGCGCGATGAGCGCTGCGAGCGCTACCGCAGTCAAGGAATTGGGCACCGCTCTGGTGACCGGGGCAACGTCTGGAATCGGGCGCGCGACCGCCCTTCGCCTGGCCCGCGACGGCTGGCTCGTCGTGGTGCACGGACGCAACCCCGAACGGGGTGCCGAGGTCGTCCGCGAGATCGAGGCGGAAGGGGGCCGAGCCCGGTTCGCCGCCGCCGATCTCAACGACGTGGCATCGGTTCGTGCACTGGTGGATGAGGCAGGCGTAGTTGACGTTCTTGTCAACAACGCCGGTGGTTCATGGTTCGGTCCCACAGCGGACCTCGACGAGACGACGTTCAACGGGCTCTTCGACGGTAACGTGCGTGCGGCGTACTTTCTCGTCGCCGGGATCGCCCCGGGCATGGCGGAACGGGCCTCCGGGAACATCGTCAATGTCGCCAGCATGGCCGGCCAGATCGGTCTAGCCGGTGGCGCGGCGTATGGCGCCACCAAGGCGGCACTGAGCTCCATGGGCCGGTCCTGGGCAGCCGAGTTCAGCCCGCGCGGTGTGCGGGTCAACACGGTGGCCCCTGGGCCGGTGTTCAGCGCGCCGGGCAAGAGCGAACGGATTGAGTCGCTGGGCAAAACCACGTTGCTGGGACGCGGTGCGCAGGTCGAGGAGATCGCCGAGGTGATCGCCTTCCTCGTCTCCGACAAGTCGAGTTACCTGACCGGGGCAACCATCGCCGCCGACGGCGGCCGCACGGCGGTGTGATCCCGATGAGCGACACCCGCGTTCGCAAGACGCCTGGTCCCGACCATCCGATTTCCCTGACATCGTCGCCGGCGCACGTCGTTGTTCGCAGCGGTTCGGTCGTCATCGCCGAGACCGATCGTGCGCTCGAAATGCGCGAAGCTCAGATCCCGGTCGTCTATTACATTCCGATCGAGGACGTCAACGCGGCTTTGCTGCGGGACAGCGATCACCACACGTACTGCCCGTACAAAGGCGAAGCGTCCTACTCCGACATCATCGACGGCAACGGGACCGACCTGACAGCCGCTGTCTGGTTTTACGCCGAGCCGTACGATGCAGTCGCCAGTATCAAGGGTCGTGTGGCGTTCTACGCCGACAGGGTGACCGTCACGGCCGCTCCTCGCGAAGCGGCCGACCAGGATTGAGCATCAACTCGTGAGCGTCAGTGCAGCGACGGAGTTTGATCGTCGCGCTTCAGCGCGGGAGCGACTGCTCGTTGCCGCCAACGAGCTGTTCTACGCCGAAGGCATTCAGACGGTCGGTATCGACCGGATCATCGAGCACGCCGGAGTGGCCAAGGCATCGCTCTACAACGTCTTTGGCAGCAAGGAAGAGCTCGTGGCCGCGTACCTCGCCTCACGCCATGACCTCACCACGAAACGGCTCGCCGCCTCGATCGCGAAGATTCATGATCCTCGCGACAAGATCCTCGCCGTTTTCGACGCCCAGGCGAGACAGTTCGAGCAACCCGATTTCAACGGCTGCCCCTTCGTCGCCGCGACGACTGAGGCACCGCGTGGCGGTCTTGTGGAGCGTGCCGCGGACGAGTTTCGAGCCTCGATCCGGGAAATGTTCACCGATCTCGCCGAGCAGGCGGGGGCTGCCGACGCCGCGAGCCTCGCGCGACAGCTTCACCTTCTGTACGACGGCGCTGGGCTCGCGGCGCGTATGGATCATCACGATCCTGGGATCGCGCCGTCGGCCCGGGCGGCTGCCGAGTCCTTGCTCGCCGCCTCGCTCGGCACAGGGAAACGGACTTCGAGGGCGCGCAGGAGGACGGTGAAACCAAGCCGTGGGAATGGGTTATCTCATGCTGACGAAAACGTCAGTGTCCGGACCATCTGATCGACCTTATTCGTTAGATCCGCGCCTGCACTCGGAATGTACAGATACATGACGCTGTATGCGCGACCACCCGTGTAGAACAGATAGGCCAGCGCGCGCATGATCGGGTGCCTGCAGTTGCCGTACGCGGCCGTGGTGTAGTCGACGTACTCTCTCATACCGGTCACGCCGTCGACGGTGATCGTCGATTTCATGGCTGGAGGCTGGCTGTAGTCGCACCGCAGGTCAGCTGCAGCAGGTGCCTTAGCAGCAGGCACCGAGTCAACGTAAAACGATGGTTCGATCTGGCCGCAGACGTTGTCACCGAACAGGACGATCGGAGGCTCGCTCGCGGGGCATTCGATCAGCTTCCAGGCGGGGTCGTAGAGGAACGAGAGCTTCCCAACAGCGCTGTGAAAACGGAGCCAGCCGGCCGTCGGGTCCGGCGTGGACGTGATCGGAGAGGCTGTTGCCGGGGTCGGAGCAGCAGTCATAGGCACTTCGGAGGGCGCGTATGCGCTGGGACTTGGACTGCTCGAGGCGCAGGATGCCAAGGCAACGCCGAGGAGGAGCAGCATCCCCGTGCGGATGACGTTGGAGGCGCTTGTGGTCGTCTTCATGTCTCAGGTGGCCGCACATTCGCGACGCATGTCATTGAGTTGGTGCCTGGGGAACAGGGCTTTCACCGTTGGGGTTACTGATCGACGGCGATTGCGGAACCCAATCCGATTGCCGCCGTTAGCGCACTACCTGAACCTTATGGCCAAGCGCCAATGGAATCAACGAAATGAGACAAGTCTCCTGGGGACACAGAGACGGCGTCATCCCGCCATTTCAACGATTTCGTCCACCCCAGACCTCTACGCCCACGGCATCCAACAGACCTCCGTGACCGTCGACGGCGTGAGCGGCACTCGTCTCTCCGGCGTACAGACTGAAGGTCAGGGCGGCGGACCTCAGGTCGAGTACGACTTCACGATCAGTGGCCGTACGTACGACTTTTTCGCCTACGTGGGAGGCAGTCCCTCCTCGCTGGAGGCTGGGGCGCCAAGCGCGAGTCTGTTCGACCAGATCGTTGAGACCGTGACCTTGACGGGCTGAGTCAGAGCCCGAGCGCGGTCTTCGCGATAATCTCCTTCATCACCTCGTCGGTGCCGCCGCCGATGCGAATGAGCCGCGAGTCGCGGAAGTATCGGGAGATCCCGGTCTCAGCCATGTAGCCCATGCCGCCGTGCAGCTGCAGACAGGTGTCGGCGACCAGAGTCGTGACCCGTCCGACCAACAGCTTCGCCATCGAGATCTCCGTGACCGGGTACTCATCGCGGTTCCAGCGCTCCGCAACGCTGTATACGAAATTCCTGGCGACGGTGATCTCCGTGAAGAGGTCGACGAGCTTGTGCCGGTTGACCTGGAACTTCGCGATCGGCCGTCCGAACGCCTCGCGCTCCTTGCACCACGTGAGCGTCTCCTCGAAGGCGACCTCGGCGCCCGCGATGGATCCGGCCGAGCCGATGAGGCGCTCGCCCTGCAGCTCCCACATGAGGTTGTAGAAACCCTGGCCCACCTCGCCGAGGACGGCGTCGTCCCCAACCTCGACGTCGTTGAAGGAGAGCTCGGCGGTGTCGCTCGAATGCATGCCCAGCTTCTTCAGCTTTCGCGAGACGGTGAACCCCGGCAGGTTCTTGTCGACCAGGAAGAGCGTGATGCCGTGGGCGCCGTCCTCCTGGGAACCGGTACGCGCGACCAGCAGGATGAAGTCGCATCGCACCCCGTTGGTGATGTAGAGCTTGCTGCCGTTGATCCGCCAGTGCCCGTCGACACGCTCGGCGCGAGTCCGAATGTTCGCGACGTCACTGCCGGCGTCGGGCTCGGTGATGCCGAGCGCGGCGATCTTCTCGCCGCGGATGGCAGGAACGAGGTAGCGCTGCTTCTGCGCCTCGGTGCCCCAGCGGAGGATCGGCGGTGTCGCCATCTCGGTGTGGACGCTGATGGCCATGCCCACACCGCCGGAACCACAGCGCGCCATCTCCTCCGCGAGGACGATCGCGCTGAAGTAGTCGCCGCCCTGCCCCCCGTACTGCTCGGGGTAGCGGAGGCCGAGCAGCCCGAGTGCACCCATCCGCACGAAAACGCTGTCAGGGAACCCCTCTGCGGCCTCCCACTCGTCGGCGTGCGGGCGCAGCTCCTTGGCAACGAAGTCGCGCACCGTCTCCCGGAGGGCGTCGTGCTCAGCCGTGAAATGCAAGGGCCGATGCCTCCGTGGCCGAGCGCACGAGCTCAGCAGTTGACCTGGATGTCAATTCTGTCACGCGCCGATTGGGACGGAAACGCACCTTAGGATGGTCGGGATGCGTCAGCCCAGGTCCCCCGTTCTATGCCTCGCCGGCATCGCCGCTTTGATCCTGGCCGCGTGCTCGAGCACACCGACGCCGACACCCGCCCCGTCGCAAACGCCGACGCCCGCGCCCACACCGTCGCCGACACCGCTCCCGCCCGACACGCTCTCTGTCGGCCTGCTCGGACTGGGCATCGGGACGTTCGACCTCGCGGCGATCCCGGTCGCCAGCCTCAAGAATGAGGCGAAGTTCCACGGCGCTCTCGGCGTGAAGGTGCATTTCGTGACTCACCGGAACGGCCGGACGCTCGGCTCACTCGATTCGGTGGCGGTCAACCTCGGCCCTGGGGAGACGCTCGCGGTCACCGGCGACTGCACCGACGCCTGCAACGGGGCCACGAGCGTCGTCGCGACCGTGACCGTCGGCTCGTGGGTGACGGACATCGGGCCGACCTTCGCGACAGCCTCGGCCGCCTACAGCTGCGCGCCATGCCGGCCTGGTCACGGCTACGGCAACGTCGTTGCGACGCTCACCCCGTCGGCGAGTTTGTCCTCGGGAGCTGCGGTGGTGGGGTTCGCGGTCTGCGAAAACAAGGCCGGAGCGATCCTGGGAGGCGGCTCGGAGCAGTTTGTCTGGCAGTCGGGATCGACGCTTTCCGCCAACGTGCCCGTCGTTCTCAACGCTGCACCTTCCTCGTGCGCGCTCGGCGCATCCACCGGCTGGTAGGAAGCGTTCGCTCCGTTTGAGCGAGTTGCGGGCACAAGTACCCGTTGTGGTACGGTCGGCCGCGGCCCGGATCCCGAGGCTGTCGTCGAGACGAGAGGTCTCCAGAGGGGCAGCAGGGGTCGAGCCGCTGACAAGCCCGGCCAGGGGAGAGACGGCCGGGCCCGACCATAGAGGAGTGATCCGCCTTGCATTTACCCAAGCGGGCACGTGGACTGGTTCTCGGCTGCTTCATGTTGGTGGCCGGACCTGCAACCGCAGTGCTCATCACGACGCCCACCCAGGGAGCAGTGGCGTCCGTCGCTCAGCTCCGATCGTCTGTGGGTGACGTCGACCTGCTGACCAACGTGACCCCGCACCCGATGATGCTTCGGGTTCGCCCGGCGATGCCGTTGAGAGCCACGCTGCCGATCGTCGTCAAGCCCGTCGCACTCCGCCATGCGCATGTCTTCCGCCCGTCCTTCGTCGTCCCGAGCGGCCTTTCGGTGAGCCAGGCACAGGTCGTCGCGGACATCACCGCCGCTGCAGAGCGCTGGGGCGTGAGCGTGTCCTGGATGCTCCGGACCGCCAACTGCGAATCCCACTTCCACTGGAACTCCGTGAACCCGAGCGGCCCGTACATCGGGGTTTTCCAGTTCCTGATGTCGACGTTCATCGCCAACGGCGGCACGGCTGCAACGATCTGGAACCCTGCCGTTCAGGCGAATATCGCCGCGAAGATGTTCGCCCACGGGCAGTCCCACGAGTGGTCCTGCGCCTGAATCGCTCCTAGGGGCGTCAAACTCAGAAGGTGATCACTGACGTGAGCCCGGGTGATCCCGGGGCCACCGAGCACCTCCGCGAGACGCAAACCGGGCGGCGAGTCATCTACGAGGGTCGCCTGCTGACCTTCTACGAGGACGACGTCCGCCTGGCCGACGGCACTCGCGCCCAGCGCGAGGTCGTTGCCCACCCAGGGGCGGTCGCGATCGTGGCGCTCGACGACACGGGAAGCGTTGTTCTCGTGCGCCAGTGGCGCCACGCGGTAGGGCGCGCGCTCTGGGAGCTGCCCGCCGGCACGCGCGACGCCGATGAGGCTCCGGTACGCACCGCGGAGCGCGAACTCGCCGAGGAGACCGGGTTGCGCGCGTCACGCATCGCTCCGCTTGCCTCGGCGCCGCTGACCCCCGGGTACTCGACCGAGGTGATGCACTTCTTCCTTGCAACCGGCCTCACCGCCGGACCGACGAATCGCGACGTGGACGAGCGAATGGACGTCGAGCGATTCGACCGGCCCGGGTTCGCGGCACTGGTTCGTGATGGCGAGGTCGACGTCAAGACGCTCGCTGGTCTCGCGCTGGCCGGCTGGAGCACCGGCCTCGAATGACGGACGCGCCACTTCGCGACCCGCTCGACCCGGATCGGCTGATCGCGAGGGCGATCGAATCCGTTCTGGACGCCGTGCCGGAGATTCCGGGTGGCGACCTGCTCGCCGCCGAAGCCAGCCCGAAGTCGCAGCCCTGGGCCGAGACGGCTGCGCCCCCCGCGAGCGACAAGCGGCCTCTCGAGAGCGTCGTCGCCGAGTACGAGGCTCGGGTTGCGGCGTCGCCAGGAGCCCGTGCATCGCATCCCAACGAGCCGCATCCGGGTGAGGCGTACCTCGAGAAGCTCTCGCCTGCGTCCCGCACCGCCGGGAAGCGCCCGAAGCGACGCTGGCAGGGCGGTCGGAAGCGCCGCGGTGGCCGTGGCGGGCGCGGCGGCGGCGGTGGAGGTGGCGCTCCAGCGTGAGTGGCGCCGGGGAAGGGTCGCCTCGTCGAGCTCGACGGCGTTCTCTTCGACTACGGAGACACCCTGGTCGAGTTCTCCCGGCCCGACGAGGCCCTGGCCGAGGCGGAACTGCGGATTCTCGAGGTGCTCGTCGGCCGCCGGCGAAGGTGGCCTGTCCATCGAAGGGATCCGCGCCGTCCTCGATCGCGTCGATCGCGAGGTCGCGGAGCATCAGCGCCGTGACTCCTTGGAGGAGATGGACCTCGCTGCCGTGTCACTCCGCGCATACCGGGACGCCGGCCTGACCCTCGACGCTGCCCTCCTCGACGATGTCCTGCGCCTGGAACAGGAGGCCTGGTGGCACGGAGCGCGCGTCGATCCCGGCGCCGTGCCGCTCCTCGATTCGCTCCGAGATCGGGGCATTCGCACCGGCCTCTGCTCGAACGCTCCATACAGAGCTCAATCGCTCCACGAGCAGCTCGCGTTTCTCGGGGTGGACGAGCACCTGGACGCCGTCACCTTCTCCTCGGAGGTCGGATGGCGAAAGCCCGCGCCACAGATGTTCACGGCGTCGCTGCGAGCGCTCGGGACGGGCGCCGATCGCACCGTCATGGTCGGCGACTCCGAAGTGGCCGACATCGCCGGCGCGCACGCCGCGGGGATGCGCGCGGTGCTCATCAACAGGCATGGTGCACACCGTGCGAGCGAAGCCGACGCGGAGATTGCAGCGCTTCGAGAATTGCCGGGTGCGCTGCGGGACATGGGCATATACTTGGGCTAAGCGTGGAGTTCAAGGAGTACGTCAAAGAACGGTGCGCCGAGAGGGGAATTTCCTTGCACCGGCTTGCTCTTCTGTGCGATCTGAATCAGATCTACTTCTATCAGAGCGTCAACAAGAACAAGGACAATCCACCACCGTGGGTGTTGCGTCGCGCCGCGCCGCATCTCGCGGTTCCGT
This sequence comes from Candidatus Dormiibacterota bacterium, assembly GCA_963791435.1. Taxonomy (GTDB): domain Bacteria; phylum Chloroflexota; class Dormibacteria; order Aeolococcales; family Aeolococcaceae; genus Palsa-851. The sequence continues at coordinate 1,046,866 of CAWBSL010000001.1, forward strand.
ACATGGAACTGATGATTCGTGCGGGCTACGTTCGTGAGTCGGACATCGACGAATGGAGGCAGCAGACGGGAGCCTGAGGCGGCATCCTCGCGGGCACCGTCATGACGCACCGCGCGATCATCCACCTCGATCTCGATGCGTTCTACGCGTCGGTCGAGCAGCTGCGCAGACCCGAGTTGCGAGGGCTCCCGGTCATCGTCGGCGGCGCGCCCGCCGGCGACGGCACTGCGCAGCTGAATCGTGGAGTGGTCAGCGCGGCGTCATACGAAGCCCGCGCTTTCGGAGTCCATTCCGCCATGCCGCTGCGGACGGCCCTGCACCTCTGCCCGCAGGCAGTGGTCGTGCCGGTCGACTTCCGTGCGTATCGCGACGCGTCCAAGGCGATCTTCGACATCGCGCGGGACTACACACCGGTCATCGAGCCGCTGTCGCTCGATGAGGCGTTCCTCGATGTCACCGCGTCGACTCGCCGGTTTGGCACCTCTCGGCAGATCGCCGAGGAGATCCGCGAGCGGATCTTCAGCACCACCAGCCTTCATGCGTCGTTCGGGGTCGCCACCTGCAAGACGATCGCCAAGATCGCGTCTGACCTCCGCAAGCCGCGCGGCTTCGTCGTCGTCGAACCGGGCGACGAGGCCGCGTTTCTCGCTCCGCTGGCACTCCGGCGGCTGCCCGGGCTCGGCCCGGCTGCGGAGCGCTCGCTGAGCGGGCTCGGGATCTCGACGCTCGGCCAGCTTGCCGCGCTCCCGCTCGACACCGTGCAGCGGCGGGTCGGACGCGCCTCCGGAACATCACTCTGGGAGCGCGCGCAGGGAATCGACACCGCACCGGTCACCGTCCCAGGCGCGCCGCGAAGCGTCTCTCGCGAGGAGACCTTCGCCCGCGACGTCTCGCAGCGTGACGCCCTGCATCTGCGGATCGCGGAGCTCGCAAGCGATGTGGGCGCCCGCCTCCGGACCGGAGGCTGGACGGCGCGAACGGTGACCCTGAAGCTCCGCTACTCCGACTTCACGACGATCACCCGGCAGGAGACGCTCCGGTCATCCACCGCGACCGACACGACGGTCCGGGATGCCGCCCTCGCGTTGCTCGAGGCGGCCTGGTCCGGTGCGGCGGTGCGCCTGCTCGGGGTCGGGGTCAGCGGGCTCGCCGACGCACCCCAGCTCGATCTCTTCGATCGGCCGGCCGTCGACAGGATCGATCACACCCTCGACGCGCTCCGCGAACGCTTCGGGCGCGACGCCATTCGTCGAGGCACCGGCGACGGTCTCCACGACCTCGACTGGCGCGGCGACGACCTGCGCCGCTGAGTCAGAAGTCGCTCAGTGCCAAAACCACAGACCCCCGACGCGCCGCAATCGCGTCCGCGCACCTGGCTCGAGATGCGCGAGCGCATCGTGAAGATCCTCGAGCGCCGCACCGGCGAGGGAATCGACGTATGGGTGGCACGCGTCGCAGCGCTCGGGGACATCGATGAGCCCCAACTCCGGATCTGGCTCACCGAGCACGGCGTGACCGGCTATCCCCAGATGCTCCTGGTGATGGAGCGGTTCGGATATCCCGACTTCATGCTCGCGAGCGCAGACGAGCTCGTCGACGGTCAGTACGCCGACCGACCGCAACTGCGGCCCGTTCTCGACGAGGTGCTGCTCCGCGCGATGGAGGTCGGTGTCGTCGACGTGCAGGCGCGCAAGACGTGGGTGAGCCTCGTCACCCCGAAGCGGACGTTTGCGCTGGTCAGAGCGACCACCCGCGATCGTGTGGACGTCGGCCTCCGCCTCCCCGGCGTCGAGGCCGGCGGCCGGCTGCTGGCAGCGCGCGGTCTCGGCAACGACTACATCAATGTCCGGATCGCGCTCCGCTCTACGGACGATGTCGATGCCACCTTCGCCGGCTGGCTGCACCAGGCGTACGACGCTAACGTGTAAGAGCGTGTCGCCGATGCACTGGAGTGAGGTTTCTCGTGAACAGCCGAGGCTCGCCGCGCTGGGTCTACAACGCCTGAGTGAGCCCGGCGTCGTTTTGGTTGGGACCATTCGCCGCGACGGCACCCCGAGGATCAGCCCAGTGGAACCGCTGTTCTGGAACGGCGACCTCTGGCTGTCGATGCTTTGGGGCTCGCGGAAAGCGAGCGACCTTCTTCGGGATCGTCGCGTCCTCGTGCACAGCGTGGTGACCGGAAGGGACGGGAGTTTGGGCGAATTCAAGCTTCGCGGCATTGCCGTCGCTGAGCCGGATCCCGGCGTGCAGGCGGGCTACGCGTCCGTTGTGGAAACACAGCTGGGTTGGGCGCCAACTCCCGGCCGATTCCACCTGTTCTGGGTGGACATCGAGGATCTGACGTTCATCCGGTACGACGATCCCACCGGCGACCAGTTCGTGACCCGGTGGCCGCCCGGCGCTGAATACGTCCGACGAGGAGACTCCGCGACGTCGTTGGGGGAAGCCGAGGCATATACGGATTTACTGCTGGCACCCAAGAACCGTTGACAGGCCTGGCGCCCGACGCAGGCCACCGTCGACGACCCACCGCTGAACCCTGCTACTCGTCCTCGTCGATGTCGTCCAGGTATTCGACGATCTCGCTGTCGTAGCGGGCGCGTGCATCGTTGAGGATCGTCGCCACGATGGCCACGCGCTCTTCCGGCCAGCCCAGCTCGGCGGCGAGCTCGATGGTGGTTGGCTCACGGCCGAGCTCGTGTCTCGCGCGGATCTCCGCAGCCTCGTAGAACTCGGTGTCGCGAACGAATGCCTCCTCGCCGGCGCGCTCGATGGCCGCAAGCTCGATGGTGTCGTCCATGTGCGAGGCAACCAGCCGCGCGACGAAGCGGTCGAGCCCGGATGGCGGGCCACCCTGCCCTGCGTACTCGAGGACGGCGACCACTGCGGCGATCGTCCCCTCCTGCGCGAGATCACCGACCTCGACACCCTTGCCATGACGCGCTGCAGCGAGCTCGAGCGTGGCCGCGAGCTGGTGCTCGACCAGCGCATCGAGCGCCGGTCCCCTGCCCTGAACGCGAACCTCCGCAAGAAGCTCCGCCGTGGCGGACTCGCTCAAGGCGGGCAGTGACCGAGCCTTGGCGACGAGGATCTCCGGTTCGCTGACGTCGCTTCTGGTCATCCCGCCGCGCTCTCTCGCTGACCCTTGCGCCCGAACCGTGCCGCCAGCTGCTCGCACGCGCGGGCGGTCTCGCGACGCGCGGGGCCCTGGGACGCAAGCTCCACCGCACCCGCGAACGGGCGCCCGGTGACCGAGTACCGCGCCGACATGACCACCGTGCATCCACCGACCACCTTTCGAATGGTGACCTCGAGGGTCAGATCCAAACCCTCCTCGAGGGTGAGGACCATGTGCTTCGGCGGGGTCAACTCGGTGCAGACGAGCACGCCGCGCAGGTGGCGGCCGACGAGCCCGGCCTCCACCTCATAGCGCGCGCCGACCCCTCCCGATGGCCCACTGATGTGGCGGAGGCGGCGGATCGCCGGCAGCCAGTCGGCGTGCTCGATGTCCGCCACGACCGCGAAGGCCTCCTCGGGCGGGACGGGCAGGGTGACGTCGGAGCTTGTCTCGATCATGGGTGGTCAGCGCCTAGTACATCACTGTGGCGAACACGTCCGCCGCCCTGAACCCGAGCCGCTCGTAGACGCGTTGCGCAATCACGTTGTACTGGTTGACGTAGAGGCTGCAGCGCGGCACCTCGTTGAAGACGTGCGCGCACACGGCGGCAAGCCCGGCGCGCGCGATCCCCTGGCCGCGGTATTTCGGTGCGGTGTAGACGCCCTGGATCTGCACGACATCCGGTGTCCACGCCGAGAGCTCTGCCTTGAAGAGCACCTCACGGTGCCGCATCCAGATCCAGCTCCAGCGTCGCTCGATGAGGCTGAGCATGCGCATCCGCCACGCCGGCGCATCGACCGCGAGCGGATCGATGCCCATCTCCTCACGGTGCATGCGCGCCGCAGCCACGATGAGCGCCTCGAGATCGCCACGTGTGGATGGTCGAACGTCATTGGACGGCGTGCCCTGCAGGTCACCGCGGTCGAGGACCATCAGCGGCTGCGGGTCGCGCAGCTCTCGAGCGGCCTTGGCCGGCCGAAACGCGTTGTGCAGCGCCATCACCGAGGCTCGATGGCCGACGACCATCCGCGGCTGCGCACCGGCGACGAGCGCTTGCGCAAGTGGCGCCGCAGCCTCGAGGTCGGGAATGTACGGCACGACCAGCGACCACCCCAGCACCACCGACGTGAGCTCGTCTTCCTCGAATGCGCCCCACCAGTCACCCGCCTCGAAACCGAGCCGCAGCTCACTGCGCAGGTACACGTTGATCACCGGCTCGCGATCGATGAGCGCGGTGAGCTGCCCGGTGTCTGCCGGTCCCAACCGCGTGACACGGAGCGCGGAGCGCGTTGTCATGCATCGAATTCTCCTCGCATCGATGCCTGCTCAGGCGGGATCGCTCGGCTATCCTCGGTGCTGTGACCTTGCCCTCCCCCTGCACGCACGCCCTTGTAGCGTGCGCATGCGCTGCGACGTTGCTGCTCACCGCTTGCTCAGCGGCGACCCCAACTGTCGCTCCCAGCTCGCGCGCGACTGCCGCGTCGACTCCGACGGTGGCCCCAGCACCCTTCGCCGGCAACGGATTCCGCACCAACATTCCGGCGGGATGGCAGGACCAGACAACCAATGAGAGCGACATCGCCGCGCTCTCCGGGACAGGGAGCGGCACCATCCTGATGCTGCTCACATCACCTGACGATGGCATCATCGTCGCCAGGACGACGCCTCAGCCCGTGCCGGACGATCAGCTTGCGCAATACCTGAGCAGTACGAAGCTTGCCGGCGCGACCGAAGCGAGCCAGCCGGAAGTGGTCGACGTCGGCGGCGTCTCCGGCGTCCTGATCACCTTCAAGGAGGCCACGGCAAACGGTTCGATGCTGGAGGTCGAGGACATGGTGGTCAATGCGGCAGGCAACACCTATGAAATTGCGCTGAGCGCAGGCCAGGCCGACTTTGCGCCAGGCGTCGCCGGGTTGCAGGAGATCCTCGACAGCTGGAAGTGGGCTTGACCGCAGGAGCCGGTAGGATCAGACGATGCTGGTGCTCATGAACATGCAGGCGACGCCCGATCAGGTCGCCAACGTCATGAAGCACGTGCGTGAGCGCGGATTCGAGCCGATCGAGCTGCCCGGCGCCGACCGCCTCGCGATCGGAGTCCTCGGCAGCAACCCCTCCTCGATTCGCGACGCCATCTGCGATCTTCCCGGAGTGATGGATGCGATCCCGGTGAGCAAGCCGTACAAGCAGGTCACGCGCGAATGGCACCCCGAACAGACCGTGGTCGACGTGTCGGGTGTCCCGTTCGGCGACGGATCCTTTGTGGTCATCGCCGGGCCGTGCGCCGTGGAAAGCCGTGAGCAGGTCCTTGCGACGGCGAAGGAGGTTGCCGCGGCGGGCGCCACGATGATCCGCGGCGGCGCGTTCAAGCCGCGATCCTCGCCGTACTCGTTTCGAGGGCTCGGGGTCGAGGGGCTCCGCCACCTCGCCGAAGCGCGTGAGGCGACGGGGCTGCCGGTCGTCACCGAGGTGCTCACGCCCGCCGATATCGGGATCGTCTCGGAGTACGCCGACATGCTCCAGGTGGGAACCCGCAACGCGCAGAACTTCGCCCTCCTCGAGGCGGTCGGTTCGGCCCGCCGCCCCGTCCTGCTGAAGCGCGGGCTCAGCAACACCATCGAGGAGTGGCTCCTCGCCGCCGAGTACGTCGTGGCACACGGCAACCCGAACGTCGTGCTCTGCGAGCGCGGCATCCGCACCTTCGAGGCGGCCACGCGCAACACGCTCGACCTCAGCGCGGTGCCCGTGGTGAAGTCGCTGTCGCATCTCCCGGTGATCGTCGACCCTTCGCATGCGACCGGCCACCGGCACCTCGTGCCGCCGATGGCTCGAGCCGCGATCGCCTCCGGAGCGGACGGCCTGATGCTCGAGGTCCATCCGGACCCCGAGAACGCCATGAGCGACGGCGCGCAGTCGCTGACGCCGGCGGCGTTCGCCGAGTTGATGGCATCGATTCGCCGCCTGGCTGTCGCACTGGATCGACAGGTCGCAACAGCTCCGTCACCGGTCAGGGCGGCAACCCCGGGGTAGGATCGTCCCCGTGGAGTTCCGCCGATGACCACCGTGTACCAACCCGGCCCCCAGGACAGCGCGAACGGCGTTCTCGTGTCTCCGGCGACGCCCTGCGCGCTCCGCGGATGCACCAGAACCGACGCGCGGCTCTGCGCGTATCGCGACCGCCGCGGGCGCCAGTGCCAGGCGGCGTTCTGCCCCGCACACAGCGTGTCCTTCTCGGGCATCAGCTACTGCCGCCGCCATGCCGGCACCGTGCAGGCGATCGGCGAGCTGGCCAAGGACCCCAACGGCTTCCCTGACATCAACGACCGCGCTCCTTCACTGGTCAACTGGATAGCTCGCGATCTCGATCAGAGCATCCGGCGCCTGCTGGGCCGCGCGGTCCGGAGTGGCGAGAGCGTCATCGTCGACGAATCCGTCCGTCTGGCTCACGACCCGGCTCGCAACGCTCGCTGGGAACGGAGCTGGCGGATCGTCGAGCACACCGGGCTGATCCTCAAGGTGACCGTCCACGTCAGCGAGGACAACGACGCGCTGGTGCACGTCCGGGTGGGAACCGAGATGGTGGCCGACGGCGTCCCCCCGTGGATCGCCCGCCGTCGTGAGGGGCAGGAGGTCGAGGCCGCGATCGACGTGTCGCAGCGCCAGCTCTTCTATCAGTTCCTCGAGGAGAACATCTCCTCCGCCGTGCTCCGCTTCCGCGCTCGCGGCGATCGCGCCCCCTGGGGTCGCTGACCGCTCAAGCCGCGACGGCCTCGGGCTCTGCCCCGAGGACCCCAAGCAGCCTGCCGAGCAGCTGCTGACCCTCGGTGCCGGGCCCGGCCCCCTCGCCACCACTGAAAAGCTCGTCCGCGATCGCATCGAGCACCAGAAGCGCTCCGGGGGTATCGAGGTCGTCGTCGAGGCGAGCGAAGAATTCGGCCTCGTGTCGTTGGGCGGCCCCGTGACCGAGGGTGCCGCCTCCCTGCATCGCGGCGAGATAGCGCCGGTACCGCGCCGCGGCGACGTCGACCTCGGCGTCGTCAAAGCTCCACGACTGCCGGTAGTGGTGGGCGGCGAGGAGCAGGCGCACCGCGGCTCCAGGGACGCGCGCGACGAGGTCGCGGACGAAGACCAGGTTGCCGAGGGACTTGCTCATCTTCACGCCGTCGAGGTTGACCATCGCGACGTGCACCCAGTGCCGGACATAGGGCGCGACGCCGCCGGCCTCCGCCTGGGCGATCTCCGACTCATGGTGCGGGTAGATCAGGTCGTCGCCGCCGCCGTGGATGTCGACGGGGTGGCCGAGCGCGCCCGTGGACATCACCGTGCATTCGATGTGCCAGCCCGGCCGGCCCTCACTCCAGGGGCTGGTCCAGCTCGGCTCACCCGGCGTGGACGCCTGCCAGAGGACGAAGTCGAGCGGGTGACGTTTGCGCGGGTCGTCGGGGTTTGCGCCGCGCTCGCGGCTGAGCTCGATCATGGTCGCGTGGTCGAGGCGGCTCAGGCGTCCGTAGTCCGGATACACGCCAGAGTTGAAGAACACCCAGCCGTCGCTCGCGTATGCATAGCCACCGTCGACCAGCCGCGCAATCCATTCGACCATCTCCTCGACGTGCTCGGTCGCGCGCGGTGCGACGTCGACCGGGATGAGGCCGATCGCCGCCATGTCGTGGTCGAACATGCGCACCTGTTCCGTTGCAAGGGCTCGAAATTCGACACCGCGCTCGCGCGCGACACGCAGGATGTCGTCATCAACGTCGGTGACGTTCCGCACGCTCCGCACCGCGATGCCGGCGTCGCGGAAGCGCCGGTTGAGGACGTCGAACACGTGATAGACGAACGCGTGGCCGAGGTGCGCCGAGTTGTACGGCGTGATGCCGCAGACGTAGATGCCGACGCGTCCGCCCCGCGGCTCGAAGGGCACCACCTCCTGGCGGGCGGTGTCGAACAATTGCATGCCGCCCGATTCTACGGCGCGCTTGCCGGCACCCCTTGTGGCTGCTCCGGTTCGAGGATGCTTCGCGCCGCGTCGAGGACGGCGATGCTGTTCCTGAAAGTCAGCCGCGCTTTCGCGGCGTCGAACCCGAACCAGCCCGCCTCCGCGATCTCGGCAGGATCCGGGTGGAGCTCGGTATCCGGCGGCGCTTCGACGATGAAGTGATGGACTCGCTTGAACACGAGTGCGCCGTGATTCGGTCGCCGGTAGACGTACTCCGCGACCGGCAGCGGTGCTCGCAAGGTAAGCAACGCAACTGGAATGCCCGTCTCCTCGGAGATCTCGCGTATCGCGGCAACCTCCGGCGTTTCGCCGCGTTCGATCAGCCCTTTCGGGAAGCCCCAGTGCTGACCGTCGCTGACGAGACACACCTCGTAGCCGCCCGGTGCGCGTCGCACCACGACGCCTCCAGAGGAAATCTCATTGGGGCGCATGGGCCGGCGCATCGCCGCACCGTACTCCGGTCCGCCCCATCGACGATCGCGCACGTTCGTCCGGTGCGCCCGAGCGCGGTTGCTATGATCGTGGGCTCCGCGGCCCCGTGGTGTAGCCTGGCCTAACACGCCACCCTGTCAAGGTGGAGATCGTCGGTTCGAATCCGATCGGGGTCGCCACGGCGCGGGAGCATTCCACTACATGGACTTCCATCCGCCCGAAGAGCTGCACGGCGAGATCGTCACGCTGCGTCGCTATCGATTGACCGACCGAGACGCACTGAAGGCTGCCATCGCGGCGAGCCTCGAGAGCCTGCGGGACTGGATGCCGTGGGCGCAGGAACCGCCGACGGACGCATCGGTGGCCAGCTTTCTCGACCCGGCCGTCGCGCTGTTCGGCGGCGACGCGGCTGCCAACTACGCGATCACGCTGCGCGAGGGCGGTCAGCTCGCCGGCGGTTGCGGACTCATGCCGCGCATCGGTCCGAGCGCGCTGGAGATCGGGTACTGGGTGCACTCCGCGTTTCATCGGCGTGGCATCGCCACCGAGTCCGCACGGCTGCTCACCAATGTGGGGCTTGCAGCATCTGGGGTTCGTCGCGTCGAGATCCACTGCGAGCAGGGCAACGCCGCGAGCGCCGGGGTCGCGCGAGCTTTGGGATACCGCCTGGATCGGGTCAACGATGGCCCGGTCGACTCGGCGGGGAAGACCGGTCGGATGATGATCTGGATCACCGAGCAGCCCGTCTGAGCGGCGTGATCAGGTGATCGTGATGCCCGCGAGATCGGCCGGTTCCGGGTACTTCGGGTCCATGTCCGTCAGGGTCTCGATGAGCAGCCTGCTCACCGCCCAGTTGCGGAACCACTTGTTGTCGGCGGGGATGACATACCAGGGTGCCGCCTTCGTCGACGTGCGCTCGATCGCCTCTGAATACGCCGCCTGATACTCCTTCCAGAGCGCGCGATCCTCGAGGTCGCCGCGCTGGAACTTCCAGCGTTTCTGCGGATCCTTGAGGCGCTCCTCGAAGCGCCGGCGCTGCTCATCCTTGCTGATGAGCAGACAGCATTTGATGATCGTCGTCCCGCCCTGGCTGAGCAGGGACTCAAATGCAGCGATGTCCGCATACCGCTTCTTCCACACCGATTTCGGGACCAGCTTGCGCACGCGCGCCACCAGCACATCCTCGTACTGGGAGCGGTTGAAGATGCCGATCTCGCCGGCGTGCGGCACCGCAGCGTGCACACGCCAGAGAAAGTCGTGCGCCATCTCTTCAGCTGTCGGCGTCTTGAAGGATGTGACGCGTGTGCCCTGCGGGTTGACGCCGCTGAAGACGTGCGCCACGGTGCCGTCCTTGCCCGACGCGTCGGTCCCCTGGAGGATGAGCAGCACCGAACGCCGGCTCTCAGCCCAGAGACGGGTCTGCAACTCAACGAGCGCCGCGCGGTCGTCCTGCAGCGCAGCGTCAGCGGCTTTGCGGCCGCCCGTGAGTGCTCGCGTGTCCGCGGGATTGAGGGTCGAGATATCGACCTTTGACCCGGGTTTGACCTTCCATAGCTCGCGCATCGCTGCTGAACTCTAGTCCTCAGCCCTCCGGCGCGCCTCAGCCGAGATGCGACTGTAACCAGGAGGTGAGGTCTGCGAGAACCTCGGTCGCGCTCGGGCTCGTTGAAGATCTCGTGCCAGAGACCGTCGTACATCTTCAGCGTCTTGTCGGTGGAACCGGCGCGCTCGTAGACATGCGGTCCGCACTCTGGATCGACGAGGCCGTCGGCGGTCCCCTGCATCACCAGGAGTGGCATGCGCATCGAGGGCAATGCTTCGTCCACACGGTCCATCGCGACGAGCATCTCCGCGCCGAGGCGCGCGCGAATCGGCGTGCGGAACACGAGCGGGTCGTTGTTGTATGCATCCACGACGGCGTGGTCGCGGCTGATCCGGTTCAGCGGCAGCCGCAACACGCCCACGTTGGGCGCAATGCGCGAGAGCACGCGGCCGATCGCGAGCTGGACCTTGGAAACATCACCCGGGCACGCCGCGGGAGCGGAGAGCACGAGCCCGTCGAGCGGGGGGTTCGGGCGCACCGCGAAGTCGAGCGCGATCAGACCGCCCATGCTGTGGCCGAGGAGCACGAGACGCTGTGACGCCCACCTGTCACGTGCCCGGATGACGACGGTCGTCAGGTCATCCACGTAGTCGGCGAAACGCACCACGCTGGTTCGCCTGCCCTCGCTGAGCCCGTGACCGCGATGGTCCGCCGCAACGACGGCCAGGCCCTCGGCCACGAGTTGCACGGCGACCGCCGCGTACCGGCCGCCGTGCTCGGCAAAGCCGTGTGCGATCACGACGACGCCGCGTGGAGGGCTCGCCGGAGCCCAGGTTCTGACGTGAATCCGGAGACCTCGGACCCCGACGAACGTGTCCTCCTCAGGCACCACCCCCGAGTTGGGCTCCGCGACTGTCACCCGGCGAGCCTAGCAACCCAAAGTGGCCTTGCGAACACCCCTAAGCGGCCCAGTGGCGCTGATACACTGCCTCGTGAGGAGGATTGCTCAGTTTCCTATGGACAACTCCACCAACGTACTCGAGATCGAAGGTCTGAAGACCTACATCAGGCTGTCGCGGACAACGGTCCGAGCGGTGGATGGCATCTCCATGCACATCGCTCCTGGGGAGACCCTCGGACTGGTGGGCGAGTCCGGCTGCGGCAAAAGCATCACCGGCATGTCGATCATGAAGTTGCTGCCGTCCGGCGGCCACATCGTCGAAGGGAGCATCAAGCTCAGCGGCCGGGATCTCGTGCCCCTCGAAGAGAAGGCGATGCGCGACATCCGCGGCAACGACATCGCTGTCATCTTCCAGGACCCCATGACCTCGCTCAACCCGACCATGACGATCGGTGATCAGATCGGCGAGGTGCTGCACATCCATCGCGACCTCAACGACGACGAGACGCGCGAGCGGTGCGCCGAAGTCCTGGGACTCGTTGGGATGCCGCGACCCAAGGAGCGCCTCAGCGACTATCCGCATCAGCTCTCCGGTGGTCTTCGCCAGCGCGTGATGATCGCGATGGCGCTCGTGTGCGACCCGAAGCTCCTCATCGCCGATGAACCCACAACCGCACTCGACGTCACCATCCAGGCGCAGATTCTCGACCTCCTCGACGACCTTCGCCGCCGCCTCCACATGGCAGTGCTGCTGATCACGCACGACATGGGAGTCATCGCCGGTCGTGCGGATCGCGTCGCCGTCATGTATGCGGGCAAGATCGTCGAGACCGCCGAGACGCGGACGCTGTTCAAAGGCATGCGTCATCGCTATACGGAGGCACTCGTCGAGGCGATCCCGCGGCTCGATCAGGACGCCTCCACCGGTCTGTACAGCATCCCCGGTCTGCCGCCGGACCTCACCGCGCCGCCGCCCGCGTGCCGTTTCGCGGCGCGATGCAGATTCGACACGACGGTGTGCCATACCGAGGAACCGGTGCTCATCGAGCACGAGCCGGACCATCTCTACGCGTGTCATCACCCGGCCGGCGTTGACAGCCCGCTTGTACCGGAGACCGTTCCAGCGCGATGACCGTGACACCCGCGACTCCGTCGACGGCAGCCACTTCGCCCAATGGCACCAAGCCTTTTCTGGTCGTGAAGAACCTCGTCAAAGAGTTTCCGGTGACCAAGGGCGCGATCCTGCAACGGCAGGTGGGCGCGGTGCACGCGGTCTCCGACGTGTCATTCGAGGTGCGCCCCGGCGAGACATTCGGACTCGTGGGTGAGTCGGGTTGCGGCAAGACCACCACCGGACGAATGATCGTTGCCCTCGAGCCTCCCACATCGGGCTCGATCGTCATCAACGGCGAGGACATCGCCACGATGGGCAAGGGAAAACTGCGCACGAAGCGCCGCGACATGCAGATGATGTTCCAGGACCCGTACGCGTCGCTGGACCCGCGCATGCGTGTCGTCACGATCCTGCGCGAGCCGCTTGCAATCCAGGGCATCGGCAGCAAGAAGGAGCAGATCGAGCGGTGCGCCGAGCTTCTGAACGACGTCGGACTCGCGCGCGGCGCGCTGGACCGCTATCCGCACGAGTTCAGCGGCGGTCAACGTCAACGCATCGGACTCGCAAGAGCACTCGCGCTCAACCCGAGCCTCATCGTCGCCGACGAGCCCGTGTCAGCGCTGGACGTGTCAATCCGTTCGCAGATCCTGAACATGATGAACAGCCTGCAGGAGAAGTACGGGCTGACCTTCGTGATCATCTCCCACGACCTCTCGGTCGTGAAGTACATGTCAGACCGCATCGGCGTCATGTACCTCGGCAAGATGGTCGAGATCGGCAGCGGCGCCGAGCTCTACTCACAACCCGCGCACCCGTACACGCGCGGCCTCGTCAGCGCCATCCCAATCCCCGACCCTGACATCGAGCGCAACAAGGAGATGGACGCGCCGAAAGGCGAAATCCCCTCCGCAATCAATCCCCCCTCAGGCTGCCGCTTCCGCACCCGCTGCCCCCTCGCGCAGCAACTCTGCGCAGAACAAGAACCCCCGCTCCGAGCCTTCGGCGAGCACCACCTGGCCGCCTGCCACTTCCCGCTACGCACCCCAATAGAAACCGCAGCCTAGCGGCCTCCGGCAATTCCTGCCTCTAGCGAGGGAGGCGCCGGCGGACAGGAGCGATCACACGAGCTGGTGGAACGACGCCGTCCGGGTGGCGGCTTGGGGAGTAGCGCCGCCGGAGCGTCGGCGCCCGGGCTGCGCCGCAGGCTGGAACAACCGATGACTGGAACCGGCGTCGATGCGCAGAGTGGCGAGGGGCCCCAAGGCGACAGGACCCGGACGAGAGCGCGGACTAACGCGCTGAAGTGGGCTCGGCGACCGAGCATAGCTGGCGCCTCAGGAGCGGTCCCCCAGGCACAGGACCCGGACGAGAGCGCGGAGCGAAGCGCTCCAGTGGGATTCGCTACGAGCCCGTGGTCAGCGCTTCTGGAGCCGAACCTCGAGGGCGTCGCGCAACGCATCGCCAATGAAGTTGAAGGCGACGACCGTGAGCACGATCGCGAGGCCGGCGGGGTAGATCAACCACCACCAGCCGTTGGCGATGTAGGTCGTTCCGTCGGAGAGCATGGCGCCCCAGTTGGTGGCAGGCGGTGCGATACCGAGCCCGAGGTAGTTGACCGCGGCCACGAGGAGGATGGCGTCAGCAACCTGGAAGGTCGCGTTCACCATGATCGTGCCGACCGAGTTCGGAATGATGTGGCGGAGCACGATGCGGAATCCACCGCCACCCATCATCGTCACCGCCTGCACGTACTCACGAGTTCGCAGCGTCAACGCCTCAGCACGGACGAGACGGGCTGGAATGAGCCACGCGGTCACTGACACCACGAGGATGAGGGTCAGCACGTTGCGCGGGAACGCGACCGCGAGGAAGAGCAGAAGGAACAGCGCGGGGATCGCGAGCATGACGTCGACGAAACGCATCAACACGTTGTCGACCCATCCGCCGAAGAAGCCGGCCACCGCGCCCCAGAGAACGCCGAACATCGTCGCGATGAGGGCCGCGGCGATACCGATCTCGAGGGAAGTCTGACCGCCGATCATCAGCCGGCCGACGATGTCAAATCCGTCCTGGTCGGTACCGAGAATGTGCTTCGACGAGGGCGCGAGGAATTCGTTGGCGAGGTTCGTGTCCACCTGGTCCGTGTGATAGATGAAGGGCCCCACGAAGCAGAACAGGACCATGAACACGACGATGCCGACGCCCACCACGGCGAGGCGGTTCTGCACGAAGACGTTGAACGCCAGACGCCAGACGCCCTGTGTCTCGAAAGCCGGAGCGACATCCTGGATCTCGCCAGGCTTTTCCTGGGTTGGGCTGGCAGGAACCGGGAAGGCGATGGTTTGCGGTTGATCCAAGGTGCTCATGCTCGGCGGTACCTCACGCGCGGGTCGGCGATCGCGTACATGACGTCGGCCATGAGCGAACCGAGCACGGTCGCGAAGCCGGTCACAACGATCACGCCGAGGATGATCGGATAGTCAGTGCTCAAGGTGGCGTTCCAGAAGATGTAGCCGATCCCCGGATAGTTGAAGAGCGCTTCCGTGATCAGCGCCCCGCTGAAGACGTAGCCCACGGAAAGGCCGATCAGGGTGAGGATCGGGATCATCGCGTTCCGGAGCACGTGCACGAAGAGCACCCTCGAGTTCGAGGCTCCCTTCGCACGTGCGGTACGCGTGTAGTCCTGGACCATGTTCTCGAGGGTCGAGGAGCGCATGTAGCGGCTGAATGAGGCGATGGTCACCAGGGAGAGCGTGGCCACCGGCAGGACCAGCGAGCTCAACTGGTTGAGGTCGTCGGTGATGAAGGCGCCCTGAGGGCCCTCAGACGGGAACCAGTGGAGGATGAAGCTGAACAGGACGATGAGGATGATCCCGAGCCAGAACACCGGCATCGAGTAGAGGACGAACGAGGCGCCGGTGAAGACGTAGTCATCCACGTGGTTGCGACGAACGGCCTGGTAGATCCCGAGCGGGATGGCGATGACGATCGCGACGATGTACGACAGGCCGAGGAGCAGCAGCGTCTTCGGGAGGTACTGGACCAGGAGCGACGACACGCTCTGGTTCAGCTTGTACGAGAAACCGAAGTTCCCGTGGAACAGCTGCCAGAGGTACGTCAGGTACTGCACCGGCAACGGCTGATCGAGACCGTTCTCGTGGTTGAATTCCGCGATCTGCGCTGCGTTGGCTCTGGTGCCAAGGACGTTCCTGGCCACTCCTCCACCCGGAATGATGTGGAGCAGGATGAAGACGATCAGCGTGACCCCGATTGTGATCAGGATCGCCTGGAATATCCGCCGGATGATGTAGCCGAGCATTGGCTCCTACCTCGCCCTGACGCCCATTTGACAAAGATTAGCGGAATGGACGGGGGGATGCCGGCTCCTGCCGGCATCCCCCGTCGGTTCAGTGATTGTTACCGAGCCTGGTTACTCAGTACCAGCGCCACATGTCCTATCAGGACCAGCGCCAATTCTCCGGGTAGATCTGAAGGAGCGGATCGAGCGGCTGGGTCCCCTTCAGATTCTTGTTGATCATGTTCAGCTGCGCGTAGTTGACCGGCATCCAGATGACGGGAAGGTTCTTGGCGAGGTAGTCCTCGTAGGTGTACATCGCCTGGACGTTGCTGCTGGTCTCTGTGGCCAGGATGTCAGCCTGCGCCTGCGGGTCGCAGTAGTGGCCATAGTCCGAGCCCGCGAACTGAGCGCTGGCGCCGGACCCCGTGCACGACCAGAGTTCATCTCCGGTCGGCTCGTAGTCGGGGGCGTAGATCCAACCACCACCCCAGAACTCCATGTCCCAGGTGCACGGCGTACCTGGGGTGCAGCCCGACGCATTGCCGATGACCGTGTCGAATGGCGCGGTGGAAAGATTGATTGCGATGCCGGCCTGCGCGAAGTCCGTCTTGAACTGGGCCATCTCCTGGTCAAGGGCGGGCGTGCCACTGACGTACTGAAGATTGAACGACGCCTTGGCACCTGCCTTGATCCCGGCGCCGCACTGGCCTGAACCCGTACCTGGGCTGGTGCACGTGCTCACTCCGCCCGCGTTGACCGTCCATCCGTTGGCCTGGAGCAGCGACTTGGCCGCGCTCGGGCTGTATGGGTACGGATTGGTCTTCTCGAACGCGTCGACGAAGTTCGAGGACGGCTTGGTCGGCACCGGGCCGTACGTCGGATACCCGTAGTTGAAGAACGCCTTGCTGATGAAGGTGTTCTGGTCCACCAAGTCCTGCATCGCCTGTCTGAAGTACAGCTGGCTGAAGATCGGGCCATTGGTGGGATTGGAGAAGTTCTCCGGGAAGTACGTGATCTGCCAGCCTGCCCACACCGAGAAGTTGTAGATGTTGCTCAGAGTTCCCTTCTGGAGCACGTCAGCGTCCGGTATGTACCCCCAGTCGATGGTCGTGTTGGTGACCGAGGTTGCCGACTTGAGCTCGTCGAACTCAGCGGTGTCCTTGGTGAACGGAACCTCGTTGAACTGCTTGAGGGTCGGCTTGATCGGTCCACCGTAGCCGGGGTTCGGCACCATCGAAACGTTGCCCGCGGTGTCCATCGACTTCAGCTTCCACGGACCCGAGACCACCTGCCAGAGCGGGTTGGTGTTGTAGGTCGAGATCGACTTCGACTGCGCGTCGAGGAACTTGTAGACCGCCTGCGCGCCCGCCGGGGTCTGGTCGTAGTCACCAACCGCGCCCGTCGCCGATTCCTTGTCCCAGACGTGCTGGGGGAGCGGGGTGATCTGGCTCAGCTCGTTGTAGGTGAAGAAGTACGAGCCGTACGCCTGGCTGAGGTTGAAGGTGATCGCCAGCGGGTTGGTGGGGCTGATCGTCGTGCTGAGGACGTTGTCGGGGTACTCGCCAGGCGAGTAGCCGGCCCAGTCGTCCTTGTTCGCGGTGACCATGTTCTGCCAGAACTGGATGTCACGAGCGGTGATCTGGGTCCCGTCCGACCACTTCCAGCCCTTGAGGGTGATGGTCACCGACTTGCCGTCCGCGGAATAGACAGGCGGATCGGCGAGGCTCAGGCTGCTGTTCAGCTGGACCTGGCCGTTGTCGCCGAACCAGTACAACGGCCGGTACAACAGGAACTGGAACTGGCTGAGGTTGGCGACGCTGAAGTAGGCCCCCGACGCCAGCGGGAAGATGTAGTTCGGTTGAGCACCTGGACCCTCAGCGAAGGTCGCGGTGGTCTTGGTGACGGCGGGACCTGTGGCGTTGCTCGTGCTCCCGCACGCTGCGAGGACGATCGCCCCCAGGCCGATGAGAGCGGGCACAGATTTGGCCCGCCAGCTTCCAAACGTCATGTATGCCTCCTTGTGACGACATAGGTCCACGTGGCGTCGCTCTGCCCCGGACGCAGTTCGTAGGGTAGCGATTCGTCAAGGCCTCAGCCATCATTCAGGAGAAAATCATCCTGCTGAGTGAGATCGCCCGTTCGGTCAGGCGGCCCTCGCATCGGGCCATCGGCCCTCGGCGCGCGCCAGGGCGAGGTCGTAGACGGGCGAGATGCGGAGCCGGCGCGGCATCCCGGGTGTCGCCAGACGCAGCGATCGCGTCACTGCAGCGAAGGCCGCGGCGTGGGCCGGCGTCCAGAGGAGCCCGTAGCCGCGTCGCAGCTCGGAGGGCAGCAGTCCGGTCGAGATGAACGCCAGCGCGTCCATGCCCGGACGGAGCATCGGCGAGCTGACGGGAGGGTGCAGGACGGTCTCCGCCACCTCGCGCGAACCCGCTCCGGGGAGTGCCTGCCCGCGCCGTACCTCTTTTTCGACGTACCTGCGTAGCGCCGCTGCGCTCCGCCAGGTCTGGCTCCGGGAGAGCCCCATGAGCCGCCCGACGGCATCCCATTCGTGCACGAACGTATCCCGCTCCTCCGTTGAGAGGCCGCCGATGAGCGCGTCGTGCGCCACGAGCATGGTGTCGACGAAGGAGGCGTGGACCCAGCGAAGCAGCCCGGGATCGCTCGCCGAGTAGGGAGTCCCCGCGGCGACCCTCGATGTCGCGTTCGCCGCAGGCAGGCTTCCCGCGACTGGGCGGTGGAGCCCGTTCACGCGGCCCGAGATGCGCTCGGCCTCCTTGGCCGTGCCGAAGCAGACGACCGTGACCCAGCGAACCGTGCGCTCGAGGCGTCCGTACGGGTCGGACTTGTAGGTGCTGTGCTCGATCGCCCCCTGCGCGACCAGCGGATTCGCCGCCTGGAGCAGGAGCGCGCGCCCGGCGGCGAGCAGCAGCCTCGGCTCCCGCATCACGACCCAGGTCACCGAGTCCGGGCCGAAGAGGCCTGGATCCGGCGTCGGGTCACGCAGCGGGAGCGGGCGTGCCGGAGCGGCGCTCGGGCGAGTGAGGACGCGACGGACCGCGCTGGGCAGCGGGATTCCGAGCATCGGTCAGGGCTCGCCGTCGGGTGACGAAGGGACACGGCGAAGCTCGGCGGCGAGGTGCGCGCGTGGCTCGCCGCCGTCGGTCGCCATGCGGAGGCGGTAGCTGAGGACGTCGCCGTCGAACTCGAAGTCACGGTGCAAGCCCGTGACCGTCTTGGCGGTCGGGGTACAGCTCACGGTCGTCGAGCGCAGGCGCAGACGGTTGCCTTCCCAGCGCCCGGTCTCGATCTCGACGACGCCGATCGGATGGGTCAACGCGACCTCGACGGACCCATGCGGCAGCGCTCGCCAGAAACCGGTCTCGGCGTGGAGTGGGCGGCCATCGTCGGATGCCGCCGTGCGCTGCATATAAGAGATGAAGGGTTTGCCGTTGTGCCCGAAGGTGACCCACTCGCGGTAGCGGAACGGCTCGCCCGCGCCCCATTGGCCCTCACCTTCGCCATACCAGTCGCCGAGGAGCGCGGCGAGCTGTCCGAGATCCGGGTGAGTGGGTTGCTGCGGAGGCATGTCCCGAGTGTCGCACGGGTCGAAGAGGCTCCGGAGGCCGCATTGGCTACCATCGAACGCGTGTCAGAGATCGACGGAATCGAACGCGTCCTCGTGGTCGTCGCCCATCCCGATGACTGCGACTTCGGCAACGCAGCCACCACCGCAAAGTGGACCGACGCCGGCGTCACGGTGTCCTACTGCATCATCACCGACGGCGATGCTGGCGGCTCCGACCGGAGCATCACCCGCGAGCAGATGGCGGGCATCCGGCGCATCGAGCAGACGGAGGCCGCGGCGGCGGTCGGCGTGACCGACATCACCTTCCTCGGGTATCCCGACGGCCGGCTGACGCCGAGCATCGACCTGCGCCGCGATATCTCGCGGGTGATCCGCGTGAAGCAGCCGCAACGGGTGATCACGCAATCGCCGGTGCGCAGCTTCACGCGCATCTTCGCGAGCCACCCCGATCACCTCGCCGCCGGAGAGGCGACGCTGTGCGCGGTATACCCGGATTCGCGAAACCCGTTCGCGCACCGGGAGCTGCTCGAAGTGGAGGGACTGGAACCCTACTCGGTGGCCGAGGTATGGATGAGCGCGGCGACGGCGCCGGGGCTGGACGTCCAGGTCGTCGATGTGACTGAGACTGCCGACCGCAAGCTGGCTGCGCTTCGCTGCCATCGGAGTCAGTACACCGACTGGAACGCGCTCGAGGAGCGTGTCCGCGGCTGGCTCGCGGCCACCGCAAAGATGAACGGGCTCGAGGAAGGTCACCTCGCGGAGCAGTTCGTCGTCGTCCCGACAGCATGACGCTCCGTATCAACAAGGACATCACGCCCTCGGCCGTGTGGCCGTCACCCATCTCCGCGCAGCGAGCGGCGGCGGGCCGCATGCGGCTCACGGACGTGCAGCTCAGTGACGGCGACGCCTACTGGATCGAGGGCCGGCCGGTGGAGCGCGGCCGGTGCGTGATCGTCCGTGAGCATGACGGAGTCGTCACCGACCTCATCGACGCGCCGTATTCGGCGCGGACCTGGGTCCACGAGTACGGGGGCGCGGCGATGCTCGCGCACGGCGGAACCGTGTCCTTCTCCAACGCCGGCGACGGGCGCATCCACACCCTCGTGCCAGGGGCCGGCCCGGAGCCGCTGACGCCGGTTCACCCCGAGCTCCGCTACGCCGACTTCGAGATGGACACCACGCGGCGACGGCTCATCAGCGTGGTGGAGGACCACGGCGGTGCGACTGTGGTCAACGATCTTCGCGCGATCCCGCTCGACGGCGGCGAGGCGGTCACGCTCGTGTCGGGCAACGACTTCTATTCGACGCCACGGATCAGCCCGGATGGCCGAAGCATGCTGTGGCTCACGTGGAACCAGCCCAACATGCCGTGGGACGGTTGTGAGCTCTGGGTCGCCGAGCTGGACGGCTCGGGGATGCCACGCGACGCGCAACGCGTGGCCGGCGGAGCGTCCGAGTCGATCTTTCAACCGTCCTGGTCCCCACGTTCCGTCGTGCATTTCACGTCGGACAGGACCGAGTGGTGGAACCTCTATCGATGGGACGGCGCGAAGGTGGATGCACTCGCGCCGATGCAGGCTGAATGCGGCGCGGCGCAATGGGTCTTCGGGCTTTCGACGTATGCGTTCTGCGACGACCGGCGCATCGCGCTCTGGGCGCGGCGCGAAGGCGAATGGGAGCTCTTCGTGCTGGATGCGTCGGGATCGCTGACGCGCATCGACGTCCCTGAGACCGAGTTCGGTTCGCACATCAGCGCAAGCGGTGACGAGCTGCTCTATGAAGCCGGAGGGCCCGACGCACCGCTGGGAGTCATCCGCCACAACCTGGCGACCGGAGCGCACCGGGTGGTGCAGCTGGAGAGCAACGACATGGCCATCGACGAGACCGTCCGCTCGAGGCCGCGGCACATGACGTTCCCCGGGTACGGCGGCGAGACTGCGCACGCCTGGTTCTATGCGCCGCGCAATGACGGGGTCGCGCCGGATCCCGAGCGCAAGCCCCCGCTCCTGCTGCGCGCGCACGGTGGACCGACCTCGCAGACGTCCACCGCGCTGGATCCCTCAGTCCAGTTCTGGACGAGCCGCGGCTTTGCATACCTGGACGTCGACTACGGCGGCAGCACCGGCTACGGACGCGCCTACCGCGACCGGCTCAACGAGCAGTGGGGCGTCGTCGATGTCGGCGATTGCCTTGCAGGCGCACAGCATCTCGTCGACACCGGTGCTGTCGATCCGAACCGCCTCTTCATTCACGGGGGGAGCGCCGGCGGATACGCGGTGCTCTGCGCGATGACGTTCCACGACCTGTTCCAGGCCGGTGCGAGTCTCTTCGGGATCGCCGACCTCGAGGTGCTGATGGCGAGCCCGGGACACAAGTTCGAGGCGCGCTACGACTCGCCGCTCCCGAAGGGACGCGGCATGTACGACCGCTCGCCGGTGCACTTCATCGATCAGGTACGCGGAGCGGTGCTGCTCCTGCAGGGGCTCGATGATCCGGTGGTCCCGAAGGAACAGGCCGAGTTGATGTTCGCCGCACTGAAAAGCGCGCACGTCCCGTGTGCCTACATCGGTTTTCCCGGCGAGCAGCACGGGTTCCGTGACGTCAAGAACATCGCGCGAACCCTCGAGGCGGAGTTGTACTTCTTCGCCACCGTCACCGGCATGACGCTCGCGGAGAGCATCGAGCCGGTCGACATTCTCAACCTCTGAGGCGGCGCGGCCGGAGCTGCCATACGGAGAACGGGACCACGATGATCAAGGTGCCCGCGATGAGCAGCACCGGGAACAGCAGGTCGAAGGGATCGGGAGGCACCGGAGCGACCGGTGTCGCGATGAGATCCGCCACCGACGTGCCGAACGACGCGAGCCGGATGACGTTGCCGGATCCCACACTGAGGTCGTAGTTGACGCTCGCACCGGGTGCGTTCAGCGTGAGATAGGTCACGTAGCCGTGGTCGGGAACCCACGACATGTTCCTGTCGATCGAGAGGTCATGGTACAGGCTGGTGTTCATGCGTTCCACGCCCGCAACCTTGAATCCGGGTGCGTTGTCGATCGTGCTGCCGTCGGCCACCGGCGAGGTCACCGCGAGGCCGTTGGCGGTGCTCAGCGGCTGCTCGGTGAGCAGGAACAGATCGGCGTTCACCGGCGCGCCCGCATTGGCGAGGATCTCGAGCGGTACCCACAGGTGCGGCGTGTGCATGGTGATCAGCAACGGCACCCCGTCACCCGCCTGCTGATGACGCGCGAGCGCGACCGACGTGTTGTATTTCGCCGCCATGAAGATCGGGCTCGACGATGCGTAGCGAAGCAGGTGGTTCTCGATCTCCGGTGAGACCAGGAACCCGTTGTGCGTGCACCAGTCGATGACCGCCTGACCGCTTCCTTTGAGAACGGTGACGTCGAGCGCCTCGACCTGAAGCTGCTCGATCACGACCGCCGGGAGGCCCGCTGCCGGAACCGCGGCGTCGGCCTGGAAGAGCGCCGGCACTGGGGGAGCGAACTCACGCTCCAGCCGCTGCAGCGTCCATGCGCCGGCCTCGGTGATGGAGGTCGGAATCGCGGGGAGCGGCACGATCCATCCGACGTCGCTCACCGCGCCGGTGAAAGCGAAGCTCGTCACGTAATGCTCGACGCCTGCCGACCACGCGACGAAGGTCGTCGCCTTGGCGAGGCGAACGTCGCCGTCGGGCGCGACCAGGCCTCCGCACGCAAACACCTGTCCCGCCTGCAGCACAGCGGCTGCGGCAACACCCATGCCGGCGAACAGGAACTTGCGCATCTCAGGGTCCTCCAAGCGGATTCACATCAGCGGAGAGGGAGACGCGAAGCACCGGTCGTGGGTTCCCGACACTCCTCGCTTCGGGGTTGCCAATCAATTAGTTAGCCTATATAATGAATTTCAGTGACCGCTGTGACCGCCAGACCAATTGACGTCGCCAACCGGCTCCGGCCGGTGCTGATCCATCTCAATCGGCATCTGCGCAGGGAGGTACACGCGGCGGGTGTCTCCACCGGGCAGCTGTCCATCCTCGGTCTGATCGCCGGCAACCCCGGCATCGGGATTGCCGAGCTCGCATCTCGCGAAGGGACCTCGATGCCGTCGGTGAGCATCCACATCGACCGTCTCGAAGCCTCCGGGCTCGTGACGCGACGCCAGGCCGAGAAGGATCGACGCCGGGTCGACCTCGCGGTGACTCCCGAGGGCGAGCGCGTCCTCAAGGTCATCCGCACGAAGCGCACTGCATGGTTGTCGGCGCAGCTCACCAGGCTCACGGATACCGACCTCGGCGCCATCGACGCGGCCGTCGCGCCACTTGAGGCGCTGCTGGCTCACGCCGAATGAGCATCGGCATCGGCAAGGCGACTGCGCGAACCTTCACGAGCCTGCGCCGCCACTACAACTACCGGCTGTACTTCTTCGGCCAGGTGGTGTCGATCAGCGGCACCTGGATGCAGACCGTCGCTCAGGCGTGGTTCGTCGTGCAGTACACGCATTCACCCATTGCGGTCGGCATCCTCGCCGTCTGTCAGTTCGGTCCGTACGGGATCTTCGGTCTCTTCGGAGGCGCGTATGCCGACCGCCTGGATCAGCGCAAGGTCCTCATCGGCACCCAGGCGGCGTTCATGGTCACGGCGGCACTGCTCGCCGGCCTGACGCTGAGCGGGCACGCGACTGTGTTGGAGATCTACGTCCTCGCAGGAGTCACGGGATTGATCACCGTGCTGGACAGCCCCGTGCGCATGGCATTCACGATTCAGATGGTCGGACGCGACGAGCTCCCGAATGCCGTGGCGCTGAACTCCAGCCTCTTCAACGCCTCACGCATCGTGGGTCCTGCCATCGCGGGCGGCCTGATCGCCGTCGCCGGGGACGGCGTCTGCTTCCTCATCAACGCGCTCAGCTATCTCGCGGTGCTCGCCGCGCTGTGGCTCATGCGCGTGGATTTGCTCTTCCCGGTGCGCAAGGATCAGCACGGCCATAACGTGCTGCGCGGATCGCTCGAGGGACTCAAGTTCGCGTGGCGGCGTCCGGTCATCCGCTCGGTGCTGGTGATGATGGGCGTGATCGCGACCATCAGCATCAACTTCAACGTGCTGATGCCTGTCCTCACGGCGAAAACGCTCGACAGCGGACCAGAGATCTTCGGCGTGCTCTCTGCGCTCTTCGGTTTCGGCGCGCTCATCGGGGCGCTGTTCTCCGCGTCGCTCGGGCGCGCAAGCCGACGGCTGATGCTGTTCGGTGCAGTCCTCTTCTCGGTATCCGAGATCGGGCTCGCCCCGCTGCACACCGTGTGGGCCGCCGGGCTCGCGCTGATCGTCACGGGCTTCGCCTTCACGACGTATGCCTCGCAGTCCAACTCGATGCTGCAGCTTGCCGTCACCGATGAGATGCGCGGACGTGTGCTCGGCATCTATGGGTACGCGTTCGTCGGCACCGCACCGCTCGGTGGCCTGCTCGCAGGTTGGCTCGCAGAGGTCGGCGGCACCCAGCTCGCATTTCTCGTCGCCGGGCTGGTTGCTCTCGCGGCCACGATCTACGGGTGGTCCGACACCGGTCGTGCCGAACGCGCCTCGATGCCGCCGATCGTTCAGGTGGCGTAGCCGAGTCCACGACGCGCATCCTTGCGTCAGCGGGACGGTCGATCAGGAGGTACGCCACGGTGGAGCTTCGCACTTTGGGGACGCAGGGTCTCGAGGTGTCTGCGTTGGGGCTCGGTTGCATGGGGATGTCGGACTTCTACGGCAGTGCGGCAGAACGCGATGAGAGCGAGGCAATAGCGACCATCGATCGCGCCGCGGAGCTGGGCGTGACCATGCTCGACACCGCCGACATGTACGGGCCGTTCACCAACGAGCAGCTCATCGGCAAGGCGCTCACCGGACGGCGCGACCAGTTCATCGTGGCGACAAAGTTCGGATTCGTCCGTCAGACTGACGGGTCGCAGATCATCGACGGCCGTCCGGAGCACGTGCATCGAGCGTGCGATGCCTCCCTGCAGCGTCTCGACGTCGACGTGATCGACCTGTACTACCAACACCGTCTGGATCGCTCGGTGCCGATCGAGGAGACGATCGGCGCGATGGGTGAGCTCGTCGAGGCGGGGAAGGTGCGCTTTCTCGGGTTGAGCGAGGCGGGTTCGGCAACCGTTCGCCGTGCGCATGCGGTGCATCCCATCTCCGCAGTGCAGTCGGAATACTCGCTGTTCGCGCGCGACGTCGAGGAGTCGGTGCTTCCGGCCCTGCGCGAGCTCGGCATCGGGTTCGTGGCATACAGCCCGCTCGGCCGCGGCATCCTCACCGCGGCGCTCACGCCCGAGACGCTCGTCGCCACCGACATCCGCCGAAGCCGATTCCCGCGCTTCGCGGAGGGGAACTTCGAGGCCAACGTGGCAGTCGCCGCGCGCATCGGAGCGATTGCGACCGAGCGGGGCGTGACCGCTGCGCAACTTGCGCTCGCGTGGCTGCTCCACCAGGGGAAGGACATCGTGCCGATCCCGGGCACCAAGCGACGCTCGCGCCTCGAGGAGAATGCGGCCGCCGCAGAGGTCGCCCTGGACACCGACGACATCGCTCGCCTCGAGGCGGTTGCCAGCCCGGAGAACGTGCGTGGCGAACGGCACTGGGACATGGCGGCGATCGACCACTGACCACGCGCTATGGTCAGCGCGAGATGAGCGCACCCGAGTTCGCATTTCGCATGGACGCCGACTGCCGAGCAGGCCGGCGCGTCGCGGCTCAGGAATTTCGTCGATTCGCTCGGCGCCGGTGATCTCGACGGCGTTGCCCGCCTCGCGCGCGCCGATCCCGAGCGATTCTGGACGGCGATGGCGGATGACATCGGCGTCTCCTGGACACGGCGATTCGATGTCGCTCGGGACACGTCGCCGGGGCTGCCGTGGACCCGTTTCTGGGTTGGAGGCAAGCTCAACCTCGCGCACAACGCGGTGACGCGCTGGGCGCAGCATGCGCCCGACCGAGCCGCGGTTGTGTGGGAGGGTGATGACGGAAGCACTCGCGAGTGGACGTACGCGCGTCTTCAGAACGAGACGGCCTACGCGGCCTCGAAGCTGCACGAACTCGGCATCCGAACCGGTGACAGCGTCGGCCTGTGCATGCCGATGGTCCCGGAGACCGTCTCACTCTTCCTCGCGTGCGCCTGGCTCGGAGCAGTCGTTGTGCCGCTCTTCAGCGGATACGGGGCCGGTGCGATCGTGTCGCGCCTGCGCGACTGCGACGCCAAGGTTCTGGTCGTTGTTGACGGATTCACCCGTCGCGGGCGCACGATCATCATGAAGACCGTCGCCGATGAGGCTGCCGAGCAGCTGCCATCGCTCGAGCACATTCTCGTGGTGCCGAACCTCGGTAATGCGAGCATTCCGCTGCGCGCGGGGCGCGATGTCGTGTACGAAGCGATGCCGGACGGCGCAACGGTGGAGTGGCCCGTCGCCGATACCGGCGCCGACTCGACGTTCATGATCATCTACACGAGCGGGACGACCGGCCGGCCGAAGGGGACCGTGCATATTCATGGCGGGTTCCCCGTGAAGGCGATGCAGGACATGGCGCACTGCTTCGACATCGGCGAGCACGACCGCCTGCTCTGGTTCACCGACATCGGCTGGATGATGGGGCCGTGGGCCATCTGCGGCGCGCTCAGCATCGGCGCGACGCTCGTGCTCTTCGACGGCGTGCCCGACCACCCGGGTCCGGACCGCCTCTGGTCGGTGGTGGAGCGACATCGCGTCACCGTCCTCGGCATCGCGCCGACCGTGATCCGTGCGCTGATGCGCAGCGGCGACGAGCCTGTCGCTGCCCACGACCTCTCCTCGCTTCGCGTCCTGGGATCAACCGGTGAGCCGTGGAACACGGATCCCTGGCTCTGGTACCAGCAGAAGGTCGGAGGTGGCCGGCTGCCGGTGATCAACTACTCCGGCGGAACCGAGATCTCGGGCGGCATCCTCGCCGGGAACATGATCACGCCGCTGCAGCCGTGCGCCTTCGCCGGGCCCTGTCCGGGGATGGATGCCGATGTCGTCGACGAGCATGGCCAGAGCGTTCGCGGCCGCGTCGGCGAACTCGTGATCCGCGCGCCGTGGCCGGGGATGACGCAGGGATTCTGGCGCGACCGCGATCGCTACCTCGACACGTACTGGTCTCGCTGGCCCGACGTGTGGGTGCACGGTGACTGGGTCGAGGTGGATGCGGACGGGCTCTGGTACATCCGGGGCCGGAGCGACGACACCATCAAAGTCGCCGGGAAGCGACTCGGGCCTGCCGAGGTGGAGTCCGCGCTGGTCGCGCACAAGGCCGTCGCGGAAGCGGCGGCAATCGGCGTCCCCGATCCACTGAAGGGTGAGGCGCTGGTCGTCTTCGTCGTGCTCAAGCCCGGAGTGACCGACTCACCCGAGCTGCGCACCGAGCTCGCGCGACGCGTCGCCGATGACCTCGGCAAGGCGCTTGCGCCCCACGCCGTCGAGATTGTGTCGGAGTTGCCCAAAACCCGGAACGCCAAGGTGCTCCGTCGCGTCGTCCGCTCGGTGTACCTGGGGACCGATCCCGGCGATCTGTCGTCGCTCGACAATCAGAGCGCCATCGAGGCGATCGGACAGACTCGACACACGAGCTGACGCTCGGTAGTTTCTCGGCGGTTGCTCGCCGCTTTGGAGAGCGCCAGGATGAGATGGCGATCGCGCCGGGTTCGACGCGGGCTCCGAGCGTGATCGTCTTGATGACGGAAGTCCCTTTCGTGTCCGGAGCGCCGGTCGATGATGGGCGGCTTCGCGTCGGGATGCAGCGTCGTCGCAATGGCGGCGCCCGTCCGACGTCCTCGAGAAGGGGGCGACCATGCCCGACTCCGTTCCGCTGCGCGGCAGCGCATACCATCCAGCCGGCGGTACGCGCCCCGGCCATCGACCCATTCGCAAGCTCACCGACGCGGAGATGCACGCCGATGCAGGCGTCACGCTGCTGCTTCGCGAGCGAGGGAGCGGGCCGACCACGGCGCAGAGCCTCGCCTGGTTGCAATCGCTTCCCGACCCCAGCTCGCGTCACCTCGACCTCGCCCAGCTGACCGCTCGCCACGGGTTCGACGCCGCCGACCGGGATCGTGTTGTGCGGTGGGCCACCGCCGCAGGCCTCCAGGTCACCGGCGAGGACGCCGCGACCCGGCGGCTCATGGTGCGGGGACGTGTTGAGCAACTCGCACACGCGTTCGAGGTGGATCTCGAGCGATTCGGCTGGACACGGCGCGACGGCAGCACCGTGGAGTACCGCGGACATCGGGGACCGGCGCGTCTTCCGGCGCATCTCGACGGGGTCGTCGAGGGGGTCTTCGGCCTTGATGACCGCCCGATCGCACGCTCTCACGTCCGTCGGCTCGATGACGGCCGCAGCGCTGTCTTCGCGTACGACCCGCCGCAACTAGCTTCGATCTACGACTTTCCGCGACTCCCCAATGGCGGCGAAGGCATCGAGTTGGTGGCGGGGATGATCGAGCTCGGCGGTGTCGTGCACCCGTTCGACCTCGCGGCCTCGTTCGCGCGCCTCGGGCTACCGGCGCCGGACATCACCAACGTCTGGCTCGACGGTGCCACCCCGACTCCGGACCCGAACGGCGCCGACGTGGAAGTCGCGCTCGACTACCAGGTGATCGGCGCGATGGTCCTGGCGATGGCGCCGAAGGCGCACCTCACGATCGTCAGCTACAACGCACCCAATACCGAGCGTGGCTTCATCGACGCGGCGGCAACCGCCGCGAGCGATGCGATCCGTCATCCGGCGGCGGTCTCGATCAGCTGGGGCGGGCCGGAGGACCACTGGTCGCCGCAGGGCATGCGCGGGCTCGACTCCGCGTTCGCCACAGGCGCCCTTCACGGCGTGACGTTCAGCGCAGCCGCGGGCGACGCCGGCTCGACCAACGATGAGGTGGACGGGTACCAGCACCCCGAATTCCCGGCGTCGAGCCCGCATGCATGGGCATGCGGTGGCACGACGCTCCTCGCAGCAAGGGGCCGCATCCGGACCGAGACAGTCTGGAACGAGTTGTCGCGCGGCGCCGGCGCGGCCGGGAGCGGTGTCAGCACGGTCTTCCCAGTCCCTGCGTACCAGGCTGAGCTGGGGATCCGTCCGCGATCGGCTGACGGAGGAGGGCTCGGGCGCGGCCTCCCGGACGGTTCAGGCAACGCGGATCCCCTGACCGGCTGGAACGTTGTCGCGCTGCGGCGACTTCGATCCACCGGTGGGACGAGCGCCGTCGCTCCGATGTACACCGCCCTGTGGACGCTCGTCTCCGTGCAACTCGGGCACCGGATCGGTCTACCGCATCCCGCCCTCTACGCCAAGCGCGGTCGAGGGTTCAACGACGTGACCGCGGGCGACACCGGCGGCCCATACCGCGCAGGTCGCGGATGGGATCTGGCAAGCGGATGGGGCAGCCCCGACGGTCGTCAGATCGCACGAGACCTCGGCGTCCGCCTGCCGGCGCAGGAAGTTCGGCGGCCGAGACGCAGCACCGGCGAGCGCGAGATCGCCTGAGGTCAGGAGGTCCCGAGCAGAGCGGCCGAGCCTGTGGCAAGCGCCACGGGCCGGCCGTCCGGGCCGAGGATCTCCGCGGTGCCGACCGTCAGGCTGCGGCCCCGGTGGACCACCTTGGCGCGTGCCTCCAGCACGCTGCCGTCCCCGGCGACCGGCCGCAGGAAGTTGACCTTGATGTCCACCGAAGCCATCCCCTCGCCCTTCGCGAGGGTCGTCTGAGTTGCCAGGGCAAGTGCCAGGTCGGCCAGGAGAACGATGAACCCACCCTGCGGCCATCCGAACGGCGTCGCCAGCCAGCCGCTCAGCGGCATCGCACAGGTGGCGGCTCCGAGGGTCGCTTCGGTCGGGGTGATGCCCAGCAAATGATGCATCGGCGGCAGCGGCAGGTCACCGCGGATCTGCGCGTGGAGGATCTCGACGCCGCTTCGCTCGAGAAACACGGACTCATCGATCCGCTCACCGGACACGGGCCGGAGGTAGGGGTCGAGCCCCTCGTCGGAGCCATTCGTCCCGCTCGCGCGCGCCGGCGGCGCGGCCGTGCCCCCGCGTGTCGGAGCGCTCGCGGCGGTCTCGCCGAATATCCGCAGCCGCGATGTGCAGTACCCGACGAGCCTGCCTTTTCCGTCGATGACCTCCCCCGCCGACAGCCCCAGCGTGGCGCCGGCGTGCAGCGCGCGACCGTGTGCGGTGACCACGGAGCCGATGCGCGCCGGACGCAGGTACGTCATCGACATCTCCGCCGTCGTGTACTGCGTGTGCGACGGGAGCAACGACTGCAACGCGCAGCCCAGCGCGGCGTCCGCCGCGAGCGCGAGCACGCCACCGGGAACGCTGCCGTGCGACCACTCGAACCAGCTCGACACGGGCAGGCTGAAGGCGGCGGTCCCCTCGTCGGCGCCCTCGAACCTGACTCCGGTCAGCCGCCCCATCGGCGGTTGCTCGCGGACGAGACTCAACGCCTCGAGCCCGGTGAGATCACGCGCGGACGCATCGAGGAAATCTCCTCGCACCGGAATGTCGCGCCACAACGCCGGCTCGCGAATCAGCATCGCCCGAGCTTAGCGACGACTCGGTATGGCGCCGCTCCTCAGCGTGGTGGCGGCGCCGGCACCCAGGCGACACCCGCGCACGTCGACGTGGCGACATTCGTACCGACGACTGCCGCTGCGTATCCGACGCCACGGACGGTAACGGTGCTGGGGAATCCCGGCAGTGGGATCGGGAGTTGCACGACTCGCGAGACCTCCGCGTACACGTGACACCCGTCGCTGGCGCACAGCGCTCCTTCCGGTGTCTGCGGATCGCTCGCCGTCTTCAACACCGATGGCGTCGCCGGGTCACGAGGGATCTGTGCCGACTGGTCTGCCGTCTGGATGCAGGACCGCTGAAAGGCGTACAGCGCACCGTCACGATCCTGCGCGCTGATGTCGACGATCGACGGCGTGCACACGACACTCGAACCGGGAGTGGGACACGGACCCGCGACACCGTAGAGGTAGCCGGGATTCACGGAGTCGGCACCGGATTGCGCTCCAAGTTGCGCGGCATCCTGCACGCGCCCCGACCAGACGTACAGATATGCGGAGTTTGCGACAAGGCATGTCAGGCTGAACAGAAACAGCGCGAAACCGAGCGCAAAGACGACGAGCGTCTGTCCGCGCTGACGTCGAAGTGTGCTCCGTCTGCGCACGCTGCTCATTGACGAAACGGGGGCGGGAGCGCCTCCGCCTGTGCATGGATCGTCGGCGTCCAGAACACGCCCCACGCCAGCGGTGTGTTCGCGAAATTCAGCGACGCCGACGCGCTGCACGTCACCACCTCGAGACCCGCGGGCGGATTGAGCGCGCGGTCGACATAGCCGGGAATGACAACGCCCGCGGCGGAGATCGATCCGAGGTCGCACGAAACGTCCGCGTTGATTGGTGATCCGTTGTAGCCGACAGGCGCACGCGGCGGAGTGCTCGCGTCGCCGCTGTCGCCGCCCGACGTGCACAGGGCGGCCGTGTCCCAGTGGATGAGGCCGACGTACGTTGTCATGGTTCCGTAGAAGGTCTCGGCGGCATACCTGCAACCAGTCGGGAGACCGGCAGTGATCAGCGTCACACCATGGAGGCCGCAGCAGCGAGTCCCGGCAGCATCGTGCGCACTCTCGGGTGCCTGGAATCTCGATTGTGCCGCAAGCGCAGTCGCAGAATTGAGCTGTTCCTGCATGGTCACCTGCACCATCACGGCGATGAAATTGCAGACCAGGAACAGCAGAATCGGAATGACCAGTGCCGTCTCGAGAACCGCCTGCGCATCGTCGCCACGGCGACGGCTGCGCCTCACGGAGCGAAACGAAGCGTGTGCGTGGTTGCCGAAATGTCTGTGGGGAGTTCGAACCCGCCCGCACCGGGACCGAAGCCTGGTGGCACCAATGACGCGACAAAACCGATGACGCGAACGGTGATCATCGGCGAGTTGTCGCACCCGATCGGCCACGGCGACACCTGTCCGGGCGGCGGCTTCGTGCACGCAGGCGGGTCCGACTCGCTGACGCACACGACGACAACGCGCGGACCATCCGCTTCCTGAACCTGTGCTGGGGTTGATGGGCACTGCTGTGCGGTGTCAGGCGCGCAGTCGCCCATCGCGTCGGTGGTGCACCAGCTTTCGATCGCTGTCCCGAACAACGCGCTGTGCAATCGACCCGCGATCGCCCCCGTGACCGCTCGAGCATCGGGCGCCGTCTCGGACACGGGGCTCGAACCGGCCGATGAGGCGATCATCGCCGCCTGCTGGACAGCTGACACCTCGGCCGAGGTTTGCACCGCCCACAGGCCCGCGTCCAGGGCGCCGATCAGACAGAGCAGAAAGAGCGGCAGCACCACTGCGAACTCGAGGAGCGCCTGACCGCCACGGGCGTGTGGCATGGGTCGAAGACGCACCACTCCCCCGAATTCCCCTCCCATCGTCTGACCATCCTAGTCGTGTGGATGGCCCTTACGAGGAGAGCACCACGAATGTCAGATCCACAGGCGTCAATGGGGTGACCGTGACTGGATCGGCCGGCTGATTGGTGGTCGGATTGATGAGCGTCGTCCAGTTGCCGTCGGCGTAGACCTCGAGCACGTACGGCCCGCCGACCGGGACATTGCTCAAGGAGAAGTCGCCGGAGGCATCCGCTGTGGTCGTGTAGAACGGCCCGCTCGTCTGATACATGCCGCCGGGCTCGGCTTTGTAGTTGGAGCTGAGCCGGACCTTGTCGGAGATCGGGAGTCCGAGGTGCGTCACGAGCGTTCCGGTCACCGATTGGGGAGCCGCGAGCATCGCCTGACCGAGCGCGGCCTCCGCACTGCTCGGGAAGCTGGTCACGAGTTGATCGATGGCGGAAACCGCCTCGAGGTATGCGTCGTGCGCGAGATCCTCCTCGCCGGCCGCCAGCAGCGCGGACGGGAAGAGGCTGTCGGCGGTACGCGTGGCCTGGGCCGAGCTTTCGTGCACCACGGTGTCGAGAATCGCCACGGCGGCGTCGGCGCGCCCCGCTGAGATGAGCACCCCGGCCTCGCCGGCCTGATCGATCGGGAGGAGCCGAGCCACCTGGATACCGCCCGGTGTTGTGGGCGCGAGGCTGCGGATCTCCATCAAGCGGGTGATCGCGTTCGCGTATTGCGCCTGTGCAGCGTCCGCGGCGGAGGTCTTCACCAGAAGCGCTGCCAGCGCGTCGAGTGCCGGCTTCCGGAGCGCTGGAGCGCTGACCGTTCGATAGAGCGCGACCGCGGAGTCGACCTGGCCTTTGCGGCCGAGGTATGCCGCCCAGGCCATGACGGTCTGCTCGGCGGCACGGAGCGCAGCAGTCGCGGCGCCTTCGTCGACCACGTAGAGCGGTCCGGTTCGAGCCGCGATCTCCTCGTCGATCGCGATCGACTGCGCGTAGAGGCCGCGATCCGCGAGCGTGGCTGCTGTCGAGGTCGCAGCCGCGGTGCCGCTCGCCATCCCCACCGCCGCGCCGGCGGTGCCGATGAGGATCGCCGCGATCACGAGCGCGGCGATCGGCCAGCGCCGGGGCGGAGACGCGACAGCTTCCGGCACGGGCGGCGGCGCCGGCGGTGGCGGCGGCCAGTCATCCGCGGCGGGCAGCGGCGGGGGCTCGGGGTGCGGATCCACTGACGCATAACGTACGTGCGCGCCAGACGGTTCGGGGTTCAGGCGGTCGTGGGACGGCGCGACGGGTCGAGGGGACCGAGGGCGAGTAGGCTGCTCGCCGAATGATCACTGTCGATGGCGGGGCGCTGAGTATCGACGCCGTGGTTCGCGCCGCCCGTGAACGCGAAGCCGTGACCCTTGATCCAAGTGTTCGTGACCGCATGCGGCCGGCGCGAGCGGTCGTCGACCGTCTCGACCGCGAGGGAGCCGCCGTCTACGGCGTGACCACCGGGTTCGGGGCACTCGCAGACCGCGCCGTCGATCCCGCGGACCGCGCGCTCCTGCAGCGGTCGGTGGTGCTGAGTTACGCCGCGGGATCCGGCGGACGCCTCGACGACGAGGTGGTCCGGGGAATGATCCTGCTCCGTGCGCGGACCCTGGCGGCCGGGCTCTCCGGAGTCCGAGTCGAACTCGTGGAGGCGTTGCTCGGGTTGCTTGCCGCGGGCATCGTTCCCTGGGTGCCGGAGCACGGATCGCTCGGCGCTTCGGGCGACCTGGCGCCGCTTGCGGCGGTCGCCACCGTCCTGCTCGGTGAGGGATGGGTCGCAGACGGCGACGGCGCACGGATTGATGGAGCGGCCGCGCTGCGCGCCCACGGGCTCACGGCCATCGATGTCGAGCCCAAGGAGGGCCTGGCGCTCATCAACGGCACCGACGCCATGACGAGCATGCTCGCGCTGGCGGTGCACGACGTCGAGGAGCTGCTCCGCCTGGCCGACATCGCTTGCGCGCTCAGCGTCGAGGCGTTGCTCGGGACCACCGCTGCGTACGACGAGCGCGTCGTGGCGCTGCGACCCGCCGATGGACAGGCCCGCTCTGCCGCCAATCTGCGCGCTTTGCTCCACGAGAGCCCGATCGTCGCGTCGCACCGGCCGTCACGCCACGCCGTGCAGGACGCGTACTCGCTGCGCTGCGCGCCACAGGTGCACGGCGCCGCGCGTGACGTGGCCGCCTTCTGCCGCCAGACCGTCGACCATGAATTGGCCAGTGTTGTCGATAATCCGGTGGTCCTCGGCGACGAGGTGGTGAGCGCCGGCAATTTCCACGGGCAGGCGCTCGCGTATGCCGCGGACATCCTGGCGTCGGCCTGCGCCGACATCGCCGCGATCAGCGAGCGCCGTGTCGACAGGCTTCTCGATCCGGCGCGTTCGCGCGGTCTTCCCGCGTTCCTCAGCCCGGAACCGGGGCTCAACAGCGGGCTGATGATCACCCAGTACACAGCCGCCGCCCTGGTCGCTTCGCTTCGCCATGCCGCGACGCCGTTCGCGGTGCAGAGCGCGGCGACGAGCGCCGGCCAGGAGGACCATGTCTCGATGGGGTACGAGGCGGCGCTGCGCACCCGGCGCTCGGTGGGGTTGCTTCGCGCGGTGCTCGCCATCGAGGTGGTCGGCGCGGCCCAGGCGATCGAGATGCGCCACCCGCTCCGTCCCGCTCGAGCGACCGGCGCCGTGATCACGACGTTGCGGCAGCGGATGCCGTCGCTCGCCGCCGACCGCATCCTCAGCGGCGACCTCGAGGCTGCCGAGGCGTGGGCTCGCGATGGCGAATGGCACGAGGCGCTGACGGGCGCCGGGGTGATCCTGCGATGACGGCCGGAGCTCGCCCGGTTCGTGCACCCCATGGCAACGCGCTCAGCTGCGGCAGCTGGCAGACGGAGGCGCCGCTGCGGTGCCTCATGAACAACCTCGACCCCGCGGTCGCGGAGGACCCCGATTCGCTCGTGGTGTATGGCGGCACCGGTCGCGCGGCGCGCTCATGGGAGTGCTTCGACGCGATTGTCGCCACACTCCGCTCGCTTCGCGATGACGAGACGCTGCTGGTGCAGTCGGGCAAGCCGGTGGGCGTCGCGCGAACGCACGAGCTCGCACCGCGCGTGCTCATCGCCAACTCGCTGCTCGTGCCGCGCTGGGCGACCTGGGAGGAGTTCTGGCGACTCGAGGCCATGGGGCTGACCATGTACGGGCAGATGACCGCGGGGTCGTGGATCTACATCGGCACGCAGGGCATCCTCCAGGGAACGTTCGAGACCTTCGAGGCAGTGGCGCGCAAGCGTTTCGGCGGCAGCCTGCAGGGCCGGCTCGTCGTGACCTCCGGACTCGGCGGCATGGGTGGCGCGCAACCGCTTGCGGTGACCATGAGCGGCGGGGTCGCGCTGTGTATCGACGTGGATCCGGCGCGCATTCAGCGCCGGCTCGACACCGGCTATGTCGACGAGATTGCGAACAGCCTCGATGCCGCCGTCAGGCGGTGCGATGTCGCGCGTGAGGAGGGTCGTGCGCTTTCGGTCGCGGTGTGCGCCAACGCGGCCGAGGCCTTGCCGGCGTTGCTCGAATCGTCGCTGGCGATCGACGTCGTCACCGACCAGACGAGCGCGCACGACCCGCTGAACGGCTACATCCCCGCGGGGATGACGCTCGACGACGCGGCGACACTCCGCGCCAGTGATCCCGAGGCGTACATGCGCCGCTCGCGCAAGTCGATGGCGCGTCACTGCGAGGCGATGGTCGAGTATCAGCGCCGCGGCGCCGAGGTGTTCGACTACGGCAACTCGTTGCGCGACCAGGCGCGGATCGCGGGGTTCGCCGACGCATTCGCCTACCCGGGCTTCGTTCCTGCGTACATACGCGATCAGTTCTGCGAGGGCCGGGGACCGTTCCGCTGGGTCGCGCTGAGTGGCGACCCGGAGGACATCGCGCGCACCGATTCCGCGATGCTCGAACTGTTCCCGGACCACGACGGCCTGCACCGCTGGCTCGGGCTCGCGAAAGAACGTGTGCACTTCCAGGGCCTTCCGGCGCGCATCTGCTGGCTCGGCGCCGGCGAGCGCCACCTTGCGGGCCTCCGCTTCAACGACATGGTGCGCAGTGGCGAGCTGTCGGCTCCAGTCGTGATCGGTCGCGACCACCTCGACAGTGGCTCAGTCGCATCGCCGCTGCGCGAAACCGAGTCCATGCGCGACGGCAGCGACGCCATCGCAGACTGGCCGGTGCTCAATGCGCTCCTCAACACCGCGAGCGGCGCAACCTGGGTCGCGGTGCATCACGGAGGCGGAGTCGGGATGGGCCTCTCGATACACGCGGGCGCGCAGGTGTGCGCCGACGGCAGTGAGCTCTCGGCGCGCCGCTGCGAGCTGGTCCTCACCAACGACCCGTCCACAGGCGTGATGCGCCACGCCGACGCCGGCTACCCCGAGGCGCAGAACGCCGCTCGCGAACGAGGTGTACGAGTTCCAATGCTCGATGCCGGAC
Organism: Candidatus Dormiibacterota bacterium; assembly: GCA_963791435.1. Taxonomy (GTDB): domain Bacteria; phylum Chloroflexota; class Dormibacteria; order Aeolococcales; family Aeolococcaceae; genus Palsa-851. Next base: position 1,083,822 of record CAWBSL010000001.1, read on the forward strand.
CGTCAGCGGACGCGTGAACGCTCGCGAGTGGCTCGCAGGTAACTCGCCGGCGCCGGACCTGGCGCTGCTCGGCGCGCCGATCTCCAAGGCGTCGATCACACCGGTCGAGTCGTGGTCGACACCACCCGCTTTTCGCGAGGCGCTGCGTCGCTTTCCCACCTGGGATGCGGAGCGCTACGTCGACATCGCGGAGATCAAGGTGCGCGACCTCGGCGACGTCCAGGGCGATCGCGATGACGCCGACGCACGGGTCGCGCACGCTCGCATCGAGGTTGCGGCGGAGGCGGCGGCAGTCCTGGCCGGGCATGTTGTCGTCATTGGTGGCGACAACTCCCTGACCCGTCCTGCCATGCGCGGGCTGATGCAAGCCCTGCCCGGCGCGTGGGGACTGTTGACGCTCGACGCGCACCACGACTGCCGTCCGGCAACGGAGGGGTCGCGCAACGGCACACCCGTGCGGGAGTTGATCGAGGCGGGGCTGCCGGGCGATCGAGTCGCTCAGATCGGCATCCACCCGCTCGGCAACGCTCGCGAGCACGCCGACTGGGCGCGCTCTCAGGGAGTCCACATCGTCCCGCTTCACGCGGTGCGGCGCGACGGGATGGACGCAGTCATCGCATCCGCGATGTCCCTGCTCATCGCGAAGGGTGCGGAACGCGTCTACGTCGACTTCGACATCGACGTCGTCGATCGGGCCTTCACCCCGGCGTGTCCGGCGAGCCTTCCCGGTGGGATGCAGCCAGACGACCTGCTTCGCGCGGCGTACCTGCTCGGCGCCGACGCGCACGTCGTCGCCGCGGATCTCTGCGAGGTGGACGCCAACGCAGACATCAATGGCATGACGGTGCGTCTCATGGCTGCCTCGTTTCTCAACTTCTGCAGCGGCATCGCCGTGCGCGCCGGAGTCGCGCGCAAGCCGTGAGCGACGTCGTCGTCCACGGCATCGGCGCGTTGTGCACGTGCGATCCGGAAGTTGGTGCTGCACCCGGCGTGGTCCGCGACGCGGCGCTGGTCGCGCGCGACGGGATCATCGTCTACGCGGGGCCGGAGTCCGGTCTCGACCGATCCGACGTTCGTCACGATGCACTCGAGATCCATGCCCGCGGAGCCGCCGTCGTGCCCGGATTCGTCGACTCGCACACGCACATCGTGTGGCTCGGTGACCGCGGCGACGAATATGCGCAACGCGCGTCGGGGACGACGTATGAGGAGATCGCCGCCTCGGGCGGCGGCATCCGCGCCACCATTCGCGCCACCGCGGCCGGGAGCATCGATGAGCTTGTCGCCGCGGCCCGCGCACGCGCACGCCGCATGCTCGCCGGCGGGACCACGACCATCGAAGTCAAGAGCGGTTACGGGCTGGAGTACGACGCGGAGATGCGCGAGTTGGACGCTGCCGAGCTTCTCCGGGAATGGGAGGACCTGCCCGACGTGGTGGCAACGTACCTCCCGCTCCACGCGGTACCGGACGGCTCCCGCGATGCGTTCATCGACGACGCGTGCACCCGTGGGGTCACCGGCGCGGCCAAGCGGGCCCGTTTCGTCGACGCGTTCTGCGAATCCGGCGCGTACACCGTCGCCGAGTGCGAGCGGCTCTTCACTGCCGCGAAGACCCACGGCTTGCGCCCAAAGATCCACGCCGAGCAACGAACGCACAGCGGTGGAGCGTTGCTCGCGGCGCAAACCGGCGCGGTGAGCGCCGACCATCTCGAGCACGCATCCAACACCGACCTCGAGGCACTCAGCAGCGCAGGCGTCGTCGGCGTGATCCTACCCGGCGCCTCGGTGGTCCTCGGCGGCCCGTCACCACCCGGGCGCCGTCTCCTCGAGGCCGGCTGCACCGTGGCGGTGGCGACGGACTGCAACCCAGGCACGTGCTACAGCGAGTTGATGCCGCTCATGATCTCGCTGGCCGTGGCGCTCGGCGGGCTCACGCCCGCGCAGGCGCTGGTGGCGGCAACCGCCGGAGGTGCGGCGGCGCTGGGGCTCGCCGATCGGGGCATCCTGCGCCCGGGACTCCGCTGCGACGCCGTGATCCTCGACACCGCAAGCTGGATCGACGTCGCGTATCACCTCGGCGGTGACGTCGTGGCGAACGTGATCCTCAAGGGCCGGTTGGCAGTACCCTCGAAGGCCTGATGCTCACCGAATCCACGACGAACAGCCGGTCCCGCCGCCGCTCATCGGGCACCCAGCTTCCCCGCCTCGTCGGCCAGGATCTCGAGGTGCAGCTCGCCAGCGGCGAGACGCGCACCTACGTGAACCTCGACATGGCGGCAAGCACTCCGGCGATGGAGGCTGTCGCCGAGGCCGTGATCGAATTCCTGCCCTGGTACTCGAGCGTGCACCGCGGCGCCGGGTTCGCGTCGCAGGTGTCGACTCGCGCGTACGAGGCGGCGCGTTCCGCGGTCGCGAGCTTCACCGGCGCGCGCTCCTCTGATGCAGTCATCTTTGTCCGGAACACGACGGAGGCGATCAACCTCCTGACGCATTGCCTCGTGCTTCGCCCGGGGACGGCGGTGCTCAGCACGATCGTCGAGCACCACGCGAACATGCTGCCCTGGCGCCGCCTCGCGCGGGTCGAGCTCCTCGATGCCCCGGAGTCGCCCGAGCAACTGCTCGCCGACATGCGGCGCGCCCTCGAAAACCGCCACCGGCCCATCGGCGTCGTCGCGATCACCGGGGCGAGCAACGTCACCGGCGAGGTCTTCCCCATCGCAGAGATCGGCCGGCTCGCGCACGAGCACGGCGCGCTGCTCGCAGTCGACGCCGCGCAATTGGCGCCGCACCGAACGATCGACATGGTGGCCATGGGCATCGACTTCCTCGCTCTGTCCGGCCACAAGATGTACGCGCCGTTCGGCGGCGGTGTGCTGATCGGACCATCGGCGGTGCTCGCCGACGCCGAGCCCATGCTGGCCGGCGGCGGTGCCGTGACCTACGTCACCACCGACGACGTGCAATGGGCGTCGCTGCCGGACCGCCACGAAGCGGGCAGCCCCAACGTGGTCGGCGCCATCGCGCTCGGCGCCGCGTGCACCGTGCTCGGACGCACGGGGATGTCCCACATCGGCGCGCACGAGAAGCGTCTGCTCGCGTACCTCGACGGACAGATCGACGACCTCCCCACGCTGCACCGGCTGCGGCTGTGGGACGGGCCCGACGTCGATCGTCTCGGTGTGAGCACGTTCACCGTCGACGGCATGCATCACGCGCTCGTGGCTTCGATCCTGAGCGCGGAATACGCGATCGGCGTACGCCATGGGTGCTTCTGCGCGCACCCGTACATCACGCATCTGCTCGGCGTCAGCATCGCGGAGGCGCACACCATCCGCGAGCGGCTCCGCCGCGGCGAGCACCAGGAGATCCCGGGCGCGATTCGCGCCTCGTTCGGCATCGGGACGACGGTGGAGCAGATCGACCGCTTCGTCGCCGCGATGCGCGAGATCATCACGCGCGGACCCCACCTCGAATACGTTGAGGATCCGCACACCGGCGACTACCTCCCGGTGGACGACCGGCGACGACTCCCGGTGTTCGATTTCCTCCCGCCACTCGAGGCGATGGCGACACCGTCCGGCTGCGGCCAGTTCTGACCCGTCAGTCGCGGGCTGTGAGCTGCGCTTCCAGCCTGGGTGGCTCGGTCACCGGCGTCTGACAGACAAACCCGCGGCAGACATAGGCCGCCGGAGCGCCGCCCACGAGCGTGCGGCCTTCGAGCAGCGGAACACCGCCGGATGGTCCCCACGCGAGGACTGCGAGCGGGTCGAACCGGCGCTGCACCGTCTCGACGAGCGACAGTGTTCGCGGGTCATCCGCATCGCCCGCGATCGCGATCTCGCGCACGGGTCCGATCGCAAGCTCCATCGCGACCGCGAGCCCCGCCACGGCGAGCGGCGCACGGGATACCACGGACACCAGCGGCGCGATGATCTCCATGGCGCGCAGATACCAGCGCTCCTCACCCGTGAACGCGTGCATCCGGCAGAAGAGCGCCGCCGCCACCGACTGTCCTGCGCTCACCGGGTTGTCGTCGATGGTCCGCGGGCGGACGATGAGCGGCTCCGAGTTGCCGGCGGTGTCGAAGTAGTTGCCATCTGCGTCGCGATGCTGCGCGACGATGCGCTCGCAGAGACCCAGCGCGGCCGTGAAGTACCGCGGGTCGCCGGTCGCCTCGTACAGCGTCAGGAGTGCGTCACCGAGGTTGGCGGCGTCATCGAGAAATCCGATGATCCGCCCTTCGCCGCCGTTCCAGACGCGGAAGACCACGCCGTCACGGACCAGATGATCGAGCACGAAATCGGCGCATTCTCGTGCGACAGCAACGTAATCCGGTCGCTGCAGCGCTGAGCCTGCCTCCGCGAAAGCGCGAATCGCGAGGGCATTCCAGGCGGTGATGACCTTGCCGTCGCGGGCCGGCGCGGCGCGCGACGCGCGTGCGGCGAGAAGACGCGCGCGGATGTCCTCGAGGCGTGCACGCAAGGCCGGTTCGTCGAGTGACATCGAGCGTGCCACCTGCGCGAGCGGGTACGGCATCGAGAGCACAGTCGTCCCGTGCTCGAAGTTGCCGCCGTCCACGACACCGAACACTCGCGCAGCCAGCGTGCCGTCGTCGACGCCGAGCACGTCTCGCAACTGCGCCGGTGCCCACACGAAGTACGCGCCCTCGCCGCCCGGGCTGTCGGCGTCTTGCGACGCAGCGAACCCGCCGCCGGTGAGGCGCAGCTCGCGCGCCATGTAATCGAGCGTTCGCGTGCAGACCTCGAGCAGATCGTCGCGGCCACTCACCTGGTATGCGTGCAGGTAGACGGGGGCGAGCAACGCGTTGTCGTAGAGCATCTTCTCGAAGTGCGGCACCGACCATCGCGCGTCGACGCTGTATCGATGAAAGCCTCCGCCCACCTGGTCATGGATGCCGCCGCGCGACATCGCGTCGAGGCTGAGCACGGCGGCGTCGCGCACCACCGCGTCGCCGGTTGCGGAAGCCCGGTGCAGCATCAGGTCGATCGCCTGCGGATGCGGGAACTTCGGCGCCGCACCGAAGCCGCCGTGGGCGCGATCGGTGTCGGCGGCGAGCTTGCGCGCTGCAGCGTCGAGGAGCGCAGCGGTCGGCTCGCCTGCGTCCGGAAGCCGGCGCGGCGCCACGGCGTCGCGCACCTTCTCGCCCATCGCGCCGATCTCGTCGCGCTGCGCGTGGTATGCGTCGGCCGCGGCCTGCAGCACCGCGGGAAAGCCGTGGAGGCCCTGGCGATCCTCCGGCGGAAAGTACGTGCCGCCGAAGAAGGGCAGTCCGGTCGGCGTCAGAAAGACCGTCAAGGGCCAGCCCCCGTTGATGCCCATCGCCTGGGCTGCGCTCATGTACACCGAGTTGACGTCTGGACGTTCCTCGCGATCGACCTTGATGCTGACGAACAGCGCATTCATGAGGCCGGCGATCTCCGGGTTCTCGAAGAACTCGTGCGCCATCACGTGGCACCAGTGACACGCGCTGTACCCGACCGAGAGCAGCACAGGGCGGTCCTCACGCCGGGCGACCTCGAACGCGTCGTCACCCCACGGATACCAGTCGACCGGGTTGTCGGCGTGCTGAAGGAGGTATGGACTGGACTCGGTCGCGAGACGATTGGGCATGCGGCCACGCTAGCGGAAGCGCTCGAACGCGCGTCTCAGGCGGCGGTTCGGCGTGGGGCGATTCCCAGCAAGCCGAACAGTGCGGCGAGCGAGGCGATCAGGGTCACCGCCCCGATGCCGAGCCAGCGCCAGACGAGCGCCGCGTCCTGGTACGCAGGCGGCGCCGGAAGCTCCTGCAGCACGTGCACCCAGAGTCCGTCGGACGTTCCGGCATACACCGCATGCCGCGCGGAGTCCGCCGACAGCGAGGACACGGAGTCCGGGAGGCCCGGTCCGGCTCGGATCCAGTCGTCCCCGCCGTCGGTGCTGATCAGCACCGCATAGCCGTCTGTGCTGAGATAGATCGCCTCGCTGAGTGGCTGAGTGAACGCCGTGACGGATGTGACTCGAGGGACACCCTGGACGAGGCTCGCCGGGAGCAGCAGCAGCGCCTGTTTCCAGTCGCCGTCCTGACCGCGGCGCCAGACCACTCCGTTGGTGCTGACAGCGACGACCACGCCGGGGAGTGCAGCCGGTGACGCGATGAGGTCGGCTCTGGCGCCGAGATCCGGCGAGCCTGGATCCGTCAGCGGAGCACTCCTGAGCGAGACGTTTGCGACGTGCCCTACGGTCCCGTTTGAGCTGATCTCCCAGCGCTGCGAGCCGATCGCCACCACCCCGGTTGGCGGCAGCACCGTGTTCGCGGGCGCGGCTGCGAAGGTCGTGCCTCCGTCACTCGATACCAGCGTCTCACCGGCGCCGGTGCGCACCATGATTGTGTCACCAACGGCAGAAACTCGCGTGACATCGACGCCCTGCAGGGCGACCGGACTCCACCAGGCATCCTCTGCGCGTGCCGGAGAGCTCCCGAGCAGGATCACGGTGATCCCCACACAGAGCGCGGCGGCGAGGCGGATGACGCGGCGAGCGCGGTCAGAATCCATACAGCCCCTGAACGATGCCGAATTGCAGGGCTATGTCCGCGACTGCATGGATGATCACTGCCGGCCAGAGCGAGTTGGTGCGGCGGACCAGCCAGCCGAACGCGAGGCCGACGAGGAACGTGATGGGTACAAATGGCGCCTCTGGGCCGCCGTAGCTGATCGCAAGGTGGGCGAGGCCGAACACCGCCGCCTGGCACACGTTGGCCCACCGCGGGCTCATGGTGCGTTCGAGCGCGCCGAGCAGCAGGCCACGGAACTGGACCTCCTGCGAGAACGCCTGCAGCGCATTGGCCGGCCCGAGCAACGGGAAGTCCCGGCCGAGCGCGACCGGTTGGAGCGCCACTCGCCCGAGCAGGTTCGCGGGCAGCGCGAGGCCGAGACCGATCAGCACCGCACTCCCGATCACTCCGGCGGCGAGGCCACCGAGACCGATGTGCCGAATGCGAAGTGACGGCCGCCACTCCGGCGCCACGGTCTTCACGGCCGCCAGCGCGATGAGGAGCGTGCCCGCAGCCTGCGCCACCGACGCCCAGAAGACCTGCACATCAAAGCTGCCGGAATGCGTTCCCAGCAGGTCGTAGAGGATCTGCGGACCCGCGGAGAGCAACGTGTAGGTGGTCGCCACCGCGGCGAGCGCGAGCAGTATCGGGCGCGCGGGGCCGAGACGCCGCACGAACAGCGATGGCAAGGCGATCAGGACAGAGGCGATGCTCAGGCGCGCAAGGAACGGATCGACGCCGTTCGGGTCGCTGAAGGTGATCGGTACGAGCAGAGCCGCGCCAAGGCCGAGTTCCGCGATGACGAGCGTCGCCGCGGTGGGCCACCACGGCTTGGCCCGATACCGCTGGAGGCGCGCGCCAACCGCCTCAGATGCCACTGGGTTCCGCGGTGCTCGGCAGTCGGATGCCCCGTCGAATCAGGTTCGCGATCGCCGGCGCATCGCCACGGACGATGGCGCAGAAGACGCAGTCCGCCGATTGCGGATCGGACGTTGGCATCGTCGAAGCATCGTAGCCGTCCCCTTGCAATCCGCTGACGTCGGTCTTCCGATGCGCTCTTCACGAGATCAGCGGCCCCTTGGTCCGACGACTTCGACGCTCCTGCGCCAGTATCGATCGTCGCCGCGACCCGACCGGCGCGAGGAACTAAGCGGCCTGGTCGGCCCGCTGACCCCACCAGCGGAGGAGGGACAGGTCTTCCTCGTGGACGGCGGCGCCAAGCCAGGCGCGCCATTCGCGCTCGAATCCTTCGGGGGCGTGGAACAGCGCGACCCACTTCCAGTCGGGTGGTAGCTGGGCGGTCAATTCGGTGAGGGTGGTCTTGTCTTCCATGTCTTCTCTTCGTGCAACCGGTCCAAATCCCGGCACTGAAGAGGTTTTCCCTGCAGGGCCGGAGCTAAACAACCCACTCGAACCGGCCCCGTCCAGTACGCTTCCCGCCGCAATGAGCGTCACAGTCCTGGTCGGCGGCCAGTGGGGCGATGAAGGCAAGGGCAAGGTCATCGACCTGCTCGCCGACAGCGTGGACATGGTCATCCGCTCACAGGGAGGCAACAACGCCGGCCACACCGTGGTCACCGGTGGCAAGGAACATCGCTTCCACCTGATCCCGAGCGGCATCCTCTATCCGAAGACCACCAACATCATCGGCCACGGTGTCGTGGTGGATCCGGGGGCGTTTCTACGCGAGCTCGACGAGCTGCAGTCAGGCGGGGTCCAGGCGCAGAACCTCGTCATCAGCGAACGCGCGCACATGGTGATGCCGTATCACCCGGTGCTCGACCAGCTCGGTGAGGAGATGCGCGGCGACGATCGCCTCGGCACCACCTGGCGCGGCATCGGCCCGGCGTACGAGGACAAGGTGCGGCGCATCGGGTTTCGCATCGGTGACCTCCAGAAGCCCGCGTTCCTCGAGAAGAAGCTGCGTTTCGTGCTCCGTCTCAAGAATGAGACCCTGACGCGGTTGTACGGCACCGAGCCATTCAACGAGAACGAAATCCTGGACGAGTATCTCGGCTACGCGGAGCGCATCGATCCGTACATCCAGGACATCTATCCGCTGATCCAGGAAGCGCTCACCAGTAACAAGCGGATCCTGCTCGAAGGCGCGCAGGGGGTGATGCTCGACATCGATCTCGGCACCTATCCGTATGTGACATCCTCGTCACCAACTGCCGGCGGAGCGTGCACAGGCAGTGGCATCCCTCCGTCACGCGTGACGCGGACGGTGGGCGTGTTCAAGGCATACACCACGCGTGTCGGCTACGGGCCGTTTCCGACCGAGCTGACCGACCTGCTCGGTGACCAGCTGCGTGAAGTCGGCGTCGAATACGGCACCACCACCGGCCGCGCTCGCCGCGTCGGCTGGTTCGATGCAGCCGTGTCGCGGTATGCGGTCGCCACCAACGGCATCGATGCGATGGTGCTGACCAAAATCGACGTGCTCGACGAGTTCGAGACGGTGAAGATCTGCACGGGCTACATGAGCAAAGGCGAGTACTGGGACCATCCGATGGCGAACATCTCGCATCTCAAGCACGTCGAGCCGATCTATGAGGAATTTCCCGGATGGATGACCCCGACGCGTGAGTGCCGGCGCTACGAGGATCTTCCAGCGGCGTGCCGCACCTATGTCGATCGCGTCGGCGAGTTGTGTGGCGCGAGCGTCAACGTGGTGTCGGTCGGGCCCGACCGTGAGCACACGCTGGTGCGTATTTCCCTGCTCGACTGACACCGCGCAAACGGCCTGCAAGATCAAGAAAAGTGGCAGGGGGCGGAGGGCCACCCCCTGCCGGTCAGGAAGGGATAGGGAGAGTTTCAAGAGAAAGTGTCAACGATCCAAACGCTTCGCGACGCGTCTTGGGTCGGTGAACCAACCCACCTCCTCGACGATTATATCAAGGGGCCTGAGTCGGCCGCCCCGAACGATCGCGAGCAGCACCTGCATCGCGAGATGATGGAACGCGCATGACAACGACACTTGGACGCGTTCGCGCACCGGAACTTCGTGGCGCCGGCGGTTGGATCAACACGGAGCATCCGATTGCGTTGCGTGATCTTCGCGGACGCGTCGTGCTGCTTGATTTCTGGACGTTCTGTTGCATCAACTGCCTGCGCGTCGTCGAGGAACTGCGCCCACTCGAGGAGCGATTCGGAGACCGGCTCGTCGTCATCGGCGTGCACTCGCCGAAGTTTCCGCACGAGTCCGACCACGCTGCGGTGGCGCGCGCAGTCGCCCGTCATCGCATCGCGCATCCCGTGCTGGACGACCCCGAACTCGAGACGTGGCAGCAGTACGGCGTTCGCGCCTGGCCGACCCTCGTCGTGATCGACCCGGATGGCTACGTGGTTGCGATGGCGTCCGGCGAGGGCAACGGCGCGGCGCTCGGCGACGTGATCCAGCAGCTCCTGGACGGACGGAGCGATCCGGCCGTCGGTCCGGCGTTCACGCCTGTGGCTGTCCAGGCTCCGAAGACGCTCGCCTTCCCCGGGAAGGTCGCCTCAGACGGTGGGAGCAGGATTGCGATCGCCGACACCGGCAACGACCGCGTGCTCGTCTGCGTCCTCGATGGAAGCATCGATCGGGAGTTCGCCGGCTTTCACCAGCCGCAGGGCGTCCGCTTCGATGGTGACCGTCTCCTGGTCTGCGACACCGTGGCCGGGGAGTTGGTAGCGATCGATCTTCCCAGCGGCGATCGTCGCGTGCTCGCGTCGGAGCTGCGCTCTCCGTGGGACGCGCTGGTGATCCCGGACGGACGGATCGCCATTGCCGAAGCCGGCCTGCACAGGATCGTCGCGGTCCCCGCAGCTGGCGGCGCGCCGGAGGTGCTTGCCGGTAGCCGGGCGGAAGGATTGCGGGACGGGCCGGCGCGCGAAGCCCACCTCGCGCAGCCGAGCGGCCTGACACTCGTCGGCGCGGACGCGATCGCATTCGCCAACTCCGAGGTCTCCGCACTTCGGGTGCTCCGCGACGGGAAGGTGGAGACGCTTGTGGGAACCGGGCTCTTCGACTGGGGCGCCGAGGACGGCGACCGGCGAACCGCGCGTTTGCAGCATCCGATCGGTGTGGCGGCTCTGCCCGATGGGTCGATCGCAGTCGCCGACACGTTCAACTCGCTCATGCGCATCTGGGCGGACGGCGAACTTCGCACGCTGCCGCTGCACGAGTCTGTCGACGAGCCTGGCGGACTCGATGTCTTACCCGACGGGCGGCTGGTGGTCGCCGACACCAACCACCACCGCGTGGTCACAATCGACGCGCACAGCGGGGCAGTGACCGAGATCAACGTCCGCGATGAGCAGCAGTCAGGAGAGCACGCGGGGCCGCCGCTTTCCGGCGCCGCTGGAGCCAGGATCGTGGTTCAGGGAGATGTCGATCTCGCGGGATTGGATCTCGACTTTCAGCAGGGGCCGCCCCTTCGGGTCCATCTCAGCACGAATTCCGAACCGCTGCTCGGGCCCGGCCCGAGATCGTGGGCCCTCGACAGCCTCCCGGTCACGCTCGAGGTGCAGCTGGGCCATCCCGGCAAGGGTGTGCTGACCCTCGACGTCATCGCGTCAACGTGCGAAGGCGACGTCTGCACCATCCGGCGGAACACCGTGGAGCACGCGCTCACGGTCTCCTAGAAGGGATCAGCCGGCCGGTTGCCCCTCGGATTGCGCCCACGTCAGCAGCGCCTCCGGCGGCGGGCTCGGCAACCGGACGTCCACCGTGGCGAGGAGATCGCCGGCGCCGCCTCCCTTGAGATGCGGCATCCCGAGCCCTCGCAGGCGCAGGCGGGCGCCGTTCTGCGTGCCTGCCGGGATCGAGAGCTGAGCGGTGGTGCCCCTGAGCGTCGGAACACCGACCGTGCCCCCGGCGACGGCCGTGGCCAGTGGCGTCTGCACGCGCACGCCGAGATCGTCTCCGGTGCGGGTGAAGGCGGCGTGCGGCCGGATATGCACCCGGATGAAGAGGTCGCCTCTCGGTCCGCCGTTGCGTCCGGCAGTCCCCTGCCCGCTCGCTCGCACGCGAGCGCCCTCGTGGATCCCCGCTGGGATCTTGACCTCGACCCGCCGCGGACCATCCGTCGAGCTCATGTCGACAGTGAGCGCGGCGCCGGCGAACGCCTCTTCGAGGCTGATATCGGCGTTGCCCTCGACGTCCTCACCGCGGCGCGCCACCCGGCGCCGGGAGCGACCGGTGGTGAAGCCTTCAGGTGGCTCGCCGGCGCCCCCGCCGAAGAACTGCTGGAAGAAGTCGCTGAAGGGCGCGCGGTTCCCGAACATGCCCTCGAGCTCGTCTGGGGATACCGTCCGGTACCCGAAACGCTCGTTCCCCTCGAAGGGATTGGGGCCTGGGCGACCGGTGCGCTCCCACTGCTCGTACTCCTGCCACCTCGGCCCGAGCTCGTCGTACTTCTTGCGCTTCTCGGGATCGCTGAGCACCTCGTTGGCCTCGTTGATCTCCTTGAATCGATCTTCGGCAGCCTTGTCGCCCTGATTCACATCCGGGTGGTGCTTGCGGGCGAGCTTGCGGAAGGCGGTGCGGATCTCCTTGTCGGTGGCGGTCCGCGGAACGCCCAGAATCGCGTAGTAGTCCTTGAAAGTCGTTGGCATCTAGATCGCAGATACCTCGACCGGGCGACCGCGAAACCCGGAACGCGCGGTATTCTTGGGCGGTCTCCCCGATTGCGGCGCGAGACCTCGCGGCGCCGTCACTCTCAATTCGACCCACTCAAGCGCCCTGCAGTGAGCACTCACCACACCACCGCCTCCTGTCCGCCCGCCACGCATTCGGCACGCCGCCGAAAGTCGCTCGGCGCCGCGTTGTTCGGCGTGTCCCTCGTCATGGGATTCGGCGTCCTGAGCGGTCCCGTATCGGCTGCACAGGTGGGATTCTCCGAGATGGGAGCACTGCCGGGCCTCGGATCGGGAAAGATCTGGAGCCTCGCGGTGGAGCCGTCGCAGCCGAACACGATCGTCGCCGGCACCGACAACGGGGTCTATGTCTCCCACGACACGGGCGCCAGCTGGGCGCCGACCCTGACGGGCATTCGGGTCTGGACCGTCGGCTTCAACGCGAAGAACTCCAGTGACGTCTTCGCCGGGACGGACGGGAAAGGGGTCTACGCGAGCCTCGACGGCGGCACCACCTGGGAGGACGCGTCGAGTGGGCTCGGCAACCTCGACGTCCGGTCTCTAGCGTTCGGGCTCGACGGGATCGCGGCCGGGACCAATGCGGGGGTCGCTCTGAGCCCGAATGGCCTCGTGTGGCACGACGGCGGGCTCGACCGGTATTCGATCGCCGCCGTGGCGGTCGCGGCCAACTACCCGCAATTCACCGTGATCGCGGGCGCTGATGGGGCGATCAGCGGAACGCTCGCCAGCGGATATCTCTTCAGCAGCAGCGGAGGCGGCGCGTGGGAGGTGCTCCAATCCGGGTTGCCAGCCGGGGCCGTCGTCTCATCGATCACGGCGGGACAGATCGACGCAGCCGTGCCGAAGCGCCCGCTGATCGTCGCGACCTCACAGGGGATCTTCCGGAGCGGCGACACGGGCGCCACGTGGACTGCCGGCACCGGTGTCCCGGCCGCGCTGACGCTGACGGTTGCGCAGTTCGGACCGCTCGACCCAAACCTCGCCTATGCCGGGGCGGACGCAGGCGGTAGCACCGGTGGCGACTTCTATCGCTCGACCGATGGGGGCCTGACCTACCACAAGGCGGACACGGGACTTCCCAACGGGAGCAAGAACATCGATGCGATCGCGATCGCGAACACGACACCTCCCGAGGTCGTGGTGGCGGTCAACTCGCCCACCGGCGGCAGCCACGTCTATCTCGAGAGCGACACCACCGCGCTCGCGCCGCCGAAGTTGGTTCCCGAGTCTCCGGGCGCGCTCGTTCCTTCGTCGGTGCCGACGCCCACGCCGACGGCGACGCCCGTCGCTCAGGCGGTCAAGCCGACCGCCGCACCGCCGGCAAGCGGTATTCAGAAGTTCGCGCAAGCCGCGTTCCACTGGCCGACGCCGCTTGTGTACGAGGTGTTCTTCGTGCTGCTCGCCCTGTATGTGTACATCCGCTGGCGGCAGCGCTATTACGTGGAAGGACCTCCCTAGCGGTCGCCGACCTACGCTAGCGCCGTGATCGGGGTGTCAGCGGGACCGTCGATTCCGCTTGCGTTTCTGGCGGGACTCGTGTCCTTCCTGTCGCCCTGCGTCTTCCCGCTCATGCCCGCGTACGCCGCCTACCTGAGCGGACGAGCGGGGCAGCCCGCGCTTGCAGGCGCATCGGGCGCGACGGTGACCACCTCAGGCCGGACTTCAGCGATGACGACGGGCATCGCGTTCGTGGTCGGGTTCAGCGTGATCTTCATCTGCGAGTACTACCTGCTGGAGGGCGTCCTCGCGATCACGATCTTCCAGCGGAACCTGGACCTGGTGAACCGCATCGCCGGCGCGATCATCATGGTGCTCGCGCTCCAGACGATGGGTGTTCTCCGCTTCGGCTGGCTCGAGCGCGAGCGGCGGTTCCACCTCCCCGTGTCGAGCGGCGCCGCGGGCGGCCTGCTCCTCGGGCTCACCTTCGCTGCGGGGTGGCTCCCCTGTCTCGGGCCGCAGCTCGGCGCGATCCTCACCATCGCCCAGAACCGCGAGTTCGGCGGGCTCCCTTTCATGATCCTGTACTGCCTGGGGCTGGCGGTCCCGTTCCTGCTCGTCGCGCTCCTGGCGGACCGGCTCGGCGGGGTGTTGCGCAGCATCAATCGCCACCTCCGCGTGATCAGCATCGTGGCCGGGGTGATCCTCTTCGCCTTCGGGCTGCTGATGGCCACCGGGCAGCTCACCGTGCTGAGCGGGCTCTCGTTTCAGTCGCCGTTCAACTTGTAGGAGGAGGCGGCGGCGGGACCGGCGCGAGCGGAAACCACACCGTGACGGTGGTGCCGGCGCCTTCGGCGCTCCGGATCCCGACATCGCCTCCCTGGGCGCGGGCCAGCCCCTGGACGATGCTGAGACCGAGGCCGCTGCCGCCCTCCTCGCGAGCACGGGTCTTCTCGCCCCGGTAGAAGCGCTCGAAGACGTGGGGCAGGTCACTGGCCGGGATGCCGGGCCCATCGTCACGGAGTTCGAGCTTGGCCCATCCGGTTTCGGCGGTCGTGCTCCAGTGCTGCGCGGCGCCTTGGGCGTACTTGCAGGCGTTGACGAGGAGGTTGCGGACGATCGTCGTCACGGCGGTGCGGTCGGCACGGATGTAGAGCGGCGCCGGGCCGAGATTGCGATCGAGCTGCGCGGGCATTCCCGGCACGCCTTCGTTCAGCAGGACGTTGACGGCGGCGTTGAGATCGAAATCCTCCGGGTGCGATTCGCGCGCCGCGTCCAGGCGCGCCAGCGTCAGAAGGTCGAGGACCAGCACGCGCATGCGCTCGGACTCGTTGCTCATCGCCTCGAGCGCCGAGTCGAGGACGGCCGGCTCGCGACCAGCGCCCCTGCGCAGCACGTCGATGTAGCCCTTGAGCGCCGTAAGCGGGGTGCGGAGCTCGTGCGACGCATCGGCGATGAACCGGCGCACCTGCGCCTCGGAATCCTGTTGCGCTCGGAAGGCCTCCTCGATGCGATCGGCCATGTGGTCGAAGCTGCTCGCGAGCTGGCCCACCTCGTCGCGGCTTGGTGTCAGCCGGCTTCGCGCGGTGAGATCTCCGGCGGCGAGTTGCTCGGCCGTGGCGGTGAGTCGGCGCATCGGGCGCAGCGTGCGGCCGGTGAGCAGCACGCCGAGCGCGAGCGCCAGTGCCAGGACCACGAGACCGCCCGCCGTGATGAGCAGGATCTCGTCGTGCAGCACGTTGGTGATCGGCGTCATCGAGACCGAGAGCTGCGCCACCCCACAGGCGCCGGTCCCGGCGACGACGGGAAAGCCCACGACGAGTTGGTCACCGCTGTCGGTGGTGATCTGCTGCGCGACAGAACGCGTGCCACGGTTCACGACACCCTGAAGCACGGCGCTGTCGAGTGTTGGTGGGGTTGCCCCGGCCGGTGCGACGGCTTCCTCGGTGAGACTGCTGTCGTAAACGACCACTTGCACGGTTTGCCCGGTGACGGTGGAGACTGCGCTCGCCACTGCAGCGCCGACGATTTCAGGACGCGTGGCACACAAGCGGAGAGCCGCCGTCGTGGTGGCGCCGAGTGCCTTCTCCTTGTTCGCGATCAGCCGCTTCGCGGAGGTGAAATCGGCCTGCAACTCCCCGACCCGGTTGGTGATGAGGCTTGCTCGAAGGGTCAGAAACTGATACCCGGCAAGGAGAATCAGCAGGGGCAGCAGCAGGGCGATGAAGGTGAGGGTGAGCCGCCAGCGCAGCGATGCGAGGGCGTGTCCGATGCGACGCACGTTCTACCGCGCCGCGGCGTCGCTCCCATCGACAGTGCTGCGCAACCGGTATCCGACGCCACGAACCGTCTGAATGCGCTCGTGAGTCGTGTCGCCGAGCTTGGTGCGCAGATAGCGAACGTAGACCTCGATGTTGTTCTCGTCGCCGAAGAAGTTGTAGCCCCAGACCTCATCGAGGATTCGCTGGCGAGGCAGCACCTGGTCGGCGTTGCTCGCGAGGTAGAGGAGCAGGTCGTACTCGCGCACCGAGAGTTCCACCGAGCGGTCGCCGGCGCGAACCTCGCGCGTCGCGGTGTCGATGCTGAGGTCGCCGGCATGGATGACACGGGTGAGGTCGGGGTTGCGGCGCCGCAGCACGGCCTTGATCCGCGCGAGCAACTCGGCGAAATCGAAAGGCTTGACGAGGTAGTCGTCCGCCCCGAGTTCGAGGCCCTGGATGCGATCGCTGGTCTCGTCGCGCGCGCTGAGGATGATGATCCCGCGAGAGCGGTCACCGGACAGGGCACGACACAGCTGCCAGCCGTCGACGCGCGGCATCATCAGGTCGAGGACGACGAGATGAGGCTTGTACTCGTCCACGACGCGGAGCGCGACATGACCGTCCGGCGCGGTGCGGACGTCATATCCCTCATGGCGCAATCCGAGCGCGATGAAGTCGGTGATGCTCTGCTCGTCGTCCACGACGAGGATGCGGGTCGGCCCACTCATTGCTTCGAGTATATAAGTCGGTCTGCCACAACTCCGCCACGAGATGATCCCAAAACGTGTCTTCTCAGCGCCTTCTCAGCGGCCTCTACACTGGGCGAATGACGCAGAAGGCCGGCGCACACGTGCGCGCCGCGGACGGGCTCGGCGTAGCGGAGATCCATGCGCACACGCTCGCGAGTGACGGGATGGTCAGCGCACCCGAGCTCGTTCGTGCCGCTGCGGCAATCGGGTTGAGCGTCCTCTGCATCACCGATCACGACACGATCTCGGACCTTGCACCGGCGATCGAGGCCGGCGCTGCCCTCGGGGTCGACGTTGTCCGCGGCGAGGAGGTCACCGCGTCGTTCCCGCCGGGGATCCATATCCTCGGGCTCTTCCTGGACCGGCAGATTCGCATGCACATGTCTGTTGAGGACACGATTGACGCCATCCATGACGCGGGCGGCCTGGCGGTCATCGCCCACCCGTTCATGCCGACGTGGTTCGCGTCGATGACCCCTGGAAAGGCCCGGCACCTGCTCGAGAGTCGGCGCGTGGACGGGATCGAGCTTCGCCATACCGCACCGGTGTTGCCCCGGACGTGGGGGCTGCTGGACGCCTTCTATGCCGAGCACCGCGAGCAGCTCGGCGCCGCGCTCGGCGCCGGCGACAGCCACTTCGGCGAGCACGACCTGGGCCGGGTCCTGACCGTGTTTCCAGGGACGGGTGCCGCGGATCTGCGCATTGCCATCGAGGGGGGCACCACATCACCGCTGTCGGGTGCCGTCTCGCCGTCGCCACCGCCCATCCGCATGCGCCTCGCCCAGCAGTACCGCTCGATGATCTGGCTTGGTGGGGAGCGGCGCGCGGGTCGTGTCGGCGGCGGCGCCGGTCCGACGCCCCAATGACCCACGGTTAGAATCGGGCCCTGGCCCGTTTAGCTCAGTTGGTAGAGCAGGGGACTCTGTAATCCCAAGGTCCAGGGTTCGAACCCCTGAGCGGGCACCACTTCTTTGTGTTTTTGCGGTTGATATAGGTGACGCTATGAGCGAGTGGGTCGACTGGCACGAGGGGTATGTCGCCGGCTCACCGCTGTCGAAGCGTCTCGAGGTGGTCCAGCGGCTGATTCGCGAGGCGCTGGACCGGTGCGCGCCGGGCCCAATCCATGTCATCAGCCTCTGCGCCGGCGATGGGCGCGATCTGCTCGGGGTTCTGCCCGATCACCCGAGAGGCGCGGATGTCGACGCGACGCTGGTGGAGCTCGACCCGGAGCTGGCGGAACGCGCTCGCTCGAGGGCAGCGCAGATCTCAGCCTCGATCGAGGTGATCACGGGTGACGCGTCTTCCACGAGTAGCTTTGCGGGAGCCGTGCCGGCGGACATCGTTCTGGTGGCCGGCATCTTCGGCAACGTCAGCGATGACGACATCCACAACACGGTGGCTCATCTGCCGTCGCTGTGCGCACCTCGCGCCACCGTCATCTGGACGCGTGGCACGTTTGCGCCAGACTTGACGCCAACTATCCGGGGTTGGTTTACGCAAGCCGGGTTCGGGGAGCTCGAGTTCGTCGCGATCGAGGGAACCACCGTCGGGGTCGGCGCCGACCAGCTCACCGCGGCGCCGCGCCCGTTCGCGCTCGGCGTACGGCTCTTCACCTTTCTTCCGAGCCACGAGCGGCCGTCACATCGTCACGAGCGCTAGAACGGCGCGGACCTGCCGTCGGTGCGTTAGCTCGCCGGCTGGTGCATCGCCTGCGCCACTGCGGCGTCCCAGTCGATGATGACCTGACCCTGCTCCTCGGGGCGAACCTTCGCGGGAAGGTTGGAGCCCGGGTACAGCACGGGGATCCCGGGCGGTGGCACCGGGTTGCCCATCTGCGTCTGATATGGCGCGTGTCCGTCGCAGAGGATCGTCACCACGAACGCATACATGTCCAGACCCGCCTGCGAACGCATGCCCATCGGCTCGCTCTGGATGATCACTGCGCGCGCCGGAGTGCCGGTTGCGAGCAGCTCGGCCGCGCTACCGCGATTTGGCCCGTTGGCTGACAGGGTCACCGTCGGAGGTTCGCTGTCGAAATCGATGGCGAGCTCCTGCGGGTTCTGGGGATTGACGCGCACCGCGACGACAGCGCCCGGTGTCATGAGCGACTGCAACGCGAGGATCGGAATCCCCTGATGGCATGTCGCCCGGTACGGCGGGGTGTTGTCCATGAAGACGTCGAGCGCGACGTTGCAGACCTGCTTGCCGAGTGCGTCGTTGCCGTGGCTCACCGTCATGCCGGTGGGCTGAATGCTCGCGATCTGCCCGCGCGCCAGTGTGCCGTTCTGCATCAGCTCCGGTGACACACCGCCACCGACGGCTCGAGTCTTGTCCAGGAATCCCATGGTCATCCCCCAGGCGATCGCCTGGCGCCGAAGTGGCTCACGTGCGCGTTTCGCCCGCGCGCATTGTAGGGTGCGCGGGTGGGGCCGCAGGCGTGGGTGTTATTGCCGGAGATGGCGGTAACCGACACACGGACAGAGTTTGTCCGTGTTGGGATCGGTACGGTGGCGAACAGATGTTTGGTAGAATTTACGCATGGAATTGCTCGTCATCCCGGATGCCGGAGAGCGCATGCGTGATGCTGTCGATGCATTCGTCAGCGAGTCCATCGACGGTGTCACGACCTCGGAGCTAGGCGCCGACATCATTGACATCACACGCGCGATCGATCGAACTCGAAGCAGAGCGGCTGCGTCGCCTGCATCGCTTTCACGCAGAGCGCGGTGCGCTGTCCGAGGAGGGCGGGACCACGGTGTCCTGGCTGCGGCGCTGCTGCGGGATGACCGTGAAAGCGGCCGCATATCGCGTTCACCTGGCGCGCGTGCTGGGCGAGCTGCCGGCGTCTCTCGACAGCGCCCGGGCCGGGCGCGCGTCCTTCAGCAACGTGGCCATGATCGCCCACCTCGCCAAGGACATCGGCGTTGAGCAGGTGCAGCCTATCGAGGACATCCTGGTGGGATCGGCGGAGAGGTTCGAACCCCAGCAGATGCGCCGGCTCACCGAGGAAACGCGCCTGCGCCTCGACCCGGATGGCGTGCTCGAGGATGACAACCGCGCCCACGAGCGCCGCTGGTTCGAGTGCGAGCAGACCTACGGGAATGTCTTCGTGCTCCGGGGTCAGCTCGATGCCGAAGGCGGCGCGGTCGTGAAGACCGCGATCGATGCGCTCAGCCACGGGCTGGATCACAACGACGCGCGTGAAGGATCGCAGCGCCGTGCCGACGCGCTCGTCGACATGGCCGCGACCCAGCTGCGTTGCGGCGATCACCGCGATGTGCATGGGCAACGGCCCCATCTCACGCTTACGGTGAGCGCGGAGACGCTCCGCGCGAGCACGCCAGGCTCGGAGACGCTGCGCGCGTACACGCCGGGCGCTGAAACGCTGCGCGCAAACACGCCAGGCGAGCAAACAGGTCGCTCAGCAACGCCGGGCGTGGACGCCGTGATCGCTCGCGTCGGTGCAGCGCCTGCCGAGTTGCACGGGGCGGGGCCAATACACCCCGAGACCGCGCGGCGCGTCGCGTGCGACGCGGTCCGCACTGTGGTGATGGTTGCGGCGCCGGTTGATGCGTCCGTCTGGACGGCCGTGAGCGCGCCGTTGGTGCCACTCTCGGTGGGACGGGCTGCGCGCACGATCCCGGCAGCCATCCGAACCGCGCTGGTCCTTCGCGACCAGGGCTGCCGCTTCCCGGGGTGTGACCGACCGCCTGCGTGGACCGACGGGCACCACATCATTCACTGGTCGGACGGCGGTCCCACTGAGCTCGCGAACTTGGTGTCACTGTGCCGCACGCATCATCGCCGCGTGCATGAGCAGGGCTGGCGCATCCACATCGCGGATGGCATTGCCATCGTGGAGCCGCCATGGTGAGACGAGAAAGCCGTACGTGATCCGGGGGGCCCTGGGCACTATGTGTTGCGACATCCGCGCGTACTGGCGGGCCCTAAGTGTGGGTTCACACACTCGAGCAGGCGCTGCCTACGTCGCTGTTCTCTCCGACTTAAGAAGACGCACGAGTGTCACGGGCGCAATCGCCGCGTAGCTCTCGTCAATCCAGTCGCACAGAAGGGCAACGTCCGGACGGGACTTGTCGGCCAGTTGAATCGTCACCCACCCGTGCTTACCGAGCCCGTAGGCCATCGGCGTCGCGCAGGAGAGCGTCAGCGCGTACCCCCCTGAATGCGGGATCTTGACACCAAGCGAGCCGCCGTCATTCCACGGCAGGAACACAAAGATCTTCTTGCGGACCTTGGCAACGCGATCCTCTTCCCACGGCTGGTCCTGCCACGCTTCGGGTTTGGCCAGCGCGTGGCGGGCGAGTCGATCACTGAGACGTCGTGCAGTTGCCATGGCGCTGGCCGGCAGCTTACCGGCGCCCCTAAGCTCACCGGATGCCTGATGAGGAGACCCAGCGTCCCGACCTCGCCGAAACCCTCCGGCGCCGTGCACTGATCGGTGATGACGCCCGCCCCGACGTTGTCGACGCGCGCCACGCGGCTGGTCGCAGAACCGCGCGAGAGAATCTCGCCGACCTGTGCGATGAGGGCAGCTTCGTCGAGTACGGCGGCCTGGCGATCGCGGCACAGCGGGGCCGGCGCAGCGTCGACGATCTTGTGCGGCGGACTCCGGCGGACGGGCTCGTGGCGGGCACCGCCCGCGTCAACAGCGATCTGGTTGGCGAGGAGCGCGCTCACTGCGCGGTGCTCTCGTACGACTACACGGTGCTCGCCGGAACACAGGGCGTCATGGGGCATCGCAAGAAAGATCGTCTCTTCGAGGTCATCGAGCGGCGGCGCCTGCCGGTCGTGTTGTTCGCGGAGGGCGGCGGCGGCCGGCCCGGGGACACGGATCACGCGATGGTCGCCGGTCTCGACGTCATGGCATTCGCGCTCTGGGCGCGGCTGTCCGGTGTGGTGCCGCGCGTCGGCATCGCATCGGGTCGCTGCTTCGCCGGCAATGCGGCGCTCCTCGGTTGCTCCGATCTGATCATCGCGACGCCCGAGGCCAGCATTGGGATGGGCGGCCCGGCGATGATCGAAGGCGGCGGGCTCGGTGTTGTGGACGCCGACCAGGTCGGACCGTTCGAGATGCAACTCAAGAACGGCGTGATCGACATCGCGGCGACCGACGAAGCCGACGCCGTCCGCCTCGCCAAGCATGCGTTGTCGTTCTTCCAGGGACCGGTCGCGAGCTTTGTGGCACCCGACCAACGTGCACTCCGTGACGTGGTCCCCGAGAACCGGCGACGCGCGTACGACGTGCATCGAGCGATCGAGGTCATTGCCGACACCGGCTCAACTCTCGAGTTGCGGCCACGCTTCGGGCGAGGCATGGTCACGGTGCTGGCCCGCATCGAAGGTCACCCGGTGGGGATCGTCGCCAACAACCCGATGCACCTTGCGGGCGCGATCACAAGTGACTGCGCGGACAAGGCTGCGCGCTTCCTGCAGCTGTGCGAGGCGTTCCGGCTGCCGGTGCTGTTTCTCTGCGATACGCCGGGCATCATGGTGGGGCCGGACGCGGAGAAGACGGCGCTCGTTCGTCACGCGAGCCGTCTGTTTCTCGCAGGCGCTGCGCTCACCGTGCCGTTCATGACGGTGGTGCTGCGCAAGGGATATGGGCTCGGCGCGCAGGCGATGGCGGGTGGGAGTTTCCGCGCGCCGTTGCTGACGGTTGCATGGCCCACCGGCGAATTCGGTGGCATGGGCCTCGAGGGAGCGGTGAAGCTCGCCTACCGAAAGGAGTTGGAAGCGATTGAAGACGACCAGGCGCGCGCGGCGCGGTTCGATGCCATGGTCGCCGAGATGTACGAGCGCGGAACGGCGCTCAACACCGCAACGTATTTCGAGGTCGATGACGTGATCGACCCCGCAGCCACGCGAGCTTTGGTGGCCGCGGTGATCCTCCACCCCGAGGAGCCAAAGCCGGCGGCGGAGCGTCGGTACGTGGACTCGTGGTGATCGCGAGCGTGCGCCTGCGCAGAATCAGCGCGGCGGCGCACAGCAGGACACCGAGCAGCGCCACACCCTGACCGAGTCCGGCAGGGATGATCGATGCCGTACGCGAGGAGCAGCGTGCGCCGCGCGATTGCGCCCGCGCAACAGGATCCGGCGCGCCATTCAGTGTTGGCGCGGAACCCGGTTGCGCCGCTCGGGTAGAGTTTCTGCGAGCCGTCGGCGAATGCATTGACCGCCATGGCGATCAGCACGCCGAAACTCAGGAGCGCTGCGGCGAAACCCCGCCGATGCAGGTTGGCACGATGCGCTATCGGCGCTCAGATATGGGCGAGCTCGCGGATCAGGCCGCGGAAAAAGGGACGGCCCCAGACTCCGATCGAGAGCACTCCGCCGAAGAGCATCACTGCATCGACACTCGCGCGCCCCTGCTTGGACCAGTACACGTCCTGGAGGTCGAGCCAGAGCGCGAATTCATCGAGCGTCAGCGCCGAGGAACCGCCGTAGAGAATTGACGTGAATTTCGCCAGCGCGTTATCGGTGCCGTGCTTGTCCTCCGCAGCGTCATCGCCGGCGCCGCCCGTCTGCTTGTTCGTCTTCTTGGCCGTGTCGACCTCCAGCAGCCAGAGATAGCCCGTGCCGAGGAGGCCTGTGATCCCGATGACGAGATGGTGGAAATGGCGCCCGCCGACAGTGAGGTTGTGAAAAGGCCCGACGCCGTCCTTGATGGCGTGCGTGATCGCGCGGGTCGCCGCAAACGTCGTGAAAAATGACACCGACGACAGAAACAGGCGCTCCCTGCGCGTGTCGCGGAACGCGTCGCGATAAATCGCGACTGCGCGGTCCGGCGTCAGGGGCACGCCAGGCCTCAGGCCTTGACGGACTTGGGGCGTGCGAAGTTCGCCGCGATCACGGCGAGCAGCGTCAGCGCGGTGAAGACGATCGCGTGCTTCCAGTGGAGCGCCGGACGGCCAGACGCGAGGAAGTTGGTTTTCTGCGTGAAATAGAAGACCGCGGCGATGGCGAAGACCACGGCCAGGGCGAGCAACAAAAGCGCGAGTGGGCGGCTACCCCGCATGAGAAATCCCCCGGTGAATGCGGTCGAGTTGCCGGTGCGAACAAAGGTTCCTGAGTTCAACCATTCAGAGCACGACCGTCAGTGGATGAAGATGAGGCCTGCGACCCCGAGAGCCGCACAGTAATACGCGAAGGGGTCGAGACGTCCTGAGCGGAGGTAGCGGAGCAGGAAACGGGCGCTGGCATAAGCGACAACGCCGGCGAGGGCGGCGGCGCCGATGGCCACGAGTAGCGTTGGGGCGTCGGAGCCGAGGTCCGGGAGCTCGAACAGCCCCGCCGCAAGGATGATCGGGGTGGCGAGCAGGAACGAGAACCGTGCCGCCTCCTCGTGGCGAAGTCCTGCGACGAGGCCGGCGGCCATGGTGATCCCCGAGCGGGAGATGCCCGGTATCAGCGCGCCGGCCTGGAAGAAGCCGACGATGACGGTCGTTCGCAGGCTCAGGCCTTCGATCTGCTCGTAGGCGGGGTCGTCCGCCTCATGGGCGAGGACTGGAGCATCGCCGACGGCGCGGCGTCGCTCGTCCCGACGGCGAAACCACTCGGCGGTCAAAAGGATCCCGCCGTTGACGATCAGAAATGCCGCCGCGAGACGGGGATTCGCGAACAGCGACTTGAGCGGGTCCTGAAGGAGGAATCCCACGATCCCGGCTGGGACGGATCCGATGATCAGCATGATCGCGAGGCGCTGGTCGGGGCCGTCGATACGCCCTTGCACCGCCGCGCGGAAGAAGCCGACGATAATCCGGGCCCAGTCCCGCCTGTAGAGAAAGAGCAGCGCCGCCGCGGTGCCGAGGTGCAGCACCGCGAGGACGGGAACGAAAGCGGGGCTGCTCTCCTGGAAGTTGAGCCCGATGAGCGGCGGCACGACCACTGCATGGCCGAGCGACGACACGGGGAAGAGCTCGGTGACTCCTTGCAGGGCGGCCAGGAAGAAGATCAGTCCGGCGCTCAGCATTGGCCAGAGCCTACCAGCCCCTCGCGCGTAGTCTGATGCGATGACTTCCACACCAGCGCCCGCCGGGAACGCCGTCAACCGCCAGTGGCGCCTCGCGGCACGCCCGAAAGGCCTTCCCAAGGCAACCGACTGGGACTTCGGCACCGAGGCAATCCCGGAGCCCGAGGACGGCAGCTTTCTCGTGCGCGTCCTCTACATCTCGCTCGACCCGGCGATGCGCGGATGGATGAACGAGGGCCGGTCGTACGTGCCGCCGGTCGGCATCGGCGAGGTCATGCGCGCGGGAGGCGTGGGCAGGGTGGTCGCGTCGCGACATCCGGATTTCAGCGTGGGCGACCACGTCAGCGGCACGTTCGGCGTGCAGGAGTACGCGATCAGTGACGGCCGGGGCGTGATCCGCGTGTCACCCGAGACCGCGCCGCTGCCGCAGTACCTGAGCGTGCTCGGCATGCCCGGGATGACTGCGTATTTCGGGCTCCTCGAGGTCGGCCATCCCGTGGCCGGCGAGACCGTCGTGGTGTCGGCTGCGGCTGGTGCCGTGGGTCAGCTCGTCGGTCAGATCGCGAAGATCAAAGGCTGCAGGGTCGTCGGCATCGCGGGTGGCACCGAGAAGTGCCGGTTCATCGTCGATGAGCTCGGGTTCGACGCCGCCGTCGACTACAAGAGCGAGGATGTCCGCGCGGCGCTTCGCGAGCACTGCCCGGACCGCGTGGACGTGTACTTCGACAATGTCGGCGGCGAGATTCTCGACATCGTGCTGACGCGTCTCGCGCGGCATGCGCGCATCGTCATCTGCGGATCGATCTCCCAATACAACAACGACGGGCCGTCGCGCGGCCCGTCGAACTACATGACGCTGCTCGTCGACCGGGGGCGCATGGAGGGATTCGTCGTTTTCGACTATGCCAAGCGCTACGCGGAAGCCGCGCAGGAGATGGCGGTCTGGCTCGCCGATGGCCGGCTGCAATCGCTCGAGCACATCGTCAGCGGGATCGAGCGCTTCCCCGAGACGCTGCTGGCGCTGTACAGCGGGGAGAACTTCGGGAAGTTGCTCCTCAGCGTTGGCGGCGAGGCGGCCTAGGCCGCCACTCGCGCGGCAATCCTTCCCGGGCCGCCATGGAAGAGGCGCGCAACGTCGCTCGGCGAGACGACGCCGACAAGGGTTCCACCGTCGTAGACCATCGCCCGGCCATCTGACGCGGGTCCGATACGCTTGAGCAGATCGGTGAGCTGCTCGTCCTGACGGGCAGTTGGGACGCGATCCACGGGGATGGCGATGTCGATGGCGCGGCGGTTGCCGCGCTGCTGGGGCGGCACCTGCTTGATGCCGCGCATGGTGACCAGGCCGTCGATCCGCCCGTCGATGCTGTGGGTCGGGAAGGACGTGAACTGATGGCCCATGACGTACTGGTCGACGAGCAGCTCGACGGTGATCCAGGACGGGACGATCACGGGATTCTTCGACATCACGTCACCGACGAGGACGCCCTCGAGCGCATGACGGGCCTGCTCCCCGTTCGCCTCGCCGCGTGCGGCGGTGTCGAGAAACCAGCCGATGAGCATCAGCCAGAGGCCGCCGACCGCTGACAGGAAGAAGAGGTCGAGGACGCCCACGCCGATGAGCAGCACCGCGAAGAAGCGACCGGCTCGCGCTGCCGCCACGGTGGCCTTTGTCCGGTCCTTTGTCCTGCTCCAGAGGAAGCCTCGAAGGATGCGGCCGCCGTCGAGGGGAAACGCCGGGATGAGATTGAACACGAGGAGGAGCAGGTTCACGACCGCCAGCCACTCGGCGACGACGATCACGAGGGGCGGTGCGCCGATCTCCAAAAGCAACCAGGACGCTCCGACAAAGACGGCGGTCAGTGCTGCCGTCACGGCCGGTCCGATCGCAGCAACCAGCATCTCCGTCCTGCCGGTCTGCCAGTCGCCGCTCATCTGGGCGACGCCGCCGAACAGCCAGAGCTTGATGCCCTGGACCTCCATGCCGCGCCGGCGGGCAAGGAGAGCATGAGCAAGTTCATGAGCGGTCAGCGAGGCGATCAGGAACATCGCAGCAATCACCCCGACGATCCACGCGAGCCAGCCCGGCGTTCCGGGGACGGCGTCCGGGACCGCCCCTGCGGCAACGCCGTAGGCGAGCAGAGCGCCGATGACGAGCACGCTCCAGTCCGCCGTGATCTTGATTCCGGCGATACGAGCGATGGGGACGCCGCCTTTGTTCATCGTGCGTCTCTTATCGTGAGCGCCGGCGCTTTCATCTGCATGAACGTACCCATTCCGAAGCTGAATTAGCCTGCGTCTCTCACCGATGCCGCGACCGGGCCAGCAACACGATCGCCCCCGGCGAGCTTGGGACGCGCGGTACGCGCGACCAGGATGCACCAGGCCGCCGCCATCAGCAGGAGCACCCACGGAGTGGCCCGGCCGGGAAAGCCGACGGTGTTCTGCGACAGGTCGCCGAGGCTTGCGAACGACAGCAGCGCCCAGACGGCGAACACGCCGGCAGTCGCCGGCCCGGGCCACGGATGCTCACCTGGTCGGCCGGCCAGCCAGGCGATTCCTGCGATGAGCACTGGGGCGAGCAGCGTCAGGTCATGTCCGAGCAGATGCGGTGAGGCGAAGAGCGAAAGCGTCACCGCCGCACAGAGCGTCGGCTCGAAGAGGTCGGGGCGCCGGTGGGCGACCGTCCCCAGCCATCCGGCAACGGCTGCTGCCCCGATGCCGGCCGCGACGGCGAGCAGAAAGACCCCGGGAGCGCGCCCGAGGAGCGAGCCGAAGAGACCGCTCGTGCCCTGCATCTGCGCCGTTGGCGAGTTGCTCGGCATCGCGATCGCCGTCAGGAACGAGCCCAGCGATCTCGGTCCGGCGCCGATCAGGCCGACCGCGAGGCTCGCCGCCGCTCCGAGGATCGAGCCGAGCAGCGCGCGCCAGTCCCGCCTTCCGATCATGTACGCGGCGATCCCGATCACAAGCTGGGGTTTGGCGATGGCCGCGGTGAACCCCAGTGCGAACCCGGCGGCACCGGGCTTGTCGCGCCTCCAGAGCGCGTAGGCGCAGGCGAGCCCGAGCACGGACACACCATCCCACTGGCCCTCGAGAAAGAGCAGCCCGGTGCCGAAACCGGCAAGCGCCACCAGGACAACCGCCAGACGGGGCAAGCGCGGCAGGGACGCCGGCCACGGCGCGGCGCGGGTCACGAGCAGGAGTGAGAGCGCCATGAGCGCCAGCTGAAGCAGGGACCATGCGCGCCAGGCGGCGCCGGCGCCGAGCAGGCTGAACGGCAGGGCGATCACGGCAGCCGCGGGCGGGTTCTCGAACGGGATGTCGTCGTGGCCGGCCGGAGCGCCTGTCTGGACGAGCGTCTCGCGCTCGGTGGCCTCGTCATAGATCTGCCCGGCGTGTCCCTCGCGAATCAGTGTCGAGGCGACGTAGGTCCCGGCGAAGTCACTGGTCGGCGAAAGCGATGCCGGGACGACTGCCCAGACCTGGACGTAATGGGCAAGGACGATCGAGGCGACGGTGATGAGTGCGGCGGCGAACCACTTCGGACGTTGGGACAAGGCGTTGCCCACTCTATGGCCACGCCGCCACGCCGCCGTCAAGCGGGCGTCACAGGGCCCTCGCGAATACCTCGAGGTCCGTATCGGAGAACAGCGCGAAGGTGATCTCGCGAAGGGCGGTCTCCGGGATCTCGAGCGCGGCGATCGCCTCCTGAATGGCTATCGGGGCTGCCTCATCGATCGGGAACCCGTAGATGCCGGTGCCGATCGCGGGAGCCGCCACTGTGGCGCACGAGTGCTGCGCGGCAAGCGAGAACGGCGGTTCGGTATGCGGACGCCAGCAGTCCCGGCTCATCGTGGTCGCCGTCGCGCCAGCGCGGACCGACCGCGTGGATCACGTACTTCGCGGGCAGCCGGCCGGCAGCGGTGATGACTGCAGATCCCGTGGGGCATCCCGGATAGCGGTCGCGAAGCTGACGCATCAGTTCCGGACCACCGGCTCGGTGCACAGCGCCGTCGACGCCCCCGCCACCGGCGAGCGACGCGTTGGCGGCGTTGACGATGGCGTCGACGCTCAGCGTCGTGATGTCGGCGCGGCGGAGCGTGATTCGGCCCGAGCCGGCATCGCGAACGAGCCGGTCAGGCGCCATCCGCACGTGCCAGCGCCAGGCACACGTTGTGGCCCCCGAAGCCGTACGAGGTGCTCAGGGCGAAGTCGATCCGCGCGTCGCGCCCGTGGTTGGGAACGTAGTCGAGGTCGCACTCGGGATCGGGCTCGTCCAGGTTGATCGTGGGCGGGACGAACTGGTCCCGGATGGCCAGGATCGTGATGACCGCCTCGACAGCGCCGGCCGCCCCGAGCAGGTGACCGTGCATCGATTTGGTGGACGACATCGGGATCGTGCTCGCCTGCGGCCCGAAAGCCGCCTTCACGGCGCGCGTCTCGGCGGAGTCGTTCATTTGGGTGGATGTGCCGTGGGCATTGATGTAATCGACCTCGTCGGTTTCGCGTCCCGCCCGCTTCAGCGAGCGCAGGATGCAGCGACGCGCACCGTCACCCTGCTCGTCCGGTTGCCATTGGTGAAACGCGTCGGCGGTCGCCCCGTAGCCGGCGACCTCACCATAAATCTGCGCGCCACGGGCTACGGCATGTCCCCATTCCTCAACCACGAACATCCCCGCGCCTTCGCCCATCACGAAGCCGTCGCGGTCCTTGTCGAAGGGACGCGATGCACGGTCGGGCTCGTCGTTGCGGGTCGACAGCGCCTGCATGGCGTCGAAGGCGGCGATGCTGATGTTGGTGATCGACGCTTCGGTCCCACCGGTGATGACCGCCGTGGCCTCGCCGCGCCGGATCCACTCCGCCGCCTCGCCGATGGCGTGCCCCGACGACGAGCAGGCGCTTGTGATGGCGTAGTTCACGCCTTTGGCGCCGCAGTCGATCGCAATGGCTCCGGCAGGCATGTCGATGATCATCGACGGCACGGTGAACGGCGAGACGCGTCGAGGACCCTGGTTGTAGAGGGCGAGGACGTTGCGCTCGATGACCTCGATACCACCGACACCAGAGGCGACGAGGACACCGACGTCCTCCGCCATCGGCCGGATGTCGAGACCGGAGTCCTCGATTGCCTGACGTGCTGCAAAGATCGCCAGCTGGGTGCAGCGGCTCATGCGCCGCGATTCCTTCTTCCCGAGGATCGCCTCGGGGTCGAATCCCTTCACCTCGGCGGCGATATGGGTGGTGAGATGGTTGGCGTCGAAGGCCGTGATGTAGCCGAACTCCGCCTTGACCACGACGGCACGACTGCCAGGTGGATTCGGCGTCGAGCCCGAGCGGTGTGACCGCGCCGATGCCCGTTATCGCCACGCGCGGGCTGCCGTTGCTGCCGCTCATACCTTGGCCTCCGCGGGCTCAATGGACGGCGCACCCTGGGAGTGGTAGCCACCGTCGACGTGGATCATCTCGCCGGTGATGCCGCGCGAGAGGTCGCTGAGCAGGAACGCGGTGGCATCGGCTACCGGCCCGCTGTCGTCGCTGTCCCACCCAAGCGGGGAGCGCTGTCCCCAGGACGATTTCAGGGTCTCGAATCCCGGGATCGAGCGCGCTGCGATCGTCCCGATTGGCCCTGCGGAGATGGCGTTGACGCGGATCCCGCGTGGCCCGAGCTCGCGTGCGAGATACCGCACGATCGCCTCGAGCGCCGCTTTCGCCGGCCCCATCCAGTCGTAGGCCGGCCATGCGACACGGGCATCGAAGGTGAGCGTGACCATGGATCCGCCGGACGCCGGCATCAGCGGCGCGAATGCGGCCGCGAGCGTCTGGAGCGAGTAGCTGCTGACATGAAAGGCGGCGCTGACCGAGCTCCACGGCGCCTCGAGGAATCCGCCGCCCAGGCAATCGGCGGGAGCGAAGCCAATCGCATGGATGACGCCGTCGACGCCACCCCAGGTGGTCCGCACGTGCTCTGCGACAGCCTGGACCTGGGCAACGTCGGTGACGTCCATCTCGAGGACTTCGGGCACCGGGTTCAGGCGTTGCGCGCTCCGCCGGGTCAGGCTCATCGCCCTGCCGAATGACGTGAGCATCACCTCTGCGCCCGCCGCCTGAGCGGCAGCGGCGATCGCGAAAGCGATGCTTTTCGGGGTCAGGACCCCGGTCACGACGATGCGCTTTCCACTGAGAAGGCCGTGTGCCGGGGTCGACGGATTCTTGGTGCTCACTGGCGACGTACCTTATAAGGCTCGGAGTGGGATCCGCAGTTACGCAGACACGATCTCGAGCATCGCAGCGTGCCAACGCGGCGTCCCCGCCAGGATGTCCCCGCTGACGAACAGGGCCTGGGGGTCGCCGGCCCAGTCCGTCACCACGCCGCCGGCCTCACGCACCAGCAGCGCGCCCGCCGCGATGTCCCAGAGGCCGAGGCCCAGCTCGAAGTAGCCGTCAAACGCGCCGGCGGCGACGTAGGCGAGGTCGAGGCTCGCCGCCCCGGCACGTCGAAGATCCTCAAAGCGCTCCAGGGCGGCGGTCATGATCGGCAGGTACCGTGGCAAACGCTCCTTGCGGCGAAACGGGAATCCGGTGGCGACCACGCCCGCGCCCCGGTGGCTGGAGACGGACATGCGGCGCCCCTCCCGATCGAACGCGCCCTGACCTTCGGCCGCACTCCAGGTCTCGCCGAGAAGTGGTGCCGCCACGGCGCCAACGACCGGCCGACCCTCCTCGATGAGGGCAACGCTCACGCCAACAACCGGAAAGCCACGCAGGAAGTTGGTGGTCCCGTCCACGGGGTCGATCACCCACATGCGATCGGCGCGGCGACCACCGGACTCTTCAGCCAGGATCGCAATATCAGGCGCGCCTTCGCGGAGGACCTCGATGGCCGCACGCTCGGCCGAGCGATCGACGTCGGTGACGTAATCTCCGGGGCTCTTGACCTCGGTGGTCAGCGTCCCGGGCCGGGCATGCGCCCGTGCGACCAGTTCCCCGGCCGCCGCGGCGGCGGCGACGGCAAGGTCACGCAGAGTTTCGCGCTGCAGCACCCGAAGAGGGTACGCGCCGCGGGCGCGAGGGCTTGCGCTTGGCTGGGGCCTATGTTCAGATGGGCCTGTTTCGCTGGGGCCGCCTTCGCCGCCGCTTCGGGAACCGGAGCCGCGGTCGTCGCCGTCACTGGAGCTGCGTCCGCTGGGGATGGGTTCGCGGGCACCGGCTTCGGTGGCGTCACTGGAACTACCTTGGCCGGAGCTACGTACGGCGGAACCACCTTCGCCGTCGGCGTCTTCTCCGGGGCTGCCGTGACCGGAACTGCCTTCGCCGGGGTCACCTTCACGGGAATCACCTTTGCCGGAGGCGCCTTCGCTGGGGCTGCCGCTACCGGGACCGCCTTCACCGGGGATGCCTCGGCTGGGACGGCGATCACGGGAACAGCCTTCGCCGAGGCTACCTTCGCCAGAACCACCTTCGGTGTAGGTGCCTTCGCCGGAACCGCCCTCGCCGGAACTGCCTTAGCCGGGGCTGTCGCCGGGACTGCCCGCGAAGGGGCTGCCTTGGCGGCCACTGCCTTCCTCGGAGCCGCGACGGGCGCCGCCGCCGTCGTGGCGCGCCCGAAGACAGCGGGATCGAGGCCGCCCTTGCTCAGCAGCGCCTCCATCGCCTCGACGTCGCACGGACGGGCAAGGTGGTAGCCCTGCGCCATCGCGCAGCCGAGCTCGTTGAGGCGCTTGACCTGGAGCGGAAGCTCGACGCCCTCGGCGACGAGCGCGAGGCGGAGCGCCTCACCGTGGCGGACGACCGTTCGCGCCGGCTCCCCACTCGAGTTGGGATCCCCGAGCTCCGCGACGAGCGGCCGCGCGATCTTGAGGATGTCGATCGGCAGGCGGCGCAGGTACGCGAGCGAGGTGTATCCGGTGCCGACGTCGTCGATCGCCACATGGACACCGGCTCGTTGAAGCGCGTCGAACGTGGAGATCGTTCCGGGGAGATCCGCGAGCACTGCGTTCTCGGTGAATTCGAGGATCAGGCAGGACGGATCGACCTGAACCCTGGCGAGGCAGCGCGTCACGCGGTCGACCACCGCCCCGCTGACCAGCTCTCCGGCCGAGACGTTGATCGACATCGCCAGCTCAGGGGTGGCCGGGTATGCGGTCTGCCATCGCTTCAGCTGATCGCATGCGGTCCGCATGACGTACTCCTCGATCCGCTCGATCAGCCCGCACTCCACTGCCACCGGCAGGAAGTTGAGCGGGGCGATCAGGCCGCGCACCGGATGCGCCCAGCGGACGAGCGCCTCGGTACCAAGGATGATCCCGGTGCGCAGCTCGATGATCGGCTGGTAGTGGAGAACGAGCTCTCCCTTGTTGAGCGCGGACTCGAGCTCCTCGGCGAGGTTCCGATCGGCAGAGCCCGCCGTCGAGCCGCCGTGGATTCGGTAGGTGCCGGAACCGGCCTCGCGCGCGTCCTTGGCAGCCGCGCTCGCCTTGCGGAGCAGCGTGGACGCCGATCCATCCTCGGCGCCCGCGCAGGCGAGGCCGACCGACGCCTTGACGGACACGGCGCCTCCCTCGGTCACCACCGGGGCTGCCAGCGCTTCAACCACCCGCTGGGCGATCAGCTCGGCCTCGCGCGGATGCAGCACTTCGGGCAGGAGCAGCGCGAACTCGTCGCCGCCGAGCCGGGCAGCAGTGTCGGTCCGGCGCAGGCACTCGTGGAGCCTGCGGGCGACCTCGACGAGCACGGCGTCCCCGGCGGCGTGGCCGTTCTCGGCGTTGATGCGCCGGAAGTCCTCGAGATCGACGGAGACGACGCTCACGACATGGCGCTCCGGGTCGCGTTCGAGGAGGGCTCGCTCCATGCGGTCGATGAAGAGGACGCGGTTGGCGAGTTGCGTGAGCGGATCGTGGAAGGCTCGATCAGCGAGCTCGCCCTGAAGGACGGCGAGCCGCACCAGCCCGTCATGGAGACGGCTGCGCTCGATCGTGAGTGCGACCTGGCTGGCGAGTTCCTGGAGCTGTTCATCGTTGGAGCGCGATTCGCCGCTTTCCGAGGCGCGCATCCCGAGCGCGAGATACCCGACGGTTCGAGAGCCGTGCCGCAGCGTGATCGCGAGGCCGCGGGAGACTCCAAGCCGGATGCAGAGCCGGGTGACCCACGGATCCGACGCATGCTCGGCGATGTGCACGACCCCGTAGATCGGCGGCGTGAGCGCCAGGTCGTCATCCTCGAGGTCGCTGGAGCGCATCACGTCGACTGGCTCGCCGCGGCGCACCGTCGTCCGAAATGCTGCGCCGGCGCCTGTCTCGGGGAGGAGCGTCAGCTCGGCGCAGTCGGCCCCGAAACGAACGCTCGCACGCTGGAGTACCTCGACCGAAGCGGCGTCGAGGTCGCGCGCTTCCAGGAGCGCCTGCGTGGTGGCGAACAGGAAGCCGAGGCGGGTCTTCTCGCGATGCACGAGGGCCCAGGAGGCACCGGCGATCGCCAGCGCGATGATCGAGACTGCGAGGACGGCGAGCCAGACAGCCATGTCTATCCGATCAACCGCAGGGGCACGGCCTTCTGCTGAGGCTCGGTTTCGAGGCGGCTCCGATCGATGCCGCCGTGGCGAAGCAGCTGCTCGATCTCCACAGCGGGAAGTGGATGGCAAAGGTGATATCCCTGACCCGCGAGGCATCCGAGGCTCAGCAGGCGGGTGACCTGCGACGCGGCTTCGATCCCCTCCGCGATGACATGCAGCTGGAGCGCATCGGCGATCGTGACGATCGCGCGCGTGAAGTCCTCCTCGGCGCCACCGGCCAGGTCATCCACGAACGGCTTGGCGATCTTCAGGATGTCGACAGGCAGGCGGCGCAGATAGCTCAAGGACGAGTAGCCGGTGCCGAAGTCGTCGATCGCGACGCGGATGCCGGCTTTGCGGAGTGCGTCGAGCTTCGCGATGACGATCGCCGTATCCTCGACGAACATCAACTCGGTCAGCTCGAGGATCAATGTCTCGGGCGCGAGCCCGGTCTCTGTGACGATGGCAAGCACGTCCTCGACAAACGTCGGAGCGTTGAGCTGCACCACCGACACGTTGACGCAGACGGCGAGCGGGGTCGCCTGCAATCGCTGGAACTGCAGCGTCGTGGCGCACGCCGTGCGGAGCACCCATTCCCCGAGTTGCATGATCAGACCGCTCTCTTCTGCGATACCGATGAACTCGCCGGGAGCGACGATGCCGCGGACAGGATGGTGCCAGCGGACGAGAGCCTCGACTGCGGTGATCTCGCCGGTGATCAGGTTGACCACAGGCTGGTAATGCAACACGAACTCGCTGAGTTCCATCGCGTGCTCGAGCTCGCCACGGAGCTTGCGGCGCTGCACGACTTCACTCTCCATGCCCGGTGCGAAGAGCACGTACCGATTTCGACCCGCGCCCTTGGCGACGTACATCGCCACATCGGCATGACGCATCAAACTCGTCGCGTTTGCGTCGGAGCTGTCTGCAACTGCGATGCCGAGCGATGCGCGCACGGTGACCGATGTCCCGGAGACGGTGAAGGGCTCGCTGAGCACCTGCAGGACGCGTCGCGCAACCTGCTCGGCCTCGGATGCACTGTCGACATCCTCGATCAACAGCGCGAACTCGTCGCCGCCGAGGCGCGCCGCGGTGTCGGGGCGGCGCAGGCATCCGCGAATGCGCGCCGCGACCTCGACGAGCAGCGCATCACCGGCCGCATGGCCGAGCGTGTCGTTGACGCCTTTGAAATCGTCGATGTCAAGGAAGATGACGGCGACGCTCGCGGGCCCCACCGCGCTGCGGCGGAGCGCCTGCTCGATCTGCTGGCCGAAGAGCGAGCGGTTGGCGAGGTCGGTGAGCAAGTCGTGATACGCCTGGTGGGTCAACTGTTCCTGGAGCTCGGTGAGTCGCGCGATCGACCGCTCCATGCGGCTGTTCTCGAGGATCGCCGTGGTGCGGGTCGCGAGAGTCCGGAAGAGGCGGAGGTCGCGTGAGTCGAAGGTGCGCGCATCGAGGTGACCGCCCACCATCAGGCTGCCGATCATTCGCAACTCGCCGCGAAGCAGCGCCACCATGGCTTCATCGACGCCCCGGCGAGCGAGCATCTCCGAGCTGGGATCACCCTCTGCCCCGGCGCGAACGATCACCCCTGCTGTCTCGGCTTCGAGCACGTCGTCGAGCTCGCCGAGTCCGAGCGCAACCATCACCTCATCCGCCTCGCCATGGCGGACGGTGGTGCGAAACGCCTTCTCGGACGGCTGTGAGGGGAACACGGTGAGCTGCGCGATATCAGCGTGGAAGATGTCGCGCGCGCGATTGAGCAGGAGCACGATCGACGGCTCGAGCTCCCGCCCGGCAAGAGCATCCACCGCACCGATGAGGAACTCGGCGGCCTCGTGGTCGTAGCGCTCGCGCACCCAGGCGCGATGCGTCATCAGGACGGTGAAGGTGACCACGATG
Source organism: Candidatus Dormiibacterota bacterium (assembly GCA_963791435.1). Taxonomy (GTDB): domain Bacteria; phylum Chloroflexota; class Dormibacteria; order Aeolococcales; family Aeolococcaceae; genus Palsa-851. The sequence goes on from CAWBSL010000001.1 coordinate 1,119,904, forward strand.
AGTGGCACGAGCGCGTACCTGTCGACGGGAATGAGTCGCACCGCGATCAGACCGATGCACATCGCCGCGGCTGCCGCCACGTAGGCGGCGCGCAGATGGTTGGCCACATCCGTCCAGCTGCTGCGCTCCCGTGGCCGCAGCACGATGCCCTCCGAGACGCCGCGCCGGAGCACCGTGATCGCGGTCGCCGCGATCGCTCCGAGAGCGCTGTGCCAGACCGGAGGATGCGGGGGGCCCGAGATCATCCGGAATGCCCAGATCCCGAGACCGGCGAAGACGGCAAAGCGGATGATCTCGAAGACCGGCTGCCAGATGGCCAGTGGCCGGCGGGTCACGGCTGCGAGGCCGATGCCGGCGGCGTAGCCCTCGAGCAACTCGAGCGGCGTCGCGTGAAAGAGCCCGATCACAAACGGTGCCGCCGCCAGCGTGATTGCCTGCGTGCCGCGACGAGGGCTGTCCATCGATGCCAGACGAGCGGCGGCAAAGAATGCAATCGCGTATGCCCACCAGGGCACGTCGGGCTGCTCGTACACGGGCAGAGCGGCCGCGTAACCGACCCACACTGCCACCCCGATCACGATCAGCACGCCGGCCAGAATCCACAGTCGCGCGTCCATGCGCGAACGCCGGCTCCAGCCGGCGCTGAGACGGCGCTCCACGGGCGCCATCACTGCTTTGAGAACTCCGCCTTATGCACCACCGCCGGGATCGTATGGCCAGAGCCGCTGACAGTCTCGTCAGCTTCGGTGACGGCTTCGTTACTGTTTGCTCATATGGGCGCGCCGATTGCGGTCGGGACCTGCAATTGGGCCGACCACACCGACTTCTATCCGGACGAGCTGGAGCATGGGCGCCGCCAGCGCGACAAGCTCACGTACTACGCCGAGTACTTCCCGGTCGTCGAGATCGACACGACCTTCTACGGGATTCCCCGCCCGCAGGTGGTGGAGGGATGGGTTGGGCGGACTCCCGGCGATTTCCGCTTCAACATCAAGGCTTATCGGAGCCTCACCGGCCATGAGCGCGAGGACAGGATCCCGCGGCAGCCAACTCTCGAAGAGGAACGCGACTTCATGACCGCGCTCGAGCCGTTGCGCTCCAGCGGCAAGCTGGTCGCCGTCCACTACCAGTTCCCGCCGTGGTTGACCAACCGGCCGGAGTCGCGCGAGTGGGTCCTCGCCGCTCGGGACCGTCACCCCGACGACCTGCTCGCCATCGAGTTCCGGCACCGATCCTGGTTCGACCACGAGGCGTGGCCCGCAACCGAGGATCTGCTCCGCGAGCTCGAATGCGTCTACGTCGGCGTGGACGCTCCGCAGATCGGATCCGGGACCGCGCCGCCACTGCTCGCCGTCACGTCACCGAAGCTGTGCATCGCGCGGTTCCACGGCCGCAACCGTGAGACCTGGTACAGGACCGGTCCCACGAGCGGGGATCGCTTCAACTATCTCTACACACCGGACGAGCTCGCGGAGTGGATTCCGGCGATGCGCGCGGCGAGTGACTCGGGCGTCCCCCTGCACGTGCTGCTGAACAACAACCGCAGCAACTATGCGGTGGTCAATGCCTTCGATTTCGGGGCCATGCTCGGGCTTGGACTGCCCCGGCCACCTCAACCGGTGATCGAGACACTCCGTGAGCGCGACGGGCGCGTCCCGGAATGGGTCGAGAACGCTACACCGGTGGCGCCGGCCGCTGGCGCCGCCAGGGACGGGCCGGGCGAGCGGGAAGGCGGGGGGCAACTGACGCTCTCGCTCTGAGAGGCCCAGATGGGGGACAATGGCTGGGGCGGTGGGCGTAATGGCTGCCGGGGTTGGTATTGGAGGTCTTTTGCGATGGCTATGGCGTCCTCTCGACGCAACGACCGTGGGCGCCGTCCGGCGGCCAGCGGTGTTGTCATGCGCAATGAATCCGCCACCCACGAGGTTGAGGTCTCCCGGGCGCTCAATCAGTGGGCGGTCACGGTGACCTCGCTGGCGGACAACCGGATGATCACCCAGGACTTCTTCTCGAGGCGTTGGGAGGCTGTCGCCCGCGCCGAGGACTTCGTCCGGCTCCTGAACCGCTCCGAGCCGCCTCCCGGCTGGTAGCCGGCTCAGCCGGCTTCGAGCGCGAGCAGCCAGCGCTTGCGCGTCAGCCCGCCACCATAGCCGCCGATGGCGCCGCCCGTGCGGACCACCCGGTGGCATGGCACCACCACCGGGATCGGATTCGATCCCAGCGCGTTGCCGACCGCTCGCGCTCCGCGTGGCGTGCCGACGCCCATGGCGACGTCGCCGTAGCTCGCCACCGAGCCGTACGGGATCCGGGCAGTCCTGCGGAGGACGCGGCGAGCGAAGTCGCCGGCGAGCGACCAGTCGAGAGGCACCTCGAAGTCACGGAGCTTGCCTTCGAAATATCGATCGAGCTCGCGGCGCACGGGGTCGAGCCGCCGCGGGGCCTCGAGGATCCGTGGCGAGAGGTTCTGAGCCACCTCGCCAAGGACGTCGTCGCGGTTCTCGCTCTCGAAGGCGATCCGGACCAGTCCCTTCGGGGTTGCCATGAGCAGCAACGTGCCGATCGGGCTGTCCATGGTCGTCACCGCGACATCGACGAGGCCTTTCTCCTGGGCCCGTTCGACAAATCGGTCCGTCATCGCATTCGTGATCACTGCAACTCCTTTCTGAGTTTCTTCAGGCCTTCGTGCACGTGCTGGCGCGCCGAGTCCTGGCTGACCGACATCGCCTCGGCGATCTCGGGGTAGCTTCTGTCGCCTGCGAAGCGCAGCACGACTGCCTTGCGCTGCTTGACCGGCAGGCCGCGAACGTGATCCCAGAGCCCCTCGTCGATCTGGGGATGCGCATCGACGGTCGATCCCAGGTCGGGGTCTGCCACCGGTGCCGGCCGGCGGGCCCTGGCTCGATGGGCATCGATCGCCTTGCGCCGCGCGATCGTGAAAAGCCAGCCCCGCAGGTTCGACGCGTCCTGGAGGCGCGGATACGCCCGGAGGGCGCTGAGCATCGTCTCCTGAAAGCAGTCCTCGGCTTCTGAGGAGTCGACCGATCCGGTGAGGAACGTCAGCACCGCGTGCGCGTGCTCGTCGAACACCAGTTGGAATGGGGGCAGTGCTGTCGGCTTCACCGTGCTCACTGCATATCAAACGCCTGCCCCGGCGCGGTTGTGAGCCGGTCAGGCCGGCGGTGATTCCGCAGCAGGAACCTCTGCGGCGGCCTCCACCGGGAAGACGACGGCGACCTCGAGGACGTCACCCTCCCGCCAGATGGTCAGGAGCATCGTGTCTCCCGGCTGGCGCAGCGAGACGGCCCGGCGGAACTGGTCGGCGCCACCATTCACGGTGTACGCGCCAATGCCCGTGATGATGTCGCCCGGCAGGACCCCCGCCGCCTCAGCGGGTGATGCAGGTTTGACCTGTCCGACCTCGACGCCGTACGTCGCCGGGAGTTGCTTCTCCTGGGCGATCTCGCTCGTGACCGTCCGGACCGATGCTCCGAAGGAGACGTGCTGCTCCTCGCTGTCCTCTCGCGGCAGGAACCGCGCCAGCTGCACCGGGTCGTGGCCGACGAGCAGCCGCTCGCCCACCTGAACCACCGGGACCACGACCCTGCCCAACCTGCCGAAGAGGATCGCCGTCGCCGACGGATCGCTCAGGACATCGCGTTTCGTATACGCGACGCCGCGCTGATCCAGGTACCGGAGCGTTGCCTCCGACGCCGGATCCCCGGCTCGGACGAAGACCGTGATCGCGTCGCTCACGTCCGTCAGGCCTCGGGTGAATCCCCGGCCGAAGCAGGTGCTGTGGTCGGCTGCTCATCCGGAGGCGCCGTGGCGTTCTCTCCCGACTCGCCCACCGGCTGGGTGAGCGCCTGACCGCGCCCACGTCCGCGGCGGCGGCGACGGCGGCGGCGGCGCTGTCCGCCTTCCTGCGGTTGCCCTTCCACTGTGGGGGCCGGCGGACCGAGGATCTCGTTGCCGGGCTCGGTCGAGGCGGTTGCGGGAACTGCGGCGCCGCGCCTTCCGCGACGGCGGCGACGACGGCGCTTCGCAGCGCGCTCGGGATCGGTCTCTTCGCCGCCCTCACCACCGGAGGAGGGTTGCCCCTGCGGACGCGGGTCGCCGCGCCGAGGCTTGGGCTGCGAGACAAGCTCGAGCGCGCTGAGCCAGCCACCCGTCGAGCGAGAGGCCTCGACGAGCATTCCGTACATCGACTCGTCCCCGCTTCGCAGCGTGGCGCTGTCGCCGATGCACGCGACCAGTCGCTTGGCTCGAGAGATGGCCACGTTCAGACGGTTCGGAACTCGCAGGAAACCGATGCGACCGCGCTCGTTGGAGCGCACCAGGGAGATGACGACGATGTCCTCCTCGCGCCCTTCGAACGAGTCGACGGTGTCGATCTTCACGGTTCGCTTGAAGCGGCGCCGGCCGAGAGCCTGGCGGAGCCGCTCCACCTGCTCGGCGTACATCGCGATCACGGCCATGCTCAGCTCGCGCGGAGCGCGCTCGTCGAGAAGCCGAACCACCTGAGCCGCGACCCGAACCTCGGCTTCGTTGCGAAGCGCGCCGCCGGGTCCGCGCCGTTCGCGTCCGCCCCGCATGCCCTCGGTGTCGACGAAGTGAAGCGCCACCGGGAACGGCTTGCGCGTGATGTAGTCGTATGCCTCCACCTCGGGCGCATTCTCGAGCTGGCTGTCATACGACGCCGCGGAAACGTAGGCGGCGATATCCGGGTGCATGCGGTGCTGGATGGTCAGCAGGCACTGCGCCTCGGCGGGAAGCCCGCCGTCCCAGCACTGCTCGAAGAGGCTCCGGTTGACGAGATCCTCGAGCGCCGGGTCGATCTCGACGATGCCGTAGAGGGCGTCGTCCTCGACCGGGGGCAGCTGCTTGTGGTCACCCACAAGCGCGAGGCTGCGACCAAGGCGCAGGGCCGGAAGCGCCTCGTCGGCGCGAGCCTTGTTCGCCTCGTCGAGGATGACGATGTCGAAGTTCATGTCGGTGATGCCGGACGTGGCGGCGGTGGCGCATGTCGCGAAGTAGCAGTTGGCCTCGAGGAGGCGCGGGTCGTCTTCGTCGTCGCAGCGGAACTTGTCGACGGCCGGATGCACGCGCTCGGCGCGGGCGACACGGACGGCGCGCATGCCGGGCGTTCCAGCGAGGCGCTCGAGCGCGTTGTCGACCGCGAGGTTGCTGTGCGAGGTGACCAGGATCCGCTCATCGGGATTCGCCGCCAGGCGGCGCTTGACGGCCTCGACGATGACCGTGGTCTTGCCGGTGCCCGGCGGCCCCTGGATGAACACCGCCTCGCCGGCGCTCAGGCGGCTGAGCAATCCCACTGCGCGGTTCTGCGGCTTGTTGGGACGCATCCCGCTGGTCAGCCAGGAGGACTCGGCGTCCGATTCGTCCTTGGGGGCGATGATCGTCTCCGGGCTGACCAGGAGCTGGGCAAGCAACCCGACCCCGAAGTCCTTGGTGGCGATTGCCGCGAGCACCGACCGTTTTGCCTGGTACAGCGCCTTGTTGAAGGACGGCGCGATGTATCCCTCACTGCCGGAGTGCTCGAACGTGCGGGTGACGATCTCCACCACGTGACGCTGGTGATCGATGCGGGCCACCCGCCCGACGAAGTTGGTCTCGTCGTCAGGCTCGATGAGCACCGCCGCGTCCGGCGTGAGGTTGATCGGCTCGCCGATCGGGATCTGGAATTCGACCTTGCCGACCTCGGGAGACTTCCGGTCCGCATCCGTGAACTCGCGGCCGCACGACGGGCACCGCTCCTGGCTCTCGGGACGCCACAGCGCGCGGCAGGTCTTGCAGCGCCAGAACTCGCGTGCGCCGTTGAACCGGGTTCGCTGGGACTGGGCCCGCTGCTTCTCTGCGCGCTCGAGGCTGTCGACCAGCTTCAGGGTGGCGTAGAGCTGCTCCGACCGTGCGGCGTGCTGAGTCGAGATCCGCCAGTCGAGCAGGCGGAACGTGTCGCTCACAACGCCGTTTGCCGCAGTCACGATCGGCTCGCGGGTCGTGATCGTCAGCAGCTTCGCTCCCTCGGGCTGCCCGCCCGTGGGACGGATGGAGAGCACACGAAGACCGAGATGCTCACGAGTGCCGTCCGGCCCTGCTTGCGCGACGCACTGGAGGACCAGGTCGGGAAGATCGAGACGCAGCTGGATCGGATCCTCATCGCCGAACGAGACGGAGACATGGCCGACTTCGCCGATGCGTTCGGCAAAGACCGACCGCGGATCGGCTCCGGGCTGCGAGCCATTCGCCCATGCTTCCAGGACGACCATGGCATCGCTGCCGTCGGGCACGATGAGGTGCAGACGATCGAGCGCGAGGTCTGGGGCTATCAGCGGACTGTCAACCTCGGATGCGTGGTGGCCCTGTCCACCGACGCAATTACTGGACTTCGGGACGGCCTCGGGCTTAGCTCTTTGACGCGGGGCGACGATCCAATCGACGTCAACCGCGGGGATGCGCGAGGCCTCCCGTCTGCGAATGACTATACCCGATCCCGGCGCGGATGCAACGTGGACGGCGTGAACCGTATCTCCACTACGATCACAGCATGGGTGACATTTCTCAACCCGGCGTTGACCTGAGTGGGATCCATTCAGAGCTCGACAAGCTCAAGTCGCGCCTGTGCCGGTGTCAGCACCAGGGCACGTGCATGGCATGCAAGGGATTCGAGGTGATCCGTCAGCAGGTGCAGGTGGTTGTCGCGGCCGCCTCCCAGCCGGTCCTGATGCAGGTGGCGCAGGAAGTGCAGATGGAGCAGCTCATGTCCCAGCTCGGTGGCCTCCAGGAGAAGCTCTCCGAGGACCCACAGCTCCAGGACATGATGGCCCGGATGTTCGAGCGGGTGCAGGATGACCTCGGCGGGCCCGAGCAGTTCCAGCAGATGCTCGGCGGTCTCTTCGGCGGGCTGGGCGGCATGCCCGGGATGACCCCCGAGGGAACCGACGTCCCGCCGGACGATCGTCCGATTCCGCCCGACGATCGTAAATCCCCACCCAAGGACAAGCCCGAGTCCCCCGACGGCCGGCCGAACACGCCGGCGGAGTAGCCGAGTGTCCACGGCGCGCCTTCGCCGGTCGGTTCTTGCCGTTCCTGGCAGCAACCCGCGAATGATGGAGAAGGCGGCGGCCAGCGCTGCCGACGAGGTGTTCCTCGACCTCGAGGATGCGTGCGCGCCGCTGGAGAAGCCCGCAGCACGCGGCAAGGTTGTCGAGGCACTGCGGACTCATGACTGGCACGGCAAGACGCGTGTCGTCCGCATCAACCAGGTGACCAGTCAGTTCGCGTTCGACGACCTGCGCGAGGTCGTCACCGGGGCCGGCGACGCGCTCGACTGCATCATGGTGCCGAAGGTGCGCAACGCCGGCGACGTCGCGTTCGTGGACCGCGCGCTGTTGCAGCTCGAGCAGGCATTGGAACTCGAGATCGGTCGCATCGGCATCGAGGCGCAGATCGAGGACGCCGAGGGATTGATGCGCGCGGATGAGATTGCGTTTTCCAGCAAGCGTCTCGAGACGCTCACCTATGGGCCCGCCGACTTCTCCGCGTCGATGCAGTTGCCATCGCTCTCGGTGCGCAATGACTACAACTACCCGGGCGACATCTTTCATTACGTCCTCTTCAGGCTCGCGGTGGCGGCACGCGCCGCGGGGATCCAGGTCGTCGACGGTCCATACCTCGCCATCCACGACACCGACGGATACCGCGCGTCCGCATCGCGCGCCGCAGCCCTCGGCTACGACGGGAAGTGGGTCCTGCACCCGGTGCAGATCGAGCCGGCCAACGCGGCGTTCACGCCGGCGCAGGCCGACTTCGACAAGGCCGCTCGCATGCTCGAGGCATACCGGCGCGCAACGGAGATCGATCGGAAAGGGGCGGTCATGCTCGGCGACGAGATGATCGACGAGGCGTCTCGAAAGATCGCCGCGCAGTTCTACGCACGTGGTGTCGCCGCCGGGCTGACACCGTCGCCGGCGCAAGAGGAATCGGCTGCCGGCTGACATGGGGGCACTGGACGGCAGCAGCCTGATCGCGTTCGTCCCCACGATGAATCTGCCGCGTGCCCGGGCCTTCTACGCTGAGACCCTCGGCTTGCCCGTGACCGAGGAGAGCCCGTTCGCCTGTGTCTTCGACGCCAACGGGACGATGCTCCGGCTGACACCGGTGCGCAAGCTCTCGCGGACTCGGTACACGGTGCTCGGCTGGCGCGTGGCCGACATCGCGTCCACCGTGGCGAATCTTGGAGAAGCGGGTGTCGCATTCGTGCACTACCGCGGCATGGATCTCGACGAGGCGGGAATCTGGACGGCCCCGGGTGGTGACCGCGTGGCGTGGTTCGAGGACCCTGACGGCAACATGCTGTCGGTGACCCAGTTCGTCGCATAGGGATCACGCACCCGGTCGACGGTCAGCGGCGGAGGGAGGCGATGGCCAGGTGTCTATGTGATACCGTGCCTATCACATTTAGCGTCGAGGGATTGTTGCATGCCCAGCCACCCGCCATACGCTCCCGCCCCTCCGCCGGTGCTCGATCCGAGTCCACCGCCCCGACCGCAGGATGTCGGTGCTGAGCCGGGCGACCCCTCGACCCCGCCGCTGCCCTGGCGCATCTACGCGGCCCTCACCGCGTACCTGGGATTGCCGGTGATCGCCTGCTGGATCGCAGTGACGATTGCTGCCGTCGTCTTCCTTCCCGACTTCGGCGCGGCCTCCGGATTTGGACTGGTGCAGTTCGTGCCGGACAACACCGCCGCGTTCCGCTCACAGGCCACGGAGCAGCATCTCTTCGGTTCGTCGCTCTCGGACAGTCAGGCGCTGGTGGTCGAACGCGATCCCCGGGGACTTGGCGGCACGACCCTGGTGAAGATCGAGCAGCAGACCCAGAGCGTCGACAGCGCGAATCGGACGGCCGACGCCTCTCAGCCCGACTTCGCGCTCCCGCTCGTCAACGTGCCGGGACTGCTCTCGGCAACGCGCCGGCCGGCGACGACTGCCGTGACCTTTCTCTTCTTTCCCTCCGCCGCTCAGTCCGGCGATATCACTGACGGCGCCGAGCGCTATGCGGCGTCCGCTCCACGCCCACCCGGTGCGACGGTGGGCGTGACGGGACCGCTTCCGGCGCAGATCAGCGAGGGGAATCTCATCGAGAACGCGCTGCTGGCGCTCGAACTGGTGACAGTCGTCGTCATCGCGCTTCTGGTCGGCCTGATCTTCAGGTCGCCGATCGCACCTGTGGTGCCGCTCGCGGGCGCCGCCGTCGCGTACCTCGTGACCAGCCACGTCCTCGGCTGGGGCGCGCAGATGCTGCGCCTGCAGGTGCCGTCCCAGCTCGCGCCGATCATGATCGTCCTGATCCTCGGCGTGGTGACCGATTACTCGGTCTTCACGCTGACCGGAATGCGCGCGAGGCTGGCCGTGGGCGAGCGGCGGACCGTAGCGCTGCGCCGTGCGCTGTCACGTGTTGTCCCGCTGGTGATCGCTGCCGCGCTCACCGTGGCGGCCGGGACCGTCGCGCTCGTCGCCGCGAACCTCGATTTCTTTCACGCCGTGGGGCCCGGGATGGCTGTTGCCGTCGTGATCTCCGGGCTCGTGTCCGTGTCGTTCGTGCCCGCGGTTGTCGGGGTACTCGGCCGGGCCGCTTTCTGGCCGAGCCTGCCGCCGCGCAGCGCTATCGCGCGCGCCCCTCGACCCGACGCCGGCGGAAGCCGGCGTGTCATGGCACGGTTGCTCAGCCGGCGGTGGGCCGCCGTTGTCGCGACCGCTCTCTGCGGCGCGGCGCTGCTGCTCGGCGCGAGCGGGCTCGTTCATGCACGTCTTGGCACAAACATCGTGAGCGGGCTGCCATCCAGCAGCGCGCCCCGTCAGGCCGCCGCTGCTGCGTCCGCGGGTTTCGGTCCAGGGATCGTCGGACCCGCGACGCTGCTCCTCCGGGGGCCGGGCATTGCCCGTCAGGCAGCGCCGCTGGCGCGCCTCGAGGCCGCGATCAAGTCGGCCCCCGGCGTTGACGCCGTCGTCGGACCCGGCGAGTTGCCCTCCGGTCTCGGTGGATCCGTCTTCGCGACCGCGAGTGGTGATGCAGTGCGTCTCTTCGTCGTGTTTCGTGACGATCCGTACGACGCTGCCGCAATCGCCTCGTTCACGGCGTTGGACAGCCGGGTCACGCATGCGCTTCCCACGGAAGGACTCGGCACCTCGACCGCATCGTGGTCGGGAGCAACGCCCACTGCGGCGGAGGCGGTCTCAGCGACCGAGACCGACATCTGGCGCATCGCGCTCTTCGCAGCAGTCCTCATGAGCATCGTGCTGATGGTCTATTTCCGCGCAATCCTCGCTCCGTTGCTCCTAATTGCATCGAGTGCCCTCGGCCTCGCCGCATCCCTCGGCATCTTCGTCGACGTCTTCCAGGGACCGCTCGGTTACCCCGACGTCACCTTCTTCGTCCCGGTCACCGCCGGATTGCTGCTGGTGTCACTCGGCGCCGACTACAGCGTGTTCGTGATGGGCCGCATCTGGGAGGAGGCGCGCGGTCGCGACATGCGGAGCGCCGTCGAGGCTGCGCTGCCACGGGCTTCACGAGCCGTGTCGATTGCCGCGGTGACGCTGGCCGCCAGCTTCGCAGTGCTCGCGATCGTGCCCGTTCAAGCGTTTCGCGAGTTCGCGTTCATCATGTCGGCGGGCGTGCTCATCGACGCATTCGTCGTGCGCACGCTGCTGCTTCCCGCGCTGCTCGTCCTCGCCGGGCCGCGCGCATTCTGGCCGCATCGATCGTCTCGAAGCCCGGCGCCCGGTTCGGTCAGATGATCGTGACGCTGATCGATGCCTTGTCCGAGACGCCAAGGTTGTCGGTGACGACGACGGTCACCTTGTACGTGCGCGGGGCCGACGACGCCGGGTAAAGGTGCGCGAGGGCGAATGCGCGTTAGTCCCCGCCATTGCGGGACGGCGCAATCCTTGCCGCTCGTTGCCCGCCGATTCCTCGCTCGGTATCGTCCCGCCCATCCTGTTAGCGGAATGGAGGTACGCGCATGACGTTCGTCAACACCAAAGGGATGGCATTCTTCGGACCAGGCTCAGAGTGGTTCTGGGCCGCGCTCCAGTTCACAGCCCTCACGATCACCTTCATCGCGATCTATCGCCAGCTGCAAAGCGCTAGGAGCTCACGGGCAGTCGAGCAAGTCGAGGGATATAGACGACAGTTGGATGGCGAGCAGATGGCGCGATATCAGCTCGCGATCCTCGTCGCCCTCCGCGACAGGGAGGAGATTCCCGGCGCGGCTGGCCGGGCCATTGGGAACTACTTTGAAATGTTGGGCTCGCTGGGCCGGAAAGGGCACGTCGACATCAAACTCCTCTGGGACTTGGTCAGCTTCCCGGCCCTGCTCTGGTGGACTGTTCTTGCACCGTATGTACAACGCCAGCGCGTCGAACTGGGCGAATCGATGCTTGAGGAGTTTGAATGGCTCGTCGGAGCGTTTGCCAGGATGGATGGCCGGGCTGGTCGGCAGGTTGCCGTCAACAAGGCATCTGTCGCCAATTGGCTGGCGGCGGCGGCTGGCGAGATTGAGCTTCTCCAGGACCGCATCAGGGTTGAGCAGTCGCTCCGCAGCGTCATCATTGCCCCGTCGAATGGCCTCGACAGGGCGCAATTAGGGGCTGCCGCGGCGCCTCCAACACCATCGCTGAGCAGGACCGTCGCGAACGACCTGGACCCGCAATCCGACTGACCTACCGTAACGCAACGGAGATCGCGAGCACGAAGTGATTGGCGTTGAGTGCGAGTCGCATCCAGCCGCTCCCGTCGCCGTAGCGAACCACCGCGGTGAATGTCTTGCCGCCCGCGCTCGCGTCCAGGAAACTTCCTGGTACCACTGACGCATCACGCCAACGCCTCTACCCTGGAGCGCGACGACTGGCGGAGGATGGATACGAAGGGTCGGGATGGCGATGGTGCCGTGGTGGGCACCGGCGAAGGCGTCGCGGTCGGTGACGGCTGCGGGGTGCGGACCCCCTGGCTGCTGCCACTCGGGTCGCATGGCCCGAGCCGCTCGGCTTACCGTGGCTGTCGACCGCGGTGCAGGCGTCGCGTGACGGCACCCTACCCCGGGGGTTCGAGCGGATCCTGTCCTGAGGCGACCAGTCCTGCGAGGCGCTCCTCGCAGAGCTCGACGGCGCGCGGGTCGATGTCGGCGCCGATGAAGTCGCAGCCGTTGCGCACCGCTGCGACGCCCGACGAGCCGCTGCCGCAGAACGGATCGCAGACGACAAACCCGGGTGCGGCGCTCGCCTGCACCATCAGCTCGAAGAGCTTCACCGGCTTCTGCGTGGGGTACGACGCGCGGTGGATGCGCGGGACGGCCCACACGTCGGGGAGGTCGCGGCGCGACAGCTTCCGCTTGCCCTTGCTCGCAAAGACGATCTGCTCGTGACGGCGGCGGAAGTAGTGGCCCATCCCGAGATGCACCTTGTCCCAGACCACGACGCCCTTGACGTCGAAACACTCCCGGACGAGCGCGCCGAGCGAAAGCATGGAAAAGCTGTCGAACATGATGTAGATGTGGCGATCCTGACGGAGCACGCGGTGACACTCGCGGAGAAACACCGCGTACGTCTCGGGGTCGTCGGAGAACTCGTGAAACCAGCGCTCGTTGTCGGGCTTCCCGTAGTGGCCGACGATCCGTCCGTGCCCGAGGCGCAGATGGCGATTCATGCCGGAGTACGCGGGGTCTGTGACGATCAAATCGACCGTGCTGTCGGGGAGTCCTCGCAGGAACTCGATGCAATCGTTCGTGCGGATGTCGAAGGCTCCGAAGTCAGGTCCGGACGACGGGACAGACCCGTCGCCGGCGGAGCGGGCGATCATCGCGCGAACGACCGTTCGCTCATCACGGCAACTGTATCAGGGGATGACGCCTGACTCCGACGGCTAGACTCGCGCTCATGTCCATCGACATGACCACCGAGCAGCGCGAGATCGTGGGCATGGTCCGCGACTTCGTGGAACGCGAGATCCTTCCCGTCGCGCACGACCTCGACCACGACGACATCTATCCGGACGAGATCGTCGCGCAGATGAAGCAGCTGGGATTCTTCGGCTTCGCCATCGACGAGCAGTACGGCGGTACCGGCCTCGACTACGCCACGTACGCGATGGTGTGCGAGGAGATCGCACGAGGCTGGATGTCGATCACCGGGATCATCAACACGCATTTCATCGTGAGCTTTCTCATCGAGAACTTCGGGACGGACGAGCAGAAGCAGCGCTTTCTGCCGCGGATGGCGACCGGCGAGTTTCATGGTGGTTTCTCGATGAGCGAGCCGAACTGCGGCTCGGACGTTCAGGCGATCCAGACCCGCGCCGTGCGCGAGGACGATGCGTACGTCATCAACGGCACCAAGATGTGGGCCACCAACGGCGAGCACGCAACCGTGGTGGCCACGCTGGTGAAGACTGATCCCGACGCGTCCCCGCCGCATCGCGGCATGTCGTGCATCCTCGCCGAGAAGCAGTACAAGGGATTCACGTCGTCGCGGCACATCGAGAAGCTCGGGTACAAGGGCGTCGAGACCACGGAGCTCGTCTTCGAGAACAACCGCCAGCCCGCGACCAACCTGCTCGGCGGTGTCGAGGGTCAGGGATTCAAGCAGATGATGGCCGCCATCGAAGTTGGCCGGGTGAACGTCGCAGCGCGCGGTGTCGGAGTCGCGCAGCGCGCATTCGAGCTGTCGATCGCCTATGCGCAGCAGCGACATGCGTTCGGCGTCCCCATCGCACAGCACGAGGCGATCCAGTTCAAGCTCGCCGATATGGCGACGAAGATCCAGGCCGCGCGCTTGCTCACCAACTACGCCGCGCGCAAGAAGGACGCAGGCGAGCGCGCCGATGTCGAGTGCGGGATGGCAAAGCTCTTCGCCAGCGAAACGTGTTTCGAGGTGGTGAGCGAAGCGCTCCGTGTCCATGGGGGCTACGGTTTCTCGAAGGAGTACGACGTCGAGCGCCTCTATCGCGACGCGCCCCTCCTCATCATCGGCGAAGGCACCAACGAGATTCAGCGCATCATCATCGCCAAGGGATTGCTGGAGCGCCACCGCATCAGCGGCTGATCACCTCGAGTCGGGGGACGTCCGCAAGTCGCTTGCGCATCACCTCGATCGCCGCGGGCTCACTGTCGATGAGCAGAAAGCGGCGGCCCAGCTCCGCTGCAGCCGCACCCGTTGTGCCGCTGCCCGCGCACCAGTCGACCACGAGATCTCCCGGACGCGATGACGCCGCCACGACGCGGCGCAGGATGCCGAGCGGTTTCTGCGTCGGGTAGCCGGTGCGTTCTCGAGACGAGGTCGGGACAATCGTGTGCCACCAGACATCGGTGGGCAGCTTCCCACGCGCCGCTCGTTCCGGTGTCTGCAGCTTCGGCGCCATGTAGGGCTCTCGCGAGACTTCGGAGGCGTCGAAGTGATACTCGCGGGGATCCTTGACGTACACGAGGATGACATCGTGCTTCGCGGGCCAGCGTCGTTTCGTGCGCGCGCCGTAGTCGTATGCCCACACCACCTCGTTGAGGAAGCTCGCGCGTCCGAAGATCTCATCGAGCAGCACCTTGCAGTAGTGCGACTCGCGCGGATCGATGTGAAAGTACAGCGTGCCCTGTTGCGCGAGGATCCGGCGCGTCTCGATGAGGCGAGGGCGAAGCCACCCGAGGTAGTCGTCGAAGTGGTCGTCGTAGCGCGCGCCGGACTGCTGCTCGACTCGATAATGCCGACCGGCAAATCCAAGGCGCGCGGCACTCGCATCCTCGGTGGCCGTGGACCGGATCCCGGTGCGTGCGTCACCCGTGTTGAAGGGCGGGTCGACGTACACGAGGCCGGCACACCCGTCGGGCAATGATCGGAGAACGTCGAGTGCCTCGCCGTGCACCACTGTGGCCGTCGACGTCTCGGGACGGAATCGCTTCGCGGCCACGTAGAGTAGGTTGCACCATGGACACACGGGCGCTGGCCGCTGCGACGGTCCTCGATGCCGGCGGCACAGAGGTCAAGCTCGCCGGCGAGTGGGCCGAGCATCCGGCGGTGATCGTGTGGCTCCGTCACTTCGGCTGCGTGTTCTGCCGCGAGCAGGTGGCTGAGATTCGCGGCAAGCGCTCGGAGATCGAGGCGCTGGGCGCAGGAATCGTGTTTGTGGGCAACGGTTCGGCGCGCGCTGCATCCTGGTTCCAGAAGCAGTTCGCCGCCGATTCGACCGTGCTCACCGACCCGGAGCTGGTGACGTACACAGCCATCGGCGCCCGCTCCGGGATGCTCTCGACCCTCGGGCCATCCGCATGGGGCGCAGGCCTGCGTGCGTTTCGATCCGGCGCCCGGCAGTCGACCACCAAGGGTCATCCCTATCAGCAGGGCGGCCTTGTGGTGATGGCGCCGGGGAATCGCGTGCTGTACCAGCACATCAGCCAGGCGGCCGGCGATCACGCGCCGGTTGCCGACGTCCTCGCGGCGCTCGATTCAGCGGCGAACAGCTCCGCGGCCTGACCATGCAATTCGGCCGCTACTACGAGGAATTCGACGTCGGTGCGACGTACCGGCACTGGCCGGGCAAGACCATCACCGAAGCCGACGACCACCTCTTCTGCCTGCTCACCATGAACCACCATCCGCTCCACACGGACGCGCACTACGCGGAGACGAAGACCGAGTTCGGGCGCAACGTGGTGGTCGGCAACCTCGTCTACAGCCTGGCCCTTGGCATGAGCGTCGCCGACGTGAGCGGCAAGGCGATCGCGAACCTCGAGGTCGAATCGCTCAGGCACGAGCACCCGACGTTTCACGGCGACACGATCTACGCGGAGACGACCGTGCTGGACAAGCGCGAGTCTTCGAGCAAGCCCGATCGGGGGATCGTCACCGTCGAGACGCGCGCGTTCAACCAGCACGGCGATCGGGTCTGCATCTTCAAACGGCGCGTGATGGTGCCCAAGCGCGTGGCCGGCGAGCTGCAGCCTCCGGACCTCCCCGCCGGCGCGCGCTGACATGAGCGCGGGAAGCGCTGAAGCCGCCGCACGGTACAGCGTGCGGCCGCTCCTGCCCGGCCCCGCCGACGCGTTGCGCGACGCCGTCCTCCGGCTCGGCCTCCCTCCGGAGCGACTCACCGTGCTCGCCGAGCGCGGCGCCGTGGAGGCGCTGGCGCTCCGCGGATTGAGCTCCGATCAGATCCGAGTCATCGAGCGCCTCGTGGCCGAAGGCGGCGGCGAGGTGCTCAGCAACACCAACGGCGACCGCGCCGTGCTGCTCATGCCACTGATGACCGCGGGCATGCTCCCGATGCAACTGGCGGCCTGGAGCGACAACGCCGGCGAGGTGGGCGCGGCGATCGGAGCCGTGCTGATGGCGCGCGGTGGAGCCCCGCCCCCGGTCGAGCTCCCGGGCCACCGTCTCGAGTTCGGCAGACGGACTCTCGTCATGGGAATCCTCAACGTCACGCCCGATTCGTTCGCCGGCGACGGCGTCAGCGACGACGTTGCCGCTGCGGTAGCGCGCGCGGAATTGCTCGCGTCGGAGGGCGCGGACATCGTCGACATCGGCGGCGAAAGCACTCGGCCGTCGAGGACCCGCGAAGAGGTCTCCGCGGAGGTCGAGTTATCTCGGGTGCTGCCGGTGATCCGCGAACTCGCCGGCCGGCTGACCGTCCCGATCAGCATCGATACGCGCAAGTCCGCGGTCGCAGCAGCAGCACTCGGCGCGGGGGCGACGATCGTCAACGACGTCTGGGGGTTGCGCGGCGATCCCCGCATGGCCGAGGTGATCGCCGCTCACCCCGGAACGGGAGTCGTTGCCATGCACAACCAGGTCGGAACCGACTACGGCGACCTCATGGAGGATGTCTGCCTCGGACTGCGCGAGAGTCTGGCGGTCGCCGAGAAGGCAGGCATCCGGAGCTCTCAAGTGATCATCGACCCGGGCTTCGGCTTCGCGAAAACTCCCGCGCACAACCTCGAGCTCATCCGCAGGCTCGGGGAACTGATGGGCATGGGCCACGCGGTGCTGGTCGGCCCGTCGCGAAAGTCGACGACGGGATTGCTCATCGGCGAAAAGGACCAGGCGCACCGGCTCGAACCGAGCCTTGCGCTGGCAGTGCTCTCGGTGCAGGCGGGAGCACACATGATCCGAGTGCACGACGTGGCCGAGACGGTGCGAGCGCTGCGAGCCGCGGACGCTGTGGTGCGCGGCACGCCAGAGGCGCTCAGAGACCTGCCGATTCCCGGCCCCACCGGATGAACGCCGCGACCTGGAGCCCAGCGACAAACACCCCGCATCCGTCGAGGCTCCGACACAGCGCGCTGTGGTGCGGCGACAGGGGAGGGGCGGCACCGTGCTCAGACTTGTCCGCTCCCTCGTTCGCGCCACCCTATTGTCGCGCTCTCTCGGTCGCTCCCAAATTCGCTGGGTGCCGCCCCTCCCCTGTCGCCTGACGTGGGCAGTGCCATTTCCACGACGGACACGGCGTGGGTGTCGCTGGGCACCAATGTTGGTCATCGCGGCAGGAACCTGGCGAGACTACGCGACGCGCTCGCGACGGACGGCGTGACCATCGTCTCCGCGTCGCCGGAGATCCTCACGAGGCCCGTCGGCGTTACCGCGCAAGGCGACTTCCACAACCAGGTCGTGCAACTGCGCAGCCCTGCGCCGTGGTCGCCCGAGCGCTGGCTCGCGCACTGCAGGAATGCCGAGATCGCCGCGGGACGCAGGCCCACCTACCGATGGGGACCGCGCATCGCCGACGCGGACATCCTGATGCTCGGCGAGCACGGCGAGATCCGCGTCGAGGAGCCGGGGCTCGTGGTGCCGCATCCGGAGATCGGCGATCGCCCATTCGAGCAGGATCTGCTCGTAGCGGCCGGCTTCGAGCCCACCGCCGATAAGCCGGCATGAGCTCTGCCGGGCTACGCCTCTAAATCGGGAGGCGGTCGGCCAGTTGCGGCACCAGCTTGAGCGCGGTGTCGATCTGCTTGGCGAGCGCGGCAAGGTCCGGCTGCTTCTCGAAGTCGAGGAACCAGGAGTGCTCGGCGGTGAACTTCTCGACGAGCGTCGTCGTGCCGAGGACGGCGATCCCCACGTGCACGCTGGGCTTGTCGTCCTCTGAGAAAGCTTTGCCGAGCAGGTTCTGGACGGTCTCGACCCAGCCGCCCACCTCATCGAGGTCGTGGAGCTCGTACCCGCCATCGCCCAGCACGAACTCGGCCTCGACGTCGACGAACGCCTGTGGCGTGATCTGCTGGTGCGGGCAGTCCTGCGCCTCATCGTCGTCGTGATAGAGCTCGCAATCCGCCCCTGGGCCATAGGCCGAGATGAAGGTCAGGAGCGCATCCCACGTGTAGCTCACGTGCACGTGGTATCGCGGCGGCGGATCGCCGGTCAGGCGGACGGTGCACTCGAAGCGGCGCTCTCCGAGGCCCGGCTCGAGGTGGTGCCGGACGTCCTCGATGCTGAGGCCGACGGCGTCGACCGCCTCGAGCAGGTCGGATGCGAACTCCTCGTAGGAGGGAAAGGTCGGACGGTCAGCCCCTGCCGGCTCCGGGCCCACCTGGCCGGCTCCCGGGTGTTCGCTCATCGGTCAGCGCCCCGGGCGGAGGTGGCGCACCGCCAGCCGGAAAATGTTGGCGAAGACCACGACCACGAAGAAGAGCGACACGGCGATCACCAGGGGCAGTTCGACGTTCGGGGTCGAGTAGGTGTAGGTGGCCAGCACCGCCGCGGACAGCAGCGCCAGGGCGATGATCGAGAGCGCGGCTACAGTGATGGCCGAAACGGGATCAGCCCGCCGGGTCTGCGTGCTTGGCTCGCGTTGATCGAGCATGGGTGGGGTTCGCACGACGCCGAGTGTACTTTGCCGTCACCTCACATCCGCGAGGAACCTCAGCGGCGGAGCCCGGCGAAGCGGTATCCGATCCCGGGGACGGCGAGGATGTGCCGCGGTTGCGCGGGATCCGGCTCGATCTTGCGGCGCAGGTTCCGAACGTGCACGTCGATCACGCGCGTCTCGATGGGGTGCTCATAGCCCCAGACCGCGCTGAGGATCCGCTCGCGGGAGAGCACCTTGCCGGCGTTCGAAGCGAGGTACGAGAGCAGGTCGAACTCGGTATGGGTGAGCACGATGTCGCGGTCGGACCTCGTCACGCGGCGTTCGGCGGTGTCGATGACGATGTCCTTGAAGACCAGACGACCGTCCGCGGGCTTGTCGTCACCGCGCATCTCCTTCGCCCGGCGGAGCTGGGCGCCGATGCGTGCGAGCAACTCCCGGGCCCGGAACGGCTTGGCGATGTAGTCGTCGGCACCGATCTCCAGCCCGAGCACGATGTCGATCTCGTCGTGCTTGGCGCTGAGGATGATGACCGGCATCCGGTACCCAGCCCGGCGGATCTCGCGGCAGACGTCAAATCCCGAAAGATCCGGGAGCATGAGATCGAGCACGACCACATCCGGATGGAAGAGTTCGAGGCGGGCGAGGGCTTCGCTCGCGCGCTCGGCCTCCTGGACTGTGTAGCCCTCGGTCTCGCAGGTGAGCCGTACGGCTTTGCGGACAAGCGCGTCGTCATCGACGACGAGCACCCGCACCTGCTGTCCATCCACACCAATCCCCCGAAGTGATCTCGGGACATTCTGGAGTATCCAACCTCGTTCGGAACGGTGAAGGGTTGCTACTATACGGGCCGACTCCAATTCGGACCGTCTCCGGGGGACGGTCCCCCTTAATAAAACTGGAGACCCGCACCCGTGCAGACCCAGGGTTCCCTCAGTGACGGCGGGCTCGCGACGCTGCTGCAGTCGATGCAGGCAGAGCGAGCGACCGGCACCCTGACCATCGACAACGGTGGCGACAATTGCTCGCTGTACTTCCTGTTCGGACACCTGTTCCACGCGAGTGGACCTGGTGGACAGGGCGAGGAGGTCGTCATCGACGCGCTCGGCTGGAACGACGGGTCGTACCAGTTCGATCCTCGCGCAAAGCTTCCCGCGGAAGAGACCATCAAGGCCTCGCCGGCAGAGTTGATCGCCGCTGCCGAGAGCCGGACTCCCGCTGCCGCCGCGTCGACCGGTGCTTCCACCTGGCCCGATGCCGCACCGGCCTACTCGTCCGCGGACACGTACTCGCCGGCGCCGGCCGCAAGCCTCCCCGAGCCGATCGAGGAACCGGCGTACGCGGTCTCGACGCCTGCGCCCGAACCCGAGCCCGCGCCGGAACCTGTCGCCGAAGCGGCGGCGCCCGACCCGGAACCCGAACCGGTGCCTGAGTTCCAGACCGCACCCGAGGCTCCGGCCCTCGAGCCCGTCTCGTACCAGCCGGCACCCGAGCCGGTCTCCTACCAGCCCGAGCCCGCCGCCGCTGAACCCGACTCGGTTGCTCCAGCCGCTTCCGCTCCCGCCGCGTCACCGGACCGGCCGATGCCGACAACCGGAGGGGCCGCAACAGAGGTTCCAGCCGTGCGTGTCTATCCCCTCCCATCCGGCCGTGCGCACTACGAAGGTTTGAAGAGCGCATTCGTCGACTTCCCCCGCCTGCTCCGCACACTCCGGTCGGATCGCCATACCGGCTATGTGAATCTCAGCGGCACCGGGTACAGCGGCGTGATCCTCCTCAACGACGGTCAGGCGCTCGAGGCGCTGTGCAGCAACGGCACGGCCGTTCAGGGTGAGGACGCCTTCCTGCAGATCCGCCGGCACATGGACGCCGGAGACGGCGTCATCGACGTCATCGAGCTCGACGGCGAGACCGTCACCGCGCTTGCCCAGCTGTTCACCTCGCCGTACCTCTACAGCGGGCTGCTCGGTCGCTTCGTCAACCTCGAAGCCCTGCTGGAATACCTGGCCGAGGAGCATGTGAGCGGATCGGTGGTCGTGCAAACCCCGGACGAGGCGGGGATCATCCTGCTTCGAGATGGCGACATCCTCGGCACGTACACCGAATCCCAGCGATCCCTCGACAAGGCCACCACGGCGGTTGCCGCCCTGGCCAACGATCGCCAGTCGGTCATCGAGGTCAAGGGTGGCGACAGCGCCGTCGCTGCCATCGACGTCGACGCCGCGCTCAACCGCGCTTACTAGGTCGCTCCGGGGATCCCGTCTCGCCTCCGGTCTGCGCCGGATCGCACCGTGGGCCGTGTGTGGACTCGTCTGCGCGTGCCTGTCCGGCTGTTTCAGCAGCCCGCCCCAGATTATCCAGTTGCTCCCGAGCCGCGGTGCCGTCGGGGTCGCTGCCGATGCGGCGGTGACCGTCGAGTTCGACCGGCCGGTGGTGACGTCGTCGGTGAAGGGTCGGTTCTCGGTGAGCCGGCAGATCCCCGCGTGCAACCTCGTGGCCGCGTTCGGCGCCGGACCGCTCGCGCCGTGCCGGATCGTCTGGCTCTCGGGAGACACGGGCTTCACGCTGCTCCACCCGCGGGCGATCTTCGCGCCGAGCACCTCGTATACCTTCACCCTCGCCGGCGGGATCAGCGACCCGAGCGGAGTGGTGAACTCCGTGGATCACCACTGGACGATCACCACCGGGCCGGCCCCGGTCATTCGCGCGCTGGTCCCGGCTGACGGGTCGACCGGCGTCGCCGTGGACGCCTCGATCTCCGTGAGCTTTTCGACGGCGATGGACGCCGGCGCGACCGAGGCGTCGATCACGTTGGATCCGCCGGTGCCCGGGACTCGAGTTGTCCGCAACCTGCGCGATCCGAGCCGCTTCGTGGTGCTCCCCGGGGCGACGCTGGAGGCCGGCGTCACCTATCACCTCGATGTCGCCACGACCGCAACGGATATCGACCATCAACCGCTCGTCACCGGGGCCGCGTCCAGCTTCACGACGGCCGGGATGTCGGCCGGACCGCACGTCGTGGTGCTGGCGGCCGTCCCGGGCGAGGGCGCCTCGACCGTGCTCGTGTCGCGCCTGGCACCAGCCGAGGTTGGTGAGCCGATAGCGACCGAGGCGGTGCTCGAGGCTCCCCGATGCCCACGCCGGACAGGCTGCGGCGTCGCCGCGTTCGACGCGCCGCTCTATACCTACGCCGCCGCAGCCCTCTCGCCTGGCGGTGGCTGGCTCGCGGTCGTCGAGCTCGACTCGACGGTGGCGGCGCCGACGCCCGTCCTCGTCGTGCTCGACCCGGCGACGGGGACCGTGGTCACGAGCTTCGCCGACTCGTCACTCCCGTCGTGGTCGCCCGACGGGTCGACACTCGCCTTCTCGCGTGGCGGCAAGGTCTCGTTCTTCAACCCGGGGTCGGGGTCGCTCACCACCTTGCCCGCCGGCGATCCGCTCGTGGCGCCGGCGGTCTGGAGCCCGCTCGGCGAGCAGCTCGTCCTCGATGTCGCCGGCACCGCTGACTTCGAGCACCTCGAGCTGGCGGACTCGGTCGTGCTCGCGCGGTATCCGATCCCTGGCCTCGGCAGCACCGCGAGCGGCGCGTCGAGTGACCCGGCGATCTCGCCTGATGGCGCGCAACTGGCATTCCTCCGCTCCGCCACCGGCGCGCAGGGGACCTGGATCGCAGGACTCGGCGCCTCCTCGACGACCGCCCGGCTCCTTGACCCGTCCATTCAGCCCGTGGGGTTCACCTCCACCGGGACGCTCGTGGGGATCAACCGGCCCGCGTCCGGCAGCCCCACCCTCGTCCTCGTCAGTCTTGCGGGCGATGAGCAGATTCCGATCGCCTCGGGGCCGGCGCCCGGCTCGCTCGGCACGGTTGTGGTCGCACCCTCCGGCCGGCAGCTGGTGTATCTCAACGCCGATGCGTCCGGCATCGTCCAGGCGTACATCGAGAACGCCGACGGGAGCGACGCCCAGCTCATCACCGACTTCGCGCCGCACACGCTGGTGGCGGCCTCGGTGGCGGTGAGCTGATGCGGCGCTTGCTCTTTCTCATCGCGGACACGGGCGGCGGCCATCGGGCGGCGGCGACGGCGGTTGAGCGCCAGATGACCGCGGCGTCCCCCGGCGAATTCGACATCACCATCCTCGATCCGTTCACCAGCGCCAAACCGAAGGTGATCGGCGGCACGGCGGGCCTGTACGGGCCGATCACCCGGCATGCGCGCTGGCTCTGGGGGGGCCTCTACCACTCCACCAACAGCCGTCCTGCGGTGGCCCTGCTCGAGCGAACGGTGCTTCGGTCGGTCACCAGCGCCGTGACCGAGGCGATCGATCAGCTGGACCCGGCGTGCGTCGTGTCCTTCCACCCGCTGCTCAACCACATCAGCGTTCGCGCCGTGCGGAGCCGGACACCGCGCATCCCGGTCGTCACCGTGATCACCGACCTCGTCGACATCCATGTCGCGTGGGAGTGCCGCGATGTCGACGCCGTTGTCGTCCCATCCCCCGGCGGGCTCGATCACTGCCGCCGCGCCGGCATCCCGGCCACGCGGTGCCACGACTTCGGCCTCGCCGTCGACCGAAAGTTCACCGAGCTCCCCGGCGATCCTGCCGGCATCGCGGCGATCCGCCGGGGGCTCGGCCTGCGAACGGACAGCTTCGCGGTGCTCGTCTGCGGTGGCGCGGACGGCTCGGGCGGGATCGTCAAGCATGCGCGGGCGATCGCCGCAGGCTCGCTCGACCTCGACGTGGTCGTGATCTGCGGCCGCAACGAGCGGGCGCGAACGGCCCTCGCCGGCCTGACGACCGGCGCAGGGCGGGCGGTACGCGTGCTCGGCTACGTGGACAACATGGCGGAATGGATGCGCGCCTGCGACGTGGTGGTGTCGAAGGCAGGACCGGGCACGATCGCCGAGGCGCTCTGCTGCGGCTTGCCGCTGCTGCTCGTGTGGTATCTCCCCGGCCAGGAGCGCGGTAACGTGGAGTGGGTGGTGGACATCGGCGCGGGACGGTACGTGCCGCGCGACGAGCAACTCGTCGATGCGGTGGCCGAGCTCGCCGAGCCCGGATCCGAGGCTCTGGCGACAATGCGCGCAGCCGTGAAGGCAGCCGCCCGGCCGGACGCCACGCGTCGCATCGCAGGGTTGATCGCCTCGATGTCCGGTCGCACCACGTGAGCGTCGACGCCCCGACAGTGGACGCGCCCTCGGAGCCTGCGGGAACAGCAGCGCCCAGGTGCTCGATCGTGCGCCTCCGGCTCCACGGATTTCGCAACTACAGCGAGGTGACAGTGCGCTTCGGCCCGGGACTCAATGTCATTCATGGCCAAAACGCGCAGGGCAAGACCAATCTCCTCGAGGCGATTGCGACCCTGGCTCTCACGAGGTCGCCACGGACAACGAGCAGCGGCGATCTGCTGCTGTGGACCGAGGATGCCGCACTCGCCGAGGCCGATGTCGCGCGTCCACCGGCCGACGTCACCTTGTCCGTCCGATTTCAGCGTGACGTCGCAACCGGACGCGTCGGCCGGGTCACGTCAGTCGACGGCAAGCCGCGGCCTGCGCGCGCGATGCTCGGCGTCTGCCCTGTCGTGCTCTTCTGGCCGGAGGACCTCGCGCTGGTGCGCGGAGGACCGGAAGGGCGCCGGCGTTTTCTCGATGTCATCCTCGCGCAGACCGACCAGCAGGCGGTCGCGCACATGTCCCGCTACCGGCGCGTGCTCGAGCAGCGCAACTCGCTGTTGCATCAGCTCCGACTCGGCACCGGCGCACGCGATTCGCTGCAGAGCTTCACGACCGAGCTCGCCCATCACGGCGCATGGCTCTCGCTGGCGCGGGCGCGCCTCGTGGACGCTCTCGCGCCGCTCGCCGCGCTCTCGCTTCGTGACCTGAGCGGCCAGCGCGAGCAGATCGCGCTTCGGTATGCACCGGCTCATGTCGATGCGGTTGCCGGCACCGTGGAGGCCGCCGAACAGGCGCTCCTCGAAACGCTCCACCGGCGCATGGTGGAAGAGATCGCCCGTGGCGTCACCCTCGCCGGCCCGCACCGCGATGACATCGCCTTCGATCTCGACGGACGCCCGGCGCGAGGGAACGCCTCGCAAGGTCAGCAGCGAAGCATCGTGCTCGCGTGCAAGCTCGCGGAGGTCCACTACCTCCAGAACACGGCGGGTGTCGCGCCGGTCATCCTTCTCGACGACGTGCTGAGTGAGCTCGACCCCGATCGGCGCCGCCGGCTGCTCGCACTGCTGGCGCAGGGAGCCCAGCACCAGGTGCTGGTGACGACGACGGAACCGCTCACGGACGTCGCCGACTTTGACGAGGTGCTCCACTTCACCGTGCAACACGGTGTCGTCACGCAAGACACGCGCGAGTGACCGAACAGCGCCTTTCCGACATCATCGACCCAGCACTCCGGGGACTGGGAGTTCGAGTCCAGGTTCGCGAGGAGCGCCTGCGGCTAGCCCTGGCCGATGTCGTGGGCGATGGACTTGCTGCGATGTGCCGTGCAGAGCGTCTCGATCGTGGCGTTCTCGTGATCGCCACCGCGAACACCGCTCTGGCGCATCAACTCCAGATGGACGCCCCACGAGTCATCGACGCGCTGAATCAACGCGTCGGTCAGGATCTCGTGCGCCGGATCCGTTTCAAGGCGATGTGATACCGAGGTTCGCGCAGGCGAACTTCAGGCGACGCGGACCGGCATGATGATGCAGAGGTAGTCATCCTTGCCGACGGGACGGATGACTCCCGGCTGCAGCGACCCGTTGAAGGACAGCTGCACCTCGTCGGAGTCGAGCGCCGACAACGCGTCCAGCATGTAGCGCGCATTGAACGCGATCTGCACGTCGTCACCCTTCACCGTTGCACTCAACGGCGCTTCGTCGTCACCGACCTCCGCAGTCTGTGCGAGCAGGGTCAGCGTGCCGTCACCGATGCGCAGGCGCACGGGGTTCGCCGCGTCACGTGCAAGCACCGCAGCGGTCTTGGCCTCACGCAGCAACGACGCCGTCGACAGGCTCACCGTCGTGGTCGACTTACCAGGAATCACCTGCGTGTAGTTGGGATATGTCCCTTCGATCAATCGCGACGATATCTCGACGTCCTTCAGGGTGAAGAACACCTGGTTGCGCGCGTGCGCGAATGCGATGCCCACCGTCGGACGATTGGGATTGACTGCTCGCGCCACCTCGGCCAGGTGCCGCGAGGGCACGATCACCGACGTGACGGGCGGCGTGCCGTTCACCGTGACGTCGATGTTCTTCACGGCGAGACGGTGACGGTCCGTTGCCGCAAGCGTGAGCCGGTTGCCATCGATCTGGAGCAGCACACCGGTGAGCACCGGCGACGCTTCATCGGAGCTCGCGGCCATCACGGTCTGCGTGATCGCGTTCTGCAGCGTCACCGCATCAACTTCGATGGAGGTCTCGGTGTCACGCGCCGGCAGCGGTGGAAATTCCACCGCATCGATGCCGTGCACATTCGCGCGGTGCACGCCGCCGGTGAGCTTGAGCACCTGCGTGGTGGGTTCCAGCTCCATCGTGCACGGTGCGTCACCGAGCGATGCCACAAATTCTCCGAGGAGGCGCGCCGGAACCGTGACACGCCCTTCCTCGAGGACGGTGGCCGGCACCACCACGGTGATTGTCAGGTCGAGGTTGGTTGCGGTGACACGCAGCCCATCGACACCTGTCTCCAGGAGCACATTGCTGAGCACAGGGAGAGTCGACCTCGGCGATACCGCACGGGAC
Organism: Candidatus Dormiibacterota bacterium; assembly: GCA_963791435.1. Lineage (GTDB taxonomy): Bacteria > Chloroflexota > Dormibacteria > Aeolococcales > Aeolococcaceae > Palsa-851. The sequence goes on from CAWBSL010000001.1 coordinate 1,146,501, forward strand.
ACCAGCCCGAGAGCACCACTGAGGGTCGAGGACGAGACGGTCGCTTTCATGGACGATTCCTCTCTGGATGCTGCGTTATCACCAGACTCGATGAGTATGACCTGCAGAGTCTAGAGATCAGTAGACGATGTAGTGGTGGGGACACGGGGGACAAGTCGAAAAGCGATCTCATAACGCCTCCGGGAGCGTTGCCGGCCTGTGCGCAAGTGGCACCGGTTGTCCACCAGATGTCCACCGACAGCCGACTTGCGCACTTTGTCCACATGCCGTCCCGGGGTTCGCGAACAGGGTTGTCAACGGTTGTGCAGCTGCTCGCGGATCGCTCGCACCTCACCCTGGAGGCGAACGTCCTCACGCATCAGCTCGGTGATCTTTTCGATTGCGTGCAGCGCCGTGGTGTGATCCCTGCCCCCGAAGGCGCTCCCGATGACGGGGAGCGACGACTCGGTCGCCTCGCGGATGAGGTACATGGCGACCTGGCGCGGGAAGACGATGTTCTTGTCGCGCCGCTTGCCCTTCATCTCCTCGACCGAGATGGAGTAATGCGCGGCCACCGCGATCTGGATGGTCTCGATGCTGACCGGCGTCGAATCCTGTACCGGGATGACGTCGCGGAGGATCTGCTGCGCGGTCTCGAGAGTGATCTGCTGACCGTTGATCGACGCATGCGCGAGCACGCGGATGAGCGCTCCCTCGAGCTCGCGGATGTTCTTCTGGATCCGGTGCGCGATGAACGAGCAGACCTCGTCGGGGACGAGCTTGCTGTACGGCCCGAGCTTCGTGGTGAGAATTGCGAGGCGGGTCTCGAAGTCCGGGGGCTGGATGTCGGCCATCAGGCCACCCTCGAAGCGACTCCGGAGGCGATCCTCGAGCGTGGGGATGTCTTTCGGCGGCCGGTCGCTGCTCACCACGATCTGCTTCTGGAATTCCTGAAGGGCGTTGAACGTGTGGAAGAACTCCTCACGGGTGTGGTCCTTGCCGGCCAGGAACTGGATGTCGTCGATGAGCAGGACGTCGACACCGCGGTAGCGCATCCGGAATTCCGCCGGCCGGTTCTCGACGATGGAGGCGACCATCTCGTTCATGAACTTCTCGGAGGTGACGTACGCCACCTTCGCGTTGCGGTGCGTCTCACGAACCGCGTGGCCGATCGCGTGCATCAGGTGAGTTTTGCCGAGACCCACGCCGCCATACAGGAACAACGGGTTGTACGCCTTGCCGGGCGCTTCGGCCACCGCGCGGCACGCCGCGTGCGCGAACCGGCTCGAGTTGCCGACGACGAATGTGCTGAAGGTGAACGCCGGGTTGAGCCGTGAGTCGTTGGCTCCGTCCTCGGGCTCGCTCACCTGTGCGTAGGTCGGGTCCGGAACGTGCGCCGGCTCAGGTGGCGGCAACGCCTCCGGGTCGACGGTGATGATCACCTCGCAATCGCGACCGAGCACCCCGGAAAGCGTCTCGCGGATCAGCGGGACGTAGCGCTCGCTGACCCAGTCGCGGGCGAACATCGTCGGCACGCCCACGGTGAAGGTGTGCCCGTCGGAATCGACGAGGACGGCATTGGCAAGCCAGGCCTCGTATCCGGGTCGGACCACCTGGAAGCGAAGCTCCTCCTGGGCGACCTGCCAGAGCTGCTGTGGGTCCATGCTCGCGGTCGAGCTGCCACTTTCCAAGATCGGCTCGACACGCTGAGCCTGATCACCGACGACTCCGATACCGGCTGTTCGATCCACTCGTTCCTCGCCTTGGCCTGCCGAACACAGCGCACTTATCCACAACTTGCGCACATCAGTGGATAAATGCTTGGCCGCTGGTGGCCGGGGGGCTTGGTGTGACGTGTGGAAGGGCTTCCCGCTCCCGCTGCAGCCTGCGGAGTCTAACAATGCGCAGCTCCGGTCACAAGCGGAGCGAGCGCACCAATTCGAGGCCATCGATTCGTGAACTCGGTGGCAGGAGGGGCGGTCGCCTGTTGCCTTGGTATACTCCCGAGGCAAACCCCGTCGGGCTCAGCGGTGCCCAGAGCGCCCCCGACGCGATCAGTGTCTCGGAGAGACGGCCATCAAGCGGACGTACCAGCCCAAGAAGAAGTACCGGCGTAAGACGCACGGCTTTCGCATACGTATGGCGACGCCCGGCGGACGCCAGGTGCTCAAGGCACGCCGTCGGAAGGGCCGCAAGCGCCTGACTCCGGCTCCTACGCGATGAACCAGCGGCATCGCCTGCCCGGGCGACGCCGGATTGCGGCGGTGCGGGAAACCGGGAGCGAGGCACGCTCCGGTGCCATTCGAGTTCGTGCGCTGGCGGGTGCTACCGCCGTGTCTCGGGTCGCTTTCGCGGTGCCCGGCGCCACGGGGGCGGTCGGTCGCAATCGCGCTCGCCGGCGGTTACGCGCCGCGATCGTTCCAGTCCTCCTGGAGCATCCTGGACTCGACATGGTCGTGAGCCTTCCGGGACGCGCCACCGAGATGCCGTTTCTCACTCTCCGCGGCGGCCTTGCGACCGCACTGGCGGCGGCTTCGCGGGCACAGCCAGGGGCCCGTACGTGAAACGCGTCAGCCTGGTATTCATCAGGATCTACCAGGTCACGATCGGCCCGCTCTTCGGAATGATGAGCTCCTGCCGTTACGAGCCCACCTGCTCGCACTACGGCTACGAGTCGATTCAGCGTTTCGGCGCGCGCCGCGGCTGGTGGCTCGCGGTACGGCGGATCTCCCGCTGCCATCCGTTCCATGAGGGTGGTTTCGATCCGGTCCCGGAGACGTATATCAGCTGGCGTATGGCCCGTCGCACGCATCACGAGGCCACGCAGGCGGGGAAAGCCGCGTGATCATCGCCGCTGCCACCACAACCACGACGTCCAGCGGCTTCAACCCGCTCTGGATCTTCGGGGCATTGCAGTACCCGTTCGAGGCGGTGCTGCGCTTCCTGACCTCGACCTTCCATGGGATCGGGCCATTGCAAGCAATCGGCCCGTTCGGCTTGAGCGTCATGGTGCTCACCATCGCTATTCGCGCAGTGCTCTTCCCGGTCTTCGGCTGGCAGCTTCGGACGTCACGGCGCATTCAGGCGGAGCAGCGTCTGGTCGCGCCGCAACTCCAGGAGCTTCGCAAGAAGTACAAGAAAGAGCCGCAGCGACTGAGCCAGGAAATGAACGCGCTCTACAAGGAGCACGGCATCAGCCCGTTCTCGAGCTTGACCGGCTGCATCCCCGCGCTGGTGCAGATGCCGGTGCTCATCGGCCTGTACCAGTCGATTCGCTATTTCACCAACAAGGGCGTCCTTCCTGTCGCGGACAAGGGATTCCTGTGGATCCACGACGTGACCCAGTCAGCTCAGACAACGTGCTGCTCAACCCACGGCCTGGTCGGGCTCGCCACCAGTCCACAACTCCTGATCCTGCCGATCATCGCCGGCGCATTCACGTTCGCCCAGTCGCGAATGATGATGCCGCCGCAGCGCCCGGACATGTCCGACCAGGAACGCTCGATGGCAGGCGTCACCAGGCAGATGTCGTTCATCTTCCCGGTGATGATCTTCATCTTCAGCTTCCTGTTCCCGCAGGGACTGGCGATCTACTGGGCGACCGGGACGATGTTCATGGTGGCGCAGCAGTACCACCTGCTCGGATGGAACGGTCTCGTGGTTCCCTCGTGGTTTCCCGGAGCCAATCGAGTCACCGCGCTGACGATTCCACGGACGCCGGTCAAGACCGGTGCGGGGTCGTCGAAGACAACGATCGTTGTCAATCCCACCAAGAACGGCACCGGGAAGAACGGCACGCGCAACGGCGCAAGTCCCAGCGCCAACGGCACGAAGGCCGGCGCCGACGAGGAACCACCGGTGCGATCACCGAGTGCCGCCGCGCGCTCGCTGGCGCGACCCAACAGACCGAATAGACGGAGGCGGCGCCGCTGAGCGCGGCGTTGAGGGAGAAGTGGTGAGCGAGAGCAGGGTGAGTGCAGTCGAAGCAGATACCGAGGATGGCGTCGAGGCGCGCGGAGCGACGATCGAAGAGGCCGTCAGCAACGCGCTGACGCAACTCGGGGCGAATCGCGAGCAGGTCGAGGTGCAGGTGCTGTCACCGGAGAGCCGTCCGCTCCCGGGCGAGCGCCTCTCGAGCGGCGAGCGGCGCGTCCGCGTCTACCGGATCGACGAGCACGCCGCCAACGCGAGGGCGCTCCTCGAGGAGCTGCTGACGCGCATGGAGGTGCCCTGCCGCGTGAGCGTTCGTCGCGGCACCGGGACGGCCAGTGCGTCGTCGGGTGGCCCGGTGATCCTCGATATCGCCGGCGACGACCTGGGGTTGCTCATCGGATGGCGCGGCGAGACGCTGCGCTCCCTGCAGACGGCGGTGAACCTCATGCTCGGCGAGGAAGGCGTGGAGACGCGCCGCGTGATCCTCGACGTGGAGCGGTACCGCGCCCGCCGCGAGGACCAGGTTCGTGAGCTCGCCGAGCGCCTCGCGCTCCGCGTCAAGCGGACCGGAGAGCCGTACACGCTCGACCCCATGCACGCCTACGAGCGACGCGTGATCCACATGACGCTGGCGGACGATCCCGACGTGACCACCGAGAGCGCCGGCCGGGAGCCGGCGCGGCGTGTGGTCATCAACCCGACGGGTCCGGCGCAGGGCGGTCCGCCCGAGCGCTTCGAAGGAGCCCGCCCGGGCCGGTCATCCGGGCGCTCGTACTGACCGAGTTCGGCGTCGAATCCCTCACCGGGGGGACCCGGCTCACGGCCGTCCCGCTGGCCGGCCGCGCATCGGTGGCGATCGCCTTCATGGTCGCGGTGGGCTCGCGCCACGAGACGGAGTCGGAGAGCGGCATCAGCCACTTCGTCGAGCACATGGTGTTCAAGGGGGGCGGGCAATATCCAACCGCCCGAGACGTCAGCGAAGCCATCGAGGGGGTCGGCGGCGTCCTCAATGCCGCGACCGATCGCGAGGCCACGGTCTTCTGGACGCGCGTCCCAGTGGCGAAGCTTGAGCTTGCGGTCTCCGTCCTGAGCGACATGCTGCTGAGCCCCGTGCTCGACGAGGCTGAAGTCCTCAAGGAACGGCAGGTGGTCATCGAAGAGCTGCGGATGTACCAGGACAACCCGCAGGACTACGTGCAAATTGCGTTCGACTCGCTGATGTGGCCGGGCCATCCGCTGGGATGGGACGTCGCCGGACGCGAGGAGACCGTTCTGTCATTCACTGCTGACGACTGCCGGGCTCATCTCGCGAAACACATGCTCCCGTCGACCCTGGTGGTGAGCATCGCCGGTGGCTTCGAGACCGCAGACGCGAAGGCGATGATTGACGAGGCGATCGGGCCGTGGGCCGCGAAGCCCCGTAAGACGCCCGCGCCCGCGCCTCCGGCAACACCGCCGACCGGGTCGCCACTTCGTGTGATCCGGCGCAGCGCCGAGCAGGCGAACATCCTCGTGGGAGCACGCGCGCCGTCGTACAACGACCCGGATCGGCATGTCGCCGACATCCTCAACGTGATCCTCGGCGAGGGCATGTCGAGCCGCCTCTTCCTGGAGCTCCGCGAACAGCGGGGACTCGTGTACGACGTGCACTCGTTCATGAGCCGCATGTCCGACACGGGCGTGCTCGGGATCGGGCTCGCGTGCGAGCCGCGTCAGGCCGCAACGGCGCTCGAGGCTGCGATCGTCGAGCTGCGCAAGCTCGCCGAGAACCCGGTGGGAGCGGCAGAGCTCACCAAGGCACGCGAGTACGCGAAGGGCCGGTTGCTGCTGTCGCTGGAGAGCACGTCTGCGCTCTGCGAGTACGCCGGTCAGCAACTCCTGCTTCAAGGAAAGATCGTCGAACCCGACGAGCTGGTGGCGCGTCTCGAGTCGGTCGACGCGACGCAGGTCAGCGAGCTCGCCGCGCGGCTGCTCACATCGGGACTCCGTGCCGCCGTGGTCGGGCCCTTCCGCAGCGAGACTCGATTCGAGAAGGCGATCGCGGTCTGATGGCCGCGTGTCAGACTTTGGCGCTGTGAGTGTCGAACGCACCCTCGTCCTGGTGAAGCCCGATGGCGTGCAGCGTCGCCTGGTGGGCGAGGTGATCACGCGTTTCGAGCGCCGCGGTCTGCACCTCGTTGCGCTCAAGCTGATGCGTATCGACCGTGACCTCGCGCAAGCGCATTACGCCGAGCATGTGGGGAAGCCGTTCTTCGCCGGCCTCGTCGACTTCATCACCTCGGCTCCCGTCGTCGCCATGGTGTGGGAGGGCGATGACGCCGTGGGGCAGGTGCGCTCGATGATGGGTGCAACCAACCCGTCAGCAGCTGCGCCCGGCAGCATCCGCGGCGACCTTGCAGTCACCATTGGCAATAACGTGGTGCATGGCAGCGACTCGCCGGGGCGTGGCGCGGAAGAGGTCGCGCTGTTCTTTCAGCCGGCGGAGCTCGTCGAGTGGGGCGCCGTCGATACCACGTGGGTGAACGGCTGATCCGCCTGTTCCCCTAGGGGAGCGGGTCGTTGCTCGGGGGCGCACCCTGTGCGGCCGCGAGCCTGCGCATCCGCCGGCGCCGCCAGCGCCAGGCCTCGAACCCGGCGATCCCAAAGACCGGCAACACGAGCGCGGAGGTGGTCTCGGGTTCGAAGGTCGGTCCGGCGCCGAGGCTGCCGAAGTGGTCGAGCGGCCAGATGCGCAGGATCGCCTTCGCAAGAATGTTCTTGCGCGGCACGAGCCCGAACACGCGTGAGTCGCTCGAGAAGTTGCGATTATCGCCCATCACGAAATATTCATCGGCAGGGATCGTCAGCGGCTGCGGTGTCGACGACGCCATGCCCGTCGATGTGCAGCAGTACTTCAGCGTGTTCCACGCCTCGGGGAGATACGGCTCGTCCAGCACCTGAAAGGGGCCTTTGCCGTCGGGCTTGATGAGCACCTCGGTGGGATTGTGGTCACCGTCGATCTCGATGACATCACCGGGAAGCCCGATCACCCGCTTGATGAAATCCTCAGTGGGCTCCGTCGGTGGAATGAGGATCACGATATCGCCGCGCTGCGGATTCTGTCCGAAGTCGTACGAGATCTTGCTGGCGAGGAGCAGGTCCTGGTTCTGCAACGTGTTGTTCATGCTCTCGCCGTCGACGCGAACTGTCTGCAGCGCAAAGGCGATCGCCACGTACAGGATCACGGCGATCAGCAGCACCTCGACGGTGTCGCGGACCCACGATCCTCGCCACCACGGACTTGGCGCGCTCGTCACTTCCGGGGGCGGGAGTACCTGAGCCACTCGGGCCGATTATGAGGGGAACCGCCGGGCGCGCCACGTTCTGTGGCCGGTGCGCGCTGCTCCATCATGGGTATGTGACATCGGGGGTCCGTCGCCTCACCGCGGTGCTGGTCGCGATCCTGGCGGCTCTGGTGATCCCGCTTGCCGCCTCTGCGCACGCCCTCCTCTCCGCTTCGTCGCCGCCGGCGGGAGCGCACCTCGGGACCGCTCCTGGAGTGGTCACTCTCGAATTCGACCAGCCACTCAACGCATCCCTGTCGTTTGCCTCGGTGACCGACCCGACAGGGCATGTATGGCAGGGTCAGGTCGACGCCGCCGAGGAGATCCGGATTCCATTGGCCACCAACGCCACGGGGGTCTACACGGTCGACTGGACGACGGTAAGTCAGTTCGACGGCCACAAAGTCAGCAGCAACTTCACCTTCGACGTCGGCATCGCGGGATCTGACGCTTCAGTCGTGGCCGCGAACTCGGTTCCGGGACCGGCGCCGTCCGACATCGCGATAGGGGCGACCAAGTGGATCGAGGCGCTCGCCCTGCTGTTCCTTGCAGGCCAGGTCCTCATCAGCGCGCTCGCGCGGCGGTCGCCTCCGCTCGAATGGGTCAGGCCTGGATTCCGGGCTTCGAGCGTCGCGCTCTCGGCAGGGCTTGTCACTGTCTGGGCAGAGGCGACTGTCGGCTCGGGCGGTCACAGCCTCAGCGGCTATCTGGCGTTCTTCAACGGGCTTTCCGGGGCAGCGTTGATCGCCCGCCTCTGCTTCGAGGTGCTGACGCTGGTGGCCGTCGTGCTGGGGTCGAGGACGCTGCCGGTCTGGGTCGCGGGAGCGCTGGTCATGCTCGCCGCAGGCGGCCACGCCGCCGGGGTCGACCCGGCCTGGTATGGGATCGGCCTGGACGCCGTTCACCTCCTCGCCGCCGGCCTCTGGGCCGGAGGCATCGCTGCGCTCGCGCTCGTGCGTCCACCCGGCGGCTGGCGCTCCGTCGAGGCACGCGTGCTCCTTGCCAGGTTCACGCCGGTCGCACTTGCCGCGTTCGGCACCACGGTCGTCGCCGGAGGACTGGAAGCCCTCACGCAACTCGGCTCCATCCAGGCGCTGTTCGGCACTGCATACGGACGCGTGCTGCTCGTGAAGATGGCTTTGGTCGCGCTGATGTTGCCGCTTTCGGCCGTCGCGTGGCGCCTGAAGCGGCCACACCTGCGGGTCGAGGCCGCGCTTGCTGCCGGCGTCGTGGCCGCGGCGGCACTCCTCTCGTCGTTTCCCACTCCTCCAACGGCGGCCGCTCGACAGGTGGCTGAGGAGGCGGCTGCGACGCCGACGGCGGGCCTGCCGTCTCGCGACGAGCTCACCATGGCGGGAGCTGCGGGGTCCACTCTGGTCGGCCTCAGCCTTTCGCCGGGATTGCCGGGGGTGAATCGCGCCACGGTCTACCTCCTTCCGCCAGCCAACGGCACCCCGGCGGGAGGCCTCGCTGCCAACATCGTGGTCAACGGCGTCTACAAAGCGCTGCTCCCGTGCGGTGACACGTGTCGCGAGGCGACGATCGATATCCGGCAGGGCGATGTCGTCTCGGTCGAGACGGAGAACGCAGGTGGCGGCGAAGCGACATTCAAGATCCCTGCGCTGCCGGCGCGGTCCGGCGACACGCTGCTGAAGCGGCTCGAATCGACCATGAAGGCGCTGTCGTCGTTTCAGTACAGCGAGGTCCTCAACACCGGCAGCGTTGTGGAGCGCACCTTGTGGTCCTCGGTCGCCCCCGACCGCAGCGCGTGGACCATCAACGCGAGTGGCAGGACCATCTGGATCGGCAGCACGTTCTACACGCAGGAGGGACCGGGCCAGCCATGGCACCAGGAGCAGTCGGTGTCGCCGAACAACGTCGCGTCGTCGTTCACGTGGGACTTCTTCCTGCCGCTGACGAACGCACACGTGATCGGGGAGTCGACGGTTGAGGGCGTGCCCACGACCATGGTCGCGACGTTCGGCAGCGCCCTCTCCACGCCGATCTGGTTCACCTTCTGGGTCGATGCTTCGGGGCGCGTCCGCCAGGTGGCCATGGACGCCCAGGAGCACTTCATGATCGACACGTACAGCAGCTTCGACAAACCCGTGGATATCGCTCCGCCGACCAGTTGACGGCACCATGCGGGATCCCGCCCCACGCTGCCAGAATGTGAGCGAACCACGACTGCAGACCAGGTTCATACACGAGGCAAGAGATGGCGCTCCTGACCCAGACCCCCTACAAGGCAAGGACGTTCGACCTCTCCGGTTTGACCGGCATCTCCGACAACACCCTCGAAGTCCATTTCGGACTTTATGCCGGTTATGTCAAAAACACGAACCTCCTCAACGAACAACTGGTCACCATGCAGGCGGCGGGCCAGGGGCTGTCGTCGAATCCCGCGTACTCGGAAATCACGCGCCGGCTCGGCTTCGAATACAACGGCATGGTGTTGCACGAGTGGTATTTCGGCAACCTCACGAAGGCGAGTGGCGGCGGCATCTCGTCGTCATCGGCACTCGGACGCGCGCTCGGCAAGTCGTTCGGCGACATCGACACCTGGCGCAAGGATTTCACCGCGATCGGCGGGATGCGCGGCGTGGGCTGGGCGGTGACGTACCTCGATACCGCGACCGGACGGCTCAGCAACCACTGGATCACGCTCCACGAGGACGGCAACATCGCCGGCTTCAAGCCCATCGTGGTGATGGACGTCTGGGAGCATGCGTTCCTGCTCGATTACAAGCCGGCCGACCGTCCGAAGTACATCGAGGCGTTCCTCGCGAACTTCGACGCCGACGCCGCCGAGGCACGTCTCACGGGAGCAGCAGACCGCCCCGTCGGCTGAGGGGCGTTCGCGGAATCACCTCGCTTGGTGGTGCGGGGTGCCAGGCGACCGGCGACGCGAGCTTGGACTTTCCGCTCCGTCGTTCGCGCAATCACCTGGCTCAGCGCCGCGGGCGCCAGGGGACGGGCGGCCTGGCGAATTTGGGAGCGCCAAAGCGAGCGCGACACCACAACGCATGTAAGGCGACAGGGGACGGGCGGCACCCCGCGAATTTGGGAGCGACCGAGAGAGCGCGACAATAGAGTGGCGCGAACGAGGGAGCGGACAAGCCTGAGCACGGTGCCGCCCGTCCCCTGTCGCCCTGCGGCACTGAGCGATGGGGTCGCGACGAACGAGCGGAGCGAACTAAGTCGGTGCGCCGCCCCTCAGCGGGCGCGTACCGCCCGCTTACAGCGTCGGGCCGCCGAGCTTGCGATAGATTGCGTCCAGGTCGGAATCGTCGGCCCAGTCGATGACGATCCTGCCGCCTCCGCCCTTGCGGCGTTGGAGACGGACGGGAACGCCGAGGGCGTGCTCGAGGCCACGTCGGAGCGCTTGGTCATCGGGCGTCGTTTCCTCGAGTGCCGCAGCCGCGGATGGCTGCCGGGGCGGCGCTGCAGCCCGTGTGAGGCGCTCCTGGACGGCCCGCTCGGTCTCGCGGACATTGAGGCCGTCGGCCATCACCAGGGCCGCTATGGCCTCCTGATCGGCGGCGAGCGGGAGGACGAGCAGGGCCCGGGCGTGGCTCGCCGTGAGCCGGGACTCGGCGACCGCTTCCTGCACTGGGGCGGGGAGATCGAGCAGGCGGATCGCGTTCGAGATCCCGGAGCGGCTGCGGCTGAGGCGAAGCGCGATCGCCTCGTGGGTGAGACCGAAGGTATCGGAAAGCCGGGCGTAGGCCGCGGCCTCCTCCATCGGGTTGAGATCGGTCCGCATCAGGTTTTCGGTGAGGGCCATCTCGAGCTGGTGGCGGCTCAACTCCGCTGCCGGCCGGACGATCGCAGGGATGCTCGTCACCCCTGCGAGCTGGGCCGCTCTGAGGCGTCGCTCGCCGGCCACGAGGCTGAACAAGTCGCCGTCGCGCTGGACGACGATCGGATGGAGGAGTCCATGGAGGCGGATCGAATCGCCCAGCGCCGCAAGGGCCTCCGGCTCGAAGGCCCGTCGCGGCTGCTCCGGGTTCGGCGCAACCGTTTTCGGGTCAACGCTGATCAGCGGCGAGCCTTCCTCGGCCTCGTTGGTCAGGAGCGCGTCGAGGCCGCGCCCCAGGCCGCGGCGGCGGAACGCGCGGGGCGGGACCTGGTCGTTCAAGCCGGGCTCGGGACGCCGGCGGCCGTGAGAGCGGCCCCGCTTCGGATTCGCGCGTCGAGGTTGGCGCTCAATTCTCGGTACGCGATTGCCCCGCGGCAGGTGGGGTCGTAGAGGGTGATCGGGAGCCCGTGGCTCGGTGCCTCGCTGAGGCGCACGTTGCGGGGGATGAGCGGGGTCAGGAGCTGGTCGCCGAATCGCGCCCGGACTTCGTCCACTACCTGGTGGGCGAGGGCGAGCCGGGCATCGAACAGGGTCATGACGATGCCTGCGATGCCGAGGGTCGGATTCAGCTCGCGCCGGAGCAGCGTGAGCGTGTGCATCAGGAGGCCGAGCCCCTCGAGCGCATAGAACTCGCACTGGATCGGGATGAGCAGGGCATTCGCGGCAACCACGGCGTTGATCGCGAGCAAGCCGAGGCTCGGCGGTGAATCGATGAGCACGTAGTCGTCGTCCGAATCGAGCGCCTCGAGCGCGTACTGGAGGCGGCGTTCCCGCCGCGGGAGATCCACGAGCTCGATCTCGGACCCCGCCAGCGCGATATCTGAAGGGACGACGTCGAGACCTGGCACGGCGGTGGGCAGCCTCGCCTCGGCGAGCGATCGGCCCATGACGATGACGTCGTAGATGCTCGCCTCGACGCGACCCCGATCCACCCCAAGTCCAGACGTGGCGTTGGCCTGGGGGTCGATGTCGATCAGGAGCACCTTCCGACCCATCTCGGCGAGCGCGGCGCCCACGCTGACAGCGGTGGTGGTTTTTCCGACACCGCCCTTCTGATTGGCGACCGCGAGAATGCTAGGTGGCACGGTTAGCGGCTGATTATGGCCGGATCGCCGCGCCCGCCATCCGGACAGCGAGTTATGCAGTGTTTCCCCAGGCAGGGCTTTCGACATTCCGGCGCCGCTGAGTTGGGAGGGCTCCGGAGAAGCCACAACCTGTGGAAAACTCTCGGCGCTCCAGATCGGGCCACTGGGCAATGTTCCGTGCGCAACTTGACGGTGAAACAACACCCGATCTATGGTGGTGCTCGTGGCGTTGTCAGCTTCTCCCGCCGCAGCCGCCTCCGACCAGGAGCTGCCGCCTCAGGAGGACGATCTGGCGGTCGGATTCCTGCTCGGTCTCCTCGTGGGCGAGGGCCACTTCGGTGGCGACGGTCGTCAGCCGCAGGTGACGTTGCGCATGCACATCCGCCACGAGCAGACCTTCGAGTGGCTGCGGAGCACCTATCCGGGCAGCGCCCTGTACGGCCCATACCATCACGGCGGCCGTTCCTACTACCAGTGGTCGGCCCGAGGGCGCTATCTCCGCGAGCACATCGTCCCGCTGGTCCAGCGACACCGGGCGCTGCTCGACGAGTACACGGCCGCGCGGTTCGACACGATGTGCGAGCGCTACACCATCGCTCGGGAGACCGCCGGCCCCGCACCGGACCACTGAGCACGCCCCGCTACAATCCGGGGGCGATGCTGGCTCCCTCCGCGCAGACCTGGCGCCTCCTGTCCGCAGCACCTCCCCGGGAGGTCTTCGCGATCATGGAGCAGATGATCGGCACGACCCCGTATCGCTACGAGGTCGTCGGAGACAGTGAAGCCCGGATCGTCGAGCACCGCCGCCGCGGCCTCTTCGGCCAGTGGGGCCGTCCCAAGGTTCGAATCCGCTGGGTCCGCTGCCGCGCCGTCACCGTGACCGAAGGGACATGGGTTGAAGTCGAAGCCAGTTCTGGCGGCGGGCTGATCTCCAAGGCGATGGGCAAAGCCGATCGTGGCCCGACCACGCGCGCCCTCCAGGTGATCCGCCTCCTCACCGCAGGGGCCGCCGATTCGCGCACCGTCTACCGCGACAGGCGCATTCCGCCGGGTCCGGTGACGCTGGTCGCCTCGTGGGCCGGCACGCCGTACCGGCTCTTCGTGGAGCCTCGCCACGACGCACCGCGCGGACGCGAGATCCTGACTGCCACGGAGGTCGAGGCGCTTGCGGAGCGCAGTGGCCAGTTCGTGAAGGTACGCGTTGCCGGAACCGACGAGGGCTGGGTCGAAAGCGACCAGATTGTCCCGTCGCCGGCCGTCTCGACCCGTGCGGCACAGGTCGAGACGGCGCGTTTCACCTGACAAAGCCTGGTGATCGGCTCAGGCCGCGGCGAGGCCGCGGTTAGCGCAAATGCGTGGAGAGACCGCCGAGTGCGACGGTTTGCGCCTCTCTCCGAGTGGTGACCTGGCTACTTGCGGTCAGCTCTCCACCACTGCGCTGGTCGGGAAGGAGGTCGTACTCGAAGAATCTGTCATGGGCTAGGTTCCTCCTTTTGCCTGAGTGCCACGGCACCGCGTCCGCATGCGTCGTGTTGGAGGCGGGGCGGGTCCGGGCCGAGAGACGCTCCAAAAGTGTATCCCGTATCGGGGGGCCGGCGTGACTGAATTCGACCTTCGTCTCGGCGCGGCGGTCCACACTGCCGACGGCCATCACGCCGGCGCCCTCGAACGCATCGTCGTCGACGCCGAGAGCTGGGATCCGCGTGCGCTGATCGTCCGCGAGACCAGCAGCTTTTCGGGGAGAACGCTGGCCCCAGGAGCGGGAATGCTCGTCTCCGAGGTGATCGTGCCGCTCAATGCGATCGAGTCCGTGACCCCGGATGGCATTCGCCTCACCCTGGACAAGCGCGCGACGCGGGCGCTCCCGCCGTATCTCAGCTATCAGTACAAGCACCTCGAGCGCGGTGACAGCCTTCGCTACGCCGCTGCGCTCGCAGGCGGCGCACTCGGTGTCGGCCCGATGTTCCCGCTCATGCAGGAAACGGCCGACAAGGCCGAGGGGGACATCGAGATCCGCCACGGCGAGAACGTGATGATCGGCCACGGTGGCGTCAAGCTCGGCACCGTCCAGGACGTGCTGTTCGACGAAGGTGAGCTGGTGGGAATCGTCGTCCGCCCCAACGGGTTCTTCACGCACGATGTCGTTGTGCAGGTGCGCTTTCTCGATCGGAGCGACGATCTCGCGCTCTTCCTGCGAATGACCCCGGAGGATGTCCGGCGGCTCTCCGAAGGTCCGCCCAAGATCTGAAACGCGGTCAGAGTGGGAGCCGGCCCATGTATCCCGTGTCACGAGGATGCCAGAAGCCGATCCGCTCCTCGCCGAGCCGCCAGCACAGGTAGATCGGCATGTCCTCGCGCACCGACGCGAAGTCGACGAGCCCCGTGTCCGGGTCGCGGAGGATCACGCCGAGCCCTTCGATCTCAACGCTCAGGCGCTGGGCGTCGTAAAACGGGCCCGAGGCCTTCATCGCCGCTGATGCAGAACCATTCGACGACAGCGGGTGGTGTTCGAAGTCGCCTCCCTCCGCCAGCGCCGCCCGGTGGGCGTTGCGCAACGCGGTGAGCAGCGTGGTCAGCCGCGGCAGGAGCTCAGTCGCCTCAGCGAGCGCGAAGACGCGTTCCATGGCCTGAAACCATGCCAGACTGGCCCGCTGGCGTCGAGGTCAGTAGATGCCGAGCTCGAGCTGGGCCTCATCCGAGGCCATCGTTCGCGGGTCCCAGGGCGGCGTCCAGACCAGGTTGATGTGCACGTCCCGCACGCCAGGAAGCGGGGCACAGACCGCATGCGCCTGGGTCTCGATGATCGGACCCATCGGGCAGTACGGGGTGGTGAGCGTCATGTCGATGGTCAGCAGGCCGTCATCGTCGATCGCCGTGCCGTAGATCAAGCCCAGCGACACGATGTCGATGCCGATCTCAGGGTCGTAGACCTCGCTGAGCGCCGCGCGGATCAGGGCATCCGATGCCTTCGCCTCTTTCGGCGCAGCCGCTTCGGTGGTGGAAACCGGTTCCGTGGTGCTCATGACTGGGTCCTCGATGCGGGGGCGGCCGTTGCGGGGGTTGCCGAAAGCCCCTCGAGCAGCGCGTTCCACACGAGCGTCGCGCACTTGACCCGCACCGGGTATGCACGCACACCGCGGAGCGCCTCGAGGTCGCCGATGTCGTCACCATCCGATACGGACGTGCCGTCGCCGGTCAGCATCGCGCGGAAACGCTCGGCGAGCGCTGACGCCCCCTCGACGCTCATCCCGGTCACGGCTTCGCAGAGCATGCTCGCAGAGGCCTGACTGATCGAGCATCCACGCCCCATGAATCCGATCGCGGCGACGGTTCCATTGTCGAGGCGATAGCTCAAGTCGATCTCGTCGCCACAGAGTGGGTTATTCGCTTCGATCACACGGTCGGCAGGGTCGACTGCCTGATGGTGGCGAGGATTGCGATAGTGATCGAGGATGATCTCGCGATAGAGATCGTCGTCGACGGGCGTGGATCCGACTGCCATAACACCATCGTAGTCCAACCGTTCGCGCCCAAAACCTGAGAATGGAGCAATGGCTCGCATCGATGTCCTTGCGCGCACCGGAAAACGGAGAGCCGACCCTGCATTCTGGCTGCTGATCGGGCAGTTGATCATGATCACGGGCGTCGCCGCCGTGTTTCCGATCGCCCCGCTGTACGTGGCACATCGGGGCGGGAATTCCATTGCTGTGGCCATCTTCATCGCCGGACCGCTCGTGTCCAACACGCTCGTCCAGGTGCCCGCGGGACGGCTCTGCGATCGCTGGGGCCGCAAGCCGTTTCTCATCGGTCCGCAACTCGCGTATGCGTTCCTCTCGCTGTTCCTGTTCTTCAACATCGGGACACTGCCGGTGCTCACCGCGATCCGCATCGTGATGGGCGCCTGCGCCGGCGCCTACGCGCCGGCGTTGCGGGCCGCGCTCACCGACCTCAGCACCCCCGCGCAGCGAGCCCAGCGTTTCTCGCAGCTCCAGGCGTACGAGATGGTGGGTTTGCTCATCGGTCCGCTGGTCGGCGGTGCGTCAGCGCTGTGGCGCGATTCGGCAGTGTTCGGGGTCACCGGGCTCGCGATGTTCATCAGCCTCGGTCCGATGCTTCGGGTGCCCGAGACGCGCGCCCAGCAGATCGCCGCGGCTGTCACCAAGGAGCGCTTCCGCTGGTGGCGGATTCGCGGCATCGTGGTGCCGATCGCTGCGCTGTTTGCAGTCGGCACGATCTGGTCGATGTACGACGTGGTCTGGCCCCAGTACCTCGCGGCGCGCGGTCAGGATCCACTCATCATCGGGCTCTCGGTGAGCCTCTTCGCGCTCCCGATCCTGGTGCTGGCGCGCGCGGGCGGCCGCCTTGCGGACCGGGCGGACCGGCGGAAACTGGTCACTGCGGGACTCGTCGTTGTTGCGGCGTGCGCGGCGACCTATCCGTTCCTTCAGATCCTGGCCGTGATCCTCACGGTGGGAGCCATCGAGGCCGTGGCGACGGTCATCCTCGAGCCGAGTCTCTTCGCGGTCATCGGCGACAGCAGCCCGGAATCCGTGCGCGGTCGCGCCATGGGGATCGGCGGCCTGTATCAGTTCAGCGGCATGGCCTTCGGCGCGGCGGTGCTCGGCTCCTTGTATGGGGTGAATGTGGGGCTGCCCTTCTGGTGTGGAAGTGGCATCCTGCTCGGCGGCGCACTGGTCTGTGCCACCTGGCTGCCGGGACGCCCGACAGTCGCGTCACACACGGTGCAGCCCACCCCCTTCCAGATACTCGAACGTGAGTAGGGGTAACGCGATCATGAGCCCGAGCAAGGCGCCGTCATCCGCTGCCGGCCCCCATCTGCTCCTCGGCCACGGCGCGTCGGGCACCGCCGAGTCGATGCGTCCGTGGGTGACCGAGCTTGCCAAGCACGGGATCGGGGCCACCGCGCTCAACCTGCCGAAGTCCAGCAACGACCGCGCGATCGACGTCTTTCGCAACGCGCTTGTCGAGCAACCCGGTGCCGCCATCGGCGGGCATTCGTACGGTGGCCGGATGGCGAGCCTTCTGGCCTCGGTGCAGCCGGTGAAGGCGCTCGTGCTGCTCAGCTATCCGCTGCACCGGCCCGGGCATCCCGACGAGCTGCGCACGGAGCACTGGTCACGCATCGAATGTCCGGTGCTCCTTCTCTCGGGTGACCGCGATCCGTTCGCCACCATCGACCTCCTGCGCCGCGAGGTGCGGTCGCTGCGTGACGCGGAGCTGGTGATCTATCCCGGCCAGCGGCACGGGTTGCTCCCGGTGCGCGTCGAGGCGGCGGCGAGAATCGCGGAGTTCCTCGTCAGCCGGACCTGAGCGGCTAGACGCGAAAGACCCTGCGCACCTCGCCGAGGCCCTCGCCGAGCGCGTCGATCTCCTCGTGAGTCGTGTACAGATACACCGACGCGCGCGCCATCGAGGGCACGTCGTAACGGGCCATGAGCGGCTGTGCGCAGTGATGCCCTGCGCGGACCGCGATGCCGCGCCGGTCCAGGATGGTGCCCACGTCGTGCGCGTGCACGTCCGCGAGGTTGAAGCTCACCACGCCGCCGCGGGCCTCGAGGTCGCGAGGACCGAATATCGTGATATCGCCAACTTCGTCCAGAACATCGAGCAGGTGGCGGGTGAGCGCCAGCTCGTGCGCGTGGATGCGCTCGCGACCGATGCTATCGAGATAATCGCACGCGGCCGCGAGGCCGACCGCGCCGGCGACATCCGGGGTGCCCGCCTCGAATTTATGCGGGACCGTGTTCCACGTGCTCCGCTCCAGGGTGACGCGGCTGATCATGCTGCCGCCACCGAGAAATGGCGGCATTCGCTCGAGCAGCTCGGGCCGCGCCCAGAGGACGCCGATGCCCATGGGACCGCACATCTTGTGGCCGCTGAACGCGATGAAATCGCAATCGAGCTCGCGCGCCGACACCACCGTGTGCGGCACGGACTGTGCCGCGTCGAGGCACACGAGCGCTCCCGCCGCATGGGCACGGTCGGTGATGGCGCGGATGTCGTTCACCGTGCCGAGCACGTTGGATTGATGCCCGACCGCCACGAGGCGTGTCGGCGCCGCGAGCAGCTCGTCCAGCGTGCTCAGGTCGAGCCGGCCGTCGTCGTCGATATCGATCGCCGCGAGGGTCAGACCACGGCGCTCTGCGGCGAGCTGCCACGGGACGATATTGCTGTGGTGCTCCATGACGCTCACGACGATCCGGTCACCCGGCTCGAGGAGCTGCGTCGCATATGACGACGCGACGAGGTTGATCGCCTCCGTCGTGTTGCGAACGAAGACGAGACCCTCAGGGGGAGCGTCGATGAAAGCGGCGACGCGAGCGCGGGCATTCTCGAACAAATCGGTCGCTTCGTTTCCCAGGGTGTGGACGCCGCGATGCACGTTCGCATTGCTCGTGGCGTAGTAGTCGTCGATGGTGTCGACGACCGCCTTCGGCTTCTGCGACGTCGCCGCCGAGTCGAGGTACACGAGCGGATGCGCCCCAACCTTGCGCCCGAGGATCGGAAAGTCGGCGCGAATGCGCGCGACGTCGAGACCCGTGTCGGTGGAGACCTGCGTGCTCACTGAGCGGTGACCTCGTCGCTCAAGGCGACCCGGAGCAACCCGTCGGCGGTGGTCTCGATGCGGTGCACTCGCACCGGCTCGACCGCCGGCAGCGAGAGGGGCTCGCCGGTGCGGAGGTCGAAGCTCGACCCGTGCAGCGGGCATTCGATGACGCAGCGATCGATGTCCAGGTCGCCCTCGCTCAGCGAGGCCTCCGCGTGGCTGCACGTGTCATCCAGCGCGTAGAAGGTGCCGTCGACATTGAAGATGGCGACGGGCGTGTCATCGATCTCCACTCGCGCGGCGCATCCCGGTGGGATGTCGCCGGTTCGGGCCACGTCGAACCAGCCCTCGCTCATCGCGCCTCCGCTGCGACCCCGGCGACCGTGCCGCCGGCGATCTCCGCGTCCAGCAGCGCCCCGGCGAGCTCGGCGAATCCGCGATGGGGCACCCGGTCGAGGACGTCGTCCATGAAACCGCGGACGATCAACGAGCTCGCCTCCTCCGGCGGTATGCCCCGCGCCATCAGGTAGAAGCGCTGATCCGAGTCGATGTGACCGGCGGTCGCGCCATGGCCGCACTTCACGTCGTTGGCCTGGATCTCCAGGCGCGGAATCGAGTCGGCCTTGGCGCCCTGGCTCAGCAGAAGGTTGCGGTTTGCGACGTACGCATCGGTGTGCACCGCTGTGGGCGCCACCTCGATCATCCCGCCGTACACCGACCGGGCATGGTCGCGGACCGCAACCTTGAGGAGCAGGTTGCTCCGTGTCTCGCGGCCGCGATGCGCCTGAAGCGACTGGTGATCGAAGTGCTGCGTGCCGTCACCGAAGCAGATCCCGAGCACGTCGGCCTCGCTGCCGATGCCGTCGAGCATCACCTCCCACCACACCTTTTGCAGGCGCGCGCCGAGGGTGACCCCCATGAATCGGAGCTTGGCGTTGGCGTCGAGCACGGCGCGCTGCAGGGCGATGTGCCATACCCCCTCGCCCCATTGCTGCACGGTGTCGTAGTCGAGCCGCGCGTCGCGCCCCGCCGAAAGAATCACCATCGCGTCGCTGAGCAGCGGCGCAGGCCCTGTCGGGGAGGCGTATGCGTCGATCACCGTCAGCGCGCTGCCCTCGTCGAGCACCACGACCGTCGACGGGAAGACGGCACGATCGGTTCCAGCTGCGGGGTGGGCGATCCACACCGGCACGAGCGCCTCGACGCCGCGGGGGACGTACACGAAGACACCGCCCTGCCAGAGCGCATTCCAGAGCGCGCCGAACTTCGAACTCGTCGACACGCACCGAGGCGAATGCGCGCTGCACGAGCTCCGGGTGGACGAGTGCCGCCTCTTCCAGCGTGGTGACGATGATTCCCTGCGCGAGCAGCGTGTCCGCTCCCTCGATGGGGTTCGCGACCGGGGAATCGATGATGAAGGCTGCCTTCGGCGCGGCTCGATCCCGCTGCGCGCGCATCGCGTCGACGACCGCGGGATCGACGCTGTTGACCGGCGTGAAACGCTCCGGGTGAAGCGCCGAGATATCGGTGCGCCGCCAGTCCTCGTCACGCTGCGACGAGGGCATCGGCATCGTCTCGTACGCATCCCAGGCGATGCGGCGGCGCGCCGCGAGCCATGCCGGGGATGCCTCAGCTCGCGCTGCCGCGACCTCTTGCCCGAGCGCCGCTGCGGGCGAATCGGCCAGCGGGGTCGTCACCCGATCGCTCCCTCCATGGAGAGCGCGAGCAGACGGTTGAGCTCGACCGCGTACTCCATCGGCAGCTCCTTGACGAAGGGCTCGAAGAATCCGTTGACGATCAGTGCCGTCGCGTCCTGCTCGGGAATGCCGCGCGACGTCAGATAGAAGATCTGATCCTCGCCGACCTTGCTGACGCTCGCCTCGTGCCCGATGGTCACGTCCGGGTTGTCGATGTCCATGTATGGGTACGTGTCGCTCCGCGACTCCTCGTCGAGGAGCAGCGCATCGCAGCGCACGCTCACCTTGACGTTGTGCGCCTTGGGCAGCACCTTGATGTGACCGCGGTACGACGTGCGTCCGCTGCCCTTGCTGATCGAGCGCGACACGATGTTGCTCGTGGTGTTCGGCGCGACGTGGATGGCCTTGCTGCCGGCGTCCTGGTGCTGGCCACTGCCCGCGAACGCGGCGCTCATGACCTCGGCGTGCGCGCCCTCGCCCATGAGGTACACCGACGGGTACTTCATGGTGACCTTGGAGCCGAGGTTGCCGTCGATCCACTCGACGGTGGCGTTCTCGTTGGCGATAGCCCGCTTGGTGACCAGGTTGTAGACGTTGTCCGACCAGTTCTGGATCGTCGTGTAGCGGATCTTCGCGCCCTTGTGCGCGACGAGCTCCACGACCGCGCTGTGCAGCGAGTCGCTCGAATAATTCGGAGCGGTGCAGCCCTCGATGTAGTGAACCGAGGAACCCTCGTCGGCGATGATCAGGGTTCGCTCGAACTGGCCCATGTTGTCGCTGTTGATCCGGAAATAGGCCTGCAGCGGGATATCGACCTTGACGCCCTTCGGGACGTAGACAAACGATCCGCCGGACCATACGGCGCTGTTGAGCGCGGCGAACTTGTTGTCGTTCGGGGGGATGACCGTGCCGAAATACTTGCGGAAGAGCTCCTCGTGCTCCCGCAAACCGGTGTCACAGTCACTGAAGAGCACGCCCTGCTTCTCGAGATCCTCGCGGATGCTGTGGTAGACGACCTCCGAGTCGTACTGCGCGCTCACCCCGGCGAGGAATTTGCGTTCCGCCTGCGGGATGCCGAGACGGTCGAAGGTCTGCTTGATCGAGTCGGGGACGTCATCCCACGACCGGCTCATCTCCTCGACGGGCTTGACGTAGTAATAAATATTCTCGAAGTCGAGCCCCGACAGATCCGCGCCCCAGGTGGGCATCGGCCGTTTGCGGAAATGGTCGAGCGCCTTGAGACGGAATTTCAGCATCCACTCCGGCTCGTTCTTGTGCATCGAGATCGATGCCACAACCTCGGGTGACAATCCCTTCGCGGTGCGAAACACAGAGACGTCGATATCGGAGAAACCGTACTGGTAGTCCTTGGTCAGCTCTTTTGCTTGAATCGCCATCGCGAGTCCTCCTACGCGGTGGCGGCCACGGCCGTCCCGAGAATTGGTTCGTAGCCCTCGCGCTCGATCTGACGCGCAAGGTCCGCCCCGCCGGAGGTGACCACGCGCCCGTCATGAAGAACGTGCACGCGGTCCGGGTGAAGGTGTTCGAGGATGCGCGGATAGTGGGTGATCACGAGGACGCCCATATCCGGGCCGCAGAGGCGCATGACACCGTCGGCGACGGTGCGCAGCGCGTCGACGTCGAGGCCCGAGTCGGTCTCATCGAGAATTGCGAGCTTGGGGCGGAGCATCGCGAGCTGCAGGATTTCCATGCGCTTCTTCTCGCCGCCGGAGAATCCGTCATTGATGTAGCGCGAGCGAAAGCTCTCGTCGATCTTGAGCTCCCGCATCTCGGCGCTGAGACGGTTGAGGAACTCCCGAGCCGGCATCTCCTTTCCCTGCGCACGCAGTGCCGCGCGGAGGAAGTTCACCGTGCTCACACCCGGGATCGCAGTGGGGTACTGGAAGCACAGGAACAGGCCGAGACGGGCTCGCGCATCCGCCGTCAGCGGGAGGAGATCCTCGCCGCCGAAGGTCACGGAGCCGCCGGTGACGACGTACTTCGGATGGCCCATGAGCGTGTACGCGAGGGTGCTCTTGCCCGAGCCGTTCGGCCCCATGAGCGCGTGGATCTCGCCCTGTGCCACCTCGAGGTCCACGCCTTTGAGGATCTCCTTGCCCTCGACCGTCGCGTGGAGGCCGGAGATCGAAAGGACTGTCTTGCTCATCGGCCCGGCTCTGCGGCCGGCGCCATCGAGTCGATCAATGACTGATCGGCCACGAGCTCGGCGAGCGTGGTCTGGCTGAGAACGGCGTCGATGCTCTGCTTGAGGCGCATCCAGAGCCCGCGAGACGCGCACTCGCCCTCACGCTGGCAGGTGCCGGCCACGTAGCTGTGGGAAACGCACTCCACCGGGGACACCTCGCCCTCGATGACCGTGACGACGTCGAGCACGCTGATCTGATCGGCTGGACGCGTGAGCGAATACCCGCCGTGCACGCCGCGCGTGCTCTCGACGAGCCCTCCGCGGCGCAGCTGCGAGGCGAGTTGCTCGAGATAGGCGAGCGGCAGGTGCTCGACCCGGGCCACCTCGGCGATGCTCAGAGGGCCGGCGCCATACGCCTTGGCGAACTCGGTCATCATGCGAAGCCCGTAGTGAGCCTTGGAGCTCACCCGCATCGAAAACGAGGCTGCGGGTGGGGCGCTGGGATCGGATGTGTGCCGGTGCGAGGCGCCTCGCGCCGGGCTCGAGAGAATCCCGACTGTCATGGTCAGAATTATACCCGACCCGCCCTTTGTCCGAGAAGCATCCGGCCACCGCTGCGATATTCTCGCCGGGCGGTGAAGCCACTCCCCCACACTCGTTTGCCGATCCTGCTCGCGATGGCGGCCGCCGTGCTGGCTGCCTGCGGCGGGTCGTCGAGCCCGACCTCGCCGACGCCGAGTCCGCTGACCGTGGCCCAGATCCAGGCGCGCTACACGGCGGCCGCCGGCCACTACAACTCCGGCGAGGACGCGGTCGCCACAACCGAGAACGCCTCGTGTGACGCGGGCAGCACGACCGTTTCACTCAAGGGCTGCCAGACGGCGCTGAGCGGGCAGCGTCAGCTGACGATCACCTACGACAACGCGCTGCGCGCAATCCCCTTCAGCGGCAACGCCGCCACCGAGGCGGCCAGGCTGCTCGGGGACGACGCCGCCATCGAGAAGCTGCTGGAGCAGGCAGCGACCGCCCCCGCCATCACGGTGATCCAGACGCTCCAAACTCAGGTGATCCCGCTCCTGGCGACCGCCGCTGCCGATGCAACCGCGCTGCGTACCGCGATCGGCCTGTCAGCCCCCGCGTAAGAGCTCAGCTCGCCACGACCGCGCCGGCGCCCGCTCGGACTCTCTCGACCGCTCGGGCGATCACCGCCGCGGCGGCGTCCACATCCTGATCCGTCGTGGATCGACCGGTGGTGCAGCGCAGCGCCCCGGCCGCCAGCCCGTCCGGGTAACCCATCGCTCGGAGCACATGCGACGGCAACGGCGCTCCGCTCGCGCAGGCAGATCCGGCTGACGCCTCGACGCCGTCCATGTCGAGTGCCGCGAGAAGGACGTCGCTGCGAACGCAGGGAAGGGCGAAGGTCGCGAACCCGGGAGCCTTCACGGACGCCTCGGCCGTCACGATCGCATCCGGCACCTGATCGCGGACAGCCGCCACCAGGCGGTGGCACAACGTCACCTGACGCGCAGCCTCCACATCACGAACCCTGTCGGCGAGCTCAGCGGCCGCAGCGAAGCCGACGATCCCCGCCACGTTCTCGGTGGCACTTCGGCGGTTCCGCTCTTGGGCGCCGCCCGTGTTCTGAGCCGCCAGCAGGACCCCGTGGCGGACCCAGAGCGCGCCGACACCCTTGGGGCCATACAGCTTGTGGGCGGAGAGCGACAGCAGGTCGACGCCGAGCTCCGCGGGATGAAACGGGATCCTGCCGAAGGCCTGCACGGCATCGGTGTGGATGAGCGTCCTCGGGTTGCGGCGGTGGACGGCGTCGGCGATCCCCGCGACATCCTGGACCGCACCGGTCTCGTTGTTGACGAACATGACGGAAACCATCAGGGTCTCGGAGGTGACGGCCTCAGCCACAGCCTCGGGGCTGACACGACACGCGAGGTCGCATCCCACGATCGTGACAGTTGCCATACCGGTCGCCTCGAGGTGGCGGGCCGTCTCGAGGACGGCGTCGTGCTCGATGGCGCTCACGACGACATGCCGGCCACGCTCAGCGCCCCATCGCTCGAGCAGACCCCGGATCGCCAGGTTGTCGGCCTCGGTGCCGGACCCGGTGAAGACGATCTCGCGTTGCGCGCAGCCGAGCACGGCGGCGATGCGATCCCTGGAGCTGTCGACGGCCGCGCGCGCCGCCCGGCCCGACTCGTGCACCGAGGACGGGTTCCCCTGAGTTACCGTCAAATACGGCAGCATCTCGTCGAGCACCTGTGAGGCCAGCGGCGTCGTGGCCGCGTGGTCGAGGTGGATGCGGGTCACGACGGCGGAGACGCCACCGCGATCGCCGGCCGGATGCGCGCGATGACCGCGTCCGTGAAGCCGGTGGTCGATGCCTGGCCACCCAGATCCGACGTGGCCACCCCGGCGCGCAGCAAGTCGAACACCGCGTCGCGGATCACCATCGACGCCAGCCTGCAACGCGGATCGGTGGCGAATCCGAGGAGCGCCGCAGCGGCAAGAATCATCGCCATCGGGTTGGCGACGTTCTTGCCCTCGAGGCTCGGAGCGGTGCCGTGTGGCGCCTCAGCCATGACCACCGAAGGGACGAGCGGGTCGTCGCCGAAACCGAGGAGCAGCGATTCCGCACCGGCGATGCTGCCGAAGAGCGGCAGCACCAGATCGCTCAGGCAGTCGCCGTCGCGGTTGAGCGCCGGAATGACGAGCGCGTCGCCCGCGCGGCTGAAGAGCAGCGCATAGGTGGCGTCGATCAGCTGGGGCTCGTAATCGACCTGGGGATGCCGTGCCGCCGCAGCGTCGAGCTCCTCCTTGAACATCCCTTCATAAATCCGCGAAACCGTGAACTTGGGACCCCCGAACACGCGGGCACGGGTGCGAGCCGCGTGCACGAACGCAAACTCCGCGACGGCCCGGCAGGTCGCCCGCGAGATGTGCTCGGTGCGATAGGCGATCTCGTCGTCGCCGTGATCCTCACGCCACTCCTTCGCGTTGTAGGCGTCGTCCACCGCCATGCGCACGATGCTGATCGGCGCGCTCACCCCGGCGATCCCTGCCACACCTGGAATTCGCTGACCCGTGCGCAGGATCACGCGGCCTCCCACACGTTCGCGGAGCAGCGCATTGGGGCTGCCGACGTCGGTCCGATCGGTCGGCGTCACGGTGGCAGCTTTGAGGCCGAAGCCCGCGGCCCGCATTGCGTCGGCGGCCTCGGCGACCACCGCGTTCGCGGTCTCGCGCCGATGCGTCAGCGAGAGGTCGAACGTCTCCAACTCCAGCTCGACGTTGATCACCGCAGGGTCGATGACGCGAAGCGCCTCTTCGAGGAGTTCCTGTCCGGTTTGATCGCCACGAAGGACGACGATGGTGGTCACCACGACAGCGTACGTCGCCACCTGGACGCGGCGACCCGTCCCCGCGATGCCATCATCGCCGCGTGGCGAACTCGGTGACCGCGAGAGACGAGGAACAGCAGGAGCAGCGCCGCCCGGGCGCGGTGCTCTTCGTCTACACGTGGGACCTCGCGCTCGCGATCCTGGCGCTCTTCGTCACCCTGGCTCCGTTCGCGGGAGCGGTGCAGAGCAGCTCCGGGGCCAAGGCGCTGCCGATCGCGGCTCAGATCATCGAAGCGGTCGCGTATGCGGCGTTCGCTGCGACGCTCATCATCCTGGCGTCACTGCTCACTCGCCGTCATGCGTGGATACGGACGGTGCAGATCGCCACCTTCGTCACCCAAATAGCGCTTGCGGCCGTCTCGGAAGTCGTCCTTGCCATCTCCGGCAACAGCGCGGGACTGCCGGGCCTCCTCGGGACACTCATCCTCGTGCTCCTCGACGTCCTTGCGATCGCGATCATGACCGACCGTCGCGTTGTGGCCTGGTATGACCGGCCGTCGGCGATCCCCGTGTACGTCTGGGCGACACTCGGCATCTGGGTCGCCGGCAGCGGCGTCAACATCGTGCTGGACGCGGTCTTCCACTGACCTCGACTCCGTCGAGCGCGCCCGGTCAGATGTAGGTGAGCAGGTCCTCGACGATCTCCACGAGCTCGTCATGACGCACCGGTTTCATCATCACTGCCGCGGCTCCGAGTTGCTGGGCGCGCTCACGGGCGCCGATGTCGCCGGCGGCGGTGAGGATCACAACCCCGGCGCGAGGGTGCTCCGGAGCAAACCGAATCGCCTGGAAGAGCTCGAGCCCGTCGGTGTCCAGCGTGGCATCGAGGATGAGCACCTCCGGCTCGAACGCGGGCAGCTCCGCGCGCACCTCGCGAACAGCTTTCGCCCAGTGCACGTCATGACCGAGCACGGTGAATCTGTTGATGATCTGCTGCGCCACGGATGCCTCGTCCTCGGCGACCAGGATGCGGGCGCGGGCTTGCGGCATCACCGCGCATCGTAGGGAAACGACCGGCCCGCCTGCCCGCTTCCGTCGCCTCGATGCGGCCGCGTACACTGGCGCCGGCGATGCCGCTGCCACCTCACGTCCTGCTCGGCACTGAGCGTTCCCGTCGCGGACGTTTCGACGGAAACCGCTTCACTCGCTGGCTGCACCGTCCTGATCGTCGGGCTGCAGCGGTCGCCGCAACTCACGCTGCCGAGCCCGTCGCGGCCGCAGCTCCTCCAGCCACCCAGGTCGACGCAGGCACCCGCGCATTCTGGGCCGGCAGCGAGACCGCCAACGTCACCTCCCGGCGCGCGGCCGCCCTCGTGGATGCGCACGAGCGTGGACACGCTCCGCTCGGGTCGCGGCCACCGGGAAACCCGGCGTTCAGCGAGGCGCTTTTCGTCGAACTGATGCGCGCGAACCAGTATCGGCGCGCCTTTTCGCTCCTGAGCGAGGACTGCCAGCTCAGCTGGGGCTCACCCGAAGCCTTTGCCGAGGCGCAGGGAGCTTCCGCGATGCGCCGCCTGCGCGGCGTGAGCGTGAAGGAGGTTCGGTACCTTCCCGAATGGACCGAGACGTCACGCGGCAGGACCTACCGCGACGTCGCGGAGCTCGACGTCGAGTATGAGGTCGGCGATCCCGAGCCGATCGCGCGGATCCGGCGCGTGGTGCACCTCGTCCCCGGTGGTGGCCGCTGGCGCTCGATCTGCTACCCCATGTAACAGCAGGTAACCAAGCCTCGCAGTCTCAGCGGCGCGTGGGACAATCCGTCGGTGCACGCTGCTGCCTCGCGCTCACAACCCGGTCCTCTCGAGAGGACCTGCCTGGAAATCGCTCGAGTCGAGCGTGAGGCCGCCTTCCGCCGCGAGCGAATCTCGCGCACCCGTCTCCGTGTCCGCGAGGCCGACGTGCTCATCGACCTCATCGAGGAATGCCGTCTCCGGTCGTTCCGCCTGATCCCGGCGCCGCTGTGGAGCGCGGTCGTCCGTGCTGTGGGCGCGGTGGACCCCGGTCTGCGCGACCGACTCGGCATCGACCGTGATCCGGACCACGTCGCGGACATCCTTTTCGAGGCGCAGGAAGTGCTTCTCATGCGTGCCGTGGAATCGCGCCGCCCGAGGCTTGCTCCGATCATTCCCCTCTTCGGCGATCGGAAGCGAACCGTCGCCGCGGTCTGACGAACGCACGACGTGACCTGGGAGGTCGCGGTCGCCGGCACCTTCCATAACGACGACCTGACCACTCCGGCAGGCCGGCGGGACGCGCTCGGCGGTTCGGCCGTGTATTTCCCGCTTGCAGCGGCGCGCTATGCGCCGGTCCACGTCAACGGCATCGTCGGCTCCGACACCGCGTCCGCATTTCGCCAGATCCTCGCCCATCCCGGCATCGACCTCGAGGGCATGGTCGTCAGCGCGTCTCCGACCTTTCGCTGGCACGCGGTGCACGACTTCGATCGCTGGGTCACGTCCGAGGAGTCCTCGGAGCCGGGCTGCGACCCCGAGTGGGAGCCGGTGCTGACCAAGCGCTCGCGCCAGGCCGAAGTCTTCTTCGTCGCGAGCATGGACCCGAGCCTGCAACGAGCTGTGCTCGACCAGTCCCGAGCCTCGCTGATCGGCGCAGATTCCATGACGGTCTTCATCGAGAGCCGGCCGGACGAGGTCCGTTCGCTCATCGAGCGGGTCGACATCCTCTTCCTCACCGCGACCGAGCTCGCGGCCCTGACCGGCGAGGACGACTGGCGCGTCACTGCCACCGACCTGTGCGGCCGGGGACGGCTTCGCGCCGTGGTGGTGAAGCACGGACCGCTCGGCGCAGCCTGCGTGACCGCCGGGCAGATCGTGGAGCAGCCGGCGGCCCCGGTCGCCGCAGTGGCCGATCCGACGGGAGCCGGTGACGCGCTCGCCGGGGGCTTTCTCGGCTTCGTCGCGAAGGTCCAGCGCAGCGACGACGCCACCTTCCAGTCCGCGCTGGAGGAGGGGATCCGCTGCGCCGCCGAGGCGATCGTGGACTTCGGAACCGGTGGGCTGGGCGGGACGCTCGCCGTATGATCGCGGGCGAATGGCAACGCGGCCGCGCGACCTGGGAACCCCGATCGATCGCAACCTTGCCCTCGAACTAGTCCGGGTCACCGAGGGCGCCGCCATGGCGGCCGCCCGGCACATGGGGCGCAACCAGAAGGAGCAGGCCGACCAGGCCGCCGTCGACTCGATGCGCCGGAGCCTGGGCTTCGTCGACATGGACGGGGTGGTCGTCATCGGTGAGGGCGAGAAGGACGAGGCGCCGATGCTCTACATCGGTGAGCAGGTCGGCAACGGCAACCCGCCGTCCGTGGATGTGGCAGTCGATCCGATCGACGGGACCCGCCTCGTGGCTCGCGGCATCCCCGGTGGGATCGCCACCGTCGCGCTGGCCGAGCGGGGCTCGATGTTCCACACCCACCTGCACTACATCGAGAAGCTGATCGTCGGGCCCGCCGCATCGAAGGTCATCGACATCACGGCCTCTGTGGCGCAGAACCTCAAACGCATTGCCAAGGCCGAGGATCGCCGCGTCGAGGACCTCACGGTCGTCGTGCTCGACCGCGAGCGGCACGAGTCGCTCCTCGATGAGATCCGAACCGCCGGCGCGCGGGTGAAGCTGATCATGGACGGCGACGTCGCGGCCGGCCTCATGGCGGCGATGGAGCACCGCACCGGCATCGACGTGCTCATGGGTATCGGCGGCGCGCCTGAGGCGGTGCTTGCCGCGTGCGCCATCAAGTGCGTGGGCGGCGGGATGCAAGCGCGCGTCTGGGTGGGCGAGGGCGAGCGGAGCGTCGAGGAGCGCGAAGGCAAGCACGCCGGCGACGTGCTGGAGCTGGACGACCTCGTCTCCGGCGACAACGTGTTCTTCGCGGCCACCGGGATCACCAGTGGTGAGCTCCTCGAGGGTGTCCGGTTCCTCGGCGAGGATCGCTGCCACACCCAGAGCCTGGTGATGCGCTCCTACTCCGGAACGGCCCGCTACATCGACGCCGAGCACAACCTCGCGAAGCTGCGCCGGCGTCGCGATCCAGTCGAGCTGGCATCGAAGGGAGAGCTGAGACCGTCTGACGGGTGACCGGGGAACCAGCCCTTTCGCTGGCACGTTGGAACCGAAGTGCCAGAATCGAGGCGCGGTATGAAGGTACGAATCCGCCCGAGCACGAACCTGATGCGCTGGTTCACGCCGGGTCTCCATGTCAAACGGTGGTTGCTGCTCCTGTTCGTGGCGATCGTGATGATCGGCCTCGCCGCGGGCTACCTCCTGCGTGATCTGTACAGCGCCCAGATCCACTTTCCGAACTGGGTCGGCGACCTCACGTTGCAATTCCTGCCCCGCCTCGTCCGCGCGCTCATGTTCGCGCTGGTGGGCGTCGGACTCATCGTCCTCAGCTTTTACAAGCTCGGCCGCTCGATCCTTGGGCCGTTCCTCCCCGGACGAGGCAGCACCGACCGTGGACTCGCCGAACAGCTGTACAAGTACCGGCTCCTTGCCAAGGGCCCTCGCCTCGTCGCGATCGGTGGCGGCACCGGGCTCTCGGCGCTGCTCCGAGGCGTCAAGAAGTACACCGGCAACATCGTGGCGATCGTCACCGTTGCTGACGACGGCGGCTCGAGCGGCCGGTTGCGTGAGGAGTATCGAGTGCTCCCACCCGGCGACATCCGCCAGTGCCTCACAGCGCTGGCCGAGACGGAGCCCCTCATGACCGAGCTCTTCCAGTATCGCTTCGGCGGTGAAGGCGCACTGTCCGGGCACTCGTTCGGGAATCTCTTCATCACCGCGATGGCAGAGATCACCGGGGATTTCGAGCACGCCATTCGTGAAGTCCGGCCGCGTTCTTGCGGTGCGCGGCCAGATCGTCCCGTCAACCCTTCGCGATGTCGTCCTCTGCGCCACCGCAGGAAGCGAGGTGCGAGTCGGCGAGTCGAAGGTCCCCTACGGCGCCGAGCACATCGACCGTGTCTTTCTCGAGCCTGCGGACGCGGAGATCAACCCCGAGGCGGAGACGGCGATCCTCGCCGCAGAGTTGATCATCATCGGCCCCGGTTCCCTCTACACGTCGATCCTGCCCAACCTCCTGATCGAGGGGATGGTCGAGGCGTTGCGAGCGAGCCCGGCGGTGAAGGTGTACGTGTGCAATATTGCCGGTCAGCCCGGGGAAACCATGGGTTTCTCGGTGAGCGAGCACCTGAAAACAATCGAAGACCACGTGGGCGTGAGCCTCTTCGACTACGTGATCGTCAACAGCAATACGGGGCTGCCATTGCCACCGTCAGCGGTGGAGGCTGGAGTCACCCGTGTCGGCTTCGACCGCGACCAGGCCACGCTCCAGCCCGTCAACTACATCCTCGCGGACGTCGCGTCCTCGCAGATCTCCACCCACCACGACCCCGAGAAGCTGTCGAAGGTGATCATGAAAAGGATCTGGCGCTAACGGCCTCTTCGCGCTCTCAGTAGAGGAGGTCGTGCCGCACGCGATACGACCACTGGTGCGCGGCTCGTTCAGCGATGGCGTTCCACGCCGCATATCGGTTCCTTCGAATCGGAAGATCCCAGGTGCCGACGTATTCGGTGATCCGCTCGCTGAACCCCGATTTGAACCGGTACAAGCCGTAGAGCGAGTGCGCCGGGCTGAGCTCGGCGGCCGGCGGCACGGCAACCAGGTCGTAGGCTTCGACACCGCGCGATTTGAGCCAGCGCATCACCTCCCACTGGAGCAGGTGCGGCGCCATCACCGCTGCGTGCTCCTTCGTGGACCCGCCGTCCTTGTACCAGGCCTTTTTACCGATGTACGTGGCGAAAACTCCCGCGAGCACCTGGCCGTCGAGCGAAGCGAAGAAAAGCTGGCCCTGGCCCGCGGCGGCGTGCAACCGCCAGTAGCCGGCGAAGTACTCCTTGCTGCGCAACGTGAAGCCGGCTCGATCGCGCGTCGATGCCATCAGCACGTACATGGTGTCGATGCTCGCGCCATCGAGCCTGACCGGTTCGACGACCACACCACGCCGCAGAGCCAGGCGGATGTTGTAGCGAGTTTTCGGCTTGAAGGACGCCAGCATCGCGTCCTCGTCCGCCCGCAGGTCCACGATGATCGTCGCCCGGCTGATCTGCACGTCGTGACGCGCCTTCTCGAGTCCCATGGCGCGCAGCGCCGAAGTGGCGGCGTCGCTCTGCTCGATCTCCGGTTCGACCTTGATCGCAAACGCTGAACCAGCGGTCTCGCGCAGTCCGTCGATCAGAGCAGGCAACTGTGCAACCGCGGCGACACCCGGTCCCTTCGGAACGTAGCCGAGCGCGCCCAGACCAGGAACCGCATGGCGAAGTTCGAGCACCGCGATGGACGGCGCGGTCTCGGACAGGAGGTAGTGCGGCGCCCAGCGATGAGCGCGCTTGAACTCGCCCCAGGCGCGGGCCTGGAGGATCTGTCCGCCGTCCGGATTCCCGGCGACCAGCTCGTCCCACCGGCCGAGCTCGTTCGGGCTTGCGACCCTCACCGACGCATCCGCACGGCGGCCCGATAGAGGCTGTGCCGCCATGAGCGGACGCCGAAATCCCATGTCCCGGCACGCTCAACGGCCTCACCGCCGAACGATCGCTTGAACTGCGAGAACCCGTCCCACGGGTGCGGCGCCGCTCCCGCTGCAGGTTCGCGGGGTGGCGCGATTCCCCAAAAGTCGAAGTGATGAGCCCCCCGCGCGCGTGCGTCGAGGATCATCTGCCACACGAGCGGCGCTGCGGCCTGCAACCGCCGTCCGGCATCGGGGTCCGACACTGCGTGCGCGTAGTACCGCGTTCCGGAGAAGTCGAAGCAGAGCGCGGCGGCAACCGCCTCGCCCGCGGCTTCGGCGAAGTACAGCGCCCCGGCGTGCTCCGGGAGCAGCGTTCGAGCGACAGCGCGGTGATACGACTGCTCCTGACCGCGAAACCTTCCCGCTGCGGCGCCTTTCGCCTGGAGACGAAGAAAGATCTCGATGTCGCCGGGGTCGCTGCTGACACGGAACGAGAGCCCGCGGCGTTCGGCGGCGTTCACCGCTCCGCGATGTCCGGCGCTCAATCCGCGGCGCAGCGCGGCCTCGTCGGGAGTGAGGTCGAGAACCCATGTCCAGAGCGGCTGGATCGACCTACTCCGAGTCGCACGGGAAACCTCCAGCGCCGCGAGCGCAGCGCCTCCAGCCGGTTCGGCCCGCACGAAATCGAGCGATCGAGCGCGAGCTGCGTCCACTGCGCCTGCGAACGCGCCGATCATCGCCTCGCCGGACGTCGCGGTTGGTCCGTGCGGCAGGTAAACGTAGCGAGGAAAGCGTCCTGCCCGAATCGCGCCCGCCCACATCCACTGCTCATCCCGCGCCCAGACAACCTCGTGGCCGAGCGCCATCTGGACGCGCTGCCACAGGGTGCTCTGCAGGAAGTGTCCACCCATGCGCTGCAGTGCGATGTCCCACTCGGCATCGGCGACGCCCGCATGTGCCGACGACACGTTATGCGACGCTAGCACAGCACTCGACACGATCGATGTTGAGAAAGCACATCGGTTTTCCTTACAATCGCGGCCGTTTCCCCGTCAACAACCTGGAGAGAACGCATGGCCACTGTCGTCACACGCGACGTACTCGCAAAGCAACTCGCAGATCGTGCAGAAATCACCGTTACCGCAGCGCGCGATGAGGTTCGCTGGTTTTTCGACACGATCGCGCAATCCCTGGAAAAAGGCGACGAGGTTCGCATCCACGGATTCGGCAACTTCAAGACCGCGCAGCGCGCCGCGCGTCTCGGTCGCAACCCGCGCACCGGCGAGGCAGTCAAGGTTCCAGCCCGGCGCGTGGTCCGCTTCTCCGCCAGCACCTCGCTCTCGAGCGCGGTGAAGGGCGCAAAGGTTTCACGCCGAGCCAAGGCCTGATCCATCTGATCGGATGATCTGACGCCCGCCGCGCATGCGGTGTCGTCGCCGGTAATCACGGACGCATGCTACGGGGAGACATGCGAGGATGAGCCCGATGACGCCGGCGCGGCGGGCGCGATGGCCGTGGATGCTCTTTATCGCGGTGGTTGCCGTGATGCTGATCGCCGCTGCCTCCTTCCTCCTCGTCAAGGTCACCGCACGGCTGCCTGTTGCGACTGTCCGGATGGACGTGCCGGCCTCGGCGCTGCTCGCGGGAAGCCACGCCCCATTGCCGATTCCGATTCCTCCGCGAGGAAGTTTCGCGCTGTCCGCAAGCATCCCCGGCGAATCAGCGAGCCACGCCGCCGGCGTGGTCCGCCCGATCGGATCAGTAGCGAAGGCGATGACGGCGCTCGTCGTGCTCCACGCACTCCCTCTCGCGCCCGGTGCGAACGGGCCGTCACGGACGATGACCGGCGCGGACGTCGCGCTGTACCGGCAGGCGGTCACCGAAGGCGGATCCAATCTCCCGGTGCGGGCCGGCGAGGTGCTTTCCGAGCGCGACCTGTTGCTGGCCTTGCTGCTGCCGTCCGCGGACAACATCGCCGAGTCGCTGGCGGTGTGGGCGGCGGGGAATCGGACTGCGTTCATCGCGAACCTCAACGCAACCGCGGCCGCGATGGGTATGCACAGCACCCATTTCGCGGATCCGAGCGGTATCAGCTTGAAAACCGAGTCCACAGCAAGTGATCTCGTCCTCCTCGCCGAGGCGGTCACCGCCAATCCGACACTTGCCGAACTCGTCTCGGTGCAGCAGGTGCGTTTGCCCGACGGCATCGTCCTGCACAACCTCGACATCCTGCTGGGGAAGGATGCAACCTGGCTCGGCATCAAGACCGGCTGGACCGGCGCAGCCGGCGGGTGTCTGCTCTTTGCGGCGCGCAAGTCGTTCGGCACACCGCCCGACGCGTCACTGACCGTATGGGGCGCCGTCCTCGGTCAGCCGCCGGCGCGGGCATCCGATCCGGCTCACCCCGAGCTTGGTGAGGCGTTTGCAGCCGCCGAGAGCGCGTCGTCGATAGTGCTCAGCAGCTACAGCGCCGTGGACCTCAGCGACGCGATGCCGGCTGTCACCGGAACCATCGCCACGGCCTGGGGCGACACAGCCCAGCTGCAGTCGCTCGCGAACGCCGGGAGTGACGTGCTGCTCATCAGATCGGGAACCGTGCT
Organism: Candidatus Dormiibacterota bacterium; assembly: GCA_963791435.1. Classification (GTDB taxonomy): domain Bacteria; phylum Chloroflexota; class Dormibacteria; order Aeolococcales; family Aeolococcaceae; genus Palsa-851. The sequence goes on from CAWBSL010000001.1 coordinate 1,181,625, forward strand.
GCACTTCAGCATCACGCAACACATCCCGTCAGTGCCGTTCGAGCGCGGCGCCGTCGTGGGACACGTGACCGGAGTGCTGAACGCCACCACCTCGGTGACCTGGCGCGTGATCGCCACCACGGGGATCAACGCTCCTGACTGGACCTGGAAGCTCTTTCACTGACGAGCCGGCCCTACCAGGCAGTGTCCGTTCGCTCCGCGGCTTCGAGGAGCGCGGCGAGCACGTCGGTATCATGACCGGCGAGATCCGGCGCGACGCGCAGGCTTTCAACGCGCTCTTTGGCCGTGACCATCTCGAGCTCATGCAAGCCCAGGTTCGACTTCGTGGTCAGGTGCCCTTTATATGCCGTGAGCGGCGTACGCCACTTCTGGCGCAGCGCATGGGGCGAGAGCTCGCCCGCTTTCACCGTGTAGCCGTTCCCGCTTCTGGCGGGAAACAGCCGGAATCGGAAGGCGTTGCGCCCGGCTTTCGCGCATTGCTCGCACCGTCCGTACCGCTCGTCGGGGATCTCCGGGCGCTTGTTGCAGACACGGCACATGCACCGAGGATAACGTGAGACCTGTGTCCGGCGAGATCACGCTCCGAACCGAGCGGTTGCTGCTCCGGCCGTGGCGGGCGGAGGATCGCGAGCCCTTTGCCGCGCTGAACGCCGATCCGCGCGTCATGGAATGGTTCCCAGCGCCGATGACCGCGGTGGAGTCCAACGCCGTTGCGGATCGGATCCAGGCGCATTTTCGCGAGACGGGCTGGGGTCTCTGGGCGGTGGAGATCCCCGGAGCCGATCCGTTCATCGGTTTCGTTGGTCTCAGTCCGTCGGATTCCACCCTCGGATACCCGTCTGTCGAGATCGGGTGGCGCCTCGCCGCATCGCAGTGGGGCCACGGCTATGCCCCCGAGGCCGCGCTCGAAGCCCTGCGTTTCGGGTTCGACGACGTGCACCTCGATGAGATCGTCTCCTTTACGTCCGTCGGCAATGCGAAGTCACGGCGCGTCATGACCAAGATCGGCATGGAGCACAACCCCGAGGACGATTTCGATCATCCCCGCCTCCCGAAGACTTCGGCGTTGTCGCGCCACGTTCTCTATCGGATCAGCAGCGCAGCGTTCTCCGCACGCGAGAGCGTCTATGAGCGCTGATCGCGTTCGTTTGACAGCATCGCGCGCAGCACCTAACATGACGGCTCGTTCTTTCAATCGCGCAGAGGAGCGCTCCTGGTGATAGCAACACAGTGCATGGGATTCGGGCTCACACCCGGCGTGGGACGGGTCCGCACATCCGGAGTCGCTCCTTGAGTAGCTGAGCATCGAACAGCTCCGCTCACAGGATCGTGCGGCCCGGGTCGGCACGGTCCTTTTTGTTTGTCCAGAAGAAACATGAATGTGAGCAGGAGAAATCGGTGTCCAGGGTAGGTAACGGCGGCATAGCCGTCGAAGTGACACAGCTGGTGAAGTCGTTCCGGCGGGAGCGACGTGGCCGACCGTGGAAACGGCGCGACCAATCGAGCCGGCCCAAGCGCGCCGTCGATTCAGTTGATCTTCTCGTCATGGACGGCGAGATGGTGGCGATCGTCGGGCTCAACGGCAGCGGCAAGTCAACATTGCTTCGCGTGCTCGCCACGCTGACAATCCCAGACGAGGGAACAGCGCGTGTCTTCGGGCACGACGTGGTCGACGACGGCCATGAGGTGCGCCGGCACGTGAACCGAGTCTCCGTCGAGGCGAGCTTCTTCAAGGAGATGAGCCCGTGGGAGAACCTTTCCTACGCGACGCGTCTGTACGGGCAGAGCGGCAAGGGCAACCGCGATGCGGCGGTCGCCGCATTGACACGCCTCGGTCTCCCACGCGAGACGATCGACAAGCCGATGAAGCAGCTGTCGCGCGGGCAGCAGCAGAAGGTTGCGATCGCGCGCAGCCTCCTGACCAGCCCGTCGCTGCTGCTGATGGACGAGCCGACGACCGGCCTCGATCCGCGCTCGAAGCGCGAGGTGCAGGGGTTCGTGCGCGACATCAGAGCGCAGTCCGGCGTGACCGTGCTGCTGAGCACCCACGATCTCGAGGAGGCGGAACGGCTCTGCGACCGCGTGATCATCCTCGACCGCGGCCGGATTCTCGCCGAGGGGTCACCGGCCGAGCTCCGCGCGCAGCACAGCCTGAGCGGTGATGGTGCCTCGCTGGAAGACGTCTTCCTGCGTCTCACCGGCAAGACATTTGACGACGACAGTGAATCTGAAGAGGAGGACGAATCATGAGCACGCAGGTGCGCGACGCCGAGATGCCGTCGCCGGGCTTGCGCTTCGAGGCGAACGCCTTCCTCGGGTTCTTCGAACGCCAGCGGAACCTGTACAAGCGCTACTGGATCTGGGAGGTCGTGTGGCTGGTCTACAGCATCGTCAGCACGCTGAGCATCGGCTACCTGGCGTCGGGGCTCGGATCGTTCAGCGGGGCGAACGCGCACGTTGATATCGCGAAGGCGCAGCTCTACCTGCTCGTCGGCTCGCTGCTCTGGAGCTATCTCTCGCTGATGTTCTTCGACGTGTCCTTCGCGATCGCGTGGGAGCGCTGGGAAGGGACCATCGAGTACACGTTCATGGCGCCGGTTCGGCGGATCACCCATCTGCTGGGCATCTGCTCGTTCGCCATCGTGTATGCGCTACTGCGCAGCGTGATCATCTTGATCGCGATCGCCCTGGCGTTCCACCTGGATCTCTCCAACGCGAACATGGGCTCAGCGCTGGTCGTCCTCGCGGCGGCGACGTTCCCGGTGCTCGGGCTCGGCATCTTCACGTCCATCCTGCCGTTGCTCTCACCCGAGAAAGGTGAGCAGATGGCGGTCGCTGTCCAGGGCGTGCTGCTGCTGGTCTCAGGCGTGTATTACCCGATCACCGTGCTGCCCGCGGTGCTGCGAGTCATGGGTCAGGCGTCGCCACTGACGTACACGCTGAACGGTATCCGTTCCGCGCTCCTCGACAACGCGAGCATCAGCTCGCTGCTCGGGACCGTCGCCGTGCTCCTCGCGATGGGGGCGGTGATGATTCCCGCCGGCGTCTGGGTGTTCTCGCGGGCCGAGCGACGCGCAAAGAAGCTCGGGCTCCTCAAGCGCAATGGCTAAAGGTCGAGGTGATGGCTGTATGCGGGAAAGATGGCGACACTCCCGCCGGTCATCCCTCCCTCGAGCTCGCCGTCGCGGGTGAACCCAAGCCGCTCCGCGATGGCGAGGCTGCGTCGGTTCTCCATTCCCGCGTGGAGGACGACGCGCTTCGTTCCGAGCGCCTCCGGCGCCCACACCAGGAGCGCTTGGGCCGCCTCGGTGACGTAGCCACGGCCAGTGCGGTCGCTGGCCAGCCAGTAGTGAATCTCGTACTCCGACTCGGTGACCCGGGTCAGGCCGATCACACCGATCGCCAGCCCATGCTCGGTGATGGCGAAGGCCGGCGATCCCCGGTCCCACTCTGGACCTGCCCGGTCGGTGTACTCGGATTGCGCGTCCATTGAAAGGTCGACAGCCCACGGCATCCAGGGCAGGAGCTCGGCTCGCGAAGCCAGCGCGGCCTGGAAGAGATCGGCATCATGAGCGTGCGTGACGGGTTCGAGGACGAGCCTGGCTGTCTGCAACGGCACGCGCGGCGCGGCGGTCATCGCTCACCGGTCTAGCAGATCTGCACCGATGCCGGACCCGTTGCGTTGACGAACACACTCACAGGTGGGTATATTTGTCCGTGTGAATGTCGAAGTGAGGGCCGTCGGTCTGCGGGCGATGCGCGACAAGCATCATCTGACCCAGCGTGAGCTTGCTCGCCGGCTGGGAGTCACGCAGAACTACATCCCTGCGCTCGAGGCCGGCACCCGCAACCCGGGGCCGAAGCTGCGCCAGTCGCTGATGCAGCTGTTCGCCTGCGATTTCGAGGATCTCTTCCAGGTCGTGATGGTCAACCCGGTCGACCACCGCGAGCAGGTGTTGCGACCCGAGGGCGGCGTTCGCGGAGTTCTGAGGCGCAGCCTCGTACGCCGTTCGGGGGCTCGGGTCCCGCCGTCGTCCATGGCACCCCTTCGTACAATCGCGCCGTGCCAGCCTCGCCGGACCTCCTCGTTCTCACGGGTATGTCGTTCTACGGCTACCACGGAGAGACGCAGGCTGAACGGACGCTTGGCAATCGCTTCCACGTCGACGTCGAGATGCGCATGGACCTCTCGGTCGCCGGTCGTACCGACGATATCGCCGACACTGTTGACTACTCGCGGGCGTTCGGCCTGGTACGAGCCGTGGTCGAGGACGAGCAGTACAGCCTCATCGAGGCGATCGCTGCGAGGATCGCAGCCAGCCTCCTCGCCGAGCCGGGAGTCGAGAGCGTCAAAGTGAGCGTGGGCAAGCAGCCTCCGATTGCCGGAGCCATCGAGCGTTGCTCGGTGATCATCGAGCGCTTTCGGGGAGGGCCCTCTGCATGAGTGCAACCATCGTCGACGGCAAAGCCGTCGCGGCAGAGCTCCGCGAGGAGCTCGCTGCGGAGATCGTCGCCATGACGCGAGCCGGCAACCCGCCGCCTTCGCTCGCCGTGGTGCTCTGCGGCGATGACCCTGCCTCGGCGATCTACGTGCGCAACAAGGGCCGGGCCGCCGAGCGTGCCGGCGTCACCTTTGCGCTGCACCGGCCGTCCGGAGACAGCACCACAGCCGAGCTCGTGGACCTGGTGCGATCGCTCGACGCCGACGAGAGCGTCGACGGGATCCTGGTGCAGCTGCCGCTCCCGCAGCACATCGACGCCGAGGCGGTGACCGGGTGCATCTCGCCGGAGAAGGACGCCGACGGCTTCCACCCGTACAACTTCGGGCGCCTCGCGGAGGGGCATCCCGCGGTGGTCGCCCCGGGAACGCCGCTCGGCTGCATGGAGCTGCTGCGGCGGAGCGACGTGGCGATCCGGGGCAGCCGGGCCGTGGTCATCGGGCGGAGCGCCATCGTCGGGCGCCCGATCGCGCTGATGCTCACCAACGCCAACTCGACCGTGACGATCTGCCATTCGCGGACGCCGGACCTCGCGGCCGTCTGCCGTGAGGCCGACATCCTCGTGAGCGCAATCGGGCGGCCGCACATGGTCGACGCGTCCTTCGTGAAACCGGGCGCCTTTGTCATCGACGTCGGCACCACACCGCGGAACGGTGTCGTGCTTGGCGATGTCGACCGCGAGTCGGTGGAGCCTGTCGCCGGGTGGCTGACGCCGGTTCCAGGCGGGGTGGGCCCGATGACGATCGCGATGCTCCTTCGCAACACGCTGGCCCTGGCGAAAGCTCGCCGCTCGCTCGCAACGGTCTGAAGCGATGCCCTCGATCCGTATCCGCTGGAGCGAGCAGGAGGCGCGTAAGCCGTATGCGCGCCCGTTCATGGTCACGTTCACCGGCGACGACGGCACTGACGTCGGGAGCGTCGCGCTCAACGGTGCCGACCTCCTCTACTACACGCAGTTCCAGACAGCCGTGCTCTCGCTGGCCGGTGAGCTCTTCGTCGACACGGCGGTCGAGGCGTCCTCCGAACTCGCAGCGCGCCTGGCTGGATCGGATCGCCGGGCTGATGCCGAAGATCGCGCTCGTCGGCATCACCCCGCGGTCGACGTTTGACGACAACCAGGGCCGGGTCTTTCGCCTGGTGATCAGCGCCGAAGGCGGTCGCGCGGCGATCGTCGATGCTTCCGGTCTCCTCGAGTACCAGGAGTTGCAGGCCGTGCTCGCGCACCAGACCGGGTGCCTCTTTCGCGACCTCGCGATCGAAGCCGTCGAAGACCCCTCGGACCGGCGTCGCGCGTGGATGGGGGCACTCCGCCTGCTCATCAGCCGTCCGGACCCCGGTGAGGCGATGAACGAGGCCTGGCACTGGGCGTGACGGTCACTACCTACGAGCGCGCCGTCGCGGCTCTCGACTCCGTGGCGTGGCGGGGCATCATGCCCGGCCTCGAACGCACTCGGGCACTGCTCGCCGCACTCGGCAATCCACACGTCGGGCTCCGCGGCGCACTCGTGGCGGGTACCAACGGCAAGGGCTCTGTATGCGCGACGGTGGAGTCGGTCTGCCGTGCCGCCGGGTATCGCACGGTCCTCCTCACCAGCCCTCATCTCGTCTCGTACACCGAGCGCATCGTGACGAGCGGCGTGCCGATCAGCGAGGCAGACTTCGGCGCGCTGATCACCCGCGTGTGGGGCGCGGCCGAATCACTCCCCGAGGAGCTTCAGCCCACAGGATTCGAGGTGCTCACGGCGGCCGGCGTCCTCGCCGCACGCGAAGCCGATGCCGAGCTGCTCGTCTGTGAGGTCGGCCTCGGCGGCCGCCTCGACAGCACCAACGTTCTCGACCTCGGGGTTGCGGTCGTCACCAACGTCGCGCTCGACCACCAGGACCTGCTTGGGGACACCATCCCCGAGATCGCCCGCGAGAAGGCGGCGATCATCAAGCCGGGCAACGTCGCGGTGACCGGTGCGTCCGAGCCGGGACTGGCGGCGATCCGGTCACGCGCAGCATCGGTCGGGGCGACCCTCACGGTTGTGGGCGAGGACCCCGCCTTCACGGGACGGTCAGCCGGGCTGGGCGGGGTCGAGGTCGACACGGTGTTCGATGGGAGCCCGATCTCTGTTCGAGCACCGCTGCGCGGCGCCTTTCAGTTCGGGAACATCGCCACCGCGGTCGCGGTTTGCGACGCGCTCCGGGCGATAGGAGCCGCGATCGACCGCGGCGCGGTCGTCCGCGGCTGTGAGGACGTGCGCTGGCCCGGCCGGATGGACTGGATCAACTCCCAGCCGCCGCTGCTCATCGACGGCGCGCACAACCCGGCCGGCATGGCTGCGATGGTTGCGTCCGCTCGCGAGCTGATCGGGGCAAGGCGGTGCGTCGCCGTCTTCGCCGCGATGCGCAACAAGGACGTCTCCGCGATGGCGGCCGCACTTTCCCAGCTCACCCAGGAGATCGTCGTCACCGCCCCGGCCGTCGAGCGGGCGACACCGCCCGCCGACCTGGCGCAGCTCTTCGATCCGCCGGCCGACATCGCCGGCGACGTCAGGACGGCCCTCGAGCGCGCGCGCCGGCGTGCCGGACGGGATGGCGTGGTTGTGGTGTGCGGCTCGCTCTACCTCGCCGGCGAGGTCATCGACCTCTTACGCGGCTGAGGAGCTCAGGCAGCGAGGACGGCGAGCAGCTTAGCCTCGAGCGACTGCTTCGGCTGGTAGCCGACGATGCGCTCCTCGGCCTTGCCGCCCCGGAAGATCATCAGCGTGGGAATGCTCATGATGCCGAACATTCCAGGTGTGATGGGGTTGGCGTCGACGTCAACCTTGGCGACCTTGACCTGACCTTCGTACTGCGTGGCGAACTCCTCGACGATCGGGGCGATCATCTTGCACGGGGTGCACCACGAGGCCCAGAAATCCACCAATACGGGTAGATCCGAGTCCAGCACCTCTTCCTTGAAGGTTGTGTCTGTAACGGTGATCGGGTGGGACATGTGGGTCTCCTGGTGGTCGGGCAGCCGCTGATCCATCGTACTCAACTGGCGGCGTCAGTCGAAGCAGTTTTCGTTGTGGTGGTCGAACCTTCGGACACGGATGTCGTCTTCTCGGACTTCGTGTCGGACTTCGCGCCATCCGACTTCTGGCCGTCGGACTTGGCCGTTGCAGCGGCGCTCTTCGTCTCACCGCTCTCCGAGGTGATCGAGGAAGAAGACGCCCCACGACTGTCGGTCTTGTAAAAGCCGGAACCCTTGAAGACGATTCCCGCCGGGAAGAATTGCCGTGTGGCGGCTGCGCCGCAACTGGGACAGGGCGCACCCGGATCGTCACGCATGGACTGCCACATCTCGAACTCAGTCGAGCACTGTGGGCAGCGGTATCCGTAGGTTGGCAATCGATGGTTCCCTGTTCGCGGTTGAACGCTCCAACTGTACCCGCTGGCGACCTCGAGCCAAACACACGGAGGTCGCAGCTGCGTGATCAGACCTCGAAAAGCGCGAGTCCGGTGGGGACTTTCGGATAGAAGTACGTGGATTTCTGCGGCATCGTCTCCCCGGCGTCCGCCACCGCGATGACCTCCGCGGCGCTCACCGGTGCGACGCCGAACGCCAGAGTCGCCTCGCCGCGACGGACCGCGGCGTCGAGCTCGTCGGGGTCGCGCGTGTACGCGAGCGCGCCGCCGCTGATCATGTCCGGTGACACTCCGGCCGGCCCGAGCACCTCGGTTTCGAGAACCGCGACGTCGAGGCTGTCGCGCGGCGAGCCGTCGGACCGTCTCGGTCGCCGGAGGACTGCCGCCCCGTCGTGAGCGACCACCGCAAAGGCATGGTGCGTCGCGTGGATCGACGCCGCGGTAGCGAGCGCGGCGCGTCCGTCGGCGGCAGGCTCCGTCTCAAAGGAGTCGTCAAGCCGCGCCCACAAATCGTCGAGGCTGAAGGCGATGCCAGGCCCTGGGCGCACCAGCCGGTGCGTCGGCAGGATGGTGATTCCCGGATCGTCGGCTGCCGTGAGGTAGACGAGACAGCGCTCGAACGCCGAGTCGCCGGGGGCTCCCGGATCCGCCGTCCGTCGCTCCTCCGCATATGCCACCGCGGTTTCGTAGCGATGGTGGCCGTCGGCGACGTAGAGCTCGGCGGAATGCATGGCGGTGGCAATCGACGCGACATGGTCCGGATCCGCCACGCGCCACAGCAGCAGCTTTTCCGAAGCGATCTCCCCGTCGATGCGCCCGCCCAGCAGCGCGTCGCCCGTGGCGACGGCATCGAGGATGTCCGCGATTCCGCCCGCCCCGGTCCACACGGCGAAGATCGGACTGGTCTGCGCGCGCGTGGCGCGCATCAGCGCGAGCCGGTCCGCCTTGGGACCGCGGAGCGTGCGCTCGTGCGGGCGGAGATCCGAGGACTGCCATGGACGGACGCCGACTGTCGCGAGCACACCACGCCGCCGCCGCTCGCCGCCATCCGGATGCTGGAAGAAGTGGTCGACGACGTAGAAGCCTGCCGGGCTGTCGCGGACAAGGACGCCGAGGTCGAGCCACGACATCAGAAACGACGCTGCGCGCGTGTACTGGTCGTCGACACCCTCGACGTCTCCCGGGAAGGTGATCCCGTAGTCGATGCGCACGATGTTGCGCAGGTCACGGCCGTACAACTCGTCGCGCTGGGCCGCCGTGATCACGTCATATGGCGGTGCAAGCACACCGCCGAGCTTCACGTGCTCGGGATTGAAGCGCGTGCCCTTGAACGGCAGAACTGTGGCCATCAGCCTGCTTCCGTCACGGACGGAGCGTCAGGCGTCAGAGCCGGACCTGGCGGAGCTGGTCGAGCATGGCGGTCTCGCGCACTTCCTCGAGCAGCTCCGCGCCGACCGGGTCGTCGATCTCCATCAGCATCACCGCGTGGCCGCGCGGCCGGTCTCGCCCAAGCTCGATGCCGGCGATGTTGACGTCATTGCGCGCAAGCAGCGTGGAGATGGCGGCGATGACGCCGGGGCGGTCCTGGTGCGTGACGACGAGATACGTCCCGGCCGGTTGCATGTCAACTCGAAAGTCGTTGATGCGCGTGATCCGCGCGCCATCGTCGAACTGCGTGCCGGCGATGCGCAGCGTCTGCTCACCGACGACCTCGACGAGGAGCGTTCCCTCGGGATCGACACTGCGAGTCGTGTGGCGCTCGTCCACGGCCACGCCCATCGACGTGGCCACCACTTTGGCATTGACCGGGTTCACGCGCGTCTCGGTGAAGTGTGCGAAGAGTCCGCGCAGCACGTGGGCAGTGATGATCGAGGTGTCGATGCTCGCCAGCTCACCCGAATAGCTGCACACGATGTGGCGCAGCTTGCGGCCGTCGAGCTGCGCCGCGAGCGAGCCGATCTTCTCGCCGAGAACGAGATAGGGCTGGAGCCGTGCGAGCTCCTCGGGCAGCACCGTCGGAGCGTTGACTGCGTAGCGCGGCGTCCCGCCCGCTAGGTATTCGACGATCTGGTCTGCGACGTCGAAAGCGACGTTCACCTGGGCCTCGCGGGTGCTCGCGCCGAGGTGCGGTGTCAGCACCACCTTCTCCAGCTGCAGCAATGGATTCGCCGGATCCGGGGGTTCCTTGGTGAACACGTCGATGGCGGCCCCTGCGATGTGTCCCTCGGTGATCGCATCGGCGAGCGCCTGCTCATCGATGATGCCGCCACGCGCGACGTTGATCAGCCTCGCGCCCTTGCGCATGCGCTTGAGCTCGGCGGCGCCGATCACCCCGCGTGTTGCGTCGGTCAATGGAACATGGACGGTGAGGAAGTCCGACTCGGTCAGCAACCGCTCGAAGTCGCAGAGCTCGACGCCCGCCTGTTGCGCGCGTTCCGCGGTGACGAGCGGGTCGTGCGCCAGCACGCGCATGCGCAATCCCTCGCGGGCGATTCGCGCAACCTCCGAACCGATCTTTCCGAGTCCCAGCACCCCGAGCGTCTTCTCGCGCAACTCGATGCCCATGAACTTCGAGCGTTCCCAGAGGGCGGCATGCAAGGAGCGATCGGCTGCAGGAAGGTTGCGCGCGAGCGCCAGCATCATCGCGATCACGTGCTCGGTCGCAGCGATCGTGTTCCCGGTGGGTGCGTTGAGCACGAGCACGCCGTGTCGCGTCGCCGCCTCGATGTCGATGTTGTCGACGCCCACACCGGCACGTCCCACCACGCGCAGCTTTGGAGCTGCGGCGAACACTTCGGCCGTGACCTTGGTCTCGCTGCGAACGACGAGTGCGTCGTAGTCACCGATGCGCTCGCGGAGCGCGCTCGGCTCGAGTCCGGTCATCACGTCGACTTCGCCCGCGGCACGCAGGCGTGCCACGCCGTCCTCGGCGATCGGGTCAGCAACGAGGATGCGCGTGACGGTGCCGGTCGCGGTGCGCGGCTCGGCGGCGATGCTCACCCGACGGTGACGGGTTCTGCGTGGGCGACCGTTCCGCGCGCGGCTGCCTGAGCCGCGGCAATGGCGAGCCCGCCGCGCGTGCGAAGCCCGGTGTCGATGAGTCCGGCTTCGAGCAGCGCCAGGATCGTGTACGCGTCGGCGTCGTCGATGAAGCCGAGATGACCGATGCGGAAGATCTTGCCCTGCAACGATTCCTGGCCGCCGGCGAGCACCAGGCCGTGCGTCGTCCGCAGGGTGGTGAGCAGATGCTTCAACGCCTCGGGCGTGTCCGCGGGGCTGTGCACCGCGGTGACGGTGTTGCTGCGATGACCCGGTGCTGCAAGCAACTTCATGCCCATCGCCTCGATGCCGGCGCGAACCATGTCGCCGACACGCGCGTGGCGAGCCCAGACCTTGTCCATTCCCTCCTCGCGCAGCATCGCGAGGCCCTCCTGCAGCGCGAACATGACCTGCACGGCCGGTGTCGTCGCGGTCTGGTTCTTGTCCTGGGACTTCTTCTCACGGCCGAAGTCGAGGTAGAAACGAGGGTTGGTGGCGGTCTCGGAACGCGCAAACGCCACCGCGCTCACGGCGAGCATCGCGATGCCTGGGGGAGCCATCCAGCCTTTCTGCGAGCCCGTCACGAGGACGTCGATACCGAGCGCGTCGGTCTCGAGTGGCAGGCAGCCGGCGCCGCTCACGCTGTCGACGGCGAGCATCTTGCCGCGGCTCTTGACCACGCCGGCGATCGCCGCGAGATCGTTGGTGACGCCTGACGACGTCTCGTTGTGGGTCACGAAGACCGTGGTGATGCCGGGATGCTGCGCGAGCGTGCGCTCCACGTCCTCGGGATCGATCGGCTCGCCTGCGGGAACGGTCAGACGAACGACCTCGGCGCCGTAGACCTCGCCGATCTTCGCCCAGCGCTCGCCGAACGAACCCATCGCGCAGAACAGCGCCTGCTCGCCAGGGCTGAGGAGGTTCACCACGGTGGCCTCGAGACCCCCGGTGCCACTGCACGGGTACAGCAGGATGTCGTTCTCAGTGCGCAGCGCCCAGCGCAGGCCACTGATGACGTCATCCATCACCGCGGCGAACTCCGGGCCGCGGTGGTTGATCATGGGACGGCTCGCGGAGCGGACCACGCGAGCGGGGAGCGGGGTCGGGCCGGGAACGCGGAGCTGTGGTTCACCCATGGGCCGAAGTCTACCGAAGGCCGCGTTCGGGACCGCCCGCCACCGAGACCGGGACGTCGGGGGTGCTGCCCCCCTCCACACATGGTGCTAGCGCCATTGGCATAGGCTCGCATCTGCATACAGTTGGCGCATGGGGCAACCCGCGACTGGGCCGACGCAGCCTTCGCGCGCGTCCAGTCGAGCGGGATCGCGCCGAGCCTGGATAACCGCGCTGGCTGTTGCGCTCGCGTTCCTCGCACTGAGCATCGCCGGGCTCTCCGTTGTCCTCGAATTCGCCAACCGAGCGCACCTTCATGGGCTCGCCGACTTCGACATCGAGGACATCGTCGTTCCCCTGAGCTTCGGAGCCGTGGGTGCGCTGATCGCATCCCGGCAGCCGAGAAATGTCATCGGTTGGCTTTTTCTTTTCATCGCCATCGTCTCTGCTCTGCAAGGTGTGTCTGATCAGTACGCCCGGTACGCATTTGTCACGCATCCGGGAGCTCTGGGCGGGGTCTGGGCGCTCTGGTTGGACAGCTGGGTCGTCTCACTGGTCTTCCCGTGCGGGGCGCTGGCACTCCTGCTCCTGCTCTTCCCGGACGGCCATCTGCCGTCGCGACGCTGGCGGCCGGTCGCGCTGATTGCGGTGATCCTCACTGTGCTGATCGCCATTCCCGCCGGAGCCTTCTCTCCCGGCCAGTTGGAGACCGAGACGACCTTCGCGAACGTCCTCAATCCGATTGGTGTGTCGCCGAACACCGTCATCGGGACCGTCTTCGGAGTCCTCGGATTCGCCTGGCTCGTGAGTTTCGTGGTCCTGATCGTCAGCGCGTCCGCGCCCTTCGTACGTTTCCGCCGATCAACTGGCGATGAACGCCTGCAACTGAAGTGGATCGCCAGCGCTGTGATCGTGAGCGCAGTGGCCGCTGCCGTGTTCCAGCTTGCCCAGGCATTCCTCCCCGGGTTCTCACAGACCTCGGATCTGGTGATCGCCATCGGCTTTGGCGGCGCGGTGCCCGCTGCGGCGGGCATCGCCATCTTCAAGCATCGCCTCTACGACATCGACCTGGTCATCAGCCGTACGCTCGTATACGGCTCGCTCGCGGTCTTCATCAGCGCGGTCTACGTGGGGATCGCGGTGGGTCTCGGCGCCGTCGTCGGCGGCGGTGGCAAGCCGAATCTGGCGCTGTCGATTGTCGCGACCGCGATCGTTGCTGTGGGCTTCCAGCCCGTCCGCGAGCGCGTGCAGCGCGTGGCGAACCGGCTCGTGTACGGCAAGCGCGCCACACCGTACGAGATCCTCTCGCAGTTCTCCGAACGTGTTGCCGAGTCGTACGCCGTCGATGACGTCATGCCGCGCATGGCCCGCGTGCTCGCGGAAGGAACGGGTGCGCAGCGCGCCGATGTGTGGTTGCGCAACGGGCAGACATGGCGCGAAGCGGCCGTCTGGCCGGCAACGGCAGTGGCGGCCGAGTCGATATCGGCCGTCAATGGGACACTGCCCGACATACCGGGCACAAGCCGGCTCGTCGAGGTGCGCCACCAGGGAACGCTGCTCGGCGCGCTCGGCGTCACCAAACGCAGCGGTGAAGCGCTGACGCCGGTCGAGGAGAAGCTGCTCGTGGACCTGGCCGGGCAGACGGGACTGGTGCTCCGGAATGTCGGCCTGACAACCGACCTGCAGGCACGGCTCGACGACCTGCGGGCGTCGCGGCAGCGTCTCGTCACCGCGCAGGACCAGGAGCGCCGCCGCCTCGAGCGCAACCTGCATGACGGCGCCCAGCAACATCTCGTTGCCATCAAGGTGAAGATCGGGCTCGCGGAGATGCTCCTCGGTCGAGACCCCGTGCGTGCGCAACAAACGCTCAATCAGCTGAAGTCCGACGCAGACGAGGCACTCGAGACGTTGCGCGACCTGGCGCGCGGCATCTATCCACCGCTGCTCGCTGACAAAGGATTGCGCGTTGCGCTCGAATCACAGGCACGAAAGGCGACGGTGCCGGTATCCGTCGAAGCCGACGGGATCGGTCGTTATCCGCAGGACATCGAGGCGGCGGTGTACTTCTGTGTGCTGGAGGCGCTCCAGAATATTCAAAAGTACGCGCAGGCATCGCACGTCGTCGTCAGCGTCCGTCAGGAGGACGGGAGCATCGCGTTCGCCGTCGTCGACGACGGCAGCGGTTTCGACGTTGCGTCGATGAAACGTGGCGCCGGCTTGACGAATATGGCAGATCGTCTCGATGCACTCGGCGGCGAGCTGCAGATCACCTCATCGCCTGGGGAGGGGACGACGATCACAGGATCTCTGGGTGTCACGACGCCCGAGGCCGCCGAGGTGGCCCCGCCATCTTCCGGTGGCGAGAAATCAACCATGCGTTCACGTAAGGCACACGGCGAAAGCACGATCATGCGAGGTCAGGTGACGTAGCGGTCGTGTCCTCGGGCCATCGCCGGCACCCCGTCGCGTCGGCTCACAACGGGATGTCGTCGTAGACGGATGCGCGGTGTCGATCTGTTGAGACCGGTCGCGATCGCCCCGACCCATCGCCGCGCTGCCGCCGTCGACGTCTGCGTATTGCGGCACGGCGCAGCCACAGCACACCGCTGAACAGACGCACGATCATCGCGATCAGCACCACGAGGACGCGCGCAACGGCTTCGCGGAACAGCAGGACGAGTCCAACCGCAACGATTGCCAGCAGCCACGCGATCACCGGCGCGAACCGGAATCCACTGATCCCCGGGAGCGTTGCCGACGCCGGCGCGAAGCCACTCGGCGACACCGCATCGGGGTGATCGCTTCGCCATGCGCGGATCGCGTTGCGCCTGGCGATGATCGCGGGCATGTATGCCTCGACACCGTCGCGCATTCCGGCGGCGACCTCCTGGCGAAATGACGTTGTCGCCATGAGTGTCGCGTCCGTTCTGTTGCTGAGATACCCCATCTCGACCATCGCTGCCGGGACTCGTGATGTGAACCACGAGACGTCACCGAGTGCGGTTCCGCCGTCGGGAAGACCGTCGGTGGTCACCTGTGCCGCAAGCGCATCGCTCACGGTTTGCGCGAACGCCTTGCCGGCGCTGCCGGGATAGAGCACGAGCGTGCCGCGCGTGTTGGGGTTCGCAGCCGTCGCCGCCCCAACAGAGATCACCAGCACCGCGTGATGCGCCTTCGATAGCTGCGCGCGGCGCGACGCTGACACGTACGCGTCAGTACTGCGAGTCATGACCACGTTCACCAGGTCGGCGCGCAGCAGTGCAGCGAGGCGCTTGCCCACGTCGAGGTCGACATCCTTCTCGAGCAGGCCGTTGACCCCGATCGCCCCGGGGTCGAAGCGGACGCCGGGACGTGAGGGGGTCGGCTGGCCGCCGAACGCGGGATCGACCGTGACGACGATCGGGGCCGGCGGCTGAGAGGACGCCGCCAGGGCATGGGGCGCTGGGCCGAGGACACCCGCGGCAATCGCGGCGACCGGGGCGATGGCAAGGATGTGGAGAAAACGAGCCCGGGGAACGCGCATGCGACCTTCGGCCCAGTATAGGTGCGAGGTGTCAGCAAAACCGCCTCGGGAAGCGTTGGGATGAGTGTGATTGCGTCGACAACGGTCGGTCAGGCTGGTGAGGTACTCCCTGATCGCACGTTCGAAGCAGTCGCAGTTCCGGACGCCAGGCGGCTCTACTCGCTCGCGCTGTCGATACTCAGAGACGAGGGCGAGGCCGAGGATGCGGTTCAGGAAGCGCTGCTCAAGGCCTGGCGGTCCTGGGATTCGGTGTCAGCCATGGACCGGCCGGCTGCGTGGTTGACGCGCGTGTGCGTCAACCACTGCATCAGCCGGCGGCGGATGCTGCGTTCCCGTGGATGGCCGCCGCTGGCGCTGATCGAGGATGCAGTGCTGCCTGGTGAGGCGAACTCGACGGCGGATTTCATTGATATGGACCGCGCGTACCGGCAGCTTTCGCTGAGACAGCGCGCGGCGATCACCCTCAACTACCGCCACGGCTACTCGGTCGAGGAGTGCGCCGTGTTCATGGGCTGCCGGGCCGGAACCGTGCGAGCCCACCTCGCGCGCGGTCTTGCCACGTTGCGAAAGGAGCTTCGGAATGATTGATATCGATCCTCGGCTTGACGGCAGGCTGCGGTCCTTCTACGAGGACATCGAGGCGGAGCGCCCGGGCCGTGAATTCGAGCGCTTCAAGGTGCCACTGCAGCGCCCACAGCGCCGGCCGCTGAATTTCGTCGCAGGTATTGCGGGTTTCGCGATTGCCGCGGCCGGGGTTGGAGTCTTTGCAACCGAGTTGGCGAGCCGTCACAACGTCAAGCCTCCCGCCCCGGCATCACGCCCCGCGCTCCCGACCAAAGCACAACTGACCCTTGGACTTCCCTCGATCAGCCACACCGAGATCCAGACAATGCACGGGCGCGGCGCAGCCTCGCTCCCGATCTTCACCCCCCAAGGGATCGTGTTCATCGAGTCCGCTTGCAATGGCAGTGGGACGTTCTCAATCAATTCGCCCGGTGAGGTGGTGGGCACGACGGCAGACAGCTGCGATGACGGAGCGATCAACGGCATCAGTATCCCGGCGTACCCGGCGATCGACGGCAAACCGCTCAGACTGAAGATCAGCGCCGCGCCGTCGACAGTGTGGGAGATCGTCGTCGCCGACACTGGGCCTGTGGCGCCGCTCCCGATTCTCGGACCAGATACGATCCCGTCCGGGGCGCGCATCCTGGTCCCAGTTACTCCTGGCGTCGGGACGACCGGGCTCCAGACGTTCTTGCCGACAGGTCCGTTCTACGTGCAATACGCATGTATTGGCACCGGGTCCATCGACTTCTCGGTAGGCGTTGGGGTTGCGCACTTTGAGAGCGCGCCATGTGCGAAAGGCACCATCGGCGTGGAGGGAACACCAAAACCGACGTTCGACGGCGTCACGAACCTTACGGTCGAGAGCCCGCCACACTCGTTCTGGGAGGTCCAGGTGTACGAGCTCCCAGCAGCGACGACCTAGCGGATCGCCGCGAACGGCAGGAGCGGGCGGTCTCCCCCGGGCGACAGCGCGCAAGGGCAAATAAGGTTGCGCGTGTCAGGTAAAGCGCCTCGGGAAGCGTCGGGATACATGTGACCGTATCGGTAGGCAGCGCGATGGCGAGCGGCGTCCTGCCGGAGCGGACATTCAACTCGGTCGTCGTTCAGGACGCCAGGCGGCTCTACTCGCTCGCCTTCTTGATCCTTCGGGATGCGGGCGAGGCTGAGGATGCGGTTCAGGAGACGCAGCTCAAGGCCTGGCGGTCCTGGGAGTCGTTGTCGCGGACAGACCGGCCGGCGGCGTGGCTCACACGGGTCTGCGTGAACCACTGCATCAGCAGGCGCCGGCATCTGCGCTCGCGAGGCTGGCCGCCGCTCGCATTGACCGAGGAATCGGCGTCATCGGCCGACCCCGCTGCAAGCGCGGACATCATCGACGTCGACCGCGCGTACCGGCAGCTCTCCCTCAAACAGCGAGCGGCGATCACGCTCAACTACCGGCACGGGTACTCGATCGAGGAGTGCGCCGTCTTCATGGGGTGCCGGCCCGGGACCGTGCGCACGCATGTCGCACGAGGACTTGCCGCGTTGCGAAAGGAGCTTGGTGATGGTTGAGGTCGATCCCGGACTGGACACCCGGCTGCGCGCCTTCTTCGACCACTACGAGGGCGAGGCGATGCCGTCGCGTCTGACCTCCTTCGACGAGGATGCAAAGTCGAAGCGACGCACGGTCGTGCAGTTCGCCGCCGGCGCCATCGGTGTCGCCGTCATCGCTGCGGCCGCGTTTGTCTTCGCAGTCGAGCTCAGCAACCACAACCACACGGGACAGTCGCCGGCGGCGCCGACCTCGGTGAGCTGGTCCAAGTTGCCCAAGCTCGGGGCATCACCTCCCCTTCCGGCCAACTATCAGACCCTGGTCCCGATGACGCTCGGGAAGGGGTCGGCGGCGTTGCCGTCGTTCACGCCAACCGAGCACTACATCATTCAGAGCGCGTGCCTCGGCCCTGGGACTTTCAAGCTGGTCGGGCTCGATGGGTCCGTCATCGACGACACCGGCTGTGGTTCGCGGAAAGCCCCAGTCGCCATGTCGACGCTCTACCCGCCCACCGAGGCCCTCGGCGCGCCGCTGACGATTCGGGTGGTGGTCGACCCATCGTCGATCTGGGAGGTGCTCATTGTCGAGAGCTCGACACCCACACCAACGTTGCCGGCGGGATTTGACACATTCACTCCTCCAGCCGGATCGAAGACGCTCGTCGCCGCAACCAATGGGACGGGCACGGTCACGTTGCCACGATTCGACCCAACCGAGCGGTTCTACATCGTCACGACCTGCACCGGAGGCGGATCGCTGGTGATCACGTCTCAGCCCGCGCAGGGTGGTTTCCCGGGCTCGTCCTCCTGTCTCGGTGGAACCGGGAGCGACTTCTTCGGCCCGGCGGACGAGGTGATGGGTGAGCCGCTCACGCTCACGGTGAGCGCTCCGGCGTCGACGAGCTGGGAGATCCTGGTCTACGAGACGAATCAGCCGCAGGTCGGCGCCTAGCGGATCTCCGCGAACGGCAGCAGTGCGATGTGCCGCGCACGCTTCAGCGCAACCGTCAGCGAACGCTGATGGCGCGCGCACGTCCCGGTCATCCGCCGCGGCAGGATCTTGCCCCGCTCGGACAGGTACCGGCGCAGGCGCGTGACCTCTTTGTAATCGATGAAGTCGATGTGCTCGAGGCAGAAGCTGCACACCTTGCGGCGGCGGCGGTCGAAATCAGGCATTGGTCTCCAACCTAGAACGGAATATCGTCGGGATCGACGTCGCCACCGCCGACGGGCACCGGTGACGGCGAAGGCGCGGTGCCGCCACCCGCGTCGCTGGACGGCCCACCCTCCTGACGGCCGGTGCTGTCGAGGAACTGGACGTCGTTGGCATTGACCTCGGTCTTGTAGCGCTTCTGACCGCTTGTCGCGTCGTCCCAGGAGCGCGTCTGCAACCGTCCCTCGACGTAGATGAGGCGGCCCTTCTGCAGGTATTGCGCGGTGGTCTCGGCGAGCTTGCGCGTGCCCTGGTTCCAGACCACCACGTCGTGATAGTCGGTGAACTCCTTGCGCTCACCGGTCGTGGGATCACTGCCGTACCGATTGGTCGCGAGCGCCAGGTTGCACACCGCCGTGCCGCTCGGCGTGTATCGGAGCTCGGGATCGCGGGTCAGCCTGCCGATGAGCATCACGCGATTGAGGGAACCCGCCATCACTCGTCTCCTTCGTCATCATCGATTGCCGAGGGCACGTCGTCTGCTTCCAGATCGTCGTCCCCACCCACGGACCCTGCCCTGACAGTATCCGCGTCTGCGCCATCGATTTCAGCTTCGGGCTCGATCGGCCCCTGCACCTCCTCGATTTCGGCCTCGGGCTCCGGCATTGGACCCTCGTGCACGACGATGAGGTGGCGGAAGACCGTGTCGTGGATGCGCAGCGCACGCTCGATCTCGGCGACCTTGCCGCCATCGAGGTGGAACACCACCAGCACGTAATGGCCCTCGCGAAGCCGCTTGACCTCGAACGCGAGCCGGCGCTTGCCCCAGAGCGTGGTCTTGACGACCTCGCCGCCTTGGGACTCGATCAGCGCGCGCACCGATTTGACGGCAACGCGCACTGCGTCATCCTCCAGCTCCGGCCGGACGATGTACATGAGTTCGTAGTCACGCACCATGCGTGGCACCTCCTTTCCTCTGGGCTTACGACGCCCGGGGTGCTGCGGCTGCCGAGGTGATCAGGCAGTCGCGATCCGGGCGCAGGAAAGCGTTATGTGGAAACGCCCCTCGATGAGAAGCGTTCGCAGTGTAGCAGGCACCGGTCGGAGCTCCGCTGCGCCGGGCGCGTCAGTCGACGAGAAACTGCTTCGGCAGCGTCGTCAGGTTTCGGCAGCCCGTCTCGGTGACGACCACGAGATCCTCGATGCGGATCCCGCCGAGGCGCGGGTCGTACAGCCCCGGTTCCACGGTGATGACGTCGCCGACCTCCAGGATCACGTCAGCCTCGCTGATACGCGGGAACTCGTGGATCTCGAGCCCGAGCCCGTGGCCCGTTCCGTGGATGAATCTCGCGTCGCTCTTGATGTCGCGATAGGGCCTCGCGAGCGATCCATAACCGTGCTGCTTGAACACCTCGCAGCACGCGAAGTGGACGTCGCGCCCGTTCGCTCCCGGGCGCACCGCATCGAGTCCTGCCTGCTGCGCCTCGAGCACCGCCTCCCACATGCCCATCACCTCTGACGGCGGCGTGCCTCGTGCGACGGTGCGGGTCATGTCGCCCCAGTAGCGGGTCTTCTTGTCGAAGGGATAGATGTCGAGCACGATCGGCAACCCTTCACGGATGACGTCGCTCTCCGTCCGGTGCGGGTCGGCCGACTCCGGTCCGCCGCAGCAGATCGAGTCGACGGTGCTGTTCCCGTTCTCGAGCAGGTGACTTTCGACCGTGTAGATGAGGTCGGCGCTCGTCATGTTGCGTCCCTGGTGCTGGAGGAGACCGTCGCGAATCTCGGCAGCTGCGATGACGTCGATCGCCTTCTGGAGCGCTGCCATGCCGGCGTTCTCCGTGGCGGTGATCCACTCGATCTCCTGAGGATTCTTGATCCGGCGCCGCTCCTGATAGATGTCATTTCGCGGCCGGACGTCGACGTCGTTGTGGCGGAGGTGATCGGCCAGCACGGTGGGGAAATCGGCGTCCACGTCAATCGCGTTCAGCCCGTGCTGACGGCACACCGCGTCCACGAGCGCCGCCCAGCCGTCGTACTCGTTGCCGCCGGCGCGGGGCGGGGCGATGTCCAGCTCGACGACGCTGCGAACCTCGCCGACCGACGCTTCCTTGCGAGCCCGCCCCTCCTCGAGCGCACTGGCCCAGAGCACGGTGTCCGAACCGCCGCGGTCGACGACCACCACGGGATCGGGGACGAGAAACCCGGTGCGGTACAGGATGTTGGGGTGGTGATAGGACTCACCGAAGAGCAGTACGGGACGGTCGTCACTCATATGGCGGAGGGTACCAGCCAGGTGTCACGCTCTCGCGCGTGAGCGATTCGCCTGAGGCACCGAACCGCAGCGATGGCATCGGGTGGTTCGTGGCCGGCTATGCCGGTGTGGCCGGATTCTTTCTCCTCGAGGCGTCGACCCGTCGCCGTGGCGCCGCCAGCAGCCTCACCGCCTCGCGCGATGACCGCGGTTCGACTCGAATGATCGTTGCTGCGTATGCGACCGCCGCGGTCGTGGCACCAGCTGTGCGCATGCTCCGCCAGCCGCAACTCCCGCGTGCCGCAGCACCATTCGGGCTCAGTCTCGAGATGGCGGGGCTCGGGTTGCGCGCGTGGTCGATGCGCACGCTTGGCGACTCGTACACACGGACACTTCGCGTCAAGGGCGCGCAGCAGCTCGTGGGCAGTGGTCCCTATCGATGGGTGCGTCATCCCGGGTATGCGGGCTCGCTCTTGATCTGGACAGGATTTGCACTAACGTCGCGGAGCTTCCCGGTTGTTGAAGTCGTCGGCGGCCTGCTGGGCCTTGCGTATCACCGGCGCGTCGCGGCGGAGGAAGCACTGCTGCGCCGCGAGCTCCCCGGGTATCAGGCCTACAGCGCGCGCACGAAACGGTTGATCCCCTTCGTCTGGTGACGAGCGGCCGTCCCGGGACCTGGGACGCTTTCAGCCCGAATCGCGTCCCGAGGCGCAATGATGGTCCTGGTTCTGGACTGTCAAGCATCTTGACGAAACCTGCTGAGCCAGGTATGCTCCGCGGCGTGCCAGATCGACCGCTTGAAACCCCGGAAATCGACGAGGAGGTCACCCTCCCTGCCCTGCTTCGCTGGGCGCGCGGCAGCTACGGTCAGGCCGTCAGCGCAGACCTGGCCGCCGCTGGATTCGACGATCTGCCGCGCAACGGGCCGTTCGTCCTGGGCGGCATGGCACGTTTCAACGCCTCCGCAGCCGACATGATCAACGGCCTCAGGGTGAGCAAACAGGCCGCAAGCCAGCTCATCGACATTCTTGTGCTGCGCGGTTACCTGACCAGGGAAGTCGACCCGGACGATCGCCGGCGGATGAGCATCAGCCTGACCGTGCGAGGTCGGGGAGCCGCGGAGGTAACCCGGGGAGCAGTCGAATCGATCGACGCGGAGCTCGCCGCGATGATCACGCCGGAGCAGCTCGCAGGGCTCCGAGCGGGTCTGACGGCCCTTGGCGAGATCAAGCGGCGCTCGCCGCACGCGGCAGGACATCACCATCACGATTGAGGACGCCTTTGATGGCGAATGGTGGTCAGCGGGGGACTCGAACCCTCGACCTCGCGGATGTGAACCGCGCGCTCTAACCAGCTGAGCTAGCTGACCCCAGGGGCAGAAAGTCTAGGTCAGTCCCCGACCAGCTTCGTGTAGCCGGCTTCGTCGAGCAGGTCACCGCCGTCGTCGGCGGCGCTCTCGAGCCGGAGCATCCAGCCCTCGCCGTACGGATCCGAGTTGACGAGCTCCGGCCGCTCGGTCAGCGCAGCATTGACCTCGGCAACGACGCCACTGACGGGCGCGTACAGGTCCGACGCGGCCTTCACTGACTCGATGGCCCCGAACTTCGCGCCTGCTTTGATCTCCGTCCCCACGGAGGGAAGCTCGAGGAAGATCACGTCGCCGAGCTGAGCCTGAGCGTGATCGGAGATGCCGATTTTCGCGTTGGAGCCCTCGACGTGGACCCACTCGTGACTGGCGGTGAACCGGTAGTTGGAGAGGTCGGCCACGTTCAGGCTCCCTTGGGGCGGCGGTAAAAGGGCAGCGGCACCACCGTTGCCGCGGCGACGGTGCCTCTGATGTCGACGGAAAGCGGGGCGTCCGCCGGAACGTCTCCGTCCAATGATGCGGTGGCGATCGAGTGGTCGAGCGTGAAGCTGTAGGTCCCGCTGGTGACCTCGCCGGCCGTCTCGCCGTCGACGAGCACGCGCTGCCCGTGACGAGCGATCGCACGGCCCTCGAGGGTGATCCCGACGAAACGCCGCGGGGGGTGTGATGGATCGAGGCGCGCCAGTGCTTCGCTCCCGATGAACGGACCCTTCTGCAGCTTGACCGTCCAGCCGAGGGAGCAGCTGTACGGATCGGTCGCGTCGTCCATGTCCTGCCCGTAGAGGCGCAGGCCGGCCTCCAGCCGGAGCGTGTCCCGAGCGCCGAGGCCGCACGGGATCAGGTCGACCTCGCCGCCGGCCGCGAGCAGCGCGTCCCACAGCCGAGGGGCGTCAGCAGCAGCCACATAGAGTTCGAAGCCGTCCTCGCCGGTGTAGCCGGTGCGGGAGACTGAAGCGGGGACCCCGGCCACCTGGCTGTCAGTCGCGTGGAACGGGCGCAGGTCGGCAACTGGGTCGGGGCACATGCCGGTGACCAGCGCCACGGCTCGCGGGCCCTGCACCGCAAGGAGGGCGACGGAATCGCTGACGTCCACGAAGTCGCTCCCGGCACTGTGATCGCCCATCCATGCCACGTCCTTGGACCGGCACGCGGCATTGATCACCACCATGTAGCCGTCCGCCTCGCGGTATACCACCACGTCATCGACGATGCCACCCGATTCGTGGCACATCACGCCGTAGAGGGCGCCTCCCACCTCGAGGCGGGCCACGTCGTTGGTGACCAGTCGCTGCACGACGTCCAGCGCTCCGTCGCCCGTGAATCGCACCTCGCCCATGTGCGAGAGGTCGAACAGCCCGCACCGGGTGCGGACCGCGATGTGCTCGTCGCGGATCGTCGAATACTGGAGCGGCATGTCGTAGCCGCCGAACTCGACCATGCGCGCGCCGGCCGCCACATGCCGGTCGTACAGCGGAGTTCGCAAGGCCATGGGCTCGCGAGTGTAGTACGTTCCCAGACCGCTTCAAATGATCATTGCCCTCATCGTCGTGGCGGCCGTTGTGGTCGTCCTCTGCGCCGCTCTGCTGGTCGCGCGCCATCGCACCTTCGGCGTGTCCCTGCCCCGCGTACGGGGGCGGCTCGGGGTTTCCGGCATCGCCGCCGAGGTCACGGTCGGGCGCGATCGGTGGGGTGTGCCCCACGTCAACGCAACCTCCATGGAGGACGCGGCCTTTGCCGTGGGGGTCGTCCACGCCCAGGACCGGCTGTGGCAGATGGAGGTTTCGCGCCGGGTCGCGACCGGTCGGATCAGCGAGTTGATCGGGACCGACGGGGTCAACATCGATCGTTTCATCCGCCGCGTCGGGCTCAACCGGGTCGCACGCGACGAGGAGCTACGCCTCGCTCCCGAGGCGCGACGGATGCTCAAGGCGTACGCGGCCGGAGTGAACACCATCGCCCAGTCGGGCCGCGCGCTCCCGCTCGAGTACCGTCTCCTCGGCGTGACGCCCGAGCCGTGGGAGCCGATGCACAGCCTCGCGTCGCTCAAGCTGCTTGCGCTCGGACTGAGCATGAACTGGGACACGGAATTGCAGCGGCTCGAACTGCTTCGCGCGATCGGTCCCGAGCACGCGGCCCGCCTCGATATCGTCTATCCGGAGGCCAATCCGACCATCCTCGCAAGGACTCTCAAGGCTGCAGGTGGGAGCGACACGCGGTCGCATCTCCTGTCGATGTTCCGCGAAGCCGCGCGCTGGATCCCGACCGCGGGCGGCATGAGCAACGCGTGGGTGGTGTCCGGCGATCGCACCGCAACCGGACGCCCGATTCTCTGCAACGACCCGCATCTGGTCCCGGGGATGCCGTCGATCTGGTACGCGGCCCACGTCCGCGCCGGTGAGGACTTCGAGTTCGACGGGCGTGACCATGCCAGGCATGCCGTTCGTGATCATCGGTCACAACAAGCGCGTCGCCTGGGGATTCACCAACTCCTTCGCGGATTGCCAGGACCTGGTGATCGAGGAGTTCGAACTCCCCTGCCGGCGACCGTTTCAGGACGGAGCGGGGATTCGAGCCCACACGACGGTTGCGCGAGATCATCCACGTCAAGGGCTCCTCGGACGTGCTCGAGGAGGTGGTGGTCACCCGCCACGGCCCGATCGTCGAACGGATCGAGGATCCCGAGCGCGCGATCTGGCGGGGGCTCGCGCTGCAGTGGACGGCGCTGCAGCCGGGCGGCGCCGCCGAGGGACTCCTTCGCCTCCAGCGCGCGGGCGACTGGAAGAGCTTCAAGGAGGCCTTCGCACCGTTCGACGCGCCGTCGCAGAACGTTGTGTACGCGGATGTCGACGGCCATATCGGCTATCTCCTGTGCGGGCGCGTCCCGGTCCGCAAGTCGAAGCCGAGCGGGCTTCCGGTGCAGGGCTGGACGGGCGATGCGGTGTGGACGCGGTACCTGACGATCGACGAGGTGCCGCAGCTCTACGACCCCCCCGAGCACCACATCATCACCGCGAACAACCGCATTGTCGGAGAGAACTTCCCGTTCTACATCGGCACCGACTACATGTCGGGATATCGCGCGCTCCGGATCGGCGAGCTGCTCGGCGAACGCGTTGTCGATCTCGCGTACATGGCCCGTGCCCAGATGGATCTCGTCTGCCCACCCGCTCGCCAGGTGGTCCGCCTGCTCGGCGCCATGCGCTGCGAGCACCCAGCCGCCGAAGCCGCCCGCCATCGGCTCGCCTCCTGGGATGCGGTCATGGACCCGCATCGCGTCGAGCCGACGATCTACGAGGCGTTCATGGCCCGGCTCGCCGAGCACTCGCTGAGCCCCGTCTGCGGCAACGCGTGGCGCATCCTCGCCGGTGTCGACCTCACCCATCCCGTCTTCCAGTATCCGGGCAACATCGTGGGCAGGCTCACCCCGCTCCTGATCGAGCGCTGGGAGCTCGGCGACGACGAACTCTTCGAGGGGCTCACAACCTGGGCCGAGGTGGTGGCGAAGTCGCTGGACGACGCGATGACCGACCTCCGCGGACGCTTCGGGCGCAATTCCCGCCGCTGGAGGTGGGGACGGGTGCACCGGCTCGAGCTCATCCACGCGTTCGGCCGCCGTCGCGGCCTGGCGTGGTTCTTCAACGCCCCGTCGATCAGGGTCGGCGGCAACACCGACACTGTGCTCGCCACGTCCATGGTGCCGGGGCAGCCCTTCGAGACCCGGCTTTCCGCCCCGTCCTGGCGTCAGGTCATGGACGTGGGCAAGTGGGAGGCGAGCGGCGGCATCCACCTGCCCGGACAGTCCGGCCAGCCAGGATCCCGCCACTACCGCGACCTCTCGCGTCGCTGGAAGACCAACCGTCAGTTCCCGCTGTACTGGACGGCCCAGGAGGTGCGTCGTCACGCGAGGACCCGGCTTGTCCTCGCGCCGTTGCCTTCGGCGCACGCCACGGAGGCCGGCGGGAGAACATAGGGGCGTGACCCATTCGGATCAGCGCGGCTTCGTCCGCGGCTGCTGCCTCGGCCTGCTCGTGCTCCTCGTCCTCGTCGGTGGCTCGGTGTTCGTCGCCGATCGTGCCCTGGCTGCGCCGGTGCTCGGGGCGCCGCCGGCAGGCCCGTCGCACGGGGCAACCGAGACGGCGATCGCCATCGCGCTCGGCAAGGAGATGGCGCAAGAGCTCCTCGTGTCCCCGCACGGGGTCGTCGTGCTCAGCGAGGAGGACCTGACGGTGCTCGCCCTTGCCAACAATCCGCACCCCAACGAATACCGGAACCTCCAGGTGCGCGTGCGCAACGGGCTCGTGGTCGTGTCGGCGCAGATCTCTGCCGGCCCCTTCACACCGACGGCGGTGGCGCACATCAGCCTCACCCTGAAGCCGGGACCGAATGGCCCCGTGATCGCCGCGCAGGTCCCGGAGGTTGACATCGGCATGCTGGGTCTTCCCGGGTTTGCCGGTTCCGGGATCGTCGCGCAGATCGAACTCGGCGCTCTCCCTGGATCGCCTCTTTGCGATCGCCCCCGAGCTCACCCCGCTCCGCACCGATATCGAGTGCGTCGCGGTCGTTCCGGGCGGCATCGCGGTCGGCGTCCACATACCGCTCGTCGCCGCCGAACCATCGTCCTGCGCGTGATCTAGGAGCTGCGCTCCGGGGCGACGACCGCGAGGACGAACGAGGCGTGGCTCTGGACCTGGGGATAGTTGCCGAGCGGTGTGTGGTCGATCGGGTCCGCGACCTCACCGAAAAGATCGAGCGGTCCCCTGGTCGACACGGCCGCACCGAGGTACTGGGAGCCATCTCGCCCGACGGCTGCGAGGGCACCTGCCAGCCAGAAGGTGGGAAAGACGAACGGCGCGCAGGGATCGGAGCGCGTGTCCGCCTGCGGCTGATGGCGATCGACGAGGCCGCCGCGGCCGAGCCGTTCCGCGATCAGGTCGAGCGTTGGTGCTATCCGTGAGTTGAAGCCCTCGAGGCCGCCGAGCAGCGCCAGCTGGGCCAGGGCGGCGTCCGCCCCACCGCCATCGAGGTGGATCTCCATCGCACCACCGGTGGCGCCGATCGCAGCCGTCGCCGCGGCGGCGGCCCGGCGCCACGCGACTGCGTCACCCGAGACGATGCGGCGATCCACGAGCGATGCGGCGCCCATCAGACCGCTCAGGGCAGTCACCAGGGAATGCGTGTAGCGCCGCGGCGCCCCGCGGATCTCCCAGATCCCGTTGTCAGGCTCCGCCCAGTGTTCCACGAGCCACCCGGCGAGGATCGGCACGGCGGCCGCGAGCTCGTCCGGCAACGCGGCGATCCGGGCGAGCGACGTGGCGAGCTCGATCACCTCGCCGGGAACGTCGAGCTGCGCCTGCGCCGCCGCGCCATTGCCGATCCGGACCGGCCGCGCGCCGCCGTATCCGGCGAGCTCGGCGATTTCGAACTCGTCAGGGGGCGCGCTGCCGTCGATGCGCACGAGTG
This sequence comes from Candidatus Dormiibacterota bacterium, assembly GCA_963791435.1. Taxonomy (GTDB): domain Bacteria; phylum Chloroflexota; class Dormibacteria; order Aeolococcales; family Aeolococcaceae; genus Palsa-851. The sequence goes on from CAWBSL010000001.1 coordinate 1,209,528, forward strand.
GCACCGGTCCCGACTCGATCACCACGCTGCCGATGAAAGCTCCGAGCGAGCGTGCGGAATCCACGAGACCGAGGCGCAGCATCGCCAGTGCCGCGAGGGACGAGTCGCGCAGCCAGCAGTACCGGTAGTCCCACGTGCGCCCGGAGCGTGGCCACTGCGGCAGTGACGTGGTTGGGGCGGCGACGATGCCGCCATCGCGGCGCCGCAGGCCGAGGAGCACGGCCGCCGTGGTCGCCAGGAGCCCGTCGAGGTTCGGCTGCTCGGATATGTCGTTAAACGCTGGGACGTCTTCGTGCCACGAAGCGAGCGTCGCCGCGATCGACGGCGCGCGCACGGCAATCCCTGCGGTGGTCAGCGTCACGGTCGACGGCATTCCGGGCCGCGCGCGGAAGCCGCACCGGCCGCCGACGCCGTCCGGTTCCCAATCCGCCGGAGCATGGATGGCGACGCCGGCGCCACCCTCAAGCTCGAGCACATCGCCGAAGATGCGCAGTGAGCCGGGCGCGCCGGGCCAGCCCGGCGCGGTGACCGTGACCGCCACATGGACATCGTCTCCCTCGGCGCGAAGCCGGCGGATCAACAGCGGGCCTTCGCCGAGGTCGAGCGCGTCCTCAACGATGAGCCGCGCGGCTCCGACTTGCCAGGTGGTCTCGAGGACGAGCGAGCGCGGCAGGTATCGGCGCGATATCACCACTGCATCGCTGCGCGCAGGTCGCACCGCAAACGTGCCGCCGCGCTCGACATCAAGGATCGAGAAGAGCAGTGGGCTCGAATCGATCCGCGGCCAGCAGAGCCAGGCGACGTTGCCGTCGGGGTCGATGAGCGCTGCCGTCCGCGAGTCGGCGAGCAACGCGTGCTCGCCGATCGGATGCTGCATAGCGCGAGCCTAGCCCACACGGGCGGCGGATTCGCGTTGTGCTCGAGCGGGTCCTGCCACAGGGCTGTGACTGCCGATCATCGAGTGCGTCGGATGGCGACGATAGCGACATGCGCACTGTGTCGCGGTGGGTTGGCGCCTTCGGCGCCGTTGTTGGAGTCGCGGCTGCGGTCGTCATGGGTGTGGCCACATTCCTGCCGTACACCGGAGGGAATTGGGGCGACGGTTTGCTGACCGGCAACGAGGTTGCGAGCACGGTCACCATGAACATCGTCGGTGGTTCCGACGCGTGGTTCGTGCTCGGCACCGTCGTCATCCTGGGCGGTGTCGCCGCATGTCATCTCGTGGGATTTCGCCGCCAGGCCACGGGCTTCATCGCTCTGGCGGCATCGCTGCTGTCGCTCGGGTTGGCACTCAAGCTCCCCGGAACGTGGAAACAGGACGGCCTGGTGTATGGCGAGCCCTTTCTCCTCTTTTCGGGCTTCTACGTGTTCCTCGGCGGCGCCGTGGCTGCAGTCTTCGGCGCACTGCTCATGTTCGCCGCCGGTTTCGTGGACGCTGCACAGAAGGTGAGAGCGCCGATGTCCCCGTCCCCATCCTGATCCTGAGCGTCAGGGGACGATCGTGACTGGAGGGATCGTGTCCGCGATGCTCGCGATCTTCTCGGCCCAGTTGGGGTCGCTCGCGTAGTCAACGTTCATCCCGCGCAACGTCGGCCCGTGGAAGAACTTGCCGCCAGGTGTCAGGTAATTCACCTCGATGAACTGCGCGACGTACTGGATGCACGCGTTGAAACTCGTGAACGTCATCGCATCGGCGTACGGGTTTGCGTCGTCGGCACCGAAGCCGAAGAGGTTGTACTTGTACTGCGCTATTGCGCTCGTGCCCCAGCCGGATTCGAGAATCGCGTGAGCCACGAAGTACCGCGCACTCACGTGGTATGTCGTCTCCGCCTGCATGAAGCTGGCGCCAAGACCCGCGAGCGCAGACCCGGCGAGAAACTGATTGAGGCTCGCGGCGGTCTCGCCGCTCGGGATCGTCAGGTTGGTGTCGACCGTGAAGAGCGGACCGGGCACCGGCGGATAGATCACGTCGCGTGCTCGCGCCGCTGCGAGTGCCGCAACCGCTGCCGCGAGTGCCTTCTGTGCCTGAGAAACCTGCCGGTGCGCGGCGATGTCCGCGACGAGAAGGTTCTGGGCCTGCACCTTGATGATCGCCTGCTCCGTCCGCGCCTGTTCCTCTTCGGCGGCGAGCTGCGCGAGGTCGGCCGTGTGCTGTGCGAGCGTGCTGCTCGCCTTCTGCTCCTCGGCCCCGATGCGATCGACCAGCTGCATGCTCGCGGACGAGATCTCGTTCACCTGCACGTCTCGCTGGATTGCCGCAGCGATCGTGTTTGCGGAGATGATGTACGCGAGCAGCGCCTCGCTTCCGCCGTTTTCGTATGACTGGCGAAGGTACGCGGCGAGGTGACCCCGATCCGCGTCGAGTTGCGCGTTCACGGTGTTGAGCGTCGCGGTATCGGCGGCGATCGTGACGTGCAACGCGGTGATCTGCGTGTTGATCTGCGCGAGGTGCGTGTTCGCGGCCGCGAGCGCAGCACGCGCCAGCGCCAGGGCGGTGTCAGCGTTGTTGGCAGCGTCCTTCGCGTTGTTCGCGTCCTTAGCGGCCGCAGCCGCTGCCTGCTGCGCCGCACTCACCCCAGGTGAGGGGCTCGCAGCCGCCGGCACTGCGATCAGGGAAAGAAGCAGCGCGAACGGAAGCGCGCGAACGAGACGGTGATGGGCGAACGAAAACCGGGGGTGACGCATCCCGGCCAGTCTCCCATCGGGTGCTGGCGCGGCTTCCCGATGTCATCGCGCCGTGACTGGCCGTCACGCGGACGTCACACGACCGCAGCCGGAACATCCAAGGAGGACGGCCCGATCGGACGCAACTCGCGTGCGCCCGGCGAAATCAGGAGGCTTTGCGCTCCAGGAGCCGGCGGCGGATCTCGTCCGGCACTCCGATCTCCACGACGGAGCGCGGGCCGCAACCAGGGCAGATACGGTGCCCGCCAACCGATTCGCCGTCGGCGCCGTAGTACAGCACCGAGAGCATCTCACCCTTGCACATGGGGCACCGGTCGGACGTTTGCTCGTTCGTCTCCATCGCTCCATTGCATGATCGCACGGCGAAGGCAAGTCGGGGAGCCAATCGAGCCACCGTCACCGACCCGCCATGCCGGCAGGCGAGCGGTAGGCTCGGCGCCATGCAGCCGCACCAGCCCGGCGACAGGAACGCGACTCTCGAGGCGTATCTCGACGAGCTGCATCGCTGGTCGTCCCGGCTCAACCTCACCTCGATTTCACGCGGACAGATGTGGTCGCGGAACATCGAGGAGGCGGAGGAACTGCTCGATGTGGCCGCCCCGGACACGGGAGCCCGGGTCATCGACATCGGATCGGGCGGCGGTGTGCCCGGGATCGTCATCGCCATCCTCCGCCCGGATCTCGCGATGACGCTCCTCGATGCGGACCGGCGCAAGAGCGGCTTCCTCATCCACGTCGCGGGGCTGCTTGGCCTCACGTCCGTCCACGTGGTGGCAGAGCGTGCAGAAGATGCCGGCCGTCGCGGCGGCATGCGCGAGACGTTCGACCTGGCGATCTCGCGAGCGACGGCCCCGCCATCGGTCCTCTGCGAGCTGGCGCTGCCGCTGCTCCGCACCGGGGGTGCACTCTGCGCCCTGGTCAGCGACGCGCCGTCAGCGCTCGCGACGTGCGCAGCCGCTGCGTCGGCGTGCGGCGGTGAGGCTCCGGAGGCGCCGACGGCAGGCGTCCTACGGGTTCGCAAGATTGCGCCTACACCCGACGCTTATCCGCGGCGACCGGGCACCCCGAGCCGGCATCCGATCGGCTAGAGCCGGGCCTGGATCGCCGCGATCGCCACGGCTCGCTCGTTCCACGAGATCTCGCCGTCCGCGGTTTCGAGCGTCTTCTCGTGACCCTTGCCGGCGCACAGTACGGTGTCTCCCGGAGCCGCGTTCGCCACAGCGAATCCGATTGCCTCCACACGGTCGGGAATGACGAAGAGATTCGTGCCCCGATCTCCGCCCGCCGACACCGCTCCCGCGGCGATCTGCCCGAGGATCAGCGCGCGGTCCTCGCCACGCGGATCCTCGTCGGTGATGACGCTGACATCCGCGAGCCGCGCTGCCACCGCTCCCATCGCCGCCCGCTTCTCGACGTCACGTTCGCCGGCCGACCCGAAGACGGCCCAGAGCCTCCCAGCCGTCGTCCGGCGGAGCTCGTGGAGCACGGTTTCCAGCGCATCGGTGGTGTGTGCGTAGTCGACGACCACCGCGAACGGCTGGCCGAGGTCGATCAACTCCATCCGGCCGGTGACCGGCTCCGCGGCTTCCAGACCCGAGACGGCAGCCCCGAAGTCAGCGCCGGTCGCACACGCCCCGGCCAGCGCGGCAAGCGCGTTGCGTGCGTTGAAGCTTCCCGACAGGCGCAGCGTGAGCTCGGCCTCGCCCCACGGCGTCCGCGCCGTGAAGTGCAGCGCTCCCGGTTCGGCGACGATACGGTCAGCGCGGAGGTCCGCAGCGATGCCGACGATGTCCGTGTAGGTGATCCGCCTGGCGACCGGAATCTTCGCCAGCACCGGATAGCCGAATTCGTCACCGGCATCGAGGACGGCGATGCCGTCGGGTCGCGGCGACACGCGCTCGAGCAGGCGCGCCTTGGCGGCGAGGTATCGGTCTCGACTGCCGTGCAACTCGAGATGCTCCGTGGTGATCCTCGTGAACACGGCGGCTCGGAACGCCACACTGTCGGCCCGGTGCAACTCGAGCGCGTGCGACGACGTCTCGAGCGCCACATGTGTGCAACCGGCGTCGCGAATCTGCGCCAGCTCGGCCTGGAGCTCGGGCGCCTCGGGTGTCGTCTGCCGCGACGGGTTGGAGGCGATCGCATCCCGGATGCGGCGATCCACGGTCGTGATCGACGCGGCGGCGATCCCTGCCGCTCGCCACGCGTGCCAGAGGAGGGTCGCCGTCGTGGTCTTACCGTCGGTCCCGGTGATCCCGGCGACGCAGAGTACCCGGCTGGGATGGTCGTTGAAGGCGTCGGCGAGATCGGAGAGCGCCACGCGCGCGTCCTTGACGAGGATCAGCGGGATCAGGGGTTCAAGCGGGTCGCCGGGCAGCCGCTCGGCGACCACTGCCACGGCGCCACGACGCACAGCATCGGCCACGAATCCGTGCCCGTCAGCGCGGAGCCCGGGGATGGCGACGAAGAGGGCGCCGGGCGAGACGAGCCGCGAATCGGAGGCGATGGCGCGGATCTCCAGACCCTGTTGCTCGGGGCGCAGCGCCGCCTCGATCCCGCAGGCAACCAGGAGATCGGCGAGTGGGCGCGCCGTACGCGTCGGATGCACCGTCGCAGTCTATGGTAGGGTCGCTCCGATCATGGCTGGAAAAAAGCAGAAACGAGCAGGCACGCCGGCTTCCCTTGCGGACGCCCTGGCGGCGACCCGAGCCGCCCATCGTCGTGTCGTGGCCCTCGCGGCGCGGCTCGAGGAGACCGAGCGCACGATCCTCGCGGCCATGGCTCCGGCCGCGGCCGCACCGGTGGCGTCGAGCGCTCCCGCCAAACGCGCCGGCAGGCCGGCCAAGGCCGCCGCCGCGCCCGCGGGCGCCGGCAAGCGACCGGTTGGCAGGCCTCGGAAGGCCGCGACCGTCGCAGCACCGGCCAAGCGCGCGGTCGGAAGGCCTCGCAAGTCGGCGGCCGCTCCGGCACCCGCGAAGCGTCCGGTCGGACGGCCTCGCAAGTCGGCAGGCGCGCCGGCGGCGGCGAAGCGCCCGGTCGGCAGGCCCCGGACGCGTCCGATCGCCACCTCGACAACGACACCGCGCGGGGTCAACGGACGCCGCCCGGTGGGCCGTCCGCCCAAGTCCTGAACCGAATCCAGACCCGCTAGGTCAGGTTTCGACGGCTTTTGGGTAGACTGGCTCCATGGCCAAGTCGTCCCGCGACCTCCTCGACGAGGCACGGCGCACCGTCCCCGAGGTTTCCCCCCAGCAGGTGCGCGCCGCTGCAGGGTCACGCACGCTCATCGACGTTCGCGAGCGCAACGAGTACGACGAGGGATACATCCCCGGTGCGATGCATCTCAGCAAGGGTTTCATCGAGACCCGCATCGAGGACTCCGTCCCGAAACACGACACGCCGATCACCCTGTACTGCGCCGCCGGCATCCGCTCGCTGCTCGCCGCTCGTGCGTTGCAGGAGCTCGGCTATACCGACGTCCAGTCGATGGCCGGTGGCTACGGCGCATGGAAGCAGGCCGGATTCGATTTCATCGTGCCGCGGGTCCTCACCGCGCAGCAGCAGCAGCGCTACAGCCGCCATCTGCTGATCCCCGAGATCGGAGCTGAAGGCCAGGCCAAGCTGCTCGATGCCAGGGTGCTGCTCATCGGGGCAGGCGGGCTCGGCAGTCCGGCCGCTCTGTATCTCGCGGCCGCCGGCGTCGGCACGATCGGATTCGTCGACTTCGACACCGTCGATCGGAGCAACCTGCAGCGTCAGATCCTCCATAGCGAGGACCGGATCGGGATGCTCAAGACCGCTTCCGCAAAGATCGCGCTCACCGCGCTGAACAGCGACGTTCGAGTCGTCGAGCACAACGTCGTGCTGAGCGGCGCGAACGCGCGTGAGATCTTCGACCAGTACGACATCATCGTGAACGGCTGCGACAACTTCCCGACCCGCTACCTCGCCAACGATGTGGCCATCTTTGCCAAAAAGCCGATGGTCGACGGCGGAATCTTCCGGTTCGAGGGGCAGGTCACCACGGTGGTTCCGTTCCAGTCCCCGTGCTACCGCTGCCGGTATCCTTCGCCACCACCGCCCGAGGAGGCACCGTCGTGTGCCGAGGCAGGCGTGCTCGGCGTGCTCCCCGGAATCGTCGGTGTCCTGCAGGCAACCGAGGTGATCAAGCTGATCACCGGGGCGGGCGACCTGCTCACCGGACGTCTGCTCCACATCGACGCGCTCGCGATGAAATTCCGCGAGTTCCGCGTCCCGCGCGATCCGCAGTGCCCGGTGTGCGGCGAGAACCCCACGATCACCGAACCAATCGACTACGAAGGTTTCTGCGCAGCGCCAGCTTCGGTAGCAACCGAGGCGGTCGGCGCGGGCGTCTGACCTCGCCTAGCTGACGGGCGGCGAGCCGGCTTCGATGTGCTCGGCTTCGTCGATCAGCATCACCGGAATGCCGTTGTCCACGCGGTAGCGCAGCATGCATGCGTCGCAGCGGAGCGACGACGGCTCGACAACAAGCGGCCCCCGGCAACGAGGACAGGCGAGGATCTCGAGCAGGTCCTTCGGCAGCTGGCTCATGACGCCATTGTCGCGGGTGTGAGAAATGCCGCGAGCTCCTCGTTCACCGCGCGAGGGAGCTCGAGGTTGCTGAGATGTCCGCAGTCGAGCTCGGCGTACCTGGCCCCGGAGATACCGTCAGCTATGGCGCGAACCTCGGCAGGCCCGACGATCGCATCCTGAGTCCCGGCGATCACCAGCGTCGGGATGTTGATGGAACCGAGCAGTGCAGTGCTGTCGGGCCGTGCCGCGATCGCTCGCTGCGCAAACGCGATCCCCGCGGGCGTGCAGCGCCGGATGCGGCCGCGCACCGGGTCGACGATGTGCGCCTCCGCCTGAGCATCGGTGCTGAGCAGGCGGGCGACCATCGGCTCGATGATCGATTCGACCGACTGCTCGCGTTCCACCACGTCTGCCATCGCGAGGCGGTCGTCGCGCGCGACTGGAGTGTCCGCAGCGGCGCGCGTGTTGCAGAACGCCAGTGCGCGAATCCGCTCTGGCGCCAGCCGCCACAAGGCGAAGGCGAGGTACCCGCCCATCGAGAGTCCGACAACGGCGCAGCGGTCGATATCGAGCGAGTCGAGGACCCTGACAACGGCTTCGGCGAAGCTCGAGAGCGACGGATCACCCTGAGGAGGCGGTGGCGAATCACCACAACCCCAGAGGTCAACGCGCACGCAGCGCATGTCACCGGACAGGGCAGCGACCTGGTGGTCCCATTGCGACGCATCCATCGTGAATGCGTGGAGGAACAGCACCGCTTCGCCAGTTCCCGTGTCGTGGATTGCCGGCAGCATCGTCTGTCCGCGCGGGCTTCAGGCCTGAGCGCTGACCACGACGGCGGGGAAATCCTCGTCGAGCGTCGCGCGCTCGATGTGCGTGCGCGCGTGCTTCTCGACGTCGCGAAGCTTGAGGATCTCACTGGGAGTGATCAGGGTGACCGCAACACCCGCGCGGCCGGCTCTTCCCGTCCTGCCGACCCGATGCAGATACTCGTCCGGAGTGAGCGGCACGTCGTAGTTGATCACGTGCGAGATGTCGTCGATGTCGAGCCCGCGAGCGGCCACGTTGGTCGCGATCAGGTACTTGACGTGCGATGCGCGGAACTGCTGCATGGCGCGATCCCGCTCGCGTTGCGTGAGGTCACCGTGGAGCAGCCCGACCTGGTATCCGCGTCCGCCGAGTTGCGCCTGGAGGACGTCTGCGGTTCGCTTGGTCTCGACGAAGATCAGCGCCATGACGACATCGGGCTGGTCGAGGATCTGCGCCATCGCGTCGGTCTTGTCCGCCCAGGTCGTCTGCACGTACAGCTGCCGGACCTCGGCGGGAATCTCCGGGCGGGTGCTGATCTCCACGGTCTCCGGATCGTGCATGTGGCGCAGCGCGAGCCTGCGCACCCACTCGGGCATGGTGGCGCTGAAGAGCAGCGTCTGACGCTGGGCGGGGCATTGACGGAGGATCCGCTCGACATCCGGCGCGAAGCCCATGTCGAGCATGCGGTCGGCTTCGTCGAGCACGCAGACGCGAACGTTGGCGAGGGTGAGCGAGCGTCGCTGGATGTGATCGCCGAGCCGGCCCGGAGTCGCAACCACGATGTGCGCGCCCTGACGCAGCTCCTCCATCTGACGGCCGATGGAATCGCCGCCGTAGATGGCGACGCTGCGCAATTCATGACGCTTGCCGAGTCGCACCAGCTCCTCGTGCACCTGGACCGCCAGCTCGCGCGTGGGGCAGAGCACGAGCGCCTGCACCGGTCCGTCGCGCGGATCGAGGCGCTCGATGATCGGAATGCCGAATGCGGCGGTCTTGCCGCTCCCGGTCTGCGCCTGGCCGATGACGTCGCGCCCCGCCAGGGCGAAAGGCAGTGATCCCGTCTGGATCGGCGTGGCCATGGTGTAGCCAAGCTCGGCAACCGTGTTTTGCATGGCGACGCTCAAGGAGAGCTCGCTGAAGCTGACCGGTTCGGGGATGATGGCACTCAAGACCTCATCTACCGACGCCGGAGCAGCGGGACGAGGCCTTGCGGCGAGCGGTCTACCAAACCGCGCGCGAGAAGACGAACGCAAGACAGTTGTCAATATACCCCGTATTGGCGCAATCACGCCTGCGTAAGATCGTCTTGATGCCTCTCCACCCGCGTCAGCGCGCTCGGATGCGGATGACTCCGCTCGCAGACATCCGCGACGCGTGGCCACCCGCTGCGACCTTCGTGCCGCGGGTCGTGGTCCTCGATCTCGACGGCACGACGATCGACTATCGCCAGGAGCTGCTGCCCCGCGTGCGCGATGCGGTGCGAGCGGTAGCGGCGCGCATGCCGGTCATCGTCGCCACCGGCCGCATGTACCGCTCCGCGCTGTTCTGGGCGGAGGAGCTGGGAGTGGTCGAGCCGCTGATCTGCTACCAGGGCGCGATGGTCCGCGAGATGCCACCGCCCGACGGCTCGCAGGCTCGCACCATCTTCGAGCAGCCGCTCCGCGCAGGCCCCGCTCGCCGCGCGCTGCACATCGCTCGCGAGCAGGACTGGCACTTCCAGGCGTACCAGGACGATCAGTTGCTCTGCGAGCGCGACCGCCCCGAGGCACGCCTGTACTCCCACATCAGCGGGGTGCACTTCCGCATTGTTCCGGATCTTGATCCACTGCTCGAGCGCGGCACCACCAAGGCCGCGTGCGTCATCGAGGATCCAGCCGAGGTGGATCGCGCAACCGCCCTGCTGGCACGAGAGCTCGCCGGGAGCGCTCGGATCACCCGGTCGAACCCTGAGTTCGTCGAGATCCTCGATCCCGAGGTCAGCAAGGCGACCGCATGCGAGATCGTGTGCCGGCGCCTCGGGTTGTCACTCGCCGAGGCCGTTGCCGTCGGCGACGCGCCGAACGACATCGAGCTGCTGGCCGGCGCCGGATACGCCGTGGCCGTCGCGTCGTCGCGCCCCGAGGTGCTCGCCGTCGCGGACGCCGTCTGCGCCGCCCCGGAGGATGGCGGGGTCGCAGACGTGCTCGAGGCACTCGGCCTGCGCTGAAGCGTTGCGGCGTAGTCTTCGCGCGTGAACCGAGCCTCGGCCGTCGCTGCCTTCCGGCTCTTCTTCGCCGGATTGACGGTGGTGGCGATCGTCGTGCAGCTGATCAGCCTCTCCGGCCAGGGCACGCTCAACCCCGTCAACTACTTCAGCTATTTCACGATCGACAGCAACCTCATCGCGACCGGTGTGCTGATCGCCGGCGCCGCAACCCGCGACCGCACGGCAACGCCAACGCTCGACCTGGTTCGCGGCGGCGCCGTCGTGTACATGAGCATCACGGGGATCGTGTTCACGCTGCTGCTGTCCAACACCGACGTGGACACCGCGATCCCTTGGGTCAACTCGGTGGTGCACGAGCTCATGCCGCTGGTGATGCTTGCCGACTGGTTGATCAGCCCGCCCGCCGAGCGACTGCGCCTGCGTCAAGGCATGCTCTGGCTGAGCTTTCCGCTGGTGTGGATCGTGTACACGCTCATTCGCGGCGCCATCGTCAACAAGTACCCGTACCCGTTTCTCGACCCGGTGCACGGCGGCTACACGAGTGTCACCGTGTACTGCGTCGCGATCCTGATCGCGATGCTGGTGGTCAGCGCTCTCGTGGTCGTGCTCGCCAACGCGGTCGGCGGCGGCCGGCGTCACGGGGAACCTGCCCAGGCTCCACTCACGGCTGTGCTGTCGTAAAACCCCCGCCGGTCTTCTTTCCCAGACGGCCGCTCGCGACGAGCTCGCGCAGGATTGGAACCGGCTCCCACCGCGGGTCACCGGTCTGGCGCAAGCCCTCATCGAGGATCGCCTCGACGACGTCCAACCCGACGAGGTCGGAGAGCGCGAACGGTCCCATCGGCCATCCCAGCGCGTTGCGGACCGCGAGGTCGCAGTCCTCGACGGAGATGTAGCCGCCCTGCACAAGGCGCATCGCCTCCTGGATGGCGATGAAGAGGACGCGATTGGCGATGAAGCCGTACTCCTCGCGTGCGAGCCGAACGGGCGTCTTGCCGATTGCGCGCGCGAAGTCCATGGCGCGCACGACGGCGTCATCGGCGGTGTGCGCTCCGGGAACCACCTCGACGAGCGCCATCAGCAGGGCGGGGTTGAAGAAGTGGATGTTGAGAAACCGCTCGGGGTGCGTCACCGCACTCTCGAGGAGTGAGGAGGGCAGCGTCGACGAGTTCGTGCCAATGATGGCGGTAGCATCCGCGTGCGGGCAGATCTGCCCGTACACCTCGCATTTGACGTCGCGGTCCTCGGCCACCGACTCGATGATCACCTCCGCGCCGGCGACAGCATGGAAATCCGAGCCCAGCGCCACGCGTGCCAGCGCCGCCTCGCAGGCATCGCCCTCGAGGGTGCCCTTCTCGACACGGCGGCGGAGCAGCGCCGCCGAGGCGGCGCTGGCCGAGCGGAGCCGGTCCTCGCTCCTGCTGATGAGCCGGGTGTCATACCCGTGGAGCGCCGCCTGGTACGCGATCTGGCCGCCCATCGCGCCTGCCCCCACGACGGCGAGGGTGGGCACGCTCAGCCGCCGGCCGGACCGGCGCCGCGGCCGGGATGGGTCATCGCCTCGGCGTCGAGCAGGCGGGTCAACTCGGCCTCGTCGAGACCGCTGCGCTCCCGGGCAACCTCGCGGACGGTGCGCCCGGTGTTGAACGCCTCCTTCGCGATCGCCGCGGCGGCGTCGTACCCGATGACCGGGGCGAGCGCGGTGCAGAGCATGAGCCCGCGCTCGACCATCGCCGGCCCGTTCTCCGTTGCGGTGATCCCGTCGATGCACTGAGTCGCCAGGTTGCGTGCCGAAGCTGCCAGCAATGCCGACGACTGGAGGAGGTTGAACGCGGCGACCGGCATCATCACGTTGAGCTCGAGGAGCGACCCGGCCGCTCCGCAGAACGCGACCGTGGCGTCATTCCCGATCACCTGCGCGGCCACCATGGTCACCGACTCGCAGATCACCGGGTTCACCTTGCCAGGCATGATCGACGAGCCGGGCTGCACCACCGGGATCGCGATCTCCGCGATGCCCGCGCGCGGCCCGAAGCCGAGGAGCCGGATGTCGTTTGCGATCTTGTAGAGCGAGACCGCAACGCCGCGCAGCGCGCCACTCGCTGCCACGACCGCATCCAGAGTCGACTGGCCGCTGAAGTGGTTCTCGGTCTCGCGGAATGGAATACCGAGGTCGGCGGCAAGCAGTGCGATCACCTTCGGCGGGAACGCCGGATCAGTTCCGACGCCTGTCCCAACGGCCGTGCCCCCGAGCGGCAGCTCGGCCAGCGTGGCCACTGCCTCCTCACAGCGGAGTCGGGCTCGTTCGGTCTGGCCGGCATAGCCGAGGAACTCCTGACCGAGCCTGATCGGGGTCGCATCCTGGAGATGGGTTCGGCCGGTCTTGATCACCGCCCACAGCTCCTCGGACTTCTGACGCAAGGAGTACTCGAGCACGCGCAGGCCGGTGATCGTGTCCTCGCTGATCGAGACCGCGGCGGCCACCTGGATCGCGGTCGGGATCACGTCGTTGCTCGACTGGCCGAGGTTCACGTGGTCGTTCGGATGCACCGGCGAGCGGGATCCGCGCACGCCGCCCAGGAGTTCGATCGCCCGGTTGGCGATCACCTCGTTGGCATTCATGTTCGTCGAGGTGCCACTGCCGGTCTGGAAGACGTCGACGATGAACTCGTCATCGAGCACGCCGTCGACAACGTCCTGGGCGGCGCGGATGATCGCGCCGGCAAGGGGCTCATCGAGCAACCCCAGCTCCCGGTTGACCAGCGCCGACTGCTGCTTGATCAGCCCGATGGCGCGGATGAACCCGCGAGGCAGGCGAAGGTCGCTGATCGGGAAGTTGACCTTGGCGCGCATCGTGTTGGCGCCGTAGTACGCATCTGCCGGCACCTCGAACTCGCCCATGGAGTCGCGCTCGGTCCTGGTCGCCCCGGTGCTCATGTGGTCGCCTCCTCGAGATGCAGTGGGATCGTCATGTCGAATTCCGCCCCGCTGCCGGGGACGCTCCGAGCAGCCACCGTCCCGCCGTGCCGCTCGGCGACGGTCCGCACGATGTAGAGGCCGAGTCCGCTCCCCGGCACCTTCCGCTGCCGCTCGGCGACCGACCGGAAGTACTTGTCGAACAGGTGCCCCGTATCCGCCACCGGGAAGCCGGCGCCGTGGTCGCGGACCGTGAAGCGCACCGACCCACCCTCGCGCGCCGCGATCACCTCGATCGGCGATCCCATCGGGCCGTGCTTGACGGCGTTGCCGAGCAGGTTGGTGAGCGCCAGGATGAGCCGGCGCCGGTCGCCCTTCATGGCGAGCCCGTGCTCGCACTCGCTGGTGATCGTTGACTCGCGCAGCTTCGCCTCCATGGCAACGTGCTCGATCGCCTCCGCGACCACGTCCTCGGCGTCCATGAGCTCCAGCGCGAGGTGGTCGTCGGGATCCTCGAGGCGGGCGAGCTCGGCGAGCGCGTTGACCATCCGGACCATCATCTCGGTGCTCGCGGTGATCCCTTCGATCGCCACCATCGCTGTCTCAGGGAGGGCGCCGAGCATCCCCGCGCTGAGCAGCTGGCCGTAGCTGTTGAGGATGGTCAAGGGCCGGCGCAGCTCGTGCATGGTGATCGAGAGCGACGTGCCCCGGGCCGACGACTCGGACGTCGCGCTCGTCAGACGGTGCTCGAGCGTGGAGACGCACGACGCGGCGAGGCGCTGTCCAACCGCCTCGACGTCATCCGCGGTCGTCGTCGCCAGCGCCAGGGTCTCCTCGGCGTCGAGACGCTCCTCGCGAACGGCCTCGGCGGTCACCTGGCGCAGCGCGGTGAGGTTGGCGAGTGCCCGCTCGAGGCGGCGCTCGATCCCCGTGCCCGCGTCGAGATGGTGGTAGGCGATCAGCGGCCGGAAGTCGTCCGCGGTCAGTGCGACCAGGACGGCATTGACGAACTGGCGAGGTCCCCGAGCGCGGTCAGGCGCCTGGTCGGTGTCAGCCGGTGATATCTGCCTCGCCCACAAGTCGGCGATCCGCGCCGCATGGTGCGCCAGGAAGTCGCTGAACTGACGGGTCACGCCGCTGAAGTCTAGGCGCACCAGGCGTCAATTCAGCGAGGGCGGCTTCCTCGACCGCCGCAACCTCGATCGCGAGCTCCGCCGGAGTGCGATTGCTGCGCCGGTGGCGCGACCACAGGACCGCTCCGAGCACCGCGAAGGGAATCATCTGAAGATCGATCAGGACCGAGATCGCTCCCGCATGGGCGATGGAGACCCCGGTGCGCGACAGCAGGGCCACGAGAACACCCTCGCGGAGCCCGAGGCCGTTGATGCTGAAGGGCGCCAGGGCGACCAGGAGGGTGATCGGAACGCACACGGCCAGCACTGTCCAGCTGAGGTCGACCCCGATCGCGCGGGCGGCGACGCTGAGCGCGAGCAGGTTGAATCCCCATCCGGCGGCGCCGACCAGGAGCGACTGTGCGACGGCGTGGGGATGCTGGCGGTACCCCGAGAAGGCATCGCTGAAGGAGCGCACGCCACGGCTCATCGCGCCGGACAGGCGGGCGAGGAGGCGATGCGGAACGAGGCGGTCGGCGCTGAGCGCGGCAAGCCAGATGACCACGACGGCCATCGCGAGCCCCGCGATCACGAGGACGACCCAGGTACCCAGCAGCGCGCGCAGCAGGATGGCGGCGGCGATCCCCCAGCAGGTCATGCCGAGCATGCCCGCGAGGCGGCTGCCGGCAAGAGAGGCAAGCACGCGGCCGTGGCCGATCTGACGACCCATCTCGACGGTGCGCATCGCGTCGCCGCCAACACCCGCGGGCAGCATCTGCGTGAAGAACAGGCTCTGGAGATACGAGGAGCTGAGGCGGCGCCAGCTGAGCAGCGAGCCGGGGCCGGCGCCGGCGGGCGCATTGGCGGTGCGGAGCAGGACACCCCATTCCACGACGCTTGCAGCCACCGCCAGCATGGTCAGCCCAAGCGCGGCGGCGATCCAGAGGGGATCGGCGTGAGCGAGGCTGGCGACGGCCTGGGGCAGGTTGATCGTGCGCGCGAGAATGACCAGGCCCACGACCGTTCCGCTGACCCGGATCCAGGGGGATCCGATCACGCTGCGGGCGGTTTGGAGGGCTTGTCGCATCGCCCCCATTGAAGCAGGGTTGACCTGTCGACTTCTTGTCGTTGGCCGGACCGTGACAGCCCGACTGCTCCGCGCGACGGGTTACGCGGTCGGCCCGTCACTTGCCGCGAGATACGGCTCGCGGAACGCCGTCTGCTCGGCGATGAAGACGAGATCGAGGTCGGCGACCGGACCGTTGCGGTTCTTGGCGACGATCAGCTCGGTCTTGCCCCGGTCGATGTCGCGGTTGTGCATCCCCTCGCGGTAGAGGAAGAGCACGACGTCGGCGTCCTGTTCGATCGAACCGCTGTCGCGAAGGTCGCTGAGCTGGGGTCGCTTGTTCTCGCGTTGCTCCGCCGCGCGCGACAGCTGGGAGAGGGCCAGCACGGGGACGTTGAGCTCTTTGGCGATCGCCTTCAGGCCCGACGAGATGTCCGAGACCTCCTGGACTCGCGAATCGCGCCTGCCGCCCTGCATGAGCTGGAGGTAGTCGATGACGATCAACTCGATCTTGTGCTGCGACTTCATCCGCCGCGCGCGAGCACGAAGCGTGTTGATGGCAAGGCCGGGAGAGTCGTCGATCCAGAGATCGGCGTGGGTGAGCGTGTCCATCGCCTTGGCGATCTTCTGGAACGCCATGGCGTCGGCCTGCCCGCTGCGAAGCATGTATGAGTCGACGTGCGCCTCACTGCAGATGAGCCGCTGGACGAGCGACTGGCGCGACATCTCGAGCGAGAACACCACGACCGGCCGCTGCGCGAGCACCGCGGCGTTGCGGGCGATGTTCAGCGCGAAGGACGTCTTGCCGACTGCCGGGCGGGCCGCAAGGATGACGAGCTCGCCCGGCTGCAGGCCCTGGGTGAGCATGTCGAGCTTCGAGAAGTTGGTGGGCACGCCGGTGACCAGCTGCTTGTTCTCGATGCGGTGCTCGAGCGCATCCCACCACTCGCGCACCACCGGGGCGATGTTGCGCATCTCCGAGCCACGGCTCTCCTGGCCGATCTTGAAGACCTCCTGCTCGGCGAGGTCGATCGCGTCGGTGACGGGAGTGGTGTTGTCGAACCCGAGCCGGGTCACCCTTCCGCCGGCGTCGATGAGCCGGCGGCGGAGCGCATGCCCGATGACGATGTCCGCGTAGTGCTTGACGCTCGCGGAGCTCGGCACCACGAGCGTGAGCTCGGCGATGTAGTCCGTGCCGCCGGCTCTGCCGATCCCGGGGCCGCGCTCGAGCTGGTCGCGCAGCGTGACCGTGTCGATCGCCTCGCCGCGATCGTCAAGCGCCAGCGCTGCCCGATACAGGACCGCGTGACGCTCCGCATAGAAATCCTCGGGGACCAGCACGTCGCGGACGATTGCGAGCGCTTCGCGGTCGATGAGGATGCTGCCGAGCACCGACTGCTCGGCGTCGTTGTCGTGCGGTGGCACACGGGCTGGTCCCGCTCCCGCCGGAGCTCCGCGACCCACGAGCTCGGTCTGCGGGAAAGACGTCATTGCGCGGCGACGACGACCTTCAGTGTCTCCGTGACCTCCGGGTGGAGCTCGATGGTGGCTTCGTGTGGGCCGAGTGAACGGATCGGCGGGTCGATCTCGATCTTCCGCTTGTCGATGTCGATCCCGGCCTCGCGCTTCAGCTGCTTCGCGACGTCGGCGGTCGTCACGGTGCCGAAGAGACGCCCTGCCTCGCCCGCCTTCGCATAGACGGTGACGGTGAGCTTGCGCAGCCGCTGCGCGGTCTCCTTCGCGTCGATGAGCGCCTTCTCGACGCGGCGGCGCGTGGCCTCCTCGCGGCGACGAATCTGGTCGACGGTGTTCTGGTCCGCGATCACCGCCAGGTGCTGCGGAAACAGGAAGTTGCGCGCGTAGCCCGGGGACACCTCGCGCACGTCACCGACCTTGGCAGTTCCTGCCACTTCTTTCAGAAACAGTACTTTCACGAGAGCGCCTCCTGCTCTTCTGGACGCAGGCGCCGGTAGATCATCAGGGCGATGCGCTCTCCGTTGCGGACGTCGTCGTCGAAGCGGCTGCGCCGCTGGGTGATCAATTCCTCCTGCTCGGCCACGATGTGCCGTGGACACGCGGCGATGAACGCGCGCGTCGCGAGCAGGCTGAGGGCGAGGACATCGAGCTCACCGACGACCGGCAGCGACTCCGGAAGATCGATGACCGGCAGCGCGATGAGCGCCAGTCCACCGCCGAACGCGAACTTCATGTACGCGGGGACGCGTGCGTCGAACATGAGGCAGTACGCGAGCCGCAGCATGCGCGGCAGGTCGACGAAAAGGCGTTTGGCACTACGAATCTTGCTCAACATCTCGGACCGCGCATTCTACTTTGTTGCCGCCGCCGCCGATCGGGACTGTCGATGCCACAGCACCGCACGGGTGTGCGTTCAGTCGTCGCTCAGCAACTCAGTGTGCGCCTCGATCCATTCGCGAGCGCGTGCACGGTCGCCGGGAGGAATCGTGCCCTCGATGACGGCCTCGCGGATCGCCGCCTTCGCAAGCCCCACCCAGGGTCCCGGACCACGGCCGGCCATCGCCATGAGGTCGTCGCCGCTCAGGGGGTCGGCCATTGCCGAAACAGCACCACCGGCGTCGAGCCTGGCCATTCGCTCGCCGAGCTCGTCGAGCTCCTCGAGCGTGGGATACGCAGATGCCCGGGTGTCGGCTCGCGCGAGGTCGAGCATCCGGTCGCGCAGCGGCCCGGCATCCCGGATCAGCCGGCGAACCGCTGCGTCGCTGAAGGACTGCCGGTCGTACTGGATCGGTCGGAGGTGAAGACGGACGAGAAGGCTCACATTGCTGATCTCGTCGTTGCTGTATCGCCAGCGGGCCAGGATCGTCCGGGCCATGTCGGCGCCGATCTGGGGATGGTCGTAGAAGGTGTGCTTCCCATCCGGAGCAACCACGTGGGTCGGGGGCTTGGCGATGTCGTGGAGAAGCGCCGCGGTGCGCGTCACCAGGTCGGGCTGCGCGAAGTCGACCGTCGCGAGCGTGTGCCCGTAGACGTCGTAGGTGTGATATCCGCCCTGCTCGACGCCGATCCCCGCGACGAGCTCGGGGAGGACCTGCTCGAGCAGCCCGGCGTCTCTGAGCACCGCGATGCCGGCGCTCGGGTACGGAGCGACGAGCATGCGGCGGATCTCGTCGCTCACACGCTCGACGGAGAGGATCGACGTCCTGGGCGCCTGGGCGCGCATCGCCTCGATCGTTCCCGGCGCGAGGGCGAATCCGAGCCGGGCGACGAATCGAGCTGCACGGTACATGCGCAACGGATCTTCGGCGAAGGTCTCGGCGGGATCGAGCGGGGTCCGGAGCACCCCGGCGAGCAGGTCGGCGAGACCCTGGCCGGTGAGGTCGAGCACCTCGCCGTCGAGGGTCTGGCAGAGCGCGTTCACCGTGAAATCGCGCCGCTCCACGTCCTCGAGGAGCGTGCCCGGCCGGACGTCGGGATTGCGCGACTCGGGGTCGTAGCGCTCGGCGCGGGCGCGAACCCCCTCGACGATGTAGGCGCCGCCGCGAATCTGCGCGGTTCCGAAACGCTCGAAACGCTCGGGCGGGTGCCAGCCGAAGCGTCTGGCCACGGCCGCGAGCAGCGGCATCGGGTCGACGCCGACGGTGACCAGGTCGATGTCCTTGCCCTGGGCGCCACCGAGCAGCCGGTCGCGCACGAACCCGCCAACGAGGTACACCTCGACGTCCAGACTTTCGGCGGCGGCAGCGATCGCCTCGAGCAGATCCTCGAGTTCCGGCGACTCGGGGATGACCTCGCGGACCGTCGCGCTCATGGAGTTGCAGGCACCAGTCGCCGGGTCCGGCCACGAAGGAGCCCGGCGGCGAGGACCGCCGCCAGCCCTGCGCTGATCGCAGCCCCGAGGAACACGGCGCGGAGCTCGTTGACGATCGCGGTGGTCACGTCCTGCTCATAGGCCGGGCAGTTGAGCGGCGCCTGGGGGCAGAGCACCGCCGGGGACGGGTACGCCGCGGACGAGGTGTAGAAGATGTGCAGGCTCACGGCGGTGAGGATGGAGATGCCCACGAGCATCCCGATCATGCGCGCCACGACCACCAGCGCCGATGCCAGCCCGTGCATCTGCTCACGGACCGTCGCCAGCATCGAGGCGTTCACCGGTGCGATCGCGAGGCCGAAGCCGAGGCCGCATGCGAACAGCACCGGGTCGCTCGGATGCAGCCATCCCGGTCCGAACGGATCGCCGAGCGTCGTGGCGGTCCAGCGCGTCATCGCCAGGAAGGCGACCGCCGTGAGCGCCATCCCCGCTCCTGCCACGACCCGGTTGCCCAGGCGCTGGGAGAGCCAGCCGCCGGCCACCGCTCCGATCGGCACGGCGATCAGCAGGCGAAGGAGCACCAGCGCGGCTCCGAACTGAGAGTTGGGGTCCACCGTCGCACGCGCGAGCACCGGGATGTCGAGGAGTGCGGCCATCAGCGCAGCCCCGACTGCGAGGTTCGTGAGCAGTGCGCCGTAGGCGCCGCGCTCGCGCAACTCGGCGGCAGCGATGAGCGGATGGCGCGCGCGCCGCTCCCTGAGCACGAAGCCCGCCGCTGACAGGGCGCCGAGCGGCAGCAACCAGATCGCCGCCGGCGAGATCGCGCCGGTCGACGGATCCTGTGAGGAGAAGCTGACGATGACCGTCGCGAGCGTGATGGCGAGGAGCGCGGCGCCGGGCCAGTCCACCACCCCTGCCACATCTGGAAGGCGCCTGACGGGGATCAGCGCCCTGGTTGCGTCGTGACCGCGGAGCTCCCAGAGGATCAGGGCGACCGCGGCACCGGCGGCCGCCAGCGCGATCGGGGTGAGCCAGACGAGCCCGCCCAGTGCGCTGTATGCCAGGCCGGTCGTGTCGTTGTCGACCAGCGCACTCGGCGCGGCGATCGAGAGACACCCGGCCGCCAGGGCAAGCGCGGCCAGCGCGATGGAAACGCGGTCGAATCGCCGCTGCGGAACCCGAGCTGCTATCGGCGATCGACCATTGGCGAACACGAGCGCGAGTGCGAGCACGGCCGCGATCGGAAGGTTCAGCCAGAAGATCGTCTGCCAGGTTGCGACGGTGAGGATCAACCCGCCGTAGACCGGGCCGAGCACGCTTCCCAGCTCCTGCACGCCGCCGATGATGCCGAGGGGCAGGCTCCGCCGCTCGGGTGGCCAGAGGTCGGCGACGAGTGCGAGCGTCACGGGCACCAGCCCGCCACCGCCGAGACCCTGCAGGGCACGGCCCGTGACCACCGAGCCGAGGTCGGTGGCGGACGCGGTCACGAGCGACCCTCCCGCGAAGACCGCGAGGCAGAGGAGCAGGAGTGGGCGCCTGCCGTAGAGATCCGACAGCCGTCCGAGCAACGGCATGACCACGACGTAGCCGAGCAGGAAGCCGCTGACGATCGGGGTCGCCGCCTGCAGCTGGTCGATGCCGATGCCAACCTGCGCCATGATCGCCGGGAGCGCCAGGACAACCACGTACGTGTCCATCGCCGCGACGAGCACCGACGCCGCAGCGATGGCGAGGATCCAGCGCCGGCGCGTGTTCACCCGCTGGCGGGCGGCGGCGTCACTGACACGTTCTCGCCATAGTTGGTAAGAACGAGCGTGTAGGAGGTATTGGTGTTGGAGGCGCTCACGAACGGACCGGTGAGCACGACGCGCCGGAGTTGATTGGTGCCGGTATCGATGCCGAAGGTCGCCGCGACGGTCTTGGACGGATCGGCGCTCGTCAGCACTGCAGCCACGGCCTTCCCGGGCAGCGTGCACCCGATCTCGTGGAGCGCCTCGCCGTTGTATCGATCGTCACTTTCGACCTGCGGGGACTGGCATTTGAGCAGGAGCGACGACAGGCCGGTGGTGGGGTTGATGAGTGTGGCGGGATCGGCGAATCCGTAATCGAGCGGGTTTGCCGTCGTGAATCCGCTGCCGGTCGGCAGCTTCACCGAGAACACGCCACCAACGGAGACGACCGGCACGTTCAACGCCAGACCGTAGATCGACACCTGGAGCTGCCCGGACATGCTGTCCGGCCGCTTCATGTCGCCGCTGCCACCGGTGAGCTCCGCGCCCGACCCCGTCACGTCGGCGCTCGTGAGCACGAAATGGAACGATGAGGCACCGTCGACAACACGCTTGGACGTCTTCAGCAACGACAGGGCGTTGAGCGACGGCACGCTCGCCGACCCGCACGCGCTGAGCAACAGCACTGCCGTCGAGACTGCTGCGAGGCGGCGCAAGCCCGCGATGACGTTCCCTCCGAACGGGGTCAGGTATCGCGGGCGAGTATAGGTGTGCCGATACACTGCGACGCGTGAGTGGAGAGCCGGCCGCGTCGGCGGAGATCGATGCGGCGCAGTTCTTCGCCGTCGACATCCGCGTGGGAACCGTGGTGCAGTGCGAGACGTTCCCAGAGGCCCGGCGCCCCGCATACCGCATGGTCATCGACTTCGGCCCGCTGGGGACGATGCGATCCTCGGCGCGGCTCACCGATCTCTATACCCCGGACGAGCTCACGGGGAGCAGCGTCGTGGCGGTCGTGAACCTGCCGGCGCGGCAGGTCGGACCGGTGCGCAGCGAGGTGCTCGTCCTCGGCGTCTACCAGGAGGGCTCCGACCGTGTGGTCCTGCTCCGCCCGGATCATCCCTGTGCCCCGGGCGACCGTGTCGGCTGAGATGTCCCGAGTTCGTGTCGTTGTGAGCGCTGCCGCGATCGCCGGCGAGCCGGGGGCCCGCCGGGTCAGCCCGTTCCTCTTCCTGCTGGTCATCCTCACGTTCTTCCTGGCCTTCACCGGTGTGTCATGCAACACGGCGACCACCAAGTCGGCGCTGGGGTCGATCGATGCGTCACAGGGGGTCTCGGCGGCCGAGGGCGCCCAGGTGATCAACTGCATCAACGCGCTCAACGGCGTGAACATCCTCACGTACAACGGCTGGCAACTCGCCTTTGGCAAGGACCCGGTGATCGGTACCGTGCCGGCCGCGTGCAATCAGAACAATGCGGCCGGGGCTGACACCTCATCGGCGAATATCGGCCCGCAGCTGCTCGCCTTTCTCGCGCTCCTCACGGTCATTCTCGGACTGATCTTCGCCACGGCCGGAGCCTTTGGCGCACTCGCCGCCCGGAGCCGGGCGCTGGTCACCGCGATCTTCGCGGCCGGTGCCGGAGTGCTCCTCGTCCTCGATCACTTCCACGTCCGGGATGTGCTGCTGTCCAAGATTTCGTCGTCGGAGGGATCGAGCGTCCCCGGGATCGATCCGTCCTCGCTCTTCAACGTCAACCCCGGAACGGGACTCCTTCTGGCGGAGGTGATCCTGCTCGTTGCGCTGCTCTACAACCTCGCAGCGCTCGTCATCGGCGGCGGGCCTGCCGTAGTCGCGACCACCGATCCGCCAGACCCGCTCACGCAGCCACCCGAGCTGCTCACCAACCCGCCGGACCCGCTCAACCGGCCGTCGAACCCGCCACCCAACCCGGCTGACTCACCGCCAACCCCGCCGGACTCACTGCCCGCCCCGCCGGACTCGCTGAGCCAGCCGCCTAACCCCTCGCCCTCACCGTCCTAAAAGTCAGCTCAGCTCGTCCCGCCAAGGAACTGGATGCCGTAGCTCTCGGGTTCGGCGCCGACCGACGTGGACCAGACCTCGGCGATGGCATCGGCGGTCCAGCCGCCATCGCGGAACGCCACTGAGATCTCCTTGGGGTGGGACCACAGTGACAGCTTGTCGCCGCCGAGACCGATGCACTGCCCGGTCACACCCGCTGCCTCATCGGAGCTGAGAAACACCAGCAGCGGCGCCACGTCCTCGGGGAGTCCCATGCCCATCTGCTTGCGCACCGTCGCCGGCAGCGGCTCGCCTTTCTCGGCAGCCTCGACGAGCGACGCCATCCCCGGAATCGTCGAGATCATCCGCGTGATGGCGTTGGGCACGATCGCGTTGACGGTGATGTTGTGCTTCGCGCATTCCATCGCCCAGGTGCGTGCGTAGGCGGCGATGCCCGCTTTTGCGGCTGCGTAATTCGTCTGCCCGAAGTTGCCGCGCTGACCCGCGATCGACGACACCACCACGATGCGTCCACCGGTCCCCTGTTCACGCATCTGGCGGACGGCAGCGCGTGCGCAGGTGAAGGTCCCACGGAGATGGGTCTGGATCACGACATCGAAATCGTCGTCGCTCATGTTCCACAGGACGCGGTCCCGAAGGATGCCTGCGTTGGTGCACATGATGTCGAGGTGCCCGAACGCCTTGACGGCACCGGAGACGAGCTGGTCCGCCGCTTCGGTGCTCCCGACGGCACACACTTCCGCGACGACCCTCCCGCCCGCGCTCGAGATCTCGTCCGCGGTCGCCTCCGCGACGTCGCCGTCGACGTCGTTGACGACCAGCGCGCAGCCCGTCTGGGCCAGCGCAAGCGCATAGGCGCGGCCGATGCCGCGTCCACTTCCAGTGACGACCGCAACCTTGCCTTCGAGATTCATGGCGCCAACTCTAGGGCTACGGCGCGACGGTTCGCTCGACGAACTCGATCTCGACGTGACGTGCGCGGGGTTCGTACCCGGCCTGCCGGTATATCGAGTTTGAGACAGGATTGGCTGCATCGGTGAAGAGCATGGCGCGGTCGACATCCGGTCGTGCCATGGCTTCGGCCGTCACCTCGTAGGTGAGCCGGCGTCCGTACCCGCGGTTGCGATGTTCGGGCGGTGTGTAGACGGGGCCGACGCGCAGCACGCGAGCGGCAACGCGATGACCCACGACGCACACAGGAGCACCGCCGTCGATCCAGAGATGGAACTGCCCCGCGCGGACTGTGCGCATCGCCGTTGCGACCGGGTCCGCACCGACGATCACGTCGATCTCGGTGCCGAACGCCTGGAGCCAAGCACCGAGAATCGGCACGTCGTCCGCCGTGGCAAGGCGCGGTGAACCCGGTGGCACCGGCACGTCCACCAATGCGCTCAGCTCGTTGAGCAGGATCGGGCGCTCGCGCTCGATGACGTCGCCGGTCGCCCTGGTCCAGGCCGCTGCGACTGCGCCGGCTGCGACCTCCGGCCCGTTGATCCCGGGCGGCCAGATCCCTACCCCGGCAGCGCGCTGAATCATTGCCTCGGCGATACCCGGCGCAGCCTCGAGCGGCATATCCGACACCAGGAGCGCGTACGGCGGCGTCCAGCTTGCCGCGCCGACCACAGCTCCCGTGTCGGTGCTGACCCACCAGAAACTCGGCGGACCGCTGTATGCCGCGGAGCCGATGCGCACGCTTTCGATGATCGTCAGCAACACGTTCCGGGCGCTCGGCTCCTCCTCGAGAAACGGCTGCACCACGGACGCGTACTCGTCCACGGAGTCCGAACTGTGGATATGCATGAGCGCAGGATTCTGCGCGCCTCAGACGGCCAGGTGTCCCCCGGTGGCGACCTGCGCCACGACGTAGACCAGCCAGGGGATCAGCACGAGCATCAGCAAGCCCCCATGCGCCTTGCCGCGCCACAACAGGACAAGCAGGTACGCCGCGGTGAGCACGGTCAGCGTCGCGCTGATGTATCCCGCCGACCCGGGCTGCCAGGTGGTGAAGACGACGCCGATCGCTGCCAGCACGCACGACTGAAAGGTGGCGGAGCCGGCAACGTTGCCGAAGGCGAGGGCGTCGTCATCGGTGCGAACCCAGAGCACGCTGTTGAGCGTTTCGGGGAGCTCGGTCGCGATCGGGACGATGACAAGCGCGAGCACGAGGATCGGGATCTCCAGGGCCGACGCCGTCCGGTCGAGGGCCGACACGAACAATTGCGAGCCGAGCACCAGCAGGCCGATCGCGATGACGAGTTGTACCGTGACGAGCACCGGGTGCGGCTCACCGCGGCGCCACCGCACGATGTGCAGCGGCTCAGGGCTTTCGCCGGCCGAACCGCTGCCGCGAAGTGTCGCAACGACGTACACCGCATACGCGAGGAGGAGGATCGCGCCGACGGCGATCCGCGCGCCGCTCGGCAGGAGGCTCGACAGCACCGCAACCGTGAACGCGCCGAGGAACACGCCGAGGTCGCGGCGCGCCTGGGATGGGTCGACGACGAGTCTGCGAGCGCCGCCCCGGATCACGACGGCCACTCCGGTCGCGCCCGCGCCGAGTGTCAGCAGCAGGAACGGCGAACCGAGCACAGCCCCGGTGGCGACGAGGTTGGCGCCCTTGGAGTGAGTTGCCAGAGCGACGATCGGCACGACCGTCTCCGGCAGGGATGTTCCGAGTGCGGCAAGGAGGCTCCCGGTCGCGCCGGAGCCGAGGTTCAGGATGTGGCCGGCCCACTCGATCGCGTTGGTGAAGAGCTCGGATGCGACGACCACGAGAATCAGGCTCGCCACGAAGAGCAGTGCGGCGATCACCGGCGTCCCCGCTTCAGGCTCGCGACGAAGAGCAGCGCGGCGATCACCGGCGCACCACCATCAGGCTCGCCACGAGGCGCGGTGCGGCGATCATCGGCGTCCCAGCATCCTGTCTATCGGCGTGTGCATCCACGCGGTCGCGAAGCCGAGCACGTGACGGATCGTCACCGGCTGCACGCGGTGCACCGGGGCGGCGCCGCCGGCAACGTCCACCGCATCGCGCACCCGCTCGCGAATCCAGGGAAACACCGTTCTTGGCAGCCGGTCCGGCGGCGCCATCCGCAGCGCCCACGCTTCGAGGCTGCGCCGCGGAGCACCGCCGACGACCTCTCCAAGGAACACCACGTCACCGGCCGAGCGGAGCCCACGCCAGGAATACACGCCGACGATCCCGGCGATACGCACCTTGTAGCCCGACTCCTCCTCCGTCTCGCGTGCGGCTGTCACCGCCGGGTCTTCGCCGGGTTCGCAATGACCGCCAGGCAGTTCCCAGCCGGGCGGCCAGGGGCGGAACTGAAGAAGAACCCGGCCGCGCTCAACGATTGCGACCTGGGCACCCTCGACCTTCCATTCGACACCGTCGATCGTCACCGAGGTCATGAGAAAAGGTGCAACACGTTCGGCAGCCCGATGAAGAGCGGGTGGACACCCGGGACGATCAGATGGTCGAAGACGAGTGTTGCTGTCCCGACGGTCATGGCGTCGACGACATCGACATTGCCGTGCGTGAGCGGCGGCGGGAGCAGCGCAGCCAATGCCGCGATTGCGTAGAGCACGTAGCGGTATTGCTCGAGGTACAGGAACACACGCGGCGTGGCGCCAAACGCGAGGCTGCGAATCACCGCGTATCCGTCCAGCCCCGGGATGGGCAGCGCATTGAACACGAAGAGCGCGATGTTGACGAGAAACCCCTGGAGCAGCACGCCCAGGATCACGCCCTGCAGCGTGAACTGCGCAAGGATGTCGAATCCCCCTGCGTCGACTCCCGAGCCGACCAATTCAACGCGCAATGCCCCTGCGAAGATTGCGGCGACGACGAGGTGTGCGAGCGGGCCCGCAGCCGCAACGGACGCACGCTGCTTGCCTTCGCGCAGATAGAGCGGGTCGAGCGGCACCGGCCTTCCCCAGCCCACTCCCACCAGAAGCAGCGCCAAGCAGCCGAACGGGTCGAGGTTCTTTCGCGGATCGAGCGTCATGCGGCCATCGCGGCGCGGCGTCGGGTCGCCGCAACGCAGCGCGATCGCAGCATGTGAGAGCTCGTGGATGATCGACCCGAACAAGAAACCTGGCAGCGTGTAGAGAACAATCGCCAGGTAGGTACCGGGGGTGATCACCCGGCGCCGGCTACTCGAGCTCGACCCGCGACGGCCGCCGCGAGCGCTCCGATCCGCTCCGTGCTCGTTTCCGGCCGCGTGATTTCGGCTCGGTGGTTTCCGGCTGCTGCGTGTGGTGCTCGATGATGGCCGCGAGTGCGAGCAACAGCTCACGCTGAGCGATCAGCAGATGCCGCTGCGCATCGGGTGGCACGAGATCGCTGAAGGAACTACCGAGGAGTCGCGACGCCTCATCGACAAGACGTGTGGCCTGTGTCCAGACGGCGTCTGTGGTCATGGCTTGCGGTCCGCAAAGGTCACGCAGAGCATCCCTTCCTCAAGGCGTCCACGCGTGACGCGCTTGCCGTTGAGCACGCGCGGCAGTGAGATCTCTCGCTTGTACGGCCCGACGCTGACGAAGAGCTCGCCCTCGCGATGCTTGATGTCCACGTCCTCCTTGCCGACGAACGGTAGGTGGAGCTGGAGCTCGTACGTGTTGCCAACCTTGCGAATGCGTTGCGGCACGGAGTGATAGAAGATCTGCGAAGGATCGCGATCACCGTAGATGGATTCGCCCATCTCCGCGAGCGAGTTGAGACCGACGATCTCGTGGTCGAAGAGCTTGGTCTCCAACGTCGGAATCGGTGAGAACGCTGTGTCCACCATCAGTGCATACCGTTGCTGCGCCTCGCGCCACGAGTCGAAGTAGCTGTCGGTCACCTCTGGTGGGAGCACCCGGTTCACCACGACGAGGTCCGTCAGATAGTCGTAAAGGCTCAGGTAGGTGAACGCGCGCTGCGCCTCCTTCACCACCATCTTCTCGAGGTTGAGGACGATTCGCGTCGTGCACACCTTGGGGTCGCCGAGAATCTTCTTCATGCCCTCGAGGTCGATGAGGAGATCTTTGACATTGCTGAAGATCTCGTCACTCGGCAACGGGATGTTGATGAACGGCTGCATCACCGGGCGCGCGACCTTGTTCATCATGCGGTGGATCGGGAAGATGCGGTCGAGGTACCACTTGGCGACGTCGGGAAACGCGAGCAGCTGCAGCGTCTCACCGGTGGGTGCGCAGTCCACGATGAGCACGTCGAACTTGCCTTCGCGCTTGTGCTTCTTGATCCACATGAGGCTGGCGACCTCCTCCATCCCCGGAGGCGAAGCCATCTCCTCGGCGACGATGTCATCGACGCCCTGCGACGCGAAGAGCGATGTCAGGTAGATGTGGATGCGGTCCCAGTGCTCCTCGAGCTCGTGGAGCGCGTTGACCTCCTGCCCCCAGAGATTCGGCGCAAGCTCGGTGGGCTGGTCACCGATCTCCTGATCGATGCTGTCACCCAGGCTGTGCGCAGCGTCGGTGCTGATGACGAGTGTTTTGTAGCCGAGACTTCGCGCACTTGACCGCTGTCGCTGCAGCCACCGTCGTTTTCCCAACGCCGCCCTTGCCTGTGTAGAGGATGACTCTCACGCGCGTGTCTCGGTGCTCACGGATTGATGCGTGTCACCACCACCGCGGCAATGAGGATGAGGACGACCATGAGCGACGCCATGATCGCCACGCGCCGGAGGTCGCGAGGCACATACGGGACACGGTCGAACGGGATCGCTGCGTCCTCGCTCTCCAGCGGCATGAACATTGCCGCAGCACTCATCTGGCCGCGGGGGATCCGCGGCTGCGCAGCCGGGTTGACGCGCTGGACGCGGCGGCGCGCGGACGTGTCGGTTGTCACCATGGCCGTGGCCTCGGCCGGTTCCTCCTCGTCGATCGGCTCCGACTCGATCTCGAGCCCTGTGCTTGCAAGAGGGAGGACCGTTTCGGGGAGCACCCGGGTTTGGACTGGACGCGCGGCCGCAGAAGCCGGCGCCGCGGCCTGGCGTGCCGCTGCGCCGGGCGTGGCCGGGGCGGGTGCGCCTGGGCGCCGTGTCGCTGCCCGTTGCTTCTGCTTGCGGGTCTTCTTCGCCATGAGCCTCGAAGCGTATCAGGGGGGTGCGGGGCCGACCCGAGGTTGCTGCAACCGCATGACAGTTGCTCGGCATGTGGCCTGAGGCAGGCAGCGGGCCTCCGGATGAGAGGGGCCACGATTTGGAGCCATGGCCTGAGCGGTGGGAGAGCCCGGTGCCCGCTGCCTGACGAGCCGAGAACGTAAGGGGTGCAGCCCTACATCTTGTGGCCTGGCCCGAACGCTAGCACATCATGGAGGGGTATTCAATGCGCTAGCGTACCGACGCCGCGGTGGGTTTCCTCGCCGGCATTGGGCGGCCTTAGGATCGGCGGATGACCTGGGACGAGGAATACGCCGCCTGCTACGAGGAATGGTCATCGCACATGACCGCGGACGTGCCTTTCTACGTTGCCCTCGCGCTTGAAGCCAGAGGTCCGATCGTGGAACTGGCCGTCGGCAATGGTCGCGTGGCGATTCCGGTCGCGCGGGCTACGGGGCGGACCGTTATCGGGATCGACATGTCGCCGGCTATGCTCGCCCAGGCCCAGGAGCGCGCGGCTGTGGCTGGCGCGGACCTCGACCTGCGGCTCGGCGACATGAGGGAGCTCTCGCTCATCGAGCCGGCTGCGCTCGTCTATTGCCCGTTTCGGGCGCTGCTCCATCTGCCGACCTGGAGCGATCGGCGGCGAACCTTCGAGCGGATCGCCGCCTCCTTACAGCCTGGGGGCCGGTTTGCCTGGAACGCATTTGCGTTTGACCACACAGTCGCGTCGGGGTTGGACGGGCGCCGTCTTGACTCGCCGATCCCGCACACCCTGCGTTATGCGGTAGGCGATGGGCGGATCGACATAACGCTGGACAGCGGCGCGTCGAGTTCGCTCTGGTGGACGACCAGGAACGAGTGGCTGGGGCTGATCGATGTTGCCGGCTTCGAGGTCGAGGCGATCTACGGGGACTTTGATCGCAGGCCGGTCGACGACGAGAGCCGTGAGTACGTCTTCGTCGTGAGGCGCTAACGGCTCGTCCCCCAAGCCTTTTGCATAGCTGCGCTTCGGCGGCTCTCGGTTGGCTGCGAACATCTGTTCGTGTATACTACAAATATGTGTAATGCCGAGGGTGCCGGACAGGATCCCTTCGCCACGCTCATGGGGGCGATCCAGGGCTTCGTCCACGCAACCGGTCGGGAGATGACCCAGGCTCAGCTCGGCGAGCTCCTCATCCAGCTCCGGCATGGCATCGATCTCCTCGAGCTGGGCTTCGCCTCGTGCGCCGCTACCTTCGCTTCGACCGACGAGTACGAGGTCCAGGGCTCGGCCTCCCCGATCGACTGGATCCGGCACAACTGCCACATGTCGGGCATCGCGGCTGGTCGGGCCGTGACTTCTGGGGAGCAATACGGGCGCCTGCTGGGCAGTGTCAGCGCGCTCGATGCCGGGGAGATCGGGTTCGGTCACTTCGCCCTCCTTGCCAGCGTCGCCCGCGCGCTCAGCGCCAATCCCCTTGTCACAGGCCCAAATGACGGAGCCGGCGCGAGCGGTGCTGAGGCCAGCGCGACGGGCGTGGATGGTACTGATCCAGCTGGTACCGATCCCATATCCGACCTCGCAGATCCCGCGGCGCCCGCCACGGAGATCGGCTTCGACGAGCGCCCGCTCCTGGACATGGCGCGGGAGCACTCAGTCGGCCGCTTCAGCATGGATTGCACCCAGGCTCGCCATGCCTACGACGCGGCCGCAGTCCTCCGCGAACACGTGGACGGCGCCGAACGTAATCGCTGCGAGTTCATCAATTGCGAGGGCAACTTCCTGGCCGTGCGCGGCTTCTTCGACCCCGTCGCCGCGGCCATCCTCAAGACCGCTGTCTTCCCGTTCGCCAAACCCACAGGCGCCCGCGACACGCGCACCCTTCAGCGGCGCTACGCCGACGCTCTTGTCGAGATGGCATCCCACGCCCTCGACATCGGCGTCGTCCCCGGCACCGGTGGGACGAGAACCCATCTCCAGCTCACCGCCTCATTGGAGACGGTCAGGGAACTGGAAGGATCCCCGGGTGGCGTGCTCGAGTATGCCGGCGTCGTCCCTGCCGCCACTGTGCAGCGCCTTGCATGCGATGCCCGCATCCGCCGCATCGTGCTGGGCCCTGGCTCCGCGGTCATCGACGTGGGCCGCGCGCTCCGCCTCCCCAGCGTTGCTGCCCGCGCCGCGCTCCGGGTCCGCTCCGGAGGCTGTGAATGGCCGAAGTGCGATCGCTCGGTGGCGTACACCAACGCCCACCACCTGGTGCACTGGGGCCAGGGAGGGAGCACTGACCTCGACAACCTCGTCCTGCTCTGCTACCGCCACCACTGGCTGATCCATGAAGGTGGCTGGCAGTTGGCGAGGGTCAATGAGGGCGGGATGCTCGCGATCGCGCCCACCCCGATCTTCCGTACCTGGACACGCGCGCCAGCTGGAGTCTAGTCGGGGCGGGTCCGGTGTCTTTCGGCGCCTCGGCACTTCGTCGGTGTCCGCACGCACCCCTTTTTGACACCCGGTAGCGAGCCACCGCTCAGCCGTTGCCAGGCACTGAGACCGCCTCGCGGCCCATTACCGAACGGTGGGAGCGCTCGTCAGGTGACGGTCACAGCACCGTTGCCGACGCGATCCCGTTGGCGATCACGACGAGGGTGCTCGCCCCGGCCGGGGTTATCGCAGGGATGGTGAAGGTGGTCCCCGAGGGGGCACCGGAGGATCGCTGTCGGCAAACCTCTGAAGGGCGGCGCTGAATCCCGCGGCGAGCGCCGTAACAAGCTCCGCGCGGCTCACCTCGCGTCCGAGGAGCTCACGCACTCCGACACCACCGAGCGTCGGAGCGCCGCCGCCGCGAAGGTAGTCGGCCGCTCGTGGGGACTCGAGGAGCACGGATCCGTGCTGCAGCAGCGCTCCGGCACGCCGTGCCTGTGCGCTCCCGACCAGCTTGCGGCCCCGGTCGTCGAGGAGTTCGTGTGCCGCGGGACGCGCGAAGCAGTCGGCGACAGCCGCGCCCTCGCGTGCATCGCGTCGGAGGTTGGCAGGTAACGCCCGCGGGGTCGTGAGTACTCCAAGCACCGTGAGACCGTCGGCGACAGCATCGTGGATCCGGGAACACGATTCGAGAACCCGGCCGCCGAAAACCGGATTCGTGGAGCGGCATACCACGGAATACGTGACCTCCTGGTCGTGCAGTACAGCCCTGCCGCCACTCGGCCGGCGCACCACGTCGACGCCATCTCGCGCGCAGGCTTCGAAGTCGACGTCGTCCATGGACTGCATTCGCCCGAGGCTCAGACACGCAGGCGTGAAGCCGTACAGGCGCACCGCACCCGGGATCTCTCCACGGGCGCAAGCGTCAAGCAACGCCAGGTCGCGACGCATGTTGTCCTCACCCGGCGCGGGCTCGTCGATGAGCAACGCGAGTCGCGTTCCGGTCGCGTCGATCGCTACGTCAGACATCTGAGTTTGTGCGCCCCTTGACTACAACTTCCCACAGCGCAGCTGAAGCGCCCTTGACCACAACGTCACACATTGAACCGAACGTGGATGACATCGCCATCACGCATCACGTAGTCACGTCCCTCCAGCCGCTGCTTCCCCCGCTCGCGCAAAACCGCGTACGACCCCGCGTCGAGCAACTCCTCCGCGTCCGTCACCTCGGCGCGAATGAACCCTCGCGCGATGTCGGTGTGGATGCTCGCCGCAGCATCGAGCGCAGTCTCGCCCTCGCGAAGATTCCACGCGCGCACCTCGGTGTCGCCTGCGGTGAAGAACGTGATGAGCCGCAGCAGTCGGTACGCACTGCGGGCGACGCGAAACAGACCCGGTTCCTCCAGACCGAGGTCGTGCAGAAATCCTGCACGATCAGCGGGGTCCAGCTCCGCGATGTCGTTCTCGATGCGCGCCGACACGGCGATCACGTCACCGCCGGCGAGTGAAGCGCGGTCGATGATCGCCTGCGGCACAGGTTCCCGCGCTGCAGAACTCGGCTACGTTCACAACAACCATGAGTGGCTTGCCGGTGAGCAACCAGAACTCACGCAGCATCCCCTGCTCCTCGGCGTTGAGCGACATGGTGCGCACTGGGTTGCCCTGATCGAGATGCTCCTGCACGCGACGCAGCAGCGCGATCATCTCCGGCTCCTTCTCCTTCTGCAGCCGCGAGGATTTCTCCGTGCGCTCGAGCCGTTTCGTGATGGTCTCGAGGTCGGCGAGCTGCAGCTCCAGCTCGAGAACGTCGATATCTCGCACCGGGTCGACGCCACCCTCGACATGCGTCACGTCAGGGTCCTCGAATGCGCGCACCACGAGCGCCGTCGCGTCGGCCTCGCGAATATGGCCGAGAAAGCGGTTGCCGAGCCCCTCGCCGCGACTCGCGCCGCGCACAAGACCGGCGATGTCCGTGAATGTCACCGTCGCCGGGATCACCTTCGGCGGCTGGAACAGTGCGGCAAGACGGTCGAGACGCGAATCGGGGACGGGCACGACGCCGGTGTTCGGCTCGATGGTGGTGAACGGATAGTTGCCGACTGCCGCGCCCGCCTGGGTCATCGCGTTGAAGAGCGTCGACTTACCGGCGTTTGGCAGTCCGACGATGCCGACACTGAGGCTCAAATCCTTTCCAGCTCGAAGGCGGTGTGCAGCGCGCGCACGGCGTCTCGGACGCGCGGACGATCGATGATGCAGGTCACGTGGATCTCGCTCGTCGCGATCATCTGAATGTTGATGCCCGAATCCGCGAGTGCGCGGAAGATCTTCGCGTAGAGCCCGGGCGTTCCCTTGAGCCCGCTGCCGATGACGGTCACCTTGGCGATGCCGGCCGTCGCGGTGTAACCGTGTGCGTTCACGCTCTTCGCCACCGCCGGGAGCATCCGCCGCGCCTTGGGGAGATGCGACTCGGCGATGGTGAAGCTCAGGTCGGTGGTGCCGTCGTGGCTCACGTTCTGGAGCACGATGTCGACATCGATCCCGGCGTCACCGAACGGACCGAAGATCGATGCCGCCACGCCCGGGTTGTCCGGGACGCGGAGGATCGTGACCTTCGCCACATCGGTCTCGTGCGCGATGGCGCGCACCTTTTGACGTATTTCCATCCTGTTCTGCTTCGCGATGATTGTCCCCGGTTCGTTGTCGAACGTGGATCGCACGCGGATCTCCATCGAGTACGCCTCCCCGATCTCGACGGCGCGCGGATGCATCACCCGCGCCCCGGCGGAGGCGAGCTCGAGCATCTCGTCATAGTCAATCGACGGGATGACCCTGGCCTCCGGAACGATCCGCGGGTCGGCGGTGTGCACGCCGGGGACATCGGTGAAGATCTCGCAGCGATCTGCGTGGATCGCCACGGCGAGCGCGACTGCCGTGGTGTCGGACCCGCCGCGACCGAGCGTCGTGACGTCCATGTCCTCGGTGGCACCCTGAAACCCGGCGACCACCACCACGTTGCCACGGTCGAGCTCGTCCAGCACTCGCTGAGGGACGATGTCGACGATGCGCGCCGTGCGGTGCGCCCGGCTCGTCCGGATGCCGGCCTGCGCGCCGGTGAGCGAGATCGCGGGAGTGCCCGCGGCGTGGAGCGCCATCGCGAGGAGCGGCGCGGTGATCGTCTCGCCGCTGCTCAGGAGCATGTCCATCTCGCGCGACGGCGGATCAGCGGTGACCCGGTGAGCGAGCGCGATCAGCTCGTCCGTGGTGTCACCCATCGCGCTCACCACGACGACGATCTCCGTGCCCGTCTCCAATGACTCGCGGATGCGGCGCGCGACGCGGCGCAGCTTCATCGGGGTGGCGACGCTCGACCCGCCGTATTTCTGGACGAGACGGGTCACGCCGATACGTCCACCCGGGTGCCGTAGTTGCGCGGCGGCAGGACCATCGTCTGACCGGCAACTCCGGCATCCGCTGCGGCCTGTGCCATCGCGGCGACGATCGCAGCGGAATCGAGCGGGGTCAGCGCGATCACCGACGGTCCCGCGCCGGCAAGAGCAGCACCCGACGCACCTGCGCCGAGGGCGGCATCGACGATCTCCTGAGCGCCGGTCATCAGCGCGAAACGCGCGTCCTGGTGCCAGCGATCCTGCATCGCCACACGCAGCCCCGCATGGTCACCGATCGCGAGGGCCCGAACGAGGAGCGCGCACCGGCTCGCGTTGAAGATGGCGTCGGCCCGGCTGAAGCTGGTCGGAACGACCTGGCGCGACTCCGTTGTGGCGAAGGGCAGGTCGGGGATGAACAGCACCGCGCGGAGCTCGTCGGAGACGGCGAGCTGAACGGCGGAAGCCCCCGGGGCGCAGATGGCGAGACCTCCGAGGAGCGCCGCGGCCGCGTTGTCCCGATGGCCCTCGAGCGCTGCGACCCGGTCGAGCACGTCGTCCTCGTCCCATGGCGCGTGGTGCAGCGCGGTGGCGACGAGCACCCCGGCCAGCGCCGCGGCCGCACTGGATCCCATGCCTCGCCCGATCGGGATCCGGTTCACACAGGTGAAGTGCACGCCGCCGGACGGGACGTCGAGCGCCGCGCACGACTGCCTGTACGCGACGGTGACCAGGTTGTGCTCGGGGTCATTGAGCGCAAGCGAGGCATCGGGGCCGGCGTCGATGCTCAGCGCTCCCGGCCGGTGTTCCGCGCGAATGTCGTTCTGAAGCTGCAGCGCCAAGGCGAGGATGTCGAACCCCGGGCCAAGGTTGGCGATGCTGGCGGGAACCGCAACCCGGACGCGCATGCTCGGCTCAGACCTCGATCGCTCGTGCCAGCGCCTGCGCGTCCGCCGGAATCTCGAGGATCGGCGCAAAGGCAGGTTCGACTGCGCCCGGATCCTTCAACCCGTTGCCGGTGAGCACGCAGACCGCGTGGGTTCCCGGCGCCAACACCCCATCGGCGATCGCGCGTTCGAGGACGGCCAGTGCGGCGGCGGACGCAGGCTCGCAGAAGATCCCCTCGAGACGGGCCAGGCGGCGCTGCGCGTCGAGGATCGCCTCATCGTCGACCGACGCGATCATCCCCTCGGATTGATCGCGCGCGTCGACCGCACCCTGCCAGGACGCGGGGTTGCCAATGCGGATCGCCGTCGCGACGGTCTGGGGATCGTCGACCGGATGCCCCAGCACGAGCGGGGCAGCTCCCGACGCCTGCCCGCCGAGCATACGTGGGAGCCGGCTCGCTCGTCCGGCGCGGTGCTCCTCACGGAAGCCGCGCCAGTATGCGGTGATGTTGCCGGCGTTCCCGACAGGGAGCGCGAGGACGTCGGGCGCGTCACCGAGCTCATCGACGATCTCGAAGGCAGCGGTCTTCTGGCCCTCGATCCGGTTCGGGTTGACGCTGTTGACGAGCGTCACCGGATGGTGTTCGCAGAGCTCCCGGACGATCCGGAGTGCGACGTCGAATCCGCCGTCTGTGCTCACCACGGTCGCGCCGTGGACCCTCGCCTGGACCAGCTTGCCCGAGGCGATGTGGCCCCGAGGCACGACAACCACCGTGCGCATGCCGAAGCGTCCGCCGTACGCAGCAGCCGAGGCGCTGGTGTTGCCGGTCGACGCGCAGATGATCGCCCGGCTCCCTTCGTGGAGCGCTGCGGCCACGGCGACGACCATGCCCCGGTCCTTGAAGGATCCCGTCGGGTTCAGGCCTTCGAGCTTGAAATGCAGCGATGCCAGCCCCAGCGACGGCCCGATGGTCAGCGACTCGACGCATGGCGTGTCCCCTTCGCCGAGGCTGATGCGCGGAGCCTCCGGAGAGAGCGCGAGCCGATCGCCAAAGCGGGCGATCACGCCCCGATCGCGGGTTGTCACCTGTCCGCCTATGCCTCGACCCGATCGAGGGCGCCCAGAATTCCGTCCACCGAGGTGAGCGTGTCAAGGGTTTCCAGGGCACGATCGTGGACTGCGCGCGGGGCCATCCCGGTGAGCACGATGAGCTCGGAGCCGGAAAGGTCGACGGCGGCGTCGACGGCGAGCCCGCGGTCCTCGAGTGCCTGGAGCACCAGGGCGCGCGCCTCGGCCTCTCTCGAGAGGCGAACGCGAACGTACCCGGCGATTTCGACGTTCTCGGGGCTGAGCATCGGTGGACTGGATCGGGCGGTTACGCCCTGTGACGGCGCGTCGCCGTGCGTGGTCCCGCCCTGCGCGGCGGCGTGGGAACCTGCGCTACTGCCCTGCGTCGGCCGGTCCTGGCGGTCTCGCACCGCTGTCACCACGTCGCTGACCACTGCACTCGCTGTTGACGCGCCGCCGGCGCCGAGCCCCCGAAGCATCACCGTTCCCGCGAGGTCGCTCGAGATAATGACAGCATTGTCGGCATCATCGACGTCGTGCAGGAGGTGCCCCGGACCGACAGCGGTCGGTCGGACGCTGAGGTGCATCGCATCGCCGGCTCCACGCTCGGCATGTGCAAGCAGGCGAACGCGATAGCCCAGTTGGGCAGGAGCTGCAACGTCGGCGCCGGCAACGTCGCGAATGCCCACACGATCCACGGCGCCGGGCGCGACATATATGCCAAAGGCAAGCCAGGTAAGGATCACGAGCTTGTGCACCGCGTCCCACCCGTCGACGTCGAGCGATGGATCAGCCTCGGCAAAGCCACGCCGTTGGGCATCGGCAAGCGCACTCTGGAAGCTCACGCCCGCGCCGCGCATCCGGGTGAGGATCACGTTGGTGGTTCCATTGATCACGCAGTCAAGCGCGGAGATGCGGTCGCCAAGGAGGCTCGAGCGGAGCAGCGCGATGATCGGCAGTCCCGCGCCGACACTCGCCTCGAAGTAGAGGCGTGCGCCGTGCTCGGAAGCGAGCGCATTGAGCCGCGGGCCGGATGCTGCGATCACCGCCTTGTTGGCGGTCACGACCGTCTTGCCGGAACGCAGCGCCGATTCGATCAGCGCCGTTGCCGGGTCGATGCCACCCATCACCTCGACCACGATCGCCACGGACGGGTCGCCCACCACGGCCGCGGGATCGTCGACGAGGCGGACGTTCTTCAGATCGATGTCGCGGGACCGTGCGACATCGCGCACCGCCGCCACACGCAGGACCGGCGTCGCACCGGCGCGTTCGCCGAGCCACTCCCACTGCTCGATGAGCCGCCGCGCGACGGCGACACCAACCGTGCCGAGCCCGAGTAATCCAATGCCCACCGATTCCATTGCCGGGACAGTCTATGGATGCCTCGATGATGTGGCGTCTCCCAGGCAGGCGTCCCATTGCCGCGGCACTCTCTGGATGCCTCGATGATGTGGCGTCTCCCAGGCAGGCGTCCCATTGCCGCGGCACTCTCTGGATGCCTCGATGATGTGGCGTCTCCCAGGCAGGCGTCCCATTGCCGCGGCACTCTCTGGATGCCTCGATGATGTGGCGTCTCCAGGCAGGCGTCCCATTGCCGCGGCACTCTCTGGATGCCTAGATGATGTGGCGTCTCCAGGCCAGCAGCACCGCGGCCGCGCGGTCTTTGCATCCGAGCTTCTCGAGGATGTTGCTGACGTGCGTCTTCACGGTGTTCTCACTCAAGAACAGCAGCACGGCGATCTCCGCGTTGTTCTTGCCGTCGGCCATCAGGCGGAGCACGTCACGTTCGCGGCGCGTGATCGACGGCATGTTCTCGGCGGCGGCGCTCACCAGTTGCGGATCGAGGAGCGACTCCCCCGCGGCGACGGCCCGGATGGCACCGGCCAGCTCCTCGCGGGTCGCGTCCTTGAGCAGATAACCGAGCGCCCCGGCCTTGAGCGAGGGAAAGATGTAGTCCTCGTTGCGGTAGGTGGTCAGAACGATCACGCGGGCTTCGGGATCGCGCGCGCGGATCTTGCGAAGCGCCTCGATGCCGTCCATCACCGGCATCTGCACATCGAGGAGAATCACGTCGGGGTGGGTCCGGCGAGCCTGCTCCACGGCCTCGAGGCCGTCGGACGCCCGTCCCACCACCTTGATGTCCGGTTCGAGCTCGAGCATGGTGCAGAGGCCGTCGCGGACCACTGGATGGTCGTCGGCGACGAGGACGCTGATCACGCGCTCACCGCCTCGGCCAGTGTCTCCGAGAAGGGCAGCCGCGTCGTGACCGTCGTGCCCTGCCCCGGCGCGCTCACCACGGTCAGCGATCCGCCGGCATTGCGCGCGCGCTCGGCCATGCCGTCGAGGCCGAAGCAGTCCTCGCGTGGAGCGCTCGCCGCTGGGTCGAAACCAACGCCGTCGTCACGAATGGAGAGGATGAGCTCCTGGGCGTGGGCGCGGAGCTCCACGTCCACATGCTCCGGCTTGCCGTGCCTCGCAGCGTTCGAAAGCGCCTCCTGGCCGATACGGAGGAGGGCCACCTCGGCGGTGGGTGAGAGGGGCGGATGCGGTGGCACCGCGCGAGCCCTGAACCGGGCGGGGATGCCGGTGCGCTCTTCCCAGGCCTCGACCTCATGCCCGATCGCAGCGACGAGTCCGGTGGCCGAAAGCGGTGCCGGACGAAGGTTCCAGACCGAGCTGCGTGCTTCCTGGAGCGCTTCGCGTGCGAGCTCTCGAGCGCGCTCCACGGACGACTTTGCGCGCCGTTCCGATCCCCGGACCAGCAGCGTGTCGGCGGCTTCGAGTTCCAGGACGATGCCGGTCAACTGCTGTGCCAGCGTGTCGTGGATCTCCCTGGCGAGGCGGGTGCGCTCCTCGAGCACCGCATGGTCGGTGAGCGCCTGCACCGGCAGGTACATCCGCCGAGACAGCAGCGTCGTCGCGATGAACGCGAGGCCGACGAGGAGGATCAGGACCGGGAGCACGGTGACCGGGAAGAGGCGATGGACGCTGTCGGTGACCCCGAGGGTGAGCTGGCTCAAGTTCGGCTCGAGGGTGCTCACAGGAACCGGATTGAGGACGATCCAGTGCGAGCTGTAGATCGGTGACGTGAACACGTCCGTGCTCACCTTGTTCAAGCTGGTCGTCAACGGCGCAGGAGGGGTCGCCCCGGTCAACTCCATGCGCCGCAGCGAGGAGCTCAGCCTCGGCTGCGGGCTCGAGAGCGCCGGACCCGACGAACTCGTTGGGAAATCGGCCTGCGCGCTCGGCGAGCTGTACAGCACAGTTCCGGATGCGCTGATCACCACGGGGTCGATGCTCGCCGGAGCCCCGGCCACCAGTGCCTGACCAATGAGCGCGGAGAGGGAAACGTCAACGCCGACCTGTATCGACGATGGATTCTGGTACCACGCACTGACGCCGTTTGAGCCGCTCTCCAGCAGTTGATACGGATCCGTCCAGAACGGTCCGTCCTCACTGTGTCCAGGCGAGCCCTGCTGGATCCACACGTTCGGGGCACTGGCCGCAGCGATACCACCCTCTGACCGGCTGAGAATCGTCGCCCGAGCCTTGGGGTCGTAGAGCGGAGTCGGGGCGAAGGCCGGATAGGCCCGGATTGCTCCCGTCGCCTCGTCCTGGAACCAGACGGACTGGATCGCCTTGTTCACCCTGAAGATCGCCTGGACCTGGGCGAGGATCGACGTGTCCGCGCTCGCAGCGGCGAAGCGGCCATCGGTCGTTGTCCCGGCGGGAAGTATCAGCGTGCTGTTGAGGTTGGACGTGTACTGGAATGCCGCACCCAAGGCCGTCATCTCGGTCGGCAGTGGGGTGTTGGCAGGCGTCTGGTTGATCGCCTTTGTAAGGGCTCCGCCGAGACCTTCCTGAACGGCGCTGTCGATCGCGCTCATGCTGTTGTCCAGCACGACGGCCCGATTGTGGAGCGCGCTGCTGGCGAGGGCCTGCTGGTGTTCCAGAATCGCGGTCTCGGTTGCGTTGGCCGTGCTCTTCGCGACGGTGTCGAGCTCGAACACCGCGAGCACGGCGAAGGCAAGCAACGGCAGCAACGCGACGGTCACCATGCCCAGGAGCAGGCGATTTCTAAATCGCCGCCTCGGGTCGCGCCGGCGCGGACGTCTCCCGCGGCCGAACCTCATGGCGTGTCTCCTGATCCCGCCGCTGCCGCAAATATCCCCATTAGCCCATCGACCACTCCGGTTCCACTATACGGGCGGGGCACAATGCACGCTCGTGGTTACAGTCGGCGCTCGATTCATCCCCGCGGGCCGCAGGCAGTGGCGCAAGGCAACGTCGCTGGCGGGCCTGCTGGCCATCCTGCTGGCGGGCTGCTCATCCACGCCGTCAAAGCCATCTCCGACGGGCGGTCCTGGGGGCACTGCGGCCGGCGCGGGGATCCTGACGGTCGGCGTCTGGCAGGCGCCCTCGACACTCCTTGACGACGGCGTCATTGGTGACCTTTCAACCGCGGACGTGATCGCCGCGCCAGTGGAAGAGGGGCTGCTCTGGTATCGCTCGACCGCCGTGACTGCGACCTCCACCTCGGAAGCGGATTACTGGAGCCCGGATCTGGCCACCTCGGTGCCGACGGTGGCCAATGGCGGCGTGCAGACGAGCGGCTGCGCAGACACGGCTGCGGCGATGTGTGTCACCTGGCACCTCAGGCAGGGGGTGACGTGGGATGACGGCAGCACCCTGACTGCACACGACGTCTGCGACACCTTTGCATTCCACTGGCTTGCCTATGGCGCGCTCGGCAAACCCGATCCAACGCCGCTCGCATCGACAGCCGGGTGGGACCAGGTCATCAAGTGCACAGAGCTGGATCAGTTCACCGCAGTCGTGGACTTCAAGTCCCAGTACGGCCCATACCTGGCGCTCGGAAGCGGTGTGGACGGGATCCTCCCCGCGTACGCGGTCGACAAGGCCCTGGCGAGCGGCCAGAGCCTCGACACCATGAACGACACCTTCGATCTGACCCAGGGATCCGGAAACTCCGCCGCGTTTGACTCCACCGCCTCTCTGGGCCGGGTGCTCGACGGCACCGGGCCGTTCGTCATGGCCGGCTACTCCCCCGGAAACCAGGTGGTGCTCGTCCGCAACCCCAAGTACTGGAACAAGAGCGCTGCCCCGCGTCTCAATCAGATCGTGTTCAAGATCGAGCCGGATCTCGCCGCAGAGGTGAAGGATGTGAGCTCCGGTGCGGTTGAGGTGGGCCTGAATCTCGGGCTGGCGGCGCTGCCGAAGCTCGAGGCATCGGTGAAGGCGCACACCGCGCCCCTGACTGTCGACCCGGTGAACGGATCCGGCGCCGAGGTGCTCATGTTCAACCTCTGCGCGACCGACGGTGGTCTCTGCGACAACCCGGCCGCCGACGAGAACGAGGACACGTCCGATCCGACCGTACGCAAGGCGATCCTGCTCGGTATCGACCGTCAGGCGATCGTCAAGGCGGTCGCATCGGGTGACACCACCGTGCCGCCCAACTCGTGGATGGACCTGGGAGCGAGCTACCTGGCGAGCGACGGGGTCACGACCACCACGTACGACCCGACAACGGCCAACGCCATGCTCGACACGGCCGGCGACACCCGGGTCGCGAAGTGCGGTGTCGCCCCGGACGGCCAGGACTTCCGCGCCGAGAAGGACGGCACATGCATCGTCATCAACATCGGCACGACCAGCGACGATCCGGTACGCGTGGCGGTGGAATCGATGATCCGCACCGATCTGGCCAATATCGGCATCAACGTACCGGCGGCGTTCGAGCCGAACGTCCCCGCCACAACCTTCTTCGGCTCGTTCGCCGATGGTGGCCCGCTCGCAACACACGCGTTCGACACGGCGCTCTACACGGTCGCGCTCGGGATTCCGGGCGAGCCTGACACGTATTCGTCGTCCTGGCACGGTGATTGTGCGGCAACGTGCCTCCAGGAGGACTCGGTCCCGTCGAGCGCAAATCTCGGCATGGGCACGAACTTCAGCGGGCTCAACGATCCCGCGGTTGACAAGGACCTTGATCTGGCTCGCAATACGGCCGATCTCAGCACGCGTGCGCAGGATTACGGGCTCGTCGATCAACGCCTCGCGGCCCTGCTGCCCGCGATTCCGCTCTATCGGCAGGTGATCGTCAACACGTACTCATCGAGCCTCCACGGTGTCGTGCAGAACGACCTCGTTCCGGATTTCGACACTGCGGCGTGGTACTGCACCGCTGGAGACTGCACGGGCTAGTCCGAATCGTTCGGCGGGACTGCGGCCCGTATACTCCGCCCTCGTGCGTCATCTCAGCGAACGAGCACTCGATGCGGCGTCAGCCGCGGGTGCGTCGTATGCCGATTGCAGGGTCATCAACCGAACGGTGCAGCGGCTCACCGTCAAGAACGGCGCCGTCGCGGCGGTG
This sequence comes from Candidatus Dormiibacterota bacterium, assembly GCA_963791435.1. Lineage (GTDB taxonomy): Bacteria > Chloroflexota > Dormibacteria > Aeolococcales > Aeolococcaceae > Palsa-851. The sequence goes on from CAWBSL010000001.1 coordinate 1,252,683, forward strand.
GAGCTGTTCGAGGATGAGGGCATCGGTATCCGCGTGATCGCCGGAGGCGCCTGGGGATTCGCCGGTGTCGATGATCTCAGCGGCCCGAGCATCGAGGCGGCAGCCCGCCAGGCGGTTCGTATCGCCAAGGCGTCCTCGCGCGTCAACCGCATCCCGGTGCGGCTGGCGCCCGCGCCGGCGCTGGTCGGCGAGTACCGGACACCGTTCGTCCGCGACCCGTTTGGGGTCTCGCTGGACGACAAGGTCGACCTGCTCTTGCGAACCGATCTCGCCATGTCGAACGTGCCCCAGGTCAGGGTTCGAGAGTGCTCGCTCGAGTTCGTGCGCGAGGTGCGCCATTTCGCAAGCAGCGAAGGAGCCGTGCAGGACCAGACGATCATCGAGTCCGGTGGCGGCCTTGACGCCACGGCCACCAGTGACGATGACGTCCAGACCCGCAGCTTTCCGAACAGCTTCGGGCGCCATCAGATCTGCGCCGGATGGGAGGCCATCGAGGCGTTCGACCTCCCCGGGAACGCCGGTCGGATCGCAGAGGAGGCGGTCGCGCTGCTCTCCGCCGCGGAATGCCCGGCGGGGACCATGACGGTCATCCTCGACGCCACCCAGGCCGCGCTCCAGGTGCACGAGTCATGCGGGCACCCCACCGAGCTCGATCGGGTGCTCGGGCACGAAGCGGCTTATGCAGGAACGTCATTTCTCATGCCCGACATGCTCGGCACCTTTCGCTACGGCAGCGAGCACGTGACCATGACCGCCGATTCCACCCGCGCGCCCGGGCTCGGCACCTTTGGATGGGACGATGAGGGTGTCCCGGCGCAACGCTCGGTGCTGGTCGACCAGGGGATCTTCACGGGCTACCTGTCGTCGCGCGAGACTGCAGAGGCGATCGGCCAGCTGAGCAACGGCGCCATGCGCGCCGACGGCTGGGGGCGGCTGCCGATCATCCGCATGACCAACATCAACCTGGAAGCGGGAGCGTCGAGCCTCGAGGAGATGATCGCCACCACCGAGCACGGCGTGTACCTCGAGACAAACCGGTCCTGGAGCATCGACGACCGGCGCCTCAACTTCCAGTTCGGGACCCAGAACGGCTGGGAGATCGTCGACGGCAAGCGCACCCGGCTCGTGCGAAACCCCATCTACAGCGGGCAGACGCCGGAGTTCTGGGGGTCGTGCGACGCGGTGGCGGGTCCGTCGGAATGGCAGATGTTCGGCGTCGTCAACTGCGGCAAGGGCCAGCCGTCGCAGTCGATGCACGTCGGTCACGGGGCGGCGCCGTGCCGGTTTCGCAACGTGCGCGTGGAGCCGGCGCGATGAGTGCGGGCAGCGAGTTGGTCGGGATGATCTGCGTGGAGCCTGCGCGATGAGGACCGGGGGCGAGTTGCTCGGGAAGATCTGCGTGGAGCCTGCGCGATGAGTGCGGGCGACGAGCTGCTGGCGCTTGGGGACAGCGCGCTCGCCTCGCTCGAGCACGGCGAGGCGGAAGTGGTCATCGCGGACTCGCGAAGCGAGCTGACGCGCTTCGCCGGCAACGAGATCCATCAGAGTGTTGCCGAGCGGTACCGGCACATCCGGGTTCGGCTCATCGACGGCGGGCGCACCGGCGTCGGCGAGGTGCGCGGGCACGGAGATCGCGCGCTCGCGCTCGCGTTCGACGCCGCGGAGCAGAGCCGGCGCGTCACCAGCACGAGCGCGGTGTCACCACTCCCGTCCGGTGACCAGGGTGCCGACGGTCCCGTGGCATTCGCGGAGTCCACCGACGCAGCGACGCCGCAGGATCGCGCCGAGCTCGTGTCGACAATCACGGAGGCCGCGAGCGCGCACGGCATCAAGGCGTACGGCGCGCTGAGCACCACGACGACAACCACCGCGATCATCACGAGCGCGGGACTGCGCAGGGCGGCGACGTCGACACAGGCGAGCCTCGTGTCGGTCGCACGCGGCGACAACGGCGGTGGCTATGCGTCGCGGCATTCCCCGGACATCGCCGCGCTCGACGTCGCCGGTGTCGCCACCGAGGTCGTGGACACGTGCGAGCGCAACCAGAATGCGACGGAGATCGGGCCCGGCGACTACGAGGTGATTCTCTCGCCGTACGCGGTGGCCGACCTGCTGGAACACCTTTCGTGGGTGGGATTCAGCGCGCTCGCGTTGCAGGAGCATCGGAGCTTCATGCGCCTTGGCGAGAAGCTCATGAACGAGCAGATCACCATTCGCGACGACGCGCGCACGCATGACGTCTTCCCATTCCCATTCGACGACGAGGGAGTGTCGACGCAACCGGTGACTCTCATCGATCGCGGCGTGTGCGCCGGAGTCGTCTACGACACGCCGACGGCGCTGCAGGACGGCGTTGCATCGACAGGCCATTCGCTCCCGCAGCCGAACACGTGGGGTCCCCTCCCACGACACGTTGCAATGGATGCGGGCGACACACCCTGGACGGAGATGGTGCGGTCCGTCTCGCGCGGGCTCTACATCACCCGGTTCTGGTACGTGCGTGACGTGCATCCGCTGCGCACCGTGATCACCGGGATGACCCGCGAAGGCACGTTCCTCATCGAGAACGGGAGCATCACCCACCCCGTGAAGGACCTCCGGTTCACGCAGAGCATTGTCGAGGCGCTCGCGGGCGTCCTCCAGGTGAGCCGGGAGCGGCGTTTGGAGCTGGGCGAAGGTGAATCCGGGGTCCTGTCACCCTGGTTGCACATCGGCCGCTTCAGCTTCACGTCCTAGAAATCGCGAAGGTTCTGTCATGTCACACGCTCCACTGATCGGCATCACGCTCCGCGTGTTGCACGAGAAGGGACTTCCTGCCGACCTCGCACGCAACCGCGCGTATTTCGACGCGCTCGAGGGTGCCGGTGGGACCCCACTCGGGATCAGCGCGTCGTTGTCGGAGCCACGACTTCGCGAGCTCTTCGCTCTCTGCGACGGCCTGTGCCTCCCCGGTGGTCCGGACGTCGAACCGGAGCTGTACGGCGAGGCGACGCGCCAGGACTGTGCGGTGGAGGTGGACCACGAGCTCGACCGCACCGAGTTGCTCCTCGCGCGGTGGGCGCTCGAGGCCGACAAGCCGATCCTCGCGATCTGCCGCGGCGCGCAGGTGCTCAACGTTGCGCTCGGGGGGACGCTCTGGCAGGACGTCGGTATGCAGGGAGCCACCGAGCACAACCATTCGCAGGACGGCTCGCGCCAGGAGCTCACGCACAACATCGATGTCGCTGCCGACACGCGGCTGCACGCGATCGCCGGCGCGACGCTCGTCGACGTCAACAGCATGCATCACCAGGCGCTGCGCGACATCGGCAACGACCTCGTCGTGAGCGCCCGCGCACACGACGGACTCGTCGAGGCGGTGGAGCATCCTGGTCGCCGGTTCGTGGTGGGCCTGCAGTGTCACCCCGAGGAGCTGTACCTCGAGCGCGACTGGGCGCGCCGGCTGTTTGCCGACTTCGTCGCCGCCGCGCGTGCGTGAGAGCTGAGCCGGACGCAGACCGGTCCCACCGCCGGATCTGGATCGCGGCGGTTGCGATCCTCGCGGTCCTCGTTGTGGTTCGCAACCTCGTCGACCTCTCGGGTTCGCCGCCCGGTCTGTACGTCGATGAGGCATCGATCGGCTACAACGCGTGGACCATCGCGCACTTCGGAGTCGACGAGCACGGGATTCACTTCCCGCTCTTCTTCGAGGCGTTTGGTGAATACAAGAACCCTGTCTACGTGTACGCAGTCGCCGCGCTGGTTCGGTTCCTGCCACTGACGGTTGCGGTGGAACGGTTTCCCGCTGCGATCTTCGGCCTCGCGGTGGTGGGATTCCTCACGGCAGCTGCGTGGCGGATGACCGGCTCGCGCCTGATCACGCTCGGCACGCTCGCGCTCACCGCATTCACGCCGTGGCTGGTCATCGAGAGCAGGGTCGGCTTCGAGACGATCTCGATGGTCGCGCTGCTTTCGGCGGCACTCTGGTGCCTCGTCGCGCGGCGGCCGACCCCGCGACAGTTCGGCATTGCCGGGGTGTTCCTCGCCTTCGCGATCTACGGCTACACAACCGCGCGGCTCGAGATCCTGCTGCTCGCCATTCCCCTGGTGATCGCGTGGTGGCTGGCGAAGAACAACGGCTGGTGGCGAGCGCTCGTGCCGATCGCCGCGGGATATGTGGTCCTCGGCGTCTACGCGCTTGCCAATCCCGGTGCGCTCACCGGGCGTTTCTCGGAGATCAGCATCTGGGCGGACGGCGCACCGCTCAACGTCGTGATCGATCGGTTTCTCGTCAACTACATCACGTACTTCAGCCCGAGCTTTCTCTTTCTCTCCGGCGACGGGAATCCGCGCCAGAACACGGAGATCGGCGGAATGCTGCTCTGGGCCATGGCACCGCTACTGATCGCGGGGATCGTCGTGTGCTGGCAGCGGCGCCGCGACCCGCTGGTGCGGTTCTTGGTCGCCGCGATCCTGCTGAGCCCGATCGCGGCGGCCCTGACGAACAACGGGACCCCGCACGCGCTGCGCTCATCGGGGTTGTTCCCCTTCCTGGTGATCCTCGCCATCCTGGGCGCGGACGGCCTGCGGACGGCGCTGCGTGGACGGATCGGCGCTGCTGGGGCCGTGGTCGGGGTGCTCGCCGCGGGGCTCGCGGCGCAGGCGGTCTTCTTCACGGTGGATCTGTACGCGGCCTACCCCAACCGCTCGGCGCCCTACTTCGACACCGGGGAGATCGCGGCGATCGTGACGGCGCACGACCTTGCGGGATCGCACCGTGTCTACCTGTCGGAATCGCTCGACCCGCCGTACATCGAGGCCTTCTTCCACTTCCTGCCCCCTCCGCCGCGCCAGGAGGAGACGGATAACGCGACCCCGGGACTGGAAGCGCTCGGGATGGAGGTGGTCCCCGTGGAAGCCGTGTATGCGAGCCAGCCGGCGGTGGGCGATGTGCTCGTCCTCAACGCCTTCGGACAAGACCCACTCCCGCCGAGCGGTTGGATGCTCGTCGCCTCTGAACGCGGACCGGCGAATGCGCTGGATCCATCCGCGCCGCGACCCGTGCTCGAGACCGTGTACCGGTTTGGCGGTTGACGGAGGCCTCGCTGCTAAGGTTGGCGCCCCAGTCGAACAAATTCCGGACAAATTCAGGGGTGAGCCAAACTCGGGAGCGCCGGTTGAGTGAGGGAGTTGAAGAGGCCGATCAAGGTGAGCCAACTCGCGAGCGAATCACGAGGAACCAGGTGAAGGGGCCGGTCAAGGTGAGCCGACTCGGGGAGCGATTCACGGGGTGCCAGTGATGAGGCCGATCACGCTGACCGACTCGGAGAGCGAATCACGGGGATGCAATCAAGGTGATCAATGACTGACGTCGTCATCGTCGAAGCGGTCCGGACCCCGATGGGGCGCGGCAACCAGCGCAACGGCGACCTCCGCGACGTGCACCCGGTCCTCCTGGCAGCCCATGTGCTGCGCGAGGTGACCAGTCGCGCGGCCGTCGATCCTGCTCTGGTCGGCGACGTCATCTTCGGGTGTGTCAGCCAGACGGGCGAGCAGGCGGTGAACATCGCGCGCCAGGCAGTGCTCGCCGCCGGGTTTCCCGTCGAGGTGCCGGCGACAACGGTGGACCGGCAGTGCGGCTCGTCGCAGCAGGCGATCCACTTCGCGGCGAATCTCATCCAGTCGGGTGTGTGCGACATCACGATCGCGGCGGGGGTCGAGAGCATGAGCCGCGTGCCTATGGGGACGACCGTCTTCCAGGGCCCCGGGACGCCGTTTCCTCCCGAGTTGCTCGAGGTCTACAGCCTGGTGCCGCAGGGACTTTCCGCCGAGATGATCGCTGAGATGTGGCATATCACCCGCCAGCAGGCGGACGAGTTCGCGGCGCGGTCGCAGCGGCGCGCGGGCGAGGCGCAGGCGAACGGGTGGTTCGACCGCGAGATCGCGCCCGTCGTCGTCGGCGCCAACGGCGACGGCCGGGTGATCAGCCAGGACCAGGGCATCCGTCCGGACACCACGGCGGAATCGCTCGCGGCGTTGCAGCCGGCGTTCAAGCCGGACGGCATCATGCACGCGGGCAACAGCTCGCAGATCACCGACGGTGCGGCCGCCGTGCTGTTGATGTCTCTCGAGCGGGCCAACGAGCTCGGTGTCACGCCGCGCGCGCGCATCGCGGGCCAGACCGTGGTGGGCGTCGACCCAGTGACCATGCTCACGGGACCGATCCCGGCGACGACACGGCTGCTCGAGCGCTCGGGTCTCGGGATCAACGACATCGATCTGTTCGAGATCAACGAGGCCTTTGCGCCGGTCGTCCTCGCGTGGGAGCACGAGCACCACCCGGATATGGAGCGCGTCAACGTCAATGGTGGCGCCATCGCACTCGGGCATCCGCTCGGCGCCAGCGGCGCCCGGCTGATGACCACGTTGCTCCACGAGCTCGAGCGGCGGGACGGCCGGTACGGGCTCCAGGCGATGTGCTGTGGCGGCGGTCTCGGGACGGGGACGCTGATCGACCGCTCGATCTGATCGAGGGCGCCGATCGTGGCGCCGCTGTGTCGGCGGTGCGTCGTTCGGTGACGGCTTGGACACACCCACCAGGGCCGCGGAAAGGGCCGTGCTATATTCGGCCGGATCCCCAAATGAGCCCAGCGACGAGTACCGCCATGAAGAAAGTCCTGATCATCGAGGACTATTACGCGCTCGCCGACATCGAATCTCTGCTCTGCACGATGGAGGGCTACGAGGTGAAGGTGGCGAAGAGCGGCGACGAGGGCCTCGCAGCATTCGTGGAGTTCCAGCCGGACCTGGTGCTGCTCGACCTGATGCTGCCCGGCGACCTGTCCGGCACCCAGGTGCTCGAGCGGATCCGCTCCGACCACGGCAGCGATCCCAAGGTGCTCGTGGTCAGCGCGCTCGTGAACGCCTCGACGGCACCCAAGCTGGAGGCGTACGGCAACGTGCAGACGCTCGCGAAGCCCTTCAAGATCAAGGAACTCGCGTCGCGCATCCAGTCGATGCTCGCCCCGTAAGGAGTTCTACACTCGGGGGGCGATGCGAGCAGAACCACCGCCGCCGCCGCGCGGCAGGCCAGAGCCGCAGCGCGAGTCGGCGCCATCTCGACCGCGTGGACGTCGCTGCCCGTACCTCGAGCAGATCCTCAAGGAGAGCGCCGGCCCGTTCGGCCTGCTGACCCGCTACAAGGCGGACTGCCACGTCGACCGGCAGACCCACAAGTTCACCGGTCGTCACCCGGTGCCACCGTGTGTGTCCGAGCCCGAGACCTGTTCGCTCTATCAGAGCGAGCACGGCGAGGAGGACAACCGCATCCGGCGGTACGCCGAGTAGGGCCGGTCCGGATTGAACGTGGTGCCTACTCTTTGTAGGACCCGTTCCCCGGTGGGTTAGATCGCAGCCCCGGTGAGCGCAGGTTCCGGTGCGCCCGGAGCATCTTCTTCGATAGGCGCGCCCCCGTAGACCGCGAAGTATCGAGCTTCCGGGTGGTGCATCACGATGGCTCCCGTCGACTGCTCGGGGACGAACTGGTACCCCTCGGTGAGCGTCACGCCGATCTCCGAAGCGGGGACGATCTTCATCAGGATTTCGTGGTCCTCGAGATCAGGACACGAGGGGTAGCCCCAGGAGTACCGGCGGCCCTGCTCCTCGCCGAGACGGAGCTCGCGGCGGATGCGGTGGTGCACGTACTCGGCCGTGGCTTCCGCCATCTGGGTCGCGAACCCGTGGATCCGAAGCATGTCGTCGTAGTCGCCATCCACCTGGAGCCGGTTCGACAGCTCCGACGCGCCGGGTCCGGTGGTCACCACCTGCAGCGCGATGACGTCCCGCTCACCATCGGCGGCCTCTTCGACGGGGCGGATGTAGTCCGCAAGACAGAGACGGTGCTGCTCCGACTGACGCGGGAAGGTGAAGCGTCCCAGCTCGGCGTCGATGTCGCCCGGGTCATACACGACCACGGTGTCCCCGTCCGCGAGCGCCGGCCAGTAGCCGTACACGGCCTCGAGCTGCAGCCAGCCGTCGCGAATGGCATCCTCCATCGAGCGCTGAAGGCGGGGCTCGAGCTCGGTCCGCAGCAGCTCCGCCCACTTGTCCGCGTCGCGCACGCCGCGGAACTGCCAGCTCATCTTGTAGAGCGAGTTGCGATCGATGAAGGGGTACACGTCCCAGATGGGAATGTCGCGTAGCACACGCGCGCCCCAGAACGGCACCGTCGGAATCGGTGCATTGCGCTTGACCGAACTCCGCGCCGGAACGCTTGCGGCGCCGGCGGCCGCAAGGTTGCGCCGCTCCAGCTTCTCGTGCTCGCGGACGCGATGCACGCGCGCCTCTTCGAGGACCTTGGTCAGGAGCGCGTCGTGCCGTTCCGGATCGAGCAGCTGATCCACCGTGTCCAGCCCCTCGAACGCGTCCTTGCAGTAGAAGACGCCGGGCTCGTATGCGCGCTCCTGGTCGAGATAGAGGATCCGCCTCCCGAATCCGCGGTTGATCGCAGCACCGCCGATGATCAGCGGATACCTGAGCCCGCGCTCGTCGAGCTCCTTCACGCAGGCCGGCATCTGCTTGCTGGTGCTCACCAGGAGGGCCGAGAGTCCGATCGCGTCCGCGTCGACCTCGAGCGCCTTGTCGATGATCGTGTTGAGGGGCACCTGCTTGCCGAGGTCGAACACCGTGTAGCCGTTGTTGCTGAGGATGGTGTTGACCAGGTTTTTGCCAATGTCGTGCACATCTCCGTACACGGTTGCGAGCACGACCTTGCCCTTCGTGTATCCCTCACGCTTCTCGAGGTACTGCTCGAGATGCGCAACCGCGCGCTTCATCACCTCGGCGCTCTGCAGCACGAACGGAAGGATGAGCTCGCCGGAGCCGAAGCGATCGCCGACATCCTTCATCGCGGGCAGGAGCACCGTGTTGAGGACAGTCACCGCATCGAGGTCCTGCAACGCCAGGTCGATCTGCTCCTCGATGCCGTCCTTGCGCCGGTGCAGGATCTGCGCGTGAATGCGCTCGACAGTGGACATGCCCTCGTACGGATCGGCCGTCTCCGGGAGACCTGCGCTGCCACTCGACGCGCCGTCGTCGAAGTGTGCGATGAACCGCGTCAGCGCATCGGGCGTGCTGTTGAAGACGAGCTCCTCGGCGAGACGGCGGGCCTGCGGATCGATCTCGCCGTACGGAACGACGTGCGTCGGGTTGATGATCGCCGCATCGAGCCCCGCCTGGACGCAGTGGTGCAGGAACACGCTGTTGAGCACCGGGCGCGTGTGCGGCGCGAGCCCGAACGACACGTTGGAGACACCGAGCACGGTGAGCACGCCGGGCAACTCCCGCTTGATGGCGCGGATGCCCTCGATGGTCTCGTGCGCCGAATCGATCCACTCGGCCTCACCCGTTGCAAGCGTGAAGGTGAGCGCATCGAACATCAGCTGATCCGGGTTCAGCCCGAAGTCGTCGCGTGCGAGATCGTGGATGCGCCTGGCTATCTCGAGCTTGCGATCGGCGGTGCGCGCCATGCCCTGCTCATCGATGGTCAGCGCGATGACGCACGCACCGTGGTCACGCACCGAGGGGAGCACCGCGTCGCAGCGGACCCGTCCGTTCTCGAGGTTGACGCTGTTGACGATGCCGCGGCCCGGATACACCTCGAGGGCGGCCTTGATGACGTCGGCGTCGGTGCTGTCAATGACGAGCGGCGCATCGATGCTCATCTGCAGCGTCTTGACGACGGTGCGCATCTGCTCCGCCTCATCGCTGCGCTCGGTGACCGCGACGCACAGGTCGAGCGCGTGTGCACCGCCCTCGACCTGGGTCCGGGCGATACCGAGGATGCCGTCGTAGTCGTCGGCAAGGAGCAGGCGCTTGATCGCGCGCGACCCCTGGGCGTTGACCCGCTCTCCGATGAGCAGCGGGGCCGGCTGCTGACGGAGGTCGATGGCGTGCATGCTGCTTGCGAGGCGCGGCTCGAGATCCGGCTTCACCGGCGCTCGTGATGTCGCCCCGACACGTGCCACCAGCTCCCGGATGTGTTCCGGTGTTGACCCGCAACATCCGCCGACGACACTGACTCCGTACTCGGTGACGAAGCTCGCGAGCTCGGTTGCCATCGGCACTGCTTGCAGCGGGTAGTGCGCACGACCGTCGACGTTGATCGGCAGACCGGCGTTGGGGATGCAGGCGACGGGCAGCGCGGTGTGCGACGTGATGTACCGGATCGGTTCCCGCATGTGCTCCGGGCCGGTTGAGCAGTTGAACCCGATGATGTCGACGTGGAGCGCTTCGAGGATCGCGAGCACCGCTGCGGCATCGGTGCCGAGCAGCATCCGGCCGGTGACGTCCAGGGACACCGTGGTCATGATCGGCACGGGACGGCCCGCGGCATCGGCAGCCGCGCGTGCGCCGAACACGGCGGCCTTTGTTTCGAGGATGTCCTGCTGTGTCTCGATGATGAGCACGTCGGCGCCTCCCTCGATGAGCGACGCGGCCTGCTCCTGATACACCGGGACGAGGTCGGCAAACCCGAGGCGGCTCATCGACGGGTCACTCGATGCGGGGAGGAACCCGGTCGGCCCCATGCTGCCGGCCACAAAGCGCTGACGGCCGTCCTGCGCATACTCGTCGGCGATCCGCCGCGCGAGCCGTGCCGCGGAGACGTTCAGGTCGATGGTGGCATCGCCCTGACCCCACTCCTCGAGGCGCGGCCGGGTTGCCTGAAAGGTGCACGTCTCGATGACGTCGCAGCCTGCGTCGAGGAAGCTGCGGTGGACGCGCTCGACGACCTGGGGAGCGTGGATGGCGAGACCGTCCATCCATCCTTCCAGCGCGGCGCCGCCGAAGTCGTCATTGGTGAGGGGCTCCGACTGCAGGCTGGTACCCATTGCACCGTCGAAAACGAGGACGCGTTCGCGCAGTGCGTCAAGGAAAGGAGATCGATCTCGCGCCCGCATGGGAACGACGTTACCAGGGAACGGCTCCGTGATACGCTCGCCAACCGCCCGTTCAGCTTCGAGGAGACCCTGTTTGGCACGACGCCCACCCCGCCCCGGTAGTACCCGCCGGCGCGGCCCCGTCCGACGACGGGACGTTTCCGACGGTACCCCGCAGGTCGAGGTCAAGGAAGAAACCATCGAGATGGACGCGACGGTGGTCGAGCCGTTGCCCAACGCGATGTTCAAGGTGCGCTTGCAGACGGGTCAGGATGTCCTCGCGTACACCTCGGGAAAGATGCGCAAGTTCTACATCCGCATCCTCATCGGGGATCGCGTGCGGGTCGAGTTGAGCCCGTACGACCTCTCCCGCGGGCGCATCACCTTCCGTTACAAGTAAGCGGCGTCGACCGGTGGTGATCTATGTCATCGCCGCGGTGGTCGTGGTGCTGTTCCTGGTCGGCGCCTATCGGATGATGGGCGCGGGCGCCACGGTTGAAGAGGATCCGCATGCGGTGCTCATAGCCGTGCTCGACACGGCCACCGGCGCAGCGAAGTCGCTGGAAGCAGGCCCGGTTTCAGGTGACGACGCGACGACTCCCCACGCGCTTCGGCGCACGCTCGACGGCTGCGCTCAGGCACTCGAGCGCATTGCCGCGATCCCGGTGGAAGTGACGCTCGACCAGGCGAGGGCTGCGCTGGAGCTCGCGGTGGATGAGCTCTCGTGGGCGGCGCGACTTGCGGATTCACCGGCCTTCGCGCGCGACGCCGCGCTGCACGACGCCGGGGTTGGCTTGCGAACCAGCGGAGCCGCGAATCTCGATCGTGCGCGCTCGGCGCTTGGTCGCTAGTCAGCAGTCCTGAAATAGTCGACTGTCGACCGCGCGCCGTCCGCGAAGGTCACGGTCGCATTCCAGCCGAGGCGCTCGCGCGCGGCGGTGGCATCGAGGCAGGAACGGCGTTGCTCACCGGGTTTGGTGGGTCCGTGCTCGGCGTCCGTACTGACACCCGAGGCTGCGGCGAGCATGCGGTACAGCGTGTTGACGTCGGTCTCGACGCCGGTGCCGATGTTGTAGACGCCGGCCGGGCCGTCAACGGCCGCGAGGTTGGCGCGCACGACGTCGTGGACGTGGACGTAATCACGTGTCTGCGCGCCGTCGCCGTTGATCACCACCTGATTCCCATGCACGAGACGGGTGGCGAAGATGGCGACGACTCCGGCCTCGCCGTGCGGGTCCTGACGGGGGCCGTAGACGTTTGCGTAGCGCAGGCCGACGAACTCGAGCCCCGCCTGGCGGCTGAAGGTGCCGCCGTACGCCTCCGCGCACAGCTTCGCGGTGCCGTACGGTGACTCAGGTCGGCAGGGATGGTCCTCCGGCGTCGGCAGCACATCGGTGTCGCCATAGATCGCGCCGCCACTCGAGGCGAAGATGACGCGCCGCGCTCCGGCGTCGACAGCGGCGCGGAGCACGTTCACGGTGCCGACCACGTTGACGTCGGCGTCGTGGAGCGGGTCGCGCACGGACTCGCGCACATCGATCTGTGCCGCCGCGTGAAAGACGACATCCGGATGCGCGTCCGTGAACACAGCTCCCAGCGCCGGCGACGTGATGTCGAGTTCGACGAACGTCGCGGCGGGATTGACCTGCTCGCGCCTGCCCCGGGAGAGATCATCGACCACCGTCACCGTGTGGCCGGCCTCGAGCAACGCGTCGGTGATGTGCGAGCCGATGAATCCAGCGCCGCCGGTGACGAGGGCTCTCACCCCGGCACGGCGACCCGCTGCGCCTTGGGAGCGTGCACGTGGGTCACGACGAAGATGATGAAGCCGATGAGCACCAGGCTGCCGTAGCTGATGCTGCGGTCGAGGAGCGTGATGGACAGAGCGGCGGAGTTGGTCACGCCCCCGACGGTGATCAGCACCCCGATCATCCCGGCCTCGACAAGGCCGAGGCCGCCGGGCAGGAACGGAACGGTTGTCAGCAACGCTGCCACCAGCGCGATGAGCAGGAATTGCGACGGACCGAGATGCACGCCCGCGAGGTGCAGCGAGAAGACCACGAGCCCGAGCCGGGCTCCTTCTGCGGCCCACACGAGCACGGTCAAGCCCAGCAACGTGGGGAGGCGTGCAAACGAGTTGACGGTGCCGAGGCGCAGGCTCTCGTATCGGTGGAATACCGCTTCCGGGAGGTGGCGGAGGACCCGCTGGCCGCGGCCGGCGCGCATCAAGAGGATGACCCCGACGCCGGCGAGGCAGACCGCCACACCGATCACGACGTAGGGGATGAGAATCCCCGGGGCCTTGGTGCGAAACACGACGGCACCGGCTGCGAGGAGCAGTGACATGAGCACGATGAGGTCGATGAGTCGCTCGGCGATGATGGTGCCAAGTGCCTTGCTCACCGGCACGTCGAGCTTCTGCTTGGCGAGGTAGCCGCGATAGATGTCGCCCATCTTTGCGGGCACCACGCAGTTCACGAAGAACGACGTGATGACGATGCCCACGAGCGATCCGGACGGGCGATCCTCACCGGCGTTCTTGAGAAGCACGTGCCAGCGGATCGAGCGCACCACGAACGACGCGTAGTAGACCGCGAGCGCCGCAACGTAGAGGAAGGGGTTCGCGTGGCGGATGTTGTCCCATGCCGCTCCCCAGTCGATCGGCGCGCGCCACAGCGCCACGCCGACGATCACGACGGCGATGACGAGGGACGCAATGGTTTTGGGGGTGAGGAGCCGGCTGGTCAGCGAAGGGGGTGATTCGCTGATCTCGGGCTCGCCACGCACCAGCGTGGTGGGCACAGCGCCGACCCTAGCACGAGGTTCGAGACGCTCCTGGGCTGTCGACAGATGTGCGACAGGTCCGAGATCAGGCCGAACCCGGCGGGCGTCGCATCCGCGACAGGAGCGGCCGTCGCGTCGGCACGGTGCCGCCACCGGCAATCGTCCGCTCACGCTCCGCCAGGACACGGGCGAGTTGGTCGAGCTCCGCGTGCTCATCGCGCTCGCTCGCCGTACGGCTGTCCCATTGACGAATCTGGTACACGCCCTTGAGCGCTGCGTAGGGAACGGCGATGGTGCGGAGCTCGGTGGAACCCGGCGCCACGATGTGCCACACGCCCCCGTACCGCCCGAGATGGGCATCGGAGCGAATCGAGGCGCGCAGCACCATGCCGTCGATGAAATGAAACGCGGCCCGATCCCAGGTCTCCACCTCTGCCTCGGGAGGTGCCGGTTCCGGATCGCCGACAAGAATCTGCCGGATCGCGCTCACCGGGAAGAGCGCGCGCTCGCTGTTCTGGTTGATCGAACGCAGCTCGGCATCGAGGATCGCGAGATCAAACGTGATCTCCGGCGCCTCGGCGAGAACGACCTCGCCGTCGATGAAATTGATGACGACGATGGGCACCTGAAAAGTGTCACATTTCGGTCACAAGTCCCACCGAGCACGGCCGTACGATCGACCCGGAGGTGACTTGCCGATCAGACGCGTTCTCTTGATGATGCTCGCCAGCGCGTCGATCCTCCTCATGCTCTTCGGTTGGATGGACGTGACCGTTGCGGCTGCGGAGACCATCGGGGGCCCGGGCGCTTCCACGCAATCCGGTCGACCGGGTGACCACTGCCGCTCCGGGTGGTCACACGAGCACCACGGCGACGGCCACTGCTGCAGCGGACCGGCGCCCGTGACACCGAAGCCGGCACCGGCAACGACGCCTCCCAAGAAACCCGCGCCCTCGCAGCCGCCGCGACACACGTCGCAACCGGCCGCGCCCACGGTGCCGCATGCCCCCGGTTCGTCGCCGCCGGCGTCAGCGTCCGCGCCGTCACCGTCGTCAAGCGGTGGATCGTCTGCCCAGACGCGTCCTCCGGTGATCGCGCCGCCGGCTCTGACGGTTCCTCCGGTCGCCCCGCTGAACGTCGCCCACTCGACCACGGGCGCTCTCGACGTGGTGGCGGTCTCAACCGTCGTCGTGGCGACGACCATCGCGATCGTCTCCCTCGTGCTGATCCGACGATCGGACTGATCAGGGATGCGAGGGGTCAGACGGCTGCGTGGCATCTGGCGCGGTGCATCGTTCTCGCTGAAGTTCGCCGCGGTGATCCTCGTTGTGGGCGTGACCATCGCGGTGGTGCCGTTGATGCTCGCCGAAGCCGGCGCACGGACTCAAGCGGAGAACAGCGCCACGCAGCGGGTGTCGATTGCCGCGAATCTCATCGACGGGCAGCGGGTCTCGCTCGAGACCTTCATTGCGGGGGTTGGTCGTCAGTTCGCCGCCGGCCCCGACCTCAACGTACCGGCTGACGTTCAGGCTGCGCTCACCGAGGATGGTTCGGTGATCGGCACCGACGACATCCTCGGTCTCATCCAGACCGACGGCACGGTCATCGCCGTCCAGGGTCAAACCGTGATCGCCAGTGCTCTGCCGCAGGTCGTTCTGCGTGCAGCGACCTCTGGTACCGCCACCGCCGCATCCGCAGGCGGACGTGCCTGGCTCGTCTCCGGTGCGCCGGTTCTGGGGACCACGGCGACGGTCTTCGTGGCTCGCCCGCTCAGCAGCGCATTCATCAACACCATCGACGACAACATCGCGACGACGGCGGATCCCGTCGGTATCGTGCTCACGCGCGGCACGCAATCACTCGCGGTGGGCGGCGATGCCGCATCCCTCGCGCCCGCACTCAGCACGGCGATCGCAGCGTCCAACGCGCAGATCGTGTCGCTCGACTCGCATTCATACGCGGTCGCCTCAACGTCGATCGGGGCCGGGCTGACGCTTGCAGTCATGGCGCCCTTCTCGGGCCTGCCGCTCGCGTGGCAGTCGATCCTCTTCCTGCTGGCAGTGATCCTCGTCGCGATGCTGGTCATCGTTGTCGTCGTGCAGTTCGATCTGCGCCGGCCGCTGCGACGCCTCGACAGCGCGGTGGCGGCACTTGGCAGCGGCGACTTCGACCGGCCGGTCGACACCGGTTCCATCGATGAGGTCGGCAGGCTCGGCGCAAGTTTCGAGGCGATGCGCATGCAGGTGCGCTCGACGATGCGCATCACCGCGACCCGAGCCACCGTCGCCATGGAACTCGGTCTCGCGCAGCCACTCGAGGCAGCGCTCGCCAACGTCTGCGCCGAGTTACATCAGTCGATGGATGCCGACATGGCGATGATTGTTGTCAACGGCTCGGAGATGAGCGATCCGTTCGCCGTTTCCGACGGTGGTCGGCGGATCGCGTACGACGGCTTCCTGGAGGCGCGGGGACCGCTCGGCGAAGGATTCCGTCACACCGGCCCCGGCGCGATCATTCTCGGCGCCACCGTCGCAGCGCCCGAGGCCGCGCTCGAGATGCGTGAGTTCTGCGTCGCGCCGCTTCGCCTCGGGAAGCATGTGCACGGCGTGCTCGCCGTCGCCGGACAGCACTGCGCGTTCACTGCCGGCGACGCAGACCTGGTCGCGTCCACGGCAGAGCAGATCTCCCTCGCGCTGGAGCGCTACCGATTCCTGGCCGTGGTGCAGCGCCAGGCGAGTGTCGACGACCTCACCGGCCTCTACAACCACCGGTTTCTCATCGATTCACTCGGCCAGCAGGTGGCCCTCGCCGAGCGGCTGGGAACACCGCTCGCGATCCTGATGCTCGACATCGACCATTTCAAGGCGCTCAACGACACGCACGGGCACCATGCCGGCGACGTCGCGCTGATCACGTTCGCTCAGACCGTGCTCGGCAGCGTGCGGCGCGCCGACCTCGCCGCTCGCTACGGCGGCGAGGAGTTCGTGGTGCTCATGCCGAACACCTCCGCACGAGAGGCCTTTCAGGTCGCGGAGAAGATCCGCCTCGCAGTTGCGGCGACCGAGGTGGAGTTCGCCGGATCGGCCTCCGGTGCGTCTCACGGTGAGCGTCGGCGTGGCGGCGTATCCCGAGGACACGCGCTCTGCGTCGGATCTGTTTGCGCTGGCTGACGGCGCGCTCTATCAGGCCAAACGCGCGGGGCGCGATCGCACGTGCATGGCCGCCGCCACGCGCAGCGCTGCCGAACCGCGAGCCTCGACGGCGATGCTGCACGATGCGCACGTGAACCAGAGCGAGAGCAATGCCGGCGCCAGGTCTCGTCGATCTTCGGAGTGACACGCTGACGGTCCCCGATGCTGGGATGCGTGCCGCCATGGCGCGCGCCGAGGTCGGTGACGACGTCTGGGGTGAGGATCCGACAGTGCGCCGTCTCGAAGAGGAGATCGCGCGGCGGCTCGGCAAGGCAGCGGCCGTGTACGTCCCGAGCGGCACCATGGGGAACCTCACGTGCGTCGCCGCCCAGACGAGGCCTGGCGACGAGGTCATCGCGGACGCACAGGCGCACGTGGTCGTCTACGAAGTCGGCGGCACCGCGATCGTCGCGGGTATCCAGCTCCGAGTTCTCGACAGCGTTGACGGCGTCCCTGACCCGGAGTCGATTGCCGCAGCCGTCCGGGCCGAGGACATCCATCAGCCGGTCTCCACGCTTCTCTGCATCGAGAACACGCACAACCGGCGAGGCGGGGCCGCAATCGATCCCACACGGCTGCACGCCGCCACCCGCGCGGCACATGGGCTCGGGCTGCGGGTGCACTGCGATGGTGCGCGGTTGTTCAACGCCGCCGTCGCGCTCGGTGTCGCACCCGCGGCGCTGGTGGGCGAGTGCGACACGGTGACCGTCTGTGTGAGCAAGGGGCTCGGTGCTCCGGTCGGGTCTGTCGTCGCCGCTGACACCGAGACGATCACCAGCGTGCGCCGCTGGCGCAAGCGGCTTGGCGGCGGCATGCGTCAGGCCGGTGTCATCGCGGCGGCGGGGCTGTACGCGCTCGAGCACAACGTCGACCGGCTCGCTGACGACCATGCCAACGCGCGCGTCATCGCCGAAGCGGTGGGCGGCTGCTCCGCGGCGAGGCTGCTGCGACCCACGGTTCCGACCAACATCGTCACGTTCGACACAGACGAGGCTGCGGCACGGCTGGCCGCGCGGCTCCGCGAGGAGAACGTCCTCGTCGGGACGATGGGCCCGCACACCCTCCGCTGCGTCACGCACCTTGACGTGGACGGGGCGCAGGCGCGGCGCGCGGCCGATGTGATTGCCGAGGTGCTTCACCAGCTGAGCGTGGGGTAGCGCTCGAGGGCGTGAAATGAGGAAGGCCCCCGGCTTGCGCCGGAGGCCTTCTCGAAATCGAACGGTTTGGTGCTGAGTGCTTGTTGCCTCAGCTCGGTGTCGTGGTGGCCGGAGCCGCTGCGGGCGGTGCAGCGACAGGCTTGCGCACGGCGCGACGGCGGGTCACCGGCTTGCGCGCGGTGGTCTTGCGAGCAGCCGCCGGCTTGCGAGCCGTGGTCTTGCGCGCGGTGGTCTTGCGAGCAGCCGCCGGCTTGCGGGCCGTGGTCTTGCGCGCGGTGGTCTTGCGAGCAGCCGGCTTGCGAGCCGTGGTCTTGCGCGCAGTGGTCTTACGGGTCGCCGGCTTACGAGCCGTGGTCTTCCGTGCGGTGGTCTTGCGTGCCGTGGTCTTGCGAGCCGTGGTCTTCCGCGCCGTGGTCTTCCGTGCGGTGGTCTTGCGAGCCGCCGGCTTGCGAGCCGTGGTCTTGCGTGCCGTCGTCTTCCGCGCGGTGGTCTTCCGTGCCGTCGTCTTCTTGGCGCCGGCGCGCTTTGCGGTCGCCCGCTTTGCTGTCGCCCGCTTGGCAGTGGCCCGCTTCGCGGTCGCCCGCTTTGCAGTGCCGCGCTTTGCGGTCGTGCGTTTGGCAGCGGTGGTCTTGCTACCGCGGACTGCGGTTCCTGCGCGCTTCGCTGCGCCACGCAGACTCGCTTCGAGCCTTGCAACAGTCTTCTCGAGGCCCGCAAGTCTCTTTTCCAACTCGCCGACGGGCAACGCCTTCACGAGGTTCTGCACCGCCTTCACGAGGTCGCCACCAGCGGCGGGTGCGCGACGGCGAGCTGTCGTCCCTACGCGCCTCACGGTGCGTTTGACGGCCTTCTCGACGCCGCCTCGCCTACGTCTGGTCCTGGCCATAACCTATGGGCCTCCTTGTTGTTTGTGACAGGAGGTGTCCAAAACCTCCGATCGTTCGGGCATAGCATGCTGGTTGGGATCGGGATTGTCAATGATTGTGCACTGGGTTGCTGCCAGGGCAGGCAACTACATGACATGTTGGAATGCCTAATCCGGGTGTCACGACCAACCTAAACAGGCGCCCAGTTGCGTATAGTGCGGCCTGCGCATGTCCGGGTTCAATGAGCGCTCCGCCCTGAGCATTGCTCAGCGGCAGTTCGACGCAACCGCCGACGCCCTGGGGCTCGAGGATTCCGTACGCGCGGTGCTGCGCGAGGTCAAACGCGAGCTCACCGTGCACTTCCCGGTTGAGATGGACGACGGTTCGTTCCAGGTCTTCACCGGCTTTCGCGTGCAGCACAACATTGCGCGTGGACCCGCGAAAGGCGGATTGCGGTTCCACCCCTCGATGACGCTCGACGACGCGCGAGCGCTCGCGATGTACATGACCTGGAAGACGGCGGTCGCCGATGTGCCGTTCGGCGGCGCTAAAGGTGGCGTGATCTGTGATCCGCATGCGCTCAGCCTCTCCGAGCTGGAACGTCTCACCAGACGGTTCACCACGGAGATCTCGCTCATCGTCGGCCCGGACCGTGACATTCCCGCGCCGGACCTCGGCACCGGTCCGCAGGTGATGGCGTGGATCATGGACACGCTGTCGATGCATGCCGGTTTCTCGGTGCCCGCGTCGGTGACCGGCAAACCGCAGGCGATCGGGGGCTCGGAGGGTCGCTTCACCGGACCGGGGCGCGGTCTGACCATGGTCACCGTGCTCGCGATGCGCGACGCCGGCATGGACCCGTCGGGCGCGCGCGTTGCGATCCAGGGATTCGGCAAGGTCGGCGGTGTGTCCGCCGAGCTGTTGACGGCCGAGGGCATGACCGTCGTCGCGGTCTCCGACAGCACGTGCGGTCTGTATCGCGCCGACGGACTTGATTTGACTGCGCTGCGCCATCTGAAAGAGGAGGGCGGTCACTTCGTCGACTACGGAGACGCGGAACAGATCGACCGTGACGGGCTGCTGTCACTCGATGTCGAGGTGCTGGTGCCCGCGGCGCTCGAGGCCCAGATCAGCGAGCGCAACGCCGACCGTGTCCGAGCGAAGGTGATTGCCGAGGGCGCGAATGCGCCGCTCACAACGGAGGCTGACGCCGAGCTCAACGCGCGCGGCGTGCTCATCCTGCCCGACATCCTCGCCAATGCCGGTGGTGTGGTGGTGTCGTACTTCGAATGGGTGCAGGACATCCAGGCGTACTTCTGGGGTTCCGGCGAGGTCAACTCGCGTCTCCGCGAGGTGATGACCCGGAGCTATCAACAGGTACGCGGCGAGGCGCAATCCCATTCGATCACGCTTCGCGACGCCGCTTTCCGGATTGCGGTGACCAAGGTCGCCGAGGCCACCCGCGTGCGAGGCATCTACCCGTAGTCACCGGGGCGGCCGTCTTGGCCTCGGACTACCGCGCCACCACCAGATGTGGTGGACGTGGCTGCCGCCCTCCACTAGATGGTGGGATCCCAAGGCCGGACTCCCGAGTCACTCCTGTAGAATCTCCAGATGGAGTTCGAGTTGGGCAGAGGCAAGCGGGCCCGGCGCGCTTACGGGTTCGACGAGGTGGCGCTGGTCCCGGGCCGCGTGACGGTCAATCCCGCTGAAATCGACGTCACATTCGCCGTCAATGGAACGACTCTCGAGATCCCATTCCTCGCCGCCGCGATGGACGGCGTCGTCGACACCCATTTCGCCAGAGAGATGGGCAAGCTCGGTGGCCTGGCGGTCCTCAACCTCGACGGCGTTCAGACCAGGTACGAGTACCCGCTTGAAGTGCTCGCGGAAATTGCCGAGTCGCCGGTCGACAAGATCAACACCCTGCTGCAGAAGATTTACAGCGCGCCGGTCCAGGACGGACTCATCGGGCAGCGGATCGAGGAGATCACGGCCGGCGGCGTCGCGTGCGCAGTGTCCACCGTACCCGCACACGCCGAGCGGCGCGCTCCGATCGTCCAGGAAGCCGGGGCGCACATGCTCGTTGTCCAGGGCACGGTGCTCACCGCCCGGCACATCAGCAAGTCTTACAAGCACCTCTCGTTCTCGGAATTGACGCATTCCGTCGATATCCCGATCGTCGCCGGCAACTGCGTCGACTACGCCACAGCGCTCGAGCTGATGGACACGGGTATCAAAGGGCTGCTGGTCGGGGTCGGGCCGGGAGCCGCATGCACGACTCGCGCGGTGCTGGGCGTCGGAGTGCCGCAGGTCACTGCGACCAGCGACTGTGCAGCTGCTCGCGACGACCACTACCGGCGCAGCGGCGAGCGTGTCGCCATCATCACTGACGGTGGGATGCGTCTCGGTGGGGACGTCGCAAAGGCCTTCGCCAGTGGCGCGGATGCGGTGATGATCGGCTCCATCTTCGCGTCGGCCGCCGAAGCAGCCGGGCACGGCAACCACTGGGGCATGGCCACGCCGGACCCCAATCTGCCCCGTGGCACGCGCATCCGGACCGGTATCAAGGGAACGCTCCGCGAGATCCTGTTCGGACCCGCGCACGTCGATGACGGCAGCATGAACCTCGTCGGGGCGCTCAAGGCCGCGATGGGCGTCTGCGGCGCGCGGACGATCGCGGAATTCCAGGAGACCGAGATGGTGATCGCACCGTCCATCAAGACGGAAGGCAAGGTGCAGCAACGTGAGCAGCGTGTCGGGATGGGGGTCTGAGGAGCGGTGGGAGGTCAGTGATGACTGTTGCGACTGATGCAGGGGCTCCGGCACAAGCGCCTGCGCAGATCGCGCAGGACACGATCCTCGTCCTCGATTTCGGGAGCCAGTACAGCCAGTTGATCGCGCGCCGCGTGCGCGAGGCCAAGGTGTACTGCGAGCTGGTTCCCGGATCCATCAGCGCCGAAGAGGTCCGCCGGAGGGCTCCGCGCGGGATCATCTTCAGCGGCGGCCCTGCATCGGTGTTCGAGCCCGGTGCGCCGCATCCCGACCCCACGCTGTACGACCTCAACATCCCGATCCTCGGCATCTGCTACGGCATGCAACTGCTCGCGGTCGATCTCGGCGGAGCGGTTGCTCCCGCGGAACGTCGCGAGTACGGAAGCGCGTCGGTGACCGTCGACGACAACGCCGGTCTCTTCGCAAAACTTCCCTCGGAGCTCGCTGTGTGGATGTCGCACGGCGACGTCATCACCGAGCTCCCCACCGGTTTCCGGGCGATCGCACATTCACTCAACTCGTCGTGCGCGGCCTTTGTCGGCCCAGGCCGTCGTTACGGCATCCAGTTTCATCTCGAGGTGGCGCACACGCCGCTGGGCCGTGAGGTCCTGCGCAACTTCCTCATCGACGTGTGCGGCTGTGCGGGCACCTGGCAGGCGGACTCGTTCATCGAGACCACCATCGACGCGCTGCGCCGCCAGATCGGCACTGGCAAGGTGATCTGCGCGCTGAGCGGCGGCGTCGACTCGGCCGTCGCCGCCACGCTCGTGCACCGCGCGGTGGGCGATCAGCTGACGTGCGTCTTTGTCGACAACGGGTTGCTCCGTCGTGGCGAGGGCGAGCGCGTGGTCGACGTGATGATCACCCAGCGACATATCCGGCTCGTGCATGTGGACGCGACGGACCAGTTCCTCGACGCGCTCGCCGGCGTCATCGACCCCGAGGAGAAGCGCCGTCGCATCGGTGCGACGTTCATCCGCGTGTTCGAGGAGCAGGCAGCGCGTCTCGGCGACATCGATTTCCTCGCGCAGGGAACGCTCTACCCGGACGTCATCGAGTTCGACGTCGCACGACACCCACAACGCCACCAAGATCAAGACTCACCACAACGTCGGCGGGCTGCCGGAGAACCTGCGCTTCGAGCTCGTCGAGCCGCTGCGATACCTGTTCAAGGACGAGGTGCGCAACGTCGGACTCGCGCTCGGTCTTCCCGAGGACATGGTGTTCCGTCAGCCCTTCCCGGGCCCCGGTCTCGCCATCCGGATCATCGGTGCGGTGACGCGCGAACGGCTCGAGACGCTCCGCGCCGCCGACTGGGTCGTCATCGACGAGATCAAGCGCAGTGGTCTCTATCGGAAGGTGTGGCAATCGTTCGCAATCCTCACGCCGATCTCGTCGGTTGGTGTCATGGGCGACTTCCGGACCTATGGCAACGTCGTGGCGGTTCGCATCGTGGAGAGCGAGGACGGCATGACGGCGGACTGGGCGAAGGTTCCGTACGACGTCCTCGGATTGATGAGCCGGCGCATCGTCAACGAGGTGCCCGGGGTGAACCGCGTGGTCTACGACATCTCGAGCAAACCGCCGTCGACCATCGAATGGGAATAGGGCGGGTCCTCATCGTCGGATCCGGGGGACGCGAGCACGCGCTGGCGTGGGCGTGCCGTCGCGATGCGCCTGACGTGGCGATCATCGTCGCCCCCGGCAACGGCGGCACGAGTGAGATCGCGGAGAACGTCGCCGTCGAGGTCACCGACGCGCAGGCCGTCGCAACACTCGCGGTCGAGCGCGGCGTCGACCTGGTCGTCATCGGCCCCGATGCGGCAGCCGCGGCAGGCGTCGCCGATGCATGCACGGCACGAGGCGTCCTCGTCTTCGGACCCACTGCCGCGGCGGCGCGCATCGAGTTCGTCGAAGACCTATGCGAAGCACGTGATGGACTCCGCGGGGATCCCCACCGCGCGCTGGATCGCCGGCGGCGCGGATGATCGCAAGCAGCTCAGCGGATTCGTCGCCGAGCTCGGCGGCATGTGTGTCGTCAAGGCAGACGGCCTCGCGCTCGGCAAGGGAGTCGCCGTCTGTGGCGGCATCGATGAGGCTGAGCGCGCACTCGACGAATGCCTCGCCGACCTGCGCTTCGGCGATGCCGGGCGGCAGGTCGTCATCGAGGAGTTGCTCACCGGCGTGGAGGTGAGTGTCTTCGGGCTCAGCGATGGGCGGAACGTGCGCAGCCTGGTTCCGTCGCGCGATCACAAGCGCATCCTCGACGGCGACCGCGGCGCCAACACCGGTGGCATGGGGGCGATTGCGCCACCGCCCGATGCCGCGTCACACGAGTTCATTGCTGAGATTTCGCGCACCGTGCTCGAGCCCTGCATCGATGCTCTGCGCGAGCAGGGAAACCCCTTCGTCGGGTGCCTCTACGCGGGTCTGATGCTCACGCCGGAGGGTGTGCGCGTCCTCGAGTTCAACGCGCGTTTCGGCGACCCGGAGACACAGGTTGTGTTGCCGCTGCTTGACGAGTCGTTGCTCGACGCGATGACCGCGTGCGCCCGGGGCGAGGTTGGCGCGGGCATTGCAGCCGCGGCGCCGGGGGCTGCCGTCGGGGTTGTCGCGGCATCCGCAGGGTACCCGGGAGACGTGCGGCGCGGCGACGTCATCAACGGCATCGAGGCGCTCGACAGGGATGTCCTCTGTTTTCACGCGGGAACCGTGCGCGACGTTGACGGCACGCTCAGGACCGCTGGAGGCCGGGTGCTCTGCATCACCGCGGTCGCCGGCGACATCTCCGCGGCGCGGACCCGCGCTTATGGCAATCTTGCGCGCGTGCACTTCGACGGCATGCAGTCCCGCTCCGACATCGGACGTCCCGTCGCCGCTGGGGCGCGCACATGACGGCACCGGTCCGCGTCGGCATCATCGTGGGCAGCGAGTTCGACCTCCCCGTGATGAACACCTGCGGCGAGGTGCTCGACGGATACGGGATCGGCTGGGAGATCGGTGTCATGTCCGCGCACCGGGCGGGCGACGTGGTTCGCGCCTACGGACAGTCCGCATATGAGCGCGGACTGCGCGTCCTCATCGCCGGCGCCGGGGCCGCCGCACACCTCCCCGGCGTGCTCGCGTCGCTGACGACGCTTCCCGTGATCGGCGTGCCGCTCGCGGCGACCCCGCTCGCCGGCTTCGACTCGCTCCTCTCCATCGTGCAGATGCCGCCTGGCATTCCGGTCGCCACCGTCGCGGTCGGCCCGATGGGCGCGCGCAACGCCGGGCATCTCGCGGCCGAGATCATCGGTCTCTTCGACGACGAGGTGGCCGGCCGCATCAAGGAGGAGCGGGCGCGGATGCGCTCCAAGGTCCAGCTCCCCGAGGGATTCCGCTTCGAGTAAGAGGGTGGCGCCAGCGGACCACTAGAATGGCCCGCTGTGCCCCGTCTTGAATTGGTGGAGACGTCGCTCCGCCATGGGCAGCAGTCGCTGATGGTCAGCAGGCTGCGCCTCCGCCACGCTCTCCCCGTTGCGGAGACCCTCGACCATTGCGGTTTTGCGGCTCTCGACGTCTTCGGTGGTTCGACCTTCGAAGCATCGCTCCGGTTTCTCGCCGAGGATCCGTTTGAGCGGCTGCGCGCCATCCGGGCGGCGGCCCCGATCACGCCACTCCTCGCGGTCATCGGGGGGCAGTCGCTGGTCGGTCACCGCCAGGTGCCCGACGACCTCGTTGACGCCTTCATCGAGACATCGGCTGCCGCGGGAGTCGACATCTTTCGCTGCTACGACCCGCTGAACGACGTCCGCAACCTCGAGCGCTGTGCAATCGCGATCGCTGCGACCGGCAAGCAGGCTGAAGGGGTCATCGTCTACAACGAGGTGCCCGGTCGGGGCCTCGATGGACTTGGCGACGTGGCCCGCAGGCTCGTCGACGCCGGCTATCCCACCATCTGCTTGCACGATCCGCTCGGCGTTCTCGGCGCAGCAGCCGCCGCTCGGGCGGTCCAGGTGATTCGCGAGGCAGCGGGTGTCCCGGTTGCGGTGTCGATCTCCGCGCAGACGGGCATGGCCGCGCTGGCGTGCCACGCAGCCGCAGGAGCAGGCGCGTATCGGGCTGACTGCGCACTCTCGCCGCTCGCGGGTGGCGCCTCGATGCCCGGCGCTGAGGCACTGATCGCGGGGTTTGCGGGAACCGATGTCGATCCCGGCCTCGACCTCGAGCGCGTGGCCGCTGCCGCGCTCGTGCTCGAACACGAACTCCTTCCGTACGCGGACGTCATCGATCCACTCGCGGCGCGGCTCGACACCTCAGCGCTCCGCGGACTGTTGCCGCCGTCGGCGATGGGACATGCCATGGCAGAGCTCCGCGAGCGCAATGCACTCGACCGGCTTGCCGAGGTGGAGGCCGACGTGGTGCAGGTCCGTGCCGAGCTCGGCTACCCGCCGCTCATCACGCCGCTCACCGAGATCATGGCCACGCAGGCTGTCTACAACGTGGTGGAGGGTGATCGGTACGCGACCATCAGCCAGGAGATCAAGGATTACTGCCTCGGTCTTTACGGCGAGCCCCCGGAACCGGTGGATCGCGAGGTGCGGCGGCTCGTCAACGGCCGCGAGGAACCGATCACCTGCCGCCCGGCCGACCTCCTCGAACCGGCGATGGTGACGACGAGACGCGAGCTGATCCGTGAGGGATACCCCAAACCCGATGCGGCCGCGATGGTCACCTATGCGCTGTTCCCCAACGCGTATCTCAACCTCGTGCGCGGTGACGCGGTCGCCGAGCGACTCGGCGACGAGCCGGAACCCGCACCGGCGGTCGCCTCCTCCGAACCGTTCGCGGATGCCGAAGCCGCTGCAGACGAGACGCCGGGAGAAGCAGCACCGGCGTTGCCGGTGCGCGAGCTCACCGTCGAGGTCGACGGGCAGAGTTACGCGGTGCGCATCATCGGCGGGGTCGACACGGGCGGCGCCGCCGTCGCGGCGCCGGCAGCTGCCGCAACGCCGACCGTGCGTGAGGGGACGGTCGTCTCACCGATGCAGGGGTTGCTGCTCAAGGTGAACGTCAAGGTCGGCGACCACGTGGCGCTCGGAGATGTCGTGTGCGTGCTGGAGGCGATGAAGATGCAGAACGACATCACCGCAACGCGTGCGGGCACCGTCACCGAGGTGTACGTCAAGGAGGGTGTCGTGGTCAGCCCTCGCGCACCGCTGATCCAGATCGGCGCCTGAGCTCGGCGGGAACACAGGCATGTTCGAGAAAGTGCTCATCGCCAACCGCGGCGAGATAGCGCTGCGCATCATCCGCGGGTGCCGCGACCTCGGTGTCCGGACCGTTGCCGTGCACAGCGATGTCGATCGCACGGCGGCGTTCGTCCTGCTCGCCGATGAGGCGATCGAGATCGGCCCCGCTCCTGCCGCACAGTCGTATCTGCTGATCGACCGCATCATCGACGCGGCGCGATCCACCGGGGCGCAGGCGATCCATCCTGGATATGGGTTTCTCAGCGAGAACCAGCAGCTCGCACGGGCGTGCGCGGACAACGGCATCGTCTTCGTCGGCCCGCCGCCGGACGCGATGGCCGCAATGGGTGAGAAGGTCCCCGCGCGCGAGCGCATGCGTCACTCCGGTGTCCCGGTCGTTCCGGGGACTGACGCACTCGGCGGCATCGAAGAGACAGTGATCGCAGCAGCGGCCGTCGGGTACCCGGTGCTGATCAAGGCGAGCGCAGGTGGTGGCGGCATCGGGATGCGCGTCGCCCGCGACGAGGAGGAGTTGCGGGCATCCTTCGACACCGCGAAGAGCACTGCGCAGCGAGCCTTCGGCAACGACACCATCTTTCTCGAGCGCTACCTCGAGGAGCCGCGCCACATCGAGATCCAGGTGCTGGCGGACACGCACGGCAATGTGATTCATCTGGGTGAGCGCGAGTGCTCGATTCAGCGCCGGCACCAGAAGATCGTCGAGGAAGCGCCGTCTCCGGTCATCGACGCGGCGACGCGCGCGCGGATGGGCGATGCAGCAGTGACCGCTGCGCGAGCAGTCGGATACGTCAACGCCGGAACCGTGGAGTTCATCTACCGCAACGGGGAGTTTTACTTCCTCGAGATGAACACGCGTCTCCAGGTCGAGCACCCGATCACCGAGCTCGTCTACGGCATCGACCTCGTCGCCGAGCAATTGCGCATCGCGGCCGGCGAGCACCTCACGCTGACCCAGGAAGATGTGGTGCCGCGCGGGCACGCCGTCGAGTGCCGGATCAATGCCGAGAACTACGCGCGCGGCTTTCTCCCGTCGCCGGGTCAGGTCACCGGCTACCACGAACCGGCCGGTCCCGGCGTACGCGTCGACAGCTCGCTCGTGAATCCGGGGCTCGTCTCACCAAACTACGACCCGATGATCGCCAAGCTGATCACGTATGCGCCGACGCGTGACATGGCGCTCGATCGCATGCGCCGCGCGCTTTTGGAGTACGTGATCACCGGGATCCACACCAATATCGCGTATCACCTCGCGGTGATCGACGATCCGGACTTTCGTGCAGGGAACTACAGCACTGCATTCATCGAGCAGCATCCGGAGCTGGTCGCGACCGCAGACGAATGGGCGAAACGTCAGGAGCCGTTGCGTCGCGTCGTGCGCGATCCGGCGCGCGCCGCGGCAATTGCCGCTGCAGTCGCCGTCTCCGGGTAGCGTCGTGGAGCCGCGGTACGGGCGGCTGTATGCGAACGCGGTGCTCCGGCCGCTTGCCGAGCAGGTGGTCGGCATCCTGGATGTGCAATCCGGCGCGACGGTGTGCGACGTGATGTGCGACGGCGGCACGCTCGGTGTGGCGCTCGGCCGCGCGGCCGGCGCCACGGGAAACGTCGTGCTTGTGGATACCGATCCGGAGTTGCTCCGGCGCGCGGCAGGCGAGGCCTCGGAGTCCGGAGCCAGTGTCTCGACCACGCTCGCGATCGACGATGCATCACCGCTGCTCGACCGCTCGTGCGACCAGGTCGCCTCGCTGTGCACGCTGGGCTTCTGGGACGGCGATGTGCTCGCCGTTGCACAGCGCGCGATCCGTCCGCCGGGGCGCGCCGCGGTACTCGCCTGGGGTGCGGACGCGCCGCTCCATGAGGCGGCGCTCGCTAAGGCGTTGCACGAGATTCTGGGGATGACGTCGCCGTTCCTCACGCGCTGCCTCGCCGGTCCCGATCCGCGGCACCCTGCAGGCTGGGAGCTCGTGCCAGTGCGTGACGTTGCGCGCTTTGACGGCATCAGCATGTACTGGGCTGCAATGGTCACCGAGCGTCCGATCGCTGCTGAGCTCGCTCACCAGCCCGACGACGTGCTGCGCGCCCTGCGCGCTGCGTGTCGAGACGAGCTCGAGCCCTGGATCGGTGCCGACGGAACCATGCGCATTCCGGTTCTGGCCACGCTGTATCGCTCCGTCACGGAGCAGAGCCCTTAGGAGCCTGACTCGATCGGTGCCTTGAAGCTCTGCGCGAGTGCCTGTCCGTCGAAGTCGGCAAGCGTGGTTGCGATATCGAGGGTCAGCGCGCCGGCGGGCGCATTCGTGATGGTGACCGTGGCGGTGCGGGTGTCGGCGTTGTAGACGGCTGTAGAATGAACCGTAGAGCCCGACTGCGAGACCACGGAGATGGCGTCGGCGACGGTGATTGCATCGAGGTCACTGTCAAAGCTGACCTGAAGCGTCGTAACGTCACCCGCGGTGTTCGAGCTGACCTGGACCACGTGCGGCCCTGCGGACTCGTCGCGGAGTTGCGATGTGTTCGCTGACGTGACGAGATAGCCGCCCGCTGCCTGCGGCGCAAGCAGGAGCGTCTCGCTCGCAACCCTCGCGTTCGCGTGCGCGGCATTCGGATCGACGATCAACTCGACGCTCGCCGTCACGACACCGTCCGCCTGGACATAGGTGTTGATGATGTATGCGCGGCTCAGGTTCTGCGGCGTGCTGGCCGCGGCGTCGACGCTTGCAGCGCTGAGCGTGGCGAGCGTGTCGAGATCCGGCTGTCCGTTCTGGCCGACCTGCGCCTGGACGAATTGCTGCAGCGTCGTATTGGCGGCGGCAGGGATCTGCGAACCCGTCTGAACGGCGCTCGCGCCCGGGACAGGAGCCTCTTCGATGCTCGCTCCTGAAGCGGACGTCGAGACGTATGCAATCTGAACACCGGCAGGTGAGAGCGTCAATTGCGAAACATTCGTCAACGGTGCGATGGCGAGCGCGGTGCCACTCGGAACCTGCGCGACCACAACCTCGGACAGGCCCGCAGTGTTGGTGCTCAGATACGCGGCCTCTTTGCCATTCTGGTCGAGCGTCACGTCACTCGGGGTGGCTGTCGTGTCGGGAAGCGCGAGCATCGTCGGTGTCGCCTGGCTGCCGACGGCCTCGGTCATCAGGCGGGCCGGCGTCGACGAGCCGTCGATCCACGCAGCTGTCTGGCCGTCGCCGCTGAATGCGACGTCGTGGCTCGCACCCTGGAGTGTCTGGACCGCGCCGGTGCTCCAGTTGAGCAGCGAACCGCTGGTGCCATCCGCCGGTACGACATAGGCATACGTGCCGCCGGGCACCAGTGACGAGATCGTGCCCGAACCGGCGGAAAGCGTGTACAGCGTCTTTTGGGTCCGCGACAGGTCGACCGAGAAGACATTCGTCCCGTCGGTGTAGACGATGGTGTCGTTGGAGACCCAGGTCAGAGCGGTGACCGGCGTCGTCGAGTCGATGAGCTTGTCGCGCTGCTGACCGTTGCTCTGGCTCGCGAAGATCTTCGAGCCGCCATTGCCATCGTCAACGGCAGTCGCGAGGTACCTGCCGCTTGGCGAGTACGCTGCAGCACTCGCCTGCACACCGATCTGCGTGGGCGACCCCTTCGCCGGGTACTCGACCAGCGCACCGGGGACATCGGGTGCCTGCGTGATCACGCCCTCCGGAGTCGTGGTCGCGCTCGCGGTCGGCGTTGTCAACGAGACTGTGGGAGATGGCGATGTGGTCGTCGCTGCCGCCGGCAGGACTCCGCCAGTGCTGACCACGGAACCGTCGGGCGCGAACAGGAGCGTTCCGGTGGCGCCGTTCGCGCCGAGAACCACGGGACTGAGCGCCGGTGGCGCGACCGGGGCGGGCGTCGGCGTGGGTGCGGTACCGAAGGTGATGTTGATCGCCGCCGACGCCGAGGCACCCGACGCGGAACGGATGTAGCTCTGGGGGATGGTGACCACGTAAGGCGTGTTGGCTGCGAGGTGATATGCGGGCGAGATCACGAGGCTGTTGTTCTTCCACGCATACGACCACTTGACCGCCGGCTGGATGCGAACCCCGGCCACGACGGTCGCTTCATTCATCGGCTGGTTGAACGAGACGGTGATCACCTGGTTGGGGCTGACCTCGTGTTGCGCGGTGAGTTGCGAGATCGCGGTCACGGTCTGATCGGGCCGATTCGAGATGAACGTGAGGACGGTCGCGGTAATCAGCGCCGCCCCGACGAATGCCCCGCCCCATGCGAAATGGGCCGGCCCGAGACGCCACCAGCGCCGGACCCCGCGCGCTCCGACGCCACGAGAAGCCTCGGCGACCAGTTGGGCGCGCAGGCGATTCTGGAATCGCGGATCGGGCTGGACCTGAGGACGCGCGGCGCGCACCTTCTGCGCCGTCTCGAGCAATTCGGGCTCGTTGTGGAACAGGTCCTCGAGCTCCGGATCGAACCATCCGCCCATCCAGGCCATCAGAGCTGCTCCTCGACGGCCACGACCACGCCAAGGCGGAGGCGTACACCGATCATCCCGCGATGGATGAGGAGCTTCACCGCACCCTCGCTCTTTCCCAGGATCTCGCCGATCTGGGCGAGCTTGAGGTCCTCGCCGAGCTTCAGGGTCATCGCGGCCCTCTGCTGAGGCGGCAGGTCGTCAATAGCCGCCCACACCCGGGCCGCCTCGGCGCTATCAACGACTCGGTCGTCGACAGGGCGAGCCGGATCGGCGACAGCGATTGCGCTGTCGAGGCTCGAGGTCGGTTTGCGGCTGCGGTAATGATCATTGATGGCATTGACGCTGATCTGATAGAGCCAGGCGCTGAAGGGGTGGCCCGCCGGTTTGTATCGCCCGATTGCACGGAGGGCTTTGAAAAAGACCTCCGATGTGACGTCCTCCGCGGCCTCCTGATCTCTCAAGCGACTGAAGACGAACCGGTAGATCTGCCCGAAGTAGTGGTCGTACAGTTCCCCAAAGGCGTCTGCGTCCTGTTTGGCACGCTCGACAAGCTGGTCCTCATACGCCCGAGGTAGCGTCATCTCGGGATCACCGGGCGCACTCGATCAGTCAACGCGAGCCGCCTCGGTCCGGTTACGTCGGCTGGCATGTAATCGTCCCGCTCCCTGATCGCCGCACCCCGGCGTGACTTCATCCCTTCCCGACCTATCCCGGAGAGCAGCTCACGACGAGTCTCGACCGCGAGGCCGGGCAGGTCAGTGATTATGCCCGCCACCCGGCCATCCGCAAGGTATGAACGCAGGCGCTGCGGCCCGTCGACCGTCCACACCATCATCGGGAAGCCCCGTGCCTGCGCCTCCGCGAGGAGGCCCGTGCCCGCCACCCTCCGGCTCCGTCCGCGAACCGGCGCCAGCCACTGATGAACGGCGAGGAGATCCGCCCCGCATCGCTCGGCGAGATCGAACGGCAGCGCCTCATATCGCTGCGCGCGGCTGCGGAGCCGGCCTGGCCCGAGCAGCAGGCCGCATCGTGCACCTGGATCCAGACGCTTGATCGTTGTAATGACCGACTCCTCGAAGGACGTGTACAGAAGCCGGTCGCCGTGAAAACGTCTCGACGCCGCTTCCATGATCTCGGCTTCGTAGCCGGCCTCCTTGACCTCCACGTCGAGCGCGATCCTGCCGGCGCAGAGATCGAGGACCGTGTCGAAAAGCGGCGGCTCGTGGCGGCTCAGCCGGACAAGAGCCGGGTAGGTGAGCATCGAGACCGGGATCCCGCGCCGCGACGCGTTGTGGTGCACGACGAGCTCGCCGTCCGCGGTCCGGCGCACATCGAGCTCCACGGCGTCGGCGCCAACGGCGATCGCCGCCTCGAACGCAGCCGGCGTGTTCTCCGGGGCTTCGCGCGAGGCGCCACGGTGCGCGATCACCAGGGGCAGGGAGGTTGCACCGGTCACCCCGATAGAATGAGGGTAGGTGATCCCCCGGTACGCCCCGCAGCAGATCGCGAAGATCTTCAGTGACACGTCGCGGCTGCAACGCTGGCTGGATGTCGAGTTGCTCGCGTGTGAGGGTTGGGCCGAGGTCGGCCGGGTTCCGGTCGAGGCGCTCGCCGTCCTGCAGAGGGCCACGATCGATGCCGAGCGAATCGCCGAGCTCGAGGCCGAGCAGGGGCACGACATGGCGGCGTTCGTGGCCGCAATCCAGGAGACGGTCGGTGACGCGGGGCGGTATTTCCACCTTGGGCTGACCTCGTCCGACGTGGTGGACACGGCGCTCGCCACCCAGCTTCGCGACGCCGCAGCGTTCATCGACGCCGACATCGAGGCGCTCGTCGGAGCGCTGATCGAGCAGGCAGAGCGCCATCGACTCACCGTCATGATGGGCCGCACCCACGGCGTCCACGCGGAGCCGTTGACCCTCGGTATCAAGCTCGCCAATCACCTGGACGAGGTGCGACGTGCACGCGAACGGCTCGCAGCGGCAACTGTGGAGATCGCCGTCGGAAAGATCACCGGCGCAGTTGGCACCCATGCCAGCATTCCCGCCGAGGTCGAGGAGCACGTGTGCGCGCACCTCGAGCTGGCGACAGCGCCCGTCGCGACGCAGGTGATCGCGCGCGATCGCCACGCGTCCTTCCTCACGGCGCTCGCGTTGCTCGGCGCAGTGCTCGAGCGGCTCGCGACGACCGTACGGCTGCTCCAGATCACCGAGGTTGACGAAGCGGAGGAGCCGTTCGGACAGCGCCAGAAAGGCTCTTCCGCGATGCCCCACAAACGGAATCCGATCCTGTGCGAACGTATATGCGGGCTTGCCCGCGTGCTTCGCGGCTACGCAATGACATCGATGGAGGATGTCGCGCTCTGGCACGAGCGAGACATCTCGCACTCGTCCGCAGAGCGCGTGATCCTGCCCGACGCATGCGCGCTGAGCGATTACATCGTGCGCCTGTCCACCCGGATCGTCGAAGGTCTTCGCGTCAAGTCCGAGAACATGGCGAAGAATATCGAGTTGCATGGCGGCATCGTGTTCTCGCAACAGGTGCTCACCGCGCTGATCGTCGAGGCCGAGTGGCCTCGCGAGCGCGCATATCGAGCAGTGCAAAAGCTCGCCGCTCGCGCACGCGATGACGAGGGCTCGTTCCGTGACCTCGTGATGGTCGATTCGGACATCGCAGCCGCGCTCTCCGAGGCGACGATCGCCCATTGTTTCGACGTCGAGCCGTATCTGGCGCACATCGACGAGACCTACCGGCGCCTGGGTCTCTCGACGACAACAGCACAGCGAGCACCGCAGGACGCTTCGGCGCCGGTGCTGGTCATTGAGGCCGGCCTTGCCGGCGGGAGGATGAGTTGATGCAGGTGATGAGCAGCGCGGAGATCGGTGACCTGAACCTGTTCCGGCGCGGCAAGGTGCGGGACACGTTCCAGCTCGCCGACGGAACGCTCCTGATGATCGCGACGGATCGTCTGAGCGTTTTCGATGTCGTCCTGCCAACGCCGATTCCGGGGAAGGGCACCGTGCTCACGCAAATGTCACGGTGGTGGTTTGCGCAGACCGCGGGGATCATGCCGAATCACCTGCTCCCTGATGTGGAGGACGCAATTCCGGAAGCGGTGCGCGATGACTGGCTGCCGCGTTCGATGCACGTCGCGCTTGCGCAGCGGATCGACATCGAGTGTGTCGTGCGCGGATTCATCAGCGGTTCCGGGTGGAAGGAATACCGCGAGAAGGGCACGCTCGCGGGCGAGCCGCTGCAGGAGGGTCTGCGTGATTCCTCGCGACTCCCATCGCCGCGTTTCACGCCGGCGGTCAAGAAGGATGACGGCCACGACATCAACATCTCGCGCCAGGAACTCCGTACGCTCGTGGGTCAATCGCTCGCGGACGAGCTGGAGTCCGCATCGCTGCGGTTGTTCGACTTCGCCACCGCTCGATGCGAGAGCCAGGGCATCTACCTGGCCGACACCAAGTTCGAGTTCGGGTTCATCAACGGAAAGCTCACGCTGATCGACGAGATCTTCACGCCCGACTCCTCCCGCTTCTGGGAGATGTCGCAGTGGAAAGAGGGCGAGCCCGCCGTCTCCTTCGACAAGCAATTCGTGCGCGATTACACCGAGACACTCGGTTGGGGCAAGACGTATCCCGGACCCGAGCTCCCCGATGAAGTCGTACGCGGAACCACGCAGCGCTACATCGAAGCCGCTCGCCGGATCTGCGGTATCGAGATCGAAGGGGTCACCGCCGAATGACCTTCGCGGTCGAGGTCGTCGTCGCGCTGAAGCCCGTGGTGAACGACCCACAGGGTCTCGTCGTCCGCGACGGGCTCCATCGCCTCGGGTTCGCCGGCGTGCGTTCGGTGCGTGTCGGCAAGCACCTCGAGCTCGAGGTCGAGGGCGACGACGAGGAATCCGTTCGCGCGCAAGTCGAGGCGATGTGCGAGCAGCTGCTGCGGAATACGGTGATCGAAGATTCCAGGATCGGATCTATCCGGGTACTCACTGAGAACGCTCTGTGAGGGGTGGGGAGGGCATGAGCTGCGGAGGGCACGGGGGGGTAGCCCGGGCTCCGAGACGGCCCTCCTCCGCTCATGCCCTCCCCACCTTGCATCGGTCCTCGTTTCGCTTTGCTGAATCTCCCCACACGCGAATCGCCGCACGCAGCGCGAGGTTGTGCGGCGGCGTCGATGCCGCTCGAGGAGCGCACTGATGCGCTTCGGGATCGCGGTCTTCCCCGGGACATGGTCTGATCGCGACTGCAAACATGCGGTCGAGCTCGCTGGACACGAAGCCGTGATGCTGTGGCACAAGGATCGCGATCTGCATGGTGCTGATTGCGTGATCCTGCCGGGTGGATTCGCCTACGGCGATTATCTTCGAGCGGGCGCTGTCGCGCGATTTGCACCGCTGATGGAGTCGGTTGTCGACTTCGCTGATGCCGGGGGACTGGTCTGGGGAATCTGCAACGGGTTTCAGATTCTCTGTGAGGCGCATCTGCTCCCTGGGGCACTGACGCGCAATGCTTCTCTAGAATTTCGGTGCATGCCGACGTGGTTGCGCGTCGAGACGGTGGACAGCGCGGTTACGTCGAGGTGTGTGCGTGGGGATGTCCTGCAGATTCCCGTGTCTCACGGCGAGGGACGGTACGTTGCGGACGAATTGACGCTTGACCTGCTCGAGCATGAGGACCGGGTGGCGTTTCGCTACGTGCGGAGCGACGGATCGGCCGTTGGTGACGCTTCGCCGAATGGGTCGATGCACGATATCGCGGGGATCGTCAACGAGCGCCGCAACGTGCTCGGGATGATGCCGCATCCGGAACGAGCGTGCGAGCCGATGCTCGGTTCCTCGGATGGGATGCGATTGTTCGAGAGCATCGCGCGGTCTGTGAGTCGCACGGGTGCGATGCCGGTGGCTGCGGTGTCGTGACGACGATGCAGTTCGCGACGGCAAGCGATGCGGATCTCGCGGAGGTGGCGCTCACCCGTAGCGAGTATTTGCATCTTGTGGAAGCGCTCGGACGCGAGCCGAACAGGCTCGAGCTCGGAATCGTCGGAGCGCTGTGGAGCGAGCACTGCAGTTACAAGACGAGCAAGCCGCTCCTTGGCACGCTGCCGACCAGAGGTCCGCGCGTGCTGCAGGGGCCGGGCGAGAACGCCGGTGCAGTGGATATCGGTCAGGGACTCGCGTGTGTGTTCAAGATCGAGTCGCACAACCATCCCAGCGCTATCGAGCCGTACCAGGGAGCGGCCACCGGTGTGGGCGGCATTCTTCGGGATATCTTCACGATGGGGGCTCGTCCGGTTGCGCTCCTCGACTCGTTGCGCTTCGGCCCGCTTGATGAGCCCCATCAGCGTCACCTCTTCGACGGCGTGGTCGCCGGTGTCGGTGGATACGGCAACTGCATCGGTGTGCCGACTGTCGGTGGTGAGCTCTATTTCGACGAGTCGTACCGGACGAACTGTCTCGTCAATGCGATGTGCGTCGGCATCGTCGAGCAGGGCAAGCTGACACGCGCGGTCGCAAGTGGTGCCGGCAATCTCGTCCTCCTCGTCGGCGCCGACACCGGGCGAGACGGCATCCATGGCGCGAGTTTCGCGTCGGTGGTCCTCGATGCCGGCAGCAATGCACGGCGGCCAGCCGTGCAGGTTGGCAATCCATTTCTCGAGAAGTGCCTCATGGAGGCGTGCCTCGAGCTCGCCGGTGATCCACGCGTGATCGCGATGCAGGATCTCGGTGCCGCTGGGCTCTGCGGAAGCACGGCAGAGCTCGCGCATCGAGGTGGTTGCGGCATCGACGTCGATGTCGCGCACGCCTCGCGTCGCGAGACCGGCATGACCCCCTATGAGGTGATGCTCAGCGAGTTGCAGGAGCGCATGTTGATCGTCGCCAAACCCGAGGACGTGAAATCCCTCCAGGGAGTCTTCGAGCGCTGGGACCTGCATTCCGACGTGATCGCGACCATCCTTCCCGAGCAGCACTTCGTGGTACGCGACGGCGCCGAGCAGGTGTGCGACCTGCCGCTCGATCTGCTCGTCGACGGTGCACCCCCGCGAACCGCACCCGGACCGCGTCCGGAGCGCACATCCGCGACGGCTGCCTCCGAAATCACGCCGCCGTCGTGGTCGCCCGATGAGGCACTGCTGGCACTGCTCGGCAGCCCGAACCTCGGGAGCCGGGCGTCCGTCTACCGCCGGTACGACCACCAGGTCGGCGACGCGACGGTGATCCTACCCGGTGGTGATGCAGCGCTCGTGCGAGTCGAGGGCACGCGACTGGGCATCGCGCTGGCCACCGACGGCAACTCCCGATACACCGCGCTGGACGCCAGGCAGGGCGCGATGATCGCCGTCTGCGAAGCGGCGCGCAACGTGGTGGCCACGGGCGCGCAGCCGACCGCGATCACAAATTGCCTCAATTTCGCCAATCCCGAGCACGCGGACGTGTGGTGGGACCTCCACGATGCGATCGAAGGCATCAGCGAGGCATGCACAGCCCTCGATATCCCGGTGGTGAGCGGCAACGTGAGCCTCTACAACGACACCGGCGGCACCGGCATCGATCCGACTGTCGTCATCGGCATGGTGGGCGTCATCGATGACGTCGCGCGGCGCTGCGCGGCTGGATTTCGCGACGAAGGCGACCTCGTGGCGCTGGTCGGCCCAGTTGCCGCCGAACTCGATGGCAGCGAGTATCAGAGGCTTGCTCACGGGGTCAATGCGGGCTCGCCTCCACACCTCGATCTCGACCTCGAGCGCCGCGTGCAGGCGTTCGTCCTCGAGGCCATCGAAACGGGCCTCCTCCACTCCGCGCACGACTGCGCAGAGGGCGGCATCGCGATCGCACTCGCCGAATCGTGTCTGCTGGGCGACAGAGGCGCCGAAGTGACGATCGAGGGGCTCGGAACTGGCGAAGGGTTGATTAACGGGTCGGCCGGTATACTCTTCGGTGAGAAGTCGAATCTCGTTTCGTCATCAGCTTCGCCAGGGAGGCACTTGTGCGATTGCACGAGCTGGCAGGTCGGCACTCGGTCCCCTTCCGCGGTCTCGGTTCCGTCGGAGGCGAGAGGGTCTACGTGACCGGATGCATTGACGTGTCGCTCGCCGACGTGCGACGAGTGCACGAAGGAGCGTTGATCGAGCGTGAGTGATCAGGCCGGATTGAACGCCATCGACGACGATCATCTGCATGAGGAATGCGGCGTCTTCGGGGTGTTCCACCCGGGCGAGGACGTCGCCAACCTGACGTACTTCGGCCTGTACTCGTTGCAGCATCGCGGACAGGAGTCCGCCGGCATTGCGGTCAGCGACGGCCGCGAAATCCGCATCTGCAAGGAAATGGGACTCGTCTCGCAGGTCTTCGACCAGGAGACCATCGACGGGCTCCGTGGCAACATCGCGATCGGGCATACCCGCTACAGCACCACCGGCAGCGCGCGGCTCCTCAACGCGCAGCCCATCTCCGTCGAGCATCCAACGATCGGACCCGTGGTGATCGCACACAACGGCAACCTCGTCAACGCCACCAAGCTGCGCGACGAGCTCATCAGGAAGGGATTCGATTTCGAGACCACGAGTGACACCGAGGTGCTCGGCGCACTGATCGCGCAGACCACGGCTGATTCGCTGGAACAGGCACTTGCTGAGGCGCTGCCGCGCGTCGAAGGCGCGTACTGCCTGGTCTTCCTCACGAAGGACTCACTCGTCGCGGCGCGTGATCCGCTGGGCATCCGTCCGTTGTGCCTCGGCCGTTTCGGCGACATCGATGCGCCCGGCGGCACCGGGTACGTGATGGCCAGCGAAACCTGTGCGCTCGACGTCGTCGGCGCAACCTTCATCTGCGAGATCGAGCCCGGCGAGATCGTCACCGTCGACGCATCCGGCATGCGCAGTACCAAGATCCAGCGCACTGCCGCGCACCGCGCGATGTGCTCGTTCGAGTTCATCTACTTCGCGAGGCCCGACAGCGTGATGATGGGCAAGTCCCTGTATGAATCACGGCGACACATGGGCCGCGAGCTCGCGCGTGAGGCGCCGGCGGACGGGGACATCGTCATCACCCTCCCTGACAGCGGTACACCCGCTGCGATCGGCTACGCCGAGCAGGCAGGGTTGCCGTTCGCGGAAGGGATGATCAAATCGCGTTACATCACGCGCACGTTCATCCAACCGACGCAGCGTCTTCGCGAAGCGGGTATCCGCCTGAAGTTCAACCCGATGCGCCACGTCCTCGAGGGTCGTCGCGTCGTGCTCGTGGACGATTCCATCGTGCGTGGCACCACGTCGCGCCGCATCATCGATGAGTTGCGCCGCGCCGGGGCGAGCGAGGTGCACATGCGTATCGCGTCGCCGCCGATCGCATGGCCGTGCTTCATGGGCATCGACATCGCATCACGACGTGAGCTCATCGCCGCCGGCCATACCGAGCGTGAGATCGGCGCGATGCTCGGGGCCGACTCGCTTCGCTACCTCAGTCTCGCTGGTCTGCGTCGCGCGATGGGACAGCCCGATGGCAACGGCTTCTGCTTTGCCTGCTTCACCGGCTCGTACCCGGTGGACGTGCCGGCGCAACTCGAGATGGACAAGCTCGCGCTGGAGATTCCCGTCGCCGTCTCGTCCTGACCGTCGGTGACAGAGGACGCGCAGGCTACCGAGCACCTCGCCGAGATTCGTCGCGCCGCAGCGCGCATCAAGGGTCACGTCCGCCGCACACCGCTGGTCGGCACCGACATCGCCCCCGGCCTGATGGTCAAGCCGGAGTTGCTCCAGCTCACCGGCTCCTTCAAAGCCCGCGGCGCATTCAACGCAGTCCTGAGCCTGATCGAGCGAGAACCCGATGTGCCCGGCGTCGTGACGCACAGCTCCGGAAACCATGGCCAGGCACTCGCGTGCGCCGCCCGCGCCGTCGGCATCCCCGCGACGATCGTCGTGCCGGCCGGTGTCACCCCGGCCAAAGTTGCCGGGATCAGATCGTTCGGTGCCACGGTCGTCTCCGACGGTGTGACGTACGACAACCGGGAGGAGATCGCCGAGGAGATCGCGCGATCCCAGCGATTGCGACTGATTCATCCGTACGACGACTGGGATGTCGTGCACGGCGCCGGCACCGTGGGCCTCGAGATCTTCGAGGACGCGCCGGCACCTGGAGCAGTGGTTGTGCCGGTCGGCGGTGGCGGTCAGATCTCCGGCGTCGCGCTTGCGCTCTCGGTGCTCTCACCGGAGACGGCGATCATCGGCGTCGAGCCGGAGGGTGCCGCCGACGCGGCCGCGAGTCTGCGCACCGGCGTCCTGCAGTCACTCGACACGGACCCGAAAACACTCGCCGAGGGAGTGAAGTCCAAGTCGATCGGCGATCGGAATTTCGAGGTCATGGTTGCGGGCAGACTTGTTCGCGACATCGTCACCGTCTCGGAGCGCGAGCTCGAGGATGCTGTTCGTGTGGCCTGGACACGACTCAAGCTGGCCATCGAACCCACGGCAGCGCTGGCGCTGGCCGCGTACCTGACCGGCCGAGTGCCCCCCGGTGCGCTGGAGCACCCGACGGTGATCGTGTTGAGCGGCGGGAATTTCGATCCCGCAACGATCGCCGCCCTGCTCATCGGATAGACGGGAGCGGCCCGGGCCGGTTGCGGTGCAACGGCACACAACCGGAACCCGGACCGCCGTCCGATATCGCAGCAACCGCCGCGCGACGCGCGGCCGAGGCTAGCCGCGCCGGTACTTGGCGACGGCCAGTGGCGCGAAGACGGCGATGATCGCGACGGACCAGATCAACGCGCGAATCACGAAGTACGACGTCGGGTGACCGAGCAACGCCTCCGCAGGCGCACCCTGCGTCATGCAGCGCACGGCGTTCACCATCACGGTGAGCGGCTGATTCTCGGCAAAGCCCTGCATCCAGGACGGCATCGTCGCCACCGGGATGTACGCGGATGAGATGAACGTGAACGGGAACACGATGAGCGCCAGGCCCTGGGCCGCCTGTGCCGAACCCGCGAGCATCCCCATCAAGATGAACACCCATTCGAAGACAAAGCCGAAGAGCACGATGAGCGCTGCAGCCAGGAGCGCGGCGCCCACGCTGCTGTGGATGCGGAAGCCCACCAGGAAACCGATTCCGACCGTGACCACAAGCCCCCAGATCTGGAGGATTGTGTCCGCAACGGCGCGGCCCACGAGCACGGCACTGCGCGGGATCGGCAGCGAGCGCAGGCGCGCAATGAGGCCCGCACTCATGTCCTCGGCCATGCCGGCCGACGCGTACATCGCGGTGAAGAGCACGCCGGTCGTGATGAATCCGGGCACCACGAAATCGACATAGTTGATGCCCTTGATCGCGATTGCCCCGCCGAACACGTAGCGGAAGATGAGCAGGAACATGGCGCCCTGCAAGGTGCCGACCACCACAAGCTGTGGTGATCGGATGAACTTGAGCAAGACGCGCCGTGCGATCTGCCCGGTCGAGACGACGATGCCTGCGGCGTTACCGCGGGGCGGTGCGATTGCGATGCTCATGCCACTTCCTCCTTGGGTGTGCCCGTGAGGGCGAGAAACGCTTCGTCGAGCGTGGGTTGGCGAACGGAAACCTCGTCGATGGCGATGCCGGTGTCGTCGAGCGGCCGCAGCGCCGCGAACACTCGCTCGGTGTCGGCGCTGAGCGCCACGCGAACGCTGCGCGTTGGCACGTCGATGGTTGCCGGGCCGTCGCCGATCGCCATGAGGGTCGCGGCGACGCGATCGAGTGCGGCGGTGTCGCGGACGTGCACCTCCACGACGTTGCTGCCGGCGAGACGCTTCAACTCTCGAGGCGTCCCCGATGCGATCACGCGCCCGTGATCGATGATGGCGATCTGTGAGGCCAGGTGATCGGCCTCGTCGAGGTACTGGGTGGTGAGCAGGACGTCGGTGCCGTTGGCGACAAGCGATCGAATGACGTCCCACAGCTCGAGGCGGCTGCGCGGATCAAGACCGGTCGTCGGCTCGTCAAGGAGCAGCAGGCGCGGATGGGCGACGAGGCTGGCGCCGAGGTCGAGGCGCCGGCGCATGCCGCCGGAGTACGTGCGGACGGTCCGGTCGGCGGCCTCGGTGAGCCCCATCTGCTCGATGACCGCGGCGGCGTTTCGGCGGGCGTCACGGGCCGAAGCGCCGAAGAGGCGAGCCACCATCACCACGTTCTCTCGGCCGGTCATGGTCGGCTCCACCGCAGCCGACTGCCCGGCGAGCGCCACGCTCCGCCTGACCGCACCGGGATGGCGCGCCACGTCGACGCCCTGGACCCGCAGGGTTCCCTTGTCGGGCCGGATCAGCGTGGCGACGAGGTTGACGAAGGTCGTCTTGCCGGCGCCGTTCGGGCCGAGCAACGCCATGACCTCGCCCTGCCGCATCGTGAGGCTGAGGCCGTCGAGGGCTCGCGTCTTGCCGAATGTCTTCACGAGGTCGGCTGCCTCCAGGGTAGGATTCATCTCTCTAACACCATCCGATTGACTAGAAGTCTAACAGTGACGCGTCGAATGCTAGACTAACAACGTTAGGCGCGTCAAGCCCCTAACCATGAGCGGCCGGCCGGTCGCGATTCGGAGGACACACCTGTGGCCCGTCAGGAGACGGAGGGGTCCCGGCTCAACCGCGATACGGTCATCGAGGCAGCGCTGGCGATGCTCGATACAGTCGGAGTCGACGGCCTCTCCATGCGTGCGCTCGCGGATCGGCTCGGGGTGAAGGCTGCGTCTCTGTACTGGCACCTCCGCGACAAGGACCAGCTCCTCGAGCTCGTGGCGGAATCGGTGCTCGACCGCGTGGTGGTACCCGAGTCGCAGTCGGGGTGGCGGCCGCGGGTGACCGCGGTCTGCGACGAGCTCGCCCGATATCTCAAGCAACACAAAGGGGCCGCGACGGTGGTGCTCAGCTCCCCTGCCGCCGTCCAGAGGAGCCGGCTGGTGCGCGACCTCTCTGGAGTGCTCGCCGCCGCAGGGCTGGCCGATGCCGAGGGCGCGGCCGCGACCCTGGTCATCGAAGCCGCGGTCGCCGCGTTCAGCGAACCTCCGGCAGCCAGGGGCGGGCCGGGCGGTCGGGCAATGACCCTCGCCATCGATTCGGGGTCGTGGAAGGTCCTGGTCAAGGCGGCCGCGTCGGACACAGTCGACATCGCGACTTCAACCGGCGGGGGCGGTGCTGCGTCAGTCGAGATCCGGCCCGGCAGCCTGGTGCTCGTGAAGAACCGTAGGG
The DNA here is from genome assembly GCA_963791435.1 of Candidatus Dormiibacterota bacterium. Lineage (GTDB taxonomy): Bacteria > Chloroflexota > Dormibacteria > Aeolococcales > Aeolococcaceae > Palsa-851. Next base: position 1,296,287 of record CAWBSL010000001.1, read on the forward strand.
GCGGCGATCACGGCGCGGTGGAGCTGAGCCCCAACTACACCTGGTATTTCAAGATCCACGGCGGGACGTGGAACACGGTGCTCGATCTCGCCGGATTACGCGTCAGCGGCATCGAGCTCGACAGTGGGGTGGGCAACGTGACCTGCACGCTGTCCGCGCCGGTCGGTGTGGTCCCCATTCGCGTCAACAGCGGCATCGTCGGGGTCACGCTCCACCGGCCCCGCACCACCGCCGTTCACGCCGCGATATCGCAGGGCTCGGTCAAGGTTCGCCTCGATGACCAGCCCATGCGGCTGAAGTCGGACGTGCAATGGGACACCCCGGGTGCGATGGAGGCGACCGACCGCTACGACCTCACCGTGTCCAGCGGCTGTGTCCGGGTGACGATGGATGCCGATGCGCCGGCTGTCCCCGGTGCGTCGCCTGACGGCGCGACTGGCGCGGTTGACCCGTCGACGTGGCGTGCGGACCAGGGCATCAGCCTCGTCCTCGACGGTATCGAGCAGCGGCTCGGCGATCGCAGCTCGGGCTGATCCCGCTCCCGACGAGCACGGCACTCGAGGCCGATGGGATCGGCAAGACGTCGTCCTGTCGATTTCCGGCAATGTGCTCCGTCTAGGAGGTGAAGGGCCGGATGACCGGCCAGCAGCAGCAAAGGAGGAACCCCGATGAAGCAGTACATGCTCAGCGTCTATCACGCAGATGAAGGCCCAACCCCGGCGCCCGAGGTGATGGCGAAAAGTATCCGTGACGTCGATGCCGTCAACGCGGAGCTGATGGCTGCGGGCGCCTGGGTCTTCGCCGGCGGCCTGCACAACGACAGCACGGCATCGGTGGTCCGCGTGAAGGATGGCACCGTCGTCACCACGGACGGCCCGTACGCAGAGGCCAAGGAGCGCATCGGCGGCTTCTGGGTCATCCAGGTGGAAGACCTCGACGCCGCGCTCGCGTGGGCGCGCAAGGCGACCGTCGCGTGCGTCGCTCCGATCGAGGTCCGGCCGTTCATGGACGAGCCGGAAGGCTGATCCCCGGCGTGCCGCGGGTGAGTGATTCGGACATCGAGCGTGTTTTCCGCGAGGAGTTCGGCCGCGCAGTTGCGGTGCTCGTCCGGTCGTTCGGGGACATCGATATCGCCGAGGAGGCAGTCCAGGATGCGTTCACCGTTGCAGTGCAGCGGTGGCCGGAGACAGGGCTGCCTCCCAGCCCCGCGGGCTGGATCATCACCACCGCGCGGCGTCGTGCGATCGACCGTCTGCGCAGCGAGACGGCCCGCAACGATCGTCATGCCAAGGCTGCGCTGATGCAGGCCGAAGGCACACCGATGGATGAGGGACCAATCCGCGACGATCGCCTGCGGCTCATCTTCACCTGCTGCCATCCCGCGCTCGCCGAGGACGTGCAGGTCGCGCTGACGCTCCGGTTGCTCGGCGGACTCTCGACGCCGGAGATCGCGCGCGCCTTCCTCGTTCCGGAAGCGACGATGGCACAGCGCATCGTGCGAGCAAAGAACAAGATCCGCGACGCGCGCATCCCCTACCGCGTCCCCCCGTCGACGGAACTTGCCGGCCGGCTCAGCGCGGTGCTCGCGGTTGTCTACTTCATCTTCAACGAGGGGTACGTCGCCAGCTCCGGCGATCGCCTCGACCGCTCGGACCTGTGCGCGGAGGCGATTCGCCTGGGCCGGATCCTCGCCGAGCTCATGCCGGACGAACCCGAAGTGCTCGGGCTCCTGGCGCTCATGCTCCTCACCCATTCGCGGCAGCGGACACGCACAACTTCGAGCGGCGACCTCGTCCTGCTCGCCGACCAGGACCGCTCGAACTGGGACCGCGCGCTGATCGCCGAGGGTCAGTCGATTGTTCGCGATTGCCTGCGAAGCAACCACCCGGGTCCGTATCAGATTCAGGCGGCGATCAACGCGGTGCACAGCGACGCCCGTACGGATGCCGAGACCGACTGGGGCCAGGTCCTGCAGCTGTATGACCAACTGCTCGCAGTGATGCCGACACCCGTTGTTGCGCTCAACCGCGCTGTCGCGCTGGCGGAAGTCCGCGGCGCCACAGTGGCGCTGGAGACCGTCGACAACCTGGACCTGAGCGACTACTACCTCTTCCACGCCGTCAGGGCGGATCTGCTGAGCCGGGTGGGCCGCAACGCTGAAGCGCGCAACGCATACGCGACGGCCCTGACGCTCACCTCCAACGAAGTCGAGCGTGCGTTCCTGGAGCGAGCCCGCCACGCGCTTCCTGCGTGACTCGGGCCGACCGAGGACGGCCGCGGGTCAGCGGAAGCCGATACCCGCGAGCGCGGCCGAACCGGGCGAGAGCTGCGAATACGGTACCTGCGTGAGCGGTGTCGTGGTTGTGTTGCCGACCTCGTGGAGGTCGGATCCCTGCTCGTCGATGTAGAGGAGCCCGGTGACGATCTCCTTGCGGCTGCGCGCGGCCATCAGGTGCTCCATCACGGCGATTCGATCCGTGGGGTCGTAGCCCTCAGGAACGCTGCGGAATCGCAATGTCGCGCCGTCGTGCATCGGGATGCTCACCACGCCGTCCAGAGGAATGGTGGCGGAGATCTCCTCGGCGGGTGGCACGAAGTCGGTGACGGTCATCTGCACGTCGTGCTGACGGGTGAACAGGTAGCTCTTCGTCGATCCCTCGTGGTCGTTGAATGTGACGCACGGTGAGATGACATCGATGATCGCAAGGCCGCGATGCGCCATCGCGGCGCGGAAGATCGGCACCAACTGGCGCTTGTCGCCCGAGAATCCGCGTGCGAGAAAGGTTGCACCGATCGACAGCCCGAGAAAGATGGGGTCGATCGGCTGCAGATGATTGGCCTCGCCACGCTTGGTGGTGGAACCGACATCCGCCGATGCCGAGAACTGGCCCTTGGTGAGGCCGTACACGCCGTTGTTCTCGATGACGTAGACCATGCGCACGTTGCGGCGCACGAGGTGCGCGAGATGTCCGAGGCCGATCGACAGCGAGTCGCCGTCACCGGAGATGCCGATGCAGAGCAGGTCCCGGTTCGCCGCGCTCGCGCCGGTGGCGATTGGTGGCATGCGGCCGTGACAGCCGTTGAACCCATGCGCGCCACGCGCGAAGTACGCGGCTGTCTTCGCGGAGCAGCCGATGCCGCTCAACTTGGCGATCATGTGCGGCGGGGTGTTGCTCTCCCACAGCGCATGCGTGATCGCCGCCGTCACCGAGTCATGGCCGCAGCCGGCGCAGAGCGTCGACATCCCACCCTCGTAGTCGCGGATGCTCAGGCCGAGCGCGTTGCGCTCGAGTCCGGGATGGGTGACGACCGGTTTGACGATGGATGGCATCGCTCAGCTCCCCACGATCTTGGTGACGCCATCGATGACGTCCTCGGCACTGAGCGGATAGCCGCCATAGGCGAGCACCGACTCGAGCTTCTCTTTCGAGACGGGCGTCTCGAGCGTCAGCAGCGAGCGCAGCTGTGCATCGCGGTTCTGCTCGACGACGACGATCGTCTCGTGCGCATCGAGGAAGGCGCGCACCGCGGCGCCGAACGGGAACCCGCGAATGCGCATGTAATCGGCCGCGACACCGCGTTTCGCGAGGAGCTCGATCGCTTCCAGGACGGCGAGCTCACAGCTGCCGAGCGTCACGATTCCGAGCGCTGCGTGGCCGCGATCGTCGATCACCGGGGCCGGAATGTGCTCAGCGATCGCTGTGTGCTTGCGCGCCAGGCGATCGAGCACTGCCTGGTATTCCTCTGGATATTCGGTGTAGGCGCCTTCGATGGTGTGACCCGAGCCGCGCGTGAAATACGCGCCCAGCTCGCTCACGCCCGGGAGGGTGCGCGCCGCCACCAACTCGGCATCGGCGGGCTCGTAGCGATGGAAGACCTCGAGCTCGCGCAGATCGCCGGCGTCGAGAATGCGACCGCGATCCGGCACGTAGGAGTCATCCCATTCGAGCGCAGGGCTCACCCAGTCGTTCATGCCGATGTCGAGGTCGGAGAGCACGAACACCGGCGTCTGGAATCGCTCCGCGAGGTCGAACGCCACCGGTGCCATCTGGAAGCATTCCGCGGGGCTCGCCGGAAACAGCACCACGTGCTTGGTGTCCCCGTGCGACGCATACGCGCACGCCAGGATGTCCGCCTGCTGCACGCGAGTAGGCATTCCCGTCGACGGTCCCACGCGCTGGACGTCGAACACGACCGCCGGGATCTCGGCGTAATAGCCCATCCCGAGCAATTCCTGCATCAGCGAGATGCCCGGGCCCGACGTCGAGGTGAACGCGCGCGCTCCGGCCCACGACGCGCCGAGCACCATGCCGATCGCGGCAAGCTCATCCTCGGCCTGGAGCACGAGATAGTTGTTCTGCCCGGTGACCGGGTCGCGCCGGAACTTGGCGCAGTACTTGGCGAAAGCGTCCATCAACGACGTTGACGGCGTGATCGGATACCAGGCCGCAACGGTTGCTCCCGCGTACACGCAACCCAACGCCGCAGCGGTATTGCCGTCGATGAGGATGGAACCCGCGGTCTCGTTCATCGCCTCGATCCGGCACGGCAGCGGATAGTCGAAATGCGAGGTGGCGAAGTCGTAGCCGAGGCGGAGCGCCCGCTGGTTGGAGTCGCGCAGCCGTTCCTTGCCGGCGAACTGCTCGGTGAGCAGTTGCGCGATCACCTCCATGTCGATGCCGAGCATCGCGACCAGCGCACCCGCGCACGCGATGTTCTTCATGAGGATGCGCTCGCGCGGACCGCGGAACTCGTCATTGCACATCTCGGCGAGTGGAACGCCGAGGTAGGTCACGTCCTCGCGGATGAGGTCGCGATCGAGCGGCCACGACGAGTCGTACATCGTGAACCCGCCGCCCGCCACCTCGGCGATGTCGCGCGCGTATGTCTGCCCGTTCATCGCCACCATCACGTCGTACTCACGTGCGCGGGCGACATGACCGTCCTTGTTGACGCGGATCTCGTACCAGGTGGGCAGTCCCTGGATGTTCGACGGAAAGAGGTTCTTGCCGGAGACGGGCACACCCATGCGGAAGATCGAGCGCATGAGCAGGTTGTTGGCGCTCGACGATCCGGTCCCGTTGACGTTGGCCAGCTTCAGGGCGAAGTCGTTCACCTTGTTGCGGGTCTGCTCGAAATGCTCGGCCGCCATGTCAGGTTGCCACCGCTAGAGGGATGGTCATTGCGAGCGGAAGCAGGAGCTCGAACTTCTGCATATCCCACGCCGCCGTCGGGCAGCGTTCGGCGCAGAGGCCACAATGCACACACAGGTCCTCGTCCTTCACCATCACGCGCCCTGTCTGGGGCAGCGCCGCGGAAACGTAGAGTGCCTGTTCGAGGTTCTTCGCCGGCGCCGAAAGCCGCGTGCGCAGGTCGGCCTCATCGCCGTTCTCGGTGATCGTCAGGCACTGCACGGGGCAGATGTCGATGCACGCGTCGCACTCGATGCACAGCGGGGCCGCAAAGACGGTCTGGATATCGCAGTTGAGGCAGCGCTGCACTTCGCGCGCGGTCTGCTCCGCGGAGAATCCCACCTCCACCTCGGTGCCGATGCTCTGGAAGCGGTGCGTCAGCTCGACGTGCTGCATCTTCTGTCGCGACGACGGGTTGTAGTCGTTGTGGTAGCTCCACTCGGTGAGACCCATCTTCTGGCTCACGAGGTTCACCCCCAGCGGTGGACGCGAGGTCACCGCGATGCCTTCGCAGTGGTTGTGAATGGAGATTGCAGCCTGATGACCGTGCTCGACGGCCCAGATGATGTTCTTCGGCCCCATCGCCGAATCGCCACCGAAGAAGACTCCCGGCAACGACGATTGAAAGGTCACCGGGTCCACGACGGGCATGTCCCAGTCGCCGACCTCGAGGCCGAGATCGCGCTCGATCCAGGGGAACGCGTTCTCCTGGCCGATCGCGAGGATGACGTCGTCGCACGGGATGACGACGCTGTCGATGACCTTCGAGTGACGCGCCTGCTCGTCCCATTCGAGACGCTGAAACTCCATGCCCACCAGGCGTCCGTCCTCGATGACGAAGCGCGTCGGGGCATGGTTGACGAGGATCTCGACGCCCTCCTCCTCAGCGTCCTCGAGCTCCCACGACGAAGCCTTGAAGAAGGTGCGCGGCCGCCGCGCCATCACCTTGATGTCGGCGCCGCCCAGGCGGAGCGAGGAGCGGCAGCAGTCCATTGCCGTGTTGCCGACTCCGATGATCAGCACGTGCTCGCCGATCTTGTCGATGTGTCCGAAGGCAACCGATTCAAGCCAGTCGATACCGATGTGGATGCGGTCGCTGTCGTGACGTCCGGGGATGTCGAGATCCTTGCCTCGCGGCGCGCCGGTGCCGATGAACACCGCATCAAAGTCCTGCTCGAGCAGGCCGCGGAGGCTCGACACCGGCGTGTTCAGCCGGAGGTCGACGCCCATGTCGACGATGGTGGCGATCTCCTCGTCGAGCACTTCGGCCGGGAGGCGGAAGGCGGGGATGTTGGTCCGCATGAGGCCGCCGGGGGTCTCGTGCTGCTCGAGCATCACCACGTCGTAGCCGAGCGGCATGAGGTCGTTGGCGACCGTCAGCGAGGCAGGCCCGGCGCCGACGCACACCACGCGCCGGCCGTTCTTGGCCGACGGGATGATCGGGAGGCGATCGGCGAAGTCGCCGCGCAGATCGGAGGCGACGCGCTTGAGGCGGCAGATCGCAACCGGAGAGCCGTCGATCCTGGTGCGGCGGCATGCCGGCTCGCAGGGACGGTCGCAGGTCCGCCCGAGAATCCCCGGGAACACGTTGGACTCACGGTTGGACATGTAAGCGTCCGTGTACCGCCCCTGAGCGATCAGGCGGATGTACTCGGGGACGTTGGTGTGGGCCGGACAGGCCCACTGGCAATCGACGACCCGATGGAAATAGTTCGGATCCGACGTGTCGGTTGGATTCACAAGATGGGGCAGGATTCCTGGACTTGGACCGTGTTCCTTACATGGTGACACCGCCATGGCTTCCTGCGATGCCCGTCGCCATTCCGCGTCCCATGTGAGACCGCCGATACACTCTCTTCCCAGATGGGTGATCTTCGCTACGCGGATGCCGGTGTCGACATCGATGAGGGCAACCGTGCCGTCAGCCTGATCCGGCGCACCATCGCCTCCACGCACACCGGCCAGGTCCTCGGCGGGATCGGCGCGTTCAGCGGCCTTTTCGCTCTCGAGCCGGGGTCGCCGGACGGGCGAGTGCTGGCCTCGAGCACCGATTCGGTGGGCACCAAGGTCAAGGTCGCCATCGCGACCGGGCGCCACCGCGGCATCGGCATCGACCTCGTCAACCACTGCGTCAACGACATCCTCTGTTGCGGCGCCGACCCGCTCTTCTTCCTCGACTACTACGCCACCGGCAAGCTCGTACCGGAGCAGCTGGCCGAGCTCATCGAGGGCATTGCCGAGGCGTGCCGCGGCGCCGGGTGCGCGCTGATCGGCGGCGAGACCGCGGAGATGCCCGGCGTCTACGCGCTTGGCGACTACGACATCGCGGGCTTCATCGTCGGCTCGGTCACGGCATCGGCGATCATCGATGGCAGCCGGGTCGGGGCGGGTGACGTCCTCCTCGCGCTCCCGAGCAGCGGGCTCCACACCAACGGCTACTCGCTGGTGCGCCACATCGTTGCCGAGCACGAGCTGCAGTGGACCGACGTGCTGCCGGGCACCGACCGTCCGCTCGTCGACCTCCTGCTCGAGCCGCACCGCTGCTATCTGCACGCCATCCACGAGCTGCGCGGCCTCACCGACATTCGTGCCATGGCGCATATCACCGGCGGCGGCGTGATCGACAACGTGCCGCGGGTGCTTCCCGAAGGCCTTGCGGCGACGATCGAACGGTCCACCTGGGACGTTCCTCCGATCTTCGGCGCCATCCAGCAGGCGGGCGGCGTGCATCTCGAGGAGATGTGGCGCACCTTCAACATGGGCGTGGGCATGGTCGTGATCGTTCCGGCGGACGTCCCCGCGATCGCCGAGGCCGCCGGCATCCCGGTCTGGCGCATCGGCGAGGTGGTGCCTCAGTCGGGCACACGGCGGGTCATCCTTCGGTGAGCGAACGGACCCAGGTCGGTGTTCTGGTGTCCGGAGCCGGGACCAACCTCGATGCGCTCCTCCAGGCGTGCCGGGATCCGGCGTTTCCCGCTCGAGTGGCGCTCGTGGTCTCGAACCGGCGCAGCGCGCACGCGCTCGACGTCGCTCTCGGGTGGGGCGCGCCTGCGGTGGCGCTGCCGCAGGCGGACTTCGGCGGTGACGCGCGCGCCCGGGACCGCGAGATCCACGAGCGCCTCGAAGCAGCCGGGGTTCGTCTGGTCGTCTGCGCAGGGTACGACCGGATCCTGAGCGACGAGTTCCTCGACGCCTACCCCGACGCGATCATCAACGTGCACCCGTCGCTGCTTCCGGCCTTCGCGGGCGGCATGGACGCGATCGAGCGAGCGCTCGCACGTGGCGTCCGCGTGACCGGGTGCACGGTGCAGCTCCTCGAGCGCGGCGAGGCAGACGGCGGGCCGATCGTGCTCCAGAAGGCAGTCCCTGTCGAGATGGACGATGACGCCGCGTCGCTCCGCCAGCGCATCCACGAGGCGGAGTGGGAGCTGCTCCCGCAAGCCGTGGCGCTCTGGAGCACCGGCCGCCTCGAGCGGGTCGGCAACCGCGTCCGTGTGCTGCCGGCACACGAGGCGGCTCCGGTATGAGCACTCGCGCGCTTCTCTCGGTGAGCGACAAAACCGGGCTCATCGAGTTCGCGCGTGGCCTGGTGGAGCACGGGTACGACCTCGTCGCGACGAGCAGCACCAGCCGCGCCCTCCTCGATGCGGGCATCGAGGTGCAGTCGGTCGCCGACATCACCGGCTTCCCGGAGATGCTGGACGGCCGCGTCCGCACGCTCCATCCGGCGATCCACGCAGGCATCCTCGCCCGCCGGGACAACCCCGAGCACATGCGTCAGCTCGCCGAGAGCCGCTTCGAGCCGATCGATCTCGTGGTCTCGTCCCTGTACCCGTTCTCGGACACCCTGGCGAGCGGGGCGGACGAGGAAACCATCATCGAGAACATCGACATCGGCGGCCCGACTCTCATCCGGGCCGCCGCGAAGAACCGCGACTCGGTCGCCGTACTCGTCTCGCCTTCGCAATATGAATCGGTGCTCGGTGAGCTGCGCGAGCAAGGGTCCGTATCGGTCGCGACGCGCCACCGGCTGGCCACCGAGGCGTTCGCCCACGTCGCCGCATACGACACGCAGGTGGCGGCGTGGCTGCGCAGCGGCACCGCCGACGCGACGCTGCCGGAAGAGCTGACGGTCGGAGGACGCCGTCTGCACGAGCTTCGCTACGGCGAGAACCCGCACCAGCGCGGCGCGCTCTACGCCGTCCCGGGACCACCGGGCGGCATGGCGCACGCCAGCCAGCTCCAGGGTGCGGCGCTGTCCTTCACGAACTGGCTCGATGTCGACGCAGCGCGGGCGCTCGTCGCCGAGTTCGAGGACCCGGCGGCGTGCATCATCAAGCACACCAACCCCTGCGGCTTCGCCGTCGGCGAGAACGCTGTCGCTGCCTATCGCCGCGCGTACGAGTGCGATCCGCGCTCCGCGTATGGCGGCATCGTCGGCATCAACAGGCCGATCGACCTCGCCACAGCGCAAGCGCTCACCGAGACGTTCCTCGAGGCCGTGGTCTGCCCCGGCATCGACGACGACGCAGCGGAGCACCTCGCCCTCAAGCAGCGGATCCGGGTCCTGGTCGTCGAGAGGCCCTCGCTGGCGGAGGCCCTCGACGTCCGGAGCATCGATGGTGGACTCCTCGTCCAGACGCGCGACCGTGTGCTCACCGACCGCGCCTCCATGACTGTCGTGAGCGTCCGTCAGCCCGAGGAGGCGGAGTGGCGCGACCTCCTGATCGCCTGGCGGGTGGTCCGCCATGTCAAGTCCAACGCCGTGGTCATCGTGCGTGACGGCATGGCGGTGGGCGTCGGCGCCGGCCAGATGTCCCGCGTGGAGTTCTTCGGAACTGGCTGTGGCGCGAGCCGGGGATCGAGCCCGAGGCGCCGCCTCAGCGTCGGACGCGTTCTTCCCGGTGCCGGACGGCCTCGAGACCCTCGGAAACGCCGGGGTGCGATCCGTGATCCATCCGGGTGGCAGCAAGAACGACCCCGTGGTCACGCAGGCCGCAGATGCTCTCGGGATGGCGGTGGTGCTCGCCGGGGAACGCCACTTCCGGCACTGACAGCCGCCGGTCCTGCGCCGCTCAGCCGCCGGCGCGAGAGAGACTGCGACGTCCCCCAGTCCGGACTGGACTAACGCCCGTTGCGCCGCCCGTTCTTGTCGTGCTTCGCCTGGTCCTCGATGCAGAAGCGCGCCGTCGGGATCGCCTCCAGACGGGCCTCGCTGATCGGGTTCCCGCAGGCCTCGCAGTTGCCGTATGCCCCGCTGTCGACACGCTTGACCGCCGCCTCGAGCTCCTCGAGCTCCAGCTCGGCGTGCTGGAGGACGCTGTGGTCGATCTCCAGGCCGATCGTCTCGCTCGCCAGCTCGGCGGGGTGCTGCTCGGCGGAGGAGAGCTCACGCTCGGTCGCTTCCTGGGCATCGGCAGTGAGCCGGTTCGCGGCGATCCGGAGCTCCATGATCCGGGTGCGCTCAGTCAGCAGCCGGGTGCGGGCCTCGTCGGTGTTCATGGTCGTGGGTTACCCCTAGTGTCTGCTCAAGAGCGGTCTCGCCCGAGGACAACGTGCCCGCGATCAATCGCGCAAGCGATCCATCGCAGTTCGTCCACTCTCGGCCCGCAGGTTGCCATCCATTCTCACCAATGAGGCCGGGTTAAGCAATGGGGGGATCGGCGACCGGGGGAGCGAGCCAGAGCACCGCGAGGGGCGGCAGGGTGAGCTGCGCCGAATACCCGAAGGCATGCATCGGCTGTGCCTCGGCCTCCACGGCCCCCATGTTGCCCACGCCGCTGCCGCCGTACGGGAGGGCATCGGTGTTGAGCACCTCGGTCCACTTGCCGGGGATCGGGAGGCCCACCCTGAAGTCGTACCGGACAACTGGGGAGAAGTTGGCGATGCAGGCGATGCCCGGGCTGCCGTGGGCATCGCGCCGGACGAAGCTCAGCACGTTCTGATCGGCGTTGCCGGCGTCGATCCACTCGAACCCGCTCGGGCTCTCGTCCAGCTCCCACAGCGCCGGCACGGCCGTGTAGAGCGAGCCGATGTCGACCATCATCTGGTGCACGCCGGCGTGCGGCGGATCGTCGAGCAGACGCCAGTCGAGCTGGGATTCGTGCGCCCACTCGCGCTCGTCCGCGAGCTCCCCTCCCATGAAGAGGAGCTTCTTGCCCGGGTGCGCCCACATCCACCCGTACAGCGCGCGAAGGTTCGCGAAACGCTTCCAGGGATCACCGGACATCTTGCCGAGCAGTGACCCCTTGAGATGCACGACCTCGTCGTGGGAGAGCGGCAGGATGAATCGCTCCGACCACGCGTACATGAGCCCGAACGTCAGCTGGTGGTGGGTGTACCGCCGGTAGACGGGATCCTTGTGCAGGTAGTCGAGCGTGTCGTGCATCCAGCCCATGTTCCATTTGAAGTCGAAGCCGAGACCGCCGCTCGCGGTGGAGCGCGTGACTCCGGGCCACGTCGTCGAACTCCTCGGCGATGCTGAGCACCCCCGACTTGCGCGCGTGCAATGAGTCGTTCACCTCGCGCAGCAGCGCGATCGCCTCGAGGTTCTCGTGGCCGCCGTGGATATTCGGCACCCATGCCCCGGGCTGGCGCGAATAGTCGAGGTACAGCATCGAGGCGACCGCATCGACGCGGAGGCCGTCGACGTGGAATTCCTCCGCCCAGTAGTGCGCGTTGGCCACCAGGAAGTTGCGCACCTGGTTGCGTCCGTAGTTGAAGACGTACGTCCCCCAGTCGGGATGCTCGCCGCGACGCGGGTCGCCGTGCTCGTAGAGCGGCGTGCCGTCGAACCTCGCAAGCGCCCAGCCGTCGCGAGGGAAGTGGGCGGGCACCCAGTCGAGGATCACACCGATGCCGTCGCGATGCATGACGTCGACGAAGCGCCGGAAGTCGTCCGGGGAGCCGTGGCGAGCGGTGGGCGCGTAGTAGCCGGTGACCTGGTATCCCCACGACCCGCCAAAGGGGTGCTCCATGATCGGCAACAGCTCGACGTGCGTGAATCCCATCGCCCGGCAGTGCTCGGCGAGCGGCTCGGCGATCTCGCGGTAGTTGAGCACGCGGCCGTCGGGACCACGACGCCATGACCCGAGGTGCACCTCGTAGATGGCGAACGGCGACTGACCGATGCCGCCTCTCGCGCGCTGGCGCATCCACGGCCCGTCGCGCCAGCGGTGCTCGCTCTGCTCGACGATGCTCGCGGTGCCGGGCGGATGGTCCGCGGCACGCGCGAGCGGGTCGGCCTTGAAGATGCGCATGCCGTCGCCGCGCGTGACCAGGAATTTGTAACGCACTCCGGCGCCGACCCCGGGACAGAACAGCTCCCACACGCCGGATCCGTCGAGCATCCGCATCGGCCACGTCCGCGCGTCCCAGAAATTCGCGTCGCTCACGACGCTGACGCCGAGCGCGTTCGGTGCCCAGACGCTGAACGCGGTGCCGAGGACGCCCTCGTGCTCGATGATGCGAGCGCCGAGCACGCGCCACAGCTGGGCGTGCGTGCCCTCGCCGATGAGGTGGAGGTCGAGCTCGCCGAGCGTCGGCGAGAACCGGTACGGGTCCTCCTGTTCCCAGTCGCGCTCGTCGTTGTGGAAGCGGAGTCGGTACCCCGGATCCCCGGCCGGCACGCTCGCCTCGAAGAGCCCGGCGGCGTTGAGGCGGCGCATCTGCGTGACGCCGCCCGGGCGCGCGACGCTCGCCGCGGTCGCCTCCGGGTGGAACGCCCGGATCCGGACTTGGTCGCCTTCCTTGCGCGGTCCGAGCAGGTCGTGCGGGTCGCGAAGACGACCGGCGAGCATCTGCTCCACCGCCGTCTCGAGCTCGGACGGGACCGGGTCGTTGATCGTCACTGGCTGACGCCGCGGAGCAGAAAGCGCAACGGAATGGCCGCCCACGCCGGCCGGTGTCCCAGTTCGTACCCGATCTCGTAGACGGCCTTCTGGACTTCGAAGGCGCGGCGGAGCACCAGGGAAGGTCCCGGGCCGGGCAGCACCGGCGCCGATCCAATGGTCTCGAGGTACGCACTCCAGAAGGCGTCCCGGTTGGCGTCCGCCCACGCTTCGCCGAACCCGAAGAGGCCGGCTGCCTCATCGCTGTCAGGCGCTGCGCGCTCGATGATCGCGGCGGCGGCCGCATAGTCGAATGAGCGCAACATCGCGGCCACGTCGCGAAGCGGCGAGCTGAGCTCACGGCGCTCGGCGGGCGTGCGGTCCGGCTCACCTTCGAAGTCGAGGATGACCCAGCCGGTGTCGACACGAAGCAGCTGGCCGAGGTGCAGGTCGCCGTGAATGCGCGTCAACAGTCCGCTCGGTGAGAGCCCGCGGATCTGGTCGAAGCGCTCGACGACGCCGTTGCGCACGTCACGAAGCCGATCGAGTGACGGCTCGTCGCGCGCGAGCAGCTGATCGAGCTCGGCGGTCATGGTGTTCGCCCAGCTGTTGAGCGACAGGTCGGTCAGCGGCGCCGGCTCCATATCCGTCCCGGGCGTGCCGGCAGCGAGCGCCAGATGCATCTCGGCGATCACCTTGCCGAGCCGCATCGCCTCTGCGAGGAACGCGGCGTCCTGATCGTCCACCATCGCCCGGCGCTCGATCGGATCCACCGTACCGACGAACTCGGCGTTCGCGTAGAGGTCGCGCAACGACGTGAGCGCGAGTGCCCAGCCCTCGGTGCTGTTGTGCAGAAAGCGTTGCACGAGCACCAACGGGGACGCGGATCCGTCCGGCGCCTCCCACACTGCGCGGCCGAGCATTGGTGCGAGATGCGTGAAGCCGGCTGCCTCCAGCGCGTCGGACATCTCGAGCTCCTGCGAGGCTCCGGGCTCGACCCGACGCAGATGCTTGAGGAAGATGGCGTCACCAACCTCGAGCGACGTGTTGCTCTGCTCGACCCTGAGATGGCGTACCGAGGAGATGCTGCCGGTATCGAGGGCGTCCGGGTCCGGAGACGAGCAGTGCAGCGTTCCGCTCGTCGTCTCGAGCACTCGCTGCGTGCGGATCGCTTCGAGCAGCCACTGGATGTATGTCTCATCGCCGACTGCGTCGTAGAGAACGATCGCGTCAGGCGCCTGCGGCCAGGCGATGATGAACTCGGGCACGCGCTCGGTGATCAGGTCGCCCGCGGGCCGGATGCCGAGTGGCAGCGCATAGCGTGTGGTACGCGAGTCGGTGAACGTCACCGCGGTGAGCGTATGCAGCAGCACCGGCGACCGCGCACTGATCACTGCGGCGTCGACGATCTCGGTGCTGCGTATGGTGCGGCCCACAGCACCGCCCCAGCGCTGCCGTGCGATGTACTCGCCAACAGCGGTCTCGCATCCCGCCAGGCGGTGCGTGTGCAGCAGCTCGTCGAGGCTGCCGTTGCTCGTGCTCACGTTGTCGCCTGGTCGAGCGTGAACCAGTAGAACCCGTGCGGCCCCATCGTCAAGAGATACGGCAACTCACCGATGCGCGGGAAGTGCACGCGACCGAGCAGCTCCACCGGGGTCGTCCCCGCGTACTTCCGCAGGTCGAGCTCCACGGGCTGCGCGAACCGTGAGAGGTTGTTGACGCAGAGCACCACCTGGTCGTCGAGGGTGCGCACGAAGGCGAAGACCGAAGGATTGGCGGCGTCGAGCGCTTCGAAGGTTCCCTCGCCAAACACGGGAAAGCGCTTGCGCACGGCGATGAAACGGCGGACCCAGTGCAGCATCGACGACTCGTTGCGGCGCTGGGCTCCGACGTTGCACGCCTGGAATCCGTACACCGGGTCCATGAGCGGCGGCAGGTACAGCTGCGCGAAATCCGCGCGACTGAAACCGCCGTTGCTGTCGGCGGTCCATTGCATGGGCGTGCGAACGCCGTCACGATCGCCGAGATACACGTTGTCCCCCATGCCGATCTCGTCGCCGTAGTAGAGGATCGGGCTGCCCGGCAGCGACAGGATGAGTCCGTGGAACAACTCCATCTGGCGGCGCCCGTTGTTGAGGAGCGGCGCGAGTCGCCGGCGGATGCCCAGATTGAGCTTCGCGCGCGGGTCTTTCGCATACTCGCCCCACATGTAGTCGCGTTCTTCGTCCGTGACCATCTCGAGCGTGAGCTCGTCGTGGTTGCGCAGGAAGATGCCCCACTGGCTGTTCGGTGGCAGCGCCGGCGTGCGATCGAGAATCTCGGTGATCGGGTACCGCTGCTCGCGGCGGAGCCCCATGAACATCCGCGGCATGAGCGGGAAGTTGAAGCACATGTGGCACTCCGGCCGGTCCACCGAGCCGAAGTAGTCCACGACGTCCTCGGGCCACTGGTTCGCCTCGGCGAGGAGCACCTTGCCCGGATACTCGGTGTCGATCGCAGCACGCAGGTCTGCGAGAAAGCCATGCGTCTCCGGCAGGTTCTCGCAGTTGGTCCCCTCACGCTTGAAGAGATATGGCACGGCGTCGAGCCGGAAGCCGTCCATGCCGATGTCGAGCCAGAACCGGCACACGTCGATGATCTCGGCGCGCACTCGCGGGTTGTCGTAGTTGAGGTCCGGCTGGTGGCTGAAGAAACGATGGAAGAAGTACTGGCCGGATTCGTCGTCCCACGTCCAGTTCGACGTCTCCGTATCGAGGAAGATGATCCGCGCCTCGGTGAAGCGGTTCTTCGTGTCCGACCACATGTACCAGTCGCGGTGCTCGCTGTCCCGAGAAGAGCGCGCGCTCTTGAACCAGGGGTGCTGGTCGCTGGTGTGGTTGATGACCAGGTCCATGATCACGCGGATGCCGCGTCGATGGGCCTCCTCGACGAGCAGCGCGACATCCTCCACCGACCCGTAGTCAGCGAGCACCGTGCGGTAGTCGGCGATGTCATAGCCGCCGTCTCGCAGCGGGCTCTGCTGAAAGGGCAGCAGCCAGATGCAATCCACACCGAGCCACTCGAGATACTCGAGCTTCTCGATCAGGCCGACGAAATCGCCGATGCCGTCGTTGTTGCCGTCGTCGAAAGCACGAACCGAGAGCTCGTAGAAGACCGCCTTCTGAAACCAGAGCGGATCATCTGCAAGCTCGAGGTGCGCATTCACGCCCGTGGACGCACGTGCAGGATGTGTGCGGGACGCACCGCCGGGTCGAGTCGGACGTAGTTCGTCGCGCCGTGCCACGTGTAGGTCTCACCTCCGAGCAGATCATGAACTTCGAACGGCTGGTCCGCGCTCAACCCGAGCTCGCCGAGATCCAGCCACGTGTTTGCTTCGCGTGGATGATGTGGGTCAAGGTTGACGACGAGCACGAGCACATCGTCCTTGTCAGGTGTGGATCGCGAGACGCAGAGCATCCACTCATCGGTCATATGGTGCAGACGGAGTGTGCTCAGCTGCGCGACCGCATCGCGGTGCTCGTTGCGGATCTCGTTGAGCCGAGTGATCAACGGGGCGATCGATCCGGGTTGCGCCCAGTCGCGGGGTCGCAGCTGGTACTTCTCCGAGTCGAGATATTCCTCGCTGCCCTCGCGGACCGCCGCGTTCTCGCACAGCTCATAGCCGCTGTACATCCCCCAGGACGGGCATGTGATAGCGGCAAGCGCGGCGCGCATCGCGAAGGCGGACGGGCCGCCGTACTGGAGCGTTTCGTGGAGGATGTCCGGTGTGTTCACCCAGAAGTTCGGGCGGAACCAGTCGACCAGCTCGGTCTGTGACAACTCTGTCAGATACTGACCGAGCTCCCATGCGCTGTTGCGCCACGTGAAGTACGTGTACGACTGCGAGAAGCCGATCTTGGCGAGCCGCTGCATCACCGCGGGGCGCACGAAGGCCTCCGCGAGCATGACGACGTCGGGAGACTCGCGACGGATCTCCGCGATCAGCCATTCCCAGAACGGGAACGCCTTGGTGTGCGGGTTGTCGACTCGGAAGATGCGCACGCCATGGCCGATCCAGAATCGCATCACATCGCGCAACGCGATCCAGAGGTTCGGCGCGTCGTCGCTGTCGAAGTCGATCGGGTAGATGTCCTGGTACTGCTTGGGTGGATTCTCCGCGTAGCGGATCGAGCCGTCCGAGCGGTGCCGGAACCACTCGGGGTGCTCGGTCACCCAGGGGTGATCGGGGCTGCACTGGAGCGCGTAGTCGAGCGCGATCTCGAGGCCGGCGCCCTGTGCCGCCGCGACGAACGCATCAAAGTCCTCGATGGTGCCGAGTTCGGGATGCACGGCCGTGTGTCCGCCGGTCGCGGCGCCGATAGCCCAGGGGCTGCCGGGATCTCCCGGTGAGGCCTCTGTCACGTTATTCGGGCCCTTCCGATGGGTCAACCCGATCGGGTGGACCGGCGGCAGATAGAGCACCGAGAACCCCATCGCCGCTATCGCTGGAAGCCGCCGTTCGGCGAGCTTGAACGTCCCGCTCTTCGGCGGCACCGCGCCCTCGGACCGCGGAAACATCTCGTACCAGGCCGAGTACCCGGCGATCTCGCGTTCGACCCAGAGCTGATACGGCCCCGATATCGTCGCGTGGCTGAGATCAGCCGTCCGGCGCATCAGCCCCATCGTGGCCTCGCGGGTCGCGAGCTGAACCCTCGTTTCGGGGGCAGTGGAGGCGTCGAGCTTGGCGGCGAGCGCGCTCAGCGCCCGCCGGTCGGACTTGGAGATGACAGGCAATTCCGCTCTGGCGGCGGCGAGCGCAGCGCCGTCGGCGAGATCGAGCGAGACATCGACTCCGGCCTCGAAGCGGATCGTGAGATCGCGCGCCAGGCCTCCCCAGACGTCGAGGATCCCCACCACCGCGAAGCTCCAGGCCCCGAGGCGGCGTGGCTTGATCCAGGCGCTGTATGCGTCCTGAGGCTCGGCCTCCATGGGCACCTCGATCATCCCTGGCGGCGGTGCATCGGGCGCGAGCGGCCGGGCGCCGGGCCAGTGCCAGACCCAGGCGAGGAGTGGATCGTGCCCGTCCGCAAAGGCGCGCGCGGAAACGCGCAGCGGCAGGCCGCGAGTGGCCTTGGCGGGGAATTCGCCGCAGTCGACGGTCGGCCGGACGTGCTCGACCACCACTCGCCTCCGATCGCCGAGCAGCCGGTCGGGGACGGGGTTGCTCATCGAATTCATCTGCGACTTGAGGTCGTGCTCAAGCTAGCAGACAGGACCGCTTTCGTAATGGTTCCTCAACATGGAGCCCCTACAGTTCGACTGAGCCCACAGTGACCCGCTACCGTCTCGCCCTCGCCACCGTCGCCGTGCTGATTGTCGCCGCGGTGCTCTTCACCGTGGTCAGCAGCCCGCCCCCGGCGGCCACCGCGTCGAGCACAGGCGGCCAGGTGCAGCCGGTCAGCGAGCGCGCCGCGGCGCCGAACTTCACAGGCATCGACGGGTGGCTCAACAGCCCGCCACTCACGCTCGCGGATCTCAAGGGCAAGGTGGTCCTCATCGATTTCTGGACCTTCTCGTGCGTCAACTGCGTGCGCACCATCCCGCATCTGAAGATCCTCTATGACGACTACAAGAACGACGGCTTCACGATCGTCGGAGTCCATTCGCCGGAGTTCGATTTCGAGAAGGTACCGGCCAACGTCGTCGGCTGCGGTCAAACGCCTCGGCATCACCTGGCCGGTCGCGATCGACAGCGAGATGGCGACATGGAACGCATACCGGAACCAGTTCTGGCCGGCCGAATACCTGCTCGACCAGCAGGGCCGGATCGCGTACACGAGCTTCGGCGAGGGCGACTACACGCAGACGGACGCTGCGGTGGCGGAGCTCCTCAAGGTGCACACAGCCGCACTGCCGGCCTCGACCCCGGTTCCCGACAACACCACGCCCGAGCTCTATGCCGGCAGCGAGCGCGGGCAGCTCGCCGACAACGAGAACTACGGGAACCCGGGCACCCCGACGGTGTATCCCGATCCCGGCCCACCGCAAGCACAGGACGCAATCCAGGTGACCGGGACCTGGACAGACGAGGGCGAGTACCTCCAGGCCGATACCACCGGTCACGTCCGCCTCAACTTCACCGCCGACTCCGTCTACATCGTCGCGGGCACACCCGGTGCAGCCCTCTCAGTTTCAGTCAAACTTGACGGTAAGGCGGTGAGCGCCAACAGCGGCCCTGCACTGACGGACTCCGGCTTCACGGTCACGCGTCAAGATCTGTTCCAGCTGCTTTCCGGTGTCTCATCCGGATACCACCTGATCGACCTGACCGTGCCTGCCGGCTTCCGCATCTACACCTTCACCTTCGGCTGATGCTCTCGATTGCCACGGTGCTCGCGACCTTCGTCGCGGGACTCGGATCCTTCCTCGCACCGTGCACGGTCCCGCTGTTGCCCGCCTACCTGGCATGCGTCTCCGGCGTCAGCGCCGCCGAATTGAGCAACCCTGACCGCCACAGCTTCCGCCTGCGCCTGCTCGCCGGTTCGCTGCTCTACGTCGCCGGCTTCACCGTCGTCTTCGTCCTCCTGGAACTCACCGCCGGTGGCATCGCCCAAGTCGCCAACGGCGCCATCAGCGGCCGGATCGTCGAGATCATCGGCGGCGTCGCCGTGATCCTCTTCGGCCTCGCAATCATCGGCGTCGTCAGGATCGGCCTCCTCGAACGCACCCAGGGCTTCCAGCTCCCCGAACGCCTCCGCAAGCGCGGCGTCTTCGGAGCCTTCCTCGTCGGCATCGTCTTCGGCCTCGGCTGGACCCCCTGCGTCGGCCCCTACCTCGCCGCAGCCCTCACCCTCGCAGCCCTCAGCTCCCACGCCCTCACCGGCGCCCTCCTCCTGGTCGTCTACTCCCTCGGCCTCGGCCTCCCCTTCATCGCCGTAGCCCTCCTCTGGGCATCCCTCCCCGAACTCCCAAGAAAACTCAACAGATTCGTCCGCCCCTTAACGCTCACCGGAGGCGTCATCACAGTCGCGCTGGGTGTGCTCCTCGCGACCGGTGCATACACGCACCTCACGTCATACCTGGCCCAGTTGTCGACCCCGACGTGACCCGGCTGAGCGACCGTTCCTGAGACGGCCGACGGTGCAGGGTGGGAAGCGGATGGGCGGGGGGGCCGTCTCGCAGCCGAGGCTACCCCCTCGGCGAGAGCGACGGGCGGGACGGCGAAGGCGTTCCGAATGAATTGTCGTGAGAGCGAGGCCGTGTTAAGTGGGAAGGAGATGAGCGGAGGGGGCCGTCTCGGAGCCGAGGCTACCCCCCTCGGCGAGAGCGAGGGGCGGGACGCCAAAGGCGTTCCGACCCCGTGCCCCTGTAGCCCATCTCCTTCCCACCCACCACGCCGAGCGAACCTTCAGTCGAAGCGGCGGCACACCACGACGTCGAGCGTCACGTTGCGCTGAATGTGCCGGGCAAGCCGGAGGTACACCCTGAAATCGCGGTAGTGCTGCTCGCCGACCATCTCCTTGAGCTGATCCGCGTGCTTGTGCATGTTGGCGAGCCAGTGATCGATGGTGACCTCGTAGTGGCGCCGCTCGATGTGATGGACGCGCTCGATATCGAATCCGGCCTCGTTGGCGAGCCTCGTCTCCTCGGCGAGTGTCCGGTAGTTGCCGGTATCCCCGTAGATCTGGCTGACGAACTCGCCGCCCCGGTCGAGCTTGGCGTGGCGCGGGTGCTTGAGATGCAATTCCTTGTTGATCAGCACGCCACCGGGCTTGAGCCAGTCGTGGCACTTGGTGAAGAAGCCGCCGAGGTTGAAGAAGTGGACGATCACCTCGTCGGTGTAGATCGCATCGACCTGCTCCTCCGGGGTGTAGTCCTCCCAGTGGCTGAGCACGATCTTGGCGTCGACGCCGTGGCGAGCAATCCTCCCTTCGGCGTAGCCCTTCTGCGTCGGCGAGAGGGTCAGGCCCGTCCCGGTGAGGCCGTACGTCTCACAGAGATAGGTGAGCGGTCCGGCCCAGCCGCACCCCACGTCGATCAGGCGCATGCCTTTCTCAAGACCTGCGAGCCGCGCGATCAGATCGAGCTTGGCGGCCTGTGACTGCGTGTCCGTTTCGGTGCCGGGATCCCAGAGGTTGGCGGAGTAGACGTTCCAGTCGCCGCCGGTGATCAGCAGGAAGAACTCGGGCGGCTGCTCGTAATGAACATTCGTCCGGGTCTGGTCGACCTCGGTGGAGTACTCGTGATAGAGCTGATGCTCCGGGCGCACGTCGGTTTTCTGAGTGGTGGCCACAGTTAAATCCCCTGCAATTACCGCGTTCTCGTCAGAAGAATAGCCCCGCCGCACGCGGTGTTGTGGTCAATCCGACCCTTTCTCGCAAACCGACTCCCGTAACAATCCGTCCGGCCTGGTACCGGCGCCGGGTGCGAAGATGAAGCCTGATGGCTGGCACTGATCTCTTCGGCACCAGGGCCGCACTACTGCCGGGCGTTTCCTACCACCGCCTCGCTGCGCTTGCGCAGCGCGGCATCGGTGACGTCTCCCGCCTCCCGGTGACGCTGAAGATCCTGCTCGAGAACAGCGTGCGCAACTCCTCCGCGCCTTCGGTGCGCGAGGGTGACGTCGAGGCACTCGCCGCCTGGGACGGCACCGGCTCGGCCGTCGACCGCGAACGCGCATTCATGCCGGCACGAGTGCTGCTCCAGGACTTCACCGGCGTTCCGGCGGTTGTCGATCTCGCCGCCATGCGGTCGGCGGTGGCCCGTGCCGGCGGGGACCCCATGCGGATCGATCCGCTCGTCCCGGTCGACCTGGTCGTCGACCACTCGGTGCAGGTGGACGCTTTCGGCAACCGCGAAGCTTACGAACGCAACATCGCCCGCGAGTACGAGCGCAACCGCGAGCGCTACTCGCTGCTCCGCTGGGCGCAGCAGGCATTCCAGGGCTTCCGGGTGGTGCCGCCCGGCATGGGCATCGTGCATCAGATCAACTTGGAATACCTCGCCCAGGTGGTGCAGGTTCGCGAGATCGACGGCGTGCGCATGGCATTGCCGGACACGCTCGTCGGCACCAACTCGCACACGCCGATGGTCAACGGCATCGGGGTGCTCGGCTGGGGCGTCGGCGGCATCGAGGCGGAGGCCTGCATGCTCGGGCAGCCGCTGTTCCTGCTCGCGCCGGTCGTGGTCGGCGTCCGGTTCCACAACGCGCTGCCCGCGGGCACGACCGCCACCGATCTCGTGCTCACGCTCACCGAGATGCTCCGCAAGCACGGTGTCGTCAACAAGTTCGTGGAGTTCTGCGGCAGCGGGCTCAGCTCGATGTCCGTCCCCGACCGGGCGACACTTTCCAATATGTCGCCGGAGTTCGGCGCCACGGCGTCACTGTTCCCCGTCGACGCGCGAACGCTCGAGTACCTCCGTGGCTCAGGCAGAGACCCGGACCACATCGACCTGGTCGAGCGTTATGCAAAGGAACAGGGCATGTTCCGGACGGACAACTCCGAAATCCCGACATTCAGCGAGATGGTGGAGCTTGATCTCGCGAGCGTCGTCCCGAGCGTCGCCGGGCCGAAGCGACCCCAGGACCGTGTCGCACTCCCGCGAGTGTGGGAGTCCTTCTGCAACGTCTGGGAGCAGCCACCCAACGGAGGCATCAACGGCGCCACCGCTGAAGCGGTCTCCCGCGAGGAGGACGAGGGTGGGATCGACCCGGACGGCATGGCCGAGGCAACATCCCCGGACGGTCCGCCTGACTCGGCCCTGGTCCGCGATGGATCGGTCGTCATCGCCGCGATCACGTCGTGCACGAACACGTCGAATCCCGCGGTCATGGTCGCTGCGGGGCTGCTCGCTCGCAACGCTGTCGCCCGTGGGCTCATGCCTCCCGATTATGTGAAGACGTCGCTCGCGCCAGGCTCACGCGTGGTCACCGATTACCTCGAGCGCGCGGGCCTGCTCGGCTCTCTGGAGCAGCTGCGCTTCAACCTCGTCGGTTACGGGTGCACCACGTGCATCGGCAACAGCGGGCCGCTGCCCGAGCTCGTTGCGGAGCGCATCGACGCCGAGGATCTCACGGTCGCCGCGGTGCTCAGCGGCAACCGCAACTTCGAAGGCCGCATCCATCCGCAGGTGCGCGCCGCGTACCTCGCGTCGCCGCCGCTTGTCGTCGCGTACGCGCTCGCGGGACGTCTCGACATCGACCTCACCGCCAACTCGCTCGGTAACGGACGCGACGGGAAACCCGTGTACCTGAGCGATATCTGGCCAAGCGCCGACGAGGTCACCGACACCGTGCGCGCCGCAATCGGCAGCGACCTGTACACACGCGAGTACGAGCGGATCTTCGACGGGGACGAGCACTGGCAGCAGCTGCCGTCACCGGCGGGCGCGCTCTTCGACTGGGACGCGGATTCGACGTATGTCCGCGAGCCACCGTATTTCGTCGGCATGGCACCCGAGCCGTCTGCACCTGCGGACGTGATCGATGCGCGAGTGCTCGCGCTCCTCGGCGATTCGATCACCACCGACCACATCTCACCGGCGGGGAGCATCTCCGGCGTGAGTCCCGCCGCGGAGTATTTGCGCGAGCACGGCGTCGAGGCGCGTGACTTCAACACCTACGGCGCGAGGCGCGGCAACCACGACGTGATGGTTCGCGGGACGTTCGCGAACATCCGGCTGCACAACCAGCTCGCCGACGGCAAGGAGGGCGGCTGGACCGCGCACCTTCCGGACGGCGCGGTGATGACCATCTACGACGCGTCGGCGAAGTATCAACAGGAGGGCATCCCGCTCATCGTCATCGCGGGGCGCGAGTACGGGTCGGGATCGTCGCGTGACTGGGCCGCGAAAGGCCCGCTGCTCCAAGGCGTTCGCGCCGTCATCGCGGAGTCGTATGAGCGGATCCATCGCAGCAACCTTGTCGGCATGGGCATCCTGCCGCTGCAGTTCCGCTCCGGCGAGAGTGCCGTGACGCTCAACCTTGACGGCACCGAGCTCTACACGATTCGCGGCGTGTCGGATGCTTCGCCCGGCTCCACCGTGCACGTGAGCGCGCGCCGCGCCGGCCAGGCAGACATCGAGTTCGACACCGTGTGCCGCCTCGACAGCGAGACCGACGTGGACTACCTGCGCAACGGCGGTATCCTGCCGCTCGTGTTGCGTCAGCTCATGGGCAGCTGAGCGCTCCGTCCGACATGACCTCGCAGGCGCGCACGTAGATGGTCGTCTTCGTCCTGTTCTTCGTCGTCGTGGCCGTTGTCGGCGTCGTCTCGTATTTCGTCGGGCAGCAGCGCATCCGCGATATCGCAACCTTCGCAACCGCGAACGGCCTCACCGTTCTCGGCAGCGACTGGGACATGGGCGACAGCGGGTTCTCGTTGTTCGAGGCCGGGAATCGCCGGTACTGGCGCAACGTGCTGCGCGGCCAGTGGAGCGGTCTGCCGGTCACGTACTGCGACTACTCGTACGTGGTCTCGGACGGCAAGAACCAGAGCACGATCTCGTTCTCGAACGTCATCGCCAGCCCTGGCGTGCAGTGGATGCCGCAGGTGACGTGCTTTCCGCGCGGCGTGATCGGAGCCCTTGCCGAGAAGTCGGTCGGCGCACCGGGCATCAAGTTCGAGTCGATCGACTTCAACGACCGTTTCGACGTGCAGTGCAGCGAGGGCGCGTTTGCGGTCGAGCTCATCGACGCGCAGATGATCGAGACGCTGCTGACCCTCGATCCCTCGTATCACGTTGTGTTCGGGCCGGTGGATCTCATGGTCTACGCGCACCGCAAACCGGTGACGGAGTTGGGTGCGATGTTCGACGCGGCTGCGCTCATCGTCCAGCGCATTCCGGCAATCGTCCGCGCCCAGCCGGCTTCCTCGCCTCCCGCCGGGGTTTGATCGCCTCTTCGGTCGCGGTACCCTAGGACCCGCACTCGACCCCCCGCTCCGAAGGAGACCCCCGTGATTGTCCTGATCGTCGTCCTCGTGATCATCGTTGTCATCGCGCTCGGGGTGGTGGCTTCATACAACCGGTTCGTCTCCCAACGCAATGCCGTGCAGAACGCGTGGTCGGACATCGACACCGAGCTGAAGCGGCGGTATGACCTCATCCCCAACCTCGTCTCGACAGTGCAGGGCTATGCGGCGCACGAGCGCGGCGTTTTCGAAGAGGTCGCGCAGGCGCGATCCGTTGGAATCAACGCCCAGGGTCCGGCGGCTGCGGCCGCCGCTGAAGGCCCGTTCCAAATGGCCCTCGGTCACCTCTTCGCAGTGGCGGAGAACTATCCGGACCTCAAGGCGAACCAGAACTTCCTCCAGCTCCAGGCCACCTTGTCCGACACCGAGGATCGCATCCAGGCGTCGCGCCAGATCTACAACTCCAACGTCCAGCAGTTCAACCGCCGTGTCCAGGCGTTCCCTTCGAACGTGATCGCCAACATGTTCCATTTCCAGAACGCAGAGTTCTTCCAGATCGATGCGGCACAGCGCGCCGTCGTCGCGGAGGCGCCGAAGGTGGACTTCAGCGCCATCACCAACGCGACATACGGACAGGCCCCAGGATCCGCTCCGGCACCGACGGTGCCGGGGCCCGGCACGCCGCCGCCTCCAGTCTCGGGCGCCTGAGGCTCGCCGGTGCAGCCGGCGCCGCGCCGCTGGCGCTTGAACGACGCCGAACCGCTGCCCGGTCTGCACCCCGTCGTCGGGCAGGTCCTGGCGGCACGAGGCTTCGATCAGGCCGGCGCCGCCGCCTTTCTTGTGGTCGATGGCGGATACCACGATCCGTTCGGCCTTCCCGACATGGGCGCCGCGGTCGAAGCGATCGGAGCAACCATCGCGGAAGGCGGGACGATCGCTATCTACGGGGACTACGACGCAGACGGCGTGACCGCCTGCGCGATGCTGACGCGCTGCCTTCGCGCAGCAGGCGCGACCGTCATTCCGTACATCCCCAACCGCATGACCGAGGGATACGGTCTCCACGCCGCAGCACTTTCCGAGCTCGCAGCCCGTGGTACGAGGTGCGTGATCACCGTTGACTGCGGCACGAGCAGTGTCGATGCCGCCCGCGACCGCCCCGAGAACATGCGGCTCGTCATCACGGACCACCACCTCGCGCTCGCGCCGGGTGACTCCCCTCCCCAGCTGGCGCCGGCTGATGCGCTCGTCAACCCCAAACTTCCCGATTCGACCTACTCCTTCGACGGGCTGGCCGGGGCAGGCGTCGCACTCAAGCTCGTCCAGGCACTCGAGGCGAGCGGCATCGTGCCGCCCGGCAGTGCGCAGGCATCGCTGGGGCTGGCTGCGCTCGGCACGATCGCCGACATGATGCCGCTCCGCGGCGAGAACCGAGTGATCGTCCGGGACGGATTGCCGCGAATGGCGGAGCTTCCGGGGCTTCGCGCACTCTGCGAGGTTGCGGGGATCTCACCGCCGCCGCGGGGCACCGATATCGCCTTCGCAGTGGGTCCGCGCATCAACGCCGCAGGCCGGATGGAGGATGCGCGGCTCGCGCTCGAGCTCTGCCTCTCCGACGATCCCGAGGAATCAGAGCGGCTCGCCGTCCTGCTCGACGCGCAGAACCGCCTGCGGCAGCAGGCCGTCGCCCTGGCGCTCGCCGAGGCCGAGGAACAGGTAGCGGCGATCGATGACGACGCCGCGGCGATCGTGCTCGGCGACCCCGGGTGGCCGATGGGCATCGTGGGATTGGTTGCAGGCCGGATCGCCGAGCGCTACGCGCGACCCACCTTCATCGCCTGTCTCGATCCTGTCGAGGCGAAGGGCTCGGCGCGCTCGGCCGGAGGCGTCCACATCGTCAAAGCACTGGATGGCGCGGCGTCCACCCTCCTCCGCTACGGCGGCCACGCTGCCGCGGCTGGATTCAGCCTCGACGCGGCGCGGTTCGACGAGTTCCGTGAACGGATCACCGCCTCAGTCGGGGAGCAGAACGCGGGGCTGGAGCGCTCCCGTGACTTCTCGATCGATTGCGAGATCACGGGTATCGACGTCACCCCCGAGCTTTGCCAGGCGCTGGATCAGCTCGAACCGAGCGGTCAAGGCAATCCCGCGCCGCTGCTTGCGGTCTGCGGGGCACGCGTGCTCGGGACATCCACGTTCGGATCGGAGCGCCAGCACATCCGGGTCGTGCTCGCCACCGGGTCGGGGATTGTGGAAGCCATCGCCTTCAACAAGCCGAATCTTGCGGATCACCTTCCAAGAGGGAGGCTCGTCGACGCGTGCTTCGGCCTGGAGATCGACACGTTCCAGGGGTTCCAACGGGTCCGCGCCCGGCTGCGCGATCTGCGGGCCGCGAAATCGGTGTCGCTCAGCGGCCAGCCGCTCGCCGCGGCAGGGATTTCCTCCGCCGGTTAGATCCGTCCGGCGAGCGTAGCCAGTCCGTCGCCGGTCAGATCTGACAGCCCCGCCTTCCGTCCCGTGAGGGCAAGAATGATCGACGGAAGCGGCCCCTTCACCTCGGGCCCCGCGCCGCGCGCCCAATCGGCATCGGTCGCCGTGAGCGTGAGCCCCGTCGCGCGGCGCTTGCCACCGAGCAGCAGGTTGCCCTTGATCACGAAGTCGCCGACGAGCGTGAGCGCGTCGGGCTGGTAGGTGTGCACGATTCCGAGCGGGCGGCGGATGTCCTGACTGTGAATCACGATCTCGGCGACCATCGCGTCAAGTGGGCCGGGTGGTGAGGTGGTGCGATCGAGTTGCGCTTTGAATCCAGCAAGCGCGCCTGCCGGCGTCGCGCCCTGCTCCTCTTGCACTCCCTTGTCATTCATGGCGTTGAATCGGAATCCGCTGCCGGCGAGCCTGCCGACAAATCTTCCGGGTGTCATCTTGGCCGTCGTGGTCATGTGCGCCAGCACGTCGCGCACCGACCACCCGGCGCACAGCGATGGCGTCGACCACTGCGCGTCGGTGAGAGGCTCGAGATCCGCGATCAGAGCGACGCGCTCGGCACGAATCAGTGGCCATTGATTTCCCGCCATGTCGTTCCTCCCAAGTCTCGCGCGCGCCATTGCTCATGGCCACAGGCAGGTCGACTGTACAGCGGCCGGCGACGCACTCCGCTGTCGCTCAACCGCGGGACGCATGCATCCGAATGTCGATGCCGGCCAAACTCTCGCGAAGCCCCCACCTCGTAACAACTTCCGCACTTGCCCCGGCCCGCACCCGGTGCTAGCGTCGAGCGTGCGAGCTCGGCGGTCGATGAGCTCGGTGAGAGTGATCAAGGCGCCCTCAACCTCATGAAGTGGCAGAGCGCATCCGGAGGCACCTCATGCTCGAGGAGATCGGGATCCCTCGGCTCGTGGTCGGCGGCCTGGGTTCAGGTTCCGGGAAAACCTCGATCAGCCTGGGTCTCACCGCTGCGCTGCGCGCCCGCGGCCGCACTGTCCAGACCTTCAAGGTGGGCGCGGACTTCATCGACACCGCATATCTCGCGCACGCCAGTCGCAGGCCGTGCCGCAACCTCAACTCCTGGTTGCTCGGCGCCGACGGCGTCCAGCGTTCGCTCGCGCACGGCGCGCTCGGCGCGGACTGCGTCATCGTCGAAGGGGCGATGGGCCTCCTCGACGGCCACGGCATGGTTCCCGAGGCGCCTGGCGAACGGCTGACCGACTTCCCCGGCAGCACGTTGGAGGTCGCGCGAATCATCGCCGCCCCGGTGGTCCTCGTCATCGACGCATGGGCGACCGGTGAGACCGCCGCGGCCGCCGCACTCGGCATCAAACAGCTCGACGGCTCCGGCAGCGTGGTGGGCGTCATCCTCAACAACGTCCCCAACGACTTCAGGCGTCGCGTCATCGAGGATGCCGTCTGGTCGCTCGCACGCATGCCGGTGCTCGGCGCAATCCCGCACATGCAGTCGGTCCGCATTCCAGAACTGCGCACGGGACTGCTCCCGCTCCTCCAGAACCCGCATGTCGACGCGGCCATCGAGGAGCTCGGCGACGCGGTTGCCCGCCACTGCGACCTCGACCTCATCCAGCGCCTCATGGAGGCTGCACACCCGATACACCCACCGGCACGCCGCCACCAACCAGCGCCGGCCACCGACCCGGTTCGCATCGGCGTGGCATTCGACGACGCCTTCTGCTTCTACTACTCGGAAAACCTCGAGCTGCTCGAGGAGGCGGGCGCCGAGATCGTCACCTTCTCGCCGCTCGAGGATGCTGCCCTCCCGCGCGACCTCGGTCTCATCTATATCGGTGGCGGCGTCTCCGAGGCATTCGTGCCGAAGCTCGCCGGCAATCACCCCTTCCTCGACTCACTCCGCCGGGCTCGCGCCCATCAGGTACCCGTCTACGCAGAAGGATGCGGACTCCAGTACCTCGCACGCTCGCTCCGGACGAGCGACGGTGTGACCCACCAGATGGCCGGGCTGGTCCCGATCGACGTCGCGCTCGAAGCCGGCACCCTGCACAGCGGCTATCGCGACCTCAGCATCGCCACCGCGTCGATGCTGGGCCCCGCCGGCACTCGCCTCCGCGGCCACGAGTTCCACTTCAGCCACCTGATGCCCGGCGGCGACTGCCTCAACCCGGCGTACACGATGCACGACTGCGATGGCGAGCCACTCGGTTGCGAGGGCTGGACCGACGCTTCGATGCTGGCGTCCTTCATCCACCTCCACTTCGGCCAGGAACAGGAGCTTGCGGGCCGCCTCGTCGCCGCCGCCCGCGAGTCGCTCGACCGCAGAGCGCAAGCGGCGCTGATGGGCCACGACAGCCGAGCCGCCGTACCGGTGTAGGCTTGGGATGCGATGTCCCAGGCCCCGTCCACGATCGGTGAGTTGCGTCGCGCGGAATACCGCGTCCTGCCCGTCAGGACCGAGCTCCGTCGCAATCTGATTCGCAAGCTCAGCAACCGCGAAGAGCTCTTCGCCGGCATCCGCGGCTACGACGATTCGGTCATCCCGCAGATCGAGAACGCCATCCTCGCGGGCCAGGACATGGTCCTCCTCGGCGAGCGCGGTCAGGCGAAGTCGCGGCTCATCCGAGCGCTGGTGACACTTCTCGATGAGTCCGTGCCGGCCATCGCGGGATGCGAGATCAACGACAATCCGTACGAGCCGATCTGCCGTCGCTGCCGTGACCTCGTCGCCGAGCATGGCGATGCCACCGAGCTCGCGTGGCTCACTCCCGACCAGCGCTACTCGGAAAAGCTCGCCACTCCGGACACGTCGATCGCCGACCTGATCGGCGAGGTCGACCCCATCCGCGTCGCAGAAGGTCGCTACCTCAGCGACGAGCTCACCATCCACTACGGGTTGATCCCGCGCACCAACCGCGGCATCTTTGCGATCAACGAGCTGCCCGACCTCGCGGAGCGCATCCAGGTCGGACTGCTCAACATCATCGAAGAGCGCGACGTGCAGATTCGCGGCTACCGGCTGCGCCTGCCGCTCGACGTCTTCGTCGTCGCGACGGCGAACCCCGAGGACTATACGAATCGCGGCCGCATCATCACGCCGCTGAAAGACCGGTTCGGCGCACAGGTTCGCACGCACTACCCGCGGACCATCGACGACGAGATCGCCATCGCCGA
Organism: Candidatus Dormiibacterota bacterium; assembly: GCA_963791435.1. Taxonomy (GTDB): domain Bacteria; phylum Chloroflexota; class Dormibacteria; order Aeolococcales; family Aeolococcaceae; genus Palsa-851. The sequence goes on from CAWBSL010000001.1 coordinate 1,326,833, forward strand.
GCAGGAGCGGATGACGTTCGATGAGATGCCGGTTCCGGTCACCGTCCCGGGCTTCATGCAGGAGATCGTCGCCGAGCTCTCGCATGTCGCGCGCCGCCACCCGCAGGTCAATCAGCGCAGCGGCGTCTCGGTCCGGTTGACCACCGCGAACTACGAGAATCTCGCCGCCGGAGCGCTGCGCAGGGCGCTGCGCACCGGGGAGCGTGAGGCGGTGGCGCGCATCAGCGATCTGCCTGCACTGACATCGTCCACCGCGGGCAAGATCGAGCTCGAGACCTGGGAGGACGGCGACGACGGCGCAGTTCTCGAGAAGTTGATGCGCACCGCGTGCAACAACGTCTTCCGCCGCCACTTCACGGTGCAGGAGTTCAGCGACCTGGTACAGCGATTCGACCGCGGCGGGTTCACCGTCGAGGTGGGCGACCAGCACACAGTCGCCGACTACGCGCAGGCGCTCACCGAGCTCGGTGGCGTCGAGCGCGCGCGGCAGCGGCTCGGTGAACCGGACACCGACGCGATGCGCGTGGCGGTGCTGGAGTTCGTGCTCGAAGGCCTGCACCTCGGCAAGCGCCTCAACAAGACCGCACTCGACGGAAGCGCGGTCTATGGAGGGTAGCGGCGGGCAGGACGATCCCTTCGATGCGCCCTCCGCTCGCGATGCATCCGATGAGGAACCGGTAGCGGACAGCGCTCCATTGCGACGCACACACGTCGTGCGACAGCACCGCTTCAGTGTCTGGGACGGTACGCAGGATCCACTCGGCGACGATGCCGATGCGCTCTTCGACCGGCTCAGTGAAGACGTCTTTCACGGCTGGGACTTCGAAACCGCGTTGCGCCGGCTCCTGAGCCAGGGATGGCGCGACCGCGACGGGCGCAAGTTCGCCGGCCTCGAGGAGCTGATGGAGCGCCTTCGCAAGCAGCGCCAGCAGCAGCTCGAGCGCTACAGCCTGGACAACGTCTTCAAGGACATCGAGGAGAAGCTCGACAACGTGCTGAGGCTCGAGCGCCAGGGCATCGACGAACGGCTGAAGAACGCCACCGACGGAAGCGCGCAACGCATCCTCGAACGGGTTGCGAAGAAGCGGCGCGAGCATCTCGACAACCTGCCCCAGGAGCCGGGCGGCGTCATCCGCGAGCTGCAGGGCTATGAGTTCATGGACCAGCGCGCGGAGCAGGCGTTTCAGAAGCTCCTCGAGGAGATCAAGCAGAACGTCGTCAACACCTACTTCAAGCAGATGTCCGAGCAGATGGGACAGATGTCGAAGCAGGACATCACCGTCCTGCGCGAGATGGCCAAGGACCTCAACTCACTCGTGCGCCAGAAGCTCGAGGGAGTCCCCGAAGCCCAGTTGCAGCACAACTACGAGGACTTCCTGAAGAAATGGGGCGCGATGTTCCCGGATGCCCCCGCGACATTTGATGAGTTCCTTGCGCAGCTCGCCGCGCAGATGGCCCGCATGGATTCGTTGATGCAGTCGCTGTCGCCCGAGATGCGACACCAGCTCGAGGAGTTGATGTCGGCCACGTTCGGCGACCCCGACCTCCAGGCGCAGCTCGCCGAGCTGATGGGTGGGCTCGAGTTGCTTTCCGATCGCCGCCACCTCGGCCAGCGGTACTCGTTCTTCGGTAACGAGCAACTGCCGTTCGATGAAGCGATGGGCGTCATGGATCGCCTGCAGTCGATCGAGGAACTCGAGCGCGGACTTCGTGGCATGTACCGCGGTGAGCCGCTCGACGGGGCGACCGAGGAGGCATTGCGCGATGTCCTCGGCGACAACGCGGCCCGCGATCTCTCGCGCCTGCAGCGCATGACCGATCAGCTCGAGCAGCGCGGGTTGATCGAGCGCGATGAGGAGGGGATGCGCCTGACCGCCCGCGGGTTGCGTCGCATCGGACAGAAGGCCCTCGGAGATCTCTTCGCCCGGCTGCGCCGCGATCGCTTCGGGGACCATCCGATATCGCGACACGGCCAGGGAGGCGAACGCGAGGAGGACACGAAGCCGTACGAGTTCGGGGACGTGTTCGACCTGGACGTCAAAGAGACGCTCATGAGTGCCGTGCGGCGCGATGCGGACTCTGACTCCGTGAGTGACTTGCGGCCGGACGGGACCCCGGCTCCAGCCTCAAACCGGACTATTCGGCCTACGCCGGGGTCCCGCCCGTCCTCGGCCCCAGGTAGTCCGCATCGCTCTGTGCCTCGGCTCTTGCCTGAGGACTTTGTCGTGCATCGGTCTGACACGCTCACTCGGTCGGCTACCGTGTTGATGCTCGACATGAGCCGGTCTATGCCTTTGCGCGGATACTTCTATGCGGCTAAAAAAGTGGCTCTTGCGCTGGACTCGCTGATACGGAGTGCTTACCCGAGAGATACGTTGCACATCATTGGGTTTAGTGATCTTGCTCGGGAGATCAAGCCTGCGGCGTTGCCGCATCTGTCGGTGAATGAGTATGTGTATGGGACCAATATGCAGCATGGGCTGATGCTGGCCCGGAGGTTGCTTGCGCGGGATCCGGGGGAGAACAAGCAGATCATCATCGTGAGTGATGGGGAGCCGACGGCGCATATCGAGAATGGGCGTCCGGTGTTCTTTTATCCGCCGCTCCCGGAGACGTTTCAGAAGACGCTCCTTGAGGTGAAGCGGTGTACGCGGGAGAACATCGTGATCAATACGTTCATGCTCGAGTCGAATCATCATCTCGTGCAGTTCGTCAATCAGATGACGCGGCTGAATCGCGGGCGCGCGTTCTTTATCAGTCCGGATCGGCTTGGGGATTACGTGCTTGTGGACTACGTGAGTTCGAAGCGAGGGGCCGCGTAACCGTGGACTTCAGGGGGTATCTGGGGCACATTCGTGCTGACGGCGACCTGATCGCTGCCATCGCACCGCGCGGGCTGGATCGTCCCGTGCCCGTGTGTCCGCCGTGGGATGTTCGCGAGGTGGTTGCGCATCTGGCGTCGACGTATGACCACAAGGTGATCGCGATGCGTTTCGGACGCCGGCCGAACGAAGGCGAATGGGTCACGGACGAGCCGTTCGGCAAGGACACTGTCGAGTGGTTCGCCGATGAGCACGCGAAGCTTCTGGCCGAGCTTGTGGCGCACAAGCCGTCGGACCACGCATGGACGTGGTGGGAGCCCGATCAGAGCGTGGGATTCTGGTATCGGCGGATGGCGCTGGAGACAGTGGTGCATCGTGTCGACATCGAGGCGCAGTTCGGTCCGCCGAGCGCAGTTGACGCCGCTCTCGCCATTGATGGCATTGACGAAGTGTTGATGCTGATGCTCGCAGGCGAGGACGAGGCTGCCGCCGAGGGGCCCGGCACCGGCACGGTAGAGGTGCTCGCGGGTGACGCCGCATGGTCGGTCAAGCTCGAGGAATCCCGCACGGTTGTGACGCCCGGCCGCCGGACGTCACCGCGAGCGGCGTTATCCGGTGACCCTCCGGCGCTGTTCCTGTACCTGTGGGGTCGCGCGCCGCTGGACGGCCTCACACTAAAGGGCGACGAATCGCTCATCGCCGCGATGCGGTTGCGCCTCGCTGCCGCGACCCAGTAAGGCGATGGATCGCGCGGCGTTCGCGGAACGGATCCGCCTGCAGCTGGTCGCGCGGTATCACGGTGCGCAGGTGGATGTGGACGAGGCGCGTTTCGCACTGCATGTCACCGGTTCCGGGCTCGACCTGATGCTGCCGCTCGCACCGCTCTTCCATGCTTGTGAACGTCAACCAGGCAAGGTGCCGTCGCTGATCGGCGAGTACGTCGCGTCCGTCGAGCATCAGCTGACGCCACAACCGGCGATTGCGCTCTCGCTCCCGAGGCTGCTCTGGTGCGTCCGCAACGATAAATTCCTCGGAAGTCATGGCCGCGTCGGCGACCTGCTGCGCGCGCCGATCGGCGCGGACATGACGGCGTTCGTCGCGGAGGAACTGCCGGGATCGATCATGCGCGGCGTCCCCCGCGATGAGTGGACGGCGCTCGGTTTGAGCGATCAGGACGTGCTCGAGACGGCTGACTCGAACACCGCGCTGCGATTCGAGCCACTTGTGGCACGGATCGCGCGGACCGACCGCATCCCTGCAGACGGATGGCGGGTGGCGTCGGATCCGCTCTTTCAAGGCAGCATGCTGTGTGCCCCGCGAGTGCTGACTGCCCTGGCTGAACGTGCGGGAGGCGACGTGCTGCTCGGCGTGCCCGACCGCGGCGCGGTGCTCGCGCTCCCGGCTTCGCTACCGTCTGCCGAGCGGTTTCAGCGCCGCGTGCTGAAGGAGTGGCGCGAGGCGATGAATCCGTGCTCTCGCGAGGTCCTGCTCACCGACGGGCAGACGCTTCGCGCCATGTCGCGCCGAACACGAACGTCAGGCCCGGTCGTCCTTCCCTGGCTGGCGGAGTAGCAGACGGGGAGTCCGTCCCAGCCGGCTCGCCTCCTGGCGCGCCACGAAGGCGCTCGCCGCGCCGATCGCCACCGTCGCAGCGACACCGGCCAGCGTCCTGACTGCAACGCGGGTCGCGCGGCCGCGGACCGAGATCCCGGAGAGACCGGGGCCCTCACCGAACCACATCGTCAGAGCGGTCTGGTCGGCCACGAGGCCCCCATCGCCGTGCACCCGGCTCCGTTCGATGCGCACCGCGGCCGGACGCGGACCGCGCCAGCGGCTCTGGTCGAGAAGGCCGGGCGCCGCGCGCAGCGCACCACTGCTGGCGATCGCACGGACGACGGCAACAGCGCGTTCCGACGTCGGCATCGTGGGAAAGGATAGCGTTCTGCGGGTGACGCTCATCGAGGACCTCCCCGGCCGGATCGAAGCGAGCTTCATCGGCGCGCTCGCCGGCGAGCATGCTGCCGGAACCGCCGCGGGAACCGCCGACCTGGTTGGTGTCGCCGAGTTCGGCTGCGGCCTGCGGCGGATTCGACGACGCCGACCTGCGCCAGCGCGGCCTCGAGCGCCCCTCGCGGGCGGGAGCCGCGGGGTTGCTGCTCCGTGCCCTGCCCTTTGGGCTCCTCAGCCCGCTCGACCGCCCGAGATTGCGTCGCGATGCGTACCGCTGCGTCGCGATGGCCGGCGCCGATGAGGGCACCGCGGTCACCGCGGTTGCGGCGGCGCTGCTCATCGCCGACCTGCTCCGTTTCGACCTCGAGACCTCGCTCGTGCGGGTCCGTCAGTCCCTGCTCGAGGACGCGCCGATGGCGCTGCTCGATCGGCTCCGCATCATCGAGGACGGTCCGCCGATGGACGTGTCCGACCCCGACCCGGGATTGACGCTCCAGCGGGCGATCTGCGCTCTGGCCTCCGTGAATCCCTTCGACGACGTGCTGGCAGCGGCTGCCGGCGGGACCGCTGTCGCGGCCAGCCTCGCCGGCGCGCTCGTGGGCGCTCGCGATGGCGAGATGGCCGTGACCGGCGTGGACCGAGACCACCTGCCACATGCAGACCGGGCCCTCTCGGTGGCGCGACGTCTCGCCGACGTGGCGGTGGCGGCACTCCCGGCGCCCTCGGGGATCTAGCCGCCGCTCCAAACCGGCGTCGCGGTGGGGTCACAGTCATGTGGTACGGCGGATATCCAGGACCGCTGCGGTGACACTTGCGCAGCCAACCCATGGACTCGAACGACTTCGCTCGCCAGCTGCGGCGCCTCGTGGTCGAGGTGTCGAAACGCGCCGGCGTGGGTCACATCGCCTCGTCGCTGTCGATCGTCGACATCGTGGCGGTGCTCTTCACGCTGTATCTGGAGACCCAGGAGACGGAGCAGCCTCGGACACGGTTCGTGCTCTCGAAGGGGCACGCCGCACTGGCGCTCTACGGCGCGCTGCATCTCTCCGGCCGGCTCTCTCGTGAGGAACTGAATCAGTACTGCGCTGACGACAGTGCGCTCGGGGTTCATCCCGAGCACACGGTGGCCGGGATCGACGTCTCCACCGGGTCGCTCGGGCAGGGCCTCTCGCTGTCGGCGGGCAGCGCGTTGGCGACCCAGCTCGAAGGCGGCGCCCGCCGCACGTTCTGCCTCCTCAGCGACGCCGAGCTCAACGAGGGGTCGGTCTGGGAGGCGATCATGTTCGCGGGGCACCGCCGCCTCGGCCGCCTCACAGCGATCATCGACTTCAATGGTCAGCAGGCGCTCGGGCGGACCCGCGACGTGCTCGACCTCGGATCGGCCGAGGACGTCGCCGCGAAGATGAGCAGCTTCGGCTGGTCATCGGTGGTCGTTGACGGGCATGACACCGAGGCGCTGGCGGCTGTGCTGGCGCCACACCACACCAACGCACCGCGCATGGTGGTGGCGAGAACCGTCGCCGGCCACGGCGTGTCCTTCATGGAAGGCCAGGTCGCGTGGCACTATCTCCCACTCAGCGACCAGCAGTACTACCTCGCCCTGCGCGAACTTGCGGCCGCCGCATGAGAAAAGCAGTCATCCACGAGCTGACCGAGCTCGCCCGCACCGACCCGCGTCTGGTGCTGCTGACCGGTGACCTGGGATTCATGGTCATCGAGGAATTCGCCGACACGCATCCTTCGCGCTTCATCAACGTTGGCGTCGCCGAGGCGAACATGCTCGGTGTCGCAGCCGGACTCGCGCTCGAGGGATTCAGGCCGTACTGCTACTCCATCGCGACCTTCGCATCGCTCCGTCCCTTCGAGCAGATGCGCAACGGCGCGCATCTGCACCAGCTCCAGGTGCGCGTCATCGCAGTGGGCGGCGGTTTCGGATATGGGACGGCAGGGATCACCCACCATGCGGTTGAGGACATCGCCTTGATGCGGACGCTGCCGCACATGCGCGTGATCGCGCCGGCGGATGACCGTGATGCAGCCGACGCCGTGCGCACGCTGCACAATGAGGCGGGGCCGACGTACTTCCGGCTCGCCAAGGATGCACGCGTTCTTGACGCACTGCCGGGAACGTTCGATGCGACGAGGCTGCAGGTCATCGGAGCCGGCGACCTCTTGTTGCTCGCCCTTGGAACGATTGCCGACGAGGCAGTGCGCGCACAGGCGTTGCTCACTGCGCGCGGCATCTCCGTTCGGGTTGCGATTGCCACGTGCCTCGCACCTACCCCGCTGGCGCACCTCGTGGAATTGCTGCAAGAGACGTCCACTGTCGTGACGCTCGAGGACCACGTCCTCCCGGGCGGTCTTGGTTCTCAGGTCGCAGAGGTCATCGCTGAACGGGGACTCGGCTGCCGCCTGCAGCGGCTCGGGGTCGAGGAGACGCATCATCGGACGCTCGGCTCGGAGGCGTTTCTCCGCCGCCGCGCCGGACTCGACGCAGAGAGCGTGGCGGCGCGGCTTGCGACCCGGGTTTCGCGCCACTACCTGCGCGCCTCGTAACGCCATGCGCGTCAAGAAGCCGGAGACGGCAATGGTTGCAACGTCGATCATCCTCCCCGTCTATCATCAGGCGGCGGAGCTCGCCGAGATCGTCGACCGGGCGCACACGGCGCTGTCCGGTCTTCCCGGGGTTGGCGAGATTCTCCTTGTTGCCAATGGCGGCGGCGACGCGACCCTGTCGACCGCAGCCGCGCTCGCATCCGCGGATCCGATCGTGCGACTCGTGACCTCGCAACAGGGATGGGGCGCAGCCGTCATCGCGGGACTCCGCGCAGCGCGTGGTGAGCTGCTCTGCTACACGAACTCTGCGCGCACCCAGTCGCGCGACCTCGAGCTCGCGCTTCGATACGGTTCAGTCAACGCCGACGCCGTGGTCAAGGCGAGCAGAAAGCAACGCAACCAGGCGGTGCGCCGGCTCGGTTCGGTGCTCTACAACTTCGAGGCACGCTCGCTCTTCGGTCTCGCGGTATGGGATGTCAACGGCACACCGAAAGCATTTCACCGCCGTCTGCTGGATCGTCTGCAGCTCACCGAGCAAGGCGACCTGATCGATCTCGAGCTCTGTGCGCTGTGCAAGATCCACAACATCCCGGTCGTGGAGATTCCCGTGTACGACACCACGCGCATCAACGGCAAGGCCACCACCAACATGCGGTCGGCGATGCGGATGTACGCGCAGCCCTTTGCGCTCCGCCGCCGTCTCACGGCGGTCAACGCCCTGCGAACGGCCGATGCCGCAGGCTGACTCGCTCGCGTTGTTCGAGGAGGATGGGCGCGCGTTGCGCGACCCCGCGCAGGTGATTCCGCTCCCGAGCATCACACCCCTCCTTGCCCCGGAGAGACTTGCGCACCGCGTGCGCGGCGACTTCTGGGGCGTGCTTGGGCGACTGGGGATCCGGCTCCTGGTGACCCGCGAGTACGAGCATCTGCTGCTCTCGCTCGGCGTCAGCCCGAGTGGCCGTCCGGAGGTCTCGTGGCTAACGCTGCCACACCCGTCCGGAGTAGCGGTGGACCGTCGCACCGGAGACGTGACCGTCGCTCTCACGCGCAATCCGAACCAGCTGCTGGTGCTCGCTTCGCGGCGCCGCGAAGGCGATGAGATCGCGGCCGGTGTGCTGTTGCCGGCGCGCACGACGTTCCTTTCAGGTTCCACGTACCTGCACGATCTCGCCTACATCGGGAACCGGCTCCACGCAGCCGCTGTCGGCAAGAATCTCATCGCAGCCGTTGACGCCGACGGCGCCCTGGTGCCGTGCTGGTGGCCGGAGGTCATGAGCCGCGACGGTGTCCCCGACACACGCCGGAACTGGCTGCAGCTCAACTCCATCGCGGCGGGTGACACCCTCGATGAGTCCTTCTTCACGGCTTCAACCAGTCGCAGGCTTCGCTATCCTCCGGGACACCTTCGGTTCGTGTCGGACCGCCAGGGAGTCGTGTACTCCGGGCGGACGCGGGAGGTCATCACCACCGGACTGACGCGTCCGCACTCCGCGCGGCTCGACGGCACGTCCCTCTGGGTTGACGACAGCGGCTATGGAACCGTCGGCGTCATCCAGGACAGCGTCTATGCACCGGTCCGCAGGCTCTCCGGGTGGACGCGCGGGCTGACGATTCACGGCACGGTTGCGTTCGTCGGTACGTCACGGCTGCTGCCTGCATTCGCGCACTACGCACCCGGTGTCGACAAGGCGGTCTGCGGCATCCATGCCATCGACACGAAAAGCGGTGAGCTGCTGGGCAGCATCACGTGGCCGATGGGAAACCAGATCTTCGCGATCGAGTGGATTGATGCGGGGCAGACGTCCGGCCTCCCGTACAATCGCGCTCGGTCGGGGCAGAGCGCACAGCTGCGCGATCTCTTCTACAACGACTCGAACTGGGAGTGATGATGCCGAGCACGCAGCGTACGAGACGTCCGCTGGTGATGATCTCCGCGATGTACGAGAACGGGGGAAACACCACGCATCGATATCTCGATGGGCACCCGGAGCTCCTGGTATATCCGTTCGAATCGCAGCTGGGAACAGGGCTCGTTCGGGACCGCTGGTCGGCGCTCTACCCGGTCAAGTACCGGTGGCCTGTGTTTCGCCTCGGTGCCGACCTCGCCGCGCAGTTCGAGTCGATCATCGATGAGGAGTGCCGTGTGCGCGTGCGCACACCGTTTGTCAGCAAGTTTCGCGAGCATCCATTCGGACTCGACGACACCGACCGCGCGCATCGATTCATCGCCATGCTCGAAGGGACACAGCCGTCGCCGGGCGACCTCGTGGAGGCGTTCTTCGCGGCGACGTTCGATGCGTGGACGGATCTCCGCCGCAGCGGTCGCGAGCACGTGATGGTCGGGTACAGCCCGATCTTCGGCGTTGATGCCGAGCGATTCCTCGAGGAGATGCCCGGAGGACACGTTTTGCACGTCGTGCGCAATCCCTGGTCGGCGTATGCGGAGACCAAGCGACGGCCGAAGCCACTGTCGCTCGCGCACTACATCGAGGGCTGGGTGGTGGTGCAGATGCTCGTGCTCGCCGCTCGACAGCGCTTTGCAGATCGCATCACGGTGATGCGCTTCGAGGATCTCTGCGCCGACCCGGGAGCCGCGCTCGCTCCCGTGTGCGCTCGCATCGGCATCGACCCCGCCGAGTTGATTCTCACGCCGACGTGGAACGGCACACCGCTGACCGAGGTGTTTCCGTGGGGAACGATCCGGCGCCCCACGACCGAGGAGAACGAGTTGACCGCGGCGGAGCTGACACCGGCTGAGGCCGCCGATGTTGCGCGGCACGCACAGCCGCTGCTCGACTCATTCGGCTACACGGACGTCGGCGCAACGAAACGGGCCGCGCGCGGCTGAGCTCGTGCGAGCGCTCATCACGGGGGCGAGCGGATTCATCGGCTGCGCGTTGAGCATGCGCCTCACCGCCGCCGGTGAAGAGGTGCACGCGATCGTGCGGCCGGAGTCGACCAGCTGGCGAAACGCCGCTCTGCGTGGCGCTGTGATCCACAACGGCAGCATTCTCGACGCGGCCTGGTTGGATGCGACGTTGCTCGCCGTCAAGCCGGACGTGGTCTTTCATTGCGCCGCTTACGGGGCGTACTCGTTCCAGCGTGACATGCAGCGCATTGCCTCGACCAACGTCGTCGGCACCACCAACATCCTGCATGCGGCGGCAGCGGCCGGTTGCGCGCGGCTCGTCAACTCCGGTACGTCATCGGAATACGGTGACTGCGACCATGCGCCATCCGAGGCAGAGCCGCCACGCCCCAACAGCCCTTACGCAGCAACGAAAGCGGCGGCGACTTGGCTCTGCTCGATGGCTGCAGGATCACTCGAGATCGACGTCGTTACCCTCCGCCTCTACTCGGCGTACGGCCCATTCGAGGATCCGCGCAGGCTGATGCCGACGCTCTGCGCCCGAGCGCTACGAGGCGAGCTGCCACCCCTGGCGGATCCCTGGATCGTCCGAGACTTCGTGTACATCGACGATGTCGTCGACGCCTACCTTGCCGCGTCCGCCGCGTCACTGCCGCGTCCCGTCTACAACGTCGGGACCGGGGTCGAAACCTCGCTCGAGCAGCTTGTTGCACTCGCGCGCGCCACGTTCAGCATCGATGTCGCGCCTGACTGGGGCGGTTATCCAAATCGCGACTGGGACGTGCGCTGCTGGCGAGCCGACGCAGCGCTGATCACGGAGGAGCTTGGTTGGATGCCGCGGCGCTCACTCGGTGACGGGCTGCGCATGTTCGCCGAGTGGATCGCCGAGCACACAGACGTCTACGCAGTCGCAGCATCTGCCTGAGGGAGGTCTCAGGCGGCAGGCTCTGCCCCCGCGGCGGCGTGCGGGACGGGACCGCCGCTCAGCCCTGCGACGAGGACTGCGATCAGCCCGAGCGCACCGCACACAAGCCAGGGCGCCCACCCGAGCGGTGGCTGCCACTGCGAATGGCCCAGGAAGAGGAGCGACCCGGAGTTGGCGGCATAGCGATATTCGTTGGCCCACCAGAAGATTGCCAGGCAGGCGGCGGTGACGATGACGATGACACCCGACACCGTCCGGGCGGTTCGCTCGTCTCCCACGTCTTTGGGTCTCGTCGAGGCCATCCATCCCGCCACAATCGGTATTCCGGCAAGCGGTGCGAGGAACCACCGCCCCTGGATCATGCCGGCGTGACTCCCGAACGCGAGGAATCCCGCGATCACCACCACGACGGCGACGCAGATCGTCACCAGTGACGCCACCTCGCGCCATGCTCCCCTGCGCAACGCCGCAACCACGCCGAGGGCGACCATCGCAGCTGCCATCAGCCCCCAGACCTGCGCCAGCAGCGGATTGGGCGCTGCCTCACCCCACCCGAAGACGGCGATGGCACGCGAGAGGATGAAGGCGATCATCGACGGCGACGCGTTGCCCAGGGTCGGGGCGAGCGACTCCTGATATGCGGGCTGGACGGCCAGCTGCCAGCCGAGGGTCGCGATGCCGGCAGCGACGCAGACTGCGACAGCGGCGATGGCGATCTTCCCGCCGGCGCGAAACGCCGCCCACGACTGGCGCGGCCCCCGGAAGATCAGCACGACCACCGTTATCAGGACCAGCCATACCGGTCCGGTGCTCCGGGCGACCCCGCAGACGAGCCCCGCGGCCAACGCGAGCCACCATGCCCCGCGAGGCGGATGCGGTTCACTCGCCGCCAGCACGGCGACCCACCAGGCGATGCCGGCAGCCGACTCCGGGCCACTGGAGTTGAGCCCGGACATCACGAGGATCGACGTCGGTGCGACGCACAGCAGGATGAACGCAACCGTCAGGGGTCCTGGTCGGGCTCGGAGCGCCACCAGCAGCGCGCCGAACAGCAGGAGGGCGGCTATCAGCGCGAACGTGAGGCGCCCGAGCAGCAGGGCCGCGGTCGTCCCGCTCGCCGCACGCATGACGAGTCCTGCGGGGATATAGATGTATGGCGGGTAGCTGCCGACCGAGCTCACCACCGATTCGCTCTTGGTCGGGATCGGAGGCGTGGGCCGGTCGAGACACGTGGCCACGACTGAGACGACCGTGCAGCCGAGGTATCGCGGATCCAACGAGGACGGGATCACGTACGAACGTGCCAGCTGCGCAAAGGCGGGGTAGCTGGTGAGGATCTTGTTGATCGCCGGCAGCCAGTCGTCCATGGACCGTGCCTCGGCCGTCGACACCTTGACGCCGACCAGATCGAGATGTCCCGCAGCGACTGTCTTGACGTACTGGTCCGGCTCGTCGGAGACGGCACCCGGGGGATTCGCCCCTGCGAACGAGATCAGGAAGAGCGTGAGCCCGAGCCCGGCGAGCCCTGCCCGGCGTGCCCCAACGGAGCGCCGCACCCGTCGGCCGGATACCCCGCGACTGCCCGGGTGGTGCACCGCAGCAGTCTAAGGGAGGGTCAGGCTCTAACATCAGAAGGTGATGGAGGCCACAGCCGCGCCGCCCACGGCGCGCAAGATCAGAATCCTCACGGCCAAGGTCGGTCTCGACGGGCACGACCGCGGCGTCAAGGTGATCTCGCGCGCGCTGCGCGACGCGGGCGTCGAGGTGATCTACACCGGCCTCCACCAGACGCCGGCGATGGTGGTGGAAGCCGCCATCCAGGAGGACGTCGACGGCATCGGCATCAGTCTCCTGAGCGGTGCCCACATGACCCTGTTCCCCGAGATCATCCGGCTCCTCAAGGAGCGCGACGCCTCGGACATCGTCGTCTTCGGCGGCGGGATCATCCCCGACTCCGACGTGACCGCGCTCGAGCAGCTCGGCGTCGACAAGGTGTTCACCCCCGGCACCTCGCTCGACGAGGCCGTGTCCTACGTCAAGGAGCGATTCGGCGCGGGGGCGGCGGCCTGACCCCGGGGCTGCTCTGCCTTGCCGCGGCGACCGCCCGGGCTGGACGGTTCGTCAATGATCCGGCGGACACGAGCGCAGGTGTCACACCCCGACATCCGGCGTTCGCGACGTTCCGGAAGATGTCGTACGTCTGGGTTGACGGCCAGGCATTCGAGCCGATCGGCGACAGCCTCGACCTCTGGCTGCGCTTCCTCCGCGGCAACGGCGCCCGCCAGGTGTGGATGGACGTCAGCGGCGGCGATGAGGTCTGCCGGATCACCCGGGCCGACGGTGACGAGACGTGGCGGACCGTCTGGAACGGCGGCATCTTCATGCTCCACGGCAGCGAGGAGACCGGGCCGCCACGTCGTCGGGAGACCGATGTCTCCGGACTGGCGCAACGGTTGCACGACGCCGTTCACGCCGAGATGGAGACCGGGGTCGCCGACGTCCGCCGCGCTTCGCTGGAGCGGGCGCTCGCGATCCTCGCGTCGCCGGCCGATGGTGAGGAGCTCTCCGATGTCGCCTGGCCGTACTTCGTGCTCCCGGAGCACAGTCCGCTGGCCGCGCGGCGGCTGATCGCCGCTGCCGCCGCCACCTGGCCGGAGACCGCCGCCGTGGCCGATCCGGACGCGAAACCAGAGCGCGGCACCGGGTCCGTCGACACCGCGCTGGAGGCGATTGCCGCCGCCGTGAATTCGGCTGCGACCGCCGAGCCGGTAGAGTAACCGGGCAGATATGGCAACTTCTCTCGAGCTCAGCGCCACCGTTCGGTCCGAGACCGGGCGCCACGTGCATGCCGTTCGCCGCCGCGGGGACGTGCCCGCGGTCCTCTACGGACACAACGTCGAGCCACAAGCCCTGTCGATCGAGGCGCGCAGCCTGCGTCGGGTCTGGCATCAGGCCGGCCACAGCCACCTCGTCGACCTTGCTCTCGAGGGAGCGCGCGTCCGCAAGGTGCTGATCCGGGAGCTGCAGGTCAGTCCCCGCACCACCGAGCTGATGCACGTCGATCTCTTTGCGGTGAACCTCCGCGAGAAGCTGACGGTCGAGATCCCGCTCATCCCGATCGGCGAGTTGCCCGCCGTGTCCGAGTTCAAGCTCGGCGTCCTCCAGCAGATCATCACCTCGGTCAACGTCGAGTGCCTGCCGGGGGACATCCCAGCGCTGCTCAACGTCGACATCTCTGGCCTCGTGGATGTCGACCAGGGCATTCGCCTCGGCGAAGTACCTCTCCCCGAGCGTGTCACGCTCGCGACCGGTGTCGACCCCGACGAGCTCGTCCTCAAGGTCGCGCAGGTGCGCGTCAGCGTCGAGGCCGAGGAGGCTGAGGTCGCGGCCGAGGCCGAGGTCGAGGCTGCCGAGCCCGCTGACGACGACGCCGGGTCGTCCTAGCGGCTTCGCCCCGATCCTGACGCCGGCGTCGCCGTGATCGCCAGTACCCCGACGTGCGACACGAGCAACTGGTTCAACTTCGTCTGCAGCGCCATCCAGACGCACGATCAGAGCGGTCTGGTGGGTCCGCTCGTGCAGCATCTGCTGAGCGCGATCTCGATCTTCATCGTGATCTACCTCATCGGGCGCCTGACGCGAATGCTCGTGCTCTGGACGATGCGACGCGGCAAGGCGGACCGCCAGGTTCGCACGCTGGTCCGCAACCTGATCACGGTCACCACCTACGTCGTCGCGGTGATCAGCGCGCTCGTGGTCTACGGCGTGAACGTCGCGGTGATCCTCACCGCTGCCGGTGTCGGGACCGTCGCGATCGGCCTCGCATTCCAGGACCTGCTCCGCAACGTGCTCGCCGGCATCTGGCTTCTGCTCGAGCAGCCTTTCCGTCTCGGCGACACGATCACGGTCATGGATCAAACCGGTGCTGTGCAGAACATCACGCTCCGCACCACAACCCTTCGCACCGGCATCGGTGAGCTGGCGATCCTGCCGAATCTCACTGTCTTCACCGGCATCGTGATCAACACCACGCACTACGACACACGCCGTCTCACGGTGGGCGTGCGGATTCGAGTCGATACCGACCTCACCGAACTGATGCGTCGCGCGCGAGAAGCCGTCGAAACGGTGCCCGGTATCGAGGCGCAACCGTCGATCGTCTTCGAACCCACGCTCGACCGCGAAGTGCCGTTGCTGCAGTGCCATTTCTGGGTCGATCGCCGCGAGCAGGATCTCGACGCAGTGACAGCCGCAGTGGCCGAGAAACTGTGGGCGGTTGTCGAGGCCGGTCCCGCCCCCGAAGCGCCCGCGCCGGACAAAGAAAGCTAGGGTCGCAAAAGGTGGATGGCGAGAGCGTCAACACATCGCAACAGATCGTTGTTGTGCGCCACGGCGAGACCGAATGGAGCCGGATACAGCGGCACACCGGCCGGAGTGATTTACCGCTCACCGCCGAGGGTCGCAAGCAGGCCGAGAGCCTGATCACGGCACTCGCAGGCCTGCAGTTCGCCGAAGTGTTCGTCAGTCCGTTGCTGCGCGCTCGTCAGACATGCGAAATCGCCGGCTTCGCGGATCGTGCAGTCATCGAGCCCGATCTCATCGAGTGGGATTACGGCGTGTACGAAGGACTCACGAGCACGGAGATCCAGGAGACGCGCCCCGGTTGGACTCTCTTCCGCGACGGCGTCATCGGCGGCGAGACGATCGACGACGTCGCTGCGCGCGCCTCGCGCGTCATCACTCGCGTTCGGGCGATCGACGGAAACGTGCTGCTGTTCGGACACGGCCACCAGCTGCGAATCACCACGGCGCTGTGGCTCGAATTTCCCGCAGTAGCCGCGCAGCACCTGCAACTCGCAACTGCGTCACCGTCGACGCTCGGCTACGAGCACGAGTGGACCGCGCTGCTCAGCTGGAACGGCCTGCACGGTCGCTGATCGGCCTTCGCCGTTGCGGCGCTTTGTGATGCTGGCGCCAGGGGACGGGCGGCACCGTGCTCAGGCTTGTCCGCTCCCTCGTTCGCGCCACTCTATTGTCGCGATCTCACGGTCGCTCCCAAATTCGCTGGGTGCCGCCCGTCCCCTGTCGCCTTACTCCCGTTGTGCCAAATCCGAAGGACCCTGCGTCTGCAGCGCGGCGGTTCGACTTCGCCAAAACACCAGGCGACGCTCGAAGCGGAGCGCTTCCGCGTGAAGGGCCTTCAAATCCGTCTGCTGGACTTCGGCGCTCGCATCCGGGTCCATGCTCACGACGTGCCGCTGTGTTGTTGCCAGCACCGAACGCTTGAACTCCAGGAGCTCCGAGTACACCTTGACCCAGTGGATCGCGTCGTCGAGGTGCCGGCTCGTCTCATCCTCACCGGCAAGGAGTCGATCCGGCTCGACCTGGTCGAGGGCTGCTTTCTCGTCTTCCGATTGGGCGGTTTCCGACGAGTCCGAGCTCATTGCTGCGAAGCCTCCGAGCCCTTCCAGTGGTCGAGGCGGACCTTGAACGCGGCGATCTCTTCCTCGAGGATGGCGATGTTCTCGCGGCCGAGGTAGGCCTGCATGGCACCGGGCGCTCGCGTCGCGAATGCCTGTGTCTCGGCCAGCTGACGCTCCATCATCTCGACAAGTCCTTCATAGAGTTCGATCCATCGGGCTGCATCCGGGGACCCAGGCTCGGCCGGCTCGGACCCGAAGAGATCGCGGAAAGGCCCTGGATCGAGGTTTGACATCGGTGGTGTTCCCTGGGACGGGCAACTGACGGATCGCTCAAAATACTACCATGATCGGTATCAGTTCTTGATGGCACGCTGCTATAACCTTACGCGGAAGGAAACGTTGTCAGGAGGCAAGGTCGACGGCGCTGCTCACACGGCGAGCCTCGCGTACTGGTCGATGTCCCGTGCCGCGAGGGCTAGAGCCGGACGTGTTCCAGGTCGATGTCGGCGAGCTCCGGCGGGCGCGGGATTCCGTGCGCGTCGAGGAGTTGCAGACATTTGATGACATAACGCGCGCCGGCGATATTGAGACCGTGCTGGCGCGTCAGTCGCTGGATCGCTGTGAGCGTGAGGATGTCGCGCTGCGTATAGCGACGCCGGTTCGTCGCGGTTCGAGCAGGGACGCCAAGGCCCATGCTCTCGTACATCATCAGCGTGCGCGGGTGGGATGACAGGATTTCCGCTGCGACGCTGATCGTGTAGAGCGGCTTGTCCAGGTCGAGCATCCGTTGCGACGGTGGCGCCAGCGTCTCAAGAGCCACAGGACTCCCCACGAGCGTTTCGGCGCAACTCCACGATCATCATCTTCCGATTCTAGTCGCGTGCACCGTAAATGGGGCGCTCGAGCATGCGATTGTGATCCAGCGTGACATGGGGATTGGAGGCTTGGTCGTGACCAACTATCATTATAGTAGTACTATAAGCTTCGCTAACAATCACGTGACCTGCATCGGGCGACGAAATCTGGTACCCGGGCTATACGCTTTTCAACACGTTTGTCCACCATGTCCACACGAGGAGAACAGGTCATGCGAATTGCCTGCCTACTCGACAACGACTTCGAAGACTCCGAGTTCCGCAAGCCGTACGACGCCTTTACCGCCGCGGGTCACTCCGTGGTCGTGATCGGGCTCCGGGCCGACGCCAAGCTCACCGGCAAGGAGCGGAAGGAAGTGACACGCGCGGAGCACGGGATCACCGAGGTGGCACCCGACGAGTTCGATGCGCTCTTCCTCCCGGGTGGCTATTCCCCGGATCACCTGCGAGCGGATCAGCGGATGGTCGACTTCACGCGAGCGTTCTTCGACCGGGAGCGACCCGTCTTCGCGGTCTGCCACGGGCCGCAGCTCCTCATCACCGCCGGCGTCGTGCAGGGGCGGACCATGACCGCGTGGAAGACGGTCCAGGTGGATCTCCGCGCGGCCGGAGCGAAGGTCGTCGATCAGCCCGTCGTCATCGATCGGAACCTGGTCACGTCGCGGCAACCCGACGACCTCGATGCCTTCGCCAAGGCGTCACTCGCGCTGCTCGACCAGGTCGGCGCAGGGGCGCGATAACCCAAGCCTCCAAACCTGGGCGCCCGGGGCGGCAGTGACCGTCCCGGCGCCTCACTCCATTTCGCCCCGCTTGCCTTTACTGGTACTATAGCGCCATCATTATTCGTGATAGATCCGCTATAAGTACGCTAGTATCCGGAGGGTCGGTTCCATGGCCACGCAGCCCCAGAAGCAGGCGGCGCATCGCAACGTGAAGTCCGCGCAGGCCGCCAGTCACAAGGGGGCGGCGTCGAAGCGCGGAAACACCCTGCGCGAGCGGGACCGCAACAAGCTCAGTGCCGAGCGCTTCGCGTTCCCCGAAGAGCGCAAGGAGCCGTTGACCGATGCGTCGCACGTTCGCAACGCGATCGCCCGGTTCGACCAGGTGGACGGTGTCACCGATGCCGAGCGAGACAAAGCCTGGCGCAGGATCCGCGCGGCAGCAAGGCGTCACGGCGTAGAGATCGAGGCCAGGGGCTGGCGACAGCTCATGGCCGGAAGGAGGTCCTGACTTGGCTGCGTTGCTCCTGTTCCTGTTGCTCGTGGCTCTGCTCTTCGGATTCGGCGTCGCGTTGCACGCGCTCTGGTGGATCGCGGTCATCGCGCTGATCGTGTGGCTTGTCGGGTTCGCGTTCCGGCCGAGCGGCGGCCGTTGGTATTACTGGTAACTCAAGGCTGGTGAACGACGGAAGGGCCACCGGGCTGTGCATCAGCGGCCCGGTCGGCCCAACCGTTCGTCAATCCATTCGCCGGCAGGACAACGTAGGATCGTCGTGCGATGCGCACGCTTTTCTCGGCCATTGGCCATCACGAGACAGCAGCTCCGGATGCAATCGATCATCTGATCAACGTTTCACACGAGACGTTCTGGCTCGACATCGAGGCACCGGATGACGACGATTACCGGCTGCTGACCGACACCTTCAAGTTTCACCAACTCACCATCGAGGACGTCAAGCACCAGAACCAGCGACCGAAGCTGGACGGATACGACGGGTACGTCTTCGCGGTCGTCTTCGTGATCGCGCTGAGCGGCGATGAACTCTCCTTCCGAGAGCATCACCTCTACATCGCACCGACATACCTGGTGACGGTGCATCTCGAACCGGAGCCGTCGTTCGATCAGCTCAACGCACGGATTGCGGAAACACCGGCGAACGTCTGCCGGAAGGCATCGTTCCTGACCTACCTGGTCATGGACGTGCTGGTGGACACGACATTCACGGCGCTGGAGACGCTCGACGAGTCGGTCGACAAGCTGCAGGACGCCGTGCTCGAGAACGCCACCAACTCGCAGCTGGCACTGCTCCAGGAGATGAAGCATTCCGCCGTCGAGATGCGCCGAATCCTCGGCGCGCAACGCGACATGTTCCAACGCCTGGTGACGCTTTCCCTGGAGCTGGACCGTGAGACGACCGCGTACTACCGCGATGTCTACGACCACATCATCCGTCAGTACGAGACCGTCAACTCGCTGCGCGACCTGCTGACCGGCGCGATGGACGTCTACCTGTCCACCGTCTCGAACCGGCTCAACATGACCGTGAAAGCACTCACCGTCGTCGCGAGTCTCTTTCTGCCACTGACGTTTCTCACCGGGTTCTTCGGGATGAACTTCGGCTGGCTGGTGTCACGCATCGGGAGCCTCTACGCCTTCGGCATCGGGCTCGCGATCATGGCGATCTCGATCATCACGCAGCTGTACTTCTTCCGCCGGCGCGGGTGGATCTGAGCCTCCGGCTCTAGCCGTAAATGTCAGACGGCGCGACTGTGCGCGCCATCCAGCGTGCCGGATCCGCAGCGCGCCAGCCAAGCCGCTCGTAGATCCCGTGCGCATCGCGAGTCCCGAGCTGCCACGACCGGAGCCCCGGCGTCAACGACAGATCAGCACACGCCTCGGTGCGTCAGTTCGAGGCAAGCCAGGATTCAGTGAATCCCGAACCCCCGAGCAATGAGCCCGCGATTGCCTGGCGTCCGTGCAGACCCGTCATGACGACAGGGAAGTTGACGAATCCGGAGATGCCCTTCGTCGCGCCGTCGATGCTCGCGCTCGAGCGAGCACCGGTGAACGTCAACGAGCTCCAGGGCGGCAGCGATGCGCTCGCCGCACCATAGGTGGGCGACTCCGCTATCCACTCCGCCGATGAGCGCGCACAGATCATCCCCGTTGCGCAGCGTGTGTTGACGGTGGATGTCGCGCCGGACGAGACGTCCCTGACCGTCATGGTGAAGACGTCGTTCAGGTAATGGACGGACGCCACGATGGCGTCGCCGGGTCGCACTGAGAAGACCTGCGTGATGTGGTTGGACGGAAACATCTCCCACCATGCGGTGTACACGGGTGTGGTTCCCGAGCAGTACGCCTCGACGCCGGCCTGCTCGACGGTCCTGTCGTACCAACCGTCGAGGCCGACCCAGAAGACCGCAGCCTGTTCGGCTGTTGTCTTCTCGCAGACGACTGGTGGGACCTTCCAGTTCGCGCTCACATCCGTCAACGGCGTCTTCGACGCGACGACATAGCCCGACCATGTCGCCGACGACTGCGCCGGACCTGCGGATCCTGAGTCGCGGCTGAATGCACCGGCGGAAACGGCCGGCGCCTCATTCGTGTGCGCCGGGGTGGCGAACGAGATCGACGCGAGTGCGAGACCCGCCCCGACGATACCCGCGATCACCTCTGCCCTCGAGCGCCTCGTGGCGCCGAAGTCGACGATCTCGTCAGTGCGACCGTTCGCCGGTCTCACCGCGACGCGTGCGCGCGTGTGCGACGTCCTGCTGCAAGCGACACGCCACCGACGATCACCAGCAGCGCTGGAACCATGAAGCCGATGCCGCCCGAGCCGGTGTCAGGAATCGGGACCGGTCCCGACGTGCCGGTTGTGCCAGGTCCGCCCGCGCCACCGGATCCGCCACTGCCACCGGAGCCGCCGCCGCCCGAACCACCACCACCGGATCCGCCGCCACCCGAGCCCACGGTGCACGTGCCGGCCGGAGGCGTGATGTCATTGGCGTCGAGGGTGACTGCACCGTTGCGTGCCATTGCACGTCCGCTGATGATGTTGGCGCCCGTCACCATCGTGATGCTGGTGAGCGCCATGAGCGTTCCCTGAAAGTGGGTTGCCGAGCCGAGCGTGGCCGAGCTGCCCACCTGCCAGAACACGCCGCACGCCTGAGCGCCATTGGTCGTCAGGACCACCGAGTTGCTCGCTGTCGTCAGCGTGCTGCCGATCTGAAAGATGTAGATGCCGTTGCCGCTCAACGTGAGCGGTCCAGTCAGCTGCGCGGAGCTGTCGAACTTGTAGACGCCTGGCGTCAGATTCTTGCCGCCGAGATTCAGACCGGTCATGTCGGTCGTGACCGGCGCATTGGCTGCTTCCGTGTACGCCGTGGAGAGATCGTTCTTCGCCTGCAGGGCAACGGCGTCACTGATGTGTTTGACACCGGTGACAGTTCCCGGGGGGAATCCGGTCACCGCGGAGCCGGGGTCCAATCCGAGGTTGCCGGTGATCACGCTCGGTCCCGTGTTGGTGATCGTCGAGCCTGCAAGCACCGTGAAATTCAGCGCGGTACCGAGGTTCGGCGCTGTCGCCGCGAAAGCATCCAGCGGCGAGAGAGCAACGAGGGCACCGGTGAAAAGAACGACGGGAACAACGTAAGGGAGCCGTTTGAACATGGCCTCACCTTGGGCCGATGGCGGATCATCGCGCGCCGAACTGCGGGTTGCGACCCTCCCCGCCGTGATGCGTTGCATGTCGCGTTGATCAGGCGCGGGTCGCATCCTCGTCGTTTACGTTGCGAACCCGAGTGCCGACCAGCGCGGCGAGTGCAGCGCCGTAGACGAGATGGGCGGCGAGCATGACGGCCTGGCGATCGCGCCGGTCGCGCTTGGCAGGCGGCATGATGCCGAGCGCAGGCACCCAGCCCATGTAGCTCACGCTCCAGATCGCCACTCCGTACGCGAGTCCAGCCGGAACGCGCGCGATCAACGGCCGCGGTGCGATGACACCGAATACAGCCCCGGCCGTGGTTCCGAACCCAAAGTGCAGGAGTGTCGCGAGCGCATCCTGCTCGGCGCCACCATGGCCGCCGCCCGCTTGATGCAGCATCGCGGCGGTGATCTTCTCGGGTGGCATCCCGCCGACGAACCCGGCGCGCTTGGCGCCGATCATCACCGAGCTCATGCAGCCGGTCGCCAGCGCCCCGGCACCGGCTCCGCGCAGAGCGCGCTTGACCGGGCCGGACCGCGCAGCCGTCACCGGGCGCGCCAGAAGTAGCCGCCGCCACCCAACAGCAGCAGTACCACGACGATGATCAGGATCAGTGTCAGCACAGCCTCAACCTCCGTGGGCGACAAATCAACTATCGCACTATATTACAGCGGGACTATAAGGTGCTGGCCTTCGCATCGGGCATCGGGTGTCGTGGCTCCTCATCGGGCACAATCCGGCCATGGACCCAGTGCTGACGCACGCTGATGCCTGAGCGCCGAGCCGTCGCCGTGCTCTCGGGAGGTCTCGATTCGACGACCATGGCGTACTGGCTGCGCGCCCAGGGCTACGCGATTGCGGCGATTTCCTTCGACTACGGACAGCGACACCGCAAGGAACTGGAGTTCGCGGAGCAGATCTCTATCGATGTCGGCGCGTCCTGGACGCTCATCGACCTGCACGCGGCGGGACTGACCAGCGTGCTCGGCGGGTCGGCGTTGACCGACGACACCGTCGCCGTTCCCGACGGGCACTACGCCGACGAGAGCATGAAGATCACCGTGGTACCGAATCGCAACGCGATCATGCTCAGCATCGCGTGCGCGCTTGCGGTCACGCGTGACGCTGAGGCAGTTGCATTCGGTGCGCACACCGGTGACCACTTCATCTACCCGGATTGCCGGCCGGAGTTCGTCCGGGCTTTCGCGACGATGGTCAATCTCGCCGTCGAAGGGCTGGCCAGGATCGACATCGTGACGCCGTTTCTGAGCATGACCAAGGCCGAGATCGTCAAGCTGGGCAACGACCTACTCGTGCCGTTCGAAAGAACGTGGTCCTGCTACAAGGGTGGTGCCGTCCACTGTGGAACGTGCGGTACCTGCTACGAGCGACGCGAGGCATTCGCACTCGCGCAGGTGGTGGACCCGACTGTGTACGAGGACGACGCAAACCATGCCCAGTGACGCAAACCAGCAAGCTGTAGAGGCGACTCAGATCGCTGTCCCGGTG
This sequence comes from Candidatus Dormiibacterota bacterium, assembly GCA_963791435.1. Classification (GTDB taxonomy): domain Bacteria; phylum Chloroflexota; class Dormibacteria; order Aeolococcales; family Aeolococcaceae; genus Palsa-851. The sequence goes on from CAWBSL010000001.1 coordinate 1,350,188, forward strand.
AAGACGAGGGGCCGTTGATGTGCCGGGACGAGAACTGCTGCGTCGGGAGCTCCGCGCGCGACCGCGGAGACGAACGCTCCCGGATCGCCGAGATTGCCTGCGAACATGTCGTAGTGCATGGGCATGGCCGCGCGTATGCGCGCGTGCGCGATGAGTGACGCTGCCTCCTCGGGCGACAGGTTTCCCACGAGGTCGAGCGCCTCGCGTTCCGAATCCCTGCCGTTGATGGGGAGCAGAGCCAGCTGCACCCCGAGAGACTCGAGGCGTGACGCGTGCTCGTCGTAGAGGACCGTGTCGCCCGCGTGGTAGACGACGACCCCTTCCTCACTGAGGACGTAGCCGAGATATCGCACCTTTCCGTCGGACAGTTCCGTGCCGAAGTTGTAGGCGTCAGTCACGTGCACGCCGTGTCGCGCCGGCACGGGAGTGATTCGCAGGTCGCGATGCACGACGATCTCGTCCGGTTGCACTCCGCGAATCCGTTCGGAGGGGACGCCCGCGTCGAGCACCTGGTCGACGACGGGGAGCGGGACGACCACGAGCATCCGCGGATGCAGCTCGAGGAGACGCACGATCGCGGGGAGATCGAGATGGTCCCAGTGCTCGTGGGTTGCCGCGAGGATGTCGATGCTGCCGAGCAACTCCAGTGCCGGCGCGGGCACGAGCCGCTCACCGCGATCTGTGAGAAACGGATCGATGAGCACATTCGCCGATGGAAAGCGCAGCAGGAAACCGCTCTGTCCAAGCCAGGTCAATTCGACTGTTCCGGGCATCGCGCCGATTGTGCCTACCAGCAGCGCGCGGCTGTTGACATCCGCGGTTCGTAAGCTGTAACTTACGGTGCGTGACGGCTAACCAACTTGCGGCGTGGTCAGCTCTCGGAGATCCGACCCGGCGGACGATCTTCGAGCGGCTGACGAAACGGCCGTACGCCGTCGGCGATCTCGCCATCGGCCTCCCGGTCAGCCGTCCGGCGGTCTCGCAGCACCTCCGGGTGCTCAAGGACGCCGGACTCGTGATTGACCAGCAGGCCGGCAACCGTCGCATCTACGCAATCGACCCGGCCGGGCTCAGCGAGCTGCGGGCAGAGCTCGACCGGTTCTGGAGCAACGCATTGACGGCTTACAAAGCCGTCGTTGAACAACCCGAGGAGGAGGTCACATGACCACGCAGGCAGGAGCAACGTCCGTCCGTCATCAGATCGTCGTCAACGTGCCAATCGAGCGCGCATTCTCGGTGTTCACGAAGGAGTTCGGTCAGGTCAAGCCACCCGACCACAACCTGCTCGACGTGGAAATCGCCGAGACAGTCTTTGAGTTGCACGTGGGCGGATATGTGTATGACAGGGGTGTCGATGGCAGCGAGTGTCGCTTCGCGCGCGTGCTCGTGTACGAGCCGCCCAACCGAGTGGTGATCAGTTGGGATATCAGCCCGCAGTGGAGCATCGAGACCGATCAGGCCAGAACAAGCGAGGTGGAGGTGCGGTTCATCGCCGAGGCGCCGGACCGCACGCGCGTCGAGCTCGAGCACCGGAACATCGATCGCCACGGCGACAGTTGGGAGTCCGTGCGAGAAGGCGTCGACAACGAGAACGGGTGGCCGCTCTATCTTCGCCGGTTCGCCGACTTGCTGACGGAGTAACCGCGGTCGACCTGCCGGTTCGAGCGATCAGGTGCTCGCACGCCGTTGCAAGCGCTGACGCTCAACCGGCGGATTCCGCTGCCTTCGCGGGCCGCTGTGGCCAGCGTGCGCGCGGTGGGATCGTGCTGGGTCCGACGTGCTCGCCGAGCCAGGTGGTGAATGCTTCCGCCGCGTGCCACGTCCCGGCGACATGCTCGAGTGCATCGTCGCGACTGATGCCGAATCCACCTTGGATCAGGCGTCCCGCAAGCAGGGAGCGGTGCTTCAGCAGCTCGGCTCGCGGGTGATCGCGAGGGCATCCGCGAGGCACGGACGCGAGGCTGTCGGTAATGAGCTCGAGGCCGGAATCCTGAGCGGCTGTCAGCGTTGCAGCGAGGCGCGCACCGGCATGGTCGTCGGTGACGGCGGCGCGATACCGGCTGAGCTGGTCGGCTGCGAGCCGGTGATATCCGGTGCCCGAATAGAGGCCCCGCACCGAGAGATCGGCGTAGAGGCGAGGTTTTGCCGGCTCCGTGAAGTCAAGGACACCGTACGTCCGCGTCTTGTATGGAACTGCCGGGGACGTGCGCATGTCGTTCTGTTGACGGAACACGCGGACGGCGCCGCCGAATGTGGCACTCAATTCCTGCAGCATCGACGTCAGCCCGCCGCGCACCTCGACCTCAAACCGGTCGCGCGTGGCGTTGAAATATGCGCGTGAGTTGTCCTGCTCGAGTCCGGCGAACCACTCGAAGACCCACGCGCTGAACCCGAGGAACGCCGGCCCTGTGAGGCCGGCTGCCAGATCTGGATGTTGCTGCTCTGTTTGCACGTCACCAAGAATGAGCCGCCGCCGCGGTCAGCGCGCGGACGTCTCCGTGCCGTGGTCGGGAGGTGCAGTGGCCGCGACCTGGAGGTCAACAGCGGTCCGCTCGAACATCGTCGCGAAATCGGGCAGGGATTTGGCGGCCAGAGGCAACAGCAGGCCGTGAAAGACTTCTGCGATTGTGACGTCGGTCGCGCCATTGGATCCCGGAGTCAGTCGATACGTGCGCTCGCTCACCAGCAGCGGCCACCGATTCAGGCGCCAGACCATGGATCTGGGCGCGTCGTAGGCCACGACCTTCGGGTTGAACGTCTGTCGGGGCGCGTCGGGCACTTTGAATGAGACCCGCTGGCCAAGTGCGATCGTGCCTTCGATGCTCGTGACGGTGGAGTTCCACTTCGACTGAGCGCGAGTGTCCGCGAGGAGGTTCCAGAGGGTGGTGTCGGACGCGGCGATCGACCTTGTGGCCGTGATGGCGAGCCGAAACGCCGTTCGCTCGGTGGTGGCCTTCCCGTCCTGGGACTCAAGCGCCATCTCATCCCTGGGTCGTGGTTCTCTCAGCGGTCCCGTATTTTACTATCGATGAGATGACAGTTCGTTTTGACGCCACGCTGGACTCGATCGACAAGTGGACGATCCTGCGCCTGCCACAGCAAGCGAGCGCGAAGCTGCCGTCGCGCGGACAAGTGGCTGTCGAGGGAACGATCAATGGCCATGCGTTCCGGACGGTGTTGGAACCAGACGGATGCGCCGGCCACTGGATGAAGATCGACCGAAAGCTGGAAAAGGCCGCCGCCATACGCGCGGGCGACAGCGCGACCCTCGAAGTTGCGCCTCGCAAAGAGTGGCCCGAGCCGGATGTGCCGCAGGATCTTCAATCAGCGCTGGCCGGCGCCCCGCAGAAGATTCAGGACCTCTGGAAGGAAATAACGCCCATGGCACGGTGGGAGTGGGTCCGCTGGGTCAATGCAACGCAAAACCCCGACACACGAAAACGCCGGGTCGAAGTCACCATCTCGAAGATGAAGAGCGGGAAGCGGCGGCCCTGCTGTTTCAACCTTGCCGCGTGCACCGATCCGGACCTGTCGACGAGCGGCAGGCTAAAAGGGATACCGCTGTGAAGCCATCGTTCGTTGCAGAGAAGAGCATCACCATCAATGCGCCTGTTGACGCCGTCTGGCAGGCGCTGACCGACCCGGCGAAGGTGAAGGAGTACATGCACGGCACCACGATCGCCACCGACTGGAAGGTTGGCAGTCCCATCACGTGGAGCGGCGAGTGGAAGGGCACCTCGTACCAGGACAAGGGAGTGGTGCTCGCCTTCGAGCCGGAGAAGTCGCTGAGCACGACGTACTGGAGTTCGATGAGCGGGACCGAGGACAAGCCCGAGAACTACTACACCGTCACCTACACACTTGACGGCGATGACACGTCAACGCGCCTGACGCTCCAGCAGGACGGCAACGAGAGTCAGGAAGCGGCCGACAAGATGGCCGAAAACAACTGGGGTCCAGTCCTCGAGGCCCTCAAAGGAGTTGCCGAGCGGTAGCCGACGGTGAGCGCGCGTCGGGCCTACGCTACCCCGCTTCGCGGATCACGTCCACGAGCGTCTGTACTGCACTGGTCAGCACAGTCTCATCGGATCCGCCGAACCCGATGAGCAGGCCGGGTCTCCCTCCGGAACCCGCATAGCAACTCGAAAGCGCCGACGGAAACAGCCCACGTGACTGGGCTCGGCGGACGACATCGTGGTCGTCGACGCCGTCGCGGAGGAAGCCGACGACGTGCAAACCTGCATCCGTGTTGCCGATCGTGAGCACATCGGCTGCGTCCGCCGGAAGTGCGTCCAGCAGAGCATCCCGGCGCGCCAGGTAGACCGCTCGCATCCGGCGCAGGTGGCGCGCGAAGTGACCTTCGCGAAAAAAGTCGTTGACCACGAGCTGGGAGAGCGTTGGTGACAGAAGATCAAGCGTTGCACGGACCTGGGCGAAGCGGTCCACCAGTTGACGAGGAACGACCATGTAGCCGAGACGCAGCGCCGGAAAGAGGACCTTGCTGAATGTCCCGAGGTAAATGACGCGATTGTCAGAATCCATTCCCTGGAGAGAGCCCACCGGACGGCTCGCGTAACGGAACTCGCTGTCGTAGTCGTCCTCGATGATCCAGGCATTGGCCTTCGCAGCCCACCGCAGGAGCTCGAGCCGGCGCGCCAATCCCATCGACATGCCGAGTGGGTATTGGCGTGACGGAGTGACGTATGCCAGCGCGATGGGCACATCGAGTCGCGCGAGAGCTGCGACGTCGATCCCGTCGTTGTCCACTCCCACCGGGATGATCGTCGACCCCGTGGTGCCGAGCGCCTGCTTCGCCCCTGGATACCCAGGCTCCTCGACGCAGACGTTCGACTCAGGCGTGGTCAGCGCCAGGGCACTGATGATCAGTCCCATTTGCGACCCGTTGACGATGAGCACCTGACTGGCATCGCAGTCAACGGCGCGCGCGGTGCGCAGGTACTCGACGATCGCTTCACGCAACGGCCCGTAGCCGGCCGCGTCACCGTATGCCAACAGATCGGGCGATGCAGTTGCATGGCGCCGGATGAAGCGTGCAAAGAGCTCGTTGGGAAACTGGTCGAGCGCGGGGGAGTTGACCGCGAGCGGCCCGGTTTCGCTCGCACGATCGGACTCGCTGGTGGATGCCGGCTGCGCGATCGGTGTCGACTCTGTGTGGAGCGCCGGCCGGCGCGCGCCGATCGGCCGGCTGACCTCGTCGGGGATGTTGTAGCGGACGAATGTGCCCGAACCAACCTTTCCGTCGAGATAACCTTCTTGCAGCAACTGATCAAAGGCACTGAACACCGGGTACCGCGAGATGTGCAACTCTTCGGCCAGCGTGCGTGTGGAAGGCAGGCGCTGACCAGGGGTCAGCCGCCCCGACGTGATCGCCGCACGGACTCCCTCGTAGATCTGCAGATAGAAGGGCACGGGCGACGATCGATCGAACGGAATGATCGGGATCACTCCGAGACTCGCGGATCTACGCATGAGAGCCCGGTCGGCGCGGCACTGCCGTCGTGCCGGTGCCACCCCTGATCGTGTCCATCACCGCGTTCGTGAGCTCAGGCTGCATCGAACTCCTCCCGGTCGAGTAGTCGTCTCGTGTTCGCGGGCCCGCCCCTGCGAATGAAGACGCTGTCAGGCAGAGAAACTCATCGCTCCCAGAGCAACTCGCTTCACCGCTCGGCGCTGCGGCGCAGCCATGCGGTCCCGCCCGCACGGCTGCGTCACCACGGATGTGTTGTCTGTCCGGTCAGGACCAGCGCCAGTTCTCGGGGTAGATCTGCAGCAGCGGATCCTGCGGCCCGGTGCCCTGGAGATCCTTGTTGATCTCGGAGAGTTGCGCCTCCGAGACAGGCAGCCAGATGACTGGAAGTTGCTTTGCGAGGTAGTCCTCGTACGTGTACATGGTCTGCACGTTGCTGCTTGTCTCGGTTGCGAGGATGTCACTCTCCGCCTGCGGATCACAGTAGCCGCCGGAGTCCGAGCCCGCGTACTGAACGCTGGCGCCGGACCCTGTGCACGACCAGAGCTCGTCGCCGGTGGGCTCGTAGTCTGGTGCGTAGATCCAGCCGGCGCCCCAGTACTCCATATCCCAGGTGTGACTTTGCGGCGTCGCATTCCCGATGACCGTATCGAACGGTGCTGTGGCCAGGTTGAGCGCGATGCCGGCCAGCGCGAAGTCGGTCTTCAGCTGTGCCATCTCCTGGTCAAGTTGCGACGCTCCGCTTTCGTACTGGAGGTTGAACTGTGCCTTTGCACCCATGGGAATGCCGGCGCCGCATTGGCCCGAACCGGTACCCGGGCTGGTGCACGTGCTCACTCCGCCCGCGTTGACCGTCCATCCGTTGGCCTGGAGCAGGGACACGGCCTTGCTTGGGCTATACGGGTACGGATTGCTCTTCTCGAACGAATCGACGAAGTTCGAGGATGGCTTGGTCGGCACCGGGCCGTACGTCGGATAGCCGTATCCGAAGAACGCCTTGCTGATGAACGTTTGCTGATCGACCAGTTCCTGCATCGCCTGTCTGAAGTACAGCTGGCTGAAGATCGGCCCACTGGTCGGGTTGGTGAAGTTCTCCGGGAAGTACGTGACCTGCCATCCCGTCCACGGCTCGAAGTTGTAGACGCTGCTCAACGAGTTTTTCTGAAGGACATCGGAATACGGGATGTACCCGTAGTCGATCGTGGTGTTGGAGATCGAGCTTGCGGACTTCAACTCGTTGAACTCTGCGGTGTCCTTGGTGAACGGAACCTCGTTGAACTGGGTCAGGGTCGGCTTGATGGGTCCGCCGTATCCCGGGTTCGGCACCATCGAAACGTTTCCTGCCGTGTCGATCGACTTCAGCTTCCACGGACCCGAGACCACCTGCCAGAGAGGGTTGGTGTTGTAGGTCGCGATGGACTTCGACTGCGCGTCGAGGAACTTGAAGACGGCCTGCGCACCCGCCGGCGTCTGGTCCCAGTTGCCGACAGCGCCAGTGGCCGACTCCTTGTCCCAGACGTGCTGGGGGAGCGGGGTGATCTGGCTCAGCTCGTTGTAGGTGAAGAAGTACGAGCCGTACGCCTGAGTGAGGTTGAAGGTGATCTGCAGCGGGTTGGTGGGGCTGATCGTGGTGCTGACAACGTTGTCGGGGTACTCGCCAGGCGAGTAGCCGGCCCAGTCGTCCTTGTTCGCGGTGATGAGGTTCTGCCAGAACTGGACGTCACGCGCGGTGATCTGGGATCCGTCCGACCACTTCCACCCCTTGAGGGTGATGGTCACCGACTTGCCGTCGGAGGAATAGACGGGCGGATCGGCGAGGCTCAGGCTGCTGTTCAACTGGACCTGGCCGTTGTCGCCGAACCAGTACAGCGGCCGGTACATGAGGTACTGGAACTGGCTCAGGTTCGCGACGCTGAAGTACGCCAGCGAGGCAAGCGGGAAGATGTAGTTCGGCTGCGAGCCGGGCAGCTCGGCGAAGGTTGCCGTCGTCTTCTTGACGGTGTGGCCCGACGAACTCGTCCCGCCGCAGGCCGAGACGACGAGTACTGCCGTCAGGCCGGCGGCCGCCAGCCCACTCTTCAATCGCCACGCGCGCTTCACGATCACTGGAGTCTCCTCAAGCACTCGAAATAGCTGTCAGTCGGAACGCACGATACGCATTGCGTCCGGCGTGCAAGCGGTGTTGCGGAAGAATTCACTCTGATGGGTGATGGCATGTGCAACCTCATCACCAGCTGATTGGACATCGCGTACGTGAGTGCACGCGAAATGGCATGACGCAAGCGATGTCAATGGCGAACAAGTGGTACTGCTCTGCGAGGTCGAAGTGGCCATGCAAACGGGTGAGGCCGAACCGACGTCGAGTCCCGAAAGTGGTTATGCAGCAGGCCAATATCGTTGCAAGTGCCCGGCCACACGCATACCACTTTGTAGCGAAGAGACAGAGCCACTTGCCGATGGTTTACGTCCAATCTGTCCTTTACCACCGCATTCGTCGTGTGCAAGCCCTCACTCAGCAGGATGAATTTTTCGCGCTACTGCCAAAGCTGCACTGCACGGCGCGTATCGTGGCGCGAACGGAACGAACCGACTGACAGGGAGATGCACAGATGAATCTAGGAAGCGACCACGGCGGAGTCTTCAGCGAGAGACGACGCAGCATGGTCAAGCGAGTCAGCGTCGTCGCGCTCGCTGCGCTCGGGGTTGGGGCGTGCGGCAGCGCTGGAACGACCAGGCCCGTGCCGGCGAATCTGTTCGATCCCGCGACGTTCAACACCGCCAACGTGCCGTGGCTGGCGGCGAATCAGAACGCCCATGGCTCGCCGGTCTACGGCGGCACGCTGCAGATCGAAGGCAGCACCGATCTCTCGGCGGCTGCAGATCCGCAAGGCGAGTACGAGACCATCGCGTTCACTCTCGAGCGCGCGTACACGCGTCAGCTGGTCTCCTACGCCGCATCGACGAACCTGGTCACTGCCGAGACGCTCGTCCCCGACGCGGCGGCGAGCATGCCGACAGTGAGCTCCAACGGCTTGACCTACACCTTCAAGCTCCGCTCCGGCCTGATGTGGAATACATCACCGCCGCGGCCGGTCACCTCTGAGGACTTCAAGCGAGGAATCCTCCGCAACTGCGATCCGACGCTCGCACCGAACGGAAACCCCGGCTACTACATCTCGACGATCGTCGGCTTCAAGGCGTTCTGCGTTCCCTTCGAGAACTCGAACCCTTCGGAGACCGCTGCCGCTCGCGCCGCGTTCATCAACGCGGGGATGACGAGCGTCTCAGGGATCCAGACACCTGACGACAACACGATCGTGTTCACCCTCACCGAGCCGGCGACGGACTTCGACAACATCGTCGCGCTGCCGTTTGCGTCGGCTGCACCGGTGGAGTACCTGAAGTACATCCCGCTGACACCTGGCAACGTGCTGTATTCGGACGGGCCTTACTACATCAGCACCTACAACGTCGGGCACGAGATCATCCTCTCGCGGAATCCCGCGTGGACGCAGAGCAGCGACCCGATTCGTCATCAGTACGTCAGTCAGGTCGATGTCAAGCTGGACCTCGCAGGCGCGGCCGCGACGACCGAGGTGCAGCAGGATATGCAGGCGGGCACAGCGGATCTCGAATGGAACACGATTGTCCCCACTGCGGATATCGCCGGCCTCGAGAGCCCGTGGAACCCCGACCTTGGCACCTTCCCGACGCCAGGTATCACCAATCCTTACCTGGTGTTCAACGTGCAGAGCCCCAACAACAATGGCGCGCTCGGCAACGTCAAGGTGCGTCAGGCGCTGGAGTACGCCATCAACAAGGTGGCGATCGGCAAGATCTACGGTGGCGCCAGTCTCAATGAACCGCTCAACCAGGTCATCGCACCAGGGGCGGAGGGCTACGTGCCGTTCAACGACTATCCCACGACGAACAACGAAGGCAACCCCGGCGAATGCAAGTCGCTGCTCAAGGCCGCCGGATATCCGAACGGGCTCACACTCAAGGACTACTACCGCAACAACGGTAACCATCCGGCAGTGTTCGAAGAGGTGCAGTCCGACTTCGCGAAGTGCGGCGTCACCACCGTCGGCACCCCGATCGCGACCGGCTACTACGGGTCTTCAGGCATCGGCGTCACTTCGGCCAACGGACTCAAGTCGGGACAGTGGGATATCACCGAGCCGGGCTGGAACCCGGACTGGTTTGGACCCGCCAACGGCCGTGCCACCCTGCCCGATATCACCGACGGGGCGCTCGACTTCCCCGGCTCGGACTGGGGCGGATACGACGATCCGGCGGTCGACTCGCTGGTCAACCAGGCTGAATCCGCCCTCACCGTCTCTGCAGCCAGTGCCCTCTGGCATCAGGCCGACGAGCAGGTGATGAAAGACGCCCCGATGATCCCGATCAACACCCAGTTGACTGCGCTCTACCACTCGTCGCGGGTCCACAACGCGATCTACATCCCATTCAGCAGTCAGTACGACATCACGCAGATCTGGCTGTCGTAATCGCTCAGAAGTAATCGCACACAAGAAGATGTCCGCCGCACCGGCGGCGGGCATCTTCCGTGCGAGCCACCACCCAGAACGATGACTCTCCTCGCCGTCGACAACCTGACGGTCTCGTTTCCCACGGCTGATGGGATCGTTCACGCCGTCCGCGGGCTGTCCTTCTCCGTGGATGCGGGAAAGACGCTCGGTATCGTCGGCGAGTTCGGGCTCGGGCAAGAGCGTAAGTGCGCTCACGTTGCTGGGGCTCAACCCCGGAGCGGACACCAGCGGCGCCGCGGTCTTCAACGGCAGCAATCTGCTGAAGATGTCGCAGTCAGAGCTCCGCAAGATCCGCGGCGCTGACATCGCCATGATCTTCCAGGATCCGCTCTCCAGTCTCCATCCACACTTTCGCGTCGGCTGGCAGATCGCAGAGGCGATCCGCGCGCACACCAATGCCAGCAAGAGCGAGGCCAGAGCACAGGCGATCGAACTGCTTCGCCTGGTCAATATCCCGCAGCCAGAGCGTCGTGTCGACGCCTACCCGCACGAGATGTCAGGCGGCATGCGCCAACGCGTGATGATCGCCATGGCGCTGGGACTCAAGCCGAAACTGCTCATCGCCGACGAGCCGACGACCGCATTGGATGCGACTGTGCAGGCGCAACTCACCGAACTCCTGACCCAGCTGCAGCGCGAAGTTGGCATGGCAATGATCATCATCACCCACGACCTCGGGGTCATCGCATCGATTGCCGACGAGGTCCTGGTGATGTATGCGGGCCGTGCTGCCGAACGGGCCGACGCGCGCACCATTTTCTTCAAACCGCACCATCCCTACACACGCGGGCTGCTGGGATCCGTCCCGACCGCGACAGGGGTGATCGGGAGCCGGCTCGTGCCGATCGTCGGTGCGCCTCCGAGTTTGATCAACGTCCCGAGCGGGTGTGGGTTCCATCCCCGCTGCCCATTTGCGATGCCCATGTGCATCGATGAGCAGCCGTCACTTGACTCGGTCGGCGACGACCCCAGTCATACGTCTGCATGCTGGCTGCCGCCGGACATGGTCGGCGTGGGCGTCGCCATGGATGTTGCTCGCCAGCGTTACGCGGCAAGCCACCGCGATGCCAGAGCGGACAAGCTGCCCGGCGTGGTCGCTGCAGGCGACGGAGCCGCAGTGTATGCCTGAGCTGACAGTCGCTCCGCCCACCGATGACGAGGTGCTCCTCCGCGCCGACGGCCTCGTCAAACACTTCCCCATCAAGGAAGGCATTTTCTTCAAGCATCAGGTTGGAAGTGTCCAGGCGGTCGATGGTGTGAGCCTGGCGGTGCGCCGTGGGGAAACGCTCGGTCTCGTGGGCGAAACCGGTTGCGGCAAGTCCACGCTCGCACGTTCGATCATGCGGCTGTATCCGCTGACTGCCGGGCGACTCCTCTTCGACGGCGCGGATATCAGCACCCTGTCACGGTCGCGAATGCGTCCCTATCGCCGCGGGATGCAGATGATCTTTCAGGATCCCTACGGGTCACTCAACCCACGCCGGCGCGTCGGCTCGATCATCGGCGACCCGCTGGCAATCCACGAGATTGCAAAGGGAGCAGAGCGGATCAAGCTCGTCCAGGGACTCATGGAAGTGGTCGGGCTCAACCCCGAGCACTACAACCGTTTTCCCGCGGAGTTCTCGGGCGGACAGCGACAGCGCATCGGGGTCGCCCGTGCTCTTGCACTCCGCCCCAAGCTCATCGTCTGCGATGAGCCTGTGTCCGCGCTCGACGTCTCCATCCAGGCTCAGATCATCAATCTCCTCGATGACCTTCAGGTCGAGTTCGGGCTGACCTATCTCTTCATCGCTCACGACCTGTCCGTCGTGCAACACGTCAGCGATCGCGTTGCGGTGATGTACCTCGGCAAGATCGTCGAGATTGCCGAGGTCAAGGATCTCTACGGTGCACCACGCCATCCGTATACCAACGCCCTGCTCTCCGCGTCAGTGGTGGCCGATCCAGACAAGGCGCGGTCGCGCGACCGGATCATCCTGTCCGGAGACGTCCCATCGCCGATCAATCCGCCATCAGGGTGCCGCTTCCACACCCGCTGCCCGAAGGCACAGGCGCGGTGTTCAACCGAGGAGCCGCAACTGCAAAGTGCGGCCGGCGACCCGGCCAGCCATCAGACGGCCTGTCACTTCCCGGTTGCGGACGGCGAGAAGCTGGCCACCGGGAAAGCCAGGATTCTGCACGCAGTCGAGGGATTCCTGGCGGAAACGCCGTCTGTCAATGCCGGCTCACTTGAGGGAAGTGCGACATGAGTCTCTCCACCGTCGAGGTATCGACCCCTTCGACTCCGGGCGAGGATGCTGCGGCAAAGGACATTCAGGGGCGCACCCCGCTGCAACTGGTGGTGGCGCGACTGCGCACCGACCGAGTTGCGATCGTGTCGATCGTCATGATCCTGCTGATCGTGCTCATGGCGATCTGCGCGCCGTTGATCGCGCACATCACAGGTCACAACCCGACCGAAGCAAATGTCGACACGGGCACCGACGCCAACGGCCAGCCGCTCCCACCCGGAAGCGCCGGGTATCTGCTCGGTACCGATAACCTCGGCCGCGACATCCTCGTACGCATCGCGTACGGCGCGCAAATCTCATTGCTCGTCGGCGTGCTCGCCACTGCCCTCGCGACGCTCGTCGGGGTGGTGGTCGGACTCTTCGCGGGGTATTACGGCGGCTGGCTGGACAGCGTCCTTGCCCGCATCATGGACGTGGTCCTCTCCTTTCCCTATGTGTTGTTCGCGATCGTGCTCGTCTCGGTCTTCGGCGCAAGCCTGCCGCTCACCATCATGGTCATCGCGTTCTTCTCATTCGCGGCCATCGGCAGAATCGTGCGTGGGCAGGCGCTCTCCCAACGCGAGAAGGAATACGTGGAGGCAGCTCACTCGCTCGGTGCCAGCGACCTGCGCATCATGTTCGTGGACATCCTTCCGAACCTGGTGGCACCCGTGATCGTGCTGGCCACGCTGCTCATCCCTGCCGCCATCATCTTCGAGGCGACGCTCTCCTTCCTTGGTCTAGGCGTCGAGCCGCCCACCGCTTCCTGGGGAAACATGTTGTCGGACGCGGAGGGTGTCGGCTTTCAGGCGTGGTGGTTCTACATCTTCCCCATGCTCTTCCTGCTCATCACCACGCTCTCGTTCAATCTTCTTGGTGACGCGGTCCGCGACGCGCTCGATCCCCGAACCGAGCGCATCTTTGCGGCGCGGCGCAAGCGGAAGGCTGCGGCATGACCCGCTTTCTGATCCGCCGCATCATCCTCGGGTTGATCACGCTCTGGGTGATCGTCACGCTGGTGTTCCTGCTGTATTACGCTGGGCCGCACGACCCCGCGCGGCAGCTGGCCGGACGAGCCGCCACACCTGCGCTGCTCGCTCAAATCAACCGGGAATACGGCTTCAACCTCCCCGTCATCGTGCAGTACTGGGACTACCTGAAGCGTCTCGTGCCCTTCCCCGGGTTGTTCAACCTTGGAACATCGAACAACAACCGCCTTCCGGTCACGACGATCATCGCGCAGGCAGTCCCAATCGACATCTCACTCGCAGTCGGCGCAGCGGTCTTGTGGATGCTGCTCGGCATCAGTGTCGGCGTGCTCGCCGCTCGCCGGCCACGCAGCCTGTGGGATCGTGGCGCGACAGCGTTCGTGCTCACCGGCATTTCGATGCCCACGTTCATCCTGGGGCTGCTCCTGCTCTACGTCTTCTACTACCTCCTGACCATCCATGGGATTGCCATCTTCCCGAAGCCTGGGAGCTGGACTCCGTTCACGCAGAACCCGCTCGAGTGGGCGCACGACCTGATCCTGCCCTGGATCACGCTCGCGCTGATCACCGCGGCGACGTACTCGCGGCTCACCCGAAGTTCACTGCTCGAGAACCTTGGCGAGGACTACATCAGAACAGCGCGTGCGAAAGGATTGAGTGAACGGCGCGTCGTCTATCGCCACGCTCTGCGCAGCTCGTTGACGCCCATCGTCACCCAGTTCGGCATCGACTTCGCCACCGCACTCGGCGGGGTGATCATCACGGAGTCGATCTTCGGGCTGCCCGGCCTCGGACTCGCAGTCGTCCAGGCGATCCAGGTGCAGAACCTCCCGGTGGTGATCGGGATCGTGCTGGTCGCCTCCTTCTTCGTGGTCGTCGCCAACATCGTTGTCGACGCGCTGTATGCGGTTCTCGATCCGCGCGTACGAATCAGCTAGGAGACGCCTGCGGTGAGGGCCTCCGCCCTGCCGTGACTTCGCCATGATCGAGCTCGGGCTCTGCGTCGCACTCATGGCCGCGACGTCGTGGGCGGTGCTCGCCGCGGGATGGGTCAACGGTGGTGGCGGTGCGGTCGTCGCCGGCGTGGCTGCGGTTGTTGCTGCCGCGGTGCTCGGCCGCGCCCACGTTCATCGTCTCGTGACGGTCGCTGCATCCCCGGTGCTTGCCGTCCTTGTGATCGTGCCGGTGACCGTTGCGGGGATGCCAGCTGTTCCGCATCAAGCATTCGGCGTCACGGCCGCGCACTATCTCCGCGCGATGGCGACCGGGCTCTGGTCGACGAATGGATGGGATTTCACCGTTGGTCTCTCGGCGATTCTCTTTGTCTGTGGATACTGGCTCGGCTGGATGGCGCAGTACGAGCATCGTGGAGTCCTCGCGGTGCTGCCGGTGTACTCGGTGCTGGCGGTCGACGTCATCAATGCGCCGAAGCCTGCCGCGCTCGCGCTTCCCGTGACGCTTGCGATCGGCCTCTCGCTCGCAGTCATCGCCGCGGCATACCTGGGATCACTCAACGCGCGCTGGGGGCCGGCCGGCATCGCTCCGCTCGAGGGATTCCGCTGGCGGTTCGCCAGCAGCGCGGCACCGGTCGCGGCGGGACTCACAGTCGTCGCCTTGGTGATCCCGGCCGTCAGCAGCACCAACTTCTCCGCTCGCCTCTTATCGCTCGGTGGTGGTCAGGGGACCGGCGGTCAGGGCAATGCTTCTGGTCCGAATGGCGCGACTGCCATCGGGTTCAACCTCTCCGTGAACCTTGGCGGCTCGCTTGCCAACGATCCGAAGCCGGTGTTGACGTATCGGATGGACACTGGCGGGACGGCTTACCTTCAGGTTGCGACCGACACCGATTTTGACCGCGGCAACTGGTACTCGCCGGCGCGGGGCACGAGTATTGACGGTGGCGACACATGGGACGGTGTGCCTTTTGCAAGCGGGCCTCTGCCTCGGGACACAAACCTGACAGACGGCGGCATCGGGACTGATGAGCAGGCGGTCGATGCGCAGATCGCTCTCGATCAGGGGGCCACGGGAGATCAGCTGTTGGTTCCCTTCACCGGCGAGCCCGATGCTGTCAACTTCTCGGGCACTGCATTCGGGACGATCAGCAGCGCCAGCGGGACTGAACTGTTGACCGTCGATTCAGTGCAACTCGACGCAATGTCCGACAACAGTCCGACCCTGCAGACCGTCGCACTTGTCTCGACCGCCACCGCGGCGCAGCTCAGCGCTGCAGGCTCGAACTACCCGCCGTGGACTGAGCAGTACACCGAGCTCAACGATGACAGCTCGCAAGGCCTGGAGACGATCCGCTCGCTTGCAGAGCAATGGACCGAGGGGCTCACCGATCCGTACGACAAGGCTCTCGCCATCGAGGCACACCTGCGCGATCCAGCGTTATTCCAGTACACACTCGACCCTCCGACCGATCCCAATCCCGAGGTCTGGCCGCTTGTCTTCTTCCTGACCACCAGTCACCGAGGGTATTGCCAGTATTTCGCGTCCGCGATGGGGGCGATGTTGCGCAGCCTCGGCGTCCCAACCCGGCTGGCGACCGGCTACGGACCGGGGACAGCTGCGGGTGCAAACGGCATCCGGCCGCAGGGTGAGCTCGGCACGCAGGTTGTCACGACCAGCGATGCGCACACGTGGGTTGAGGCATATTTTCCGACCTACGGATGGATCCCGTTCGAGCCGACACCGGCGTCCGCTCAGGGTGACTATCAGCCGTTCCAGCGTGGCCGGGCCGCTGTCGCGCCCGCGGCGATTCCCTCGTCGAACCCTGCGCCGAGCGCCCATGTGAGCATCCCGCCGCACGCGTTCCCTTCGACAGCGAAACCAACTGTTCGCGGCGCGACCTCTGACGTGCTCTCCATCGCGATCGCGATCTTCGGCGGCATCGTTGCTCTGGTGCTGCTGGCGGTGCTCTGGTTTGCGCTGCCGCGTTCGGTAACGGGTACCTGGCGACGCGTGGAAACGCTTGGCATGATCATCGGCCTTGAGCGACGGAGCGCTGAAACCCACCGAGCCTTTGCGCTTCGCTTAAGTCGATCACGACCTCGAGCCGGCTCTGCATTCACCGAGCTCGCCGCACTGACCGGGCGCGCGGAGTTCAGCGCAACGGGAACGTCCGTGACCGATCGTTTGCATGCGCGGCGGACGTGGCGTCGCGCGCTTGTCGCGAGTGTGCGCGCATGACGCGCAACGGCATGCGCTGACTCGCACAACTGGTCGGCCAATGGCTAGTAATCCCTTGTGGCAATTGGCGATTTCCTTCCAGCCGTTTGTATGTCACTGTTGTCGAGCCTGATCGTTGGGGAGCGTCTCTGCCCCAAAAACTGACGCAGCCCTCCTTGTGGAACCCAACGATCAGGCATCACCACTTCTCGGGCGCCGATACGCTGTGTCACGTAGTCGGCTGTCATTCGATTGACACCCGGCGTTGCGAAGAGTGACTGCATCACGACGTCATCACCGGCGACGCCGAGAGTCGTCGAAACATCACCATCCGTCACCGCATCGGCGAACGTTCTGAGCGTGCTGATCTCGCTCGGGGTCAGCCCAATGCCTTCGAACTCCGCGCGCGCGAGCACCGCCGCGGGAGGAAACGTATGCGTGAGTTGCCAAGTGCTCAAGCCTGGGGCGAGCTGTCCATACCGCTCCACCACGCGAGCTGCGATGGTGCTCGCGTCAGCGTCGTTACGCTCCTGGCCGATGATGGCGCGTATTCCAACCTCGAACGAATCCCACATCCCCGGAAGCCGCACACGCGATTCCGTATCAGGAACGCCATTCGCGCTCTCGAGATCCACATCCAGGTTGAAGAGGCGCCGCGCTTTCTGGATGACGTGGAGCATGTCGCGCCAGTGGGGAAGCAGCGTCTGCATTGACAGGTCACCGGCGACGTCACGACGGATCTCAAGTGCTCCCACATCCCCGTCGATGACGATGGTGCGCCGGTACGCGAGGTGGTCGACGTATTCGATACCGGCGATCGCGTGTATGGCGAGATGCGCAACAGTCGCTTCCCATGCTTGCCCGGTACACGAGCCGAGGCGCACCGAGAGGTCGCCGTCGGCAACCCGGGAGTCCCCTCTGCGACGACGGGCTCGAAGCGCCAGCGGTGTGGCCCGGAAGATGCCATGCATTGTCCGGTTGAACTGGCGCAAGCTGCCGAACCCAGAGGCAAAGGCAATGTCTGTCACGGGAAGATCGGTGTCATCCAGCATGCGGCGAGCGAAGTGAGCGCGACTGGATCGAGCCAGTTGGTCCGGCGTGATACCCGCGTACGTCTGGAACAGATCGCGCAGCCGGCGCTGCGAGACGCCGAGTCGCGCCGCGAGCCGCTCTCCGTTGTCAACGTCGAGGCCGCCATCGAGGATGAGCTGGATGCCGAGGCGGACGGTCTCCGCGTCAGCGGCCTTTCCTGCGGTGCGGCTCGCCGGCTGCGTTCTGGGCGGAACCCTGGTTGCACGGCGACGCTGTTCGATCGCCATGCCATGGGGCGTGGCCGAAGCAGGCGCGTGCTCCAGCAGCATCGATCGTCACTCCTGCGCTGTGGATGGTCATCGCGGAGGCGCGAAGTCGCCTCTACTACTGATGACGCTGCTGGGCAGGAAAACTCATCGCTGCCGTGACCCCGTCCGCGCATACGGCCCGCTCACACCGGCGAGCGACCGGCGAGATCGCTAGTCTGTGATGGCCGGCAGGTGATCGGGCAGGGCGAACGCGCTGAAGACGCTCGTGTCGAGGAAGAAGTGCTGGCTCGAAATCGCCGGGCCGGAGATCTCGATCACCAGCAGCGCAAACGGCCGGAAACCGCCATGGCCGTCGGGCTTGTACTGTCCAAACGCCGCGCGGCCGTTCGCTGCCGTCGGGATCAGTCGCGAGCCGCGGCAATCTTGACCTGGACCCAGCATCCAGCGTGCGATTTCGCCTGGTCCCTGAAGCCACATCGGATACGGCGGCATCGACATGACCGCGTCATCGTGCAGCAGCGACACGAGCGCGGTGAGGTCATACCGCTCAAATGCGGAGACGTAGTCCGCAAGGAGCCGGCGCTCGGCAGCGCCCAGGACGCCAGGGTCGGGTGAGCCGAGATCGCACGTTGCGAGGGTGGCTCGCGCGCGCTGATGAGCGCTGTTCACTGCGGCGACCGATGTCTCGAGCATCTGTGCCACCTCGGAGGCCCGCAGGCGCACCACGTCGCGCAGCAACAGGACCGCTCGCTGGCGCGCGGGCAGGTACTGCAGCGCAGCCACGAAGGCGAGCCGGATGGTCTCGCGCTCCACGACGACATCCGCCGGATCCTGCATCTGGTCCAGACGCACATCGGGAAATGGCAGGACCCAGAGCCGTTCGGTCTGCTCGGACATGAGCATCGCCTCGTCGACAGTGAGTGACGGTCCGAGCGACAGGGGCCATTCCCTGCGCGTGCGCCCGCGCAGTGTGTCGATGCAGACGTTCGTGGCGATCTTGTACAGCCACCAGCGTGTTGTGCTCCCGCCGCGGAATGCATGCGCGGCACGCCAGGCTCGCAACATCGTCTCCTGCGCTGCATCGTCAGCGTCGAAAACCGACCCAAGCATGCGGTAGCAGTACGCGGTGATCTCGCCGAGGAATGGCTCGAGCTCGAGCGCCGATCGCTCGTCGCTGTCGACCAATAGTGCATTGCTAGCCATGCCAATTTCCTCCGGCCATGCCGTCGCCGATCGCCCCGCTGTTGCGCGTTCAGCGAATGGTTTTCGGCCTGAGCGCGTACGCAACTTCATAATCGCACGTCACTGTGGTCGCTGAAACTCGCCCATCAGGATGATTGATGGGCTTCGACGTGCCCGAGCGGGAGCCGTCAGCAGTGGATCGCAGCGCTCAAAGCTGTGGCGGATGTCGCGATCAAGATGTTGACGGGCAGGCGTCTCTGCCGAACACAATGTCGAACGTGCGCATGCGCTCGGGGTCCGCGATCAGGGTGATCTCGACGATCGTGCTGTCTGTGATTGTGAGTCCGAGCACACCCTGAACCTGTCCGCCGGGAGCCCAGACGATGCCCGCCGTGCCGTCGATGATGGCGCCCTGGAGTCCCTTCGCACCTTGCGAGAACCACGTGGCCACTGCTGTGGCGCCCTCGGCCTTCGGTCTGGCTCCGGCGCCTTGCATGGCGGTCGCATCAGACCGGACCACAACGTCGGGATCGAGCAAGCTCATCAGGGCGTCAAAGTCGCCGCCGCGGGAGGCTGCCAGAAATGCGCTGGCGACCCGCAGGCCGCTGGTGCTGTCTCTCGCGGCGACGTTGTCTGCGCCTTGCAGGCGGCGCCGGGCCCGACTGGCAATCTGACGTGCCGCCACCGACGATCGTCCGACGATCGGGCCGATTTCGTCGAACGGGACTGCGAAGATGTCATGCAGCACGAACACAACTCGCTCGGTTGGCGCGAGCAGGTCAAGCACCACGAGCAGTGCGGACCCGACGGACTCGGCGAGGAGCGCCTGCTGTTCGGGGTCGAGCTCGTCTGCGATACCCACGACCTCTTCTGGGAGCTGGTCGCCTGCGGGGTCCTCGCGCCGTGACCGGCGCGTGCGCAGCTGGTCGAGGCACAGCCTGGCGACCACGGTCGTGAGCCATCCGTTCAGGTTCTCCACCACACCGACGTCGGCACGACTGAGCCGCAGCCATGCTTCCTGGACGGCGTCGTCGGCGTCGGCGTGGGAGCCGAGCATGCGATAGGCAACCGCCCTCAGCCGGGGCCGGCTGGCCTCGAACCGTTCTGTCAGCCAAGCGCTTTCGATCATCGTCACATTCTTTTGTGGCCGTCCGTCATAGGGGTGACGAGCAAACCATGGCAAGTGTGACAAGGGGCATGTGGATGACACGCGTGATCGCAGCCGCCGGAGCCGAGGCGTGACAGCGCCCGTCCTCGTCACCGGTGGCACCGGTCGCCTCGGACGATTTGTTGTTGCCCGGCTCGTTGACGCCGGCTGTGACGTTCGGGTCCTGGCCCGTCATCAGCGCGACACGCTGCCGCACGTCACGTTCTTCACTGGAGATCTGCGGAGCGGCGAGGGCATTGAAGCGGCTGTGAGCGAAGTGAGCACGATCATCCATTGCGCCACCAGCACGAAGGGTGACGCCGACGCGACCAGGAATCTGGTGACGGCGGCGGCACGGACCGGCTCTCCGCACCTGATCCAGCCGTCCATTGTCGGGATCGACAAGATGACGTCATGGGGATACGTGAAGGCCAAGCTCGAGGTCGAACGGATTGTCGAGAACGGCGTCCTCCCCTGGACGATCATCCGGCTCACGCAGTTCTACGACTACTGCTTCGAGAACTCCCGGAAACTGGCGAAATTCCCGCTGATGGCACCGGTACCGTCGGGGTTCCGTGTCCAGCCGGTCGACCCCGGAGAGGTGGCAGCCCGTCTCGTCGAGTTGGCCCTCGCTGAGCCTGCCGGCCGGGTGGCGGACATGGCCGGACCCCAAGTGTCGACATGGGTGGACCTGTTCCGCAGCTACCTGGAGGCCACCCATCGCCACCGATGGCTCATTCCGATGCGCATCCCCGGAAGCAAGGCGGTGCGCAACGGCGCCCTGCTTCCGTCACCGGGATACACGGCTGGAACCAGGACCTGGGACGAGTTTCTGGCCGCGCGTCTGAAGGACCACGACAGCTCACTCGCGCCCACGTCGCGGGTCAACCCCACCTCCGCATCACAGGGATAAGAGAGGGCCGCCTCCAAAGCGTTTCGAAGGCGGCCCGGGCGAGAGGGGAGGAGGTTCTAGGAGATCAGCTGCAGCCGCTCGTCGCTCCGCAGTTGTGGCACTTGTAGCAGGCGCCGTTGCGCACCATCAGACTGCCGCAGTCGCTGCAGGTTGGTGCGTCTTCCTGGTTGATGAAGGCGCCCGCACTCGTGATCGGAATTGCTGCAACCGGCTTGCGCGCAATCACGGCGGACGCGGCGACCGGTGCCGGAGCAACAGCCGGCTCGGTGCCGAAATCGGCGCGGTCGGATGCCTCCTCGGTCACGCTGCCGTCGGGCTCGCGGCGGATGATCCCGAGGCGGTCACGCTCCTCCTGAGGGAGGAAGCGAGATGCGAGCCAGCGGAAGATGTAGTCCATCACCGACTTGGCGATCGGGATCTCCGGATTGCGCGTGAAGCCCTGCGGGTCGAAGCGCGTGTGCGAGAACTTGTCGACGAGTGCGGGGAGCGGCACGCCGTACTGCAGTGCGAGTGACACGGCAGTCGCGAACGAGTCCATCAGGCCGCTGACGGTCGATCCTTCCTTGGCCATGCGCAGGAAGATCTCGCCGGGTGTGCCGTCGTCGTACAGACCGACGGTGATATAGCCCTCGTGGCCGCCCACCTCGAACTTGTGTGTGAGCGCGGTCCGCTCGACAGGAAGCCGCTTGCGGAGCGGGCGCTCGACGATCTGCGTCTTGTGTCCGGTGGTCTTGTCGATGCTCGTCGCCAGCGGCTGGCTGCGCTTGCTGCCGTCGCGGTAGATCGCGACTGCCTTCAGGCCGAGCTTCCATCCGTCGGTGTATGCCCGCTCGATGTCCTCGACGGTTGCCTCGTTGGGCATGTTCACCGTCTTGGAGATGGCGCCGCTGATGAACGGCTGCACCGCGGACATCATCCGGAGGTGGCCCTGCCACGAGATCGACCGCTTGCCGTTCTGTGGTGTGAACGCGCAGTCGAAGACGGCGACATCCTCATCGCGCAGCGTCGGCGCACCTTCGATCGTGTCGTTGGTGTCGATGAAAGCGATGATGTCTGCGATCGCCGTCTCGCCGTAGCCGAGCCTGCGCAGGGCGGCGGGCACGGTGCCGTTGACCATCTTCAGCATCCCGCCGCCGACGAGCTTCTTGTACTTGACGAGCGCGATGTCCGGCTCGACGCCGGTGGTGTCGCAGTCGAGCATGAAGCTGATCGTCCCGGTAGGCGCGAGGACGGTCGCCTGCGAGTTGCGGTATCCGTGCCGGGCGCCGAGCTCGTGCGCCTCATCCCACGCATGCCGCGCGGCGCCGACGAGGTCGGGCTCGATGTTGTCAGTCGGGATGTTGTATGCGGCCTCGCGATGCTTGCCGACCACGCGCAACATCGGCTGGCGGTTGACCGCGTAGCCGTTGAACGGGCCGATCTCGCGAGCGATGCGTGACGACTGCGCGTACGCCTCGCCAGTGAGGATGGAGGTGAGGCAGGCGGCGAGGTCGCGACCCTGCGGGGAGTCGTACGGAACGCCGCGCGCCATGAGCAGCGCACCGAGGTTCGCGTAGCCGAGGCCGAGCGGGCGGAACTCCTCGCTGTTTCTCGCGATCTTCTCCGTGGGGTACGAGGCGTTGCTGACCAGGATCTCCTGCGCGGTGATCGTGATGTGGATCGCGTGCTTGTACGCCTCGATATCGATCGAGCCGTCGTCGTTGAGGAACCGCGTGAGGTTGATCGACGCCAGGTTGCAGCTCGTGTCGTCGAGGAACATGTATTCGCTGCACGGGTTGCTCGCGTTGATGCGGCCCGTGACCGCCGAGGTGTGCCAGTCGTTGATGGTGGTGTCGTACTGCATGCCGGGATCGCCACACTGCCAAGCGGATTCGGCGATCAAGCGCATCAGCTCGCGCGCCTTCACGGTCTTGAGGATCCGGTTGGAGTCCGTCACCGCGCGAAGGTGCCAGTCGCGATCGTCCGCAACGGCGCGCATGAACTCGTCGGTGACGCGGACGGAGTTGTTGCTGTTCTGGAAGAAGACTGACGAATACGCCTCGCCCGTGAAGGCGCTGTCGTAGCCGGCCTCGATGAGCGCCCACGCCTTGCGTTCCTCGCTCACCTTGCAGGTGATGAACTCCTCGACGTCGGGATGATCCGCGTTGAGGATGACCATCTTCGCGGCACGGCGCGTCGTGCCACCGCTCTTGATGACACCGGCGAAGGCGTCGAAGCCCTTCATGAAGGAGACCGGCCCGCTGGCGGTCCCACCGCCGGCGAGCGACTCTGTGGCCGACCGGATCGTGGAGAGGTTGGTCCCCGTGCCACTGCCGTACTTGAAGAGCATGCCCTCGGTCTTCGCGAGCGTGAGGATCGACTCCATCGTGTCCTCGACGCTGTTGATGAAGCAGTTGTGAACGACGACGTGGTTGCTGAGGTAGTTTCCGCTCTCCGTCTGAATGTCATAGACATCCATGACGCCGCGTGTCTCGATTGAGATGACCTGCGGGAATCGGACTTGATGCCTTGGAGTGGTGTTATCGACTCCGATCTCGAGCGAGGCCCGGAGCAGAGACGCCTTACGGGCGCACGGGAACCCGATGAGTTCCGCGAACAGCAGCCGGTCGGGTCGCGTGCCCACGGTCACGGTGTGAAAAGCTTGCCGGACGCCGCGTGCGGGCCCCGATCTGACCGTTGATTGCACGCCGAGGCTCAAGAGGAGCTGCTGGACGCCCGACGCAAGCTGATGCGACACGGTGCCGAGACCGACGGCCGCGCGAGGCCACCGGCGATCGGCTGTGACCGCCTGGATGCTGACGGAGCCATCTGCCTGGAAGAGGCTGCGGATGTATCCGGCAACCTCGTCTGTCGAAGCACTCCAGAGGCGGCTTGGTACCTGCATAGCGGCGCCGCGAGTGATGAGTTCCCACTTATTCACGAAGGGAACGAGGACCTCACCCGAAAGCCGCACGCGGTAGCACCCTCGATCGTGCGCAACATCTGAGCGAGTGACCTTCCGGTGGACGCCAGGGAAGACAACATCCAAAAGCTGCTCGACATCCGCCAGTTCTTCCGCGTCGGCTGGTTGAAGCTCGATCACCAGCGAGGAGCATCCAGCGGGAACGCCAACGTAGCCATCGCCCTGCAGCCAGCCAGCCAGGGCTGCTTCCGCTGCGGCTATGAGGTTGGGCTCCGTTGCCGCGGCTTCGACCCAACTCTCGACGTCCCCCTGCTGTTGGATTCGACGCCCGACGCCGGCATAGGCGCGAGGCGCACCGAGTCCCGCGAGCTCCAAAACTGACACTTCGGCGGGCCGCATGACGGTTCTACTTGCATCGAGAACGAGGCGGTCACCCCTCCGAACCTCGCTGACTCGCTTCCATGAGGTGCGACGCCCCTTCCGATCATCTGCGACCAAGATCACGTGATCCGCAGTGGCGTCAACCGTAACCCCCGATCCGACTGTCAGCCTGAACACTTCCTTACGGCCGTTAGCCTTGGTCGCCACGATTCGCGTAACTCCGGCTCGGTCGAAGACTTCCTTGCCAACCTCATTGCGCTCAACGAGCTCCCCAATGGGGATGAGACCTGAGGGAGTGGCCACGCGAGCGTCGTATGGCTGGCACGCGCTGATTTGAGGCTTGCTCGTGGCGACGCCGAGGTTGAACCACACCGGGCTGTTGAAGCTCATCTTCTGATGCAGCAACAGGTGGGTGAGCTCGTCCTGGAACGCCGAGGCGTCGGTCTCGGTGGCGAAGTAGCCGCCTTCACGGCCCCACTTGCCGATGGTGTCCGAAACCCGCGAGATCATCTGCTTGACGCTGTTCTCACGGCCCGGAGTGCCGAGCTTGCCGCGGAAGTACTTGCTCACCACGACGTTTGTGGCCATCTGTGACCAGAACGTGGGAATCTCGCAGTCCTTCTGCTCGAAAACTGTCTCGCCCTTCTCGTTGCCGATGGCCGCGGTTCGCGTCTCCCAGGTCACCTCGTCGAACGGATGCACTCCCTCTTCCGTGAAGCGCCGCTCGACGTGAATTCCGCCGCCTTCAACCTCCACCTTGGCGCCGATGCGGGTCTGCACGGAGCCGTTTTTGCGATTGGAACGACGGCCAGATGGCGGCTCCATGGCGATGTCGTGGGAGTCGTCTGGGAGGGGTTTGGAGGCGGATCGATCCACGGTCTTTCCTCTTCTGGCTGATGGGCGCTTCATGGTGCGGAGACGTGTGCAGGACGGCGCCCTGGCGGGCTCTATCCCCAATCTCCGCGTACTGAGATCACCTCAATGATCCCACATCTTGGGGCTCGGCCGTCCGGGAGCCCCCATATCTTGCGAGTCGGGCGGCCGGTCGTCAAGGGGGTACGGCGACGTTGTTTCGCCCGTGAGTATGGACCGATGCACCTCCGGAACCTCGATTCGCATGGCCACACGGCGGTCTCCCGCGATCAGCAGGAACTCGCCGCGAGATGCGCTCTCGAGGAAGCCTCGTTGAGCTTCGGTGAGACCGAACGCACGCTCCATTCGCGCCGTTTCCGCGGCGCGGTGACCCCCGAGCAGCACCACCGCGCAATTCGTCGCGATCACGCTCCCTTCGTCCGTTCCGAGGAGGTCCTGCGCGTTTTGCGTCGCCACCACGAGCGACGCGCTGTATTTGCGACACCGTCGCGCCAGTTGGACGAGGAGGTCGCGCAGGGGGCGGTGTGCGCAGAGCGCACCAACTTCGTCGAACACGATGTGGCGGCGCCGACGATCGTGGCGCACCAGCTCCCAAAGCCATCGCGCGACGATGAGCGTGGCGGCGGCCACGTGCTCCGGAGGCATCTCGCGCAGCGAGATCGCGCAGACGCCTGAATCAACGGCAAGCGAGGTCGGGCGGTTGAAGAGCGCGCCGAGTCCTCCGGTGCAGAAGCGGCGCACCACCATGGCGACCGGCCGCGCCTCGATCTCGAGCGTCGAGAGGCAGTCCTCGAGGAGTGGCGTCCGCTGTTCGGCTGCCGCGCGCAGGAGCGCGGCTCGGGCGGAAGCATCGACGACCGCGCGCTCCACATCACCGAGCTGGTCGCCGCAGAGCACGGTCACAAGATCGACCACCGCGGCGATCGCCTCCTCGGGATCGTCGCCGGCGCCTTCGAAGACGTTCACCGCCGCATCGGTGCCCGGCGCCAGCTCGAGGTAGCGCCCGCCGAGCGCGGTCACCAATGCTCGGTACTCGCCCTCCGGATCGATGATCACCGAGTTCACGCCCGCGACCGCGGCCTCGAGCACCAGGGTGCCGATTGCGAAGCTCTTGCCGTGGCCGGACGCCGCGAAGACCGCGACGTTCGGGTTCGGATGCCGCGAGGTGTCGAACGGCGCGACGCGAACAGGGAGCCCGGATCGGATTGCTGCGCCGAGCCGGTAGCCACCCGGGTCGGCGCAGCCGGCTTCGATCCAGGGCACGCAGGTCGCCGCCGCCGTGGAATCGACGAGCTTGCCCGCGCCGAGAGAAGCGAGCCCAAGCGGGAGCGTGCTCATCAGCGCGGCCATATGGCGGAAGTTGGTGACCTCCACACCGATGAGCGACGACGCAAAACCGAGCTGCAGCGCCGCACTTCGCGCGTCCAGCGCCTCGTGTGTATCGCCTCGCACGGTGGCGACCACCGACAGATGCAGCGGCCGTCCCTGATTGCGTGCGAGGCGCTCGCGGAGCGCGCTTGCGGAGTCGACACCGATATCGACGTGCACATCACCGAGGGCACCGCGTTCGGCCTCGAGCATGCGGTGCGCCGAGAAATCGCGAAGACGCCGGCTCAACCGTCCCAGCGCTTCGCCGAGTGCCGCCGGAACAAGGTGGATCGCGATGTCGCACTCGGTCTGCACGCTGAGCAGCGGTGCGAGCCATCCCGCCTCGACCGGATGACCGGGAAGACGCCGGAGTGCATGGCCGCGCGTCATGACGTCGCCGATCGTTGCGTACTTGGGATGCTCATACCAGTGCAGGTTCGTGTCGAAACCGTCAGTAACTGCGGCGATCAGCGCATCGCCGCTGAGCCGTGTGGCGCTGACGCCGAGCGCGCCGAGGCGATCGGTCGCGTGCGCGCAGGCCGCGTCGAGCGCCGCGGGTGTTGCCGCGACGAGCGCGACCACCACCTGGCGGGTATGGCGATTGCCGTCCCGGATCTGCTCGGTCCAGTGGCGGCCCATCGCGGCATCGAGCTGTGGATGCGGGCCATCGCCGCTTGGTGCATCGGGCGCCGCCAGCCGCCGGACGCGAACGAGCAACTGCATCGGGCTCTGCAGCGTGTGGCACATGCGCGCGAAGGACGCCGACGCCGCGGCCTTGCGCGCCGGGTCGAGGAACTCGATGTCGAGGTCGGTGGTCGCGAGCACCGCCGACACCCGGCCGCCGTGCTCGCAGCGGTCGCCGCGGATGACGATCGAGGAGATGAGCGCCGGTGCGGCAGCAGGAAGCGCCAGGTGCAGCGAGTTCAGGATGGCCACGGGCTGCGCAACTCGCTTGCGACGCGGCGGGCCAGACGGCGCAAGGCGATCGCCGCCGGCGCGGACTCCTCGAGGCCGACAAGACTGTGGGTGTTCTCCGCGTTGATCACCGACTCGTCATTCGGAATCTCACCGATCAGCTGGCCGCCGAGATCTGCCATCGGCTCGCTCAAGTCGGTCTCGGGCCTGGATCGATTGACGATGTAGCGGAGCTGGTGGCGCAGCCCCAGCCGGCGCAACGCCTCGGTGCTGCGGTACGCGTCCTGCACCCCACCTGCCGTCGGCACAACAACGACGAAGACGTCGTCACACGCGCAGAGCGCCGTCGTGTTGAGCGGCGAGAGCTCCGGGGACACGTCGAGGACGACCAGGTCGAAGCCCTCCATATCGAGCTCGCGAAGCACTTCACGGAGGAGGGCGGGCGTGATGGGCCACTCAGGATTGACGGTCCGCTGCGGGCCGAGCAGCACGTGGGCACCGGACGCGTGGGCGACCATGAAGTCGGTGACCCGACGCTCATCGGGTGGGGCGAGCGCGAAGTCGAGCACCGTTTGATCGGGGGCGCCGAGGCGGACGGCGACGCTCGGGCTTCGCAGATCGAGGTCAACCAGCGCGACTTTCGGGGCGGTGTGGTCGTCTTCGCCGCTCGCTGCGAGCAGGCAGGCGAGCTCGGTGGCGAGCGTGCTCCGTCCCGTACCGCCACGCAAGGAGAAGAACGTGACGCGACGGGCGCCGTGTGGCCGCGACGCCGGTGGACTTCGGAGCGGAGGAATTGCGGCGCCGAGCGGGGAAGTCGTCTCGACGGCCGGGAGTTCGCGAGACAACGGATCCGCGGCGGCGCAAGGTTCGGTGCTCGGGTCATCCGTCTGCGTTGCGTTGGTCGGTGCGGGCATCGCACCGCCGGCGTCCCACCGCGCCGTCCCACGTCGCGGGCGCATCCAGAATTGCGCGGCGAAAACTGCCCAGTCCAGCGCCGGCCGTCCCGAGACCTTGAGCCAGCCGAGCGTGGCGGCCGACCCGGCCAGCAGGACGGCGAGCGGATCCACGACGACGGGAGGCAGCGTCGAGCGCACCAGCGAATAGGCGGCCAGCGCCGCGGCCATGACCACCGCGAGCTGTCCGGCGCCAAGCCCGAAGGCGAGCGTGTCAGGGGTATCGAAGCCGTCGGCAAACTCGATCTGATCCATCCCGCCACTCCAGTTTATGCGTTCGCAGAATGACAGTATCGTAGGGTGCCGTCAGATCGATGGCGCGGACAAACGCGCGAGCCGGGTGCCGGCGTCGCCGCATAATCGACACCGGCGTCAAGAGTGGTGGAGGTGGTCAGTGGCAGCGGTCGTTGAGCCGGACGTGGCGACGTATCAGCAGTACATCGACGGTGAGTGGGCCGGCGCCGAGGACGGCCGCACCTACGAGGTGATCAACCCCTCCACGGAAGCGGTGATGGCGACTGCGCCCGCGAGCACCCGCGCCGACGCCAGGCGTGCCGTGGCAGCTGCGCGCCGCTCCTTCGACGCCGGCGAATGGCGCCTCAAGTCACAGCTCCAGCGGACCCAGATCATGTTCCAGATCGTCGAGCACCTCCAGGAAGTCTCGGAGGACTGGGGACTGCTCGAGTTCGCAGAACGCCGGCGCGGCGCTCCGCAAGACCGCGGTGGTCGACGTCCCGCTCGCCATCGAGTGGTTCCGGAGCATGGCCGAACAGGCGCTGGGAGTCCCCTGGTACGAGCCGCTCCCCTGGATCGATTCGCCATACGTGTCCTGGAACTTCGTCCAGCGCGAGCCGATCGGGGTCTGCGCGGGGATCATCCCCTGGAATTACCCGCTCATCTTCGCGATGTGGAAGATCGCGCCGGCGCTCGCGATGGGCAACTCGATCGTGCTGAAGCCTTCGCCCCAGACGCCGCTCTCGGCACTCGCGGTGGTCCGGGCGATCGACGAGACCGGGCTGCTGCCGCGCGGCGTGCTCAACGTCGTGACCGGCGACAGCGTTGACGCCGGCATCGAGCTTGTCGAGAACCCCGACGTCGACAAGGTCGCCTTCACCGGGTCAACCGCGACCGGCCGCAAGATCCTCGCTGCTGCGGCGCCAACAATTAAGAAGGTCACCCTGGAGCTCGGCGGCAAGTCCGCCAACATCGTCTGCCCGGACGCGGACCTCGACATCGCGGTCGACGGCGCGCTCTTCGGCACCTTCTTTCATCAGGGGCAGATGTGCGAGTCGGGCACGCGCCTCTTCGTCCACGACGACATCTACGACACCTTCGTCGACCGCCTCATCGACGGGGCGGCGTCGCTGCGCGTCGGTGACGCCGCCGACTTCGACACCCAGGTCGGCCCGGTGATCAGCAGGTCGCAATACGACATGATCCTGTCGGCCATCGAGCGCGCGAAGCAGGAGGGCGCGACCGTCGCCTGCGGCGGTGGACGTGCGCCGAATGTGGGCGATCGAGGCTTCTTCATCCAGCCAACGGTGCTCACGAACGTGTCGCCCGACTCTCACGCCGGCACTGAGGAGATCTTCGGTCCGGTTCTCGCGGTGCAACGCTGGAGCGACCTCGGCGAGGTGATCGGACGGGCCAACAAGACCATCTACGGACTCGCCGGAGGCGTGTGGTCGCGAGACACGAGAGGTGCTATCGAGATCGCAAAGCAACTGCGCACCGGGACTGTGTGGATCAACGACTGGCACCTGCTCAATCCGCTCGCGCCGTTTGGCGGCTACAAGCAGAGCGGGATCGGTCGCGAGCACGGTCGCGAGGGGCTCCTCGAGTACACCGAGGTGAAGCACATCCACGTCGACCAGGGCGTGCCCCGGAGCGAGCGCTACTTCTGGGACGTGCTCCTGGGCTGAGCCGCGAGCCCATCGACGAACTCGGAGATCGCCGCGGCGACCGCGGCGGGCCGCTGCACCGGCAGGTCGTGCACCCCGTCGATCCACACGAAGCGCGCGCGATCGCCCACCGCCTCCTGCGCCCTCGCGATGGAGCGGACCTTCGGCGAGTCCTCGTTGGACGGTGACCCGGCCGGGATGAAGAGCATCGGAGCCTGCACCTTCGCCATCAGCTCAAAGCCGTTGGCGTCGAAGAGGTGGTGCGCGATCTGCATGTGATGCTCGAGCGACAGCCGCGGACGGATCGTGCCCGCGCCGGAGCCGTCATCCTCGAAGTTGCCGCCGAGGATCGCCGCTGCGGTCTCGGGGTCCGAGCCATCCCGAAGCGGCGACGAGTTCCATCCAGGCGCGAAGCATCGCGGGCGTGATTCCGGAAAGCGCCGGTGGTCGCATGGTCTTCTCGGCCATCTCCCAGCTCGGGCCGAAGTACGCCTTGAGGTCGCCGGCGCCGCCGTCGATGCAGATCACGCCGAGCGTGAGCGCGGGGTAGGCAGCCGCGAAGGAGAGCGCGACGGTGGCGCCCCAGCTGTGGCCGACCACCACGAGCGGCTCCGGATGCCGGAGCCCCGCGAGCAGACCCTCGAGATCGCGCGAGACGGTGTCGAAGTCATAGCCGTCGTCGGGCCGGTCGCTCAGCCCGTGCCCGGGCAGGTCGACCGCGATCACCCGGTGCGCTGGCACGAGCCGGTCGGCGACCAGGTCCCACCAGCGCGCGTTGCTCGCCAGCCCGTGGAGGGCCAGAAGCGCCGGCTCGCCGCCGGCATGGTCACGAACAGAGAGCCCGAGGCGGGGCGTGTCCACACGGTATTCGGAGATGGGATGGGCCACGTCACGGGATTGTGGCCGGTGAGGCCATCGAAAGGACTGTCCCGCTAGCATGGGTTCGCGGGCAGGCCCCGCTCGCCCTGTGGAGGAGTCGAGCCTTTGTCGGCGATTGAGCCGTACACCCGAAGGATTCTCGGGGGCGTCCAGCCGATCATCGTCGCCAACAGGGCGCCGCTGGTCCTGCACACCGCCGACCCGTACCGCGGAACACCCGAGCGATTGGTGAAGGGCGCCGGCGGACTGGTCACGGCGATGACGTCGCTCGCGCAGGCGACCGACGCGGTGTGGGTCGCGCTGGCGCGTGATGCGTCGGATCGAATCCTCGCCGAGCGCGGAGACCCCGCAGTGCTGACGACCGACGATGGCACGACGGTCAAGGTCGCCTTCGTCGAGCCGACCAACGAGGCATACGACCTCTATTACAACGTGATCGCGAATCCTTTGCTGTGGTTCATCCAGCACTACCTCTGGGACCTCGCGCGCGAACCGGTGGTCGACGAGACGATCCACCGGGCGTGGCAGGACGGCTACGTGACGGTGAACCGCCTCGTCGCCGACCGTGTGCTCGCGGAGATCGAGCGCTCTGACAAACCGGCCGTCGTGCTCGTGCAGGACTATCAGATGTACTGCGTGCCCGGGCTGATCCGCGAGCGGCGTCCCGACGTGCGCATTCAGCACTTCGTGCACATCCCGTGGCCCACGCCGCAGTACTGGACGGTGTTGCCCCGGCACATGCGCGATGCAATCGTGCACGGCCTGCTCGGCGCCGACATCATCGGGTTTCAGACATCACGCGATGTGCGCAACTTCCTGATGACGTGTGAGCAGAACCTGGGTCTCACTGTTGACCACCGCGAGCGCACCGTGTTCTCTGAAGGACGCGCTGTGTGGGTGCGCAACTATCCAATCAGCGTTGACCCGAAAACATTCATCCAGCACTCGGAACAGGTCGCCGTGCTTGCGGAAGTCGAACGTATCGAGCAGTGGCGGCCCAAGCACCTCATCCTGCGTGTCGATCGCACGGATCTCAGCAAGAACATCGTGCGCGGTTTCCTTGCGTATGAGCGGTTGCTCGCGGCCCATCCGGAACTCACGGGCGACGTCATGTTCTGGGCATTCCTGCAACCGAGCCGGCAGGACATCGACGACTATCGCGCATATCTCGGACACGTGCTGAGTGTGGCTGCCCGCATCAATCGGGAATACAGTCGCGGCGGCTGGACGCCAATCCGCGTCGAGATCGAGGACAACATGGAGCGCGCAATCGCGGGCTATCGCATCTTTGACGTGCTGCTCGTCAATCCGATCTACGACGGCATGAACCTCGTCGCCAAGGAGGGACCGCTCGTCAATCAGCGCGACGGTGTGCTGGTGTTGAGCGAGAACGCCGGCTCACACGAGGAGCTTGGCGAATGGGCGATCACTGTCAATCCGTTTGACATTGACGAGACGGCCGAGGCCCTCTACCTCGGGCTGATGATGGACGAGCCCCAGAAGAAGGCGCGTCAGGCAAAGATTCGCGACGTGGTGCGGACCAATGACATCACGCGCTGGATCTCGCTCCAGCTCCAGGACCTCCGCGAGCTGATCGATTGATCACCCCGGGGAGGACCTGCTCAGTGGTTGAAGCCGGCGAACCCTGCGATGAACAGCCAGCCGACCACCGCGAAGGCCACGACCCAGACGGTGATCCACGCGCGACCGGTCGCGAAGCGACGGCTGCGGCGAAGGTAGCGGCGTCGAACCGCGAGATCGGCGGAGCCGTCGGGTCCGCCGCGGGGGAGTCGTCGAACAGGAGAGATTTCCGCCATCTGCTCTTTCCAACGGGGTTGACAGGAGTCCGGTTACGCCCCCCGCGAGTACGCGCAAGTATCATGCAACCCTGCGAGTTTGGGTGAGATTGCGGGCTGCGCGCAGCACTCGACGGTCGCGTTGAGCCCCCCGACCAATGCTGGAGGAACCGTGGACGGCGACGCGCCTGAGAGCACCGACCCGATCTCCCTCGCGCGTCAGGTGGTCGAGGATGCCATCAAGCTGCTGCGTGCCGAGATCGCGGTGGTGGGCGCGGAGCTGAAGCGGGCGATCATCCAGCTGGTGATCGCGGCGGCGATGTTGGTGGTCGCGCTCGTCTTCCTCTTTATTGCGGTGATCGAGGCGCTGGGCGCATTGCCGTCCGGCCTCGGCATCCTGGGTGCCGAGTGGGTGCGCTGGCTGGCGCTCGGCGGCGTCTTCCTGGTGCTGGCGGCGGTACTCATCTTCTTCGGCCAGTCAAAGGCGAGAAAGGCGATCAAACGGGGGCGGAAACAGGTGGAATCAACGTTGAAGGAGGATGCCGAGTGGCTCCGGGAACTGACGAAGCGCAGCGTCAAAAGGAGCTGAGCAAGCAGGCGCTGGCGACCAGCGCCGGCCGGCTCGAGGACCGCGTTCGCGCGGAGCTCGACTGGAAAGCACGCCTGCGTCGCGATGGGCCCCGCTATGCCGCCATCGCCGGCGGTGCCGTCCTGCTGATCGGGACGATCGTCCTGATCCGCTCACGCCTGCGACGCGACGAGCCCGAGGAGGAGACGCCGCCGGTCACGCTGGACGATCTCATCGCCGAGCTCCAGGAGCTCCGCAAGGAGGTCAAGAAGGGCGGCGACAAGACGCCGATCTGGCAGAAGGTCGTGCTCCGCGGGGTGAGTGCAGCCGGATCCGCCGGTGGGGCGTACGCCGCCAAGCGCCTCGTCGACCGTCAGGAAGCTAGGGCTGGGGCCGAACCGCGATAGTCAATCGGCCCATGGCGCAGAGGGCGCCGTCGTCATTGGTGATCTCGACGTCCCAGACCCAGGTCGTACGGCCGCGGTGGCGTGGCCTGGCCTCGGCGTGGATGGTGCCACTCGTGATCGGGCGCACGAAGCTCATGTTGTTGGACATCCCCGCCGCGAGGTTGCCCGCGTCCTTGACGCCGAGGTAGGTGCCGACCGAGGCGATCGTCTCCGCCATCGAGCAGAACACGCCGCCGTGGACGATGCCCCAGGGCTGAAGGATCTTCGGAGTGACCGGGCACGTGGCGGTGATGTGCTCCGCGGTGATCTCGCCCATCTCGAGTCCGTAGAGGGAGTCGAAGACCATCGGAACGGCATCGAAGCTCGCCATACGGCGGGGTAGTGTCGCACGACCTCCGCGAAGGTCGCGGTCAGCGCTTGACGAGCAGCTCGGTGAGTGCGCCTTCGTGCGAGGAGAGCAGCGAGTGGAGCTCGAGCATCTCGTCACCGGTGATCGGATCGGCGACGTCCGGGACGCCCTCGTCGAATGCGGGCGTTGCCTTTTCCTCGGCCTCGGTCTGGAAGATGATCTGGAGAAGGTTCTCGTCGTTGCAGGATGCGCAGGTGACCCGGACCAGGGCGCGATTACCCTGCTGGGCGAGCACGTTGATCCCGCAGTCGGCCATGTTCTCGCCACACGCCGAGCAGCGATAGCGCCGCGCCTGAAAGCGGAGCAACTCGAGCAGATCCATCACTGTCCAGTATATGCCGCCTGCCGAGGTGGCAAACAGAGGCCCTTGGGGGCGTCCGGTACACTCGGAGACCTCCGCTGGGGAGTGGCCAAGTGGTAAGGCAGCTGATTCTGGATCAGCCAATCAGAGGTTCGAATCCTCTCTCCCCAGCCACTGTCATGTCTCAGGACATCGTTGACACATGTCTCACGACATCGTTGACAACTCTAGGCTTTGGGCCGGGTTTCGTTCCGAGCGGCTGGTAGTCGCGAGAGGGATCGAGCACCAGTTCCCGAATCAGGGATCCGTCCTCACGGATGACCCGGACGTTCTTGTTGGCCACGAGGAGATGGACGGCCTGGCCGCGGTAGTCGGCGCCGATGCCGATGTGATGGAGGCGGCTGAGATAGCGGAGGGTGACGACCCCGGTCTTGTCGACGCGGTCATGGCGAACCCGGTAGTGGGCCAGTGGTTCGGCGACATTGGGCTTGGCCTTGATGCGGGCGTGGAAGGCGTGCAGGGGCGTGTCGCCGTTTAGGGCGCGATGGGGCCGGTGCTGGTTGTAGTAGGCGCGGAAGGCGTCCAGCTGCGCCTGGAGCACGGCCAGCGTGGTCGCCGGCGCCTGCTTGTCGAGGAACTTCTTCTGGGTCTGGTGAAAGCGCTCGACCTTGCCGCAGGTCTGGGGGTGGTAGGGGGTCGAGTGTTTGGCGACGATGCCGAGGCGCTCGAGCTCGGACTCGAGCACCACCTTTGTAGGTGATCACGAAAAGTCGCCAGTTCTGATCACGAAAAGTCGCCACCCAGACGGTCAGCGAACTGTACCAGCGTCACCTCCCTTTGCCTTCTGAGCGTCGACGTAATGCCTGGTGCGGTAGCTGTGGCCGCGGACGTTCAGCACGGTGGCGTTGTGCAGGAGCCGGTCGACGATGGCGCCGGCCACCACCTGATCAGCGAAGACCTGGCCCCAGTCGGCGAAACCCCGGTTGGAGGTGAGCACGATCGACCCGCGCTCGTAGCGGCGGCTCACGATCTGGAAGATCCAGTTGGCAGAGGTCTGGTCGAGCGGCAGGTAGCCCAGCTCGTCGATCACCAGCACGGACGGGCCGGTGTAGGTGCGCATCTTGTAGTTGGCGGTGCCCTCGAGATGCGCCGATTGCAGGTTGGCGACCAGGTCGGCCGCGGACACGAAGTAGGTGCGGTAACCGGCCTCGGTGGCAGCGACGCCCAGTGCGGTGGCGAGGTGTGTTTTGCCGACGCCCGGAGGTCCGAGCAGGAGCACGTTGCGCTTCTCCTCGACGAAGCGCAGCGTCGAGAGTTCGCTCATCACCGCACGGTCGAGCGAGGGCTGGAAGTCGAAGTCAAAGTCGGCCAGCGTCTTGTGAATCGGATAGCGCGCAAAGCGCAGCCGTCCGCGCAGTCGCCGCGCTCGGGTGGCCTGCACCTCGATGTCGAGCAGCCGCTCCAGGATCTGCGTGGCGCTCGCCTTCTCCTGTTGCGCCCGATCGAGTTCAGCACCGAGGTGTTCCGCCGCCGCAGTCAACTCGAGGTAGCTGAGGTGCTCACGCAGGCGCTGATACACGGTGGCCTCGAGTGCGCTGCTCATTGCGCCACCTCGTAGTCGGCGAGGTCACGCACCTGGACGTGTTCTCCGGCCAGTCGTTGGGTGATGTCGACCACCACCGGTCGCTGCACCGCGGTGGTGTGGGCGGTTGCAGCGGCGATGACGTGTGACGGCAGCGGCGTGAGTTTCGCCACCTCCGCCTCCCAGGCCGATCCCACCACCAAGCCAGTGGTGCGATGGCGTCGCGGCAAGACGCGCTCGCGGATCCAGCGTGCTGCCAGGGCGTCGTAATCAGCGACGCTCACCATCGGCGGCAGCGCGAGTCCAGTCAGCCAGATCAGGAAACTCTCCTTCACCTCGCGCACCATGCGTTCGACCTTGCCCTTGGTCTTGGCGCGGTACGGACGGCAGGCTTTCGGCACCACGCCAAGCAGCTCCGCCCAGTCGATCCATTCGGGCGCGAAGATGGCGCGACCGTCGGATGTTGCGCCGATCACGAACGCCGGATCCCGATCCGACAGCACGTGATTCGTGGCACCGCCGAGGTCGTCGAGCGTCAAGGCCAGACGCGTCAACGTCGTGGTCCTGGTGCGGTCCAAAGCGAAGCGCACCGCTGGACGACGGATGTACCCGAGGATGGTCACCAGCGCGAACAGCTCGCGCGGCTCACCGTCCACCGGCCACACGCCCATGTGTCCCCAGTCGGTCTGGGCCTGGTCACCAGGGTCGGTCTCGAAGCGGATCTCCGGCTCACGCACCACCGCCGGTCGCAGCAAGCGTAGTTGCCGCTGGAACGACGGGTAGCTGCCGGCATACGCGTAGTGCTCGACCAGCTCCTGATGCAGGTCGGTGCCGCGGATCGTCGCGCAGCCGCCCAGTCGGCGCTCGACATGCGCCAGCTGCGCCGCAGTCAGATTCGTCGACTTCGCGCGGACGTAGTGCGCCGGTCCTTCGCGACCCAACTCGCGCCGCACCGTATCTCGACAGAGCCCGAATTCACGGGCCAACGCACTCACCGTCCATCCGTGGTGGTGCAGGGCTTTCATTTCCATCCAGGTTTCTCCAGACTGCAAATCCAGGTCCCCCTTGTGAGCTCCGGCGTCGAACACCACGAGCTTGTTCGGGGGACTTCTTTTCTTCAAGCCATCGGCGCCTGGGCACCTGGCGAAGATTCGTGATCAGGAGTGCCTAGATTTCGTGATCACCCACAGATGCTGGGAGACTCCAGATCGCTGGGCGAGCGCGCGGAGGCTCACGCCCTGAGCTTCTCGCTGCCGTCGAAGCGCCAGTGCTGTCGGCGTGCCTCCGGGG
Organism: Candidatus Dormiibacterota bacterium; assembly: GCA_963791435.1. Lineage (GTDB taxonomy): Bacteria > Chloroflexota > Dormibacteria > Aeolococcales > Aeolococcaceae > Palsa-851. The sequence goes on from CAWBSL010000001.1 coordinate 1,387,730, forward strand.
GCCCGAAGCGGTCTGCCGTGGCGTTGCCTCACCAGGCGCATCCTACTGAGTTGAAATCGAGCCTTCGCGCCGCCAAGCGATGTGCTTTCCCAACCGTCAGCGGTTGGCACCGATAACTAACTCTTAACCGTCCACCTGTGTCGCCCTTAACCACCCGATCGGCACGATAGGCGAGTGCAGTCGCAAAAGCGACAGGGTGAAGACTGGGGAATTGAGGGCTGAGATGACGGTCGAGATCGAACCATCGCTGAATCGTGTGCGCCCATTCTGGCGTGGAGGCGCAAGCGTGCGAGGTGCGTTGACACTGCTCGTCGGGAGTTCCGTGCTCGCCGCGTGCGGTTCGGCCAGCTCGCCGGGGACCGCAGCCCCGAGTGCCACTCCGACGCCCGTCTGCACGGGGACGACAGCGAACCCGGGCTACAGCAACGGCCTTGCCACAGTCGCTGGCGCCGCCACGAGTCTCAGTGGAGCGGGATCGACCTTTGTCGCGCCGATGATGTCGGTCTGGACCAAGGCATATGCCACCGCTGACAGCGTACAGGTGGCCTACTCGTCGGTGGGCTCGGGCGCCGGCGTCGCTCAGATTCAGGCAAACACGGTCGATTTCGGCGATTCGGATGCCTTCATGTCGGACTCCGACATCGCCAAGGCCAAGGGTCCGATCGTGCAGATTCCTCTGGTGCAAGCGCCGGTCGTTGTCGTCTACAACCTTCCCGGCGTTGCGAGTGGACTCAAGTTCGACGGCGACACCCTCGGCAAGATTTTCTCGGGCGCTATCACAATGTGGAATGACCCGGCCCTGGTGGCCCTGAATCCAGGGGTCACCCTGCCGAACACTCCCATCGCGGTCGCCCACCGTTCGGACGGTTCGGGAACAACGGCCATCTTCACAGACTTCCTCACGCAGACAAGCTCCGCCTGGGTGACAGCGCTTGGCGGCAAGACGACCAGCGTCGGTAAGACGGTGGCTTGGCCGGTCGGGATCGGCGGCAAGGGCAACGACGGGGTGTCCGCCGTGGTCAGCCAGACGGCCGGTGGCATTGGTTACGTCGAACTCGACTATGCCATCGCGCAGCACCAGACGTATGGCGACGTCAAGAACAAGGCGGGCCAGTTCATCGAGCCGTGCGAGCAGACAGCGGCCAATGCAACCGTCGGCATCACGAGCTACCCCTCTGACCTGCGAATCGACATCGTCAACCTGTCGTCGAATCCTCAGGCCTATCCGATCACCGGGCTGACGTGGGCGCTGGTCTACCAGAACCAGACCAAGGCCGCGACGGCAGCGGCACTCGTCAACTTCTTCTCGTGGGTTCTCACCAAGGGCCAGGACCTCACGGGCCAAGTGAACTACACGCCACTGGGGCCGACGTTCCAGGCCCTCTGTATCGCCCAACTCAAGAAGATCACGGTCAACGGAACCCCGGTCTCGCCGTGAGCCGGCAACCACATTGACTGTGGTGGGTTTCTGATGCCGCCGTCATCCGATGCGGGCGGCGGCATCGCCGCCCTCCCGTTCGGGTAGCGCCGACCCTCTTGAAGCGCGGCCGGCCCCGCATGGCTGACCGGATATTCGGAACCAGCGTTTCGATCATGGGCGGGATCGTGCTGGTCGTGATCGCGGCGATGATCCTCTTCCTGGTGCTGGAAGGGCTTCCAGCCATGCAGCATTACGGCTTTTTCTCGTTCATTACGAGTGCGCGATGGGCGCCGTCGGACGCCTTCTCGAACATCTCGCATCCGAATCCCTATGGGATCGTGCAGTTCATCTACGGCACGATGCTCACGTCGATCATCGGCATGATCATCGCGGTCCCGCTTGCTGTCGGCGCGGCGCTGGTCATCACGGAGGTGGCACCGCAACGCATCAAGGGCGCGCTCTCTGGGCTGGTGGATCTGCTCGCAGCGGTGCCCAGCGTCGTCTACGGTTTTTGGGGGATCTTCGCGCTTATCCCGGCGATCAAACCGGTGGTGGATTTCTTGACCACGACGCTGGGCACCGTGCCGGTGATCGGTGTTGCGTTCCAGGGTCCATTCTTCGGAGTGTCGTACTTCAGCGCAGGGCTGGTGCTCGCGATCATGGTGCTGCCAATCATTGCAGCGGTCTGCCGTGAGGTCTTCCGGAGCACGCCGCGCAACGAGAAGGAGGCCGCGCTCGCCCTGGGGGCGACGCGATGGGAGATGATCCGCATAGCTGTACTACCGCGGGCGCGCTCGGGCATCGTCGGGGCGTCGCTACTCGGTCTCGGCCGCGCGTTAGGCGAGACCATCGCAGTGACCATGGTGATCGGCAATGCCGTGCTGCACATCAACGGAAGCATCTTTTCGCAAGGTGCGACGATGTCCAGCGTCATCGCCAACGAGTTCACTGAGGCGACCGAACCGTTTCATCTGTCGGCACTTTTTGTCGTGGGGTTCTGGCTATTGATCGTCGCGTTGATCGTGAACATTGTCGCGCGGCTCGTGGTGCGCCGTGGGGTCGCGCTGTGACCCAGCTCGCGGTCGGCACGCCTGGCTTCCGCAACCGTCCGGCGTTGCGCCGACGACGTGCAAAGAGTGCGGTACTGGTCGGCTTGCTGATCGCGGCCGTGGTGGTAGCGGTCGGGGTGCTCGCCTGGGTCCTCATTTACGTCGCTATCCAGGGTCTGGGTGCGTTGAACCTTGGTTTCCTGACACAGACGCCTCCGGGTAATCCAGCCGCCGCTGGTGGCGGGTTCTACAACGGCATCGTCGGCAGTCTCATCATCGTCGGCATCGCAGCGTTGCTTGCGATCCCTTTGGGAATCGGCGCCGCCATCTACCTGGTCGAGTACGGGCGAGGGCGATTCGCCGACACGATCCGTTTCTTCAATGACGTCTTGATCGGGATTCCGACGATCGTCACCGGCGCATTCATTTACGCGATCTGGGTCACCCGGTTTGGCTTTTCTGGCTTCGCCGGATCTCTAGCGCTCGCAATCGTCATGATGCCGCTCATAACCCGAACGACTGAGGAGATGCTGCGCCTGGTGCCCAACGAGCTCCGGGAAGGCAGCCTGGCGCTCGGCGCCACACGCAGTCAGACGGTGATGCGGGTCTGTATCCCTACTGCGCTCCCGGGAATCATCACCGGATCGATGCTGGCCGTCGCTCGCGCGATGGGGGAGACGGCCCCGCTGCTCCTGACTGCGCTGGGCAATGACCTGTTCACCGAGTACAACCCGGCAAAGCGCATGTCAACCCTCTCACTCCAGATCTTCGACAATGCGGTCACGGGATTTCAGGAAGGTCAGGGACGAGCATGGGCAGGTGCGCTCACGCTGATCGCCATCGTGTTGATCTTCACCATCGTCGCTCGCATCTTCGGCCGCCGAGTGCGTACATCGAATGCCTGACGTGGCAACTGAACCGGCCCCGGCGACAGCGAAGGTGGACGGCACGATCCCCGTCGCGGAGACAGCCATCGAAGGCTTGTCGATTGAGAATCTCAATGCCTGGTTCGGCAAGCATCACGTCGTGGCTGACGTGGACCTGGTCGCCCCGGCCCATCGGGTCACCGCCCTGATCGGCCCGTCAGGTTGCGGTAAGAGCACGCTGTTGCGATGCGTGAATCGCATGCATGAGATCGTGCCCGGTGCGCGCGTCGAGGGCCGGGTGATGTTCAGCGGACAGAATATTTACGATCCGGCTATCGATCCGGGCTCGGTGCGCAGCGAAATCGGGATGGTGTTCCAGCGGCCGAACCCATTTCCGACCAAATCAATCTTTGAGAACGCGATCATCGGCGTGCGGCTCGCCAGGTCCGCCGGAGACCGAAAGCTGGACGACATCGCAGAGAGCGCGCTGCGCCGCGCACAGCTGTGGGACGAAGTGAAGGATCGTCTCAACAAGCCTGCGGTGAGTCTTTCCGGAGGCCAGCAGCAGCGACTGTGCATTGCGCGTGCTGTGGCGGTGGATCCTGCGCTCCTGCTCATGGATGAGCCGTGTTCTGCTCTGGATCCGATCGCGACGTTCAAGATCGAAGAGCTCATCCGTGAGATCGCCGATCAGTACACCGTCATCATCGTGACGCACAACATGCAGCAGGCGACTCGGGTATCGCAATTCACCGGCTTCATGACGATTGAACGCGCCGGCGAGCCCGGGCGGCTGGTCGAATTCGGCGCAACCGAGCAGATTTTTGGGTCCCCGGCTCAAGCGGCGACCGACGCATATGTGAGTGGTAGGGTGGGTTGAGATGGCGAGTGAGTTGAGCATCCTGGGGAGGCTGCACGAATCCGAGCCCGAGAAGGGGCGTCCCGCGCGATCCAGCATCGTGCAGGTCGAGCATCCTGCCGTGAGTACCCGAAATGTGAATGCACACTACGGATCGTTCCTCGCGCTTCGCGACGTCTCGATCTCGGCGCCGCATGGTGAGATCACTGCGATTATCGGGCCCTCTGGCTGCGGGAAGTCGACGCTGCTGCGAAGCCTCAACCGGATCAACGACCTGATTCCTTCATTCAGTCTCGAAGGGAAGGTCATGCTCGGCGACCAAAACGTTTACGCGCCGGAGGTCGATGTCGCGAGCCTTCGTCGGCGCGTGGGCATGCTCTTTCAGCGGCCGGCGCCGTTCCCGATGAGCATCTACGACAACGTCGTGTACAGCCTCCGTCTCGACGGACGCCAGAGCAAAGGGACACTCGACGAGGCCGTGGAGCGCTGCCTCCAACAGACGGCGCTTTGGGACGAGGTGAAGGATCGTCTCAAAGCCGCAGCCACCGGGCTCTCCGGAGGACAACAGCAGCGCTTGTGCCTGGCACGCACCCTGGCCGCGGGGAGCGACGTCATCCTCATGGATGAGCCCTGCGCTGCGCTGGATCCTATTTCGACGCTTCGCATCGAAGAGTTGATGCGGGAGTTGCGTGGCACGGTGACGATCATCATCGTGACTCACAATCTCCAACAGGCGGCGCGGGTCAGCGACTACACCGCATTCATGCTCATGGGTGACGGCCGGGCTGGGGAATTGGTCGAACTGGGCAAGACCGATGAGATGTTCAAGGACCCAGTGGACAAACGCACCGAGGACTACATCACGGGGAGATTCGGGTGAGCCAGCCAACTCCGGTGGGCACGCCGGTGACGCACCGACCCGTCTTTCAGGGGGAACTGGACAGTATTCGCGCGGCCATCGTGGAGTTGACGAAACAGGTTGAGGTTGCTATCGAACGGGCAGTCTGGGGGCTCCGTGAACGCAATCCGGATATCTGCACATCGGTGATCGAGGGTGATGCTGCCATCAATGAGCAGCATCACAAGATCCGAGATGCGTGCTTCCACGTAATACTCACGCAGGCCCCCGTCGCCCGCGACCTCCGCGACATCCATGGGTTCGACCACATGGCCTCGGAGTTGGAGCGGATGGGCGACCACTGCGTGTCGATCGCACGAATCGGCAGGTCGATGACGGAGTTGCCTGATGTCCCGTCGTCGGAGCCGCTCGGAGCGCTCGCTGAGCAGGCGGAGAATCAGCTGCGAGATATTCTCGCCGCCTTCGAGTCACACGACACCCTGGCGGCGAGAGACATCGCACGCCGCGACAGTGTGGTCGATATGAAATATCGCCAGATCTTCTCCTCGTACGTTGATCAGATGACCGCAGACGGAAGTCTGGCGCCGCGGGCGACTGGGCTGGTCTTCGTGGCTCACTACCTGGAGCGTATCGGTGACCGGGTCACGAATATCGCCGAGGAATTGATCTTCGCCGAGACCGGTGGGCTCGAGGACTTGGGATAGCCGAGGGTGGACGGCCTTCTCTACTCCCGGTGACCGCGTAACGCGCTAACTCGATAAGTTACTTGAGGGGCTCATCACCGGACGGCTCGGGGCGGGCGCTGAAAGATTCCCTTTCCCGTCACGTCGTTGGGATCGGAATCCCTATCCAGTGGACCGCAGCTTTTGGTAGCTCCCCTTTCGGGGCATCAAGGCAGCCGCTCGAAACCGGGGCGGTACGGAATGTGCGAGAGGGCGCGCTCAACTAGTCTCTGAACCATCACGGCACCGCTACCAGCCAGCTGTCGCACGATCGGCGGATACTTGCTGCAGGCACTTCGTCGACGGTCGCGTACTGCTCAGCCCCACCGATCGGATTTTCTCGCCTGCGAGCACTTCACGCAGCTCGAGACCGTCGCCTCCCGCGGCGAACTGGTCTGCCCGGATCGCCACGATCCCGAGACTAGAGCTGCTTGCTCGAAAGGGTCAGGAGCACGAGGCTCTCCAGCTCGTACAACTCGGGTCATAGCGCGCGGGGATCGAGATCGCCGACCACGGCGTGCGGCCGTGGAATAGAGTTGTGAGCACAGAAATTGAGGAGGCGGCCCTAGCCGATGGGCGGAGTCTGCATCGTCCTGAATGGTGCCAGCAGCGCGGGCAAGACGAGCATCGCACTTGCCTTGCGAGACAGATGGCAAGGACCACTCCAGATTTCTGGAATTGACACCTTCCTCGGTATTGGCGGCCGGTAGCACTTAGAATCCGAGCTGTGGAGCACTTGCGACGGCGGCCGCTCGGTGCCTCGGGTATCGAGGTCTCAACGCTTGCACTCGGATCGTGGCGTACGTACGAGCGGATTCCGCGAGAGCAGGGAATCGGCGTCATGCTTGCAGCGCGAGAGCGCGGGATCACCTTCTTCGACGACGCCCGCTACGACGACGAAAGCGGAAAAGCTCCGATCCGGACTGGATATTCGGAGGTCTTGTTCGGGGAGCTGTTTCGCGCCACAGGATGGAAGCGCGACGAGGTCGTCGTCGCCAACAAGCTCTGGTGGGAGTTTTGGCCCGATCAGTCACCTGCCCAGGAGCTCGACAACTCCCTGGGTCGAATGGGCTTTGACTACATCGATCTCGCGTATTCCTGGACGACGCCCGACGGCCCGCCGATCGAGACGATCGTCACCTCCATCGGAGCCTTGATCAAATCCGGAAAACTGCGCGCGTGGGGCACCGGCAACTGGCCGCCGGCGGATCACGAGAGGGCAGCTGGACTTGCCCTGGAACAGGGGATACCCCCGCCATGTGCCGCACAGCTGCCCTACAACCTCGGCGTCCGTGACTACGTTGAGTCTCCGGCTGCGGTTCAGGCTCTCGACCACTCAGGTGCGGCTGTTGTCGCCTCCTTCGTCCTTAACGGAGGCGTTCTCACCGGCAAGTACGCAGAGCGTCTCGCGTCTGGCCGCATGGCCGACGAGCTCGCCGATCCAGAACTGCAGCCGTTACTGCAGGCCGCCGATGATCTGCGCACACTCGCGGCCAAGCTCGACTCGACGCCCGCCATGCTCGCGATCGCATTCGCGATGGCCAATGTACGGGTGGCGACGGTGCTCTTCGGCGCTACAACCCCCGAGCAGGTCGCTGAAAACGCTCGAGCCATCGACGTTCTAGATCGCCTTGATGCCGCAAGTCTTGCCGAGCTGCGGGCGATTGGAACTTGATGAGTTGATTCAGAAACGACGTACTCGAGTCGCGCTGATGCAGACATTCGATTGGCTTGACGTCGGTGCCCGTGGCAAATACATCGACCGTAGCGGCCATCGGTGTTCATCCGACGCCGATCGCCGGCCCTGGGCCAGGGTTGGTGGACCTGCGCACGTCAGCTCGACGGATCGCTGCCGCTGCCATATCCGATCGCGGCGTGCGCCCTGACGACCGTCGACTAATTTCGTATTAGTCGATGCCGACGATTCTCCAGATGCTTAGTCGATCGCCGTCGGAGCATCAGACAGATTCCTGCGAGACGCGAAAGTCGACACTAAAGCCGTTCGGAAGCTCAGGGCATCCCTAAATTTACCGCAGCCGCATTTCTGGACTTATGCGAATGTGGGGAGGCGGTGGGCCAAGATCATGGCCATGTGGCGGACCCCGTCAAAGTCCAGCTGGCCAGCTTCGGTCGCACGACGCCGGAGTGATCGATCGGACTCGATGAGTACCCCCTGGAACTCCCTTGGCCCCCCAAACAGGGGCCATTCCGCATCGATGAAGCAGAGGACGGGCCGCACCGGTGTTGGATTTCCCTCAATTGCCGCCCGAACCGCCGCCACCTGCCACTCCATCGCCGCCGCGAGGCGGGTGCAATCTCGCCGCCCAACAAACAGGCGCAGATCTCGGCGACCGAATAGCCTACCGGCATCCTTCGTATGGACCTGACCCCCGTATCGCTTGGTGTCGACAACGAGAACACCTGCAGGGCATATCACGAGGTGGTCGATGTTTCCGCGGGTACCAGGAACCCCTCGGTCGTGGAGTACAACGATGTCGTCGCGGTCGAGCATGGCCATCGTTTTGGCGACCTTGGTCTCGCCGATTGAGCCACGCTTCCAGGCCCGCGTGGATTGAGGGTCCTCCGACAGTGCAAGGACGAGACCCGCAAGCCGGCCCCATCGCTCGCGAATCCGCTCCTCGCGATCCCTATGACGCCGTTGGTATTCGCCCATCGCGGATCCACCAGCGGTACCGAGGTCGATGTCGTCACCACTATCGCTCCGGCGATTGGAAGCGCCAACTAGGGCTGCCAGGGCATGATCGCGCGGTACGTCCGAAGGCGCCGGTCCGAGCGTGCCAGCGATCTGGGGTCTGTGCTCGCCCGCGGCAGGGAGGCACCCAAAACAGGTTACCGTCGGCTTGCCCCTCGTCCACCAAGCCATCTCACCGCTAACGACCCCGCGACGGCACTGATCACATGTGCCATTCCGTGTGAGGCGAATCAGGCGAGGCGCAGATGGCATGGTTGAACGTTACGGCTCGGCTAACCAATTCTGCGCACAGCAGCAAACTTGTTATCACGCCGCGAAGCCGCGGCTCGATGACATCGCGGCATAGTCGATGAGCATTATCGGGCGTCATGAGTCGATGGACGCCAAAGAATTCGAGAGGGCGAAATATGCGTCGCGCGCAGGGCGGCTGATGTGGCATTAGCTCATCCGGTCAAGCGACGTCCTGCGCAACGACGCCTTCAATCCGTGGCGCAAAGGTCGGCTCTTTCAAGCGTTGGCCCAACCCCTTCGGTGATCTGGTGAGAGCACGTTGGTTTGCCAATGATCACGTCGCTTGTCGCGGAGAACACGCCATTGAGTCATCGTGTCTCGAGTGCAGCTCGGACGGGCGGGCGAGCACTGCGCTAGCCGCGAGCTGGTGAGGGACTACAGAATAAAAGGGATCAGCATGTGAGTGGACTTCTTGTACGCTGGATACGTCGCAGGGAAGAGTCGGACCATGATCCGCTCCTCCACGCTGGCGCTGTACACGAAGTAGGTCCCCAGCACCGCTACCGCGACTAGCCAGTAGATGGTGACCGCCAACGCAGTGCCCACCATGGCAAGAATGATTCCGGAATAAATCGGGTGCCGTATGTATCGGTACGGGCCCGTGGTCACGAGCGTCGCATCAATCTTCTCGGACATCGGCGTTCCCCAGTTCCGCCCGAGGAATATCCTAGCCCACACCGCCAGCGCCAACCCTAGAACAAAGAGACTGAAACCGACGCCCTGGGCAATCGGAGTGACGATGGCGCCGAACGAGTTCTCTGTGATGACCTTGGTGCGAAACAGGATCAGGAGGAGGAGAACGGCGACGACCCTAAGACCGACCCCCCTGTGCAGATTCGATGGCGATCTGCTGCTCTTGACCCCAACTGCCGATGCGAACCAGTAGAGCCAGAAGAGGATCCACAGCGCCAGCACGACGAGGTCAAGGACACGCACGCCGAGACGATTCTACGGAGCAGGCCGTATCACCCCGCTGCAGGCAGGAGGCCTCCGGCGATCGGGCCGTGAGATTCGCTGGCGAGCCGTTCATCTGATCAGCGGTGGCGCTCACCGCGGTGGACGTACGGCCAGCACAGAGCTCCAGGCTGATCTCCTGGCGGTGCCGCGGGCGATCAGCAGCGCATCAATGGCCATACTGAAAAGGACGAGCGCCCAGCGGATCAGTCGAGTCGAACCCCATGGTCCCGTCACAAGCGAGTTTCTCGCCTAACAACAGACAGCCGTCCGAACCCGGATCGATGTCCATGGCACGACGATAATCCTGTTGCAGCGGGCGTGATCATGCGCTCGGGTCAAACAGTCACGAACTCGTGTCATGGCAACGTGGCGAGTCGGCCTCGGCATCTGCGTACCACCTTCGCTCGCGCTGGAATGGCGCTGAAGTTGCGCTCGGATTCCGCGGTCAGGATCATTAGTCAATACCGCACTGAGCACCTCATCGAGCGGCTGACCCGCGCGGAGTGCCGGCGTCTCCGGCGTGACGAGCGGCATCGCACGCGGCGACGGCCGAACTTGGAACCGCCGCAAACTGCGGGACCTTCGCCGCCACGTCACGTGACCAACGGCCCTGGTCCGGTCGGGGCCATAAGCGCTTACTGGATCCGTACAAGCCGGGCCGAAGCCAACAGATTCGCGAGGAGTCGCCCGATGCAAAGCCGCCGTCATGCATTGGTTCAAGCCGGCAATCGTCGTCGAGGAACGACCACACCGAACCCCGTTGGTCGTCGAAGCCCCCAGGCGCCTGGACTCCCCAATACGGGTGTTGGTGCCACTAGCATGCGACTGGCCGATGAGGCGAGCACTACCGTTCGTCCGCGGAGACAGGCCACGGCTGAATCTGCTGCTCCTCGGGGCGCCGGCCAGTGGTAAGGGGACGCAGGCGGACCTTTTAGCCGCGCGCCTCGACATTCCCTCGATCGCGACGGGGAACATCCTGCGCGCCGAGCTGGCCGAGCGGACCGAGTTGGGACTGCGCGCCCAAGCCTACATGCAGCGTGGCGAATTGGTTCCGGACGAGCTGATGATCGACATCATCAGGGAACGCCTTCGGGGGAGCGACCGCCGGGACGGATTCCTGCTCGACGGCTTCCCTCGCACAGTGCCGCAAGCCCGAGCGCTCGATGCGCTAGCGGCGTCGATGGCGACTGGCTTCGACCGCGTCTTATACCTGAACGTGCCCGAGGCTGAGCTGATCCGGCGCATCACGACCAGGCTGACCTGCCCGGGCTGCGGACGAAGCTACGGGTTCGGGCCTGACCAACCCCGACCGTTGGCCTGCGAGGCGGACGGCAGGGACCTGATCGTGCGCGCGGACGACCGGCCCGAGACCGCCCAGCGCCGTATTGCGGTCTACCTGGAGAACACCTTGCCGGTGCTCGACCACTACCGCAAGCAAGGGCTGGTCGCGGAGATCGAGGGCATCGGCTCGGTCGAGGAGGTCTCCCGGCGCATGTTGCGCGCGCTTCCCGCTCGGCCGGTAGCACAGCCTGTGGTCGGTTTGGTTGGACGTTCTCAAGCGCTGACCTCCGCGGCCCGAGCGCTGGATAGCGAAACCAAATCAGACGGCGCTGACCTTGTCCATGTCGGTGCGTTGCAGGGGACCTTTCCAGCCTCGATCGGTAGGCCCTCGACAGGGAGCTAACCCGTCAGGAGTTATCACCGTCACTCACCTCTGCCGTTGTAGCGCAGTGAGCAACGTGGGCTAGCTTCGCTCCAGGACCATCGCGATCCCCTGCCCGCCACCGATGCAGAGCGCGGCGACACCGAGGTTGACGTCGCGCTTGGCCATCTCGAAGAGCAGCGTGACGAGGAGGCGTGTCCCGCTGGCGCCGATGGGATGTCCGATGGCGATCGCGCCGCCGTTGACATTGAGGCGGTCCTCAGGGACGGCGAGCTCGCGACCGACGGCGACCGCCTGTGCGGCAAAGGCTTCGTTGAGCTCGAAGAGGTCGATATCGCGGAGTTCGACTCCAGCCTTCTGGAGTGCGGAGCGCACCGCGGGTACAGGGTCCCATTCCCATGATGCGGGGTGCAACGCCGGCACTCGAATAGCTGCGAATCCGAGCCAGGGGAACGCGGTTCTCAGCCTTCGCGCGAGATGCGGACATGACGACGACCGCGGCGGCGCCATCGTTGATGCCGCTCGCATTTCCGGCGGTGACGGTGCCGTCCTTGGCAAAAGCGGCTCGCAGTGCGGCAAGCGTCTCCGCGGTCGTTCCTGGACGGGGATGCTCGTCGGTGTCGACAAGCACAGTCTCCTTTCTGCGCTGCACGGGCACAGGGACGATCTCGTCCTTGAAGCGGCCGCTCTTGATGGCAGCCTCGGCTTTCTGTTGCGACCCTGCGGCAAACGAGTCCTGGTCCTCGCGACTCACCTCGAACTCTCGAGCGATGTTCTCGGCAGTGTTCCCCATGTGGCAGTCGTCGAATGCGCACCAGAGTCCGTCACGGATCATCTCGTCCACCAGCTGACCGTTGACCGAGCCGGTAGCCGTACCGGCCGTTCTCCATGAGATACGGCGCGCGCGACATGTTCTCCATGCCGCCGGCCATAAGGCATTCAGCGTCGCCTGCGCGGATAGCCTGCGCGGCGAGCGCCACGGTCTTCAGGCCGCTGCCGCAGACCTTGTTGATGGTCGTCGCCGGAACGTTCTCTGAAAGTCCGGCGCCGATTGCCGATTGACGCGCGGTGTTCTGACCGAGCCCTGCTTGCAGCACGTTGCCCATGAGCACCTCATCGACCGAATCCACGCCCGCGCGGCGGAGGGCCTCCTCGATCGCGATCGATCCCAGTCTGGTCGCCGGCACCTCGGTGAAGGCGCCGCCGAACGTGCCGACAGGAGTCCGCACCGCACTGACGATGACAGCCTCTTCCATGCCGCTCACTCTACGCCGAGGTTCGACTGCGCGTCCTGCCATAGCGGTAGCCATCATCGGTCCTTATCCAACGCAGGCACCTGGTAAAATCGCGGCGAGCGTGCGAAGGATGACAACACCACGACGGTGCGCCGTAATGACGCGCTGCGAACCGAAATGGAGGATGAAACGGCGGCAGCCTCGATATAAGGGAAACTACGCCGCGTGATCCAGGGAGCGCGCAGCTCTTCGCTGGCGCTCCCGCCCGGATCGCTTAGTTTGAACCGAAGGATCCCAAGCGACCGAGAGCCGCAGTCCCGAACTCGTGCTGCCACTCGATGACGTTGAGCACGATGCCGAAGTTGCGGTCGACCACCTTGTCGATCGCGGGAATCAGCGTCTCAGAGTTGGGGAGCATGAAGACGCTGAGCGGAACCAGAACAGACGTGATGCTCTTGACAACCTCGGTGGTCGCAAACGCGATCTCTGTGGATCGGTCAAGGCCTTCCGCAATAGCAGCAGTGGTGGTGCGGTAGTCGAGCGTGTACGGTCATAGCGTTTTACCTCGTAGACATTGGATCGGATACGAGTCGGGTTGCCCCGACCCGTATCGATGGGTTATGCAGCTTGCTTGGCAGTCCGGGTCTTGGTCGCTGTTCCACCAGCGGCGTTGATGAGCCGAAGGGTCATGTCGCGCTGGGTGTCGAGCATCTGGGTCGCGAAGTCGAACGACTTCTCCACTATCTCGGCGGGAGTCAGCTGGCCACTCTCGAGAGTCGCCGGCATGTCGCGAACTGCCTCGTAGAGCTTCGCCTGAACCTCGCCCACCTTCTGGATGGCGGTCAGGAACTGCTTCTGCAGGTCGGTCACATAGCTTTGATAGTCGGCCATGGTGTCTCCTTTGAAGGCTGGTGTGAATGCGGTTGCTATCGGTGCTTAGTGTACCAAGCAGGCGCTGCTTATGTCAACCCTGCATCAGCTTGGCTCCCCAAGCGCTAGGATGGGCTTATGCCCGAGCCCACGCCACCGTTCAAGTCAGTCGGAGACTTCATCCGCACGCAGCGAGAACTGATGTCACTCTCGATGCGCCAGCTCGCGGGGCTGGCCAAGGTGTCGAATCCTTACCTCAGCCAGATCGAACGGGGTGTGTACACGCCGTCAGCCCAGGTGCTCAAGGGCATCGCGGACGCGCTCGACATGTCCGCAGAGACCCTGTATCGGGAGGCCGGCCTGCTCGACGACTCGCTGGAACGGCCCATCTTGACTGTCGAGGACGCTATCCGAGTGGACGCTCGGCTCACCCAGGAAGCCAAGCAGGCGTTGATCCAGGTGTACCGAGGCTTGACCGCAACCCAGCAGTCGCCAGCGGATCGCGCGACACCGTCGCGCCCGCCTCGCAAGGCGGCCGCCAAAGCGGTGCCGCGCAGAGCAGCGCCGGCCAGAGCGAAGCCGAAGTCCCGCTGAGGACCGCCGGTCAGGAACGCTGCGCCGCTGCGCCGTTTCGAGCGCGCTTAGGCCGGCGCGCCGAGGATGTCGCTTTGTAGGGTCGAGCCTCCTCGCCCTTGGCGTAGCTCCCGGGCGCTGGATCGCCGTGCGGGACTCGCGGCGGCGCGACGAGTTCCCCCGACCGTTCCGCCGCCCACGCGACCCAGTCGTCCCACCAACTCCCGCTCACGCGTTCCGCTCCCTCGCGCCACGCGTCGGCGTCGACACCGCGATCCACGCTCGGGCGAGTCCAGAACGCCGCCTTCGGGTTACCGGGCGGATTGACGATGCCCGCAACGTGTCCGCTCGACGTCAGCGTGTAGCGGACCTCGCCGCCGACGTGTTGGGTGGTCAGATACGATCCCTTCCAGGGGGCGATGTGGTCGTTCTCGGCGCCGAGCACGTACATCGGCTGCTTGATTTTCCTGAGATCGATCGGAGTGCCTGCGATCCGAAACGCGCCTGGGCGAATCAGCAGGTTGTCGACGTAGCAGGCTCGAAGGTATTGCGTATGCATGGCCGCCGGCATGTTTGTGCTGTCCCCATTCCAGGCAAGGAGGTCGAACGCGGGTGGGGTCTTGCCCATGTACCAGTTGCTGATGACGTAATTCCAGACCAGGTCGTTGCCGCGCAGCCAGTCGAACGTCTGCGCCATCGCGGACGCTTCGAGATAGCCACGCTGCTTCATGTTCTGTTCGAGGCGCGTCACGCTCTTGCGGTCGGCGAAGACGCCGAGATTGCCGGGGATGCTGAAGTCGACCAGCGTGTTGGTGACGGTCATCCAGCCAACTCGTTCGCTCTCGCCCTTGGCGGCAAGGTGCGCCAGGCCGATCGTCGACATCGTTCCGCCGAGACACAAACCGACGATATTTACGACCGGCGAGCGCGTGAGCTCGCTGGCCCGATCCAGCGCCGCCATCAGGCCTAGCTGGAGATAATCGTCCCAACTCACTCCCCGCATCGACGCGTCGGGGTTGCGATAGCTGATACAGAACACGGTGAAACCGTGCTGCACCGCGTACTCGATGAAGGATCGGCCGGGCGCTAGATCCATGATGTAGTACTTGTTGATCCATGGCGGACTGCACAGGATCGGTTGCGCGTGCACCAGATCGGTTTGTGGCTCGTACATGAGCAACTCGATCAACGAGTTGCGCATCACCACGCGCCCAGGTGTCGCCGCGAGGTTCTTGCCGAGGCTGAATGACGCTGTGTCGACCTGTCGAGGTCGCCCGCCGTTGTGCAGCAGGTCGTCGACGAAGTTGCTCGCGCCCGCGATGAGGCTCTGACCACCCGTCTCGAATGTCTCCTTCAGGACCGCGGGATTCATCCACGGCACATTGGTCGGAGCGAGCGCATCGAGCATGAGATTGAGTGCGAACCGAGCCTTCTCACGTTGGGCGGCGGGAGCGTGTGACGTA
This sequence comes from Candidatus Dormiibacterota bacterium, assembly GCA_963791435.1. Classification (GTDB taxonomy): domain Bacteria; phylum Chloroflexota; class Dormibacteria; order Aeolococcales; family Aeolococcaceae; genus Palsa-851. Next base: position 1,403,270 of record CAWBSL010000001.1, read on the forward strand.
TCCACCAGCTGCTGCATCCAGTGCACCGTAGTCAGATAACTATCGGCCAGCGTCCGGAAGGCTGGGTTCGCTTGCCATGTCCGGTCAGTAAACCGATTGTCGCCCGGAGCAATCGGGTCAGCCTTTCCCCCGCCAAATGCACGCCGGGCTGCACGCGCCGCTACTGCGGCCTGCCCGGCCGAGAGATCCAGACCGGCCTTGGCGAGGTGCAGCGGGTGACGCATCGCGTCATCGACGAACACGCTGCGCAGGGCTCCTCCGAAGTCGCTCTGGTCCACCTTGGCGAGCAGCACCTCATAGGCCGTGTCCTCGCCCATCTCGTTGCTCACAAGCCGATCACATGAAGAGGCCGCCGTTCACGGCGTACATCGCCCCGGTGATGTATGACGATTCCTCCTCGAGGAGGAATCGAACCACGCGCGCCACCTCGTCTGGGCGACCCAGTCGCCGGATGGGTACCTTCTCGATGATGCCGTCGAGAATCGGCTGAGGGATCTTGGCAACCATCTCGGTCTCGATGAATCCTGGAGCCACGCAATTGACGGTGATCCCTTTGCGAGCGGTTTCCAGCGCGAGGCTTTGCGTAAGTCCGTAGAGCGCCGCCTTCGAGGCGGCGTAATTGGCTTGTCCGATGTTCCCAGTCTGGCCGATCACCGAACTCAGGTTGACGATCCGCCCGCTACCGCGCTCGAGCATGTGGTCGAGAACCGCCTTCATCATGTAGAAGGCGCCCGAGATATTGATCCGCATCACCGCATGCCAGTCCTCCACGGACATCTTTCGAACGGTCTTGTCAACCGTGATACCGGCGTTATTGACGAGGAAGTCAATCTGACCGTAGCCCGTCAAGACTTCGCCGACCACCCGGGTGCAGTCGGCGGTGTCTCCCACGTTGCCCTGATGCACGGAGATCGAACTCCCGAGTGCGGAGAGTTCGTCCCGTAACGCGGCCGCGGAATCTGCGTCTCGGTTGTATCCCGCAGCCACGTGCGCGCCGTGGCGAGTGAGTTCTCGCGTGATCGCAGCTCCGATGCCGCGGGTGCCCCCGGTGACAATGGCCACCTTTCCGGAGAAGAGTAGCGAGGTCACTGATTCGCCGCCGGTCGGCTCGACGACGGCCATAGTGCGATCATCGTAGTCCAGTGCTCGGGCATCCTGCCCGTCGTGGATCAAGCGTGGCAGCGTCGCATCGGCGACCGGATATGCGTGTTGTGGTCTCCATTTGTTCTCCTTGTGCGTCGCGCCAGCATGGGCGCATTGGTGTCGACACGAGCAGAGGCGAGTGACATCCGCTAGAGGGCCAAATGTCACATCTCGACTCGAGATGGGTTGCCTGACGATTGTGCTCGGTTGGAACCGCTTGCGTTTCGTGTGACAGCACGCGCACGGTGGGGTCGTGGGCACCTCGAGAGACTCGCGCCCGAAACAGGAGGACCGTCATGCACGCATATGACTTCACCATCGTCGTACCGCGCACCAAGGGCAGTCTTGCGACTCTCGAGGAAGAGCTTCGCCGCGAGGAAGATCAACATCGAGGGCCTTCGCGCCGTCGAGCAGGATGGACGTGTCTTTTTCCACCTGCTGACCACCGACAAGGCCGCGACGAGCCGCGCCATCACCCAGGTCGGCTACCAGATCGCCCACGAGGGGGAGGTGATTGATCGAGCGCGTCGAGAATCACCCTGGGATGCTGGGAAAGGTCACGCGTCGCCTCGCCGATGCGGGCATAACCTGACCACGGCGTACCTTGCGACGGATACTCGGTTGGTGCTCGGTTGCGAGAACCTCTCGGCGCTCGAGGCAGCCTGGAAGGAGCTCTCTGCCGTCGCGTACTGCTAACGCCGTGCCCTGACCATGTAGGCATGAGGCGGGGCGGGTCCGTATCCTCATCGCCCCTGCGGCATCACGCTCGCCTGCTTCAGCCGGTGGCTGGGGCACCACGGAGTGCTCGGCCTGACATCGCGTCGATGCTGATCCGCACCCAGTGCTCGTCCGGCGACCGCAACCAGGAACGCAGGTGGCCACGACGGAGGACCGCGAGCTCGTCAGGATTGGTGACTTCACGAGCGACGCCTCGGATGAGCACGCTCCAGCCTTCATGATCGGCCGGCCTGCTTTCATCAGCCTCAAAGGCTAAACGCCCGCGCATGCTCAGCCAGCTGAGCGTGCTCCCGTTCGCCGTGCAGAACACGATGTCACCGTCGAAAAGGGCGAAGTTGACTGGAATGATGGTCGCCATGCCGTCTGCGACATAGGCGATGCGGCCGACGACCGCTCCGCGTAAGAGTTGAAAGCACTCCTCTCGCGTGAGGGTCTCGAGCCGCGGCTGGTGAACCTTACTGACCTGGATTGCGTCCGGAACTCATATCTCTCCTTCGAGCGGTCGCGGTTGGGGCGAACCTGCTCATCGAGTCGGCCTCAAGCTTTCCGTATTGGTCGTCGAGCGAGGCTCGTTGACGGCGACTGGGCATCGCCCAGGCTCCATCTTCGTCACCGTGAAGGACCCGTACCCCGAGTTGTCTCCGCTGGCGATGACATGCAGCCCCGCACAGATGTAAGGGGGGCGGTCGCCCATCGGACACCGGCCGCTCGCATCCGGACCGTGGCATTCCGCGAGAACCTGATCGGTCGTGGGGTCAAGCATGACGAACGTGTGATCGTGATCCATGCGCCCAGCATCGTCCCAGCGCACCCGCCGCGACCAGTGCCGAAGGTCGTCATACACCATGGTCATTCGGCCGCGGCAGAGCGTGCTGAACATCGCCTGACCACGCCTCGGTGGTGCCCGGGGTGGAGGGGAAGTTGCGGGGTCAACGTGCGAGTTAGGCGCGCATCCGCTGGTGGCTGGTCCCCATCACGGGACGGGCCGCACGGCTCGAGTGGAGGTGCCGGACCAATGAACCCGTGGCCGACAGTGACAATTGCGCACGGTGGCTGCCGGACCGCAAACGTACCGACCTTGGCACGACCCACAACCGAGGGCTCGCTCCGCCGTGGAGAAGCCGGGCTGGACGTGGATGCAAGGATGCGATTGCGTCGCTCGGAAACAGCGCACCAAGCTGCAACGCAGCACATCATCGATGCCTAGACGCGAGGTAGGAAAGGATCGAGACCCACTTCGTCGGTGAGCGCGGCGCAGGGAAAACTCAAGTCGTTCGCATAGCAGCGGCTACATTTGTCTCATCACACGCTGATTCCGAGCGAAGTTGCGCGATCTACGGGCCACGGAATTAGTGGATGTTCATCATCGGGGGTGATGCGTCAAGCCGTTTTTTGTATTCAGAAATGTGACATAAAGCGGATGCGCGTAGAACGGATGATCTAGCATCAGCCAATCAGAGGTTCGAATCCTCTCTCCCCAGCCAATGTCATGTCTCAGGACATCGTTGACACATGTCTCACGACATCGTTGACAACTCTAGGCTTCGGGCCGCTCTTGGTACCGAGGGGCTGGTAGTCGCGAGTTGGGTCGAGGACGAGTTCGCGGATGAGGGATCCGTCCTCACGGATCACGCGGATGTTCTTGTTGGCGACCAGGAGGTGGACTCGGTGTCCGCGGTCAAGCTCAGCTCGCCTGAGAACCTGTCCGGAAGCCCTGCGTCAAGCCCGACGTGACGGGCGCGGCCACACATTCCGCCGAGGCGTGCCGTACCATCGCGCCACCAAGCGTCTGGGCGAGTCACAGGAGAAGGGATATGAAGCGTCGTCCGGCGATAACCGCCACGGTCACACGTCTTCGAATGCTGTTGGTGGCAGGGGCCTCGGTGGTCCTCCTCGTCCCCATTCTGGCCGTCACCGCGTCCCCGGTGGTCGCCAGCGTGTACTACTGGGGCTGCTGCTTCGCCGGGTCGCCCCTCGCTCCGACCGTCATGTCCATCCCGGGCGCCGTGATTCAAGTCGGCTCGTCGAACACCACGCAATACGCGCTCACCTCGACGGGTGCGGTCTACGCCTGGGGCACCGGCACGGCCGGCCAGCTCGGCGACGGCGGTACGACTAACTCCTCCACCCCGGTTCTGGTGGACTTCCCACTCGGCATCACCATCGCCAGCCTGCCCACCGACGTCATGCCCAACGCCGGAGCGCTGGCGGTCGACAGCAGCGGCAACGTCTGGGCCTGGGGAGAAAACGTCAACGGGGTCGACTGCATGACCGGCGCGACGCAGTATCTGACGCCGGTCGAGTTGCCCTCGCCGATCAGCAACGTGACCCTCATCTCCTCAGCCAGCGGCCATGCGCTCTATGACGCCGGGGGGACGCTCTACGCCTGCGGAGGCAACTCCCTCGGAGAGTTGGGTGACGGCAACACGAAGTCCGCCACCGGGCCGGTGGCGGTGACCGGGCTGACGGGTCAGACCGTCGTCGGCCTCTACTCCTCATCGCAGGACGCCTACGCGCTCACCGAAAGCGGCGCCGTGTACGCGTGGGGCGGCAACGCCGAAGACGAGTTGTGCAACGGCTCCACAGTTCGTCCCCTACTCCGATGTGCCCGCACCGGTGCCGGTCACCAACTCCTCCGAGGCGATCCAAGTGGCGGCTGGAGGAAGTCTCCCAAGCAATGGGTCGCTTTTCTTCGGGCTGGCCGACGGCACGTTCTGGGCCTGCGGGAGCGACACCTATGGCCAGCTCGGCGACGGCGGTTCTACCAATCAGCCGCTCCCCATCAGGGTCTCACCGCCAACCGGCGTGACCTATCAAAAGATCGCCATGAGCGGCGCCACCGGCTACGCCGTCGACAGCAATGGCAATGTCTGGGCGTGGGGTTGGGACAACAGCGGTCAGGTCGGCAACGGAACGAAGCAGAGCGCCGTGCTGACTCCCGTGGATGTCCTGGAGGGCCAGGGGGTGACCCAGATCTCGGGGACTGCGCAGGACGTGGTTGTCCTCCCATCGCCGGCTACTTCGCCGACGCCGACGCCGACGCCGACGCCGACCCCGACCCCGACACCCACACCGACGCCGACCCCAACGCCGACCCCAACCCCGCCCAACTCCAACGCCAACTCCCACCCCGACACCAGCGCCGGGGACGCCCGAGCTCAGCCAATCGTTCGGGAAAACCACCGCCACCACAACGACCTCGATCACCGCCGTCACGACCACGCCGACTTCAACCGGGGATCTGGTGGTGGTCACCGTGCTGATCCGCAACGTCAACGCGCTCACCAAGGTGGGGTCGGTCTCCGACAGTGCTGGGGACACGTTCAGCAGGGTCACATCGGTCACCCGGGGAAGCCAGACTGACGAGGAGGTCTGGGATGCTCCGAACTCGCGGGGTGGAGCGACCTCGGTCGCTGTAACCCTGCCCACCGCGTCCTCAGTGTCCATGTCCGTGCTCGACATCACCGGTGCAAACGCGACACCGATCGACGCGACGGCGACCAACTCGGCCACCGGCACGGCGGCGAGCACCGGAACGGCCAACAACACCCAGAGCCCGGAGATCGCAGTTGCGTGTCTGGGGTGGAACAGCAACCCCAAGCTCACCGCCGCTACAGCGGGCTACACATCGCTGCCGCTCGAGCAATCCTCAGTGAGCGGCTCGCTCTCCGGCGAGCAGACCGCCTACCTGCTCCTGAGTGGTTCCGGCGCCCAGAGCTATGCGGGCACCCTGTCGGCCTCCGTGGTCTGGACCGGGGCGATAGCGACCTTCTCATGAGGGCCGGGTGGCAGTCACATCCGGGGGACGTGGTGGCAATCCGTTGACGACGCGGTGGGCTGCCATGCCGTCGCCAAGTCATGTCCTCTGTTGTATTAGCCGTCCCTAACGAAGCGCAGGACCGCTTGCTATAGTCGCCGCGCACGCTGGGAAGTTGGGAGACAACCATGAGCTGGTTGAGCACGCGCGCGCGGTCGGCGTTTCGACGTAGGACGGCGTTGTTGATCGTGTCCACGGTGGCGATCGTGCTGGCCATCGCGCGGCCCGTTCCGTCGGGCGCCGCCGGTCTCTCGATCAAGAAGTTCACTTGGACGGGCGTTGCGCAAACCTTCAAGGTGCCCGCGGGCGTGACCTCCATCGGCGTGGACGCTTTCGGCGGTGAGGGTGGGAGCAGCTCGTACGGGGGAATGACTGTCGCAGGCGGATTGGGGGACGAGGCGACGGCAACGCTGACGGTGACACCGGGAGAGACGCTTCAGGTGAACGTCGGGGGTGCGGGAGAGGTCGGCATCGGAGGCTTCAACGGCGGTAGCGATGGTGGCTCCAACCCGTCAACGGGCGATTTTGGAGGCGGGGGCGGCGGCGCCTCGGATGTACGGACCGGCGCCTTCACCGTCTACGACCGCAAGATCGTTGCCGGAGGCGGAGGCGGCGCCGGCGCGTTCGGCGACGGCACCTACATTCAGGCAGCAGGGGGAGCGGGCGGCACCGATGGAGGGGCCGGTGATAACGGCGTCAGTGACGCCATTTGTAACGGCGGCGGTGGCGGAACCGGCAGCGCGTCGGGAGACGGCGTCGGTGGCAAGGCTGGTTCATGCAGCCCGACGGAGTGCGCACCTGACAACAAATGCAGCAGCGGCGACGCTGGGTCCAACGGTGACAAGAACGGCATCGGAGTTGGCGGCGTCGGTGGGGATGGCGCCACTGCTGGAACTCAGACGCCGCACAGCGGCGGGGGCGGCGGCGGCGGTGGTGGCGAATACGGCGGCGGCGGCGGTGGCGGCGGTGGATTCGGCAGCGCGTCGGGTGTTGCGACCGAGTCCGCCGGCGGTGGTGGCGGTGGCGGTGGCGGTGGCGACTTTGGCACCTCTGTGGTCACCGGGGCGAGTAGAGGTGCAGGCCAGATCATCATCACGTACACGTCCGGGACGAGCGGTGGGGGGTCGCAGTCGACTGCAACCTCGCTGGCGACGCCGAGCGCGTCAGCTGGTTCCTCTGCATCGGCAACGGCGTCGCCGTCCGGTGCCGCGCTCGGCACCACCGCTACTCCATCGACCGGCGTTCCGGGTTGGCTCCTCGTCGTCTTCGCAGTTCTTGCGGTGATCGTGGTCGGCGGAGCGGCTTGGTTCGTCGGCACGCGGCGCCGACGCGGCGGCGTTTCGGCGCCGCCACCACCGCCGCCACCACCGGCCTAGCCGGGCGGCGGTGGGCGTGGCGCGGGTTCGCGCGCGCCGAAGTAGTAGGCACTCGCGCCGACGACCACGAGGACAGCCAGCGCAGCAAACAGCCAGCCCGGGACGCCGCCGCTCCCTCCGCCGGTCGATGCCACTGGCCCGACGGCATGCGACGCCGTCGATGTCGCCGCGGGCTGCGTTGATGGACAAGTCGAAGACGACGGCGTCGCGGTTGCTCGGGTACGAGCCGGCGACGACGTCGTATGCGGGGTGACCACGGACGTCGGTGTCGACGGCGTCGTTGGTGTTGGCGTTGGTGCGGCAGTTGGCGTCGGGGGCACATCGACCATGTACGTGGCGTCACCAGCAGCTTCCTGGCTCTTGGCCCCCGCCGCCGGCGTCACGATCATGCTGATAACCCACGGGCCGGTCATCGCCGAGGGGAATTCACTCTGGGAGATGACCAACTCGCAGAGCGTGAATCCCGTCACGAGGAGCTTCAGGGTGAATGGCGCGTCGAAGTCATATTCGAGGATCGTCGCCCCTGGTTGATCGATGTAGAAGTAGCCCCACCACCCGTCGTTGCACGCGGTTCGGGACCCGGTGTCTGTAATCCAGGCCACGAAAGGAGCCGACGCCGGGCCGTGTGCCGGGCTGACGTTGTAGCTGAACAACTCCGCCTCAACCGGGCGTACGCCGAGCAGGAGCGCCGTCAGTCCGATTGCGGCTGCCATCGCCAAGCGCGCGACGGTGCGCATCGGATGCGATACCGCGGTTGCAGGTCGTTGCGGCTGGGCCGTCGATAACACGTTGGCGCGTAAGGGTACCCGCTCTCGGCCGCCCCGGTGGAGCCGAGTCCGGTGTGGGGGACCAAGGGGGCCGATTCAAGGCGTCACGGTGACGTGCTTGCTCTCGGGCGCGCGCACCTATTGAATGCGTCGTCCAATAGGCAACCGGCGGCCACCAACTCGCGCCGAGTAGAGTCATCCGGGCGCCGAGCACGCGCATTTTCGAGGGGAGTACATGAAGCACCTGACGCTGTCGTTCGGCGCCACCGCGGCCCTTGTGGTGAGCATTATTGGGGCCTCCGCTGGCTCCCCTGCACTTGCCGCCAACTCTGGAACGAACTGGACCCAGGAGGGGTTCAACGCCCAGCACACCGGCGACAATCCCTCCGAGACGACCATCACGCGCTCGAACGTCGGCAGCCTTGTGCGCGTCTTCGGCACACCAATCACCACCGGACCCGATCCGGTCGTCGCCAAGGATAATGTGGCATTAGCCAAATCCACATCCGTCCTCCCTGACAAGAACGAGACCCCTGCCACCAGCGCCAGGGGTCTCTCGGTTGGGGGTGTTTGTCAGAAGGCCACCAGATCGTATCCGGCGGTCGATTAAGACCGTGTTAGGCCTTGCGCCTCAGAGCCCCTCCTACCAACAGGCGCCGCCTGCTGACCCGCGTGGGTAATCCGACTTCGCCGGCGACGCTCTCACCACGACCCAGCATCAGTGTCACCGCACCCACGGCAGGCGCGTCCTGGTTGCGCGGGAGCACTCACTCGATCACGTGGTCGTCAACAGGGAGCCGTGGCCCCACGTCAAAATTCAGCTTTGGAAAGCCGGAAAGCCTGCGGAAACCATCACAAAATCAGTGCTGACGTCGTCCAGAAGGTACACGTGGAAGATTTGATCCATGTCCGCACGTCGGAGTCCACACCGCGAGGATGACTCAGCTCGCTCGCGGGGCAACGAGTAGCCGCGTACGTTGACGTGTGGTCTTGCGCGGCTCGGCCCCTACGGGGTATCTGCTTAACGGTCGCGTAGCTCAGGCGACGCAAACCAAAATCGCTTGGTCTTCGATGGCGATGCCCCGCACTGCGGCCACTTGTCTAAGTCTAGGTGGCGGTTTTCGGATCCTGCGGTGCGTTGACAAACGGCAGACACAACGCGCATGTTTGGTGCCGATCCTCCGGGAATCGGCCGGGGGCGTAAGGAACGGGGATACCAACTATGCGTACTAGGTTCGGTCTCATTGGTGCGTTTGCTGTTTCCGCAGTGATCGCGAGCTTCTTCGCAGCAACGTCGGTTGCTGCAGCACCGCTAACGCCGCCGTCGCCTCTCTGGGTCAACGCGACCGGAGTCCCCGGCACCGACACCAGTTGCGCCAACCCCGGCTACACGACGATCAGCTCCGCGCTGACCGCTGCCGTGTCGGGGCAGACGATCAACGTCTGCGCCGGAACGTATGACGAGCAACTCGTCATCACCAAGGCAGTCTCGCTGGTCGCAAACGGATCCGTCACCGTGAACGGGCCGGGGACGTACAGCGGCACATCAACCAGTTGCGATGCCGACGGGCCGGGCAACCAGGACGAGGTCGACATCTGCGTGAACGGTGCCGTGAGCATCAGCGGGTTCACGATCAACGGTGGATTCGTTGAGGCGTATTGCAACGACAACTACTACGGCATCGCGGTGCTCGGCGGCGCGACCCTCACGCTGAGCAACTCCATCATCGAAGGGGTCGGCGGCCCGAACCCTGGAGGATGCCAAGGTGGTGTCGGCATTCAGGTCGGCGAGGCGACCGGCCCGACGACTGCGGATGCCGGTCACGCAACGCTGACGAGCGACACCGTCGAGACCTATCAGAAGAATGGGATCACCGTTGACGGCGGTGGATCGACGGCGACCATCACCGGCGTCACCGTCGTGGGTGCAGGCATCGCGCCCATCGCTCAGAACGGGATCCAGATCAGTGATGGCGCGAAGGCGACGATCACCGGCGCCGACGTCACCGGCAACGAGTGCGATGAGACTGCCGTCCCTGCGTGCGGCCCGAATCCAGACGCGGACACGCAGTCGGTTGGCATCCTGCTCTACGACGCGGGCACGACCACGGTCAAGAACTCGACGTCAAGCAATAACGACATTGGCATCTACAACTTCGGAGACGACGCGACCGGCTACTACACCCCACCGTCGCCGTTCAACATCGTCGAAACCTTCACCAACGTGACGATGTCCAACCGTTACGAGAACGCCTGCGCTAACTCCGGCAAGACGGTGGTCAACAACTCGCACATGACCGGCGGTGAGACCGGGCTCAGCGTGTTCCAGTACGCCGGTCAGCCGATCGGGGCCACCTTCACCGGCACCGGCGACACGTTCAACGGAGCCTCGACTGCCGCCGTCAACATCGACTCCGACGGCACGTCCGGTGATTTCCCGGTGTCGTTCACGCTGACCAAGAGCAACCTCAACTCGACCAACGCTGCGGGGGTTCTCAACGACACGAGCGCCGGCGACGATGTCGTCAACGCGACTGACGACTGGTGGTCCAACGCCAGCGGCCCGTCGGTCTGGAGCTTCGGAACGGGATTGAAGATCACGCAGAACGTGAACTTCTTCCCGTGGGCAGTCACCTCCGAGGTGAATTCGTTCAAGAGCTGCACCACTGGAACCAATGAGTCGACCTCAGGCAACGACATCGTGCTCTGCGCGAAGGGCACCGGTGCCGACACACTCACCAACGCCGGCAAGGGGTCGGTGCTCCTGATCGGCAACAGCGGCGCTGATCACCTGAACGGCAGCGCCACCGGCGTGACCTACATCATCGGCGGCCAGGGACACAACGTCATCAATGGGCACAGCGGTCACGGGTGGATCCAGTTGCGCGGCAACACGCATGACACCGTGACGAACGACGGGTTGTACAGCGTAGCGTCCTGACCCTTCCCGGCTTAGGCAACGGGTGCGAAGACCTCCTGTCCCCACCAATGGGGGCAGGAGGTTTCCCGTGAGTGAGAAGGCCGTTCACACCCTGTCAGCCTTCTCGTTTGACGCGTATGTGCATCTGCTCCAACTCGATGATTACCGGCGGCCACCAACTCGCGCCGAGTAAAGTCATCCGGGCGCCGAGCACGCGCATTTTCGAGGGGAGTACATGAAGCACCTGACGCTGTCGTTCGGCGCCACCGCGGCCCTTGTGGTGAGCATCATTGGGGCCTCCGCCGGCTCCCCTGCACTTGCCGCCAACTCTGGAACGAACTGGACCCAGGAGGGGTTCAACGCCCAGCACACCGGCGACAATCCCTCCGAGACGACCATCACGCGCTCGAACGTCGGCAGCCTTGTGCGCGTCTTTGGCACACCAATCACCACCGGACCCGATCCGGTAGTCGGCAACGGCGTGGCGTATCTCTCGGATTCCATCGACGGCGACGTCCAGGCGATCAACGCCGAGACCGGAGCCGTTGAGTGGACCAGGAACGCGTGCAACAGTGGTGAGGAGACCACTGCGCCCGCCTTTGCCAAAGGCAAGGTATGGGTTGGCCTCGATGACCCAGGAACGGCCGCGTTGAGTAGCACGGGCGCGCCAATCGCCTGCGTCATTGGCGACCTGTACACGTCGCCACCGTCGACCGCGGACGGTGTCGTCTATGCCGGCGGTCAGGACGGAATCGTGGTCGCCATCAACGCCGCAACGGATGCGGTCCTGTGGCACATGTGTCTCCGGTGCGGCTCGGGCGGTGGGCCCGACCTCGATACGCCTGCGGTCAGCGCCGACGGCAACTGGCTGTTCATCGGATCGCCGGAAACCGGTGACGTCTCCAAGCTCAATGCGCATACCGGCGCCGTGGTCTGGACGCGGTACATCGACAGCTGCGGCAAGTCGGCGGTAACGGTCTCGGGATCGGACCTCTTCGTGAGCGGGTGCGCCGTCTACGGTCTGTCGGCAGCCACCGGGAAAATCCTCTGGCACTCCAGCAGGATCGGGTCCTCAATCAGCGCCCCGGCCGTCGCCGGCGGGATCGTCTACATCACCGCGCTCGGGAACTACCCCGGGACATTCGCGCTCGATGCCGCGACCGGGAAAACGGTCTGGTCCCAGCCCGATTTCCTGGGCCGGCTCTATCCGCCAACGGTCGCCAACGGCGTCGTCTATGTGGACTTCCCGGAGATCAGCAGCCTGGTGGCATACAACAGCTCCACCGGCGCAGAGCTGGGAAGTGTGGAGACGGTGGGCGTGCGAGAGTTCACGGGCAGTGCCATCGTCGTGAACGGTCGCGTCTATATCGCCTCCTACGACTTCGAGAACGACGACAGCTACCAACTAAACGCATATCAGCCGAGGTCCTGAGGAACGAGCCCCTCGCACAGAATTGCTTGCGAACACACAAGCCCTATACCGCCGTGGCACGATCTCCGCGTGGACCTTGTTTGTCCCGGGTGCGGTTCGGACCGCGTGATCCTTTTGAATTTCCCGCCGTACTTGGGTGAGGTCTTCGCCGCGACGCCCGAGCGCCCCGTTGCCAAGTGCGCCGTCTGTAGCTATCGGCTGACCGCAGCCGAGGTGGTGGAGGAAGAGGAGTCTCCCCCGGAATAGTCATTTGCGCCCCATAATCGGCGCTTCATGGCCGATGAGGATGTGACTGAGTCGGGGGTTCCGTATGCAGCGACGCCGGACAACGTGGCGCGGCTTCGCGATGAGGCTGCCTCGGTGCTTCGAACAGCCTTAGGCGATCCGTTGCGTGCTGAATGGTACCGGAAGCGTGCCGCTCGACTTGGTCAAATGGCGGACAGGATGGAGCGCGGCCTGGGTAACGATTAATTGCGCCTGCGCGCCCATGCGCTCGGCTTGGGACCGCCGTGGTACCCGGAAATGCGCCGCCCGACTAGATGGCCGGCAGACGGCGCCTCGCGTTCGTAACCCTAGTTGAGGCGAGACCCCCGGCATCAGCACCAGGGGTCTCTAAGCGGTTTGGGGGTGGAGATCAGAATGTGGCTCCATCGTATGGGGCCGTTGATGAAGGTGGGGTTACACACTTCTCAACACTTCGTTAAGACCCGATTGCCAGAAGGTTCGTCGCGTGCTTCGAATCGCGGCCTGTCAGAACGATGCTCGCACTGGCGACGACCACGGCAGCCCCAGGGAAAGCGATCACCGTTACTTCATCGGCGCTCGATCCGACAGCGATCAGCGGCACTGCCACCCAAAACCATCCTGAGTTATCGCACTGGTCCGCAATGTTAAGTCAGCTTAATCCTGCGCTTAACGTGGCGCGAGGGATCCGCTAACCGCTGATTAGCATTGCTCTGTGCAGAAGGTTCTGGCTTGATTCCTACATTGACCAGCCGGTAGTGTCATGCGCGACGGCTATCACGAAAATTGAGGGACACCACAGGAAGATGTCGAAGCAAGTAAACAGGCTCGCGCGTGTAGGAGTCACGCTGGCGGCGTTCGCGACTGTCACGGCATGCGGTTCGGTAAGCACAGTGAGCAGCAACGGGGTTGATGAATCAACGGCGACTTCGGCGGCCGTATTCGGTGGCATGAGCGGACTGATCGCCGCAGCCAAGAAGGAGGGGCAGCTGAATGTGATCGCACTCCCGCCTGATTGGGCCAACTATGGCGCCATCATCAGCGGCTTCACCGCAAAGTACGGCATCAAGGTCAACTCCGCGAATCCCAACGGGAGCAGCCAGGATGAAGTCAATGCTGTAAGAGAGCAGGGTGGCACGAGCCGCGCCCCCGACGTTCTCGACATCGGCATGGCTGTGGCCCTTGCCAATACCTCGCTCTTCGCGCCCTATGAGGTCACCGAGTGGAGTGACATCCCTGCCACCCAGAAGGATCCGAATGGGCTCTGGTATCAGGACTACGGCGGATACATGTCGATCGGCTACAACTCGAGCAAGTTCACGATCACGTCGGTCCAGGATCTGCTCAAACCCGAGTTCAAGGGTGCCGTCGCGCTGAACGGTGACCCGACCAAGGCAAACGCCGCACTCAACGGGGTGATGATGGCGTCGCTGGCCAGCGGTGGATCACTGAACAATATCGCGCCCGGTGTCGCCTTCTTTCACAAGCTCAACCAGCTTGGGAACTTCGTGCCCATCCAGGCTACAACCGCAACGGTGAAGAACGGCACCACGCCGGTGGTCTTCGACTGGGATTACCTGTCCGCCGCCCACGGGCAGGACGTGCCGGCGTGGAAGGTGTTCGTGCCACCGAACGCAGTGCTTGGCGGGTACTACGCCCAGGCGATCTCCAAGACGGCGCCCGACCCCGCGGCGGCTCGCCTGTGGGAAGAGTACCTGTACTCGGCCGCGGGCCAGAATCTCTGGCTGCAGGGCGGTGCCAGGCCTGTTGAGATGGCGGCGTTGACCACCGCCGGAACGCTGAATCAAACGTATGCCGAGGCGCTCCCGCCGGTGAATGGGACCCCCGTCTTTCTCAGCCCGAGCCAGGCCACCTCAGCGGCCGCCTACCTCAACTCCAACTGGGCGCAGGCCATCGGAAGTTGACAACGCTGGCGAGCTCGGCAGCGGAATCCACAGGCCGCCCGCTTCGAGCGCGTCTGCGGATTCCAAGCTGGGTGGGCGTCGTACCGTTCTTCGTCTACGTCGCGGCGTTTTTGATTCTGCCCACCATCATCGTGGTGGCCGGGGCGTTCGCCGGCACCAAGGGCCCGAGCCTGGTCAACATCACAGCGCTGACAGAGCCGTACATCATCGATTCCTTTGTCCATAGTGTCGTGCTGTCGGCAGCGAGCGCCGCGGTCGGCGCCGTCGTTGGCGCGGTACTCGCCTACGCGCTTGCGAGCGGAACCACTGACGGAGTCATCCGGCGCGTCGTCACGTCCGCGTGCGGCGTTCTCTCACAGTTCGGGGGTGTCACGCTGGCCTTCGCCTTTATCGCCACCATCGGCGGAGCCGGCTTCATCACGCTGTGGTTACAGGAACACGGCATCAACATCTATGCGAACGGAGTGTGGCTCTACCAGTTAAGCGGCCTAGTTCTGGTCTACACGTACTTTCAGATTCCGCTCATGGTCATCGTCTTCCTTCCGGCGCTTGACGGTATTCGGCCTCAGTGGCGCGAGGCGACTGCGAACCTCGGAGGGAGCTCATGGCACTACTGGCGACATGTCGCCGGCCCGATCCTGATGCCCGCCTTCCTCGGCTGTCTGCTTTTGCTCTTCGCAAATGCTTTCTCCGCGTATGCAACTGCCGCCGCGCTGATCAATCAGGGGGGCATCATCGTGCCTTTGCAGATCAGCAACGCGTTGAGCAGTGAGGTCGGCCTTGCCCAAGCGAACCTCGCGAGCTCTCTTGCACTCGCAATGGTGGTGATCGTCGTTGGCGTGACCGCCCTGTACTCATGGCTGCAGCACCGCACAGCTCGATGGCTCCCATGAACCGCCGGAGACGTCGGCGCCTGCAGATCTTCCGGTCGGTTGTGCTCGTCGTGCTGGGCATCTTCTTTCTCGTCCCGGTCGGAGCCATGATCGAGTTCTCGACACGCGGCGTGGGCATCAACGCCCCACGCACACTATCGTCGTTCACAGGCATCCTTGCGTATCCAGATCTCACCGGTGCGATGTGGGCCTCGCTCGAGCTCGCGATCATCACATCGGTCGCGATGCTCGTGCTCCTGCTGCCCACAATGGTCTGGGTGCGACTTCGAGTCCCGCGCATGGTTCGAGTGGTCGAGATTCTCTGCCTCGCGCCGCTCACGATCCCAGCGGTCGTTCTCGTCGTGGGGCTTGCACCGCTGTATCAGTGGATCAACATCAACCTCAGCGATTCGATACTGACTCTCGGTTTCGCGTATCTCATCCTCGTGCTGCCCTACGCATATCGCGCGCTCGACGCGGGACTCTCGGGAGTCGACGTGCGCACACTCTCCGAAGCGGGGCGTAGCCTTGGCGCTGGATGGACCACCGTGGTGTGGCGGATCATCGTGCCGAACATGTCCAGCGCAGTGCTCAACGCGTGCCTGCTTTCAGTGGCGGTTGTACTCGGAGAGTTCACCATCGCCAACCTCCTCAACTTCGAGAATTTGCAGGTGGCCATCGCGTTGATCGGTCGTGCGAATGCGGGCGTGTCCATTGCCGTCGCCGTTGCATCACTGCTGTTCGTGTTCGTTCTCCTGCTCGCGTTGTCGTTCGTACCCAGGCCCGGCTCGCGCCGGCGCAGAGCGGAGCTGGTGTGAGGTGACCACGTTGGTGGCGTCGACGGAATCCACTTCAGGGAGCGGATCGCGCGCGGGCGTCGAGGTGCGGCTCGACGAGTTGCGCAGGCACTACGGGTCGGTAAACGCGCTCGACGGTCTCAACCTCACCATCGGCGCCGGAGAGTTGGTCGCGCTGCTCGGGCCTTCAGGCTGCGGTAAGACCACCGCGCTGCGCCTGGTCGCGGGGCTCGAGGATGCCGACGGCGGCCGGGTGGTGATCGGCGGCAGGGACGTCACCACCTTTCCAGCCAACCGGCGCGACGCAGGGATGGTCTTCCAGGCCTACTCGCTGTTTCCGCACATGACTGCGCGTCAGAACGTCGCGTTTGGCCTGCGGATGCGCAAGGTCGGATCCAGCGAACGCCTCCGGCGCGCGGGAGAGATGCTGGAGCTGGTTGGGCTGTCGGAACAGGCGGATCGCTATGCCCACCAGATGTCCGGGGGACAGCAGCAGCGGGTCGCGCTCGCCCGCGCCCTTGCCATCCGGCCCTCGGTGCTGCTGCTCGATGAGCCACTCTCGGCGCTCGACGCGAAGGTGCGCAGCCAGTTGCGCGACGAGATCCGGCGCGTCCAACTCGAGGTCGGGATCACCACGCTCTTCGTCACGCACGACCAGGAGGAGGCCCTCGCCATTGCCGATCGAGTCGGGGTGATGCGCGCGGGCAGGCTTGAGCAGCTTGCGGCGCCGACCATCGTATACACCAAGCCGGCAACGGCATTCGTGGCCGAATTCGTGGGCCTGACCAACCGACTGGCCGGGATCGTTCGCGGCGGAGCCGTGGAGGTCCGCGGCGTGCGGTTGCCGCTGATTGCGTCCATCGAATCGGATGGTCCGGCCGTGGCGCTCGTGCGTCCTGAGGCGGTGTCGCTCTCCGCGGCGGTCGGCGCATCTGCCGGACCGCTCGTCGGGACGGTGATTGCCCTCGCCTTCCTCGGCGCGGTGAGCAGGGTCACCGTCGACCTCGGCGACGCCGTTGTGCTGGTCCAGGTTGCGACGGCGGATGCCGCTGCCTACCCTGCAGGGACACGAGTGCAGGTGGTGCTCCGCCTCGACCCGGTGCTTATCACTCGTGGCGACCCTGCCGTAAAACCTTAGCCGGCCGCTTCGGGACCAGACGCCGGCTTCGGTCGGTTGTCCACTCCTGTGGATCGCCGCCAAAGGCCCTGGTAAGCCAACGCCGAATTGGCTGGGCCGCCTTCAGAGGTTCGACCAGACGTCGAGACCGTGGTGCTGGTGGCGGGGCCGTCTCAGCCCGGACCCGTTTCGATGAGGGTTCCATCCGGCCCCCCTCCGACCGCCACGCAAGCGTTCGAGCTTGTACAGGAGACACCGTCGAGCCGATCGGCGTCAGTGTTCTGGTTTGGGCTCGCGGTCACCGACCAGGAGGCGCCGTTCCAGGTCTCGAGGAGCGTTCGGCTCACCGACGATGCGCTCCGGTAGGAGCCAATGGCCACGCAGCTGGCTGGCGTGCTGCAGGACACGCCCACGAGAGAGCGGTTGGTGCCTTTCGTCGGGACGGGGACGATCGACCATTGCGTCCCGTTCCAGACTTCGGACACGAGCTGATCGCTGGCCAAGGTGTAGCCGACCGCCACGCAACGGGTTGCGTTGCTGCAGGACACCCCGTTCAAGTAGCTGTTGCGGACGGCGCTTACTACAGGACTCGGGGTCACCAACCACGTGGCGCCGTTCCAGCTGTCTACCAGGGCCCCGAACACCTGCGTGCTCTTGTTCTGATAGGTGCCCACTGCCACGCAGCTGGTCGCCGAGACGCACGACACGCTGCTGAGAGAGTTGGTCTCGGTCCCCTCGTCTGGACTTGGTGTGACCGACCAGGCAATGCCGTTCCAGGTCTCGATCAGTGCCAGGTAGCGATTCTTGGGGGCATCGTTGTAGTTCCCAACCGCCACGCAGTACACCGAACTCGTGCAAGACACGGAGCTGAGGACGTCGGCGACAGCCGCTACCCTGGGACTCGGGACCATTGACCAGACGGTGCCGTTCCACATCTCGATCAGAGGGTCGTCCGATGCGCTCCCAGCACCGACGGCAACGCAGCTGCGTGCGGTGCCGCAGGAAACACTGGTGAGGATGCCCAGTGGGGGACTCGGGACGATCGACCAGTCCGAGCCGTTCCATGCCTCGATGAGGCTCGCCGATGCACCAGCATCTTGGTTGTCGTAGGTGCCGACTGCCATGCACTCGGTCGAGTTCACGCACGACACCGCGTTGAGGTAGTTGTTCTCCGCGCCAACATCCGAGGTCGGGACCACGGATAAGGACGCCCCGTTCCAGGTCGCAACGAGAGCGTCTTCGTAAGCGCCCGCGTCGGATGCCACACCGACCACAACGCAGTTCGTTGTGGCTATGCAGGAAACGCCCTCGAGATCACCGACCGTGACATGCATATCCGACCATGCGAATCCGTTCCAAGCATCAACGTCGGTGAGGCTCACGGCAACACAGCTTGTCGAAGTAGCGCAAGAGATACTCTGCGGAAAGCCCGCTCCGCCTGAGCCGGGATCTATCGCCCACACGCTGCCATTCCAACTCTCGAACAGGCTGCCAAATTGGGTATATCCAGTCCCGACGGCCATACAGTTGATCGGACTCGTACAAGAGACGCTCGCCAAGACGCTGATCCCGGAGTTAGCGCTCGGTCCGATGCTCCATAGGCTCCCGTTCCAACGTTCGATCAGTGGGGCGTCATGGCCGGTGCTGGTATCCACATAGGATCCGACTGCAACGCAATAGACGGAACTTGGGCACGAAACACCGGAGAGGCTATCCTGCGTGCCCACGCTGGGGCTCGGAATTATCGACCATCTGGTTCCGTTCCATCTCTCGATCAGGGGTTGGGTAAGGACCGTTCCATTCTCGATACTGCCCACCGCCATGCAACTGGAGGCACTGGCGCATGAGAGTGCGGTCAGGATGTCGTTATCCAGGTCGTTGACGCCGGGTGCCTGATTCGGGCTCGGGATGATGGACCAACTGCTGCCGTTCCAGCTCTCGATAAGGGTGCGCGAGATGTCCGAGTTGTTGGTGTAGGCGCCCACAGCCATGCATCCGCTTGAGCTGAAACAGGACACCGCGAGGAGGTTGTCGTTCGTACCCTCGTCAGGGCTAGGTGTGAGCCACCAATGCTGGCCGCTCCAGCTTTCGACGAGCGTCTGCAGCCCGTCAGTGGACGATTGATAGTGGCCCACGGCAACGCAAATCGTCGATCCGGGTACGCATGCGGCCCCCGTTAGGATGTCGTTGGACCCAGCTTGGTCAGGACTTGGTGTTGTCTTCCAGCTTCCGACCCACAGGGGGCTGGCCACACCCACGGTCACAGTATTTGCTGCGCCAACCGTCAACGTGACGGGACGAAAGCGACAACCACGAACCGCGCCAGCCTCCACGGGTGCCTGGATGCCGGCGGCTGGTCTCTCATGCGCTCCCCTCTTGGCTGCTCGAACCGAGCGGCGGATTGATCGTCCGCTTCTCATCTGATCGATGTCAAGTCGCCGGCAGCCGAGGAGTCTCAGGCGCTGCGGTTTTTCACGCCGCCTTGACGCTCTCCTGCCGGCCCCGCCGAGGATGGGATCGAGCCACAAAAGCACCCAGAGCAGGACGCACGACGCGTCCCGCTCTGAGTGAAGGAATAGCCCTCGGTCAGGCGGCAGGTTCTCCCGTCGCGGGATTGAGAATGAGCCGGGTCGAGATCTTGTGTGTGAAGTTGAACATCCCGTCGATGCTGCCTGCGATGGCATCGAATGAACCACCGCCGATGCGCCCGAGTGACCAGTTGTCCTCGATGAATCGAAGGATGGAGGTGGTGTCTGTCAGCGAGTTGTACACGTAGTTCTCACGCGCGTACGGCGAAATCACGAGGAGCGGCAAACGCTGCCCGTAGCCGCAGCGATCCTCGTACCCGCCCATGGGGGTGCCGCTGCCGCACTGTCCTGTACCGGTCAGCGCGTCCTCGACGGAGGTCGATGAGTTGACGATCGGCGGCATCACCTGGTCGTACCAGCCGTCGGAGTCGTCCCACGTGATGATGATCGCGGTCGACTTCCAGAACCGGGAGTGCTCGATCGCGTTGATTGTGTTGACCAGGTATGTCTGTTCGTCAAGCGGATCGGAGTAGCCGGCGTGCCCGTCCTCGTAGCGTGGCGCCTTGACGAAACTCACGGCCGGCAGGTTGCCATCGCTCAGTGCCTGGTAGAAGTAACTGAGGTCGTACTGATGGTTCGCCTGCCCGTTGTGGCCAATCTCGGCCTCGCTTGCCGGCGGCAGGTGCGCCGGATTGGCAGTGCTTGCGTAGTACTGGAACGGGTCGTGGTGTGCGCTGTAGTCAGTGACCGCCTCGCCGCCGATGTCGGTGTGACTGGCGCCGCAGACAACCGTCCCGTTGCTTTGTCCGGTCGGGGCGAACCCGCCCTGGAACCATCCCCAGGTGACGTGCTTTCCGTTGAGCAGATTGCCGACGTTCGTCCCCGACATCGCGATCGTCGAGCCTGCCGAGCATTCGTCGTAGGTCGGGTCAGCATCGCCGTAATCGGTGCCGTTGTCGCTGACCCCGGCGAGCACTGCGGGGGTCGCGCCGTGGGTTTGACCGGATACCAGGTTGAGCACACCCGGCGTCGATGGCCCGAACTCCGTGTCGAAGTCATTGTCGCTCAACGAGAAGCGCTGCGCATAGTTCCAGAGAGCCGTCACCGTGTTGCCGTCGTAGTAGTCCATGACCAGTCCAGGCGGCGCCGTGTCGGGTGGCGAGCAACTCTCGACCTCTGTGTATTGAGGGAACTTGTCCATCAGCCCCCCGTCCATGGCCTGTTGCTCGGGGGTGTAATTGTGATCCTGGTCGCAGGTGAGCGCGTTTGCCGGCCCGAGTTGCTGCGGATTCACGCCGTTGGGGTTGTCGGTCAACAACTCAGTGGTCAAGCCGTTCACCGTCGGCGTCCCTGGCTTGGCGACGAACGGTTGCCCGTCGGTATTGGTCGCATTTGGATAAGTGCCGAAGTAATGGTCGAACGACACGTTCTCCTGAAAGAGCACAACGACATGCTTGATCGGCGTTGTCGTCTTCGCGCTGTTGTTCACCACAGCCGCTGCATGCACACCCGTAGCGGTGGCGAGGGTTGCGCTGGCGATCGTGGCCGTCCCCACCAAGGCCAGCGTGATCAATGGTCGCCTCGTCATGTCTCTCCTCCTCATCAATCGGGACCGAGTTCGACACCAAAAGATGAGCGGCGGGAGGTTAACGACGTGTTGTGGGTGCGGTAAAGCCCTGGTATGAGCCGGCTAAGGAGTGGACTCGGCGTCGCGTTCTGTTGGCGCAGCCTCGAGGCAGTTCAGGCCTGCACGCGTGTCGATACGCGGGGCTCGTCAGCGCGCACGGCGTCGAGTCCAAATCGCTCGGCTGTCAGGCCCGCCGCCTGACATGCATGGCGTCGCCGGGATTCGGGCTGCCGCTACCGGCTGTGTGTCAGGACTTGGTCGCGCTCCAGGTGCCACTCTGGCCGTTCGCGAGGTCCTTGTAAGACCCGGACATGCTGCTGCCGGAGACGGTTCCCGTATAGGTGACCACGCCGACTGCGCCGAACGCGATGGCGTTCCCGGACAGGGTCCCGCTGATGTGGAGCGTATCGGACGGGGACGACAGATTGATGGTGCCGTCAACGTTCGACCCGGTCTGGTTCCAGGTCAGCGTGAATGTCCCGTTGAACGGGCCGCTGTATTGACCGGTCCAATTCCCGGTGACACCAGCAGTGGCCGGCGGGAGGGTGGCGGTGGCGGTCGGCGCAGCAGTCGGTGCAGCGGTGGGGGCTGCGGTGGGCGGCGCGGTCGCTGCGGTGCCGGCAGTCGGCGTGCCTCCTGGGGACGACGAGCCGCAAGCGGCGATCAAGGCGACCGTCAATCCTGTCAGTGCTAGCAGTGCTGTTCTGGACATCCTTGGCTTCCCTTTTCTTACTTGTCGTGTCGTGTAACGAGACTCAGTGTTGCTTCAGGTCGAGCGGGTCGGTCGTCTGTCTCAGCCCTTGCTCTTCGCCGGCGAGAAACCGGATCAGCGCCTCGGGCTCGGTGTAGACGACGCTCACGCCCGACCCCAGATGTGTCGCCGTTCCCCGTAACCCCTCGGGGCGGTCCTCAGCGCCGGGCTTCCACACCCGGACCACGAAGGTCTCCATGCGTCGAGATCCTACGAAGCCGTATTTACGTTGCCTTAAGGTTTTGTGAAACCGCCTTCAGGCGCCGACAAGCCGGATCCCGCAGTGGTGATTGCCGACATTGACACGCCATTGCGGCATCTGTACGCTTCCGAACACTTTCCTCGGGTAATCACCGGGACGGGGGGACCGACCGTTCGTGTCCATGGGCTTTCCAGAGGAGGATGTGTCGTGGCTGCAGTCTCGCCCACACCGGCAACCGCGGGAGGTCAGGGCGGACTCCGCCGCAACAGCCTGAACCTGCGACGCCTGATCTTCATCGGTCTCGCCTACTTCTCGCTGGCACCCGTCATCTACCTGAACATGGGGTTCATGGAGACGGATTCGGGTGGTCCGGTGATGCCGTTCCTCTTCATCCTGATCACGATCGCGGTGCTGCCGACAGCCGTGAGCTTCGCGGTGATGAACAATCGTCGCCCGTCCGCGGGCAGCGGGTACACCTGGCTCTGGGAGAGCACCTATCCCGTCGTGGGCCTCTGGCTCGGCTGGATGATGATCACCACCTACGTCGTGGTCGCGGCGTTGTACCCCGTCGCATTCGGGACGTTCTTCAACGCGCTGCTCTCCTACTGGAACGTCAGCACCACGACATGGACCGGAATCATCGGCGGCCTCATCGCGATTGCGATCATCGCCTACCTCCAGCACAACAACATCAAGCTCTCGGCGACGGTCATTTCAGTCCTCATGGTTTTCGAGGCAACATTCGTCGCCGTCCTGGCGCTGATCATCGTGGTCAAGGGCGGCACGCTTGGCCACTTCAGCTCAGCGCCGTTCAACCCGGGCGCGGCGACGCTCGGCTTTGCCGGGTTGAGCCTCGCCGCGATCTTCGCCTTCCTCTCCATCGCGGGCGTCGACGGTATCGCTCCTGTTGCGGAGGAATCGCACACGCCGAGGCGGCTGATCCCGCTCGCAACCATCCTGATGACACTCATCGCCGGCGGGTACTGGACGCTTGTCTCGTACGGATTCGCCATTTCGGTGCCCGTGTCCACCGTGCAGAACTACGTCAACGCCGGCCAGCTCACACCGGTGCTTCCGATTGCGCAGCACTACATCGGTGGCTGGGCCGTGCTCGTGCCGATCACCGGGTTCACCGCCGCACTCGCGAGCTTCGGCGCCTCGCTGTACGCGGCAAGTCGCATCACCTACGCGGTTGCGCGCGAGGGGTTCATCAGCAAGTACTTCTCCGTCCTGCACGCCAAGTTCCAGACGCCGTGGCGGGCTGAGGTCGCCACGCTCGTCGTCGGCACCATCGCCCTCTTCGGCATCAGTCTCTGGCAGGGCGGCGTGGCAACCGCGTACGGCTACATGGGCGAGATCTTTGTCTTCTTCGTGCTCATCCTCTACATCTTCGTCAACCTCGCCAACATCATTTTCCACGCCCGCTTCCGGCGCTCCGAATTCAACTGGCTCACCAATGGCGTGATCCCGGTTCTCGGGATCGCGATCGACGCGTACATCCTCTACAAGGGCTTCTTCGTTTCGGAGATCTCCCTGCCATTCGCGACCGGCAGCAGCATCGTCTGGTTCTCGCTGGCGTGGACGGTGGTGGGGATCCTCTGGGCGTTGTGGTGGCGCAGTCGCCGCAAGCTCGGGAGCATTTCGTTGTCGGCAGAGGTGTGACCGCCGGCACCGGATCTGTCGGTGTCGGCACCAGCGAGGGGATGCTCGATGTTCCCGACGGGGCGGTCTGGTTTCAGCGCATCGAATCCCAGGCAGGAGGAACGCCGCTCCTCTGCCTGCACGGCGGTCCGGGCATGCCCCACGACTATCTGGAGCCTCTCGCGGCACTGTCCGACGAACGGCCGGTGATCTTTTACGACCAACTCGGGTGCGGCCGGTCCCCCGCGGCGGCGGATGTCGAATGGACGGTCGATCGTTTCGTCGAGGAGTTGATGGCGGTACGGTCGCAGCTCGACCTTTCCGATGTCGTGATCTTCGGTAATTCCTGGGGTGGGATGCTGGCGATCCGGTACTTGCTCGACCGACCAGTGGGCGTCCGTGCGCTCATTCTCAGCAGCGCTCCGGTGAGCGTGTCGCAATGGCTGACCGACGCCGCGAGGCTTCGCGGCAACCTTCCATCACCGGTGCAAGAGGTGCTGCGCACCCACGAGGAAGGAGGTCACTACGCGTGTCCCGAGTATCAGGGCGCGGTTGCCGAGTTCTACCGGCGGCATCTGTGTCGCGTGTCGCCGTGGCCGGATTGCGTGGAGCGCACCTTCGACGGGCTGGGTGGCGATGTCTACATGGCGATGTGGGGGCCGAGCGAGTTCGGCCCGGTGCCGGGCGCGTTGCGCGACTGGGAGATGGTCAACCGGTTGCCGGAGATCGATGTCCCCACCCTGGTCACGTGCGGCCGTTTCGATGAGGCGAGCCCGGAACACATGGCAATGCTTGCAGCGGGTATCCCCGGTGCCGAACTTTCGATCTTCGAGGCAAGCTCACACACGGCTTTCATCGAGGAGACACCGGCGTATCTCGCTCGGTTGCGCGCATTTCTCGCGACGGTGGATGCATGAGCCGGGAGCATGTCATCGACCCGCGGTTGATCCATCACGACTGGGATGAAACGCTCGCGCCGATCCTCGAGGTCGAGTCCGGTGACGTCGTGCACTTCGACCTGCTCGAGGCGGGTAACCGTCAGGTCAAGCAGGGCGATCGCTTCGAGGATGTCACGTTCGACTTCGACACCATGTACAACCTCAGCGGTCCCATTGCGGTGAGCGGCGCGGAGCCCGGTGACACGCTCTGTGTCGACATCCTCCACCTTGAGCACGGTTCCTGGGGTTGGAGCGCGATTCTTCCGGGGTTCGGCCTCCTCCCCGACGATTTCCTCACCGGCTACATCCGGACTTTCGACCTCCCGGACACGGACACGGTCGCGTTCAGCGACGGGATCACTCTCCCGTTGCACCCATTCATGGGGACCATGGGCGTCAACCCGGGTGGCGGTGTGCGCCTGTCGCCGTTCCCGCCGCACGTCGGGGGCGGCAACATCGACAACCGGTACTTGACGGAAGGCGCCCGCCTCTACCTTCCGATCTTTCTGCACGGTGCGATCTTTTCCTGTGGCGACCCCCATGCGGTACAGGGCGATGGCGAGGTGTGTGTCACAGCGCTGGAGGCACCGTTGCAGGGCAGCCTGCGACTGACCCTGATCAAACGGAGCATTCCCACGCCCGCCTTCGTCACCGCTCCTCGGTCCTCTCGAGACGGTGCGCCAAGTTCCGATTACTGCACGATGGGGATCGCGCCAGATCTCATGGAGGGCTGCCGGATAGCGACCAGAGCCATGATCGGATGGTTGGGTGAGGTGCACAACCTGACCGCGGAGGATGCATTCATTCTCTGCAGCCTCGCGGGAAAGCTGAAGATCCTGGAAGTCGTCGACGCCGGGATGTGGAACGTCGCCATGTGCGTCCCGCTTGGCATCTTCCATGATGCGGGGGCCGCCTGAGTAGGGGCTCGCCTTGACCTCAGGAGGCCGCCGCGACACGCACTTGCGCCGGCAGCTCGCCGCGAATGCAACTCCCCGCACCGGGATGAGACACGAGGTCGATGCGGCCGCCGAGGGCATCAACCCGGTCGCTCATGTTCGTCAAGCCAGAGCCCTTGCGCACTGACATGACATCGAACCCAGCGCCATCGTCGATGACTTCGAAGATGAGCTTGCCATCCCCGGTGTGCAGCAGCACCTGTACCTCTGTTGCCCGCGCGTACTTCTGCACGTTCTGGAGCGCCTCGAGGACGCAGAAGTACACCGTCGCCTCGATGTCCTGCGCGTATCTCGCGATCCCGGCCGATTCCACCCGCACCGGCACCGTTGCCTTCCGCGCCTGCGACTCCAGGGCCACCACCAGCCCCTTGTCGGCAAGCAGGGGCGGATAGATCCCCCGAGCCAGGTCGCGCAATGTCTCCAGGGCTTCGTCGGCGTCGCCCTTGAGCTCCATCAGGGTCGCTGCTGCCTTCGCCGGATCCCGCGTCAGGAGTATCTCCGCGAGTCCCAGTTTCACCTTCAAGGCGACCAGATGTTGCTGCGCCCCGTCATGGAGGTCGCGCTCCAGACGGCGCCGCTCCACGTCCTGGGCGCTCACCAGCCTCTGTCGCGACGCGCGCAACTCATCGAGCCGCGCTCGCAGATCGGCGCTCAGTCCGACGTTCTTCAGCACCAACCCCGCCTGATGGGCCAGGTCGCCCACCAGCTTCTGCTCGATCGGGGTCAGGGCTTCACCCCGGCGCTTGGTCACACTCAAGGCCCCGAGCAACTCCCCCTGGTGGCGCACCTCTACGGCACGCGTCGCGCCCGGGAGCGCTGGTAGCGACCCGTCGTTCATCACCAGCGACTCATGCAGCCCTTCCGCCTCAGGATAGGTCGCGGCGGGGCGCAGCGCCGCATTCCCGCGCAACCACACCGTCGCCGACTCCGCTCCCGTTCCCTGCTGGAGCACCCGCGCCATGCGCGGCAGCACGTCGTCCGCCGCGTAGGTCTCCGCAACCCGTCCCGAGAACTCGCTGAGCACCTCGTACGGCGTCGCTCGCTGCCCATAGACGAGACGGTTGGCAATCCGCTGCACCCGCTCGCGTACCGGCTGGAAGCCGATTGCCACGACCGCCGTTGCCAGAATCGACAACGCCAGGTTGGGCTTCCCTCCGCTCCCGACCAGCGTGCCGATCCCCACCGCGATGCCGACGTACACCGCCGTGATGAACACCGCCAGTGATCCGTACACGAGGGTACGGCTGATGACGATGTCGATGTCGTAGAGCCGGTACTTGAAAATGGCGACACCCGTTGCAGCCGGAAGTCCCACGCCGAACCCCAATCCAAGCGCTGCATCGGCTGGCCATGAGGGGAAGTCCTTGACGAAGAGGTTGCCGAAGGCCGCAAGAATGATCACCGTCCCGCTCACGACCACGGCGTACGCGATCCACTTGAGTTGCTCACGCTCGTCGCCACGAGATCTGCGCAAGCGCACGAGCGGTGCGGCGGCGGCGAACGCAAAGACGATGAAACCCGGTAGCCAGGCAGCACCGAACAGACTGATAGCGTTGCCGATAGGTCCATTCGCACCAACTCCGAGAGGATTCACCGGTGTCGGAAAACCCGCTGTTCCGGTCGTCAGCGGGCCCGCCGCGAACATGCCGCCCAGGACTGCAAGCGCCGACAGAATGATCGCCGGCCATGCGACCCACCGCCAGCGTCGCGACAGCAGATGGCCGTCGGGAAGGACAAGCATGAGGAGGGCGATAGCCCCCGCGGGGAAGAGGAGGTCCTGCTCCCAGGACGCGAGCCAAACGGCCCACACACCGCCCGGCAGCGAACCACGATGTGTGAGGAGTGTGTAGAGCGCGTATTCGTCGGTCAGGCCGCCCAACCCGATTGCCAGAGCGACGAAGAGGAACAGCCAACCCGTGAGGTTGCGCGGCTGGCGCGACGCGACCAGTGCACCGACAAATCCGAAGCTCACCGCCACCACACCGATAGGGATGTCAGCTGAGGCAGCACTGGCAGCGCGGTTGGCGAAAACCAGGGAAACGGTTGCGACTCCGATAGCGGCAGCCAGGACGCCCAGACCGATGGCCAGGGCCTGAGTGGTCTGCCGATGCCTTGCCATGCTCAACCTGGCCCCCTCACGGCGAACATCCGGCGCGATCCCTGCGACTGCGCACCGACGCGCGGTCCGTGGCCCACCTGCGCACCTCGATCCACAGATGTGCTGAGCTGTCCGGCCGGCTGAGCGGATTCGCCATCCGGGCCACCATATCGACTGCGTGTTGGAACTGTCGATGGTGCGGGCCGCCCCAACGAGAGGGTGTCAGCACTCCTCATGGGTCGGAGGACCGTCCGAGGCAGTGCCCGCCTGCAGCTTCACCTCAACGTGTTTGGCAGCGCGACCGGCCTGCGTGACGTACCGCGATATCCTCCTGATCAAATGTCCCCCCGTGAGATCGCGTGCTGAAGGTAGCGCTGCTGCAGGCCGCAAGCCCTGCCGCTGAAGCGGTTGCCACCCGTCGCGACCGGGTGGGACAGATGGTCGCCGCCGCGAAAGGCGCCGACCTCGTGGTGTTGCCGGAGCTCTGGCCTTCGGGCTACTTTGCCTTTGAGCACTACCGCGAGCTGTCCGAGCCGTTGGACGGAGACACCGTCAGGGCCGGTCGGGAGTGGGCTCGACAATTGGGCTGCCATCTGCACCTCGGCAGCTTTGTGGAGTGCGATCCCGATGGCCGGCTCTACAACACCGCGGTGCTCATCGATCCCAACGGCGAGATTGCTCACACATACCGAAAGATCCATGTCTTCGGCTATCGGTCGCGCGAAGCCGAACTGCTCACGCCCGGCTCGGATATCTCGGTCGTCGACACATCCCTCGGCGCTGTTGCGGCCACCACGTGCTACGACCTTCGCTTTCCGGAGTTGTGGCGAGCGCTGGTCGACGCGGGTGCGCACATCGTCATCGTTCCCGCAGCATGGCCCGCGGCGCGGCTCGAGCACTGGCGCCTGTTCACATCGGTTCGCGCGGTGGAAGAACAGGTCGTCCTCATCTCGTGCAACGCGGTCGGCGAGCAGAACGGAACCGCGCTTGGAGGCCATAGCCGAATCGTCGACCCATGGGGTCTGGTGCTCACCGAGGCTGGCGACGACGAGGGCATCACCTGGTGCGATGTCGATCCGGGAGTGATCGCTCGGGTTCGCGATGAATTCCCCGTGCTTCGGGACCGCCGGATGAGCTTGTCTGAACGATGACGCTGCAATTTCGAGTGATCGGCACAGGCTTCGACATCAACCTGGACGCGCCGCGGCTGATCATCGCCGGCTACACGGGCCGCGACGCGGCCGCCGTCGCCGCGCACATCGAGGAGCTGGCCGCAATCGGCATCCCTCCGCCGGCATCGGTCCCAGCATTTTTTGAACTCGATCCGTCGCTTGTCACGTCCGATCCGGCGGTCTCGATCAGCGGCTCGAATACTTCTGGCGAGGTTGAGCCCGTGCTGATCCGGCACAACGGACGTCACTACCTGGGCGTTGGCTCGGACCACACGGATCGCGACCTCGAGCGGGCCGACATCGCCGCCTCAAAGGCCGCATGTCCCAAGCCCGTCGGCCACCAGGTCATCGCCCTGCCGGATGACCTTGCCGCGCTGGATTGGGACGCAATCGACGTCGAATCCGATGTGGATGGCCAGCCCTACCAGCGGGGCAGCCTTGCTGCGATGCGCACTCCCACCGATCTGCTCCCTCGCATGACGAGCACGCTCGGGGAGTTCGATGACGATCTCGTCATGTTCTGCGGGACGGTCCCGCTGCTGGCCGGTGCATTCCGTGCCGGGGCGACTCTGGCGCGTTGCGCTGCAACGGGACTCGGACACGAGTCTGACCCACTCCTATGAGGTGCTCCCGCACGATGGCTAAGCCCGAACGCGAATTCTTCGCCACCGACACCCTGGAATTCACCCCCTGCGCTGGAAACGTCGACACCCTCACTGAATCCATCCTTGCCACCGATCCCGAGACAGGGGTCGCCAGTTCGTTGATGCGCTTCGCACCCGGCACCGACACCACGCCCAACGGGGTCCAGACTCACGACTGCTGGGAAGAGGTGTACATCGTCGAGGGTTCGATCACGGATCTGCGGCTGCATGAAACGTTCACCGCAGGCATGTACGCCTGCCGGCCGCCCGGCATGCCCCACGGACCGTGGCGGAGCGACGACGGGTGTCTGACCTTCCAGGTGCGCTACCCGGCTTGATTGTTTGTTTTTGTGAGGTTCAGCATCACGTGAGCTCCTGAAGCTGACCGTCCCCCAGGCCTGGTGCGCTTACCGAGTGGTAGATGAGCCGTACCGCGTCGCGCCAGGCCGATCACGTGCGCGAGCTCACCTCCTGAACCATCCATGAGTTGCCGTCCGGGTCGCTGAACGACAGGAAGGAGTTGTAGTCGGCACGATCCGGATCGTGGCCGGGCGTCTGGCCGGCCGGGCCGAAGTGGAACACCTCGCTGGCCTCGACGCCACGATCCACAAGCTGCGTCCGCGCCGCATCGATGTTGGATACACACAGGTGCAGGCCCTTGAGCGAGCCGGGCGCCATCTCCGAGTGCATCAGCGCGATGGCGCACGCCGAGCCAGGCGGGTTCAGCTGGACGACGCGAAAGTCCTCGCCGGCCCGGTGGTCGACGATCAGGTCAAAGCCGAGCTGCTTCATATAGAAGGACTTGGCGCGATCGATGTCCGAGACCGGCACCACCACGAGTTCGAGCGTCCAGTTCATCTGCAACCTCCTCCGTACGGATTCTCCTCGCCAGCCACTCGTCGCGTGGCGGCGTGAGGATGGAACGATGAACCGGCCGGTAAGCATTGTTGGAGCGACGAGCCGATTCTCGCCACCGCACTCGACGGCCTGCGCGTCCCTCCGTCGTTCTCGATGGCGTCGTCCCAGCAGGCCACGACATGGTCGTGTTCGGGCGCCCACTGCATGATGCGTTCATACGCGCGCGTGTTCTCCATGGTTAATAACGAGTAATTGGTCACCACATAAGACCGCTCCGCCAACCGCCGCAGGTGACCGAGACGAGACAATGTGACGCGCGCTACACTCGCCCGTCCCGCACGACGTGGCGCGTGAACTCGTACGTCAATCCACCTGCTCCAGGAGAACAGTCATGGCAGAACTCCTTCCTCCCGGCACCCCCACCTGGGTCGATCTCTCAACCACCGACCTGGATGCCGGACGCACCTTTTACCAGGAACTCTTCGGCTGGACCACCGACGAACCGGCCGGCCCGGAGTTCGGCGGGTACGCGATGTTCCGCAGCAACGGGAAGATGGTGGCCGGCTCGGGACCGGTGATGGGTGGCGGCCCGCCGGCGTGGAACACGTACGTGCGTTCCGACGACGCTGCGGTCACCACGCAGAAGGTGCGCGATGCCGGCGGTGACGTGGTGGCCGAGCCCATGGTCATCGGCGACTCCGGCACCATGGCGATGTTCCGTGACCCCACCGGTGCGTACTTCGGTATCTGGCAGAACGGGCAGCACACCGGCGCGGAGCTGTTCAACGAGCCCGTCGCAGTCACATGGAATGAGCTTGGGACCCGCGATGTCGAGGCGGCCAAGAAGTTCTACGCGGCGGTCTTCGGTTGGGGCGCCGAGGGCGATGACTACGTCGAGTGGCAACTCAATGGGAAGCGCATCGGCGGCCTCATACATCTGGACCAGTTCGGCGTGCCCGCAGAGGTGCCTGCCAACTGGCTGGTCTACTTCGATGTCGCCAATGTTGACGAGACCGTCAAACGCCTCGAAGAGCTCGGCGGGACCGTCAACGTTCCTCCGCGAGACATCCCCGAGATGGGGCGCTTTGCAGTCGTCGCAGATCCGCAGGGCGCGGTGTTTGCAGTGTTTTCCAGCTAGACGGTAGCGGCGACCGCGTCACATCAAGACGCTTCGGCGACGTGGCCGGGAGAGGTTTCTCAATCCCTCTCCCGGCCATTGTGTTATGCCGCCATACACCGTGAATCGCACAATCGCGCCGCGCCGTTGAGCGCTGAAGATGCCGCCTCGCTGGGCGTGCCCCTGACCAACCTCGACGATCCGTTGTTCGACGGGGCAGGGGCGACCAAGCGCGACCTCATCGACTATCTCGATGCGGTTGCTGACCGGATCATTCCGGAGCTCGAAGACAGAGCGCTTTCGGTGATCCGTGTGCACCGCGGCCAGGAAGCCTTCATGCAGAAGAACCTGCCGTCGTACACACCGGCGTGGGTGCCGCGGGTGACGATGTGGGCGGAGACCTCGAAGCGCGATGTGACGTACGCGCTCTGCAACGACCGGCGGACGCTGGTGTGGTTCGGTAACCAGCGGGCCGTGGAGTATCACCCGTCGCTGATACGTGTCAGCAATCCCGCACACATGACCCACCTGGTGCTCGACATCGACCCGCCGAGCGGAGATGCCTTTCGCGAAGCCGTACGAGCCGCGCGAGTTGTCCACCAGGTCCTCATCGACGAAGGCCTGAAAGCGGTTATCAAAACCAGCGGCGCGAAGGGACTGCACCTGTTCGTACCCATCGACGACAGCGTGTCGATCGAGGATGCCGCGGCAGCCACGCGTGCGATCGCTGTGCGAGCCGAACGATTGGATCCAGACGCCGTCACCACCGCGTTCGTCAAGGATGACCGCGCAGGCAAGGTGTTTGTCGATTCGACCCGCGTCGGCGGGGCAACCGTTGTCGCTGCGTACAGCCCACGAGTGCGGCCGGGCGCACCGGTGTCATTTCCGCTGGACTGGGACGAGCTGGATGACGTCACGCCCGCTGACTTCACGATCATCACCGCCGTTGCTCGCCTCGGCGATGACGACCGATGGGCGGCGCGGATGCCGGCGCCACAGCAGCTCAGTACCGAGCTTCTCGAGGAGGGGAGATCCATTCCGGTCGCACGCGTGCAGGCCATGCACGAGGGCAAGCGACGTGCGCGGGGGCGTCAGTAAGAGTCCCGAGTACCCTCCGGAGCCCGCGGGCTGCCTCGTCGCGACGTTCACGCGGTTGAAGACGTTGGTCGTCGCGATCCACAGGACCAGTGCGGCGAGTTGCCGCTCGTCGTAGTGCCGCGCCGCCTCGTCCCAGATCGCGTCCGGAACAGGATCCGCACGATCGCTCAGCCGCGTGACCGACTCCGTGAGCGCCAGCGCTGCACGCTCGGCGTCGTCGAAGTACGGCGACTCGCGCCACGCCGCAACCGCCAACAGCCGCTCGTCGGTCTCGCCGGCCTCCTTGGCGTGCTTGGGGCCGGAGTTGACGCAGAAGCTGCAGCCGTTGATCTGGCTTGCCCGCAGGTGCACAAGTCCGAGTGTCGCGGCCGGCACGCCGCCCTGCATCGTGGCGGCGATCAGCGCCTGGATCGCCCTGGTCGCTTCTGGTAGCACCCTCCCCGGGTTCTTCATGCGTGGCTGTGGAATCGTGGTTGCGGTGGTCATGGCGTCCTCCATTGAGGATTGGTCACATCAGCGGCTTCTCGCCGGTCTACTTGTATGACCGATAACGAGCGAGGAAAGTGACCGATGCAGGACAACGCGCGCAGGTGGCGTCTCCGAGGCGAACGACTCCCTGAGTCCTCACAGCGTCTATGTCAGTGGATGCGACGAGAAGAACTGCCACATCGTGTTGTTGGCATTGATGGCGTTGGACTGCGCGCCGAGGATTGACGTAGAGCCTTGACCGAGATGTGGGCCACCGGGCCACTCGTGGCCCTCGCCGACGATGGTGTAGAGCGATACCGAAGCGCCGTCGGTGCATCCGGTGTAGCTGGTCAGCTTCAGAGCACGCTCCGGCTGCGTCACTGCGGGTGCCGACGAGCAGCCCTCATACGCCGCCCAGCGCTGCGCTGCAGTCAGCACGCTGTATGTCCAGTACGCCTCACCGTTCCCGTCATACGGATCGACCGGATCCGCCGTGCCGTGAAACGCCATCACCGGCACGGGACGCGTGCCCGGGCAGGGGCTGGGAAAGCGCAGACCGCTCACCGGGGCAATGGCGGCGACGACCGTCGACAGGTCGCACCCGAGCTGGCTTGTCATGCGTGCTCCGCCCGAGAAGCCGGTGACGAAGATTCGAGTTGTGTCGACGCACAGACCGGCCTCGAGCGCATTGATCGTCTGCTCAAGAAAGGTCACGTCGTTGGCGGCACCCGCCGGCACGCTGCTGCCACCGAGCAGCGGCTGTCCCGGGATGTTCCAGTCGAAGCCGCTCCCGTCCGGGATCGCGGCCTGCGGGTACGCCACGATGAAGCCGTCCGCGTCTGCGGTGACGTTCATCCCAGTGAAGGCCATCTGCTGCGCTGCAGTCGACTCCG
Organism: Candidatus Dormiibacterota bacterium; assembly: GCA_963791435.1. Lineage (GTDB taxonomy): Bacteria > Chloroflexota > Dormibacteria > Aeolococcales > Aeolococcaceae > Palsa-851. The sequence continues at coordinate 1,437,408 of CAWBSL010000001.1, forward strand.
AACCGTGGAGATTGAGGACGAGCGGCGTGTGCGCAAGGTCGCTGTATCCCGATGGCACATGGAGCAGGGCGGTGCGCTGCATCCCTCCGGAATCAACGGTCACCACCGAATCGCCAGGTTTTGCCCGACCGTTGCATGCCGTCGCCGGCAGCGAGCTCGAGCTCGGGGCCGGTGGGGTTGCCGCCGACCCACACGCAACGACGAGTGAACTCAGCGCCGCCATCGCGACTGAAGAAACGACGCGCGTCGACCGGCGTCTCCCTCCGAGCCGCTTCACTGGAAGACGCTCGGTCACCGCGGAAACGTAGCAAAACGACCGCCACCGACCAGCCCGCCGGCGCCCTTGACGCTGGCCGCCAGCACTTCCTATCATCAGAGGTAAGATGTCTGATGGCCCGTCTGGAACGGCCTAGCGGCACTGCTTCCAGGGGCGTGCCGGACGGGATGGAGGTCTCGCGATCATGGTAGCCAACCCGACCGCGCCACGATCCGCGACGTGGCCGTCCATCGATGATCTGCCGCGGTCATCGAAGGGGAGTTACCACGTCTCGGCCGGCTCGATGGCCGACGGATCCGAGGCAACGATCTCGGTCAATGTCATCGCCGGCAGGGCACCGCGTCCCGTGGTCGTCGCCGTCTCAGGTCATCACGGAGATGAGAGCGAGGGACCCGCTTCGCTGGTGGAGATCTGGCGCAGCGTGGACCCGGAGGACATCACCGGCACCTTCATCTTCGTGCCAGTGCTGAACCTGCCCGCGTTTCGGGTCGGACAGCGCCGAGGACCTGACGACGGGCTGGATATCAACCGCATCTTCCCAGGCGATCGACAGGGCACGATGACGAGCCGGATCGCCAATGCCTTCATGGAACACGTGGTGCGAGACGCTGATTTCGTCGTCTCCATGCACGGTTGGTCGGCGGGTTACGTCGTGACACCGTATGTCGAGTACCCGGTGGGGACGGCGGTCTCCGACCGCAGTCAGAGCGCCGCTCGGAGCTTCGGACTGTCCTATCTCAACCCGCTGGATGCCGGTGCGGGCCGGCTGCTGACCGAGGTGTCGCAGCTCGGCATACCCATCATCGAGGTGGAGATTGGCGGCCAGGGGGTCAGCGTCGATTCGCAACGCGCGCTGTACGAGCGCGGTCTCCGACGACTGCTGTCGCAGCAGGGCGTGACCGGTGATGCGACAGTCGAGATCCAACCTGCGACATACATCGATCGCGCTGAGTGTTTCACCCCATGCGAAGGCATTCTGCGTCCGCTGGTGGCACTCGGCGAAGCGGTGGTTGCGGAACAGCCTATCGCCGCCGTCTACGACCTGACGCTCAGCGGCTCGACGACAGTCCGCGCGACGTGCGACGGTGTCATCGGCATCCTCCGCCTCGCCGCGAACGTGGCGTTGGGCCAGCTTGTGGCCACGATCTTTCAGCCGATCGCCGAGCCATCTGCGACGAGCAGTCCGAATCACGCCGAGCGCGGCAGCGTCACATGAAGGGACACGATTGATGCCTGCCGTCGATCTCGCCACGACAGCGTTCGCGCCGGGAAACCTCGCGTCGGAGCCCTTCCCTGCCGCGGAGTTTCAAGCGCGCTGGAAGCGTGCGCAGGCTCTCTTGCCTGACGCGGGATTGGATGCGCTCGTGCTGACTTCGCAGCGTAACTTCGAGTACTTCACGGGCTTCCGAACCCCTGCGTGGTACATCAAGTCGCGACCCCTGTTCGTCGTCGTTCCGTCGTCCGGGCCTCCCTTTGCCGTCGCGTCGGAAGCGCACGCGATTGAGATCGAAGCGGAAGGCATTGTCGATTCGCTGGTGGCGTATGCAGGCTTCGAGGAGGCGGCAACGGCCGCCCTGATTGACGGGCTGACGCACAACGGCCTGGCGCGAGGGAGATTGGGCTTCGAGCTCGGCCACGAGCAGCGTCTCGGTATCCCCGTCCGCGAATTCGAACGGCTGTCGAGGGCGCTTCCCGGTGCGCATATCGCTGATGGCACGGAGACGATCTGGCACTGTCGTATGACGAAGTCACGGCACGAAATCGCCTATCTGCGTGAAGCCGGCCGGATCACCGGTGCCGCTTACTCCGGCTTGCTCTCCGTGCTGCGTGAGGGCTGGACGCAGCGCGACGTGTACCGAGAATTCGGCCGGCTGCTCCTGTTCTTTGGCGGCGACGGACCGGAGTATCTGACCATGTCAGGTGGCCCCGGACACTACGATCTGCACAACAGCTGGCCGGGCGAGCGAGCGTTCGTTGCGGACGAACTGTTCTGGATGGACGTTGCTGCGCCATACCGAGCATATTTCGCGGACTACACGCGCTGCGCGAGCATTGGACAAGGGCTTGCGGTGCAACGGAAGACGTATCGCCAGGTTCACGAGATCCTCGAGTACGCGCTGGACACGGTGCGCGCCGGTGTCGAGGCGTCTGCGGTCATGGCTGCTGCTCAGGCTGCGGCAGGACGGCTGGGTCTCACCATCACGGTGTCTTCGCGAATCGGGCATGGTGTCGGGCTGGATCTGACCGAGCCGCCGTCACTCTCGCACGACGCGACCGACGTGTTGATGCCCGGGATGGTGATCGCCGTCGAGCCTGGAGTGATCACCGACCACGGCTTTTATCACCTCGAGGAGAATGTTGTGGTGCTGGCAGACGGGTTTGCCTACATGTCGGAGCCGATGCCCGAGACGCTGCCGGAGGCGGGTCAGTGACCACCACCGAAGCGCGCTCCACAGTGCATTCCGGCGAGGCGCCGGAGCCGAACGTCGACTGGGCCGAGATCGCCCACCCCATGGGTTGGACCCTCGCGTGCGCGAGCTGCTCCGAGCCGCCCACCGGAGGACCGTTCCACGCGTGTGCAACCTGCGGTGGCATGCTCGAAGTCCGCTACGACACGAGCCGTATCGGTGATCGTTCTGCCTGGCTTCGGGGACAGCCCCACACCATCTGGGGATATGCGGAGATGCTCCCCGCAGTGGCCGGCACCATCACCATCGGCGAGGGCGACACCCCACTGATACCGAGCCAGCGACTGCACCGCGCCTTCTCGAGAAAGGTGTTCTGGAAGAACGAGGGTGCCAATCCGACGCTGTCCCACAAGGATCGATTCCAGTCGGTGGCGGTGAGCGTCGCACGCGCGCTCGGCTACACGGGAATCGTCGGAACGTCCACCGGAAATCACGGGATCGCGGGTGCGGCATACGCGACGGTCGGCGAACTCAAGTCATTGATGTTCTATCCGCCCGAGATGTCCACTGCGTTTCTGCACTTGACGTCCCTCTATGGCGGACGAGCTGCCGTCAGCGCGTGGGAACGGCGCGCAGCGCTCCTGGCTCGCGTCCGCGAGCGTCCTGGTTGGTGCCCCGTGGACGGCTCCAATCCGTTCGGTCTGGAGGGCTACAAGACGATTGCGTACGAGATTGTCCGAGACCTCGGACATGCACCCGCGATCGTCCTCATCCCGGTTGGATCCGGCAAGCTGTTCACGGGAATCGCTCGCGGGTTCCGCGACCTCGTCGCGTTGGGCCTGATCGATCAATTGCCGCGACTTGTCGCCTGCCAGGCCACGGGTGTCGACGTGTTGACGCGGCCGTTCGAGGAGGGGAAGACGTCGATTCCTCGGCGCGAGGACATCTCCACGATTGCTCTGTCCACCAAGGAGCCGACGGCTGACGCACGCGTGTTGAACGCTCTTCGTGAGAGCGAAGGTGCCGTCGTGAACGTCGAAGAGGGAGCGATCATGAACGCCGTGCGCGCCCTTGGGCGCGAGGGCCTTGCTGTGGAGCCTGCATCGGCGCTCAGTGCGGCCGCGGTGGAAGCGCTGCTGGCCCAAGGCGAGCTCGACGCCGATGCCGACGCCGTGTGCATCCTCACGGCGTCCCTGACCAAAACTCCGGAGTTGCTTCCGGAGGCCGCGAGCGCTCGACCGTGGCGCCTGGGAACCGATACGCGCGAACTGGACAGGTACCTTGACGCATGGGAAGCAGCCGATGCCTGACCGATGCATCACGCCAAGCGCGATTCGCGACCGGCGGTAGCGATGCAACTCGCCGGCGCCAGATGCCTGATCACGGGGTGCTCGAGCGGCATCGGGCGCGCGTTGGTGACGGCGCTGGCTTCGGAAGGTGGCATTGTGTTCGCGACGGCGCGGGATGTCACGTCGATCGCCGACCTCGCGGCGAATGACATCGAGATCCTTGCGCTCGACGTCACCGATCGGGATCAGGTCGATGCTGTCGTCGCGACAATCGGGCGCGTCGACCTGCTGATCAACAACGCCGGATACGGATTGATGGGAGCCATCGAGGAAATTGAGGACGACGAGCTCCTCAATCAGTATGAAACGAACGTCTTTGGCCCATGGCGTCTGTGTCGTGCCGTGCTCCCCGGAATGCGGGACCAGGGTGGAGGGACGATCGTCAACATCTCCTCGGTTGGCGGTCAGGCCCCATTTCCGAATATCGGCGCGTACCGAAGCACGAAGTTCGCGATGGAGGGCATGAGCTGGACGCTCTTCTTCGAGGTCTCGCATTTCGGCATCCGAGTCCTCGATGTGCAACCCGGTCTCGTGGCGACCAACTTCGACACCACCTCCAAGCGAGTTGCGCGCCGGGCGACGCCGGCCAGTCCGTACGAACCGATGCGAGCTGACCTGGACGGTGTCTACGGGCGAATGTCGCCTGCCGCCCTCGAGCCGGCGGATGTCGCCGGGCGAATCGTCGACGAGCTTCGGCGCGACGACGGGCCGTACCGGCTTCGAATCGGGAGCGACGCCGAACGCGTGACGGCGGTTGCGGCTGAGGGTGATGACGCGGTCGAGGCATATCTGTTCGATGAGCTAGGATTCCGCTGGCACCACAAGATCGCGGCACGAAGGGACAGGGATGGCACCTAAGTCACGCACCGCGAGGCGTTCGTCGGGCGCGGCTTCGCCCGCGGAAGCGGACGCCGTCACACCTCCCGCGACTGTGAAAGCGCCTGATCCGGTGCCGCTTCGGATGGGAAGCGCAGTCAGCAGGGTCTCCGTGACCCGGCAGGTCGTCGACATTCTCTATGAGGCCCTGCACAGCGGCCGCTACCGCCCCGGTGATCGCCTGCCCAGCGAACACGAGCTGGCCGCATCGCTCGGTGTCGGTCGCTCCGCGCTGCGTGAAGCGATCCGTGAGCTCCTGACGCTCGATCTCCTCGAGATTCGCGCCGGGCGAGGCACCTTCGTGCGGCCGATGCGGCCGGAGCTGTTGCTCGATCGATCGAGCTTCCACGGTGTCCTCAACCAGCGAATCGCCGTGGAATTGCTGGAGGTTCGTTTCGCCATCGAGCCGGAGGCAGCGGTGCTCGCTGCGCGCCGGGCCACGCAGGACGACGTGCAGCGCCTGAAGCGCGACGTCGAGCAGCTTCGACTCGGAATCGAGCGCGGTCTCCGACCGCCTGAAGATGCCGGCTTCCACATCGACGTGGTCAGAGCCACACACAACAGCTCGTTGCTTCGTCTCTCCACCGCGATCATGGATTTCTACGAGCATGACGATGCCGTGCCAACCCCGGAGGACCTCCAGGACCACAAGGCAATTTGCGATGCCATCGAGCAGGGTGATGAAGACGAGGCGCGCGAGCGGATGCGCAAACACCTGGTCACCGTCAGCGGCAGGAGTGCCTGGCACGCCCGGAGCGACAAGAACAAGCAAGCAGGCAAACCCACAACGGCACGGCGCAACGGCGAGGGCGAGACAGAGTGACGCAGCAATCCCCGGCCGGCTGGGAGGCTCGGCTCGTGGAGCTCGGGATCGAACTCCCCACGACGCCGGTGCCCGCAGGGAGCTATGCCCTCGGGGTCCGCGTCGGCAATCTGCTCTTTGTGTCCGGGCAGACCTGGAAGGTCGACGGACAAACACATGAACCCGGCGTTGTGCCCACCGATGTCTCGGTGGAGAGTGCGCGAATCGCCGCGCGCAACTGTGCACTGGCGTGCCTTGCGGAAATTCGAGCCGTGGCCGGTTCGCTGGACGCGGTCGTCCGTGTCGTACGAACTCGGCGGCTACGTTCGCTCCGCGCCTGGCTTCGGTCAGCATCCAGCGGTGATCAACGGCGCGTCTGATGTCCTGCTCGAGATCTTCGGTGAAGCGGGCCGGCATGCGCGTACCTCGATCGGTGTCGCCGAGCTTCCCGACGGAGCATCGGTGGAGGTCGACGCGATCTTCGAGGTGCGCGAGGCGTTCTTCGCGTCCGATGCTGTCTAGCAACGGCCATGCGATCGGCGGCCGGCATCCCATCCCCGTGCTGACGTTGCGCCGCGGTACCGATGCCGATTGAAGTCGAGGTCGTCGATGAAGGTCGACGACTGGCCGGCGACGGTCCCGGCCTTCAGTTGAACCTCAAGCTGATGGGCGGAGTCGCGGTCGCCGTCGCCTGCCCTTCGGCGTTGACGCGAACCGAGCTGCAACGTCAGTACAAGGACCTTGACTTTGCCGCCCCCCGCAAGCGTTCCAAGGCAATCGGCGAGTTCCTCGTCGCGGAAGGCTACGTGGCGGATCGGCCGTTCAACGCGCTGCATGGCGCCACGCGTCTCCTCTTTTTCGACACCACCAACGGGCGCCAGGTCGACGTGTTCCTTGACGTGTTCAACATGTGTCACTACCTCGACCTGAAGGATCGATTCGCGACGCCGTGGGCGTACCTCGCCCCATCTGATCTTCTGCTGATGAAGCTGCAGATTGTCCAGCTGAACGAGAAGGACGTCATCGATACCATCGCGCTGGCGCTCCAGCACGAATGCGGCGATGAGGACAGCGCAGGCTCAATGAGTGCGCTCCGGGTCGCGCAGGTCTGCGGCAGTGATTGGGGGTGGTACACGACGATTCGCGACAACGTCGAGGCGGTGCGCGATCATGCCGCGCGCGTCCTCGTCGACAGCGCTGACGCGACGCTTGTCAGTACCAGAACTCGATCAGCTGCTTCAGGCGATCGACGGTGCTCCGAAGTCGATGAAGTGGAAGATGCGGGCGCGTGTCGGGCGGCGTGTCAAGTGGTACGAGATTCCGGACGAGGTGGGATGACCGCACTGCCGTGAGCCGCCCGTGAAGTACTTTCCGCTGACAGAGAACGGGCCACTGATGTCGGTCATCGGCATGGGGTGCTGGGGGATCGGTGGACCAAGCCCCGAGTGGGGTTGGGGCGAGCTCGACGACGAGCGTGCAGCAGACACCATCCACGCTGCCCTCGACGTCGGCATCAACTGGTTCGATACCGCCCCGACCTACGGGCTCGGTCATTCGGAGGAACTCGTAGGACGGGTGCTGCAGCCGATCCGCAGCGATGTGATCATCGCCACGAAGTTCGGCAGAGTGTGGGACGAAGCAGGACACCTCGGGCGGTGCGGCCGCTACGAATGGATCGTGCGCGAGTGCGAGGCGAGCCTGCGCCGCCTTGGCACGGACTACATCGATCTCTACCAGATGCACTGGCCCGACGCAGCAGTCCCCGTCGAGGAGAGCATGCGCGCGGCGGCGGATCTGGTCGCTGCCGGCAAGGTCCGCCACGTCGGTGTCTGCAACTTCACGACATTGCTGCTGCAGGAGGCGGCGAGCGTCTGCACACTCGCGAGCCACCAGCTCCCGTACAGCCTCCTGCAACGAGATGCTGAGCATGACGTGCTTCCGTATGGGCGAGAACATCATCTCCCTGCACTCGCATACAGCCCGCTCGAGTCGGGGCTCTTGAGTGGCCGGCTGACTGCCGGGCAGTCGTTTGCCGCCGGTGATTGGCGTGCGGGAGACGAGCGATTCCAAGGCGAGTTGCTTCGACACTACGTGGAGATGAACGACCGCCTCTCCGCTGTTGCCAAGGACGAGGGCGTCACCATGCCGCAACTGGCGATTGCATGGGCGCTGCGCGCAGATCCCGTGGCGTCGGCGATTGTCGGTGGAAGGACACCAGGCCACATCATCGAGCTCGCCGATGCGTCTGAGGTTGCACTGAGTGCCGAAGCGCTCGCTCGCGTCGAGGCGATCGTGGCGCAACCGATTGATGACGAACGATGACAACGCGCCGGCGCAGATTGCACAGCACGAGGCTGCAACATGACCGACGCCGACCCTGTCGGATTCGGGCGTCCCGCAATGCCGCACACCGGTTGCGCGAGTCGCTGCCATCCACGCCGTGCCTCGTGCGCGTGAAGACAGCGCGAAGTGCGAGCGCCCTCTGCCTCTGGAACGGCGAACGACTGCTGGATCTCGCCGGATTTGGCGACGGCGACTTCGCGAGTCTTGACCGCGTGCTCACGCTCCCACTCGCTGCGGCACGAGCCGCCCTGGAGGCGGCGCTGCACGCCGGCCTGCCCGACGTCGACCCCGACGAGTGCTCAGGACTGCCGCCGGTGGAGTCACAGGAGGTGTGGGGTGCGGGAGTGACGTACTTCCGGAGCCGTCAGGCCAGGATGGATGAGGCGCTGGCGAAGGACATCTACTCCCGGATCTACGAGGCCGAGCGCCCCGAACTCTTTTTCAAAGCAGCCGGCTGGAAAGTCGTGGGTGATGGCGGCAGGATCGGCGTTCGATCGGATTCGACGTGGTCGGTGCCTGAGCCGGAGCTCGCTGTGCTTGCCAATTCGTCGGCTGAAGGCATCGGCTATGCGTGCGGTAACGACATGAGCTCACGCAGCATCGAGGGCGAGAATCCCCTCTACCTGCCGCAGGCGAAGATCTACCAGGACAGTTGCTCGCTCGGCCCGGCCATAGCGCTCGCGTGGTACGTGGACATCGTTGATCGCGCGATCCACCTCAGCATTGCTCGAGACGGTGCAAGGGTGTACGAAGGCAAGTCCACCACCGCGCTGCTGACGCGTGACCCCGCCAGCTTGGTGCAGGTGCTGCACTCCTCGTACACGCTGCCGCACGGCTCGTGGTTGCTCACCGGCACTCCGCTCGTCCCGCCGGACTCCTATTCGGCCGCGGAAGGAGACGTCATCGAAATCAGCATCGATGGCATCGGAAGCCTGATCAACCACGCGTACATCGTGCCCCACACCGGCGCGCAGGCGCTTCCGGTTTCGGTGGCGCCCGCTTGACGACCCGATGAGAGCCATCACCGGCGCGAACATCATTGGCGGAGCGCCGAGTCACCTCGGCGACACCATGTTCACCGGCTTCGACCCTCGCACCGGTCGCGCCGGGGACGTTCGTTTCGCGGAGGCCACGCCGCGAGAGGTGGCGATGGCGGTGGACGCGGCGGCGGAGGCTTCAGACGAGTTCGGCTCGACGCCTCCCGACCAGCTCGCCAGGCTGCTCGACACCATCGCGGACAGCGTTGACGCCAATGCCGATGCGTTGATCGACGTTGCGGATGCTGAAACCGCTCTGGGCAAGGAGCAACTCCGCGGGGAGAGCGCTCGCGCGTCCGGCCAATTCCGATCGTTTGCTCGCCTGCTCGAGCGTGGTGAGTCGCTCGAGGCAGTCATCGACACGGCGCGTCCGGAGGACACGCCACCTCGACCGGACATTCGTCGTATGCAGCGCCCGATCGGTCCGGTGGCGGTGTTCGGTGCGAGCAACTTTCCATTCGCCTTCAGCGTCCTCGGCGGCGACGTGGCGTCGGCGCTCGCAGCCGGATGTCCGGTCGTGGCGAAGGCACATCCGGCGCACCCCGCAACGTCTGAGCTTTCCGCGACGCTGCTGGTGGATGCGATTCGGGACTGCCACCTGCCGGCCGGAGCGTTCTCCCTGCTCCAGGGTCAGAGCGTGGATGTCGGCGAGACTCTCGCGCAGTCGCCGGCCATTCGGGCGGTCGGATTCACGGGATCGCTGCGCGCCGGACGGTCGCTCTACGACCTGGCCGCGAGACGACCGGTTCCCATACCCGTATTTGCGGAGATGGGCAGCCTCAATCCGGTCTTTGTTACCGCGGGCGTCCTCGACGAGCAACTCGATGCCTTCGCGCAGGGGTTCGTCGCGTCGATGACGCTCGGCGGCGGTCAGTTCTGCACCAAGCCGGGCCTGCTCATCGTCCCCGCCGAGCGATCCGACGCGTTGCGAGAACGGCTGAAGTCGTTGCTGGAGCTGACGAAACCGGTCCCGATGCTGAGTGAGCGCGTTCGCGACGGGCTGACAAGCCAGGTCGCCGGCACACTCGCGACACGCGGCGTCAGGGAAGTCGTGCGGGTGGTTTCCGAGGGAGGCAGCGGCTTCACGACGGACGCGGTGCTGGCAGTGACCGACGGGCCAACCTTCCTGACCTCGCCCGGACTCGCGGAGGAGCACTTCGGTGCCTTCGCGTTGATGGTCACCTACGCGTCGCGCGTTGCGATGACCGCCATCGCCATGGCCCTGCAGGGGACGCTGACAGCAACCATCCACTGCCAGGGTGATGAGGTCGACGACGTGGGTCAGCTGGCGAGCATCCTGCAGCGCAAGGCGGGCCGCCTCATCTGGAACGGCTTTCCCACCGGCGTGGCGGTGACCGAGGCGATGGAGCACGGCGGCCCGTACCCGGCCACCACGTTCTCCGAACACACATCGGTGGGCTCATTCGCGATCAGGCGGTGGCTGCGCCCGGTGTGCTTTCAGTCCTGCCCGGACGACCTGCTTCCCGCCGCTCTTCAGAAGGCGAATCCCCTGCATCTGAGGCGCCTCGTCAACGCGGAGTGGACCACGGCCGAAAACTGATCTGCGGCGCTTGACGGTCCCCCTGCCGATCGCTATCATCACCCGGACATCAGACCTCAGATGTCCAGGTCGAACGCCTGGTCGGTGAACGGGGAATGGAGGTATCACCGTGGCAGATACTCCGGTCGTGGTGCCCAACTCAGGTACGGCGCCAGCGTTCTTTGCTCGTCAGGCCACGGGCTTGGTGCGCGAGGCGAGCTGGTTCGACATGATCCTCTTCAACACAGTCGAGAACACCACCCTGGGCATCGGCTTCGCCTTCGGCGTCTCGTACATCCTGACGGCCCTGGTCGGCGCCAACCTGATCGTGGCGCAGCTCATCGCGACGATCTTTGGACTCTTCGTGGTCACCACCTGGGGATTGCTTTCCTCGGCAATGCCACGGAGCGGTGGCGACTACGTGCTCGACAGCCGAGTCCTCTCCGGACTGTGGGGCTTTGTCGGGAGCTGGGGACTGTTCATCGCCAACCTCGTCTTCGCGGGCACGGTTGCTGCGTGGATGAGTCAGCTGATGATCGCGCCGGCATTCGCCGCGCTCGGCATGGTCCTGAACAACGCCAGCCTCGCGAACGTCGGCACCACGCTCAGCACGCCGGGCTGGACGGTGATCATCGGCACCATCCTGCTGCTCGGGACGCTGGTGATCGCTGCGCGGGGCATCCGTTTCTCCATGCGGGTACAGGCGATTGCAGTGTTCATCGGGATGGTCTCGTTCCTGCTGACGGTCATCGTGCTCATCTTTACGTCGCAGTCGTCCTTCATCGCCAACTTCAACGCGGTGTCGCAGCCGTTCACGCACGTCAGCAATACCTATCAGTACTTTCAGACGCAGGCGACCGCCGGAGGCTTCCATCTCAGCTTCGCCAACACGGTGCCGTACACCATCGTCGCGTTCCTGGCGATCCAGGGTCTCGTCGCGAACAGCTTCTGGTCTGCGTATGTGGCAGGCGAGGCGAAAGGAGCTCGTGGCACACGCCGTCAGCTGACCAACATGATCCTGCCGGTCCTGATCACCGGGACACTGCTGCTGTTCGCATTCATCCTCCTCTTCAATCGGACCGGCTACACGTTCGAGAGCTCGGCGAACTACCTCAGCTCGTACGTCCCGGCGAAATACGGCATTCCCGCACCGCCGTTCTCAACGCTGCTCGTTGCGATATCGACACGCAACGTCGTGCTCACGGTGATCATCGGGTTCGGCCTCTGCGGGTGGGGCGTCGCGATGGCGCTGGCGAACTACCTCTTCATGTCGCGCATGGTGTTCGCATGGGGCTTCGACCGTGTTGTTCCCATCAAGGTTTCCGAGGTCAGTGAGCGCTTCCACACCCCGATCATCGCGCTCGGCATCATCGCGGCCGGCGCCGAGATCGTGCTCTTCATCTTCGCGTATCTCCACAACCAGATCACGTCGTTTGTGGCGAGCTACTTCCTGATCAGCCAGCTGGCGTTGGCACTCGTCGGTCTCTCGGGCGTGCTGTTTCCCTTCGTGCGACGAGAACTCTATGAACACTCACCGGCCAAACTGGAGGTTGCCGGCATACCGGTGATCTCGATCGCAGGCGCAGTGACTCTCGTCGGCGAGATCGGCACCGCACTCATCTACTTCTTCTATCCAACGCTCGGCCTTCCCAGCTTCCTCACCACCGCAGAGGTGCTGTTCATCCCGCTCATCGTTGGCGTGCTGATCTTCGTCACCGCCAAGTTCTATCGGCGCCGGCAGGGTATCGACCTCTCGGCCGTGTACCAGGAGATTCCTCCGGAGTGACGGCGACACGCGCCGGCGGCCGGACGCACCGTGCGGGGTACGATGGAGAGGTTCGCTGAACCTCGTCGAGCATAACCATGGCGAAAACAAAGATCTTCTTCGCGAGTGACCTCCACGGGTCCGAGCGGTGCTGGCGCAAGTTCCTCAACGCGGGCAAGCATTTCAAAGCCGACGTCATCATCATGGGCGGCGACATCACCGGCAAATTGCTCGTGCCGATTGTCGAGCAGCCGGGCGGCACCTACAGCTGCAAGTTTCAGCAGGCCAAGACGGTCCATCCCGGCAGAGAGCTCGAGGAGCTGGAGCGCTCGATCCAGAACATGGGCTATTACCCCGTACGGGTGAGTCCGGAAGAGCTGAGCGCGCTCGCGGATCCCAAGGTGCGCGACGAGAAGTTCAAAGAGGTGATGCTCGATGATCTCCGGAGATGGCTCGATATCGCCGAGGAGAAGTTGAAAGGAACGGGCATTCGCTGCTTCATCTCTCCGGGCAACGATGACATCTGGGAGGTCGACACGATCCTCAAGGAACAGTCGATCGTCGAGGCCCCGGATGGACATCGCATCGTCATCGACGACGAGCACGAGATGATCGGTGTTGGGTGGTCCACCACCACGCCGTGGCACACGGAACGTGAGTGCACCGAGGACGCGTACACGAACAAGATCGAGCGACTTGTCGGTCAGGTGACCAACATGGAGAAGGCGATCTTCGATTTCCACTGCCCGCCGTACGCGAGCGGACTGGACAACGCTCCGGCGCTCAGCGACGACCTCAAGGCGAAGACGATTCTTGGACAGCCGGACATGCAGCCGGTCGGCAGCCACGCGGTCCGGGAAGCCATTCAGAAATACCAGCCGTTGATGGGTCTGCACGGACACATCCACGAGTCGAAGGGCCTGGTACGTCTCGGCCGCACGCTGTGTGTGAATCCAGGAAGCGAGTACACCGAAGGTGTGCTGTGTGGCGCGATCCTGGGGCTCAACGGATCAAAGGTCGATCAGTACCAGCTCATCACGGGCTGACACACCGAGTCATGACCGCAGACATCGCCAGACCTGTTGCGCTCGTCACCGGGGCGGCGAGCGGTATCGGACTCGCCACCGCGCGTCTCATGCTCGAGCGCGGATACAACGTTGTGGCGGCCGATGTTGACGAAGATGGGATGCATAGAGGCCTGACAGAGGCGCCAGAGCTCGCAATCATCAGGACGGACGTCAGGCAACGAGCGGACGTGGCTCGCGCTGTCGCGCTGTGCGTCGACCACTTTGGCGGGCTTGATGCTGTGGCACACATCGCCGGCGTGGAGATCGATCGTCCCATCGACGTTCTCAGCAACGACGAGTGGGATTACGTGATCGACACGAACCTCAAAGGGACATACCACGTGGGGGCGTGTGCCGTGCCCGCCATGCGAGCAAGAGGTGGCGGCGCGATTGTGAACACGGCGTCAGTCCTCGGGCGTGTGGCAATGCCCGCTGTCGGCGCGTACTCCGCGTCCAAAGGCGGCGTGGAAGCGCTCACTCGGGTGATGGCCATTGACTACGCGTCGGATGGCATTCGTGTCAACGCGGTGGTGCCTGGCGCAACCGATACACCGTTGATGTGGGCGCCGATTGCCGCAGAGGATCTACCAGCGGTCAGGGAGCAGGTGGCCCGCGAGGTACCGCTCGGACGGATCGCGCAACCTGCAGAGATTGCAGCGGTGGTGGCGTTCCTGCTTTCGAAGGACGCGAGCTTCATCACCGGCACTGCGATTGTCGTCGACGGCGGGCAGCTCGCAAAGTCCTCAACCAGCGCGTAGGGAACCGGCACAGCTTTGCGCGAGAACGCTGCCCGGCTTCCTCATCCGGACGAGAAGTCCGAAGCGGTACGGCAGCGGAGAGCGCGGGTCGCAGCAGCGGCTGAATCGATACTCATCACTGATCCGGACAATCTCCTCTGGCTGACTGGTGATTGGGAGGAGAGGCCGCAAGGATGGCTGCTCTACGCCGGCGGCGAGTGGCACACGGTCCCGAAGTCGGCGCCTCGAGGCGATGCTCCTGCGCGTCACTCCTCTGTCCACGCCGACGAGATCCTGCTGCAGACAGCGGTTGCAGACATCTGTCAGACAGCGAGGGCTGCGTTTCCGATTCCGGTCGACCATGGACCGCGCTGGGCAGATGCTCGCACGCCCCATACGCCACATCGACTCGTCGACGGGCGCCTGCTCATGAGCGAGCTGCGCCAATACAAGGACGCAGTCGAGGTCGAGATCATGGTCCGTAATGCCCGGGCTGTCCGGGATGCCCTCGACGCAGCGGGCGGAGCGCTCCGTCCCGGCGTTACGGAACTGGAGATCTGGGCGGTCATCGCATCGAGTCTCCGCAGCAATGAGCCGGCGAGCCTTGAGATCTATGGCAATTGCGCGTCGGGCCCGAGAACGGTGGAGCCGGATCCCCACGCAACGTCGCGCGTGATCACAGAGCACGACCCGGTGTTGCTGGATGTCTATCCGCGCATCGACGGGTATTTCGCGGATCTCACCCGGACGTGGTGTTGTGGTGGCGCGACGCGAGAGATGGGTCGGATGGTTGATGCAGTCGACGAAACACTCATTCGGCTGGCGGCGATGGTCTCGCCTGGCGTGAGCGGGGTCGAACTCGACCGCGAGGCCAAGGCCGTGCTCGCGAGTCGCGGATATCCGAATGCCTACGCGCATCACACGGGGCACGGCCTTGGAGTCAAGCAGCAGGAGCGCCCGTGGGTGCGCCGCCGATCGCCGGACGTGATCAGGGAGGGGATGATCATCGCGCTCGAGCCGGCGTGCTACGTCGAGGGGATCGGCGGTGTGCGGTTGGAGAACGAGTACCTGGTCACGTCCGACGGCGCGGCGCTGTTGACGGAGCTGACTTCCGCGCAGATTTCTTCTCGACGTCCGTCCGCGACGACGGAATTGCATCAGAACGCTGGGCACCAGACGTGACCGAGATCCTCCAGCAACGGCCGCCCCTCGGTGGCGTGCTTGCGGCGATGATCACGCCGCTCGACGAGCGCGGACGCCTCGATCACGGTGCTCTGACTAGAATCGTCGACCACCTCTTCCGCAACGGTGTGCACGGAACGTGTCCAGCGGGGACGACCGGTGAGGGAGCGCTCCTGTCTCGCGAGGTTCGCGTGCAACTCACCGCCGAAGTCGTCGCTGCGGCCCCCGCGAGCGCGTGGGTGATTCCCGGAGTCATGGGTACGACGCTGGCCAGTGCACGCGAGGATCTGCACGCGTATGCAGACGCCGGCGCCTCTGCCGCGCTGGTCGGAGTGCCGTACTACTATCGCCTCAGCGACGAGGAGATCTACCGCTGGTACGCGGAACTCGCGGAGTCCACGACGCTTCCTCTCGTCCTCTACAACATTCCCATCATGACCAAACTCACCATCGCCCCGGCTGTGGTGGCACGGCTCGCGACCCACGAACGCATCGCCGGAATGAAGGAACTCCAGCCGCGACCTGGTGTACTTCCAGCAGGTGCGCGAGCTGACCAGCGGAGCGAGCTTCGCTGTGCTGACGGGAAGCGATGCGCTCGTGATGGCCAGCACGCTTCTGGGAGGTGACGGCGTCATCGGCGCCGGTGTTAATGTCGTTCCTGACCTGATCACGCAGCTGTGGAGCGCCGCACGAAGCGGGGACAGCTCGGCCGCGCGTGGTCTGCAGCAGCGTGTCGCCCGGGTGGTCGCGTCGTGCGTCGCGGCGGGGCTTCCGGTGGGCTTCAAGGCTGCCCTGTCGATCCTTGGCGTCTGCCAGCCGTACCCGGCGTTTCCGTTTCAGCCTCCGGAGCCTGACGCAACTGCCAGGCTCGCCGCCGAACTCCATGAGCTTGGTGTGCTGGCCGCCGGCCACGCAATCCAAGATGCGGTGCGCTCAACCTGAGCAACGACTGGGAACATGTGACGTCGCCGAGCGAGGATAGACTGGCGTGGTGGATCCAATTGCAGAGCTTGTCGCGTGGCGCATCGGCGGCTTCAAATTCGGTGGCACCACGGTGGTCGCTGTCATCGTGGTTTTGTTCGTGATCGCCTGTGTGATCTATTTCGTGGTGCGATCGCGGCGCGGGCTCTCCAAGTAAGTCGGCGCCGTCCCTGAGCAGGTGAGTGAGCATCTGCTCACGGCCTTGATGTTTGCTCACTCGCCCGCTATGCTGGCCGCTGCGAGATCGTGAGCCCGGAGGGATGCATGTCCGAGTCTGGCGGGCGGTAGATGCCGCTTGTTCCGCTGCAGCAGATCCTGGGCAGTGCCAGATCTGGCGGATATGCCGTCGGGTACTTCGAGGCGTGGGACGCGCGGTCACTCGAGGCCGTGCTGATCGCTGCGGAGGAGGAGGCCGCTCCCGTGATTCTCGGATTCGGGGCGATGATGGTGGACGCGAAGTGGCTCGACAGCGGTGGTGTCGAGGTCCTGGGAGCGATCGGCCGGAGGTTCGTGGCGAGTAGCACCGTTGACGTCGCGTTGCTCTTCAACGAGGCGCACACCCTCGAACAGGCCGAGCGTGGCATCGATGCCGGCTTCAACGCGGTGATGATCGACACGCATTCCTGGCCCACGGAAGACGCCATCGTCGCGGTGAGGGAACTCTGCCGGGTGGCGCACCAATCGGGCGTTGCGGTTGAGGGTGAGCTCGGGAGTCCCGCGGAAGCGACGGCCTCAGGCGTCGATCACAGTCGCGAAAGCCTCACGGATCCGGACGAGGCCGCGCGCTTCGTGGATGAGACCGAAGTCGACTGCCTGGCAGTTTCGGTCGGAAATGTCCACATCATGATGGGGGCGGAGTTGACGATCGATATGGGACGCCTGCGATCGATCCACGAGCGAGTCGACATACCGCTGGTCATCCATGGCGGCACCAGTTTCCCCGCTGCGGGAGTGGCGCCGGCGATTGCGCTCGGCGTGGCAAAGTTCAATGTCGGCACGGTCCTCAAGCACGTGTTCTGGGGTGGTCTGGAATCCACGGTACGAGCAGCCGGTACTCCTCCTGATGTGCACAACCTACTGGGATCCCACAAGGACTCCGATGTGATGCATATCGCTGAGGCGCGGATGACCGCCAAGGTTCGATCGCTGATCAAACAGTACGGCGGGAGCGGGCGCTCGGTGGTCCCTTTGAAGGTGGGTGCCGAATGAGCGCCGGCGTCGGGAGAACAGACTTGCGCTCCACCCATATTCCGGACGAGGTCGACGCGGAACACGAGCTCGACCTCTACCGCCGCATGCAGCTGATACGTCGCTTCGAGGAACGCGTCTATCTCGTGTATCTGCAGGGCGAGCTCCCGGGAACGCTGCACCAGAGCCAGGGTCAGGAGGCGGTCGCGGTGGGCGTCTGCGACGTGCTGCGTCCGACAGACTGGATCACCTCCACCCATCGACCCCACGGTCACGCGCTCGCCAAGGGCGTCGATGTCCGGGCAGCGATGGCGGAGCTCTACGGCAAAGCGACCGGCTGCTGCGGCGGCAAGGGCGGCTCGATGCATCTCGGCGATCCGTCGGTTGGGATGCTCCCAGCGATCGCGATCGTCGGCGGCGGCAACACGGTGGTGACCGGTCTCGGGCTGGCGTTCAAGCTGATGCGCACCGACCAGGTGGCCGTGTGCTTCTTCGGCGATGGCGCGACCAACGAAGGCGCGTTTCACGAGGGGCTGAACTTCGCGGCGGTCCAGCATCTCCCGATCGTCTTCGCGTGTGAGAACAATCTCTACGGCGCATCCACACCGTTCCACGAGATCAGCCTCGTTACGGACGTCGCTGATCGTGCTGCTGCGTACGGCGTACGGGGCGAGATCGTTGACGGGATGGATGTGCTCGCTGTGCGTGAGGCCGCCGAACGCGCGGTGGCGGATGCGCGCATCGGCGCCGGCCCGGTCCTCCTCGAATTCAAGACCTACCGGTTCGCGGGGCACAGTCGCGGAGACGTTCGCGGCTATCGGAGTCGCGAGGAGGAGGCCGAATGGACGAAACGTGATCCGATCGTTCGTGTTCGCGAGCGCCTCGCGTCGACGTTTGGTGACGAGGCTCTCGATGAAACGGATGCGGAGGTCGAAGCCACGCTCGACGACGCCATCGAGTTCGCTCGCAACTCGCCCTTGCCGCGGGCCGAAGACGCGTTGACCGACGCCTACGCAACCGTGATCGGCAGGGAGGCAACGCCGTGACCGTGGCTGCGGCGCCGGTGACAAGGGAACGCCGGCTCACGATTGCCGAGGCATTGCGCGAAGCGATCGCCGAGGAGATGCGCCACGACGAGAAGGTCTTTCTCATCGGTGAGGACATCGGCGTCCCTGGCGGGTTCGGCGGTGCATTCGGTGTGTACCTCGGCCTGCCTGAGGAATTCGGTCACGACCGCATCATCGACACGCCGATCAGTGAGAAGGCGATTGCTGGTGCCGCAGTCGGCGCCGCGCTGATGGGAATGCGACCGATCGCGGACCTGCAGTACGCCGATTTCCTCTTTGAGTGTATGGATGAGCTGGTCAACCAGGCGGCGAAGATGCGGTACATGTCCAACGGGAAGTTGAGCGTCCCGATGGTGATGCGCTGCCCGGTCGGCACGGCGAACCGCGGAGCGCAGCATGGGCAGTGCCCCGAGAGCTACTTCGTACACGTGCCAGGTCTGAAAGTCGTCTGCGTTTCCGACGCGTATCACGCCAAGGGACTGCTGAAAAGCGCGGTGCGCGACAACGATCCCGTGCTCTTCTTCGAGCACAAGTTGCTCTATGGCAGCAAGGGGCGCGAACAAGCCGGTGGCATGAATCTCACCGCGCACGTGCCCGAGGATGAGTACCTCTTCCCGATCGGCAAGGCGGTTGTGAAACGCGAGGGCACGTCGGTCACCGTGGTGGCAACGCACATGAGCCTCTATCGCTCGCTCGCGGCTGCGGAGGAACTGGCGCAGGACGGGATCGAATGCGAGGTGATCGATCCCCTGACGCTGCTGCCGTTCGACGAGGAGACGATCTTCGCGTCGGTGAGGAAGACCGGCCGGCTCGTGATTGCCCACGAGGACACGCTCACCGGAGGATGGGGCGCCGAGCTTGCGGCGCGAGTCGCCGAGGAATGCCTCTTCTCATTGGAGGCGCCCATCCGGAGAGTGGCGAGCCACGACGTGCCGATGCCGGTCGCACCCGTCATGGAGCAGACCGTGGTGCCGTCGGTGGCGAGGATCAAAGCCGCCATCCAGCGTAGCTGCGAAGGCTGAGACGGCACGATGGCGCACCGGATCGATATGCCGTCGGTCGGTCAGACGACCGACGAGTTGGTGATCGTCGAGTGGCTCAAGAAGGAAGGCGACGAAGTCGCTCTCGGAGAGTCGCTCTTCAGCGTGCAGACAGATAAGGCGCAAGTCGAGGTGGAGTCAATCGCCGCCGGGACGCTGCTCAAAGTTCTCCGCAATGCCGGCGACACCGTACGGGCCGGCTCGCCGGTTGCGTACATCGGCGCCCCGGGTGAAGCAGTGCCCGAAGTCAACGAGGCGAGTGATGGTAACCCGGCCCTGTCCTCGGCGAGCGAGAGTCCTCCGCCTGCGCTCGCCGTGCGTTCTGAGCCCGAGCGCCGCGCGCCAGAGAGAACGCCCGGGAGGATTGCGGCGCTGCCTGCTGCGCGGCGGTTGGCGAGCGCGCTCGGTATCGATCTGACCACGCTCACGGGCACCGGTCAGGATGGTGTCATCACCGTCCGCGACGTCGAGCGAGAGAGCGAACGCGCGGGCGACGAGCGATGACCATCTCTGCGCCGACACGGATTGCTAGTCGCTGGCGCGACGACGAAGCAGCGGCCTGTAAGACCGAGCTGGAGCTCCGCGCGTACACGTCGCGCCTGCTCGGCCAGGATTCCCGACTGGTGCTCCACGGCGGTGGCAACACCTCGGTGAAGCTCACCGAGACGAACCTCTTCGGTGAGACCGAGGACATCCTCTGGGTCAAGGGCAGCGGCTGGGACATGGCCGGCATCAAGCCAGCCGGATTTGCGCCCGTTCGGATGCGACATCTGCAAGCGCTCGCCAAGCTCCCCGCACTTTCCGACACGGAAATGGCGCGAGAGTTCCGGCTCGCCACGATCGACCCGGCCGCCCCATCACCGTCTGTCGAGGCAATCCTCCACGCGATCGTGCCGTTCAAGTGGGTCGACCACACCCACGCGGACGCGGTTATCACGCTCACCAACTCGGTGAACGGCGCCGGCTTGATCGACGAGATCTACGGTGATCGCCTCCTCCGCATCCCGTACGTGATGCCCGGGTTCAAGCTGGCCCACCTGTGCGCCGACCTGTATCCCCGCGAGCATGAACCGCAGACGATCGGCATGGTCCTGATGAACCACGGCATCTTCTCGTGGGGTGACACCGCTCGCGAGTCGTACGAGCGAATGATCGAGATGGTCGCGCTGGCCGAGGCGTACATCGGGGAGCACGTCAAGAAACCGCGCATCGCCTTCGTGCCCACGCCGAGAACGTTTTCGTCCGCGGACGTTGCAGGCCTTCGGCGAGAACTGTCAGCCGTCGCCGGAGCCCCGATGGTGCTTCAAGTGGACGATGGACCGGTCGCGCTTGACTTTGCGAGTCGCGCGGATGTGGCAACGATCGCACAGCAGGGTCCGGCGACTCCGGACCACGTGATCCGCACCAAGCGCCTTCCGATGCTGGGCCGCGACGTCGCAACCTATGCACGCGAGTACCAGCGGTACTTCGCGGAACATGCACGCCGATCTTCGTCGCGGTTGCAGATGCTCGATACAGCCCCTCGCGTCATCGTCGACCGAGCGATGGGAATCGTCTCGGCCGGACGGTCCGCGAGCGACGCATCAGTCGCCGCCGACATCTACCGGCACACCATCGAGGTCATCCTCGACGCCACAGAACTCGGTGGCTACCGTGCCCTCTCGGCCGAGGACATCTTCGACGTCGAGTACTGGGATCTGGAGCAAGCCAAACTCGGAAAGGCCACGCCGCCACCGTTCGCCGGCGAGGTCGCTCTGGTTACCGGGGCGGCGTCCGGCATCGGTCGCGCCTGTGCGGAACTCCTGCTGCAGCAAGGCGCCGCCGTCGTTGGTCTGGATCTCAACCCGCACGTTGTAAATCTTGCTGCTGACCCTGCGTGGTTGGGCGTCCGGTGCGACGTGACGAACGCTGACCAGCTCACGGCCGCGATTGCGGCGGGTGTCAAGCATTTTGGTGGCGTCGACATCGTTGTCCTCAACGCCGGCACCTTCCCGCCCAGTCAGCGCCTCGACGCCATGGACATGGAGGCGTGGCGCGGCGTCATGAACGTGAATGTCGAAGCCTCGGTCTTCCTGCTTCGCCAACTCCAGCCACTGCTGAGGTTGGCCCCTCGCGACGGGAGAGTTGTCGTAATCGGGTCGAAGAACGTCGCTGCCCCCGGTCCCGGCGCGGCTGCATACTCCGCCTCCAAAGCAGCACTCACGCAGGTGGCGCGCGTCGCCGCCCTCGAGTGGGGCGCGGATGGGATCAGAGTCAACGTGATCCATCCCAATGCGGTCTTCGACACCGCGCTCTGGACAGACGAGATCGTGGAGGCGCGCGCCCGACAGTATGGTCTCAGTGTTGCTGACTACCGAGCCAACAACGTCCTGCACGTGGAGGTGAAGAGTCAGGACGTCGCGCAGATGTGCGTGGCCATGTGTGGACCCGCTTTCGCGAGCACCACTGGAGCACAGGTGCCGGTCGACGGCGGCAACGAGCGGGTGATCTGAGTGGTCACTCGGCGCAGCCCGACACAGGTCGCAATGCCCCCGGCACGCAGCGTAGGGCGTGACGTCGAGCTGATGACGCGCGTCGCTTCCCAGTACTACCTGGAGGGAATGACACAGGAAGCAGTCGCACGATCCCTCCGTCTCTCGCGGCCGAAGGTCGGACGCTTGCTGGATCGAGCCCGAACGGCCGGCATCGTGGAGATCACCGTCAACGTGCATCCCGACATCGCCCTCAAGGTCGAGGGTGCGCTGGCATCGGCGTTCGGACTGGACAAGGTCATTCTTGTCAACGATCAGAGCGATGAATCGGGCCAGCGGTCGTCAGTCGCGCGGGCGGCTGCCGGGTTCCTCAAGCGTCAACTCAGCGATGGTGATGTCGTAGCGCTGGGCATGGGGCGGAACGTCGGCGCCATGCCCGACTTCATCGGCACTCCCGCTCCCCGCGCGGCAACGTTCATCAGTGCAATGGGAGGTTCGCCGCTGGTGGACAGCGGCGTCAATCCGAATGAGATCTCCCGCCGTCTTGCCGAGGCGTTTCGGGGCAGTGCCGAGATGCTCTACGCACCCGCATATGCGGAGACGCCGGAAGTGCGCGACGCGTTCATGCAACACAGGGCCGTGCGCGATGGCCTCGGGCGCGCTCGAGCCGCGAGCGTCGCGCTGATCGGCATCGGCAACGCGCGCGATGACAGCGCTGTCGTGAGAATGGGCTGCTTCTCGGCGGCCGAGATGCGCAGACTGCGCGACCGCGGAGCGGTGGGCGACATTCTCGGTTCATTCTTCGATACGGATGGCAAAGTCGTCGTCGACGGCATCGGGGACCGGGTCGTGGCTATCGGACGAGAGGACCTCGAACGGATCGATTGCGTTGTCGCCGTATGCAGCGAGCGGGACAAGAGCGACGCGATCCTAGGTGCGCTTCGCAGCGGCATGGTGAACGTCCTAGTCGCCAATCTCTCCACCGCACGCGCCGTGCTCGATCTTTTAGCGCGCACATGACGCCACGTGTTCTGTGCGCGGGCATCCTCGTCGGCGACCTTTTCGTCCCGCCGCTCGCTCGGCTGCCGGCAGCCGGCGAACTCCTGGTCACGGACGACTTCCTGATGCAGGCCGGCGGTTGCGCCGCCAACGTCGCTGTTGCGCTGTCGAAACTGGGCGTCGATTCACGGGTCGTCGGAAAGATCGGGCGCGACGCCTTCGGCGATTTCGTCATCTCCACGTTGGCGGGATACGGCATCGACGTCTCGTTCATCGGGCGCTCGGAGACGGAGGGCACGGCAAAGACGGTGATCGTCCCCGTTACCGGTGACGACCGACGCTACATCCACACAGTCGGTGCCAACGCAGACCTCACGGGGCAGGACTTCGCCCCCGCGGCGATGGCCGGGATCGATGTGGTCTATCTCGGCGGATTCCTGGTGCTTCCCGGCCTTAACCCTCGAGCGGTGGTTGAGTTCTTCGGAGCCGCGCACCACGCGGGCGCGCGCACGCTGTTGGACGTGGTGCTCCCGGGAGACGCCAAAGCCTCCATGGACGATCTGCGCAGGATCCTCCCGAACGTTGACTTTTTCCTGCCGAACTACGACGAGGCCAGCCGCCTAACTGGCGAGTCGGACCCAGAGGTGCAGGCCGCAGTCTTCCACGACGCGGGCGCCCTGACCGTGATCATCACGATGGGCGCAGAGGGGCTACTGGCCCGCGCCGCGACCGGCAGCTCGCGCGTCGCGGCGCCAAGCGTCGATGTCGTCGACGGTTCAGGAGCCGGCGACGCGTTCGCAGCGGGATTGATCGTCGGCATCCTCGAGGGCTGGCCCCTGGAGCGATCACTGCTCTTCGCGAGCGAGGTCGGCGCCCTCGCGTGCACCGCGCTGGGTTGCACGGATGGAATCCCTGATCGGGAGCTCGTGTCCAGCCGGTTACTGACTCACTAAGGTATGCAGCTGTGTTAACTGACGCTCAGATCCAGGACGCGCGGCGGCGAGCGGCTCAGCAACTCGAGGAGGCGGGGTTCGTCCTCACCGACGTGGAGCGCGACAACATCGAGGTGGCTGACTTCGGGCTCTCAGAGCTCGAGCAAACGGGGCTGGAGGTTGTCGTGTACGTCAATACGCAGCGTGTCTGTGCCAAGGAAATCGTGATGTTCCCTGGCCAGACCTGCCCCGAACACCGCCACCCGGCGTTCGACGGCACCCCCGGCAAGGAGGAGACGTTCCGCTGTCGTAAAGGGCTTGTGTACCTCTACGTGGAGGGTCCGCCGGCGGAGCGGCCCGCCTGCCGGCCGGCAAAGGCAGACCGGGGCGCATACACGGTCTGGCATGAGGTGATCCTCCGTCCCGGTGACCAACAGGTGGTCCCAGCCAACACCCTGCACTGGTTCCAGGCAGGCCCGGACGGTGCGATCGTCTCGGAGTTCTCCACGCAGAGCCGCGACGATCTCGACGTCTTCACCGACCCGGACATCGCTCGGATCACCGTCGTCGCGTCGAACTGGGTTCGCGGTTGACGCGGGGTCTGGCGGCGGCCGATCGGTCGAGATGCGGAGCCGAGGAGTCGGTAGGCGGAGCGGCCGCTGATCACATCACGAGCCGCGCTGACGGGTCAGCCTAAGTCCGGAACTCAGAGCGCATAAGTGGGCTGATATTGAGCTACTCCGTCCGCGTCCGTGCAATGAGCTCGTCTGCTGGCATGGTGTTGATCACCATTTCGCCTGAAAGAGGCCATCGCGTGGACAGTGCTCAGGCGGTGACTTCTTGGAGCATCGCGCTGCGTCGTTCCTTGGTGGTCCAGGGAGACAGATGGTCACCGCCGGGAAAAACATGTTCGTGGATGTTGGTGGCTCCTTCAAGGCTCCGGCGGAGTGCGGGCAGCGGATTCCAGCCATCACGGTCACCGTGGAAAAGATGGATGGGCGCCCGTATTTCGCTGACAGAGAACGGCCACGGCCTGGCTCGTGTCTGTCCATCCAACCAGTAGCCGACGCCGCCCTGCCGCGTCGCCTCGAGCGTGTCCTCAACTAGGGCATCACCCCGGGACGCCACCAGGAGCCGTTCATCCTCGGGCATGTGCGACGTCATATCGAGCCATGCACCGACGATGTCCGGTGCATTCCGGAACTCGAGCATTTCAGTCTCGAATCTCGCGCGAGCCGCCTCCGGATCGCGGAGTTCCTCACGCCAGCCCTCCGCGAATTCGGGGGGCATGTCGTCGAATGCCCAGTCAGTGTCGAGTCTTCCCTGGCCGCCCGCGAGGATTACCGTGCAGACACGATCGGTGGCAGTGGCGGCGAGCGCGAGCGCGTAAGAACCGCCGGCCGACGTTCCCTGCACAGCGAAGGTCGACATCCCCACGACGTCCGCGACGGCGAGTGCATCGCGCACCCGCGCCAGAAGATCCCAATCGTTCGCCGGATCGGTGAGCCCATACCCCGCTCTGTCGACGGCAATAGCACAGATACCGTGTTCCTCAAGTAGCTCGGATTCGTAGAGACGCACCTCTGCCCGCGATCCCGGACAGCCGTGCAGATACAGCAGCGCGGGCGGCGCGTCCGCGCCGTAGCGCCGGAAGCCCACGCGCCGGCCTTCGGCCGTCATGACAATCTGGTCGGACTCGCGCATCAATTCCTCGACCATGTCTGCACTCCCTCCGGACCTCGGATCGGCACCGCACGCATTGTAGCCATGCTCGGAACGAAGCCGGTGCTCGATCGACAGGCAGTCCGGGTGGCGGAGGTCACGTCACACGCGATGCACGGAGGTTGAGCCGACGCCGACCTGTTCTGCGACCAGACGCGTGCTCCAGTGGGTCATGCCCCCGCGGTGGCACCGAGTGTCACGAACTCCGCGCACCGAAGCTAACTCCTTATCACGCTGCGCAGGCGTAGCTCGAAGCCACTCGCGGAATAGTCGATGAACATCATCGAACGGCATGAGTCCATGGATGCTGAGGAATTCGAGGGGCGAATCTCCAGGGGCGCACGTGGAGCGAATAATTCGGGATCATGTGGTCTAGGAGGCTCCGGCCGTGTGATTACGACTCTAGCGGCGTAAGAGCGCCACGCCGACGGATCATTGAGCGCATCGGACGGCTAGCCGAAACGCCAATACAGCCCTCCAGTCTTGAGCCTCGTCCTCCAGTTGATGAATCCGTTGTAGACAAAGCACAATTGCACCCGGCCGTCACGCGCGTGGCGCGGGCCGCTCAGACCGTATCCCGCGCGATGTTCAGCGTCATCCCTACCGCACGCAGCCGCGCTACAAGCTGCATTCCCATCGCCGTCGCAGGCGTCAGCACTCCGGCACGCGCGGGTAACTCGTCTCGCGCCAGAGACATCGCCGCCTCGCCGAGCATCATCGAGGTTGCGGCATACCCAGGATCACCACTGGCCGCAACACGTGCGACGTACCGCGCCCCGCTCGACGTCATGGCGTGGATTGCAATCCGAAAATAGCCGGCGTCGCGTGACTTCGCACTCGGACCTTCGCCGGGCGATGGGAGCACGCGTCCAAGCACAGCACGCGATGGCGCAAAGCTCATCCCGGCCGATAGTCCCAGAACCGTCGACGCCATCGCCGATCCCTTGATCGGCGCCATGACACCACTACCGAAGCCGGTGACCTCGCGATACCGGAAACGACGTCCGTACGCCCACCCCTGCACCGCGTTGCTGCGACGCACGACGCGAGTGTTCGCGCCAGCCAGGAGAAACGGGCCGATCCACATGCCCAGGGCGCTGTCGTGCCGGACGGTCATCAAGTCGCGCTCGTCCCCAAGCGACGGCTCCTCGGCGCGGTCCGGGCTCAAGGCATATGGGTCAGCGACCAGGCGTCGAATCTGCGGATCCGCCCGTACCTCCTGGACCTGGACCCGCATGGAATCGATCGTGCCGCCGCTCATGCCACCCTTCAGCGCGGCAATCACGAGCGTCGTGTCCTCGAGGTCGCCAGCGCCATCGGCCTTGACCGCGTCGTGCAGCACCAGCACGCCGAGGTCGGACGGTATCGAGTCGAAGCCGCACGCGTGCACGATCCGAACGCCACGTCGCGCCGCCTCGTCGTGGCAGGTGTCGATGCTCTCCCGCATGAACGCGACCTCTCCAGTGAGGTCCGCGTAATGCGTTCCCGCCTCGACGCAGGCTCTCACCAGCGGCATGCCCAAGCGGCGGTACGGACCAACAGTCGTTGCGACCACACGTGTGCGCGCGACGAGCCCGTTGAGTGACGACACATCGCTCGAGTCCGCCTCGATCAGCGGCCACGCCGCAGCCTTCGGTCCGAGTCCCGAGCGAACCGCCGCCAGCCGATCAAGCGACCGTCCGGCGAGCCCAACACGTAACCCATCCGGCGCCGCGCGCGAGAGGTATTCGGCCACGAGCCGGCCGACGAACCCGGTCGCACCGAACACCACAACGTCCAGTTCGCGCTGCTCAGCCGCCATGGCGCGCATCCAACCACATCGGACGTCCGATCCACCCCGACCGCTTCGGAAAAACCCGTGACAGAACGGTCGCGGCGTCTTCGGGACGGTCGGGTCCCCCGTAGCCTTCGAACCACGACAGATCGAGGGCGGGAACAAGGAGTGCCGGGAAACACGGCACACAACCGGGGGGTTGCCAGGGGATGGCTCCTGTACAAGGAATCAGCTGGGACGATCGCAAGCGTCGTACCGTCACTGCGATGGCGGCCGGGGCGGCCGCGTTGCTCACAGCGAGCACGTTCGCCACTGCTGTCCACGCCGCGCCGCGGATGGACTCCGTGATCGTTCGTGCACTTCCCGGACAGGGCGCTGGCGCCGAACAGGACATCACGTCCCTAGGCGGCCAGGTGACGAACCGGATTCCCCTGATCAACGCGGCCGTCGCCAATGTTCCCGCCAACATGGTCCCGGCGCTGAGCGCAGCACCCGGCGTCGCGCAGGTGACATCGAACGCGCCGATCCACCTCCTCGGCAGCTCGTACGGCGGCGCGACTGGTTCGTACAACCCGGCGACCGACGTCAACTCCATGTTCAACATCGAGCAGATGGATGGAGCGCACGCGTACTGGAATGCCGGCTACACCGGCCAGGGCGTGGGCATCGCACTGATCAACTCTGGCGTGGCCCCGGTTAACGGACTCACAACTCCGGGCAAAGTCGTGTACGGCCCCGACTACTCCAACGAAGCGCGCTATTCGTCCCTCAGAAACCTCGACACGTTCGGTCACGGCACGCACATGGCTGGGATCATCGCCGGCCTCGATAACGGTGCCTCCGTGAACTCGAGCGACAGCTCGGACTTCATGGGCATGGCGCCCAATGCACAGATCGTGAGCCTGAAGGTCGCAAACGCGCTCGGTCAGACGACGGTCGCGCAGGTGCTCATGGCCATCAGCTGGGTGGTGCAGCACCAGAACACCCTGAACATCGGCGTGCTCAACCTCTCGTATGGCACCGACACCAACAACAGCTACGTGATGGACCCGCTCGCGTACGCGGCCGAGCAGGCGTGGCTCTCCGGCATCGTCGTTGTGGTCGCCGCAGGCAACGAGGGCAACAACTCCGACGGCCTCACCGACCCGGCGATCGACCCCTACGTCATCGCAGTCGGCGCAGCCGACACCGAGAACACCATGGCCGTGAGCAACGATCAGCCCGCGTCCTTCACCAGTGAGGGTGACGGCACGCGCAATCCGGATCTCGCTGCGCCGGGCACGCACATCGTGTCGCTGCGCGATCCGAACTCCTTCATCGACGATACCTTCGGCACTGCCGCGACAGTTGACGGTCGCTTCTTCCTCGGGAGCGGGACCTCGGAGGCGGCAGCAGTCGTGTCCGGTGCGGCAGCGCTGCTCTTGAGTCAGCGTCCCTCGCTCACCCCTGACCAGGTCAAGGCACTCCTCGTGGACAACACGAACGCGATCAACGGTCCCCAGGACCTCGTCGGCAACGGCGAGCTCGACCTCGCGGCCGTGCTCAACGCCCCGGTGCCGGCGGACGCCGCACAGAACTGGCAGACGTCCAATGGTGGCCGGTACAGCGGATCCATGTGGCCGTACGGCGCCTCGTGGTCCGGCGCCTCGTGGTCGGGTGCGTCATGGTCCGGGGCCTCGTGGTCGGGTGCTTCCTGGTCCGGCGCGTCGTGGTCCGGAGCCTCGTGGTCGGGCGCTTCCTGGTCCGGCTCGAGCTGGTCCGCCTCCGACTGGAATTAGGCCCGCAAGCCACCATCCAGCAGCCTCGCGGCGCCGGCTCGCCACTGTCGATGCCCACGCCGCCGATAGCCCTGCTACCGCTTGGCAACAGCACTGGCACGGCGAGTTCACCTGAGCCCGATCTGAACGAGGATTCGGGCATGACCAACGAGGTGGAAGGCCCCGCGTCGTCCGGCGATCCGGGACCGGCAACGTCCAGCAGGCGGGGACACCGCGTCCACCTGCTGACGATCGTCCTCGTAGCGACGGCGATCGTCCTGCTCATCAGGGTCGTCGCCCCCTTACACGGGATCCCGGCTCCGGGCCACATCCCCTGGTGGGTGCTGGTTCCGTTCTTCGCGGCGGCGGAGGTGTTCGTCGTCCATATCCAGTTCCGTCGCGATGCGCAGTCCTTCTCGCTGAGCGAGCTGCCGCTGGTGGTCGGGTTCTTCTTCGCACCACCGCTGACCGTCCTGCTCGCGATGGTCGCCGGCACCGCGCTCGCGCTGACGATCCATCGCCGCCAGTCGCCGCTGAAACTGGCGTTCAACCTCGCCAACTTCACGGTCGCCAACAGCGTGGTGGCCGTGCTCTTCATGCACCTCGTCAACCATCACGATCCGCTGAGCACGCTCAGCTTTCTCGGCGTGCTGGTCGCGGTCCTCGCCGGCGGCATCGTCCAGTCGCTGGTGATCCTGACTGCAATCTCGTTCTCTGAAGGGCGCATCGACCGCGCAGGCATCGCGACAACGTTCGGCTTCACGCAGGCGGCCACGGTCGTCAACACCTGCCTCGCGCTGATCGGTGTCCGCATCGTGTGGCAGAACCCCACCGAGCTGTGGCTGCTCGCGATCCCGACCGTTGGTGTGTTCATCGCGTATCGGTTCTACGTCGCCGAGCGCGAGAAGCGCGACCAGGTTGACTTCCTCTATCAGTCGAGCAAGGAGCTGCAACGCACCGAGGGTGTCGATGATGCCGTCGCCGCATTGCTGAGCAAATCCTGCGAGGTCTTCCGCGCGGAGCTGGCCGAGATCACGTTCCTCCCGACCCGCGAACGCGACGCCGTGGTGCGCACCGCCGTGGACAAGGAGCAGACGACACAGTTCATGAGCCCCGTCACGCTCGATGAGGCGGAGCTCCAGTTCATGAGCCGCCTCCTGCTCGATTCGCCGCTGCTCCTGAGTGGTGGCAAGGCCGAGAGCGATCCGAACGGCTTCCTCGAAACCCGTGGACTGCGCGACGCGATGGCCGTCGTGCTCCGCGGCGAGAACAACATGGTGGGCACGATGCTCATCGCCAATCGCCTCGGCGAGGTGACCGGCTTCGATGACGAGGACCTGCGCCTGCTCGAGATGCTCGCAAACCAGACGGGCGTCATCCTCGAGCGAGGGCGGCTGCAGCACTCGCTGTCGCAGCTCACAGTGCTCCAGGAGCAGTTGCGGCACGAGGCGTCGCACGACCCACTCACCGGCATGGCAAACCGCCTCCTCTTCGGGTCGCGCGTCGACCAGGCACTCGCGCAGGCGGGTCAGCACGTCGGCGTGCTCTTCATCGACATCGACGACTTCAAAACCGTCAACGACAGCCTCGGTCACGCCGCAGGCGACGAGCTGCTTCGCGCCATCGCGGATCGTATCGGCCAGTGCCTGCGTCCCGGCGACGTGGCAGCGCGGCTCGGTGGCGACGAGTTCGCCGTGCTGCTCATCGGCATCGACGCACCGGCGACGGCAGTGCGCATCGCTGAGCGAGTCATCGAGTCGCTCCGCGAGCCGTTCATCATCGCCGCGGAAGAGGTGCTCACCCACGCGAGCATCGGCATCGCGACCGCGATTGACACGGTGCGCGACGGCCAGGAGCTGCTCCAGAACGCGGACCTTGCGCTCTACACGGCGAAGAGTTCTGGCAAATCACGCTACGAATTGTTCGAGCCCTCGATGTACGCCGCGGTGCAGCACCGCCATCGTCTGAAGGCGGATCTGTATCACGCCGTGGAGTCGGTCGAGTTCGAGTTGGTGTATCAGCCGATCGTGCGCGTGTCGAACTGCGCCATCGTCGGGGCGGAAGCGCTGCTGCGCTGGCGACATCCCACGCGCGGGACCGTGCTCCCCGACGATTTCATCAGCCTGGTGGAGGAGACGGGACTGATCACCCAGGTTGGCGAATGGGTCCTGCGCAGTGCCTGCGGGGAGGCGCACGACTGGCCGACAGTGGACGGCGAGGATCCGGTATCGGTGAGCGTCAACGTGGCCGTCCGACAGCTGCGTGAGCCAGACTACGTCGAGAACGTCCGTAGCGTGCTGAGCGAAACCGGTCTCGATGCCAGCCGCCTCATCCTCGAGGTGACCGAGGCCGACATCATCTACGACACCGAGCCGATCATCGAATGTCTCAACGCCTTGCGCCAGATGGGTGTGCGTATCGCGCTCGACGACTTCGGCACCGGCCATTCATCGCTGAGCCGGCTGCGCGACTTCCCGGTGGACCTCCTGAAGATCGACCGGTCGTTCACCGCGTCGTTGTGCGGCCCGACGCAGTCCATCGGCTTCGCGCATTCGGTGTTCAACTTCGGCGTCGGGCTGAGCCTGACCGTGATCGCGGAAGGTGTCGAGACCGAGGAGTGCCTTCGCGAGCTCGGTGAACTTGGATGCGAGCTGGCCCAGGGCTTCCTGTTCGGTCAGCCACTCTCGCCGCTCGCGATGCGGCGACTGCTGGAGCACAACATCGCGGTGCCCTCCGCCTGGGCACCGCTGCTGACTGCGGCGCCTTCACAGACGCGCTGACCTTACACGGTCGAGCCGACGGCTCCCGAGTCGGGTGCCTGGCAGCGCACCAGGCGGTCTCGCGCGGCGTCGCTCCAGGCGACGAGCGTTCAACGCTCCTTGCCGACCTGTTCGCGGCAGATCAGATCGTCACACGCGGCGGCGCAGCCACGAGAACAGGCTTTCAGCCTCGTTCCTAGTCGCCGCTCGTTCGGGCGGGCGGAGTCGCAGAATCTGAGGGGCGCTCTATGCTCGCGCTTGCTCGCTCACCCAGCGGTAGCGGGGATCGACATACACACGCATCACGCGCTGCTCGCCGGCGAGGATCCAGAGGTAGTACAGGTTGTGTCCCGGTGTGGCGACGACCGGATGAAACCCTGATGTGATCGCTGCGGCGTCACCGTCGTGCACGATGCGCAGCTCCTCCTGGTCCGCGTCGGTGTGGTAGCGCACCTGCACCGCGAACCCGTTCTCCGGGTGCACGCGATAGAAGTACACCTCCTCGAGCTGGGCTTCCTCGGAAAACTCGCGGTCGTGACGGTGCGGCGGGAACGACGACCATGTGCCGGTACCGTTATGCACCGTCTCGCCGACGATGAGCCGCGACGCCGCGTCATCCGGACCGAGGATCGTGCGCACGGTGCGGCCCCAACTGTCGTGGCCGACCACCACCTCGCGTTGTGTCCCTGACGCGATGACGCGGGCCTCGCCGGGAGGTTGCGCGCTCGGGGGCGCGCTCACGACGGCAAGAGTTACGCCGCCCGCGTCGCCATCACCGACCTCGGTGAACACCGCCGATGATGCAGGGGGCACGTACACCGCATCGCCCGCGCCCTCGAAGACGTCGGCGCGACCACCGACGACGCCGCGGTCGGCGCCATCAAGCGTCAGTTCCGCGCGACCCGACAGAATCACCACCAGCCGTTCGTCACCGGGCGCGAGCTCCACGGGCTCACCGGGCTGTGCAACACGCAGGTCGAGCGAGATGTATTTGGTCTGCTCCCCTGCACGAATCAACGGCGTCCCGTTCATCGAATCACCTCCCGATCCGGGTCGGGGATCATGACGTCGCGCACGAACTTGTCCAGGTCACCGCACGCTGCAACGAACTGCCGGAGCGTGCGCCGGGTCGGCGCGAACTGGTCGAACTCCTCGACGCTCAGGCCATCCTCGGCATACGCGCGGCGAAAGTCTGCGAAGTGGGTCAGCAGCTCATCCACCACCTTCGGATGCACCGGGTTGTCGATCCGCGGCATCACCGCGATGTCGCTGGCGTTCAAGCGCTTCTGCCACGCGTACGTCGGTGAGATCACGGCATCCGCACCGATCAATTCACTCCAGTGCATGTGGTTGCGAAACGCCGCGGAGAGCAGCCGGATCCGGTAGCCGCGCTCACGGAAAATCCCATACGCCTTCTTGAAAACGGCCACGCCGGCCCACTCGAGGTAGCCGGGGTCGACGCTGATCCCACCCCGCTCCATCACGACCTTGAGCCAGTCGTCGAGCCGGCCCAGCATGATCGTGCAGACCGGTCCCATCGAGGCGATGTCCTCACCTTCCGCCTCACGCCGCTTGAGACCGCGTTCAACCGCCTCGGCAACGGCGATGCACTGCGGGAGCGTGAAGCAGACCGTCGCGTTGATGCTGATGCCCAGCGCGGTCGCATCCTCAATCGCGGCGACGCCGGCGCGGGTGACCGGGATCTTGACGATCATGTTCGGCGCGAGGGCGTTGAACGCAAGCGCCTGCGCGACGATCGCCTCCCTGTCCCGGAAGATCCGGGGATCCGTCTGGATCGACAGGCGCCCGTTGCGCCCACCCTGCGCCTCGTAGATCGGCTCCAGCAGCCTGGCCGCCCGGATCGACAGCTCCTCCACGAGCTTCCACGCGATGGTGTCCTCGGTGGCCGCCGGCATCTCGCGAATCAGCGTCTCAGCGCGCGGCCGCCACGTTGCGGCGTCGTCCGCCAGGACCGTGGCGGCGATCACCGGATTGCACGTCGCACCGACCCCTCCGTTCTCCATCGAGTACGTGAGCTCCGGGATGGACGCGGAGTCGTTCCACAGAACAGTCGCCGTGGTCTGGGTCATCTCGTGGAGCGGGCTCTTGTAGGTCGTCACTCCGACGACACTACACGCCCACCCCCGCAGCCCGATCCGCGTCGGGCTGGTCGGCCCTACGCCTTGTGGTTGCGGCGGCGCCGGCCGCCGGCGACGAACGTCACCCCGGCCCCGAGGACGACCATCACCGCGCCGAGCACGCTCCGTGGTCCCATCGGGTTGCCACCTGTCGACGGCACGCTCACGTTGGCGGCGGACACCACCGCCAGCACGCCGTCCCGGCCACTGCCGACCGCGAGCGAGCCGTTGTAGTCGACGTTGCCGGAGTACGTGGCCGTCACCGGGTAGGTGCCGGGCGCGAAGCTTGCCGAGGTGGTGCAGCTGGTCGCCGGGAGCGTCGCGGTGCAGAGCACCTTGCCGCCGGATGTGAACGTGATGGTTCCGGTCGCGCCGGGCGGCAGGCCCGTGACCCACACCGTGACGGGCGATCCCACGGTGACCGAGCCGGGCGAGACGATGACCGTCATGTGCGTGTCGGCCTTGAGGACGGTGAACGTCGCACCGGTCGCGACTGCCGACGTGTTGTTGGTGTCACCCGAGTACGTGGCGGTCACCGGGTAGGTTGCGGGTGTCAGGTTGTCCGCAGTGGTGCAGCTCGTCGCCACGAGCGTGGCGATGCACAGTGTGGTGGTGCCGGAAGTGAACGTCACCGTCCCGGTTGCGCCCGCCGGTATTCCGAAGGCGGCGACGGTATCCGTCGAGCCGTACACGATGGATACCGGTGCGGCCGTTTCCGTCAAGAACACGGTGTCCTTGGTGACGGTGAAGGTCGCGCCGCTCACGCTCGAGCCGTTGTAGTTGGAGTCACCGGAGTACGTCGCGGTGACCGGGTACGAACCGGGCGCGAGTGTGGTCGATGTCAGGCAGCTGAGTGCGGGAAGGGTTGCGACGCAGAGGATCGCTCCACCCGAGGTGAATGTCACGGTGCCCGTCGCATCGCCGGCGAGACCGGTGACCGACAACGTGTCCTGCGAGCCGAATACGATGCTCGCGGGCGAGGCCGACTCGACCATGGCGGTGTCCGCCTGGGTCACCGTGAAGCTCGCGCCCGTTGCGACGGAGGGATCGTAGTTCCCGTCACCCGAATACGTTGCGGAGACCGGGTAGAGCGCCGGGTCCAGCGTGGACGAGGTCTGGCAGCTGATCGCCGGCAGCGCGGCGACGCAGAGCGTGGTGCCGCCCGAGGTGAAGGTCACCGACCCGGTCGCGTCGCCGGGCAGGCCGGCAGCCGAGACGGTGTCGGCAGTGCCGTACGGGACGGAGGACGGCGCGGCAGATTCAGTGAAGGGCGGATCCGCTTTTGTGACCGTAAAGCTCGCGCCGGTCGCGGTCGTCGGATGGTAGTTGGCGTCACCCGAGTACGTCGCCGTCACCGGGTACGTGCCGGGCGCGAGTGTCGCCGATGTCTGGCAACTGATCGCCGGAAGCGTCGCGGTGCAGAGCGGCGATCCGCCGGAGCTGAAGGTCACGGTTCCTGTCGCGTCGCCGGGAAGACCTGCAACGGACAGCGTGTCCTGCGTTCCGTACGGGATCGTCGATGGCGCCGCGGACTCGGTCATCGAGGTGTCCGCCTTGGTGACCGTGAAGCTCGCGCCGGTGGCAGTCGATGGGTTGTAGTTGCTGTCGCCCGAGTACGTCGCCGTCACCGGGTAGGAGCCCGGGGCGAGCGTTGACGATGTGTCACAGCTCGTCGCGGGGATGACCGCCACGCAGAGGGTGGAACCACCCGACGTGAACGTCACGGTGCCGGTGGCATCAGCGGGGAGGCCACTGTCCGAGAGCGTGTCGGCGGTTCCATACGCAACGCTCGACGGCGCGGCGGACTCGGTGAAGCCCGGGTTCGCCCTGGTCACGGTGAAGCTCGCGCCGGTCGCGGTGGTGCCCTTGTAGTTGCTGTCGCCCGGGTACGTCGCGGTGACCGGGTACGTGCCCGGAACGAGCGTCGTCGCGGTCTGGCAGTTCGTCGCGGGAAGGGTCGTCGTGCAGAGCGTGGCTCCACCGGACGTGAAGGTCACGACTCCCGTTGCACCGGCGGGCAATCCGCTGATCGACAGCGTGTCCTGCGAGCCGTAGCCGATCGATGCCGGCGACGCGGACTCGGTCATCGACGTGTCCGCTTTCACGACCGTGAAGCTCGCTCCGGTCGCAGTCGTGGGATCGTAGTTGGTGTCACCCGAGTACGTCGCGCTGACCGGGTAGGTGCCGGGCGCGAGCGTGGCGGAGGTCGAGCAGCTGGTCGCCGGCAAGCTGACCACGCAGAGCGTCGATCCGCCGGAGGTGAACGTGATGGTTCCGGTTGCGCCGCCTGGCAAACCGGACACCGAGACGGTGTCACTGGTGCCGTACTGGACGCTCGACGGTGCTGCGGACTCGGTCATCGAGGTGCTCGACAATGTCACGGTGAACGCGGCGCCGAGCGCGGTGGTGCCGCTGTAGTTGGCGTTGCCCGAGTAGGTCGCGGTGACCGGGTAGGTTGCCGGAGTGAGCGTCGTCAGAGTCGCGCAGCTCAATGCAGGCAACGTGGCGACGCAGAGCGTCGATCCGCCTGTTGTAAACGTGACCGTTCCGGTCGCTCCGACCGGCAAGCCGGCAACCGACACCGTGTCAGCCGTGCCGTACGGGATGCTGGCCGGCGCCGCCAACTCGCTCATGGATGTGGGCGCCTTGGTGATCGTGAAGCTCGCGCCCGTGGCGGTTGCGGTGGTGTAGTTGCCGTCACCGGAGTACGTCGCGGTG
The DNA here is from genome assembly GCA_963791435.1 of Candidatus Dormiibacterota bacterium. Lineage (GTDB taxonomy): Bacteria > Chloroflexota > Dormibacteria > Aeolococcales > Aeolococcaceae > Palsa-851. The sequence goes on from CAWBSL010000001.1 coordinate 1,474,337, forward strand.
ACCGGATACGTCCCCGCACCGAGCGACGTGGCCGTCTGGCAGCTCGTCGCCGAGATGATCGCGACGCAGAGCGTCGAGCCGCCCGAGCTGAACGTCACAGTGCCCGTCGCGCCAACGGGGAGCCCGGAGTCCGACAGCGTGTCCTGCGAGCCGTACACGATGGACGACGGCGCGGCCGCTTCCGTGAAGGTCGGCGTCGCCTTGGTGATGGTGAGCGTCGTCGTGGTGGTCTGTGACGTGAAGTTCGAGTCACCCGAGTACGTGGCGGTGACGGTGTCAGTCCCGACCGGCGCATTTGTTGCAGTGCAGCTCAGTGTTGGGAGCGTCGCGGTGCAGAGTGTGGTGCCGCCGATGCTGAAGGTCACCGATCCAGTCGCACTCGAGGGAAGCGCCGCGGTGTAGGTGACCGTCTGCGTGTAAGCCTGAGGCGAGGGCAGTGCCGTTGCAGTGAACGCGCTCACATTGACCGTGTCGCTGCTCACCGCTGGCAGCCCATCATCCGACGAGATGCGCGCAGAGTTCGTCACGGAGCCGCTCAGACTCGACGAGAGCGTCACCGGAATCGTGATATCCGGCAAGGCAGTTCCCGCTCCGATCGCCGATCCGGGCGTGTACGTGCACGTCACGGTTTGGCCGGCGGTCACGCACGCCCAGTCGGCACTGCTTGTTGCGGTGCCCGGGGTCATGCCCGCGGGGACGGTGTCGGTGACGGTGAGCATGTCGCCCTCAGGGCCGCCGCTTCCACCAACACTCGGCGCGAGGATGAAATTGGCATGATTGCCGGCGAGCATCTTCTGGCTCTCGTTGTCCGACTTGGTGATCGCCAGGTCAGGCACGCTGCCGGTCAGCGTCGATGCGACCAGCTGATTGACGTCGTGATACTCGTTCGCGCCACCGGTGGATGCCGTCCATCCGAAGGTGAGCTGGTAGGGGATCCCGGTCGCGGGGTTGATCCATGACGAGGGGAAGGTTGCGAGTGCTGGGTTGTTGCTCGTGGTGGGCAACGCCCCGGTGAGAGTTTGCTGCGTCGTGGTGCCGAGCGGCGTGTAGGCGATCAGCCACGACATCGCAGGCACAGAGAGGCCGCTCGTCGTGGTGGTTGCCACTGCCGACGGATTGATCGCCATCTCCACAGGGACCATGTCGCCGATTCGGCTTGTTGCGGACGGCTTGTCGAGCATGTGGCCGGTGCCGATATTGGTGTACAGCCCGTTCTGGCTCCCGCCGCCGTCTGACTCGTTATATGTGGTGGCGGTGGTGCCGAGGATGCAGTAGCCGACGGTGCCGATACCAGGGCCGCGCGCCGTCACCGACTCGGGGTACGCCTTGCCTGACACAAGCGGCGAAGGGATGGTGCATCCCGAGCCGCCGGCGAGCGGGGTGTTCTCGAAGTTGCCATAGACATCGAGGGCGATGCCGAGGTAGCCGTAGGGCATACCCGCAGTCCCCGGGGCAGCTGCATAACCGAGATCGCCACCGAGCGGTCCGGTGGTGGCCGGGGGAGTCGGGTCCGCGGGGTTGGCCGCTGCGAGGCTGAAGACGATGCCGTCAGCACCGGTGCCGTTGAACTGATACGTGTCGAGGGTGACGTCGAGGCCCTCGCTGGTCGGCAGGCTCGCCTGATAGAAGACTGCGCCGACCTGGCTCGCCCCGTTGTTGGTCAACTGGAGCGCGCCGCTGCCGTTGGTATCCGGGGCGCCGGCGCAGTTCGGGATCGACGTCGTGCCGGACACCGGTCCCGCGGTCAGGCAGGCGCCGTTGTTGTTGCCGGTCCCAGCCGGGAGGTACCACTGCCCGGCGGCGGTGGAGTTGTTCGCGAATGTCTCGGTCTCGAGCGGCGAGCTCGCGGCGAGCGCTGTGGTGGGCATGAGCACAGCCACGAGGGCGAAGACCGTCACAAGGCACATCGGCACTTGCAGCCGCTTTGCCAGGGCGTGACGCGAGGATCGGGTCGGGTGAGTGTTGCTCACAAAGGATCTCAAAAAAAGGTTCGACGAAGACGGTCCGACCGTACGGCGGATCCCGCCACCGGAAGCGCCGTGTCATAACCGTAGAAACCGTTTGTGACTTCGAAGGGCTCCCGCGTTGACGTTCACGCTAGAGCTATCCGATCGCGCCCGCCTGCGGTTGCATGTCTGTAACGGAGGCCTCGGCGCGATCTCGGCGGCCCCCCTGCCGACCCCTTACTGGGTGGTGATCAGGGCGTTCCCGCCGCTGTCGACGGCCATGCAGAACGAGGACGACACGCAGGAGATGGCCGTGGGCAGCGCATCCTCCGTCAGGGGCTCGATCTGCTGCGGGTGCGCCCAGGTGGAGCCGTTGTAGATGACGTCGTGGCCACCGGCCTCGAGCACCATGCAGAACGATCCCGACGGCGCGCAGCTGGTCGCGATGTATTCGTTCGGGGTGTCCTCAGCCGGCACCGGGCTCGACCATGACGACCCGTCGTAGGTGACGAGGTACTCGCTCGTGTCGTTGATGCTGCCGGCGCCGACGCAGAGCGTTGTGGTCCCGCAGGAGACGTAGGGGACGACCGGCTGCTGGCCGCCGGACGTGTTCTCCGTCTGCGGCTGACCCCAGGCGGAGCCGTTGTACGTGATCGAGTCATCGGCGCCGTCCATGGCGACGCAGAAGCTCGGGCTGGCGCATGAGACGCTCGTCAACTCCGAGGAGAGCTCGCTGCTGTTGGGATCGATCGGTGCCGGCGTGGACCATGTGGTGCCGTTGAATGAGACCGCATTGGCGGAGCCGTCGACCGCCATGCAGAACGTCGCGGTGGGGCACGAGACCGAGAAGAACCCCGCACCCGAGTTGGGATCGATGGACTGTGGGTGCGACCAGGCGGTGCCGTTGTAGGTGATCACGTTTGCCTTCGAGTCGCCCACGACGCAGAAGGACGAGCTCGCGCACGAGACGCTCTGCAGGTTGTCCTCCGAGTCGTTGCCGGCGGGGATCGTCGAGTCGATGTTCGTCGCCGTGGACCAGGTCCCGGTGTAGACAAACGCGTTGCCGGCCGCGTCGATGGCGACGCAGAAGGAGGTCGACGCACATGAGACCTGAGTCAATCCTTGCGTCCCGGTGCTGTCGACCTTCACCGGCGCGGACCATGCTCCGTTCCCTGCAGGCGCCGACGTGGAGGAGCCATGGTTGCTCGGCGAGAAGAGCGATCCAAGTCCCGATGGCAGCGACGGAGGACTCGAGCCGCACGCTACGGCGAGCATGCCGGCCGCTCCGACGGCGATGAGCGCGAGCCTGGACCGGTTCGCGGAGACCCCTGGCTTCATGAGCTTCCACAAGAGCTGCGCGATGCAGGCGTCTGACAAACGACAGCGGTGAATATACAGCGATCTCGCCGGACGGCTGCTGCGCATGCGTTGCCGGGCGGTGACGATGCGTCGGATATCGAGCCACCCGTGCGCGATGCGTTGCGGCTGTCGACAGCGAGTGAGACGCTCGTCAGGCGACGGTCGAAAGTCGCTTGGACGCCACGCGTTTGGCGGTTGGCAGCCGGGCTTGAAAATCCTCGATCGGCATCGGTCGTCCGAAGAGATATCCCTGCGCGGCAGAGTATCCGAGGTCCAGCAGCGCAGCCGCTTCCGCCTCTGTCTCGATGCCTTCGGCGATGATCTGCGCTCCGATCGCGTTGCTCACCTGGAGAATCGCCGCCGCCATCGCGCGCGCTTCCGGCCGCGAGTCCACATCGGTCACGAACGCTCGGTCCAGCTTGATCACGTCGACAGGGAGCCCCTGCAACCGTGCCAGCGACGAGTATCCGGTGCCGAAGTCGTCGATGGCGACCTTGACCCCATGGGCGCGCAGACGGTGGAACGCGCTGCGGACGAGTCCGATGTCATCCATCAACGCTGTCTCAGTCACCTCAACGACGAGCGCGCTCGGTGCGAGACGAGTACGTACCAGCACGTCCTCGACCCAAGCCGCGAAGAGGTCGCCGACGAGCTGGCGTACGGAGACGTTCACCGCGACGTAGATGCCGGACGTCGCATGCAGCGGCCGCATGGTCGTGCATGCCGAGTGCATGACCCACTGTCCGATCGGCACGATGAGACCGCTCTTTTCGGCGACGTGAATGAAATCGACCGGCGGGATGTTGCCCTTCTCCGGATGCGTCCACCGCAGCAGCGCCTCCGCACCGATGATGCGACGGTCGGTGAGGTTGACGATCGGCTGGTATGCAAGGTGCAGCTGTCCCGCATCCATCGCCTTGCGGAGCCCGTCCTGGATCTCGAGCTGCTGACGCACCTCGCGTCGCATCACCGAGTCATACAGCCGGTACTGTGCGGGTCCTGCACTCTTGGCATGCGAAAGCGCGGAATCGGCATTGCGTATCAGCGTCGGCGCGGAGATGCCGCGCGCGCCTTTCTGCAACGCGATGCCGAGGCTCGCAGTGATCCGGAGCGCGTGACCGTGCACCGCGACATCGGCGTCGAGCATGTCGAAGATCTCGCGCGCGGCACTCGCAGCCCCTGCATGGTCGTTGACAAACGGCGCCACCACCGCGAACTCATCGCCGCCGTACTTCGCGACCACAGCGCCGGGGAACGCCGAAGACAGACGTTGAGCGACCTCGAGCAGCACCGCATCGCCGACCTCGTGTCCCAGGCTGTCATTGATGAGGTTGAAGTCGTCGAGGTCGAGGAGCAGGAGCGCGCCTGTGGGTTGACCGGCTGCGAGGAGATCGTTCAGGTGCTCCACGAGACCGGACCGTCCGAGCAGACCCGTCAGCGCGTCGTGCCGGACTGCGAACAGCCGCAACTCCTCCGCCCGCCGTCGCTCGTTCTCCGCAGATACCTCTGCCGTGATGTTGTTGGAGACCGAGACGACGCCCACGATGGTGCCGTCGTCGTCGCGCATTGGAGCGTTGAGCGTTAGATAGACGCTGTCGTTGAAGGTCAAGCGCGACGTGGTCTCCGAGCCGTTCAGCGCTTTCTCGAGCGCGCGGAGCGCACTCGGGTTGCTCGTGACCTCCGATGCGTGCTTGCCGACGTAGTCTTCGAGACGCATGCCTGCCAGCTCGGGTCCACCTGCGACGAAGGTGAGACGGAGCATGGTGTCGTACGTCGAGAACGCAATGGGCAGCGCGGCGACTGCAGCATCGATCAATGCCTGACTTCTGACCTGCGCCTGTTTGACCTCGTGGTGCTCACTGAGATCCTGCATCAGAACGAGCGCCTGGACCGGTCTTCCGTTCTCGTCGCGCACCGCGGAGACGGTCGAGAGGATGGGAAAGATCGTGCCGTTCTTGTGCTGCAACACTCGTTCGACGGAGTAGCCGTCGACGCTTCCATCAGCGAGCCTGGCGACGGCATCCGGCACAGGATTCCGGTCTGCAGGAAAGATCTTTGCTACCGGTGCGTCGACGAGCTCTTCAGCGGTGTAACCCGTCATCCCGCAGAGCGCCTGATTCACCCGGTTGATCTGGAATGTGGAAAGGTCGACGATCAGCTGACCGAGTGAGCCCCGGTCGAACATGCTCCGATACATGCGCAAGCCTTCCTGAAGGCCTGCCTGATGGGCGGCATCGAGCCGGCGCCGGTCCCGCCGACGCCGTCCCTGCCGGGCACCACTCTCTGCGGCGACCGGATCGCCGCCGCCTTCTCCCTGCTGGACCACTCTCGCCTCTGACTTGAGATTGCCGTCGCCCTTGGTCGTCAGAGTGATGGGGTAGCGGGTTCTGGGCCCCGTGGCGATCGGCTCGTGGTCGGATCGTCACCACTCGTCCACACCCGCAACTGCGTATTCAGGAACCCGGGTCTCCGGCTTGGAGAGAGCTCCACGCTAGGATCGGGTGGTGCTCGCCTGGATGGACCTCGAGATGACCGGCCTCGATCCGGCGCGGCACGTGATCGTCGAGATCGCGACGCTCCTCACGGGCGATGACCTGCGTGTCATCGCCGAGGGGCCGGACATCGTTGTCCACGCGACCGACAAGGAACTCGAGCAGATGGACGGCGTGGTCGTGGCCATGCACACGAAGTCGGGCCTCCTCGCTGAGATCGAGGCATCAAAGACTTCGCTCGCCGAGGCCGGCGAGCAGACGCTGGCTTTCCTCAAAAAGCACATTCCAGAGCCACGATCGGTGCCGCTCTGCGGGAACTCGATCGGCACCGACCGGCGCTTCCTGGCGCAGCACATGCCCGACATCGAAAACTTCCTGCACTACCGGTCCATTGACGTGTCGACCATCAAGGAGCTGTGCCGGCGCTGGTATCCCGAGGTCCTCGCGGCGGTGCCGCCGAAGCGCGAGGCACATCGCGCGCTCGGCGACATCCGCGAGTCGATTGCGGAGCTTGCCTACTACCGGTCGACGATCTTCATCGGAGGGATCACACCTCCGGAGTCGCGATAGCAGGAGCTTCGATCTCCCGCACCCATGCGGGGACCGAGACGGCCGCGGCGCGAGCGGCTGCACGCCGCCCGCGAACCGCCAGGCCCAGCACCACCACCGTCGCTCCGACGAAGAGCGTCGCCGCGATGAATGCATGGTCGGCACCGATCACGAAGCCGCGCTGTGCTGCAAGCACCGACTCCGCAGCGGCGCCCGGTGCGGCAGTGCCGAACACCGAGACGAGCACCGCGAGCCCCAAAGCGCCGCCGAGCTGCTGCATCACGTTGACGAGCCCCGACGCCGCACCGGCCTCCTCCTGACGAACACCGCTCAGCGATGTCGCGGTGAGCGGAACGAACGCCAGGCCGTTGCCGGCGCCGAACAGCAGCAGTGGCGCGAGCAACGAGACGTAATCGCTTGACGCAGCAAGCTGAGTCATGAGCAGCATGCCGAGGGTCGACACCGTGAAGCCGACAACCATGATGGGCTTTGCGCCGAATCGCTGCATGAGACGGCGTGCGCTGAGTTGCGACATGGCGAACAGCGCAATCGTGAAGGGCAGGAAGGCAACGCCGGTCTCGAGCGGGCCGTAATGAAGCACTTCCTGAAGGAACTGTGTCAGGAAGAAGAACATGCCGAACATGCCGGCGGTGAGAAAGAGTCGCGCAACGTAGGATGCGCTCCGGCTGCGATCCGCGAAGAGACGCAGGGGCGTGATGGGCTCTGTCGCGCGGCGCTCGAGCAACACGAAGCTCGTCAGCAACGCGATGCCGACGACGAACGCAACCATGGTCGTGACGTCGCCCCAGCCCGAGGTTGCGGCGCGCACGAATCCGTAGGCGAGCGAGGTCACGCCGACGGTCGACGTGAGTGCGCCGCGGACATCGAAGTGGCCATTGCGGCTCGGCGTCTCGACGAGCAGACGGCGCGCAAGCGCGATGACGACGATGCCGATCGGCACGTTGACGAACAGCACCCAGCGCCACGACACCCATTGCACGAGCAGGCCGCCGAGGATGAGGCCGATCGCTCCGCCGCCGATGGACACGGCCGTGTACCAGCCGATCGCGCGGACACGCTCCTGGCCATCTCGGAACATGGTCATGAGCAGCGCCAGCGCGGACGGCGCGGCGAGCGCGCCGCCAACGCCCTGCAGCGCGCGAGCCGCCAGGAGCCAGCCGCTCCATGGCGCCAGGCCGCCGAGGAAGGACGCCGCTGTGAAGAGCGCGATCCCCGCGATGAACACGCGCCGGCGGCCGAGGAGATCGCCTGCGCGGGCGCCGAGCAGGAGGAATCCGCCGAAGGCGAGGGTGTACGCGGTGATGACCCACGACAGGTTCGCGGGGGTGAAGTGGAGCGCGCCTGCGATGTCAGGCAGGGCGATGTTCACGATGGTCGCGTCGAGGACGACCATCAGCTGGACAGCGAGGATGATCGCGAGGACCAGACCCCGGCGGGGCTGGCGCTCGGTCGCCCGCTGTGGCGGGGACACCAGGGTGGCTGTTGGTGGCACGGAGATCCTCCAGATGGGGTAGACTAGGAAACGGAAGCCGGCTCCGGTTAGTATACGGAGGCTGTCTCCGTTTTGCAAGTGAGGTTGGTAACAGTGGTGGTCAGGGACGTCGCAAGGGCCGATGAGGGGTCCGTCGATCCCGCTGCCACCGCATCCACCGAGCGCCGTCCCCGCGCCGATGCGGTGCGCAACCGCGACCTCCTGCTGGCCGCCGCCGCTGAGGCCTTCGCCGCCCGGGGCGCCGAGGTGCCGCTCGAGGACATCGCCCGCGCTGCCGGCGTGGGCATCGGCACCCTCTACCGCCATTTCCCCACGCGCGAGACGCTCGTCGAAGCGGTGTACCGGCGCGAGATCGACGTCCTGTGCGAGCGGGCCGACGAGCTGCTGGAGAGCCTCCCGCCGGATCAGGCGCTTGGCGAGTGGATGCAGCTCTTCGTCCACCACGTGGCCACGAAGAAGGGAATGCTCTCGGTGCTGAAACCGATGATGAGCACCAACGCCACGTTCGCCGACCAGACGCGCGGCCGAGCTGCCGGTGCCGCGACGAAACTCCTCGAGGCAGGTGCTGCAGCGGGCACGGTGCGCGCCGACGTCACGGGAGAAGACCTCGTGCGAGCGGTCAGTGGCATCTGCATGTCGACCGACCAGGAGCGCTCAGAGGCTTCAATCCGGCTCGTCGATCTCATCTTTGACGGTCTCCGCCACGGCGCGGCCGCGCCGGCGAGCGATAGGTCGTCCTGACGCTCGCACCGTCTGCGCGGCGTATGGTGCGCGGCTGAGGATTGATGAGCTCTGCTGTTCTCAACGTCACCTTCGACTGCACGGACGCGCGCCTGGTCGCAGCGTTCTGGAGCGCCGTCACGGGCTACGAGATCGAGAGAGTCGACATGCCAGGCAATGAGTTCTGGCTGGTGTCCGCGCCGAATGGTCAATTTCCACGACTGGTCTTCGTGACCGTCCCCGAACGGAAGGTGCTGAAGAATCGCGTCCACCTGGATCTCCTGCCCGCTGAGGGCGAGCAGGAGAGCGAACTCGCACGGTTCTGCACCCTCGGCGCGTCGATCGTCGACGACCGCCGCGAGCTCGAGCCAGGTGGCTGGGTGGTGCTAGCCGACCCGGAGGGCAACGAGTTCTGTCTCGAGCACGGCTGAGCTCACGAGAGACGCAGGTCGTCGTCTGAACAACTCCGGCGCTGCATGGATCCTGCAATCGATCGCGCTCAGCATGCGTCCCATTGGCGCTCTGACAGCGCCGGATGCACAGGAGGCATGCAATGCCAACGACGGTCGCAGCGGAGCACAAGGCGCTCGGAACACCTGACGAGGAAAGGGTTTTCGAGAAGGGACGTGTCGATCTCGTCAACATCGGCGGCGGCACGGTTGGACGGCTGACCCTCGAGCCCGGGTGGCGTTGGTCGGTCCACGTCAAGCCGCTCGCCGGCACCGACCTCTGCGAGGCGCCGCACTTTCAGTACCACGCATCGGGCGTGCTGCGGATCCAGATGGCGGACGGGAGCGAGTTCGATGCGCGCACAGGCGACATCACGGCGCTTCCCTCGGGCCATGACGCCTGGGTGATCGGCGACGAGCCCGTCGTGCTCATCGACTGGAACGGCGCGAGCAACTACGGCAAGTCCTGATCCCTCAAGGACCACCGCAATGGCGCGGACCTTCGGCACGTATCCTTGGTGCCGTGGTCCGCGCCGAGGCCCCGCAGCCGGCGCGCCCGGCGTCGACGCCGGACGCGCTGCGACTGCGCGTCATCGACGGACTCTCGGTGGAGGGGATTGCTGAGCACGATCTCGGCAGCAGGAAGGCACGCCTCGCCTTGCGGGTGCTCGGCATCGCGCAGGGGCGTCCGGTGACGATCGAACGGCTGAGCGACGTCATCTGGCCTGACGATCCGCCCGGCGACCCGCCGGCACAGGTCGCCGTGATCATGAGCCGGCTGCGTCGCGTCCTCGGAGCGTCGCGCATCAGTCATGGCGACGCCGGGTATGCGCTGCACGCCGACTGGGTCGACCTGAGCGCCGCGGCAGAGCTCGTGGCGGAAGCAGAGCGACGGTTGCGTGAAGACGAGCCCCCGGCCGCGCTGGCGGCAGCGACGGCGGCTCGCCTGCTGCTCGCTCATCCCGCGCTCGACTCCGACGTGTGGCCCATGGAGGACCGCCATGCTGTGGAGCGGCTCGGCACACGAGCCCGGCACCTCGTCGCGCGTGCCGCGCTCGCTGCCGGAGACCTGGGCACCGGCGTCGAAGCTGCGGAGCAGGCGCTCGACGAGGACGCATACGACGAGGAGTCGTTGCGGTTGTTGATGGCGGCGCTTGCGGCGCAGGGTCGGTCGTCATCGGCGCTTGCCGCGTACGAACGCCTCCGGACTCAACTCGACGACGAGCTCGGGACCTCACCGTCCACGCAGACCGATGCCGCGCATGTGGCCGTGCTGAAGGGATTTCCGGCACCGGACATCGTCGTCACGTCGCAACAATCGCGGCGGCTCGCGCACATGCATGGCGCTGACTTGCCGGGACGGGACGGGGAGTTGCGTGCGCTCGACGATGCATGGCAGCGCGCGCAGAACGCTGCTGTCGCGGTCGTCATCGAAGGCGAGCCGGGGATCGGCAAGACCGCCCTTGCCAGCGCCTGGATTGAGCGCCTCGGTACCGAGACGGTTGTGCTCACCGCACGGTGCGACCAGCTCAGCAGATCACTTCCGCTCCAGCCGATCCTGCAGATGATTCGAAGCCATCTCCGGAGCGTCGGCACCGATGCTGGACGCGAGCTCCTCGGCGCGGACGCGGCGCTGCTCGAAATGATGCTCGACTGGACGTCATCCGATATCGACCAGGTCATCGACATCTCGCAGGTGTCCGCGTCCTCGCCGGCAGGTCTTGCGGTTGTCTTCGCGGCGCTTCGGCGTGTCGTGCGGCGGGGATGCGCAGCGACGGGGGTGCTCTTTATCGACGACATCCAGCGTGCGGATCCGCTTTCATGGGCATGGCTCGCCGAGCTCATCGCGAGCTCGGACATGAACGTGCTGGTGCTGCTCACGCGGAGAACCGGTGAAGGCACGGTCCCGGCTGCGGCGATGCGCCTCGAACTGCCGCCGCTTTCGCTCGAGGCAGCACGACAGATCGTTGGGGAGGCGCAGGCGGCGCAGCTCCATGAGCGCAGCGGCGGCAATGCCCTTTTCCTGACGCAACTCGCGTCGAGCGACGAACACGCCGCGCCACCGGAATCGATCCAGGCGGCCGTCCTGGACCGCAGTGCGGAGGCAGGCGCCGCAGCCCGGACCCTCATGAGCGCTGCTGTGCTCGGCGCGTCGGTTGACGTCGATGTGCTCGCAGCGGTCCTCAAGACGGACCCGATCCGCTTGCTCGAAGACCTCGATGTCGGTGTGCGCCTTGGGTTGCTCGAGGCGCGCGACGGTGCGTACGGCTTTCGCCACGCCATCGTGCGCGAGGTGCTCGATGCGTCCACCACGTCGCCACGGCGCGCGCTCCTCCATCGCGAAGCAGCTCGCGTGCTTTCAGGAATGCCCGCCGCGGATCCATTGCTGGTCGCCCATCACGCGCGGCTGAGCGGCGCGAAGGGCATCGCCTCGAAGGCGCTGGTTGCGGCGAGCCGTATCGCCGCGGATCGATTCGACTATGCGACGGCGCTCGATCTCGCCACCGAAGCCATCGAGGCCGATGACACCGCTGACGCCCGCATCCAGCGGGCAACCGTGCAACTCCGCCTGACGCACTTCGACGCCGCCCAGACGGACGCGGGACGTGCCCTCTCGAGCGACGCCGATGCCCGCGCGCTGGAGGTCGCGGGATCGGTCGCCTACTACCACAAGGACTTCGAGCGCGCGGCGTCACTTGGCGATGCGCTCATCCAGCAGGCGAGTGGTGCGATCCAGCGTGTCCAGGGTCAGGTGATCCGCGCTCGAGCGCTGCACGCGATGGGTGACGTTCCCGGTGCCGACGAGCTCCTGACGCGGGCGATGGCCACATGCAGAAGGCAACGACTCCGGCCGCCCACCTCGATCTACGCCTTTCTGAAGGTGCACACGGGAGAGATCAAACTCGCCCTCAATGCGGTCGAGACGAGTCCGTACGCTGCCGCGGACGCGGTCTCGACGATCTACACGCCGGTGCATGGATACGCCGCTCACGGATATGCGCTCGCAACCAGCGGTCGTGCGGGTGAGGCGCTCGACGTGCTCGAGCGCGCGACTGACGAAGCCCGGCGGCGTGGCCTGACCCGCTACGAGTCACTGGGCGTGAACCTCGGCGCGTGGGTGCTCCGCAATATCGGCGAGCCGGCGCACGCGCGGGAGAGCAATGGGGTCGCGCTCGTCGGAGCAAGCGAGGCGGCGTATCGGGAACTCGAGGTCTACGCGACGCTCGACCCGGGTGATGACTTCATCGCCGAGGGCAATGCCGTCGCTGCGAACGGCGTGCTCGAGCGGGCTCACGGATTGATGGCTGACGTGTACGCCTATCGATGGCGACATGAGCTTCGCGTGGAGCTGCTCCGGGGACGCATCGCCCTGCTGCGCGGCGATGCAACTGAGGCGCTTGCCATGGCCGCGCGACTGATGGCCTCAGCCGCAGACCGGCACGCGCCACGGTACAGGCAGCTCGGAGCGGTGCTGCACCTCCAGGCGCGTGCGGCACTCGGCGACGAACCTCCGTCGCCGGCAACGCTCGCCGAACTGAGCTCGTCGCTGTCAACCATCGCGGGCATCGAGGCGTGGTGGGTGATGGCGGACCTCGGCGCGTCGCTCGGGTCCGATGCGTGCTTCGCGCACGCGCAGACCCATCGAGACAGGCTCGCGGCCCATCTCGACGAGCCGCGGCGTGCGGCGTTCCTTCGTTATGCCGGAGCGCGACTCGAGAGCACGAGGACCCGCGGCCACACAGCTTGACCGCGCTCACGCACGGCGGCAACGGCGCGGCGGATGAACTCCGTGCGGCGCGCGGCCGGGAGTGACGCCACGAACGGCGCGAGGTGTGCCAAACCAGTGCGATATGCGGTGATCGCCTCGGGCGTCGCGAGCCCGGAGTCCACCGTGATATCGGCGACCTCGATGTCGTCCAGGTCTGCGGCTTCGGCGCAGGCACGCAGCAACCCTGGGGTGTTCGATCGCGGCTCGGTGCGTGTCTTCAGCTGGACGTACCAATCCGGTGGGCGATACCCGAACTCTCGTGCGACCTCGTCGATGACGTCCTTCGACGCGCGAGCATCGGCTTCCCCAAACACCGTCGCGATCACTCGCCCCCGGGGTCGTATCACGCGGCGCATCTCGTCCAACGCGCGCTCAGGCGCATCGATGTGCGAGATCGCGAACCCGCTCACCGCAGCGTCGAAGCAGCGGTCGGTGAACGGAAGCGCGCACATGTCTCCGGCGACCGCGAGGACCGCGGCTTCGCCCACCTCGCCGAGCATGTCCGGCGAAGTGTCCACGGCGAACGGGACCGCGCCGACAGCGCGGAGCGCACGGCACAAAGCGCCGGTCCCGGCGCCGACATCGAGCACGGAGGCGCCCTGAAGCTCGCTCGCGACCTCTGCAATCGCAACGGACGCCAGCGTGTCGTACATGACTGCGGGGCCACCGGCCCACGCTGCCGCCGCGCCCTGGTATGCGTTGCTCGGGTCCGTGATCACCGCGCCCAGGCCGCGAGTCGTTCGCTCCACCAGCCGAACTCGACCGCGTCGCCGGTCTTGGACCAGCCCAGCTGCAGGAAGGCTCCCGCGAGTGCAGCAGCGAGCTGCTCGTCCCACCACGGCGCGGTGCTGAGACCCGCGCGTTCGAGGGCTTCGCGGTACGCGCCGATGACGTCCTCCTTCGTCTCGGGAAGCCGGTCGCAATTCACCGCCAGGTACCACGCGAGATCCACCAGCGGAGGTCCCTCGCCGGTGCGATCCCAGTCGAGCAGGATGGTGCGCGCGCCCGTGCGACCGAGGTTGCCGAGCTTCCAATCGCCGTGGATGAGGGTCTGCGGCCCGCGCTGCAATGCGGCGACGAGTGGCCAGGGATCAGTGGCGAGCGCTCGGAGGATCCGCGCATCGGCGGGATACAGGTCGTCGAGCCGCTGCCATCCACTTGCAACCGCGGGCGGGACCGGGTCCGTGTGCGGAGTCATCGCCTCGAGCTCGGCCATCGCCGGAGTCAGCATGACGTAGTGATGGGCGAGGGGAAACAGGCCGGCGGTGTCAACGAATCCCCAGTACGCGACGTGGAGCGATGCCATGTCCTCGATGAATCCACGGTGCAGCGTCATGGAGATCGTCTCGCTCCCGGCGGGAACGAGCGCAGTGGAGACGTCGCGCATGAGGAGCGCGACACCCATGTGCCCACCGCTGGACGTGAAGGGCGCGCAGCCGACGATCGCGTGATCGATTGGCGGGGGCAGTTCATTCAGAACGCCGCAGGAAAGCAGCGTGAGCTGGCGCCAGCCCAGGTCGCCGGTCGCCCGCATGATCCAGTCGTCGTCGACCGAGATGTACTTCACGACGTGGGGGACCCCGCCGATGACGACCCGCTCGAAGCGGCTGCCCGAGAGCGAGTCCGTTGTCTTCCACGGTTCGCGCCGTTCGGAATGCTCGAGCAGGCGGTCGACCAACTCCGCAATCGGGATCGTCCCGTCCGTTGGGGTGCGAATCACAGATGCGCGGCCTCGGCCATCTCCGCCTGGAGCGACGCGCCCCACCTGCCGCCACACCAGGCGCGGTGGCGGGTGATGAGACCGTCGTGGACTTCGATCACGTGCGCCTGGTGAACCATGTGCGGTTCACCGTCCTCCTCCCAGGTGAGCACGAATTCCACGAGCTCGCCGTCCGGGATCGCGGTGCGCCGGATCTCCTCGAAGCGCCCGGGGTCGGCGTACCAGCGGCCGAACTCGGCCTCGATGTTCGCCGCGCCGCTGACGGTGTATCGCCAGTTGGGGACGGTGGCATCGAGCATCGCATCCTGCGCGAAGACGCCGGCGTCGCCGATGGATGCGCCGGCAACTGCCTGGGTGAACCTGTCGATCGGGTTGGTCATTGCGCCGCTCCTCATGTTGCTCCGACGCGAGAGATCGTGTCTCCCGTGGATTGCAGTCCGATTGCGGCGTCTGGCATCGGGTGGTGTGCGCGTTGCACCATGAGGAGGTGGCCGGACAGCCTGACCTCGACGCCCTCCCGATTCCGCGGCAGGTCGATGCGCAGACGGTGGCGGCTCCTCGCGATCGCGGCCCGGGTCACTGGGTGGGCGCCGCAAGCGCCCTCGTGCACGAGGGCGCCCACTACGTCGCATACCGGCACCGGCGGCCGGTGGACGACGGTCGCGGCGGTGATGTGATCGTTGCGCGCGTCGCCGCGGACGGCGTGCCGACCGAGCTCTGTCGCATTGACAAGGCGGCGATGGATGCGGAGTCGCTGGAGCGTCCGGCTCTTGTCGTGGAGCCGGATGGGCGCTGGCGTCTCTACCTCAGTTGCGCCACGACCGGCACGCGCCACTGGCGGGTCGAGTTGCTGGAGGCAGCGTCACCCAACTCCTTCGTCACCTCGGGTCGGCGCGTGGTGATGCCGGGTGATGCGCATGTGGCCATGAAGGACCCAGTCATGCTTCATGACGAGCGCGGCTGGCGCGCGTGGATCTGCTGCCATCCTCTCGATGACCCGGACGCCACCGACCGCATGTGGACGGAGTTCGCCACGAGCGACGATGGCATCGACTGGACGTTGCAGGGTCCCGCGCTTCAGCCGGTGCCTCGACGCTGGGATCAGCGGGGGACGCGTGTGACGAGCATCATCGAACGAGGCGATACCGTCGTCGCCTTCTATGACGGCCGCGCGAGCGCCGCGGAGAACTGGGAGGAGCGGATGGGCGTCGCGGTGGGTACTCCAGAACACTTCGCCGTCGTGGGTGAAGCCCCGGTTGCCGAGGCGCCGGGTCCGTATCGCGCGCTGCGCTACGCCTGCGCCGTCGATGACGGCGATCGCACCGCCGTGTACTACGAGACCGGTTGCGAGGACGGCAGCCACGAGCTCCGACGGGAGTGGTTCCCGCGAGTCACCGACGCCACCATGGGCGCCATTCGGAGTGACGCCTCGTGACTGTGCTGCTCGAGCCCGTCGACGCGGTCGAAATCATCCTGGTCATGGATCTGTCGCTCGACATCCTCATGGCGGGCCAGGAAGGCGTGCAGCGCTTCAAGCTCGCGTACGACTGGTCCGACCATGATTCGCTCCTCGCCGAGCACGGGTTCTCGGCGCTGATCAGCGTCGAGTCGCATGGCCGACGTCAGTCGGTCCTGTATGACGGCGGCCTTTCGGCGCTGGCGTTGCAGCACAACCTCGACGTCATGCAGATCGACGTGAGCAACCTCCGTGCGATCGTCATCTCGCATGGACATGTCGACCATCACGGCGGCCTCGAGGGACTCTTCCGCCGCAACGGCGCCATGAAGCTCCCGCTGATCATCCATCCCGATGCGTGGAGGGACCGGAAGCTCGTCTTTCCGACGGGAGCGGAGATACACCTGCCGCCGCCGAGCCACAACGACCTCGAGCGGGAAGGTCTCACCCTGGTGGAAGAGCGCGGTCCGACGCTGCTCATTGACGGCACGGTGCTGGTCTCGGGCCAGGTAGAGCGCGTCACCTCCTACGAGCAAGGGTTCGCCGGGCAGATGGCGCGGGCGGACGCCGACGCCTGGGAACCCGATCCCTGGACGTGGGACGACCAGAACCTTGTCGTCAACGTTCGTGATCGGGGGCTCGTGATCGTTTCCGGGTGTTCGCACTCGGGGGTGGTCAACGTGGTGCGGAACGCGCAGCAGCTCACCGGCGAGCGGCGCGTCGCCGGCCTCATCGGGGGATTCCATCTGACCGGTGCCATCTTCGAGCCACTCATCCCCGCAACCGTGTCCGACATTGCCGCAATCGGCATCGAGCGACTCGTTCCTGCGCATTGCACCGGGTGGCGAGCGATGCACGCGCTCGCGGCGGCGATGCCTGCTGCTTTTGTTCAGCCATCTGTGGGCACCGTCTTCGAGTTTCGAGCGCCGTCGGGAACGTGAGCGCCGAAGCCCGCCCGCCTGTCCTCGAGCGTGAGGACGTGGCCCGTTTCATCCGCGACGGTTTCGTTCGGATCGAAGGTGCCTTCTCGCGAGCGGCGGCAGCGGAGTGCTGTGCGCGAATCGCAGCGCGGGGAGGGATCGACCTCACCGATCCGGCGAACTGGGATCAGCCCGTCGCCCGGATCATCGGCACCGGCGATCCGGTCTTCGCCGAAGTTATCAACACGCCGCGATTGCACGCGGCCTTCGACACCGTGGTTGGTCCGGGGCGATGGATACCACGCAACAACATCGGGTACGTCGTGGTGCGCTTTCCACACAAGGCGGATCCCGGCGATGCGGGATGGCACATCGAGGCAAGCTATTCGGTGGACGGCCAACCCGGAGTCAACGTGTTCTCGCGCGACCGCGCGCTGCTCGTCCTGCTGCTGCTCAGCGATGTCGGCTGCGACGACGCGCCGACTCGCGTGCGCGTTGGATCACACCTGCTCGTCCCGCCGCAACTGCGCGACGCCGGAGCCGCCGGGATGCGGTCATTCGAGGTCGCGACGAACACCCCGGAGATGGAGGCGTGCCCGATTGCGTCGGTCACCGGCGCAGCAGGCGACGTCTATCTCTGCCATCCCTTTCTCGTGCACAGCGCGACATGGCCGCACCGTGGCACCACGCCGCGCTTCATGGCGCAGCCCGCTCTCGAGCCGGCTCAGCCCTTCGACTACGAGCGCTCGAGCGCTGAGTACTCACCCGTCGAGACGGCCGGCCGGATCGGCCTCGGCTTCGAGACACTCGACGACGCGACGGTTGCGTACGGCGGGCAGCTCCCCACAGGGAGCCATGGCCGAGAATGAGCGCATGAGTTACGACGCCGAGCTGGCTGCGCGCATTCGCGACCTGGTCCACGGTGAGGCTCGACTGAGCGAGAAGGCGATGTTCGGCGGACTGGCGTTTCTCATCGGCGGCAACATGGCCATCAGCGCCAGCGGGCAGGGTGGCCTTCTGGTTCGGACCGACCCGGGCAGAACAGACGAGCTCGCCGCGCTGCCGCACGTCTCCGTCGCCGTGATGCGCGGTCGGGAGATGCCCGGGTGGTTGCGTGTCGACAGCGACGGCGTTCACACCAAGCCGCAGTTACAACGCTGGGTCGATGAGGGCGTCACGTACGCTCGCTCCCTTCCTGGGAAGCCGTCCGGCGCTCGATGACGAGGGCGGTCGAGGAGTCCAACCGCCGGCTGCTTCGCGCACGTGATGCGATGGATCTCACCTACGGCGAGCCGCTCAACATTGCGGCGCTCGCGCGAATCGCGTTCGTGTCCGAGGCGCACTTCATTCGCGCGTTCAGCGTCGCGTTCGGTGAGACACCACATCGGTACCTGCAGCGCCGTCGCGTCGAGCGAGCGCTCTTTCTGCTCCGTTGTTCGAATCGCAGCATCACCGATATCTGCTACGACGTCGGATTCGCGAGCGTCGGCACGTTCAGCAAGACGTTCCACCTGATCGTCGGCGAGTCGCCCACGCACTACCGGCGTCGGGGCGAGGTCATCGCGGTGCCGACCTGCGTTGCCATGGCCTGGACGAGACCGAGCAGTTTTGGAGAAGAAGTCCGCGCAGCAAGCGGGTAGCGTAGCGACCAACCTTCAGCGACCAATACCAAGGGGACAACGCAATGCTCGACAGCCTCAGGATCTCGCAGATCTACGTGCTCGACCAGGACCAGGCGCTCGATTTCTACGTTGGCAAACTCGGCCTTGAGATCCTCACCGACGTGGATCTGGGCTTCATGCGATTCCTCACTGTGACATTGCCCGGCGACTCGGGCCGCCAGATCCTGCTCGAGAAGCCAGGCCCACCCGCGATGGATCCGGCAACCGCAGACGAAGTCCGGGCACTCCTGACCAAGGGACGAGCCGGCGGCCATCTCTTCTTCACCACCCCGGATTGCCAGGCCAGCTACGAGGAGCTTCGCGCCAAGGGTGTTGAGTTCACACAGGAGCCGACGGAGCAGCCATACGGCATCGACTTCGGGATGCGCGATCCGTTCGGCAATCACATCCGCGTTGCCCAGATGTTCCCAGTTCCAGCCTCTGCCTGACCGTTTATCGCACCGCGAGGGACGCGCACAGTGCGCGTCGCCTCGGCGGCGATATCGTAAGTGGCGCAAGAGAATTATCTCACGTTTGCATCACGCGTGTGGGCGTCGCGGAGGTACGGACAGAGTCGTCTAGACTGCGCTTCATGGGAAGTGCGAGCGATCGACGTGTGCGCGTGGCGCTGCAGATCCGGCCGCAGCATGGCGACTACCCGGCGATACGGCGCGCCGCAATTGAAGCTGAAAACCTCGGTGTCGACATCCTCTTCAACTGGGATCACTTCTTCCCGCTCGGCAAGGTGCAGGATGGAAAACACTTCGAGTGCTGGACGATGCTCGGCGCGTGGGCGGAGTCGACGTCGCGAGTGGAGATCGGCGCGCTGGTCAGCTGTAACAGCTACCGCAATCCGGACCTGCTCGCAGACATGGCGCGAACCGTGGATCACATCAGCAATGGCCGCCTGATTCTCGGCATCGGCGCCGGCTTCAAGGAGCGCGAGTACGTCGAGTACGGCTACGAATTCGGCACGGTGGGGAGTCGCATGGCTGACCTCGCCGATGCGTTACAGCGGATCGAGCGGCGCTTCGCGGTGCTCAATCCGCCGCCGACGCGGAAGATCCCGGTGGTGATCGGTGGGAGCGGCGAGCAGAAGACGCTGCGCCTGGTCGCCCGCCACGCAGACATCTGGCACACCTTCGCGGAGGGAGAGACGCTCGCGCACAAGACGGCCGTCCTCGAGCAGCACTGCGCAGAGGTCGGCCGCGACCCTGCCGAGATCGAGCGCTCGACATTTGTGGACGGCAAGCCCGAGGGGCGCGGCGAAGCGCTGCGAGCGCTCGGCATCACGCTGTTCGTCATCGGCAGCGGCGGCCCGGACTACGACCTCAGCACGCTGCGCGACTGGCTCCTCTGGCGCGACACCCAGAACGCGTAATCGTGGAACTCAGTCCCACACGGGCGTGGGCTGATCGGTCAGGACGCCGTCCTCCGACAGAACGAGAAAGCGGCTGAAGCGCCTCGCAAACCACCGGTCATGGGTCACCGCGATGACGGTGCCCTCGAAGTCGTCGAGACCGCGCTCCAGCGCGTCGGCGGAATGCACGTCGAGGTTGTCGGTGGGTTCGTCGAGCAGCAGCAGTGTTGCGCCACCGATCTCGAGCATGAGGATAAGCAACCGCGCCTGCTGACCGCCGCTGAGCGTCGCGAAGTCCTGGTCGGCGTGGTCCACGAGCTCGTATCGAGCAAGGGCACGCATCGCGGCGGCCTTGTCCTCGAGTCCGTTCTGGCGCAGCAACTCGACGAGCGTGCGTCCCCGCAGCTCCGGATGCTCGTGCGTCTGCTTGAAGTGTCCAGGGTTGACACGCGCACCCAGGGCGAACCGTCCTTCATGCGCGATGTCCTCGCCGGCGAAGAGACGGAGGAGGTGACTCTTGCCGGTGCCGTTGTTGCCGAGCAGTGCGATCCGTTCGCCGAACGACACCTCGAGGTCGAATGGCAGCACCAGTCCCGGGATCGCCAGCTTGTGGCACATGAGCACGCGCATTCCGGTGCGTCCACCGCGCAGGCGGATGCGGACATCCTGGCGGCGGGGGCGCTCGGCGGGCGGTCCGGCCTCCTCGAATTTCCGCAGCCGCGTGACCGCCGCCTGCAGACGGCTCGCCATCGCGTCGCTCATCGTCGCCTGGACGCGCATCCGGCGCACCAGGTCCTTCAGGTGCTCGTGTTCCTCGTCCCAGCGGCGGTGCAACTCGTCGAGCCTCCCGAGCCTGGCTGCTCGCGCTTCCGCGTAATCAGCGAACCCGCCGCCATGCACCCAGACCCCGTGTCCTTCTAGGGTGACGATTCTCGTCGCTGTCTCGGCGAGCACCTGGCGATCGTGGCTGACGTACAGGACGGTCTTGCCCGTGCTGCGCAAGGACTTCTCCAACTGTCGCTTGCCGGCGACGTCCAGATAGTTGTCGGGCTCGTCGAGGAGCAGCACCTCCTCATGACCGTGGAGCAGCACTTCGAGAGCGAGCCGCTTCTGCTCGCCCCCGCTCAGCGTCGTGACCAGGCGGTCGCGCACGTCCTCGAACGATGCGTCGATGCTGTTTTCGCAGCACATGTTCCACGTGACCTCGGCCTCGTACCCGCCGGCGGACGCCCAGTCGGCCACCGCCTGCGCGTAATCGATGGCGACCCTCTCGTCGTTCGGGTCCGCCGCGAGCCTGTGTTCGGCCGCGACCAGCGCCGTTCCCGTGATGCGGATCGCATCCGGGGCCAGCCCCAGCAGGAAGTCGCGAACGGTATCGGTGCCGCCGGCGCTCCCGATGAACTGGCGCATGACCCCCACGCCGCCACTACGGCTGATCGTGCCGGCCTCCGGCGTGATGTCACCGGCGATAAGCCGCAACAGGGTCGTCTTCCCCGTGCCGTTGGCGCCGACGATGGCGACCTTGCTCCCCTCGCCAACGCGAAAGCTCACGTCGTGGAAGAGCATATGACCGCCAACCGAATAGCCCAGGTCGCTGACATCGATGAATCCCATGGCGCAGCGACGATGTCACAACGCGGCTCCGGCAGCGGGCCGACTACGCTGAGGGCTCACAACCATCACGGCCGACATGCCGGCGGGGGAGCACACCATGACCACAGCGGATCTCGAGCAACCCGTGCTGGACGCGCTCGCTCGCGACGGGGTCACCCAGATCGACATGACCACGACCGGTCGCAAGACCGGCCAGCCGCATCGCATCGAGATCGTCTTCCACAACATCGACGGACGCATCTACATCAGCGGGATGCCCGGGTTCAAGCGAAGCTACATGGCCAACCTCGCGGCCGACCCACATTTCACGTTCCACCTGAAGGGCTCGGTGCAGGCCGACCTCGCGGCGACGGCACGGATCATCTCCGACGAGGCCGAGCGCCGCACGGTCCTGACACGTGTCGCGCGCAACTGGGGGCGGGACGACGTCGACGTCATGGTCGAGCAGAGCCCGCTCTTCGAAGTGACGATCGAGGGTCCAGCGGGCTGACCATGGCCAGGCTGATCTACGCCGCGATCACGTCGGTCGACGGCTACGTGGCGGATACGGATGGCAGCTTCGACTGGGCCGAGCCGGACGAGGAGGTCATGGGGTTCGTCAACGAGCTCGAGCGGTCGGTCGGCACGTACCTCTACGGGCGCCGGATGTACGAGGTGATGCTGTACTGGGAGAGCCCGGAAGCGATCGTTGACCAGCCAGCCGCCGTCCGGGACTTTGCGGAGATGTGGCTGGCGGCCGACAAGATCGTCTACTCGAGCACGCTCACCGAGGCATCGAGCGCCAGGACGAGGATCGAGCGCGAGTTTGATCCCAACGCCGTCCGTCAGCTCAAGGGCAGTACCTCCCGCGACATCACGGTCGCCGGTCCGCACCTCGCCGCCCAGGCGATGCGGGCAGGGCTCGTCGACGAGTGTCACCTCATCCTCGCGCCGATGATCGTGGGTGGCGGGACCAGGGCACTCCCGGATGACCTTCGGGTCGGTCTCGAGCTCCTCGACGAACGTCGCTTCGCCGGCGGCGTTGTGGCTGTCCAGTACCGCGTCAGGAGCTGACCTCCGCCGCGGTCAGCTCACGGCGCGCGCTGTGCTCTGCGCGAACTCCCAGATCGGATCCAGGAGCTGCTCGGGTGTCTCGATCTGCGGGACATGGCCCGTGTCGGTGAGCAGGGTGAAGGTGGCACCGGGAATCGAGGCGGCGTACGCGCGGCCGTAGTCGCTGTCGAACATCCGGTCACTGTCGCCCCACAACACCAGGGTCGGCACGGTCACACCGGCAAGGCGGCCGCGGAGGGTCGGATCGGCCATCGACTGCCCGCCGTAGACGGCCAGGCTGGCGCGGTTCCCGGCGAAGGCATTCCGCTGCGCCTCCGGCATCGTGGACGGGTCGATCCGGAAGCGGACCGGGTCGTGGTAGCTCAGCTCGGCCACCTGGTCGAGGGTGAGCGAGAAGAAGTCGGCAGCCGGATGGCCCTCAACCTCGATGCCCGCCGCGTCGATGAGGACCAGGCCGCCGATCCGCGGCGAGCCGATCAGCCCCATCTCGGCCGCGATCCAGCCGCCGATGGAGTTGCCCACCACGGTCACGTTCTCGAGGTTCAGTTGATCGAGGAGCGCCCCGTAGAGACGGGCAAGCGCCTTGATGCTGTCGATGCGCTCGGGCCGTGTGGTCCCACCGAATCCAGGGTGCGTCGGGGTGATCACACGCCCGCCCCTGGTGGTGGCGAGGAGGTTGGCGAACGAGGTCACCGACTGAGGTCCGGCGCCACCATGGATGAGCAGGAAGGGGTGCCCGGACCCGGTGTCGTTGAAGGTCACCGCAATGGGTCCTTCGGTGTCGATCGGCAGTTCCAGTGTGGTGTCTGTGCTCATCGGTTTGACCTCCTCGGTGTTGCTCACCAGCAATATCAGCGACCTTATCACAACATGTTGATATAAGCAAGCTGATACTCGCGTAGAATCGCCGTATGACGAGACCGCTCCCGGCGATCGGCCTGTCCGTGAAGCGCCTCCAGATCCGCCATCATCGAGCGCTCGATGCGGCTCTCGCGCCGCTGGGCGTCAGCCTGGTGCAGTGGGATGCCCTCCGTCATCTCGACGAGAACCCTGGCGCATCGCTCCACGACCTCGCGGTCCTGACCTTCCAGAGCGATCAATCGTTCGGAACACTGGCGGTTCGCATGATCAATCGGGGCTTGATCGAACGCGTCTCCGGCCCTGGTCGCGCCGTCCGTCACCGCCTCACAGACCGGGGCAGGTCACTTCGGAAAGAGGGTGACTCGATCGTCGAGCGAGTGCTCCAGGCCTCGTTCGCACCCCTGACACCGGCCGAGCTCTCCACGCTGGACAGCCTCCTCCTCCGGGTGCTCGGTCAGGCAGGTGACGGATCCGACCGCTGACCGACGACTGAACGAGCGTGACGCCGAGTGCGTCAGGCGGCTTGAGCTTCAGTCGACGACTGCGCGATCGCCGGAGCAGGCCGGCGACCGGCCATGCCGACCGCGACACCAGCGACCGCGAGCAACGCGGCCACGATGCCGGTCACGGGCTCGGGGAGCGCGATCTTGAAGAGCGAATCGAGCGAGTACGACCCGGGCCCGGTCATGCCGATCGTGGCAGCCGCGACCAGGTAGAGGAACGGCGACTCGAGGCCGCCCGTCTGACCGAAGAATCCCTTGCCCCAGTGGAAGGCGACGATCGCCATGAGCATCGCGGCGCCGACGCCGACCGACCCCAGCGGGCTGAGGAATCCGAGCGCGAGCAGCAGCCCACCGCCGATCTCGGTGCCGATCGCTCCGGCGACCCAGAGCGGAGCGGGCCGGAAGCGCATGTGGGTGAGGTGTCCGAGGAGGCCGCGGACGCCGGGGCCGCCCCACCAGCCGAAGAGCTTCTGGGCGCCGTGCGCCGCAAGGCCGATGCCAACGACGAGGCGAAGGATGAGCAGACCAGTGTTCAGAGCAGTCATGAAGGGGGTTCTCCGGGTTGGTTAGCTGAGCGAATACAAGTAGCTTACATAAGATAAGCAACAATGTCAAAGGTGCGTGGCAGAGTTATGATGTGGAAATGGCACTGGCGCCCGATTCCACAGCCGCACCGACACCCGGAACCGCCCACGATCCGGCCGTCGTCTGCGCCCTCTATCACCAGGCAATCGAACTGATCGGCAAGCGCTGGACTGGCGCGATCGTCAGCATCCTGTTCCGCGGCCCGGTGCGATTTCACATGCTGGTCAGCGCCGTCCCCGGGATGTCGGAGCGGCTCTGCGCCGACCGCCTTCGCGAGCTCGAGGTGGCGGGACTCGTCTCACGGCGCGTCCTCCCAGGCCCGCCGGTTGGCGTGGAGTACGCATTGACCGAGGCCGGGACGGACCTCCAGGAGTCGCTCAACGCCCTCGGCGCGTGGGCGCATCGCTGGCTGCAGCCGGTCACCTCGCAGCCGTCACCGCACAGCGCCTAGAGCGGCTCAGCCCGCCCACCCGAGACCGCCGGCGCAACGAACACCTCTGCGCCGTCGCGCACGGGGGTTTCCATCGGTGCTCCGCTTCTGACGCTCTCACCGTCGACGAACAGGAGCACGTGCGGTCGCAGCCGCCCCTGCTCGTCGCGCAGTCGCCGCTCAAGCTGGGGGAGGCGTCCCGCCAGATCGTCGAGCGCGGCGCCGAGCGTGGCTCCGGACATCTCGACCTCGGTCTGCTCGGCGGCGTAGTGACGCAACGCGGCGGGCAGGAGCAGGCGCGAGGTCACGCGATCTCGGCAACCCGAACTGACAGCACATCGGGCAGATGGCCGGCGATCATCGACCAGCTGTCTCCCTCGTCACGGCTCGCATACACCTCACCGAGTCGCGTCCCGAAGTAGATGCCCGTCGGATCGGCGGAGTTGGCGACCATCGCGTCGCGGAGGATCGACGCGTAATACGGGTCTTTGGGAAGGCCGTCCGAGAGCGCCTCCCAGCTCGTCCCAGCGTTCTCCGTCCGGTAGACGCGCAGCTTCGCCTGTGGTGGGAATCGCTCCGCATCAGCCTCGAGCGGGATGGAGTACAGCGTTTCGGGTCGGTGAGGATGAGCGACGAGCGCGAATCCGAAGTTGCTCGGCAGCCCGGTCTCGATGGGCGTCCACGAGTTGCCTCGATCCTCACTCCGGTACACGCCGAAGTGGTTCTGAGCGAAGAGACGATCGGGGTGGTCGGGGTGGAAGGCAACTTTGTGGACGCACTGCCCAAACACGGGGAAGCGCTGGTCCTCCGGGACGTTCGCGACCTGGATGCCTCGGTTTGCCGGATCCCAGCTCGCCCCGCCGTCGCGGGTCCTGTAGACGCCGGCGGCCGACATCACGACCATCAGGTCGTTGGGATCCGTTGGATGGAGTGCCACGGTGTGCAGGCATGCACCCCCACCGCCGGGCACCCAACTCGGGCGGTCAGGGTGATTCCAGAGGCCCTCCACGAGGGAAAAGCTCGCGCCGCGATCCACGGATTTGAAGAGAGCATGGGGTTCGACACCGGCATAGACGACGTCAGGCTGCTGCGCGGTGGCCGGCTGAATCTGCCAGACGCGCTCCACCGAGGCGTCGGTCCCCGGCGGGAATCCGATCGACGGCTCTGCCGGCTCTGACCAGGACTTGCCGAAATCGTCGGAGTACGTCAGCAAAGGACCCCAGTGACCGGTTCCAACGCCCGCGAAGATGCGCGGCGGATCGTGGCGCGTGTCGATCGCCACGGAGTAGACCTCCTGATTGCGGAACTGAAAGTCGTCCGTCGACCACGAGCGGCGGTCGTCGGTGCTCCGCGCGAGCATCAATCCCTTCCGCGTTCCGATCAGCAGGATTGCCGTTCCCATCGAGGCCCCTCCAAACGTTGCCGGGTCGGGCCGCAGTCTAATACCGGAGGACGAAAAGCCGCAAAAGCGACGGTCCGGAGAGCGTCACCGCGTGACCGCAGGGGCCAGCCCGGCGTCCTCTCTTCCTGAGCGGCGGCTGACGGGGAATGGGGACGGTTCGACCTCGAGCTCGTCCATCGCCCGGCGGTAGTTCAGGTAGTGGCGATGCGCCTCGCCGTGGCGGCGTGCATCCACCAGGGTTCGCACGAGGCCGAGATGCGCCTCCTCGTCGTAGCGATCGGTCTCCAGGATGCGGAGCAGATTCGTGATCGCCGTGTCCGCGTCGGGAGCGTGCCGGGCCATGTGACGCAACGCCGAGACATATGCTGCGCGGGCTTCCTCACGTACGGAAACTGCCCAGTCGTCATACGGGTTCTCCTCGAGGAAGTCCCCGGTGTACCCGGCGGTGGCGGTGTTGAGCACGGCGAGGGCGCCGGTCACGTCGCCGCGCCGCAGGACCTCGAGCCCGTCGGATGTCGCGGCCAGGAACCGCTCCATGTCGATGTCGAGCGCGTCGAGGTTGAGCGCCACCGCGTCCTTGTCCGAAACGACGAAATGCTCGGGCGGAAACCGGTGCTGAGGATCGAGAACGTTGCGAACCGTGGTCAGCGCAACCGAGAGGCGATTCGTCACCCGATCGGGATCCTCACCCGGCCAGAGCGTTTCCATGAGCAGGGCCCGCGTCGCCGGCCGGCCGCGACGCGCGATGAGGAGCTTGAGCAACTCGCGTGCTCGCTTCGACTGCCATTCGGACAGGCGGACCAGCTCGCCGTCGCGCAGCACTGAGAAGCCGCCGAGCGACTGGATACGCACCGGCACCCGGCCACGCGGAGTCAGGAACGCAAGGAGTCCGGCGGCCACCGTGCCGCTCTCGTGCGCACGAACGCCGAGCGCTTCCAGCTGCCGCTCCGCCTTGCGTCGCAGCGCCGCCGACCCCGCGCCGCGGTCGATGGACGCGAGTACGAGGTCGACCTTCGCCTCGCCGAGCGGATTGCCGATCTCTCGCCAGATCGCGCCGGCTTCCGCGAGTCGCCGGCTTTGCGTGCGCTCATCGTCCGCGGTCATTGCCACGAGCGCGAGGGCGTCGGCGAGGCCGGCCCGGTCATGACGTGTCCGTGCCGCCGCCTCGGCCTGCGTTGCCAGCTCCCGAGCGTGCGCGGTCTCGCCGCTTGTGGCCGCGACCCACCCCTCCGCCAGCAGCGCGAGCACGTACGACATGCCGGTCCCGTACGCCACGGCACGTTCGGCGAGCGCCCGCGCTCGCGCGGGATCCTCACGGGCGATCACGGTCGCGAGCGAGGCGAGCGCGGGCACCACTCCCTGGACGTCGCCCGACTCCTCGGCGATTCCAACCGCGTCCTCGAGGATCGCGCGCGCCTGCCCGAGACTCCCGCGCTCGCTGTAGATCTCACCGATCAGCGACAGCGGATACGACACCATGTCCGAGTCGATCTGCCGGTAGCGCAGACGTGACGCTTCGAGATCAGCGAGCGCGTCATCAAGTCGCCCCATGCGCAATTTGGTCTCGCCGCGATTGCTCAGGCTCAGCGCAAGAAAGCTCGCGAAGGACGTGAGCTCGGCAAGGCGCACTGCAACATCGAGCTCCTGCAACGCTTCGGCGTACGAGCCCTCCTCCATGAAATGCGAACCGCGATTGGTCCGGATGCGCACCACCTGGAGCACGTCCGCTGCTTCTTCAGCGGCGCGCAACGCGAGCAGGTAATGCGCGTCGTTGCCACGCCGGTCGCCATCGAGCGCCGCAAGCATCGCCATCACGGTGTGCGCCGCCGCGAGCGCGCGGCGATCGCCGCACGCCGTCGCCGCCGCCAGCGCCCGACTCGCAAGCCTTCGACAAGGCTCGACGTCACCGCGGATCCAGTGCGCCGTCGACATCCAGGCCAGCAGCAACGCCATCTCCACCGGTTCGGCGTCCGTGTCGCCGACACCGCGCTCGTACACGGCAAGCGCGGCCTCATGCTCGCCGCGAAGGTAATGGATCAGTCCGATGCGCCACGCGAGCGCCGCAGGAAGCGATGCACGCCCGGCAGCAGCGCGCTGAAAGCACTGCATCGCCTCGCCCCAGTCGCCCTGGATCTGTTGCGCCTCACCTTCGAGTTGCTCGACCCCCATCGTTCGCAGAGCCGGGGGAATTGCGCGGCATGCCCGCAGCACGATTGCGACCTGACCGGCGGCGAGCAACTTCGTGCCCTGCGCATCAAGCAGCGCTGCGAGATGGTCCATCGTGCCTGCCGACAGCAACACCTGCGTCGCGTCCGCGATCGCGCCGGTGCCCGCCAGCCACGCCGCCGCAGTGACGCGGAGATCGCGTGCAACCGCGTCCGGCACCGGCAGCGAGTCGAGTGCGTACTCGCGAATCAAGGGGCGCAGCGCCAGCGAGCCGTCCTGTTCCTTTTCGACGAAGAGTCCCTGCCGTGTCAACTCGCCGAGCGTTGCGCGCGAGCCCGCGAGTCCGACGGCTTCGCACAGCTCGGGCGTGAAGCGATCGAAGACTGCGAGCTTGCTCACCAGCGAACGCACCGCGTCGGGATGGCGCGCGAACACCTCTTCGGCGAGATACGCGTAGAGCGGTGCGTCCGGCTTGTCGACTCCCGCGAAAACGCTGCGCCACTCGTCGGACGGCGACGACTTGAGCGCCTCGATCGCAAGCGTCACGGCGGCCGGCCATCCACCCGCGATCCGGTGAATCGCCGAGGCGATGTCCTCGTCGCTGCGACCGAGCTGTCGCTCGATCAGCTCGCCGACCTCCTCGACGCTGAACGCGAGTTGGCCGCCGTCGATCTCGAGGAGCTGACCCTGCCCACGCAGTCGCTCGATCTGGAAGGGTGGCGGCCTCCGCCCGGAGATCACCACGTGGAGGCGCGGCGGCGCGTGGCGGCAGAGCGCTTCGACGAGCCGCGCCGACGGGCTCGAAGGAGCGAGCTCGTGAGCGTCGTCGATGACGAGCATGAGGTCGGTGGTGAGCTGCTCGTGGAGCATCTCCGCCAGCTGTGATGCGAGCGCATCGGCGCGGAGAAACTGCTCGAGCTCCGGGCCACCGGCACCCTCGGCAAGCCAGCTCATGTCGCTGGGGATATCCGGCACACGGAGGCGAAGCGCATCGCCGAGCTGGCGTCCGAGCGTCGGCAGGTCGAGGTCGTGCTGGTCGGCGGTGTACCAGGCGCACGGCGCCTGCTCCCACCACGACGCCAGCATCGTGGACTTACCGAACCCCGCCTCGGCCACGACCACTGTGAGCCGGCGATTCCGGGCCGTGGCCGCCAGCTGGTCGAGCGCCGGGCGCTCGATGACGCCCTCGGTGGGGCTCCGAGGGAGGATCTTCGCGATCGGCGTGACGTCCACGATGACGCAAGTGTGACGCCGCCGCGGGCTACGCCTGAGCTGGTGCCGGCCGCCGCGAGAAGAGCTGGAAGATTCCGCCGAGGTGCAGGCGTTTGTTGATCAGCGCGTAGGAGGAAAACCCGAGGATCAGCGAGAGGCCGGTCATGAGGCCGCGCTGGATGATCGCGGCCGCGCCGGCGCTGCCCGCGTCGACGCCCAGGAAGATGAGGAGCGCCGCGACGCTCGCCTCATTGGCGCCCACCCCACCGGGGATGAGGCTGATCGCGCCGCCGATCGTGGCGAGCGCGAGCACGAACGCCGCCTGCCACCAGCCGATCTTTCCCGGATCCAGGCCCTGCATCACCAACCAGAACGTGGTCACCGCGACCACGACGCGCGCTGCATCGAGGATCGACAGGGCCAGCGCGTCAGTGCGATGCAGGAGCGTCGACGTCTCCTGCTGCAGCTCAACGATTGCCGGGAGCAGCTTGTTGAGAAAGGGTATGTGCGCGATCAGGTCGTGGAACTTCCGGAAGACGGGCGAGACGGTGAGCATCACGACGATCAGCGCCATTCCCACTGCCACCGGGACCACTGCAGCGAGCCCGTATCCCAGCGCGAGAATCGCCGGCAGCGCCGAGAGAATGAGCCAGAGCATGTAGGAGAGCTCCTGCACGGTGACCGTGGCTGCGACAGTGCCGAAGTCGGTGCCGTCTGCGCTGCTCGCGAAGGCGGCGCGAGTGAGGTCGCCGAGCGGCACGATCGCGGTGATGGCCTGGCCGGCGAGGTTGATCAGGATCGTGTCGCGCAGACGAAGCGTGGTGCCGACATCGGCAAGCAGGAAATGCCAGCGGATGCCCTGAAGGATGTAGACGAGCACCGAGAGCAGCAGGATTGGAGCGATCAGTGCCAGCTGGAAATGCTCCAGCGCGTGTCCCACCTTGGCGGGATTGAGAAAGATCACCACGGCCGCAATCCCGGCGAGGCCGATGACGATGGTCAGTGCTCTCCGGATCGGGACCGGCACCTTCCGGCGCGCCGATCGCGGCGCCTGTTGCCTTCGCTTAGTGAGAGTCAGACGACGGCACCTTTGCTGTCGTCATCGGGCTCCTCGGGATCGTTCATGCTCGCCTCGGCGCGAGCCAGTTCTGCGAGGACCTGCTCTTCGACACCGGTCGCTCCAAGCAGATAGCTGTCATCCGTCGGGTGCGTCTCCTCGTCCGGAGACTCCGGTGGAGCAGGCGTCGGGTCACTCGGAGATGCCGAGGTCCCGGGAGATTCGTCCGCCATAGACACGCACTGTATACGGCGAAACGAGGTTCCGGCCATCGCCGCCGAAGCGGCGATGACCGGGAAGCCTCACGCAGCGACGATCAGGCCGCGCGGACCTGGCGGGCGCGCGGGCCCTTGTCGCTCCGCTCGATCTCGAAGCTCACGCGCTCATCGCCCGCGAGATTTTCGAAGGTCAGCGAACTGTCGAGTCCACTGCGATGGAAGAAATATTCCTGTCCATCCTCGGCGGTGATGAAGCCGAAGCCGCGTTCGGCGACGATCTTCTTTACGGTACCAGTCACTCTGGTCTCTCCAATTCCTTCTCGTTACGAAAACAGACGCAGCGCGTCCGTTCGAGAAGGAATGACGACCACGAGCGATACCCCTCGAGATTCGAGGCGATGCCATGAAGATACCCCATCGGTGCGGGCCTAAACATGCCTGATCCCAGTGGCCTCCTTGGCGCCGAGCCCGGATCGACTTGCGACAGCCTCGGATCGTCCGCACAATTGGCGCCGTGGAGCAAGCGACGTGAGCTTCGTCAGCAGGGCATTCAAGGGCCGGCCTCGCGATCAAGCGCGTGACGCTCGCCTCCCACCTGGTCAGTACGTGGTTCGCGATTTTCCCGTCCTCTCTGCCGGGCCAACGCCGCATACGCCGATCACGGACTGGACGTTCGAGATCGACGGCGAGGTTGACGAGGTCAAGCACTGGAGTTGGGAGGAGCTGCGCGCGCTGCCCAGCGAGACGGTGACACGCGACATCCACTGTGTCACCAAGTGGTCCAAGTTCGACACCTCGTGGGAAGGAGTCTCCGTCGACACCTTGCTCGAAGGTGTCGAGACGTCAGCCGACTACGTGATGGCTTTCTGCGACGGTGGGTACACCACCAATCTCCCGCTCGACGACCTCACCGGCGGGAAGGCATGGATTGCGTTCGCATTCGACGGGCAGCCACTCGAGAGCGAGCATGGCGGGCCGGCGCGGCTGCTCGTGCCGCATCTGTACTTCTGGAAAAGCGCCAAGTGGATCCGCGGGTTGCGCTTGATGACCGAGGATTCGCCGGGCTTCTGGGAGACATACGGCTATCACATGTATGGCGATCCTTGGCAGGAACAGCGCTACAGCGGCGACTGATCTGGCGCACCGCCGAGGTCGTCGATGTTGTCGACGAGACCCCGCGCGTTCGAACGCTGCTGCTGACGGTCCCGGAATGGCCCGGGCAGCTGGCAGGCCAGCATGTGGACGTGCGCCTGACTGCTGAGGACGGGTATCAAACGCAGCGCAGCTACTCGATATCGTCGGCACCTTCGGATGATCAACGGATCGCTCTCACCGTCGAGCGCCTCGACGATGGCGAGGTTTCGCCGTATCTCGCGGGTGAGCTTCGCGCCGGCGACAAGCTGGAACTCCGCGGGCCGATCGGCGGGTACTTCGTGTGGGAGTCCGCGCTCGGCGGGCCGCTGCTGCTCGTTGCCGGCGGATCGGGCATCTGTCCGCTGATGGCGATGCTCCGTCTCCGCCACACCGCCGACGGTACGGCTCCGACCCGCCTGCTCTATTCATCCCGCTCCCTGGACGAGGTGATTTTCCGCCAAGAGCTCGAGACCTTCGTCGCGACGGACACTGGCCTCGAAGTGATCCACACGCTGACTCGCAACCAGCCCGAGGACTGGACGGGGCCGCGACGGCGCATCGACACCGCGATGCTCACGGAGGTGGCGTGGCCGGCGGCTGAGCGGCCGTTGATCTTTGTCTGTGGCCCGACGCCGCTTGTCGAGTCGGTCGCGGAGTCACTCGTGCAGCTCGGCCACGAGCCCACGCGCATCAAGACCGAACGGTTCGGACCAACAGGAGGATGACGTGCAGACCCATGACGCAGAACTGAGGCTTGACGGCAACGCTGCAGCGGGGCTGCTCCAGGAGATTTTTGTGCACGAGCTGACCGCTGCGCGTGGTGCGTGCTCGGGGTGCGGTGCCGTTGGCGACGTCGGTGCCCAGCACCTGTACATGACGCCACGCTCGCCGGGCGCGGTGCTGCGATGTTCCGCCTGCGAGAGTGTCCTGATGGTCATCGTGCACGCAGGAGGTCGTTACCGACTTGCGCTGCAGGGACTCATGTGGCTCGAGGTTCGGGACTCGACGCCCGCCAGCTAGTCGGGAGGCTCGGTACCGATGAGGTGCGAGGTGCGGGGCGCAGGGTCGGAAAGCTCCCGCGCCGCGTCCAGATAGGCCTCGTCGGTCCCGGTGAGCCGGTCGGTGTGCTGGCGCAGATGCTCGTCCCATGAGGGGACCACGAAGAGCTCGACGAAATCGTGCGGCACCTCCCCGTCGCGGAACAGCCCCCATTGCGTGGCCCCGGTGCGCAGGCGTGAGAGGCGCACGCGGGCCATCGCCGTGAGAAATGCGTCTTCGCGTTCCGGCGCAATGGTGTACGTGATCCTGACCACCACCGGGCCCTGCTCGGGCAGGGCGTCGAAGGCAAGCTCGGGCTGGCCGCGCGCAACCGTCGCCCTGTCCATGCCGGCGGTGTCGTACAGGGGCCAGATCCGGATGGTGGCAGCGCCTCCGGCCATCAGCGCCGCCGCGATCAGGTACGCGGGCAGCACACCCTTCGGGTCCGCGACGAAGCCCCAGACCACAGAGCCGGCGGCCTGGCTGCCGAAGAGCACGGTGAGATAGACCGAAAGCCCTCGAGCGCGCACCCACTGGGGCAGGAAGAGTTGGAGTGCCGCGTTCATCGTCGAGAGCACGGCAATCCACGCGAACCCTGCGGGCAGCAGCGCCACCAACGCGATCACGACGCTCGGGACGAGCACGATCACGGCCATCACGGCGGCGTACACGAGGCTTGCGGCCAGGAGCAGGCGATTCGGGGTCAGCGCCGCCCGCACCCGCACCAGAAGAAACGAGCCGGCCACCGCGCCAACACCGAGCGCTCCCAGAAGCAGGCCGTAGCCGCTGGCGCTCATCTTGAGGCGCTGCGTAGCCACCAGCGGGAGGAGCGCCCACAGCGCGCTGCCCGGCACGAGAAACAGCGCGCTGCGCAGAAGCATGCGGCGCATCACCGGCGAGTACCGAACGTACCTGCCGCCCGCTCGGAGGGCTGAGACGAAGCGCTCCGGCAGCTGCGTCGTTGCCTCGGACTTGGGGTGCCATGCGAACACCACGACCGCGTATGCCAGCGAGGTCGCGGCGTTGATGGAGAACACTGCGCCAACCCCGATACGAGCAATGAGCACGCCGGCGATCGCGGGTCCGATCGCGCGAGCGAGGTTGACGCTGATGGATCCGAGGGTTGATGCGGATTGGATCTCGGTGCGCGGGACGAGATCCGGGATCAGAGACTGGTATGCCGGCGTGGAGACAACAGACCCAGAGCCAAGGACGAAGGTGAACGTCAGCAGCAGCGCGGGCGGCATCTGACCGGCAAACGTCAGCGCGGCGAGGACGATCCCGGTCGCCGCCAGGAACGCGTTGACACCGACGAGGAGCCGGCGGCGGTCGAACATGTCGGCGAGCACGCCGCCGACGACGCCGAAGATGACGTCGGGGAGCATGTCCGCCGTCTGCACGAGCGCGACCAGCACCGAGGCATGCGGCTGCTCGACCAGGAGCCATTGGGCTCCCACCGTCTGCATCCACAGGCCGATGTTGCTGACCAGGACCGCGATCCAGATCATGCGGAAGACGCCGTGGCGCAAGGGCGCCCACGTGGAGGCGCGTACCTCAGGCGCGGCGGTCGTGGGAGCGTCGCTCACGGAGCCGACACAGTAGCCCGGCGGGAGGCCGAGGACAACCGCGCGGTGACGTCACGATGCGGGGCGCGAGCATCATCATGGAGCTATGGCGGACGAGTCCAGAGGGTGGCTGGCGCTCCCCTACGCAGAATGGCGCGAGACACGCGACACGTTGCACATGTACACGCAGGTGATCGGCAAGCTCCGCCTCGCGCTGAGCCCGTTCGAGCCCGGTTGGGCCAACGTGCCCCTGTACGTCAGCGCGCGCGGGCTTGCGTCATCCCCGGTGCCGATCGGACTGCGCACCTTTGACGCGGAGCTCGATCTGCACGATCACGTGCTGGTGCTTCGCAGCAGCGATGGGCAGATCGAACGCCGGCCGCTCGGCGGTGCGGTCGCGGATTTCTATCGCGACGTCATGGACGCGCTGGATCGCATGGGAATCGACGTGAGCATCTCGGAGACTCCTTCCGAGGTGCCGGATCCGATTCCATTTCCTGAGGATCGGACCCACGCGACGTATGACCCGGCTCAGGCGCAGCACTTTCACACGGTGCTCACGATGGTCGACATCGTCATGAAGGAGCATCGCGCGCAATTCCGCGGACGCACCACGCCGGTGCACTTCTTCTGGGGATCCTTCGACCTCGCGCTGACCCGCTACTCCGGCCGGGTGGTGGATCCGGCGCCGGGCACCAACGTGATCACGCATTTCAGCTCCGACGCCGAGCAGGTCTGCGCCGGGTGGTGGCCCGGTGATCACCGGCTGGCGTCACCGGCGTTCTTCTCGTACGCGTATCCCGCACCCGCAGGCATTGAGGCGGTCACGCTGCAGCCGCAGGGGGCTGCGTGGAGCACCGACGCCGGCGAGTTTCTCTTTCGCTATGACGACGCGCTGGCGTCACCGGACCCTCGCCGCGCAATCCGCGAATTCCTCTCGAGCTCATACGACGGCGCCGCGAATCTGCTCGGATGGAGCAGCGACCTGACGCACTTCCCAGAGCCCGATCCCCCGACAACCGGCCACACTTCCAGGAGATCCACATGAGCGAAGGCTGCCAGCATCTCGATCAGATCCACGACGTCACGCCTTCGGGTGCCGGATGCGTCGAGTGTCTGGCCGCGGGGCGTCACGACTGGGTGCACCTGCGCGTCTGCCAGGAATGCGGTCACGTGGGGTGTTGCGACAACTCCCCCGGTAAGCACGCGACCAAGCATTACAAGACGATCGGCCATCCGATCATCCGGTCGTACGAGCCCGGCGAGGACTGGTACTACTGCTACATCGACGACCTGATGTTCGAGCTCGAGGGCGCGCCGCCCGCGCCGTCGCACCCGTAGGGACGACCGGTCAGGGCTTCTCGTAGACGGAGACGTGCGAGCGGCTCAGGCTCGTGAACGGTTCGCGCTTCCAGCCGGCCCAACGCTCGACGAGTCGCATCCCCGCGAGGCGTGCCATCAGATCGAGCTCCGACGGCCACACGTAGCGTCCCTCGACGGGATAGGAATTGACCGTCCCGCCATCACCGACGATGAAATGATTTGACGTCTGGCCCTGCGTGACCACGTCGTACGAGTCGAACGACATCGTTCGTGCGTCGACGCGGTAGAGGAGGACCTCCTGACCCGGCGGGAGCCGCTGCAGGTCGGGCACGCCGAGCTCGATGAGGAAGCGGCCGCCGCTCTCGAGATGCGCTGCTGCGTTCGCGAAGCACGCGACCTGCTCGTCCTGGGTCTTGAGGTTGAACAGGGTGTTGAAGATGAGGTAGACGAGCGCGAAATCGCCGTCGACGCGCGTCGCCGAGAAGTCACCGGTCACGACCTCGATGTCCTTGCCTCCGGGCTTGGCGCGGAGCCGTGCGACCATCGCGGAAGACGCATCGATGCCCCGAACGCTGACGCCGCGTTCGGTCAGTGGCAGTGCGATCCGTCCGGTGCCGATTCCCATCTCCAGTGCGGCGCCGGTGCCGGCGAGTGACGCCAGCATGTCGACGATGGGGGTGACGACTTCCGCAGCGAACATCTCGGCTTCCTGCTCGTCGTACACAGCTGCTTCGCGCTCGCCAAAGAAGCGCGCGCCGTAATGCTCTGACATGCCGAGACTCTCGCGCATCTGGACCATGCGATGGATCGTCTGGCGTCAGACGGAGACGTATGCGGAGCCGACCGTCTTCGCGAGGGTCCGGTGCGCCGGCCCGGTTCCGACCAGGGTCGAGCGGGACAGGTCGATGTTGTGCGCTCGCGCAAGCGCCTGGATGAGTCCCGGAAGCGGCGGCCGGCACCAGCACACCGGCGGTCCCGCGGCGTGCGGGCAGAGTCCCGAGGCGACACGCACGCGCATCGCCGCCGACAGACGAGCTGCGTCAGTGTCCAGAGTATCGACGTGCGCGTCGGGTTCCCAGCCGAAAAGGAGGCAGGGTATGCCGGAAGGGAATCCGGCCACAGCGGCCTCCCAGCCGGGAGTGGACATCACATTCGCGGCCACGAACACACCTCCCGTTGCGTCGACGCCGCCCGGGCCTTGCGCCACGCGCACGAACGGCACGATCTCCACGCCGGCGAACCCTTCGTCCTCGGACGGCGGATCGAGCTCGCGATACGCACGCATCTGGTTCGTCGGCAGGAGCATCCCCGGCTCGCTGCGCGCGAGCGAGCGCAACGCCGCAGGGTCCGGGAGCGACCCGAACCGGATGAGGAGGCGCTCGACCATGTTGACCTGTGCCTGAGCGAGCGGTGTGTCGATCCAGACGCACCGAACAGGCAGGTGGTGGCGGGCGGCGACCTCGATCACGTGACTGCGCGAAGCTCGGGTCAGGTAGGTGTTGTCGAGGACGATCCGCCGGTGTCCTGCAGCCACCGCCTCGTCCAGCGAGACATTGAGGTCGCGCAACGATCCTCCGCGCTCGTCGCGGTTGAGGCGGCGATAGCCACGATCGACGTAGTCCGCCGCGTGACGGGATTTGCCGGCGCCCGGAACTCCCATGACGAGGACGATCTCGCCCGCATCGTCATGCGCTGAAGGCTCCGCCGATCGCGGTTGCCGCCACGAGAACGCCGTGACAAGGACTTCTCGATCGTGTGGTGTGAGCACCAGTGCAGTAGCCCGAGCGGCTGATCGTGCAGTCTCGGGGCGTCGCGCTCCCGGGATAGCAACGACAACGGGTGAGACGTCGAGCACCCACGCGAGCGCCACCTCCTGCGGTGTGGCGCCTCGATCCTGTGCGACTGCCAGCAATGCCTCTCGCCGAACGAGGCCAGCCGCGCGACGCGGCCCTCCCAACGGCGAGTGCGCGATCAGCGCGATGCCGCGCTGCTCGCAGAGCTCGACCAGTCCGCCACGGACCGCGGTGTCATCGAGCACGCTCAACCCGACCTGGATGGCCGCGATCTCGACGACGTCGAGCGCCTCCTCCAGTTGACGGCGGTTGACGTTGGATACCCCGACGTGGCGCACCAGCCCGTCACGCTGCAGGCCCGCGAGCGCGCGAACGGTTGTCCGCCACGGTGTGCGCGGATCGGGGGCGTGAACGAGGTAGAGGTCGATCGGGAGACCGTCGAGAGCATCGAGACTCGCTTCGCAATCGCTGCGAATCGTCCTGGCGCGACCGTCAGGGATCCATTGATCCCCGCGCGTCATGCCGCCCTTGGTGACGATGCGTGCGCCCTCATCACCCCCGCAGCCTCGGAGGGCCGTCGCCACGAGCCGCTCGTTCTGCCCTGGCGCCGCGGCGTCAGAGCCATATGCGTGTGCGGTGTCGAATATCAGGATCCCCGCCGCCGTGGCAGCAGCGATGGTCTCCGCCGCGAGCATCCGTTCATGCTCGGTGCCTGCCGGGAGACGCATGCAACCGAGTCCGATGCGCGGCTCAGCGGCGCGGAGCCATGCCGGGGTGTTCAGGCACCAGAGCGTACGGCACGGGTCGCCACAGCGCATCGTGTGCGATTCTCTGAGGGTGCCGTATCACGTCTCCGCGGACGAGTTCGAGCGCCTCGCCGCCGATGCCCTCGAGAGCATCCCTCCGGACCTGCGCGCGCGGATGGACGCCGACAATCTGATGATCACGATCCAGCCGGACGCCACCGAGGACGACCGCGGCCGGGGGATCGACACGCGCGTGCTCGGATACTTCCAGGGCACCAACGAGTTGACGTTCAGTCCAAGCGGATACCCCAAACGAATCGTGTTGCTGCAACGCCACATCGAGCGGTGGAGCAGAACGCGCGAGGAGCTCGTCGACCAGGTCAACGACACGGTCCTGCACGAGGTCGCGCACTACTTCGGCATGAACCACGACGACATCGACAGGACGCGACTCCGTCACTGAGCACACCAAGGAGCAGGTATGAGCAGCGAGGCGAAATCCGCGACCGGCATCACCACCAAGACCAGCCCGTCGTCGGTCGAGGCGACGGTATCGCGTCTCCTGGCACTCGTGGAGGCAAAGGGCATGAAGGTCTTCGCCGTCATCGATCACAGCGGTGAGGCTGCGCGCGTGGGGCTGGCGTTGCGCGAGACAAGGGTCGTGATCTTCGGTTCGCCCAACGCGGGAACGCCGGTCATGCAAGCTCACCCGCTCGCTGCCCTCGACCTCCCGCTGCGGATATTGATCTGGGACGACAATGGCCAGACCAAAGTCAGCTACACCACACCCGGGGCCCTCGCGTCCCGCTATGGCATCGAGCCTTCGCTCGCCGCGAACCTCGCCGGTATCGATGCGCTGACCGACGCTCTTGTGAGCGATTAGCCCGCTGCGCATCGCGCGCGGGCCCCTCGAACGCCCACCCGTGGGGTTCCGATGCCGTTCCGGCATTGTTCGGAGGCTCCTACGCGCCGGGTGGACCCCGGCTGCACGCCTAGCGTGGGAACTGTCGAAGCAGGTCAGAGATCGCCGTGCGACCGCCACGAGGCAGGAAGTGAGACCAGGCAACGAACGGCAGCGGCCGTTTTCGCGGGATAAGCCCTTCTGGGTCAGCAGCGCGTTTGCTGCACTTCTGACCCTGGGTGTCGTCGTGGCGCTCGTGGTGTTGCACTCGTGGTCGTCGCAGCGTCAACTCGCCTCAGAGTCGATCAGTTCGCTGCGCACGCTGATCGCGATCGAGCAGGAAGGCGTTCTCGATTCCCCACGCGTGACGGATGGTGCGCAGGCCGACGCAAACGCGGCTCTGTCGCTCATCAAGACGGAGGCGTCCACCTCAGCATTGCCCACCATCGAAAGCATGACCGATGCCTATCAGCGGGCGGTCACACTCGAGATCACCGCAATGATCAGCGGGGACACCGAGGGTGCGGCAACCATCAACACCCAGATCGGGGATCCCGCGTTCACCGTGCTTGACTCCAAGCTTGCCGAGCTCAGCGAGGCCGATGCATCGAGCGCCGCAAGTGGTGTCACCATCGCATTCGTTGCCTCGGTGGGCATCGTGACCGGTTCGGGGATCCTGATCCTGCTGTTTGCGCTCTATGGACGACGCCGGCGGGCCGCTGTTGCCGAGCACCTTGCCACCGCTGCTGCAATGACGCAGGAAGCGCGCGTCACCGCGACGCGCGAGGAAACGTTTCGGGCGCTGTTCGACGAGAACCCGCAGGCGATGATGGTCACGAAGCTTCCGGGCACCGGCCCAGTCGATGGCAGTCTTCGCTTCCTCGCGGTCAACAGTGCAGCCGTCGCGATGTACGGCTACAGTCGCGCGGAGTTCCTGACGCTCACGCTCGTCGAGATCCGTCCCCCCGAGGAGCGCAATCTGCTGCGAACCAACCTGCACGCCATGCGGGGAGGACGCACGCACTTCGAGGGAATCCGTCATAGCACGAAGACCGGGAGCGTGCTCGACGTCGAGGTGGACACTCGCGAGACCATCTTCGACGGCGAGGGCGCGATGATCGTCTGCGCGAGTGACGTGACCGACCGTGTTCGTCTGCAGCGCGAGCTCGAGCATCAAGCCTTCCACGACGCACTGACCGGACTGCCGAATCGCTCACTCTTCGGCGATCGGCTCGAGCATGCGCACCAGCGGTTGTCACGCGGGTCCGGTTGCTACGCGGTGCTCATCCTCGATCTCGACAATTTCAAGACGATCAATGACGGTCTCGGTCACGCCGCGGGCGACGCGCTCCTTGTCGAGGTGTCGCGCCGTCTTGCAACCTGGGTTCGCGCCGGTGACACGGCGGCCCGTTTGAGTGGCGACGAGTTCGCGATCCTCCTCGAGGACCTTGCCGATCCGGCCGGTGCGACGTGCGCCGCGGACGGGATTCGTGACGCGTTTCGGGCGCCGTTCTCGGCTGGCGGCCGCACGCTCACCATCACGGCGACGATCGGTGTTGCGACGTCCTCAGGAGGAGGCGCCGCCACGGACGTCGTTCGCAACGCCGACGCCGCGCTCTACGTGGGGAAGGCGCAGGGTAAGGATCGTCACGAGGTCTTCTCGTCGGACATGCATGCCACCGCGATCGAGCGTCTCACCCTCGAGCAGGATCTTCGCGCAGGCATCGGTCGTGGGGAGCTCATGCTGCTGTATCAGCCGAAGGTGGACGGCCGAACCGGGCGCATGACCGGCGTCGAAGCACTCGTGCGGTGGAATCATCCGCTCCGCGGCCTGGTCGCACCCGATCAGTTCATCCCGATCGCTGAACAGAGCGGCTTGATCAACGAGCTCGACACGTGGGTGCTGGCAACGGCGTGTGCCCAGGCTCAGGCATGGGCCACGTCATCGGTGGGACCAATCCCGGTCGCGGTCAACGTCTCGGGACGAAACCTCGCGAACTGCGGGCTCATCGAACGAGTCCTCGACGCACTCAACCGGAGCGGTCTCGACCCGAGCCTGCTCGAGCTCGAGATCACCGAAAGCGCTGCCATTCCCGAACACACCAAGGCGCTCGGCCTGCTGCGGAGCATTCGAGATCTCGGCGTGCGCATCGCCATCGATGACTTTGGGACCGGGTACTCGGTGCTCAGCCGGCTGCAGGGATTCCCGGTTGACACGCTCAAGATCGATCTCTCGTTCGTGCGCTCGATCGTCTCCGCAGTCAGCAAGGCGCCGATCGTCGACGCGATGATCGCGATGGGTCTCAGCCTCGGTCTGAAGATCGTGGCCGAAGGCGTCGAGACCGAGGTGCAGCGCGCCTACCTGGTCCAACGACATTGCTCCGAGCTGCAGGGTTATCTCATCAGCCGGCCGATCCGTGCCGATGAGATCGTCTCGCAGTTTCGCGGGTCCTCCGCCGTCGCGGCGGTCGCCTAGCGAGCGGCTCTCGTTTTCCGAACGCGCCGCTTCTTGGCCGCGTACATGGCCGCATCGGCGCGGCCTATGACGGAGGCGAGCGACTCGTCGCCACATGCAGTCGCGGCGCCGAACGAGAGTTGCAGCGCCGACACCTCGTTCACCTGGATGCGCCGGATCGCGGCTCGCACGCGCGCGAGATATCTTCCCGCGCCGTGCATGTCGGTTTCCGGCATGAGAATGAGAAACTCGTCGCCACCGACACGCGCGAGACGATCTGCACCACGGGCATGGCCGCGCAGGAGATTGGCTGCTGCGCGAATCAGCTGATCGCCTGCCTCGTGACCGTAGCGATCGTTGACGGCCTTGAGGTTGTCGAGGTCGGCGCTGATGACCGTCACCGACCTCGCGTAGCGCACACGACGTGCCTCCTCGGCGCGTACGTGCTCGTCCCACGCGGCGCGATTCTCGAGGCCCGTCAAGGGGTCGATGCGCGCCTCACGTGCGAAGCGGTCGCGGTCGGCGGCAAGGTGCTCGCGCGAGATGGCCTGCATCAGGAGCGATTCTGCGACTTCGGCGAGCGAGTAGCCGATGCGCTGGCAGAGGTTGGTGAAGCCACGCGCCCGGGTGGCCGCGTGCGCGACGACGAGGACGCCGAAGGGTTTGGGCCGTCCGATCGGCACCGCGAAGCGCGCCACGAGTTCCTGCTCTCGCCCGAGTGCGTCATCGGTCTCATCGCCGATCTCCAGGTCCACAAAGGCGCCCAACTCGGCACGCTGGAACAGTGCGACGAGCGTGCTGCGGATGGCGACCGCATCGAGGGTCGCCGGCCAGTTCCGAGTCACCACCTCGGCGACGAGGTCACCGTTGTAGTGGAGGAGCACCGCTCCGACCTCGCATGAAAGCGGTTCGGCTGCCTTCGCGGCGATGTGCCGCGCCGTTTCCGCGACGTTCTCGGGCCGGTACTCGATCAGGTCACGAATCGCGTGCACCAGCTCGAGCTCGTCCTCGAGCAACTTCGCAGGCGACACCTGCTGGACTTCGGCGACG
The DNA here is from genome assembly GCA_963791435.1 of Candidatus Dormiibacterota bacterium. Classification (GTDB taxonomy): domain Bacteria; phylum Chloroflexota; class Dormibacteria; order Aeolococcales; family Aeolococcaceae; genus Palsa-851. The sequence continues at coordinate 1,517,357 of CAWBSL010000001.1, forward strand.
AGGTGCGCGGCGGCCGGAACGAGCGCTGCATCGGGATCAGGGAGCGGCTCGTCACCGCCGAAGACGACCAGGTGTTCGCCGCCCACCGGGACCAGCGCCGCGTGCTTTGCCCAGTACGGACCGATGATGCGGACCGGCTCGTCCTCGTCCACGCGCGCCGGCCTGCTCGAACCGTGGACACGCGCGGCGAGGGGCTCCTGTTCGAGCAGCAGATCAACGATGCCGCTCCATCCCTCACCGCGGCCGCTGCCACCGATGAGGCTGAGCCCGTGAGCCGAGATGTGAAACACAAGCGTGTCGGTGGCCACGCGAGGTGACCCAATGGGTATTTCTGACATGGAACCGCCGTCTCCCTGAGCGGTGTCGCCCGCAGCGCGCGGAGTCTCACACATTTACCTGGCTGTCGACGCAAACCGTGACCCACCGGCCCGAGGCCGGTGGGTCACATGAGGGACCGAAGCTGCTGCGTTGGTCCTATGCGTGCTGGCGGACGGTTGCCGGGCGCACAGCCTGACGTGTCGTCCGTCCGGCGGCGACCGTCGCGCGCCAGCGGACGATCTCGAAGAGGAAGGCACCGAGCACCGCGATGGCTGCCACGAGGAGTCCGATCGCCGCGTAGCCGGCGAATTGACCGATCTGGCCCCAGCCGTAGGCGTTGAGCAACATGCTGCGGAGCGTGGTGCCCTTGAAGATGGTGTCCACGGTGGCGGCGAGCTTGGCATTGGTGGGAGCGGCCATCGCCTCAGCGCTGAGCTGGGAGTAGGTCTTGCCACCGCCGATCTCGCCGAGGTGGACGTTGATGAAGTTGTTGGCGTAGACCTGAGCCTGGGCGCCGGTGAGGAGTTCCTGTCCGGCGTACTGGGTCATGGCGGCGGCATCCACCTTGGGCAACGAGGTGATGGCCTTGGATCCGGCTGCCGGGAAGTAGATCTGCTGAGCTGCGAGCTGGTCGTGCACGGTCGAGGTCGCGAAGTTGCTGGCCCAGAAGGCGAAGCCGCTCACGAACGCGAGGATGCCGATCAGTCCCACCTGGAGAACGAAGATCCGCCAACGAAGTCCGCTAGTCATGGCCGTGTCCCTTTGTGTGGTGTGTCGAGGCCCTGTGACCTCGTATGCCCATGCTCATCCCGAGCGGTGGGAGCCCAACAGAGCCGCAGGCCACGAGATTCGCGGGATGGAGTCCCGTGCTGAGTGGGTCATCGGTCCCGCGCAGGGATGGACGTCCGGCCCAGACCGAGACCTCAGCGCTCGGCCAGCGCCGGGCTACGGCCTTTCATGGGTGACTTAGTACCCATGCCCCTCCTCCGTTGGTCCCGGGTTTCCACAACCTGTTGCTCTGGCGCGATCGCTGTTATGCGCTGACGATGTCGCTACAGGAACGGCAGGTTCCACCACACTGCAGCTATCACGGAGAGACGCGCGATGCCCACCACGGTCGACGCCGCACAACGAGAGCTCCGCTTGACAGTCGTCTGCTCGCGTCCTGGCGTCGATGCAATAGCGAAAGAACTAGGGCTGGCCGTGAGTGATGACGAGGCCGCTGCGATCCTCGAGCACATTGACCGCGAGGTCGACAGCGTGGCACAGGCGGCGGCGGCTGCAGCCACGGATGCGCGAATCGCCGCGCTTGTTGAGATCGTTCGTAGCGCACACGCAGGGCCCGTCAGACGCAACTCGGAGTGCGTGCGGTGGCCGCGGCGCTTGTCGATGTGCTAGCCGAAAGATCGACTGTTCGCGCCGTGTTGAGCACCTGCGATTCCCAGAATGGTTGAGACCAATCCTGCTTCGAAGCTCCCCTTTCGCCACGCTGATCGAGGGTCGGGCGGACGCGTCACCAACGCAAGCGCGCAGATCGGTCTGCTGAGCTTCGCGGCAGCTGCGGCGATTGGTTTCGCTGCGGCAATCGTTGCAACGCCATACGCGCGGCCGAACCTCACGATGGCCGGCGCCATCGTTGCGGGTATCACCGTGGCGCTCGCGATACCTGTCTCGCGCCGGCCGCGGCTCGCGCCATTGGTCGTCCTCACGCTCCTTTACTACGCTGCGTTGACGCTCCTCGTGCTGGGTGATGCCGGCCAGAACGAGGGGCTCCTGGCCTTGGCCGCAATTCCCGTCGTGGCAAGTGCGCTCTACGGGCCGCCGAGCCTGACCATCGCTGCCATCGTGGCTGCGTCCGCTGCCCTGGGTTGCGATGGGCTCATCGACCGGCTCAGCGTCCCCGACTACGCGCAACTCCTCGTTGTCTGGCCGATCACCGGGATCGGGATCGCGTACGCAACATTTCAATTGCGCTCACGACTCGAACAGACGGTGAACGAGCGCTCGGCAATCATTCAACACGATGCGGTGCTGGCACTGGTCGCCGATGAGATGTACTCGACCCTCGACAAAGGCGAAGTCATGAGCCTCGGTGTCCAGAGCGCGGCCCGCCTCACTGATCTGTCAGAGAGACCGCAGTCGAAGGCTGCGTTCTTCCTCGTTGACGGTGATCGCGCGAACTCTGGTCGCCTCGTACGACCCGGACTTGGGCGGTGTTGCCTCGGCCGACGAACGAATCGGCAACCTCAGCGTCTCCCTCGCGGACACCGTCCACCTGCATGAAGCGGCGGCTGGTCATCAGGATCGGCTCTTCATACTCGAACACGACACGTACGTAACGCCCGACATTGCGGCCATGCTCGCCGAACTCGATGTTGAGACCGCGATGGTGCAACTGGTCCGCGTCGGAGACGATGCCAGCGGGCTCCTGGCCGTGTTCCGTAGTGATGTGTCGGGGCCTGGATACTCTTATGCACAAGGTGAATGGCTGCGCGCGTTGACGCCGCTCTTCGAGCTTGCCCTTTCGCGAGCATTGGCCTTTGAGTCAGCGGCGACCATCGATCACCTCACCGGCGTCGCCAATCGCCGTGAGTTCGACCGCCGCTTGGCAACCCTGCCGCGGCGCTCGCAGTATTCGCTCCTCGCCATTGATATCGACAAGCTCAAGGTCATGAACGACACGTACGGACACAGGGCAGGGGATGAGCTGCTGCAGGCCGTCGCTGGCGCGCTGCAGCGATCCGTGCGCCGTGGCGACGTCGCCGCGAGGACGGGCGGTGATGAGTTTTCAGTCATCCTCTCGGATGCCGACCCTCATCACGCCGAGGTGGTTGCCGGCCGGATTTTTGCCGACCTGGCAAACAGCAGGGTGCACGATCAGCGGCCGAGCGTCAGCATTGGCATAGCCGGCCCCGACTGCGGGAAGGATGCGGCAGCGCGCATCGCTGCCGCCGACAGCGCCCTCTACCAAGCGAAGCGTGCCGGCGGCAATCGCGCCGTTCAGGCTCGCGGAACAGAAGCAGCCACCGCAGATCTGCTCGAATCTGGTTCTCGACAATCTGGCATCGCCAACGCCCAGTGAGATCCAGGCGCCAGGAGCTGCGCCAAGTGCGCTACCAGGATCGGCACCTTCGCGGCGTGGATGAGCTTGTTGGAGACGCTCCCCACGAGCATGCCGGTGAGACTTGTGCCGTGGGCGGAACGGACGAGCGTGTCTACGCCGGATCGAATTGACGAGGGAGTTGCTTCTGCACGAGCCGATCCAACTCGGCGTGGCGTCCTAGCGCCGCGCGCATCGCCGCCGTCAGGCTCGTGCTTTCCGAGGTACCCGCGAGGATCACTTCTCGGCGAAGCCGGCTGAGCGCATCGTGAAGGCTTGCTCCCGAATCCTGACCGACCTCCTCGGACTCAAGCTGCCAGACAAGATACTGCGACTCCAGGAACACTTCATGAGCTACACCCTTTGGAGCGAGCCGAATCGCCTCCAGGACGCTGATGTGCCGCCTTTGGTCGCGATCCACGAGCCACCAGCCGAGGCCCCGGCGCCAGTCTTCCTGGAGGTGGAGAAAGCTCCCATCAGGGCGGAAGAGATCAAGGGCGGGCATGTGGCCCTCGTAGTTGAGGGCATCAGTGCTCATGGGGGTGTGCCTTCGCTGGGCGTAGGCGCCGCTCTCAGACGCCTCGCTGCCGTTCATGCTTTGTCCTCTGGTCATCTTTCGTGGTCATGACGATGATGGATCCCGAATTCTTTTGACGCCACGGCCGAAGGTCACAATCGCGACCGAGTAACGTCCCAAATCACAACGTGCGAGATGCAGTCGGGACTAAAGCCTCTAGACACGCGTCCGATCTCGCTGTCAGATGGGCATGACAGCGCAATACCCGGATGCCTGAGGCAGACTTGATGAACACGCATACGATCGTCGTGGGAATGAATGGATCAGCGGACCCCATGTATGGCGGCGGTGAGAGAACCGCACCGATGCTTGGCGGGTCGGCCCCTCGCCGGTCAACTCGGCTCACGGTCGCGGACGTGATGACGCGCGACGTCGTCACCACCGCACCGGAGACTCCCTTCAAACAAATCGAACAGCTGATGGCCGAACATCGGGTCAGTGCCCTCCCGGTGGTCGATAGCGAGGGCGTGGTTGTCGGTGTGGTCTCGGAGGCAGATCTGTTGCTGAAGGCCGAGGCTGAGGGAGGGGAGAGCGCTGGTTGGGGTCCGGGGCCACGCCGGCGCGACTCGAAAGCGCATGCGCAGTCAGCGGCCGGCTTGATGTCGTCGCCCGCGCTCTCTATTGCACCGGGTGCTCTTCTTGCAGCTGCGGCACGCCTGATGCGAAAAGGGACCGTGAAGCGACTTCCGGTAGTCGAGGATGGACGCCTGGTCGGCATCGTGAGCCGCGCTGACGTACTCAAGAGCTACCTGCGTGCGGACGCAGCGATCCTCGCTGACATCGTCGAGGGTGTCATCAAAGGCAGCATGTGGCTCGATCCGACGACCATCGACGTCGAGGTGGACGATGGCGTGGTGCGCCTCAGCGGCGCTGTGGATCGTCGCAGCGAAGTGGAGATCCTCAGCCGCCTGACGCTCGCCGTGGAGGGCGTGGTCGGATTGGAGTCCTCGGTGGCCTTCCGCTTCGATGACAGCAACGTGAAACCACCAACCGAGCAGCGTCTCGGAGGGTCCTGAGCGGCGGCGTGTGAACCACTTCACCTGCGACGGCTTCGCACCGTGATGGTGGACATGCATGCGATGCGAACGCAGCGCACGTTCACGATCGCCGCCGATGGCGCTTACGAAACAAGCCGGCGCGGGCTGGATGTTCTCGAGTTCCCGATACTCAACAAGGGATCGGCCTTCACGCTCGATGAACGGACTCGGCTTGGTCTGCACGGACTGCTGCCGAGTGCAGTGACCACGATTGAGCTGCAGGCCGAGCGGTCGTACGCACAGTATGGTCAGCAGGGCAGCGATCTTGCCAAGCATCTCTTCCTTGACGCGTTGCACGACCGCAACGAGGTGCTCTACTACCGGGTGCTCAGTGAGCATCTCGCCGAGATGCTCCCGATCGTCTACACGCCGACCGTCGGTGAGGCGATTGAGCGCTACAGCAAGGAATTCCAGCGCCCGAGGGGTGTCTATCTCTGCATTGACGACGCTGGCGGCGTCGACGTCGCACTCGAGAACTTTGGCGCAGGCCGTGACGATATCGACCTGATCGTCGTGACCGATGCCGAGCAGATTCTCGGTATCGGCGACTGGGGTGTGGGCGGGATGGCGATCTCGGTCGGCAAGCTCGCTGTCTATACCGCCGCGGCCGGAATCGACCCCACCCGGGTCATTCCGATGATGCTCGATGTCGGCACCGATCGCGAGGAGCTGCTGGCCTACCCGGCGTATATGGGTGCGAGGCACCGGCGCGTGCGCGGTGAGGCGTATGACGACTTCGTCGACCGGTTCGTCCGCTCCGCGACGTCGCGTTTCCCCAACGCTCTGATCCACTGGGAAGACTTCGGTGCCGGCAACGCGCGTCGGATTCTCGAACGCTACCGGCCGACGATCTGTACGTTCAACGACGATATGCAGGGCACCGCTGCAGTGGTCCTGGGCGGGGTCCTGGCGGCAGCGCGCGCCGCCGGGACGACGCTCGCCGAGCAGCGTGTTGTCGTGTTCGGCGCGGGGACGGCCGGCGTGGGCATCGCCGACTTCATCTGCAGTGCAATGGAGCGCGAAGGCATGTCACGGGCTACGGCAAGGAGCAGGCTCTGGTGTCTCGGCAGCCATGGTCTGCTCGTTGAGGGCATGGCCGCAGGGATGCGCGACTTCCAGCGTGTGTACGCTCGCCCCGAGCCCGAGGTACGCACCTGGCAACATGGTAACGGGGAAATCGGTCTCCTCGAAGTGATCCGTCGCGTGCAGCCGACGGTTCTGATCGGGTGCGCGGCCCAGCCCTCGTCGTTTACCGAGACGGTGGTGCGGGAGATGGCAGCGCACACGGAACGGCCGATCATCTTCGCGCTGTCGAATCCGACATCTCTCTCCGAGGCGGTGCCGTCGGATCTCATCGCGTGGACGAATGGTCGCGCCCTGGTTGCAACCGGCAGCCCGTTCTCACCGGTCCACCACGCGGGTACGACGTATGTGATCGGCCAGGCGAACAATGCCTTCGTCTTTCCGGGGCTCGGGCTCGGGACCATCGTTTCTCGAGCACAGGTGGTCAGCGACAGGATGCTCCTCGCTGCCGCGGACACGGTCGCGGAGTCCGTGGACGCATCGCGCCGCGGTGCACCACTCATGCCGGCGGTGGATCAGGTGCGTGACGTCTCGCTACGCGTCGCCGCGGCTGTAGCGGCAGCTGCGAAGGCCGAAGGATTGGCGCGGGCGGAGGTGAGTGACCCCGGCGCCCAGTTGCACAGTGCGGTGTGGAAGCCGACATACCGCGTGGTGCGCGCGCTTGTCCCGGGGCCCGGCGGCATCGCGTCGGAATAATCGGGAACGGTCTACGGCCGTTCGTCACGATGCTTTCGGGGACCTTGTGCCCTTTCGCCGCTGCATCTCGAGAACCAACAATGGAGGCGAATCACCTACATGGAGGAGTCCGCCATGGTGCAGCAACTTGAAGTCACAGGTCCAGCCGCGCACAGCGCCGAGTCGGATCCGTTTTCGGTCGCCGGTCGCAACGCGTTGGTCACCGGTGGTGCCAAGGGTATTGGTCACGGGATCGCCATTCGCCTTGCCCAGGCCGGCGCCAATGTCCTCATCGCCGACCTCGACGAATCCGCAGCGCGCAGAGCAGCGGTAGCGCTCGCCGAGGCAAGCGGTCGCCCAGTGGCCACGAGGCTCGACGTCAGCGATGTCGCGTCCTGCCAAGCCGCCGTCCAGCGTTGCGTCGATGAATTCGGCTCTTTGGATCTGCTCGTCAACGACGCGGGAATCTTCCCGACGAGCCCGGTGCTCGAGATGTCGCCCGAGTTCTTCGACCTCGTGCTCTCGGTCAATCTGAAGGGCCTCTTCTACATGTCGAAGGCCGCAGGGTTGCAGATGGTCAAGCAAGGGCGCGGGGGCAAGATCGTGAACATTGCCTCGATCGACTCGGTGCACCCGTCGATGCAGGGTCTCGCGGCGTACGACTCCAGCAAGGGCGGTGTGCTCAGCTTCACGAAGAACTTTGCGTTGGAGATGGCTCCGCACAATGTGAACGTCAACGCGATCGCTCCTGGAGGCATCACCACCGAGGGCGCGTCGCAGCCGCTCGTCGGCATTAGTGCCGCAGAGACGGCAGCGATGATGGCAGGGTTCACGCAGCGGATTCCCCTCAAGCGCATGGGCGTGCCGGACGACATCGCCAAGGTCGCGCTGTTCCTCGCATCGCCCGCCGCGGATTACATGACCGGTGCGCTGATCGTTGTCGACGGAGGCATGCTCCTGTCATAAGAGTTGTCGGCGCCGGCTTGCTCGATGCGGCGAACCTCCAGGGGTTTCGGCGGGTGTCATCGGTGCAGGTCGGCGCCGCATCGCGTCCGCCGCATTGACGAAGGCACTCGGTCATCGCGCATCCAGGACATTTGGCTCTGGTTCTGCGCCAGCGATCTGACTAGCCTGAATGCATGCTCTTCCAGGTGCGAGTCCACGGTCGAGGCGGCCAGGGTGTCGTCACCGCAGCTGAGATGCTGTCCGTTGCGGCATTCCGCGAGGGCCGCCAGGCGCAGGCGTTCCCGAGCTTCGGCTCCGAGCGGACGGGTGCGCCCGTGGTCGCTTTCTGTCGCATTGCGGATCACGAGATCCGGGCGCACGAGCCGATCGTGAGGCCCGACGCGCTGATCATCCAGGACCCGACCTTGCTCCATCAGGTCGACCTCTTCAGCGGCCTTTCGGAAGATGGATACCTCCTCATCAACTCCGCACTCGCCTTCGCTCAGCTGGGCATCAGTGATCTCTCAGCGAAGTTAGAGCCCTCACGGGTCGTGGCGGTGCCGGCGAGTGAGATTGCTCGCGAAACCTTGGGGCGTCCGATCGCGAATGCCGTGCTTCTCGGCGGGTTCGCCGCCCTCACCGGCGTGATCTCGCTTGCGTCGGTGATTGCGGCCATACGTGACAGATTCTCGGGGGCGCTCGCCGAGGGCAACGTGGCAGGTGCCGAACGGGCATTCGAGGTCGTCGGCCGCCAGATCGAGGAGGTCGCCAGTGCTCAAGCAGGTTGAGGGCTCGCGGGCAGTCGCCGAGGCCGTCGCGCTCTCCAGGCCTGAGGTGATCTGCGCCTATCCCATCTCGCCGCAGACGCACATCGTTGAAGCGCTGTCGACCCTCGTCAAGAGCGGACAACTCGCGCCATGTGAGTTCATCAATGTTGAGTCGGAGTTCGCCGCAATGTCGGTCGCCATCGGCGCCTCCGCCACAGGAGCTCGCGCCTACACGGCGACGGCGAGCCAGGGTCTGCTCTTCATGGTCGAGGCGATCTACAACGCGTCGGGGCTGGGACTTCCCATCGTCATGACGGTCGCCAACCGAGCCATCGGCGCGCCGATCAACATCTGGAACGACCACTCCGACTCCATGTCGCAACGGGACTCCGGATGGATCCAGCTCTATGCCGAGAGCAACCAGGAAGCCGTCGACATGCACATCCAGGCCTTCAGACTGGCGGAAGAGCTCTCAGTGCCCGTGATGGTCTGCATGGACGGGTTCATCCTCACCCACGCAGTCGAACAGGTGGACCTGCCGACGCAGGAGCAGGTCGACCGGTTCCTGCCGCCTTTCGAGCCTCGCCAGGTCCTCGATCCCGATGATCCGGTCTCCATCGGCGCCATGGTCGGCCCCGAGGCTTTCATGGAAGTGCGTTACCTCGCGCACGTGACTCAAATGCAAGCGCTCGACCTCATCCCCGAGATCAGCCGGACATTCGAGGGCACCTTTGGGCGCGCTTCCGGAGGACTCGTCCGGCCGTATCGGACCGACGAGGCCGAGACTGTCGTCGTGGCGCTCGGTTCCGTTCTCGGCACGATCAAGGACACCGTCGATGCGCTGCGTGCTGAGGGCGAGCGCGTCGGTGCACTCGGTATCACGACGTTCCGGCCGTGGCCGAGCGAAGAGGTGCGCCGTGCCCTGCGGGGAGCCAAGCGAATCGTCGTGATCGAGAAGGCGCTCGCCGTGGGAATCGGAGGTGTCGTCTCGCTCGACGTGCGGGTCGCGCTCTCAGGAATGAATCACGCGGTGCACACCGTGATTGCCGGGCTCGGTGGGCGGCCGATCACGGCCACATCGCTCCACCGGCTGCTCCGGAGTGCGGTCGCTGGTGCATTGCCCGACGTCACCTTCCTCGACCTGGACCGGGGTCTTGTTGAACGCGAGCTCGCCCGCCGCGGCACCAGGCGAAAGTCGGGTCCCCACGCGGAAAACCTGCTGCGCGACCTCGGCGCCGTCGCCGCAGGTCCGGTCTGAGGATCAGCGAGATGCCGTTTCAGCCCATCAAGTTCTACCAGGCGGGGAGCTTCGTCGCCGGTAATCGCCTGCTCGATCCCGAACAGCGCTCGGTGCAGGCCGATGCTGCGCGCTCGAACACGCTGACCTCGGGGCACCGGGCCTGCCAGGGGTGTGGTGAAGCTCTTGGTGCGCGGTACGCGCTCGACGCGGCCATGCGAGCCACGAACAATCGCCTCATCGCCGCCAACGCCACTGGATGCCTCGAAGTGTTCTCAACGCCGTATCCCGAGTCGTCCTGGCAGCTGCCCTGGATGCATTCGCTGTTCGGCAACGCGCCGGCGGTGGCCACCGGAATCGCCGCGGCGCTTCGAGTGAAGGGACGCCACGACGTTCGCGTGGTCGGTCAGGCAGGTGACGGCGGCACTGTTGACATCGGCCTCGGTTGCCTCTCCGGAATGTTCGAACGCAACGACGACGTCCTGTTCATCTGCTACGACAACGAGGCATACATGAACACCGGCGTTCAGCGATCCGGTGCGACCCCTCCTGCTGCTCGCACCGCGACCACCGAGGCGGTTGGACCGGAGCCCGGGAATCGCTTCGGCCAGGGGAAGAACGTGCCGATGATCGCGATGGCGCACGAGATCCCCTATGTCGCCACCGCCACCGTTGCCGATCTTCGCGACATCGAGTACAAGGTCGAGCGCGCCATGACGTTTCACGGCGCTCGCTATCTCCACATCCTCGTCACCTGCCCACTCGGGTGGGGATGCGACTCCGCCAGCACCATCCGGGTCGCACGCCTGGCGACACAGAGCGGGCTCTTCCCCGTGTTCGAGGCCGAGCGCGGAGAGATCACCGCCGTTACCAAGATCCGCCAGCCGGTGCCGGTGGACGAGTACCTGAAGCTGCAGAAGCGCTACGCGCACCTTTTCGGTAAGACGGCGCGGCCCGATATCGTCGCACGGTTGCAGGCGCAGGCCGACCGCAACATCGCACGGTTCGGTCTCGTCGAAAACCAGCCGGTAGGAGTCGCGTGATGGACAAGCCGTTTGCGATCACGCTGAACGTTGGTTCCAGCCTTGCGAACAAGACGGGGTCGTGGCGCACCGAGCGCGCTGTCTACGTGCACCGGCTGCCACCGTGTGCCAACGCGTGCCCCGCCGGCGAGAACGTGCAGCAATGGCTCTATCAGGCTGAGGGGCCGGACTACGAGGCCGCGTGGCGGCAGATCATGGAGGACAACCCCTTCCCTGCGGTCATGGGTCGCGTCTGCTATCACCCCTGCGAGACCGCCTGCAATCGCGCGCAACTCGATCAGACGGTCGGCATCAACTCCGTTGAACGCTTTCTCGGTGACGAGGCGATCAAGCAGGGATGGAGCGTCGCGTCTTCCGGTTCGTCCACCGGCAAGCGGGTGCTCGTGATTGGCGCCGGCCCTTCGGGGCTTTCGGCCGCGTATCACCTGACCCGATTCGGGCACGCAGTGACCATCGTCGATGCGGGATCTGCCGCCGGCGGCATGATGCGCTACGGCATCCCGAAGTACCGGCTGCCACGGGACGTCCTCGAAGCCGAGGTGCAGCGCATCGTCGACATGGGCGTCGTTCTCGAGCTCAATCACCGGGTCACCGACCTCCTCGCCGCCATGCATGACGGGAGCTTCGACGCCGTCTTCCTGGCGGTCGGAGCCCATATCGGCAAGCGTGCCTACATCCCCGCTGGTGATTCGGCGCACATCCTCGACGCCGTGTCGATGCTGCGCGGCATGGAGGGGGAGCAGCCGCCGCTGCTCGGAAGGCGCGTCGTCGTCTACGGCGGTGGCAACACCGCAATGGACGCGGCGCGCACCGCCAAGCGGCTCGGCGCCACCGACGCGGTTGTCGTCTATCGGCGCACGCGAGATCGCATGCCGGCTCACGACTTTGAAGTCGAAGAGGCACTCGACGAAGGCGTGACCATGAAGTGGCTCTCGACGATCACGCATGCCGATGGCGGCAGGCTGCAGATCGAGAAGATGGAGCTGGACGCTACGGGGTTCCCGCAGCCAACCGGCGAATTCGAGGAGCTCGACGCCGACTCGCTTGTCCTGGCGCTCGGACAGGATGCGGACCTGTCGCTGCTCGACGGCATCCCCGGTATCGAGACCGAGGATCACGTCGTCACGGTCGGCCCGAACATGATGACCGGCCATCCAGGGATCTTTGCCGGCGGTGACATGGTGCCTGCTGAACGGACCGTCACGGTTGGTATCGGCCACGGCAAGAAAGCGGCACGTCACATCGATGCCTGGCTCCGCAGCACGCAATACACCCCGCTCCCGAAGCACGAGCCGGCCGCGTTCGAACAACTCAATACCTGGTACTACAGCGATGCGCCCGCTACGGTGCGCCCCCAACTCGACGCTGCACGGCGCCGCTCGACCTTCGATGAGGTCATCGGAGGGCTCGATGAGTCGAATGCCCTGTTCGAGGCGCGCCGGTGCCTCTCGTGCGGTAACTGCTTCGCCTGCGACAACTGCTATGGCGTCTGCCCGGACAATGCGGTGCTGAAGCTCGACCCAGGCGTGGCATACGGGTACGCGATCGATCTTGACTACTGCAAGGGATGCGGCATGTGCGTCGCCGAGTGCCCCTGCGGGGCATTGGAGATGGTCCCCGAGACGATCTAGAACGAGGTTGACTCCGAACCTTCAGCGAGGAGGTGTCGGGTGGCATCGGCTCCAGTTGATGTGGCGGCTTAGACTGGTGGTTCCGTGATCTCGCATCGAATCGCCCTTGTCTGAGAACGGTGCCGTTAGGCAGCGGCCCGTCCTCTCCGACGATGAACTCCGGCTCACCAATGCTTATTGGCGTGCTGCCAACTACCTTTCGGTTGGCCAGATCTATCTGCTCGACAACCCGCTGCTCCGCGAGCCGCTCGCCGCCGAGCACGTCAAACCCCGGCTGCTCGGGCACTGGGGGACAACCCCCGGCCTCAATCTCATTTACGCGCACCTCAACCGGGCGATCATGCAGCGCGACTTGAACGTCATCTATATCACGGGGCCCGGCCATGGCGGGCCGGGATTGGTCGCGAACACCTATCTCGAGGGGACGTACAGCGAGACGTATCCCGATATCGATCGCAGCGAGGACGGGTTGCGTACGTTGTTTCGCCAGTTCTCCTTCCCAGGCGGAATCCCCAGTCATGTCGCGCCCGAGACCCCGGGCTCGATTCATGAAGGCGGCGAGCTCGGCTACTCACTGCTTCACGCATACGGTGCAGTCTTCGACAATCCGGACCTGCTTGCCGTTTGCGTGGTCGGCGACGGTGAGGCGGAGACCGGTGCGCTCGCGACGAGCTGGCACAGCAACAAGTTTCTCAACCCGACCACCGACGGAGCGGTGCTTCCCATCCTGCATCTGAACGGGTACAAGATCGCCAACCCGACGGTGCTCGCACGGCTGCCGCGGCCCGAGTTGGACGACCTGCTGCGCGGGTACGGGTATGACCCGCAGACCGTGGAGGGCAGTGAACCGGCCGACGTGCATCAGCAGTTTGCCGCGGTACTCGATGGCTGTCTCGACCGCATGGCAGAGATCCAGGACGACGCTCGCACCGGGCAGCGGAAAGAGCGTGTGGCGTGGCCGATGATCGTGATGCGCACCCCGAAGGGATGGACCGGGCCGGCAATGGTGGATGGAAAGCAGATGGAGGGGACGTTCCGCGCTCACCAGGTGCCCATCACCGATGTGCGCAGCAACGATGCACATCGGGCAGCACTGGAAGCCTGGATGCGCAGTTATCGACCGGAGGAACTCTTCGATGACGCGGGTGCTCTGATGCCTGAGCTCACCGCGCTCGCTCCCCGTGGTGACCGTCGCATGGGAGCGAATCCCCACGCCAACGGAGGCCTGCTGCTCCGCGACCTGACGCTCCCCGACTTCCGGGGATACGCGGTGCCGGTCGACGGGCACGGACAAACCGAGAGTGAACCGACACGTGTTCTCGGCGAGTACTTACGCGACGTGATGCGTGCGAATGCTCCCCATCGCAACTTCAGGGTCGTGGGTCCCGATGAGACCGCGTCCAATCGTCTCGCTGCGCTCTTTGAAGTGACCAACCGGACGTGGGAAGACGAAATCCGTCCCGACGACGAGTTTCTGGCCCCTGACGGACGGGTGATGGAGGTGCTCAGCGAGCACATGTGTCAGGGCTGGCTCGAGGGATACCTCCTGACCGGTCGGCATGGTCTCTTCAACTGCTACGAGGCGTTCATCCACATCATCGATTCCATGTTCAACCAGCACGCGAAATGGCTGAAGGTGACGCGACGCATCCCGTGGCGCCGTCCGATCGCCTCGCTCAACTATCTGCTCACCTCGCATGTCTGGCGCCAAGACCACAACGGATTCTCGCACCAGGATCCGGGCTTCATCGACCACGTGGTGAACAAGAAGGCCGAGGTCGTGCGTGTCTACCTGCCGCCGGATACCAACTGCCTGCTGTCTGTCGCCGACCACTGTCTGCGCAGCCGCAACTACGTCAATGTGATGGTCGCCGCCAAGCAACCGACACCCAACTGGCTCGATGGCGAGTTTGCCGCGCTGCACTGTGCGCGGGGGATCGGCGTGTGGGATTGGGCGGGGACTGCGGGGGGCGAGGAGCCGGACGTGGTGATGGCGTGCGCCGGTGACGTACCGACGCTCGAGACCCTGGCAGCTGTCGATATGCTACGAACGCATTTCCCCGCGCTCCGCGTTCGCGTGGTGAACGTTGTTGATCTGATGCGTCTGCAGCCAGAGAGTGAACACCCGCACGGTCTCAGCGACACCGAGTTTGATGCACTCTTCACGACGGATCGCCCGGTGATCTTCGCGTATCACGGCTATCCGTGGCTCATCCATCGGCTGACATATCGCCGCGCCAACCATTCCAACATCCATGTGCGTGGATACAAGGAGGAGGGCACGACGACAACACCATTCGACATGGTGATGCTCAACGACCTCGACCGCTTTCACCTCGTGATCGATGCGATCGATCGCGTGCCGGCGCTGGCTTCCGTCGGCGTGAGCGTGCGGCAGGAGATGGAGGATCGGCGAGCCCTGGCGCGAGCGTATACCCGCGAGGTTGGGGACGATATCCCCGCCGTGCGCGACTGGGTGTGGCCGCACTAGCCACCGCACTCGGGTCCGTCCAAACGGCGCCTCTCTGTCGCGGCCTGTGTATGTGATCGGAGGACAGACAGGACGACATGCTCCTCGACTTGATGACGTTCGGCTCTGTTGCTCTCGCGCCGCTCCCTCTAGCGTGGAGACGAACAGCAGAAGCCTTCTTTTTGGATACAGCAATGACCCTCAGCGCGCAGCCGGTTCGCCGTTCTCGGCGGCCCGCTCACCCCGAGACGACGAGGGGTTCTCGGTGGTTGCGCCGCGTGTTCGTGGGATCCGTGACGCTCGTCGCGGTCCTTGCTGCTGGAACATACGCCGGCCTCCACTTCATGGTCGCGGCTGCCCCTGCGCCCTTGGCCCTACCGGCGCTCAGCGGCTCTCAGGCGCCTGGAATCGGGGCCTCCGCAGATGGGGTCTGGACCGTGCGTGGCGGATCGGTGGCAGGGTTCCGGGCTCAGATATCCCTGCTCGGACAAGGCGGGACCATCGCGGGACGTTCGACTGCCCTGAGCGGCACGCTCGTCATGACGAACGGTGAACTCTCGTCGGCGTCCTTCACGATCGACCTCACCCGAGTCGAGATCTCCGGGAAGCCAAACGCGGGATTCAACCAGATGCTCGATGCTGCGACGTACCCGGTCGCAACGTTCGCCCTCGTGGGGCCGATCCACTTGACGGCGCATCCATTGCAAAACACGACCTATCGGGCGACGGCAATCGGCTCGCTGACGATGCACGGCGTCACTCGCCAGGTAACCGTAACGTTCGCCGCGCGCTATACAGGGTCAGCGTTGCAGGCCGCTGGCTCGCTCTCCGTTGCGTTTTCGGAGTGGGGCCTCAAAGCTCCTTTCGGAATTCAGGATGGCGGCACGATTGAGTTTCTGCTCCAGATGAGCCGCTGACGCGGGCACCAATCGCAGGGCGGCCGATGCGACTGTGTCGCAATCGCAGAGTGCCGTCTTGATCAGTCAGCAGAGAATTCCACAGGCGTAGACTTCAACAGTCAGTGAATTAGGAGGACGGCTGTGTGGACGATGATCGTCAAGGAGTTCCGGCAGTTGAAGCGCGACCGGCGAACCCTCGCACTGCTGATCGTGCTGCCCGTCCTGCTGCTGGTGGTCTTTGGTTATGCGGCGAGGTTCGACGTTTCCAAGGTCACAACCGTCGTGGTAGGTCCGAGCGCGGAGGCGGTCGCCGGCGACCTCCGTGCGCCGTTTGACGTCGTGGAGGTCGATCCGGACGGCGGCAGGTCGCTGGCTGAAAGCCGCCTTCAGGATGGATCGGCAGTGGTCGGGGTGGTTACCGGGCCGAGTTGGGTCGTGGTGCTGATGGATGGAACGCAGCTCTTCGCCGTTCAGACCGCCCAGGGCGCGCTGGCGCGCATGGCTCAAGCGGCAAAGACCAATGGTGCGACGCCTCCCGCCGTCGTGGTCCAGATTCTCTACAACCCGAACCTCACGACCTCCTGGATCATGATCCCGGGCCTCACGGGTCTGATCCTCCTCTTCATCGGCACTTTGATCACGAGCCTCGGCATCGTTCGGGAACGGCAAACGGGAACCATCGAGCAACTCGCGGTCATGCCATTTCGGCCGTGGGACGTGATCATCGGAAAGATCGTCCCGTACCTGCTCCTGGCGGCACTCGATCTCATCGCGATCGTGGTGATCGGGATGGTGCTCTTCGGGGTTCCTTTCGTGGGCAATGTCGCCACCTTCGCGATCGGCGCACTCCTGTTCCTGCTCGTGACACTGGGCATGGGCGTCCTGGTGTCCACCGTGTCGCAGAACCAGGGTCAGTCGATCCAGCTCGCGATCATGTTCGTGGTGCCGCAGATCCTGTTGTCAGGGTTGATCTTTCCGGTGTCGTCGATGGCGGCCGGAGTCCAGTGGATCGCGTACGTTCTCCCGCTCAAGTACTTCATCGACATCAGTCGTGGGGTGATGCTGAAGGCCACGCCACTGACCGCCCTCTGGGGTCCGCTGCTCGTTCTTGCAGGAATGGCAGTGATCGTTCTCGGCCTTGCTGTCCTGAGGTTTCGACGCGACCTTGCGCCGAGCGGCCGGCGGGGCCGCGACGTGGAGCCAGATTCCAGGGCGGTGGCGGCATGACGTGGGGTCTCGAGGACGCGAGCGTTCGGTTCGGGTCGCGCATCGCGCTCGACGGCGTCACGTTGCCCGTCGAACCTTCGACGGTGAGCATCGTGGTCGGTGGAGATGGCGCGGGAAAGTCGACGCTCTTACGCGCAATCGTCGGACTCGTCCGGCTGCGCAGCGGGGCTGCGCGGCGGCCGCCGAAGAAAGAGATCGGCTATATCCCCGCCACCGCCGGTTTGTACGTTGACCTCACCGTGGACGAGAACGTGGCCTTTTCCGCCGGTGCGTATGGTCTGCGGGGAGGAGCGTTGACCAGGCGATCGACGGAGATGCTTGAGCGGATTGGATTGGCGGAAGCTCGGACTCGCCTCGGTGGGCAGCTCTCGGGTGGCATGCAGCGGAAGCTCGCTGTCGCGATGGCGCTGCTTCATCGCCCAGCGATGCTCGTGCTCGATGAGCCGACAACAGGGGTCGACCCAGTGAGCCGTGCTGAGTTGTGGCGGCTCATCTCCAGCGCTGCAGCCGAAGGCAGCGCGGTTGTCGCCGCCACGACGTATGTCGACGAGGCGCACCGCGCGTCAACCGTTGTGCTGTTGGAACAAGGTCGATCCATTGCCCTCGGATCCCCAGCCGAAATCATCGCCTCCGTTCCCGGCAAGTTGGGTGTCGTTGACTCGACGGAACGACCGCGCGGCCTCTCGTGGCGTTGGGGCAAGAGCTGGCGCGTCTGGGCCCCGTCGCTGGATCTCCCACCCGGCGCGAGATCGTTGCAGCCGGATTTCGAGGATGCCGTGATGATCGCTGCTCTGAGTGACGAGCAGAAGGGCCGGGTCCAATGACCAAGCTGGCCGAAACCCGTCTTGTGACCATGCGCTTCGGTTCCTTCACCGCCGTGGACTCGGTGAGTCTCACTGTCGGCGCCGGCGAGGTCGTGGGGCTGCTCGGTGCCAACGGCGCCGGCAAAACCACGCTGATCCGGCTTGTGCTGGGCCTCGTACGCCCGTCGGAGGGCGATGTCGCGCTGTTTGGCGCGCCGCCATCGAGAACGACGCGGCGCCGGATCGGCTATGTGCCGCAATCACTGGGCCTCTACGACGACCTCACGGTCGAGGAGAACTGGATGTTCACCGCTTCGGCCTTCGGTTCGAAGGGCTTGCCTCTGCCGCCTGCCCTCAGGGATGTCAGGGATCGTCTGGTCAGGACACTGCCGCTCGGCCTGCAGCGCAGGGTCGGTTTTGCCGTGGCGTTTTCGCACCAGCCTGCGCTGCTCGTGCTCGACGAGCCTACGTCAGGGGTTGGGCCGCTGATCCGGACTCGGCTTTGGGAGGACATACGCGACAGTGCCGAACAAGGGGTCGGCGTCCTGGTTACGACCCACAACATGGAGGAGGCCGAGCAATGCGACCGGCTCGTCGTCATGGCCGGCGGACGCGTCGTCGCCGAGGGCACTGTCGCCGAGGTCATTGGTGATCGTCACGTGATCGAGGCACGCTGCGACAGCTGGCAGGAAGCCTTCTTCGCGCTCGACGCGGAGGGTCTCATCGTGCAGGTTCAGGGCAACGTTCTTCGAGTGCCGGGATCGCTCGAAGACGTTGTGGGAGTGCTCGCTCGGCACCACCTCCGAGGCGAGGCTGTGACCGTACCCGCGAACCTCGAAGAGGCATTCGTCAGCATCGTCGCGGCGGGAGCAGCCCGATGAGCCGCTCGGGCAGGCGGCCCGGATCGCCGCCGACGCGAGACGACATCCTGCTTGCAGCTCGGCGCTCGTTCGGCGCCCGCGGTTACGACGCAACCTCGTTGCGGAGCATCGCCAAGCAGGCTGACGTCGACCCCGCTCTTCTTGTGCATTATTTCGGTACGAAGGAGTCGCTGTTTCTCGCTGCGCTCGAGGTCAGCATGAATCCCATTTCGGTGTTCGACGGGCTGACCACGGTGAGCGCTTCCGAGGCTGCGCGACTGATTGTCCGCCGCTACCTGTCCATGTTGGATCAGGAACAGACGCGAGACGTCATTCTCGGTCTCGTTCGCTCGGCCGTGTCCAGCGAGCAGGCTGCGACGATGCTCAGGGAGTTTCTGAGCCGGGCAATGCTGTCATCCCTGAGCCGGCTCATCGATCATCCTGACAGGGAACTCCGCGCGTCATTTGTCATTGCGCAGTTGATCGGCATCGCGATGCTGCGCCATGTGGTGAAAGCTGAGGCGGTTGCGGCGGCGAGCATTGAGGAGGTCGTGTCGTGCGTTGGTCCGGTTATCGAGGCGTATCTTCGGTGAAGTGGGGACGGCTCCAGCCCACATCGCAACAGCGACCGTATCGACGGGTTGTCGCCGCGAACACCTCCGGCAGACGGTGGCTATTTGTCATTGCCGGATCGATACTGACCTGGCCGCAATGACCTTGATGTACCTCCAAACGCCCGTCCCTGGCCGTGTCAGCGGGTCTACGCGCATCGTCATGGCGGTTCGCGGCGATTCGGCCACCGACCAGATCGAGATTGCCGAAATCCACGACGTCAGCCTCGCACTCGGTGATATTCCTGAGCACACGCCGCACCGCGTGGTACGGGCGTCCGAATTCCGTCCGTGGCCCCAACAGACTCGCTTCATTGGTGGACAACCTTTTGTGTACCAATGGACGTTCGAACACGCGCGATGCGCGAGATGCAACGCTGGACTGGAGCATTTCGCGTATGCGGGAACTGCCGGAGGCGATGTCCGTGAGCGCGGACTAGGCGCCGGACCACCCATCTGGTATTGCGAGAACTGCGCCCGCGAGTCGTTGGCATAAAGAAGCGGGACTTCCTGCCTCGCCGAGAAGTCAGCGGAGGCGGCGGACCTCGGTTTCCGCGTGGTGTCGCCAGGGTGCCAGCCGGATCCGAACGTCCACGGCGACCGCGCCCCTCGGGGATGCGATCAGCGGGTTCAGATCCATTTCTGAGAGTTGGGGCACCTCATCCGCGAATCGGGCCACGCGAAGGAGCACGTCTTCCACCGCCGCGACATCGCAGGCCGGTGCGCCGCGATGGCCGAACAGCAGCGGTGCACCTCGTATCGACCGCACCATCTCGTGCGCGTCCTGATCGGTCAACGGAAGAATCCGCAGCACCCGGTCCCCGAACAGCTCCACGGCTGTGCCACCGCTTCCGAACATCACGACCGGCCCGAAGAGCGGGTCGGTCACGACTCCCGTGATCAACTCGACGCCACGGTGCATCGATTGCACGATTCCCCCTTCCATGGCGTCACCCAGCGAGATCGACATCGCTGTGAATGCGGCCGCGACGTCGTCAGGAGTCGCGAGGTCCAGGCGCACACCACCCACATCCGACTTGTGCAGGATGGTGGGTCCTACCGCCTTGAGCGCCACCGGATACCCGAGCTGCGTGGCTGCTTCCGCTGCCTCGGCGGCAGAAGAGACGGCAGCCTCACCCGCGGTTGCAATGCCGAACGACCGGAGCAGGCTCACCGCTTCGCCGGGTGACACCCATCCACCGTCCGGGTTGACGGCGAGGAAACCTTTGGCGATGGCGTGTGCAGCGCCTGCGTCGATGCCGTCAAGGATCGGCACGTGACCGAGGGGCCGGTTCTTCCAGTTCGAATGACCGGCAATCCGGCCTAATGCCCGGACGGCACGCTCCGGGAATGCGTAGCACGGAATCGAGCGCTCACCCTGGCTGAGCGCGGCGGGAGCCGTGCTGTCGCCGAGATGCACGAATACCAGCGGGCGTGTTCCTGTGTCCAAACGCGCCATCGCGCCGGCAACGTCTTCCGCATTCGCGGTCGCGACCGGGGCGAGAATCACGACGCATCCATCGATGCTCGGAGACCGCAGAGCGATGCGCATCGCCTCTTCAAAAAGCCTTGACGTCGCACCCGCGCCAAGATCGACCGGGTTGCTGACGCCGGCATTCGGTCCTGCGATCTCGCGCAGTGCGGCTTGTGTGGCGGTGTCGAATTCGGGAACACTGAGACCTGCTGCCTCGCACGTGTCGGCCGCCAGCACAGCAGCCCCGCCCGCGTTGCCGATGATCGCCAGGCGATTCCCCGTGAGCGCCGGCTGGTTTGCGAGCAACTGGCCGCAGTCGATCAGTTCCTCGAGCGTGTCCACGCGGATGACGCCCGCCTGGTGGAAGAGCGCATCGACGACGGTGTCGGGACTCGCAAGCGCTGCGGTGTGGGACGCCGCCGCGCGCGTCCCTGCCGAGCTCCGCCCGGACTTGACGACGACGATCGGTGTCGTGCGCGATACAACCGGCGCAACACGCGCGAATGCTCGCGGATTGCCGAACGACTCCAGATACAGGAGAATCGCGCGCGTCTGACCGTCCTGCTGCCAGAAACGCAGGAGGTCGTTGCTGCTGACATCGCTCTTGTTGCCCATGCTCACGAAGCTCGAGAGTCCGAGCCCCGATGTGAGCGATTGCTCGAGGATGGCGATGCCGAGCGCCCCCGACTGTGAGGCGAATGCGATACCGCCGTGAGCCGGCGTCCTGGAAGCGAAGGTCGCGTTCAGCGACACGTCGGGCGCGGTATTGATCACGCCGAAGCAATTCGGCCCAACGATGCGCATGCCCCCGCGATGGGCGCGGAGAAGCAACTCGCGTTGCAGTGCGGCCCCTTCGACGCCCACCTCCGCGAATCCCGAGGTGATGACCACCAGGCCCTTCACCTCTTTGCGCGAGCAGGCGTCGACCGCCTCGATGCATTGTGCGGCCGGGATCGCGAGCACCGCCAGGTCGACGGGACCATCGATCGCCTCCACGCTCGGTGCGCAGGCGAGTCCGAGCAGGGTCTCGACGTTGGGATTGACCGGGTACACCTTTCCCTTGAATCCGCCGTCGACGAGATTACGGACGACCGAGTGCCCGATGCCGGTGGGGCTTCTTCCCGCGCCGATCACGGCGACGGATTGGGGACGGAGGATCCTCGCGATGCTGTGCACACCCGCTGTCCAGGCACGTCGCTCGCTCGCTGCGAGCGATGCGCCGGTGGGCTCGATGTCGAACGCGAGGTGCACAACCCCGTACTCGATCGACCGACTCTCCTGCCGGAAGCCCGCAGCCTGAAAGACTTCGAGCATCCTCCTGTTGTCGATCAGGGTGTCGGCTGCGAAACGGGTGATGCCCTTTTCGGCCGCGTAGGTCGCGAGGTACTCCAGGAGCAGCGTCGCCAGTCCGCGACCCTGGTGCCCATCGGCCACCGCAAATGCGACCTCGGCCTCGTCGCCACCGGCAAGCCGGTCATAACGACCAACGGCGATCATCTCGTCGCGGAGAAAGGCGACGAACGCCATGCGGTCGTGGTAGTCGACGGTCGTGAAGCGAGCGACCTCGGTGTCACTCAGCTCCGACCTTGGACCGAAGAACCGGAAGTACACGCTTTGCGGGGACTGGGCTCCGAAGAAGGCACGATGTGCGGCGGCGTCGCCAGGGCGAATGGGGCGGACGTGCACCGTCCCGCCGTCCGCCAGGACGGCATCGATTGCCCAAGCGCTCGGATAGGCGACCGGCAGTGGCTCATTGATGCCCATGCGCTAAGCCTCCGGGACAGGAGCCCTCCACGGCAACACCCAAAGGACCCAAATTCTTCGGGACATAAAGCTCTGGTCCCCATCGAAGCATGCCTCCATAGTGCGAATGGTGCATGTGATTCATTCGCGCCGCTCGATGCGACCGCTCGCGGCCGCCGCCGCGACGGTGCTCGCGCTCGCCGCGCTGACGGCGATCCTGGCGACCGGGTTCCTCGGCCCTCAGGTTGGCAAGATCATCGACGACTGCGGTCAGTTGCTCGCCAGCACTGTCGCTGCGGCATGCTGCTGGATTGCCGGCCGCCGGGTCACGGGCTCCCGTCGCGTGGCCTGGCGCCTCCTCGCCGCCTACAGCGCCGTCTGGGCCATCAGCGTCGCCATCTGGCTGGCGTACGACGTCTCGAACGGCACGCAGGCGCCCTTCACCACCGTCGCCGCGATCGGTTTTGTCGCCTCGGTCCCGTTCGCGATCGCCGGCAGCCTCGCCTTTGGCTTCCGTCATGGCTCGAGGATTCCGCTCCTGGTACGAATCCTCGACGCCGTCACGGTGGGACTTGCGCTGATGCTGATCTGCTGGGTGCCCGTTCTTGAGGATGTCTTCAATGCAAGCAGCTTCAGCCTGGGCGGCGAGGCGATGAGCTTGAGCATCCCAGTCGGCGATCTGCTGGTCGTCACGCTGCTCTGGAGTGCCGTGGCCTCGTCCGCAATTCGGATGCGCTTTTCGCTGATCGCGGTGGGTCTCGGCTTCATCGCCATCAGCGGCGGCGACCTCGTCCTTGCGGATCTTGCAGCACGCGGCATCTTCGTCTCCGGAGGGCTGCTCGATCTGCTCTGGACCGGAGGCTTTCTGGTGATCGCCATCGGCGCCGGCCTGGAGGTCGCGCCCCTCCGCCTCGGTCAGGCCGTATCGGCGGCCGCGGTTCCACGACGGATGGCGATCTGGGTTCCCTTCATGTGCGCGACCCTCGCCGGAGCCATTGCCCTTGCCGACTTTCACTCGAGTAAGACCATCGATTCGGTGACGCTCTATGGAGTTGTCGCGATCATGACCCTGGCCATCATTCGGCAGTTGATCGAAGCGGTGGCGAACCGAGGGCTGATCGAGGAACTCGGGCATCGGGCCAGTACCGATGCACTCACCGGGCTCGCCAACCGGGGGCAGTTTCGCCAGGAGTTGAACCGGGCGCTCGCCGGTGACGGTTCGTGCCAGGCTGGCGCGGCGATCCTGTACATCGATCTCGACAAGTTCAAGACGGTGAATGACCGCTTTGGTCACGCCGCCGGCGACCGCGTGCTTTCCGTGATCGCGACCCGGCTTGCGGGCACCGTACGTCCCACCGACAACGTCGCACGTCTCGGCGGCGACGAGTTCGCGGTGCTGGTCACGCCACCTCCCACACGCGATCAGCTCGCCGTGCTCTCCCGCCGTGTCCAGGAGTGCTTCCAGGAGCCAGTCTCCTTCGGAACCGATCGCATCACCCTTTCGGCGACGGTCGGCGCAGCCTCGGCGCACGTCGGCGATGACGCGGACGCGCTCCTTCGGTTTGCCGACATCGCGCTCTACTCGGCAAAGGCGCACGGGCGTGGCGGACTGGAGATCTACGACGAAGCCGTCCATGGCGATGCCTTGTCGCGGATGTGGCTCGAGTCGGACATGCCGGAGAGCCTGGCGGCCGGCCAGTTCACTGTCCTGTATCAGCCAACCATCCGGAGTGCATCAGGGACCATCAGCGGGGCGGAAGCGCTCGTGCGATGGGACCATCCGACACGCGGGCGGATCTCGCCGCTCGACTTCATCCCGGTGGCCGAGGCGAGTGGGTTCATCGTTGAACTCGGCAGCTGGATCCTGCACCGTGCGCTCGAGGATGCGGCGAGCTGGCGGCGTCCGGGCCTGTCTCCCAGCATCAGCGTCAACGTCACCGCGCAGCAACTGCGGTCCGGTGGATTCGTTGATGACGTTATGAGCGCGCTCCACGCGACACACACGGCGCCACAAGACCTGATCATCGAACTGACGGAAAGTGCCTACGTGCAGGAGTTGGCGATCATCGGGTCGGTCATTCGTGATCTTCGTGGACATGGCATTCGCATCGCCATCGACGACTTCGGGACTGGGTACTCATCGCTGGCGCTCCTCACGAAGCTCGACGCGGACATCCTGAAGATCGATCGGTCGTTCGTCCTGAACGCGACCAACCCTGCCGGGCGCCTGGTCCTGAAGACCGTCCTTGACCTTGCACGGACCCTTCGCCTCTCCTCGACCGTCGAGGGCGTCGAGACCAAGGAGGAGGCGACGCTGGTGCGCGCACTCGGCGCCGACACCATCCAGGGGTACTACTACGACCGCCCGCTCGAAGCCCCCGTGTTCCGGCGCCGGATCGACCCGATCGAGGGGTCCGTTTCGATCACACCGTCATCGCCCCTGAGTTCAACCCGTCCCGCTCCCGTTGCGATTCAGAGTGGGACCGTCACCCGCACCGTGGTGCCCCGACCCAGGAGCGAGTTCGACTTCCAGCGTCCCACCGATGGCGTCCGCGCGTTCGGCCAGGTTGCCCATCCCCAGGCCAGTCGATGTCGCGTCGCGGTCGAACCCGCGACCGTCGTCGTCCACCTCGATGACAGCTGAAGCACCCTCGCGCCGAACCGAGACGCGGCAGGTCGTCGCCGCCGCGTGACGTCCGACGTTCGAGAGCGCTTCTCGAACGATATGCACGACATGCGCTGAACTGCTCGCGAGCGACGGCTCCAGGGTCGTGTCGACGTCGACGATCACGGTCACGCCGGTGCGTTCCTCGGTCTCGTGCGCAATCTGCTCGAGCGTGTCAGTGAGGTTGCCGGCGCCGAGGACGCTCGGGCGCAGGCCGAAGATGTAACTGCGTAAGTCACCGATCACCCGATCGATCTCGGTCACGAACTGCTGGATCCGATCGCCGATACGCGCGTCGCCGACAATGGTCGCAGTCCCCTGCAGCCCGATTCCGACGGCGTAGAGAGACTGGATGACTCCGTCATGGAGGTCACGGGCGATCCGCTCGCGGTCTTCGACCATCCCAAGGCGGGTGACCTCCGCGACGGCACGAGCGTATTCGAGTGCGAGAGCTCGCCTGCTCTGCGAAGCTCTCGAGCAGCGGAATGTCAGCCGATCCGAAGCGGGGGCGCCCTGCGATCCGACCGACCGCCAGAACTCCCGCAGTGCTCGTCCGGAGCGCAAGCGGCACCAGGATCATGGCGCCGACGCCCGCGATGCTGACCATCGGCTGCGTCAAGGTCGAGCGGCTCGCGTCGTCGACGACCATCGTCTGCTCCGTCCGGATCACCTCGGCGGACAGCGAACCGGCAAGCGGCACGACGACGTCTTTCAGTTCGTCCGCTCCGACGCCGTCGGCGATGAGGATGCGCAGGGCCCCACCCTCTGGGACGCTGATGGTGGCCATATCCGCGTCGCCGAGTTCTCGCGCGTGCTGGGCAACCAACTGCAGTGCACTGCGAGCGGTGTCGCCGGCCAGGAGCGTCGTGGCCACCTCGCGGACCGAATCCAGCCATCGTTCCCGCAGGTGCAGCTCCGCATAGAGCTGCGCATTGGCAATGGCCACGCCGGCCTGGGTAGCGAGGACGACGACAGCCGCCTCGTCGTCCTCGGAGAATTCCGTCTCGCCCTTCTTGTCGGTGAGGTAAATGTTGCCGAAGACGCGGCCATGGGCGCGAATCGGAGCGCCGAGAAAGGACCGCATGGGAGGGTGGTGGGGCGGGAAACCCGATGCACGCGGGTCCTCCGCGATGTCCCGGAGTCGAAGGACGGCAGGCTCACGGATCAGCAGGCCGAGGATGCCCCGACCATGTGGGAGCTCGCCGATGGCCGTCCGCTCCTCCGGCATCAACCCGCTGGTGATGAAGTCTGCGAGGTCGATCCCATCGGCGGAGAGCACCCCGACGGCGCCGTAGCGCGCATCGGTCATCTCCACCGCGAGATCGACGATGCGTTGAAGCAGCGCGGGGAGCGAGAGCTCTGCCGCCAGGGCGAGGCCGGTTTCAAGCAGACGCTCGGCGCGGCCGCCACCCAATACCATCCCGCGGGATCATAGACCCGTTGCCGAGCGCGACTGGCTCGGCCCGCCTCAACGCGGATATCTGTTACACGTCGAACGAAGACGGGACGTGGGAACGTGTGATCGCCGGACCAAATGCGATCGCATCGGGCGAGGCGAGTGTCGACGCGAGGCGGCCGAGGAACGCCCTGATGCTCGCCTCGGCGATCCGGTGCATGAGCAACCGGTCGAGCCGGCGCCCGACTGCTCCAAGCGGAGGCTCGTAGCGTCCGTGGATCGTGAGCTGGGTGAGCTCCTTGTCGAGCGGGGCCACCTCGAGGTCGGCGCTCAGCACGGGGAAGAGGCCCGGCGCGGACGTCGCCTTCCAGGTGAGCGGCACGATCGTCACGTCGCCTCTGGTGAGTGGAGGCCCCACCTCGCAGCGTACTGTCTTGCCGAGCATCGGGAGTGCGCTCAACGGTCCCACGCGCAATCGCAAGGCCTCACCCTCGTCCATCGCGGCGGCGGCGAGCGGTGCGAGCCAACCACTGTCCTCCGCGAGGCGGTCGCAGACACGTTCCGCCGAGACGGGGACGTAGGCAAAGTCGTGGAGGAGCATTGTGTTCATGGTGGTTACCCGTCCCCTCATCCTGGTGCCGCAAACGCGCGGTGGCCAGAGGAGAAAGTCACCAGGACGGTGGGTCGATTGACCGATCGACCGAAACGGCACGCTGCTAGAGTGCAGTTGTGCCCGACGAACCTGGTATCAGGGTGATGCTGTGCGACGACCACGAACTGGTTCGCCGCGGCCTCGTGAGCGTCCTGCAGGACGCCGGGGGTATCGAGGTGGTGTCAGAGGCAGGAGACGCTGACGCCGCCCTCAAGGCCGTGGAGGCAAGCCGCCCTGACGTGGTGATCATGGACGTCCGCCTTCCGGGCAGGTCAGGAATCGAGGCGTGCCGGGAGATCCGCTCAGCGTTTCCCGACACGAAGGTGTTGATGCTGACGGCCCACTCCGACGATGAAGCCCTCTTCAGCTCGATCATGGCCGGCGCGGCGGGCTTCGTCCTCAAGCAGGTTCGCGGAGGCGACCTCGTCGGCGCGATACGACAGGTTGCTCGCGGCGAATCGCTCCTCGACCCGACGGTGACGGCACGCGTCCTCGCTCGCCTGCGTGGGGAGGGGACGCTGACGAACGACGGCATCGCGGACCTCACGCCCCAGGAGCGGAAGATCCTCGACCTCGTCGCGGAAGGCATGACAAACCGGCAGATTGCCGAGAAGGTCTTCCTCGCCGAGAAGACCGTGAAGAACTATGTGTCGAACATCCTGATGAAGCTTGGCCTGTCGCGCCGTGCGGAGGCTGCCGCGTTCATGGCGCGCCGCAACGTCAAGAACCGCGACGGCACCGACTGGTCGTAAGAGGAGAGGCACCGTGGACAGCAAGGCTCAGACGAGGGTGCAAGAGCTCACGCGCGCGGAGGCGATGGAGTTGCTGCAACTGCATTCCTACGTGGGACGCATCGGTTTCGTGGTCGATGGGAAGCCGTTGATACTGCCGGTGAACTATCTCGCCGAGGATGACGCCATCGTGTTCTGCACGGAGCCCGGAACGAAGCTCAGCGCTGTCGGCGGCGGTGCTCCGGTCGTCTTCGAAGTTGACGACAGCCGCCCGCTCTACCACGCAGGCTGGAGCGTCATCGTCAAGGGAACCGCACGAGAAGTCACCGAGCCCGACGAGTTGGACATGCTCCGCCGCGGGCCGCTGCACTCGTGGGCGACGCGGTCCACCGAGCACTGGGTGCGGATCTCATTGGACGAGGTCACCGGGCGGCGCATCCCCGGGGTCTGAGCTGTAGCGGTGCCTGGGTAGGTCATCCATCCGACCCCACGCGATCTCGAGTAGCGCTCGCAGCACGCGCGAATATCGTCAGGACCAATGGCGGTTCGTCTGGTGTCCATCGCCCCTGGTGCCCTGGGCACGTGCGGACCTACGTTTTCATCATCTGTCAATCCAATCGCATGGAGAGCGTGATGAAAGCAGCAGTCGTCTATGACTTCGGGCAACCACTTGTGCTGGAAGAGCGTGCGATCCCCACGCCAGGGTATGGCGAGGTGGTCGTGCGAATCGAGGCCTCCGGCCTCTGCCATACGGACATCCACGCGGCGCACGGTGACTGGCCGGTGAAGCCGACGCTTCCCTTTGTGCCGGGCCATGAAGGCGTTGGCATTGTCACGCGTGTCGGAGCCGGAGTCACACACGTGAAGGAAGGTCAGCGAGTCGCCCTGCCGTGGCTCGGCTACGCGTGTGGAATCTGCGAGTACTGCGTTTCCGGCTGGGAGACCCTCTGCCTCCAGCAGGTGAATACCGGATACGGGATGGATGGCGCATACGCCGAGTACGCGAAGGCATCCGCGGCGTATGTCGGGATCGTGCCCGACGGCATCGATCCGTTCGACGCAGCGCCACTCACCTGCGCGGGCGTCACTACGTACAAGGCGGTCAAGGTCTCCGGTGCCAGGTCATCGGATCTGGTCGCCGTCTTCGGTGTCGGTGGTCTGGGACACATGGCCATCCAGTACGCGAAGATCGCCGGCGCGACGGTGGTCGCGGTCGACCTTACCCACGACAAGCTCGCGATGGCCACAGAACTAGGGGCTGACTACACGATCAACGCGGCCGAAGAGGATCCCGCTCAGGCCATCCAGCGGCTCGGCGGTGCGGATGCCGCGATCGCACTTGCCGTGTCACCTCGCTCCTTCGAGCAGGCTTTCGGATCGTTGCGGCGCAAGGGAACGCTGGTGTTCGTGGCGCTCCCTGCGGACAACGCGGTGCGTATCCCGATCTTCGAGACTGTTCTCAACGGCATCACCATTGCCGGTTCGATCGTTGGGACGCGCAAGGATCTCGATGAGGTGTATGAGCTGCATGCGCGGGGTCGGACTCATGTGATTCGCGAGACGCGTACTCTCGACACAGTGAATCGATCGATTCAGGATGTGCTCGCCGGAACCGTGACGGCACGGATCGTCTTCGACCTCAGGGACAAGGTCGCGACCGAACCTCGCGAGCGTCAGCTCACCGCTGCGGTGTTGTAACCGGGGCCTCGAGACCGGTGACAGTGAGGATCTCCGCCTCGCCGAGCGTGTCGTGCACCAGCAGCGCCTTGACAAGCGCGTCGAGCTTGTCACGGTTGTTGGTGAGCAACGTCACGGCCTGGCGGAGACACTCCTCGCAGATGCGCCGCACCTCTTCGTCGATCATCGCTGCCGTCTCCTCGCTGTAGGCGCGAGTGAAGCTCACCGACTGGCCGGGAGTGTCACCGTCATCCGCAAGGCTGAGCACACCCACCTTTGGACTCATACCGAAGCGCACCACCATCTGACGTGCGATGTTGGTCACCTGCCGGAGATCGCTCTCGGCGCCGGTGGTGACGACGCCGTACACGAGTTCTTCCGCGGCTCTCCCCCCGAGCGCTCCAGTGATGCGACCGCGGAGGTAATCCTCGCCGTAGTTGAAGCGATCGTCGACGGGGCTCTGCACGGTGACGCCGAGGGACTGACCTCGCGGAATGATCGACACCCGGCGCACCGGGTCAGCCCCGGGCTGCAGGAGCCCGAGAAGCGCGTGCCCGGACTTGTGGTAAGCGATTCGCTCGCGGTCCATCGCGCTGAGTGAGAGCTTGCGCTCCGAACCGAGCTCCACCTTCTCGAGCGCATCGGTGAAATCGACCTGGGCAACGGTCGTGGCATCACGACGAGCTGCCGCGAGTGCTGCCTCATTGGCAAGATTGCGCAGGTCTGCGCCGACCATGCCAGCAGTGAGCGAGGCGATGACGCCGAGGTCGACGTCCGGCCCAAGCGGGATGTGCCTGGTGTGGATGCCGAGGATCTCCAGGCGGCCACGCCGGTCGGGGAACGGCACGGTGATCCGGCGATCGAACCGCCCGGGGCGGAGCAGCGCCGCGTCGAGGACGTCGGCGCGGTTGGTGGCGGCGAGCACGATCACCCCCTGCTGGGGGTCGAAGCCGTCCATCTCAGTGAGGACCTGGTTCAGCGTCTGCTCCTGCTCCTCGTTGCCCCCAAGGCGGGCGCCCGTCGACCGAGAGCGGCCGATGGCGTCCAGCTCGTCGATGAAGACGATTGCCGGCGCGGCTTCGCGAGCGTTCTTGAACAGGTCTCGGACCCGAGCCGCCCCGACACCCACGATGGCCTCGATGAACTCCGACGCGCTGATCGAGAAGAACGGCACACCGGCCTCGCCTGCGACGGCGCGAGCGAGCAACGTTTTCCCGGTGCCCGGGGCGCCGATCAGCAGCACGCCTTTGGGAACCGTGCCGCCGAGGCGTTGATATTTCTCGGGTTTCTTCAGGAAGTCGACCACCTCCACCAGCTCTGCCTTGACCTCGTCGATCCCTGCGACATCGGCGAACGTGGTATCGGGACGCTCAGCGTTGTAGAGGCGTGCGCCGCTCTGCCCGAAACGACCGAGGACCCCGCCGGCGCCGCCACCGGCCAATGACGCGGTGCGGCGCATCAGATAGATGATTCCGAACACGATCAGCAGCGCCGGCCCGAAGCCCAGCAGGAGCGTCTCCCACAAGGGGGCTGGAGGATTGGGCGGCTCGGCGAGGATGCTCACGTTGTCCTTGATGAGCGATGCCTCGAGATTGTCACTCGCGAACGTCGGACGCTGGGTCTGGAAACTCTTCGCGCTCGGTTGTCCCGATCCGGCGCTCACCGCCGTTCGCGTCGTTCCCGTGATCGAATCACCGGTTGCGGTGATGTTCAGAACGTTGCCCGCTGTGACCTGGTCGAGGAAGGCGTTGTAGGTGATGGTGACCGAGGCGGGAGTCGACGCCGCTTCGATGATGCTCGTCACCACGAGATTGACGAGGAGCAGAAGAAAGATGACCACCCAGAACCGTCGCCAACCCATCGGGTTGTAGCCGGGCACGTTCGCCGTGCGCGCCCCTTGGGCGGACGGCTTCTTCCCCTGATCCGGTTGTTGTACAGCCATCGGTTCAGGTCAAGCTTAGTGAACGGCTGCGGCCGGAGGTCATGCGCCTGTCCGGCGTGCGCTGCGCGCCGCTGACCCACTTTGGGTCGATTGTCGGCGGATCCCGTGACAAAGGACCGTTGTCCCAAACCGGGCTCTTCTGGTTTCCTTGAACTACGGGTAGCAGCGATCACCGGGAGAATCGAGCCATGCAAGTGCTCAGCCTTGACAAGCAACTCCGGCAGAGTTCCGTCAATCTGCGGAACATCCTGCTTGCGACGGACGGGTCCACGGCAGCACACCGTGCGCTCGATGTCGCTGCGGATCTTGCGAGACGCTCTGGTGCTGCTCTGCACCTGGTGACGGCGTACGAGTTCGCGCCTTCCAGCGCGCTGGCGTACGCGCCATACATCGGTCCAGACAGCGCATGGGGCGAATTCGAGAGCGACGCGCGAAAGCTTCTCGATGCCGAACGGAATCGTGTTCTGGCGCTCGGCGCGACAGTCGAAAGCAGTCACATCGCTCGCGAACCGGCGTTCAACGCCGTGCTGGACGTTGCCGGCATTGTCGCCGCGGATCTCATCGTGGTCGGAAACCGGGAGCTCGACGGCGTCAAGCGGCTCTTGCTGGGAAGCGTCTCCGAGCACGTCGTGCACTCGGTGCATCGGCCCGTTCTCATCGTCCGTGGTGGAATCGCTGCATGGCCGCCGCAGCGAATCATCGTCGGTTTCGACAACACCAAAGCCGCAAAGGACGCGGCGCGTTTCGCCGCCACGATCACCCACCTGTACAAGGAGGCTGTGATCGAATTGATCGAGGCCGAGGACGAGCTCTCGCCGGCCGCGGATCGCTTTCTCGGTCCCGATGATGAGCACGACATCGAGTCCGAGGCCTTGCTCGACTTCGCGAGGAGCCTTGACCCTGTCGCGGGCCGTACCGTCGAGACGGCAGTCCTCGTCGGTGACGCTGCCGACGTGCTCAACGCAGTCGCGAGCGATCGACCGGGGACGAAACTGATCGTCGTCGGCAGCCGTGACCTCGGCGCGGTCCGCCGCCTGCTGCTCGGGAGCGTCTCAACCAGGCTTCTTCACGCGGGGCACGCAGCACTCCTTGTTGTGCCGGAGCACTCCACAGCAACGAGTTGACCGCACGCGGTCAACGACTGGGCGATCTGAGCCGTGCGTGAGCGCGCAAAGGAACTGATGCACGCAGGCCGCGAACCAGTTATCGCGTTGTTGGTCTGATTGCGTCGCGCTCACGGAGAGCGGCGACGCCGGGAAGCGTCGTGCCCTCGAGATATTCGATGGTCGCGCCGCCGCCGGTGCTCACAAAGCCCATCTTGTCAGCGACGCCGGCGTCGTCGACCGCTGCGGCGAGATCGCCACCTCCGATGATCGTCAGCCCCGCTATACAGGCGAGCGAACGCGCGACAGTGTGAGTGCCCTTGGCGAATGCGGGAATTTCGTAGATACCGAGGGGACCGTTCCAGACCACCGTTCCGGCTGCAAAGCAGTCGGCGGCGATGTGGGCCGCTGTGTCCGGCCCGATGTCCACCACGATCATGTCGTCAGGAATCGCCTCGACGGCGACGGCGTGGCATGGCGCGCTGCCGTCCGCCGTGGCGCTCACAACCACATCCGTCGGTAGCGCGAGGTGCCCGTGCAGCGCTGCTGATGACGCAAGCAGCCCGCGCGCAACGTCCAGGAGATCGTCCTCGACGCGCGACTGTCCTGTGGTCAGCCCCTGCGCTCTCAGAAACGTCGTGGCCATCGCGCCGCCGACCCACAGCATGTCGACGCGATTCCTCAGGTTGGTGAGCACCTTGATTTTTGTCGAGATCTTGGCGCCGCCGATGATCGCCACAAGCGGCCGCTCCGGGCTCTCGAGGACGTCGCCCAACACCGCGATTTCACGCGCCATGAGGCGGCCGGCCACCGCAGGCAGCAGATGCGTCACGCCCTCTGTCGACGCGTGCGCACGATGCGCAGTGCCGAAGGCGTCGTTGACATACACATCGGCGAGCGAGGCAAGCTTCGCCGCGAACGCGGGATCGTTGGCTTCCTCACCCGGTTCGAAGCGGACATTCTCGATCATGCCGACGTCGCCGTCCTGAAGCGTCGCCGCCATGGCGTTGGCGCTCGGTCCGATCACGTCCGCAGCCTGCCGGACGGTGGCACGGAGCAACAAGCTCAGATGGCGCGCCAGCGGCGCGACGCTGAACGCCGCATCGACATGGCCCTTCGGCCGGCCGAGGTGCGTCACGATGATGATTCGCGCACCGCGACCGCGGAGCGCTTCGATTGTGGGAAGTGCCGCGAGGATGCGGCGATCATCCGCGATCCTTCCGTCGCGCATCGGGACGTTGAAGTCGACACGCAGCAGGACGCGGCGTCCGCTCACGTCGATGTCGTCGATCGTCGCCTTGGTAGTCCGACCGAGAACGCTGTCAACCATGTCAGAGCCTCCCGGCGACGAGTTGGACGAGGTCGATGACGCGGCACGAGTAACCCCACTCGTTGTCGTACCAGGACAGCACCTTGGCCGTGTGGTCACCGATCATCATGGTGCTGAGCGCATCGAAGATGGACGAATGGCTGTCCCTCAGGAAGTCCGACGACACGAGCGGCTCATCGCTCACGGCGAGGATGCCGGCGAGCCACGTGTCAGCTGCCTCGCGCATGGCCGCGTTGATCCCTTCCACAGTGGCGACTGTCGACAGGGTCAGCGTGAGGTCGACGAGGCTGACATCCGGGACGGGCACGCGAAGGGCGAGGCCATGGAACTTGCCCTTGAGCTCGGGCATGACCAAAGCAACGGCCTTCGCTGCTCCGGTCGTTGTCGGGATGATCGACAACGCGGCCGCCCGTGCGCGGCGCAGGTCCTTGTGCGGCGCGTCGAGGATCACCTGGTCGCCCGTATACGCATGGACGGTGGTCATGAACCCGGCCTCGATGCCGAATGTGTCGGACAGCACCTTGGCGACGGGTGCCAGGCAGTTCGTGGTGCACGAGGCATTGGAGATGATGTGATGACGCGACGTGTCGTAGGCCTCGTGGTTCACGCCCATGCAGATCGTGATGTCCTCGTTCTTCGCCGGAGCGGTGATGACGACCTTGCGGGCGCCGGCGTCGATGTGCGCGCGAGCCTTCTCCGCGTCCGTGAAATGCCCGGTCGACTCGATGACGATGTCGACGCCGAGGTCACCCCAGGGGAGGTTCTTCGGTTCGCGCTCTGCAAAGACCTTGAGGGCGTGGCCATCCACGACGATCGAGTCCGTCCCGGCGGTCACGGTGCCCGGGAAGCGGCCGAAAATGCTGTCGTATTTGAGCAGATGGGCCAGCGTCGCCGGGGTGGTGATGTCATTGACGGCAACGACGTCGATGTCTGCTCCGCGGTCGCGAGCCGCACGAACAACATCGCGGCCGATACGTCCGAATCCGTTGATACCGATCTTGACGGTCATCGTGAGCTCCAGTGTGTTGGTTTGCATCTCCACCGTACTGACGCACGTGTTGCACCGGGTAGAGGCGTTTGACACTCAGTCGAAGGGCCAACGTCCACACGTAAGGCGAGATGCGCAAGACCGTCGCGCCAGCCGGCGCCGATTGCAGCTGACTAGAGCCGAATGACCTCGATATCGTGATCATTCGACGACATTCGACCCTGTTGGCTCGCGGTCGACGGGCGTAGCGTGGGTGGTTGACAACCACCACCATCCATAGGAGGAGTTGATATGACACTCACAATGGAACCTGTCGAAACTGAGGCCCCACCGGTTGCAAGCAAGGTGTACGCCCCGCCGGGCGAGCCTGGCAGTGTGGTGCAGCTGAAGCCTCGCTATGAGAACTTCATCGGCGGTCGCTGGACGCCACCGGTTGCCGGCAGGTACATGTCCAACATCAGTCCCGTCAACGGCAAGGTGTTCTGCGAGGTCGCGAAGTCAACTGCCGAGGATGTGGAGCTTGCCCTGGACGCGGCGCACGCGGCCAAGGACGCCTGGGGTGCAACATCCTTGGCGGATCGCGCCGCAGTTCTCAACCACATCGCGGATGCCATCGAGGCGAACCTCGAGATGCTCGCAGTTGCGGAGAGTTGGGAGAATGGCAAGCCGGTCCGCGAAACGCTTGCAGCCGATCTTCCGCTGGCTGTCGATCACTTCCGGTACTTCGCCGGGGCGA
Organism: Candidatus Dormiibacterota bacterium; assembly: GCA_963791435.1. Classification (GTDB taxonomy): domain Bacteria; phylum Chloroflexota; class Dormibacteria; order Aeolococcales; family Aeolococcaceae; genus Palsa-851. Next base: position 1,553,077 of record CAWBSL010000001.1, read on the forward strand.
CACGGTCGCTCGAAGGGCGCAGCACCGAAATCGACAAGGACACGGTCGCGTATCACTATCACGAGCCGCTCGGCGTTGTCGGGCAGATCATTCCATTCAACTTCCCGCTGCTCATGGCCGCGTGGAAGATCGCTCCCGCGTTGGCGGCAGGCAACTGCACGGTGTTGAAGCCGGCATCGCCGACTCCCTGGTCGATTCTCAAGCTGGCAGAGGTCATCGCCGGCGTTGTGCCGCCAGGGGTGATCAACATTGTGACTGGCCCGGGTGGCGAAATCGGCAAGGCGCTTGCATCGAGCCCGCGTATCGCCAAGATCGGCTTCACCGGCGAGACGGTGACCGGCCGTCTGATCATGCAGTACGCCGCGCAGAACCTCATCCCATCCACCGTTGAGCTGGGTGGCAAGTCGCCGAACGTCTTCTTCGAAGACGTGATGGACGCGGATGACGACTTTCTCGACAAGGCGATCGAGGGGCTCGTTCTCTACGCCTTCAACAAGGGCGAAGTCTGCACCTGTCCTTCCAGGGCACTGATCCAGGAGTCCATCTACGAACGGTTCATGGACCGTTGCCTCGCCCGCATCCGGGCGATCAAGCAGGGCAACCCGCTCGACGTGAGCACCATGGTCGGCGCGCAGAACTCCGCGCAGCAGCTCGAGAAGATCGAGTTGTACGTGAAGATCGGCCGCGATGAAGGCGCGCAGTGCCTGATCGGCGGCAAGCGCGCCGCGGTGAGCGAGGACCTGGCAGGTGGGTACTACTTCGAGCCCACGGTGTTGCAGGGCAACAACAAGATGCGCGTCTTCCAGGAGGAGATCTTCGGACCGGTGCTTGCAGTCACGACCTTCAAGGACGAGGCTGAAGCCATCGAGATCGCCAACGACACCCTCTATGGCCTGGGGGCCGGAGTGTGGACGCGCGACGGCAGCCGTGCATACCGGATGGGCCGGGCGATCAAGGCAGGCCGGGTCTGGACCAACTGCTACCACCTGTATCCTGCCGGCGCTGCGTTTGGTGGCTACAAGATCTCGGGTGTGGGACGCGAGAACCACCAGATGATGCTGGAGCACTACTCGCAGACCAAGAACCTCCTCGTGAGCTACAGCGCCAAGGCGCTGGGCTTCTTCTAGAGGCTCGAGGCAAGGTGAGCGACCACACCGCCACGGCAGTGTCCCCCGCGCGTGTGGTCGCCACCTCGGCCGCCCTCGAGGCGATCAGCGACCTGGTTGCGGAACGGGGACGGCTGATGTTCTTCCAGTCGGGAGGTTGCTGCGATGGCAGCCTCCCGATCTGCTTCGATCTCGGCGAATTCGTGGTGAGCGATCACGACATCCTGCTCGGCAACGTGGGTGGCTGTCCCTTCTACATGGACCACCGCCAATTCGCCGTCTGGCAGCACACGCAACTGATCCTCGACGTCAGCGACGGATTGCCCGAGGGGTTCTCCCTGTCCGCGGGCCGGAATCGGCACTTCGTGACTTAATCGCGCGTCTATGCTCCTGGCGAGACACCGGTCGGCGCGGTTTCGGGCGAGCGGCCTGGTCGGTGACGGTGCGACGGACGTTGCGCATCAGTGACGTTCGGCGCGGGATCGTCGACGTTGCTACATCCCTCAGTCGGGGATCACGTGGACGGCGGCGTCCTCCGCGGATTCGTCGTCATCGTCCGGTGTGTCCGAGAGGTCGCGCTCACCACGCACGAGCGCAATGTCATCGTCACCCGACTCCGGACCCTGGAGTTCGCCCGCCTCATCCTGTTCGGCAAGCGAGGTCCGATCAGGCTCCTCTTCGCTGAGGCGCTCATCGAGCGTATCGCGACGGTATTCGTCGACATCGTGCAAGCGTCCCGCCAGCGACGCGTCACGGCGTGCCGGGTCGTCCTCGTCGCCGCTCACCTCCGCTGGGTCGGGCTCGCCGCTCCCGAGCGGCGCGTCGGAATCGGCGGGTGCGTCATTCCAGGGCAGGTCTTCGGGATGATCGCTCATATCTTCATGATGGACGAAGGCTCCGGGTCAGTGAGGCCTCGCAGCCCGCATCACGCCCAAGGAGGTACTCGATGACAAGCGCTGAGTTGCTCGCGGACGCGTTCGGGCGGATTCGCGACGTCGTCCATCGCGTCACGGACGGCCTGAGCCCAGAGGAACTCTCTACGCGGCTCGATCGCGACGCGAACTCGATCGGATGGCTGATCTGGCATCTCACTCGCATCCAGGACGACCATGTGGCCGGCGTGGCAGGGGCCGAACAGGTCTGGACGTCGGGCGGCTGGGTGGATCGATTTGGACTTCCGTTCGACCGTCTCGACCACGGGTATGGGCACACCTCGGATCAGGTCGCGTCCGCGACCGTCGATGCCGAGGAGCTCCGTGAGTACTACGACGCCGTCCATGTCGCGACCCTGGCGTACATCGCGGAACTCACGGATGCGGACTTCGATCGGGTCGTCGACGAGCGCTGGGATCCGCCGGTCACCCTGGGCGTGCGCCTGGTGAGCGTCATCAACGACGATGTGACGCATGCGGGACAGGCAGCGTTCATTCGAGGGATCCTCGAGCGCCGCTAGGCCAGGTGGCTACGCGCCGTCGCCGCCCGGACGATTGGCGTCGTCCTGTTTCGAGTAGAGGCGTTCGATGTCGACCGCGAAATGCTCGGCCACGACTTTGCGCCGCACTTTAAAGGTCGGTGTCAGCTCGACACCAACCACAAACTCTCGAGGCAGCAGCAGCCAGCGCCGGATCTTCTCGACGTTCGCGAGGTTCGTGTTGACCGCGTCCACACGCCGTCCCACCGCTTCGAGGACTTTCGGATGCCGGAGTAGCTCGTCGGCCTTCTCGATCAGGCCGTGCCGGTCGGCGAAGGACTCGAGACCCGACATATCGAGCGTGAGGAGGGCGACGAGGTACGGGCGCCCGTCGCCGATCACCACCGGATTCGCGATCAGCTCGCTGCGCAACTCGTCCTCGATGTTGGAGGGCGAGACATTCTTCCCGCCCGCGGTGATGATCAGATCCTTCTTTCGATCCGTGATCCGCAGATACCCATCCGCGTCGAGCTCGCCGATGTCCCCGGTGTGCAGCCAGCCGTCGACCACCGCTTCGGCAGTCGCCTGCGGATCCTTGTAATAGCCGGCGAACAACACATCGCCGCGCATGCAGATCTCGCCGTCATCGGCGATGCGCACTTCGACCCCGGGGATGACCTGTCCGACTGAGCCGAGGCGAGCGTGCCCGCGTCGATTGACGCTGGTCACGGTCATGTTCTCGCTCATCCCGTAGCCCTCGAGGATCTCCAGACCGAGGGCGTGAAAAAACCGCAGAACGTGGGGCGAGATCGGCGCTGCCCCGGTGATGAGCGTGTGCGCCTGATCAAGTCCTGTCTCCTCGCGAATGTGTCGAAGCACGAGGCGATCAGCGAACCGGTGACGCATCATCTGCACCCGCGACGACGGCACCCCACGCTGGCCGCGATCGACAGCCTGCTCGCCGACGGCGATCGCCCAGCGTGCGATCCGGCGCCGTGGCCCCGGCAGGGCATCGATGGTGGAGTCGATGGTGGCGGCCATCTTCTCCCACACTCGAGGGACTCCGACAAAGCAGGTTGGCCGCAGGTCCCGGATCTCAGCGGGCATCTCGGCGATCGATGCCGCGAACCAGAGCGGGTTGCCCGCGCAATACAGGCGTATCTCGCTGTTGAGGCGTTCGAGGATGTGGGCCAGGGGCAGGTAGCTCAGGACCCGGTCATCCGCCGAGAGGTCAACGATGGGTCCCAGGGCATTGATCGCCGCGATCAGGTTCCTGTGTGTCGCCATGACCGCCTTGGGTGGCCCCGTCGTTCCACTCGTATACACGAGGGTCGCGACGTCGTCCGCTGCCACAGCACTACTGCGTGTGTCCAGATCGCCGGCGATTGTCGCCAGAGAAGCAGTGCCGCGCTGCATCGCCTGCGCCCAGGAGATGACGAGGGTCTCGTCTCCGGCAGGGGCGTCGCCTTCCATGAGGACGACGCAGCGCAGCCCAGGAAGGCGATCGCGTATCTCGAGCACTCGAGTGAGCAGTGCCTGGTTCTCGACCACCGCGATGGGCGCGTCAGAGTGCGCGAGGACGTAGGCCGCCTCCTCGGCGCTCAGTGTCTGGTAGAGCGGCGCCGTGGAGGCCCCGGCGAGCAGGGTTCCGGTGCTCGTGATGACGAACTCCGGGCGATTGAAGGACCAGATCGCGACGTGCTGGCCCGGCTGCAGTCCGAGGCTCATGAAGAATGCTGCCAGGCGGCGAGCCTGCGCAGCGTACTCGTCCCAACCGATGGACTCCCACCGATCGCCCTCCCGGTGGAACATCGCCGGCTTGTCTCCACGTGACGCGGCCTGGCGTAGGAAGAGTTCGACCAGGGTGGGCTCCGCAACGGGTCCGATCCGCCTCCCCGCGCGGGGCGACTGCGACCGTGTGTCGATTCCAGAAAGAGGAGGTCGCGTTGCCGTGGCCACTGATGCTCGCCTCACTGCCCGCAACCCTTTCCCGGGGCCGATGGGTCACCAACGAGTATGACCGGCTGCTCACGGCAGCAGGTCATCGATCAACCAGTTCGGCCGGGTGCAGTGGGGCTGCTGCGCTCGATGGCAGTTGATGAGAACTCCGAATCGGCCGCTTTCCTCTTCAAGCGACTGCCGCAGCGTTCGGCACCGCGTCGAGGCACTCGTCGATGATCGCGTGGACGAGCCGGTCGACGCGTTGCTCACCAAGCCGTGGTGCGCGCCGCGACAATCGTTCCACGATTTCGTGCTCGCGCACGGCGTCACGCTCGGGCAGCAACGCGGCCAGCTTGCGCTGCTGCACCGCTTCCACCGTCGCAGCACGGTACTCGAGCAGCCGGAACACCGCGTCGTCGATGGTATCGATCACGTCGCGACACTCCTCGACCGAATCCGCGACCGCAGGTCGAGTCATCGCGCACAGTGCCCGGGCGGTCTGCACGATCCGGCCGAGCACCTCTGGCGTGATGGCCTGCGCGGCGTCGCACAGCGATGCCGCAGGATCCGGATGACACTCGATGAGCAGCGCGTCCGCGCCGGCGGCCAGGGCGGCCACGGCAAGCGACGGAACCCACGCGGCGTTGCCTGCGGCGTGGCTCGGATCCACCGCGATGGGGAGATCGGTCATGTCGCGAAGCACCGCGATCGCGCTCACGTCCAGTGTGTTCCGCGTGGCAGTCTCGAACGTGCGGATACCGCGCTCGCACAGCACGACCTGGCGATCGCCCTCGGTGGTGACGTAGTCCGCGGCGGCAAGCCACTCCTCGTACGTGGCCGACATCCCGCGCTTGAGGATCACCGGCATGCCGCTCTGTCCTGCCGCTCGCAACAGCGGCGTGTTGTGCATCGACCGTGCACCGATCATCAGGGCGTCGACATGGTGGCGCAGCAGCTCGATGTCGTCGGCGTCGAGCGGCTCTGCGATGACCGGCAGGTCTGTGATGCGCCGTGCCTCGTCGAGCAGTGGCAGCCCGGAGATACCAAGGCCCTGGAACGAGCCGGGCCGGGTGCGAGGTTTCAGGACGCAACCGCGCAGCGCCGATGCACCAGCTCGTTGCGCCGCAACCGCGTGAGCGACGTAGCCATCCTCGACAGCGCACGGGCCGGCGATGACGGGCACCGTGTCACCGCCGATCGCAACGGCGCCGATGCGCACCTGATGTGTGTCGTGTCGTCGGGTCGCGCTGATCAGCAGCGGCTCGATGGGCACTGTATGGCACCTCCGTGTGGTGATGGGCCACCACACGGGATCCGGGGCTGACCCATCTCTGATGAACCAGCCCTGGTGAAAACTGCGCGGTCGGGTTAGAAGACCCCCGGCAGCCTTACGGCTGGCGGGCCAAAGTATCGACGCGCAGTTGTCGCCATTTCCTCAAACCCTAGCACAGCACCGGGGTCGCGGACCCGTAACTTGATCTGACCGCTCGAGCATGTCAGGCTACGCACGTATCGGCGAAGAGTTGAGCGGACAGCCCCTGCATCGAGGTTTGTCTGACCCTGCCGTCGAACATGACGCCTGCGGCGTCGCCTTCGTTGCCCGGATCGCCGGCGGTCCTGCGCATTCGGTGGTCGAGCAGGGAGTTCAGGCGCTCGTCAATCTCGGCCACCGCGGGGCCTCGGGCGCCGAGCCCGACAGCGGCGACGGGGCAGGGATTCTCATCCAGGTTCCCGATGCCTTCCTCCGTGAGGCGACCGGGCTCCCGCTCCCGGCACCCGGGTCCTACGGCGTCGGGATGGCGATGCTGCCCCAGGACCCGGACGAGCGAGCGCTCTGCGAGGAGATCACGCTTCGGGCCTGCCGGGCCGAGGGACTCCGTCTGCTCGGATGGCGCGATGTGCCCGTGGTTGCCGATGCAGTCGGCCGATCGGCGCGCCGGGCGCTCCCGTGCCTTCGTCAGCTCTTCGTCGCCGCAATCGGCCTCGACGGGTCGGCGCTCGAGGGACGCCTTCTGGTCCTTCGGCGTGTCATCGAGCGCGATGCGCTGGCAGCGGGCATCGGCCGCCATCGAATGCACTGGGCGAGCTTCTCGAGCCGCACCGTCGTCTACAAGGGAATGCTCACCGCGGCGCAGCTTGCGGGCTTTTACCCGGACCTCGTCGACGAGCGCGTGACCTCGGCGCTGGCACTCGTGCACGCGCGCTTCTCGACGAACGTGCTTCCGCGCTGGGATCTGGCGCAGCCGTTCCGGCTGTCGGCGCACAACGGCGAGATCAACACGTTGCGCGGCAACGTCAACTGGATGCGCGCCCGTCAGTCGCGGTTTCGCAGCCCGCATTTCGGCGATGACATCGCGAAGCTCATGCCCGTGCTCGATGAGACCGGATCGGACTCCTCGCAATTCGACAACGCGCTCGAGTTGCTTGCGATGTCCGGTCGCTCGATCGACCACGCGGTGATGATGATGATCCCCGAGGCGTGGCACCAGAACCCGCTGATGGATGACGAGCGTCGCGCCTTCTACGAGTTTCACAGCTCGCTCCTCGAGCCCTGGGACGGACCTGCCGCGATCGCGTTCACCGATGGCCGCGTGATCGGCGCGACCCTCGATCGCAACGGGTTACGACCGGCCCGGTATCTCGTGACCGAGGACGGCCTCGTTGTGATGGCGTCGGAGGCAGGGGTGCTCGATCTCCCCGAGGAGCGGATCGCGCGCAAGTGGCGGCTCGAGCCGGGACGGCTCCTGCTCGTCGACACCGCGGCAGGCCGGATTCTCGATGACGCCGCCGTCAAGAAGGGACTCAGCGCCGCACACCCCTACAGCGAGTGGATCCGCGAGGGCACGGTGCATCTCGACGAGCTCGATCCCCCGGATCACGTACCGGCGCCGGACCCCGGCACGTTGCTGGTGCGTCAGCAGGCGTTCGGGTACAGCATCGAGGACGTCGAGATCCTGCTGGAGCCGATGGGCGAGACCGGCGAGGAAGCGGTCGGATCCATGGGCAACGACACGCCGCTTGCGGTGCTGAGCGAGCGCCCGCTTCCGCTCTTCAACTATTTCAAGCAACTCTTCGCGCAGGTCACCAACCCGCCGATCGATCCCATCCGTGAGCAGGCGGTGATGTCGCTCGTCACGACGCTCGGCGCCGGAGGCAACCTCCTCGAGCAGGGGCCGGCGCAGGCGAAGCGGCTCGAGATGCCGCATCCCGTCCTCACCAACCACGACCTCGAGAAGCTGCGTCACGTTACGCAGCGGCAGTTCCCCGCGGAGACGATCTCGATGGTCTTCCACCGCGACGCCGGTGCCGCCGGGTTGATCGCAGGCATCGAGCGCATCTGCCGCCTGGCGTCGCAACAGATCGAGGCGGGCGCGACCGTGCTGATCCTCAGCGACCGGCACATCGATGCGTCGCACGTGCCGATCCCCTCACTGCTCGCAACCGCTGCCGTGCACCACCACCTGGTGCGCGAGCAGACACGCACCGGCGTCGGGCTTGTCATCGAAACGGGCGAGGCGCGCGAGGTGATGCATCTCGCACTCCTGATCGGGTACGGCGCCGAGGCAGTGAACCCGTACTTAGCCTTCGAGACGATCGCCGACATCGCCCGTCGCGAGATGATGCCGCCGACGGTCGACGCCGCCCGTGCCGAGGAGCTCTACGTGCAGGCACTCGTCAAGGGGCTGCGCAAGACGATCGCCCGCATGGGTATCTCGACGATCCAGTCGTACTGCAGCGCGCAGATCTTCGAGTGCCTCGGCATCGATCGTGCCGTCATTGACCGATACTTCCCGAACACCGCGTCGCGGATCGGGGGCATCGGGATGGACGTCATCGCTGCGGAGGCGATCGCGCGCCATCAGCGGGCTTTTCCCGACGTGCGGATCACCCCGCCAACCCTCGAGGATCGCGGCGAGTATCGGTGGCGCCGCGAGGGCGAGCTGCACCAGTGGAACCCGGAGGTGATCGGCGCCCTGCAGCACGCCGTCAAGGCCAACGATGAGGTGGCGTTCCGCCACTACGTCGCGCTCGCCGACGACGAGTCGCGCGCGCTGAAGAACCTGCGCGGTCTGTTCGTGCTCCAGGAGGCGACAGAGCCTGTGCCGCTGGATGAGGTCGAGCCTGCACTCGACATCGTCCGCCGCTTTTCGACGGGCGGGATGTCGCACGGCTCGTTGAGCAAGGAGGTGCACGAGCTCCTCGCGATCGCGATGAATCGCATCGGCGCGCGATCCAACACGGGTGAGGGTGGCGAGGATTCCTCGCGGTTCGAGCCGGACGCAAACGGCGACTGGCGAAGGAGCGCGATCAAGCAGGTTGCGTCGGCTCGTTTCGGAGTCACCGCGCATTACCTCGTCAATGCGGACGAACTGCAGATCAAGATCGCCCAGGGTGCCAAGCCGGGCGAGGGAGGGCAGCTCCCCGGCGCCAAGGTCGACGACGCGATCGCGCGGCTGCGCCACTCCACACCGGGCGTCGGGCTCATCTCGCCGCCGCCGCATCACGACATCTACTCGATCGAGGACCTCGCCCAGCTCATCTGGGACCTGCGCTGCGTCAACCCTGAGGCACGGATCAGCGTCAAGCTCGTTGCGGAGGCGGGCGTCGGGACTGTTGCTGCAGGCGTTGCCAAGGCGCGCGCGGACCACATCGTCATCGCCGGCTACGAAGGTGGTACCGGGGCTTCACCGCTGACGGCGATCAAGCACGCCGGCGTGCCGTGGGAACTCGGGCTCGCGGAGGCGCAGCAGGTGCTCACCGCGCAGCGTCTGCGCAGCCGCGTCACGCTCCTCGCGGACGGTCAGATGAAGACGGGCCGGGATGTTGTGGTGGGTGCGCTCCTCGGCGCCGACGAGTTCGCGTTTGCGACGGCACCGCTCATCGCAGCAGGCTGCGTGATGATGCGCGTCTGCCATCTCAACACCTGCCCGGTTGGGATTGCGACCCAGGACCCCGTCCTGCGTTCCCGGTTCGCGGGACGGCCGGAGCACGTCGTCGCGTTCATGCTCTTTCTAGCGGAAGACGTGCGTCGCTGGATGTCACGGCTCGGCTTCCGGCGTTTCGAGGACATGATCGGCCGCGTTGATCTCATCGTCACCAATCCGGCCGTGGACCACTGGAAAGCACGCGGGCTCGACTTGCAGCCGTTGCTGATGGTGCCCCCCGTGGATGTCCCGGAAGATCGCCGCCACAGCACGCATCAGACTGCGGATCTCGGTGACATGCTCGATAACGAGCTCATCGCGCGCTGCCGGGCCTCGCTCGACGCCGCCGAACCGGTGCGCATCCGGATGCCGGTGCGCAACGTGCATCGCTGTGTCGGCGCCATGCTGAGCGGTGAGATCGCACGCCGCCGCGGAGCGGCCGGCCTTCCCGATGACACGATCGCCGTGGACTTGGACGGCGCGGCCGGACAATCGTTCGGCGCCTGGCTTGCGAACGGTGTGACGCTGACTCTCCGCGGCGAGGCGAACGACTACGTCGGCAAGGGACTCTCCGGCGGCCGGCTCGTCATCGTGCCACCGGAGCGCGCGACGCGCCGCGCCGAGGACAACATCATCATCGGCAACGTCGCGCTGTACGGGGCGACGTCCGGCGAAGCGTTCATCCGCGGTGTCGCCGGCGAGCGCTTCTGCGTGCGCAACTCGGGTGCGGTCGCGGTGGTCGAAGGTGTCGGCGACCACGGCTGCGAGTACATGACTGGAGGTGCCGTGGTCGTGCTCGGCGCGACGGGGCGGAATTTCGCAGCCGGCATGAGCGGAGGCGTCGCGTATGTGCTCGACGAGGAGCACACCTTTGCCGAGCGCTGCAATCGCGCATCCGTTGCGCTCGAGCCACTCGGTGTCAGTGACGGCGAGTTCGTGCACGGACTCCTCGAGCGCCACGTCGCCCTCACCGGGAGCGCCGTTGCGAAGCGGCTGCTTCGTGCGTGGCCGCAGGAGCGCGAGCGCTTCGTCAAGGTGATGCCCGAGGAGTACCGCCGTGCGCTTCGCGCACAACTCGAGTTGGTGGGCTGATGGGGGCGCGGACCGGCTTCCTCGAGCACACCCGCCACACCGCCCACAAACGACCGGTGTCGGAACGGGTCGCCGACTACCGTGAGGTGTACCTCCCGCTTCCGGTGCAGGTGCTGCGCGAGCAGGGGTCACGGTGCATGGACTGCGGCGTCGCGTTCTGTCACAGCGGCTGCCCGCTCGGCAACCTCATCCCGGAGTGGAACGATCTCGTGTATCGCGACGACTGGAAGGCAGCCGTCGAACGCCTCCACGCCACCAACAACTTCCCGGAGTTCACCGGGCGTCTCTGTCCGGCGCCATGCGAGCCCGCCTGCGTGCTCGCCATCAACGATGACCCGGTCGCGATCAAGCAGATCGAGCAGTCGATCATCGACCGCGCGTTCGATGAAGGATGGATCCGTGCCGAGCCGCCGTCGCATCGGACCGGACGTCGTGTTGCGGTCGTTGGTTCCGGGCCTGCCGGACTCGCGGCCGCGCAGCAGCTCAATCGCGCCGGACACCGAGTCACCGTGTTTGAGCGCTCGGACCGGATCGGTGGGCTCCTTCGCTACGGCATCCCCGATTTCAAGATGGAGAAGTGGGTGCTCGACCGCCGCGTCGACCTGCTCGAGGCAGAGGGGATCACGTTCGAGACCGGCTACGACATCGGTGTCGACGTCACCGCGGCGCAATTGCGGGAGCGTTTCGATGCAGTCGTGCTCGCCGTCGGCGCCGATCGGCCTCGCGATGTCGCGGTGCCGGGTCGTGGACTGACGGGCGTGCACTTCGCGATGGACTACCTGGTGCAGCAGAACCGCAGGGTTGCGGGCGATCGCGTCCATGCGGTTCCCGAGATCAGCGCGCGCGGTCGTAACGTCGTGATCATCGGCGGCGGCGATACGGGCGCCGACTGTCTCGGCAACGTCATCCGTGAGCAGTGCACTGACGTGCAGCAGCTGTACATCTACGCGCAACCGCCGGACACACGGCCCGGGGACAACCCGTGGCCGCAGTGGCCGTTGATCCTCAGGACCTATCCCGCCCACGACGAGGGCGGCTCGCGCGAGTTCGGTCTGATGGTCACGAGCTTCGATGGCGAGAACGGCGCCGTGCAACGGGTTCGCGCTGCTCGTGTTGAGGCGCGGCGGGAGGACGGGCGGCGCAGCTTCGTCGCGCTTCCCGGTGAAGACGTGGCCCTGGAAGCCGACCTCGTGCTCATCGCGATCGGCTACGACGGCGCCACCCGCTCCGGCCTGCTCGACGACCTGTCGGTGACGTTTGACAACGCGGGCAACCTCGCCGTCGACGATGCCTTTGCGTGCACGCAGTCCGGTGTGTTCGCAGCCGGCGACGCGGTGCGCGGCGCGTCACTGATCGTGTGGGCAATCGCCGACGGACGCGCGGCGGCCCGCAGCTGCGACACGTACCTCACCGGCAGCGTGCGACTGCATTAGGCGATCGTCAGCCCGCAGTTGGCGCCGGTGTGGGAGTGGGCGCCGGGCTCGGGCTGCTGGGTGCCGTTGGCGGTGCGGTGGGGGATGGAGTCGGTGAAGGCTGCGTCGAGGGGCTCGGCGACGCCGACGGGCTCGGCTGCGCACTGGGGGTTGCGCTCGGCGACGCCGATGGCGACGGGGTCACATCGGGCAGCGGCCCGAGCTTGAGGTCCGGGACGATCTTGCCAATGCTGGGCAGGTCGGTCTGCGGCCCGCCAAACGGTGCATTGGTGCTCGGTGCGGCGATCACGAGCGCCCCTACGACTGCAGCAGCAGCGAGTCCGGTGAGCGCGAGCGGTAGGGCGACGGGCCGGCTGCGTTCCGGCCTGTCGCCGGTGTTCTGCGGCGACCGGGCATACGCACGGCGCTCCGGCGTGAGGATGATGCCCTCGGCGGCGAGACTCGCCCATGGCGCGTTGGAATACACGAACGCCTCGAAGACGAGCAGCAGCGCGAGCACGATCGTCGCTGCGCTCGGCGAGCGTACCAACATCGCGGCTGCGCCCGCGACGCCCGCGATGGTGAGCAGCGTCTCCGCGCGCGACGAGCGCATCGCGCTCAGCAGCGAGCGTCCGTCCTTGCTCTTCGCGGTGCGAAGGAATTCCGCGTGCTTCTGCAGAAGACCACGGACGCACGCGAGCGTGACCACCCAGGACAGGGCGAACCAGACTCGCAATGCGTTGATCGCATCCCGCGTGCTTGCATGGCAGGCGCGGCGGAGCGCCCAGATCGCCCGCAGCATCCCCGTTGCTGCGAATGCCAGCGGCACCACGAGCACCGCTCCCGTGAGCTGACGCACCGGGAGCCGCTCGTGGAGGGACGCCGCGAGTGCCGTCGCGAGCAGCAACACGGTGAATGTGGCGGTGAGCACTTCAGCGAACCACTGCACGCTGCCCAGGAGGTAGTGGATGCGCTGCGCGAGGGTGAGTCGCATCCGGTGCCGAGCGAAAGGAAGCATATCGCGCCAGTGGAACTTGAGGATCTGAATACCGCCGAGGGCCCAACGGAACCGCTGCTTCTTGAGGCCGTCGAAGTCAAGCGGCATCAACCCCTGCCCATACGCGGCCGGGTCATACACGCCGCGATACCCGGCGCCGAGCATGCGCAACGACGCCTCGGCATCCTCGGTGATGCACTCCTGGTTCCAACCGCCGATCTCGCTGAATGCCGAGCGGCGGATGAGCCCCATGGTGCCGCAGAAGATGATCGCGTTGCGATGGCTGCGCGCGATCATTGTGATGTCGAAGAAGTATCTGAAGCTGTAGAAGAGGCCGCGCAGATACGTGTTGTCGCGCCAGTCGCGATAGTGCTGCGACGTCTGCATGAACGCGACGGTCGGGTCGTCGAAGTACCCGATCGTGTTGCGCAGCCACTGGGGATGCACCTGGTAATCGGCATCGACGATGCCGAGGATCTCGACTTCGGCAGGGAGCCGCGGCGTCGCTTCGTTGAGCGCACCAGCCTTGTATCCCGGCCAGTTCTCGAGGTGAACGAACGTGAAGCGTGGCCCGAGTTGCGCGCAGAGTTCCTCGATGGGTTTCCAGAGCGCCGGGTCGGTGGTGTTGTTGTCGACGACCTGGACGATCAGATGGGGGTAGTCGATCTGCGCGAGTGATTCGAGGGTGGGTCGGACCACCTCGACGGGCTCGTTGTACGTCGGCACCTGCAGGGCGACCCACGGCTCGCGCGTGAGCGGCGGAGGCACCCGGCGGCGTTCGCGTCGGGAGAGGACGTCGCAGATCTCGAAGGTGAAGGACACCGACAGCGCAAGGGCAAGGATCTCGAAGACGAGCAGAACGATCGATGCGAGCAGCGCGCCGATCGGGAGTCCGTCGAAGAACGTCTGCACCGCGGCATACGTGAGGTAGCAGGTCGCGGCGGCCGTGACGGCCAGGAACAGCTGCGCACCGACCCAACTCCACCGCGGTTGGATGACGCGCATGACGACGATCAGGAGGATCGCCGCGATCCCAAGCGAGGTCATCCCCGGCTCGTCGTGCTCGATCTCGAGGAACGCGGCGCCCGCCCCGGCCAGGGCGATCGCGCAGAACGGAAGACCGAGCCACGCCCGCGCGGTCATGGCCGCCGGCAGCATCGCGACGATCAGCGTTGCGGCGAGGAGGAGGGCGAAAAAGATGACGCTCTCGAGGATCATGCGTCCTTGTTCCCGTGGGCTCGCGCGGGAAGGGCACGAGCATCTAATCTACTAGTAGAACTAGCAGGTTTTATCCGCGTTACGGTATCAGACGTGTGCTCCTGCAGAAGAAGCCAGGGCCTCGGACGCAGTTCAGCGTGAGTTCACGGCCCTCGCCCGCGTCGCCGAACCGGCCGAGGATCGACCTTCCCTTTCTGGTACCTATATGATAGTCTCGCTGTAAGATTCAGATACAGCCTCTATGGCAAGCTATCTGACGCAAGCCAGCGAGAAACAAGGAGGTAGATCAATGGGCATCGGAGTAGGCATCTTCCTGATCGCCATCGGAGCCGTGCTGACCTTTGCGGTCCACGTCGCCACGACCGGGATCGATCTGCATACGGTCGGGATCATCCTGATGGCCGCCGGTGGATTCGGCGTGGTGCTGTCGCTCATCTTCTGGTCGTCCTGGGGAGGCCCGAACGCCTGGAGGCGCGACGGGACACCTGTGGTCAACTCCCGCGGGACGCCAATCGACAACCGACCGATCTGACGGTGGCCGTCGCCACCACCACTGAAAGCACTGTCAAATTCGCAACACAAGGAGTCGAGGCGTGATCATTCTGGGCATCATCCTGCTGATCATCGGATTGGTGGCAGCGCTACCGATCCTGGTCACCATCGGCGTCGTGCTGATCGTCATCGGGCTCGTCCTCGAGCTCATGGGAAGTGCTGGGCACGCACTGGGTGGCCGGCGCCACTACTACTGACGGGGAGGTCCTCCCCGAACCAAGGCTTGTTCAGAGACACGTCCCGCGCGGGGCGTGTCTCTTGCCGTTAATCGACGACGACGGTCCCTCGAAGACCGACACGGCCTTACACTGCAACGCACTTCATGTCTGACACGCCGGAGCCGGTCCGCGGGACGCAACCACCCGAGGCGAGAACATCGGGCGGAGGCGGCATGCTGTCCTGGCCGGAAATACGCCGTGGAACGCCGCTGCGGGCGTTGATCGATCTCGTTCAGTACGGCGTCGCCATCGTGTTGCTCGTGCTTGCGGCGATCGTGCTGGTCAAGAGCTTTATCGATTTCGTGACGTCTCTCAACAACTACCCGACCCCATTGATCAGCGCCGTGGACGGCGTGCTCGTGGTGATCATCCTCATCGACATCATGCGGACTGTCCTGACACATCTCGAAGGGTGGGGGTTTCCGTTTCGACCCTTCCTCGTGATCGGCATCATCGCAGCGGTTCGAGACATTCTGGCCGTCTCGACGCGGCTGACTCTCTCCGCAAGCCCGAGCGGTGGATCGATCACGCAGTCGTTGTTCGAACTTGGGACCAACGCCGGCGTCATCCTCGTGTTAGCGCTCGCGCTCTTCCTCACTCGTGGCCAGAACGTCGACGCCGAGACGGACCCCCGGCAATAGGGCGCGGTTGATGAGGGTGGTCTCGTCAACGGGCTCACCCATCGTCCAGTACTCCCATTCACCCAGCTCGAGATAGGTGTGGTGGTACCGAGGATTGCTCGAATCGCGAGGCCACGGCTTGACGATCCCCGCGCTGCGGATGAGCGCGACGAACGCTCGGAACTCGGGCTCCAGGTCAGTCCGCCACTGCAGCACCGTGTACTCGTGGGGCCACTGGGGCATCGTCTTCGCGAACTGCCAGCGGACCTTGGCGATGTAGGCGCAGGCGTCGTCTGTCGTGTAGGGCATAGGAGCAACTCTGACCGCCGCCGGCGACAGGTGTGTGTCGCAACGCAATGCCGTCAGCGAGGTTGAGGACGGTCCAGGTTCCAGTGGCGCCCGACGATCGCGAGCCACGACCCATTGGGCGTTGCGGTGAGCATGAACCTGCTGATCATCCGCTGCCCGCCCTCGTGGTCTCCGTAGAGCAGGTCGATCGTCACGTTGTGACGAGCGGTGGCCGCAGCACGCGCGATGCCGAAGATCGGCTCGTTCTGGTCGCGAAACGCGCCTTGCCAGAAGCCCGTATCGCCGGCGGGAACGTAGATGTCCCGCGTGAGACGGCGAAAATCAGCGCTCTTCGGCGGATCGGTGAGCACTCGCTCTGGATAGAAGTACCAGCCGTGGAGGACCGCGATACCGGAGCCGGCATTGCGCAGCCCGATGACGAGATAGATCGCTTCGGGACCGACTTCGAACGCCGCATGACCACCGTCGATGGTCACCCAGTGCTGGTCGGCGAACGAGACCTTCTGCGGCAGATCCTGCAGACGCGAGGGCATCAGCACCGGGCGCAATCCCGCAAGCAACGATCGCTCCGCTGCGCGTGCCGCTCGGTTCGCCGACCGCACCGATGAGAACGTCGCGACGGCGAGCACGAGCGTCCCGCCCGCTGTCGCAAGCGCTGAGATGGTCACCCAATCCGCCATGACGCCCGGAGCTTACCGACCTCGCCTCATGGACCGCGAGGTCGTCTGCCCTCGCTTATGCGCGGCCGGAGATCAGGCCGGCGAGCTCGTGTCCACGGCTCTGCACCACCTCGACGTCGCGCGACTCGATCGCTTCGCCGCACGATGAGCACACGAGCACAGCTTCGGTGAACGCTCCGCATGCCTTGTGCGTCACGCGAAGGGGAGGACCGGCGGGCGCCGCGTAGCGGTCGCCCCATTGGCGCATCGCAGTCAGCACGGGCCAGAGATCGCGGCCCTTGTCGGTGAGGCGATAGTCGTGCCGCGGTGGATGTTCCGAGTACGGCACTCGCGTCAACACCCCTGCGTCGACGAGCGTGTTGAGCCGGTCGTTGAGGATGTTCCGGGAGATGCCGAGGCGGCGCTGGAAGTCGTCGAACCGGGTCACGCCGAGAAACGCGTCGCGGACGATGAGCATGCTCCACCACTCGCCGACGACCTCGAGGCACTGCGCGACGGAGCAGTCCATCCCGCTGAAGCTCTTGCGATCCATGGCTTCAGGATAGTGAGTTGCATAATAGAACGCAAGCTCGTAGAGTGATGCCCGTGGCCGAGCAGAACGCCGCCTCGACACCCGCCGCACCGGTCATCCGCCGGCGCATCGTCTTCATCGTCACCGCGCTCGGCGCTTTCATGGCGTCACTCGATCTCTCGATCGTCAACGTCGCCTTCCCGGCGCTCGAACGATCGTTCCCGAGCGATCCGCGCGCGACGCTCGCGTGGGTGATCACCAGCTACGGCATCGTGTTCGGCTCCCTTCTCGTGATCGCGGGACGCACCGCGGACCGGCTCGGCAGCCGGCGGGTGTTCATCGCGGGCCTCACGGTCTTCACCATCGGCTCGGCGCTGTGCGGGCTGGCTCCTTCGGTCTCGCTGCTCATCGCGGGGCGCGTCATCCAGGGCTTCGGCGCCGCCGCCCTGCTGCCGGCCTCGCTGAGCCTGCTTCTCGGGGCATTCCCTGTCGAACGCCGCTCGCAGGTAGTCGCCCTCTGGGGCGGCGTCGGCGCGCTCGCCGTTGCAACCGGCCCGTCGCTCGGAGCGGCGCTCATCACCATCGGTGGGTGGCGATCGGCCTTCTTCGTCAATGTTCCGATCGGTGTTGTTGCCTGGATTGCGGGACGGCGAGTGCTCGTCAATTCGCGAGCCGGGACTCCGGGAGTGGCGCCGGACTATGCCGGTGCAGCGCTCATCGCAGTGACGCTTTCGGCATTGGTCCTCGGCATCACCGAAGGCCCCACGTGGGGCTGGGATTCAGCGCCGGTCCTCGCATGCTTCGCCGGGGCGGTGATCGTCGGCGCGGGCTTCCTGTACCGGTCTGCGCGCCATCCCGAACCGGTCCTGGACCTCACCCTTTTCAGGGCTCGATCATTCAGCGTCGCCAATGTCGCGACGTTCCTCTACGCGATGGGGTTCTTCGCGATGCTGCTGGGGAACATCCTGTTCCTCACGAGCGTGTGGCACTACCCGATTCTGGAAGCGGGTCTCGCCGTCACGCCGGGTCCACTCGTGGTCGCGGTGGTGTCCGGACCCGCGGGACGGGTGGCGTCTCGCGTTGGGTTCCGCAGGGTGCTGCTCGTCGGTTTCACGGTGTTCTTCCTCGGGCTCACGTGGTTCGCAACACGTGTCGGTCTGCAGCACGACTACCTCACGGTGTGGTTGCCCGGCACGCTGATCATCGGTCTGGGCATCGGACTCACCTTCCCGGTGCTGAGCGCAGCAGCCGTGTCGAGCCTGCATCCGAATCGCTTCGCCGTGGGAAGCGCGGTGAATCAGACAGCTCGTCAGATCGGCGGCGCATTCGGTATCGCGTTGCTGGTGGTGATCCTCGGCACGCCGCACAGCCTCACCGGCGCGCTCACCGCCTTTCACCACCTGTGGTGGTACGCGGCCGCAACGGCGTTGCTGTCCGGCGTCGCCTGCACGCTCATCAGCCACAAGCCGCGAGCTCAGGTGGAATCGATCGCGTCCGTCGCCGCGTCTGCTGAGGAGACCCGCGTCGCCGTGTAGCCGGCGAGCACCCGGCGCGATTCGCGCGCCATCTCCACGTCCTCGCGTGCCGTGACCACGACGACAGCAGGTGGGTGATCAGGAATCCCGATCACTGCGTCGCCGTCGGCGGCGAGCAGTGTCTCCGGAAGTCCGAACAAACCGAGCCGCGCGCACACGCGGCCACGGATCAAGGCCGAGTGCTCACCGACTCCGCCGGTGAACACGAGCGCATCGAGCCGATCGAGCGATGCCGCGAGCCCGCCGATCACGCGGCACAGGACGTGCACGTACACGTCGAGCGCCAGCAGGCACGACGCATCACCGGCAGCAGCCTCGCGTTCCACCTCGCGCATGTCGGACTGGCCGCAGAGGCCCATGAGTTCACTGCCGTGTTCCAGTGAGCGGGTCATCGCACCGACCGAGACGCCGTGATGTTCCTGGAGCCAGAGCAACGCGCCCGGGTCCACTGTCCCGCTCCGCGTCGCCATCACTGCGCCTTCGAGCGGCGTGAAGCCCATGCTCGTATCGACGCTGCGACCTTCGCGAACGGCGCATGCGGAGACTCCCGACCCGATGTGCGTGATCACGACCTGCAGCTGCTCGACCGGTCTGCCGAGCAGCTCCGCGCTGCGTCCGCTCGCCCACGCGTAGGACAGGCCGTGAAAGCCGTAGCGCCGCATGCCGAACTCTCGCCAGTGCGCGGGGACCGCATACGTTGTGGCGTAGGTGGGGATGCGCGCGTGGAACGAGGTGTCGAGACACACGACCTGTGGACGGTCGATCGACTTGCGGGCGACGTCGAGGAGCGCCAGCGCCGGCGGGAGATGCAGCGGAGCCAGCTCGATAGCCGCTTCGAGCTGCTCGCGGACCTCGTCATCGACGAGCGTTGCATGCCGGACGGCGGCTCCGCCATGCACGAGGCGGTGAGCGACAGCGTCGATCTCGCCGGCTCGCGCTGCGAAATCGTCAAGCGTGCTGACGGGATCGGCGTCGCCGTCCACCTCCTGCGCCTCTTCGACTGTGTCGCTCTCGCCGATGACACTCAGCTTCAGGCTGCTCGAGCCTGCGTTGACCGCAAGAATGCGCATCGATCAGGCCGATGCTTCGGGGCGCGTCCCATTCGCGTTCGGTCCGGGCCAGCGCCAGTTGCGAATCTCGGGCATGTCCTCGAAGTGTTCGCGAACGTAGTCGTGATGACGAAGCAACTGGTCTCGACAGAACCTGTTGAGATCGTCAGCACCGGCGGGTGTTCGCCGAGACCGATGCAGTGCCTCCATCACGAGGTGGTACCGGCTCATCTCATTGAGCACCACCATGTCGAACGGCGTGGTGGTCGTGCCACGTTCGTTGTATCCCCGAACATGGAACCGAGGAGCGTTCGGGCGGCCGTGCACGACCTGGTGAAATGCCCGCGCATAGCCGTGAAACGCCATCACCACGTCGGTGTCATCGGTGAAGAGCTCGGTGAACGTCTCGGCACTGAGCGCATGCGGATGGAACGGCGCCGGGCTCATCGCCAGGAGGTCAACGATGTTGACGAGCCGGAAGCGCAGGTCAGGCACGTACTGGCGAAGCAGGGCCGCGGCGCCGAGTGTTTCCAGCGTCGGGATATCACCGGCGCACCCGAGCACGACGTCCGGCCGGCCGTCACCGGGGTTCGACGCCCAGCCCCACACCGACGCGCCACGTACGCAGTGCTCGATCGCCGCGTCCATCGACAGATACTGCAGTTCGGGCTGCTTGTCGATCACGATGAGGTTGACGTAATTGCGGCTGGAGAAGCAGTGGTCGGCGACGGAGAGCAGGCAGTTGGCGTCCGGAGGCAGATACACGCGGACGACGTCGCCACTCATCGCCATGACGGTGTCGATGAGGCCCGGCCCCTGGTGACTGAAGCCGTTGTGGTCATTGCGCCAGCACGTGGAAGTCAGGAGCACGTTGAGCGACGCGACCGGCTCACGCCAGCGCAGGTCACGGGCAGCCTCGAGCCACTTTGCGTGCTGGACCGTCATCGATGCGGAGACCATCGCGAAGGCTTCGTATGTAGCGAAGAGCCCGTGCCGTCCGGTCAGCAGGTAGCCCTCGAGCCAACCTTCGCAGAGGTGCTCTGACAGCACCTCCATCACGCGTCCACCGGCGCTGACGTGATCGTCGATCGGGATGGTGGCTTCCTCGAAGCAGCGGGTCTCGATGTCGAAGACTGCGCCGAGGCGATTGCTGTTGGTCTCATCCGGACAGAAGAGGCGAAAGTTGTCCGGGTTGGCGCGGTAGATGTCGCGAATCCACTCACCGAGACGGCGCGTCGACTCGGCGACGGTGACTCCGGGGTCGACGGGCATTGCGTAGTCCGTGAACACCGGCAGCTTCAGGGGGCGGAGGATCCTGCCGCCGTTGGCATAGGCGCTTGCGCCCATGCGCTTGTCTCCTTCGGGCATGACTTCGGTCACCGCGCTGACCGGAGTGCCGCCGCTGTCGAACAGTTCCTCGGGTCGATAGCTGCGCATCCATTCCTCGAGTTGCGCAAGGTGTTCCGGGTTGGTCCGCACGTTGTCGAGCGGAACCTGGTGGGCGCGAAACGTTCCCTCCACCGGGAGACCGTCGACGAACTTCGGTCCGGTCCAGCCCTTGGGCGTCCGCAGAACGATCGCGGGCCACGTGGGCCGGCCGTCGCTTGCGCCACGCCGCGCCGTCGCCTGGATCTCGCGAATCCTGTCGTAGCAGCCGTCGAGGGTTCGTGCGAACTCCTCGTGCACGGTCTGCGGGTCGTTACCGCTGACGACCTGGACGTCGTATCCGTGCGCGCTGAGCAGCCCGATGACGTCGCGCTCGTGAGCTCGCCCGAGAACGGTTGGTCCGCTGATCTTGTAGCCGTTGAGCTGCAGGATCGGGAGCACTGCCCCGTCGCGTCGTGGATCGAGAAAGCTCACGCCCTTCCACGATCCTTCGAGCGGGCCGGTCTCCGCCTCGCCGTCGCCGACCACGCACGCCGCGATCAAGTCGGGGTTGTCAAAAACTGCGCCGAACGCGTGCACGAGCGCGTAGCCCAGCTCGCCGCCCTCGTGGATCGAACCGGGAGTTGGGACGCTGACATGACTCGGAATGCCGCCCGGTGTGGAGAACTGGCGTACCAGCCGGAGAAGGCCGGCCTCGTCGCGCGTGACCTCCGGGTAGATCTCCGAATACGTGCCTTCGAGATACACGTTGGCGACCACGGCCGGACCGCCATGCCCGGGGCCTGCGACGTACAGCACGTCGCAGTCGCGCTGCTGGATCAGACGGTTGAGCTGGACGTAGATCAGGCTCAACGCCGGGGACGTTCCCCAATGGCCGAGCAGCCGGGGCTTGATGTGCTCGGCCGCTAGGGGCTCGCGGAGCAGCGGGTTCGCCTGGAGGTAGATCTGCGCGACGGTCAGGTAATTGGCCGCCCGCCACGTGGTGACGAGCGCATCCGTATCGATCGTGCCGGTGGATGGGGTCATGGTGGTCACCAAGGGCATCGTAGCGGCGGGGGCCATCTCCCTCGGTTGTGAGCCGGTTATGAGGCCTCCTCCTACGGGCATCGGGCGTGTCACATTGTCCCTTGCACCAACGATGCAAGGTCGAATCGAGAACGAGCCCATTGAGAGGGGCCGACGCCGCTTGAACGCGCGATCCGTGATCGCGTTGCTGTCCGCGATCGCCGTCGCGGGGGCGATCGGCATCGCGATCTCCCTCGCGCAACACAGGGCAGCGCCGCTCGCTCAGCACGCGCCGGATCCGTTCCGGCCGCAGCCGGTTACCCCCTCGCCTGTTCCGAATGAGCCCCAGGCGGGTCTGGGCTTCACCGTCGCCGATGACCCCGCAACCCACGAGGTCGTCCTCTTCGGTGGGGTTGGCGACTACCCGAGCACCTGGCTGTGGAACGGCTCTCGATGGACGCTGGCGCATCCCGCAACGAGCCCCGAGGGACGCTTCGGCGCATCCGCCGCGTACGACCCGCAGACGAAGACGGTGGTGATGTTCGGGGGGCGGCTCGAGGACGGCACTCCCATCCACGACACGTGGGCTTGGGACGGCACCACCTGGAATGATCTCGATAGCGGCGCAGGCGGTCCACCGCCCGGTGAGGGGTCGGACATGGCCTGGGACGCGGCGACCACACAGATGATCTTGATCACGAGCTCTGGGGTCATCTCGAACCCTGCGGAGACCTGGATCTGGGCCGGCACGCACTGGAGCCACCCGTCAGGGGCTGTGCTTCCACCAGGCGCGGACTACAGCCCGATGTCGTTCGATCCCGTGAGCAAGTCGCTGCTTGCAGTGGGTTGCTGCGTCGGCCCTCCGCCGTCCACCGGCGCGGCGAGCACCACCTGGCGGTGGACCGGCGCGACGTGGAGGTTGGTGCCCACCCCGGCCGTCGCGCCCGTCAACGGGTCGACCATGCAACTGGACCCGGTGACCCATCACCTCGTGCTGTGCGCGTGTGGCGAATCGACGCTGCCGCAGCCGGAGTTCTGGGTCTGGAACGGCGCCGAGTGGGCCAGGTTCTCGACTGCGTTGCCGGCGGCCGGCGGGACGGAGATCACCGATGACAACGACCTGCTGATCTTTGGGCCATCGAAGTCGAACTCGCAGTCACAAGCGCCACCGGTCGATGTCTGGGTGCTGACCCCGAGATCGATGTGGTCGCAGCTCGACCGGAACGGCTAGCGAGTCCTCAACTGCAAAGCGAGGACGTCTAGCTGCAAGCCCCGGCGACCATCTGCTGATTGATCTGCCCGGGGGAAGACGCAGATCCGAAGTTCCAGTTGTTCTCGGCAAACGCCAGTGAAGCCTCTGTCGTGACGAGCGGAATCGTCCCGGCATTCGGAGCCGGCGCACTGAGATCCTCGCAGGCGGCGCTCATCACCTCCGTGGCCGTGGCATCCGGTCCCAGCGACAACAGCTTTGATGGAATCTTCGCGAAGAAGGTGATCGCGCCCACGTTCGGGCGCCCGTCCGGACACACCGCCGGTGAGACGTTGCCGTCCTGTGCGATGACGACGGAGCCGCAGTTCTCGGGGTGGCCGGGAAAGGGCCACGGCGTCGGACCGGGCGGCGTCGCCACCGGGGCCGACAATGACGACGCCGTCGGAGTCGGCGCCGAAGAGCTGGTGGGCGCGGATGTTGCGGGCGATGGCGTGGTGCTCCCGCACGCCACCACGGCGAGCGAGCACGTTGCGGCGATGATCGCCGTGCGCAGCGGGTCGAATCTTGCGTACCACATACGACGCATATAACGACCGCCTGCATCAAGGGATACGCTGCGTGCGGGTGAAGTCGGGCGCGCCGTCCGAGCATGTAGGCTGGCCGGGTATCACGGCCACGTACCTCACTGGAGCAGTGACGACGCCACCGGCAACACGAGACGTGCATTTCCCGTCGCGAGGCTCCACCTTCGGCGCCTCCTGGCGTTGCCCGACGGCGACGGACCGCACCCCGGCGTCGTGGTCATTCACGAGGCATTCGGTCTCAACGCCAACATCCGAGACATCGCCAGGCGGTTCGCGAGCGAGGGCTATGCGGCGCTTGCCGTCGACCTCTTCACCGATCACAGCCGGGCCGTCTGCATGGCGCAACTCATGCGGTCGATGCTCACCGGTCGCGAGCCTGCATCGATCCAGGACCTTGCTGCCTCGCTCGACTATCTGAGTGGGTTGCCCGAGGTCGACGGAGAACGCGTGGGTGCCATCGGGTTTTGCATGGGCGGCGGCTTCGCAATCGCGTGGGGTCGCCGGGACCGCCGCCTGCGCGCGATCGCGCCCTTCTACGGCACCAATCCGCGCCCCGTTGAGGCGATCCGCCGCATGTGTCCTGTCGTGGGCAGTTACCCGGGCAAGGACTTCACCGCGCGCTCCGGTCGCAGGCTCGACAAGCATCTCGCCGAGATCGGCGTCGCGCGCGACATCAAGGTCTACCCGGGCGCGCGCCACTCGTTCTTCAACGACACGGGCAAGCTGTATGACGCCGAAGCCGCGACGGACGCGTGGCAACGGACTCTCGACTTCTTTGCCGAGCACGTGCGAACAGTGCGCGCACCGCAGTGACCGAACCGATCGACGTTCGCGAGCGTCGTGAGATCTGCGACCTGTTCGTCGAAGTCGGGCCCGACGCTCCGACACTGTGCGAAGGATGGACGACCGCCGATCTTGCCGCGCACCAGGTGCTTCGCGAGCACTTCCACCGCTGGCCCGATGCAAAGCTGGCGGCCGAGAAAGCCAAGGGGTTTCCCGCGGTGGTGGCGCGTCTGCGCGCCGGTGCACCGCTGATCCCGTGGCGCATCCCACGCCTTCGCAACGTCCTCAACGGCTTGGAATTCTTCATCCACCACGAGGACGTGCGCCGCGCCAACGGACGTGAGCCACGTCCCGCGATGCCTGACCTGGAAGCGCTGTCGTGGCGGATGTCGGGATACAGCGCACGCCGGATCGCGCGCGCGATCCGCCCCTGCGGGATCGAGCTGGTCAACCCGGACGGCGCGAAGCGAAGCTTCGGGTCGGGAGCGATGGCAACCCTCACAGGACCGGCAACGGAGATCGTCCTCTACATGAGCGGCCGGAGGGCCACGGCGCACGTCACCCTCAGTGGCAATCCCGACGCTGTCGCTGCAGTCGAGCGCACCAAACTACGGGTCTGAGCCGTCAGAAGCGGCGTCGAGCGCATGGGGAGAGTTCGTGACTGAGTCGGTGACCCGGATGATGGCCGATGACTCCGCGTCGCGGTCGCTCGGTATCGAGGTGCGCGACGTCTCCGTGGGAGCAGCCACGGCGACCATGACGATCCGCGCAGACATGGTGAACGGACACGGCATCACGCACGGCGCATTTGTCTTCGCAGTCGCGGACACCGCGTTCGCGTGCGCGTGCAACAGCCACGGTCCGCTCACCGTCGCAGCCGCGGTGGACATCGCCTTTGTCGCGCCCTCGCGTCTGGGGGACGTGCTCGAAGCACGAGCCGTGGAACGCACTCGATTCGGTCGCTCCGGGATCTATGACGTGACCGTGCGACGTGGCGACGACGTCATCGCCGAGTTTCGTGGAACCAGCCGTACCATCGGCAAGGACAGCCTGTGAGCCGCCTCGGCGCCGCGCCCCCGCCAGAGCTCCTCGACGCGGGAGAACGCCTGAGCCGGGACGCCTTGCTCGCGCTCCAGCTCGAGCGGTTGCGCTGGTCGCTGCGTCACTCGTACACGAACGTGCCCCATTACCGCAGCGCGTTCGATGCCGCGGGCGTCACCCCGGATGACTGCGAAAGCCTTGCCGACATCGCGAGATTCCCCTTCACCACCAAGGCCGATCTCCGCGACCATTATCCGTTCGGCATGTTTGCGGTGCCGCAGCCGGAGGTGCGCCGCGTGCACGCGTCCAGCGGCACGACAGGGCAGCCGACGGTGGTGGGGTACACGCAGGACGATCTCGACATCTGGGCAGATCTCATGGCGCGGTCGATACGCGCCGCCGGTGGTCGCCGCGGCGACATCGTGCACGTCGCATACGGATACGGACTCTTCACGGGAGGGCTCGGTGCGCACTACGGCGCCGAGCGACTCGGCTGCACCGTCGTTCCGATTTCAGGTGGGATGACGCCGCGACAGGTACAGCTGATCCGCGATTTCCAGCCCGCGATCATCATGGTCACGCCGTCATACATGCTCGCGCTCATCGACGAGTTCGAGCGCCAGGGCGTCGACCCGAGGACCTGCTCGTTGCGCATCGGCATCTTCGGCGCGGAGCCCTGGACCGAGGCGATGCGTGGAGAGATCGAGCAGCGGCTGGACATGCACGCGGTGGACATCTACGGGCTGTCCGAGGTGATGGGACCGGGCGTGTCCCAGGAATGCGTCGAGACCAAGGATGGCCTCCACGTCTGGGAGGACCATTTCTACCCGGAGGTGATCGACCCGGTGAGCGGCGAGGTGCTTCCGGACGGGGAGACCGGCGAGCTGGTGTTCACGTCATTGACCAAGCAGGCGCTGCCGATCATTCGCTACCGGACCCGCGATCTCACGCGGCTGCTGCCAGGCACGGCGCGTCCGGCTTTCCGGCGCATGGAGAAGGTCACGGGGCGGAGCGACGACATGATCATCCTGCGCGGTGTCAACGTCTTTCCCACGCAACTCGAGGAGCTCGTCGTCGGCACCGGCGGCCTCTCGCCGCACTTCCAGCTGATTCTGGGACGCGACGGTCGCCTCGACACGCTGACGGTGCGCGTCGAGGCTCGTCCGGACTGCGCGCCCGACCGCCGTGTCACCGCCGCGAGCGTCCTGGCGCGCGAGGTGAAGGACCGCGTCGGGGTCAGCGTTCTCGTGGAGGTCGTCGACCCCGAGACCCTCGAGCGTTCAGCCGGCAAGCTCCAGCGGGTGATCGACCGCCGGTCGTAGACTGCGCCAGCCGATCACCAAGTCAGAGCGGGTCACGGGAGGTATCTCGGGGTGGATCGCTTTCTCCTGTACCGGACCTTCGACGAGCTGGAGGTCGGGCAGACCCAGCGCACCCGGGGCCGGACCATCACCGAGGGCGACATCGTCAACTGGTGCGCGCTCACCGGGGACTGGTTCTACCCGCACATCGACAAGGTGGCGGCGGAGCGATCGATGTTCGGGCAGCGCGTCGCGCCGGGGATCATGGTGTTCGCGCTCGGCACCGGACTCGGCGTTCCGGCCGATGCCACCACGATCCTTGCCAATTACGGCACCGACCGTCTTCGCTACACCGCACCGACGTGGATCAACGACACCATCTATCTCGACATCGAAGTGGTTGAGAAGTCCGACAAGGACCCGAAGTCCGGACTGGTGACGTATCGCTGGGACATCCTCAACCAGAACGCCGTCACCGTCTGTGCGAGCCAGCTCAAGATCCTCACCGCCAAGGAGCGCGCCGCGTATGCCGGAATCTGACGGCGGCCCTGTCCTGCTGACGATCGATGGCGGCGTCGCGGAGTTGGTGCTCAACCGGCCGGACAAGATGAATGCGATGAACCTCGAGATGGTTCACGACATCGCCGAGAGCTCTCGACGCCGTCGAAGCGGCCGGTGCGCGGGCCCTGCTGGTGCGCGGCGAGGGGCGTGCGTTCTGCAGCGGGCGCGACCTGGCCGGCGCGGATCCGCTCCACGAGGACGGCGAGGCGATCCTGCGCGACGTGTTCAATCCCCTGATCGAGCGGATGGCCGGCGTCGCGGTGCCGACCATCGCAGCGGTGCACGGCGCCTGTCTCGGCACGGGCCTCGGTCTCGCCCTTGCATGCGACATCGTCTATGCGGCTGATGACGCCCGAATCGGCTCGCCGTTCGCGCGCATCGGTGCGGTGCTCGACAGCGGCGCGCACGCGGCGTTCGTGTCGGGCGTCGGATCGCATCGGGCGCTCGAACTCGTCTACACCGGACGACTGCTCTCCGGCCGCGAGGCGGCGGAGTGGGGGCTTGTCAACCGCAGCGTGGCCGGCGCCGACCTCGTCCGGCGTGCACGCGAGGTGGCCGCCTCCATCGCACGAGGGCCGACATCGGCCTTCCTCGAGTTGAAGCGTCTGGTGCGGGCCATCACCGACGGCTCGCCGTCCTTTGCGGACGTGCTCGCCGCCGAGGCCGCGGCGCAGGGACGCGCCTCGCGAACGCACGACTACCAGGACGGCATCTCGGCGTTCCAGGAAAAGCGCAAACCGTCCTTCACGGGCCACTGAGCGCGCAGATGAGCGACCTCGCCACCGCATTTCCCAGCCTCATCTTCGACCGTCCCGAGGACGGGGTCCTGGTGATCACGATGCAGGCGGAGGGCCGCCTCAACGCCGCCGATGCAGCGATGCACCGCGACCTCGCCGAGGTCTGGCGCGCGGTGGACACCGACGCCGAGACGCGCGCGGTCATCATCCGCGGCGCGGGCGGGACCTTCTCCGCGGGAGGCGACTTCGACCTCATCGAGTCGATGGTCGCGGACTTTGCGGTGCGCGCCCGGGTGCTCCGCGAGGCGCGAGACCTCGTCTACAACGTCATCAACTGCAGCAAGCCCATCGTCTCGGCGATGGACGGGGTGGCGGTCGGCGCCGGGCTCGTGGTCGGCCTGCTGGCGGATATCTCGATCGCCGGACGATCTACCCGTCTCATCGATGGTCATACGCGGATCGGCGTCGCCGCCGGCGACCATGCGGCGATCATCTGGCCGCTGCTTTGCGGCATCGCCAAGGCCAAGTACCACCTCCTGCTCTGCGAGCCGGTGAGTGGTGAGGAGGCGGAGCGGATCGGCCTTGTCTCGCTGAGCGTTCCCGACGATCAGGTGCACGCCAGGGCACTCGAGGTCGCTCGAAAGCTCGCGGCCGGGTCGCCGACGGCGATCAGCTGGACCAAATACGCCCTCAACAACTGGCTGCGGGCGGCCGGTCCGATCTTCGACAGCTCGCTCGCCCTGGAATTCCTCGGCTTCACCGGGCCCGACGTCGTCGAGGGTGTGGCCGCGAGACGCGCCAAACGGCCGGCGGATTTCGGCGACCGCGGTCCGCAGCAGTAGGATCGAAGCACGTGAGTGTGGAGGTGTCGTCGGCGACCAGTGGGCCGTCCTCATTTTCAGGGCCGTCGAAGGCCGCCTGGCAGGACGTCGCAGCTGAGGGATCCCTCAGCCAGGCGCTTCCCCACGACGTCGAGCTGACTCACGACCAGCTCCGGAGCCTCTACCGGCTCATGGCGCTGAGCCGGCGCATCGACCGCCAGGCGATCAACCTCACTCGCCAGGGTGCGCTCGGGGTCTTCGCCTCGAGCCACGGCCAGGAAGCCGCCCAGGTGGGTTCGGTCTTCGCGCTCGAGGCCGACGACTGGCTCTTCCCCACCTACCGCGAGACCGTGGGAACGTTCGCGCGCGGCGTGGACGTCGTCGAGCTCCTCGCGCTGTTCTCGGGGAGCTGGCACTGCGGTTTCGACCCGTATCAGTACCGGGTGGCGCCGCTCACAACGCCGCTCGCCACCCAGGCGCTGCACGCGGTCGGACTGGCGATGGCCGCGAAGATCAAGCACGATCCGATCGTCGCGCTCACCTTCTTCGGGGACGGCGCCGCCAGCGAGGGCGATGCCCACGAGGCGATGAACCTGGCCGCGGTCTATGCGGCGCCGGTGGTGTTCGTCGTCCAGAACAACGGCTACGCAATCAGCGTTCCGTACCACCTGCAGACCAAGGCCTCCTCGGTAGCGCTGCGCGCGGCAGGGGTTGGGATGCCCGGTATCCGCGTCGACGGCAACGACGTCATCTCCGTGTACGGCGCGGTTCGCACTGCGGTGGAGCGAGCGCGGCGCGGCGACGGACCGACGCTGGTGGAGGCGGTCACCTACCGCCTCGAGGCGCACACCACGGCCGACGACACGAGCCGCTATCGCAGCGACGACGAGGCCGCGGGGTGGCGGGAGCGCGATCCGGTGGCCCGGTTCCTCGGCGTCCTTCTGGAGGCAGGCGTCGTCGACGAATCGTTTCTCGCGGAGGTCGACGCTGAAGGCGAGGCCGAGGCCGCGCGGATGCGCGACTTCCTGTTCGGCGCCCCGGCCGGCGATCCTCGCGAGATGTTCGACCACGTGTATGCCACGCCGACCCCGCTGCTCGAGGCCGAGAGGGCGATGCTCCAGCAGGAGCTCACGGCCGCCGAGGAGACGACCTGATGGAGGTCACCATGGCGGGCGCGCTCAACGCCGCGCTGCGCAACTCGATGCGCGAGGACGACTCCGTGGTGGTCTACGGCGAGGATGTCGGCCGCCTCGGGGGCGTCTTTCGGATCACCGACGGTCTCCAGACGGAGATGGGCGCCGACCGCTGCTTCGACACTCCTGTCGCCGAGTTGGGGATCGTCGGGACGGCCATCGGCATGGCGCTCTACGGGATGCGTCCCGTCGTCGAGATGCAGTTCGACGGCTTCTCGTACCCCGCGCTCAACCAGGTCATCAGCCACGTGGCGAAGTACCGGAGCCGGACGCGTGGCCGCGTTGGCCTGCCCCTGGTCATCCGCATTCCGTACGGCGGTGGGATCGGCGCGGTGGAGCACCACTCCGAGAGTCCCGAGGCGTACTACGCGCACACGGCGGGACTCACCGTCGTGTCCCCGGGGACACCGGCGGACGCGTATGCGCTCCTTCGCGCGTCCATCGCCTTCGAAGACCCGGTGATCTTTCTCGAGCCCAAGCGCCGGTACTGGCTCAAGGAGGATCTCGACCTCCCGGTGACCGCTCCACCAATTGGCAAGGCGATCGTGCGGCGCCCGGGAACGACTGCGACAGTGATCGCCTATGGGCCGATGGTCACCACGGCGATGGAGGCGGCCACTCGGGCCGCGGAGGAGAGCGGGCTCGACCTCGAGGTCATCGACGTCCGGACGCTGTCGCCGCTCGATATTGAGACACTGGTGACCAGCGCCACCAAGACCGGACGCGTGGTTGTGGTCCACGAGGCCGCGCGGTTCGCGGGATACGGCGCGGAGATCGCCGCGGAGCTGAACGAACGCGCCTTCGGCTACCTCGCGGCGCCGGTCCTGCGCGTCAGCGGGTGGGACGTGCCCTACCCCGCCGCCAAGATCGAGCGTCATTTCCTTCCCGACGCCGACCGCATCCTGGATGCCGTCGCCCGGCTGCTCGAGTACTGATCCAGTGC
Organism: Candidatus Dormiibacterota bacterium; assembly: GCA_963791435.1. Taxonomy (GTDB): domain Bacteria; phylum Chloroflexota; class Dormibacteria; order Aeolococcales; family Aeolococcaceae; genus Palsa-851. The sequence goes on from CAWBSL010000001.1 coordinate 1,584,218, forward strand.
TGACGGTTCGCGACTTCCTCATGCCCGATCTCGGCGAGGGGCTCACCGAGGGAGAGATCAATCGCTGGCTCGTGGCCGAAGGCGATGTCGTGGTTGTGGATCAGCCGATCGCCGAGATCACCACCGAGAAAGCCGTGGTGGAGGTGCCGACGCCGTTCGCCGGACGAGTGGCCGCGCTGCACGGCACGGAGGGTCAGAGCATCGCCGTGGGCACACCGCTGATCAGCATCGAGGTCGCGGCTGCTCCCTCCGAGGGTGCGTCGGGCAACGTGCTGGTCGGGTACGGGACGAGTGAGTCGGCGCCGAGAGCGCGGAGGAGTCTCACGCCGGCGCCGTCGACTGCCGGTGCGGCCGGGCAGGCGTCCGCATCGCCGCCGGCGTCTCCGCTGGTGCGGCGTCTCGCCGCGGAGCTGAGCATCGACCTCAGCACGGTCGCCGGCAGTGGCCCGGGCGGGATGGTGACCAGGGCCGACCTCGAGCAGGTCGCCTCTCGCGAGGCTGCCGGCGCGGGTTCCGAGACGGCGCCGACATCCGAAGGGGCCGTTCGTATCCCGCTGACCGGCGTGGACCGGATCGCCGCGGAACGGCTCACACGGTCGCACCACGATGCCCCGAGCGCGTCCGCATGGCTCAGCGCCGACGCGACCCGTCTCATGGAGCTGCGCGCCGAGCTCCCCGCCGGATCGACCGATCCGTCCGTGACGCCCTTCGCCATCATCCTGCGGCTCACCACTGTCGCATTGCGGAAGTTCCCGCGGCTCAACGCCCACTTCGACACCGAGACGAACGAGGTCGTGCGTTTCACGCCGATCCATCTCGGGGTTGCGGTGCAGACGGACCGTGGGCTCGTTGTCGCAGTGATTCGCGACGCTCAGAAGAAGTCGCTGCGCGGCATCGCCGACGAGTTGCAGCGTCTTGCCGGCGCCGCGCGAGATGGCTCCATCGACGCGGCCGAGCTCCGCGGCAGCACGTTCACCGTGTCCAACTTCGGCGCGTTCGGCGTCGACGGCGGTACGGCGATCATCAATCCGCCGGAAGCGGCGATCCTCGGTGTCGGCCGGATCTCCACGCGGCCCTGGGTCATCGACGACGAGGTGGTGCCCCGCTCGGTCGTGGAACTGTCGCTCGTCTTCGATCACCGCGTCGCGGACGGCGGTGTCGCCGGAGGCTTCATCCGGCACCTCGCGAATCTCATCGAAACACCCGACGAGGCGATGACAGATGACTGAAACCCCAACCAAAGCGCCCGTCACCCAGGCCGAGTTGCGCCGCGCGCAGGCGGACACGTGGGTGTATTTCGACGGCGAGCTGCGCCGCTACGGCGACGCGCATCTCGGTCTGCTCACGCACGCGCTCCACTACGGCACCGGGTGTTTTGAGGGGATCCGCGCGTACTGGAGCGAGCGCCAGCACCGGATCAACGTCTTCCGTATGTCGGATCACTTCGCGCGCATGACCGGCAACGCGCGGATGCTTCACATGCAACTCCCGCACAGCGTCGAGGAGTTGTGTGACATCACCGTGGAACTGATGCGCCGCAATGACTTTCGCACCGACGTGTACATCCGTCCGCTGGTGTTCAAGGCGAATGAGGAGATCGGAATTCGCTTTCACAACCTGCGCGACGGATTCATGATTGTCCCCGTGCCGTTCGGCGCCTATGTGGACACCACGGGCGGGATCCGCTGTCAGGTGTCGAGCTGGCGTCGCATCGACGACAACGTCGCGCCGGCACGGTCGAAGGCTTCAGGCATCTACATCAACAGCGCGCTTGCCAAGACCGAGGCCTTTCTCAACGGCTTCGATGAGGCGATCCTCATGACCCAGGACGGCCATGTCTGCGAGGGCAGCGCCGAGAACCTCTTCATCCTTCGCCGGGGCCGGCTGATCACGCCACCGGCATCGGAGAACATCGTCGAAGGGATCACACGCGCGGTGCTGATGCAGTTCGCGCGCCAGGAGCTGGGCATCGACGTCGTCGAGCGGGCGATCGACCGCAGCGAGCTCTATGTCGCCGACGAGGTGCTGCTGTGCGGCACCGGCGCCGAGGTGTCAGCGGTGATCGAGATCGACCGGCGGATCATCGGCACGGGTGAGCCCGGCGAGGTGACCCGCAAGCTCCAGGACCTCTATTTCGGTGCCTGCAAAGGCGAGGACGACCGTTTCGCCAGCTGGCTGACGCCGATCGGCTGATGCCGGAGACCTTTCCAATGCCGAACGAAGCACTGCAATCGCGCTTCGCAAAGCTGACGACCGCCCACGTCGCTGATGCGTGCATACGTGCCCAGGTCAAGGTTCGTTGCGCGCCGGCGTCGCTGCAGGCACTTGTGCCGGGGAGTCACATCGCGGGCCCAGTGTTCCCCGCCCGGCATTACGGCAGCGTCGATGTCTTTCTGGAAGCGATCAGCCTCGCGGCCGAAGGCGATGCCCTGGTGATCGACAACAGCGGACGGTTGGACGAAGCCTGTATCGGCGATCTCATCGCACTCGAAGCTCACGCCGCGGGAATCGTGGGGGTCGTGATCTGGGGACTGCATCGCGATTCGGCCGAGATACGAGCCATCGGGCTTCCCGTTTTCAGCCTGGGAGCGACGCCGGTGGGGCCGCAGCGTCTCGATCCCCGCGATCCGGGGGCGTTGCAATCCGCCGAGGTTGGTGACTGGACCGTCGGGCACGACGACGTGGTGTTCGGCGATGACGACGGTGTGCTCTTCGTGCCGGAATCCCAGGTCCCCGAGATTCTGAACATCGCGGAGACGATTCGCGACACCGAGGTGCGCCAGGCGGACCGGGTTCGAGAGGGTAACCTGTTGCGGCAGCAGTTTCACTTCGAGGCATACCTGGCTGCGCGCGAGGCGGCACCGTCACTGACGTTTCGCGACTACCTCCGGTCCATCGGCGGAGCGGTCGAGGTCTAGCAACGCCTCACTGGTCGAAGTCGAGGACGACCGTCGGCGTGGTGGGATGCGACTGGCAGGCAAGCACGAAGCCCGCGTCGATCTCTCGCTGTTCCAGTGCGAAATGCTGGTCCATCTCGACACTACCGCTCACCAGCTTCGCACGACACGTTCCGCATACGCCGCCCTTGCACGCGTAGGGCGCATCGGCGCGCACGCGCAACGCGGCGTCGAGGATCCGCTCCCCATCCGGTTCGACAGGAAACGTCGAGCTGCGGCCGTCGAGAATGATCGTCACCTCGGCCGCTCCTGGAGCGGTGCCTGATGACGCCGCGGCATCGCGGACCGGGCGCGGCGCATCGTCCGCATGGAAGAGCTCGGCGTGCAGATGCTCCTCCGCAACACCGCGCTCGAGGAGCACTGCTCGCGCAGCATCAATCATGTCGCGCGGTCCGCAGAGAAACCACTCGTCGACACCGTCGGTCCGCACCAGCTGATCGAGGAACGCGGTGAGCCTGGGCGCGTCGATGTGTCCGTGGAAAAGCGGCACCTCCTGCTCCTCGCGCGAGAGGACGTGATAGAGGGCAAACCGCTCCGGATGCTCGTTCTTCAGGTCCTCGAGCTCCTCGAGAAACATGATGTCCTTGACGGTCCGGTTCCCGTAGATGAGCGTCACCGAGCTGAGTGGCTCGACGGCGAGGATGGTGCTGAGAATCGACAGGATCGGTGTGATGCCACTCCCCGCCGCGATCATCACGTAGGACGTTGCGCGGCTCGGATCGAGCGGTGTATTGAAGTGGCCGATCGGCGTCACGACCTCCATCGTTTCGCCGGGCTTGAGCTGCTCGAACGCGTACGCGGAGAAGACTCCGCCGGGCAGGCGCTTCACGGCCACGCGCAACCGCCCGGAGCCTGCGGCGCTGCAGATCGAGTAGCTCCGGCGCACGTCGTCCCCGGTCGCCTCGCAGCGCAGCGACACGTGCTGTCCGTGGGTGAACGAATATTCAACGGCCAGCTCCGGTGGAATGTCGAACTCGATCACCACCGAGTCGTCGGTCAGCGGTTCCACGCCCTTGACGCGCAGGGGGTGGATCGTCGCGCGCCGATGTCCAACAGTTGCTTCGGCAACCGGCGGCGTCACCGTCAAACCCTCAGTGCTCCTTGAAGTGCGGGAACGTCTCGCCGCACGCGTGGCACGTGCGCATCGCCTGGCACTGGGTGGAGCCGAAGCGGGCCACCTCGTGCGTCCGCGACGAGTTGCACTGCGGGCATTCAATGGCGACTTTCAGCACCTGCACGTCGAATACCTGCTGACGCGGGGGTGCGATGCCGTACTCCCGGAGCTTGACGCGGCCTTCCTCCGACATCCACTCGGTCGTCCATGCCGGCGAGAGCACCACACGCACGGTGACGTCGTCGTATCCCTGGTCCCGTATGCAACGCTCCACGTCCTCACGGATGGTGTCAAGCGCGGGACAGCCGGAGTATGTCGGCGTGATGTCGATCTCGACACGGCCGGCGCTGTCGACGCGAACGTCACGCAGGATGCCGAGGTCGGCGATGGTGAGCGCGGGCATCTCCGGGTCCGGGATCGCACCGGCAGTGCGACGGATCTCGTCGACCGGGGTCACCAGACAGCCCCGGGAAATGACCGATGGAGGTGCTGCATCTCCGCAACCATGTACCCAAACGGCTCGGTGTGCAGTCCTCGCCTCCCGCCGGTGGGTCGCCAGGTGCTCTCCGGCACCACCAGCGTTGCGTCGGCCAGCACGCGGTGGACGTACCCGTCCCACTCGGGACGGAAGGACTGCGGATCGGGCCCGTAGCCAGTGGCAGCCGCGTCGCGCGACACATCGTCGCTCTCGAAGAGCTCGAAGGTGAACGGCCAGAGGTCGGCGAGCGCTCGCTCCATGCGCGCGTGACTCTCGTCAGTGCCGTCTCCAAGCCGAAGAGTCCAGTCGGTTGCATGATCGCGGTGATACGACGCCTCCTTCACGGACCGAGCCGCGATCGCCGCGACCTGTGCGTCGGTCGAATGCGTGAGCGCCTCCCACTGCGCGAGCTGGAACGTCGAGCAGAGGAGCTGCCGGACCATCGTCCGCGCAAAGTCGCCGTTCTCCTGCTCGACGAGCAGGCAATTGACGAACTCGCGCTCGTCACGCATGAACGCGTAGTCGTCCTCGGAGCGACCGGTCCCATCGAGCTCCGCGCAGCGCTCATACAGCGCGCGTGCCTGGCCGAGCAGGTCCAGGGCGATGTTCGTCAGCGCGATGTCGTCCTCCAGCGCCGGCGCCCGTGAGGACCACTGTGCGAGACGGTGCGAGAGCACCAGGCAATCGTCCGCGATGCGCAGCGTGGAGACGGCCGCCGCGCCGGCGACCACGAGGGTCACAGCTGCTGCACTTCCTTCGGTATGGAGTAGAAGGTGGGGTGCCGGTAGGGCTTGTCCGCCGCTGGTTCGAAGAACGAGTCCTTCTCGTCCGGGGAGCTCGCCGTGATCAGCGCCGACGGAACGACCCAGATGCTCACGCCCTCGAGCCGCCGCGTGTACACGTCACGCGCGTTGCGCAGCGCCATCTCCGCGTCGGGCGCATGCAGGCTGCCCACGTGGTTGTGGGAGAGGCCTCGCTTGCTGCGGATGAAGACCTCCCACAGTGGCGCCGGCGTTTCCTCGCTCATGCCGCAGCGCTGGACGTCGCGTGCTTCGCAGCATACGCAGCCGCGGCCGCGCGCACCCACGCACCCTCCTCTTGCGCTTTGCGGTGATGCTCGGCGCGCTGGCGGTTGCACGGTCCATCGCCGCCGACGACGCGACGCAACTCCTCGAAATCGGGTTCGCCGAAGTCGTAGTGTCCGCGCTCCTGATTCCAGCGAAGGTCGAGGTCGGGGGGAACAAGACCGAGCACCACCGCCTGCGGCGCGACCATGTCGACGAATCGCTGCCGCAGCTCATCGTTCGAGAAGCGCTTGATGCCCCACGCCATCGATTGCGCGCTGTGCGTCGACTCGGTGTCGGGCGGGCCGAGCATCTCGATGGACGGCCACCACCAGCGGTTGACCGCGTCCTGCGCCATCGCGTGCTGCTCGGGCGTCCCATGCGACAGGGCGTACAGCGACTCGAATCCCTGGCGCTGATGGAAGGACTCCTCCTTGCAGACGCGCACCATCGCCCGCGCGTACGGGCCGAATGAGCAGCGACAGAGGGGGATCTGGTTGGTGATCGCCGCACCGTCGACCAGCCAGCCGATCGCTCCCACGTCGGCCCAGGTGAGCGTCGGGTAGTTGAAGATGCTCGAGTACTTCTGCCGTCCCTGGTCGAGGAGGTCGATGAGCTCGGCGCGGTCCACGCCGAGGGTCTCGGCCGCGCAGTAGAGGTAGAGGCCGTGCCCCGCCTCGTCCTGCACCTTGGCCATGAGGATCGCCTTGCGCCGCAGCGACGGGGCCCGGGTGATCCAGTTGCCCTCGGGTTGCATGCCGATGATCTCCGAGTGGGCGTGCTGCGCAATCTGGCGGATCAACGACTTCCTGTAGCCGTCAGGCATCCAGTCGCGCGGCTCGATGCGCTGGTCCGACTCGATCAGCGCCTGGAATTCGGCTTCCCGAACGCCGTCGCCGGCCGTCGCAACCCCCTCGTCGATCTGGCCCCGTGAACTCATGCTCCTACAATAGAACCACATGGTTCAGGTAGCCGAGGTAGCCGTGCCCGTGCTCGAGGGCACCGACCACGTCGAGTTGTGGGTGGGGAATGCGCGCCAGGCCGCGTACCACTACCGCAAGGCCTTCGGATTCGACGTCATCGCGTACGCCGGGCCGGAGACGGGCATCCGCGACCGGGCCAGCTACGTCCTCCAGCAGGGCAAGGTCCGCCTCGTGCTCACGGCGCCGCTGCAACCCGAGGGCGACATCGCCGATCACCTGAGGCTTCACGGTGATGGCGTCCGCACGATCGCGCTCCGCGTCGCCGATGCCACCGCCGCATATGAGGCCGCCACCGCCCGTGGCGCGCGCAGCGTCGCCGAGCCGAGCAGGGCGGAGGACGAACACGGTGTCGTGACCTCGGCATCGATCGCCACGTTCGGGGACACCGTGCACACCTTCGTCGAGCGCGATGAGTATTCCGGTGTCTTCTGGCCGGGGTACCGCGCCGACAACCGCAGCGGCGGCGGTGTGGGGCTTCGCTTCATCGATCACACGGTGGGCAACGTCGACACCGGCAAGATGGACGACTGGATCTCGTTCTATTCCGAGGTGTTCGGGTTCACCGTCTTCCAGGAATTCGACGAGAAGGACATCGCCACGCAGTACAGCGCGCTCCGCTCGAAGGTCGCGCGCGACCCGCGGACGCAGATCACGATGCCCATCAACGAGCCGCACGTCGGCCTCAAGAAGTCGCAGATCCAGGAATACCTCGACTACTACCGAGGCAGCGGCATTCAGCACATCGCGGTGCACACGGACGACATCGTCAGCACCGTCTCGGACATGCGCGATCGCGGGGTCGAATTCCTCACCGCCCCGGGCGCCTACTACGACGCGCTGGGCGATCGCGCCGCCGGCATCAGCGAGGACCTCGACCGCCTGCGCTCCCTGAACATCCTCATCGACCGCGATGACGACGGCTACCTGCTGCAGATCTTCACGCGCCCAGTCGGGGACCGACCGACGCTCTTCTTCGAAGTGATCCAGCGCAAGGGCTGCAAAGGATTCGGCAAAGGAAATTTCAAAGCCCTGTTCGAGAGCATCGAGCGCGAGCAAGCTGAACGGGGCAACCTCTAGTCACTGATGTTCGCCGTCGAAGGTCGGCACAGAGGGTGTAAGGCGAGAGGGGACGGGCGGAACCCAGCGAATTTGGCCGCTCCCGAACGAGTGCGACAATCGGCTTGCGCGAGCGAGGGAGCGGACAAGCTGAGCATGGTGCCGCCCGTCCCCTCTCGCCGGCGGCGCTGACGCTCCGGAGACCTCTACTCGACGGCGAGCATCACGTCGGACGCCTTCACGATCACGATCACGTCGCTGCCGGGCTTGATGCCGAGCTCGTCCACGGCGTCCACGGTGATCGCGGCTGTCATTGACATGCCGTTCACCACGACCGACACGTTGGCCGTGGCGGCACCGCGCGTGATCTGTCCACCCGACCGGGGAGCTTGTTGCGCGCGCTGATTTTCATTGCCTTCCCCCGTGATCTGGCGATATCGCCCCAACTCTAGCCCACGTCAAGAAGATGTGGCCGCGCAGGATCGAACGCGTCGAACGGAGCAACCGATGTGCGATGATGTTCGGGCGGCGTGCTGCTTCGGCATGGCGGAAGGGGGTTTGGTACATGGACAGTGGAGAAGACGCGTGGACGCACGTCTTGCGATTGATGCGTGAGCTCGAGGCGCTGCTGCTTGTCATCAAGGAGGCTGCGATCCCGGTGCTCACCGGCGGATCACCGGATGAGGCCTGGAGGACGCGCCGCTTCCTGAGGCTGGCGGACCGGATGGTCGAGGACATGCACGGGCTTCAGTTCGGTTCGGAGGAGCCGAACGGGGGCTGAGTCAGCCCCGGATCAGAGCGGCGGCCAGATGTCCGGCGAGGGCTCCATCCGCACCTTGTCCGCCCAGTCGTCGCGAGGCGGGGAGAAGCTCTCGACGATGGTGCAGCCGGCGGTGCCGGCGCGCTCGACCTTGTGCGGCACGCCGGGAGGAATCACCCACATGTCGCCAGGCTTGCGCACGCGCGTCTCGCCGCCGACGGTGAAGGTGAACTCGCCTCGCAGCACGATGCCGACCTGCTCGTTTGGGTGCTGATGCTCGGGCATCACGGTTCCGGGGTCGAGCTCGAAGACTGCCAGTGTGATGCGCTCGCCGCTGACCGCTCGTACCCGCAGTCCTTCCATGAGAGCGAGTGGTACGAGCTCGCTGACGGTGGCGAACTCGTGGTCGGCGGAACCTTCAGATGCCGTCATTGACGGCGAAACCATACCCAATTCACTGCTGCGGCCCCTCGACATTGACGACCGATTCACCGTCACCTGAACGAGTGACCACGAGCATCGCGACTGCGTCGGTCGTGTTGCCCTCGCGATGGATGGTGTGCGGCGGGACGTAGACGAAGTCACCCGGCTGTGCGTCGAAGACGTCGTGTCCGTTGACCCCGGACTCCATGCGGAGCGAGCCACTTGCCACGTAGATCACGGATTCGTGTGCGCCGTGATGGTGCCAACCGGAGACGGCGCCCGGCGCGGTATGTACCACGCCGGACCAGACCTTCTCGGTGGCGACTGCCTCCCTGCGGCCCATTCCCGGGGTGGACGGCCCCGGCGCGAACTCGTCAGGGGTGATTCTCCGGACGCCACCTGCAGACCCCGCAGCCGGTCCCCGATCCTCCGGGGGCATCACAACTCCGAGGGCGCGTAGCCGAGGTGTTTGTCGATGACGTTCAGCAGCGGCTCACCGCGCTGGAACCTCTCGAGATTGCTCAGGAACAGCTGCGCGATGTCCTCCTGCCAGGTGGGGTGATCCCCTGACATATGTGGCGAGACGATCAGGTTCGGCAGATCCCACAGCGGCGAATCCTTGGGGAGGGGCTCCGGGGTCATGACGTCGAGCGCGGCGCCGGCAAGGCGGCCCTCGCGCAGCGCCGCGGCAAGCGCGTCCTGGTCAAGGGTCACACCGCGGCCCACATTGATCAGACGAGCGGTCGGCTTGAGCGCGCTCAATGCCGTCGCGTCGATCATGCCGGCCGTCTCCGGTGTGCTGGGGAGGATCATCACGACGTAGTCCGCGTTCTCGAAGAACGACGGCACGTCGCCGGGACCCCCGATGTCGCCAAAATCGGGGTCGCCGTCGCGGGCGCTCCGGCCGATGCCGCGAACCGACATGCCCAGCGCCTTCGCCAGTTGGGCCGTTCTCCGCGCGATCGGTCCGACGCCCAAAAGGACCACCGACTTTCCTGAGACCGTGTCGCTCAGTCGTGACACCCACTCGTGCTCGGTCTGATACCGGAAGGTCGTCTGCAGGTCCTTGCTGAGCGCGAGCATCAGCGCGATGGTGTATTCGGCGAGCGCCTGGTCGAAGATGTGCCGCGCGTTGGTGAGCGTGACGTCACTCGCGACGAGCTCCGGAAACAGCATGCGATCCACGCCGGCGCTGCCCACCTGGATCCACCGGAGCCGGGTGAATTCGCTCCAGTGCCTTCGAATGTACCCGCCGCGGACATTCCAGATGAGAAGCGCGTCGGCGCCGGCGGCCTCATGCGAGGGCGGCGACGCGGGATCGATGAAAACGTACTCCACACCCGCTCTCGGCTCGAGCACGCCATTACTCGGGGTGTTGCCGTCGATGACGCCGATCACGAGGCTCATGCATCGCTCGCGGCGTGCTCGAATCGCTCGATGGCACGCCTGCAGCCGGTGAGGTCCCGGGCTCCTGGCACGCTCATACTGTGCCACGTTGATCACACGTGAGATCCAGGTGACCCCGGACCAGCGAGCGGCGCTCGATGCCGCGCGCCGAGAGTTCTCCGCCGACGTCATCTTTCTCAACTCAGCAACGATGGGACTGCCGCCGCGGCGCACCATCAAAGCGCTGCAGGACTCGATGACCGAGTGGGCCTCCGGAAGAGGGGACGGCCCCGCATACGACATCCCGGTCGCGACAGCGCGGGAGCTGTACGCCGGCCTCGTCGGCTGCGACCCTGGAATGGTCTCGGTCGGCAGCCAGGTGTCGGTCTTCGCGGGCCTCATTGCCGCATCGCTGCCGCCAGGGAGTGAGGTCCTCACTGCCACGGGGGATTTCACGAGCATCCTGTTTCCGTTCCATGCCCAGGCGGCTCGTGGGATCACGGTGCGCGAGGCGCCGCTCGAGCACATCGCCGATGCCGTCACGTCGCAGACGACGCTTGTCTCGGTGTCCGCGGTGCAGTCCGCCGACGGACGCATCGCGGATCTCGATGCGTTGACGGCTGCGTGTGCGGCAAAGGGGACTCGGATCCTGCTCGATACCACGCAGGCGGTCGGCTGGCTCCCAATTGATGCACGCCGGTTCGCGTACACCGTGAGCGGCGGATACAAATGGCAGCTTTCACCCCGCGGCACCGCGTTTCTCACCATCCAGCGTGAGCTGCTCGACGAGCTGACGCCGAACAACGCGGGCTGGTATGCCGGTGCCGAACGCTGGAGCAGCATCTACGGCGCGCCGCTGCGCCTCGCTGCTGATGCGCGCCGCTTCGACGTCTCGCCCGCGTGGCTTCCCTGGGTTGGTGCGGTGCCGTCGCTCGAGCTTCTCACCGACGTCGGCCGCGACGCATTGCACGCGCACGCCGTCGGCCTCGCACACCGATTCTGTGCCGGCGTCGATCTGCCGTACCACGGTTCCGCGATCGTCTCGGCCGTTGCAGACGCCGAGGTCCCCGCGCTGATGCGATCGGCCGGCATCGTCGGGGTCACCAGAGCCGGGAGGCTCCGTCTGTCATTTCATGTCTCAACGAGCCAGGAGGACGTCGACCGCACGGTCGAGGTGCTCTCCGGTCACCTGCGCTCGTCGTAGCGACGCGCGGTGCCCAACTCGCATCCATCAGAGGAGAGGACGCCATGACCGTTCAGGTCACACAGAGCCGCATGACCAGCGAAGAGATCGCGCGGTTGTCGAAGGAGCACACGTTCTTCTCGTGGTCGGTGCAGGGTGCAGTCGATCCCATCGCCATCGATCACGCGGAAGGAGTCTGGCTGTACACGCCTGAAGGCAGGCGCATCCTCGACTTCAACAGCCAGCTCATGTCGGTGAACATCGGACACGGCGACCAGCGGGTCGTGCAGGCGATCACCGAGCAGGCCACCAAGCTGCAGTTCGTGCAACCGGCATTCGTCACCGAGATTCGCGCGCGCCTCGGTGAGAAGTTGACGTCGCTCCTGCCCGGAGACCTCGACAAGGTCTTCTTCACACTCGGCGGGGCGGAGGCCATCGAGAACGCGATCAAGATCGCGCGTCAGTACACCGGCCGATACAAGATCCTCGCCCGGTACCGCGCCTATCACGGGGCCACGATGGGCGCAATGACGCTGACCGGCGATCCACGCCGCTGGGCGACGGAACCCGGACTCGTCGGCGTTGTCCGGTATCCCGATACGCATCGCTGGGGTGAGCACGAACCGAGACCCGTGGCAGAAAGCCTTCAGGGTCTCGAGGACGTGATCCGTTACGAGGGACCGCACACCATCGCGGCCATCTTCCTCGAGACCATCGTCGGCACCAACGGCATCCTGATTCCACCGGACGGCTACATCCAGGGCGTCCGCGAGCTCTGCGATCGGCACGGCATTCTGATGGTCGCGGACGAGGTGATGGCGGGTTTCGGGCGTACGGGGAAGTGGTTCGCGGTCGAGCACTGGAATACCGTCCCGGACCTGATGACCATGGCCAAGGGTCTGACGTCCTCGTACCTGCCACTCGGGGCGGTGGCGATGCGCCGTCACATCGCCGAGAAGTTCGAACTCGATGATGTACTACGGCGGCCTCACGTACTCGAGCCATCCCGTGTCACTCGCCGCGTCGCTGGCCACGCTCAACGTCTACGAGGAGGATCACCTCATCGAGCGCTCGGCTGCGCTCGGGCCGGTGATGCGCGCCCACCACGAGCGCCTGGCTGCGAAGCACCCGAGCGTCGGCACGCATCGCAACCTGGGGTTGTTCGGCATCCTCGATCTCGTGCGTCAGCAGGATCCGTACACGCCGATGACGGCGTTCAACGCGTCGAGCGGGGAGATGGCCGCCATCGGCAGGTATCTGCGCGAGCACGGCGTGTACACGATGATCTCCAACAACTCGATCCATACCAACCCGCCGCTCTGCATCAGCGAGGACGAGCTCGCGCACGGATTCGAGGTCATCGACGGCGCGCTTTCGATTGCCGACAAGGCCGTTCTGGGCTAGCGTCTGATCCCCCACGTGGTCGACCAGCCGTGAGCGACGACGCCGAGCGCGCGCAACTCCGTGATGATCCGGCCGGCTGGCGGCGCTGGGGTCCGTACGTCAGCGAGCGTGCCTGGGGGACGGTGCGCGAGGACTACAGCGCCGACGGTGACGCGTGGGCTTATATCCCGCATGACCAGGCGCGGTCGCGCGCGTTCCGCTGGAGCGAGGAGGGGCTCGGTGCGATCTGTGACGAGCACCAGTTGCTCTGCCTCGCATTCGCGTTCTGGAATGGCGTGGATCCCATCCTCAAGGAGCGCATCTACGGACTGACCAATCCGCAGGGAAACCACGGCGAGGACGCAAAGGAATACTGGTGGTACGTCGATTCGACACCGACGCACTCGTGGATGCGCTGGCGGTATCTGTATCCCCACCTGGCTTTTCCCTACGACGATCTCCTCGCCGAGAACCAGCGCCGCAGCCAGCAGGAGCCCGAGTACGAGCTTGCCGACACCGGCGTGCTCGACAACGGTTTCTGGGACATCACGGCGGACTACGCAAAGGAGACGCCGGAGGATCTCGTGATCGAGCTCCGAGCCCGAAATACCGGCAGCACGGGACAGACACTGCACGTGCTGCCGACGGTGTGGTTCCGCAACACCTGGGTGTGGGGCATCACCGACACGGTCCCCTCATTGCATGTTGAGAACCAGCGAATCGTCTGCGACCACACGGTTGTCGGCCGCATGTTCCTCACCGGCGACGGCGACTACACGCCGCTGGTCTGCGACAACGAGTCGAACGCGGCGCGACTCTGGGGGGCGCCTCCCCGAACCGCATTTCCCAAAGATGGCATCAACGACCACGTCGTCAACGGCGCAAGCACCGTCAACCCGGCGCAGGTGGGGACGAAAGCCGCGCTCCACTACATACTCGAGGTCGAAGCCGGATCGACCGCGACCATCAGACTCCGCTTCGGTCGCCGCGAGACCGATGCCGTGGACGGTGCGGCGGCGGCGCTGGCATTGCGCCGGAGCGAGGCGGATGCGTTCTACGCGAGCCTCATGCCGGATCGCCTCACGCCGGACGAGCGTCTGGTGACGCGGCAGGCGCTGGGCGGCATGCTCTGGGGGAAGCAGTTCTACCACTACAACGTGACCCGCTGGCTCGACGGCGATCCTGCCGAACCTCCGCCGCCCGCCTCGCGACTCGCAGGACGGAACGCCGGCTGGCGGCACGTCGACACGGCCGACATCATGTCGATGCCGGACAAGTGGGAGTACCCGTGGTTTGCCGCCTGGGACCTCGGGTTTCAGTGCGTCGCGCTGGCGCATGTCGATCCCGAGTTCGCCAAGGATCAACTCATCCTGCTGTGCCGCGAGTGGTACATGCACGCCAACGGACAGCTGCCCGCCTACGAGTGGTCGTTCGACGACGTCAATCCACCCGTGCACGCATGGGCGGCGCTGCGAGTCTTCGAGATTGACGGAGCAAAGGACTACCAGTTCCTCGCGCGAGTCTTCCACAAGCTGCTCATCAACTTCACGTGGTGGGTCAACCGCGAGGATGCCGAGGGCAACAACATCTTCGAAGGCGGTTTCCTGGGGCTCGACAACATCGGGCCATTCGACCGCTCGATGCTGCTTCCCGCGGGCGGTCATCTCGAGCAGTCCGACGGCACGGCATGGATGGCCATGTATTCGCTCAACCTGCTCGAGATGGCGCTGATCCTCGCCACCTTCGATCGCGCATACGAGGACGTGGCCACGAAGTTCTTCGAGCACTTCGCGGCCATCGCAACGGCGATCAACGAGCAGGGACTCTGGGATGAGGACGCGGGTTTCTATTACGACAGCTGGCGATTCGCCGACGGCACGCGAATCCCGATCCAGGCCCGTTCGATCGTGGGACTCATCCCGCTCTGCGCCGCAACAACACTCGGCAACGACACGCTGAGTCTGTTGCCCGACTTTGCCGCGCGCCTGCGTCTGTTCATCAAGCTCAAACCAAGATATGCGGCTGCTGTCTCGCTCGAGCTCGAGGAGCGGGAACGCGAGAGCCGTCTGCTCGCGATCGTCGACCCGGAACGGCTGCGCCGCATCCTCTCGTACGCGCTCGACGCGTCGGAGTTCCTCAGTGACCACGGGCTGCGTGCGCTTTCGCGATATCACGCCGACCATCCTCTCGACATCGATCTCGGCGGCATGGTGGCGCGCCTCGACTACGAGCCGGCGGAGTCGACGTCACGCCTCTACGGCGGCAACTCCAACTGGCGTGGGCCCGTGTGGTTTCCGGGCAATCATCTGATCGTCGAGGCGCTGCGTGTATACCACCGGTTTCTCGGCGACACCTGGACGGTCGAGTACCCGCGCGGTTCGGGCCGGCAGCACCATCTCGGCGAGGTCGCGGACGATATCGCCGCGCGGCTTGCATCGATCTTTCTCCGAGCCGCCGACGGCATTCGCCCGGTGGTCGCGGGCATCGACCTCTACGCACGCCCGGACCTTGCCGACGCGATCCCGTTCCACGAGTACTTTCACGCGGAGACCGGCAAGGGACTCGGCGCGTCGCATCAGACCGGATGGACCGGGCTCGTCGCCGATCTGCTCCTGCGCAGGACCGCTTCACGCGACCGATTTGACATCGCCTCGCTCCGCGGCCCCGACGGTGCCGGGCCTCGTGAGGACCTGCACTAGACTGCAACCTCATGACTGGGACGAGCACGGTGCACGGCACCATCGCGGCTGCGGTGACGCCACTCACCGGTACGAACGGCTCCATCGACGCCGACGGCATCGGCGAGGTTGTCGACTTCTACGTCCGTGCGGGGCTCGACGGCGTCCTCGCCCTCGGCACGACCGGGGAGGGAATCCTCTTCTCGGTGGATGAGCGCCGGTTGGCAGCCGATGAGTTCGTGACTGCGGCACATCACCGTCTGACTGTGGTGGTGCACTGCGGAGCACAGACCACGCACGACACGGTGGTGCTCGCCGAGCATGCGGCAGGCCATGGCGCGGATGCCGTTGCAGTGATTCCCCCGCCGTATTTCGCGCTCAACGCGGAAGCGGTCTGGCGCCACTTCAATGCAGCGGCGAACGCGTGCGCACCACTGCCCTTTTTCATCTACGAGTTCGCGGCCCGCAGCGGGTACGCCGTGCCGATCGACGTCATCCGGCGGCTGCAGGAATCGGCGCCGAACCTCGCCGGCCTCAAGGTCTCTGATTCGCCGTTCAGCGCCGTGGCACCGTACCTGATTCCAGGGCTCGACGTCTTCATCGGGGCCGAAGGCCTGATTGCTCAAGGGGTGGAATCCGGCGCCGCCGGCGCGGTGTCGGGGCTTGCCGCTGCGTTTCCCGAGCTGACCATCGACGCAGTGCGCTTGCGCACACCGGAGGCGAGTGCGCGCGCCGCCCGTGTGCGTACGTCGATCGAACCGTTCCCCTTTCAGTCGGCGCTGAAGTTCATCCTCCAACGGCGCGGCGTCGCGATCGAGGATGCTGTCCGATCGCCGCTGCTCACCCTCGACGACGCGCAGCGTCGGTCCCTTGGCGCTATGGCCGACGATCCGGCGGGGGAAATCGCGGGGATCATCGCTGCCTAGAGGATTGCGGTTTCCACGACCGCTCCGGCCTGGGCGAAACGGCTGAGCCGCAGGGAATGCAGGTCGAATGTCGTGGACGCACCGTTGACGATCAACTCCGTGACGGCCTGTCCCGCCGCGAACGAGTGCATGATCCCGTGGCCGCCGAAACCGACGCACTGGACGAACCATGGGGTCTCTGCGGGCGCGTCGATGATGGCGTGATGATCGGGTGTCTCGGGATAGAGGCCGGCCCAGCACTTGCGCGGGCTGATCGGGACATCCTCGAGGAACGGAAAGCGGTTGCCGACTCGTGCGGCGACGGCGTCGAGAAATGCAGGATCGAATCCCGTGTCGGTGCTCGGAGGATCGGTCGGGTCCGAGAAGCCGATGAGAAACCCGGCTCCCTCGCGGCGGATCAGCACTCCGGTGTCGTTGTCGACGCACATCGGAATCGCGTCGGCGATGCCGCTCACGGGCTCGGTGCATGCAAGGTTTCTCCGGCGGGAGATCACTGGCAGGTCGATGCCGGCCATCGCCGCGACCCCCCGCGCAAACGGCCCAGCGGCGTTGACGACGAACTCGGCCTCGATGTCACCTGACGTCGTGCGCACGCGGGCCGGCGAGCCGTGCGCGACGTCGAGCACATCGGTATCGAAGAGGAACGCGGTCTCGAGGCGCCGGCACTCCGCCCAGAGCGCGCTCACAACGCCGTGCGGGTCGATCACACCATCTCCGGAGCAGAACGTTGCTCCGGACAGGCCGTCGACATTGACGAACGGCGTCTTCTTGATGACGTCGGCTGCCGAAAGCCACCGCACGTCCACGCCGAGGGAGCGCTGCAACTCCCAGCTTCGCCGGAGCGCGATCGCGCCGGCGTCGGTTCCGGTGAGGAAGAGATAGCCCACCGCACGGAAGCCCACCACGCCGCCAGAGATCTCGTGCAACTCCCGGAGCTTCTCGATCGTGAACTGCGAGAACGCGATGTTGATCGGTGTCGTGAACTGAGCCCGCACCCCGCCGTTCGCGCGGCTCGTCGATCCCATCCCGGCCGACGCATTGCGGTCGACGACCACCACTCCGTCGACGCCTGCTCGTCGAAGCTGCAGCGCCACCGCGAGACCGACGGCGCCTGCGCCGACGACCACGACACGGGCACGGCGCTCAGCGCGCGTCGCGACGGCGACCGGCCCGCTCACCGCCTTCCTGCCCCGTCAACGGTCGTGAGCAGGGCGACGGGCAATCCACGGATGGAAGCGTCGAGCAACTCCACGGGGTGTACCACCGGCAGTGGATGCCCGGCCCGCCGCAGTCCCGCCTGGATCTGGAGCAGACATCCGCCGTTGCCGGCGGTGAGCAACTCCGCGCCGCTCACGATGACGTTGGCGGCCTTGCGAGCGCCGAGATCATCGGCGGCTTCCGGCGCGACGAGGTTGTAGATGCCGGCGCTTCCACAGCAGACGTCCGACTCCTGCAGGGTCACGAGCTCGAGGCCGGGGATGCGATGCAGCACCTCCCGGGGTTGGAGACGCACCCCCTGCGCATGCGCAAGATGACAGGCATCGTGATACGCGGCACGCGCGGGGAGCGGATGGAGTTGCGCAGGGAGTTGCACCTCGAGCTCGGCGAGTACCTCCATGACGTCGCGAACCCGTGCCGAGAACTGTGCGGCGCGTGCCGACCAGAATGGATCATCGGCGAGCAGCGCTCGGTACTCCTTCATCGCCGACCCGCAGCCGGCACTGTTCACGACGATGTGGTCGATGTCGAGCGCCTCCATCTGCGCGATGAGGTTGCGCATCCGCTCCAGCGCGGGACGCTCGCGTCCGGCGTGGAGCTCGAGCGCGCCGCAGCAACTCTGCAGTGGCGGAACGAGCACTTCGCAGCCGTGCGCCGCGAGGACCCGTGCGGTGGCGCGGTTGACATGTGCGAAGAACGCGCCCTGCACGCAACCGGTGAGCACCGCGACCCGCTTGACCTGCCGGCCCTTCGGGACGAGGTGACGCGGTCCGCGGAGATTCATGTCAGCGACGCGAAGCGACGGTGCCATGTCATCGAGGCGACGGAGCGTCCGCGGAACCAGACGCTGCAAGGGCTTGACGTGCAACGCGGCGCGAAGTCCCACGGCCTGAGTCACCGCTACCGCGGAGGCGACCGTCCGCATCCGGCGCGGATGGGGAAGCACCGCGAAGAGTGCTGCGCGTGATGCTCGAGCCCGCCATGAGCGCGCGAACCGCCGTTCCACCTGCGGCCGGACCTGTTCGACGAGACGGTT
The DNA here is from genome assembly GCA_963791435.1 of Candidatus Dormiibacterota bacterium. Lineage (GTDB taxonomy): Bacteria > Chloroflexota > Dormibacteria > Aeolococcales > Aeolococcaceae > Palsa-851. Next base: position 1,602,863 of record CAWBSL010000001.1, read on the forward strand.
GTACTGCACGCCGGATGGACAGGCGTCGACACACGCCATGCAGCCCAGGCACGCGTCCCAGTGGCGCACGACTTCCGTGCTCATCCCCACTTCGCCACGGGCCGCGAGATCCATGAGCAGGATGCGACCGCGCGGGGAATCCATCTCCTCGCCCCAGAGCAGATAGGTCGGACAGGCCGGCAGGCAGAAACCGCAGTGGACGCAGTCGGCGATCAGCGCCGGATCCGGCGCGTGATGGTCGTCGAAGGCAGCGGTTCTCGCGTCACCACGAGGATGCCCCTGGATCCGAGGCGGTCCGGCGCTCACCGCAGCCACGTCAGATGCCTCCAGCCTGGCGTCCGGGACTCAGTGTCCGCGATGGATCGAGCTGCAGCTTGACGGAGCGCATGAGTTCCAGCGCGACAGGGTCATCCACCACTCCGGCCGAGGGCGAATCGCCGCGTCTGATCACCAAGCGGCCGCCCACCGCGCGCACCGCTGCGCGAACGGCCCCAAGCGCTTCAGGCGCGAAGCACACCTCTCCGGTGCCGAGCAGGGGTCGGAATGCGATCGCCTCACATGTAGCAGACAGAGTCGACAGTAACTCGACGGCGCGCGGCGGCAGCACCGCAACGGCACACACCATCCCTCCGCCGTTCCACGGGGATCCGAGAAGCGACGCATACATCACGCCGGCCTCACCCTCTGCAAGGATCCGGCCTCCGACGTCGTGCACCACGCGCTCGGCCTGGACCGCGGCACCGGCCTCCGAGCTGTCGAACCGCACCAGTGCCACACCGTGTGGCCAGTGGATGTCGACGAGAGAGGGAGTCAACCTGCAGCCGACCCACGCGTGCGGCGAAGCCGCACAGCTCCGAGGTGGATCGCGACTCGAGGACGACCGTCCGTGAGGCATCGGGCACGGGATGCAGGCGGAAAGCCACCTCGGTGATGACCGCGAGCGTCCCGAGCGATCCCACGAGCAACTTGGCGACGTCGAACCCCGCGACGTTCTTGACGACCTTGCCTCCGCTCCTGCCCACCGTGCCGTCGGAGAGCACGAAGCTCGCGCCGATCACGAGGTCGCGCGCGGTACCGAAACGCGTGCGCAGCGGACCGCTCGCAGCGGTCGCGACGACGCCGCCGATGGTCGCAGCGCCTCCGTGGGGTGGATCGAGCATCAGACGCTGGCTGAATCCCGGGGCTGCGGCGAGGGTCTCCTGAAGAAGCGCGAGCGGCGTCCCCGCCCGCACCACGCAGACGAGGTCTGCGGGCTCGTGGTCGACGATGCCGGTGATGCGGGATGTCGAGAGCACGATCTCGCAGCGCTCAGGCGGCGAGCCCCACCCGAGCTTCGTGCCGCCACCACGCGCGACGACCGCCAGGCCGCGGGCCGTCGCGGCCGACAGGACCGAGGCGACCTCAGCTTCGTCAGCGGGCGAAACGACAAGTCGCGGCATGACGCCGCCGACCGAGTCATCGGCGCCGGGCATTCGCACGTGCGCGGCGCCGACCAGCTCTGTGAACAGGCTCAATTCCTGCGACGTCGAGACCGTCACAGCCGCTCCGCGAGTCCGGTCATCTCGATCGCGTGCGGCCGGTACATCCCGGGCACCTCGCCGCAGAGTTGCGGGGTGGGAAGCGCCTTGCCGGGGTTGCAGAGATCGCTTGCGTCGAACGCGTCGCGGACCCGCCCCATGACCGCAATCGAACCCGGGCTGAACATCTTCGGCATGTAGCAGGCCTTGTCGGATCCGACTCCGTGCTCGCCGGTGATCGAGCCACCCGCGGCAATGCAGGACTCGAGGATGAGCCCCGCGAGCTCGAGCGCGCGAGCGGACGCGCCCGGCTCAGTGTCGTCGTACAGGACCAGCGGATGCAGGTTGCCGTCTCCTGCATGGAAGACGTTGGCGACGCGCAGCCCATAGCCGGCCGACAGGGTGCCGATCTCTTCGAGCACCTCGCGCAGACGAGTTCGCGGGATCACGCCGTCCTGCACGTAGTAGTTCGGGCTGATCCTTCCCATGGATGCGAACGCCGCCTTGCGTGCCTTCCAGATCAGCGCCCGCTCTGCCTCGCTCGCGGCCACCCGCGTCTCGGTCGATCCGCTCGCGGAACAGATGTCGAGCACCTGGCGAAGAAAGGCGCTCGAACTCGACTGCAGGCCCGTCGAGCTCGACGATCAGCGCGGCGCCGCAGTCCGGATATCCCGCGTGAACGATCTCCTCGCAGGCCTGGATCGCGAGACGGTCCATCATCTCGATGGCGGCCGGTGTGATGCCCGCAGCGATGATGCGTGACACTGCCTCGCCGGCGTCGCCCATTGTGGAGAATGCCGCCAGCACCGTCTCAGTCGACTCCGGAACGCGAACGATGCGGAGCACAACCTCCGTCACGATGCCGAGCGTCCCTTCGCTGCCGATCACGACGCCCAGCAGGTCATAGCCGGGGGCGTCACGCACGGAGCCCCCGAGCTGCGCGATCTCGCCGCGCGCGGTGACGAAGGTCGCCGCCAGAACGTGGTGCGTTGTGAACCCGTACTTCAGGCAATGCGCGCCGCCCGAATTCTCGGCGACGTTGCCCCCGATGGTGCACACCTGCTGCGACGATGGATCCGGTGCGTAGAAATACCCGAGTGGTCGCACCGCCTTGCTCACCTCGAGATTGGTGACACCGGGCTGCACGGTGACCTGCTGATTCTCGAGGTCGATGGCGAGGATGGCCCGCATCCGGCTCAGGCCGATCACAACGCCGTCTGCGACGGGGAGCGCACCACCGGAAAGTCCTGTGCCGGCGCCGCGTGCCACGAAGGGCACGTTGCTGTCCGCACAGGCGCGGACGACCTCTGCCACCTGCTCTGTGGTGGTCGGGAGCACAACCGCTGCGGGAGAGACGCGGCGGCCCGTGAGACCGTCGCACGCATACGTCTGCAATGCCGCGGGCTCGGTGATCATGCCGTCGTCGCCGACGGCGTCGCGCAGACGGTGCTGCAGCGCAACGTCAAGCATGCGACGCCATCGCCGCCGCCGCGGCATCGATCGTGCGGGCAGCCTCCGCCTCGGTGACGGTCCCCATGTGACCGATGCGGATGCCTCGCCCGGCCCACGGGCCGAGGCAACCCGCAATCACCACACCGCGATCGCTCATGCCGGCGCGCAGCGTCGCGTCGTCGACCCCTTCGGGAAGCGCGAGAACACTCAACGTCGGTGCGAGCAACGCGCTGTCGGTGAGGGGGGTAAATCCGAGCTCTGCCATCCCGTCGCGCACCATCCCTGCGATGCGACGGTGGCGCTCGTAGCGCGCGGGAAGTCCCTCCGCGAATATGCCGTCGAGCGACACCTCGAGCGCCCGCAGCAGCGACACGGCATGCGTCGAGAAGTACTTGCGCGGGTCGTCGACGGACGCGTCCCAGCGGCGGAGGTCGGCGTAGTACGCATGAATTTCGCCGAGCGACTCGCGGCGGCGGCGCGCGCGTTCGGAAACAGCAAGGAGTGCCAGACCCGGTGGCACGCTCAGTGCCTTCTGCGCACCCGTGAGCAGGACGTCAACGTCCCACGCATCCATCTTCTCGTCGACACCACCGGTCGCGCAGACGCCATCGATGACGACCAGCGCATCCGGAGCCGCAGCGCGAATCGTCGCGGTGAGCGCGGCGCAATCCGCGAGCACGCCGCTGCTCGTGTCGACGTGGGTCATGCAGACCATTGCCGGCTGATCGCCGTCGAGTATCAGGGCTCGAAGCGCATTGGTGTCCGCGTGCTGACCCCAATCGACTCGCATCACATCGGCGCGCATTCCGAGCGCGCCGGCCACCTCGGTGAACCGGTCGCCGAAGTATCCGTGGCTGACGACCACGACCCGATCGCCCGGTGACGCGTGGTTGACCAGTGCCGCCTCCATCGCCAGCGTCCCTGCTCCCGCGAAGCAGTGGACCCGCGCATGTGCCGATCCCATGAGCTCGCGGATACCGGCCTGGATGCGCAGCATCGTGGCGGCGTTCTCGGGACCCGTATGGCTGCGAACGGGCTCGGCGAGCGCAGCGAGGACTTCCGGTGCCACCGGCGTCGGTCCGGGGATCATGAGCAGCGGCGACGTTGTCATGAGCGCTCCCATGCTGCCACACGCGCCGCCGCCCCCGTGATCGGTAGCTTCGCCCGCCGATCGGGTGAGGGCGGCTCAGCCGCTAGATGGAGTCGCGGCGAAAGGCGGCGATCACGATGGGCGCGTCCTCGCGCACCGCGACGTCGGTGCCGTCGACGAAGGAAATCCGAGTGGATCCCACGGATTCCTGGCGAACCTGGGTCACGGCCTCCACGTTGATGTAGGTCGACGCCTCATCGGCGGCCAGGTGGAGCACGACCCATTTCGCCATGCCCCGCAGTCTATCAACCGGCCGGAACGCGTCCAGACACGCGGATGACACGAATGGGCCCTTGCGAGGACGGGTGATGCGGGACGGCCGGGTGACGCTTGTCACAGTCCTGAACGCGCGTCGATCTGCGCTCCCACTAAGTACCCTGTCGAACAGACGCCCCCGCGCGGCTCCGGCAGATTTGGGCCTCGTGAGCAACACGGAAGCTGACACCGCGGTGGGCGGGGACAACTGGTAACACCAGATCGGGTGACCGCGTCGCACCGACCGAAGGAGACTTCGACCGTGACCACCCGTAGCGCACGGTCGCAGATTCACCGGATCTAGCGCGCTCGTGTCATCTCGCCGGCTGTTCATCATCGTGACGGCGTCGATCGCCGTCCTCGTCAGCGTCTTCGTGAGTGCGTCGCTGCTCGGCTTCGGTGAGAACGTGTTGCTGTGGGTGTCGCTCGCGCTTGTCGGCCTGACGCTCACACCAATGTACCTGGCGCTGTATCTCAACCTCGGGCTCGGCAGGGCGCTGGCACATCAGGCGTCGCACGATTCGCTGACCGGATTGCCGAACCGAACGCTGCTGCGGCGGCGCCTGGAGCGCGAGCTTGCAGCATTCGCGACCGCGGAACAGAGCATGACATTGCTGATGCTTGACCTGGATGGTTTCAAGGAGGTCAACGACACCTTCGGTCATAGTGCCGGTGACCAGGTGCTGGTCCAGGTTGCGCAGCGGATCGTTGCCAGCGTTCGGGATGGCGATGCGGTTGCCCGTCTTGGGGGCGATGAGTTTGCCGTCCTCCTGGCGGACGGGCCCGGGGAAGACGCCGCCATCCTTGCACGACGTGTGCTCGCCGCACTGGAGCTGCCCCTTGCGTTGCAGACGACCACGGTAAGCGTCGCCGCGAGCGTCGGCATCGCCTCAGCAGGGCGCGGCGCGACGGCGGATGAGCTGCTGCGCAACGCGGACCTCGCGATGTACGCGGCAAAGTCCACGGGCGGCAACGGTTTCGCACTCTTCAAACCGTCCATGCACACGGCGGTGGCGGAGCGTGTGCGCGTGGAGACCGGACTGCGCACGGCGTGGCTCACCGGCGATCTGATCGTGCACTATCAGCCGATCGTCGACCTCGAGAATGGTCGACTGATGTCGGTCGAGGCGCTCGCACGGTGGAAGCATCCGGACGGCGACATCATCACTCCGGACGTCTTCATCCCGATCGCGGAGCGCACCGGTCTGATCATCCCGATCGGCGCGCGGATCCTCAATGAAGCGTGCCAGCAGCTCGCGGCCTGGCAGGGTGAGTACGGCCCCGCCGCCGACATCACGATGAGCGTCAACGTGTCGCCACGACAGCTCTACTCCGGCGACCTCGAGGCAATCGTCGAGGAGGCGATTCGCAGCGCAGCGATACAGCCCAGCAGCCTGATCCTCGAGGTGACCGAGACGTCGGTCATGGACGACATGGACAGCGCGATCCGGATTCTCGGCCGCCTCAAGGCGCTCGGCGTTGCGCTCGCCATCGACGACTTCGGAGTTGGCGCATCGTCGCTGGCCCGGCTGCGCCGTCTTCCGGTTGCGGTGGTGAAGATCGACAAGTCGCTGGTCGACCACGTTCCTGATGGGCACGTGGCGAGCGCGCTCCTCGACGCCGTTGTCGGCATCGTCCGTGCACTGCAGCTACGTACGATCATCGAAGGGGTGGAGCGCGCCGATCAGGCCGAGCACTTGCGCGTCGCGGGCTACGATCTCGCGCAAGGGTTCTACTATGCACGGCCAATGGAGGCCGAGGGCATCGCGCGTGCACTAGCTGCCGCCCGGGCAGAAGACGCCGGGAGGGCGGTGTTCCCGGTCGATCTCGATCATCAAGCTGCGCCGCCGCACAAGCGGCCCGGACGCGCTGTGGTCGTGGACGACGACCAGTTCGTGGGGGCGACCGCCTGCCGGATCCTTGAGCGGTACGGCATGCGCACTGTGCTCGTGCCGACCCTCCGCGAAGCGATGGCGGAGCTGTCCCACGAGACCGATGTGATGGTTGTCGATATCGGCCTTCCCGACGGCGATGGATGGGACCTCATCACCCACGTGCGCAACGGCACCGTGCACGCGCACATGCCGATGGTGGTGATGACGGGTTTGCTCGACAGCGCGGACGTCCTCAACCGCGCCTATGAGCTGAAGTGCGAATACCTGGGCAAGCCATTCGCTCCCGAGGCACTGATCGCGAAGATCGAATCGGCCAGGCGCATGGTCGCGGTCGCCGTGCCACCGGTCATCGACTCCGAGCTCGACACCCCCGTCGCCGCAGCCAACGCCTGAATCGCTCGCCCGATCGGGCCGTCGCGTACCGCGTGGCAAGATGCGCACCGTGTCCCGTCAACTGCGCTTCGGATACAAGGTGTCGGCGGAGCAGTTCGGCCCCTCCGCACTGCTCGATTTCACCGTGGCGGCAGAGCAATGCGGGTTCGACACCGCGGCCATCAGCGACCACTTTCAGCCCTGGCGGCACACCGGCGGTCACGCGCCCTTCTCGCTTGCATGGCTGGGCGCGGCTGCTCAGGCAACCACGCGTATCGCGCTCGGCACAAGCGTGCTCACCCCGACATTCCGCTATCACCCCGCGGTGGTCGCCCAGGCGATGGGAACGCTCGGGAGCATGTTCCCCGGCCGGTTCTGGCTCGGGGTGGGGACCGGTGAGTCGATGAATGAGGCGCCGCTCGGCATCGAGTGGCCGGATACCAAGGAGCGGTTCGCTCGCCTCAAGGAGGCGGTCACGCTCATCCAGACGCTCATGACAACCGATCGCGTCACCTTCGACGGCACGTATTACCGGACGCGCAACGCCACCATCTACGACCGTCCCGCGCAGCCGATCCCCATCTACATCGCGGCGGCGGGCGCATCAGCTGCGCGGCTCGCCGGCAGGGTCGCCGACGGGCTGATCTGCACCAGCGGCAAGGGTATGGAGCTCTACGCGGACACGCTTCTCCCGGCGGTCGCGGAGGGCGCTCGCGCGGCAGGACGCGAACCCGACGCGGTGGAACTGACCATCGAGATGAAGGTGTCCTTCGACAGGGATCTGGACAGGGCTCGAGAGGACACGCGCCACTGGTCGGCGCTCGCACTGTCGCCCGAGGAGAAGACCGGCGTCGAGGACGCCGTCGAGATGGAACGGCTCGCCGACGCGCTCCCAACAGACCGGGCGGCGAGCCGCTGGATCGTCTCCTCAGACCCTGACGAGCACGTGGACAGCATCCGCCCGTACCTCGATCTCGGGTTCACCCACCTCATCTTCCACGCGCCCGGCCCCGATCAGCGCCGCTTCCTGGACCTGTACTCGCGCGAGGTCCTGCCACGTCTGCGCGCCATCGGCCGACGAGTCAGCGCCGCCTGACCCGTCTTATCCCTGGGCTGTGGGGCCGCTCCGGTCGACGCTGATGCGCAGCAGAACACGGCGGTCTCGCACCATCGCCGCGCGGTAGTCGTTCCAGTCCGGATGCTCGCCGCTGACCCGCCGGTAGTAGTCGACCAGCGGTTCCATCGCCTCGGGGAGGCTCACGATCTCGACGCTGCCCTCCAGGCTGTGCCACTCACCGAAGAACTGCTGGCTGAAGACGCAGAGCGCCGCGCGCGGCGTGCGCCGGAGATTGAGCGTCTTCATCGCCCCCTCGCGGGTGCTGATCACCACGCGATCTTCCGCATCGACGGTTGCGCTGACCGGCGAGAGTTGCGCCTGGCCATCGCGTCGATAGGTTGCGAGCACCGCGCGCGGGTTCGCGCGGACGAAGTCGAGCACGAGTTCATGAGCCATCGAGCGACTCTAGGCTGTGGAGCAGCGAGCGGGCGAAACGCTGCTCTCCACCGGAGCCCTCCATCACCGTGTCGTCGACCAGCGTGTGCATCCCAAGCGAACGGATCTGCCCGATCAGCCCGAGGTCCGCGCGGTCGATGACGATGGTTGCCGCGACGCCGGCGTAGTGGCGAGCCACGCCGAGCGCGGTGGCCTCCTCGCCCATCTGCTGGAGCATCGACACGGTCGGACCTTTCAGGGAGCGCCCGCCCACCACGGGGGATACGACGGTAACCCGTTCGCGATCGAGCTCATCGCCGAGGACGGCGAGGATCGGGTCGACGCTCAGGAGCGGATTCGACGGCCCGATGACCACGGCGTCCGCGTTTCGCACTGCGGTGACCGCCTCGGGCGAGGGGGCGGCCGACTCGATGCCGGCAAGGCGGATGCTTCGCACCACCGGCGCGCACCGCTCGCCGACGAACCACTCCTGCATGCTCAATTCCCCGGCATCGGTCCGGATGTGGGTGCGGACGGGGTCGTCGCTCATCGGGATCACGCGCGCCTGAATGCCGAAGCTGCGCGCGAGATGCGCCACCGCCTCACTGAGCCGAAGGCCGTTGCGGAGGAGCATCGCGCGGAGCAGGTGAACGCCGATATCGCGGTCGCCGAGCTGGAACCAGGTCTGCTCACCGAGGCTCCCGAGCATCGCCTGCGCGTGAAAGGTGTCGTCACGAACGCCGAACCCGGTCAGCTCGTTGAACACACCGGCGAGCCGGTAGAGGATCGCGTCGACGTCCGGGCTCACGAGCAGACCCCAGAACTCGTCGTCATCGGCGGTGTTGGCGATGATCGCGAGGTCCTCCGGCGGCAGCTCGGCCGCAAGCCCGCTTGCCAGCCTGGCACCCCCGGTCCCTCCCGACAGCAACGCGACTTTCACCGGAAGAGATCCAGCTCCGAGGGCCGCACCAGCTCCTGTCCGGATCCGGGCACGCCTTCCAGGTCGCCAAGTCCCTGGACGACCACCACCGGGACGCGCCGCGTTTTGCCCATCACCAGCTCCGCGGCCGCCGCGAGCTCGTCCGCGATCGCCACCACCGTTGCCTGCAACGGCATCCCGAAGTCATCCGGCTGTCCGCGGTAGTCGAGCATCGCGGGAATCCCCGCCACGCCGAGCGCGACATTGACGAGTCCCATCCGCCAGGCGCGGCCGAACGTGTCGCTGACGATCACACCGACGCGGACCCCGGAGAGCGCCTCGACCCGGTCGCGTAGCACTCGCGCGCTGGCGTCACAGTCCACCGGGAGCAGGCAGACGTCGTCCGTGCCGTCCATGTTGGACCGATCGACGCCTGCATTCGCGCAGACGAATCCCTGGTGCGTCTCGACGATGAGGACGCGGTCGGCACGGACGATACGGACCGTCTCGTCGAGCACCACCTGGACCATTCGTGCGTCGGCATCGAGGCCCACCGCCAGCGTCCGTGCCTGCTCGGACGGCGTCACCTCCGAGAGGCGCCGAATCCTCCCCTCGGCCTTGGAGACGACCTTCTGGGCGATCACGACGGCGTCGCCGTCGTGCAGCGTTCCGGAGTGCTCGACGATCAGCGCGGCCAGGTCGTCACCCGGGTGGATCTCCGGCAGACCCTCGACGCCGCGAAGCTCGAGGTTCACCCGGTCGGCTCGAGCCGGCGCCAGGCGGTGAGGTCGGCCGGCTCGTCGAGATCGAGAGCGAGACTCGGATCTTCATGGACCACGAACCGCCGGCCGCGGATTCGGGCCTCCTCGGCGAATTTCGGCAGGGATGCCGCTCCGAAGTGGAGTCCGAAGTGGTCCGGCGGTCGGAGGTACAGCGCGTTGGTGCCCTGGCGGCCGTCTGCGGGTGCAGCGACCACAAGGCTCCCAGGCTCCTCGGCGACGGCAAGGAGCCGGCGCAACGCTGCCTCGTCCACGAGTGGGAGGTCGGAGCTGAGGAGCAGCACCGCCGATGCGCCGCGCTGCGACGCCTCCTCGAGGCCGCGCATCGCGGCGGGATTCTGTCCGCTCGGGGAAGCCTCGACGACCAGTGCGGCGCCGCGGGTCCGGGCCAGTTCCGCAGCCTCGATCGATCCGCATACGGCGAGGGTCGGTGCAAGCCCGAGGGCCGCGTCGAGCGCCCGCGCGGCGGTCATCTCGGCGAGCCTTCGTCGCGCCTGTGGCTCCAGCACCGACGCGAGCCTCGTTTTCGCGGTGGTGAAGTCCTTGATCAGCACCACGATCCAGAAGGTGGGCGCCATCGACTGCCTAGGATCCGACTTCGGCGGGCACCGGCACATCGGCGGCCTCGTGCGGCGTCTCGACGACATCGCGCCGCTTCAGCAGGTTCAGCGTCGTGACCACGGCGATCAGGAGCAAGGCACCGACGATCTCGATCCCGTACAGGGGAAGGCCGAGGCCGACCGGAGCGGGGAGCGAGAACACCAGGAACAGCGTGCACGGGTACCCAAGCTCGGCGATCGATGCGAGCGATGCCGGCGTGCTCGCCAGCGCTCGGTAGTACAGAAGCATCGCGAGCAGGCCCGGGATGAGCGCGATCCCGATGAAGCTCGGAATCTGGTGCACCGAGAAGGTTCCGAGGTGGCCGCCTCCGACGTTGGTCAGCATGAGAATGAGCAACACCGGGAGTGCGAGCGTGAAACGCATCGCTGCCGTTGTCACGAACGAGACGTTCGAAAGGCTGTAGCGGCCGAACACCGTGCCCGACGCCCAGAGAATCACGGCGCCGAGAATCAGGATGGCCGCGAGCAGTTGATCGTGCTCCACCGCGGAGAACGGGGCGAACGGGTTCTGCGGAAAGACGATGAGATACACGCCGACGATGGCGACTGCAGCGAGCGGCCAGAAGTACGGCTTGCGGCGCTCCTTCAGGAAGATGCGCGCCATTGCGATGCCGAACACCGGCTGCAGCATGTACAGCAGGTACACCTCGTTCTCCACATTGAAGTCGGGGGCCGCATGCGCCGGGAAGGCATAGCTCAGCGCCTGCGTGAAGAGCACGGTGGCGAACGCCTGCGCGCCCAGCGCGATGATGCCCATGGCGATCCACTGACGGAGCGGCAGGTGATGGAGCTCACGGCGAATGCGACCCGCCAGTGGCAGAAAGCACAGCGCGATGAGCAGCGACTCGACGAAGACGATCTGGCTCGCAGTGAGCTGCTTGGTCAGCTCGGGTCGGAAATACGGGTCGGTCGCCCACATCGCGGCGGCGACGGCGACAGCCAGTGGTCCCATGCGGCCGATCAGACCGCCCGCTCTCGATGCCACGCTTACGGGACCCTGGCCTCGCGGGGGCGAGAGGACGGCCGGCCTGGGAAGTGCACCGGTAAATTACACTCGAAAGCACGCCCCCCGGCGTCGGGATACCAGCCACTTGCGGAGATGCGCTCATGCTGTTCGGTCAAGACCACGTGGATCGATACGTCGCCACCAACGGTGACGAGGGGTATTCGTGGAACAAGGGCACCGAGATTCTGATCCTCACCACCACAGGACGGAAGACCGGTCAGGCACGCAGCAATGCGCTCATCTTCGGCCGTCACGGTGACGACCTCCTTGTCGTCGGCTCGAAAGGCGGAGCGCCGAAACCGCCCGCGTGGTATGTGAATCTCACTGCCAACCCGGAGGTGCAGGTCCAGGTGAAGGGAGACCGCTTCGCGGCTCACGCTCGCACGGCAACTGCGGAAGAGAAGCCCGAGCTCTGGAAGATCATGACGGCATCGTGGCCGGACTACGACCAGTATCAGCAGCGCACCGAGCGCGAGATCCCCGTGGTCATCCTGACTCGCGACTGAGAGGGCACCATGACCACGACCGTCACAAGCGTCGCCGAGTTGACCGCGTTGACCGGCAGGCATCTGGGCTACTCCGAGTGGCGCGAGATCACGCAGGAGCAGGTCAACACCTTCGCCGACGCGACCGACGATCATCAATGGATTCACGTCGACGCGGCACGTGCGGCGTCCGGTCCTTTTGGAACGACGATCGCGCACGGGTTCCTCACGCTGTCGCTGCTCGTGCCGATGTGGAGCGAGATCCTCCGCTACGACGGCGTGCGACTCGGCATCAACTATGGCCTGAACAGGGTGCGGTTTCCCTCACCTGTGCCAGTCGGTTCGAAGATCCGCGCTGGTGCCACGCTCGTCTCCGTTGAAACAGCGGCGGACGGTAGCCTGCAGGTCGTGGTCGACTTCGTTGTCGAGCGCGAGGGCGCGGACAAGCCGTGTTGCATCGCACAGGGTCTGTACCGCTTTTACGGCTGATTCCTCAAAGAGGGCAGAGCGCGCCGCGGATCAGGAGGGGTGACCCGCGCCAGCGCTCAGCTTGCCCGCTCCCTCCTTCGCGCAAGCAAATTGTCGCGCTCTCTCGGGAGCGGTCAAATTCGCCGTGGTGCGGGTCACCCCTCCTGCTCCGCTGGGTCACCACGTGGTTAGATCAGACGGAAAAGTCCTCTTCCCAATACTCGTTCACCGCGCGCGTCGCTGACGACTGCTCGCGAAACGCCGCCTCCTTTTCGCGCAGGTCGACGCGGCGGATCTTGCCGGAGATCGTCTTCGGCAGTTCCGAAAACTCGAGGCGGCGTATGCGTTTGTAGCCTGCAAGGTTGGTGCGCGAATGCGCGAAGATCGAGCGCGCGACGTCCTCTGACGGGACGTGTCCCGCGCCCAGCGTGATGAACGCTTTCGGCACCGAGAGGCGCAGCGGATCGGGGGAGGGCACCACCGCTGCTTCGGCCACTGCCGGATGTTCGATGAGCACGCTCTCCAGCTCGAACGGCGAGATTCGATAGTCGGACGATTTGAAGACGTCGTCGGCGCGACCGACGTAGGTGATGTAGCCGTCGCTGTCGCGCGAGGCGACGTCACCCGTGTGATAGAAGCCGTCGCGCATCACCTCGGCGGTGTGTGCGAAGTTGTCGCGATAGCCGACCATCAGCGCGAGTGGCCGCTGTGAGAGGTCGATGCAGATCTCACCGGTCTCACCGTGGGCGCCGCTCGCGGGATCGATGAGGTCGATGACGTAGCCGGGGAGCGGCCGCCCCATCGAGCCGGGCTTGACGGGCTGGTCGGGCGTGTTGCCGATCTGCGCGGTGGTCTCGGTCTGCCCGTAGCCGTCGCGGATGGTGAGCCCCCACGCGCGCCGCACCTGCTCGATGACCTCCGGGTTGAGGGGCTCGCCGGCGCTCAGCACCTCGCGCAGTGGCGGGTGCCAGGCGCTCAGGTCTTCCTGGATCACCATCCGCCAGACCGTCGGCGGCGCGCACAAGCTGGTGACCGAGCACCGCGTCAGCGTGTCGAGCAGGCGCCGGGCGGAAAAGCGCGCTGCGTTGAGAATCAGCACGCACGCTTCGGCGTTCCACGGCGCGAAGACGTTGCTCCATGCGTGCTTCGCCCAGCCTGGAGACGAGATGTTGAGGTGGACGTCTCCGGGCTGAACGGCGAGCCAGTACATGGTGGAGAGGTGGCCGATCGGATAGCTCACCTGGGTGTGCTCGACCAGCTTCGGCAGGGCGGTGGTTCCCGACGTGAAATAAAGGAAGAGCGGGTCCGTGGCCGGCGTGGGACCGTCCGGCGTGAACGCCTGGTCGCCGCTCATGAAATCGTCGTACCGGAGCCATCCGTCGACCGGCTCGCCAACGGCGATTCGCGTGAAGTCGCCTGCGATGCCGTCGAACTGTCCGGTGACCGCCGATTGCGCGATGACCTGGGTCACGCCGCCGCGCTCGACACGATCCGCGATGTCGGCGGGGGTGAGGAGCGTCGTCGACGGGATCATCACCGCGCCGAGCTTGGTGACCGCGAGGATGCATTCCCAGAGGGCGACCTGATTGCCGAGCATGAGGAGCACTCGATCGCCACGGCGCACGCCCTGATCCCGCAGCCAGGCGGCGAGCGCGTCGGATCGAGCGCTCAACTCAGCGAATGACAACCGTGTCTCGGTGTCGTCGTCATCGATGATCCAGAGCGCCGGCCGGTCGTTGCCGGCAGCGATGGTGTCGAACCAGTCCAGCGCCCAGTTGAACTGTTCCGGCTGCGGCCACTCGAAGTCGCGGTACGCGGCCTCGTAGCCCGTTCGGTGCGACAGCAGGAAGTCGCGGGCGGCTCTGAACTCCATGCTCATGCGCTCCTCATCTTCTGTGGGATCTGGCGCACGATTCTGACGGTCCTTAGGTGCGGTTCATGCACTCCGTGAGCGTATCGCCCGAGCCGTGTCCATGAGGCGCTCAGCGCGTGCCGGGTCCACCCGGCTCCAGGTATCGCCGTCGACCTTCAGGCTGGTGCCGACGATCACACCGTCGGCGACGGCGAAAATCTCGTCGAGTCGCTCCGCGTTGACGCCGGTGTTGGCGAAGACCGGCATGTCGGGCACCGCATCCTTGGCGGTGCACAGGTCGCTCATCGCGAAAGGCACGCCGGCTGCCGGGCCGGAGATGAGGATCGCATCGACACCCAGGAAGGCCGCGCTGCGGGCGCGATCCGCGATCCCGCGAGTGCCGAGCGCGCTGCTGAACTCCGGCGAGATGTTGTCGAAGAGGGCCACGTCATCGGCGCCGATGGCGGTGCGATACCCGGCGAGATCGCCGATCGCCGGCGCGATGACACCGAGGTCACTTTCGTAGACGCCGGTGAGCACCTCGCGGATGAACGTCGCGCCTGTCGCCCGAGCGACGGCGAGGGTCGACTTCGCGTCCCAGAGGATGTTCACTCCGAAGGGAACTCGGACCGACGCGCGCAGCTCGCCGATGACCGCCGCCATCGCCGCGGGTATTTCGGGTCCGACCACAAGCTGATAGGGGATGTCGTTCTCATTGCAGAAGAGCAGGCCGTCGACGCCTGCTGCCTGCAGTGTCTCCAGGTCGCGGCCGACCACATCGACGAGGTGGCTTCGTCCCAGCTCGCGATTGTGACGGGGCCGGCCGGGCAAACCCGGGAAGTGCAGCATGGCGATCACGGGCTTGGGGGTGCCGAATCGCCGCTCCAGTGACATATTCATCCCTTCTCCTCACTGCACCGGCGCGCGGTGCTGATCAATGAAATCAATGACGGCCCGATTCCACGGGTCGGGATTCTCGAGAAAAGCGGCATGGCCCCCGGGCACGATCGCCCAGGATCCGTGAGGGAGGTCTTCGTACATGCGGTGCGAGAGCGACAGCCGGATGATGATGTCGTCGTCCGCCGCGATCACGAGCGCCGGGGTCCGCAACGAGCCGAGCCGCGCCGCGCAGTCGTGCGTGAGCAGTGCCGCGATCTGCGCTGCGAACGACCACGCGGGCTGCGGGCTCCGCTCCATCTCGGCGAGGATGGCTGCGAGCTGCTCGGGGTGTGAGTCGTAGAAGGCCGGGCTGAAAACCCAGGGAGCCTGCTGACGCATCATCAGCGCCATTCCGCCCGACTGGGCGACCTGTGCCCACGTACTCGAAGGCCGCGCGTGTGTAGGCGTCGGGCCTGGCGTACGTGTTGGCGAGCACGACCGAGAGCAGATCGTCGGGGTACGACAGCGCATATTCCTGCGCGATCAGCCCTCCCATCGACACGCCGACAAGGTGGAACTGCCGCAGACCGAGCGCGATCGCGAGTGCCCTCGTATCCGCTGCCATCTCGCGACTGGAGTACGGGCCCGGCGGAAACGATGAGCGCCCGACGCCGCGGTTGTCGAACGTGATGACGCGCAGACCTGCGGCGACAAGCGGGTTGACCTGCATCGCCCAGCCTTCGAGGTCGTCACCGACTCCGTTGATCAGCAGGACGGTGTCCGGGCCGTCGCCGGTGATCCGGTAGTGGATATCGAGGCCGTTCGCAAGCACGGTGGGCATGCCGCTAGCTCCCGAGCCCGCGCGCGTCGAGTGCGCTGCGCCACAGGTCGACCGAGACGAGGAGGTCGGAGATCACCTGGTCGTCCGGATCCTCGAAGCCGGGAATCATCTCGAAGATGAGGTCGACCGTTCCCGCACCTGAAGCCTCGAGCGTCTCGAGCACCTTCTCGGGTTCGATGATCCCCGTGGCGTTGTGCTCCGGGGTGAATGCCCAGTGGTGATCCGCGATGCCGTCCGACTGCTGGAGTTGCACTTCGACGAGCCGGCTCCCGAAGCGACGCAGCCACGCGTACGGGTCGCGCTCATCTCCATCGGTGCCCGGAACGCACTGATGCCCGACGTCGAGGCAGAGCCGCCACGGAGCGTGGTCGGCGTCGCCGTCTGTGAGCAGTGCATCGATTCGGTCCATCGTCGACGGCTCGCGCACCGACACCAGGTTCTCGATGAGGAGGTAGTCGAGTCCCGCCATGCCGGCGTGTGCGGCGAGCGTCTCGAGATCGCGCTGCAGTCCCTCCCAGCGCTCTGCACGGCGCTCGGGATCGTTCCAGTCCGGAACGCTCATCGCCCCCACGTGCCCGCCGGTCGCGCGGGCTCCGAGTGACGCCGTCAGATCGATGATCGTCCGGTACCAGTCGAGCGCCGACTCCCGGCGCGCCTGGTCCGGATGCATGAGCAGGTCGAGCGAGTACGCCGAAAGGCCGGTGAAGGTTGCGTGCGCCTGCAACCCGTTGGCAGCGAGCGCGGCCCGATGACGCTCCACGGCGTCGCGGCCGCCACCGAATGTTTCCGTACCCTCGACGAGGTCGAGTGACAGCTCGACGAGATCCAGCCCGAGGTCGTTGCGCACGATGGAGGCCCAGTCCGCCGGGCGCGGCCAGCGCTTGAGCGCGAAGCAGGTGTTGATGCCGAGGTTGACTTTCAACCCTCGCCTCCGTGCAGCGTTGCCGAGGCGACGACCGTCCTGTAGTGGTCGTAGAGCGTCGTGTATTGGTCGTGATTGGCGATATCTGGCTCGATCGGCGGGTCGGGACGGCAGGCGATCGCAATCGCGGATTTCGCATCCGAGTAGATGCCGACGCCGATCCCGGCCAGCATCGCAACCCCCGACGTCGTTGCGTCGCCGGCGACGTGCGACACCGGGATCCCGAGCACGTCGGCCTTGATGTGATTCCAGGTGCGAAGCGATGCCGGGCGTCCCGAGACGCGCATCTCCGTCGCGGGAGTGCTCGCCGCGCCGAGCTCCTCGACGTGGGCGCGAATCGCAAAGGCAACGCCTTCCATGACTGCCCTCGCCAGTGAGCTCCGGTCGTGCCGGACCGACAGACCGATTGCCGCGCCTCGCAACCTGGGGTCGTCACGCTCGCCGTCGCCGAGGACGGGGACAACGAGGAGCCCGTCCGAGCCGGGAGCAACCATCGATGTCTCGCGGTCGAGCTGCTCGAAATCCGAGGCGCGGAGCCTTCGTGAGCGGCCGCCGTACGTGAGCGACGCGAGCCAGTCGAGTGCCTCACCGGCGGTGTTGATCCCCACCTCGGTCACGTAGCCGTCGGGGCCAACCGCACTCGGGTAGTGGGTGATCGCCAGGTCATGGGTCGGCTCGCCGACGACCGTGTTGAGGCATGTGGAGCTTCCCGCCATCTCACTCACCGGTCCTGGCGACGTGACCCCCGCGCCGAGTGCACAGGCGATGCTGTCGCCCGCGCCGGCGACAACCGGGACTGACGTGGAAAGCCCGAAGCGACGCACGAGGGAAGGGCGCAGCGCACCGACCACGCTCCACGACGGATACGGGACCGGCAGTTGCGACATCTCGAGACCCACGTACTCAACGAGCTCGGGCGACCACTGCCGTTTGCGGAGGTTGAGCAATGCGCTGGCCGCGGCCATCGACCAGTCGGTGACCGCCTCGCCGGTCAGCGTCAGTGCGACGAGCTCCGTGGGTTGGACGAAGAGCCGGGTCGCCCTGAAGACGTCGGGCTCGTTGGCGCGAATCCAGAGGATTTTCGCGGCAACGTGAAAGGCGGCCGGTACATGACCCGTCAGGGCGTGCAGCTGCGCCGCGCCGAAGTTCGCGTTGAGCGCTTCGGCTTCGGCGACGGCCCGGTTGTCGCGGTAGATGAGACCGGGGCGCAGCGGTGCTCCGTGATCGTCAAGCGGGACCACCGACGGGCACTGGCCGGTGAGTCCGATGGCGTGGATGGTGTGGCGCTCACCGAGTTGTTTGATGAGTGCGCCCAGCGCGGACAGCGACGACGATCGCCAGCTCGCCGCATCCTGCTCCGCCCATCCGTCGCGCGGCGTGCTCGTGACATACGCCCTGCGCACTTCGAGAAGGAGCGCTCCAGCGGTGTCGTACGCGGTTGCCCGGGCGCCTGACGTTCCGACGTCGATGGACACGAGCGTATCGGTCTGCCGCGGGGACGTTGCCACTCCGGCTACCCGCGGACCAGCTGCTGTGCCTTGACCTTGTCGCCGTCGAGCGTGATCAGCGCGCCGTTCAGTGCCCCAGTCGAGTAGTCACTGCCCGGGTTGAGAACGACCGTCCTGCCGATGCGCCGGATCCCCGAGGACTCATGGATGTGACCGTGCAGGCCGAGCAATGGCTGGTACGTCTGCTCGGCGTCGCGCACCGCGGTGCTGCCGACCGCCGCCATCTGCACCTGACCGAGGGATGACTGCACGGTGAGGTTCGCGTCGAGGAGCGGGGCTTCGTCCAGCTGCGTGCCATAGGGCGGCGCGTGCAGGTTGAAGACCGCTTTCTCGGGATGTTCCAGCATGGGCACCATCGCATCGATCGAGGCCCGAAGGTGGGTCTCGTCCTGCTCGCGGTAGGTGTGCCACGGCGTCGTGTTCGAGTAACCGCAGCTGATCATCTCGTGCTCGTCATCGAGCCAGACGACCTTGCCCTCGTCATGGGTTCCCCACGGCGCGCTGTCGAGCAGGGCGCCGAGCTCCTCGGGATCGTCGTTGCCGAGCATGAAATACAGGGGGATGCCGAGCGGCCGGAGCCGGGCGTCCGCGAGCTCGAGCCACTCGGTGAGCCGTTCGCGCATCAGCTGCAGAAAGAGGTCGTCCAGGCCGCCCGCCGCGTCCTTGGCCTCGAGCTCGCCCGGATCGGCCCGGTACGCGTAGTACCCGTGATCCGCGATCAACTTCTCCAGGGCCGTCAGCTCGGGCCCTTCGACGACGTCGTAGTCGGTGCCGATGAACCGGCACTGCCAGTGGCCCTGTGGCGCACGGACGATCGACTGGATCGCCTTGCCGGCCACGTCGCCCCCAAGGATCATCACCTTCGCCTCGTAGATCTTCGCGGCGTTGACGAACTTGCGGAAGCACACGCTCGACCCGTGGAGGTCACTGACGAAGTAGATCCGCGTTTTTGCCATGTCAGGCGAGAACCGCGGCGCGAGCGCGGTGCACGGCGCTCATGAACCGTCCGGCGCGCTCCGGGTCGACGGGATTCCAGGTGACGCCGTCGCGCTTGAGACTGGTGCCCACGAAGACGCCGTCGGCGATGGCGAGAATCTCATCGACCGTCTCCTCGCGCACGCCGGTGTTGGCGAGAACCGGCATCCCGGGGACGGCCTCCTTGGCCTCGAGCAGCTCCGATGTGTGTGTCGTCGTGCCGGTGAGCTGCCCGCTGATGAGGATCGCGTCGACACCGAGATACGCCGCGCTCTGGGCGCGCGCCGCGATCGAGCGACCGCCGATGCTGCTCGCGAACTCCGGCGTGATGTTGCTGAACATCGCGACCCCTGCAGCGCCGATCTGCTCGCGGTAGGCGGCGATCGCGCCGAAGTCCGGTTGCATCATGCCGAGGTCGCTCTCGAAGACGCCGGTGAAGACCTCGCGCACGAAGGACGCGCCGGTGGCTCGCGCCACGGCGAGGCTCGACATCGGATCCCAGACCAGGTCGACGCCGAACGGGCGGGTGATCAGGTCGCGCACCTGACCGATCACCGCCGCCATCCCTGCCGCGACCTCGGGCCCAACCCGCATCTGATACGGAAGATCGGCCTCGTTGCAGAAGAGGAATCCATCGACACCTGCGGCCTGCAGTGATTCGAGGTCGCGCTCCACGGTCTCGACCAGGTGGCGCATCCCGAGCGCACGGTCGTGGCGGGGGCGACCCGGCATTGCGGGCAGGTGCAGCATCGCGATGATCGGCTTGTCAACGCCGAAGAGCCGGCGCAGCAATGTCACGCCGGCCTGCGAACGTCAGTGAGTCGTGTGCGCGGGTTCTCCGGGCCGCGGACCAGTGCAGGTTCGGTTCCGGCGATCACCACCTCGATGCCGGCCTGCTCGATGCGCTCGATCTCCTCGGCGTCGGCGCTGATGTCGGTCACGATGGTCGCCACCTGCTCGATCGGCACCACGGTGCTCATCGCCACCGCCCCGAACTTCGAGCCGTCGGCGATCACGATGATCCGTTCGGTTCGCTCGAGGCCACCACGGATCACATCGGCATCGCGGTCGTCGAGCTCGGTGATACCGCGACGTGCCGAGAGACCGGCCGCGCCGATCACCGCGGTATCGGTGTTGTAGCGGCGCACAGCCTCGACGGCAGACGCGCCGATGCAGGTCAGCTCGTCCTGGCGGACCAGCCCTCCGGCAATGATCACCCGCACATTGCGCGTCCCGAGCAGGCTCGCAACCGCCAGCGATGGGGTGATGACCATGAGATCGTCGCGAACCGGGAGCAGCCGGGCGAAATGCTCGACCGTGGTGCCGATGCCGAGAAACATCGCGCGCACCCCGACGGTGAGCTCCGCCGCGCGCTTTGCGATGAGTCGCTTCTCGCGCGCGTGATGCAGGGTGCGCGCATTCGCGCCGACTTCGAAGCTTCGGACGAGATGTGTCGTGGCGCCCCCATAGGTCCTGCGGACGAAGCCGTCGCGTTCGAGCCGGCGAAGATCGCGCCGAATCGTCATCTCAGAGACCTGGAAGTCGCGCGCGAGCGTACCGACCTCAATGGCCTGGTCTTCCGCCACTCGCTCCAGGACCTTCAGGCGACGCTCGACGGCTAACACCTTGGCGCCTCTCCTCGGATGGGTTGGTTATGAATCTGTCTGGTCTTGACCGGAAGTTGTCCCTCCGTGTCAATGATCCTCTTGACACTGGTGTTCGATTGTGTTCAAACTCTGCAGGTTTTCGACGCGAGTGTCAAGTTGGGGTGTACACGCACCACCGGAGGGTCGCCATGGCAACCGCGAGCAGGTTGTTCGTCCGCAACAGCACCGGGTTGGTGCGCTCTGCGTCGGCCGTCGATGCCACCATCTTCAACGCGGTCATCTCAGCGCCGGTCGGATCGACGATTGCCTACTCGATCTTCTTCGCGCTCGTCGCGTTCCCCGGAGCCGACGTGGTCAGCGTTCTGATCCTGGTGGCGGTCATCAACATCCCCGTCCTGATCATGTTCGCGCTCCTCGGCGCGAGCATGCCTCGCGTCGGCGGTGACTACGTCTGGGTCAGCCGAGTCCTCTCGCCGCCTCTGGCGCTGATCTCCAACCTCTGCATGATCATGGGCGGCCTGCTCGGTGCCGCCTTCTTCGCGAAGTTCTTTTCCGTGCTTGCGTTGGGGCCCGTGCTCGTCGCGCTGGGTGCGATCTTCAACAACAGCCACTTCATCGACTGGGGCAACGCATTTCAGACCAACAACAGCTGGATCCTCGGAGCTTCGCTCTTCATGGTCCTCCTACAAACTCTCATCCTCGTGAGCGGCACGAAGGCGACGTTCCGCTGGCAGAACTACTCGTTCATCGTCGCGATGGCCGGCACCCTGGTCGCGTTCATCGTTTTGCTCATCGGCAGCCAGGGTGACTTCTTCTCCCACTTCGATGCGCTCAATAAGAGCTTTGGCGGCGGCAACGTCGCTGCTGTGATCAACGGAGCGCCGGGCGCGGCGTCTGCCGCGCCGAACTTCTTCAGCAGCGCCACGCTGCCGACGCTGTTCTCGATCCAGGGATTCATGATGTGGAATTTCTGGTCTGTGTACATGTCCGGAGAGCTGAAGAGCGCCTCCAACCGCCGCCGCCAGCTGTCGGTGATGTTCGGGGCACTCGGGTGGGACACGGTCCTGCTCGTGATCGGAGTCCTCCTGCTCTTCCGGGTCGCCGGGTACAACTTCGTCTACGCGCTCAACGCCGCCGGCAACACGGCGTACCACATCCCGTCCGGCCCGTTCTATCCGTTCCTCGCGTCGCTGGTCTTCAACACGCCGATCCTCACCATCATCATCATGGGGTCCTTCCTGTTCTGGTCATTGCCGTCGATGATCGCCAACACGTTCATGCCGATCCGGTCGTTCTTCGCCTGGTCGTTTGATCGGCTCATGCCCGAAGGCCTCGCGAACGTCAACGAGCGGACTCACTCGCCGGTCAACGCGATCATTGTCACCAACGTGATCATCGCCGCCCTGGTGGTCTGGAGCGTGATCGGTAATCAGTTCCAGTTGGTGCTCGGCCTCATCGTGCTCGCGGGAGCGCTCGCCGTCATCATCGTCGGCATTGCGGCGGTCAGCCTGCCCGGTCGGCGGCCCGACCTGTATCAGGCGTCACCGGCAAACGTGAGATTCCTCGGCGTCCCAGTGCTCTACATCGTCGGAACACTGTCGATCCTGGAATTCATCGGCATCATTGCGATCTCGTTCATCAACCCGCTGTCTGTCATGAACGGCAATCGCGCCGACTGGTGGTGGATCCCGGCGTGGTTGCTCGCCCTGATCGTCGGTGGCGCGCTCCTCTATTACGTGCCGCGATTCATCCGCGCGCAGCAGGGCGTGAACATCAGCTTCGTCTACAAGGAACTCCCGCCGGAGTGAACTCCTCTGTCCCTTGGCTGGGAGGGCGGTCGGTGATCCAACCGGCCGCCCTTACCATGTCGCCATGCTGAGCCATCGCTCGTGACGGCGGACAAGTCGCCGATCCTCGCCGACATTCGTGAGGAGGCGGCGCGGCTGGCAGGTGTTGCGGTGAGCCTCGGTCTCGCTGCACGACTCATCGGTGGGCTCGCCATCTGGCTGCGGTGCCCAAGCGTCCGCCAGGGGCCGTTCGCGCGGTCATACCAGGACATGGATTTCGCAATCACTTCCTCAGCGAGCACGAAGTTCAAAGCGCTACTCATGACGCAGGGGTATCTCCCGGACCAGTTCTTCAACGGACTCCACGGCGCGACACGCCTCTATTACGGCGACCCTGCGGGGCGATGGTCGATCGATGTCGTCATCGATGAGCTGGCGATGTCGCACAAGCTCGATCTCCGCGACCGCCTCGACGGGCCCGCACCCACGATTCCTTTGGCTGATCTGCTGCTCACCAAGCTGCAGGTGTGGGAGATCAACCGCAAGGATCTCGGTGACACCGCCTGCCTCCTGGCCGATCACGGGCTCAGCGAAGATGACGCCGACGTCGAGGGCATCAGCCTTCCCCGCCTGCGCTCGGTGCTCGGCAAGGACTGGGGCTTTTCGCACACCGTCGACCGCAACGCGCAGAAGGTCGCGGAGCTCTGGGCCAAGGAGCCGGTGCCCGGCGCGACGCACGACGTGACCGCGCAGGTCGATGTGTTGCGCCAGGCGATCGAGAATGCGCCGAAGTCCAGGGCGTGGAAGCTTCGCAGCCGCGTCGGTGAGCGCATTCGCTGGTACGAGACGCCCGAGGAAGTCAAGCACTGACCCGGCGGGTGCGGCACTAGACTTCCCTCGTGCCCCACACCAGCGCAGCCTTCGTCATCGACTCGCAGGCGCCGCACACGCTCGACTTCCCCACCGGCGAAGGGGTGAACTACGGTGGGCTCACGCTGTCCAAAACCTTCACCGGCGCAATCGAGGGGACGAGCAGCGTGGAGATGCTGTACACGCGTACACCCGGCGCGGACGGAGCGTTCGCGGGCGCCGGATACGTTGCTCTGGAGCGCATCTCCGGCAGCGTCGACGGCCGGCACGGCAGCTTCGTGCTGCTGCACATCTCCACAGTTGTGGGCGAGGATCCGCCGCTCGCCCGCTACGTCATCTCGCCGGGATCTGGCACGGGCGAGCTCACCGGGCTCTCCGGCGTGGGGCTGATCACCATCGACCCCGACGGCTCCCACGCGCTCCACCTCGACTACGAGCTGGGGTGATGTCCGGACCCGACGCCAACGACATCTCTCGCCTTCCACCGGATCTCCCGGTTCCGATCGATGACGGCGCGACTGATCACCTTCACGGAATGCGCCTGCCTGACGTAGCGCTTCGCTCCACGAGCGGGCGGGACGTGGTACTCGCGAGCCTCCCCGGATGGACGGTGGTGTACACGTATCCGCGCACCGGCGAGGATGGTCTGGCCCCGCCGCCGGGCTGGGACGAGATCCCAGGCGCTCGCGGTTGCACGCCGCAGACGTGTGGATTCCGCGATCATTTTCGGGAGTTGAGCGAACTCGGCGCCGGCGTGTTCGGCATGAGCACGCAGACCACCGAGTATCAGCGCGAGATGGTGGAACGGCTGCGCGTGCCATTCGAGGTGCTCTCCGACGCCGACCTTGCAATGGTGCATGCGCTCCGGCTGCCGACCTTCACCTTCCGTGCAATGACACTCCTGAAGCGCGTCACCATGTTTCTCCGCGACGGTGTGATCGAGCATGTGATCTACCCGGTCTTCCCACCCGATCGCAGCGCCGAGGAAGCGGTGCGCTGGCTCGCGGGGGTTGCGTCATCGAGCTGAACGGACGTGTAGCAATCGTCACCGGCGGCGCGAGTGGCATCGGGGCCGCTTCGTGTCGCGCGCTTGCCGCTGCCGGCGCACAGGTCGCGGTGGTCGACCGCGACGCAAGCGGATGTGAGGCCGTGGCCGCCGAGGTCGATGGGATCGCGGTCGTCGCCGATGTGAGCGACGAGCGCTCCGTCAACGCGATGGTGGACGACATCTCCAGCCGCCTCGGTCCCGTCGACATCTGCTTCAGCAATGCAGGGATCGCGACCGGCGCCGACATCCTCACCACCGACCCCGAGACCTGGAATGAGCAGTGGGCTGTCAACGTGATGGCGCACGTGTACGCGGTCCGCGCTGTGCTGCCCGGCATGCTCGAGCGAGGATCCGGGTATCTCGTGCACACCGCGTCGATGGCCGGAATCCTGACCAGCCACGGCAATGTCACGTACGCAACCACAAAGCACGCCGTCGTCGGGCTCGCAGAGTGGCTCTCGATCACGTATCACCACCGCGGCATTCGCGTGTCGCTGATCGCGCCGCTCGGCGTTCGAACGCCAATGCTGGGGCGCGCGGATCCCCGATTCGCCGCAGCTGTAGCGGGTCCGATCAAGGAGCCCGAATACATCGCCGACCTCGTCGTCGAGGCCATTCGCGACGAGCGCTTCCTGGTCCTCTCGGATCCGATCGCCGAGACCTGGATGGAGCGCAAGACCGCCGATCCGGAGCGGTGGCTGCGCGGCATGCGCACGGTGCAGCAGCAACTCGAGGCGGAGTCGCCGCCGAAGGGCGAGTGAGCGAGGACGTCTTCGTCCTGGACGCGGTGCGCACACCGATCGGCCGGCATGGTGGCGCGCTGGCCGGAGTCCGTCCAGACGATCTCGCCGCAACCGTGATCGCGGAGATCATCCGGCGGAGCCCAGGGCTCGAACCGACGGCGGTCGGTGACGTCATCTTTGGCGACGGCAACGGTGCCGGCGAGGACAACCGCAATCTCGCACGGATGGCGCTGCTGCTCGCCGGAGTGCCACCGAGCGTTCCCGGGACCACGGTCAACCGGCTGTGCGGCTCGGGACTGGAGGCCGTGATCGCCGCCAGCCGCGCCATCGCTGTCGGTGATCACTCGGTCTGCATCGCCGGCGGCGTCGAATCGATGAGCCGGGCGCCCTGGGTGATGCTCAAGCCGGAGCGCGGCTATGCCCGCACCAACGAGACGCTCTTCTCGACAACTCTCGGCTGGCGGATGGTGAACCCGCGCATGCCCAAGGACTGGACGATCTCGCTCGGGGAAGGGGCCGAGCTGCTCGCGACGAAATACTCCATCGGCCGCGAGGAGCAGGACGCGTTCGCGCTGCGGAGTCATCGCCAGGCCGCTGCGGCGTGGGACGCCGGCCTGTACGACGGCGAAGTGGTGGCAGTGCCGGGAACCGACCTCAGCCGCGACGAGAGCATTCGCGCCGACACTTCGATAGAGGCACTCGCGGCCTTGCGACCGGCCTTCCGACCTGACGGCACTGTGACAGCGGGCAACGCCTCGCCACTCAATGACGGCGCCGCCGCGGTGCTGCTCGCGGATGCCGAAGGTGCGCGACGCGCCGGGCGTGAGCCCATCGCGCGCATCGTCAGCCGGGGCGTCAGCGCAGTCGAGCCTCCGCTGTACGGGATCGGTCCCGTGGACGCGGCGAAGTCTGCGCTGCGACGTGCGGGAATCGGTTGGCCGGACCTCGCGGTGGTCGAGCTCAATGAGGCGTTCGCCGCGCAGTCACTCGCCTGCTTGCGCGACTGGCCGGAGCTCGATCCCAGGAAGGTGAATCCGAACGGCGGCGCGATCGCGATCGGGCACCCCATCGGGTGCTCGGGCGCCCGCATCCTCGGGTCGCTCGCCCACGAGCTTCGGCGTCGCGGCGGCGGGTACGGGATGGCCGCGATCTGCATCGGCGTCGGTCAGGGACTTGCGGTGGTCCTCGAGTCCTGATGTGCGTGTCGATGCGCTCCACACATCGGGCGCAGGCTGCACACCGCGAAGTGGAGACACCTCGGTGAGCGTCGAGCTCTCATACTCCATCGTCGGCGATCCCACAAAGCCGATGCTCGTCATGAGCAGTGCACTCGGCACAACCAGAGCGATGTGGGAATCGCAACAACCCCTCGGCGCGGAGTTTTCCATCCTTCTGTATGACCATCGCGGTCTCGGCGATTCTCCGGCGCCCCGAGGTCCGTACACCGTCGACGAACTCGGCGGCGACGTGATCGCCCTGCTCGACAAACTCGGCGCGGACTCGGTGTCCTTCTGCGGCGTCTCGCTGGGAGGCATGGTGGGGATGTGGCTTGCCGCGCATCATCGCGAGCGCATTCGCAGCCTGGTGGTGATGTGCGCGCTCTCGCGGCTGCAGCCGGCGGAACGGTACTTCGAGCGTGCCGCCACAGTCCGCGCGAACGGCATCGCTCCGATTGCCGCCGGCGTCGTCGCCCGCTGGTTCACGCCCCGCTTCGGCGAGGAGCATCCGGCCACGCTTGAGCAGTTCACCGCCGCGCTCGAGGGCATGACCGCGGAAGGCTACGCAAGCTGTTGCGAAGCTATCGCGGGTTGCGACCTGCGGACGGTGATCCACCGAATCGATGCGCCGACACTGATCATCGCCGGCGCCGATGACCCCTTCGTCCCCGCGGCGAGTGCAGTGATGTTCCGCGCGTCATTTCACGACGCGAGCGTTGCGGTGATATCGGACGCCGCGCACCTGGTCAACGTCGAGCAGCCGGAGATCGTGAATCGGCTCGTGCTCGAGCATCTGATGGAAAGCGAGGGAGGAGCGGTCCATCGATGACGACAGCACACGTCGGCGACATCGACATGTACTACGAGCTGCACGGCTCGGGCGACCCAATCGTGTTGATCGGTGGCCTTGCCAGTGACATCTCGGAGTCGACGTGGCTCACCGATTGGTGCGCACGGACACACCGTGTGCTTGCCTTTGACAACCGCGGCGCCGGGCGGACCGACAAGCCCGATGCGCCGTACACGATTCCCATGATGGCCAATGACACCGACGCGCTCATGGAGGTTGTCGGTATGTCGCACGTCACCGTGCTCGGAATCTCGATGGGCGGTCGCATCGCGTTGGATCTCGCGCTCAACCACCCCGACCGGGTTGCGCGGCTGATCCTGGTGAGCACCAGGGCGTCAGCGAGGCGTGAGGAGGGAACATCGCGTCTCGACATGGTTGGCCTGCTATCGGGCGTGCTGTTCCGGGGGAAGTATCCACAACCGCGTTTTGCCTTCGCCCGGCAGAAGAAGGCGTCGCGCTCCTATGACTGCAGCGATCGACTCGGTGAGATCCACGTCCCGACCACCATCCTCCACGGACGGAAGGACAAGATCGTCCCGCTCCGTGAGGCGCAGGCGTTGCAGCGCGGTATCGCCGGATCGAAGATGGTGACCTTCAACGGTGGGCACGTGTTCTTCATCATGCGCGAGCGCACGGCGTTCTTCGAGAGCGTGACGGCGGCGATGACCACGTGACCACGAGATGGGTCGCACTCCTGCGCGGTATCAACGTCGGGCGCAACAAGCGGATCGCAATGGCAGACGTGCGCGCGATGCTGGAATCACTTGGCAACGCCGACGTCCGCACGCTGGGGCAGAGCGGGAATTTGATCTTCTCGTCCGCGCAGCGAAAGGCCGGGCCACTCGAGCTGGAGGTGTCCTCGGCAATCCGCGCGACCTTTGCGATGGACGTCGCGGTGCTTCTGCGGACAGCCGGGGAGTTTGCGGACGCGGTCGAAGCGAATCCTTTCGTGGCGCGTGGGGTCGACGCTGCCGAGTTGCACGCCGCGTTCCTGAGCGCGGAGCCGGCCAGGGCGAAAACGGCGAGCATCGACCATGCGGCGTTCGTCCCGGACGAATTCGCCTTTGGCAAACGCGTTGTCTACGTGCGCCTGCCAAACGGCGTCATGGGTTCGACGTTGCCTGACTGGGACAAGGTACTGGGCGTGCGCGCGACGCAGCGGAACTGGAACACGACCACCAAGCTGCGCGATCTCCTCAGCTGAACGGGCCCAGCACCCTCAGCGCGGCCGCCAGCGGCTGTGGCGCGTCTGCGGCGCACCTTCGCGGATGAGTTGCAGGCGTGGCTTCGGCCCGTCGCTGCGCCCGGACTGAGGTTTGCGACTCCCCGCCTTGAACGGATCCGGCCACACCGCGCCAGGTCCGGAATAGCCCTGGTCGGCTGCCGCATGGAGAGTCCACTGCGGGTCGTACAGGTGCGCACGCGCAAGTGCGCAGAGATCGGCACGACCGGCGAGCACCAGCGAGTTGACGTCGTCGTACGACGAGATGGCACCGACGGCGATCGTCGCGATGCCCACCTCGTTTCGGATCCGGTCTGCGTATGGCGTCTGATACGAACGACCGAAAGCAGGTTGTTCGTCCTTGATGACCTGACCTGTCGACACGTCGATGGCGTCGGCGCCATGTGCCGAGAACGCGCGCGCGATCTCCACCGCATCCTCAACGTCGTTGCCGCCCGGGTACCAGTCGGTGGCCGAGATCCGCACGGTGATCGGCTTGCGCGCCGGCCACGCCGCACGGATCCCGTCGAAAACCTCGAGCGGAAAGTGCAGGCGTTGCGCCAACGTTCCACCGTATTCATCCGATCGCTGGTTCGAGATCGGCGAGATGAAGCTGGACAGCAGGTAGCCGTGTGCGCAGTGCAATTCGAGGAGATCGAAGCCGGCTCGTTCGCCGGCTTCGGTCGCACGCACGAACTGCTCGCGAATCTCGGCCATCTCATCGCGGCTCAGCTCGTGGGGGATCTGATTGACGGCGGCGTATCGGATGGGCGACGGCGCCACAAGCTCCCAGTTCCCGTCCGGGAGTGGCTCGTCCATGCCTTCCCACATCAATCGCGTTGATCCCTTCCGCCCGGAGTGCCCGAGCTGGAGGCCGATGCGCGCGGTGGTTCGCTCGTGGACGAAGTCGACGATGCGCCGCCACCCGATCTCGTGCTCCGGCGCATACATGCCCGCGCAGCCCGGTGTGATGCGGCCATGAGCCGAGACACAGACCATTTCGGTCATCACCAATCCCGCGCCGCCGAGTGCCTTTCCGCCGGTCTGGACGAGATGAAAGTCGTTCGGCATGCCGTCGTCCGCGGAGTACATGTCCATGGCGGAGACGATCACGCGATTCTTCAACTCGAGGCCGCGCAGCCGGAACGGCTGGAACATCGGCGGTGTGGTCATATCCGGCGTCCTCGGGTGCTGCACCTCGAGCTGACCCGCGAACCACGCGTCGACCCTGTGCACGAATTCCGGATCGCGCAGGCGCAGGTTCTCGTAGGTGACCCTGCGACTGCGGGTCAGGATGTTGAACGCGAACTGCAATGGATCCTGGTGCACGTACTGGCCGAGGTTCTCGAACCACTCCAGGCTTGCCTGTGCAGCACGCTGCGTCGAGACCACCACAGGTTTCCTCTCGGCTTCGTACGCGTCGAGAGCCTCCGCAACGCTGTGACCCTCGTGCAGGCAGGCGGCCAGCGCGAGCGCATCCTCCATCGCGAGCTTGGTGCCCGAGCCGATCGAGAAATGCGCTGTGTGCGCCGCGTCGCCGAGGATCACGACGTTGCCGTCGTGCCACGACTCGTTGCGCACGGTCGTGAAGCTGATCCATTTCGAGTTGTTGGCGTGCACCGCGTGACCGTCAAGAATGTGCGCGAACAGTGTGCGTATCTCGGTAATGCTTTCGAGATCGCTTTCGCCCGGTGCAAACGCACGACCCGCGAGCGCCGCGAATCCCGCACGCTTCCAGACCGCATCGTTCATCTCGACGATGAAGGTGCTCCCTGTGGCGTCATACGGATACCCGTGGATCTGCATGACGCCGTGCGGCGTGTCGACGATGTAGAACTTGAACGCGTCGAACACGAGATCGGTGCCGAGCCACATGAATTTGCAACGCCGCACATCGAGAGTCGGGCGAAACACAGCTGCGTGTGCCGCACGCGCTGCCGAGTTCACACCGTCGGCGCAGACGACGAGATCGTGGGTGAGGGCGAGGTCGCGCGTCGCCGGCGCGTCCGTGTTGAAGTGCAACGTCACGCCGAGCTCGCGGCAGCGCGCTTGCAGGATCTGCAGGAGTCGCCGGCGGCTCATCGCGGCAAAACCGTGGCCGCCCGAGGTGATCACGTGACCGTGGTAATGGATGTCGATGTCGTCCCAGCGCGCGAACTCGCGGGACATGGCCTCGTGGATCGCCGGATCCGCATGTTCGATGCCGCCGAGCGTCTCGTCGGAGAAGACGACTCCGAACCCGAACGTGTCGTCGTCGGCGTTGCGCTCCCACACCGTGATCTCGTGGCTCGGGTCGAGTTGCCGCGTGAGCGCCGCGAAGTAGAGTCCGCCCGGTCCGCCCCCGACAACCGCAATTCGCATGTGAGTCTGGGCGCAACTGTAAAGTGTGGAACGTCGTGAATGTGGCGTCTTCAGCATGCCTGCGTCGATCCATTTCGCCGATCTGACGTCGCCGCGCGCGCGAGCGCTGCTCGACGCCGGCCCGGCTCCAGTGCTCCTGCTGCCGATCGGGGCGGTGGAACCGCACGGCCCCCACGCACCGCTCGGCACCGATTCGCTCATCTCCACAGCGGTCTGCGAACGGGCGGCCATGGCTCTGGCAGACGATCGAGCGGTTCGCGCCTATCTGCTGCCCGAGATTGCGTTCGGCGTGACGCGGTACTCCGCGGCGTTCACCGGCGCAATCACGATCAGCGAGGCGACCCTGCATTCGATGGTCGCCGAGGTGTGCGCCTCGCTGCAGGCACAGGGCTTCCGGCATCAGGTCATCGTCAACAGCCACTTCGAGCCTGCCCACGTCGCGACGCTCCGCCGCGCCGCCGCCGACGCGAAGGTGGGTTTCCTCGATCTCACCCGCCGCGCGCTGGCGGAGCAGCTCACCGACGAGTTCCGGAGCGGCGCCGCCCACGCCGGGCGATACGAGACGTCACTCGTCCTCGCCACCCGTCCCGAACTGGTCGAGGTCGAGACCATGCGCCGGCTCCCGGCCTACGAGCTCAACATGCCGGCGGCGATGGCCGCCGGACAGACCGACTTCCTCGCCATGGGGATGGATCGCGCGTACTGCGGGGCGCCTGCGGAGGCAAGTGCCTCGGAGGGTGCGACGACGCTCGCCACACTCACCGGCATGCTGATCGACCTGATTCGCGAGCAGATCCCGGCCCGGCACGCCTCGTGAGTGCCGCGGATCCAGCCGATCGGCGCGATGGCCGTCTCCGGCCGTCGCAGTGAGGGCTCCTGCTTCCGACGCCGGCCTGAACCTCGCCACCGCCTTCCTGGACAGCAATCTCACGCAGGGCCGTGGCGGCCGAACCGCGCTCACCGGACCGGCGGGCACCGTCACCTACGCGGAGCTCTCCGACCTCACCAATCGCGTTGGCAACGCGCTTCTCGAACTCGGCGCCCATCCGCAGCAGCGCGTGCTCCTCGCGCTCGCCGACTCGGTGGAGTTCGTCGCGTCCTGGTACGCGGTGCAGAAGATCGGCGCAGTGACCGCCGAGGTCTACACGTTCCTGCAGCCAAAGGACTACGCGTACTACCTCGACTACACGGATGCCGTCGTCGTGATCGTCGATGCGGCCACGCTCGACCGGATGCGTCTCGCCTCGGCCGCCAGCCGAAGGCGCGCGACGCTGCTGGTCGTGAATGCACGTGACATCGAGCTCCAGGCCGGTGAGGTGTCGTTCGACTCCCTTGTCTCGCGGCAACCCAGGGATCTCGTTGCAGCGCCTGTCGCGGAAGGCGACATCGCGATCTGGAAGTTCACGACGGGCAGCACCGGCAAGCCGAAGGCATGCGTCCATACGGCTCGGAGTCCGATGGTCAGCTTCGAGGGCTACGCGCGTGGGGTGCTCGATTTCCGGGCGGACGACGTGGTGCTGCCGGTCCCAAAGCTCTTCTTCGGCTATGCGCGCGACCTGGCGGCGCTGTTTCCGTTCGGTGTCGGCGCGACCGGTGTGATCTTCGCCGAGCGTCCAAGCCCGGAACTGCTCTTCGAGATGATCGCCCGGTACCGGCCGACCATCCTCGTCAACGTCCCGACCATGATGCAGGCGATGCTCGACCACCCAGGCGCGACTGAACAGGACCTGACCTGCCTACGGCTCTGCACATCCGCCGGGGAGGCACTGCCCGAGCCGTTGCACCACCGCTGGAACGACGCCTTCGGCGTCGAGGTGCTCGACGGCATGGGCTCGTCCGAGGCGTACCACATCTACATCTCCAACCGAGCCGGTCGCGTCCGCCCGGGGAGCATCGGCGAGGTCGTCCCGGGGTACGAGGCAGAAGTGGTGGACGACGCCGGCAACCCGCTCCCGGACGGACAGATCGGCCGGCTCTGGATTCACGGCAAGAGCGCGTCGCTCATGTACTGGGAGGACGAGGCAGCGTCGGCAGCCACCTTCGCGCCCGATCTCGTGATGAGCGGGGACCTCGTCGAGCGCGACGCCGATGGGTATTTCCAGTATCGCGGGCGCGCTGACGACCTCCTCAAGGTCGGCGGTATCTGGGTGGCTCCGGCGGAGATCGAGCGCTGCCTTGTCGAGCATCCCGATGTCGTCGAGTGCGCCGTGGTCGCCGCGGAACGCGACGGTCTGATCCACGGCTGTGGGTACGTCGTCCTCAAACCGGAGGCCACCGCGACGCCCGAGGCGTTGCGCGAGTTCGTCCGCGAGCGTCTCGCACCTCACAAGGTCCCGCGCGAGGTGGTCCTCGTCCCCGCACTTCCACGCACGGGCTCCGGCAAGGTCGATCGAACCGCGCTGCGCGGCCTCGTCCCGGCAGGCGACACCGGAGGAAGGGAGCGATGACCCGATTCCGGGCATCGGCCGGGTTCACCGAGCACTGGAAGCACTTCGACTTCGAGGTGGTCGACGGCGTGGCGAGGATCACCCTGGACCGCCCGGAGAAGCTCGGAGCGCTCACGTTCGACGTCTACGCCGATCTCCGCGACCTGCTCACCGAACTGCCCCATCGAGGGGACGCCCGGGTGGTGGTCATCACCGGCAAGGGCCGGGGATTCTGCTCGGGCGGTGACGTCGTCGAGATCATCGGTGCCCTGCAGTCGATGGAGGCCGGCGATCTGCTCGAGTTCACCCGCATGACGGGATCGGTTGTTCGAGCGCTCCGCGAGTGCCCGATGCCGGTGATCGCGGCGGTCAACGGGATCGCGGCCGGCGCGGGAGCGGTGATCGCGCTCGCGTCGGATCTCCGCCTCCTGGCGCGATCGGCCCGCTTCGCGTTTCTCTTCACCAAGGTCGGCCTCGCCGGGGCTGACATGGGCTCGGCCTACCTGCTTCCGCGGGTGATCGGCTTCGGACGCGCCACCGAGTTGCTCCTCCTCGGAGACACAGTCGACGCCGAGCGTGCCCTGGAGATCGGCCTCGCGAGCGCCGTCGTCGACGACGCGGCGCTGCCGGACGCGGCGAACGCGATGGCTCGGCGCCTCGCGGACGGCCCGGCCCTCGCGTACTCGACCACCAAGAGCCTCCTCACCCGTGAGCTGGATATGGGGCTGAGCGGGTCTCTCGAGATCGACGCGATGACCCAGGCACTGCTCATGGGCAGTCACGACCACGCCGAATACCACCGCGCCTGGACCGAGGGCCGCGCCCCGAGATGGGAGGGACGATGAGCCAGCCTCGAGGCCGAGGGCACGAGATCGTCACCTCGCCCGATCTGGCGGCTCCGGCGGGATATGCCCACGCCGTGGTCGCCGCTGCGGGCAGGACCGTCCACCTCGGTGGCCAGACCGCGCAGGTCGCCGACGGGGGCATCGCGGGCACGACGATCGTCGAGCAGTTCGATCTCGCGGCAAAGAACGTCCTCACGGCGTTGGCGGCGGCCGGTGGCCAGCCGCACGACCTCGTATCGCTGCAGGTGTACGTCACCGATCTCGCCGCCTATCGGGCATCGATGCGCGAGCTCGGATCGGTCTGGCGGGCCCACTTCGGCCGCCGCTACCCGGCGATGGCAGTGCTCGGGGTGACCGGGCTGTTCGACCCGAAAGCGCTGGTGGAGCTTGTCGGCGTCGCGGTCATCCCGTGAGCGCCACCTACGCGCACCTGACCGCCGCCCATCGCGACCTACTGGCTCGCACCGAGACGCTCGCGCGGGATGTCCTCGTGCCGATCGCGCATCGAGGGACGCCGGGGCGGGTCAACCGAGAGCTCGTTGCTGCGCTCTCGGCTCATGGGCTCGTGCCCCAGGTGCTCCAGACCGGGCACGAGGTCCCGGCTCTCACCCTCTGCCTGATTCGCGAAGGTCTTGCTCGCTATTCAACCGAGGCCGAGACGGCCTTCGCACTCCAGGGGCTCGGAGCCCATCCGATCCTCTCCGCGGGTCGACCGGTGGTTGCTGACGCCTGGATCCCCCGCGTCTCATCCGGCGAGGCGGTTGCCGCCTTCGCGCTCACCGAGCCCGACGCCGGCTCCGACGTCGCAGGCATTGCCCTCGCCGCAGAGCCCGACGGCGAAGGCTTCCGTCTGAGCGGGGAGAAGGTCTTCATCTCCAATGCACCGGACGCGGACATCTACACCGTGTTCGCGCGCACCACCGTGGGCGCCGGAGCCCGTGGCATCACCGCCTTTGCCGTGCCGCGGGATAGCCGCGGGTTGTCCGGTGGGCCGATCCCCTTCGTCGCCGACCACCCGATCGGCCGGCTTCGATTCGACGATGTCCACGTGCCGAGCGATCACGTCCTCGGTGAGATCGATCACGGCTTCGGCGTCGCGATGCGGACCCTCGATCTCTTCCGACCGAGCGTCGGTGCCTGCGCGGTGGGCATGGCCCAGGCGGCGCTCGATGCCGCGGTCCACCACGCCGTGGAGCGCGAGGCGTTCGGCAAGCCGCTCGCCGCGCTCCAGGGCGTCAGCCACCAGCTCGCCGACGTGGCGACACGGGTGCAGGCATCGCGCCTCCTCGTCCATTCGGCTGCTGCCGCGCACGACGCCGGGATCACCCCCAATACCGAGGCGGCCGCCATGGCGAAGCTGTTCGCCACCGAGACGGCGATGCTCGCCATCGACGTGGCGATCCAGGTCCACGGGGCCAGGGCGCTCGAGCGCGGCCACCTGCTGGAGCACCTCTACCGCGACGTGCGCGGCACGCGCATCTACGAGGGCGCGTCCGAGGTGCAGCGCGAGATCATCGCCCGCCAGCTGTTCCGCCGGGCCGGTCGCGAATCATGAGGATCGAGTAGACCGGCTGACCGCCCCGGATGTCCGTGTCCCGGAAAGGCTCACCGGACACGCGCATCCCGGCGCGACGGTACGAAGCCTGCGCCCGGGCATTGCTCGCCTCCGTGATCAACGCGACCGCGGTGGCTCCCTCGGCGGCAAACAGGTGGTCCGAGAGCAGGCGCACCGTCCGGGAGCCGACCCCGGTGCCTTCGAGCCCCGGCTTCCCGATGAAGATGTCGAGCCCCCACGAACCTCGCGGCACGGCCACCCCGATCTCGGAGAGGTATTCCGCTTCGGCGTCCCACGGGTAGAACTGGATGAACCCGACAGCCTCGCCCCCGAGCTCGATGATGCAGGATGTCGTTGTATCGTCCCCTCTGGTCCCCGCGTCAAGCTCGGCGCGGAGCGCCGCCATGGTCAGCGGCGCGTCGTCGGGATCCCACCACTCCCGGACGTGCGCGGAGTTCCTCCAGGCCACGATCAGCTCGTAGTCGCCGGCGGCCTCACGAAGGTGGCGGATGGCCAGATCCCCGTCCGCCGCGATGACGTCATTCATGCAAGCAAGTATCGAGTCACTCGCGAACCGGGTGGTGGCGATCCCCGCTGCATACGATGCTGGGCATGCGCGTACTCGTCGTCGAGGACGAGCCGGAAGTCGCCGCCAGCCTCGCGAGAGGCCTGGTGGAAGCCGGCATGTCGGTCGACGTCGCCCTCAGCGGTGAGGAGGCCCTCGAGACCCTGCGTTCGGGCCTTGCCTATGACGTGGCGGTCCTCGACGTCATGCTCGGCGGCGACATGGACGGCATGGGGCTGTGCCGCCATCTGCGCCTCCAGCAGGCGCCGACCGCGATCCTCATGCTCACCGCCCGCGACGACGTCAAGGATCGGCTGTCCGGGTTCGACGCCGGCGCCGACGACTACCTCGCCAAGCCCTTCCACTTCGAGGAGGTGCTCGCCCGAGTGAGGGCTCTCAGCCGCCGGCGCGTGGCGCCGCTCGTCCAGGTGCTCCAGGCCGGGAACCTGAGCATGGACAGTGCCGCCCGCCAGGTGATGGTCGGGGGCGACGTCGTGCCGACGACCCGCCGCGAATACGAGATCCTCGAGCTCTTTCTCCGCCATCCGGCGCAGGTGCTCAGCAAGGAGCAGATCCACGACGCCGTCTGGGGCGACGCGCAGACCGTGGAATCCGGCCTCGTCGAGGTCTATGCCGGGAAGGTGCGCCGCAAGCTGCAGGCCGCACGGGCGTCCGTGCTGATCGAGACCTGCCGTGGCATCGGGTATCGCCTGATCAGCGCCGAAGCGGCGGCACTCTGACGTGAACCAGGCCGTCCGGCGGCGAGACGCCTTCAGCCCACGGCAGCCGACGACGCCGCTCGGGCGCATCACGACCTTCCTCGGGTGCGCGGCGATGCTGCTGATGGTCCTGATCATCGAGATCGAGGTCCCGAACAATCCGACGCTCGGCGGGATGCTCCTGCTCGCGGTGCTCTTCGCCACCTGGCTGCTGCCGACGCCGTTTGCCGCCGCGATCACAGCTCTTGCGGTGGTCGTGACGCTGATCACCTCGCTCACGGGGGCAGTGGACCCGCTCACCGCAAAATTCCAGTTCGTCGCCGTCGTCGTCACCGCCTGCCTGAGCGAGCTGACCGTTCGCTCATTGATGGCTCGCGACCGAGCGCAGCTGGTCACCACCGACCAGCTCAGGAGATTCACGGCAGATGCAGCGCACGAGCTGCGCAACCCCCTGTCGGCGCTG
This sequence comes from Candidatus Dormiibacterota bacterium, assembly GCA_963791435.1. GTDB lineage: Bacteria > Chloroflexota > Dormibacteria > Aeolococcales > Aeolococcaceae > Palsa-851. The sequence goes on from CAWBSL010000001.1 coordinate 1,640,528, forward strand.
CAAAGCGACCTCGAGATCACCCTGCTGCAGCCGCGCACACCCGACGAGCTCACGGCGACAGTCCGTCTTGCGCTGAAGAACACGCAGCGCCTGGTGAAGATTTCCGAGTCGCTGCTGACCCTGTCGCGGAGCGATTCCGGAGGCCTGGTCACCTCTGTCGCGCCGATCGATATCAGCGACGTGCTCGAGGAGGCATACGCGCGCTGGGAGGGTCATGCAACCGCGCTCGGCGTGCATCTCAACGAGCAGCTCGACTGCGAGGGCGTTGTCGAAGGTGACGCGCTCCTGCTCGGCCGACTTTTCGACAACCTTCTCGAAAACGCCCTCGGCTACACACCGCCCGGCGGCAACGTCACGCTCGCGCTCGCGGGGACGCCGCCTGGAAGCTGCGCAATCTCCATCACCGACACCGGGCCCGGGATCCCCGCGAGCCTGCGGCCGGTCATCTTCGAACGCTTCTCACGCGGCGACGCGTCACGTTCGCGGAAGACGGGCGGTGCGGGACTCGGGCTCGCAATCTGTGCTGCAATCGTTTCTGCCCACAAAGGCACGATCACACTCGATGACGAAGATGTCGTCGGAACGCGAATCACTGTGAGACTGCCCGTTACCAAGCTTTCCAGAAGGGTTTGAGATCCCGGCGCACTCTGGGACCATCGCCTCGCCTAGTCGGGGGAACGGCTTTTTTCGGAGATATCAAAATGGGCAACAGGGTTCTGGAGGTCGGCGAACGTATCCGCGAGCTGGGAGAGAGGCTCCAGGAACGTGAGGATGGTCAGGGCATGGTTGAGTACGCGCTCATCCTCGTCCTCATCTCGATCGTGGTCATCGTTATCCTCAGCACGCTTGGCAAGACGGTGAACAACGTCTTCTCCAACGTGAGCCACGGGCTCGCGAACTAACCAAGCTCCCCCGCGAGCTGCCGGGCGCGAGAGGCCTGGCAGCTCGCCCTTCTATGCGGCGTGCACGGCTCCCGGAGCCGGCCGTGGCTTTGTTCGCGGCAACAACATGGACAGTATTCCGGTGAGCGTCCAGAAGCCGACGTTGAAGAACAGGATCCGCTCGACCGATGTCACGAAGACGCGGCCGAGCGCGACCTGAGCCGCGCTGGCGAACGCCGCATTCACCGGTCCCGTTCCCGTTGTGGAGCAACCGGGAATCGGAGCACTTGGATCGCTCGCCGACGCCTGTTCGTTGAAGCACTTGCTGAAGTGGGAGATGGCAGCCGTGGCCTGAGGCGCAGGCAGGTTCGCCGCAGCAAGCTGCGACTGCAGCTGCGGGGTCACCGTCGCGACTGCGGCCGGTGCGCGGCTCGTCAGCAGCCCGAAGAACACAACGCCCACGACCGCCACACCGATGGCGCCGCCGAGCTGCTGGAACGTCGTCAGCACGCCTGACGCCGAACCCGCGTCCTTGCCCGGGACGCCCGCCAGGATGATGTTGAGCAGTGGCGCGATCACAGTGCCGAGGCCGAGCCCGCTGACGATGAAGGACGGGATGAGATCCCATCCGGTGAGCTTCGTGTTGACCAGGTGGATCGTGAAGATGATCCCGAGGATGCCGACCACGAGCAGCACCGAGCCGATCGCAATCGTGTACTTGCCGAGCCGCGGGGCCACGCGAGTCGACATCGCCGATGCGACGGCGGAAGCGAGGCTCCACGGGATCGTCGTCAACCCCGCGTTGAGTGCGCTGAAACCCAACCCGACCTGGAGCATCAGGCTGAAGGTGAAGAAGAAGGCGGGGATGCCCGCGATGAAGACCGCGGAGATGGCCACGCCGACACTGAAGGACCTGATGCGGAACAGCGAGAGCTGCACCAGCGGGAACCTCGTCGCCGGCAGCGACCGCTCGTACAGGACGAATGCGAGCAGCGCGAATGGGCTGATGGCCATGCAGATGAACGTCCAGGCAGGCCAGCCCGCCACCTGGCCTTCGACCAGCGGATACACGAGCAGGAGGATCCCTGCGGTCGAGAGCACGAATCCGCCGAGGTCGAGTCGCGTCGCGTTCGGCGCTCGCAACTCGCTGATCAGCCGCGTGGCCGCGATGAGCGACGCGATGCCGATCGGCAGGTTCACGAGGAAGATCCACCGCCACGATCCGCCGGTGATGTCGTCGCGAATGATCAGGCCACCGACGAGCGGGCCGGTGATGGTCGCGATGCCGATCACGGCGCCGACAAACCCGAACACACGGGCGCGCTCCGAGGGTGGGAAGGTGACCTGGATCACCGAGAGCACCTGCGGATACATCATCGCCGCCATCGCTCCCTGGAGCACTCGCGAGAGGTCGAGCATGATGGCGCTCTGCGCGAGGCCGCACAGTGCCGACGCGATGACGAACCCCGACATGCCGATGATGAAGAGCTTCTTTCTGCCGAAGATGTCACCAAGCCTGCCGCCGGTGATGAGCAGCACCGCGTAGGCGAGACCGTAGCCGGCGATGACGAACTGGATGTCGGCGTTGTTCGCCTTGAGGTTCGAGCGGATGGCTGGGATCGCGACGTTCACGATCGAGACGTCGAGCAGCACCATGAACAGCGCCGTCATCACGCTGGCAAGCGCGAGCCAGCGACGCGGGTCGAGCTCGCTCGGCGGGGGAGCCTGTCCAGCCGGCTGAATCCCCGCGCCGGACGGGGGCGCGGCCTCAGTGGTCTCGGTCATCGGTCTGCCTCCCACGATCGCGCATCAAACTCATGTCCCCAATCCCGCCGTGCGGGAGTTCATCTTGCCAGAGTCCCGCTCGCGTGGCAACTCTCTCCGGACGCGTCATCTCCCTGCAAGCGGACCGTTCAGCGCCGTGTGGACGATGCCGACCACCAGCACCGCGAACATGGTGGCGACGTGGTTGCGCCGGATGCGCGGGCGGGCGTCACGCTTCGCACCCGAGAGGCCGCTCCCGGCGAAGGCGGTGAGGACGAGGAGGCCCACTGCGGCCGCGCCGGCCCAGATGCCGATCTCCTCACCGACCGGCAGCGTTGACCTGGTGATCGACGCGAGGCAATGCGCCACGCCCGCGACCGTCGCCACCGCGCCAAGCCAGTTGTGGGCACGGAACCATCCCATCGAGAAGCTCAACCTCGCCTTCAGCCGCGAGCGGTTCACGAGCGACGACAGGAGCGCCACGCCGAAGAGCGCCGCAGCGACCCAGCCGGTGATCGAATCGAACGAGTTCATCGTCGAAACGTGAGGGCGCGGCGGAGCCCCCGGTCTTTATGCTCGTTCGTCATGGAGATGCAGTATCGGCACCTTGGGCGCTCCGGGCTTCAGGTGAGTGTCCTCTCGTTCGGATCCTGGGTCAGCTTCGGCCCGCAACTTGCAGGTGGCAGCGCTCGTGATTGCCTGGCCGCCGCCTATGACGCGGGCGTCAACTTCTTCGACAACGCCGAGGTGTATGCCGGCGGACGGTCGGAAACCATCATGGGCGAGGCGATAAAGGAACTCGGCTGGCCGCGACACACCTACGTGATCTCCAGCAAGTTCTTCTGGGGAATCGAGGATTCGATCAACACGCGCAACACGCTGAATCGCAAGTACCTGCTCCAGGCCGTGGACGGGTCGTTGCGCCGCCTCGGTCACGACTTCCTCGACCTCATCTACTGCCATCGCGCGGATTCGGAGACGCCGATCGAGGAGACGGTCTTCGCGATGCACGACATCATCACCTCCGGTCGCGCGCTGTACTGGGGAACGTCGGAGTGGAGCGCGGACGCCATCACCGAGGCGTGGGACATCGCGGACCGCCATCACCTCCACAAGCCGATCGTCGAGCAGCCGCAGTACAACCTCTTCGAGCGCACCAAGGTCGAGAAGGAGTTCGCTCCGCTGTACGACCGGATCGGCCTCGGCCTGACGACGTGGAGCCCGCTTGCCTCGGGTCTCCTCACGGGCAAATACGCCAACGGTGTCCCTGCCGGGAGCCGCGCGGCGCTGCCCGGGTACGGCTGGCTCACCGAGAACGTCACCGACCCCGACGCCAACCGGCGGGTGCGAGAGCTCGGCGTGATCGCCGCTGAGCTCGCGGTCAGCCCCGCGCAGCTGTCGATCGCGTGGTGCGCTTCCAACCCGCATGTCTCGTCGGTGATCACGGGTGCGAGTCGCGTCGAGCAGGTCCGCGAGAATCTCGGTGCGCTCGACGTCCTCGGCCGCCTCACGCCTGACGTGCTGCAGCGGATCAACGCCATCTTCTGAAGGCGTCAGGGATTCACGGCGACGCGGTAGACGATCCCCTTGCCCCAGTCGCCGATGTAGAGCGAGTCATCAGGCCCGAGGATCACCGGAACCGGCTGGCCCAACCCGCTGATGAACGTCGAGACCGTGCCGGTGTAGGTCGAGCCTCTGCTCGTCAGCGCGACGGCGTCGACGACGCCCTTCGCCCACTCGGCGACGAGCGCCTTGGTCCCGACGCTGGTGCCGAGCTGGCCGGTGACGATTGCCACCCCGCTGACGGCGGCGTGCTTGTCCAGCACGGCGACAGGGGCGGGAACGCCGGCGCACACCGAGCCGCCCTGGCCGTAGCACTCCGGGAATCCCCAGGATTCTCCCTGGCGCACCACGGCGAGCCAGTCGCCCGGGGTGCGTATTCCGAGGTCGTCGCGCTGGTTCATGGTCACGAAGAGGTCGTCTGTGCCGGGGTAGAACTCGAGGCCCACCGGGGCGCGGATGCGTGTCGCGAACTCCTGGAGATCGGTGCCGTTCGGGAGGAACGACACGATCGACCCGGAGATCGCGAGGCCGGGTGTGCAATGGTCGCACGATGCGGTGATCCCCATGAGCATCCGGCCGTCCGGTGCGAGGACGAGCTCATTGACCTCGCCGGTACCCGCGGGCAGGCTGAGGATGGTGCGGTGCGCGAGGAACCTGGTTCCATTGAAGTCGCTGTACGCGTCCACGCAACTCGTCGATGTGACGTAGAGCGAGCCCGAGTACCAGAGCAGTCCCAGCGGTGTCCGGAGCCCGGTGATGGCCTCGACGGGTGAAGCGCCCGAGTGGTCGATGACGTACACGCCGTCAGTGCCGGTGTAGGTGAACGCTGCTGTGGCCACCCAGAGGCGGCCCTCGCTGTCGAAGGCCAGCGCCGCGACGTGGGAGAGACCGCGGGCATCAATCGTCGCGCTGAGGCCTGCGGGTCCGCGCAGCCCGTTCCCAAGGCTGATGAGTGCCGGTGCTGGTGTCGGGGTTGGGGTCGGTGTGCCGGTGGTCCCGCTGGTGCCGCCGCATGCCGCGACGAGCACGATCGAGAGAACGGCGGCCGCGTGGAGCGATCGTCGTTGATGGCTCAGCACTGCGCGGCAAGTCTACGGCGACGACCGTGGTGCGTTAGGCGCGAACGCGTCAGTCGTGTGGCCCAAAGGGAGACCCTCATCAATGCGAGGTATGCAGCCCAACCCGGCGTCGGCTGAGGGCTGCAGACCCGAATTTCAGACGGGGAGCTCCGCGCCGGATTGCTCACGCACCATGTAGTCGGCGTACCAGTCCGGCCAGTTCGGATCTGCCGCACCAATGCGCTTCTCGTGCTCGCCGTGGGCCGCCGCAGCGCGCCGGAGCGCCGCCGCCAGGTCGCTCTCGGAGCCGAACGACGTCGCGGCAGGCTCGACCCGACCGGGCAAGCGCTTCGTGACTTCCTGGAGGAGCCAGCCGTTGCCATCCGGGTCACTGAACACTGCGAAAGACCCGTAGGTGCCATGTTCGTTCGCCGGCCCGGTGACGCGGCCGGCGGTGTCGTCCGCGCGAAACCGGCAGCTGAAACCAGTCGCGCAGTGGAACACCTCGCTGACCTCGACACCGTGACCGATCAACTCGTTGCGCGCGGCATCAATGTCAGAGACGACGAGGTACAGATCCTGCGCCGAGCCCGGATCGGCGGCGGTGATCTTCGAGCCGAACTGAATCGAGCACCCGGATCCCGGAGGCGTGACCTGGACCAGATGGTGGTCGCCGCTCGCAACATTAGCGTCGAGCCTCCACCCGAGCCCCACGTAGAAGGCTTTCGCGCGATCGACGTCGGCGACGGGAATGACGACCACCTCGAGTTTCATCTCGAGGTTCGATGCGCGTGCCGTGCCACCCGCGGCGGTTCCGTTGTCGTCCGCACCAGTCATCGCGAGCCTCCGTGAGTTGGGTCGGCGACGACAATATCGCGTTGTCACGCGCCGAGCATTGGGCTCGCAAACCGCCGTGTCCCGACCCTCCCACGTCGCGGGAAGGGCTACGCAGTCTCCTCGAGCACGCGCAGCCTGGCGCGCCGCTCCGGGGCCGACTCAGCCCATCTCCCGCCCGCAAGCCGGATGGCGTGCGACGCATGCAACATCCGCTTGATCTCGTCCGCGGCGACCGGCCGCGAGAAGTAGAAGCCCTGTGCCAGCCGGCATCCGAGGCTCTGCAGCCGCTCCGCCTGCTCGGCGGTCTCCACACCCTCGGCGATGAGCCCCAGCCCGAGCGTCTTGCCCATCCGGATGATCGCCTGCGCGAATGCGGTCCGGCGCGGATCCTCGGCCACGTGGTCGACGAACAGCTTGTCGATCTTGAGGACGTCCAGGGGCAGATCCTGCAGGGACGCCAGGGAGGAGTAGCCGGTCCCGAAGTCGTCCATCGAGATCCGCACTCCGAGCGCCTTCAGCTCGCGCAGGCGTGCCCGCGCGCTCTCCGGGTCGTCGACCATGAAGCTCTCGGTGATCTCCAGCGTCAGATGCGACGGCGGAAGCCCGACCCGGGTGAGGATGCGCCACACCTCGCTGACGAAGCTGGGATCGCGCAGCTGCCGCGGCGAAACGTTGACGCTCACGGTGAAGGCGGGTTCATCGATCAGCTCGATCTGCCATTCCTTCCACTGCCGGCAGGCCTCCTCGAGGACGAAGAGGCCGAGCTCGCGGATCATCCCGGTCTCCTCGGCGATGCCGATGAACTCCAGCGGCGCCACCATGCCCCAGCGCGGGTGCCTCCAGCGCACGAGCGCCTCGACGCCGACCGGGGTGCTGTTGCTCATGTCGACGATCGGCTGGTACATGACCACGAGCTCGTCGCGATCGATGGCGCGCTCCAGGTCGGTCCTCACCTCGAGGCGGCGGGCGACGACGTCCTGCATGCCCGGCTCGAAGATCTCGTACGTGTCCTTGCCCTTGACCTTGGCGCGGTACATCGCGACATCGGCCTGGCCGACCAGGTCCTCGGCGGTGATATCCCGGGACGCCGTGACCGCCACGCCCACCGAGGCGCTGATGGTGACCTCGCGGCCGGCGAGCACGAACCTCGGCTTGAACACCGACATCACGCGCTCTGCCACCCGGATGGTGTCCTCAGGGTCGGCAGTCTCCTCCACGAGGATGGCGAACTCGTCGCCGCCGAAGCGGGCGGCCGTGTCGGAAGCGCGGAGCACGAGCTTGAGGCGGTCGGCGACCCGGGCGAGCAGCTCGTCCCCGGCCATGTGCCCGAGGCTGTCGTTGATCTCCTTGAAGTCGTCCAGGTCGAGGAACATCACCGCAAGGGACTCGTCGTGGCGCTCCCGACGGGTCAGCGCGTGCTCGAGGCGGTCCATGAACAGCGCCCGGTTGGCGAGGTCCGTCAGCGTGTCGTGGAAGGCCTGCTGGCGGAGGCGGTGGCCGAGACGCGTGTTCTGCACGGCGACGCTCGTCTGCGCGGCGAAGGCATCGAAGAGATGGAGGTCGTCGGTGTCGAACGTGCCGACATCGCTCAAACGGTTGGCCACAACCAGCGTCCCCAGCAGCATGCCCTCGCCCTGCAGCAGCGTCGCCATGGCGTCGCGGTACCCCTCCTCGGCGAGCCATTTCCGGAGCTCCGGATCCGACGTGGACTGGGTGACGATGAGGCCGCGCTTGGTCTCATCGAGGAGTGGGACGAAGCGTTCCAGGAGGTCGGTGCTGAGCGCGCTGTCGAAGTTGTCGCTCGAGCCCCGCGAGTTGCTGATCGTGCGCCAGGACCCGGTGCCCGTCGCGACAGGGAGCAGGCACACAGTCGCGATGTCGGCTCGGAACACCTTGCAGAGCTGGTCGAGCAGCTCCGGGATGGCGGCGCCATCAGAGCTGGCGCGCTGGAGCATGTCGCTCAACTCGTAGAGGTACTGCAGGCGCTGGTGCTTCTGATGTTCGCGCGTGTAGAGGACGTAGGACGCCCAGATGGCAGCGAGCGGAGTCGCGAGAAGCCACAGCACCAGCACCCATGGATCGAGGCGGAGCAGGGCCACGCACACGAGGCCCAGACTGCAATTTGCGAATCCTCCGACGAGCACGATCACGGTGGGCTGGACCCACTGGTGGCGGGACTGGCGGCCTTCGGCGAGCGTGATCGCGATCACGGTCAGACCGAGACTGAGCAGCGATGCGGCGGTCATGAAGAGCAGGACCCAGAGCCACGTGACCACGCTCGTTCGGGTCGATGCCGCGAGATGTGGTGGACGAGGATCGTCACAGTCTCGGTCTCGAGCGCGTAGCTGGCCAGGTTGAAGATGAGCTTCATCGGATCCTGGCGGCGGAGGAGACCGAGGCCGATGCCCGCGCCGAGGACCCGTGCGAGCACCAGCGGCCCGGGATCACCGGCGAGCACGAAGATGCCGATCACCAGCGGGATCTCGCTCAGCGAAAACGATTGCGCCTCCTGGCGGAAGTGAATGAACACGCGCCACCACTCGCCTGCCGCAAAGCTGGCGGCGAGCGCCGCGATGACGAGGATCGGCGCTGCGCTCCCGTGCGGCAGCGGGGCAATCCCGAGCACGTAGACGACACCGGCCGCGAGAGCCAGGACGCAATTCAGCACCCAGATGGGCGCGACGCTGCCACCGCTTGCCGCGGGCCGGTTTTCCGGGCCGGCCCTGGCGTTATCCGCACGCTGCCTGGCGGTGACCATAACTCGTGACACGTCACACATCCCTGTGCATCGCGATCTCCCGCGCGAGCCTGGCGCCGGCTCCGGCGGGCCCCCCTCAGGGGCTGCCTGAGTTATATCCCCGACGCTTCAAACGCGTCATGACGCCCCGGAATCGCTGATGTGACGGGCGATGGGATACCCGCCCGGCGCAGGTGCCTCAGTCGGGGAAGGTGGCAGTCCCGAGGCTGATCGTGGCGCTGTGCGATTGCGCCGACGAGTCCAGCCAGGTGAGGGTCACGGTCTGTCCGGCGACAAAGCCTTCCATCGCGTTGTGGAGGTCGTTCTGGTTCGCCACGGAGACGCCGCCGATGCCGGTGATCCGTCCGCACGCGGCCAGGCCTGTACCCGATGCCGGGCTGTTGGGCTCGACCACGCTCACCCAGGCGCCGGTGGTGGCTGCCGAGGTGGTGCAATTCGGCTGCGTCACCGGCTGATTGGTGGAGACCTCGACACCGAGGAGCGCCGCATAGCCGATGTGAATGTGCGGGCCGCTGCCATTGCGGATCTCATTGATGATCGCCATGGCCTTGTTGATCGGGATCGCGAACCCGGTGGTGGTGGTGGATGTCTGCGCGTTGGGATTGCCCGAGGTCTGGCCCGCGGTTGTCATGCCGATCACCTTGCCGTTCGAGTTGATCTCGGGTCCGCCCGAGTCGCCGGGCTCGATCGCGGCATTGACCTGGAGCATCCCGGTCAAGGTCTCGTTGTCACCGCTGTCATCGCTCGCAGTGATGGTCTGGCCGAGGCTCGAGACGGTCCCGGTGACTTCGGCAGGCGTTCCACCCTTGCCCTCCGCGTTGCCGAGCACGGTGATGGAGTCGCCAGGCGTGAGCGCCGACGAATCGCCGATCGGGATCGTGGGGAGGCCCGAGGCGCCGACGAGTTGCACCAGGGCCACGTCGTCACTTGCGTCGTAGCCGATCACCTTCACCTGGTACACGGTGCCGGTGCCGTCGATCTGCGCACGGATGTTGACCGTGTCGTCGATGACGTGGTTGTTGGTGAGCACCTCGCCGTTCGAGGTGATGATCATCCCGGTGCCGGCGACCTCGCCCGCGCCGCCCGCCTCGTCGGCGTTGATGTCGACAACGGAGGAGTCGAGTTTCGCGATGGTGGCCGCCGAGAGGGAGCCGGTGGACGGCGAGATGCTGCCGCCTGGGTTCTGACCGGTGCCGGTCGAGCCCGACGGATTCGACGCGTTGGACGGGCTGGAGGCTGACGTCGTGGTGAGCGCCCACGCGGTGCCGCCTCCGGCGCCGACGCACGCAATCGCGAAGACCGCGAGGGCGGTCCTGCGGAATCCGGTGCCGCGCGGAGCCTGCTGCGACGGTGGCCAGGTGGGCGGTCCCCAGGTGGGATCAGCCGACCAGGGGCTGTAGTAACCGCCGGCATGCTCGGCAGGCGGCGGCGGGGGCGGATCGTTGGGGCGGTAGTCCTGCATCTCGTTGGTCATCATCCGGCTCCGAGGTTTTCAATTGGGTGACACTCAGCAGCATGACCCGCGAGCCTCAGTGTGGCCTGAGCCCTCTCTGTGACATTGCTGAGACCTTCGCAGCCGCTGCTGTACGTCACGACTCGCCAGCTTCCAGTTCTAGCACGTCGGTCCCGGCGGCCGAGTGCGGCACCGGCGCAAAGATGTAGTACCCGGCGGTCACGCCGGCAATCGCAAGTGCCACCGGTGCGCTGATGAACGCCACGATGAAAACAATCGCGTAGATGATCGTGCCGATGGACGTACGCAGCCGGGCGGTGCGGCGCTGAGCGATCGGCACGGTGACGTATGTCCGTCCTTCGCGGAGCGACCATTCGAACATGGCGGTGAAGCTCACCGCCATCCCCTCGAGCACCACCGCGTAAACGGCCATCGCGATGTGCGAGTCCATGTGTCCGCTGGTGAGATACGTCGCCATGGTCGAAGTCGCGAAAGGGATGAGCACGACGAACATCAGCAGCACGAGATTGATGAACAGCAGCGTGCGGTCGAACTCTCGCGATCTGGCTCACACGCGCGTGATGGTTCACCCAGATGATGCCGATCGTGAAGAAGCTCACGACATATGCGGCGAACTGCGGCCAGTGGTCGCCGAGTTGCGTGAGGAGCATCCCGTGCCCCGGTTCGGGAACGGTCAGATCGAGCGCGAGCAGCGTGATTGCCACCGCGATGACGCCGTCGCTGAAGGCCTCCAGACGTGCCTTGCTCATCGTCACGGGAGAGAGCGTACATGCAGTTCACGGTCGCAACACGCGACCTCGGGGTACCATCTGACACCCGCGGCCGTGCCCGTCGCGGCCCCGTCCTTGAACTCGCTGCTCCACTCAACGTCCCACCTGAGGTTCGAGGTTGTCTCGTACGTACGATCTTTCCGGCCGCCGCACGGTTCGCCGGCGGCGCGCCTCCCGGAAGACCGGCCGCCAGCGGTTCACCCGCGGAACCTTCGTCGCAGCGGGCTTCCTGGTCTCGATCCTTGCCGGCGTTGCGCTGTACTTCCTCCCGGCGCTCCAGGTCGCGCTGCGTGACACGGGACAGGTCAACACCTCCCTCGGCGGCAACTCGCAGCTGAAACCGGTCTCGGCGAGCGAGAACCTCTCGGCAACGGCGCCTTTCACGCTCCTGCTCCTCGGTTCGGACAGCGACTCGAAGTTCAAGGGCGACTACCTGACGCAGTCGATGATCCTCACCCGTGTCGACCCGGCGACCAAGCACGTCACGATGCTCTCCATCCCGCGAGACCTCTGGGTGCGGCTCTGCACCGGGCATAACGGCAAGATCGATCAGGCCTTCCTGCACGGCGGCGCCCAGTGCGCGATCCAGACCGTGGAGCAGGACCTGCGCGTCCATATCGACTACTACGCGTGGATCGGATTGCAGGGCCTGGTTTCGGTGCTGAACGAGCTTGGCGGCGTCAACGTCATCGCCAACAACCCGGTGATGGACGACTACTATCCCGCGGACCTCTCCGGTGGCAATCCCTTTGACTACGAGCGAATTCTCGTGCTGCCCGGAGCGCAGCACATGAGCGGAACGCTCGCGCTCGAGTACGTGCGCGCGCGCCACGACGATGCGTACGGCGACTTCGCGCGCTCGCAGCGACAGCAGCAGATTCTCATCGCGCTGCGCGCCAAGACGAAGCATGTCTCGATCGCCGATGTTCCGTCGCTTGCAACGTCACTCGGCTCCGATTTCCAGACCGACATGAGCATCGGTCAAGTGAGCGAGCTGCTCCCGATCGCAGGCTCCGTACCGCTGTCGTCGATCACGCAGGTGGTGCTGCTCCCGCCGTATACGAGCACCGAGTACGTCGCCGGCCAGGACGCGCTGGCGCCGAACTGGCAGCTCATCCGGCCGGAGGTCGCGAAATACTTCCCGGCGGCATGAGATGAGGCGGGCGAGCGTGCTGGTCGCGCTGATGATTCTGAGCGGGCTGCTCGCGAACCGTGCGCTCGCGGTGCTGCAGACGCGTACCACTGCAGCGGCCCTCATCAACACGACGAGCCCGCAGGTACGCCTTCCGGGGACAATCTACGTGAGCCAGGATGGATCCATCTACGCGATCAGCGGTTCGAAGGTTCGCAAGCTCTCACTGCCATCGGGTGGAGACTGGACGCAGCCGCGCGTGCTCGCGGACGGATCCCTGCTGGTGATTCGCAGGTTCGACGAGTACTCCGACCTGTATCACGTGACCTCGACAGGGCGCGTGATGAGCCGGCTCACCTCCGACGACCAGTCGACGACGAACGCGACGTTGCAACTCAATCACTGGATTCTCTGGCCGTCGGTAGGCCCTGACGGGACCGACGTGTACTTCGCGACCGACGCGCCGAAGCCGGCACCGAACAAGAGTTACGAGGTGGACTTCTCGCTCTGGTCCGCACCGCTGAGCGCGCCCTTCAGCATCGGCGATACCGGCGTTGCCGGAGGAACTCGCTGGTCGGTGCCGGACACCTACACCGGTGGTGACATCGAGCCCGTGCCGCTGCCGGCCGGTGGAGTCCTCTATTCCAGCTATGCCAACACCGGCAAGGGGACGGTGGTCACCGTGCTCGGGCTGCAGACGAGTCCGAGCAGCGCGATGCAATCCCTCACCACTCCGCAGCAGGACTGCGGCGCACCCGCCGTCGCTGCGGACGGCATGACCGTGGCCATGGTCTGCACGAACTCCGGGCAGACCGCGGATCTCGAGGTCGCGCCGCTCGAGGGCAGCACGCTCGGTCCGCTGCGCGTGCTGGCCGCGAACTGCCTGTGCAACTCGCCGTCCTGGTCACCGAGCGGGGACAACCTGCTGTACATGAACGCCGCAGATCCCGACGGCAACTTCGGCCTGTGGTACATCGCGAATGCGGGCGGCGTTCATCCGAGCGCGACCCGCCGTGTGAGCGACGCGAGCGTCGACCTGGATGCAACATCGGCCGCTGCCTGGACGAGTCGCTGACCTCTTTCCTGTCAGGTGACACCGCCACGTTCGAGTGTTTCGTAGAAGGTCAGGCGGCAGGCTGCGTCAGGTCGTAAACGGTGACACCGTCGACCCGTGTCGCGGTGAAGTGTTGCTCGACCCACTGCGCGATTGCACTCGAGTTGTCACTGCTGCTGCCGCCACCGCCGAATCCACCGGAGCCCAGGAAGTAGTGGATGCGCCCTTCGGCGACGTACTGCTCGAACTGCGCGAGTGTCGGCGCCGGATCGGTTCCGTTGAAGCCGCCGATCGCCATGATGGGATCGCCGGTTGCGAGCTGGTAGCCGGCTGCTGAGTTAGCGTCGATTGTGGCACCAACCCAGCTGTAATGACTGGCGTCGGTCTCGAGCAGCTTGACGAGCGCCGCCCCGGGGGTGCTGGCGTTGAGGAACGATCCGCCGCCGAGCCCACCGCCGCCCCCCGCCCCGCGCGGGATCCCGAAACCACCGCCACCGAATCCGCCGCCGGGGAAGGTCGTCCCGCCGCCGAAGCCGCCCGTCGGGAAGTTTCCGCCGGCGAAACCGCCCGGAAACCCGCGCCCACCACCGCGACCGGTGAGTCCGCCGGCGAAGGCACCGGGACCGCCCGAATTAGCGGCGGTGACCGTCGGCCCCGCCGAGGGAATGGCCCCGGAGTGCGGAGTGATAACGGTGTTGATGGTGTAGGCGGCTGGACCCGCGAACGCGGCGGCGAGGCCGGCGACAAGCACTGCGGCAACCACCCTGCGGTGCATAAGCGGGACAACCACGATCGCGACTGCCGAGCCGATGCCAACGATGGCAACCGCGGTAGCGAGGCCTGGGGCAAATTGCGGACTGCGCTCGAGGAGAGTTGCCGACCAGGCGCTCGTGGCGGCCACGGCGCCGGCGAGCACGAGACGCGCCCAGGTTCGAGAGCGCTCGCGCCAGAGGAGCACGCTAGCCCATGCCGACGAGCGCTCCGATCGCCGGGGCCAGCGCCACCGTGTAGTACGGGTGGATGATCCCGGCCGCGAGGCTGAAGACCAGGGCGGTGACAGCCAGGGAGCCGCCCCACAACAGGAAGGCCGCCCGGGTTCGATCGGTGCGCGTGCGAAGCAGCGTGAAAGCAAGCCCTGCGACAAGCAGGATCAGTGCGGCCGGAAGAAGCCAGGAGATCTGGCCGCCGAAGCTCGCGTTGAAGAGACGGTCCAGTCCCGTCGGCCCCCACATGGAGCCGGCAGCACCGGAGCCGCCCACGCTGCCCGTCTCATTGCCGGTCAGCCTGCCGAAACCGTTGTAGCCGAAGATCAGATTGAGGAGACTGTTGTCCTGGGAGCCGCCGATGTACGGCCGGTCCGCGGCCGGCGTGAGCTGGACGATCGCAACCCACCACCCGGACGCCACCACCATCGTTCCGGCGGCGACGGCCAGCTGCACCATCCGCCGTCGCAGAGATACCGGCGCGGCCAGCAGATAGACGAGCCCGAAGGCCGGGACGACGAGGAACGCCTGGAGCATCTTGGTCAGGAACGCGAATCCGACCAGGGTCGCGGCGAGCACGAGCCACCTGGTCTTGCCCGCCTCGATCGCCCGGACCGTCGCGTAGGTGGCGATGGTCAGGAGCAGCACCAGCAGCGCGTCCGGGTTGTCGAAGCGGAACATCAACGCCGCAACCGGGGTCAGAGCCACCGTCGCGCCCGCGATCAGCCCCGCCGCCGGCGGGAACCATCTGCGCACGGTGAGATAGGTGAACCCGACGGTCGCGACGCCCTCGAGCGCCTGCGGGACGAGGATGCTCCAGGCATTGACGCCGAAGACGCGCGCGGACAGATCCATGACCCAGAGCGCGGCCGGTGACTTGTCCACCGTGATGAAGTTGGACGCGTCGAAGGAGCCGAAGAAGAAAGCTCTCCAGCTCGTCGACCCCGCCTGGACGGCGGCCGAGTAGAACGCATTGGCCCAGCCCGACGCTCCGAGATCCCATAGATAGAGGAACGCTGCGATCCCCAGGAGGCCGATCAGCGAAGGGCGAACCCAGGCTGCGTCTTCCTCGCGACCCCGAACGAGCAGCCTCGCCCATCGAATCGGAGCCGGAAGACTGCCGGTGCGAATCCGTGGTGGAGCAGGGAGTGCAGCCGGCGGTGGCGGCGGAGGATCGTCGAAGAACGGGCGGGAAGCCATGACCCAACGGTGCCGCCTGCGGCTCACGGCGATCTGAGCGCCGGCTCAGAATTCGCTGTGAGCGCTGCGACTACGGAAGAAGGTGGTCCGGGCTGCCGCTGAACCCGACTTCGACCGCGAAGGTGTCAGCCGCTGTCGCATTCGCACCTACGTCATATACGAGGCTGTAGTATCCGGTCGCGCTCGATGTGACGGTCATCTGCAGCTGTAGCCACTGACCGTTGTAAATGACGCCACCGCTCGAGGTTGCGGTCTGGAAGCAGGCCGTGCTGCAACCGCCGGACGGCCACGCAGCCGAGACGTTGCTTCCCCCACCGGGCGGACTCGCTCCTCCGAGGGAAGCGCCAAGGTCGGTGATGCTATTGACCGTTGTCCATGTTCCGTCCGGTGCCTGTAACCCCATATATGCGGCGCCACCATTGACGTCACCAGGGTCGAACAGGTCGACGTCGATCGTTTGACCGGCATATGCGACGGGGTCGAGGCTGAACAGCGGGACCGAGAACGTGGTCTGCGAGACGCCGTTGCCGTTCACCGGCGTGAAGACCGTCATGTCATCCATCGACGAGATGGTGCCGCAGGTCGGCGTTGTTGTCGGGCACGCCGACAACGTGTTGGTGGTGCTGCCCGCATGTGCGCCGAGTGTCCCGAGATAGGACGCGGGACTCCCGGCATCCGAGACGAGACGCACCGCGTAGCCCTTGTGCGCTTCCGGCAGTGCGCTCGTATCGGTGCTCGGGATGGTGCAGGCTGACGACGTGCAGGTGGGCTGACCATTCCAGAGCATGGTGTCGACCTCGAGGCGATAGTACTGAGGTACGGTCCCCGACGGGTCGGTCAGGTAGTTGTTGCCAAAATCGGTTGGATCTCCGAAGAGTGCCACGTCGGTAGCGCTCGTCGGGGCGTAGTTGACCGCTGAGACCCACTGATGGTAGGTGGTCGGAAATGTGCCGACTGTGGAAGACGGCGTGCATGCGAGGCAGTGCGGATAGTAGGTGATGCTTCCCGAGCCCGATACGGCGTTTGTCGCGTTGTACGGATAGAAGACTTCCTGGCTCACCAGTTGATCGCTGAGCCGCGAGGAGATCGTACTGACCTTGAACAGCGTATACACCATGGCGGCATAGGAAGTGTACGGAGCAGGTTGAGCCGGGAAGTCGCCGTCGCCTTCGTGGTAGCAGTACCCGCTGGGACCACCGCCGGTACCGCACGTGTCAGCGGCGAACGCGGGGTTGAACACCTGCACGTCGGCTGACTGACCTACAGGGATCTCTATCAGGTAGTTGGAGCCGCCCTGGTAGTTGAGCGTCGGATACTGGGTCTCGGTGCCTGCTTCCGGGCTGATCTGGTGGAAGTCAGGCGCGGATGCTGCGCTGCACGGGTCGCTGCCTCCGTTGCCGCAACCAGTTCCGGTTTGGGCGGGCGACGGCGTGAACGGGTCGCCTTGGGAGCGTTGGGTACCCCATCCCTCCTCGCGCTCGAAGTAGTAGTTACCGCTGCTGCCGAGTCCGGATGTCGGAGGGTTGCAGGCTGCATTCGTGTCGTAGTTAGGAGTGGCGAACGCGCAACTTCCGTTCATGCTGGACCCCTGCTGCGCACCCGGCTGCCCGAGAGAGATCGGCGGGAGGTACTCGGCCGTCTCGGATCGCACGACAGTGTGATTCCCGAAACCAACGAGACGCAGGAAGATCGTTGATACAGATACCGAGATCTGCACCTTCATCTCGTTCGTCTGGGGGAATGAGGTGAGTACGCAAGGCGAGTTGCTGGCGGTGCACGAAGTCCCGCCGGTGCCGGCGTTGGTGAAACCGTCGCGAGCCGCTTCGACGAGCGCGGCGTTGATCGCGTCGGGCTGATCACCGGGAAGGTACGCAACGCCGGCGAGTGCCGCGGCAGCCGCTGCGCGCTCGAGCTGGTTGCTCGTCAGATAGCTGGTGCCTGCGTCCACGGCAAGGCCTGCCACGACGAAGAGCAGGACCGAGACGAGTGCGAAGATCGCCATCGCCTGACCCTTGACGGAGCGCCGGCCCGACCGGATCGGTTCTGCTGGTCTCATGGTAATCCTCACGATGTCGGCGCAAGCCGCATAACGGTGTATTGACTATCTGTCTGGGTGAAGAACGTCAGGGCAGGCGACGTGTATTTGAAGACGAGCCGCACGCCGAGCTCGGCCTCATTCGGATGCACCTGGCTCCTGTTGGCGACGATGAAGGTGCACGTCCCGCACGAGCCGGCAACGACACCGCCGGTCACCGTATACGTGTCGATCAACTCGGTCACACCGGAGCACACCGGTGTGTACGAGTTGGTGAACGCGCTTGTGCAATACGCGCCGTTGTTCGGAGGGCACGTGCCGGCCGCAAATGGCGTCGTGCCGGTGCAGCCGCTCGGCTGGTAGATGTCGATCTCTGTCACCTTGGCGTTGGTCAACTGCGGCGAAACGATCGGGTACACCTGGTCGAGAATGTCCCTGTCGATCTGTGCCTGGGTCAGTCCCAGCGTCGATCCATTGCCGAGTTCGGCGCCAAGGCGGGCGCCCGCGCGCGTTGCCTGCCCGGCTGCGTTGTTGTCGTCGATGAGGTTCGCCGCGGTCCACGATCCGAGGAAGAGCAGCATCAGGACAGGCAGCAACAGCGCCATCTCGACCATCGCCTGGCCTCGCCTGCCGTCACGCCGGCGCATCACTGTTGTGGCTCCAGCCGGAAGAGGTTGACTGTGGTGCTGTTGAAGGTCAGCGTCCCGATCAGCAGCGTGTAGCTGAAGTGGATCACGAGCTTCGCGTAGTCTGGAGTTGGACCGACGTTGCGCACGGCCGGATTCCACTCGAGCGGCGCCAGCAGCGAGCCGGTCGCGGAGTACTGGTTCTCGCAGACCCCCCCGACGCAGCCGCTCGCATCGCTGAAGACGCCACCGACGACGTTCTCCTTATAGACGTCGACCTCGGTGACCTTGACCAGCGGGGTGCTGTTCAGGCCGTCGGTGTCCATCCGGGCGATTGCGATCGTGTCGGCGTTGTTCGGCTGCGGGATTCCCGTGTTGTCGTAGTTGCCTTCAGCGGCAATGGTGGCGACGCCGATATCGGCCGCGTACTGCATGGCGTTGGCGCCGTACAGGTAGAAGCCCGCGTTCATCACTGAGAAGATCAGGAAGAACAGCAGCCCCCCCACGATGCCGAACTCAACCAGCCCCTGGCCCGAAGACCGGCGCTTGCGCAGTCGCCTTACACGCGTAGAAATGGTTGATCCTCCAGAGCGGCGGTGCCTGGTGACACCGTCCTGTCCACCCCGAATGCCAGTATCGACGCGATCTCGGCCTGCACCCGATTGCAATGTGTGAAGAGTTGGTTGCAAACCGTGACGGATCGCCGACAGCAGCTTGAGCAGGCCGGAGTCAGCCCTGGCCGGTCGTCCAACCAGCAAGGCTCTCACGATCAGATCGTTCGAACCTCGGACGAATCCCCAAAAGTGCTTGCCTAAGCTGCCTGACTAGTGCAATTAATGCGCGGCAATTAATTTCCGTCAGGGGTGCCTTCCAGGAGGTCGCGATGAGCGAGCAGGCCAGGACCATCGATACCTTGCTCGACGAGCGGCGCACGTTCGCTCCGAGCGCCGAGTTCCTCGCCACGGCCAGGGTCAAGGATCACAGCCTCTGGGACGCGGCGGATGCCGACCCCGAGGCGTTCTGGGCCGAGCAGGCCAAGAAGTACGTCAGCTGGTACAAGCCCTTCGACACGGTGCTCGAGTGGGATCTCCCGTTCGCAAAGTGGTTCGTGGGCGGGCAGACGAACGTCTCGTATAACTGCCTGGACCGCCACGTCGAGGCGGGCAAGGGCGAGAAGGTCGCCTATCACTTCGAAGGGGAGAACGGCGACACCCGGACGATCACCTACGCCGAGCTGCTCTCCGGCGTCTGCCGCTTCGCCAATGCGCTCAAGAAGCTCGGCGTCAAGCGGGGTGACCGGGTCGGCATCTACATGCCGATGATCCCGGAGCTGCCGATGGCGATGCTGGCGTGCGCGCGGATCGGGGCGGCGCACTCGGTCGTCTTCGGAGGCTTCAGCGCCGAGGCCGTCCGCGATCGGATGAACGATGCCGCCGCAGTCGCGATCATCACGGCCGACGAAGGCCGGCGCCGCGGCGGGCTCGTGCCGCTCAAGCGCAGCGTCGACGAGGCCTGCGAAGGCTCGCCGACGGTCAAGAACGTCGTGGTCGTTCGCCGGACCGGCAACGAGGTGCCGATGTTGGAGGGCCGCGACCACTGGTACCACGACATCGTCGAAGGGGAGTCAGACGTCTGCGAGCCGGAGCACATGGAGTCCGAGGACCTGCTCTTCACGCTCTACACGTCGGGAACCACGGCGAAGCCGAAGGGCATCAAGCACACGACGGCCGGCTACCACCTCTACGCGATGTTCACGCACGACATGGTGTTCGACATCCAGCCGGACAGCGTCTACTGGTGTGCTGCCGACGTCGGCTGGGTCACCGGGCACTCGTACATCGTGTACGGGCCACTCGGCAACGGCGTGACCTCGGTCATGTACGAGGGCACTCCGGACTATCCGAACAAGGATCGCTGGTGGGCGATCATCGAGAAGTACAAGGTCACTGTCCTCTACTGCGCTCCGACCGCGATCCGGACCTTCATGAAGTGGGGACCCGAGCATCCGCAGGCGCACGACCTGACGAGCCTTCGCCTTCTCGGAACCGTCGGCGAGCCGATCAATCCCGAGGCCTGGATGTGGTATCGGACGTACATCGGCGGCGATAAAACGCCAGTGGTCGACACCTGGTGGCAGACCGAAACGGGCGGCATCATGATCGCGCCGCTAGCCGGGGTGACCACGCTCAAGCCGGGCTCGGCCACAAAGCCGCTGCCGGGGATCGGCGCTGCCGTCGTCGACGAGACGGGGAAGCAGGTGGCGCTCGGCGGGGGTGGCTACGTGACCCTCACCAGGCCTTGGCCGGGGATGCTCCGCGGCATCTGGGGCGATGACGAGCGATACAAGGAGACTTACTGGAATCGCTTTGGCGACCAGTACTTCGCCGGCGACGGTGCACGCATCGACGAGGACGGCTACTTCTGGTTCATGGGCCGTGTCGACGACGTCATGAACGTCGCGGGACACCGGATTTCGACCGCCGAGGTGGAGTCGGCGCTCGTCGACCATCCGGCAGTGGCGGAGGCGGCTGTCGTCGCCAAGGCCGATCCCGAGACGGGCCAGGCCATCTCGGCATTCGTGACGCTGCGGTCCGGGTACGAGGAATCGACCGAGCTCATCGTCGAACTGCGCAACCACGTCGGCAAGCTCATCGGCGCGATCGCCAAGCCGAAATGGATCGCGTTCACCCCTGATCTGCCGAAAACCAGAAGCGGGAAGATCATGCGCCGCCTGCTCCGCGACATTGCCGAGAACCGCAAGCTCGGCGATACGACGACGCTCGCCGACTCGAGCATCGTCGCGGATCTCCAGCGCCGCGCCACGGAGGAGGAGAGCAAGGAACAGTAGATCCGTCGCAATGGGGGACAGATCGGTTTGAACACGCGCCGGAGTCGAACTCACTCCGGGCACATGGAGGGCTACGAACCTATGGCAACTGCAGCTTCACCCACCTCCTCCGGCATTGCGGAGACGGTGGCACCGGCCGCAAACCCAGCGCCGCTCGGGCTGATCGGATTTGGACTGACGACACTCTTGCTGTCAGTCATCAACGTCGGCTTCATCTCGGCGGCTCCGGGGCCGACCGCCGGTTCGCTTTCAGTCGTTCTGGCAACGGCGATAGCGTTCGGTGGATTCGGACAGATCTTCGCCGGTATGTGGGAGTTCAAGGTCGGCAACACCTTCGGGGCAACCGCGTTCACGAGTTACGGGTTGTTCTGGCTCAGCTTCGTGCTGATCGAGACGGTGTTCGCGCCGGATCTCCCCAAGGATCCGACTCCCATCCTGGGCATGTATGCACTCGGATGGGGCATCTTCACCGCGTACATGTTCGTCGCCTCGCTGGGCGGCGCTTCGCGTGGTGTCTCGCTGGTGTTCTTCCTTCTCGCTCTGACGTTCATCACGCTGGCGATTGCCTTCTGGGCAAAAAGCCTGCCGAGCGCGGGTTGGAACCAGATCTCCGGTGGCCTCGGCCTTCTCACCGCGATCGCGGCTATCTATTGCTCGTTCGCGTTCGTGACGAACGCCAACTTCAAGCGAACGGTACTGCCCGTCTAGGGTCGGTACCCGGTAACGGTGGCGCGCGGCCCTTCGGGGCCGCGCCGCCGCCTTCCGCGTTTAGTGCAACTCGCGCTCGATGCGCGGCTCGCCGTCTGCCAGTCGCTTCCCCGGATCCCTCGGCGGCCGGCGAAAGAGCCCGTAGCGATTCTTGAGCGCCCCCTTCCGAACACGTGACGCAGCGCCGAAGCACACACTGGCAACGCCCACACCGACGATCGGCGCGAGCAGGTCGATGAACCCCTGTTTCGGCAGGATCAGCGCCAGCAGGATCGTGACGCCGACAGCGATTCCCAGGAAGAACGCGAAGGCGAGCAGGGCCAGGATGAGGAACAGGACGACGAATCCCGCAATCTTGAGCGGGCGCATCGACCCCCGGACCAGTGGCGGGCGTGGCTCCGGGAAATCGGCGGTCTCGAGACCGGGGCCTTCAGCCGTGCCGGGCGGTTGGGAGTTCATTGGATGCCTTGGCGCTCGAGCCATTCGCCGACGGGTACGGGACAACCTTGCTGGGCACGGTCTGCGTCTTCCCAGCGCTCCGCCGGCCCGTGAGCTCCACGGATTCCGATGGGGCACCTGCCGGACTCTCCATCTCCCGATTCATCTGCCGTTCGAGTGCATCCACCCGCCGACTCACCTCCCCGAGCACGAATCGGAGGACATATCGTGCCCCTGCGATGTCGGGCTGGCCGGTCTGCGAGTCCATCGGCATCGAGCGAAGCAGGTCGATCAGCGTCACCGCCTGGTCGAGGATCTCTTCGTGAAGTTGCTGGACATCCACCGACCCGAAGAGTTCGAGTTGGGCTCGCGAGCGGAGGACACCCGCCAGATCTCGCTGCCTTCTCGCCGCCACGCGGTCCTCCGGGTATGCCAGGGGGCGGAGGGTCTGGAGATAGGCATGCCAGCCGATCGCCGCCTCGAGGTAGGCGGCCGCGCGCCGCTCGTCCCTGCGGGTGGCGTCAACCGTTCGCGAGAGTTGCTTCCTGCCCCTGCGCGCGAGCAGCACCCCCGCAACCAGGCCGATCGCGATGGCCACCGCCACGGCCAGGGCCTCCGGCCACGAAATCGTCATGCGACGAGAGTAACGCGTCGCTCCCTATGCTCATACCACTCTCCTTTCATCGGAAGGGGTAAAAACAATGGGATGGGGCCTCCGTGGCGGCGCCGCGCGACTGAATTCGCAATGAGCGTGCGGTGGGAGGAATTCGATGTTCTAATACGGGGCGCCGCAACACGAGTGTGCTCGCGAAGAGCATTGAAGCCCCCCTCACGTGCGTCCAGGGCAGGAGACACCGTGCAAACATGAATACGGCACACAGCAAGACGGTCCGAGAGGCAGGCTACCGGCCGGTAGTCTCCCCGCAGGCCGCCGACCGGATCCGGGAATGGCACGAAGTCGCCGTCCGGAACGCAAGACGCGACGATGGGTCCGGACAGACGTTCGTTCTTCTCGGAAAAGAGTTGATCGTCCCTGGCGACGTCCATCAGATCAGCGGCGTCGAGCACCTGCTCGGCGAGGCGGTGCTCGCCGAGGTGAGGGATGGCGACCGCGTTCTCGACATGGGCACGGCCGGCGGCCTCAACGCCATCCTGGCGGCGTCCCAGGGTGCGCAGGTTGTCGCAGTTGACATCAACCCGCAAGCCCTGGTTGCAGCCCAGGACAACGTGGAGCGAAGCGGCCTGGCTGATCGAATCCACGTGCAACGAGGTGATCTGTTCACCGAAGTGATCGGTCAATTCGATCTGATCATCTACGAGCCTCATCTTCGAGTCCGTGCGCTGGATATCCAGCCTAGACGCGCCGAAAGTTCGGACGAGGCTCGGGGCGTCGCGTCATTTGTTCGCGACGCCAGGCAATACCTCACGGATCGCGGACGAATGCTCTTCTTTGTCGGTCCGCCACCGGAACTTCCGATGCTGATGGAGCTTGCCGCTGATGAGAACTTCACCACGAATCTCGTTGCGCAGGAAGCCCTGATCCACGACGGCCGTTCGGTGGACTATTACGCGTTTCGTATGACACCCGCTTCGCCGACCATCGAGATCGAAGGGCATCGAGCAAAGTATTAAGACGGATTTAAGAATCCGCGAACATCTCGACAGCATTGTGCGTGCAGGTCGATTTGGCCTTGCAATTGTGAGCCACGCCGGTGCACCATCGAGTTGCAGCGATCCAAAAGCCCCCTTGGATCGTCACCCCAGGCCGCGACACCACGCAACCCCCTGAACGACACTCCGCCCCCTTAACCGAGGCACGGGTGGGGCTCACCGGCCCCGCCCGTGGCCTGCTTCACGACTCCTGTCGCAGGAGTCTCGGCGCGTTCGGCTAGTACGAACCGCGTGCGGTGAGGAGCGCCGGGATCGTCTTGGCGAGGATGTAGAGGTCCATCGTCAGCGACCAGTTCTCGACATAAAAGAGGTCGTACCGGACGTAGTCCTCGAATGCGAGGTCGTGCCGTCCGTTCACCTGCCAGAGACCGGTGACACCTGGCTTTACCCGCAGACGTCCGCGTTGCAATTCCGCGTATCGCGTCGTCTCTTCGGGGAGTGCGGGCCGCGGCCCGACCAGGCTCATCTCGCCGCGCAGAACGTTGAAGAGCTGGGGAAGTTCGTCGAGAGACGTGCGGCGCAGCAACCCTCCAACCTTGGTCACACGCGGGTCGCGACGCATCTTGAAGAGCAGTCCGTCCGCTTCGTTTTGCGCGAGAAGTCCATCACGTTGCGCGTCAGCATTCACCACCATCGTGCGGAACTTGAAGATGGTGAATCCACGCTCCTGCGCACCGACACGCCGCTGGCGGAACAGCACCGGACCGGGACTGCTCACCTTGACCATCAGCGCGATGCCGAGCATCAACGGTGCGCCGATCACGAGCGCGACGGATGTCACAACGATGTCGAGGCATCGCTTCTGCACGCGCTGCCGCCGCGAGAAACGATGCCGGCGCAAGGAGAACAACGCCATCCCGTCGATGGGCTCGAGAATGACGCGCGCCGCTCCGAGGTTGGGAAGTCCTGGGGAGACACGCACATTCACGTCCGCTGACAGCGAAGTGTCAATCTGCTGCAACGTCGTGCCGCCCGCAGCGCTTCCGGCGATGATCACCGCGCCGATTCTGTGCGCGGCGCTGATCGCGGCGATGTCGTCCACCGTGCCGAGCACGGGGATGCCGTCCATGACCTCGAGACCGGATCTGGTGACTTCGACGAAACCGCAGACGCGATAGCCCATCCATGGGCGCCGCACGAGGGTGCGTGCTAGAGCCCGCGCCTCGTCGTTGGTGCCGGCGATGAGCGTGAGCTGGCTCGTGACTGCGCGAGTGTTGAGAACGTGCGTGAGCCTTCTCGTGATCAGCCGGCCTGTGACGACGGTGGCGAGACAGACGATGAGCAACGCGGGGATCAACGCCGGGCGAACCTGCGGTTCTTGTTTGATCTCTATCGCCACGAGCGCGACGAGGAGCACCGACATGACGCCGGCGTTGAAGAGGCGCCGCATCTCGGCCGTGGCGTGAGTCGGGCGCCGGAGGTCGTAGAGGCCGTAGACGGCGAACACCACCGGCCAGATTGCGATCGTGGCAAACATCGGGGTGATGTGAACCCATGGAAGGGTTCGCAGACTGTCGTCTCCCCACGCCTTGAGCAGCGTCTTTGCGAGGAAGTACCCGCCGAGCACGGCGACGACATCGACCGCGAAAGTCACGATGGCGACCACCATCGGCCAGGGCACACGAGACGCCGCCGCCTGCGTCGAGGATTCCGTGGCGCGGACGTGCGCTTCGCCGACCAGCTCGATGTCCGCAGAATCTCGGTCGGTCCACCCTGCCTCGGCAGGCAGACTTCGAGCCTAGATGCGCCTCTTCCGCAATTCCCACGACCAAACCCCCTTGTCGTTAGCAGCCGTAGAACGGCGACTCGGACGCACCGGCGCCACCCCCCGAATTCCGTTCCCTGATGGATTCTACGTGGACCCCCGGGCGTAGTCAAATGACACGTTGGGCAAGAGTGACGCGATTGCCGGAGTTCGCTGTGCGGCCAAATACGAACACCGGTTCCCATCTACGGCGTGACGCGTTTGACGCTGTCCTGGCGGCCGAAACTTTGACATCCGGTCGCCGGTCCGTCATGATTCGTTCGGACGGATTTACCGCTTGGAAGGGCCGGCGGCGTTTCTGGATGCAGCCTTTGGGGGTGTTTTCCACCGGTAGTCCGGCATTTGCGTTGGCTGCGTAGGGGGAAACATGGAACGGTCGCACGCTCGGGTCTGGATGCTGGTCGTCGGCGCGACGGCTGCCGGCATGCTGATCACAGGTTGTGCGTCCGGCAACGCCACGGTCATAGGCGTCCCTCCGAGTTCCACTCCCGTGAATCAGCAGCCGGTCAACTCCATCGATGCAGCCGTCAACGCGGCGATCGCGTCCGAGCTTGCGCAGGCGAACGAGAACCAGAGCGACGGGCAGCCCGCAGAGTCTCAGGTCGAGCTCGACGGCGCTGAACAGCGTGAACGCTGTTATTCGCGCCGAGGCGTTCAGCACGCTGCAGGCGACCGGGGCAAAGCAGATCTCGAAGCGTGAAGGCATCATCAACACGCTGGTCGACGCTGTTCAGGCCAACAAGTATCTGAGCGGGGTCGACCCCGCGGGCCGCAGCCTCTCTGCCTCGCTGCTGTCGATTCTGACTGGCGTCAACGGCCGGCTCCAGGCGCTGGGAGCGCAGATCGCGTCGGAAGTGCTCCCGGACGTTCTGCGCAGCGATGTCCATGAGCATCGCCACCTCTACTCGGGTCGGGGGGATCTACGACCCGATGACGCACCTTGCGCTTGCCGGCGGCGACGAGCTCTACGAGCTGGGACTCCTGTCAAGCCAGGAGCAGCAGCTCGCCGGCGAGGTCGCCGCTCAGGTCGGCTATCCGAATCACTCCGACGAGGTAGCGCGGCTCAGCGATCTCGATTCATCGATCACGTCGGCGAAGGCGACGATCGACTCGGCCCTCGGAGCCGTCATGAGCCTGACGCCCGGCAAGCTATCCAGGCAGCACGACCACGATCGTGAATGTGCGCACGCGCCCTGATCCAGTTGCGTTCTCCTCTCGGGAAGATTCGGTGAGGCTACCGCCGACGCCAACGAGATCGTTGACCTTCTCAACTAATGCATGAATAATGATGAGAACGAATGAGGGCGAAGACACGTCCGGAGAGAGGTCCAGGTATATGAAGACGGGAAGGGCATTCACTCTGAAGCGCGCTGGAGGTTTGACAGGTCTCGCAGGGACGCTCACAGTCGCCGCTGCCCTGATGGCATCTCAGGCGGTCGCTGCCGGTGGCAACCCGAGCTTCGAGGGGCTGCTGTCAGCCCCTCGCCGAGCGGTTTCATGAGCAGCCCCGCCTCCTACGACATCTCGGGCGGGCCGGTGACTGTCGACTTCGACGTTGTCGCGACCAACATCACCAACTCCTCTCATACCATCGCGCTCAACTTCTCCGCTCATCACATCCTCACGTACAACGGTGTGAATGTTTCCGACGGTCAGCCGGGTCAGCCGGGGATCACCTTCAACGGTCCCACCGGCACGACCCAGGTGTTGATCGCGGGAACCCAGCAATTCAGCGACACGTGGAGCCCGAAGGGCACGCAGACCCTCTCGCTCACGTACACATTCGACGCGTGCGGCTACTACCAGCTCGACGTGTGGGCACCGTTCGCGGGTGCCACTCGCGACCGGGCGACTCTCGCATCCGGATTCATCCGCGTCCTTGGCTGCGATGACGCGCCGACCCCAACGCCCACGGTGACCCCAACGCCGACTCCGTCGCCAACCGGCGGTGTCGGAGGAGCGACGCCCACTCCGACGCCCACCGGCGGTGTCCAGGGGATCACCACGTCGACGCCATCCACTGGCGCCGGCAGCGGATTGCTGACGTTGGGTGCTCTGCTCTTGTTCGCTGGTATCGGTATGATTGTCATTGGGAAGCGCGGTCACCGCGCCGACATCTGATCTTGAAGGGGGATTGAAGCAAGCCATGGAGATTCGCGACTACCTACGGCAGATCCGCCGCTTTCTGTGGCTCCTCATACGCTGCCCCAATCGTTGCGGGGCTGCTCACGGGCGGCATCATGCAGATCCGGCCGTCGCAGTACCAGGCCGACGCCTCAGTCGTGGTTCCGGCCATCACTGCTGCCGGCTTCTCGCAGAGCGCGGCTTCCCAGTACGTCGACACGTTCAAGGATGTCCTCGTCTCTCAGCCCGTTCTGACAGACGTTCATCAGAAGTTCCCGAGCATCTCCATCAGCGAACTCGCGTCCGGTCTGAGCGCCAGCACCATCACGCCGTCCAGCAACATCATCAATGTCGTCCTGGTCGGGCCGAAGAGTCAGAACCTCGACGGGCGCCGTGCACGAAGCCACCGTTGAGACGCTGAACGCCATTGCCGCGCCGCGACTCGCGCAGGCAAAGAATGCGGCGAACAATGCCCAGACGCTTCTGACCAATGCGGACACTGCGATCACCACCTGGGTCGCAAGCACCGGCAACCCGGATCCCCAGGTAGCTCTCAACAGCGCGGAAAGCGCGCTCAACGCTGAATTGAACGTCCTCGCTCAGGAGCAGGTCGACGGGGACACCGCGCGCGAGCCTGCGACCACGAAACGCATCAATCAGGACACGGCGACGGTCAAGGCCGATAGCGGTCAGTTGGACCAGTACGAGAGCCTCGCGAATGCCAAGGCTGCTGCGCTCAGCGCGAGCGACCACGCGGCACAGGAGCTCGTCGACGCGAACGCGCTGGTGACGACCGACGGACAGCCGGGCACCGTGACCGCCTACAGCGTCGGCCGCCTTTCGAAGCTATCGGACACCATCAAGTTCGCGGCCATCGCGTTCGCCATCGCCCTGCTCATGATTCTCGGTCTGCTCCTCATCCTCGAGTTGATGAGGCCGGCCCGCCGCGCGGCGGCAAACGCGCCCGGACAGGGCACGTTGGCCTTTGGACCACAGCGGGCCCAGTACGCCACCGTCCCAACGTCCTCGTCTGTTCCTGAGCCCGTGATCGCGGCAACTGCTGCCGCCCCGGTTGCTCCGCCGTCGTCGGGAACGCGCGATCCTTGGCGCGCGAGCCCCGCCGCAACGGCCGCGCCCCCCGCCATGGGAGGCAACGGCAATGGCAATGGTCACTCCAACGGCAACGGGCACTCCAATGGCAATGGCAATGGCCACGCCTACGTTCCCGAGGTCGAGGCCGATCCACAGCGCACCGGCCTCGGGACGGCCCCGCGCAGATAGCGCCATGCCGCCATATACCTGGCGGCGGCGGGACGCGACCTGATGTCTACCGTAGTTCTCTACATTGCAGGAACCGGCCGGAGCGGCAGCACGCTTCTGGCCAGCATCCTCGGTGAGGTCGATGGTGTCTTCGCCGCCGGCGAGGTTCGTTACCTCTGGCAGCGCGGACTGACCGAAAGCCGTCTGTGCGGCTGTGGAGTGCCGGTCCGCGAGTGCCCGGTGTGGGGGAAGGTGCTGGCACAGTCCGGACACCTTGACGAACCCGGGCGCGTCGAGGGCGTCGTCTCACTTCTGAAGCGCACCGGCAGGATTCGCAATCTCCCGGCTGTGCTGATGGGGAAGAACTTCGACCCGGCGCGGTCCGCCGCTACCGCCAGGGATCGCGCGGCACTCGGCGACATCTATGCGGCCATGGCCCACGTGACCGGGAGCCGGGTGATCGTCGACTCGTCGAAGCTGCCGGCGTACGCCAATGTGCTCACCGCAACGCCCGGCATCGACCTGCGGGTCGTGCATCTCATCCGGGATCCGCGCGGGGCTGCGCACTCATGGTCAAGCCGCAAGGCACTGGCCGATGGCGCTGCTCGGTCGCATATGGAGCAGATCGGTCCTGCGAAGAGCGCATTCCTCTGGGACATCTGGAATCTCTCCGGAGGCATCCTGTTCGGCCGCACGCCTGATCGCTACATGCGCCTTCGCTATGAAGACTTCATCGCCAACCCGCGCGATGCGGTGCGCCAGATCCTCGCCATGGTTGGGATGGAGGATGCTGAACTGCCCTTCGTCAGCGGCACCGAGGCGCTCACCTCGTTCAATCACAGCGTCGCGGGCAACCCGGACCGCCTGCGTCACGGGCTGATCCGTCTGCGCCAGGACGATCGGTGGCGGACGGGAATGGCGCGTCGCGACCAGCGTCTCGTGAGTGTGCTGACGCTGCCACTGCTCATGCACTACGGATACAGCGTGCGGCCCGCGAAGACCTCTCCGGCAGGTGGCGAGACCATCTTCGATCGCGCTCCGCGCGACGAGGGTGCTGTGGGGCGTGTCACGCGCCGTGTGCGACGCCATGTGAGGTGGGTTCGCACGGAGGGCTGGGCTCGAATCGTCGAGGAGGATGAGCTCAACCCCATCACACGTGTGCAGGTTGCGTCCGCAAAACGGCGCTGGCGGAAAGAACACCCGCAAACCGCAGGGAGCGCCACACCCGTGTACCTGGTTGGACTGCAGCGGTCGGGGACCAACATGCTCGCTCGTGGTCTCGACACTGCGCCGGAGTTCGAGGTGCACAACGAGAACGACCGAGCAGCGTTCTCACACTACCTGCTCCGGGATGACGCCGACATTCGTCGCATCGTCGTGGCAAGCAAGCACCGATTCGTGCTGTTCAAGCCGCTCTGCGACTTGCATCGGGTCGATGAATTGCTCGACTCACTGAACACGCCATCGCGAGGCCGGGCGATCTGGGCCTACCGCGACGTCGACGGTCGTGCCCGGTCGGCGCTCTCCAAGTTCGGCCGGAACAATCTGCTCGTGCTTGCCGATATCGCGGCCGGCAACGCCGCAGGGATGTGGCAAGCACAGCGGCTCTCCGAGGCAACGCTCGAGCAGATCCGCAGCTTCGATTACGCGAGCATGACACCAGAAACGGCCGCAGCACTTTTCTGGTGGGTGCGAAACGGCCTGTTCTTCGACCTCGGTTTCGACCGCCGCGGCGACGTCCTGCTGACCTCGTACCAGGACCTGCTCGCGTCTCCGTCCACCGCGATGCAGAGCATCTGTCGGTTCCTTGGACTCGAATTCCGCGAGGACCTGATCGCGCACATCGCACCACGTGGTGGCAGTGGCGCACGTCCCCTCGACATCGATCCGCGCGTCCGCGCGCTCTGCTCCCAGCTGCAGGACCGTCTCGACGAGGCGCTGCGCCTTCAGACCGAGGGCTGGGCCGCGTAGCCGCGTGTACGAGTGAGTACTGAGGCGATCGGGGGGGATTCTGGGCGGCACACAAACCGCGCCGTTTTTCGGCAGTCGGGCCTGACCGGAATCGCCGCAGGGGCGGGTGTGCTGGCCGGGCTGATCCTCGACGTCAGCATCGCGTTCAGCTTCGGTGCGGGTCCGAAGACCGATGCCTTTTTCGTCGCATCGCGCATTCCCATAGGGCTCGTCGCGGTTGTCATGGTGGCCGCGAACCAGGCGCTCGTGCCCGCGTTCCGGACGTCATCCACGAAGCGCGGCGAGCAGGCCACCGACCACCTCATCTCCATGGTGCTGTGCTCGGTGGTCGCAATCGGCGTCGCCTTGGTGCTGCTCTCGTGGATCCTCGCGTGGCCACTGATGCGCGCAACGGCGCCGGGCATTTCGGCGGGCGAGGTCAACACCGCAGCGTCGATGCTCCCGATCGTGTTCGGCATGGTGCCGCTGGTTGCGCTGGCCGAGGTTCTCCGTGCGTATCTGAACGCGCGATACGCGTTCGTCGCTCCTGCCCTGATGACGGTCGTGCTCAACGGCCTGAGCGCGGTGCTCATCATCGGCGGAAAACTCATCGTAGGCAAGGACCTCCCGATCCAGGTCGTCGCCTACGCGTTTCTGGCAGGGGCGGCCGCGCAGGCGCTCTTCATGTGGATCATGGCGGTGCGTCACGGCCTGCGGTTCCGGCCGGCGCTGGACGTCCATGACGAGCACCTTCGCAGCATCGGCAAACTGTGCGTCCGTCCCGCGGGGGGCGCCGGACTCAACCCGGTCGCGCGCATCGGCGAGCAGTTGATGGTGTCGTTCCTGCCGCCCGGTTCGATCACCATCCTCAACTACGGCTACCTGGTCATCTCGGCGATTGGCGGCACGGTGTTCTTCCGCTCGGTGATGGTGGCATTGATCCCGCGCCTCACCGATGCGCACAACAAAGGCGGGCAGGCGGCAGTCCAGACGCTTCACCGGGCTCGGGATGCAGATCATGCTGGCGATCAGCCTGCCGTTGACCGCATTCATGGCCGTGCTCGCCCGGCCTGCCGCGATCGCTGTCTTCGAACGTGGCAGTTTCAAGCTGGCCTCAGCCGAATTGCTCGGCACGGTGCTCGCCGTGTACGCGGTGAGCCTGGTGGGTTCGGCAGTGCAGCGCGCCCTGCTCGGCCCGTTCTTCGCGCGACTGGACACACGAACGCCGCTGCGGAACACGATCTACGGCGTCCTTGCAAATCTCGTGATGCTGCCGATCTTCGTGCTCCCGTTTGGCTTGAAGAATCCGATGGCTATCGTCGGTGTCGCCCTCGCGTACTCGCTGGCGCAATACGTCAACGTTGCGCACGGCTGGTATCGCCTCTCCCACGAGGACGGCAATCCCGGTCGGGGCCTGTTTTCGTACACGTCGAAGCTCCTGGTGGCTTCCGGCATCAGCGCGGGTGTGATGCTGGTCGTCTCGTTCGCGCTCGACCTCTACAGGTCGACGGACCGGGGGCACCTGCTGCTCTTCACCCCGGTGTCGGCAATCGTCGGGCTGGCGGTTCTGGCTGGGGCGGTGATGCTGCTCAACGGTGGGCTTCGCGGCGGCGAACTGACGGCGTGGCGGAGCGCGCTGCGGCGTTCGCCGTCTCCGGGAGGCTCGAGCATCGGAGCAGAACCAACCGCCGGTACCGATACCCCCGCGGACGCTCAGAGATCCGACCAGGCCCCCATCGACGGCGTGGATATCGGGGAGTCCGAGGACCTCGAGAGCACCGCAATAACTGCAAACTTGCCTTGATCGATTCGGCCCCGTACACTGAGCACAGAGCCGGTGTCCATTCCCATCGCGGGGTGCCCGGTCTCGCGCATCGGAAGGGGGCTCAGCAAGCAGTGTGCATCCTGGGCGTTCCCGAGAACAGGGGGATCCATTAGATGGCGACGATCGTCCGCCGGCAGCCCAGCATGCAGCTGGCGACGCGACGTTCGAAGATCGTGTTCACTCTGTGCACGCTCGCCATCCTGGCGCTCGCTGTCGAGAGCAGCGTCGAAGCGGCGATCGGCGGCAGCAAGTTGCTCATCGTCGTTCCTCTTGGCGCCTTCATCGGTGCCGCGCTCTTCGTGCTCGGTCTCGTCAACTTCGAGAACTTCGTCTTCACCACGATCGCGATTCGAGCGAGCCTCGACATCACCAAGACAGGCGCCGGCAACGGCGGCACCTCCGGCGTCAACAGCGGGACGGCATCCGCTCCCGGGCTCGATCCGACCGGTGCGCTCGCGATCCTCTTCATTCTCGTCGCGTTCGTCTGGATGCTCACGCGAATGCGCGAGGGCCGGAAATCGCCGCCGATGTCGATTCACCGTGTCTGTCTGATCCTCTTCGCACTCGCCGGCTTCCTCAGCGTGATCGACTCGGCGAGCCCGAGCATCAGCTTCCTCGAGGCAATCAGGATCACGGCGGTCGTGGCGATGCTCGCAGTCCTCGAGGTGATGCTCGTCAACCGCGAGATGATTCAGAAGCTGATCGCTTCGATCTACATCTCAGCAATCGTCCCGGTCGGCTACACGCTGTTCAACGTCGTCATCCATCATTCCCAGTTCACCAGCGGCGGGGTGAGCCGGTTTGAAGGGACGTTCTCGCAGCCCAACCCGTTTGCCATCTACCTGACGCTGCTCATCATCATGGGTGTCGCGTTGCTGCCACACCTCGCGCAGAAGAAGCAGATCGCCATGTCGGTGCTGCTCGTCGGTTCGGTCATCTGCCTGTACTTCACGTTCACCCGCAGCGCATGGATCGCCACCCTGTTGGGTGTGTTCGTCGTCGCACTCCTGGCCAGGCGGCGCATGACGCTTGTGGTCATGGTCGCGGGAGTCATGGTGTCGCTTGTGGTGTTCCCCACGATCCTGCAGCGCTTCGCGGACCTGGGCACGTCCACCAGCGCCGCCGGATACGCATCGAACTCGTTGTCCTGGCGATTCGACTACTGGGGCGAGGTGCTCCCGCTTGCAAGCAAGGATCCGATCACCGGTATCGGACTCGACATGAGCTCGTTGGAGACGAGTCAGCAGAAGGAGCCGCATAACGACTTCCTGCGCTCCTACGTCGAGACCGGCATCATCGGGACCCTCGCCTACATCGCGCTGCTGATCAGCATGGGGGTGGTGGCCCGTCATGCGATGAAGTTCACGCGCCGGCGACCGTTGAGCTACGAGCGATCAGTCGCGGTGGGCTTCGCAGCCTGCGTCATGGCCTTCGTGGTCCTCAGCATCGTTTCCAACGTGATCACGCAGGTGGTGGTGCTCTGGTATTACGTGGCATTCGCCGCGGCCGCGTACGCGGTGACGCGATACAGTGAGAACGCGGCCCTTCTCGGCCTGCCACCACCGGTCGAGGTCGACGATCCCGTCCTGGTTGGTTCCTAGCGCAGCGCTCCCGAGTCCCACACACGAATCGCTGAGCAGGCACTGAGTGCGGATCCTCCACGTCAACAAGTTCCTCTATCGCCGCGGCGGTGCCGAGGCGTACATGGAAGACCTGGCGGATCTCCAGGTTGCGGCCGGTCACACCGTCGCATTCTTCGGGATGGCGCATCCGCTGAACACGCATCTTCAGTACTCGAAGCATTACCCCGCGCACATCGAGCTGGAGCCGCCTCCACCCACGATGATCGGGCGAGTGCGCGGTGTCGCGCGCATGCTCTACTCCACCTCGGCCAGCAGAGGCATGGACGCGGTGCTCGCGGACTTCCGTCCGGACGTCGTCCACCTGCACAACATCTACCACCAGCTGTCGCCGTCGGTGTTGCGTCCGGTTGCGCGGCGGAAGCTCCCGGCGGTCATGACCCTGCACGACTACAAACTCGCCTGTCCGACGTACCAATTCCTCGACCACGGCAACCTCTGCCAGGCGTGCCTCGGCGGACACTTTCAGCACGCCGTCCTGCGGCGGTGCAAGGACGGCTCGCTGGGGTCGAGTGCGGCGATGGCCGCGGAGCTGGCCATTCACACCATCTCCGGCGCGTACTCGCCGGTGGGCGTCTTCATCTGTCCGAGCCGATTTCTCGAGGGCAGGATGCGTGCGGCGGGCGTGTTCCCGCGACGCATGCGCCACGTACCGCACTTCATCGACACCAGGGAGATTCCCGTCAAGACGGCTCCGGGTGGTGGCATCGTGCTCGCCGGACGGCTCTCTCCTGAAAAGGGGATCGACGTCGCGATCCGTGCCATGGGCGAAATCGAAGGGGCGGTGCTCGACATCGCGGGAACCGGTCCCGACGAGGCGCCATTGCGCCGCCTGGCCGACTCGGTCGCTCCGGGCAGGGTCCGCTTCCTCGGGCTCGTCGACAAGGCCGAGGTGCAGCGGTTGATGCTGGCCGCATCGGTCGTGGTGGTGCCCTCGCGTTGGTATGAGAACCAGCCGATGGTCGTCCTCGAGGCGCTCGCGCGCGGGGTGCCGGTCGTCGGCAGCGACCTCGGTGGTATGCCGGAGCTCATCGAGCCTGGGGAGACGGGCGACCTCGTGGCGCCGAACGATCCCACTGCGCTCGCCGCAGCGCTGCGTCCCTACGTCAGCGACCCGGGAATCGGGTTTGCGATGCGCGACAGAGCGCGTGCGACGATCGTCGCGGAGTTCTCGCCGGAGCGGCATCTCGACCGGATCGATGCCATGTACGACCAGGCGGCGAGAGCGGTGCGACCGCGCGCGGCATGAAGCCGGTCCGCATCGCCTTCATCGGGCAACGCGGCGTTCCCGCAACGATCGGGGGCATCGAGCACCACGTCGAGGAGGTGGGATCGCGTCTGGTTGCGCGCGGGCACGACGTCACTGTTTTCACGCGCGCCAACTACACCGCGACGCACGTCACCGAGCATCGCGGGATGCACGTTCGCTACATCCCCACCGCGCCCACCAAGCACCTCGAAGCCCTCGTCCACAGCGGCCTTTCCACCACGGTGGCAATGCTTCCGGGCGCGCGGCATGCGGACATCCTGCATTACCACGCGATCGGGCCCTCGGTCTTCACGCCGCTGCCGCGAGTGCTGACACGACGGGGAGTCGTCCTCACGATTCACGGTCTCGATTACGACCGGGACAAGTGGGGGGTCGGCGCGCGCACCGCGCTCCGCAGTGCCGGATGGATCAGCGCTCACGTGCCGCACGCCACCATCACGGTGTCGCAGAACCTTGCCGACTACTATCTTCGGCGCTACCGTCGCATCGCCCACTACATCCCGAATGGGGTGGCGTCGCCCACGTATCGCGCGCCGTCGCTCATCACCGAACGCTTCGGTCTCACAGGCGGTGACTACGCGCTGTTCCTGGGACGCCTGGTCCCCGAGAAGGCACCTGACCTGCTCATCCGAGCGTTTCGACATGTCGACACCACGGCGCGCCTGGTGATCGCCGGCGGCTCGAGCTTCACTGACAGGTATGTGGAACAGCTCGAAGCACTGGCGGCGCGTGATCCGCGCGTCCTCATGGTCGGATCGGTGCAGGGGGAGTTGCTGCACGAGCTGTACACCAATGCGGCACTGTTCGCACTGCCCTCGAGCCTGGAGGGCCTGCCACTCACACTGCTGGAGGCAGCTTCGTACGGACTGCCGCTGGTGGCGAGTGACATCCCCCCCAACCGCGAGATCATCGGGGTCGACGGCCCTGGCGGGCGCCTCTTCCCCAGCGGCGACGAGGCTGCCCTCACTGCGGCGCTGGCGGAGACGCTCGGCGACCGGGACCGCGCCCGACTCGGAGCGCGAGTGCTCGGCGACCGGATCATCCGTGAATACGACTGGGACGAAGCCACCGACGCAACCGAAGCGGTCTATGCCGCGGTGTTGCGCCGCTGACTACGACGTCTCGTACCCGTAGGCGCGGAGCGTCGTGCCGATGGCGGTCTCGAGCTGATGCAGGGCGGCAGGATCCAGGTCACGGCGGAAGCCCTGAACGCGACCTGCCTCGAAGGGGTACGCGGCGAACTCGTGCTCGAACTCGTCAGTCCACGGGAGCCCGATGAAATCGACGATCTCCCTGATGTACCGGCGCGGTTCGGCGACGACGTCCTCGTAGCGCACCTGCATCCACTGCGATGCGGGAACCTCGGCGCGGGCACGTTCGAAGGACTCGATGAGCATCTTCCAGCCGAGACCGGCGAGGACGACAAATGACCGCCCCGAGTCCTCCCATTCCTGCGCTGCGTCCGGTGGGAGCGGACCGAGGTGCCACGCCTCTGGACCGTGGTAGCCGCGCCACCACCCCATCTGCAGCCATGAGTTGGCGACGGCCCGGCCGTCACGGACGACATGGACGAACCGCGTCTCGGGAAACGCCGCCCGGATGAAGCCGGCTCTCGGCCACCCGGTCAGGTGCTGGAGGAAGACGTCGCGATGCTGCGCCGCCATCCGGCTCTCGAAGAAGGTGCGAAACCGGCCCCGCAGCCAGGGCGTGGCGTCCGCGGCGCCGAGATCGCGAAACGGCGCCGAGATGATGGGCGCGACCTGCCGGTCGAGAATCTTCCACGCCTCGGCCGGCGCGATCCGGAAACGACCGAACTCGACGAGCTTCCGCCGGTCGCCGAACGGACGCATCTTCGGATCGCGAGGCGGCGAGAGCCGGTGGAGCCGGTTGTTCCACGTTCCCTTGAGGTTGAGCAGGTTCAGCTTGTCGTCCAGGTTGGACACGAAGCCGACCTCACGATGCCGGCTGACGACCTCGACGATCGGGGTTGAGCCGCACCGGCCCGTCCCGAAGACGACGACCAGCATCAGAAGGATGCCCTCTCAGCCATGCATTCCAGGGTACCTGAGCCTCGGCGCCCGGAGGGTTCGACCCGTGTGGCGAAATGTTGACAAAGGAAGGCGCCCCGCCGAGTCAATATCGTCGGAGCGCCCGTAAGGGGGGGCTTGGAAGCTGGTCCAGGCGCCTGTCGCGCTTCTGAAACCGGTCTGCATCGAGGCGGTTCGCCCTCGCTGGAGCCAATCCCTCTATAGGCAGTATCGGGCAGTATGGTGCAGAATCGCAAGTCCCCCCGCAAGGACGAACGCAGCCGGCTCGCCGGAATTCGCTCGCAGCGGCAGGCGGATGCGACGCGGCCGAGCGAATGGACGCAGGCCGGCCTGGCCCGTAAGGTGGGATCGTCGCTGCGGTCTGTGAAGGCGTGGGAGGCCGGTGACACGGTCCCACGTCCTTTCTACCGCCGCCGGCTGGCGAAGGTTCTGGGCGTCAGCGTCGAAGAATTGGGGTTCTGACCCGCGCGGTCCTCAGCCGAAGGAGCCGATCGGGTCGCCGTTCGAGGGGTTGGCCGCCGCGCCGAGATAGCCGACGCCGAGTTCCTCTTCGATCGCACGCAGCGTGCCGTAGAGATTTCCCCCGGTCGAGATCTGACCCTGACCCCGCGCCGCAGTGGAGATGACCACCATCGGGATCTGACCGCCGCCCGGGAATGGCTGGGCATCGTTCTCGTCCATGGTCACGATGACGGTGCTGTCGTAGTCGGTGAACCAGCTCGAGGTGAGGACGGCGGGGAGGTTTGCCGCGAGCCACGCGTCCCCTTGGGCGACGGAGCCGTTGTGCATGTCGTCGTTGAGGTTGGGTGTTATCCAGACAAACTGCGGGGCACCCGACGCATCGAGGTCGGAGACCAACCCGGAGCTCCCCGGGTACGGGACCACGTTGTTGGAGCACGTGGCGCTGTTGACGACGTCATTGAAGTAGACGAACGGGTTGTGTGCCCGCTTGTACAGGCCCTGCGACCCGCCCGTGTAGCACGGGCTCGGCATCGATTCCATGTACGCGGTCCACGGGATTCCGGCGCTCGACAGCTCGCCCCCGAGGTCTCTTGCTGTGTACCCACCCGGACACGCATCGGCTCCGCATCCCTGCGTGCCGCCGCTGTCGACCCCGAGATAGTTCGGCAGCGACGGATGGGCGATCGCGTCCCAGTTCGTGTAGCTGGTGTATTGAGACGCCAGCGAGCAGAGGTACGGATCGTCCCCGCATGAGCCGAGGGTCGCCTGGTACCCACGGTTCTCCTCCATGATGACCATCACGTGCGAGGCGCCAGGGGTCGGCGTGATCGTGGGAGTGGGAGTTGGCGTCGGCGTCGGGGTTGCCGTGGGAGTCGGGGAGGAGCTCGTCGTCGGTGACGGTGTGGCAGTTGGTGTCGATGTCGGCGTTGCGGTCCCGGTCGGAGACGGCGTCGGGGTGGGTGACGTGCCCGGCGCGGCGGCGAAGGTCGCGATCGTCGCCGTCCACACCACTGCGTCGCTGAGCGCCGCCGCATAGCTCTGACTGCCGTTGCCGCCGGCGATCGTCCAGGCTGCCTGCTCGCCGGTCATGCTGTCGTTGACCGTCGACTGCTCGACCGGTGTCGTGACGAACGCCTGAGTCGAATTGATCGGGGTCACGTCGGCATTCCAACCCACGTCGGCAACAACGATGTCCTGCGCGGACGCGTCGGCGGTCCCTGTCGAGGCGTTGGCGCTGACGTCCCCCTCGCTGGAGACGTCGTCGAGCGGGGTCGACGACGCGCCCGCGATCTCGAGCACCGTGACCGCGATCGCCGCAGCGCCGGACAACGTCACCGTCACGGTCCCGTTTGTCCCGATCGGCGCCGTGTCCGCGGCGAACCAGATCTCCTCGTCCGCCTGCTGGCCTTCGTTCAGCTGGGTGGCCGAGGTCCAGGTGTTCCCTGATGAGTCGACGACCGAGGTCACCGTCTCGAACTCCTGGAGATCGCGGTTCTTGATGGTGGCGACGAGCAGGTCGCCGCCCGTCGTCGGCGAACCCGGGGACACCGAGAGCGACCCGGTGAGCCTGGTGTTGGCACCTCCAAAGGACTGGACGACGCCGAGGCTCACGGGTGCGGTGGCGAGATGCAGGCTGGGAAGCGTTGCGAAAACGACCCCGCCGATGAGTGTCAGCAGCCCGATGGCCACTCGCACGACGAGTCCACGCCGCGGGCGAAGTGCCAGGGCGCGGCGGCGCCGGTAGATCGCCAGGGTCGCGCGCCGCCGGTACCGGGAGACGGCCCCCCACGTATGCAGCCGTTGTCGCCGAGCGCGATTCCTACCGCTCATCGCACCGGACCGTCATGACGATTGCTGGCACAAAACCCCCGCATAAATTCTGCCAACACCGAGGCGTACGTACAGCCGCTGCTCACCCTACCAAAAACGTCCCGACGCCGGCAGGCATCGCGATCGGTTACTTCACATAAAGCAATGACTCAGCCAAACAAAGGCTTCGCGTCACCATTCGAAGGGTCAGCCGCTTTCCCAAGCAGCGGAAGCCCGAACTCCTCTTCGATGGCTCGCAACGTTCCGTACTGGTCACCGGTGAGTGGAATCGATCCAACGCCCATGTCTGCACTGGAGACGACGATCAGCGGAATCGGACCGCCCGGCATTTGCCCGCAACAGGACGCGCTCGCGTCGTTGTCGCCCTCGTCCATGGTGATGATCACCGTTGAGTCGTAGTCGGTGAACCAGCTCGACGCAAGTATCGGCGCGAGGTTGGCCTTGGCCCAGGCATCGCCCTGCGCAACCGATCCGTCGTGCATGTCGTGCAGCAGGTTCGGCGTGATCCAGACGAAGTCCGGCGCGTTCGGTGAGTCCAACGTCGAGACGAGTGCGCTCACCCCCGGATACGGCAGGACGTGTTGCGCGCAGCCGTCGTGCAGCACATCGTCGAAGTACATGAACGGATCATGTTTCTCGGCATACAGCCCGGCGTTCGGCCCCTTGTAGCAGGGGGCCGGCATCAACTCCATGTACGCGGCCCACGGAATGCCCGCTGCTGTGAGCTGGCCACCCAGCGACTCTGTCGGGTAGGGGCCACACGTCGGTGGCGTGCAGTCACCCACGACGTTCTGTGTCGATCCCGACGTCAGGGCCACGTAGTTCGGGGCGGACGGATGGTCGACGCCGTACCAGCTTGAGCTGCTGGCGTACGCCTTGCCGAGTCCATCCAGGTAGGGAGCGCCGGAGACGATCCCGGCGTTCTTGTTCTCCTCCATGAGCACGAGCACATGTGGAGGGACCACGGCCGCCACAGGTGTCGTCGACCCGGTGGGCGACCCGACGCCGTTCGCCGTGGGCAGGTGCGAAGGCGTCGTCGACGCCGTCGACGCGCTGTCCGGCGATGCCTGTCCGCCGCCCGTGGCTGCGGATCTCGGCTGCGAGCGA
This sequence comes from Candidatus Dormiibacterota bacterium, assembly GCA_963791435.1. Classification (GTDB taxonomy): domain Bacteria; phylum Chloroflexota; class Dormibacteria; order Aeolococcales; family Aeolococcaceae; genus Palsa-851. The sequence goes on from CAWBSL010000001.1 coordinate 1,681,609, forward strand.
ATGGACGACTGTGAGCTGGAATTCCCGAGAGCGCCCGAGGCTGAGCCAGTCCCTGCATGCACGATCCCGCGCGCACCCGAGCCGCCGGTTGCGATGAGCACCGCCCCGACCGCGAGCCACGTGGCCGCGGCGCGAGCGGAACGCAGGCCGCTCGACCCTGCGCGAAACCGCAATCTGAATTGACGTCTCAACGACGAATGACTCCAGGCAAATCGCCGGGCATCGTGCCCCTCATCTCTCGCCCCTTCGGCGGCCCTCGTCTCAGGACCCGTACCCCAAACCTTCGAGGAGCCGCCAGCTTAGCAGGGCGATCAGGCCTCCTTTCAACGCAGACGATGCAGCGAAGCGCGCCCGCTCCTTCGCGTTCGGCGCGCCGGCGGAGCGCGAAGAAAATGTGCGCCAGTAGGTGACTGCACCTTCTTGCCCCTGCAGCGCGTGACGCCTCACGTCGGGGCACCACGACGACGTACCATGCGCGCTTCGAGGCGGGTGTGCGCAGGCCATCGCTGACGCTTGGGTCAGCAGTCGACCGCACGGGTCGCTGGCTCAGCGCATGTGACTTTGGGGGAATCAGGTGGGTGTCAGGCAGACAACGGAGTCCGGCGCGCCTGCGCGGTCGTGGGCTCCGCGCGCGCGGCACGGGGGAGTGCTGGCGTTGTGCACTGTCTTCGCGCTCGCGGCCGCCGCGTGCGGTCAGGCGCAGTCGCACACCGCAGTCACGGCAAGTCCGACAGTTGGGAGCTCGCCCGGCTCGGCGGATGGGCAGACCGCGTCGGCCGCGCCGTCGGCGACCGCCACTCCGGGCCCGAGCGCCTCCTCGACAGCGACGTCCAGGTCGACGCCAACCGCGTCGTCCACACCGTGGCCGACGTCCCCTCCGACACCCTCGCCGACACCACCCGGGACGCGCAACAAATACCTCTGGCCCTTCGCCAGCACGAGCATCTGGAACATGCCCATCGGCACCGGCGCGGTCTACGTCCCGGCGCACATCGTCCAGCCCACCGCGAAGACACTCATGTCCGACGAGGACATCATCGTCATGGATCCGACGGCGCCGATGACCCTGCTCGTACACAGCGGCGCGGGCTGGGGCAACGGCAGCCGCTGCACCGCGAGTGGTCCGTCGCTGATCTCGGTCCCGATGCCCCCGGGCTTCGAGGTGTTGAGCAACGGGCACAACGACGCCCTGGCGGTCGTGATGCCGGACGGTCAGACGGTCATCCAGGGGCAGCCGTTCGCGCGCTGTACCCCAAACGGACCCGCCACGGTGATGGAGCTCGCTCCGTCCGACAACCTGTACGGCACTGGGATCCTCGGCGGGCATGGCGGCTCCGGGCTGAGCTCCCTGGGCGGGACCATCCTCTTGAACCAGCTGGTTCCGGGAGCGGAGATCCGTCACGCACTCAAGGTCAACCTCGATGCGAGCGCTGACCTCTTCCCCAGTCCGGGGTTCCGATGGCCGGCGATCCGCGACAACTCGTGCGCTCCCGGCTGCTACGGCGGCAAGGTGCCCGCCCTCGAGATGGGTTCACTGCTGGCCATTCCGACCAGCGTCAACATCAATGCGCTCGGGCTCGAAACCACACCGGGCCGGATGCTCGCGTGGACGCTGCAGAACTACGGCGCCTACGTGGCCGACAACACCGGCCAGAGCGCCTTCTCGATCGAAAGCGCCGACACCCCGTATGGATCGGTGGTGAACCAGTTCCAGCAGACCTGGGGGTTTCCGTTCCAGGCACCGGCTGCAAGTGCAACGCCGTGGGCGCACGACATCAAGGTGATTCTCGCCAACCTTGCGGTTGTCGCCAACAACGGACCGGCCTCGATCGGCGGCGGTGGCAGCCCGTTGCAGCCACTCGCGCCACCGATCGGGAATTGACTAGCCGAAGTACGAGCTGAGGTCGCCGTTGACCGCGTTGGCGGCGGCGCCGAGCAGCGGCAGGCGATAGATCTCCTCGATGGAGCGCAGGGTGCCGAACTGGTCACCGGTGATGGCGACGCTTCCGTGGCCGGCAGCCTTGTTGGAAACCACGATCATCGGGATCGGTCCGCCCGCAGGTTGTCCGCAGCATGACGCCGTGCCATCAGCGTCACCCTCGTCCATGGTCACGATGACAGTCGAGTTGTAGTCCTTGAACCAGCTCGACGCGAATACTGGTCCGAGGTTGGCGCGCGCCCATGCGTCGCCCTGGAGCACCGAGCCGTCGTGCATGTCGTCCAGCAGATTCGGCGTGATCCAGACGAAATCAGGGGCGTTGGGTCCATCCAGCCTTGCCACGAGCGAACTGCTGCCGGGGTAGGGGAGCACGTAACTCGCGCAATTATTCTTCAGCACGTCGTCGAAGTACATGAACGGGTCGTGCTTCTCTGCGTAGAGTCCGAACGTGGAGCCGGCGTAGCAGGGCGTCGGCATCGATTCCATGTATGCCGTCCACGGAATGCCTGCTGCAGCCAGCTGTCCGGGAAGCGACGTGACGTTGTACGGGCCGCAATTTGGTGGCGTGCAGTCACCGACAACGGTCTGCGTCGAGCCCGACAGGAGCGCCACATAGTTCGGTGCGGACGGATGGTCGACCCCGAACCACGATGAGCTGTTCAGGTACGACTTGGCCAGGCCGTCGAGATACGGTGCGCCTGACATCACCGCTGCGTAGCCCTTGTTCTCCTCCAGCACGATCAGCACGTGCGGCGCACTGCTCGGTGGAGGTGTTGGGGTCGGCGTCGGAGTGGGTGTCGGCGTCGGAGTGGGTGTCGATGTCGGATTCGGCGTCGACGTCGGATTGGGCGTCGGCGTGGCACCCGGTGTGCGCGTCGACCACGGCGTCGGATCCGGTCCTGTCACTCCAAGTGGATTGCCTGCGCTGCCGAAGAGCGCAGGACCCGACGTGCTCCCCGGAGTGGCGGAGAGCTGGCCCGCGCCGAGATGCGATGTCGGATGACCGAACGCAGTCCGTGCGATGCCGATCGCGCTGATGGCGTCGCCGGCGGTGAGCGCGACTGTGGCCTGCGCACAACCGACGACGACGACCATCAGCCCGAAAGCGGACAGCGCGAGAGGACCGCGACGCATCGGCGCATCACCGTGGCGACGACGTCGGAACGAGAAAATTCGATTCAATCCAGGGGCCATCAGGTACCTCCGTGCCGGGCGTGACCGCGTGTCTCCACGTCATCGAAAAAGACATTCGGGAACCCGGTGGGCTCCATTTGTCTGGAGCTCCGTGATTCGGGGCCTCGCTTTGCAGCGGGGTCGTTATGCGACGTGGCCGAGCCTACGCCGGACGTTTCTTTGGTTCACCGAGGACAACAGCGCCGTTACCGTGATGTCGCCATACCACCAAGCGGCGCGAGGAAATCCCCATATCCTGGTAACGGAAGCACCAGATTGCCGCTCTGCAGCGTCACATTTGTGCAGGCACATCTGCGTGCTCAGTTCCCGATCGGGGGCGCGAGTGGCTGCAACGGAAGGCCGCCACCACCGATCGAGAGCGGCCCGTTGTTCGCAACAACTGCGAGGTTGGCGATGATCACGTTGATGTCGTGCGACCACGGGGTGCCGTTGCCGGCCGGTGCCTGGAAGGGATACCCCCAGGTCTGCTGGAACTGGTTGACGACAGCCCCGTTGGGTCCGTCCTCGGTCTCGATGGAGAACACGCTGCGCGCGGTGTTGTCAGCGACGTACGCGCCGTAGTTCTGCAGCGTCCACGCCAGCATCCGGCCCGGCGCCGTCTGGAGCCCGAGGGCACCGATGTTGACGCTGGTCGGAATCGCGAGCAGTGAGCCCATCTCGAGCGCACTGACGGTCCCGCCGTAGCAGCCGGGCGCGCAGGAGTCGTGTCGCACCGCCGGCCACACGAATCCGGGGCTTGGGTAGAGATCCATCGCGGCGTCGAGGTTGACCTTGAGCGCGTGTCGAATCACGCCGCCCGGCACCAGCTGGTTGAGGCGAATGGTCCCGCCGAGTGAGCTGAGACCGGAGCCGCCGTGGGCGCCGAGGATGCCGTTGCCGTACAGGTTTGCCGACGGAGCGAGCGCGAGCGAGGTTGCAGGCCCACCCGGGCTGCAGCGCGCGAACGGCTGTGCCTGGATGACGGTCTGACCATCCGGCATCACCACGGCCAGCGCGTCGTTGTGGCCGTTGCTCAGGACGGTGAAGTCGGTCGGGATCGGTACCGACGTGAGCGAGGTCCCGCTCGCCGTGCAGCGATTACCGCCTCCCCAGCCGGCGCCGCTGTGCGCCAGGAGTGTCAGCGGCGCAGTGGGCTCCATGATGATGATGTCCTGATCCGAGGTCAGCGTCTGCTGCGTTGGCGCGGCGATGTGTGCCGGCACATAGACGGCGTTGCGCCCGATGGGCATGTTCCAGATGCTGGTGCTCGCAAACGGCCAGAGATACTTGTTGCGGGTTCCAGGCGGTGGTGTCGGTCCTGGGGTCGGGACCGGAGTGGGCTGCGGCGTGGCGGTGGGGGTCGAGGTCGATCCCGGAGTCGGAGTCGCGCCCGGCGTTGTGGATCCCGGATTCGACGTGGCCGCCGTCCCGCTTCCCGGGCCGCCGGCTCCGGCGGAGCCATGCGATGCTCCACTGGTCGATGTGGAGCCTGCAGCGTGAGTGCCGGCACCGGACGTTCCGTTCGCAGTTGCGGATCCGGGGGTGCCCGCATTGGTCCCCTGGACACCGGTTGCCGCCGGACCGCACGCCGCGATCGCGATCATGATGCCCACCGCACCGGCGAGCAGATGTGCGCGTTTCGAAGTGAGCAGCGTTCGTGTGCGGACGTCGGCGTCATTGCGTCTCGATCTGAGGTCCATGTGGTGTCTCCATGCCGGGAGTCACCGCGTGCCACAGACGTCATCGAGGAGGCTTCGGCAACCCGGCTGGCTCCGTTCCCAGAGCTCCGTGGCTTTGCGGACCCGCCTTGCAGCGGGGGTGCTATTGACGACGAGGCCGAGCCTACGCCGCGGTCTTCGTCCGTTCCCGGAGGGCAACCGTGCCGTTACCGGTGCGTAGCCGGAGCTTCCGATGAGCGTCAGTCCGGTATTCGAAGCGCGCATTCCGCTCGGGTCGCGAGCGGACCAAGCATGAGGCCCGCCCTCGCGTGCTACGGTCGCGTCCCACAATGTGTGTCAGGACGGGCGATGCGGTGAGGATCAGGTGGTAGAACGACTGCGTCCATCAGGATGGCGTCGCAGATGCTGCGCAGTGGCTGCCGGCGTCGTAGGTGCGATCACGTTTGCGGTGGGACCGACGGCTGCCCGGAGCGTCGCGTCGGCCGCGGCGAGCCCCCCGCACATCATGGTCATCGTCGAGGAGAACGAGGCGTACAGCAGCGCGCAGACGCCGACACCGAATTACGTGATCGGGAACTCGAACGCCCCGTACATCAATAACACCCTGGTCAATGAACTACACGTCAGCGACCAATTGGTTCGCCGTGCAACACAACAGTCCGCACGACTACCTCGATCTGATCGCGGGCTCAGACCTCGGTTTGCCCAACGGCAAGCCGTATTCGTCACCGACGCTCGTCGACGAGCTGCACAGTGCCGGGATTCCATGGAAGGGGTACTTCGAGAACCTCCCCTCCAATTGCTATAACGGACCGTCGCTCAGCGACGGTCTCTACGATCCCAACCACAATCCGTTCCACTACTTCGTCAACTCCTCCACCTCCGGCGGCGGCTGGTGCAGCAGCGCGAACATCAACACCGAAGGCGTTGTTCCTTATACGGGAGCGAGCGATTTCGCCAACGACCTCGACGCGCCCAATGCGCCGGACTTTGTGTTCCTCGTGCCCAACGATTGCGACGAGATGCACGGCGACACCAGCTCCGGGTCGCCCTGCGCGAGCGACAGCGATGGCGACCTGATCGTCGCAGGGGATGACTGGCTGCGGGACACCCTGCCGACGGTGCTGGCGTCGAGCTGGTATGCACAAAACGGCATCGTCATCATCACCTGGGACGAGAGCGCGAGCGGCGACGATTCCGGTGGGTCGTACGGTGACGGCGGGCATATCCCCACGATCGTCATCAGCGCCAACTCGAGCGGTCACTTCACGACCTCGGGTGACCACTACGCCACGCTGCGAGCGATCGAGGAAGCGTACGGCGTTCCGCTCCTGAATAATTCGCAGAACCCGGACTTCGGTGACCTCACGCCGGCGTTCGGTGTGCCGGTCAATGCGCCACAACCCACGATCACGGGAGTCACGCCAACTGAGGGGGCGGAAGATGGGGGCGATCTCGTCACCATCAACGGCACCAGTTTCAACGGCACGGGCTTCACAACCTCTGACCTGCGCTTCGGCAACGTCGACGTGCCTGCGACCAATCCGTACCCATGCATGGGGACGTCGGGAGGGTGCTTCACTGTGGACAGTGGGAAGCACATCACCGCCTTCACGCCGCAGGCATCTCAGGCGGGGACGGTCGACATCACCGCGGTGACCCCCGGAGGGACCAGTGCGACGAGTCCGGCTGACCAATTCACCTATATCGCGCCCGGCGCGTACACGGCGGTGACGCCATTTCGAATCTGCGACACCCAGAACGTCAGCCCGGCCAACCAGTGCACGGGCAAGACGCTCGGACCCGGGGCAACGCTGACACTCCAGGTCACCGGAGAACACAACACGCTCGGGCAGACGGTGCCGGCCAACGCCACAGCCGTCGCCGTCAATCTCACCGCCGTCAACAACAGCAACGGCATCACGTACGTCACGGCGTTTCCCGCGGGCGGGTCGGCGCCCGTCGCGTCAAACATCAACCTCAACGCCCGCGGCGTGCAGGCCAATCTCGCGATCGTGCAATTGAGTGGGAGCGGCGAGATGAGCATCTTCAACGCGGCCGGAAGCACCGACGCGCTCGTCGACGTCGAGGGCTACTTCGCGCCACCCGGCGCGGCGCCGGTCGCCGGCGAGTTTCACGCCATGCCCCCGCTGCGCATCTGCGACACGCGCGCAAACATGAATACCGAGTGCGCCGCTGCCACCAACGATCCATTGCCCGCGAACACCTGGCGTGACGTCGTGCTCTCCGGACTTCCCCCCGGTGGGAGCGGTCCGTCGATCCCATCGGACGGCACAGCGGCGGCCGCGGTGTTCAACCTCACCGGCACGCAGGGCACTGCCGCGACGTATCTCAGCGTCGCACCGCCCAACTCAAGCGATGCGTGCCCGACCGGACCTCCCGGCGAGTCCAACGTCAACCTCGCCGCCGGCGTCGCCTTGCCGAATCGGGTGATCTCGTCACTCGGTCCGCGCCAGGACGTCTGTGTTTACAACAGCCTCGGCAGCATCAATTTCATCATCGACGTCGGCGGCTGGTTCGGGAACGGGAACGAGAGCAGCTCCGGCGCGCTGTTCTACTCCCTGCCGCCGACCCGGATCTGCGACACGCGCTGCAGGCTCGGGCACGGAATGCGCTGGGGACGGGCTGACCGCGAACATGGCTGAGCTCATCCCGGTTGCCGGTGTCGACGGCCTGCCGGTGATCGGCGGATCGACACTGCCAGTTGCGGTCGTGGCGAACCTCACCGCGGTGGGGGGCAGCGCACCCACCTACTTCACCATCTACCCGAGCGACGTGGCCCAGCGGCCGCGTGCGTCGGATCTCAATCCTCCCGCGGGCGTCGCCACCGCCAACCTTGCGATCGTTGCGCTGGCGCAGACCGGCGCGACGACCGGTGACGTCGACCTGTACAACGCGGTCGGCAATATCAACGCCGTCCTCGACGTCGCCGGCTGGTTCCAGTAGGGCTAATCGCCCTGCACGGGACTCTCCCGAGCGCTTCCTGAGACGTTCCGGGCTGACTGCATGAGGCAGTTCAATCCGATACCATGTAACTGGGCCATCAGGACGGCCGGTTCTCAGTACCCTGGCGGAGAGGTAACGGGCGCAAAGGGGGCATCCTCGGTTGGAAGGTATTCACGTTGGTAGGCTGCGTCCCGGTGGTCACGGATGACCGACCGGTGGCATCCAAGGCACTCCGGCGCGTTACGAATTCTCATCGTGTCGACGCCTGGCACCGTGAGAAAACTTGGGCCCAGCCGTCGGCGACCCAGACCCGTAGCGGGCTGAGACACCGGCGCGGCCTTTGGCGCGCAGGGAAAGCCGCCACCGGAGCGATCTTCGTCGCATTTGCGGCGCTCTTCCTGGCGGGCCTTGCTTCGCCAGCGCCGATCAGTTTCGCAAACGTGTCGGCGACGGTCGTCCAGTCGTTCGGAGCTGCCAACGGATCGTCGGGGAGCGCCACGCTCTCGGTGAAGCCAACTGCCGCGACCGGTGCCGGCGATTTGCTTGTCGCGTGATCAGAAGCCGGAATCAGACCACGCTCGCGCCCGTCACGGGCGTCACTGATTCGGCGTCCAACCATTGGGCGCTTGCCGCAGTGGGGTCCACGACAACCAAGGTCAGCACAGGACAGGCCGATGGGGAGATCTGGTACGCGGCGAACGCGGCCGCGCTCACCACGGCGCAGTCGATCACAGTCACGGTTGGAGGGACCTCGGCGGCGAAGTCGGCCATTGCCTTCACAGTCCTCGACGTCACCGGTGCCACCGCGACACCTCTGGACGTGGTAGCTCACAACAACGGCAACACGCAACCGGCTTCATCGGGAACCACCGCGGCCACTGCCCAGGGAAGTGAGATCGCAATCGGCGACCTCGGCTGGAACAGCAACACCGTCACGGTCAGCGGCCAGAAGACGGGCTTCACAGTGCTGCCTCCACAATCGGCAAGCGTCAGTGGCAACGGCGCCGGTGAGGAGGGGGCGTGGCAGCTCTTGAGCGCTACCGGCGCACAGAGCTATTCGGCCACGTTGAGCTCCTCCAGTGTTGCGTGGACCGGTGCGATCGCAACCTTCAAAGTTGGCTCACCTACAACAACGTCAATCACGGGCTTCAGCCCGTCGAGCGGGCCGGTCGGGACGGTGGTGACCATCACCGGTGCCGGGTTTACGGGCGCGACGGCGGTGAAGTTCAACGGAACGGCCGCCACAGCGTTCTCGGTGACGGACGACGGGCATATCAATGCGACGGTGCCGAGCGGGGCCGGGAACGGTTTTATCACCGTCACGGCGCCCGGGGGCACGGCATCCTCGTCCCCGACATCGTTCACGGTGACCACGGCCACAACAACGTCAATCACGGGCTTCAGCCCGTCGAGCGGGCCGGTCGGGACGGTAGTGACCATCACCGGCGCCGGGTTTACGGGCGCGACGGCGGTGAAGTTCAATGGAACGGCCGCCACGACGTTCTCGGTGACGGACGACGGGCATATCAATGCGACGGTGCCGAGCGGGGCCGGGAACGGTTTTATCACCGTCACGGCGCCCGGGGGCACGGCATCGTCATCCCCGACATCGTTCACCGTGACCACGGCTCCGTCCGCTCCGCACATCATGCTCATCGTCGAGGAGAACCACTCCTACAACGGCACGAACGGAGTCATCGGCAACGCAAGGCGCTCCTTACATCAATAGCCTGGCGCAGCAATATCTCTCCGCGACGAGTTGGTACGCGCCGTTTCACGGCAGCCCACTCGACTATATGGCGATGCTCGCCGGGAACACCGATGGCGTCGCTGAACAAGCCTTCGTCTGATACCACGCTCGTGGACGAGCTGACCAGAGCAAGGGATCAGCTGGGGTGCGTACATGGAGGCGATGCCGTCGTCTTGTGACACCGCCAACTGGCCGGTCGGCTCAGATTCCTCAACGGCGTACTACGCCCCGGACCACAACCCGTTCCTTTACTACACCTCGACGCGTACCACAACTGCGTGCGAGCTCAACAATCCAGTAGCGGCACCGTCGACGATTCCGGCGGGTCCGAATGATCCGTTTACGACCGTGATGAGCAGCAGTTCGCTCCCGGATTTCATGTGGGTCGTACCCGACAACTGCGACGAGATGCACTCCGAGTGCCCCGCGAACGGCGACAACGAAGCCAGCAACGCAGACGATTGGTTCGCGAACAACATGCCGGCGATTCGGGCCTCCAATTGGTACAAGCAGGGCGGGATCGTGATCATCACGTGGGACGAGGCGTACCACACCGATGACTTGGCATGGGTCAATGGCGCCGTGTGCCCTTCAACCCCAAATGCTCCCGTACTGCGGCGGCAACTCCGTCGTCACCGGCGGCAACATCCCCACCATCGTCGTCTCGGCTGCGACCGCGAGCTGAGCAATCACAACTACTCGTGCCGGCGGCAACCTCTACGGCATTCTCCGAGGGATCGAGGAGACGTATGGCGTCGGCCTTCTCAGCAACTCCGCGAATACGGGTAACGGCGACCTCGGTCCGGCAATTACCTCGCCGAACGCCGGCTGCATTACCGGCACCGTTACGGACGGCACCGCCACCGGGCACCCGGTTCTTGCCGGCGTGACGGTCACCTGCACGTGCCAGGGCGGCGCAGTGACGACGAATAGTGCCGGCAACTATGTCTTCTCCGGCGTCCCGCCGAGCAGCTATTCACTCACGTTCACGAACAGTGGCGACGTCACACAGACGATCTCAGGCGTTGCCGTAACGACCGGTAACACCACTGCGGAAAATGCGGCGCTCATCGAGGATGGCTCAATCACGGGCCAGGTTACGGATTCCTCGTCGCACGCGGCCATCACCGACGCCACCGTGACGTGCACCTGTCAGGCCGGCAATCAGTTCACCAACAGCACTGGCAACTATACGTTCATGAACATCGCCCCGGGAACCACCTACACCATGACGTTCTCGACGACGGGTCATGCAACCACAACAATCAACAATGTGACCGTCGTCGCAGGGCAGGCGACGACCGTAGACGCAGCTCTCGGTCCGGCGCTCGGCGGCATTACGGGCACGGTGACCGATGCGACCACGGCCGGTCATCCGGTGCTTCCGGGTGTGACGGTCGCGTGCTCATGCTCGGGAACGAATGCAACTACAAACGGCAGCGGGATCTATACCTTCAGCAACATTGCGTCTGGCTCGTACTCGCTCACGTTCAGCGACCCGGGTTTTGTCACACAGACCATCTCACCGGTGGTGGTCGGATCCGGCACAACCAACCAGCCCGCCGCGCTCGTCAAGGACGGAACGATTACCGGGACGGTGACGGACTCGGTCACTGGTAACCCAATCAGCGGTGCGACAGTCGGCTGCACGGGCACGCCCACGTGCACCAGCACCACGACCGGGACTGACGGTTCCTACACGCTCACGGTCGCGCCCGGGACGTACGCGATGTCGGTGACCGAGACCGGGTATGCGCCGGGGTCGCAATCCAGCGTTGTGGTGATGTCCGGCACTTCGACGCCAGAGTTCTTTATGTTGATGCCCAATCCAGGGACGGTCAGTGGGACGGTGACGGACACGTCCACCGGTGACCCGATTTCAGGCGCAATGGTTGGCTGCACCGGGACCCTTACATGCGCAGGTACCACCACGGCTCCGAACGGCACATACAACCTCGGTCTGCAGGAAGGGTCGTACCAGCTGACGGCATCGGCTTCGGGTTACTCGCCAGAGAACGAGACCGTCAACGTCGGACCGGGTGGGACCCCGACGCAGAACTTCACGCTCGTGCCGTTGTCCGGGACGATCAGCGGGACGGTGTTTCAGTCCGACGGCGTCACCCCGATCAACGGCGCGACCGTAGCTTGCACGGGCACGCTGACGTGCACCCCGGCCACGACCGGCTCCAGCGGCACCTACACCCTCAGCAACCTGTCCGAGGGGACGTATCAGATCACGGCGTCGATGACCGGGTTCGCGCCCGAAACCCTCACGATCGTTGTGGAGCCTGGTGCCACGCTGACCGGACAGAACTTTCAACTCAACGCTGGCCCTGGAACGATTACCGGGACGGTGACGGAACTCGGTCACTGGTAACCCAATCAGCGGTGCGACAGTCGGCTGCACGGGCACGCCCACGTGCACCAGCACCACGACCGGGACTGACGGTTCCTACACGCTCACGGTCGCGCCCGGGACGTACGCGATGTCGGTGACCGAGACCGGGTATGCGCCGGGGTCGCAATCCAGCGTTGTGGTGATGTCCGGCACTTCGACGCCAGAGTCCTTTATGTTGATGCCCAATCCAGGGACGGTCAGTGGGACGGTGACGGACACGTCCACCGGTGACCCGATTTCAGGCGCAATGGTTGGCTGCACCGGGACCCTTACATGCGCAGGTACCACCACGGCTCCGAACGGCACATACAACCTCGGTCTGCAGGAAGGGTCGTACCAGCTGACGGCATCGGCTTCGGGTTACTCGCCAGAGAACGAGACCGTCAACGTCGGACCGGGTGGGACCCCGACGCAGAACTTCACGCTCGTGCCGTTGTCCGGGACGATCAGCGGGACGGTGTTTCAGTCCGACGGCGTCACCCCGATCAACGGCGCGACCGTAGCTTGCACGGGCACGCTGACGTGCACCCCGGCCACGACCGGCTCCAGCGGCACCTACACCCTCAGCAACCTGTCCGAGGGGACGTATCAGATCACGGCGTCGATGACCGGGTTCGCGCCCGAAACCCTCACGATCGTTGTGGAGCCTGGTGCCACGCTGACCGGACAGAACTTTCAACTCGCGGCTGCCGGCGCCAGCCTAGACGTGGCGCAGTCCTTTGGGGCGGCGACCTCAGTAGCCACCAACACGTTGACCATCACGCCGCCGAGCGGCCACACGGGCGCAGGCGACCTTCTCGTCGTCGTGGTTCGTAGCCGAACAGCTGGCTCTACCCCCACGACAGTGCAGAGCGTCACGGACTCAAGCACGACGGACACCTGGATCCCGCCCACCACGCCGCCAACGGGTCCGCCTCCAACGGGGTCTGGGCTGATTGCGCAAAAGGTTCAAGCCGATGAAGAGATCTGGTACTCCGCGAACGCTGCCAGCGTGACCAGCGTCACGGTCACCATGAATGGAAACACCTCATTAGCGATCACCGTACTCGATATCACCGGGGCGAGCGCCAACCCACTCGACCAAAAGGCTACCAATCTCTACACGGGATCTGGCAGCACAACTCCCTCGACAGGAACTACGCCGACAACGAGCCAAGCAAGTGAGATCGTGGTCGCGGCCATCGGCTGGAACGGAGCCAATATCCCGCAAAACGAAAAAAATAGTGTGCCCCTTGCGAATCCGACATCCGGCTACACCCCTCCCAATTCGACGGCAAACACGGCGCCATACCTCTTCGAGGAGTCGACCGTCTCGGGTCTTGCAGCCGGTGAGGAGACGGCCTGGGTCATTCTGAATGCCACGGGCGCTCAGGGCTACGCGGGAACTCTTCAGTCATCAGTCGCATGGACCGGGGTCATCGCCACGTTTCAGTAGCAATCCGCACAGATAGACGGGCGGCGACTCCGCCGCCCCCGCAGATATGATCAACAGGTGAGGCTGGGGATGCTCAAGAGGGGACACCAAGCGCGCCCTCACAAGCGTGCCGTCAGGACTTCGCTCGGAGTCCTCGGATCAGTCGCGCTCATCCTGACCGGGACCTTCGCGGCGGGAAGCCCAGCTACCGCGAGTGCGACTAGGCGAGTTCCCCAGATGGTTGGCGCTCGGCCTGGTTCGTCTTCTGTGCAGCTTGCCCGAGCGACGAAGGGGATCTCCTCCGCGCAGGCGTCCAGCGCGCCGCACATCCTGGAGATCATCGAAGAGAACGAGTCCTACGGCAACATCATTGGCGACAAAACTGATGCTCCCTACCTGAACACGCTGGCAAGTACCTACGCCTCGGCCACCAAGTGGTACGCGGTCCAGCACAACAGTCCTCACGATTACCTCGACGGACTCGTCGGTTCCGATTTGGGGCTCCCCAACGGCACTCCGTACTCGAACACGACTCTTGTCGACGAGCTGCACAGCGCAGGCATTCCCTGGCAGAGCTACATGGAGAGCATGCCGTCCAACTGTTTCAAAGGCACAGTGGCCAATGGCCTATACGACCCGAACCACAACCCATTTCATTACTTCACCAACTACGCCTCCTCAGGAGGCGGCTGGTGCAGCAGCGGCAACCTCAGCACCGAGGGCGTGCTGCCGTACCCAGGTTCGAGCGGACTCGTCTCCGCACTCGACGGTTCGAATGCACCCGATTTCGTCTACCTCGTGCCCAACGATTGCGACGAGATGCACGGCGATACGAATACGGGATCGACCTGCGGGAAGGACTCCAACAGTCAGCTGATCAAGGCCGGCGATAGCTGGCTGTCGAGCAACCTTGCCCCTGTGCTGACCTCGACGTGGTTCCAGCAGAACGGGATCGTGATCATTACCTGGGATGAAGGTGTCAATGGCGACGATGCGGGCTGCTGCGGCCTGAAGTCGCCCGGCGGACATATCGCGACGATCGTCGTCGCAGCCGGCAACAAGGGCTTGGGTGCCTTCACGACCACCGGCGATCACTACGGCACCCTACGGGCGCTGGAAGAGGCATATAGCGTGGGCTTCCTTGGCGGCTCTTCCAACACCGTCAACGGTGATCTGACAGGCGCGTTCGGTAAGGCACCAACCACCGGCACCATCAGCGGCACAGTGTTGGATTCGCAGAACCCGGCCCATGCCGTGACGACAGCGACCGTCTCGTACAGCGGAAGCGGGGGCAGCGGCAGCACCAGCACCATCAACCCGACGACCGGCGCGTACACCATCACGGGAGTCACCCCTGGCTCATACACCGTCAGTGCGACGGCGTCGGGCTATACGACGCAGACGCAGAGTGGAGTGTCCGTTTCCGCCGGCAAGACCACGACGCAGAACTTCGTCATGCCGGCAACGAGTGGGATCAGCGGCACAGTGGTCGACACCGAGACCCCTGCAAAACCGGTCACCACCGCTACCGTCAGCTACACCGGAACTAACGGGAGCGGCAGCACCACGTCGATCAACTCGAGCACCGGCGCGTACACCCTGAGCGGAGTTCCGGCGGGTACGTATTCCGTGACCGCTTCCGCCACGGGCTACACGTCCCAGACAATCACCGGGGTCGTCGTGACCGCCGGTACCAATACGCCCGGGGTGAACTTCACGCTCACGGCAAACAGCGGTATCAGCGGCACCGTGAACGACACGGAATCGCCGGCGCGCCCCGTCAGTGGAGCCAGCGTCGCCTACTCGGGCACGGGCGGCACCACTGGGAGCGGGAGTACCAGCACCAATGCCAGCGGCCTGTACAGCTTTCCTGGGCTGGCGTCGGGCACGTACTCAGTGAGCGTCATGGACAGTGGATTTACGACACCATCAGCGCAGAACGTGACCGTGACCACGGGCAAGACGGCAACCGCGAACTTCACGATGACGGCCAACAGCAGTATCAGCGGGATGGTGTCGGACACCGAGACGCCGTCGCAACCCGTGAATGGGGCCACCGTCTCCTACACGGGCACCGGCACCAGCACTGGTACTGGAACGATGCTCACGAGCTCGGGAGGTAACTACACCTTCAACGGTGTGCCCGCAGGGACGTACTCGGTGAGCGTCAGCGACGCCGGGTTCACGAGCCCTGCAGCACAGAACGTGACCGTGATGACCAACACGCCCTTGACGGGCATCGACTTCACGCTCACAGCTAACAGCAGCATCAGCGGTACGGTCTTGGACTCGAGCAACAACCCGATCCCATCAGCAACGATCATGTACAGCGGCACGGGCAGCTCGACAGGCAGCGGCAGTGTCACCACGAGTGCCGGGAGCTATACGTTCAGCGGCGTGCCGCCGGGCACCTACAAAGTGAGCGCCTCTGCTCCTGGCTACAGCACGCCCGTCGCACAGAACGTGACCGTCCCTGCCAATGGAACCGGGACGGCGAACTTCGTGATGGTGGCGTTCGGCACGATCCAGGGCACGGTGACCGATTCCAACGGCGGTGCGGGGCTCGTTGGGGCGACGGTCACATACACCGGCCCGGATGGTATGGGCACGACGAACACGAGCGATACGAGCGGGGATTACATGCTCATGGACGTGCCAGCTGGAAGCTACTCGGTCTCCGCTTCATTCGCCGGCTACGCGCCGGAGACCTTGACGCTCACCGTCACTGGCAACACGGTGACGCAACCGTTTGTGCTCACGGCGGGCACGGACGGGTCGATCGCCGGATCGGTGGTCGATGCCCAGACCTCGCAGCCAATTGTCGGTGCAACCGTCAGCGACGGTACTGATCCGTCAGTCACCACCGATGCGTCCGGCAACTACGTCATTGAAAACGTCACTCCCAACACCGACACGGTGACGGCTTCCAAGTCCGGCTATGTGACAGCCACCGCATCGGTCACCGTCACCAGCAGTTCGAACACACAGCAGAACTTCTCGCTCACCGAGGACGGCGGCATCACCGGGACGGTGACCGACGCGAGTACACATGCCGCTATATCGGGGGCAGTCGTGACGTGCAGCTGTGGAACCGGCACCACGACCAATCCGTCAGGGGTCTACAACTTCACGCAGGTCGCCCCGGGGTCGTACACCCTCACGGTGACCGCGACGGGCTACACAGGCGTGACCACCGCACCCTTCGCGGTGAATGCCGGTGGGACCACCACGGAGAACGTTCAACTGACGTCCACTGCGAAGCCGCTGAAGGAGGTCGAGACATTTGGAAACGCCGCCACGACGGCAGGCACCACTCTTACTGCGACGACGATGACCTCCACCGGGACCGGAGACCTCCTCGTGGTCACGGTGAAGGACCGGAGCAGCCCGCTCACAAGTGTCACCGGGATCAGCGACTCGTCGGGACACAACATCTGGACCAAGGCGGCGAGCCAATCGGACGGTGGGCAGGGTGACGACGAGATCTGGTACGTGGCGAACGCGGCGAGTGTCACAAGCGTGACGGTCACCGTGAGTGGCAGCGCGTCGCTGGCGATGACGGTGGTCGATATCAGCGGCGCCACGTCGACGCCGATCGACAAGACGATGACCGCTTTTAGCAACAGCGCCTCGGCCTCGACAGGGACCACCTCCACGACATCGCAGGCCAGCGAGATCGTCATCGCCGATGTCGGCTGGGGCGGGTCGGTGACGCCGAGTGGTCAGACGGCCGGCTTTACCGAGGCACCTGCGCAGCAGTCCTCGGTCTCGAGCAATAAGACGGGCGAGCAGACCGCCTGGCTCCTGCTGACCACAACCGGCGCGCAGAGCTTCGCGGCGACGCTCAGCGCAGCCGCCGCGTGGATCGGGGTCATCGCCACCTTCAAATAGCGGAGTCGATGGCGCCGATCCATCCGGACACGCCGAACACCCCAATCGACTAGACTGAAGCGTTCTCTCCAGCCGGGCCCCAGTGCGTTTGCCATCAGCGCCGCGACACCAGGCTCGACCGCTCGGAGTAGAGCGTAGTACATGGGGGCGACCTGAGCAGAGGATGAGCGAGACGGGGCGGCATTTGGCGATCTCTCGCCGAGCGGCTGGCGCTGCGCTTGGAATCGCCGCAGCAATCGTGCTCGTCGCGGTTGGGTCGGCGTTTGGCGCAGGGGGTCTGCCCGTCCAGGCTACCGCTGCGAACGTGCTCCAGTCCTTCGGCGCCGCGAGCGGCGTGGCTGAGACCACACTGACCGCCTCGCCCGCGTCCGGAGCCACGACCGCCGGCGACCTCCTGGTCGTCTCGATCACCGTGCGCTCGAGCACCTCTCCGGCTGCCACCGTCGCGGGCGTCACCGATTCGGGCTCGAACGCCTGGACGAGGGCGACGCCCCTCGCGCCCACTTCGAAGAACGACGGGGAGATCTGGTACGCCGCCAACGCAAAGAGCGACAGCAGCGTGACCGTGACGCTCAGCACCGGAGCTGTTGCCGCCTTCACCGTGATCGAGGTCACCGGTGCCGCAACCACGACACCGGTCCTCGACCAGACCGCCGCGGACTCGGGGAGCAGCGCGGCGCCGTCGTTCGGTATCACCACGCCCACTAGTCAGGCGGACGAGATCGTCATCGCCGACATCGGCTGGAACGGCAAGGGGGCCACGAACTATCCCGCCGCCACGACGGTGGGCTACACGACCACAGCGATCGAGCAGTCGCCCGTCACCACCGGTGCCACGGGGGAGCAGGCCGCCTGGGAGAACGTCAGCACGGTCGGCACACCGAGTTACGGGGCGACGCTGGCCTCCTCGGTGACGTGGACCGGAGCGATGGCTACTTTCGAACTCGCCGCAACGTCGCCGACGCCCACGCCGTCCCCGACCGGGACACCCACTCCGACGCCGTCACCAACCACGACGCCTCCCTCGGGGCCGGCGCACATCATGCTCATCGTCGAGGAGAACCGGTCGTACGGCGACATCATCGGTAATACCGGCAGCGCGCCATACCTCAACACCCTGGCGAGCACCTACGCATCGGCCACCAACTGGTACGCCGTGCAGCACACCAGTGAGGATGATTACGTCGAGCTGATTTCCGGCGCCAACCAGGGGCTGCCCGCGGGGAAACCATACGCGGCGACAACGCTGGTGGACGAGCTGCACGCTCAGGGCATCCCGTGGAAGGCGTACATGGAAAACCTACCGTCCAACTGCTACAAAGGAACACCGCCTGCGAACGGCCTGTACGACCAGTATCACAACGCCTTCCGCTACTTCGCCGAGTACGGAACCACCGCTGGAGACTGGTGCAGCACGGCGAACCTCAATACCGAAGGCATCGTGCCGTACGCGGGCTCGACAGCGCTGGTGAGCGCGCTCAACGCAACCAGCGCGCCTGATTTCGTCGAGCTCATCCCCAACGACTGTGACGAGATGCACGGTGACAGGAACACCGGATCTCCATGCGCCTCAAGCTCGCAGGCCAGCCTCATCGCGGCCGGCGACACCTGGTTGTCGACGAACCTGCCGCCGGTTCTCAGCTCATCGTGGTTCGCCCAGAACGGCATCGTCATCATCACGTGGGACGAGGGAGCCGCGGTTGACGACACCGGATGCTGCGGACTCTACAGCACCGGGCGGTCGCATCCCGACGATCGTGATCACCTCAACCAACAAGGGTTTCGGACCGTTCACCGGCGTCGGTGACCACTACGGCACGCTGGCGGCGATCGAGGACGCATATGGCGTTCCGCTCATCCTCAGCTCCGCGGACGCTGTCAACGGCAATCTCGCCGGCGCGTTCGGTCCGCCGAGCGGCGGTGCCATCAGCGGGACGGTCACGAATGCTGCGACGAAGGCCGGCATTGTCGGAGCGACCGTGACGTACGCGGGGTCAGGTGGAAGCCAGGCTACGTCCACGGGCGCCGGAGGCGTGTACAGCTTCACCAACGTTCCGGCGGGAAGCTACACCGTGTCGGTGAAGGCGACCGGCTACATGGGGCAGACGAGCTCCACGCTCACGGTGACGGCCGGCGGTTCGGTGACACAGAACTTCGCGCTCACTGCCCGCGCCACGAGCCCGAGCGTGGTGGAGACATTCGGAGCGGCCAACAGCGGCGCCACCGGCGGCACGACACTCACCGCCACCACCGCGACGGCCACCGGTTCCGGTGATCTGCTCGTGGTCGCACTGAGAGCGCGGGGTGCGTCGGCAGCGCCGACGGTGTCCGGCATCAGCGATAACTCGTCGGGGCTCAACACTTGGAAACGCGCGACCGGTGCGGGCGGCAAGTCGGACGCTGATGCCGAGATCTGGTACACGACCGATGCGGCGAGCGTGACCAGCATCACGGCGACGGTCAGCGGAACCGCCTCACTGGCGATGACGGTGCTCGACATCTCGGGTGCGTCGTCGACACCGCTTGACCAGGTGATGGGTGACACTGGCTCTGGCACAACGGCGACGACACTGAGCACCGCGACCACGACGCAGGCCAGCGAGATCGCCGTCGCCGACATCGGCTGGAACGGTGCCGCCAACACGTACCCGTTGAGCGGCGCGACTTCGGGTTACGTGAGCGCGCCCACCGCGTTCTGGCAGTCCACCGTCACGGGCGTGCAGGCCGGCGAGCAGGCGGCTTGGCTGGTCCTCACCGCAACCGGTGCGCAGAGCTTTACCGCCACGCTCAAGGCATCGGTCGCCTGGACCGGAGTCATCGCCACCTTCGGATAGGCCGGGGCTCACCGTCGATCGACACCGAGCCCAGGAGGTGCACGGCTTTCGCGCACCAACGCGTCTGTCGGTCTACTGGAACCAGCCGGCGACGTCGAGGATCGCGTCGATGTTGCCGACGCCGTTGAAGAGGCTCACCTCGCCGATTTCGGTGCCGGTGGTCGCGATCCCAACGATCGCGAGGTTGGCGATGACCTGTCCCGCGCTCGGGTTGAGGTCAGACGCGAGAGGCCGCGCCGAGTCGCTCGGGTAGAGGGTGAACACGGTGTTCGCGGATCCCGCCACTCCGGTGAGGTTTGCGACCACTGCAACCGGCGCGGCCGATCCTCCTTCGGCAGGCACCACTTCGACGCCGGCCACCTGGATCGGCTGGATCTCACCCGCCGAGAGACTCTCGCCGTCACAGAGGTCGCCGGATCCGGTGCGCGTGTCGCAGATCCGAGTTGGCGGGACCGAGTAGAAGAGTGCGCCGGTGGCGCTCTCGTGGCCGTTGCCGAACCAGCCGTTGACGTCGATGACGAAGTTGATGCTGCCGGTACTGTTGAAGACGCAGACGTCCTGGTGTGGACCGAGCGTCGAGATCACGCGGTTCGGCAGGCTGCTATTCGCCGACGGGTTGAGGTTCGAGAATTTCGGCGCTGTCGTGGGGCAGGCGCCGCTCGAGTTGGGTGCTGCGACGGAGAGGTAGGTGCTCGCGGACCCGCCGGTCGCCGTGAGGTTGAAGACGGCTGCGGCCGCTCCCGTGGTCGGGATCGACGGTGTGCCGCCGGCTGCGCCAGGAGGAAGGCCTGACAACACGACCCTGCGCCAGGTGCCGGCCTGGATCGGATCGCTGACCGACCCCGCGCACTCGGTGTTCATGTTGGCGCGCGAGTCGCAGATCCGGAGCGGCGGAATGGTGTGGAACGTGCCGGCCACCGGTGACCCGCTGGGCGCCGCGAAGTAGCCCTCGACGTCAATGATCGCGTCAGCGCGTCCGACCGAATTGAAAACGGTCATCTGGCCGCTGGAGCTCAGCTGAACGACCGCCAGATTGGCGTCGACCTGCCCGCCGGAGAGGTTGATGTTCGAGACGGTCGGTACGGCTTCCCCGGTCGGGAATGCGCTGACAAAGGTGGGACTGGTGCTGTCGTTGATCGCGGTCAGGTTGACCACGACCGCCTTGGCGCCGGCCGGGACGCCCCCGGTGCCGGTGACCTGCACATTGATCTTGCCCCCGCCACCGAGTGTCTTGCCGGCGCATGCAGGCGTCGGCGAGCCCGTCCGCGTGTCACAGATCCGGACTGGAGCCACCGCCGTGTATGCACCGGGCGACACTGACGTGTAATGGTCAGCGGCCGTTATCGGACTGGTCCCGCCGGGCGTCACGACGGTGATGTCGAAGGTTCCGGCACCCAAAGAGGTGGGCGTGTACACCTTGATCTCCGTGGGGTTGATGACCGAGAAGCAGCCTCCACTCGAACCCGAGCACGGGTAAGCGTTGCTGGAGGGAATGTCCGTGCTCCCGAAGACGACATCGGATGCGCTGGTGAAGGCGTTACCGGTGACCGTGACCAGGTTGCTCGCGCCGCGCGCTCCCTGGTTCGCATCGACCGACGTGACCGCCGGGGAGGTGTTGGAGCTCGCCACGCCGTAGGCGTAGAGATTTCCGTCGGTGCTTGTGATAAAGACCCGGCCCGTGGATACGGCCGGCGACGCAAAGAAGGCTGACATGCTATCTGAGGGGTCGGGCACATTTTGGAAGACGACGTCTCCGCTCGAGAGGCTCAGGCCCCAGAGGGTGCTCGGCGTCGGGTTCGAGGTCGCAGCCCCCGTGAGGTCGCCAAGCAGGAGAACCTGGTCTCCGGCAGCGCCGGAGACAGCCGGTGAGGAGATGTTCGCGGGCACGCTGGTGTTGTCCCAGACCACCGCCCCGGTAGTGGCGTTGAGGGCGATCTCACCGCCGGACGAGGCGCCATATCCCTCGTAAATGGTATTCCCCACCAGGGCTGCGGCGGACTGGGAGGGATGATTGCCCGGGAGGACGAAGCTCCAGTAGGCGGTTCCCGTGACGAGGTTCAGGGCGTAGACGTCGCCGTCCTTGCCGGTCTCGTAAACCACGCCGTCGGCGAACCCGTTCACACCCGGAGCCGAGATGGTGGGAGCAGCCCCGACATCGGTGTCAGTCCCGAGCGCGGTCTGAAAGCGCCAAACCACGGCGCCTGTGGCCGCATTCACCGCGTAAACGGCGTCATCCGGGTCTGTCGTGCCGAATATCACCACATTCGTCCCGTTCGGGAGGGTGGCCCCACTGGGTGAGTTGTAGGAGCCGCTCCCCAACTGACCGGAAGGCACCATCCCCAGCGGGAAGGGCCCGATCCGCCAGATCAGGCTGCAGTTTTGGGATCCCGGCGTGACGTTGACGGCCCACTCGTTGCCGCCGTTGCCGCCCGCGACCACCGCGCCGCTCTGGCCATTGTCACCGAAGTAGGCGACGTCGGTCGCCACCCCGTTGACGTCCACACCATTCTCCACGAGAGGGGACGAGGCGATATGACCGCCGTCGTACCCGTTGCTCACCGTGTTGAACGAGCAGTCGGGCGCTCCCGTGGTGGCGTTCAGCTCGTAGAAGAACCCGTCGGAAGAGCCGAAGTACACAGCGTTGTTGGCGGTGGACACCGTCGGAGATCCCTCGATGTTCTTGCTCTGCCACGAGGCCGTCCGGCGCGGCAGCTCGAACCGCCACACCAGGCTTCCCGTCGCGGCATTGAAGGCGGAGAGGTCACCCTCCTGGTTGCCCACGTAGACCAGCGACTCGCCGAGGGTGGGGTTGTAGGCAACGACGGGTGAGCTATAGGCAACGCAGGGGCACGCTGGACCGGTTGGTGCGCTCCACGCCAGCGAGAGCGAGGGCGCGTTGGACGCGCCGATGAAGGTCTCCGTCGAGACACCGCTGCGATCGCCGTCGTGATGCAAGGTTGGCCAGTCATTCACCCCGGGCGGGGCGCTCTTTGCAGTGCGGCTTGGTGCGGTGGACGAGTGTGCCGAAGCGGTCAGCCCGGCGGTCGTCGTCCCTGCGGTCACTGCGACGAGCGCCGCACCTGCCAGGACCCACCGCCGCAATGGGCCAGTCACGCGATCGCCTCTCATGCATTCCCCATCAGCTGAACCAAACCCACAGGCATCCATCCTCAGCTGGAGAGCCCTGAAAAGGAACCCCTCCGGCAGAGAGGATTGCATAGCGGTCCTCCGTGACGCAATGTTGGCGGAACGCGGCGAACGGCCCACTTGTATCGAGCAGAGCAGATATGAGACCCTGTCGCGACGGCCGCACGGCCGACCTCATTGATCCCGTGCCGAACGGCGCGCGATGGGTCGGCACCGCGTCGCCAAGAGAGAACGTGGGGGACTGCACATGAAGGGCCTGATGACTTCCATCGCACTCACGAAGGTGCTGGCGCGATGAACCGGAACATAGGACATGGGATGCGCGGCGGAGGCGTCGCGCTGTCACTCGTCGCGCTCGTGGCCGGAGCAGCAGGGGCATCGGGCGTTGCGGCCCGCGGTCTCTCGACGACGGCGAGCACGATCCCAGCCGGCTTCCAGAACTGGACGGAACACAACCACGACGAGTACCACACCGGCGTCTCCGGTGAAACGATCCTCAACGCCTCGACAGCGTTCAAGCTGCACTGGTCGGTCAACACCGGTGGCACCAAGTCGTACAGCTCGCCCGCCGTCGTTTACAACACGACGCTCGGCGTATCGCTGGTGTATGTCGGCAACCAGACAGGCGACTTCGATGCCTTCAACGCGACCACGGGGAAACTGGTCTGGCAGTACACGATTCCCAAAACCGCCGGCCTCTCGAAAGAGATCGAGCCGTCGCCCGCCGTGTACCAGAACACCGTCTACTTTGGTGACGGCAACTATCACGAGTACGCGCTCAACGCGACGACGGGGGCGCTGATCTGCACCTCCGGATCGGTGGGCGGGATCATCTCGTCGTCCCCACTGATCGGCGATCCCGACGGACGCGGTCCTGTCGTGTACTTCGGCGACGCAGGTCCCAGCGGTGACAGCAATGTCCAGGACGGCGGCCACCTCTGGGCGATGTACGGCGTTGGCAACCCTGATGGAGCGGCCTGCTCGATGCGGTGGATGTTCGACGCCTTCGGGAGCCCGGCGGGCAGCCAGACCGGTATGGCCGGCGTGTACTCGTCGCCGGCGTATTACACGTTCAGCAACGGCGTGCCTGTGGTCGTCGTGGGCTCGACCGACAACGACGACGCAATCTATGAGATCAACGCCAGCACCGGCAAGGCGATCTGGCGCTTCCAGACGCTGACCGGTGAGGACGCGGACGTGGGAGCGCCCCCGACGATTGCCGTGCCCGGAACGGTCGGTGCCAAGGGATCCGCTGCGTACACCGACGGCGTCGTCTATGACACCGGCAAGGATGCGGTTCTCTATGCGCTCGATCTCAAGACCGGAGCGCAGATCTGGAGTTTCCCGATCAGGACCACGATCCATCACGGCAACCCGGCCCAGTCCGGCGCGGCGCTGGTCGGTGGTTACCTCTACGAGGGCTATGGCCTTGGCGTGTTCTCCGTGAACGCCGCCACGGGCGCTATGAATCCTGCGTGGGTCAGCGGGCCGAAGGTCGGGACTTCCCCCGCATTGACCGGTGTTGTCTCGTCGCCGGCGGTCTCCGGACCGGCCGGTAACCAGGTGCTCCTCGCCGGCGACGTCGGCGGCGACGTCGTCGCGATCAGTGTCGCGACTGGCAAGATCCTGTTCACGGATGCGACGAGTGAGCTGATCTTCTCGTCCGCCGCAGTCTCGACCGGTCAGTTCTTTATCTCCGGTGGGGGGAACGGCGACCTCTACGCCTTCGGCAAGTAGTTGACGGATCGGGCCGCCGGGCACCCATCGCGGTGCCCGGCGAGCCCGGTATCACAGGGCGGCAACGGTTCGTTGCGCCGTGTGGTGAGTGCGGCAGGCCGGCGAGTGCAAACCCATTAGGATGATCTCGTGGGCCGGATTCTCTACATAGGCGGATGCACGCGCAGCGGGAGCACGCTCGTGGATCGCATGCTCGGTCAGCTCCCCGGTTTCGTCTCCACCGGCGAGTTCGGCCTGATCACTACGCACAGCATCACGGAGAACCGCCTCTGTGGCTGCGGCCGCCGATTCCGGGACTGTCCATACTGGACGGCGGTCGGTGAGCAGGCCTTCGGCGGGTGGGATTCGCCCGATTCAGCGGAGCTCGTGAAGCTGCATCCCCAGGTGACCCGGCAGCGCTACATCCCGCTCCTCATCGCTCCATCGTTGTCACCCAGATTTGCACGCAAGCTGCGCCGCTATCAGGCGCTGCTCGGCAAGCTCTATGGAGCGGTCAACTCGGTGTCGGGCTCCGAGATCGTCGTGGACTCCACCAAAGCACCGGCATACGCATTGGCGATCCGGGGCATTCCCGGCGTCGACCTGCGCATCCTCGACCTCGTCCGCGACAGCCGCGGCACCGCGTACTCCTCATCGAAGGAGCAGATCATGAAGGACAGCGTCGATCGTCTCGTCCCCAAGCACCGCTACGCGGCGCCGGTGATCACGCTGCGCTGGATCGTCTACCACCTCATCTTCGACTGCATCCGCATCGCCGGCATCCCCGGGATCACGGTTCGCTACGAGGACGTGGTCCGCTCACCGAAGGAGAAGCTCACCCAGATCGCGGCATTCGCGGGGAGACCGGTGGAAGCGCACGATCTCGACTTCATCACGCCACCCGTCGTGCACATGCGTGAAGACCACACGGCGGTGGGCAATGACTCACGCCTCGACCAGGGGACGATCACGCTCCGTGAGGATGACGCCTGGCGGACCAAGCTCCCGGTTCAGGACCGGAAGCTGGTCACGCTCATGAGCTGGCCGCTGCTCAAGCGCTGGCGGTATGTCTGACCGAGCTCTGATGCTCGGCGGGCGCCTCTTCCTGGTCTGAGCCGATCGCGATCGGCGTGATCAGGGTGATGACGCCGTTCTCGACAGTGAACTCGACGATGCCGCCACGGTTGACCGGGACGCGCCATCCGTCGCCGTCGTTGCCCAGGAGATGGGCGATGACCAGGCGGATCATCACCGCGTGGGTCACACCGACGACGGTCTCGCCCTGGTGCCGCGTGCCGATCAACTCGAGCGCCTCGAGCATGCGATCGCGCGCGTCAACGAGGCGCTCGCCGTTCGGGCAGACGCACTGCATCGGCGCTGTCCGGTACGCCTCGAACGCCACCGAGTCGCTCACGGAGGCTTCGTTTGACGTCATGCCGTGCCAGGTGCCGTAGTCGAGGTTGATGAGGCCCTGGAGGATGCGGATGTCGGGAACGCCGGCTTCGTCGGCGATGATCTGCGCCGTCGCGATGGTGCGGCGGAGCGGTCCGGCGTAGACGGCGGTGAGGCCGGCGTCAGACAGCGCCCGTGCCGCATCGACCGCTTCCTGATATCCCTGCGCGTCGAGCGGCACATCCCAGCGACCGCGATAGCGGTTCTCCACGTTCATCCGCGTGGTGCCGTGCCGCACCAGCATGACCCTGCACGGGCCTTCGATCGTCTTCATGCGAAGCACCGCTTCATGACGTACATCCCCCTTATCACTCTGAAATTGCACCGCACCGGTGGCTGTCACCGGTGCGGTGCGAGACACTCATTCTACCGAAGCCCAAAGACCCGGTCAATGGAACCGATCAGCTCGAAAGTATCGTTCCCGTTCCAGTTGTGCGCAGGATCGTCAAGCCGAGACTGTCGTTGCTGATGGTCAGCGTGAACGTCCTGTTGCTCGTCGGCACCGCCTCGGGAAGGATGGTCACCGGGATGTCCATGGACGTCGCGCCGGCCGGCATCGTCGCCGTCCCGGACACTGCCGTGTAGTCGACACCCGCGATCGCCGAACCGTCGGTCGTTGCGTACGAGAACGTGAACGGCGAGCTCTCCTGACGTCCCACCGTCACGACGAAGTAGATGGGCACGCCCGCCGTATCCGTCGTCGGCACCACGCCTGCGTCACCGACCCAGATGTTCGGTGGCTGCGAGTCGTTCTCGAAGTCGGGAAGCAGGACACCCTCACCGACCGAGCGGCCGATGACACCGATGGACGGGTTCTCGATCTTGACGAACCATCCCTCGTTGAAGTTCTCTCCACCGTTGGCTCCGCCATACGAGAATTGCTTGACGCTGACCGTGGCACTCGTGGCGCCACCGGGGATCCGAATGGGCTTGGGTGTGATGACCTGGGTGAAGTCCTCGCTGCACCACTTGTCGCCGATGCCGCAGATCGTGACGTACTGCAGCGTCACCTCATGCTTCTGCGGCGGCGAGATGGTGACGGTCATCATCCCGGGAACGCTCGGGGTTTGGTGCGCCTCCGCGACACCGGAGTTGCCGATCGAGATCACCGGAACGCCTGCCGTGAAGTCGTAGGAGTCGGTGTTGAACTCAGTCGGATTGCTCGTCAGGTCCTGCACCTTGATCTGGTCGATGCCGCTTGCCGGCAGCGTCCCTGGAGCGGTGTACGTGAGGCCGATCACCCCGCTGCTGTTCGCAGCGAACAGGGTGGGAGTCGACGTCAGCTTCGTTGCCCCGACCGAGGCCGATCCACCGCCGGGCGCCTGCAGGAACGACAGGTACATGGGCAGGTTCGGGACGCCGGCGTCGAGGCCGTCCTCGCCGCTCAGGGTGACGGGAACGCTCGCGTTTGCCGCGAGGCTGCCGCTTGTGGCGATGGGCGAAGGACCGAATCGGTACACGGTGGTGTACACGTAGTGGCCTTCCGCCTTGATCGACGGGTTACCACTCGAGTTGTTGCCCGCGAGCCAGTCCGCGTGGTCCTGGGCGGGAAGTTGTGCGGGCGTGTTGTAGGTCAACGTCACGTGACCTGTCGAGTTGGCGAAGCACTCGATCGGGCGGCTCGACAGCCTTGTCTGTCCGCCGCACTCGCTGGCGAGAACCGTGGTCGAATCACCGGGCGCGTTGGTTGTGTAGCTGAGCCAGACGAAGCCACCCGGATCGAGCGCGCCGTTGGCGGTCACGCGAATCGTGAACGGGAATGCCGTGCTGGCCGGGATCGCCCCGGCGCTTGCGATGACCTGCCCGTTCGTGAACCCGTACTTCGTCGGTGTCGGCGACGACGCCATCGCGGTCACGCTGAACACCGATGGAACGACCACCGCCGCAATCACGATCCCCGCTCGAGTTGCTGCGCGTATGTGCTTGTTCATGTTGCCGTTGATACCCCCCTGAAAGCGCTTGTTGTGCGCCAAAACGTTGTTATCTCTTCCTTCGGCCGCTAACTGCCGAGCGTGAATTCCTGGACGCGATTGTTGTAGGTGTCCGCCACGAACAGCGTGCTGCCGTACACGGCGAGCGAGTGCGGCTCGTAGAACTGGGTGTTACCGGTTCCCGGTCCACCGAACGTGGTGAGGAGCGCGAGAGTTCGACGACAGCTGGATGATGTCGTTGCCCTTGGTGTCGGTCTGGCTCGTCCCGGTGTTCGCGACCCACAGCGTGCCATCCGGTGCAAGCGCAATCCCCTGCGGCTGATCAAGCCCGGTGTACGAGCCGATGTAGTTGCCGTTGAGGTCGAGCTCCTCAATGCGGTTGTTGTTCGTGTCGGCGACATAGATGTCCGTCGCCGAGACCGCGATGCCTTCCGGCAGGTTGAACTGACCCGGTCCGCTGCCCTTGGTGCCGTAGGCGGTGAACACACCGGTTGTGGGGTTGTAGCTCTGAATGCGGTCGTTCTTGGTGTCCGCGGCCCAGACGATGCCGTTCGCCGCAACCGCGACCCCTTCGACGTAGTTGAACTGGCCCACCGCGGAGCCGGTCTTGCCGAAGGCAACCGGCTTGGGGCTGCCCACGAGGTTGGGGTTGAATTCCTGCAGGCGACCGTTCCGCGTGTCGCCGACCCACACCATGCCGTTGGGCGCGACCGCGACTGCTTCCGGCCACGAGAACTTTCCGACGGCGACGCCTCTCGCTCCGGTGTCGTTCACGTAGGTGCCGGCCGCGTTGAACTGCTCAACGCGCTGGTTGAGACGGTCGACGACGTATGTGGCGCCGTTCGAACCCACCGCGACGCCGTACGCCTCGGCGAACCCAGGTGGTGGCGCGGGACTCCCGTCGATCTCACCGATCGCGGGGTCGGGCGCCGGGCTTGTACAGGTGATCGGCGTCGGAGGGCTCGACTGCGACGGCGGCGAGGTCAGGGCGCCCGATCCTTCAGGAAGCGGGGCGAACTCGTGCAGCCCGCTGCCCCAGAAATCCGCGGCCCAGATGTCGCCGGTGGCCGGGTCGACGGTCACGCGGCGGATGGCGTTGAAGCACGCGGCGTTCACGGGCGGCTCCGGGCAGGACGTCGGGCAACGAGCGCCGATGTTCTCGATCCAGACCGGCGGACTTGCCGGCGACATGCTGATGTTCCACACCGCGATGCGCTCGTTGCCGGTGTCGGCGACGTATGCGTAGGTGCCGCCGGGGCTGAACGCGACGTTGTACGGGGAGTTGATCTCGCCGTTGCCGTGACCGCCCTGCAGGCCATCGCCGAGGACGATGTTCGGCGTTGTCAGCGTCGCAGGCCATGCCTGTCCGGACGGCACTGCGAACGCCTTGATCTCTTCGTTGTGATAGTCGGCAACCCAGATCTCGCTGTCCGGACCGCGACGCGCCTCGCGAGGCGACGCCAGGATCCCCTTGGGCGACTCCCAGAGATAGTTGCCGTTGACGTCGTATCCCTTGATCTCGGAGTGTCCCGTGTCCGCAACAAGGACCTCGTTGTCAGTGGCATCGAAGCTGATGCCGAGGGGCTCGTTGACCGCGCAGGGCGCGGTTGTTCCCTTGGCCGGCTTGGCGCACGAGCCAACGCCGACGACACCGGACGTCCACAGCCACGTGCCGGTGGGGCTGAAGGCCTGGACGCGGCTGTTGGCCGCGTCGGCGACATAGATGTCGCCCTTGTCGGGACCCGCGTTGGTGTCCACCGCGACATCGCGCGGCGTGTTGAACTGACCATTCGCGGTTCCAAGGCTGCCGATGGTGAGCACCGGAACGCTCGGGGTCGAGCTTGCAGGGTTGAAGACGGTCACGCGGTTGTAGCCGGTGTCGGCGACAACGATGCAAGTGGACGATCCGCCGGCGCACGGTCCGGGGTCCCAGATGAGCCCGCTCGGGTACATCGGCGCGGTTGACGGACCCGCGAGTGTTTTGGAGAACGTCACCGTCGACGCCAATCCGGTGGATGCCGAGTAGAGCCCGACGCCCACGGTCGTGACTACGGCGAGCGCAACCGCGAAGGTCGCCGTCACCGGCGTGTGCCGACTATGCATGATTACCCCCCGATCTCGGGCCCGCGACTGGCCTGGCCCACTCCCTGATCGCACGCATAGTGTAACGAATCGCGGCAAACGTTGCACGCACGCGGTTTGGTCGGTGTGCGGGCTGTAGCGAGAACGCGGAGTTACGCCAGCGGGACGGTCAGCGTCTGGCAGGGACCCACAACTCCGGTGCCTTCATTGCTCAGGCAGACACGTGCGGCGACACTGCCCGACGTCCCGGTGATGGTGGCGTTGAAAACCACCGACGCCACCTGGCCGTGCGTGAGGAATCCCGGCTCGCAGCCGGCTCCGTCAGGGTTGATCTGAAAACCGTTCGGGAGCACGCAACCGACGGACTGGAGACTTGCGTGTGTGAGCGACTCGAGGATGAGGTCCTCCGACTGCGAGGTCGAGCCGGTGTTCTTCTCCGAGAACACGAAGCTCAGCGGCTGACCGTTCTGGGCCTTCTTGACACCCCCGGCGACACTGCCGGTGAGCGTGAACCCGTGTGCCGACGAGTCCGGTGCTGCCGCGGTACCGCGACTTGCCACGACGAATCCGACGATGATTGCAGCGCTCGCGAGGATTGCCAGGACTGTGCGACGCATTTCCCACCTCCATGTGGACCTTCATGGCCCGAGGAGGAGAGGATAAAGGGCAGCGTGGCGCGCCCGTTGGGCGTCGTCAGGCCGTCAGGTTGCCGGCGAGCGCCTGTGTGGTGGACGCGAAGCTCGCGGGCGTACCGAGTGACTCATACCCGCCGGGGAGCTCGACCGAGTCCGCGCCGAGGCTGACGGCGTAGCCGAGCGTGTTGGCAAGGCTACCGACACGCGCGGCTGTCGCGGTCTGGAAGGCGAGCGGCTGCCCGAGGGATTCCATGCTCGCGTACATCGTGAGGTATCCCTGGAGGGGCGGATCCCGCAGCGAGTTGTTCTCGAGCACGCAGGCGATGCCGAGCACCTGACGGCAGTACTCCATCATCGACTCTGTGAAGGGCTCGTCGGTCGACACGAACCCCGCGGCGTTGACCACCTCGTAGGGGTTGAACGCGAGGTCCGAGTGCGTGTGCTGCCACACGGCGGCGTCGTCGATCTCCTCGCGCTGGCATGTCTCATCCGCCGACATGGTGAAGCCGGCGTCAAGGAGTGCAGTGTCGTTGGGCTGGTAACCGCTGTCGCGAATGAAGGGCTCGTCGTAAAAGGTGGTGCAACGCGTGATGTTCACCTCGCGCACCTCGGGGACGTTGTCGTACTTCGCCGCAAGCAGACCCTCGAGCTGGTCGTATGCCTGTCCGAACCCAGGGGTCCAGAACCGCCCGATCGTCCCCACGGCACTGTTCTGCGGATTGATGAGCTGGATTGGCGCACCTCCGATGTCCTTGGCCCAGTTCGGTGCCCACACTCCGGCGAGGACGCGCAGCTTCAGGCCGAGATCCAGGTGATCGGTGGCATTGAGATTTCGCACAGTGATGATCGCCTGGTCGATGGCGTTGTCGGCTGCAAGCGGTCCGCCCTGCGCCGGCTGCAGATCACTCCAGTGGACGTTGACCACGAAGCCCGCCAGGGAGCGTACGTAGGCAAGGGGAGGCGCGCCGTTGCGATCGAGGAGACCGTGAAGGATCGGCTTGAGGTCGAGCGGCGGGCCTGACGGCGACGCGCTCGGCGTGGGCGTGGCGGTCGCGCTCGGGCTGGGGGTCGGTTGTGGCGAGCTGCCACAGGCGGCGAGGAGTACCGCGGTCGTCATCGCGGCCGCCACCGCCTTGATGCGGGTGGCCCTGCGCATGCTCAGCGGGCCGCTCGAGAACGCTCGATGGGCTGAGTCACGACGCCTCTCATACATTCATTGTGCCTTGGCGCCCGCATTCGCCACCTGTGAGCAGGCGGAGAATCGTCGTGGGGAAACGGGTCAGTGGGAGCCCGCGGCGAGCGCGGAACGCACCGCGCTGACCACTGCATCGTGCACGTCCGCGCGGCACACGACCTGATCGGGGAGCCACGGATTCTCGCGGTTGTAGCGAAGCGGCGAGCCGTCCGCGCGAGTTGCGCGCAGCCCCGCGGCGATCGCGACTCCCACCGGAGCCGCCGAATCCCACTCGTACTGACCGCCGAGGTGGACGTATGCATCAGCATCACCCATCACCACAGCCATCGTCTTGGCGCCGGCCGAGCCCATGTACACCAACTCGGCGTCAAGCTCAGCGGCAACCAGGAGCGCCTCCGGCGGCGTGTGCGACCGGCTCACGATGAGACGCAGGCGGCCCGAGGCGCGTTGCGGCGCCTGCGGAGCCGGGAGCGTGGTCATCACGAGATCACGCGCCGGCAGCGCAACCGCCGACGCGACCACGTCACCGTCTTCGATGAGTGCGACGTGCACCGCCCAGTCGGTTCGCCCTTCCTCTCCGTACTCGCGAGTGCCGTCGAGTGGATCGACGATCCAGACGCGCTTGGCGCCGATCCTTGCACGGTCGTCGATGCCCTCCTCGGAGAGCACGGCGTCATCGGGGCGCTGCGCCTCGAGCAGCTTCATGAGCAGCTCGTGCGAGGTCCGATCTCCCTGGTCCCGCAATCGCTTCGGGTCCTCGAAGCCGAGTTCGGAACGCAGCGCAAGCAGCATCCGGCCGGCCTCAAGGGCCGCGAAACGGGCGAGCTCGTGGTCCGAGTCGACCACGAGCTCTTTCCCCCCCACGTTATTTCGTTCCTTGTCCGCTAGCTGTAGTAGCCGAGGACGTCGACGATCAGGTTGACGTTCCCCGCTGCGTTGAACAGATTGATGGTGCCATCCGAACCAACCTCGACGACGACGAGGTTCGGCACGGGCCAGAACGATGTGACGTTGAGATCCGACGCCGTCGGCTGAGACGTCGCTCCGGGGTAGACGGTCACGAAGGTGGTTGCCGTCGCATTCACCGCGGTCACGTTGGCCACGATTGCCGTCGCGTTGGCGGGAATGGCGTCGATGTTGGTGACGGCGATGTTCAGCGTGGCGCCTGCGCCAACCTGACCCTGCGTGCAGCCTTGGTCACTGTTGTTGCCAGTCTGCGTGTCGCACACGCGGGCAGGCGCAGCCAAGGCGGTGAAGGCAGCACCGGTCGACGTGAACCAGCCATTGAGGTCGACCGCGATATTGACCGAGCCGACGCTGTTCCAGATCGATACGGTGCAGTTGCCTCCGGAGCACGTCACGGGCACGATGACCCGGTTCGGCACGGCCGTGTGCGCCTCAGCATTGACGTTCGATGCGGTCGGCCGCGTGGTGCCACCCGCAAACGCGGTCAGCACGGTGCGCTGGGTTGCTCCGATGGCCGTGAGGTTGAAGACCACTGCCGTGACTCCAGTTCCGGGGACTGGGCTTCCGGACCCGTTGACGTTGAACGTCAGGGTGGCGCCGCCCGCGATTGGCGAGGCGCCGCCGGTGTTGCAGCGGTTCGCAGCGACGCCTGGGCCGGTAGCGCGCGTGTCGCAGATCCGGAGTGGCGTTGTGGACTGGAAGAGACCGGTGGAGCTAGCCGAGACATAGCCCTCGATGTCCACCGCCACGTTGATGGTTCCCAGGTTGTTGTAGAGGTCGAGCTTTCCCGCGCTACTCACGCCGACCTCCACCAGGTTGGCGACGACTTCGTTTGTCAGCGCGTTCAGGTTGGAGGTCGCCGGCTTGGCGTTTCCATCCGGGAAGAGCGTGAGGAACGTCTGGTGGCTCGGCGCGATTGCCGTGACGTTGACGACGACTGCTGTGACGCCGCTCGCGGGCACGCCACCGAATCCGTCAACAGTGATAACCCGCGTGGAGTTTGAACCGATCGGGCCGCTCCCGACGCCGGTGTTGCACTGGTTGGATGCGATCCCCGGTCCGACCGGCCGCGTGTCGCAGACACGGAATGGAGTCACCGGGGTGTAGGGATTCGAGGGAGCTGTCGTTGTGGCCGAGTACTCGTAGGTCGTGATAGCCGAAACGGTCTCGGTCGGATGGTCCTGCGCCTTGATCGTGTCGGTTCCCGACGCTGTTGCCGGGTTGGCCGCCGTGTACGTGATGGACACCTGTCCAGAGCTGTCGGCGCCGACTCGCTCGGGGCTGTTGGTCAAGTGCCTGATCGACGGGGGCGAGCTGATGTCGTTGACGGCCGTCGCGCTCCCACCGGAACCGCTGCTCAACAGCGAGAGATCAAGGTAGGCACCTGGCACCGGCTGCGGCGTGGGCGACGAGTTATCGAAAGCAGTGACTGTCACCGGCACCTGCTGGCCGGCCGTCAATGTGCCGGTGGCAGCGATCGGGTTCGGCGAGAACACGTAGCTCGCAACAGGCGAGAAGACGTAGGTATCGGTGTTGCAGACGACGCCGGTTGTGATGGTCGGACACACGCCGGCGGAACCGGAGTCCGCAGCATCATCGGCCGCGGTGATGATATCTCGGCCGGTAGTGTGTGATGCAGCGGGCGATGTGTACACAACTGGGATGGCGTACTTCGTAGTGCCAGTCTCGCCGGTGAACGCACAGGTCGCGGACGTCGTGGTGAAACTTTGTGGAGTACTGGTCAGCGGGGTGCCATTCACCGTCGCAGTGCCTCCGCCGCCTGTCGTGAACTTACCAGAGTCTGAAGCTCAACCACATCGTTTGCGGGCTCGGGACATGGACGCCCGGACTCGACTCAGGCTGTACGCAGATGTCGACCACACCCGACAGCCCAAGCGACCCCGGCTGGGCGACGGGGTTCGGCGAAAACGCGAGGATGCTGTAGCTGGAAGTTGATGCCGCGACCGTGCGCGGGAGGCCAAACGGGATTGCCGCGGCGGCAACAAGTGCCAACCCGATACCCACAATGATTCGACGAGTCATGTGTAAACGACCTCTTTCCTTTCTGTGAGCCAGCAGCGAGCGGCTCGAGACCAGTACATGAGAATACCGGATCTCCCCCCAAAACGCGCGGGGGGAGATCCGGCTGTGAACGTCTGTACGACGGTTTGCTACGCCCGGCGACGCTCCCGGACGAGTTCGCTGGTCAGGCCGAGTGCCAGGCCACCGAGGAGCAGTTCGAGGCCAATCCCAGCCTCACCGATGCCACCGGCTGCCCCGGTGCCCGGAACGCTCGTGGTGATGCCCTGAACGCCGCGGGCGATGATCACGACGGGCTCGCTGCCGCACTTGCTGGTTGAACCGGAGACAGTGGCGTCGCCGCTGTAGCTGGCCATCCAGTTGTAGGTGCCGGCGATAGTCGTTGCGCTGAAGTTGGCGGAGGTGGCGACACCACCGGCGCCCAGCGCAACCGTGCTGGTGAAGAGCGCCGTGCCAGTGCAGGTCGCGTCACTCGGCGCGAAGAGACTGAACGTCACGGTCCCCGTCAGGCTGGAAGAACCCGTGACGGTCGCGGTGTCGTGGATGACGGTTCCGGTGTTGCCGCCTGCCGACGCGGTCGTCGAGATTGCGGACGGGTCCACGCCGGAGTTGACCATTTCGTCCTTGCACGAGGTGCTCGCACCGGCATTGTTCGCGTCACCGCTGTACACGGCGATCCAGTTGTACGTGCCCACCGCGCTGGTGGTGTACGGCGAAATCGCGCTGCTTGCCGAACCGTCAGAGCCGAGCGTGACCGTCACGCTCTGGACTGCACCATTGCCGCCCTCGTTGGCCGAGCAGGTCGGGTTGCTGGGCGAGTACAGGTTGAAGGTCACGGTTCCTGTCGGGCTGTCACCGCCGGACACCTGCGCGGTGTCGTGGATCTGGGTGCCGACTGGTCCGCCCGACGACGCCACGGTCACGATCGTGGGCGACGCCTGGTTGACCTTCACGGGCTCGTTGCCGCAGCTGCTCCATGCGTCGGTGTTGTTGGCATCGCCGCTGTAGTGCGCGACCCACTGATACCGGCCGGTCGTCATGGTGGTGTAACCCGGATCCGGCACGGACGCCTTGCCGTCCGCGTTGAGCGTCACGGTCCAGGACTGCAGCCACTTGAGGCCGGAGTCCGCATTGTTGACGCAGTCCTTGTCGTTCGGGCCGTACAGGAAGAAGGTCACCGAACCGGTCGGGCTGTTGCCGGTCACGTGCGCGGTGTCCTTGATGGCTGTTCCGACGGTGGCACCGTCCGCGTTGGACTGCTCGGTGGTGATCGACGTGTTGTTCTTGCTGACAACGACGGACTCCGCGCCGCACGAGCTCGAAGCGCCCACGTTGTTGGGGTCACCGCTGTAGGTGGCTACCCAGTTGTAGGTGCCGTCCGCGTTGGTCGTGTATCCGGGTGCGGGAACGCTGGCGTTGCCATTCGAATCAACGTTTTCGGTCCATGACTGCAGCGACCCGGCTCCGGCAACCTCGCTGACCGCGCAGTTCGGATCGTTCGGGCCGTAGAGCCAGAACGTCACGGTGCCGGTGGGGCTGTCGCCGGTGACATGCGCAGAGTCGGTGATGGCAGTGCCGATCGACGCGCCATTGGCGTTCGACTGCGTGGTGCTGATCGAAGAACCGTGCTGGTTGACGGTCACCGGCTCATCGCCGCATGCGGTGGGACCGTTCTCGATGCTGCCATCCGCGTTGACGGTGATCTCCGCGGTCCACTGATACGTGCCGACGACCTTGGGCACGTACGTCGCGGACGTCACGGTGCTGTCGGTGAGTGTCGGGGTTGTCACTGGCTCGCTATCCGTCATGACGGGAGTGGCGTTCGGAGAACCGCAGGTGCCGGGCGCCCAGAGGAAGAACACCACCGTGCGGGTGTTGTCCGCGTAGACGAGCGCTGTGTCAGCCAGCGGTGTGGTGCCGACGACACCGACGGTCGGCGTCGGCGTGGTGGACACGATGTGATGCGCAAACGCCGTCACGAACGACGCTGTGCCGCCGAGGACCAGCGCAATCGCAACTGCGCCCACGCGACCCACACTCCGTCGCGTTCGATGCGTCCCCTCATGCATGGATGAGTTATCCGAGTTCGCCACGTACAGCCTCCTTTGTCCCCGCCGGTTGAACCGGCATCCCTATTCACACTTCCTGATCGATTTGTTGCGGAGGCTGAAAGCCAAACAGCTCAACGCTCCGAACGCGTCTCCCACGAGCAGCCTAGCAAAGCGACGCGTGTGATGCAACTGAATCGTTTACGGATCGCCTTCTTCGCAACAACCCAAGGCGGGGATGTGACGGCGCTCGTGGTAATGGGCGGCTCCCCGCTAGGCTGCACGCCGTGATTGCCGATGAGCTCGCGGAAGCGCTTCGCTACGCGCGCCGGATCGAGGCGGTTGGCGCCGACGATCAGGGTGTCTGGGCCGGCGGCGAGTGGTTCAGGGCGCGCTCCCTTCCTGAGGTGTACGACGTCAACCACGTCGTGGTCCTGGAGCGGGGATTCGGCCTATCGATGGCGGAGGTGTCCGCTGCCGCCGATGAGATCCAGGCGGGATTGCCGAATCGCATCGTCGAGTTCGTCGAGTGTCCGGAGTCGGCTGCGCTTGCGGCGGCCTTTCGGGCCGCGGGATGGCTCGATGAGCCGCTCGGCATCATGGTGCGACATCGCCCGGTCGACCGAACCGTCGACACCTCACGTGTCCGGGCGGTGGATGCGATCTCGATGCGGCCGGCGCGCGCGGCCTCCTTAATAGATGAGCCGTGGGCCACCCCCGACGCTGTCGAACAGGTCCGGGAGAAGCAGGAACGCGTGGCTCGAGGCGTGCCGACGACACACCTCGCCGTCATCGAGCGTGGGATGGTCGTGTCGTATTGCGAGGTCTACCGCATCGATGACATCGCGCAGATCGAGAGCGTCGCGACTGTGCCGGAGTACCGCCGCAGGGGATATGCGCGCGCGGTCGTCACTCGTGCGCTCGAGCTGACCGCAGACCGCCGCATGGTGTTTCTCGGCATGGATCCATACGACTGGCCGCAGCAGTTGTATGCGCGACTCGGGATGGATGACATCGGGCGCGTTGCTCGATTTCGCAGAGCGCTCCCGGGCTCAGCGTGAACCCAGGAGCGCTCGCAACCCCCTATCCCTCAAGGCCGTACTCCCCACGGATCGGTGCAAAGCCACCGAACGTCGTAAGACTATCAAACACGTCATGACGATGCAAGCGTTGCCTTTCTACGTGGCCTGACTGCAACATCCGGGCGGTGTGAGTCGTGGCTACGCAACATTTCGGGTGTCGGATATGACATTCGACGGTCACGGCGCCGTGGGCAGCAGGTGTTCGTCGAGTGTGCCGCCGCCTGCGATGTAGGCAAGGATGGCCCGATCTGTCAGCCATTCCACCGGCGCTCGGTCATCGGTGAGTGGATCCTGAGATGGCGGCACCGTGTACGCCTGCTGCACGACGAGCGGGCCGAGGACCTCCGCGGGCGCTGGGAGCGCGTTGAGGCGGTCGGCCAGCGCAGTCCGTGTCGGTATCGCGTCGTCGAGACCTACGACCAGCTCATTGAAATGCAGTGCCGGCCAGACCCACACCTGCGGAAACTCGGTGGCGACCGTCCCTGCGATCGCCTGGACCAGCTGGTTGTTGCCAGGCACGCGTTCGACGTTCAGCGCGATCCCGCCCCCTGAGTTGAGGTGCGCGCGCATCAGCGAGAAGAACTCCTGCGTGGCGAGGTAGAAGGGGATGTACTCGGTGCGGTACGCGTCCACGACGATCATGTCGTAGCGTTTCGCGGTCGTCTCGAGATACTCGCGTCCGTCGGCCGTGATGACATGCAGATTGGGAATCGTGTCGAGGCCCATGTACTGGCGTGCAAGCTGGGTGACCACGGGATCGAGCTCCACGGCGTCGATGTCGATCCCCGGGTACTCGGTCGCCAGACCGCGGGCGGTGGTGCCGCCGGCGTTGCCGATGACGAGCACGCTGTGGAGGGTGCGCCCGAGGAGCGGTGGCACCACGAGCGGCATGTCCCACTCACCGCCGGTCATCGCAGTGTCCGCCCGGTACACGGACTGATCGGCGATGCCGTCGTCGAAGCGCATCACGATGCGTCCGCCCGACTCGCGCACGACCTGGATGAACTGGTAAGTCGTATCGCGCTCGGCGAGGGTTCCCTGCGTCTCCTTCACGAGCCCGGGCGGCAGGATGAGCAGCACCACGATGACAGCGCTCGCGATGATCGCCGGGCGCATCAGCAATGGGATCGATACAAGCGCGACAAGCAGTGCCGCGCTGAGGAGCGTGCGCTGCGTGCCGACTCCAGGGATGAGCACGAGCGCTGATCCGAATGTGCCAATGATGGCACCAACAGTGGCGAGCGATGAGAGCCGCCCACTCGTGCGGCCGGCCCGGTCGATGTCGGTCAACGCGAGTTGCAGCGCGAATGGTGACGCCATGCCGAGCAACGTCACCGGCACCGAGAACAGCAGCAGTGTCGAGAGGAACGAGCCCACGACCGTACCGATGCTCACCGCCGCGAAACCCTGCAGTGCGAGGTTGAGAAACGGTCGCGCCACGAAGGGGAGCAGTGCCGTACACAGTGCGGCGATGACGAGGATCAGTCCGAGGACGCGCTGGGTCGGATGCCGGTCGGCGATGCGGCCGCCGAGCCAGTAACCGACGGACAGATAGATGAGGATGAGCCCGATGACGTTGGCCCACACCACCGTCGACTGACCGAAGTACGGAGCCAGCAATCGCGTCGCGCAGATCTCCGTCGCCAGCGAGGAGGCTCCGGCGGTGAAGACGACCGCCGGGAGCACGCGTGGGGCCACCGCGTGATCGTAGTCGCGCCGGATAGAGCGACGGCTCGCCTTGGGAGGCGAGCCGTCTTGGGAGGGAGGCTGTCGAGGGTGGTCACTGACGGGCCGTTGCCCGCGATGACCGGCGGAGTTAGTTCGCGGTGGTTTTGCCCATGTTCGGGCACGGGTGCGACGCCGCCGGCGACGACATCGTGGTTACCGTTGGAATAGCGTGAGCGGCGCTGGCAGCAACGAAGCCGCCGATGCCGCCGCCGATCAGCAGACCCGCGGCCAGGAGGAGCGCAGCGGGACCGCGGCCGAGCCCGCCGAAGCTCCGACGCTGCGGCTGATCTTCGGACGAGAGAGTGTCGGTGAAGTTGTCCTGATGCATCGCAAACCTCCTCGGGTTCGTCCACATGGAGGTTAGGAGCGCGAACCTTTCGACTTGGTGACACTGCGCGGGTGTTTGGAGTGCTTTACAGGGGCTGCGAATGGCCGCCGTTCAGCTCAAAAACGCCAATCAAAGCAATCGTTAGGGGCTGATGTCAGGTCGGGGATCCAGCGCCCGTAGCCGAACCGTGCGCGTTGAGGCCGGCGCCATTTCGACGGACCCCGCGTGCCAGCTTTACGCCAACTCATAAATATGCGTTTCATCCGAGTAGTACAGGGCGTGGTTCGGGCCTTCGACGACGTCGAAGCGGCACCCCGACGGTCCCAGACGCACGGTGGCGTGCGGGCTCCCGGGAGTGACGATCGCCATACCCTTGTCGTACGTGCAGAAGACGAGGTGTCCGGCGTAGCCGGAAGGACCATCCGCGTCAACGAAGGTCGCTCCCGTGGGGACGTACGTGCTCGACTCGCTGCTCCAGTTCGGAGCCTGGCCGCCACCACATGTCGAAGAGGCGAGAGGGTGGCTGTAGCCGTAACAGTCGGGCCACTGGTAATGCGCGCCGCGCGTCACGTTCAGATAGAGCGTGTCGTATCCCGTGCCCGGGCTTCCGGCATCGCCGGAGGGACCATTCATCGTGATCGCGAGCTGGCCGGTGGGTGAGAACGCGATACCGAACGGGTTGCGAAACCCATATGCCCACACGGGATTGTTGGCTCCGAACGGGTTGTCCGACGGGATGGTGCCATCCGGGTTGTAGCGCAGCACCTTGCCGCGCACGTCGTCAACGTTCTGTGCGCTCGGTGCGTCGTGCTCATCGCCAAGCGTCACGTAGAGTTTGCCGTCCGGTCCGAAGGCAATCCGGCCACCCTTGTGGCAGCAGTCGTTTCCCGCGGGGAACGTCGCGATGATTGTCGGGTGCGTGCCGGTGCCGTCGCAGTCGTACCAGCGGATGACATGCTGCGTCGTGTACTTGGCGTCGGAGTAGAACGCATAGACGAAACGATCCGTCGTGAATGACGGGCTGATCGCGAGGCCGAGGAGTCCGCGCTCGCTGTAGCTGCCGTTGCGTTCCGTGGTGACGGTCCGCACGGTCGCGAAGACCTTGGAAGCGCCGTTCTGCCAGACGCGGATGGTGCCGGAGCGCTGCGCCCAGAACAGGCGGCCGTCGGGCGCGAACGCCAGCGCGGTCGCGTAGTTGGCGGGGATGGTGCCGCTCGGGGCCGGCTGATTGGGCGGCGCAACGCAGGCGTTGGCGGTCGGCGTCGCGGTGACCACGGTTGGTGTGGGAGTGGATTGCGACGTGGCGCTCGGAGAGGGCCGTGACGTCGATCCGCACGCGACCGCGAGCGCTGCGACGCCGGCGAGCGCGGCCCGGCGACGGAACCCGATCGCCCGGTCAGACGACAGCTTCCGCCAGCTCCTCGTCACCGGCGCTCGCACGAACATCGGCCAGATGCTCGCGCGCCCACGCATCGATGGCGTCGATCACGCGTTGCAGGTCGACCCCCGCGGGGGCGAGCTCGTACGACACCCGCGGCGGCATCTGTGAATGGACGGTGCGGCGCAGGAGACCGACATCCTCGAGGCGGTCGAGGCGGACCTTGAGCGTCGCGGGGTTGCAACCGCCGACTGCGCGGCCAAGCTCGTTGAAGCCGAGCGGTCCGTCCAGCAGGGCGCGGACGATGTGCATCGTCCACTTCTCCTGAAGGATCTGTATCGCTTCGTGAACCGGGCAGTAGTCGCGTTCAGCGTCCATGTGGTCGTTCCTCCATCCCTCCGCAGATCTTAACCTGCGGCCGAGTGAAGTTTGGGTTCGAATCTCACTTGACAAAGTATAGCACTTTATTTCATGATGTGGTTACCGGATAGATTGTTGTCCGAGGCCGCCCGGGGCACTCCTGGCACTCAAGGAGTACACGCAATGACGTGGAGTTCTGACCCGCATCACACCGCAGTCAGCTTCAGCGCGAAGCACCTCGGTGTCGCCACCGTCCGTGGGAGCTTCACGGACGTGACCGCCGCTCTCGAGCTCGACGATCCCAACGATCCGACGACCGGCAGTGGCACCGTGACCATCAAGTCCGCCAGCATCACGACGAATAACGAGATGCGCGACGGGCATCTGAAGGGCGCGGATTTCCTCGATGTCGAGAAGTACCCGGAGATCGTCTTCAAGCTCAAGTCGATTGCGCCCGAGGGCGACCACTTCAAGGTGACCGGTGACCTCACGATCAAGGACATCACCCACGAGCTGGTCCTCGACTACGAGCACAGCGGCGTCGTCCAGGACCCGTACGGCAATACCAAGGTCGGCGGCACGCTGACCGGCATCATGACCCGTGCAGACTGGGGTCTCAACTGGAACGTCCCGCTCGGTGGCGGCGGTCTCCTCGTGAGCGAGAAGGTCAAGCTCGAGATCGACGGTGAGCTCGGTCAGGACAAGCCGGCCGAAGCCGATGCTGCTACCGCCGGGGCTGCAGCGGGAGCGACCGCGTAGCATTGACATCTGAGGTACATGACGATGGCTGAGAACATTCGCTTCTATTTCGACCCGCTGTGCCCGTGGTGCTATCAAACGTCCCGCTGGGCGAGACGTCTCGATGAACTTGGTGTGCTCGATGTCGAATGGCGCGTGTTCTCCTTGGGCATCGTCAACGGTGGTGACGAGGGGCGGGCGGCTGCAGACACCGGGTCCGCGCCGTCGCTCCGCACCGCCATCGCCGTCCGCGCCGCACACGGCAACGCCGCGGTCGGTGCGTTTTACAAGGCGCTGAGCGACGCGCGTCATCAGCGGGGACTCTCGCTCGATGACCACGCGGTGATCGAAGGGGCGCTGCGTGAGGCCGGCGTCGAGCCGGAATTGCTCCAGCAGGCGCTCGCTGATCCTTCGACGTGGGAGGCGGTGCAGCGCGAGCACGATGAGGCGGTGTCCGTGCACAAGGCATTCGGCGTGCCGACGATCGTGCTCGACGGGGGGAATGGTCCGCAGATGTTCGGCCCGATCATCAGCGCGATTCCCGACGATGACGCTGCAGTGGATCTGTGGCAGCATTTCGCCTGGATGGCGCGCAATCCCAACGTCGGCGAGCTGAAGCGGGACCGGATGCCGCTCGACCTCGAGAGCGTACGGATGTGGCAACGCGAGCGCGAGCGCCGCGAGCTCGAAAAGCAGGCACAGCCGGCCGCGTGACCACAACCGAGGCCCCGGCTCCCGCACCCAAGATCTCGCGCAAGCACGGTGAGGTCGGGCCTCACTACAAGTGGGTCGCGCTCTCCAACACGACCGTCGGCATGCTCATGGCGACGGTCAACTCGTCGATCGTGCTCATCTCGCTGCCGGCGATCTTCCGCGGCATCAAGCTGAATCCGCTCGTCCCGAGCAATGTCAGCTATTTGCTCTGGATGATCATGGGATACATGGTCGTCACGGCCGTACTGGTCGTGAGCCTCGGGCGCATCGGCGACATGTTCGGCCGAGTCCGCTTGTACAACCTGGGTTTTCTTGTCTTCACAGTCGGGTCGATTTTGCTTTCGCTGGTGTTCTCAACGGGACCGAGTGCAGCTCTGGAGCTGATCCTGTTCCGGCTGGTTCAAGGCGTTGGCGGCGCGATGATCTTCGCCTGCTCGACGGCGATTCTCACCGACGCGTTTCCGCAGAAGGAGCGCGGCATGGCGCTCGGGATCAACGCGGTTGCCGCGGTGTCCGGGTCGTTCATCGGTCTGATTGTCGGCGGTCTGCTGAGCACCACCGATTGGCACCTCGTGTTCCTCGTGTCGGTGCCGGTGGGCTTGTTCGGGACCGCGTGGGCGTATCTCAAACTG
Source organism: Candidatus Dormiibacterota bacterium (assembly GCA_963791435.1). Classification (GTDB taxonomy): domain Bacteria; phylum Chloroflexota; class Dormibacteria; order Aeolococcales; family Aeolococcaceae; genus Palsa-851. The sequence continues at coordinate 1,725,826 of CAWBSL010000001.1, forward strand.
CGCGAGACCGGAGTCGTGAAGCGGTCGCGCGTTGACTGGTGGGGCAACGTGCTCTTTGCCGTGGGTCTGGTGTCGGTGCTTGTCGGCATCACGTACGGGATCCAGCCGTACGGCGGCCACTCGATGGGCTGGACGAATCCATCGGTCCTGCTTGCGATCATCGGGGGCGCCGCTCTGCTGGCGGTGTTCGTCGTCGTCGAGACCCGGGTCGCCGAGCCGATGTTCCGCGTGAGCCTGTTCCGCATTCGCGGGTTCACCTTCGGGACCGTCGCCGCGCTACTGGGCTCGATCGGGCGCGGCGGGCTGATGTTCATGATCATCATCTGGTTGCAGGGCATCTGGTTGCCCCTGCACGGATACAGCTATGAGTTCGACGCCATTCTGGGCAGCGATTTTCATGCTGCCGTTGACGGCCGGGTTCCTGGTCGGCGGACCATCGTCGGGATTCCTCTCCGACCGGCTCGGATCTCGCGGGCTCGCGTCGGCGGGTATGGTCTTCTCGGCGGCCGGCTTCGGACTGCTGATGTTGCTGCCCGCAGACTTCTCGTATCTGCCCTTTGCCCTGCTGTTGTTCCTGGTTGGTGTGTCGATGGGCATGTTCGTTGCGCCGAACACTGCAGGCGTGATGAATTCGGTGCCGGCCGATCGCCGCGGCGTCGCGTCGGGCATGCTCGCGACATTTCAGAACAGCGGCATGACGCTGTCGATCGGCATCTTCTTCTCGCTGATGATCGCCGGGCTCAGCTCGACGTTGCCGTCGACGCTTTTTACCGGAGTTACCGCGCACGGCGTGTCCACGACGGTCGCGCACCAGGTGGCGAATCTGCCGCCCGTTGGATCGCTGTTCGCGGCCTTCCTCGGGTACAACCCGATAACGACGTTGCTCGGTCCTTCGCTGCACACGCTCAGTGCGAGCCAGGCCGCGTACCTCTCCGGCCACACGTTCTTCCCGAACCTGATCAGCAACCCGTTCATCGTCGGGATGCACATCACGTTTGCGTTCTCGGTGATCATGATGTTGGTTGGTGCGACGGCCTCGTGGCTGCGCGGGGGAAGTCCGGCGCGGCCGTCTGCAGCGCGTGTCGTTCGCACTGAGGTGGCTGAGCCGGCCGTTTAGCCCTCCGGGCTTGAGGTGGCGGGCCTGCGGTTGTTTCTTCGGGGGTTCCTGGCGTGCGCGGGTTTTCCTCCGGGAGCGCTCTTCGCGTGGGCGCGGGCTGGATAACTACACGGATTAGTGTATGCTACAGAAATGTATGGTCGCGCTGGCGATGATCAGGGGAGGGATGACGAGGTCGGGCGTCTCGCGTCGGCAGTCGACTGCCTTCGGCAGCGCACGCGCGCGGAGGCACCTGAGGCGCTGCGTGACGATCTGAGCCGTTTGCGCACGATCATCGATCGGATTGAGTTGGAGTTCGCCACCGTCGCTAGTGTCTTCGCCGACGCAGAGGAGGAGGAGTGGCAGGGCTGCCTCAGCCCCGTCCAATGGCTGCGCGTTGAGTGCGGGATGACGGCCGCCGCCGCAGCGAGCGCGATTGCGGTCGGGTCGCATGCGGACGTGCTCGCTGAGAGCGTTGCGGCGGTCGAGGACGGCAAGCTCGGATTCGCACACCTGGCATTGATGGCGAGTACGGCGCGGGCGTTCCACGAATCGCCCACTGCGACGACGTTCGAGGAGCACCCGCTGCTACAGCAGGCGATGAACCACGAGTTGAGTCGCTTTCGGGCGGACTGCGCGCATGTCCGGCATGCACATGACGCTGAGGCCTTCCAGGCCGAACAGCGGAAGGATGTCGAATATCGGACGCTCGAGGTGCGCACCGGTGAGGGCGGGTCGGTCTTCATCAAGGGATTCTTCGATGCAGTCGGCGGTGCGACGATCTGCACGGCACTCGACCCGCTCGCGCGCCGGGCCGGGAGCGACGACGATCGATCGCGCGATCGGCGGTATGCCGATGCTCTCGTCGAGCTCGCAGGACACGCGCTGGATGAGGCTGTCCTGCCGCGCGTCGGCGGTCAGCGCCCACACCTGCAGGTCACCACCACCTTGGAGACGCTTGTCGGGTCGGCTGGTGCTCCGGCGGGGATGCTCGAGCGGGCGGGACCGATCGCTGCGCCGACTGTGCAACGTCTCGCATGCGACGCGAGCGTGACCCGCGTTCTTCTCGGCGCGGACTCGGCGGTGGTCGACGTTGGTCGCGCACGCCGGCTGCCCTCCGCGCCCACTCGGCGCGCGCTGCATGCGCGCCACGGCGGATGTGAGTGGCCGGGGTGCGATCGTCCCGGGTCGTGGACGGCGGCGCATCACATCAAGCACTGGGCCCACGGCGGTCCGACTGACCTCAAGAATCTTGTGCTCCTGTGTCTTCGCCACCACTGGTTGGTGCACGAGGGTGGGTGGGAACTCGTCCGAGGGGACGACGGTCAGATCAAATCGGTCGCGCCGATTCCTGTCGTGCGCTGGCATCCCCGGGCGCCGGATCCACCTCTGAAGGAGTGAGGCCGGGGCGCGCTTCGCGTGACCGAGCTCGCTTCCGATGGCGACGACAGGCTTGGCGCGGGGCCGCGTCTACGCTCTGCTGGCGGCGTCGAGGGATGTGACTGTGCGTGCGGGGTCGGTGCGAACCGCGTGTTCCGGGTCGTGTTCCCAGAGCGGTAGCTCGAACCAGACGGTGACTCCTTCGGCCTCGTTGCTTGCGCCGACCTCCCCGCCGTGGGCTGTAACCAGCTCCTTGACGATCGCGAGACCAATGCCGGCGCCACCGCTGCCGCGTGTTCGACTGGGGTCCGCTCGGAAGAACCGTTCGAAAATATGGGGGAGCGAGGAGTCATCGATTGTGGCACCGACATTGTGGGTAGCCACACGAACGGACGGGCCCGGACGGGCGAGTGTAATCCGAATGACGCTGTGCGCCCTTGCATACTGGATCGCGTTGTCCACGATGTTGCCGACGATCTGACCGAGCCTGCCGGCGTCTCCTTCAATGACCAGATCCTTCTCTGACGCCTCGATCTCGCACGTGAGACCGCGCCGAGACATGCTGGCGACGAATCCAGCCACGACTTGCCGCACGATTGACTCCACGTTCAACGGTTCGCGAGTCATCCGATCGCTTGCCAATTGCGCGTCGGAGAGTCCGCGCAAATCCTCTACCAGCGCAACGAGACGCCCCACCTCTCCATGTGCCTGTTGCAGTCGTGCGGGCGAGGCTGGGATGATGCCGTCGCGCATTCCCTCGATCAGTCCGAGCAGATTGTGCAAGGGTGTCCGCAACTCGTGAGCGACATCGTTGGTGACCTGCCGGCGCAATTCCTCGAGGCGGTGCAGGGATTGCGCCAGCGCATTGACGGAGTCCGCGACACCGCCGATCTCATCACGACGACTCGTCTCGATGATGGCAGGTGTAGCGCCTCGCGCCATCCGCCTCGTCGCCTCACTGACTGCTGTCAAGGGCCTGAGCGCCAGCGTTACTGCCAGAAAGCTGAACCCCAGGGCGACGACAGCGGCGACGGCAATGGTGGGGTAGATCTGAGCTTCGACAGCTGCATCGTAGGCGCGCTGTCCTGCGGCAGGATCCACAGGCTGTCCCGCGGCGTGCATGATGACCATGAACTGCTGTTGGGCGATGTTGTGCATCAACACGATGATCAGCAGGATCGTCGCTGCGATGACAACGACGTTGAGCGCGACGAGTTGCCATCGAAGTCCCAGCGCGCTCCATCGACTCAGTAGCCACACCCACGTTCGCCGGGTCGAGACGCGCGCCATAATCAATGGTCCTCGGCAGTGAGCTTGTATCCCACACCACGGATGGTGACGACGACTGCCGTGGCTTGTGCAGCGGCGAGCTTCTCGCGAAGACGGAACACGTGAACGTCGACTGTTCGCTCCAGCGCCGGAAGCCGGTCACCCGCGTAGAGCCGGTCGATGAGTTGGCTCCGAGTGAGCACCCACCCGGGCCGCTCGATCATCGCCACGAGGAGTCCGAACTCTACGTGCGTCAACGCGATGTGCCGCCCATCGACCGCCACTTCATGTTGTGTCGTCGAGAGCTCGACGTTGCCTAGCCGGATCACGGTAGGGGGCTGCGGACCGATCTCCGACCGGCGGAGGAGTGCTTCGACTCGTGCGACGAGCTCTCGAGGGCTGAATGGCTTGACGAGGTAATCATCGGCCCCGACGCGAAGTCCGCCTACGCGGTCCGGCTCGTCGCTGCGCGCACTCAGGAACAAGATCGGAACAATCGATCCGGCTTTTCGGATCTCCTCGCAGATCGCAAATCCGTCCTTGCCAGGAAGCATAACGTCCAGGATCACGCAGCGAGGCTGAGTTTGGTGGACAAACGTGAAGGCTTCCCCGCCGGTGCGGCACACAACCACGCGATGCCCCGCGCTCTCGAGGTACGCCCGGACGACATCGCAGGTCGTCTGATCGTCTTCCACTACGAGGATTGGCGACCCGAGGGCTGTCGTCTCGCCTCGACCAGGCAGGGTACCAGCCCGGATCGTCGGCCCCTGAGACGACGGGGATTCCATGGTCATAGCTCACCATTCTGCGAAAGTCGCCGAGATGCCGTGCGGCGCGATACCGCACGGCATCCAGGTGTTGGGTCGGAGCGTCTCTGTAGCTCCCGGCTTAGACGGTGGCGATCACCAGTCCGCTAGCCGCAGCGGGAAGGCCACTTGCAGCCGATTCGTTGACGGCCCCGAGGTCGCCACCGGCCGTAATCGGTGCCGAAGCAATCTCGGTTGTGGTGAGGACGAAGAACCAGCCGCCCCCAAGAACCTCGTCGATCGGGTGCACGCCAACAGTGGCCGCAACGGCGGATCGCAGTACGAGCCGTCCGCCAGGCCCGATGTTGTACGACGAGACGGTGCCCGATCCCGCGTTCGCCAGGTAGGCACGATCACCAGGGCCGTTGACCACGAGCCAGCACGCTGCTGCTTGGGATTCACCGACCTCACTGATGGGATGCAGGACGCCGACGGCGCCGACTCGATACGACGTTGCTGCGCTGACCCCACCCGCGCCGCCACCGGCGTCGGAAATAATCGCCTCGCCGCCGGCACTGAACCCGAAACCGTACGGGGCGGTGCCTGTCGACGCGGTATGGCGTAGCCCGACGAGGCGGCCGTCCGCGGTGACATTGAAGGTATCGATGCTGCTGCTCACCTTCTCGGTGACGATGACGTGCGAGCCGGATGGTGTGAATCCGATCTGCTCGGGCGTGTTGGCAGCCGAAGAGAGCGGAACAGCGTCGTGCGACGAGGGCACGAGTGCGGATCCCGTCAGCACAAGGCCGGCAACTGTATTGCTGCCCTGGTTCAGGACATCAACCCAGTGCCCATGGGCGGTGACGCTCACGGGATCAGTTCCGCGCGAGGGTGCCGCGTCGACCAACCACAGCGTTCCGTCCGAGAGGATCCGGAAGTACGACACCGTGTTCGAGCCCGCATTGACGACGAGAAGCGCGTGCCCGCCGTCGGCGAGCGTGATTGCACTTTGCGAGCCGAGCCCGCTGCCGGTGCCATCGCCGCCGGTCGCGAAACTGCCGATAGAGGTCAACGCGCCACCCGCGGCAACCAAGTACGCCAGCACGGCGTTGCCACCGTCCGCAGCCGTCTGGTTGCTCTCGGTGTAGACATATGACCCTTGAGCGGAGGACCGGGCGCTCGCCGCGACCCCCGCCGCTGCGGTTACAGAGATCGCTCCGGCCAGTATCGAACTGGCCAGCCCGATGCCGAGATTCCTGATGGATAGGTCAGCCATTGATCCGCGCCTCCTGGTGCCTGGCTCGGAGTGAGCCATGGATGGACATCCGCACCAGCGTCAGCCAGGAACATTTCGCTTGTGTTTCGAGTGCCACCCGCGCTCGGCGCGATCGGTACCTCTGGTCGCTAGCGATCCTCGGGGACGCGTTCCACAGAAGGCACGTGGACGATCAGCACGGGGACCCGGCTGTGACCCAGCACCGCGTGACTCACGCTGCCGAGCAGGAATGATTCGGCATCGCCTCGTCCCCTCGAGCCGACCACGATGAGGTCGTGTTTGCCAGCGGCGGCCTGGTCGAGGAGGGCCTCGGCCGGCGACGCATCCACCACGAGTATCTTGGCGTTCAGCTCGGCTGGGATGGTGCTCCTCGCCTCATCGGCGATGGCTTGAGCTTCGCCTTGAACGCCGGCGACGAATTCGTCGACAGCACTCTGGGGCAGGGGTGCGACCGGTCCCCAGGGCATCAAGGTGCTGTATGCCACGAGGACGGTGAGTGACGCGTGCTGAGTGCGCGCGATGTCCACTGCCTGCGAGAGCGCTACGCGCGCGTGCTCGGACCGATCGATGCCAACCAGAATGCTCGTGAACATCAGGAATCTCCGTGAACCCGGTGTGTAAACGAAGTCGGTCTCCAGATTCTGCCCCATCAGGCTCTGTTCCCCGCGTGGGTGGCCATCGTGCACCTCGCTATCGCGTCCGGTAGAGCCGAACGCCCGGCGCGATCGGAGATCCGTCTCGGGACCCCCTTCTAGACGTTGCAGTTCTAGCGCCCACTCGGGCTCGCGGCTTGCCTGCCGCGCGCCCGAGGACGCACGGGCTTGTCTCCCACCACGTCCTGGATCGGCTGGTACTCAAGGGCTCGACGCAATGTCCCGAGGCTGTCCGCGCTCGGCTCCTAGAGTTCAGCCCCAGGCCCCGAGCGGCCTAGCTACACCGAGGGTTGAGGAGCATCCGCCATGCTGGTAATTGCCGTCACTGCAACGATCCACTGGCTCGTCGCATTGAGCGCCGCGTCACCGGTTGACCCACTTTCGCAGCAGGTCCTCGCGCGTGTTGCCAATCCACTCCTGACGTCGGCGCAATTTCTCATACCAGCGGCCGTCGCCATTTCCGGCATCCACAAAATGATGGAGCACCGCGAAAGTGGGGGTTCTTTCATGGTGGATATGGTGACCAAGGGCGGGGGCGCCATCCTGGTCCTGCAGCTCGTGAAGTCGATTTCGGGCGTCGGCTGATGAGTACCGAAGTGTACCTACTCTCTATTCCGCTGGCGAGACATCGGAGCATCGTCCCGCGGCGTCGCGATGTTGGCATCATGCGCGGCGATTCCCAAATGCGACCGCTCGAGCAGCGTGTCATCGGCATCGAGGAAGCGATCGTTGAGTCCCCTCCTCGCGTGGGCGCGATGCGGCGCATCGACTCTCGCTGAGATACTCAGGGACATCGAGAGTGGGAAGCGGGGCGGGAAGTTGGTGGAACCCGGTGACGTGGCTACAGAACGTCGCCGGCTTCTTCCATGGCGCTTACGATGCTGGCGGCGCGGTATTGAATGTTCTCGGCGGCGCCTTGACAATCCTCACCCAGTTCTTTCGGTTCTTCTTCGACACGGGTCACTTCATCGCCGACGGAGTCAACTGGCTCACGACCACGCTGTTTCCGCCGGAGCTCCAGACATGGTTCCTTGGGACGATCGGCGAGCCGGGGCAGCAGTGGAACTCCTCGCAGATTTATGAGTCGCTGTATAGAGGGATGATCCCGCCAGCGTTGATGATCGCAGCGGTGGCGGCTGCCGGACGCGTCATCCGTGCTCTCGCCGACCATCGCACCGGCTCGATGGACACGATCCTTTCGGTCTTGCCACGCTACCTCCTAGCGGTTGCCGTGATCGGCATCCCAGGAACGAACGTCAGCCTCGGATACACCGCCATCGTGTGGTGCGTCGACGCGTCGATAGCAATTTCCGGCGCCGTGATAGGCCTCATTCTGCACGCGTCGCTTCTGAACGGAGCTCAACCAGGTCAAGGTTGGTTCAGTCATGTTTATGGCGTCCTCGCCCATGCCAGCAACGACATGGTGGCGGTGGTCCTGGGAGGGATTCCACTCCTCATCCTGATTTTGTATGCGGCGTTCTTGATGATCGTGCGCACCGTCATGCTGGGGTTCTGTATCGTGGCTGCGCCACTGTGTCTCGCCAGTGCGGTGTTTGACTCCAACAATCGCTTCTTTCACTGGTGGCTCGACCTTCTCGGCAGTGTTCTCCTGACTCCGCTCGTGCTCGGGATGGCAATCGCACTGAGTTTGACCCTTGCCTCACACGTCGTTTCGGCGGCTGTGGTGGGGCCACTCCTTGCCGTAGTTGTGATGTGTGGAGGTCTCTGGTTCGCTGGCAAGATGATCCACCATCTGACGTGGCGTGGCTTCAGCCACGGCAGCGCCCTGGCGGGGTTTGCCGCTGGAGTCGCCACGATGGTGGCTCCGGTGCATCGTTTGTCGTCCGCCGGCTTCATGGCGGAGGCACTTGGAGCGAATCGAGACGGTGGGAACTCGGCGGTGAACTTCATGAAGCGAGTGGGTCTTGCTGCTCAGGGATTGAACCCCGGCTCGCCAGACTCGCACACGCGCCTTGCGAGCGGTTCCGCCGCGATGAGTCAGGGTTCCGACCTGCTCGCAGCTGGCGGCCCGCCCGACATGGCGCGGTCACTGGGAGCAGATGGTCAAAGCGCTGTTGCCGGAGCAGAGAAGTTGTTTTCTCAGCACGCGTTCAACGCCTTCGGCGCCGGGAACACCAAATTGATAGGAGCTGCAACCCGTGACCAGCCATACGGTTCGGTGTCGTCGGGCGACCGCGCAAAGCTTGCGTGGAATAGAACCGCGCCGCGCCAGCAGGCAGCCTTTGCGAGTGACTTCCTCTCGGAGTGGCTTGGTGCAGGGGCGGAACGAACTGGCGACCTCGGCACCGGTGCCGGACTCCCGCCGATAGAAGCGGGAATCGCGTGAGCGGCGTCCGCGTCCCTCTCGCTGTAGACGCTCAGATCCGCGTCCCCTTCGGACCAGTGCTTGTACCGCTGCGCGCGCTCATCCTGATCACTGCCGCGACACCCCTTGCGCTCCTGTGCATGGGCTTGAGTGCAGTTTCTGTCGGGTCGCGTCTCGGCCTCGCGATCGCGGTACTGATGCTCGCTTTCACCGTCGCTGCGCCCATGCGTGATGGGATCTGGATGGGTACTTGGCTCCTGTATCGACTCGCCGGACGTGTTCTGACAACGACCGTTCTTGACGGCGAGGGATCCCGCGCGTCGGTGAAGTGGACGGGCGACGCGATGCAGGTGTCACGCATCCGGCGCGAGACCCGTTGGCCGAGGCCGCTTCGATCCCTTCGGAATCTCACCGCGCTCCCGACGGTAAGCAGTGCCGATGCCGGAGTCATCCGGATGAATCCTGGCGGTGCTCGGGGAATCCTCGTGATCGAAGGGCCCGGGGGGTCACCTACCAGTGAATCGCATGCGCGCTGGTGTTCAACGCTGACGCAATGGCTCCTCGCTGTTGATTGTCCGGCGCAACTCGTCAGCATCGTGAGCAATTTCGACAGCCGTCGTGCGCAGATCGCCTTTGACGAGCGCATCAAGGGGTGGCCGGCGACCAGGCTGGCCGAACTCGAGCGAGATCTTGCAGGCAAGGTCGCCGAACAGAGTCTCGGGCTCCGACACTATGTTGTGCTCGCCCCTGGGCTCGCTGCCTCCGACGGCATTCCCTGGCTGAGCCGCGCAACCCGCCTTCCACGCGCGCTCGAGGCAAGTCATGACGACGCTGCGCGAGCTCTGCTGACGGCATTGCGGACCGCACCCGGATTGGGCCTCGTAGCGTCAATTGCTGATCGCGATGACATCGCCGCGCTGCTCCTCAATACTGCTCTCAGCTCGGCGAGTTCCGCTGTCAGCGCCTCTGGCGTGGTCCGGATCGGCGATGAGTTCCAGATCGTCCTCACCGCGACGCGCCTCCCCGCAACCGTCCATTCGGGGTCTGTCGTCGATGCGCTTATCCGGAGCCGCGTCAAAGGGTACGCAAGCCTGCATGTGCTCCCGGTTGACGCAAGAGTTGCCCGCACTGTGCTCGACCGTCGGGCGGCGCTGCAGCGCTATACCGCGCGAGAGGGGAACGATGCTATCGACAATCAGATTGCGCTCGCCGATACCACGGCCGCCCTCGCGGCGATCGCGCAGCGCCAGCTCATTCCGTGCCGTATCGCTCTCAGCTTTGCCGTACGAGACCCGGTGCTGGCCAGGACCGCAGAAGCAGCCGAGCGTCTCGATGGCCTCCTACGCGGCCAGGGGTTCGAGACGGTGCATCCATCGTCGCCTGGGTTTCTGCCGTCGCTGGCTGTAACGCCCGGCGGCGCGCCGCTCGGACGAAGTCTGCAACTCACCTCAGACTCGGTCGCCGCCTGCCTGGTTCCGGCGCTGGGGACGCCCTTCGCTGATCAACGGCAGCCACTCATCGGTATCAACCAGCTCACTGGCGCTCCTGCATACCTCTCCATTTGGAGTCGGCCAAACCACAACGCAGTGATCGTTGGCAGCTCTGGATCGGGCAAGAGTGTGGCTGCGAAAACCATGCTCGTTCGACATGTGATGGAAGGCGCATCGGCCGTGGTCATCGACCCCGACTCGGAGTACCGGCGGGTGATGAACTCCATCGGTGGACTCCATTTCGAGTTGGGTGAGGATGCGCTGAATCCGCTTGCTCCTGGCTGCGACGTCGCCCCGGACCTCGCGGCAAGCCTCCTGCTCCCGGTGCTGAGCGTGATGGCGGGGGACGAGAAGGGAGTCAAGGATGGCCGTCCGATCCGGCGCCTCCCGGACGAGGACCAAGGGTGGGTCCACGGCGAGATCGCTGCGTTCTTCCGAGAATGGAACGGGAAGCGTCCGGAAGACGAGCCGGTCATTCATGACCTGGTGGCCTTTATCGAGACGACGTCTGCCACGCAGGCGCTGACCCGACGCGAGAGGGATCGATGCCGGGTCATCACGGCACGGCTTCGCCGGTTCACCCAAGGGGATCGGGCGAGCGTCTTCGACCGCCCGTCCACATTTCGTGTCGGCGACCGCCCGGTGTCCATTGGCCTCCGGACCTTTGCGCTGACCTACGCCGCGGATCTCACGCCCGCGCTCGCCGTGGTGCTGACGGCGGTGCTGGCTGCGCTCGGCCGTGACCATCGGCGCCTCATCGTCGTGGTCGATGAGGCACATCGCATCACGATCGACCCAGATGCCGGAGAAGTCCTCGGTCAGCTCGTCCGGCAAGCGCGAAAGCACGGCGCCGGCGTCTGGATGTGCTCACAGCAGGTCCATGATTTCGTCGGCACCGACCTGGGGCGAACGCTTGTCGCTACAGCAGCGACGAAACTCATTCTCGGGGTGGAAGAGGCAGCGCTCACCGATGTCCGGGATGTGTTCGGCCTCTCCGAAGACGAGGTTGCAGCAGTCAATCCACCCGTCCAGGGACGGGCGGTCCTCCTCTCCGGCGGCGAGCGCACCGTTGTCTCCATCGTGGCGGGGCCGGCACTGCTCGCACTTGCCCACTCGTCTCCGGAGCCGCGATCGCAGGCAGCGACGACTGTAGCCGGCTGAAACGGTGGCATTTCCAGCAGCACTCGGGGCTGCGCTCGCAAGGGGTCGATCTTTCCGCGCGCTGACGTCCGCCCTCGCGGGCGGGAGCTCTGGACGCGGCGGCCGCCACTCCAGATCGTGCTGCCTCACGTCGTGCGCCGGTTGTGGAGCATGCGTTCTGATCGCTGGCGTCGTCGCTCTTTCTGTCGGAAGCGCGCTCGTCGCAACTGCCGTCTCGCTCTTCGGCCTGAGCACCAGTCAATCGTGCCCAACGCAAGCGTCAGAACCGTGTAGCGCGCTGACTGGCGTGGTGGTCGGAGCGCCCATCAACTGCCCAAAGCTCTACGTCAGCCAGGGATATGGCGACACGCCGTGGGAGCATCCGCACACCGGCATTGATATCGTGTGCCCACCTGAGAACTCTCGTGATCGCAGTGGCGGACGGTGTCTTCCACCGTGCCCAGGGCAGTCCGGTCGCTTGCCTCTACCCGCCCGGTCGGAGTGGTGGTCTCGGGACGTACGGCGTTCTCGATGCCGGCGACAGAACCTTCCTCTACGGACATCTCGACGGCTTCGTGGCAGCTGACGGCGCCACGGTTAGCGTCGGCCAGCCGATCGGCTTTGAAGGTGATTCCGGTTGTGCCACCGGCGATCACCTTCACTTCGAAGTGCTCGAGGATGGACGTTCCGTCGACCCCTGTCCGGACCTGCCGCCCGGGTACCCGGATCCGCATGACCAAACGGGGCTGCGCTGCTGGGGTTCGGCACCTCCGTGATCTTGTTCGCAACGGCCCTTCCCCTATTGCCCTATGCTGGGCTGTGCCTGGCGGCGGGGGGATTCTCAGGGAGGGGTGCACCGAATGAGTCGTAGAAGACTCGCTGCTGCCTTGTTTTTCAGCGCGGTGATCGTTGCCGTGCTCGCCGTGATCGTCTACACCGAGCAGATGAACGCGACGCAGATGGCGTCCGTATGGGTGGTTACGCACGACGTCACCGCCGGAGCTCCCTTTAGCCAGGACGACGTAGAACTCGTTCAGGTTCGTTCAGGCTCCGGCGACTACAACTTCGAAGTCGACGGTCCATCAACATTTCACGCCTTGTTCGTACGAAGCCTCGCGACCAACGACATCCTGAGAAGCGATGATCTGATTTCCGCCTCCGCCGAATCCCAGATCGCCATCACCGTCGAGGATTCGCCGCCTCTAGTGGCGGGACAGAACGTCGACGTCTTCGCTGCTCTGCCGACTGGTCAACAAGTGTTGATTGGTCATGACCTGGTCGTGAACACGATATCCGGCAGTTCGATTACGGTGCTGGTGCCCGTCGCCGACGAAGCAGCGTGGATCGCCATCGGTGCCTCGAATGTCGCCTTACACGTTGCGCTCACAGCCCCCGGCGCACAGCTGGCACCGGCGCCGCTGAGTGCCGACACAGCCATCGGAATTCTCTGCGGAACTGCGTGCGGGGGGCTCTCGGGAGGCACCGCAACACCGTGAGTCTGCTTCTCGGTGTCTGTACCACTCGCTCCGGACAGACTTCGACTTCGTGGGCTACCAGCCTCGCCTGGTCCCTGTCGGCCAGGAGATCAGTCGTGCTCATCGATTGCGACATGGAGGGCGGTACCGTCGCGGATCTGCTGTACCTGCGCCTCGATGACCGCGGTCTCGCAAACTGTTTCGGGGACCGGCCAGTCACCGCGAGTGTGCTCGATGCACAGGCTATCCCGGTGCCCGATCGGCCGGGCCTCCGCGTGATACCGGGACTGCGCAGCACGTATGGACTCGAGATTGGCGACTGCCTTCGCTCCATCGCACCCGCGATCCGCGGTCTTGACACTGATACGGTCGTCGTGGATCTTGGCCATCCGTGGGCGCACACCAGCCTGCGCTCGCCGCGCGCGGCTGCCGACGCGGTTTGCGCCGCGTTCGACCGCGTCTTCATCGTCATCCGCGACGATCCGGCCCTCCTGTCCAGGAGTATCGACGTCCTTCGCACAGCTCGCCCCCCGCATGGAGAGTTGATCGTTTGCGAACAGCGCGGTGCCTCGCACCGACGCGTCATGGTCGAAAGTCTCGAGCGCGAGCTGCCCGATCTTCCTGTTCGGCGAGGGTGGGAGTGGGACGAGCGACGTGCCGCGCGGGTGGCGGACACAGGCCGGCCTGCGGTGCTTGCAGGCATCGAGGCGGAGTTGCATCTATGAGCGCAATGGCCGTGAGCACGACTCCGCTGCCCGATCGCCCCACCACGTCGGTGCACGTCAGCCGCTGGCCGCGTATTCCAACCGAAGAACGCGAAGTAGCAGAGGTCATCGCCGCCTCCGTTCAGCGATCGAGGAACGGCGAACCAGCCTCCGTACTGCATGAGGAGCGCGTGGCGCAGGACGTCTCGCGTGAGATCGATCGGGCGATCGAGTCGCCGCAGACCAGCGGGCTGCCCCTCTCAGTGGTGGCCGAACTCTCGCGCAATGCCCATTATCGGGCGACCACGCAACGCAATGCGGTCATTCTCGGGTCTCATCTCTATCCGCTGTCACTTCTCGTCTACGGCGCTGAGCTGGAGAACATCACCTGTCTCGGTCACGACCACTGGCTGGTGAGCACCGTGGGGCGAAAGCTCTCGCTCATTGGGGACAGTCCGTTCTCGAGCGACGAGGAGGTCCTCGAATTCTTCCGAAGCGTCGTGCGGATGCGCGGTGTCACTGGCGATCGCTCGATCACGGACGCCTCGCCGATCGCGGAGGCAAACGTCGGCAGTGTGGTTCGGCTCTGCATCGCAAAGCGGCCAGCCGTCTCGGGTCGCGCCGACGTCAAAGCAGCGATCAGAGTGCCGGCACGATCGAAGGTTCGGGACCTGAGCGACTACGTCACGCAAATGGTGATGCCGCGGGGTGTCGCGACGTTTGTCGAGGCCTGCGTCCGCGGTCGGGCGAACGTGATGATCGCCGGTGGCACTTCCACCGGAAAGACGACGCTGTTGCGGGTCCTGGCCGGAATGGTGCCGGACGACGAGCACATCGTCGTCGTTGAGGACGGCGCCGAGTTACACCTTGATCAGGATCGCGGCGACGGTAAGGAGTGGCACGCGCTCACAACCGCAGTGTCGACGATCCCGTCGATTCGCGCGGACGCCGACACGCAGCATCTCACGATGTTCGATCTCGTACGCCATGCTCTACGATTTCAACCAGATCGGCTCATTCTCGGCGAGTCGCGCGGCGAGGAGATGGCCGCGGTCTGCAAAGCGTTGATGACCGGGCATGACGGTTCCATGACCACCATCCACGCCGAGGATGCCGAGCTCGCGATCGAGCAGGCAATGCAGTACGTCATGGAGAACGTTCGGTTTGCCGGAAACGAGCGGCTGGCGAAACGAATCGTGGAGCAGGCAATTCACGTCGTCATGCACATCGCTAACCAGGACGGTCGCCGCCGTATCACTGGTGTGGTGGCGGTGGAACGAGGCGGCAACCACAAGTGGGTCTACCGTCAGGCAGAGAGCGGCGGACTCGTTCGCGGAACCGACCTCATCGGCAACCTGGGTCGACTAGCACCGCGAATTCGCCCGTATCTCCTGAGCGACGAGGTGCCGGCACCATGATCGTCGCGATCGGGGTCCCGGAACCAGTGATTCTTGTTGCCGGAGTGGCGATCATCGTGGCCTGCGGCTGCGCCGGGATGGCAGCCATCCTCGGAATTCGGCCGCGGGCTGGTGACGCCCGACGTCGCACGATCCCGTTGATCGAGCACGAGAAGGATGTGGCGGCTGCCCTCGGTTGGCCGTGGCGTCGTTGGATTTCACTCCGCCTCGGGGTTGCGGTGGTCGGCGCGGTGATTGGCCTGTCGACACAGATCTGGCTGCTGAGCGTTCTGCTTGGGGCCATCGGATTCTTCGGTGTCCGTTTCCTCGTCGCCGGCCGAGCGGCGCGGAGGCGACTCCGCATGGAACGCGCGTTTCTCGTGCAGCTCCGGGTGCTTCGTGATCGCATGGCGATCGGTAACCAGTCGTTGGATTCCGCGCTCCAGGAGGTCGGTCGCAACCCCGGCCGGGACCTTGCGTATGTGCTCGAGCCATGGGGAGAGGGCGGTTCTGTCAGCGCGAATCTCGTCTTGAGCGGCCTTCGCTCACGCTCGCCGTTGGTCGAACACGCCTGTGCGGTGCTGATCTGGGCGCGAACCCGAAGCCTTGACGGTCTCATCTCCGCTATCGACGACGTACTCCTCCCGGTGGGCGAGGCGCAATTGCAGGTCGAAGAGGAGTCGCTGGTCACGCTGACGCAGCAGCGGGCAGTCACCTTCGCCATGTCCGCGCTCATGACTGTGATGTTCGTCAGCCTCGTCAGGGTCGCGAGCTTCCGCGCTTACTACGACACGTTCGAAGGGACTGTCGTGCTCCTGGTGGCTGTCTGTATGTTCTTCGCGCTCATCGCAATGCTGGGACGCATCGCCCGCACTACCCGATGGAACTCGATGGGATCTCCGTCAGGTGCAGGCACAGGAACTCCACCCTCATGGCTGAAGCAATCCCGTACGCGGCGCTTGCAATGCTTGTTGTGGGCGCCTGGTTTGGCGGGGTTGTTCTCCTGGACGTCTTCACGGCCGCAGATGCGCGCGCGTGGCGTCGCATGACGCATCTGCGGGGATACGCAAGCCGTGGGTCGGCGCTCGAGCGAGTTGCGAGCCGTGCCCCCTTTCTCAGGCGCTTGCAGACAGAGCTCGATCTCGAGCGCCTCCTGGGTCAGGCGAACAGTGACGACACCTCGGCGAGCTTCCTCGCACGCACGGGTGCCATCGCGTTGATGACATTCGCGCTCCTCCTAGCCGCTGCGGCGGCTGGCAGAGCGCTGGACGGCGCGTGGCCGGCGCCCCCATGGGCTGCAGTCGTGGTCGCGTTGATGATTCCACCACTCGCGCTTTCGGATCTTCGCAGGCGCTCGCGCGAAGCTCGTGACACATCGGGTCGCACGCTGGGCGACATGCTCATGACCGTCGCGGTCATGACCGACAGTCGCGGGCTCCAGCTTGATGACGCGGTCCGAGTGATGTCGCGATGCGCACGGGATGACGCGTTGCAGAATCTTCTCGACCGCGGTGGTTTCAAACGGTTGGCTCGCACGCCCTACCGCTCGACTGCAGAAAAGTATCGCCTGATCGGTGATGCATATCGCATCAGGGAGTTTGTCGAGATCGCTGACGCCGCTGCGACGACGAATGTCGGTGTTCCAGATCGTGTCGCCTACACAAGGCTCGCCCTCACCGTGTATCAGGAACGCCTCGCCGACGCCCGCGTGCGTGCCGCGCGGGCGCGGATCTTGATCACGCTGCCTATCGCGGGAATGCTCGTGCCGCTGCTCCTTCTTATTGGAGCACCAACGTTTCACGCGATCTCCGCGGGCCTCGGAGGATAGCGGGACATGCTTCGCCGGAAGATAGCGATGCTCACCCTGTCGGGGACAATGCTGATTGCTGCGTGGCTCGTCCTCCGGTCACCGAACGTCGGTCAGGGGGTCGCATTCTTCACGGCCGGGATCCCAACGATGGCCGCCGGGGAAGCCGTAGTGGCATTGCTGGCCTGGATTGTCATCGCGATGGCAGCCTTGGCAACGGTCTGGAGCGCTGTCGCGGACATCAGCAAAACGCGACCGAATCGGAGGGTGTACCCGACGGCGTCGATACTGCTCGCTGCCGGATTGCTGCTGTTTGCTCTTGGAGCTCTCCAGCGTGCCCTACCGACGTCATCGATCTGCTGCGGCTCAGGCTCGGCCAATATTCGAGAGGCGATCTCCCTTGCACGCTGAGCCGGTGGCGTCCTGGGCGGTGGTCGTACTCCTCGAGGATGACGAAAACGCTGAGGCAATCGCGCGAATGCTCACCGATCTGTCCTCACGGGATTCGAGAGTCGTTGTCTCCAGACCTCCGATCCGAGGCATTGGATTCTTTTCGGACGGCGCAACTCAGCGACAACTCGACGCATGGTGGGATCTCCAGATTCCGTGCGATGCGGCCGTCATCTTCGTTGTGGACGACGCCGACGGCCTGGAGGACTGGCTGCTCGGTATCGACGGATCCTCCTACATTGGAGTGGCCTCGCCTGAGCGAATCGCGACGTACGAACATCGTGCTCGAGTTCATGCTTTCCGCGCTCGCTCGCCGCTTGATTATGCCGCCGCCGTGATGGGCGATCTGGTGGGGGCCGGGGTGTATGCCGAGATCGAGGCGACGCGGGTACGTTCGCTCGCGGCAGCGTTCGTCCAAGGGCCTGTGCCTGACGCGAGTTCTGGCGCTGGCCCTGACCATGCGATCGATGATCCGGGACCCGATCCGTTCGATCTGCTTATCGCCATGAGCATCGGGCATCAGCGTGCCGCGCAACCGAGCGTTGGAACAGCGCAGGTCGCATCCGGTCACGACCAGTCGGTTGGGATTCGGGGATTTCGCCTTCCAGCATGGACGCGCCGCGTCGGCACTTGGCGAGCATCGACAGACGCGTCAAGCGATGACCTTGGGAATCTCCTCGTGACACGTGGCTCCACCATCGTCGTGGTCGGCTCTCGAAAGGGAGGAGTGGGTAAGACGAGTCACGCTGCTGGCGTGGCGATCGTCGCGGGCGCCGCTCTGGATCCGGTTGGTCGGTGCGCTGCGATCGTCGACGCCAACATCGCCAATCCCGATGCGTGGGGCCAATTGAATCTCCCGCCAGGGGCCGCAACGGTGCGAGACATGATTGTCGCGTTGACCGCTGATCGCGAAGTGCCAAGACCTGTTTACGCGTCGACACCTGCGCTCGCTTGCTTTCCGGAGACGCGAGAGACGACGGAGTACTCGCGCACCGAGATCGGCTTGCTCGCTGCTCACCTACGCTCGCGGTACCCACTGGTCGTGGTGGATATGAGCAACCGGTTGCCGGATCCCACAGGGGGTCCCGCTGCTGCCGCGGCCGCCTACTGGCTCGAGCACGCAGATGTTCTGGTACTCCCGAGCGCGGCCTCGAAGCAGGACTTCAACGGAGTGCTGGACTACCTGGACGTGCGCGACCTCCCGCCGGTGATCGTCGCCTCGCTCGTACCTCGAACCCGGCGCAATCGCGAGCACCCGCTGACCAAGCGCTACTTGACCGCTATCGCACAACGGGTCTACCGGGTCGTGGACGTCCCGGATGACGCGGAGCGAGTTCGATATGCCGGCATGCAGGGTGTCCCTGTCGAAGCCGTTTCGTCGTCACTGCGGGCGGCGTATCGCGAACTGGCTGATGCGATCGCCCGAGCTCCGCAGATTGTGGCGAGGTGAGCCGGTGGCTGTCGGCCGTAACTCGCGGCCCCGGTTCGTCGGATCGAACGGCGCAACACGCGGTTCGCGAGCAACGTCTGGACGGCATCCGTGATGCCGTCGAGCAATTCACCTTCGACCTGGGCTTGCTGATTGCAGGCCACGAGTTGCAGGATGCGTCGCGCGACGACGCTGTCATGGTTGCACTGGAGCGCGAGCTCCAGCCCTTCCTCGATGCGGGAGACACCATGCGTCCGGACTTCGGTGCCTTCGGGGATCTGCGGATCGAAGGCGAGCTTCTGGATGCGACAGAACCCGTCCTGGCAACGTTGGAGTTTGACGATCGCTGCGCGCGCGAAACGGCCCATGGGCACGTCATCCCCTCACGCGGAAGGCGGCTGCGAATAGCGCTCCACATCTCGGTCGATCCGGTGCACGTCATCGATTGCACAATCTCGGAGGTCAGCGCCCGGCGTGGCTGATCGCCGCACCGCCCGGACGGTTGCTCAACCTCCGCTCGAGCGGTCAGTGCAGACGCTCCCAGTTCCGCTGGGTGGCCTCGCGCCGGTGCATCGACGGTCGACACGGTTGCGACGCGCAGCGAGCGCTCATCGTTCGCTTCCCATACTGGTACTCGCGCTGGTCTTCGCCGCAGGCGGGGTGTGGCTGTCGACAAGTCCCCGAGCGTTGGAAGCTGGCCAGGACAGTGGCGGTGTCCACGTCGATGGCATCACCTTGACGCGGGTCCCGCAGTCGACTGCGAGAAGTCAAGTCTTCACCGGTGCGGCAACACTCGTGATCGACACGGCGTCATCAGGGGTGGTCACGGCTGCTGCTGTGATGACTTGGAACGGCCTCTCGGCGACGGGCCGATGCGTGCTCCGCCACACTGTTGTCGGAGCGATGGAACGTTGTGTGTACGCGCTTGGGCCGAATCGATTGACTTCTACGGACACCTTCAGCACCAAGACGCGAACGTGGCATCGGAACTACAGCGACGGCGTTGCGGTCGACATCACGGTGCCGCAAGGGAGCACCGTAACCCCGGTGCCTTACCCTTTGGGGCGCTGATTGCGACAAGAGCGAAGAATCCCGCAGCGTCGAGCGACCTTACCCGGGGAACCATTTCCGCAGGGCTGATGGCCGTCGCAGCGCAGAAACGCCACCCTTAGTCAACGCGGCACGTGGTCCGCTGACCGAAAGTAGGGGATCCGGGCGAGTCTTCGATAGCGCGCACTGCGAAACCAGAAAGGGAGCTGGACGAACGCCGGCGGACTGTCGCGATGGATCACGATTGCGCTCCCGGCGCTCAGTTGTCGCAAGGCGTCCGGTGTCGCCATCGCGTCGTGGCGGATGGAGTAGGAACGACTCACACGGCCATCGCCACCCACGCTCATCTGCTGCTCTGTGAAGTCGCTTCGACCGACGAGTTTTCCAAGAATTTCTGCGGTCTCGGGATCGCTGTTGCCGGGTAAGATCAGCTTACATCCGTGGTTATTTAATATCGTGTTAGCTTTCTCGTGCCCGTAGCGGGCGCGGAGCTGGCTGAGATCTTGCACGATCGAGAGGAGCATCACGCCACGCCCGGCACCCTGTGATGCCAGGGAGGGCAAATCCTCGATCGGCACGACGTTGGCCAGCTCGTCAAGGAAGAGCCCGAGATTACGGCTATTTCGGTGGGTTGGGTCCGACTCCGAGAGTGCATACGCTGCCGTCACAACGGTCATGAGGATGCCTACGAAGAGACTCGCAACGCGCTCCGGCGTCTGCCGAGGTGTGCAGAGATACAGCGTCCCCTTTCGTTGCAGAAAGTCGCATGGATCGAAGCGACTCGACAAGGCCGACTCCGCGACCGCACGTTCCGTGAAGACGTTGAAGATGCGCATCACGGTGGAGAACACCGTGCCACGTTCACGCTCGGGCCGCTGATCGACCGAGGCGAGCATCGACATCGCGCGAAAGGGGTCGCTATCCCCCGCGGCTGCCGGGTCGAGCAACATGTCTTCCAGAATGTTGATCGGGGTCGCGATATCGAACCCGTGAATCCACGTTCGCACGTCAACGATGGTGCGTCCCGTCACCGCTGCCACATAGAGCAGGGGTGCGATCAGCAGCTTTCCAGATTCAGCCCAGTGCGACCAGTCGTTGTCACCACGCCCTCCTCCCTGTTGCAGCGATGCGCATAACCACGATGCAACCATCCAGGCACGATCGAGATCCCCACATCCAGCGATTGGCGACCACGTCACCGACCGGACGCGGCCCCCTCCGATCTCTCCGGTCGGGTCGTACACGTAGACCGGCCCTAAAGCCTGGCGACGCCCCGCGGTCAAGTCCACCAGTTCGCTTTTAGTGCTTGTTGCGATTGCCGGGCCGTCCCACTCGAGCAGGTTCGGGATTACCAACCCGGCCGTTTTACCCGAGCGGGTGGGGCCGATTACCAGCACGCTTGTCTCCGGTTGCGTCACCAGCATGCGCCGTCCGTGGCGCCCCAACAGAAACACGCCGGCGCGACCTGGCCGTCCGTGCAGCGAGCGGAGATCCACAGCGCGCGCCCAGCGCGCGGTTCGCATCACGCGACGGCCGGCTGGTGCGAAGCGTCTGAATCGTCCGTGGCTCACTCGCGTCAGCTGCAGTCGCACTACGATGCCCCCGCCGGCGCCGGCAACCAGGATGAGCGCGACGCTTGCCCAAAATTTCCACGCGAGGACACCGGATCTGGGTGCGACGAGCACCCACCAGTCCAGAGGCCCGCTCCCCGAGGCCAGTCGACGCATGATGCCGCCCGGGTTGATGAAGTCAACCGGAGAGAGGCTTGGGCGACCACCGGCCGCGCATGTCGCCGCGGTGATCACGAGCCACGGGGCGATCCAGAGCGCGATGAGCCCGGCGCTCGTTCCGACATCGCGCCAGACGTTGGCCCCTGGCCGGGGAACTGCAGCCATCAGTCAGATGACCATGCGGCTCACGGCCGGACGCTATTCGGACAATGACACCGGCTCGGTCGATCAGGCGGGGTCGCGACCGGCGAGCGCGAGCATGTCATCGGCGAGTTGATCGAAGGTCGAGTGAAGAAACCCACGCATGGTCATCACGCGGACTCTGTCAGTCAGCCAGCCGACGTTTTGATGGTCGGCCGCCGCACTCTCAACGATTTCCTCGACGGATTCGGACGAGCGCTGAAGGCGATGCTGCACGAGAAGCTTCAATTGCGGGAGCACGGAGGCAACCTGTCGCTCGGCGCCGCGCTGTGTGCCGTCGCGGGCGACGAACCGGTACTCATCGGACGCGTCGCGCTGCGGGCCGAACATGGCTGAGAACATTTCGTTGGGGTCGTCGGTGGACTCGGTCGCCGGCTGGGCAGGAAACAACGGGATGCGTTCGACCGTTGCGGGTGGGAGCACGTACGGTTCGGCGCGGTCGGGCCGCCCGGTTGGCAGCGCATGCGATTCGCGATGCTCGGATCTGACGGCGGGCAGCACGTAGGGTTCGATGGACTCGGATCCGCGCACAGCGAGCGTGGGCGATTCGATGTGCTCGGATGTGACCTCGGGCACTGCGAGCGATTCGACTTGGTCGGATGGAGCCGCCGGTAGGTGCGAATTCAAGTGTTCGGACGTGACCGCGGGCACTGCGAGCAACTCGACGTGCTCGGACATAGCCGCCACTAGGTGCGAATCCAAATGCTCGGAGGTCACCGCAGGCACCATCGCCTGTGCCGTGGCTTCAAGCGGAGTCGTTGTGGTTGCGGCCGATGCACCCGGCTCAAAGCGCGCCGCGCTCTCAACGGACGGGGTAACCACTGAGTCCGCCCCATCATGAGCGCCGTTGTCGACGAGGACGCGCACTGTGCCCACGCCACCCGCGGCGAGGTCATCGAGCAAGCTCGCATCACCGAGCGTCGGATGCGACTCGGTATAGGTGGCCACCTGGCGTCCACCCTGCACACAGGCCACGCCGCGCCCGCCTGGCGTGTTCACCTCGACAAGAAAGGTCGGACCGCGCGCGCAGAGGTCGCCGAGAAACTGCGCCCACGTGATCCACTCGAGGCGGAGGTCGGTGTAGCAAGGATCACCGTGCAGCAGCGGCCCGAGCAGGATCATCGCCTCGTCGCCGAGTCTGCGTGCAGATACCATCGCCGTATCGGCCGAGCGGATCAGCGCGAGCGCATCGTTGCCATAGCTCCGGACGCCGCCGCTGACCCACACTCGTTCCGACACGACACCGTTGCGCACCACAAGCGCCCCTTCCGACTCGCCAGCACGAATCGTGATCATGCCGTTGCCAATCACAGGAGCGAGCGCGTCGAGAACAAGAGCGCCGACGGGGAGTGCCTCGAAAATGGCGAATCCGGCCGGCAGCAGCGGTAACGACCAATCCCTTCCCAATTCGCCAGCCATCGATTCCAGTATGGGGTGTCGAGCGACCTCATATACGGACAGCCCGCGGACGTCCTCGGAATGGCCGAGCCAAAATGCTACGGTCGAGGCAATGGATCTGGGGCTTCGGGGGCGCGCCGCATTTGTGGCCGCGTCGAGCAAGGGCATGGGGCGGGCGATCGCCGAGCAGTTCGCCGCCGAGGGTGCGGATGTCGGGATGTGCGCGCGGTCGGAGGCCGCGTTGCAAACCGCTGCGGAGCACGTTCGCACGCACGGAGGTCGAGTCGTCGCGACCGTCGCGGACGTTGCAGACCCAGAGCAGACGAGGCTCGCTGTCGAGCGCACCGTGACGGAATTCGGACGGCTCGACGCACTCGTTGTCAACGCCGGTGGCCCACCGCGGGATTCCTTTGCGGACCTGGACGATGAGAAGTTCGACGCAGCCTATCGACTCACGTTCATGAGCGCCGTCCATCTCGTTCAGGCAGCGTTGCCGGCGTTGCGCAAGTCGGACGCGGGGGCGATCCTCTTCATCACGTCGACGAGCGTCAAACAACCGATCAGCGGGCTGACGTTGAGCAACAGCATCCGCGGCGGAGTCAGTGGTCTCGCCAAAACGCTCTCCAACGAACTTGCGCCGACGATTCGCGTCAATTCACTGCTGCCCGGAGCGATTCGCACGGACCGCCAGAGAGAGGTCGCGCGTGCGTCGGGGGTGACCGACCTGGACGCATTCTTCGAGCGAGCGGGCGCGATCAATCCGCTCGGGAGAGTGGGTGAGCCCGATGAGATCGCCCGCGTCGCCGTGTTTCTCTGCTCGCCCGCGGCATCATTCGTCACGGGTGCGTCGATCGCGGTGGATGGGGGCCAGATACAGTCCGTCGTCTGACTGCGATCTCGGCTCAGTACTCGGCGCCGATCCCGTCGGTTCGCACCGAGTTCGATGCGTCGGGCGAGCAACTTGGCTTCGTAGCTCTCGGCCTGGCCGTCGAGAACGAGCAGTGCAAGTCGCGCAGCGTCGTGGCGAACGCCTTTCTCGATATGTGCCCAACGCGCAGCCTCGGCATCGCCCCGTCGCAAATCGGTGTCCCGATCCATATCGCTCATCGGCCCTCCTGACCAACTCCCTGGTCGCCCTGAACATACACCAGGTGTACGCGTCGCAGGCGAACTCAACAGGTGGTGGTCGTGCTCAGGATCGCGATGATGTTGGGTAGGTTGAAGAGCGCGTGCGTGATGATTCCGGGGACGACGCTGCGTGACCCTTGATACAACGACGCGAGCACGAGTCCGACGAAGAATAATGGTAGGAACAGCACCAGTTGTTGATGCAGCGCCGAGAAGATCGCCGCACTCAGCGGGATCGCGAAGACGGCCGGTCCCCATCGGTGGAGCCATCCATAGATGAAGCCTCGGAAAATCGTTTCCTCCGAGATCGGCGCGATGACACAGACGACGATGATCGCCAGCACGTAGTAATGGCTGTAGTCGTGCTGGACCTCGTGGCACTGCCCGTTACTGACTCCGGGGAATAGACTCTGGTTGAACGTCTGCAGATAGTCGGCGCCGCGGAGCGCGATGTACGTCGCGATCGGCGCTACGGGCAGCCACCACCATTTGAATCCGCGCCATCCGAGGTCTCGCAGCGTGCCGCCGCGTCGCATGAACGCGAGGACGAAAATGTTGAAGAGCATGGCGCCGTACTGGCATACGGCAAGCACCGATGACTCGATCGCGTTGCGCACCGTCGCATCGGAACTGGTGCCGATGACGTTGGTGACGATCACCGCCACCGAGCCGAGAAGTTGGAACGCGCTGAACCATCCGGGCCAGAACATCACGAAGTCGGTCCAGTCCCAGGGCACCTTGGCGTCGGGATCAGTGGGATCGCGGATCACGGGCACGTCGTGGCGCATTCGGGTCGCGCCGAGGCCGAGGATGACAACGCCGAGGATGCAGAGCCCGCCACCGCCGGCCACGGTGAGCAGGTCGGTCCCCTGGGTGCCGCTGAAGAAGCCGAAAGCAATGAGCACGAGGAACGCCGCTTCCATGTAGAGGATCACGCGCGCGGCGTAGTGGCGCCCGCTCTCGGCCGGATGCGGCGGCACCGCTGCCTGCGCTGGCGTCTGAGGCTGAGTCACCGCGGGCAATTCTGCACAATCCGTCGCGTGACCACGCTCGACTCCGTCATCGGCCACGGTGCCGTCCTCCAGCGTCTGGCGGCGATGGGCATCGATGACGAGCTCACGCATGCACTTCTGCTGATCGGGCCCGAAGGCGTCGGCAAGACGACTGCGGCGCTGGCGCTGGCGGCCGAGCTCCTCGATGCGGCCAACTGGCCTGGCGGGCTCGAAGCGCATCCCGACTTCTGGCTCGAGGACTCGGGTGCCGAGAACGTGAGCATTGATCGCATGCGGCCGTCGCCCAAGCGCAAGCCCGGTGATGAGGACGCAGGGCCCTCGCTGCAGCAGTTCCTCTCGCTGTCTGCGTACGCAGGCGGCAGCCGGGTCGCCGTGATCGCCAGAGCCGACCGGCTCACCGAGCAGGCGGCCGACAATCTGCTGAAGACGCTCGAGGAGCCGCCGCCAGGTGCGCATCTCATCCTCACGTCCGCCCACCCGGAGCAACTGCCGCAGACAGTGCGATCGCGCTGCGAGACCGTGGTGCTCGGACCCGTGGCACCGGCGGCGATCGAAGCCTGGCTCCGGCGGGTCAACAACGTGAGTGAGCACGACGCTTCGACCGCCGCGGCGCTCGCGGCGGGCCGTCCAGGCCGTGCTCTGCATCTCGCGACAGAACCCGGGGCGCTCAAGGCGGAGCTCGACGCGCTCGACCGTTTCATCGGGGCCGGCGGTGGAGGCGCCGAGGGAGCGCTGCGGGCCGCGGCGTCTGTGACCGTGGCTGCGGCAGCGGGGACCGAGCGGACCGCCGAAGTGCGTGAGCAGGCGCTGATCACGCTTGGCGCATGGGCGTCGTTCGTGCGCGACGCTGCGTGCTTTGCCTCGGGCGCACCCGAGCTCGCTGTCTGGAAGGCCTACCGGCCCGCGCTGGAGGCCTGGGCGGAAGACCTCGATCTCACCCGGATCGTCGAGATCCTGGCAAGCATCCTCGAGACCGCCGAGTCCGTCGCGAACTACGCGCAGCCTCGCCTCGCGTTCGAGGCGCTGATGCTCGAGATCTTCGCGAGGTCGGACAGCCCGCCGCTGGTGGCGGCGGTGTCCCGCGAAGGCCTGGAAGTCAGCGCCGGCGGCGGAGCACCAGGAAAGCCACGCCGATCCCCACCAGCGCGGCGGGGATGATCCACGGGCTCTTGGCGACGATCGAGGAGAGGCGCTGACCGATCCCGGTGTCCCGGTCGTCAAGCTCGAACGGATCCTCGGTCATCAGTCGGACGGTGCCGGCGACCCGGCGCGGGCTCTCCTCCACATCTTCGAACGAATCATGGTGGCGGACCGGCTCTGGAGTGGGCATCCGCGCATTATGGGCCGGTCCACGATGGCCTTTGGAGGGCGGAGGTCTTGGGTGGCGCGTTTCAAGGTGTGCCGGCAGGCGCGTCGAGAGGGATCGGCGCGGACGAAGCGGCCCTCGCGGCGGGCGCGAGTGGCCGCCCAGGGTGGCACTCCCTCCGCTGTACGTCCGGTGGCATCGACCAAAGCTGAGGGAGGCGCGGCGCAGGCTCCAGCTTGACGTCTCGAGCGCCCTCCCAGCAATGAGCGCACGTATTCTCATCGTCGTGAACCGCGCACTCAGCCCCTTGCAAAACTCGCCGGGCCAAGATGCCTGAGACCACCGTCCTCGACTTGAGCGGCGCAGAAGAGCTGTGCACCGAGCCGGGAGCACTCGACAGGGTGCGGCGTGCATACGCGCGGCTCGAGCCTGGCGGTCGTCTTGAGGTCCGTTCGCCGATTGCGGAGCACGCGTTCGCAGTGCGCGCGTGGAGCCGCAAGAACGGTGTCAACGTGATCGTCGACGAGCCTGCCGACGGATTCCGCCGTCTCGTCCTTGAAGCGCCCGCGGCCCGCGGGTGACACGTCGGCGGTTCCCTGAAGGATTCCTCCTCGGATGCGCGACCGCCGCGCATCAGGTGGAGGGTGGCA
Organism: Candidatus Dormiibacterota bacterium; assembly: GCA_963791435.1. Taxonomy (GTDB): domain Bacteria; phylum Chloroflexota; class Dormibacteria; order Aeolococcales; family Aeolococcaceae; genus Palsa-851. The sequence continues at coordinate 1,752,940 of CAWBSL010000001.1, forward strand.
TCGACAACGACTGGTCGAGGTGGGTATCCGACCATCCGGAGGCAATCGCCGGCGGAGGTGACGCGGTGATTGCCATCGATCAATTCCATCGCTATCGCGAGGATCTCGAACAGCTCGGTTCGATGCATCACACCGCGCATCGCTTCTCGATTGAGTGGTCGCGCGTCGAGCCTGAGCCGGGGAAATTCGACACGGACGCGCTGGCGCACTATGCGGACCTCATCCGCACCTGCCGCCGGAACGGCATGGAGCCGGTGGTCACGCTGCACCACTTCACGCTCCCGGTGTGGCTTGCGGAGTTCGGGGGGCTTCGCAGCTCCTGAAGCTCCAATGCGTTTTGCACGGTATGCCGCTGTATGCGCCGAGGCGCTCGGGGACATGGTCACGTGGTGGGTGACCATCAACGAACCGACCGTGGTTGCGGTGCTCGGCCATCTCGAAGGGGTGTGGCCGCCGGGGGAGCGTTCATTGCGCAGCACGCTCATCTCCCTCCGTGGCCTGCTGCGCATGCACGCCGCGGCAGCGCACGCGATCAACGTCGTCTCCGAGCAACACCAACGCGTCGCGCAGATCTCGATCGCGCATCACGAGCGACGCCTCCTGCCGCGTGACCCGTCGTCAGCGGCGGATCGCGCGGTGAGCCGGCTGCCGGATTTTCTTTTCAACCGCTGGTTTCTCCGCAGCTGTGTCGCGGGGAAAGTGCTCCGGCCGGTCGGCCATGGAGAGATAGTTCCGGGACTTGCGGGATCGCTCACCTACCTCGGCGTGAACCACTACACGAGCGAGGCTGTGTCGCTCGACATCGGCGCTCCGGGAATGCTGTTCGCACGGCACGAGGCGCTGCCGGGATTGCCGCTCTCGAGCGCGGGGTGGGCGATCGATGCAACCGGTTTGCGCAACGCAGTCACCGATCTCTGGCAAGAGTTCGGTCTGCCGATCATGATCACGGAGAACGGCGTTGCCGACGAAGACGACGAGTTGCGCCCCGCATATCTCCGCGACCACCTTGCCGCAGTCGCCGATGCGATCGATGCAGGAGTCGACGTTCGCGGTTACCTGTTCTGGACCGCGTGGGACAACTTCGAATGGGCCGAGGGATACACGAAGCGCTTCGGGCTCATCGCCGTCGATCGGGACACTCAGGCGCGCATCCCCAAGCCCAGCGCTGCCCTGTTCGCGGAGATCTGCAGGACCCGCGAGGTGCCGGGAGACCTCAGGCCATCGGGAGCGTGACCGCTCCCTCCGCCTCGGCGTAAGGAAGCGCCTCCGGCTCACCCGCCACCTCGGGCGGAACGCTTCGTTGCTCCTCACGCGTGAGGAGATACACCGCGGCGATCACCCCCATCACAGCCGAAAAGATGAGGAGCAGGCGGTAGTCGACGATAGCGATCAGGCCCGCGCCGACGGCGATCGAGATGGTCTGCGGGAGCCCGATGAGCGTGTCGAACGCCGAGTAGACCCGGCCCTGCAACGCGAGTGGCGTGCGGCGCTGGACCAGCGTGAACAGGGACACCAGCACCCATGGGAGACAGGCCCCGATCACGAGCGCGCCGGCGAGCACGCCCGGGATCCACTGCAGCGTCAGCAGCAGTGACGATGCGGCGAAGAGCAGGCAGGCAAACGCGAAGAGCGCGCTTTCGTTGGTGCGCCGCATCACCGCAGCTGCCGTGAGCCCACCGATGATGGCCCCCGCGCCCTGGGTGGTGGCGATGATGCCGAGGAACGTGGGCGGCTTGTGCAGCCCGATGCCGACCACCGCGAACGCGATGGTCTCGAAGAACCCGAGCGGGACGACGATCAGCAGGCACGCGGTCAGGATCTGGCGGATCACCGTGGTGGTCCACGCGTGGCGGATGCCCGCGGTCACCTCATCGAACCAGTGCTGCTCGCTGCGGACGGGTTTCACCTCGGTGACGTGCAAGGAGAACGTGGCGGCGGCTGCAATGAGGAACGTGCAGGCGTCGACGATCGCAACTGCACCACCACCCTTCCATGCGAAGAGTCCTGCCCCGGCAATCGGTCCGACGAGGCGGATGCCCTGCCGGAACGTCTGCAGGATGCCGTTGGCATCGCCGAGCAATTCCTCCGGCAGCATCTCGCGAAGCAGCGCGGATTCTCCCGAGCCGAGAACGCCATACGCCACGTCCGTACAGCACCATCACGAGGTAGATCAGCCACACCTGGTCGCGTCCGTGCACCAGCAGCAGGAGGAGGACGCCGGCGCCGAGCGCAAGGTCGGTCGCGATCAGGAGTGGACGCTTCTTCAGGCGGTCGACGAACATGCCGGCCGCGGGGGCCAGCACCGACGGTGCGCCGAACGCGAAGAACGTGAGGCCTGCTAAGGCGTTGCTGCCGGTGAGAGTCTTGACCCAGATGCCCGCGGCGAGCCACAGCGCTGTATCGCCGAACACGGAGAACAGCTGGCCGATGAGATAACGGCGTCCATTGCGGTCACGGAGCAGGGCGAGCACGGGTCAGACCCGCACACGGCACGGAGGCACGCTCATGCGTGCCTCCGCACGCGCTGTGTCCGCATCAGATGCGTCCACGGCGATCCGACCATGCGTTCAACATGGTCGTGACGCGATGCAGGACTGTGCGATTCGAGCATTCGTGCTCCGCACAGAAGATGCGCCGGCGCTCGATGGAGCGAGCCAGCTCGATGTTCTGCAAGTTGGTCATGGCGTTTACCTCCTTTTATGTGTGATGGGGTGATGTGTCTTGGGATGTGTCGGATCAGACGGCCCCGCGGGTCCCGCTGCGGAAGCCGCGGTGCGCCGGGCGCGGATAGGCGAAGAGCAGCAGCTCGATGGGGATCGATCCCTTCGGCCGTTTCTTCGGGTTGCCGATTCGGTCGACGTACTGCCTGACCAGCGCGGTCATGGTCTCGTCGAGGGTCCGCAACTCCTCGGGAGTCACGTACAGCAGGAACTCGCTGGCACCGGTGGTCTTCTGCCATTCGGTCGAGACATCGCGCCGGAGCTCGAGGCCCTCCTTGAGCCGGTCGAGGTAGAAGTCGTGGAGCACGCGACTGAGGGCGTTCGCCGCAAGGCGGGTCTCCGGGTCGTCGCTCACGTCCGAGTACGACATCCCGGTGTGGACCAGACGCCATGGGCGTTTGCGCCCGGCGACCCCCGCAACCTCCTCGATGAAGCCGTACTTGGCCAGTTGGCGGAGGTGGAAGGAGCAGGTCGTCGGGCTTTCGCCGATGAGTTCGCCCGCCTGGGTGGCCGTCAGCGGCCCCTCGGTGCCGAGGACCTCGAGGAGCGCGATCCGCACCGGGTGAGCGACCGCGCGCATCGCTCTCGGGTCGGTGAGTTTGCGTGGCTCGAGATCGGGCAGCGTGGAGGCTTCCTGATCCGCCTGGGGGTTGGAGAGGTTCGTATCGACATCCATGTATCGAATTATATCTCTCGAGAGATATCTCTGCAAGCTCTGGTCGCCACTTCGTGACAGGGGGCGTACCATCGGGGTCGCGGGAGCTCGGCGGGACCGGGCTGAGAGGGTCGCTGCGGGCGGCCGACCGTGGAACCTGATCCGGGTAATGCCGGCGCAGGGAGCGCTCCGCCTGCCAGAAGGCGGCTCTCCGGGCGTCGTGTCACATGGAGGCCGACATGACCGAGGTGATCGACCGCGAAAGCGTCGCAGCTGTGTCAGAGACGACCGGCAACGCGCGCCGTGTCTACGTGCAGGGCTCGCGTCCCGATTTGCGGGTCCCCTTCCGTGAGGTTTCGCAGGCGCCCACGCGCGGCGTGACCGGGGATACGCCCAACCTGCCGCTCCGCCTCTACGACACAAGCGGCCCGCACGGTGACCCGGAGATCACGGTCGATCCCAAGGCGGGGCTGGCCGGCGTCCGCCTGCCCTGGATCCTCGAGCGCGGCGACGTGGGGACCGTGTCAGGGGTTCGCGGCAACGCGCTCCGCGCCCGCGACGGGGCCGCGGTCACCCAGTTGCACTACGCCCGCAAGGGGATGATCACCCCGGAGATGGAGTTCATCGCCATCCGCGAGGGCATCGACGCGGAGCTGGTTCGCGATGAGGTCGCCCGAGGCCGCGCGATCATCCCCGCGAACATCAATCACCCCGAGGCGGAGCCGATGATCATCGGCACCAGGTTCCTCGTGAAGGTCAACGCCAACATCGGCAACTCGGCGGTGCTGTCGGACATCGATGCCGAAGTCGAGAAGATGCGCTGGGCCACGCGGTGGGGATCGGACACGATCATGGACCTCTCCACCGGCAAGGACATCCACGCGACGCGTGAATGGATCATGCGCAACTCACCAGTTCCTGTCGGCACTGTCCCGATCTACCAGGCGCTCGAGAAGGTGGGCGGCAACGCCGATCAGCTCACCTGGGAGCTGTATCGCGACACGATCATCGAGCAGGCCGAACAGGGTGTCGACTACTTCACCATCCACGCCGGAGTGCTGCTCCGCTACGTCCCGCTCACCGCGAAGCGTGTCACGGGAATCGTGTCGCGGGGCGGATCGATCATGGCCGCATGGTGTCTCGCGCATCACGAGGAGAACTTCCTCTACACGCACTTCGAGGAGCTCTGCGAGATCCTGCGCGCGTACGACGTCTCGTTCTCGCTCGGCGACGGGCTCCGTCCCGGATCGATCGCCGACGCCAACGACGAGGCGCAATTCGGCGAGTTGCGCACGCTCGGAGAGCTGACCCAGATCGCGTGGCGGCACGACGTGCAGGTGATGATCGAGGGCCCTGGCCACGTGCCGATGCACAAGATCAAGGAGAACGTCGACCTCCAGATGGAGGTGTGCCATGAGGCGCCGTTCTACACGCTCGGACCGCTCACCACCGACATCGCACCCGGGTACGACCACATCACGTCGGCGATCGGCGCGGCGATGATCGGCTGGTACGGGACTGCGATGCTCTGCTACGTCACGCCGAAGGAGCACCTCGGTCTCCCCGATCGTCAGGACGTGAAAGACGGCGTCATCGCGTACAAGATCGCGGCGCATGCCGCGGACCTTGCCAAGGGACATCCGGGCGCGCAGCGTTGGGACGATGCGCTGTCGCAGGCGCGTTTCGACTTTCGCTGGGAGGACCAGTTCAACCTGAGCCTCGACCCGGAGACGGCGAGGTCGATGCACGACGAGACGCTGCCGGCCGCGGGCGCGAAGGTCGCGCACTTCTGCTCGATGTGCGGTCCGAAGTTCTGCAGCATGCGCATCACGCAGGACATCCGCGACTACGCGCGCGACCACGGTGTCGGCGCCGACCAGGCGGTCCGCATCGGCATGGAGGAGAAGTCGCTGGAGTTCCGCGAGCTCGGCGGCCGGATCAACGTTCCGCAGTAGCGCGCATGTAACCAGTTCCCGGGGCGCTGGTTAGAGTGATATGACCGTGGACCGGATGCCCGACCGATGATCCGCCTGCGCCGGCCGGCGGTGGCAGCCCTTGGTGGACTCGATGCTCGCCGGGGCAGTCGCACTGCCACTGTGGACTCTCGCCGCGGGCAACGGCTCCCACGCGACCGCGCTGATCCTCCCCGACACGACGCCGACGCCGGCTTCGGTGGCCACCGCGAGCCCGTCGATCGGCGACGCCGGGACGGTCTCTCTGCAGGCGCCGATCATCAAACAGGATCTCGCGCTCGACTGCGAGTCGGCGGCGCTGCAGGTGGCCCTCGCCGTCAAGAACATCGACGTCCCCCAGGACACGATCTTCTACAGCCTGCCCCAGCAGCCGCAGCCGGTGCAGATGGGCGCCGACGGCTACCCGGTGCGCTGGGGGGATCCCTATACTGGCTTCGTCGGTGACGTGAACGGCTACGAGCCGAGCTTCACGGGGTACGGCGTGTACTACCCGCCGATCGTCGCGGCCGCCGAGCACTTCGGCGCCACCGCGGTCGGACGCACCGGGTGGACCGTCGCGGAGATCGTCGCCCAGTTGCGCGAGGGCAACTCGGTTGTGGTCTGGCTCACCTCGGACTTCAAGGCGCACGTTCCCCGGTTCTGGACCGCGTGGGACGGGCGGCGTGATTCCCTGGGCTGTCGGCGAGCACGCGGTCCCGGTGATCGGCTTCGACCCCGTCCAGAACACGATCACCTTCGTGGATGTGCTCTACGGCGTGGAGCGAACCATGTCCACGCAGGCGTTCGCCGCTGCGCTGACCACGTTTGGCGGCATGGGGGTCGCCGTTTCCTGAGTTCGGCGGCGGAGCTGGACCGCTTTGGCGTTAGGCCGTCGCGGTTTCCTCAGCTTGCCTGCGGACGCCGATGGCGTTGCCTGTGCGCCGCGCACGACGATCTGACGCAGTTCTGCGCGTCTGAGAAATCTGCAGGGTGCGATAGTATCCGCTGAGCACCCTGCGCTTGTGCGCTCCGCCCAGTCGGACCAGTTGGAGGCCATCCATTGCCACCGCCCACCCAAAGGGAAGCGCCCCCCGACCTTCTGGCCCGTGTGGAGGAAGCGCACGTCCGCCATATCGACCTCCAGTTCACCGATGTGATCGGTGGGGTGAAGACGGTCACGATCCCGGCGTCCCAGCTTTCCGAGGCGATCGCCCACGGGACCTGGTTCGACGGCTCGTCGGTCGACTCCTTCGCCCGGACGGCCGAGTCGGACATGTACCTCGTCCCGGACGCGTCGACGTTCCAGCTGCTGCCCTGGGGTGACGAGCCCACCGCGCGCCTGATCTGCTGGGCGACGACCCCTGACGGCGAGCCGTACCAGGGCGATCCCCGCGGCGTGCTCCGGCGCGCAGTGGAGGACGCGGAGCGTCTCGGCTTTGAATATCGAGTTGGCCCGGAGGTGGAGTTCTTCCTGCTCGAGAAGGCCGCCGACGGATCGCTCGTCCCCATCCGCAACGACCGTAGCTCGTACTTCGACTTCTCGAGCGACGGCAACCGCGACATCCGCCAGCGCATGGTCAGCGCGTTGATGAGCATGGGGATCGCCGTCAACACCTCGCATCACGAAATCGCCGGGGGGCCAGCACGAGATCGACATCGACGCCGCGCCTGCGCTCAAGGCTGCCGACGACCTCATCACCTTCCGCTACGCCCTCAAGGCGGTCGCCCAACAATCCGGGGTGATCGCGACCTTCATGCCCAAGCCGTTCGACGGCAAGCCGGGCAGCGGCATGCACGTCCATCAGAGCCTCGAGCGTCTACGCGACGGCGTGAACGCCTTCGCCGGCGACGATGCGTATGGGCTCAGCGAGGTCGCCCAGCACTTCATCGCAGGGCAGCTGCACCACGCGGCCGGCATCAGCGCCGTGCTCGCCCCGCTGGTGAACTCCTACAAGCGCCTGGTCCGCGGGTTCGAAGCACCGATCTTCATCTCATGGGCGCGCACCAATCGCGGCGCGCTCGTCCGCGTCCCGCACGTCGGGCGTGCCCAGGCCACCCGTGTGGAGTTGCGCAGTCCGGATCCATCGTGCAATCCCTATCTCGCCTTCGCGGTGATGCTCCGCTGCGGGCTCGACGGCATCGAGCGGCGGCTCCCGCTGCCGCCACCCGTAGAGGAGTCCCTGTACGGGTTCGACGAGACCGAGCTCGAGCGCCGCAACGTCGGCGTGCTCCCCGACAACCTCAAGGACGCCGTCGACGCGCTCGAGGCGGACGAGGTCGTGATTGACGCGCTCGGAGACCATCTCGCGGAGCGGTTCATCGCCGCGAAGCGCCTCGAGTGGCAGGCGTACCGCGGCCAGGTCACCCCGTGGGAGATCGATCAGTACCTCGAGCGGTGCTGACCATGCTCGTGCCATGAGCTCGCCGACGCTCACCGTCAAGGACGTGTGGCGCGGCGTGCTGCCTCCCGGCACCGATCTGCTTGGAGGTGGCGGCGGCCTCGAGCGCAGGGTGGAGTGGGCGTGCGCGCTGCGGACCCGGCCGCCCGCGTTCGAGGCGGTGAAGGGAGGAGAGATCGCGTTCGTGCCGGTCAAGAGCATCCGGCTGCTCGACGAGCGTCTCGACCTGCCGCAGGTCATGGTCAGCTTTGCTGAGAAGGGTGGGGTCGCGGTGGCCGTCGTCGGCGACGTGTCCGTCGAGAGCATCGCCGCGGCGGACCGGCTGATGATGCCGCTGCTCCGGTTACCGGACGGCATCCACGCGGCGGACGCACATCACACCTGCGTTCGCTTCATCCTCGACCAGCGCGCCCTGCTCCACGAGCGAGCCCAGGAGCTCCAGCTGTCGCTCATGGATCTCGCGCTCGGTGGAGCGGGCCCGGACAAGATCATCGAGCGCCTTGCGGAGGTAACGGGACTCCCGGCAGCATGGCTGGACGAGGGCGGCGAGGTGCGCCACCTCACCGTCACCGACAGCGCGCTCCTCACCGATGTCGAGGAGGGCGCGGACGCGCTGCGGCGTTGGGGCGGGACGATTGCAGCAGTGGGCGCGGATCCCCCGGTTCGTGAGTTCACGGTCGGTCGCAACGGCCTGGCTTCGCTGGTGAGCCCGGTCCCGATGCGAAACGGTGTCGGCGGGTTCGTGTGTGTGGTCGGCGAGGAGCATCGCCTCGATCAGATCGCCCGCCTGGCGGTCGCGAGGGCGGCATCCGCGTGCGCCATCGAGTTTGACCGCGAGCGTGCTGTGACCGAGACTCGCGACAAGCTCGAGGGCGAGTTCATCGCCTCGCTGCTGACGGGGTCGTACTCGTCGGAGCGGATCGCGCTCGAGCGGGCGCGCCGGCTTGGCGCCGACCTGTCGAAGCAGGTCGCCGTCATCGCGCTCCGCGGCGCGCTGTCGTCGGCGTCGTGGGAGACGCGAGCCCTGCGCGCCGCGCAGAACGTGGTCGCGCGACGCGAGGTTCGGGCGCTGGTCGCTCCGCATGAGGACGCCGTGTGCGTGGTGGTGATGCCGGAGGCGGACGGCGCCGTCGACGCCCTCTATCGTTTCGCCGAGGTGGTGCGCAGCGAGTGCGCCCGCGCGACGGGGGACGCCACCACGTCGCTTGGCCTCGGGCGCACCCACGACGGCGCGGCCGGCGTGCGCCAGTCGTTCCGCGAGGCGGAGCACGCGCTCGAGATGAGCCGGCGTCTGCTCGGGCCGGGGCGCCAGGCCAGCTTCGCCGACCTCGGATTGCACCGGCTGCTCTTCGCGATGGCCCAGCACCCGGAGCTCAGCGACTACTACCGCGGCACCGTCGGCGAGCTCGTCGCATACGACGAGCGCTCGAGCGCGGAGCTGATGGCGACGCTCGATGCGTACTTCGAGGCCAACGGATCACCGACCGAGACGGCGCAGCGCCTCAAGCTGCATCGCAACACCGTGCTCTACCGGCTCCGGCGGATCGAGGAGGTGGGCAGGCTCCGTCTCGACGACCCTGCAACCAGGCTCAACCTGCACCTGTGTCTCCGCATCCGCGATGTTCTGCAGGCGGGGGCCGCACGGGGCGCCCAGCCAGAGCCGGAGGGAGTCCCGGGTAGCTGAGCGCCCTTGGGTCGGCGGCGGGAACTTTTAGTGGAGCAACTCGAACGTGTTGGTCGCGTCGTCCACGAAGGACACACCGGCCTTGTTGGGTGTCACGACGAGCCCGAACAGGGCTCCGGAACCTGGGGGTGAGCCACTCGTGTCGAGCCACCGGAATGCGACCTGAGCGCCGGAGGGTGTCGTCTCGACGATGCGTCCGTCCCCTGCGTTGACGGTGAGGATGTCGCCGTTCGGCGCAAGGGTCAGGCCGAGCGGCGCGTTGAGCCAGCCGTTGCTGGTGACGTCCTTGCCAGTGAACGCGGTGTGCATCCTCGTGAACGCGTCGGGGATTGCGGCGATGCGGTTGTCGGCGGTGTCGGCGACGTAGAGCGTCCCGGACGCGCTCACAGCGTCACCCGTCGGCCCGGCCACCAGCGCTGCCGGATCGGTCCGCTCCGCAAATCCGGAGCCGATCACGGTGCTCGAGACCACCCACGGCGCTGCGCTGCCGGCGGTGTGGAGCACGAGCCGGACGACGGTGCCGCGATTGACCACTGCGCCGTTTGCGGCGACCGTGCCATTGAGCACGTTGGTGACGAAGACGTCCGAGTCAGCGCCGCGATCGACCGACGTGAGGTCCCACGGACCGTTGATGCCGTCCGCGTTGTTCAGTGTCTCGACGACGTGACCGTCGCTGTTGAGGATGATCAGGCAGCCCGCCTGGGCGGTGGCCGACACGCCGTTGGAGGTCGGCAGCGATCCGACGATGACCCACTGGTGCTGCAGGATCGCGAGCGCGGTGGTGAGTCCGACGCCGCCGGTGCAGATGCCGCGCACGTCGTTGTCTGTGATGTGCGCAAAGACCGAGCGTCTGCCGTGGGGCGTCATCTGCACGATGGTCGTGCCGGTGCCCTGGTCATTCGACGCGGCATTGAAGTTGCTGACGAGCACGTTGCCGGCGACTAGGTCGCCCCAGTTCTCGGTGACGACCGCCATGCCGTACGGGTTGACGTCACCGTTGTGCGGCACCGTCGAGCCAAGCGTCGTGACGTGCGAAAGGCCGCCGATGAACGGGCCCGATGCTGAGGCGACGGCCGGGGCGAGCGCGATGCCCGCGGTTGGGATCGCGATCATCGCGATGCGTGCGAGGATGTGACTTCCCCTCACTGGGGCTTCTCCTGTGACGCCGGACAGCCTTCCCCGGACCGCCTTGGTCAGCGCCAACCAATCAGTACGAGCGCGGGTTACGCCGCACACGCAAGCGGCGGCGGAGAGCGCGAGGGTCCCCTTGCTAAACTCACGTCAGCCCATGACCTACATCGTCACCGAGACCTGCGTCGACCTCAAGGACAAATCCTGCATCGAGGTCTGCCCCGTGGACTGCATTCATGAGGCTGCCGAGGACCGGATGGTCTACATCGACCCGGACGAGTGCATCGACTGTGGCGCGTGCGTCGATCCGTGCCCGGTCGACGCCATCTACGCCGAGGAGGACGTGCCCGAGGCACAGATCCTGTTCGTCGACATCAACAAGGTCTACTTCAAGGACAAGGCCCTCGCCCGCTCCCAGGTGGCGGAGATCAAGCCACCCGAGGCGAACTGAGCGAACCCGAGGCACCCTTGGTTTGTGCGCAGCGCACAAGCGATTGCCCGAAACCATCGGTCTCGGAGACCATAGTCCGGAGCCCGCGAGAACCCTAGTCTGGGTCAGGTAGGAGTGCCGCGGCGACCGAGGGTCCAATCGGTGGTGGCGGCGTAGCAGCCAGCCGTCTCGCGGAAGGAGTCCTATGGCAATCGACGAGTCGCTAGCCGTGCGGGTACTAGAGGGGTCACCGACTGTGTCTTCGCCACCACCCAAATCCAAGACCAAGCCCTCCGACGTCATTCGCAACGCGAAGGAACTCGGTATCAAGATCGTCGACCTCCGCTTCGCCGATCTGCTCGGCAGCTGGCAGCACTTCAGCATCCCGGTCGGGGAGATGACCGAGTCGCTCTTCACGGAAGGCATCGGCTTCGACGGTTCGAGCATCCGCGGGTTCCAGAAGATCTACGAGAGCGACATGCTCCTGTTCCCCGACGCGGGACGCACCTTTGTCGACAGCACGCTCGAGATCCCGACGCTCGCGATCGTCTGCGACATCAAGGACCCGCTGACGCTCGCCGACTACAGCCGCGATCCGCGCTACGTCGCACGCAAGGCCGAGGAGTACCTCCTCGGCACCGGCATCGCGGACACGTCGTTCTGGGGACCCGAGCTCGAGTTCTACATCTTCAACTCGGTGCGCTTCGACCAGAACACCCACGAGGGTTACTACCACATCGATTCCGATGAGGGCATCTGGAACACGGGCAAGAACGGCACTGCGAACCTCGGCTTCCGTCCGAAGCTGAAGCAGGGCTACTTCCCGACACCGCCGATCGACAAGCTCCAGGATCTGCGCAGCAAGATCGTGCTCGCGCTCATCGATGCGGGCGTGCAGATCGAGGTCCACCACCACGAAGTTGGCACCGCAGGCCAGACCGAGATCGACATGCGTTTCGACTCGCTCGTGAACATGGCCGACAAGGTGCAGATCTACAAGCACATCGTCAAGAACGTCTGCTACCAGAACGGCTACACCGCGACCTTTATGCCCAAGCCGCTCTTCGGTGACAACGGGTCCGGCATGCACACGCATCAGTCGCTCTGGAAGGACGGCGTGCCGCTCTTCTACGACAAGGACGGCTACGCGCTGCTCAGCGACACCGCCCGCTGGTACATCGGTGGCCTCCTCAAGCACGCGCCGGCAGTGCTCGCGTTTGCGGCGCCGACAACCAACAGCTACAGGCGGCTCGTGCCCGGGTACGAGGCTCCGATCAAGCTTGCGTACAGCGCGCGCAACCGGAGCGCCTGCGTGCGTATCCCGACGTACAGCGCGGCTCCTGCGGCTCGCCGTCTCGAGTTCCGCTCGCCGGACCCGATGTGCAATCCGTACCTCTCGTTCGCGGCCTGCCTCATGGCCGGACTGGACGGGGTCAGGAATCGGATCGAGCCGCCGACGCCAGTGGAGGCCGACCTCTACGAGCTCGAGGGCGAGGAGAAGGCGCGGGTCAAGGATCTCCCCGGTTCGCTGACCGAGGTGCTCAATGCGCTCGAGGTTGACAACGACTTCCTGCTCGAGGGTGGCGTGTTCACCCAGGACCTGATCGACATGTACATCGCGTACAAGCGCGAGAACGAAGTGGATCCGGTGGCGCTGCGGCCGCATCCCTACGAGTTCGCCCTGTACTACGACGCCTGAGCAGGAGCTCAGAACTACACCAGCACACTCCTTCCTGGACAGGGGGGCCGGGTTACCTCGACCCGGCCCCTCCTTTCATTTAAGAAATCTAAGAAATCAAGAATTGATCGGTGAGAGGCTATGCGGCAGGGCGCTTCGGTGCGCCAGCAGGGTGGACTGCGGGTCTGGTCGAGGTTCCGACCGGCGTGCTGTGACTAGGAGGTCGCCGGCGCTCGGCTGCTCAGCACGCAGAATTCATTGGCCTCGGGGTCGGCCATCACTACCCAGGTGACTTCTCCCTGACCGATGTCAATCTTCCGCGCGCCGAGCGACAGCAACCGCTCTACCTCGGCGTCCTGGTCGTCCGGGCGAAGGTCGAGGTGGATGCGGTCCTTGACGGATTTTCCCTCGGGAACGTGGAGGAACAGAATGTCCGGGCTCTCGCCGCCTGGTTCGATCCAGTACTCACCGTCCTCGGGTCCATGCAACTCGAGACCGAGCGCCTCGCTCCAGAAGGATGCGACGAGGATCGTGTCGGTGCAGTCGATGACGATGTTCTGCCAGCGAAGAGACATGACGGCAGTCTAGCCGGTGGCCCTCGTTCCGAGCACCGCGCTTCGTATGGCCCCCACCTGCGCGGCCGGCGTGTACCACCGCAACGTGTGCTCCAGGCCGCGCTCGGCGACGCCGGCGAGGTCGAGGTCGCCGCACACCGCCTGCTCGAGGCGGCGTTCCCAGTCATACGCATCGACCAGGTAGCCGTTGACTCCGTCGTCGATCGCGAGGCGGAAGCTGTACGTCGGAGTCGCGAGCGTCGGAGTCTCGACAATCGCCGCCTCGAAATACTTCAACTCCGACTTGCAGTTGCTGAAGACGTTTGTCTGCAGCGGCACAACGTTGAGCCCCGTTGAGCCGACGAGGGTCTGCAAGCTGAGGAAGTCGGTGAGCGGCAGGATATCGATGCGGTCGCCGAAACCACGGAGCGCGCTGCCGATGTCGAGGAAACCGACAATCAGCAGGCGCACATCGGCATGCCGCGTCATGACATTCGCGAGCGCGGTGGCGATCAGTTCGAAGTCGCGATTGTGCGTCGGCGTCCCGCTGAAGTAACCGATGCTGGTGACCGCATCCGACCTCGCCGATGCGTGGCGCTTGCGCCGGACTTCGGCCGAGCGTTCCAACTGCAGGCCGTTGAGGAAATTCGCGACCACCCACGTCGGCATCTGCGCGAAGTCCTCGATGCGCGCCGCGAGGAAGTGGTTGGTGGTGATCGCGCCGTCGCACAGGCGGAGCATCGCGCCGAGACGCGACATCGCAGCGAACCACTCATCGAGCAGCACTTCGCTCGACGGTCGGTCGAGTGTCTCGAGCACGAGATTCACATAGCGGTTGTCGAAGATCAGGTCGTCGACGTCGAAGAGGACTCTGCAGCCTCCGGCGCGCGCGCGTGTGACGAGGTTGTCCATCCGCGCCGTGTAGCGTGTCCGGCAGATGACCAGGGTCTGCACGTCGCCGATCAGTCGCTCGAGGATCGGCAGCTCTGCTCGGGTGAACCATGTGGCCGAGATGTGCTCGGTGGACGCGTCCTCGCCGAGCGCCTCGACCATGTTGAAGACGCGATAGCGAAAGGTGCTCGTGTCGGGCACCTCGTACACGTACGCGACTGTGTGCCCGGTGGCTGCGGTGATCGTGCGCACGCGCTCTTCCAGGCTCGGCGCCCAAGGATCCGGAAACTCCGGCGCCGCCGGCTTGGTGCCCAACCCGCTAGCCTTCGGTCGCGGAGAAGGCACCCGCGAGTTGATCGCAGATCGGCGCGAAGACGGCGCTCCAGTCGGTGAGGAACGCGCTCTTCTGGTGATTCGCGGTGCGGGCTTTCGCATCGTCGACGAGGGCGATGCCCTGGCCGATACCCGCGATGAGGCTCGGGAGCGCGGGGTCGCTGCAGATGATGTTCGCCGAGTACTGCGCGAGCGACTGCTTGTCCGGGCCGAAGGTGTTCGTGACGACGACGGCGCCTGCGGCAGCGAGGTCGAGCGGTGGATAGCTCGAGTGCGGAGATGCCATGAGGGACAGGCCCAGGTCCATGCTCCGAAGCAGGCGCTGGTAGTCGTGCCAGCCGAGATTCTCGATGAGTGTTGGCCGGACGCCGCCCGGCAGCGCCACCGGTTCGAGATCCCTGCCGATGAAGAAGAACTCCCACGCGGCAGGATCGAGGACGCCGCTCTCGATCGCACCGGCAATCGCCTCGAGCCCTCGGTAGTACAGGTTGCGCAGGTTCTTCGGGCGCGCATAGAAGATGAACTTGCGCTTGCCGGCTTGCGCAGGTTCGCGCAGAGTCAGGAACGCCGGAAACGCCGGGTCGAACCACGACGGCGTGCGGTGATGCGGATCCGGACCGCTGAAGAGATAGTCGAAGAGTGGTTTGGAGTTGACGATGCAGGTGAGGCGCGGGTCGGCGAGGACCTCGGCGCACCGGATCGAATCATCGCCTTCCGGATAGAAGCGTCGCTCGTCCTCCTGGACGAGATAGATGATGTTCGCGGGGTCCACGGATGCTCGCGTTGCCCAGGTCGTCCACCATGACGTGGTCACGAAGAGATCGCCCGGTGTGATATCGATCGGCCGCCCGTTCGATGTGTCGCGTGACGAGAAGACAAACTCGACATCTCCTTGCCACGCAATCCCATTTGCCTCGAGCACCGTCCTGCAGTTGGCCGGGGTCGGCGGTTCGGAGCGGGTGATGATGCGAAGCGGCCGCTGCATGCGCCGGGCAAGCAGGGTTGCGAAGATCAGCGCAGTGCCGACGCCGCCGAAGAGGCTGCCGCTGTTGATGCTGTCGGTCACCATCGAGATGCGCTTCGGCGCCGAAGCATTCGCGTACACCGGGAGCGGGCGGAGATTCGGGAAGCGCTCGTCGAGGGTCAGCGCGAGCCACTGTCGTTCAACCGTCGACGGCGCGATCTTGCTGCCGCGCGCGCGTCCGTGACGCAGGTAATGCAGCAGCGCGTTGGTGCCCAGTGACACATCCGGGTTGTGCTCGAGATAGAACTCGGTGGAGAAGCGCGGGCCCGGGTCCCATGCGGCGGCTGCGCCCACCAGCGCGTAGTGACGGAGTGGGTCCATGCCGGACTGCGCCACTGCGGGATAGTTCGCCTGGTACCACGCCGCATCGAAGAGTCCCGAACCTTCCATCTCGCGCAGATCGCGTGGAAACTGCAGACGCGAGAGCGCCCTGCGGTGGAAGTTGATCCGTCCGGTCCCCGTGGCCACGTTCAGCGCCTTGATCGCGGTTCGCGATACCTGCGGGTACTTGCGGATCACCGAGCGGAGTTGCGAGTACGGGGGCTCGAGCAACGATTGCCGCAGACGGACGTTCTCGAGTCGTGCCTCGTCGAGCTCGTGCTGCAGGAGCGTGACGCTCAGGCTCGGATCGTCGGTTCCCGGCGCGCCTTCCGTGGGGTTCGACATGGGGTGGCTAGGATATCCAGCGAGCTGCGGGCATCATCGGCCGAGCAGCATCGCCGTCTCGATGACGACGTTGTGGTGGCTCACCTTCGTGATCTCGTCGACAGAGCCGTTACCGGAGATGTGAAAGCCGAGCCGCTCGTAAAAGCCCTGCGCGGTGTCGCGGCCGTGCGCCCACAGGAGCTCGAAACCACCGTCGTGGGCGATGGTCGCGGCGTGCTGGAGCAGCGCTGTACCGGCGCCGGATCCACGCCGCGCCTCGTCGATGGCCATCCAGCGAAATTGCTGGGCGGGCCTTTCGCGGTCACCCGGATAGGCCTCGGGGAACATCGTGACCACCCCGATGACGTCGTCCCCGGCGAACGCGGCCAGATGGATCGTGCTCGGATCGTCGTCACGGGCTGTGGAGACGGCCTCCAACGGAAACCCGCTGCGCAGCACGCGATGACGAAGCGGGCGAACGACCTCGACCGGGACCTGGCGCACAGTCACGGCTGCGATGACTTCGTTCATGATGTCGCGCTCGCCGGTGCGACCGGTCAGCCCGCGAGCACCTCGGTCGCGGGAATCAGGGCAAGAGCGGCGGCGGCGATGCCGTCCGCGTCGAGACCCATCTGCCCGAGCAGAGCTGCCTGCGCGCCGTGCTCGATGAAATGGTCGGGGAGCCCCAGCCGCACGATCGGCACCGTGACCCCGTCCGAGGCGAGGAGATCGGTCACTGCGGATCCGAAGCCGCCACTCGCCACCCCGTCTTCGACCGTGACGACCGCTCGGTGACGGGAGGCGATCGCACTCAGCTCGGGAGCGAGCGGTTTGACGAACCGAGCGTCCACCACTGTTGTCGAGATCCCCTGGGCGCTGAGCTGCGTCCTGCGCCTGCATCGCCACGTCCACCATCTTGCCGACGGCGAAGATCGCGAGATCGTTGCCCCGATGGCGGATGTGCGATACTCGGCACAGCAACGGGCTCGAGCGGTTCGGTGCTCGCGGACGGTGCCGCGCCCCGCGGAAAGCGCAGCGAGAACGGTCCCTCCGACGCCAGGGCGGTGGCGAACAGACGGCGCAATTCATCCGGCGAGCTCGGCGCTGAGATGGTCATGCCGGGAATGCAGCGCAGAAATGCGAGGTCGAGCATGCCGTGATGCGAAGGCCCGTCAGCTCCGGTGATGCCTGCGCGATCGATCACGAACGTCACCGGGAGGCGGTGGAGCGCGACGTCGCAGGCGATCTGGTCGAACGCGCGCTGCAGGAACGTCGAGTAGATGCACACGATCGGGCGCAGGCCGCGCATGGCCAGTCCGGCTGCGAAGGTGACCGCATGCTGCTCGGCGATGCCGACATCGAAGAACCGATCCGGGAAGCGCTGGGCGAATTCCAGCAGGCCGGTCGACGATGCCATCGCGGCGGTGATCGCGACGATCCGCTCGTCTGCCTCCGCGGCCTCACAGAGCGCCTCGCCGAAGACATCGGTCCAGTCGATCCCCTTCTTGATCGCGGTACCACTGTCCGGGTCGAACGTGGAGACGCCATGGAATTTGTCAACTTTGTCCGCAACAGCGGGACCATATCCCTGCCCCTTGTTGGTGACGACGTGCACCACCACCGGCCCGCGGATGCGCGCAGCATCGCGCAACGCCTTCTCGACCGCGGCGAGGTCGTGCCCGTCGATCGGTCCGCCGTACTTGAGCCCGAGTGTCTCGAAGAGCGAGATCGGCGCGACCAGCTGCTTGAGGGAGTTCTTCATGCGCCGGGCGGTCTCGTACGCGGAGTGCCCCACGGCGGGCAGCGAGCGCAACGCGGTGCCGGCTGCGTCCTTGGCCGCCTCGTACCGGGGTGACAGGCGGAGATGGCCGAGGTTCTCGGCGATACCGCCGACCGTCGGCGCGTAGCTCCGCCCGTTGTCGTTGAGAATGATCACCATCTCGGGCTTCAACTGACCGATGTTGTTGAGCGCCTCGTACGCCATGCCGCCGGTGAGCGCGCCGTCGCCGATGACGCAGACGACCTTGCCCTCTCCCCGCGCAGCTCGCGCGCCGTGGCGAAAGCCGAGCGCGTAGCTGAGGCCGGTGGATGCGTGCGAGTTCTCGATGAAGTCGTGCTCGGACTCACGGCGCGACGGATAGCCGCTGAGGCCGCCCTGCTGGCGGAGCGTGTCGAAGAGGCCGAGCCGGCCGGTGAGCATCTTGTGGACGTAGGCCTGGTGCCCGGTGTCGAAGATGATCGCGTCGCGCGGGCTGTCGAACACCCGGTGCATCGCGACCGTGAGCTCAACGACGCCGAGGTTGGGCCCGAGGTGTCCACCGGTCCGCGAGACGGCGGTGATCAACTCGTCGCGGATCTCGGCGCAGAGGCGGGTCAGATCTTCCGGCCGAGCCCACGCAGGTCGTCGGGGCCGGCGATCTCCTCGAGCAGCACATGGCTCAGTCTAGTTGAGGAGGCCCGGCTGGGCTCCCGTGAAATGCGCCGCACACGCTGGTCGCGGAGCATGATTACCGGCCATGCAGGGACTGGAGCCACGCGAGGCGGTGCTCGAATGCGCCGCCCGGGATGGCGATATCGCCGAGGGCGCGCTCTGGCTCGCGGCCGACGACTGCCCCGGAGTCGAACCGGATCGCTGGCTCGAGCGCCTCGACGAGCTGGCGAGCGAGTTGCGCTCGCGCTGCGGCCTTCGAGGGGTGCAGCGCGTCGGACGTTCCGCTGGTCGGCGCGCTCCTGCGCGACCGGCTCCGCCTTCGCGGCGCGGGCGGCGGCGATCCGCGCGCCCACTATCTCCACACCGTGCTCGAGCGCGGCGCCGGCGTGCCGATCGCCTGCTCCGCGATCTGGATCGCCGTGGGTGCGCGCGCGGAGATTCCCGTCGAAGGGGGTGAATCTGCCCGGGCATTTCGTGGTCCGCGTCGACGGGCATCTCTTCGACACGGTCGCGAGCGGCGAGCCGCTCGATGAGGAGGACGTCAAGCGGCTGGTGACGACGGCCACCGGGCAAGGAGGTCGCGCATCTCGAGCCTGCGCAGATGGCCCGTGCCAGCGCTCGCGACATGCTCGCGCGCATGTCGCGCAACCTGCGCCGCTGCTACACGAGCCTCGAGTGCTGGGACCAGGCGTTGCGTGCCGCCGACCGATGTGTCGACCTCGTCCCGTCGCCGGCCGAGCGTCGCGATCGCGGGCTGCTGCTTGTGGCGGATGGGCAAGGTCGTCGCTGCGCTCAACGACATCACCGCGTACCTCGACGAGGCGCCGGAGGAGTGCCCGGATCGCACCCCGATGACCGAGGTCGCAGGCCGGCTGCGCGCGTTCCTGAACTAACGCCTCGCCGAGCGTCGGTGCGCTGCGATCAGTGCACCCCGATCAGCAGGCGAGACAACCAGAATGCGCCGATGAACGCGAGCACCGCGAACGGCACCATCACGAACACGACGAACGAGAAGACGATGCGCTCGTCGGGCATCAATTCCGGATTGCGCTCGCGGACCCGGAAGATCGTGCGGCGTACCAGAAGACACCGCCGACGAGAAATCCCAGCAGCAGGAAGAAGATCCCGGCGAACGCGGTGACGATGCCGACCGCGTTCGGCGAGAGCGTGAACCGCCACGCGGCGCCGCCGGCGAGCGACAGCAGCCCGCAGGAGATGTAGCGCAGCAGGATCGGAACCGGACGCGGCTGGGTTGGATCGGGCGCCCGCCGCCTCGGCGCAGGCTCCCTTGCTGGTGGTGGCCGCGCCGGGACGGGAGTTCGACGGCACGGCCCGAGTATAGGGAGCGGCGAGCGGGGCGCCCGATGAACCGAGGCACCGGGCAGCCGGTGCTCACCTACACTTGGCCACCACTGCGGCTGCGCACGGAGGACCGGGAACCATGACCGTCGGGGCGCGACTCCCTGACTTCGATCTCGAGGCGAGTGGAGGACGGCCGCGTCCGCACCGGCGACCTCGAGGGCCGTCGCACCGTGCTGTACTTCTATCCGAAGGACGACACGCCCGGTTGCACGCTCGAGGGCTCAGGAATTCACCCGGCTGCACGACGCATTCGCGGAGGCAGGGGTCGATGTGTACGGCGTGTCCCCGGACACCGCGAAGAAACATCAGCGATTCATCGACAAGTGCTCGCTCGGCATACCGCTGATCAGCGATCCGGAGCGGCGTCTCATCGAGTCCCAGGGCCTGTGGGTCCAGAAGAAGTTCATGGGGCGGGAGTACATGGGGGTTGCGCGCTCGACGCTGCTGATCGGACCGGACGGCACCATCGAGCGCGAGTGGCGGGATGTCAAGCCCAGCGGGCACGCCGCAGAGGTCCTGGAGACCGTCAACGGCGGTTAGGCGCGCGATCGCCGGTGAGCGGATCGATCTTGCGACGCTGCTTGCGCGGCGTGTCGTCTTCGTCGCGGGAAAAGGGTGGGACCGGCCGGAGCACGATGACCGCAGCGCTGGCACTCCTCGCGGCGCGCGCGGGCAAGCGGGTGCTGGCCATCGACGTCGACGCCAAGGGAGACCTCGCCGCAGCGCTCGGGTCGCCGCCTGCGGGCTTTGCCCCGCACGTCGTGCAGCACAATCTCTCCGTTCTCGAGCTGCAAGACCGATGAGTCGTTCCAGGAATACCTGAACATCTATTTCAAGGTGCCGCGGCTCACCCGCCTGACGCCGCTCGCGCGCGTTTTCGACTTCATCGCGACGGGTTCCCGGGGCCGCGCGACATGCTCGTGGTCGGCAAGATCGCGTACGAGGAGCGTCGCAAGGAGCCGGACCGGAGACGCCGGTCTGGGATCTCATCCTCGTCGACAGCGCCGCAGGGGGCCAGGTGGAGTCGCACCTCGCCGCGCCGAAGGCGATGCTCACCCTGGTGCGTGGCGGCATCATCCGAGCGCAGGTCGAGTGGATCGCGGCGCTCATTCGTGACCCGGAGCGGACGTGCGTCGTGCTGTGCGCGCTGCCCGAGGAGATGCCGGTCGCCGAGGCGATCGAGCTGCACGAGAAGTCTGCGCAAGGGCTCGGGGGTCGCCGTCGACCTGTGCGTATTGAATCGCGCCGATCGACGAGCCGGTGACCGCCGCGCACCGGCGGCTCATGGGTGAGCTCATCGATCCGGCAGCACGCCAAAGCCGTCGCCGAGCACCTGGGCGGCGCGCCGGATCCGCTCGATGCCGGACTCGATCTCCAGGCGCACCTGTACGACACCACTGCGCGCTACGCACGCCAGCTCCGGAGCAAGCTCCCGATGCCGGTGGTCCCGGTCCCGTTCATCGTCGATCGGACCGGGCTCACGACCACCCGCGCCGTTGCCGACGCGCTCAGCAGCAGGCTCGCATGAGCGCGGAAGAGGCCGCACGCGTTCCCGAGCGCCGCCGGAGTGTTCGCAAGGAACCGGCCGGGACTCGGGCGCCAGCTGGCATCGCTCGAGGTGGTCATCTGCTGCCGGTAGCGGCGGCGTGGGCAAGACCACGGTGAGCGCGGCGCTGGGCGTGGCGATCGCGGCAGCCGAGGACAAGCGTGTCCTGGTGCTCACGGTCGACCCCGCCAGACGGCTCGCCACCGCGCTCGGCATCAAGGGCATCGGCGCAGAGCCCGTGCGCATTCCCAAGGCGCGCTTGCGCAAGGCCGGCATCACCGTGACCGGCGAGCTCGAGGCGGCAATGCTCGACATGAAGCAGGCGTGGGATCGGATGATCGAGCGCTACGCGCCGGATCGCGCGACGGCTCGGAAGCATCCTGGCCAATCCGCTCTATCCGCGCATCACCGATTCCTTTGTCGGGTCACACGAGTACGCGGCGATCGAGGCGCTGTACGAGCTCCACGATGCGGGCGAGTACGACTGCATCGTCGTGGACACGCCGCCGTCGCGCAACGCGCTCGACTTCCTCGAGGCTCCGAGCCGGCTGACCGACTACGTCGGATCGCGGCTGCTCTCGCTGCTGTCCGGAGGGCCGTCGCGGTTCGGCTTTCGCGCGATGAACTACGCGGCGACGCCGTTTCTTCGCCTCGCGGACCGGCTGCTCGGCGCCGAGGTCCTCGCCGAGGTCTCGGAGTTCGTGAAGCAGTTGCAGTCGCTGTACGACGGGATCCAGGGACGGGCGCGATCGGTCTACCGGCTGCTGCGCAGTCCGCAGACGGGATTCGTCGTCGTCACCACGCTCGAGCAGGGGCCGTTCGGCGAGGCCGAGTTCTTCTGCGCCAAGCTGCGCGAGTTCAAGATGCCGCTGCGTGCCGTGGTCGTGAACCGTGTGCTTCCGGACGTGTTTCGCGACCGGGCGGCATCGCCGCGGCGACGACGCTCGTGGAGGATCCGAAGGTCGCGGCGTGGCTGAGCGACGACGCTCGGCACACGCGTCGCGCCCGATGTCGCGCGCTTCGTCGGCACGACGTTCCTCAGCCGCAGCACGCTGGCGGGACGCGAGGCGCGTCAGCTCGCAAAGCTGAGCCGCCTCGGCGATGTGCCGATCGTGCGCATGCCGCTCTTCAGCGAAGAGGTGTCCGAGCTCGAGGGGCTCGTGCGCATCGCGAAAGCGCTGTCCAGCCTACAGCGCGGAAGCGATCATTCAGCCCTGCCCGGCGAGCAGCCGCATCCGCGCGCTGTGGCGTCCGAGTGAGTGCGCATCGCCGATCACATCGAGCACCGGTGGATCCTCGAGGCGCACCACCGAGCAGTCGCCGGCGGTAACGCGCGCAACGGCCTCGACCATCGCCGGGTCGGCGCTGCTCAGCAGCACCTGATGTGTTGCAGACAGGTCGTGCAGAAACTCGATGAACAGGTCGCGCCGGACCGGATCCGATGTGAGCAGCGGTTCGTCGAGGAGCAGCGGGGTGCGCTCGCCACCGCCGCCGAGCACCTCGCACAGCGCGAGCCGCAGCAGCAGCGCCACCTGGTCGCGAGTGCCGTGCGACACCGCGTCGAGCGGGACCATGTCGGGCCGTTCGCGACTGAGCAGCCCGAGCGCGAAGTGGTCCGTGTCGACGTTGACCTCGACGTAGCGCGCGCCCGTCAGCATGCTGAGGCGGCTGCCGAGCGACTCGGCGAGCCGAGGGGCGATCTCGCGGTGGGTGACCCGTGACGCCGCCTCGATCAGCTCCGCCGCGCGGCGCAGCGCTGTCAGCTGGCGCAGTCCACGGTCGCGTGCGGTCTCGCATGCGTCGCGCTCATCCTCGAGGTCGGCGATCACTGGCAGCGTGTCGAGCACGCCACCGAGCCGCGCACGCAACTCGCGTGCCTGGTCGCCGGCCGATGTCGCCGCGCGTCGCGCCCGCTCTGCCTCGAGGTCGAGCGCCTGCAGCTCCGCCGCGTCGGGTGGCGAGGCGGCGAGCGCGGTGTCGGGATCGCCGCCGCATTGGATGAGTTGATCCGGCGAGCGCCGTCTCGAGGTTCTCGAGCGTCGCTCGCGTCGCCGCCCAGGGCGAGGATCGATCGCTGGATCTTCATCCAGCCGGCGTCGCGCCTGCATCGTGACTCCGCCTGCGCTCGCTCGCATGGTGGACACCCGCCACCGCGGCGGCAGCATCGGCGTCCGCGATGGTGATGCCTCCGGCCTTCAGGGTCGTTCGCAGCCGGATCTCGAGGTTCGCTACAGCGCGCTCCGCCCGGTCGACATCCTCCCGCGATTGTGCGCACGCCGATTCCTCGGCGGCGAGGACCGCGTCCTCGGCAGACGAGCTCGTCGCGGCGACGGGCCTGGACGCACGACCGCATCGACTCGGTCGAGGATGCGTTGCGCATTGCGCGATCACCGCATCGGTGGTTGCGTCACCGCCGCGCGAGGTAGCGTCGATGCCGGCTTCGGCCGCGAGGGCAACGGCACGATCGAGAAGCGATCCGAGCGCTGACCTGGATCGCCTCTGCGTCTGCGCGCCGGCCGGCCGTGCGCCGCTTCGGCGTCGTCGAGCGCTTCATGCAGCATTCGGAGCACGGGCAACCGGTCCTGCAGCCGCGCGAGCTCTGATGGATCGATTCCGGCGTCCAGGGCAAGCGCTGATGCGGCCGCGCGAGCACGCGACGCGGTGGATGCTCGTGTCCAGGCCTGCCAGGCGCATGCGCCTGCGAGGAGTCCGCCGAGCACGCCGGCGATGATGCCGGCGGGGACAGCGTGCGCGTGCGCGAATCCGCGGCGATAGCCGCGCCGATTCCCGCAGCGTGCTATCGCGGCGACCCCGAATCGCCAGCCGCCGCGTCGCGGCCGCCTCGAGTTCGGGGAGCAGGTCATCGATCACGTTCGCCGGCAGGCTGCGCAACCCGGTGGCCGCGATCTCGCGACGCAGCGCAGCCTCGCGCGCATCGTCGCCGCCGTCGCGACGGGCTGCGCCGGCAATCGCGATCAACTCGCCGCGCAAGACGCTGCGAGCGCTCGCCGATATCGGTGCCGAACTCGACGCCCGGGCCGATCGCGTTGAGGCCGGAAGCGATCACCTCGCGTCGCGCGCGGATCGGCCGCAGGCGCTCAACCGCCGCCTGCCAACGAGCGTGGGCACCGGTCGCGTTCGAACTGCGCCTGCGCCAGCTCACCCGCCGAGCGCGGTCACCTCGGTTTCGACATCGAGCGGGAAGCGCGCATACGAGGCGGTGGCCTCCACCTCGGCCGCCTGAAGCCTGGCCTCGCGAACGAGCTCGCCAAGGCGCACGCGGCGGCTTGCGACCTCGGCAAGGCGGCCGGCGATCCGCGCGCGCTCCGCCTCGACCCAGGCGCTCGGTCTCGGCGTCGAGCGTCGCGTCAAGCGAGGTCGAGCCGCTCCTGGTCGACCGCGACGGCGGCAAGCCGGGCGCGGGCGTCCGCGATGGTGCGTTCGAGCGTCTTGAGCCGCGCGGTGGCGACGCCGAGCGGGCTCGTGACACGGCGCTCGGATCCGACCCGGTCCATTGCCTCGCGAATGCGAACCAGCGCCTGCGCCGCCGTGACGCCCCGGCGTGTATCCGCCAGCCGCTCGATCGCCTCCTGCAATTGCCCGGCGCGTTGCCGGGCGCTCTCCGGCGCGTCGATGCGCAGGCCGTCGTCACCCAGCCACGCAGTGGCGCAGAACACCGACTCATCGATCCCGAGGTGGAATCGCCCGGGCGTGACCGACCGGCCGCTGCGCAAGCTCGTCTGTCAACTCGGATCCGCCGAGCTCGAGGACCTGCACGAATCTGCTCACGCGTGTCGAGCCGGCGGGCGACGCGGATGCGGCGCCCATCGTCGAGCTTGTACGTGAATGCGAGGCCGTACCCGCCCCGATTCCACGGCTCGTAGCGCGCCCAGTCACTGCGATCGACCGCGCGACCCTGGCCGCCGGCGTCGATGCCATACAGGGCACCGCGCACGGCGCGGAGCAGCGTTGACTTGCCCGAACTCGTTCCGTCCCGTGACCACCGTGATCCGGGGATGCAGCTCGGTGGTGACGTCGTGAAGGCAGCCGAAGCCGGTGATCTCGACGCGCTCGAGGATCATCGGAACCCGACCTCGGCTCCGGAAAGCGCCATGAGGCCGTAGCGCAGCGCCTCCTCGAGGACCAGCGCTTCCTCGAGATCGGCGTCCTTGGCGGCCGCGGTGGCAGCGCGTACGAATGCGCCGCGAGTGCTCTCCTCGACCATTGCGGCATCGAGGTCGATGTACGGCGAGGTGTGGTCCCGGACCTTGACTGCGGCGAGCCCGAGGCGCTCCCGCACGGACAGCTCGACGGTGAAGGCGTCGAGCGAGATCGCCGAGTCGATCACGCCGGTGAGGTCGACCCGGATCATCGTTCGCTCGGGATCGCTGAAACCGGTGGCGGCGCAATGCACGCGTGACCTCGTCGATCACCGCCTCGGCGGAGCCGCAGTCTTCGACATCGCATTCGACGGTGAACACGGACCAGCGATTCGTGTCGTGCGCGGTGAACCGCACATCGCCGGAGCCGGTGATCTCGACGAGGACTGGCCCGCGGCCGCCCTCGTCATCGAAGCTGAGCGGTTCCGGTGTGCCCGGGTAGAGGAGGCCCGACGCCGCGTCGAGGCGGCGGCCGTGGTAGTGGCCGCACAATGCTGCGGCGAATCCGGCGGCGCGGATACGCTCGGCGTGAAATGGTCCGTGGATCGGACTTTCCTTCGGGACGGGATCCGAGTCTCGGCGCCGTGGAACAGCGCAAGGTGGACCCCGGAATCCGATGTGGCCGGAGACCCGGCGAGCGGATCGCCCTGCCAGGCAGGCTCGCGATGCGCAAGACCCCAGATCGTGACCCCGTCGCTGAGCTCCACCGGTTCCAGCTCCGTGCTCCGGAAAACGGTGACGTTGTCCGGCCACTCGACCCGGCGGTACAGCGACCCCGGGAGCAGCGCGTCGTGGTTCCCCGGCGCGATCAGCACCCGCATCGGCCGCCATGAGGCGAACGTCTCGGCGAGGAACCGCCCGGTATCGACGCCGGCCCGCTCGTGCTCGTAGAGATCGCCGCCGATGGTGACTGCGATACACCCCTGTTCCATCGCCAGCCGCCCGGCGGCGGTGAGCGCTTCGCGCAGTCCCTGCCGGCGGCGACGGGCGAGCTCGCCCTGGCAGCCCATGGCGGCGAACACCCGATCGAGGTGGAGGTCGGAGAGATGGAGGAGACGTATCGTCATGGTGCTGGGGGAGAGACAAGGACCCGCGAGCGAACGTCAGTTCGCAAGCCTATCACAGGTTTATCGGGCGACACTTCTGCCACAATTGCGCGGTACCGACGATGATTTCCCTGGCCGGCGGCCGGGGATCAAGTCGGGTCAGCGGGACGGGGGATCAGGTGGAATATCCATTGCATTTGTCGCGGCGTTTCAGCCAGGCAGGAGCGGGCATCGTCGGCGCGGCGATCGTGATCCGGGTGCTCACGCTGCCCGTGACGGCAGGCGTCCGCGTCCTTGACGTGGTGCTGGCCGCGTGGCAATCGGGATCGGTGCGACGCTGACGTGGCTGCCGCCCGCGTGGGAGCGCCACCGGCAGCCGGCCGCGGTGGCCGTGGCCGGTGGCGCTGGCCGTGCTGACCGCTGTCGGACTGCGCTCGGTCGCCGGTCAGCTGCCCGACTTCACGCTGATTGCGACGATCGCGTTCGCGGCAATCATCGTCGGCATGGACACGATCGCGGCACGCGCTTCCGTCGACTCGGGCGATCGCCTCGGTGACCCGCGCGCCATCGCTGCTCGGCCTGGTCGGTGCCGGAGCTGGTGGTCGCGATCTTTGTCGGCGCTCTGGCTGACGCTCGGCTCCGGCCGCATCCGGCGTCGCGTCGCTCCTCGTTGCGGTGGCCGGCGATTATCGGCATCAAGCTCATCGTCGTCGGCGCAGCCGACCGGAGCCTCGGGAGGCTCGACGCCGACACGCGGCGCGGCCACGTGTACGCGACGCTCGGTCGCAAGCTCGGTGTTGCGCGAGACGTGACCTCCGTCGCGTCGGCGGTGCTCGAGGCGTGCCGCGAGATCTTCCCGGAGACCTCGACGGGCATGGTCCTCATCAACGATCCCGCCGATGGGCTGCTGAAATCGCAGGGCGTCTTTCTGTCGTCGAGCGGTGTCGGATCCGGTGGTCCCGCGTACGAGCTCGCTCCCGGTGAGGGGCTCGGCGGCGCGGCATTCGTCGCCGAGCGTGCGGAGCTGTGGCCGACGACGCTGTCCGCCTCGATGGCCCAGGCGAGCCTGCGCGAGGCAAATCGCGTCCGGCTGCGGCGATCCAAGCTCGGGTTCATCCGGTCTGCGATCGGCGCGCCGCTGCGCGTCGACGGGACCGCGATCGGCGCAATCCTGCTCACCTCCGAGCACGAGGAGAACGCCTGGGTCGACACCGACGCAGCCGATCATCGAAGCCCTCGCCGACGAGGCTGCTCGGGCGATCGAGCGAGCGCGCCGGCACGAGGAGGAGATGGGACGGGCGTTGCTCGACGCGGTGACCGGGATGGCAACGCGCCCGCAACTCCTCGCGGTCATCGACAAGGAGCTCGCGCGCGCCTCGCGACGCGAGAGCACGCTCGCGCTGATCATGGCCGACATCGACGGCTTCGGCGAGCTCAACGACCGGTGGGGCCACGACACCGGCAACCGCGTGCTCGAGACCTTCGCCGAGGTGCTCCGCTCGATCCTCCGGCGCGAGGACAGCGCCGCCCGCTTCGGCGCCGACGAGTTCGTGTGCGTCCTCCCGGCGCCGATCGCGACCAGGCCGCCGCAGTCGCTGCGCGCATCCAGCAGCGATTCACGCGCCGACACCTCGGGAGACCAGGGGCTTGGCAGATCCGGCGCCACCGCATCGGCCGGTATCGCCGTCTACCCCGCCGATGCGCAGGACGTTGCGGCACTCCTCGAGGTGGCGTCGAACGAGCTCGACAGCGCCAAGTCGCAGCACGAATTGACCGGTCGCTCACGACTTCTTCGGCGCGTTCGGGACAACGCCCCGAGTTGACATCGACTGACGAATAGTTCTACACTCTAACTATTCGTTTATCGAACACTTGGGTCGCGCACCCGGGTGGATCACCTCGAGGATGCCGGTGAGCCAAGCCCCCGCAGTGGAGCGGACCGTCCCCTCCCGGAAGATCAGCGACGCTCGTCGTGACCAGCTTGCCGACCTGCTGTTCGGTTGCATCGGCGGTGTCAAGCGCCGCCTGATGGCGAGCGTTCCCGACGAGCTGCGAGGCGAGTTCGGTGCAGTCACATGGCATCAGGTCATCGCGCTGGAACAGCTTCGCGCGGCGACCGAAACCTCGTCCGGGGCAACGATGAACGAGATCGCCCGGATGCAGCAGTGCGCGCTCAGCTCGGCGAGCGCGCTCGTCGATCGCATGATCCGTCTCGGGTTCGCCGAGCGCGTCAGCGACGCAGAGGATCGCCGGATCATCCACATCGTTCCGTCGCAGCTCGGGCTGCAGATGCTCGACCGATTCGATGCGGCGAGGAAGACCGTTGCGCTCGAGGCGCTCGCTCCCCTCGACGACGCGGAGCTCGAGCAACTCGTTCTCCTGATGGGCAAGATCGTCGACTGGCCGGAGCCGGGACACAGCAAGGAAGGTGTACATGACTGACGTCCTCGACCGACCAGACGCTCCCGCCGCGGTCGCTCGCTCCCGTCGACGACGGAATCGCGCCCGCGCGGACCGGAGCGGTTCGACTACAAGTGGGTCGCGCTCGCCGTGGTGCTGCTCGGGACGATCATGACGATCCTCGACGCGACCATCGTCAACATCGCGATCCCGACCCTCCAGGTCGACCTCAAGGCCGGCTCGTACGCCGACATCTCGTGGGTCGTGACCGGTTACATGCTCGCGCAGGGCGCGGTGATCCCGATGGCCGGCTGGGCCACCGACCGTTTTGGCACAAAACGTCTGTATCTCATCACCATCGCGCTGTTCACGCTCGCGTCGATGGCGTGCGGCGTCGCGCACGAACCTTCCGGAGCTGGTCGTCTTCCGCGTCCTCCAGGGACTCGGCGGCGGCATGCTGATGCCGATCGGCATGACCATCATCATGCGAGCGGTCGGACCCCAGAACATGGGACGGGTCATGGGGATCTTCGGCATCCCGATGCTCCTCGCGCCGGCGGTCGGACCCGTGCTCGGTGGATGGTTCGTCCAGGATTTCTCGTGGCGCCTCATCTTCTACGTCAACGTTCCGATCGGGCTGATCGCGTTCGTCTCGGCGTGGCGCTTCCTCACGGAATCGAACCGGTCGCACGGCCTGCGGCTCGACACGTTCGGTCTGCTCACGGCGCCGCCGGCCGCCGTCGCGGTCATGTATGCCGTCAACGAGAGCATCACTCTCGGCTGGACGTCGCTGCTGGTGATCAGCCTGCTCGTCGGTGCGGCGTGCTGCTGACGGCGTTCGTGCTGTCGCAGCTCGGCCGCCGGCGCGCGGCGACGCTGCTCATGCTGCCGCTCGCCGCCGGCGCGTTCCTCGTCGCGGCTGCGCAACGGTTTCGTCGACGGCTGGACCGCGCTGGACACGATCGTGATGCTCGTCGGCACCGTGCTCGCGCTGGTCAATCTCGCGATCGGGAATCGCGGCAATCCCGAGCCACTCCTGCAGCTGCGTCTCTTCCGCGATTCGACGTTCTCGTGGTCGATGGGACTGAGCTTCATCATCGTCACCGCGCTCTTCGGCGGCATGCTCTGCTGCCTCTGTACCTCCAGGAGGTGCACGGATACAGCCCGCTCGAGACGGGACTCCTGTTGCTGCCCCAGGCAATCACCGCTGCTGTCGCCATGCCGCTCGGTGGCTATCTCACCGACCGCATCGGCCCGCGCCCGGTGGTCGCAACCGGCATGGTGATGCTCGCCGGCGGCGGATTCCTGCTCGCGCAGATTCATCCGACGTCATCGAACTGGCTCGTCGTGAGCGCGCTGCTGCTGCGCGGTTTCGCAATGGGCTTCTCGATGATGCCGTCGATGGCGGCGGCGATGGCGCGCGTGCCGCATCAACCTCAGCTCGAGTGCGTCGAGCATCTCCAACAGCCTGCAACGCATCGGCTCTTCGATCGGCATCGCGGTGCTGGTGACGGTGCTCGCGGCGCAGTTCACGACGGCGATCGGACAGGCATCGTGCGCGCCGTCGCCTGCCGTGCTGAGTGCCGCGTCGGCGCCCGGTCATCAGCTGACCACCGCGGAGTTCTGCAGCACCCTGCAGGGCCAGTACTCGAAGCTCATCCAGAACGGTGGTCAACCGAGCACCACTGCGACGGTTCCTCCCGTGGTGGCGCAGTTCGGCCGCACCTACGCCGCGGATGCGCTGAGCACGTCGTTCGATCGAACCTTCGCGTTCATCACGATCCTGACGCTCCTCGGTGTGATCCCGGCGCTGTTCCTGCGCAGGCCTGAGAAGACCGGCGGCCGGCGAGCATGCCGCAACTCGATGTCGCGTAAGGTCCTGGTCCTCGGCGGCACCGATTTCGTCGGCCCGGCGGTCGTCGGTGCTGCGCTCGCGCGCGGTGACGACGTCACGGTCTTTCATCGCGGACAGACCGGCTCGGCGCCGGACGGCGTCCGCGTGATCCACGGCGACCGGACCAACCCTGCGGGACCTCGATGCGGTGACCGGGGAGCGATGGGACGTCGTCGTCGATGCGTGGTCGCGCGCACCGCGCGTCGTGCTCGATGCGGCGACCGCGCTCGAACCGCATGCGGATCGTTACGTGTACATCTCGACCATCTCGGTCTACGCAGGAGGCGCACGAAGGTGTGCATCACCGAAGCGTCACCGACGGTTGACGCGCAACCTGACGCCGAAGCCACCGATTACCCGGCCGACAAGCGCGGTGCCGAGCTTGCCATCGAAAGTGTGTTCGGTGCGGAGCGATGCGTCTTCGCACGGCCGGGGCTCATCCTCGGTCCGCGCGAGAACATCGGTCGGCTGCCGTGGTGGCTGCGTCGCATTGCAGCCGGCGGTGACGTGCTCGCGCCGGAGCCGCAGGACATCGCGATCCAGTACATCGATGCGCGCGACCTCGCGCCTTCGCCATCGATCCACGCTGCAACGGGGCGGTCAACGTGCTGAGCCGTCCGGGGCACACCACGATGGCAGAGGTGCTCGCGCTGTGCCGCGAGGTCACGGGCTCGAGCGCGACGTACACATGGGTCGATGCGCGAGTTCCTGCTGGCCCACGAGGTCGAGCCGTGGACGGAGCTGCCCATCTGGGTGCCGCCGATCGGCGACGTCGGCGAGCTTCTACACGTGCGACTCGTCCCTCGCGCTTGCGATCGGGGCTCACGTGCCGCGCCGGCGCGCGACACCGTCGCAGGACACCTGGTCGTGGTTGCGTCGAGCAACCCGGATGGACGCAGATCGTGACTGCGAATCGCGCGCGGACCGGCATGACGCCGGAGCGTGAGGCGGCGTTGCTCGCCGCCTGGGCCGATCAGCCGCCCGCAGCCCGATAGCGCTGCTGCCGCTGCGCGACCAGCTCGTCGATCGGGATCTCACTGAGCTCGTCGAGGTTGCGGATCACCGCGCCACGGATGGCGGCGATGACCAGCGGCGCATGCGCATGCGCACCGGGTGGCGGTTCGGGGATGAGCTCATCCACGAGTCCGATCCGGTGTGCGGTCTCGACGCCCGGACGTAGCGCCGCTGCCGCGCGAGCGCGCTGCCCGGCGTCGCGATAGAGGATCGCCGCGCACGTCTCCGGAGGAGCGACCGTGTACACCGCGTTCTCCAGCGCGAGGACGCGATCGGCGAGCGCCAGCGCGAGCGCGCCGCCGGAGCCGCCCTCGCTGAGCACGACGCTGACAGTCGGCGTGCGCAGCCCGAGCATGCACAGCAGCGCGTCGGCGATCGCCCACGCCTGGCCGCGCTCCTCGGCGCCGATGCCCGCGTGCGCGGCGGGCGTGTCGACGAGACACACCACCGGCATCGAGAACTTCTCCGCCTGGCGCATCAGGCGCACGGCCTTGCGGTATCCCTCGGGATGCGGCATCCCGAAGTTGTGCAGCGCGCGTGTCATCGGGTCGGTGCCCTTCTCCTGGCCGATCACCATGACCGAACGGCCGCCGAGGCGCGCCGGCCCGCCGACCACGGCGCGGTCGTCACCGAAGAGCCGGTCGCCGCGCAGCTCCGTCCAGCCGCCGGTGATCGCTGCGATCACCTGGAGCGCGCGCGGGCGCTCCGGATGGCGGGCCAGCTCGACGGCGGCAAACGCGATGCGCTCGCGCTCGGTGGTCTCGATGGTCGTGCTCATGCGCGCCCCGAGTAGATGCGGATCAGCGTGCCAACGGTGTCGCGCAGGCGGCTGCGCTCGACGACGGCGTCCACCATCCCGTGCGCGAGCAGGAACTCCGCGGTCTGGAAGCCGTCGGGAAGCTTGTCGTGCGTCGCCTGTTCGATGACTCTGCCGCCGGCGAAACCGATCCGCGCTCCGGGCTCCGCGATGATCACGTCCGACTGCACCGCGAACGATGCGGTGACACCGCCGAAGCACGGATCGCCGAGGATGCTGATGTAGGGAAGGCGCGCCGCGATGACCTCGGCCACCGCCGCCGAGCAGCGTGCCATCTGCGCGAGCGAGGCGATGCCCTCCTGCATGCGCGCGCCGCCGGACGTGCACACCGCGACGAGCGCGCGCTGCTTCCGCGACAGCGGTCTCACAAGCGCGCGCGAAGATCTCCCCGGCGCCGCTGCCGAGCGATCCGCCGAGAAAGCCGAAGTCCATGCACGCGATCACGACGGGATTGCCCGCGAGCGACGCGGTGGCAGTGAGAAACGCCTCGTGCAGCCCCGTTTTCTCGCGTGCCCGCTCGACGCGTTGCGGATACGGGACGCCGTCGTCGAATCCCAGCGGATCACGGTCGCCGACCTCGATGAACATGGTCTCCGCGGTGTCCGGGTCGGAGAGCTGCTCGATACGCTGCGCCGCGCCGACGACACCGTGGTGGCCGCACTCCGAGCAGACGTTCAGGTCCGCGGCGTAGCGCTCGGCGACGAAACGGCGCTTGCATCGCGGACACGCGACCGTGCCGGTGGTGGGCGCCGTCGGCCGGAGCTCGGGTCCCGGTGCCTGCAGCCTGTTTCGCGGCGCCTGTCGCCGCGAGGTCACCGAGTCGGGGCGATCCATCGAAGAGCGAGGCCACCCCACACAACGCCCGATCCGAACGCGATGCAGACGACACGGTCACCCTGGCGCAACCTGCCGGTCTCCGCGGCCTCGGTGAGCGCGATCGGGATCGATGCGCCACTGGTGTTGCCGTAGCGGTCGATGTTGATGACGACGCGATCCAGCGGCAGGTTGAGGCGCTTCGCGACCGCCTCGATGATGCGCAGATTGGCCTGGTGGGGGACGAGCAGGGTCACGTCCTCGAGCGCCCAGCCGGCCTCGGCGCACACCGATCGGGCTGCTTCCGCCATGCGCTCGACGCCGAGACGGAACGTGCCTTTCCCGTACATCCGCAGGCCGTTCTCGCCGTCCTCCTCGCCCGCTTTCGGTCCGTAGTAGATGAGGTCGGCCTCGGCGCCGTCGGCGCCCCACTGCACCCCCTCGATGCCGCCGGAGTCGGAGACGCCGAGCACGGCAGCGCCCGCGCCATCGCCGAACAGCACGCAGGTGGAGCGGTCCTTGTAGTCGATGAGCGAGGTGAGCGCGTCGCCCGCGATGACGAGCACGCGGGTCATCCCCGAGGAGACGATCAGCCCGCGGCCGACGGCGACGCCGTAGACGAAGCCGGCGCACGCCGCGGCGATGTCGAACGCGGGAATGCCGCCCAGCCCCATACGGCGCTGCACCAGGCACGCCGTGGAGGGGAGCGGCGAATCGGGCGAGACGGTGGCGACGATCAGCGCATCGACGCTGTCGACCCCCGCGGCGGCCATCGCGCGGCGGCCCGCCTCGGCGGCCATCATCGACGTGGTCATCCCCGACGAGACCTTGCGGCGCTCGCGGATGCCGGTGCGCTCGAGGATCCAGGCATCAGACGTTTCCACCATCGCCTCGAGGTGCGCGTTGGTGATGATCTCGGGCGGCACGTACGACGCGATGCCGAGGATGGCGGCTGTCCTGGTGCTCCCTGCGGGGACTCCGGTGGGCGCGGAAGTCGGGGCGTGGAGGATCGCCATCTCGACAGAAGCTTAGGCGAGCGCCGGGGGTTACGTCACCGTTGGGCTGATGTACATTTCCCCGTCGAGATGCTCGGGAGCCTGATCGCGGTCAACAACCCCTTCCCGTTTTCGATCAGCGGGTTCGGCGGGCTCACCACTGCCCAGATCATCTCCTTCTTCATCGACTTCGTCCTCTTCAACGTCTACGTCGTCCTCATGGTGATCGCCATGGTCGGCTTCTACTTCACCTCCAAGCCCCGCCACGGCGTCGATCCGCACGGCCGCCATCTGGCACTTCTTCGCCGTGATCTGGATGCTCATGGCCTTCATCGGGACGGTCTGGGCCGCCCCCGCCGAGAAGACCTGGCTCATCCTCAACTCCCTGTCCAACTCGGCGTCAGCCAGCGCGGCATCAACGCCTTCATCAGCCTGGGCTTCGCCTTCATCGCCGTCGTCTGCATGGTGATCGGCTTCGCCGGCGCCTCGCGCCAGAACCGCGCCATCCGCGAGAAAGTGCTCGCAGCGGTCTGAGCGCCGGGCCTCCGCGAGGTCCCATCGCCTGGTGGTGCTGGCGCCAGGGGAGGGGCGGCACCACGCCCAAGCTTGTCCGCTCCCTCGTTCGCGCAAGCAAATTGTCGCGCTCTTCGGGCGCTCCCAAATTCGCTGGGTGCCGCCCGTCCCCTGCCGCCATACATGCTTTGTGCCGTAGCCCTCGCCGGGGCTGGGTTCCCAACCGCAAGCCCGCGTTCAGGCCGTGCCAAGCCTGTCGTTCTCGCGTCGCTGAGCGCCGCACCCCCGATCGCCCAAGCGAAGGACTACGGCACAGCGGGCGTAAGGCGACAGGGGACGGGCGGCGCCCAGCGAATTTGACCGCTCCCGAGCGAGCGCGACAATCTGGTGGCGCGAAGGAGGGAGCGGTCAAGCTGAGCATGGTGACGCCCGTCCCCTGTCGCCCAACCACAGAGCGAAGTGACTGCGGAGCGACATCTGAGCATGGTGACGCCCGTCCCCTGGCGCCCGCAGCGAGGTGACTGCGGAGCGACATCTGAGCACGGTGACGCCCCTTCCCTGTCGCCAGCACCACAACGCGATGGGACTGCGAAGCGCCTTCTAACGCAGGGAGAACGACAGGATCGAGGCGGGGTTCAGGAGGGCGAAGGCGCGCTGCACTGCGTGGGTCTCGTTGGTGATCGCGGTGATCCAGAGGGCCGACAGGTTGGTGACCGGCAGGAAGTCCCCGGGATGGCGCTCGAGGTGGTCCTGGAGGTCGTTCCCCGGCGACAGGTGGACGTCGCCCGACGAGGGAGATGGCAGAGGTGTTGATCGAGGCGGCGTAGGGGACGGTCTCCCTCCACATCGCGGAGTTGCCGTCGGGCACCTCCTCGAGCGGCGAGACGAGGATCACCCCGGACTTGGCGATGGTGACCCGCGGCTCGAGCCGGCTGAGCACCGGGTAGTTGGTGGAGAGCGGCTCGGCACGCGAATTCCTGACCTGAAGGAATGCACCGAATCGGTTGATGCTGTCGCTGAGGCGTTCCGCGCCGATGACCTCGAGCTCGCCCGTCAACCGGATGAAGGTGCCGTAGATCTCGACCTCACGCCATCCGCTCACAGGCCCCAAAGGCTACTCTCCGGCGGCCGCCGCGGGCATGCTCGAGCCGGCACGCGGCACGACCCCCGCCGTGACGTATCCTTTCCGCCGTCTGACGCTCCGAACAAGAGATATGGAACGCCTCATCGTCGCTCTCCGCACCGACTTCGGATGCTTCGCCATCATCGTGGCATTCGTCGTGATCATGATTTCGGCGATCGTGTTCGCCAACATCCTCACCCCTCCAGCAAGCAATCCTCTTCTATAAGGGGGATGAGGCTCGCCGCGACACCCGGTCAGGCGGCTCGGGGCCGCGAGACCCTAAACTTGCCCGAGAAATTGGCCCCCTCGTGAGGACTGCATGGCGCTGAATCCGTACGAATCGCCGCGAGGGAAGATGCGTGCTCGCGCCGAGACGACGCGACGGCAGTTCCTGATGATCATGGGTGGCCTCGCCGCGGCAGGAGCCAGCCTGTTCGGCGGGATCGAGGTGCTCCGGTTCATGTTCCCTCAGGCGTCGAGCAACGCCCCGGCGCTGTTCAAGACGGCGTTCACGTTCGACCAGCTCACCGGCGGTGTCGTCGGCGGCAAGGCGGTCACGCCGGTGAACGTGCTCTCCGAGACCGACAAGCGCGTCACCGTGGTGCTGGACGACGCCGGCATCTACGCGGTGTACCTGGTGTGCACGCACCTCGGCTGCACGCCGAACTACGTCACCGACGTGACCACCGGCTCCGGCGTGTCGCCATCGGTCGCCGAGGCGCGCGGTGTGCGCACATCGGACCAGCGCCTTCCCAACGGGTGGGCGTGCCCCTGCCACGGCAGCCGGTACTTCATCAACTCGACCAACTTCTACGGTCCGGCGCCGCGGCCGATGGACTGGGTGAACATCGAGGTCACTCCGGACGGGTTCTTCGCGGTCGACCGGGCGACGCTCGTGGCGACACGTGGGCCCGGGAACAACATTGCCCCAGAATGGCGGCTGCTGGTCGGCAGCCAGAAAAGTAACGGCAAGACCCTCGGGGTCTGAATGAGGAGGCGGGCTACGCGAATGAGGGGTCTCGGTCGATGAGCGCAACCCCCGGCCAGGCGAACCCTGTTCGCGCCTTCGTCGCGCAACTCTGGGGATCGGTCTTCCGCCATGGCCTGCCGACCAACGACAAGGTCGCAGCTCGTACCGCGCTGACCAACTTCTTCCTGCACATCCATCCGGTGCGGGTGAAGAAGTCCGCCGTTCGCGTCTCCTACACGCTGTGCCTCGGCGGTCTCTCGTTCTTCCTCTTCATCCTGCTGACGATCACCGGGCTCTTCCTGATGTTCTATTACATCCCCTCGGTGGATACGGCGTATCAGAACGTCAAGGATCTGCAGTTCGTCGCCGTCTTCGGGGACATCATCCGCAACATGCATCGCTGGGCCGCCCACGCGATGGTCATCACCGTCTGGCTGCACATGGCGCGCGTCTTCTATCAGGGCGCGTACAAGCCACCGCGGGAGTTCAACTGGGTCATCGGCACCTTCCTGCTGCTGATCACCCTGCTGCTCTCGTTCTCCGGTTATCTCCTTCCCTGGGACCAGCTCGCCATCTGGGCGATCACGGTCGGCACCAACATGGCGAAGTACGCCCCGATCGTGGGGCCCGTACACCCGATACCTCCTGCTCGGTGGCGACCAGGTAGCACAAGGTGCTCTGATTCGTTTCTACGTCTTACATGTGATCGCCTTACCCCTGATCGGCTTCTTGCTGATGGTCGTACACTTCTGGCGCGTCCGTAAAGACGGGTTCACTGGAGGCCTCTGATGGCAACTGTCGTCGAGGGAGGACGCGACCCGCGCGGTGCCGTCACGCCGCGGCCGCAGGCACCCGTTTCGGGACCTGAACTGGCGAGCACGCCACTGGTCATCCGCCGTCGCGAGGACGAGGAGACCGTGGTCACGTTCCCCTACCTGGTGTGGCGCGAGTTCCTCGCGGGGCTGGCGGCGTTCTGCTTCCTGCTGCTGGTGTCGATCCAGATCAACGCGCCGTTGCTGCAGCGCGCGAACACCTCCATCACCCCGAACCCGGCCAAGGCGCCGTGGTACTTCGTCGGCCTGCAGGAGTTGCTCGAGCGCTTCCCACCGATCATGGCCGGCGTCGCGTTCCCGAGCTTCGTGATCATCTTCATGATCCTGACGCCGTACCTCGATCGCAATCCCGAGCCGCAGGCCGCAGGACCGCAAGGTGGCGATCGTGCTGTTCACGATCTACGTGTGCCTCGCCGTCGCCTTCGTCGTCATCGGCGAGTTCTTCCGCGGTGAGGCGTTCAACTGGGACTGGACGCTGATCCTCGGCCACCCAGGACTGAGCTCGCCGGTATGAGAACGCGAATCATCTTCGTCGGCCTGAGCGTGGTGCTTCTCGGCTTGGTGGCGTGGGCGGCATTCAGGGACTCGAGCAGCCGCTCCTACATCGCCATTCAGCAGCAGTACCTCAAGGATTACCCGTACTCGGACTTCAACGTCCAGGTGCAGCAGCTCTTCCCGAGCTTCCCGGAGGCCACGATCGAGGCCGACACGTATCGCGTCGAGCGATGCATCTCGTGCCA
Source organism: Candidatus Dormiibacterota bacterium (assembly GCA_963791435.1). GTDB lineage: Bacteria > Chloroflexota > Dormibacteria > Aeolococcales > Aeolococcaceae > Palsa-851. The sequence continues at coordinate 1,791,693 of CAWBSL010000001.1, forward strand.
CGTCCCCGACATCGCGCACGATCGGCCCGGTGGAGGCGGCCCAGCGCCTCAGCGCAGGACTTCTTCAAGTACGAGCCTGACGCCAAGCAGCTGGCGGCGGAATACCACCTGACCGGGATCCATCCCGCGTACGTGAGCCTCACCGGAAGCAACTACCCGGCGTCGGATGAGCTACGACGACGTACGGGCCGGACGGTTTCACGTCGTTCACGTACACCCCGTACACGGCGCCCGGCGCGCCGACGGCGGCGCCGGTGACCGTCGAGCAGCCCGGACCGCTGCCCATCGTTCCTGGATCCCGTCGACGGACTACGGCAACGTGTCAGGGACGCCCACCGGCGAGCTCGGCATCGACCAGATCGGCTGCATCGTCTGCCACAACGGCAACCGCCTCGGGCTCGACGAGACGGACGCCCATCAGAACCTGATCATCAACCCCGAGTACACGTTCACCGAGGGCGCCCAGCTCTACTACGCAAACTGCGCGCGCTGCCACGGCGGCCAGGGTGAGGGCGGCGCCGGGCCGCCACTCAACAACCAGGACCGGCTCGGGTACTTCAACGAGGACTACTACTACCGCTGCATCGAATACGGCTTCACCGACTTCGAGCACTACGGCAGCATCATGCCCAACTGGGGCGGGATCGCCAGCGACTACAACGAGACGGCGAACCCGCCGGGCCGGGCGCGGTGCTCAACACGTCACCAGTGCTGACGCAGACGCAGATCAACATCCTCATCCAGTTCATCCGCCACTGGGAGGACTACACGCACCCTCCCATGAGCACCATGCAATGAAGCGCCGGAGCACGTTCGCACGCGACTTGATCGGAACGATCGTCGTCTTCTTCGGCCTGCTCGTCTTCACGTTCATCCTGATCTACGGGGAGTTCCTCCTCGAGAACTTCAAGGCGCACTGAGACGATGCCTCTCCCACTCCTTGCGGAGCTGTACCCGGGCGAGGCCGGCTGGGGCGACGTCCTGTTCGTCGCGATCTGGGCCTTCGGGACGCTGCTGCTCGCCGCGTACTACCTCTACCGGGCGTTCGTCGGCCGATGACTGGGAGTGCTGCGCTGGGCGGCCGCGCCCTCTGGACGTGTCGCCGCGCCGGTGATGGCGTCTGAGGCCGGAGGGGTCACCCCTCTGCGCCGCCCCAATCCGGGAGTCGCCGCCGGGTTGTCGATCATCCCGGGGCTCGGCCAGCTGTACATCTGGTACCCGCGCAAAGCGCTGTATTACTTCGCCTGGACCGTGTTCACCATCGGCCCCGCCGTCCTTCTGATCATGGCGGGCCAGAGCATCGGCCACACGCTCCTGACGCACCACTCCGGCGCACTCTTCCTGCTCATCGCGCTCGTCTCGGTCTTCCTGTTCATCGGCCTGTTCCTCGCCGGCCTCTTCATCTGGGCAAGCTCGATCATCGACGCGTACCAGAGCGCCGTTGCCATGGCGGCCGGCGACCTCGAGCGCGCCGCGCAGCGCAAGGTGTTCCGCCTGTGAGCTCCGAAGGCCGCAAATCGATCTTCGCGAGGCTGCGCCGCCGCCAGCGATCGGCAGCGACCGGCGAGGTGCTGCCCGACCCGTCGGTGCCGCCGGGAAATCGCGGCTCGTGGGGCAACTCGGCACTCATCAACACCGACATCACCGAGCTGGTGAAGCGCCAGATCAAGACCAAGACCAAGGTGTGGCAGCGATGATCCGGCAGGCTGCCCCGGACGGCTCGACGAGGCGCGGATTGCCCGTCTGAACGCCGCTATGCGATCATCCTGCGCTGCCGATGAATCTGCTCGCCAGACTGTTGCGTCACCAATGCGGGTGCTTTCGGCGACGGCGGCACGATCGCCGATCGCGCGCTCAACGTCTATACCTACGTCTTCTGGGCGTCGGTGGTGCTCGGCGTCATCGTCACGGCCCTCCTGCTCTACGCGTTCGTCAAATTCCGCCGCCGCAGCGACGATGACGATCCGGCCGCAGTTCCACGGCAACACGAGGCTCGAGATCGCCTGGACGCTCGTCCCCCTGGCGACGTTTCTCTCGCTCTTCGGGCTGACCGCGGCGAACATGCCGTTCATCAACAACATCGCCACGCTGACTCGGCGTACACCGTCACGGTGATCGGTCAGCAGTTCAGCTGGACGTTCGACTACGGCGCGACCACGAGCGGGACGCGCATCCGCAGCTACGGCACGCTCTACCTTCCCGCGAACACCGACGTCGGACTCGACGTCATCTCGACCGATCCGCCCTGCAACGCACAGTCCGGCGATTCCTTCGGAGAGCTCGCTGGCGCAGGCGATCTCGAACGAGGGCTGCGGTGTCAACCACAGCTTCTTCGCGCCGGCACTGGGTCAGCAGATGAACGCGATCCCCGGTGATGTCAACACGGCGCCAATCGAGGCGCGTCAGGGCACGTACTACGGACAGTGCACGGAGTTGTGCGGCGTCGGCCACGCGACGATGACCTTCGTGGTCATCGCGCTGCCCGGCGAATCAGTTCCAGTCCTGCGTGTTCGGGAATCCCAGCGGCACGATCGACGCGAACAGCAAAGCCTGCACCCTCGGAGGATCTTGATGGCGGTCATGGACGCGACGCTTCCGCGGGCTCGCTTCGCCCGCGTCGACAAGTCGAAGGGCATCCTCGGCTGGCTGACGACTGTCGACCACAAGAAGATCGCGATCATGTACCTGTTCACGACCTTCTTCTTCTTCCTTGTCGGCGGCGTCATGGCGCTGCTGATCCGGATCCAGCTCGCCGAGCCGCAGAACACGTTCCTGACGCCCGAGCAGTACAACCAGATCTTCACGATGCACGGGACGACGATGATCTTCCTGTGGATCATCCCGGTGTGGGCCGGGTTCGGCAACTACATGGTCCCGTTGATGATCGGCGCGCGCGACATGGCGTTCCCGCGCATCAACGCGCTGTCGTTCTGGCTGCATCCCGCTCGGCGGCATCGTGATGTACTCGGGCTTTTTGGTGCCGGCAACAACGCACGCCGGCCTGCTCTGCCCGGGCGGTCCTGGTGATGCCGGCTGGACCGGCTACGTGCCGCTCACCGGGAGCCACTACAGCTGCAGCATGGGCCAGGACCTGTGGATCATCGGACTCCATCTCTTCGGCGTGTCATCGATGCTCGGCGGTATCAACTTCCTGGCGACCATCCACAACATGCGCGCCAAGGGCATGACGTGGGGACGGCTCCCGCTGTTCGTCTGGGCGCAGGAGATCACCGCTGCGTTGGTCGTGCTCGCGTCGCCGTTCCTCGCCTCCGGACTCGCGATGAACCTGCTCGACCGTCAGATCGGCACCAACTTCTTCGACCCGGTCAACGGCGGCAGCGCGCTGCTGTACCAGTTCGTGTTCTGGTTCTACTCACACCCTGCCGTGTACATCATGATCCTGCCCGCGTTCGGGATCATCAGCGAGATCGTCCCGGTGTTCAGCCGAAAACCGATCTTCGGGTACAAGGCGATGGCGGCATCCATCGCGGCCATTGCCGTGCTCGGATTCATCGTGTTCGTGCACCACATGTTCGTCACCGGGTTACCGCTCGTCGTGCAGACGTTCTTCGCCTTCACCACCATGGTCATCGGCGTGCCGACGGGGGTGAAGATCTTCAGCTGGCTTGCCACGATGTGGGGTGGGAGCATCAAATACGACACGCCCATGCTCTTCGCGTGCGGGTTCATCTTGATGTTCTTGATAGGCGGCATCGATGGCGTCTATCTCGGCAGCCTCGCTGTCGACCGCCTGGTGCATGGCACGTACTGGGTCGTGGCACACATTCACTATGTGCTGTTCGGCGGCAGCGTCATGGGCGTGTTTGCCGCGTTCTATTACTGGTTCCCGAAAGTGACCGGCCGCTTTCTCAATGAGAAGCTGGGAAAGCTGCACTTCTGGTTGATGATCATCGGCATCAACCTGACGTTCCTCCCGATGCACGCGCTCGGACTGCTCGGAATGCCGCGGCGCATCGCCACCTACCTCGACAACCGCGGCTGGGGAGACCTCAACTCGCTGATCACCTTCGGTGCATTCGTGATCGCCATCTCGGTCACGGTGTTCATGATCAATTTCGTCATCAGCATGCGCGCGCCGAAGACGGCACCGGACGATCCATGGGAGGGCAACACCCTCGAGTGGGCGACGTCATCGCCGCCACCGGCATGGAACTTCGACGAGGAGCCCGAGGTGATCAGTCTCCGGCCGGTTCGCGACACGCGGATCGCACGCAAGGGGCAGCGGCCGCAGCAGGCAGCGTCGGGAGCGCCCGCGTAGGGCTGGTGGCACGGTGAGCTCGCGGCCGTCGGTCGGTTTCCGCCGTCTCGCGGTGTGGACGGCGGTGATCACGTACCTGCTGATCATCTGGGGCGGCATCGTCCGCGTCACCGGCAGCGGCAACGGCTGCGGGACGACGGACCAGTGGCCGTTGTGCCACGGCTCGCTGCTCCCGGCGTGGCAGCTCAACACACTCATCGAGTTCACGCACCGCTGGCTGGCATCGGTGTGCACGATCCTTGTGGTCGTCCTCACCATCGCGACCTGGGTGTGGCACCGGCAGCAACGCAAGATTCTCGTCGGCACCACCGTCGCGGCGGGTCTGTTCGTCGTGCAGATCGCGCTCGGTGCGATCACCGTCGAGACCAACCTGCCGGGCGGCGTGGTGATGCTGCATCTCGCCAACGCGTTGCTCCTCTTCGCGGTGCTGATCTACGTCGCGGTGGTTGCAACGACGGTGGGCACCGCGAGGCAGTCGCCCGGGTTCGGAGCTGACGCCAACGCCGCACTGAGGGTCCCGGTGGTGATCGCTGTCGTGGCGACGTATGTCGTCGCGCTGAGCGGCGCCTTCCTGGTCGCCACGAACTCCACCGGTGGTTGCAGCAGCTGGCCGCTCTGCGGCAGCGGTTTCTCCATCCCCACCACGCAGTCGGCGACGATCAACGTCTCTCATCGCGTCATCGCAGGCGTGGTGGTGATCATGCTCGGCGGCCTGATGGCGATGATCCGCAAGCGCCGTCGCGGAGATCGCGTGGTGAGCATCGGCATGATGGCGGTCAACCTGCTGCTCGTTCTTCAGGTCGCCGCCGGCGCGCTCGATGCGATCTTCAACCTCCCGGCAGGGCTGAGCGCGCTGCACATCGCCCTCGCATCGCTGCTCTGGGGCGCGGTCGTCGCGGTGGCGCTCCTGAGCCTCCAGGTCGTCGGCGAGACGTCCCCGGCGCAGCCGCACGCACCGCCGTCTGACACGGTCCTGCCGCGCGCGCGGGTGGCGCAGTCATGACCGTCGCGGTCAGCCTCGAAGCACTCCCGCGCCGGCGCGCGGCCGACGTCGCCCGCGACTTCCTGGCGCTCACCAAGCCGCGGGTGATCGTGCTGCTCGAGGTCACCGCTATTGCCGCGATGGTGATCGCTGATCGCGGCTGGCCCGGCTGGCGACTCGTGCTGCTCACCGTCGCGGGAGGCTGGCTCGCCGGCGTCCGGCGCCAACGCGATCAACTGCTGGTTCGACCGTGACATCGACCAGGACATGGGGCGCACGCAGGTCGCCGCCCGCTGCCTTCCGGTCGCATCGAGCCGCGACAGGCACTCGCGTTCGGGGTCGGTCTCGGCGTCGCGTCGTTCGTGCTCCTGGCGACCACCGTCAACGTGCTGTCCGCGAGCCTCGCGCTGCTCGCCCTGCTGTTCTACGTGTTCGTCTACACGATGTGGCTGAAGCGCTCGTCGATGCAGAACATCGTCATCGGCGGCGCCGCCGGTGCGATCCCGCCGCTCGTCGGATGGGCGGCGGTGACCGGGCAGCCTGAACATCACCGCGGTCTTCCTCTTTGCGGTGGTCTTCTACTGGACACCCCCGCACTTCTGGGCGCTCTCGTTGCTCCTCAAGGGTGACTACGCCCGTGCAGGCGTTCCGATGATGCCGGTCGTCCAGGGCGACCGCCAGACGCGCTACCAGATCGTCCTGTACACGGTCGTGCTCAGCCTGGTGACCGTCCTGCCCTTGCTCACCCGATCGTTCGGAGCCGTCTACCTGGGTGGCGCCGCGGTGCTCGACGCAATCCTGCTCACCGATGCCGTGGTCGCCGCGCGACGCCCGTCAGCACGCTCGGCCCGCCGGCTCTTCTACCATTCAATGATCTACTTGGCTCTGCTCTTCGCGGTCATGGCGGTCGACCGCGTGACTGGGCTCTGAGGAGGACGCGACGTGAACCGGAAGCTCGCCCGAAAGAACATGCGAATGGGCGTCGCCATGTTCATCATGTTGCTCATCCTCATGGGCGCCGCCTTCGTCTGGGCGGCCATCTTCCTGGCGGTGACCAAATGAGGACGCTGCCGTGAGCGACGACGCGGTCGCAACCGCGACCCACGACGGGGCCGATGAGGCGGCGCACGAGCACCCGCACCTGCCACCGCCGAGCTTTGTCCCGATCAACCTGGCGCTCGCGCTGGCGATCACCCTGACCGGCTTCCTCACGGACATCCGCGCTGTCGTCGGACCGCTGATGTGGGGGGTCGGCCTGATCTACCTCATCGTCGTGCTGCGTGTTCTGGGCTCGCGGGGCGCGGGCTGAATACCTGGAGCTCCCGGAGGACGGAGGCCACTGACGGCACACCTGGGGTTCGGCGACTGGACGTGGGATCCCACCGTCATCTGCGGCCTGGCCGCGGTGGCGGGCGCATATATCATCGCGATGCGCCGCGGGACGATCGGGCCGGACGACGATGTCACCCCGTGGTTTCGCCATCAGCGCTGGCGGCCGGTGCTCTTCTTCACCGGGCTGCTGATCACCTTCATCGCTCTGGAATCGCCGATCGACTGCGGCGGCGACTACTACCTGTTCTCGATCCACATGGTCCAGCACATGTTGCTGATGATGGTCGCGCCGCCACTGATCCTCCTCGGGATCGCCGGGGCGCGGCCGTCGCCACGCGAGCGGCACACCACGCTGCGGACGGTGTGGTGGGCAATCACGCGGCCGTGGCCCGCCGTGATCATCTTCAACGCGGTGCTGCTCCTCTGGCACATCCCGTCGCTCTACGACACCACGCTCACCACGGTGCCGGTGCACATCGTCGAGCACATCAGCTTCATCGGGGTCGGGATCATCCTCTGGTGGCCGGTCGTGGACCCGATTCGCGATGCCCGTACGGTCACGGTGAGCCCGCTCACCAAGATCGCCGCGCTGAGCCTCGCCGGGATTCCGCCGACCGTCCTCGGCATCATCTTCGCGCTGGCGCCGGCGCCGCTGTACAGCTTCTACGTGCAGGCGCCGCGCCTCTGGGGTATCTCCGCGCTCACCGACCAGCAGTACGGTGGCGTGATCATGCTCGGCATCGGGAACATCGTGTACTTCATCGCGATCATCGTCGTCTTCATGCGCCTCTTCTCGGACCCGGGGAAGGACGAGGAGCTTGCCGCCGATCGCATCGCGGAGGCGCTGCGCTGACCGCAAGCCGCACCGGCGGACCCATCCTTTAACATGCGCGTGAACATGCGATTCACTCATCTCCGCACTCTCGCAGCCGGTCTGGGAGTGTGCGTCGCGATCGGTGTGTTCGCGTGCGGCAACGGGGCGCCACCGGCGAGCTCGGGCGGCAGGCGGCTGCGTGCCGTGCAACGGCTCGGCCGCCGTGACGCATGACCGGCACCGGCAGCCCCAATCGAGGTTGCCGCGACTGACAACCTCGTGTTCGTGCCGGACTCGTCGTCCGCGGCTGTCGGCCAGGTGGTCGAGTTCAAGAACACCGGCTCCGTGGTGCACACGGTCACCTTCCAGGACAACAACGATTCGTGCCTGAGCGACGCGACACTCGCACCGGGCGCCACCTGGGCGGTCAAGTTCACGCAGCCCGGGACGTACAACTACCTCTGCGCCATCCACGCGCCGAACATGAAGGGCGTGATCCACGTCACCGGATCGGCCGCTCCGGCCGGCGCGGGCGCTCGCCTCGGAGTCGCCGTCTCGCCCTCCGCGTCCGCGACGCCTTCACCGGCGACGTAGGACCCCGCGCCGGCGTCCAAGGCGGGCCGTGCCGTCGCGGTCAGTGGTCTGCGTGCCGAGATGGACGTCGGCTGCAAGGAATCGATGCATCCGGCCTGACGACTCGACGAGCAAAGCGCCGTCGTCGCCCACATCGACGGCGATCCCTTGCGATGGTGGCGCCGGCGCTGAACGGTGACCGGGCCACCAAGACCCACCGCGCAACGACGCCAGTCGCCGAGCAGCGCGCCGATCCCGCCTCGTTCGAGGGCTGGCGATCCGGCCGTGCGAGTGCCTGACTCCACGCGACGAGCAAGTCCTCCGCGCTTCGGCGGCGTTGCCACCAGCGTGTGGAGGCTCACGGCTTCGAGGCCGTCGGGAAAGCATGTCGACCGTGAGGTTCACGCCGATGCCGAGCGCGATGGCGACGAGCCCGCCGCTCGAGGTCGGCCGGCTCCACCTCGCAGAGGATTCCCGCAAGCTTGCGTCCGTCCACCAGCACGTCGTTGGGCCACTTCAGAGCCGGCTGCGACGCCGAGTTCCGCCGCCAGCACATCGACGAGCGCCAGGCCGGCAGCGAACGGAATGCCGGCTGCCACGGTGGGGGAGCGGCGAAGCAGGACCGACGCCAGCAACGCCGACCCCGCCGGCGCAACCCAGGCTCGACCCTGGCGCCCACGCCCGGCGGTCTGCTCCGCCGCCAGGCACGTGAACCCCTCGGCAGCGCCATCCCGGGCTGCCCGGAGCACGACTTCCTGAGTGCTGGCGGTCCTGGCGACCCGCATCAGGCGGAGGCTCGGAAAACGCGGTTGTTGACCGTCACGATCCTGCGACATACGATGGAACTTATTACAGGGGTAGAGGTTGTGAGGGTGGTGATCTGATGATCCAGGAGACCTGCGTGGAGATCGGTGAGCTTGAAGCTCGCTGGACTTCACTGCGCGAAGCGCGCAATGCGCGCCGGCAGAAGATCCGTTACATCGACGAGCTCATCGACCAGTTCGAGAAGCTCAATCTCGCAGACGAGGTTGAGGTGCCGTACGAGCTCGTGGGGCGGGCGGTCGCCCTGGTGGGCAGCGATACCCATCTCGTGGGCCGGACGCCACAGGAGTTGATGATCTCCGAGTGGATGGACGCGCTCTACGAGGTCCAGGACAGCCTGATGTTCGCCGCCGAGGACGATTCGGACTGAGCCGTATACTGGCCACGGTTGTCCCGGCGAGCCGCGACGGGCGCCCGTAGCTCAGTTGGATAGAGCGCCGGCCTCCGGAGCCGGGTGCGGGGGTTCAAGTCCCTCCGGGCGTACCAATTCAGGATCTTCGCGGAGTCTTGCCTTGTGATGCGGGTCGTCCGTGGCACGGGCGTCGCCAGGTTTGAGACTTGCGGTGATGGCGAGGCAGCGCGGGTGTGAGTGACATCAGCGATCGACCCTGGTCCCAGGTGACGAAGGCGAGCTACAGAACGGCGACCGAATACTGCGACGCCTGCATCATCGACGACAACGCTCCCGGCCGTCCGAAGACCAAGAGCCGTTGCAAGCTGCCCGTCTACGAGCCGGAACAGCTTGGAGGCCTGCTCAACCGCAATGCCGTGCGAGCCGCGGCTGAGCGGGTCGTGCAGTCGCGCGGCGGTCTGGCGGTGTCAGCGACGGAGCGTCATGACGCGGCGAAACGCCTCGTGGCGTTGTTCGCGGTCATCGGCGAGAAAGCACCGCCGTCGCTGGTTGCGCTTGCCGGAGCCGACGGTGTTCATGCACCTGCAACCGGCTCGTGGGGGGCACTCGAGCCGTGATGCTGCTGTGCGCATGTGCTCCGCCGGCATGTCCATCATGCGCAACATGCCGATGCCGCCGGTGCGCAGAAATCGCAGCAGCAGCAGGGCGATCACGGCGAGCACCGCGATGTTGCCAGAACGTGGTCGCGTCCCATGAGACCGTCGACGCGAATGCCGCGACGTTGCGCGTCGCCGGCACCCACGCGAACGCGGTGAAGACAACGCCGACGAGGAGCCCCGCCGCGACCATCGTCAGGTACGACACCACGAAGAGATAAACGGCGACGCGTCCGCCGTAGTACTTCCGGTAGATGTTGAGGATCGGGATGATGATCAGGTCGCCGAACACAAACGCGATCGCGCCACCGAAGCCGATGCCGTTGTGCCAGAGCACGGCTGCAAGCGGCACGTTGCCCACCGAGCACACGTAGCTCAGGAGCGCAACGAGCGGTCCGATCAGACGGCGCTCCAGAGTGCCGGCAGGAATCCGTGTCCGCTGAAGAAGAGGTGCGACCAGACCGTCTCCGGCACCCACGCGCCGATGGCACCGGCGATGAGAAAGCCGAGGAGCAGGTCCCACCAGAGTCCGTACACGTTCATGAAGAACGAGTGGCTGACGGACGTGAGCCCGCGAGGCGACGTCAATCGCGCGAGCAGCGGTCCGTCGGTGACCGACATGTCCATCGCGGCGTGACCCTCCATCTTTCCGAGAAGACCGCGATCCGCCTGGGCCCGCGCCGCGTCAGTCAGCCCGCGCGATAGCGTCAGCCGGAAGGCGATCGCAAGCAGGACCACCATCACGAGCCCGCCCACGAACTCCGCGGCGACGAATTGCCAGCCGAGCAGGATCAGCAGCGCAAGTCCGAGCTCGAACACGAGGTTCGTCGATGCGAACTCGAAGATGATCGCGTTGGGAAGCGTCGCGCCCTTGCGAAAGAGCGTCCGCGCAACGGCGACCGCGGCGTACGAGCACGATGACGACGCCGCACCGAACGCAGTCGCAAGGCTCGCCGAACGAGACCCCATCGCGCCCCAGCAGCCGCGAGATCGCCTGCTTGGAGACGAAGGTCTCGACGCAGGCGGAGAGCAGGAAACCGAGCGCCAGCGGCCACAGCACCGTCCAGAACATCTCGAACGCCAGCCGCAGCGCGTCGCCGGCGTTACTGAGCAGGAAGCTCATCGGTGGGACCGCCGGATGCACGTGATGAGGGTAGCCAAGCAGGCGCCGTTCATAACTCTGAGCAATCTCCCAGGACACGCCCACAGCGTTCCGATTGGCGGGCGCGACGCTGAACAACGTCAAACGTCAGTCCACCAAGGAGGTACACAGCCATGGACGGCGACCAGTTCATCCCACCGCCCCCGCCCCCGGAAGAGCCGGTCAGGCGCCGGACGGGTCTGCGCAAAATCGCGGCGACGGCGCTGCTCTCGGTCGGCCTGCTCGCCGGCACGGGGGTTGGCAGCTTCGTGATCGCCCACGCTGCCACAACCAACACGGCGTCGAGCAACGCCGCGACACTCACGGCGAGCACGGCGACGCCGTCGACGACCACGCCGGCGACCAAGACGCCATCGACGACGACCATGTGTCCGAACATGGGCGGCTCGAGCAGCACGACGGGCTAGGCGTCCGCTTCCCTCCCTCCAAGGCGGCCCGCCGGGCTCGGCGGGCCGCCCTCACCACCACTCGAACGGCCTGCCGTCCCAGTCGTCGAGCACCGGGTAGATCGGATCCTCCGCCAGCTCCGCGACGCGGTGGACGAAGGCCTCAACCTCGGAGGCGCTGAGCAGGCGGGCGAGCCGCTCGCGCAGCGCCTGCCATTCGGGTCTCGTCGGCAGCGAGTGCCTGGACGCGCCGGGCGAGCTTGGCCGGCAATGGAGAGCCGCCGAGCGCGATGAGCGCCGTGCGCTGGCGCGGATAGGGGAGAAAGCTCAGCGCGTTGTCGATCGCCTGGACGTCGGGGCCGTCGACCACGAGGAGGTGGGTCCGTTTGCGGTCGGCATTGTTGATGAGCACGTCGAGCACGGCGACCGAGCGCGAGCGGTCGATTCGAGCCTCGCGGCCCGCTCGGCGGTCAGCTGCTCATCGAGGACGTGGACGAAGCGCTGCACCGAGCCCGGTCCGAGCGGTCCGTCGCGAAGCACTGTCACCGGTACCCGGTGCAGGCCGAGCGCGGCATCGACGATGTAGGCGGCGACCTCGCGGAGATACAGCGTTCGGCGAGGGAAGTCCCAGAGCGGCCGCTCGCCGCGGACCGGCTTGTACACCGCGCGCAGCGGTTCGGTGGGGAGGGTGGGATCCGGGGCGTCGAGCTCGATGAGGAAGACGCCGTTGCTGCCGTACACGACCTCGGCGATGCGTTCGATCGGCGCCTCGGCGAGCGTGCGGGCGATCTCGACATCCCTCGGCGCCGCGCCGTCCGCCGGGCCGGGAGCTATTGCGGCCTCGAATCGAGCGCGCAGCGAGGGCGCTGCGGCCTCGTCGTCGCCCGCGGGAAGCGCGAGCCCGGGTATCGGGTCGAGGTGCGGTCGCCGTGGACGCCGGGAACGCTCCTTTCGACGCGGCGGGTCGTCGCTCACGACGTGTTCCAGGTCGCGGGACCAGCGAGGTCAGCTGCTCCGCCGTGCGACGAAGATCGTGACGCCGCCGGCGAGCCCGACCGGGATGCCGATCAAGAGCGTCACGGTCAGGACCTCGCCGTCGGTTGTGTCGATCCCCCAGGCGAGCCGAGCACAAGGAAGACCGCGAGCGCCAGACAAGCACGGAGATCAGCCATCCTCGGCGGTGCCGGCGCCGGGTGCGGGATGTGCTGCAGGCTCCTGCGCGAGGGGCCAGCGGCGTGGCGTCCTCGTACCAGCGCCGATGCGCCGACGGTCAGACCTCAGTATCGGGAAGGTCTGTACGGTCCAACGCCGCCCACCAGGTGGGGGCGCCGTCATTTCGTCGCTGGCCATACGGCCGGGCGGAGCGAGAAGACTCGTCGGACATGGAGCCTCGTAGTACGACGGCTGACCACGACGGCCGCTCAACTGTGACGGTGGGAACGACGAGCGGTGCACAGATGATATCGCCTCGGCTACTGCGACGCTACTCCGGCGAGTCGAGAGTACGGGTCCCATGCCGAAACCAGCTCCCGAGGAACCCTCACTGGCGTCCCTGCAGCGTGCGCAGCGCGCCTGTACGCGGTGCGCGGAGCGTGGCTACATCGAGCGAGCGCACCCGGTCTTCAGCGGTCACGCGGGGCAGCGCGTCATGCTCGTCGGGCAGGCGCCCGGACCGGTCGAGCACGACCAGAGCAGGCCGTTCGCGGGACGGGCAGGACGCCAGTTGATGCGCTGGCTCGATTCGAGCCGGCTTCAACGACGAGGACGACGTGCGAGCTCGCATCTACATGACCGCGATGACCACCTGCTTTCCAGGACGCCGGCCGGATGGCGCGGGAGACCGGCGTCCGAGCGCGGCAGAGGTCGCCCTCTGCGCGCCGTGGCTCGACGGTGTGCTGGCGCTGCTTCGCCCGCGCGTCATCATCCCGATCGGATCCCTGGCGCTCGAGCGATTTCTTCCCGGACAGCGTCTCGACAACGTCATCGGCGCTAGCTTCAGCGAGGCCGGCGCACGCATTTCCGGTACACCGGGCGAGGTCCCGATCCTCGTGCCCCTGCCGCATCCATCGGGTCAGAGCCGGTGGCTCAACGATCCTGCGCGTGTCGCGTTGCTCGATCAGGCGATCGTGCGATTGCACGAGATGGTCACGTGGGCCGATCGCAGCGGGTGATCTCGGCGCCACTCGGCCGGCTTTCGAGGAGGATTTCCGATGCTATCATCGGCACTCGCACGTTTTGCTGTGACGGGGAGAAAGGTTGCGCCAACGTGGTATTCGGCGTCGTGAGAGCACACCGCTGATTCGCGACGAGGCCGCGACGCCCGCTGAGCCGGCCGTGAAGAATGCCGAGGATATTCTCGAGCGTATCTTCGCGCCGACGCCGAAAGCAAGTCCCGCCGAACAGGCGGAACGCGCGCTGCGCCGTCCGAAACAGCTCATCTACTGTGCGCTGAGCAACCGTAATTTCTACTGGCGTCAGCACATCACGAAGTTCGTCCTCGACGAGGGCCAGGTGCCGATCGTCCCGTTCATGCTCTTCGACTACTACCTCGTCCACACCGTGCCGAAGGACGTTGTGCGCGAAGCCTTCAACAACCTCATCGTGCGCTGCGATCAGATGTGGGTGTTCGGCAACCCGTCGCTCGGGGTCAAGGTGCAGATCGGCATCGCAAAACGCCTCAAGAAGCCGATCCGCTATTACGACATCACCGACATGCCGTATCGGGTGGTGAGCGTTCCCGAAGCGATGTTGCGCGAGGAGTGAGACACTGAAGTCATGACTGTCCTCGTGATCGTGCTGATCATCGTCGTCCTCATCGTCCTGTACGTCGCGTACCGGTTCAACCGGCTCATCCGGCTGCGGACGCGAACCCAGGAGGCGTGGTCGGACATCGACGTCGAGCTGAAGCGACGGTACGACCTCATCCCCAACCTGGTGAACACCGTCCAGGGATATGCAGCGCACGAGCGGGGCGTGTTCGAGGCGGTGACCGCTGCGAGGACGAACGCCCTCGCCGCGTCGAAGTCAGGAGACCCATCCGCGATGGCCGGAGCAGAGGACGCATTGACCGGATCAACCCGGCAGTTGCTGGCGGTCGCCGAGAACTATCCGCAGCTCAAGGCCTCCGAGCTCTTCCTGAACCTGCAGGAACAGCTGACCACCACCGAGGACAAGGTGGAATTCTCGCGGCGCTTCTACAACGGCAACGTGCGCGACTTCAACACTGCGCTGCAGACGTTCCCGACCAACATCTACGGCCAGATCATGCATTTCCAGCCGTTCGCCTTCTTCCAGGTCGCGGACGCGGAGCGTCAGGCACCCACGGTCTCGTTCACGCCCGCCGCCCCGGTTGCGCCGCCGCCGGCGACGGCAGCCCCTCCGGCTCCTCCGCCGAGCTGACGGCCCCTGCCTCGATACGAGGCTGCAACGATCTGAATATCGCCGATCGGCGGCACGAGGCCTCCGTTAGCGTCGTGCATCGATGGAGGAAGAAGGCCAGGCTCCCGGCAGCCCGAGTTCGATCCCGGCGCGGGATGGCAGATTCGGGTTCGCGAGTCCCCGGTCCCCGACTGGGACGCGGCACCCGTGCCGGCGCCGATCCCACCACCGCCGCCGCCCCCGACGGACGTTCCGTCGCCGGCTCCACGCCTCGCTCAGTAGCGGCCCCGAGCCGCCACCGCTGCGTCCCGCCCTCGAGTCCCGCCAGTTGCCGTCGACACCCGAAAGCCGCGGAGCCCACGGACTGCGATCCTGGTGGCCGCGGTGCTCGTCGTCGCCCTCGCCGGTGGTGGCATCTACCTGATGAGCAGAGGTCCCCAGGCGGTCGTCCCGCTCAGCACGCCGCTGCCCTCGACCGTCGCGGTCGTGCACTCCGGTCCGGCGCAACTCGCACTGGAGTCCCTCACGGGCAACGGAACCAACAGAACCGTGCAGCTCCCCGGATCGCCCGAATGCGATCCTCGCGACGCCGGATCGATCCAAAGCGTTCCTGCTGGACACCTCGCACGGCGACGTGATCCCGGTGGACCTCGCCACCGGGCGTGTCGGCGCGGCCATCCCTGTCGGAAAGCTCCCGGTTGACGAGGAGGTGTCCGCAGACGGCTCAACGCTCTACGTCACCGACAACCTCGGGGGGACCGTGATCCCGATCAACACGGCCACCGATCGCGCCGAGCCGGCGCAGACCCTGACCCAGGGCGTCGACTTCTACATGCCATCGCCCACGACCTCGGGTGCGATCGTCGGCGTGGACACGAGCCCCGGTCAACCGGGCGTCATCTACTTCTACAACCCGACGACCGGCACGGGCTCGCCCGTCGAGGTCGGCTCGAATCCTGCCGAGTTCGCCTTCTACAGCAAGGACGGATCGACCGCATGGGTCATCGAGCAGGGTTCCAACAGCCAGCCGGGAGCGCTGATCCCGGTGGACGTGGCAACGCACAAGCCCGGCACCCCGATCAAGCTCGGGGTTGGGCCGGATACGTACGCGCTCACCCCCAGCGGGGAGACCGCCGTGATCGGCAACGCGTCCAGCAGCAGCGTCTCGATCATCAGCCTCGCGACGCGCGCGGTGGTCGCGACCGTTGCCGTCGGGTCAGCCCCGACCGGGCTGGATATCGACGTGACGGGGGCCACCGCCTGGGTGGCATCCGGACCGAGCCACAAACTGGTGCCGGTGAATCTCCTGACCAGAAAGGCTGGGACGGCCGTAAGCCTCGGCAACGCGCCCGGAGATCTCGCGCTCCCGGGCACGGCGGGTGTTGCGTGGGTGCTCTATCCGAGTTCGAGCGGCAGCGTGAATTTCCTCGACGGGACGGCAGGCCCCCTCGGCCGGCCGATTCACGTCGGCAATGGTCCCGAGCTGATGATCGGTACCGGCTCCGAAACAAGCTGGGTTGCCAACGGCATCACCGGCACTGTGCAGCGCGTCAACGCCGCCGGACAGCGTGCCGGCCCACCGATCAAGGTGTTCGAGTCCCCGTCCGAGCTGAAGCTCACGCCCGATGGAAGTTCCCTGCTCGTCCTCAGCTTCGGTGATGGAGTGCACACGGGCGAGCTCACGTCGATCAATACGACCACGTCGAAGCCGAGCAAACCGATCGATATCGGCGCCGGACCCAGCGATCTGACGCTGTCACCCGACGGTTCGTACGCGTTCATCGCCAACTACCAGCACAACGCCGTCGTTGTGGTCGACATCCCGAACTGGGTGGTCAAAGGCATCATCCCGCTGCCGTGCGGGCCGACGGATCTCGCCATCACACCCGATGACACGCTGCTGTACGTGGGGTGCGCCGACTTGTCCGCGATCGTTCCGGTCAAGCTGCCCGACTACACACTCGAAACCCCGATCGGCGTTGACAGCATTCGTTTTCTGGTCATGCCGGCGACGGGGACCAACCTGCTCGTGGTTGGCGGCAACGGGCTGCAGACCATCGACACGACGACGAACAAGGTCATCAAGAGCGTGACCGAGACAGCGAACCTGGTCGACGTCGTCGAAACCACCGACGGCGGCACGATCCTCGCCCTCGACAACTCCGGCGCCGCTCTGCTCCTGATCGACCCGGTGACACTCGCGACCAAGAAGTCGCTTGCCGTCGGCACGCGTCCTGATGAGGTGGTCCTGTCGCCGGACGACACCCACGCGTACGTGCTCGACACCAGTCAGCAGAAGCTCTTCGTGGTGACCGTGGCGACCTGGAAGGTGAGCGTCACGCTCGGCGTGTCACCTGACGCCACCGACGTCATCGTGCCTGCGCCGGTCGTCGTCCCGCCGACCTCCTGAAGCGTGTCGACGCCGACCATCGCACCGCCGCTCCCGCCGCCGCTCTGGCCGGAGCCGCCGCCGCCCCCACCGCCACCGTCCGAGCCGATCTCCAATCCAAATCGTCCGTACGTGATCGGCATGGTGGCGGCCGCCGTGATGATCCCGCTGCTCGCCGTCGGGTGGGCTGTGCTCAGCGGTGTGCATGGCGCAAAGCCCAAAGCCACCGCGCCGCAGGTGGTGTCTGACCAGGGCATCGTGAACATCAACGGCGTCATTCCGGATGGCTTCATCGCCGGGACCGGCATGGTGCTGACCTCGAACGGACTGGTGCTGACCAACAACCACGTGGTGGCCAACACGTCGGCGCTCACCGGCCAGCTGGCCGGCCATGGGCCGATCTACCCAGCGGTCGTGATCGGCGTCGATCCAACCCAGGACGTCGCGGTGATCCAGCTCGAAGGTGCGACGGGGCTCCCGGTCACACCGTTCGACCTTTCCGGCGCGCTCGCCGTCGGCGATCCGGTCACCGGCCGCGGCAACGCTGGTGGTCTCGACGGCGCGCCCCTGTCCGCCACCGGCACCGTCACCTCACTTGACGAGACGATCTTCGTCGAGGACGAGGACGCGACGATCATGGAGACGCTCGACGGCGTCGTCTGCTTCAACGCGCCGATACGGCCCGGCGACTCGGGCGGGCCGCTGCTGGAGGCGGATGGGCGGGTCATCGGCATGGACACCGCCGGCGCGTTGAGCACCGCGACTGGAGCAAGCGCCAACTGGGGATGCGCCATCCCGATCACGCGCGCGACGACGATCGCCAAAGAGATCGAATCCCGAACGGCGTCGCCCTATATCGAGTCCGGCCATCGCGGCATTCTCGGTGTGGGCGTCACCACCAAGGCGGGCGGTGGCGGCTGCGTGGTGGAGTCTCTGACTCCCGGGGGTGCGGCGGCGATCGCCGGGCTGGGAGCAGGCGATGTGATCACCGCAGTCGGTGGCGTTCCGGTGCCGTCGATGGCCGATCTCAATGTCGTGATGCAGGACCGCCGGCCCGGCGACGACGTCACGCTGGTCTGGCGTGACGCAGCGGGGAAGGCGCACACCGCGGTGGCGGTGCTCAGCGCGGGGCCGCCCGCGTAACTTCCCGTTCGGACTAGGTCTGCTTGACCTGCAGCATCGCCTGGAGGACGGCGATGCGCTCCTCGATGGGAGGATGGGTGTCGAAGAGGTGGTGGGTGAATCCACCGTGGTGCTGCAACGGGTCGTCGATGCACATCGCCGCGGTGGCGTGCGTCATCTTTGAAAAGGGTTTGTCGTTCTGTTGCAGCTTCTGGAGCGCGTGCAGCAGTCCAGCGGGGTTACGCGTGAGCTCGACACTGCTCGCATCGGCAAGCGACTCGCGCGAGCGTGACAGTGAGAACTGCATCAGCGGTCCGACGATGACGGCAACCACGGAGAGCAGCGCCGCTGCGGCGACGAGAATGATGATCAGGTAGCCGCCGTCGCGGCTGTTGCCGCCGCGGGTGAAGAACAGCGAGCGCCACAAGAGGCTGGCGACCAACCCCACGAGTGCGATCGATGTCGCAACGATGAGGACGAGACGCACGTCGTAGTTGCGGATGTGGCTCATCTCGTGTCCGACGACACCTTCGAGCTCCTCGCGATTCATGATCGCGAGCAGGCCCGTCGTGCACGTGATCGCCGCCTTGCTCGGGCTCGTGCCGGTGGCGAACGCGTTCGGCGACGGGTCGTTGATGACGTAGACCTTCGGCATCGGCAGCCCCGCGCCAATCGCGAGCGTGGAAACGATGTCGTACAGCACCGGCGCCTGTTGCTGCGTGACCGGTTGCGCACCCGAGAGGGCAAGGACGGACTGCGCACCGAGCGTCACCGACCAGAGCACGACGAGGAGCGCCACGATCCCGGCGATGACGATGCCCGCGATGCCGCCGCTGACACCGGAGGCGATGAAGCCGATCAGGTAACCGATCGCTGCCCAGATGATGAAGAAGGACACGATCACGATGACGCTCTTGCGCTTGTTGCGGGCAATCTGGTGATACATCGCCTTCACTATGCCACGGCAGAAGGCGGGGGAAACCGATGCTCAGGCGCGTCTCAGATCAGACCGGCGTAGCGCTCCCGGACAGCTCGGAGCGATGGGGACACGGGAGTCAGCTCGGGAGCCCGCGAGGCGACGCAGTCGGCGGTCTTGAGCCCGGCACCGGTGATGTACGCCACCACGGTCTCGTCGCCCTGCCAGCGCCCAGCGCGTGCGAGCTTGCGGAGCACCGCCACCGTGACCCCGCCGGCCGTCTCGGCAAAGACGCCTTCGCTGGCGGCCAGCAACTCGATGCCTTCGACGAGTTCCTCTTCGGTGACGCTGGCCACGACTCCTCCGGTCTCGCGAGCGATGCGCAGCACGTCGGCGCCGTCGGACGGGTTGCCGATTGCGATAGACCGGGCGATGGTCGCCGGTCGGACCGGGACGACCGTCGTCTCGCCGCCGTCGAAGGCGGTGGCCACCGGTGAGCAGCCGAGCGCCTGCGCGCCCGTGAGTCGCGGGAGGTGCGATCCACTCGGGACCAGGCCGAGGTCGATCAACTCGCCTGCCGCCTTGCGATGCTTGACGAACTGGCATCCGGACGCGACCGGCACCACGATCTCGTCGGGCAGGCGCCAGCCGAGCTGCTCGGCGGTCTCGAACGTGAGCGTCTTGCTGCCCTCGCTGTAATACGCGCGGAGGTTGAGGTTGCAGAACCCCCAGTCCACGCAATCGGCAAGCTCGGTGCAGAGACGGTTGACGTCGTCGTAGCTGCCGTCAACAGCGATGATCGTCGGGCGGAAGATGGAGGTGCCGATCATCTTCGCGGGCTCGAGATCGCTGGGTACCACAACGACCGCGCGCAATCCCGCGTGCGCCGCGTACGCAGCGACGGAGTTGGCGAGATTCCCGGTGCTGGCGCACGCGATCGTGGTGAGACCGTGCTCGCGAGCCCACGTGGCCGCGACGCTCACGACGCGATCCTTGAACGAGCCCGTGGGATTCTGCGTGTCGTTCTTGAGGTAGAGGTTGCGCAGTCCCAGTTCCGCGCCGAGGTTGCGGGCATGGATGAGCGGCGTGAACCCCTCACCGAGGGTGATCGGCTCGGTGGTATCGAGGTCGACCGGCAGGAGATCACGGTACCGCCAGATGGTCGGTGGCCCGGCGGCGATGCTCTCGTGCGAGATGCGGCGCGCCACCTCCTCGTAGTCGTAGCGCACTTCGAGCGGACCGAAGCAGCGCTCGCAGATGTTGGTCGCCTCGACCGGTGTTTCGTGACCGCAGGCGCGGCAGACCAGACAGCTCACGTGCGCGCCCGATGGCGCTCGGCCGTAGCGTTCGAGCAGTGTGATGGTGGACATAAAAAAACCTCCCGGGTTTGTGTTCCGGGAGGTTCCCAACGTGGGCGCGCGTGCCCCTACGTTCGGAAACCTCCGCGGGGCATGATCATGGTTGCGAGCACGACTCTTGGTGTCAGCACAGTGCCGGAATGCTAGCATGGGGGGCGGGATTCCTCGCCGACCGGGATAGCTTGCGATCTGGCGCGTAACGACTTGGCGTTGACTCTTGACCAACGGTTTTCCGTCGGCCTACAGTCCATGCCAGTCCAGGTTCGCCGCGTATCACGCGGTGCGCGCGATCTACTGGCGTGAGATCCGGGGAGAGAGAGAAGGAGGAGCAAGGATGCGCAAACCCATCATCCAGCTGAGGGCCGCGCTTGCCATCGTGGCAGTCGGGCTGGCTGGCACCGCAGTCGAAGCTGGTGGAGTCAACGCGGCCGGCTCCTCCACCAGCATGGCAGCCATACCAGGCAGCTACCTTCCAACCAAGGGAGCCGTGACCGGGAGCTTCCACAGCTCGAGGATGAGCGTCGAAGTGGTGCTGCAGCCCAGCAACCAGGCGGGACTCGCCAGCCTGATGACCAACCTGTACAAGCCCGGCAGCGCGCAGTACGGCGACTGGCTCGCGCAGGGCCAGTTCCAGCGCGACTTCGCGCCGACCGCGGCGAACCTCGCGGCTGTGAAGAGCTACCTGATCAGCAGGGGGCTGTCGGTCCAATCCACGTCATCCGCGTTCCTCCTCCGTGCCGTCGGAACGAGCGCCCAGATCGACGCGACCTTCGACACGGCGATCGATAACTACCGTGCCGCCAACGGGACGGCCTTCTTCTCCAACACCGCTGCTGCGTCACTGCCGAAGACGCTCGCGAGTGCGGTTTTGGGAGTGGTCGGCCTCACCAACACGGTCAGACTGCAGCCGATGGCGCAGGTCGCCGGCACCAGTGCCGCCGGGCACTCGAGTGAGCCGAGCTGCGAGGTCCCGTATCCACAGACACTCGCCCAGCTTCAGGCGATCACGGCCCCCGGCCAGCCCTTCAACGGCTACGGCGGCGGTCCGGGGTGCAGCGGTCTGACCCCCTCGCAGACCAACAGCCTGTACAACGCTCCGCACGTCGGGCCGCGCGGTCAGGGCGCGGGTGCCAACGTGGCAGTGTTCGAGCTCTCCGCCTACACGGCGTCGGACATCACGAACTGGGCGCACACCTTCTACGGACCCTCCTACAACCCGCCGCTGAAGAACATCAATGTCGACGGTGGTCCCACCACCCCCGGCGCGTGCCCCACGGGCGACACATGCATCTACGGGTATGGCGGTGACATCGAGGTCGAGGCGGACATCGAAGAGGATCTGCAAATCGCGCCTGACGTGAATCAGCTCCTCGTGTACAACTCCCCCAACGACTTCACCGGCCAGACGGAGCTCGACCAGTACACCGCGATCGCGAACCAGGACAAGGCCAACTCGATCAGCTCCAGCTGGGGGCTGTGCGAGCCGGACGCCGGGCTGGGTTACGCCGAAGCCGAGAATCTCGTCTTCGAGCAGATGGCGGCGCAGGGGCAGAGCATGTTCGCCTCGTCGGGCGACACGGGTGCCTTCGAGTGCATCAGGGACGGCACGTTCGGCGACTTTGCCCCCCTCCAGTCACTCGATCCCGCCAGCCAGCCGTGGGTGACGAGCGTCGGCGGTACGTCCTTCGAGAGCTTCGACCCCGGCAGCAACCCACACCCGCACTACCCGAACGGGGTTGAGGCCGTGTGGAACACGCTCGACGTCTGCAGCGGTGCGTCCGCCACCGGAATCTCGAACTGCGGCGCGTACGGCGCAGGCGGCGGAGGGCACAGCATCTTCTGGCCGATGCCCGCCTACCAGCGAGGCTTCGGCGTCATCAACAAGGACACGGTCTACGGGTCGGCCAACTGCTCGCTGGCGGCGGCTGGTCAAGCATGCCGTGAGGAACCCGACATCTCGGCTGATGCTGATCCACTCACCGGATACGCGGAATACTGCCCCGGGTCGACCATCGACCTCTCGGCAGACAACCCACCCGGGATTCCGTACACCAGCGCCTGCATCACGATCTCGCCCGCGACCCCTGGGGCGCCCGGGTGGTTCCACATTGGTGGCACCAGCCTTTCCGCGCCGCTCATGGCTGCGGTGTTCAGCGACCGTGACGCCTTCCATGGCAGGCGCACCGGCAACGCCAACTACCAGCTGTACCAGCTCTTCAACAGTCCACTCAGCTACTTCCTCGACTTCCACGACATCACGGGTTTCTTCCAGGTCAGCAACAACAACGGCTTCTACCCGGTGACCCTCGGCTTTGACGAGGCCACCGGTATCGGCACGCCGAACATGACCGGTCTCATCACCGGCTTCGGCCTCTAGCGTTCTGGCGGACAGGGACGGGCGCGTGCCCGTCCCTGTCTGTCGCTGCTCGACGCGACCGGGGAGGGGCGTCCCTCTGCTCAGCGGTGTTCAGATGCGGCGGATGAGGTCGCGCTCCACGCGCTCGCGCGTCAATGCGACCAATGGGTGCAGCGCGTGGCCGCGCAGCGCCTGCTCCATCTGCCGGAGGAGCGAGTACAGACTCTTCACCGCCTTGACCATGTCACCGGTGTCCGCTCCCGGCGGCGGCTCGATATCTGCCAGTGGCACGCCCGAAGCCCACTCGTATGCGGGACGGATCTGCTCGAGTGACAGTGGGGGCAGCGTCTCGAGGCCGTGCTCGCGTTCGAGCTCGACGAACCGCCGCATCGCCGTGCGGAGGCGACGGTGTCGCTCCTCGATGCGGGGCGTCGGGAAGTGGCGACGCGATGGCTGCGGCCGCTCCCGGCCCCGATCCTCCGACACGAGGCTCACCAGCGTCGCGGCCAGCTCCTCGGGCTTGAGACCGTCCAGCAGGCCGGACGCAATCGCGTCCGCGACAAGCAACGAGCTCTCACCGTACAGCGAGCCGGCGAGCCGTCCGAGGTCCGTCGGCTCGTCGCCGTCGAGAAAGCCCGCCGCTCGTAACACGGCGCGATGGGCGCGAAACTCGGCGCGGAACCGATGCTGCGCGCGCTCGAGCTCTGCTTCCGCCCCGGAGAGCGTCGCCTCGATGTCGGCGATCCTGTGGTGATGCGCGCGATGCTCGCCGAAGTACGGGCAGTTCCGGCACGGCGATTCATTGAGACGGTCCTGCAGCGAGCGAGTGGTGCGGCGCAACGCTTCGTAGCGCTGACCGGGATCCGAACCGGCCTTGCCGTACCGGCCGCGACGCGCGTCGGTCCAGTGGCCGCGACGCACTCTTCGCAACGCGAGCTGCGCCTCGCCGAGCTGCGTGGTGGTGGTGAGGTACGAGGTCAGGGTGCGCTCGGTGCAGGGGATCGTCGGATGCTGGAAGCGACGCAGCCGGAGGTCCTGCAACTCCGCGTCGAGGTTGGCTTTGCGGTGCTCCCATCGTGCGGACCGTTCGACTGCCTGGTACTGGCCGAAGGAGCTGTCGAGGAGTTCCTCGGCGGCTTCTGCGGAGCGGGTGCGCAACAGGTTCAGCACCATCGTGTACGTCGGCGAGAACTTGGAATCGACGGCGAACTCACCGGAGATCGCTGCGTCGTAGATGTCGCGAAGATCGACGTCACTCTCCTTGAGGATCACCCCATGGCCGACGGTGTCGATGCCGCGCCGCCCGGCGCGCCCCATGAGCTGGGTCAGCTCGCCGCTGGTGAGTGACGCGAAGCTCACGCCGTCGAACTTGGTGAACGTCGAGATCACGCACGATCGCGCCGGCATGTTGAGCCCGAGCGACAGCGTCTCGGTCGCGAACACGACCTTGATCAGGCCCTGCTGAAAGAGCCGTTCCACCGTCTCCTTCGCGTAGGGGAGCAGTCCCGCGTGGTGCATCGCGAGCCCGCGGCGCAGCAGGCGCCGGTCGAGCTCGAGCAGCACCACTTGACGCTCGTCTTCGTCGCTCAGCGCGGCCATGCGCTCGGTGATCGCGATATCGATGCGCTCCTTCTCTTCATCGTTGGTCAGGTCCACACCGTGCACGCCGCAGCGTTGCAACGCCTCACGGCATCCGCGCCGCGAGAAGATGAAATAGATCGCGGGGAGCATCGAGCGCCGGTTGAGGACGTCGACCACCTGGAGCATGTCGTTGTCAGGCGCGTGCCGAGCCTCACGAAACTTCGGCTGCTGCACCGCATCCGCCTGCGCGAGCTCGAGCGTGCCGCGCGCCGCGTTGCCGGCCTTGTCGAAGAGCGGATGCAGCTCGTTGTCGATGGCAAGCCACATCTCGAGCGCGACCGGACGCTCGGTGCGCGTCACCGTCTCGATCGCGCCGCGCAGGCCCGACATCCATGCGGCGACCTCGCCGACGTTGCTGATCGTCGCCGACAGCCCGATGAGGCGAATGTGATGCGGCGCCTCGATGATCAACTCCTCCCACACGGTGCCGCGCGGATAGTCGTCGATGTAGTGCACCTCGTCGAGCACCACGTCGCCGACTCGGTCGACGCGGGCCGGCTCGTCGTACAGGACGTTGCGCAGGATCTCCGTCGTCATCACCAGCACGGGCGCACCGTCGTTGAGCGTGTGCTCGCCGGTGATCAGGCCGATGCGATGCTCGCCGAAACGCTCGCAGAGGTCGTGATACTTCTGGTTGCTCAGCGCTTTCAGTGGCGTCGTGTACACGACATCGGCGGCATCGGTGATCGGCCGTCGCAGCGCCGCGGGCGCATCGAGCCGGCGCCAGATGACGTAGTCCGCAACGACTGTCTTGCCACTCGATGTCGGCGCGCTCACCAGCACGCCGCGCGAGCGTTCGAGCTTCGCGATGGCCTCACGCTGAAACTCGTCGAGCCTGAATGGCAGCGTCGCCTGATAGGCGGTGATGAGATCCCGCGTCAGCGGCTCGACGTCAGACGTGGATCAACTCGAAATGGGAGCCGAGCACGAGCGCCTCACCGTGGTCGTCGACAAACCGCAGCACCTTCTGGCACATCTCGTCGGCGTGGCGGCTGTCCGAACTGACACACGCGATGCCGATGACCGCGGATTGCCAGAGGTCCTGGTCGCCTACCTCGGCGACGGCCACGTTGAAGGTGTTGCGCAGTTTCGCGGTGAGCGAGCGCACCACCTGACGCTTGTCCTTCAGAGATTCGCTGTCCGGTACCTGGAGGGTGACCGTCAAGGCGCCGATGACCATGTGACGCTACGAGGAGGTGACGGCATCGACTGCGGCGGACACGGGGTCGGAACGCCTTCGCCGTTCCGCCCCTCGCTCTCGCCGGTGGGGGTAGCCCCGGCTGCGAGACGGTCCGCCTCCGTCGATGCCGCCCCCTCCTCGTAGCGTCACAGGGCGTCGAGCAGCTTCTGGCGGAGGACCTCCAGCTTCTCGAAGTCGTCGACCGACGGACGGGTCGGCGGCTTGGCGGGAAACTTGAGGTGCTGCACCGCTTCCGAGAGGATGCGCAGTTCGTCGTCGGTCAGACGGACCGAGCGCATGTGCGGAGCCGGCGCGGTGGGGACGGGGTGGACCGCGTCGTCGTTCTCGCCGGGCGACAGCGGGGCGTCGAGCTGCTCGGGTTCGGCGGAGCGGAAGAGCTCATCGCTGCCGCGCAGCTGGGCGCGGCGAAATCCGCGCATCACGCTCGGGCCGCGCGCACCCGCTCGCGTGGACGTTCCGCGCTCCCGGAGACCTCGATGCTGTCGTCACCGCCGTCCTGGGCGATGACGGCCTTGGCGAGTGCTCGGTAGGAGCGAGCCCCAGGCGAGTTCGGGGCGTACTCGAGGATCGACTGGCCCGCCAGAGGCGTCTCGGCGAACCGGATCGAGGAGTTGACGGTGATCGGGAAGACCAGGTCGGGGTACGCGCTCTTGACGAGGTCGAGCACCTCCTGGCTGTGCAGGGTGCGCGACTTGTACAGCGTCGGCAGGATGCCCGCAACCCGCAGATGGCTGTTCAGCTTTGCCCGCACCCGATCGATGGTGCGCTGCAGCTGCTGCATGCCCTTCATGCCGAAGTACTCGCACTGCAGCGGGATGATCACGTCCGTCGACGCCACCAGCGCGTTGATGCAGAGCAGGCCGAGCGACGGGGGGCAGTCGATGACGACGTAGTCGTACCGACCGTCGATCGGCTCGAGCTTCTCCTTGAGGATCGACTCGCGTCCGAACTCGGTGACCAGCTGGAGCTCGGCGCCGCTCAGATCGATGTTGGCGGGGATGAAGTCGAGCCCCATGCCCTCGGAGTTCAGCAGGACGTCGGAGACGTTGACGCGATGGTCGGTGAGCAGGTCGTAGATCGTTCGTTCCAGCTCATCGGGCCGCCGGCAGCCCATGTTGATGGTCAGGTGGCCCTGGGGGTCGAGATCGATCGCGAGGACTTTCGGGCCTGCCTCAGCGATGGCTGCCGCGAGGTTCACCGCGGTGGTCGTCTTGCCGACCCCGCCCTTCTGATTGGCGACCGAAATGATCCGCGTCATGGCTGGCGCGGTGTCAAGAAGTCGCTTAGGGAACGGACGCGCCTCACTGAGCAGGTATCATAGCGAACCCGATTGCCTCTCTCGGCCGTGGGTCGGGAGCGAGCGCACTCGCAGCGGTCATTGACCCTTGAAATCCGGAGTGGTGTTTGGTGTCTGAAGAACGTGTGAAGCCTCGCAGCCTGTTCGTCGATGAGGCTATCGCGCTTGCGCTCGAGAGCCGCTGGCCGGAGGCGCTGGCCGTGAACCAGGCCCTGGTGGAGCGTCACGGCGCCGACGAGGACACGCTGAACCGCATCGGCAAAGCCCTCATGGAGCTGGGTCAGCGCGAGGAGGCGCTCGCCTCCTACTCGAGCTCGCTCCAGATGAATCCGCTGAACCTGATCGCCCAGAAGAACGTGCGCAAGCTCACCGCGATGCTCGAGAGCAAGAGCACCTCCTCCGGCTCGGCAGCCGCGATCGACGTCGAGCTGTTCACCGAGGAGCCGGGCAAGAGCGCCATCACAGTGCTCAGCGCGCCCTCGAAAAACGCCACGGTCTCGATCGCCCCGGGCGACGTGGTCGAGCTCTATCGCGAGGGGTCGACACTCCGCGCACAGACGTCACGCGGCGTCTCCCTGGGCGAGGTGGACACCAAGATCGCGCGGCGGCTCGTCCCGCTCATGGAGACGGGCAACCGGTACTCGGCGGCTGTGGCCCGTCTCGAGGACGAGCGGGTCGAGATCATCCTCCGGGAGACGTATCAGGCGGCCGAGAACGCCAGGAAGTCGTCCTTCCCGCTTGCCAAGGGCGGTCGCCGCGAGGAGTTCCGCCCCTACGCCAAGGATTCTCTGCTGGCGTCACGCGAGATCGACTCGAGCCAGCTCGACGACGACGGCGAGGAGATCGTCGGCCGCCCGGTCGCGGATGAATCGGAGGACGACCTCGGGGAGCTCGGGATGAGCACGTTCGAGTCCGACGCCGAGGATGCCCCGCCCGTTCGCGATAACGAGGATGACGATGACGCTCGGCCCGAGGACGAGTACTAGCCAGCAAGAGCCCCGGGATCGTCCGGTCTCGCACGAGCGGATCGACGGGTATCTGCCGATCGGGTCCTACGGGCTGATCGGCGACTGTCGCTCGGCGGCGCTGGTGGGGGTCGACGGCAGCATCGACTGGCTCTGCCTGCCGCGCTTCGACAACGACGCCCTCTTCGGACGGATCCTCGATGCCGGCAAGGGTGGGAGCTGGCAGCTGCACCCGGACGAGCCTCACGACGTTCATCAGCGCTACCGGGACCGGACCAACCTCCTCGACACCGTCTTCGCGACGGGCACCGGCGTGGTTGTGGTCACGGATTTCATGCCCTGTCGACGAGCGGAGCGTCGTCCAGCACGCCAAGCCGCACAACCACCCTCGCGTGATCCGCCTGGTCGAGTGCCTTGCCGGTGAGATGACCATGCACCAGGTCTTCGACCCCGCCCCAGGGTTCGCTCGGGCGCCGGTGACCCTCACTGTGGAGCGCGGCCACATCCACGCCGATACGGAGAAGCTCCATCTCTGTATGAGCTCGACGGTCGAGCTCGACGAGCCCGATACGACACATTCGTGCTCCGGGCCACCGAGGCGGCGGCGTTCGCGCTCCACACAGGTCCGCTCGGTCGAATGCGGTGCCAAGCCGTGGAGCGTCGAGCGGGCGCGCGAGTTACTCCGGGTGAGCCAGCGCTACTGGTGGCGCTGGATCGGCCAGGTGGACTACCACGGCCCGTACCAGGTGCATGTCTGGCGATCGGCGCTCGCTTTGAAGCTCATGACCTACGCGCCCACCGGAGCCATCGTCGCGGCGCCGACAACGAGCCTCCCGGAGGATATCGGCGGAGAGCGCAACTGGGACTACCGGTTCACCTGGCTGCGCGACGCCGCGTTCACGCTGTACGCCTTCTTCCAGCTCGGGCTCACCGCGGAGGCGACGGCGTACTTCGACTGGCTCACGCACCGGCATATCGCCGATCGCAAGGCGATGGACGTCCCGAATCTCTTCGATCTCAGCGGACACGCGCATGCCCCCGAACACATCCTCGATCATCTCGCGGGTTATCGCGGACTCGAAACCGGTGCGCA
Organism: Candidatus Dormiibacterota bacterium; assembly: GCA_963791435.1. GTDB lineage: Bacteria > Chloroflexota > Dormibacteria > Aeolococcales > Aeolococcaceae > Palsa-851. The sequence continues at coordinate 1,820,767 of CAWBSL010000001.1, forward strand.
CTGGTAATGCCGCGGTCAATCAACTCCAGCTCGACGTGTACGGCGAGGTGCTTGACAGTGCATACGTGTACGCGCGTTTCGGCGGTGTCATCAGCGCGACGTTGTGGGAGGAGCTCAGCAACATCATCGAGATCGCAATCAGACGCTGGGAGGAGCCCGACTCTTCCATATGGGAGGTGCGCAGCGAGCGGCGGCAGTACGTGTACAGCAAGGTGATGTGCTGGGTCGCCGTCGACCGCGGCATTCGCATCGCGAATCGCTACAACCTCCCGTACGACAAGGTTGCATGGAGGAAGGCGCGGCTGCGAATCCATCGAACGATCACGTCACGCGGATGGTCCGAGCATCGCCACTCGTTCACGCAGCAGTTCGACGACGACGCACTCGACGCATCGATCCTCCGCATCAGCCAGGTGCGCTTTCTCGCCGACAAGGACCCGCGCTATGCATTCGACGGTGCGAGCGATCGCGCAGCACCTCGGAGACGGCGTGCTCGTCAACCGTTATCGCATGGATGAGAGCGAGGATGGGTTGCGCGGCCAGGAGGGCGCGTTCTTTCTCAGCTCGTTCTGGCTGGTGGACGCGCTCGCGCACATCGGTGAGCTCGAGGAGGCGGAGCGACGCTTCGAGCGCCTGCTCCACTTCAGCTTCGCCGCTCGCGCTCTTCTCGGAGGAGGTGGACGTGCGCAGCGGACACCTCCTCGGCAACTTCCCGCAGGCGTTCACCCATCTCGCGCTGGTTGGTGCGGCAGTGAACATGGAGCGCGCGCGGCAGCGGACCTTTGGCGTCAAGGGACTGCGCAAGGGCTGACGAACGGGGTCCTCGTGCGCTGGCCAGTTCGGCGTCGGTCTCGATGGGGCGATGCGGGCGGCCATCCTGATGCCCCGGCTGAAAGGCCCATACTTCCGTGCACTCGGTGGGGTCGGCATCTTCGCCAAAGGCTCTCCGGGCATCTGGGATGGAGGTTCGCATGCCAAAACTGGTCATGACTCACGCTGTGCAGGACGTCGAACGCTGGCTGAAGGGCAAGGACGAGCGCGCCGCGGCAATTGGCGCGGTTGCCACAAACGTGACGGATCACGTCGCGGCCGATGGGAGCAATAACGTTGCCATCACCGCCGATGTCCACGACGCGGAGGCCGCGCAGGCGATGGTGAACTCTCCATCAGCCGAAACCGTTGCCTTGATGCAGAGCCACGGCGTCGTCCCTCCGGTGACCACCTACATCGAGAAGTAGCCCAGGAGCTGGACTGGTCGCGTCGGGCTCTCACTCGGAGTGAGAGCCCGGTAGCGCGCCGGCGACCTGACCATTGCTGGCGCGTGCCAATGCATAAGTATGCAATGCGGGCTGTATAATCCACGGCCATGCCCCAGGCGACACCGCTCCGCGCCGCCGTCGCCGGCTCGACCGGCTACATCGGGATGCAGTGCACCGCCCTGCTCTCCGGTCATCCGAACGTGTCGCTCACACGAGTTCTCGGGAGCAGCAGCGCCGGCAAGCGCTATTCCGAAGTCGTTCCAGGCAGCACCGTCGACCTGACCATCGAGGACAGCGTCGATCCCGGCGACGTGGACGTGATCGTGGCGGCGCTGCCCCACAACCTCGCCGCCTCTCTGGCACCGGCGTGGCTGGCGGCCGGCGCCACCGTCATCGACTGCTCGGCGGATTTTCGCCTGCACGACGCCGCCGCATACCGACAGTGGTACGGGATTGAGCACCCGTCACCGGACCTTCTGCCCGAAGCGGTGTATGCGATGGTCGAGTTGCACCGAGACCGCTTGACGTGCGCCAACCTCATCTCTGTGCCCGGTTGCTATCCAACCGCAGCATTGCTCGCGTGCATCCCAGCACTTCGCGCCGATCTGATCGAGACCGAGATCGTCGTCGACGCCAAGAGTGGCGTCAGCGGCGCAGGCCGCGAAGCGAAGGTGGCCAATCTCTTCTCCGAGGTCAACGAGTCGGTGCACGCGTATGGCGTTTCGGGGCACCGCCACAAGTCGGAGATGCTCGAGCAGTTGCGTGAGGCGGCCGGTGGCGACGTCCAGCTCACCTTCGTGCCGCATCTCATCCCGATGACGCGCGGCATCCTTGCCACTGCGTACCTGCGACCGAGGCCGGGTGTGACGGAACAGCAGTTCCATGACGTGTACGAGTCGTTCTGTGCCACCAGCCCGTTCCTCGACCATGCGCACAAGCCGCCCGCAACCAAGACGGTGACCGGCACCAACCGTGCCGCCATCCACGCCGGGTGGCAGGACGGCATGGCCGTCGTCACCGTGGCGATCGACAATCTCGGCAAGGGTGGCGGCGGACAGGCGGTGCACGCCATGAACATCCGATTCGGATTTGACGAGACGGCCGGGCTGGAGTCCCGCGTTCTGTGGCCATGAGCGCACCCGTCGCCGAGCAGGCTCGGGCCGGCGTGTGCGCGCCACTCGGTTTCCGTGGTGGTGTCGCTGCGGCGGGGATCCGTGGCGACGGTGACGAGACGCGCACCGATCTTGCCGTGATCCGATCGGACACGCCTGCTACAGCGGCGGGAGTCTTCACACGCAACACCGTCAAGGCCGCGCCGGTGGTGATCTCGCAGCTCACGTTGCGCCGTGGCACACCAATCTCCGCCGATCGTCGTCAACGCCGGAAACGCCAACGCGTGCACCGGTGCGCAGGGATTCCGCGATGCGCTGGTGATGTGCACGACCGCAGGCGATGCGCTCGATCTCGACCCCAGCGATGTGCTCGTGTGCAGCACCGGCGTCATCGGCCGGTCGATGCCGATGGACCGTATCGTGCGCGGTATCCGCGCCGCAGTGCTCTCGATGTCGCCGGCGGCAGGTGGCGACGTCGCACGCGCGATCATGACCACCGACACGGTCGCCAAGGTCGCCGAGGCGACATTCACAGGTCGGCGGGATCACCTACACGGTGGGCGGCACGGCGAAGGGCGCGGGCATGATGCATCCCGGATATGGCGACGTTGCTCGCCTTTCTCACCACGGATGCGCCGATCGGGTCGGCGGTGCTCCAACCGGCCCTGTCGCGAGCCACGGACAGCACGTTCAACTGCGTCACGGTCGACGGGGATACCTCGACCAACGACACCTGCATCCTGCTCGCCAACGGCGCTGCCGGCGGCGAGACGATCCCCGAGGGATCGAATGCAGCGGCAGCATTCGAGGCAGCGCTGCTCGAGGTCTGTGACTCGCTCGCCGAGCAGCTCGTCGCCGACGCCGAGGGAGCCACAAAGCATTTCCGGGTCGCGGTGCACGGCGCCGCCGATGGCGACCAGGCTCGCGTCGCCGCGCGGATCGTCGCCGCAAGCCCGCTTGTCAAAACGGCGATTCACGGCGGTGATCCCAACTGGGGACGGATCGTCGCGGCGCTCGGTCGAAGCGGCGCTTCCTTCACGCTGGATCGTTGCCGCGTCGCCATCGGCGGGATCGTCGTGTTCGACCGAGGCGCACCCGAGCCCGTCGACCCCGAGCGCATTCGCGTGGCGCTCTCGCAGCCGCGCCTCGACATCGTGATCAACCTCGGCGCCGGTGATGGCGACGGTCACGCATGGGGATGTGACCTTTCCGCGGACTACGTTCGCATCAACGCCGACTACACAACCTGATACGGAGCAACCACCAAGTCACCATGCCTGAACAGACCATCGACGAACGGATCCAGCGTGCCGAGGTGCTCATCGAGGCACTGCCGTATATCAAGCGTTTCGCCGGTCACATCCTGGTCATCAAGGTCGGTGGCGCCGCGGGCGTGGCTGCGGATCTCGACGCGCTGCTCGAGGACGTGGTGCTCCTGCGGTTTGTCGGGATGCGACCGGTGATCGTGCACGGCGGCGGCTCGGAGATCAGCGCCTGGCAGGAACGCATGGGCATCGAGACGAAGATTCATCAACGGACTCCGCGTCACGGATGCACCGACCATGGAGATCGCGAAGATGGTGCTCACCGGCAAGGTGGGTCCGGACATCGTCGCGCGCATTCACACGCTCGGCGCCGGCGCCATCGGTCTCTCCGGTGAGGATGGGCCTACCTTGCTCGTTCGCCCGCGCACCGACGCCGGTGGCGCCGACCTCGGCTTTGTCGGCGAGGTGGCGCAGGTCAACGGTGAGCCGATCATGGCGATCCTCGACCAGGGACGCATCCCGGTGATGGCGTCGATCGGTCTCGGATACGACGGCCAGGCATACAACGTGAATGCGGACACCGTGGCCGCCGAGCTCGCCGTGACGCTGCATGCAAGCAAGCTCATCCTCATGACCGACGTCGAGGGTGTTCGCGACGGTGACGGCGCGCTGATCAGCAAGCTCGACGCCGCGCAGGCTCGCGCATTGCTCGCGAACGGCGTCATCCGCGACGGCATGATTCCCAAGGTGGAAGCGGCGATCCGGGCAACCGCCGGCGGCTCGGCCACCCACATCATCGATGCGCGCGTGCCGCACGCGCTCCTGCTCGAACTGCTCACCGAGAGCGGTGTCGGCACGATGCTCACCGAGACGGCACTGTCGTGACCACGCACGCAACACCGGTCGCGGCGTCGCTCGCAGGGCGAGCCAAGGCTGCGCTCATGGACACGTATCAGCGCCAGCCGCTCGCGCTCTGCAGCGGCCACGGCGTCTGGGTCACCGACGAGGATGGGCGCGAATACCTGGATCTTGTCGCCGGCATCGCGGTGAACGTGCTCGGCCACAATCATCCGGCGTTGCAGCGTGCGATCGCCGATCAGGCGGCGACGCTGATGCACACCAGCAACCTTTACTACACGGCGCCACAACTGGAGCTCGCCGAGCTTCTGATCGAGTCGGCCTTTCCGTCGAGGGTGTTCTTCTGCAACAGCGGTGCTGAGGCGAACGAGGGTGCGATCAAGCTCGCGCGCAAGTGGGGCAAGCTCCATCGCGACGGTGCGCACGTCATCGTGTGCGCGCAGGGCGCCTTCCACGGGCGGACGATGGGGGCGCTCGCGGCAACCGCGAATCCGCGCTACCGCAAGCAGTTCGAGCCGCTCCCCAAGGGATTCGTCCACGTCCCGTACGACGACCTCGGCGCGCTCGAGCAGGCAATCGACTCCGCCACCTGTGCGGTGATGCTCGAGCCGATAGAGGGTGAGAGTGGGGTCGTCCCGCTCGCGCCGGGCCGGCTCGCCGCGATCCGCAGGCTGTGTGACGAGCGCAATGTCCTGCTGATCCTCGACGAGGTTCAGACGGGGATGGGCCGCACCGGGCGCTGGTGGGCGCACCAGCACGAGGACGCGGCACCCGATGTCATGACCATCGCCAAGGGCCTCGGTGGCGGCGTTCCCATCGGGGCGATCCTCGCCGCGCCGCGCGCCGATGTCTTCGAACCCGGCGACCACGGCTCCACGTTCGGCGGCGGACCACTTGCGTCTGCGGCCGCTGTCGCAGTGATGCGGACGATCACGAGCGAGGGGCTCGTCGAGCACGCGGCCGAGGTTGGCGACTATCTCGCCGAGTCGTTGAGTGCGCTCGCGGACTCGCGGCGCACCCATCGCTGGCGTTCGCGGCCGTGGTCTCATGCTCGGGGTCGCGCTCGATGGCGACATCGCGCGCGATGTCGCAGCAGCGGCATTGGATGCCGGCCTCATCATCAATGCGATCGGCGATCGCACGCTCCGTCTCGTGCCGCCGCTGAACATCACGCGCGCTGAGGTCGACATGGCCATACAGCGTCTGAGCACCGCATTCGACGCCGTGGCTGCATCGGAGACTGGAGGATGAGTTCAAGCACAGCGCGCGTCGTCGGTCCTGCCGCGAAGCCGGCGCGCCACCGTGCCATCCTCGCGCTGGTTCGAGGTGGCGTCATCCGCACCCAGGAGGATCTCGTGGGGGAGCTGCAGCGCAGACGCTTTCCCGTCACGCAGGCAACCGTGAGCCGCGATATTCGCGAGCTCGGCCTGCTCCGTGTCCACGATGACGCAGGCGCGAGGTACATGGCGCCGGTCGCCGAGCTCGACGCCGAGCAGACGATGCAACGTCTGCGCAACGCGCTCCGCGAGCACGTTCAGGGGATCGAGTTCGTGGATCTGTTCGGCATCGTGCACACGGCGCCGGGTTGCGCTCCACTGGTCGGCGGCGCGCTCGACGGATCGAGGTTCGAGGAGGTTGCCGGCACCATCGCGGGCGATGACACCGTGCTCGTGATCGCACGTTCGCGACCGGCCGCCCAACGATTGCTGCTGCGCCTGAACGCGATGTCCGAGGAGAGTGGGTGAGCGCGAGGGAACGCTGTGTCCTCGCGTACAGCGGCGGGCTGGACACGTCGGTGGCGATTCGCTGGCTCCAGGAGGAACTGGGATACGACGTCATCACGCTCACCGCGGATCTCGGTGAGTCGAAGGACGTCGACGCGGTTGCGACTCGCGCGTTGCGCACCGGCGCCTTGAGCGCTCACGTCGCCGATGCGCGCCGTGTCTTCGTGGACGCGTTCTGCTTTCCGACCCTGGCCGCCGGAGCGCTCTACGAGGGCGTGTACCCGCTCGCCACGGCGCTGGCGCGCCCACTCATCGCCAAGCTGCTCGTCGACGTCGCTCGCGAGGAGGGCGCCACCGCGGTGGCGCACGGGTGCACGGGCAAGGGCAACGACCAGGTCCGTTTTGACGTTGCCGTGGGTGCCCTGGCTCCCGAGTTGCGTGTGGTCGCGCCGGTCCGTGACTGGGGCATGGGGCGCCCGGACGAGTTCGAGTACGCGGCACGGCACGGCATCGAGGTCCCGGTCACCACGGCGTCGCCATACTCGATCGACGCCAACCTCTGGGGCCGCAGCATCGAGACGGGTGTGCTCGAGGATCCGTGGATCGAGCCCCCCTATGATGTGTACGCATGGACGGCGCACGACCACGCTGCAGGCGTCGTCGTGGAGATCGACTTTGAGCGCGGTGTCCCCGTGTCGCTCGACGGGCGAAGGCTCGAAGGCGAACTTCTCGTCGCCGAGCTCAACGCCACTGCCGGTGCTCGCGGCGTCGGACGGATCGACCACGTGGAGAACCGCCTGGTCGGCATCAAGTCCCGCGAGGTGTACGAGGCGCCGGCGGCGGTCACGCTGCACGCTGCGCATCACGCGCTCGAGAGCCTGACGATCACTCGTGACGTCGCGCGATTCCAGCGCATCGTCGGCGATGAGTGGGCTCGTCTCGTCTATGACGGGCTCTGGTTCTCCGCGTTGCGCACGGCGCTCGACGCGTTTGTGCAGGAGACGCAGGTGCACGTGACCGGCACGGTTCGGATGCGCCTGCAGGACGGAGTCGCGCAGGTCGTCGGCAGGCGCGCGGAGCGATCCCTGTACAGCAACAACCTCGCCACCTACGACCGCGCCGGGGACACCTTCGACCACGCCGCGGCGCGCGGCTTCATCGAGCTGTTCGGCCTCCCACTGCGAACCCAGACGCGCGTTCAGGGAGCGCTGGAGGACACGGCGCCACTGCACGTCGAGCGGCGCACGCGGCGTGCCTGACCGGAGAACACGCGGAGGAACTCGCGCCCCAAAGGTGTGGGCCGGCCGCCTCAGCGCGCCAACCTCCGAGCGCGTGGAGCAGTACACGTCGAGCCTTGCCGTCGACAGCCGGCTCGGTGCCGACGATGTCGCGGGATCGCGTGCTCACGCGCGCATGTTGCGCAGCATCGGCGTGCTCACGTCGGCGCAACATCGCGCGCTCGATGGAGGGTTGCGTGCCATCGCGGCCGAGCTTTCATCTGGAGATTTCACACATGCCCCTGGCGACGAAGATGTCCATACAGCGGTGGAGCGCAGGCTCTTCGAGCTTGCCGGACCGGTCGCCGGCATGCTGCACACCGGGCGCAGTCGCAACGACCAGGTGGCTACCGATCTGCGCATGTGGGCGCGCCGCGCCTGCACGGAGCTGCTGATTGCCCTTGCGGGCCTCCAGGAGGCGCTCGTTACTCGCGCGGCGGAGAACCGCACAGCACCGATGCCCGGGTACACGCATCTGCAGCGCGCGCAGGTCGTGTCGCTTGCGCACCATCTGCTCGCGTACGTCGAGATGCTCGCCCGCGACGCGCTACGTCTCGGTGCGGCACGTGTCGCCTGCGACGAGCTGCCACTCGGAAGCGGCGCCCTTGCGGGATCCACGCTGCCGCTCGATCGCGACCGCGTGGCTCACGAGCTCGGCTTCGCGCGCGTTGCGTCCAACAGCATGGACGCAGTCTCCGACAGGGATTTCGCCGTCGAGATCACCGCCGCATGCGCACTGACGATGGTGCACTGCTCGCGTCTCGGTGAGGAGCTGGTGCTCTGGTCGAGCGCGGAGTTCGGCTTTGCGAGCCTCCCCGACAGCCACGCCACCGGCTCGTCGCTCATGCCCCAGAAGAAGAACGCCGACGTCGCCGAGCTGGCGCGCGGCCGCAGCGGACGGGTGATCGGCGACATCGTCGCCCTGCTCACCGTTCTCAAGGGCCTGCCGCTCACGTACAACCGCGACCTCCAGGAGGACAAGGAGCCGCTCTTCGACGCGGTCGACACCACCGCGGCAACGCTGCGCATGCTCACCGAGGTCATCACCGTCGTGCACTTCGATGTCGACGCAATGCGCCGCGCTGCCTCGGATGCAGCGCTCCAGGCAACCGACATCGCCGAGCACCTCGTCGCCAACGGCGTGCCGTTCCGCGAGGCACACACGATCGTCGGAGCGCTCGTCGCGCAGACCCTCGCCTCAGGACGCACGCTTGCGGATCTGACCTTCGACGAATGGCAGCTGGCCTCGGTTCATTTCGACGTCGGCGTCATCGACCTCTTCGACCCCGACGCAGCCCTCCGCCGCCGCGATGTCCCCGGTGGTCCAGGCCCGCGGTCGGTCACCCGCCAGCTCACCCGTGCCCGCTCCCTCATCGCCCGAACACGCCGCGCCGCCGCGGGCGGCTGACTCCTGCGTCGCTCGTATCCTGAAGTCGTGCGACCCACCCTGATCGTCGGCGACGTCCAGGGCGACGTCGAACGCCTTCGCGAAGCACTGCAGCCCTACCCAGAGGAAGAGGTCGACACCGTCTTCCTCGGAGACTTCTTCCAGGGCGGCGAACCCGGCGCAGGAGGCGGCGCAGCCGCCGCTCGGCTCGCGATGACGCGAAGCAACGCTCGCTCCGTGCTCGGCAACCACGACCTTTTTCTGCTGGTCATGGTCGAGCGCTCCCGCGGCGGCGACCAGCTCGGCGCCTTTCGCACGCGCGACGGTCTGAGCATCGAAGACCTCTGGCTCAGCCGCCGAGGTGACTGGGCCGACCTCAAGGCAGTCGCCGAGGACGCGGACCTGGAATCTTGGCTGCGAGAGCTTCCGCTGCTCATCAAGCTGGACGACGGCACCCTCGCGCAGCACACCGACGACGACCGCTACGCGGAAATCGCCAACACCGTCGACGAGGTCAACTCACAGGTCCGGACCTGGCTCGCCACTCCCGAGGGGGCGTTCCAGTCGCTCCGCTACACGATCGGCCGCCACGCGTTCGAGGACCCGACGCGCCTCGAGCGATACCTCGAACACTTCGGCGTCCGCCGGGTCGTCCATGGCCACACACCGCACTGGGAAGACACGCCCATCTCGTTTCACGGAGGTCTCGCAGTCGGCTACGACGGCCGCTTCTCCCGTTACTGGGGCAGAGCCGAAGGTGAGGACGCCGGACCGATCGGCGCCACAGTCGCGCTCCTCCCGCGGCTATAGCGCTTTCAGGCCTAGCGCAAATATCGCGGCCATCGCGGCCGTCGCTGGAATCGTCAGCAGCCACGCCACAAGAATGTTGCGGGCCACGCCCCAACGCACGGCGCCCAACCTGCGTGTGGCGCCGGCGCCCATGACCGCACCCGAGACAACGTGGGTCGTACTGACCGGGAGGGCGAGTTGCGTCGCCCCCTGGATGACCACCGCCGCCATCGTCTGGGCGCAGAACCCGTCCACAGGCTCAAGCCTGACCACCTTCGTTCCCAACGTCCTGATGATCCGCCAACCTCCCGCATACGTGCCGAGTCCGATTGCTGTTGCTGCGAGGAGCACCACCCACAGCGGGGGCGAGGGAAACTTCGTTCCATTCGCAGTGAGCGTCCCGGCGCTGACCAGCGCGAGCGTGATCACGCCCATCGTCTTCTGCGCGTCGTTAGCGCCATGAGAGAACGAGACAAACGCGCCCGAAGCAACCTGGGCCAACCGGAATCGTCGATTCATGGGGCTTGGCTGCGAACGCCGAAAGAGGTTGAGGATGGCAATGGTGAAGAGATAGGACAGAACGAGTCCGATGACAGGTGAAGCGACGAGAGCGATCACAACAGGCACAACCGAGCCCCACTTGACAGCGTCCACGCCATAGGCGACCACACCCATCCCGACCAACGCACCGATGAGCGCGTGCGAGGAGCTCGACGGCAACCCGAGGCGCCAGGTGACGAGGTTCCATACGATGGCACCAACGAGCGCCGCGATGATCATTCCCAGAGACACGCCGTCGTGCGGCGAGACGAGTCCCCCGATCGTGTTGGCGACGTGCGTGTGCAGGATCTCAATGGCGACGAGCGCGCCCACGAGGTTGAAGACCGCTGAGAGGCCGACCGCCGCCCGAGGCCCGAGTGCGCGCGTGCTGATCGATGTGGCGACGGCGTTCGCAGTGTCGTGAAATCCATTGGTGAAGTCGAATCCGAGGGCGATCAGGATGGTGAGGACGAGGAGGGCGTCAACTCCCATCAGGTGTTCTTGATGGTGATGCCCTCGATCACGTTGGCAACGTCCTCGCAGCGGTCGAGTGAGTCCTCGAGCAGGGTGTAGAAGTCCTTCAGCTTGATGATGGTGATCGCGTCGTGCGCCCCGCTGAACAAATCGCCGATCGCACGCCGCAACTCGGTGTCACCCACGTTTTCGATCCGGTGCACTTCAATACCGTGCTCGATGATCCCCGATTTCGATTCGAGTTTGGCGACCGCTGCCTGTACCTGGATGACAGCCTCGACGAGGAGTGAGGCCATGGACTTCGCCGCCGGGGAAATGTCGGTGATTCCATACAACAGGATCGTCTCGGCGATCTCGTCGATGTAGTCCAGTACATCGTCGAGACCGGCACCCAGCGCGTAGATATCCTCACGTTCGAACGGCGTAATGAAGGTGCGGTTGAGCGTCTGAATGATTTCGTGGGTCAGCTCGTCTCCCGCATGCTCAAGGTCCTTGATCTCTGCTGCATGCGCGGTCATCCTCCCGATGTCGTCGTCGAGGGCAGCGCGCAGCACCTGCGATGCCGCTACCACGTTTGCCGCCTGGCGATCGAAGAGTTCATAGAATCGGCGCTCGCGACGCAGTAGATGGATTGGCATCGAGCGCAGATCCTAACCGCAACGATTGGCCGCGGGTCAGGCCTCGGCCATCGTTTTCAGCAACGTCTTGCGCCGCTCCGAGACCACCCTCAACCAAGGCCCGGACGCACTCAGGGGTGGCGGCTGAGCATCTCCCCGAGGCGCGCGATGGGCGGTTCCTGGCCGGCAGTGACGTAGGCCGTGACGACCAGGGAGAGGAGCAGGACCTTGAGTGCATGGAACGGGGCGGCGGCGCCTTGCTGGACCACCAGCCCGGAGAGTGCGATCCCGTCGATGGCGCTGAGGATCGCGCTGGCGAGCTCTCGGGGCGACACCAGCGAGTACGCGGGGAGCCGGCCGAGCACCTGCCGGAGCTCGATCTCGATCTCGTCGACGAGATGGGTGCGAAGCATGGCGCACCGGACCCGGAGCGCCGGGCTGCTCAGGCTCACCGTGTACAGGTCGAGGAGGAGACGGAAGAACTCGGGTTGTTCCACGCAGCGCGCTTCGGCGTGGTCGAGGCCGGTGACGATGCGCTCGAGGGGATCGTCGACCGCCTGAACCACCGCTTTCCAGTTGGCGACCATCTGGCGCTCGGTCACGGTCACGACCTCGAGGAGGAGTTCCTCTTTCGAGTCGAAGTAGTAGTGGAGGAGCCCGGGGGCGACACCGGCTTCGCGGGCCACATCCTTGAGGGAGGTCTCGGCGTAGCCCTGGCGGCCGAGGACCGCGGCGGCGGCGCGGACGATCTGGCTCCTCCGACCATCGTCGTCGATGTCCACCACGGCGACGGTCATGGCGTGGTCCGTGGCGCTGATCGTGGCGATTTCTCTCACGCGTTCAACCTGATCGGGAATCCTAACGTGGACGAAGCGTTTTGAACTGCGCCCGGATCAGGAGAGCGGCTTGTTGAAGCCGACGCCGATGGCGCCGGGGCCGCTGTGGCAGCCGACCACCGGCCCCACCACGGTGAGCGACGGCTCGCTCGACACCAGCGGGCGCATCCGTTCGACCAGCTCCGCGGCGATCTTGGGCCGGTCGGCGTGGGCGATCACGAGCTCCGCCCCGCCCCAGGCCTGAGCCGCCCGCGTGCACTCTTCGACGACACGGTCGAGCGCGCGCGGGTAGGTCCGAACGCGTCCCACCGGCTCGATGATCCCTTCGCGAATCTCGAGGATCGGCTTGATGTCGAGCATCGAGCCGAGCATGGCGCGTGCACCACCGATGCGCCCACCGCGGCGCAGGAACTCGAGGGTTTCGACGGTGAAGAGGACGCGGTCGGTGCTCCCCACGGCGGCGACGGCGGACTCGACCTTGTCGGCGTCGCCACCCGCCTCGAGCACGCGAACCGCCTCGCGAACGGCGGCGTAGTGGCCGACCGCAACGCTGCGGGTGTCGATGACGCGGATGTCGAGATCCGGGAGGGCGGCGCGAGCCTGCGTGGCCGAGGCGTACGTGCCGCTCAGGTCTGCGGAGATCGTCGTGCAGACGATCGAGCCGCCGTCCGCACCCAGTTCACGGAAGACGGCCTCGAACTCCGCAGGCGTCGGCTGGGACGTTCGCGGGAAGGGACCGGGCGCAGCCAGCCGCTTGTAGAACTGCTCGGCGGTGATATCCACGCCGTCGTTGAAGGTCTCATCGCCGAAGATCACCTTGAGCGGGACGACGCGGACGGTGTGGGCGGCGCGGAAGGCAGGGTCGAGGTCGGCGGTGCTGTCGCACACCAGGTGGACCGTGGGCATCGGCGCCGTAGCCTACCGCGCCGCCAGCAGTCTCGCCGGATCCTCGCCGTTGTCCTCCGCGATGAGCAGTGCACCGAGGAGCGATCGCTCCTCGCCGAGCGTGCCCCGCGTGATCTCCGGGATCGGCTGCAGGTGGACGGACCGCTCGACCGTCTCGAAGAGGGCAGGTGAGAAGCGGCTCCAACTCGCGCAGACCCCGCCGCCGAAGATGACCACGTCGGGGTCGTGCAGGGCGGTTACGTTGACGACGGCGAGGCCGATCCAGCGGCCGACCTCGGCCCAGGCTTCCGGATCGCTGAGGTGCTCGGGGGCGACGCCGTAGCGCCGGGTGATGGCCCGTCCGCTCGCGAGCGCCTCGAGGCAGCCCGCGCCACCGCAATGGCAGGGAGGCCCGCCGAGCCACGCCGGCCAGAGCACGATATGTCCGCCCTCGGTGTCGTGCCGGCCGACGACGATCCTCCCGTCGCGGACAACTCCGCACCCGATCCCGGTGGAGACCGTCCAGTACACGACGGTTCGATGTCCGGCACCCGCACCAAGGCGAGCTTCGGCGAGGGCGGCGCAATTGGCGTCGTTCTCGACGACCACCGGGCAGTCGAAGCGCTGGCTGAGCAGGTGCGCCATCTCCAGGCCATGCCACGACGCGGGCATGCCGGGCGGGTTGCGGAGCGCACCGGTGGCCCGATCGAAGGGACCAGGCGCCGAGATCGCGATTGCCTCGGGTAGGACGCCGCCCATCACGCTTTCGATGAGGCCGCGCAGCGTCGCGAGCGGCGAATCCACCGGGGTGGTGATCCGCCGGGTGGCCCCGATGGCGGCGTCGCGCCCTGCGGACGCTGCGATCTTGGTTCCGCCGATGTCGAGGAGCGCGATCACGTCCCGATGATGCCTACACTCGCCGCGATGCTGCTCGCGATCGACGTCGGGAACACGAACATCGTCGTCGGGGTCTTCGACGGCGACGACTTGATCGCCGACTTCCGGATCCACACGGACGACCGGTTCACCGGTGATGAGCTCGGCCTGACCCTCGTGGAGCTCCTCGGGCGCCGCGACCTGACGCCCGGACAGGTCACCGGGGTTGTTGTGAGCAGCGTGGTTCCCACGCTGGCGCGGAGCATCGATGAACTTTCCCACACCTCCTTCAACCTGCAGCCGATGGTGGTGGGGCCCGGCACGCGAACCGGTATCCGCATCCAGTACGACGACCCCAGGAGGGTGGGCGCCGACCGGATCGCGAATGCAATCGCGGCTCATCACCTTTACAAAGGGCCGGCCATCCTCGTCGACTTCGGGACTGCGACGACCTTCGACGCCATCGACGCCCGTGGTGACTACCTCGGCGGGGCGATCGCGCCGGGCATCCAGCTCAGCCACGACGCCCTGGTGAGCCACGCCGCAATGCTCATCCGCGTCGAGCTCACCGCTCCCACGGAGGCGATCGGGCACTCGACGACCGGGAGCATGCAGTCCGGGATCGTGTTCGGCTACGTCGGCCTGGTGGAGGGGCTGGTGGCCCGGTTCCGCAAGGAGATGGACGGCGACCCCAAGGTGATCGCCACGGGCGGCCTGGCGACGTCGCTGGCGAAACTGATCCCAGCGATCGACGTCGTCGACGAGCGGCTCACGCTCGTGGGACTGCGTCTGATCCACGAGCAGAATCGCTGAGGCGAGCCGACCCTCCCCGTACCATGGGGCGATGAGTGCCGAGGCGACCGCCCTCCGACCGCTCCGGGTCGGCGGGCTCGAACTCTCATCCCCGGTGCTCGTTGCGCCCATGGTGGGGATCACCGACGCGCCCTGCCGGGAGCTCTGCCGCGAGTTCGGCGCCGGCCTGGTCTCGACGGAGATGGTGGCCGCGGAGGCAGTCGTGCGAAGCACCGATGCCGCGCTCCATCTGCTCGACTTCCCCGAACGGGTCTCTCCAGTGGCCGCTCAGCTCGTGGGCTGCGATCCGGCCGTGATGGCCGACGCAGCCGTGGTCTGCGTCGAGCGCGGCGCAGTGCTCGTCGACGTCAACCTCGGGTGCCCCGTTTCCAAGGTGGTGAGCCGCGGGAGCGGCGCAGCCCTCGCCCGCGACGTGCACGCAACTGCCCGGGTCGTCGCCGCGATGGTGGCGGCCGTCCCCGTTCCCGTCACGGTCAAGATGCGCCTCGGCTGGGACTCGTCCTCGATCAACGCCCCGGAACTGGCTCGCGCTCTCGCGGACGCCGGCGCCGCCGCGGTCACGGTCCACGGCCGGACGCGCTGTCAGAAGTACGAAGGGACCGCCGACTGGGTGGAGATCGCCCGGGTCAAGGAGGCGGTTGATCTGCCCGTCTTCGGAAGTGGCGACGTCGAGGACGTCGCGACGCTCGCCGGTCGGATCGAGTCCGGGATGGTCGACGGGGTGGTGATCGCCCGCGGGATGCTCGGCAACTTCTGGCTCGTCCGGCAGGCCGTCCACCGCATCGCGACCGGAACGGTGCTCCCCGACCTCGAGTTCGCCGATCGCATTGCGCTTGCACGGCGCCACCTCGACATGCTGTGCGCATACCACGGTGAGACCCGGGCGCTGCGCATCGGGCGCAAGTACGTGGCGTGGACGATTCGCGGATGCGCAGGCGCGGCGCGCCTTCGCGCTGAAGTGCAGACGATGGACACGCGCGAGCGTCTTGATGCGCTGCTCGATCGCGCGCTCGCCGCCGGACCACATCCCGAGGGATGGTTCAAGCCGGTGTTCATCAGCGGCGAAGGCTGACGGACAAAGAAGAAGGGCGCCTCTGGAAACCAGAGACGCCCCGAGAGGGGGGGCAGTAATAGAGATCGCCGCCGTGACCTCGCGACGGATCATATGAACAAGAGCGATTTCCGTCAAGGAATAACGACAAGTTGTTACGCCGTGTTGGACATCGCTCGCCTATACTCCGGGCTCCGCAGAGCGGAGGTCAGCGGTTACCCCGCCCGGATTGCGTCTTATACCAGGGAATTCGATGGACAAACCTGTATTGCTCACGCGAGACGGTCTCGTCAAGCTCGAGCGTGAGTTGGAAGAGTTGCGCACCGTTCGTCGCTCCGAGGTGGCCGAGCGCATCAAGTACGCCAAGGACTTCGGAGACATCTCGGAAAATGCCGAGTACGACGAGGCGAAGAACGAGCAGGGCATGCTCGAAGGTCGCATCCTCGTCATCGAGAACATGCTTCGCAACGCCGTCATGATCGAAGAGGGCAGCGAGAGCGGCATCGTCAGTGTCGGCACGACCGTTGAGGTCAAGGATGACTTTGGCAAGCAGACGCTCACGATCGTCGGTCCGGCGGAAGTTGATGTCGCAGAGGGCCGGATCTCGATGGAGTCGCCGGTCGGCAAGGCGCTGCTCGGTCACAGCGTCGGTGACACCATCGACGTCGTGAGCCCGGGCGGCTCTCGCCAGATCAAGATCACCAAGATCAACTAAGGAGCCGTCGCGGCGCCTCCGGCGCACGCGACGAGCCCGGGCGGGGAAGATAGCCGTCATGCCATCCGACGACCTCTTTGCAGAGCGCCGCCGCAAGGTCGATGAGCTCGCCGCTCGCGGAATCCCATCCTACGGAGTCGATTTCGCTCCGACGGCCACGACGGACCAGGCGCGTCTGCTGCTCAACGCCTATGAAGCGGACCATCCGGACGCGGACGTCGAAGCACCGGACCGGCCTGTGGTCTCAGTCGCGGGTCGGATCATGCAGTTGCGCGACCTCGGCGGTGCCGCGTTCGCGCACCTCGAGGATGAGTCGGGCCGCATGCAGATGTGGTTCCGCGCCGACCGCGCAGCGGATGCCCACGCGATGGTCAGCCTGCTCGACCTCGGCGACATCGTGGGGATCACCGGTCCGCTGACTCGCACGAGACGTGGCGAACCGAGCGTTCTCGTCGACACCGTCACGCTGTTGGTGAAGGCACTGCATGCGCCGCCGGAGAAGTTCCACGGATTGCAGGACCAGGAGACGAGGTACCGCAAGCGCTATCTCGACCTGCTCAGCAACGCCTCGCAGCGACGCCACTTCGCCACGCGAACGCGCTTGATCCGCGCGTTGCGAGCGACGCTGGATCAGCGAGGCTTTCTCGAGGTCGAGACTCCCATCCTGCAACCGATTCCCGGCGGCGGCCACGCGCTGCCGTTCCAGACGCACTGGAATGCGCTGCACACCGATGTGTACCTCCGCATCGCCATCGAGCTGCACCTCAAGCGTTTGATCGTCGGCGGCTATGCGCGTGTGTACGAGATCGGTCGCGTCTTCCGCAATGAAGGACTGTCGCCTCGTCACAATCCGGAGTTCACGATGCTCGAGGCGTACCAGGCGTACGCGACGTACGACGACATGCGCGAGCTCACCGAGTCACTGATCACTGCTGCGGCCAACGCGGCGGGACCGCAGGTGGCCGAGGAGATCGAAGGTGGCAGCGCGCCGTGTGAGGATCCGTTGCTGCGCACCGCGTTCGGCCGATCGCTCGACCTCAGGCCTCCCTATCGCACCGCCACCATGGTCGACCTCGTGCTGGAGTACACGGGCATCGATGCGCGCGCCTCGTGGGACGGTTTGCATGCCGCGGCGTCGGCAATCGGCGTGGAGGTGGGTCGCGATCTGGGACCTGGTGCGGTCCTGCTCGAGATCTACGAGCAGCGCGTGGAGAGCGAGCTCTGGGATCCCACGTTCGTGCTCGACTACCCTGCCGAGGTGAGCCCGCTCGCACGCCGTCGCAACGACGATCCTCGTTTCGTCGAACGCTTCGAGCTGATCATCGCCGGGCGTGAGCTGGCCAACGCCTTCAGCGAGCTCAATGATCCGATCGACCAGCGCGCGCGCTTCGAGGAGCAGGCGCGCCTGCGCGCCGCCGGCGACACGGAGATTCCACCCATCGACGAGGACTTTCTCGAGGCGATCGAGGTCGGCATGCCGCCTGCCGGCGGCCTCGGCATCGGCGTCGACCGGCTCGTGATGTTGCTCACCAACTCCGCGACCATCCGTGACGTCCTGCTCTTCCCGACCATGCGTCCGCAGCCCCGCGGCGGTGACTCCTGATGCTGCCGATCCAGCGCATCCGCGACGATCCGGAAGCGGTTCGCGACGGTGTCCGCCGCAAGGGGGAGTCGGCGCCTATCGACGAGTTGCTCGCAGTCGATGCGGAGGCACGCAGCCTTCGCACCACGGTGGAGCAGGACCGCGCAGAGCAGCGCTCGGCGTCAGCGTCGATGCGCGGGCAACCGTCGGACGAGCAACGCGCAACGCTCACTGCGCTCAAGCAACGGATCCAGGATGGCGAGGCGCGCCTGACGGAGCTGGATCAACGCGTCGACACGCTGTTGCTCGAGGTGCCGAATCCACCCCACGAGAGCGTCCCCGACGGCGGTGGTCCCGAGGACAACGTGGTGGCGCGCATGTGGGGCGATGCGCCGAGCTTTGCCTTTGATCCGTTGCCGCATTACGAGCTCGGTGAGCGCCTCGGCGTCTTTGATTTCGAGCGTGCGGCCAAGATCAGCGGCTCGCGATTCGTCATCCTCCGCGGCGACGGCGCGCGTCTGCAGCGCGCGTTGACGTCCTTCATGCTCGACGTCGCGCGCGAGCACGGCTACACCGAGATCGCACCGCCCTTTCTCGTACGCCGTGAGGCGATGGTCGGCACGGCGCAGCTTCCGAAGTTCGAGGAAGAGGCGTATCACGCCGACGACGGGCTCTTTCTCATCCCCACCGGGGAGGTGCCCGTCACCAACCTGTACGCGGGCGAGATTCTCGAGGCAGCACAACTGCCGATCGCGCACGTTGCGCTGACGCCGTGCTGGCGTCGCGAGGCCGGCGCGGCGGGGAAGGACACGCGCGGCTACATACGGTTGCATCAATTCGAGAAAGTGGAGATGGTGCGGTTCACCACACCGGAAACGTCGATGGATGAGCTCGAGTTGCTCACGTCGCACGCCGAGCACGTGCTGCAACGCCTCGGCCTGCACTATCGCGTGCTGCTCATGTGCACGGGCGACCTGGGGTTCGCGCAGTGGAAGAAGTACGACGTCGAGGTCTGGGCGCCAGGGATGCGGCAGTGGCTCGAAGTCTCGTCCTGCTCGGTCTTCGCTGACTTCCAGTCGCGTCGAGCGAACATCCGCTACCGCCCCGCACCGGGCGAGAAGCCTCGCCACGTGCACACACTCAACGGCAGCGCGCTCGGCGTACCACGAACCTTCGACGCGTTGCTCGAGACGTATCAGCAGGAGGACGGCAGCGTGCTGATCCCCGAACCGCTGCGCAACTACATCGGTGGTCTCGACCGCCTCACCGCGTCGTGATCAACGAGGACATCGACCCAGCCTGGCTCAACGACCGCAGCGAGTTCCAGCAGAACTGGGTGCACGGCCTGCGCAACCCGTCGGGACTGCACCTTCAGTACGAACTCGACGACAGCCTCGTCTTCACGCACTGGACTCCCGGCGACGACCACGCCGGCTTTCCGGGCTTCGCCCACGGTGGCATCATCAGCGCCGTCCTCGACGACGTCATGGGCCGCTGCTCCGCCCTGCATCGCCACTGGGTGGTCACCGGTCGCCTCGAAGTACGGTACCGGCGAGCAGCGCCGCTCGGCACAGAGCTGCGCGTCGAGGGCCGAATCACACGGCTCATGCGCCGCGCGCTCCACACCGAAGGACGCGTGCTTCTCCCCGATGGCGGAGTCGTCGCTGAGGCGACCGGGACATACCTACCGCTTTCAGACGAGCTACGCCAGCAAATGGTCACAGCGTGGCCCGGTTTCGAAGAGTTCCTCTAGCGAGCTGGCGACGATCGTGAGCTTGCCATGTGGAGATGAGCGTAGGGCGGAGGGAATCCCGGCGGAGGCTGAATAGTCCGGTCTGAAGCCGGAGCCGGGGTTCCCTCCGACCGCATGCGGCACCGAACCACACGGCAAGCGTCAGCTGTCGCCATCGAGCCGTTCCCACATGGATCCGCTCACGGTCCACACGTGGACTGCGGCGCTGTTCTGGAAGTCGTCCGAACCGACGAGCAAGAGATGATCGGTGACGCTGACGCTGCCGTCGACAAGCGTCTCCGCCCAACCGGGCCACAGCGACAGCGGCAATGACGTCCAGATCTGCCCGTTCCACGTCCAGGCGGCGGCGCTAGGCCCTTGCGAGTAACTGGGACTGAGGAAAACCAGGCGCCCTGTCGTCGGGTCCAGCGCGATGCTCGGGGTGAGTTGCGCACCAACAGACGGATTGAACGACCCGCGCGACCCGCCGAGCTTGGTCCACGTCGTGCCGTTCCACCGGTATGTCGCCAGCAGGTTGCTGTCCTGCTGGTAGCCCACGTTCAGCAAGGAGTGCGACACCGGGTCGTAGGCGATGGGGCCGAGCGCGCCACCAGAGGCGTGCGCCTGGCGGACCCACTGGGTGCCCCTCCAGATCCACGTCGACGGCTGTGTGGGCACCCCATTACCGTTCGCGAGCGTTGGTGGCGGGTTCGGCGACGCAGCGCTGACAAGCACCATCTCGTTGGTGGCGTTGTCCCAGCCCATGAACCCGTCCACCGGCGCAGCGGCTGATCCGCTCTCGACCTCGTGCCAGGTGGTGCCATTCCAGGCCCAGGTGTCGTTGAGTGGTGTGCCCACAAAGCAGCACTGCGTGGTCGGCGGCCCCGGGATAGCGGTTCCCCCGAACAGCAGCACCTGCTTGGTCAGCGGGTCGTAGGCTTCTGACGCGAACGCTCGGCCTGGCGGGCTTTGCGCCGGGTGGGCAAGCGACCAATTGACCCCGTTGAAGATCCAGGTGTTGTCGTAGTCGAACCTTCCGCCGAAGAGCACGACCTGGCCCGTGGCTGGATCGTCGGCCACGGCAAATCCAGCTCCGGACACGGGCGCGCCCGGCGCCGGCGTGGTGTGCGGTGAGGGCACTGGCGTGTGCTGGGTCGTTGGTGTCGGCGAGTTGTGCTGACCTTGCGTCAGGAGATGCACCGTGAGCGGAGTTGCGACGACGAGCGCGGCAACGACCGCGATTGCGGCTGCAAGGACGAGGTTGCGATGCGGTGACCGAGCCGGCTGATCGATTGCGGCTGCCATGACACGGTTGACGGCTGCCGGATCAGCCGCACGCTGTGAGCGCTCGTCGAGGTACGTGCGCAATCCGTTCTCGAAGGAATCAGTCGCCATCGTTCATGACCTCCCTGAGGTGGCGTCGGGCGCGAGCGAGATGCTGCCGGGCCGATCCGGGACGGCATCCCATGAAATGAGCGCACTCGTCGAGGGTGTAGCCGTACGAGAAGTGAAGGACTATGGCAGCGCGTTGCTGCCTGCTGAGCCCGGCGAATGCCGCGTCCCAGTTCGTGCCGCTTGTGCTCGACGGCGCAGCTGCCACGTGATCGTCGATCGTCTCCTCGCGCAACCAGCGTGCTCGCCGCCGCCGGCCGTGGCGGACGGCCTCGCGAACGCAGATCCTTGTGAGCCACGCGTCGCGCCGTGCCGGGTCGCGGAGCCGATCCCACGCCTTCCAGGCAGCGACCATGACCTCCTGCACGACATCCTCGGCATCGGCACCGCTCCCGGCGATGACAGATGCGATCGCCAGCAGCCGTGGCGCCGCGGCGCGGAGGACCGGTTCGGCGTCCGCCCGGCCGGCGCTCGACGTGGCAATGGTGGTCAAGGTCATCGAGCCTAAAGAGGAGCGGCGCGGCCGTTTGGTTGACAGCTCAGCGCCGGTGCGGGCGGAGGGGACACCGGCTCCGGGCTCAAACCGGACTATTCGCCCTCCGCCGGGGTCCCCGCCGTTGCGCCGAGTCTCCACACGGCGTGACGCACCTCGCTCATCGACCTCCGGCTAGAGTGAGCGAACGATGCCCGAGGAACGCGAGATCAAGATCCCGGTGGACGCCGGTTTCGTGCTGCCCGACCTTGACGGCGTGGTCGAAGGCACTCGGGCCGTCGACCGCGGCCGCGTCGAACTCTCCGCGACGTACTGGGATACCGACGATCTGACGCTTCTCCGCGCCAAGCTCGGCCTGCGCCATCGGAGCGCTCCCGATGAGAAGGGGAAGTGGACGCTCAAGGCCGGCGCCCAGATGATCGGCGATGCAGTGTCTCGCGAGGAGACGGATTTCCCGGGTCCGCCGGGTCAGCCGCCAGAGACGGCGATCGATGTCATCCGCGCGGTGGTCGGCGAGGTGAGCCTGCATCCCATCGCCTCCCTGGTAACTGACCGGCACACCACCGATCTCGTGGCGGGCGACGTCCGCCGTGCCGAGGTGGCGGACGATCGTGTGTCGGTTCGCTCCGGCGACAGCACCGTTGACACGTTTCGCGAGGTGGAGGTTGAGCTGTTCGACGCCGACGATGCGTTGATCGACGCCGTCATGGCGCGGCTCCGTGCCGCAGGCGCGGGTGATCCCGAGAGCACTCCGAAGTACGTTCGGGCGCTGCGGGCGCTCGGTCACGTGATCCCAGAGCGCTCCGCACCCTGAGCTACGGGCCGCCAACGGCCGCGCCCGGACACGCTCGCAAAGAAGGAGGCTCCCCGAGAGACGTAGCCCGCTTGATGCGGGCTGCGCTCCCGTCCGGCGGGACCCGCCCCTTAGCCCAATCCCCCTGGCTGGCAACCCCCTCAGTTGTGGCCCCTGGGCGAGCATCCTGACCAACCGGATCTGAGGGGATTGATCTGCCCTGCGCGAGCTTCACCGTTATTTACTGTGCATTCACAAACATTTGCTGCCCACCGCCCTCCGACGCCCAAGTCACCGTGACGCACCTAGTAAAGTCGGAAGGGTGACGTTAGCCACCAAGGCCGATCCAGCCAGTCGGGACGCCGACTTCTTCCAGGACGCCACGATCCACGACCTGCGGCTCGCGGCGACCTTCCGTCGCGGGTTCCGGCAGGCCATGATCCAGATCAATCGCTCGCTCGCCCTGCACGATCTGAGCCCGCTCCAGTACCACCTCCTGCTCGAAGCCGGGGCGGCCGGCACGGAGGGATGCGTCCAGGGAGACCTCGCGGAGCTCATCCAGGCACCGGAGGCACGCGTCTCGTTGATGGTCCACGAGTTGAATGCGCGCGGGCTGGTCCGGACGCTACGTTCGGCACCGGATCGGCGGATGGTGCGGGTCGGCCTCACCGAAGCGGGATGCCGTGTGGTCGAGGCGGCGCTCCATGCGCAGCGGGCTGCCCTCCACGAGATGGCACATGACTTCGATATCCCCGGCGTTGCGCAGATGCTCCGCGGCGCCGTGCAGTTATATCTCGGGGTCGATATTGCCGAGGAAGGCCGCCTCTAGCACCGCTCCGACCCGGAGTGCGTAGCGCGGCGCGTTGACACCCAGCCACACCGCGTCACCCCAGTGCGACGGCTGGCGAATCGCGCGCGCCGGCACGGCCCAGGCGTCCGACAGCTCGTGGTCCGGGGTGTCGAGGATCACCCGAAGCACGCCGAATCGCGATGCGGATTCCGCCACGGCCGCAGACTCCATGTCCACCGCGACGTAGCCACGGTTCGCCCACGTGTCGCGCCCGGAGCCGGTGACCATCGCGGACGTCGAGATCATCGAGCCGCCGGCTACTGCATAGCGCAGGTACAGTGCGGCCTTCGTGAGTGCGGCGACGACGCCGGGGTCACACGCATGGCGGACACCTCGCTCGTCGACGACCTCACTCGGAATGACGACGGTCCCCGGCACCTGGCCCGGCATGAGGCCGCCGCAGAGTCCGGCGCTGATCACAATTCCGGGCAGCGCCGCGGCCGGTCGGCCGCCGATACCAACCTCCATGACTCGGACGTGGTGAGCCCGCCGCCGGACGCCCCAGGCCTCCACGCCCATCGCGCAGACGGCCACCACTCGCGTGTCAGGCGGCATACCCGTTCTCGCGATACCAGCGCACCGCCCGTGCGACCGCGTCGGACGCGCTGGAGGGTGCGTAGCCAAGCTCCGCCGCGGCCTTGGCGCTCGACGAGTACATCTCGAGCCGGCCCATCCGAACCCCTTCGAGCGGAACCGCGGGCATCCCACCGGTGATCCGAACTCGGGCGGCGTCGACACCGGCCGCCGCGACCGCGATGGCGTAGGGCAGCCGGTATGCCCGCTCCGGTCGCCCCGCAGCACGGGCAATCAGCCGCCAGAGCTCCGCCAGCGTGAGATTCATGCCGCCCGCGATGTAGCGCTCGCCCGGACGCCCTCGTTCCAGCGTGAGCACGTGGGCGGCCGCGACATCCTCAACTGGGACGACATTCATGCCGCCGCCGAGTGTTGCGGGCATGCGCCCGCGGAGCAGGTCGACGACGATCTTGCCGGTCGGGGTCGGCCGCCGGTCGCCCGGTCCGATTGGCGCCGTCGGGAGCACGGTGATCACCGGGATCTGGGCGCGGAGCGCGGCACGCTCGCCCACGAGCTTTGACGAGTGATATGACGAGCGGTGGCCCGCACTGGCCCAGTCATCCTCGGTCGCCGGGCGTGACATCGACGCAGGCGGGAGCGCCGCGGAGCTCGATGTCACCACGCATCGCTCGACGCCGGCAGTGCGCGCCGCCTCGAGGATGCTCGATGTTCCAAGGACGTTGACCGCCGCGATCGCCGCCCGGTCGTGCGGTGCGAAGGAGTACAGCGCGGCCGTGTGGATCAGGTACCGGCATCCGCGCAGCGCCGGCACCAGCGCCCCCGACTCGCGGAGATCTCCACGTAGCGCAACGACACCTGGCGGCGCGTCCCACGGTCCGCGCACCAGGGCACGGACGCTGTAGCCGCCGGCGAGCAACGCCGCGAGCACGTGTGATCCAACGAACCCGGACGCGCCGGTGAGGAACACCTCCCCGTCGCCGGGCGCTGCCTGCACGGCGTTCAAGTCAGTTCAGATTTGGCTTGCTTCCACGCGGCCGGAGACTGTCGCTCGCGGCGCGCAGCGATTCGCGCAACGACGCCGACGTCGCGACAATGGCAGTGGGCTCATAGCCGCAGTGCGCCATGCAGTTCCCGCAACGCTCGTCACGTCCGCGGCCGTACTTCTCCCACTCGGTCGTCTCGAGCAGCTCGCGATACGACGCGGCGTAGCCGTCGGACATGAGATAGCACGGCTTCTGCCAGCCGAGGACCGAGTAGCTCGGAATGCCCCATGCGGTGCAGCTGAAGTCGATTTTGCCCTCGAGGAAGTCGAGGAAGAGCGGGGAGTGGTTGAGGCGCCATTTCTTCCGGCGCCCATCCGCGAACGCGTCGCGGAAGATCGCATGGGTGCGCTCGACGTTGAGCCAGTGATCCTGGTCGGGCGCCTTCTCGTAGGCGTAGCCGGGCGAGATCTGCATGCTGTCGACCTGCACCTCGTCGTTGAGGAAGTCGAGCACGCCGCGGATCGAGCGCGCATCGTCCTGATCGAAGAACGTCGTGTTGGTGGTGACTCGGAACCCGCGCGCCTTGGCGGCGGCGATCGCGGCGATCGCCTTGTCGAACACGCCGGTGCGGCAGACGGACTCGTCGTGACGCTCGCGCAACCCGTCGATGTGAATGGAGAACGAGAAATACGGGGATGGTGTGAAGAGATGCAGCTTCTTCTCGAGCAGGAGCGCGTTCGTGCAGAGGTAGACGTAGCGCTTGCGCGCGACCAGCGCGGCGACGATCTGATCGATCTCCTTGTGCACCAACGGCTCGCCGCCGGCGATGGAGACCATCGGCGCCTGGCATTCCTCGACGGCGTCGATGCACTGCTGCACCGTGAGACGCCGCTGGAGGATGGGATCCTCGTGCTGGATCTTCCCGCAGCCGGCACACGCCAGATTGCATTGATACAGCGGTTCGAGCTGGAGCACCAGCGCGAACTTCTCGTTGCGGCGCAGGCGTTGCCGCGCCACGTAGCCCCCAACCCTCATCGCCTGTCGCAGTGGCACCGCCATGGCTGTCTCCTCTTTGCTCTCGGTTCTATCTCTGGGCGACGAGCTCGCGCTCGGTTGCGGGCGTGCCGGTCTCGATGGATTCGCCACCGGCCAGCGCCAGGGTCGGAAAAACGTGCCGGTAGAGGTGGTAATTGATGTAGAAGTCGCCGGGGAAGCCCGTGCCGGTGTGCTCGGGCTCGTCCCACGTTCCGTCGCGCTGGCGATCCAGCAGGAACGTCCTTCCACGCGCGCACGCTGGGTCGTCACCGAGACCGGCGAGTTGCAGCGTGAGCATCGCCCACGCCGTCTGTGACGGCGTGCTCGCGCCGACACCCGCAAACGATTCGTCGACGTACGAGTGACATGTCTCCCCCCAGCCACCATCGGGGTTCTGCACGCGAAGCATCCAGGCGGCGGCATTGCGAACCATGTCCGCACCCTCACCCAGGGCTGTGAGCGCACTGACCACGCACCACGTGCCGTAGATGTGGTTCACGCCCCAGCGGCCGTACCACGATCCCCACGGACGCTGGGTCGCGCGGAGATATGCCAGTGCCTGCGGAATATCGACGTCATCAGCGCCGCAACCCACGGCCGCAAGCATCTCGATGACGTGCGCGGTGACGTCCTCGGACGGCGGATCGAGCATGGCGCCGAAGTCGGCAAACGGCAGTTTGTAGACGAGTGCACGCGTGTTGTCCTTGTCGAACGCAGCCCACGCGCCGTTGCGAGAGCGCATCGCCCGGCACCACCGCACCGCTTCGTCGACAGACTGTGACACGCGTTCCGGTTCACCCGACTCAAGCAGCGCGAGCACGACAACGGCGGTGTCATCGACATCCGGATAGATGTCGTTGTCGAACTCGAAAGCCCAGCCGCCCCCGCGCTCCAGCGGGACCTTGACCTGCCAGTCGCCACCACCCGAGATCTGCTCGCCGATCAACCAGTCGACGGCGCGCCGCAGTGATGGGTGCTCGCGGGGTACTCCGGCTCTGCGCAGCGCGAGCAGCGCCCACGCCGTGTCCCACACCGGCGACATGCATGCCTGGAGGCGCCAGCCGTGCTCATCGTCGATGGAGAACCGCCGGAACCCTTCGAGACCGTTTCGGATCACCGGATGGTCGAGGGACATCCCCTCCAGGTGCAGCGCGATCAGCGAATACACCCAGGGCGGCTGGATGCCGCCCCACCCGCCATCGGCTTCCTGCCGTTCGGTGATCCACTCGACGAGGCGTGTGCGCGACGCTGCGCGTCCCGGCTGGCGCGGCAGGCGGTCATAGAGCTTCAGCGCCTTGTCGAGTTGCAGGAACACGCCGGTCCCCGCGACCTTGTGCATCCGCCGGCGGGTCTCGGGAACGATCACCTCGTCGACGCTCGACTCCAAGGTCGCGCACGGGACGGCGCGAGATGACGATGAGCAGCGGCGCGATCGTCCCCCGCGCCCAGCATGCGTAGTCGTACAGGTTGAGCGGCGCCCACGAAGGGAGATGCACCAGCTCCGGCGGCATGCTCGGGACGCCATCCCACGGATACACGCCGAAGAGCGCGAGCCAGATCTTCGTGAACACGCGCGCTTCGACGAGTCCGCCCTGGTCGAGAATCATGCGCAGGGCCCGGCGCATGGCCGGCTGCGCGGCCTCGACACCGAGAACTCGAAGAGCGACGTATGCCTCGATGGTGGTGCTGAGATCGCCGGGGCCCTCGTGGTACAGCGCCCACGAACCGTCGTTTCGCTGCGCGCCGAGGATGTGGCGGATGGCGCCCTCGCGAATATCGTCGTGAGCGACGCCGAGAAAACGAAGCAGGAGCACGTGCTCCGCGGTCATCGTCACGTTGGTCTCGAGCTCGCCACTCCACCAGCCGGCTGCGTCCTGATGGTCGAGCAGCCAGTTGACTGCGGAGCGAAGCGCTTCAGACGGCACCGGCCACCTCCAGCCTCGGTCCGTCGGCAGTCGAGCCCGACGCGGATGTCCATCCGGCGGCGTTGCTGTACAGGGTCAGCGCAGCGGTGCGTCCACTTCGTACAGCGGACTCGATCGTCGCCGGCCAGCCCGTGTCGGTCCACGCGCCGGCGATCACGAGGTTGGCGAGGGCCGTCGTCGGGCCGGGACGGCGCACTGCGGGCGCCGGGATGAATGTGGCGTCCGGGTCTCGCGTGGCGGCGCCGCGGAGCAAGTGTGCCCGCCCGGCCTGCGGCAGGACAGACGCGAGCGCCGCCCGGCAGAGCTCGACCAATTCCTGTTCCGGGCGCCGCACATATTCGTCGGCGGCACTCATGCTGCAGCACACGTATCCCGGCGACTTCTCGAAGACCCACTGCACCGGTGAGTTCGAGGAGCGCTGCGAAATCGCAGCCGAGGACCGGCCGGTCGTACCAGAGATGCACATCGACGATCGGCATCGGCTCGAATGCGTCGAGTCCGGTGATCCCGAGCGACGGATCATCATCGACCATCGCGCGGAGCCGGCTCGGTGGTACGGCGATGACACATGCGTCGCACGCCGCTCCGGCGCCGCCACTCAGTTTCACGCCAGTGACACGGTTGCCCTCGCGATGCATACCCACCACGGCCTGACGGAGGTGGATGCCGTCGAGACGAGCCGCCGCAGCCTCGGCGAGTCGCGCGAGTGGGACCTTCAAATACGCGATCCGTGCGGCATCGCGGTTACCGAGAAACGCGGTGCGGATGGTGAACAGCCCCATCTCTGCCGAGACGCGATGCAGCGGCGCATTGAGCGCCGGCACGAGAAACGGCTCCCAGAACGCGCGCAGCGAGCGAGCACTCTGATGATGCCGGCGCAGCCACGCGGCCATGTCGCCACTGGGATTTCGATCCGCTCGTGCGGCGACGAGCGCGCGGCCAACCCGGACACGGTCGAGCGTCGTCAGATGTGGATAGCGGGCGAAGCCTGCCATCAGGTGGAGCGGCGCCGGCAGATCCGACGCCCGCAGCTGAGCGGGCGGGCGACTGCGGGAGAGCACGGTGACCTCGAACCGCGGCTGGATGTACAACGAGTCACTGAGGCCAAGCTCACCGATGAGTTCGAGCGTCGCCGTGCAGCACGCGAGGACAACGTGCTGACCGCAGTCGACCTCGTGTCCGTCGACCTCGAATGAGGTCGCCTTGCCGCCGAGCAGCCGCGAACGTTCGTAGAGGTCGACCCGCCAGCCGCGCTTGGCGAGAGCGAGCCCGGCGGTGAGCCCGGCGAGCCCAGCACCGACAACCGCGACGCGCGGCTGGCGTGTCATACCGCCAGCCACGACCGTGCCATCACGCTCAGCTTCGCCGCCTTCGAAAGGCGCGCGCGCCCGCGCAACGGCAACTCCGGCGCGGCCTCGATGCGATCGAGAATCCCGAGGTA
Organism: Candidatus Dormiibacterota bacterium; assembly: GCA_963791435.1. GTDB lineage: Bacteria > Chloroflexota > Dormibacteria > Aeolococcales > Aeolococcaceae > Palsa-851. The sequence goes on from CAWBSL010000001.1 coordinate 1,850,005, forward strand.
GATTCCGGCCATCGTGCGCACGCAGACTGCGGGCTGCCGGGGGATCGACTCGGTCACGCGGATGCCGGACGCGTGCAACCGACGCGCGCGAGCGATCTGCATGGCCATGAAGGCATTCCATCCCGGTGCGACCTGCCCTCCCAGAATCTGGCTCTCGGTGATGCCGTAGGCCGCAAGCTCGTCCATGGGCAGGTAGATGCGACCGCGTGCGGCATCCTCCTGCACGTCACGAAGGATGTTGATGAGCTGCAGCGCGACCCCAAGCTCATCGGCGTGCGTGAGCGCGATCGGGTCGCGAAAACCGAAGATGCGCACGCACATCCTGCCGACAACGGACGCGACCAGGTTGGCGTATGCGCGCAGCTCGTCCCATGTCTGGTACCGCGTTGTCGTCAGGTCCATCGCCACGCCGTCGACGAGCATGTCAAGCTCCGCGAGCGGGATCGCGAAACGGCGCATCGCGATGGCGAGCAATCCCATCACCGGGTCGGTGCTGTCGCCGGGACGCGTCTCGCGAAGCCGGAGGCGATGATGCTCGAGGCGTTCGTCGCGTGACGCGCGACCGTCGAGGTCTGCGTCGTCGTCGACCTGCCGTGCGAAGTCGTACAGCGCGTAGATTGCCGTGCGCTGGCGGCGTGGGAGCGCGATGAAACCCCAGTAGAAGTTGGCAGCCTCGCGGCGCGCCATGTCCTCGCAGTAGCGCTCCAGGGCGCGGATGTCGGGGGCGGTCGGGGTGTCAAGCACGATCAATTCCCGGCGCGGCGGCAACGTTCGCTGACTTTGCCGGCATGGCAGCATCGCTGTGTGGTGCGGCTCGAGGGGGGAGGCGGACGATGTGCTCAGCTTGTCCGCTCGCTCTTCGCGCAAGCAGATTTTCGCGCTCATCGCTCGCTCCCAAATTCGCTGATCGTCCGCCTCCCCCCTCGAGCCTAGTGCGCGTTGTGTCCTGGCGCTGAACGCTTGACGCCTGTCCGCCTCCCCCCTCGAGCCGGTGCGCGTCCTGTCATAGCGCGTAACCCTCGTCGCTCGCGTCGCTCCTAGCGCTTTCGCGACGATTCGAACGCGCGCTTCGCGGTCGACCTTTGGGCGGTGCGTTGCTGTGCGGTATCCCGCGACGGCGACCGCGTCGAGGATGGCATTGCCGCCGAGGCGATAGAGGGCGAGTTGAAGGCGCAAACGCGGTGGTGCCATCGCCTCGAGTGCTACTCCCGACTCGAGGAGGGCGCGTGCGCGCTCGCACATCGACCGAGTTGCCAGTTCTATGCCGCGATTGCGAATGTCGCTCTGCAGGAGATACGTGCGGCCGAGGCGTTTGTCGACGGAGACGTCCTGGGCGAAGTTGGCGAGCTGGAGGCCGATGCAGACGTCGTCGCTGAGAGGCACTGCGGCCTCTTCGTTGATGTCGAACAGCCGGAGGACGATTCGGCCCACCGGTGCGGCGGAGAGCATGCAGTAGCCGCGAAGCGCGGGCCAGTCCTCGTATGTGTCGACGCGCTGGTCCTGGATGTTGGCGTCGATCAGGTCGACGAAGGGCTGGGCGTCGAGCTGGAACCGGTGGACGGTATCGGTGAGCGCAACGAGGACGGGATGCGTGCGCTCATCGTGGTCGAAGCTTTCGCGTGTCTCGTCTCGCCAGCGCCGGAGGCGTCGCATTGCCACGGCGCGATCACCGCTCTCGTCGCCGAGGTCGTCGGTGTACCTGCAGAACGCATAGACACGGGTCAGGTCCCGGCGCAGCGATCGCGGTGAGAGCCGCGAGGCCACGGTGAAATTCTCGTAGTGGCGAACCAGCGTCCGGCAGTAGGCGTCGGCCGCCTCGAGCGGTAATGCTGTGTGTGGCATCAGAGGGCTCGCCCGTCGCAGCGTACCAGCCGCGCATCGGTTCTGAGGTCGAAAACTCTGACAACGCCGACGCAGAACATCGCGAGACGGAGCTCCTCGAGGATCACGCTCACGGTTTCCTCGAGGGCGTCATCGCCCGCTGCGGCAGCGCGAACCAGTGGCCCGGCGATTCCCACCGAGTCGGCGCCGAGCGTCAGCGCCTTGGCGACGTCGATGCCGTCGCGTATCCCTCCGCTCGCGATCAGCACTCCAGCCGGCGCGGCGCTCCGCGCTCCGATCAGTGCGTCGGCCGTTGGAATTCCCCAGCCCGCAAACGCCGCAGCGACACGAGCACGCGCGGAGTCGTGCATGCGATGCCGTTCGACCTCGCTCCATGAGGTCCCGCCGGCACCGGCAACATCGACTGCAGCGACTCCGGCTTCGAAGAGTTGCGCTGTGAGATCGTCGGCGATGCCCCAGCCGACTTCCTTGACGATGACAGGCGCACCGAGACCGGCGCAGACCGCGGCGATCCGCGCCAGCAGTCCCGAGAAGCACGTGTTGCCGGCCGCCTGCAACGCCTCCTGCAGGGGGTTCAGATGCAGCACCAGCGCGTCTGCGCGCAGCGCGTGGAGGAGGTGTCGGCACTCGTCAACGCCAATGCCGAGATTCAGTTGCACCGCACCGAGATTGGCGAGCAGCGGCACGTCGGGCGCGAGCTCGCGCACATCGAATGTGGGGAGCACGTCGGGCTGCTCGAGGAGGACACGGCACGAGCCGAGGCCCATGGCGAGTCCGTGCGCCTGCGCGACACGGGCTAGCCGTTCGTTGATGATCCGCGTCTGGTCGGTGCCACCGGTCATGCACGAGACGAGCAATGGAGCGCCAACTTGATGGCCGAGGAGGTTCGTCCGCAGCGTCACGTCGTCGAGGTCGATCTCCGGGAGCGCGCGATGCACGAAACGCCAGTCGCCGAAGCCGGTTTCGACGCCCTTCGCGGCGACGTCCTCATCGATGTTGATGCGCAGGTGCTCGTCCTTGCGCGAGGCCGTGCGCGATCCGGGCGTCGCGTCGCTCCTCGGGCTAACGGTTGCGTTCAGCGACATGGATCGCCAGATCCGCGAAGTCGGTGACGGCCTCATCGGGCAGTCCGGTGAGCGCGGCGATAGCGTCGCGCGCCAGCACCATCGGAACCCCGGCAGTGAGTGCTGGCCCACCCAGTTCGTCGAGGAGCGCGCGCAGGCGGAACTCGCCGCCGGCCTCGCGTTCGTGGAAGAGACGTCGCAACTCGCGCCGGCGGTTCGGCGTCGCCACCTCGTACGCAGCCACCACCGGGTACGTGAGCTTGCGCCGGCGGAGGTCGCCGCTCCGGCCCTTGCCGGTGAGTTGCGGGTCGCCCCATGTGCCGAGCCAGTCGTCGCGCACCTGGAAGGCGAGGCCGAGCAGCCTGCCGGCGGCGTCGAACCGCTGCGCCACGGCTTTGGGGGCGCCTGCGAGTACAGCCCCGGCCGCCATTGCCGCCCCGAGGAGCGCGCCCGTCTTCATCGTGACCAGCCGGAGGTAGGTGGCCTGGGCGGCGCCGGCACGGCCCTCCAGGGAGAGATCGAGGCACTGACCTTCGACAACCTGAACGACTGCCGCGCTGAGCACGTGGGCCGCGCGCATTCGGCGTCCGGGCCGTGGTCCCGGCGCGAGCAGGCCTGTCAGGGCGTTGGCGAACATGCCGTCGCCGGCGTTGATCCCCTGCTCCATGCCCCAGATCGTCCACACGGTCGGACGATGGCGGCGCAGCTGGTCGCCGTCCTGGATGTCGTCGTGGATGAGCGTGAAGTTGTGAATCAGCTCGACTGCGACCGCTGCCGGGAGTGCCCAGTCCGGGTCACCGCCGAGCGCCTCGCACGACCAGAGCGTCAGCGCCGGGCGGATCCGCTTACCCGCCGGGTCGTTCGCCGGGTGTCCATGACCGTCGGTGAAGCCGAGATGGTAGGCGGACATCTGCCGCAGCAACCCCCTTGTCCGGGGCGCTGTCTTCCGGAG
>CAWBSL010000002.1:0-755076 GCA_963791435.1 Candidatus Dormiibacterota bacterium
TCGGCGTGCCGCACGTGGCCGCGGGCGACATGCTCCGCAGCGAGGTGGCTCGCGACACCGCCCTGGGCCGCGAGGCGAAGCCGATCATGGATTCTGGCGGGCTCGTGCCCGACGACCTGGTCGTCCGGATGATCGACGGCCGTCTCAACGAGCCGGACGCCAAGCGCGGCGTGCTGCTGGACGGTTTCCCGCGCACCGTGCCCCAGGCGGTCATGCTCGACGCGATGCTCGGGAAGCGCCACGAGTCGGTTGCCGATGTCATCTCCCTCGAGGTCCCGGACGACGAGCTGAAGACCCGGATCCTCAAACGAGCCACCATCGAAGGGCGGAGTGACGACACCGCGGAGGGGCTCGCCCAGCGTCTGGTCGTGTACCGCCAGGACACTGCTCCGGTCCTCGAGCACTATCGCGCCGCCGGGACGCGCATCGTGGCGATCGACGGTGTCGGAGATATCGACGCGATCACCGCCCGGATCATGCAATCGATGCAGCAGAACGGCGCGCCGGTGAGAAGCGCATGAGCCCATTCGGTGTCGACGGATTCCGTTTGAAGCGGCCGGAGGAGATCGAGAAGATGCGCGTCTCCGGGCGGATCCTCGGAGCCTGTCTCGCGCAGCTGGCGCGCTCGGTACGTGCCGGGATGACCACGCTCGACCTCGACCGCGAGGCCGAAGCCTTCATCCGCGACCATCACTGCATCCCGGGGTTCCTCGGCTACGACGGATTCCCCAACTCGCTCTGCGTGTCGATCAACGACCAGGTGGTCCACGGCATCCCCGGCCCCCAGGTGATCAACGACGGCGACCTCGTCTCGCTCGACTGCGGACTGATCCTCGATGGCTGGTGGGCGGACAGTGGACTCTCGGTCGCCTGTGGCGAGGGGTCCCCGGAGGTGCGCCGGCTCATCGACACCACCCGTCAGGCCCTCGATCTCGGCATTGCCGCCGCGAAGCCGGGTAACCACATCGGCGATATCGGAGTCGCCGTCCAGACGTTCGTCGAGGCCAACGGGTACTCGGTCGTGCGCCAGTACGTCGGCCACGGCATCGGCCGGGATATGCACGAGGCTCCGCAGGTGCCCAACTACGGCCGCCCCGGGACGGGCAACCTCATCAAGCCCGGCTACGTGATCGCCATCGAGCCGATGGTCAACGTCGGTCGCCCGGATACCCGGGTCCTCGACGATGACTGGACGGTGGTCACGTCCGACGGAAAGCTCTCGTGCTACTTCGAGCACACGGTCGCGGTCACCGAGTCGGGCCCCGAGGTGCTGACGCTCCGGCCCGACCACGTCCTCGCGGACGTGCCGTCTTGACGGGGGCGCGATTTGCCTGCTGGACAGGGCTCGGTTTATACTCAACACCTCGGGCTCTCGCATGAGCCTGGTTCGGCGCGCACTCAACGGGGTACCGTCGGCACCAGCGTCACGGATCGCCCCGGGACGCATCGAGCACTTGCCATCGGCTGCCTACGCCGCCAAACCATGAGGAACCCGTCACCAGGATGAAGGTCAGAGCATCTGTCAAGCGCCTTTGTGAGCGCTGCAAGGTCATCAAGCGCCACGGCGCCGTGAGAGTGATCTGCGAGAACCCGAAACACAAGCAGCGGCAGGGGTAACGCCGGCCAATGGCACGTATCGCCGGCATTGACGTCCCTCGAGACAAGCGGATCGAGATCGCCCTCACGTACATCTACGGCATTGGCCCGACGACTGCAAAGCGAATGCTGTCGCTCGCCGGTGTCGCGCCGGATACGCGCACCAAGGACCTGAGCGACGCCCAGGTCGGCAAGCTGCGCGATGTCATCGCGAAGCAGTTGCAGGGGAGGGTCGAGGGCGACCTCCGCCGTCAGATCGCGCTCAACATCAAGCGACTCACCGAGATCGGCACGTACCGTGGCCTGCGCCACCGTCGCGGCCTCCCTGTTCGCGGGCAGCGCACGCGCACCAATGCGCGCACCCGTCGCGGACCGAAGAAAACCGTTGGTGTGCGCCGCAAGAAGGCGACCAAGTAACCCATGGCAAAGAAGAAGAAAGTCGTCCGAACCCGGCGCCGCGAGCGCAAGAACATCGCGGTGGGTCAGGCGCACGTGCTCGCCACGTTCAACAACACCATCGTCAGCCTCACCGATCCCGACGGCAACGTGATCGCCTGGGGGTCGGCCGGCGCGCAGGGCTTCAAGGGGTCGCGCAAGAGCACCCCGTTCGCAGCGCAGGTCACGGCTGAGGCGGCCGCCCGGCGCGCGATGGAGCACGGTCTGAAGTCGATCGAGATCTTCGTCAAAGGCCCGGGCGCCGGCCGCGAGGCGGCGATTCGCAGCCTGCAGGCGAGCGGGCTGGACGTCAGCGCGATCTCCGACGTGACCCCGATTCCTCACAACGGCTGCCGCCCGCCCAAGCGGCGCCGGGTCTAGGGGTTTCGATGGCCAATCAAGCGGGTCCTGTCTGCCGTCTTTGCCGCCGCGAGGGCGCCAAGCTCTATCTCAAAGGCGCCAAGTGCGTCACCAACTGCACGTTCGACAAGCGCAGCGGGTTGCTCCCGGGCCAGCACGGGCTCGCGCGCCGTCGCAAGTCGAGTGACTACGGCATCCAGCTCCGCGCCAAGCAGAAGGCCAAGCGCATCTACGGCGTCCTCGAGACCCAGTTCCGGCACTACTTCGAGCGGGCCGAAGGCGCCGACGGCGTCACCGGCACGGTGCTGCTCCAGCAGCTCGAGCGCCGGCTCGACAACGTCGTCTACCGTCTCGGGCTCGCCAGCTCGCGCCGCGAGGCCCGCCAGCTGGTCAGCCATCGCCACTTCAAGGTCAACGGCCGGGCGCTCAACATCGCGTCGGCGCAGCTCCGTCCCGGGGACGTGGTCGAGGTTCGCGAGCGCAGTCGCAAGATGCTGGTGCTCGAGAACGCGCAGTCGCTCGTGACCGCCCGGTCGGTGCCGGACTGGCTGACCCTGGATGCCGCGGCGCTGCGGGGCTCGGTCACACGTTTACCCGAGCGCCATGAGATGGAACAACAAATCGAAGAGCAGCTCATCGTGGAGTACTACTCGAGATGACCATGCTCCGCGCCGGGATCGGCGCAACGTCCCTGTCCCCTGTTGAGGAGTCCTGAATGGCAATTGACATGATGACCACGCCCGCGGTCAAAGAGATCGAGAGCAGCGCCGATTACGGCAAATTCGAGATCGAGCCGCTCGAGCCCGGATTCGGCGTCACGCTCGGCAACTCGCTGCGCCGTGTGCTGCTTTCCTCGCTCCCTGGCGCCGCGATCACCTCGGTATCGATCGAGGGCATCGCTCACGAGTTCAGCTCGATCGAGAACGTCAAGGAAGACGTCACCGAGATCCTGCTCAACATCAAGGAGATCAACGTCCTCTCGCACAGCGCCGATCCGGTGCGGATCAGCCTGGACCAGCACGGTCCCCGCGAGGTCACCGCCGGTGACATCGAGTGCCCGAGCGACATTGAAATCCGCAACCCGGGTCAGCACATCGCCACCCTCAACTCGCCCAAGGCGCAGTTGCGGATGGATCTGATGGTCGAGCGCGGCAAGGGCTACGTCACCGCCGAGCGCAACAAGAAAGAGGGTCAGGCGATCGGGGTCATCCCGATCGACGCCATCTTCACCCCGGTGCGCAAGGCCAACTTCTTCGTCGAGAAGACCCGCGTTGGTCAGGAGACCGAGTGGGACAAGCTGGTTGTCGAGGTCTGGACCGACGGCACCCTCGCGCCGGTTGAGGCAGTCAGCCGCGCGGCCGGTCTGTTCACCGATCACCTCGGGCTCTTCGTGCGCTTCGGCGACAACCTGGCCGCCCCGCAGCAGCGCCAGGCCCGCGGCAACGATCTCCCGAGCCGCCTTGCAGACGTCCCGATCGAGGACCTCGAGCTCAGCGTGCGCGCGCTCAACTGCCTCAAGGCCAACGACATCACCAAGGTCGGGCAGCTGGTCGCCATGAAGCAGGAAGAACTCCTGACGCTTCGCAACTTCGGTCAGAAGTCGCTTGACGAGATTCGCGAGAAGCTCGTGCAGCGTGAGCTGGTCACCCCCGAAGAGCTGGACACCCTGTTCCAGCCGATGGCGAGGTAACCGGAGCCACTCATGCGACATCGCATTGCCGGCCGCAAGTTTGGGCGCAGCGCTGCGCATCGTCAGTCGATGACGCGCAACCAGGTGACCTCATTGCTGCGCTACGGCCGCATCACGACCACCGAGGCGAAGGCCAAGGAGTTGCGCCGCTGGGTCGAGCGCGTCATCACCGACGCCAAGCCCGACGACCTCAATGCGCGCCGCAAGGTCGCCCTGTACGTCAACGATCGCGATGTCTCCAACAAGCTCTTCTCGACGTATCTCGAGCGCTACAAGGAGCGGCCCGGTGGTTACACGCGGGTCGTGAAACTGCCACCGCGCAAGAGCGATGCATCGCCGATGGCGATCATCGAGCTCGTCGAGTAGGAACGAGCCACTCGTGCCCACCTACAGCCTCACGCTCGAGTACGACGGCACCGACTTCGCCGGCTGGCAGATCCAGCCGAAGGGTCGCACCGCGATGGGTGTCTTCAAGGACGTCCTCACCGGCGTGACGGCGGAGACCCCCGCGCTCACCGCCGCCGGACGCACCGACGCCGGCGCGCATGCGCACGGGCAGGTGGTCGGTTGCACGCTCGAGCGCGAGTGGAAGCCCGAGGCGCTGCGCAACGCGCTCAACGCGACACTTCCCGCCGATATCGCGGTGCGTGCTGTTGCAGTCCGGGATTCGGCTTTCGATGCGCGCCGCGACGCCGTCGAGCGCACCTACCGCTACGTCATCGTGTGTCGCGACGGCAGGGCTCCTGTGCTGCGCCGTAACGCATGGACCGTGCGTGGCCCGCTCGACATCGATGCAATGCGCAGCGCGGCAGCACATCTCGTCGGCAGACATGATTTCGCCGCATTCGGGAGCGCACCTCGCGCCGGTGGCAGCACCGTGCGTCAGGTCGCAGCGGTGAGCATCGACCGCAATGAAATCGGCAGTGACACGACCGATACCGTCATCGACACCGTGGTCATCACGGTGCATGCCGACGCGTTTCTGCGCGGCATGATGCGCTCCTTCACCGGTGCGCTCGTGAAGATCGGCCAGGGCCGCGCCACACCCGAGTGGCTCGGATCGCTCGTCGATACCGCAACGATGCGTGACCCTTCTGTCTCGGTCGCGCCCGCTCGCGGCCTGCACCAGTGGTCGGTGCGCTACGAACCAACATTGCAGAGGAGCTCGCCGCATGACCACCATGCTCACGTACCAGGCCAAGCCGCAGGAGCTCGAGCAGCGCTGGTTCCTCGTCGACGCGCGCGGACAGACGCTTGGTCGCCTCGCCGCGAACATCGCACGCGTGCTGCGCGGCAAGCATCGCCCGCAGTTCACGCAGCACATCAACACCGGCGAGCACGTCATCGTCATCAACGCGCGTGACATCGTGGTCACCGGCCGCAAGCGCACGCTCAAGCAGTACGACCGCTACTCGGGATACCCGAGCGGTCGCCGCGTGCGCACCTTCGATGAGGCGATGGCCGTCGACGCCACGTTCCCGATCATGCACGCCGTCCGCGGGATGCTGCAGCACAACACCCTCGGTGCCGAGCAGCTGACCCACCTTCGCGTCTACGCCGGCTCGGAGCACAAACACGAGGCCCAGCGACCGCAGCCGATCACGTTCGGCGAGCTAGGGGAGATCATCGTTGCCCGCAACAGTTGAGGCGTACAAGCAGGCCACCGGCCGTCGCAAGACGGCGGTCGCACGCGTGCGCATCGTCCCCGGCGATGGTGTCATCGTCGTCAACAACCGGCCGCCGAGCGAGTACTTCGGGCGCCGTGACCTCGAGACCGTGGTCACGCAGCCGCTCCGCGTCACCGACACCACCGGCCGTTTCGAGGTCTCGGTCAAGGTCTTCGGCGGCGGCATCGCCGGCCAGGCGGGCGCCGTGTGCCACGGCATCGCTCGCGCGCTGATCGCCGCCGATCCCGAGCTTCGCCCGGTGCTCAAGGCGGCGGGCCTGCTCACTCGCGACTCGCGCGAGAAAGAGCGGAAGAAGTACGGCCTGAAGCGAGCACGGAAGGCGCCGCAGTACACCAAGCGGTAGTGGGGGCCCGCCGCCCGTCACGCGAACGACGGTGCGGGTTCGTGTTCTCGGGTGTCCGGTCGATGTCGTCGATATGGCGACAGCCGTGCACACGCTCGTGGAGATCGTGGAACGGCACCGTTCAGAGCAGACGTCGCACCCGGCGGTGGTCATCACACTCAACCCCGAGATGGTCATGCTGGCCAGGCGTAGCCCGGCATTCAGCGCGGTGGTGGACTCCGCCACCCTGGTCGTGCCGGACGGCATCGGCCTGGTCCGCGCTCTCCGGCGGCGCGGACATCCCGAGGCGGAGCGAGTCGGCGGAGCCGATCTGGTCAACGCGTACCTGCCCCGAGGCGAACCGCCGTCGGCCACCGGATCGCCCTCGTCGGCGGAGCGCCGGGTGTCGCGGCAGCGGCAGGGGAGCGGATGGTCATGGCGCACCCGGGCTGCAGATCGTCGCCGTCAAGCGACGGACGTCCAGGCAAGGCGACTGCCGCGGAGATCGAGGAGGCGAAGCCGGAGGTGGTCCTGGCCGCCTTCGGCGGCGGCCGCCAGGAGCTGTTCCTGGACCGCTACCTCGGATCAATCGGCGCTGCAGCGGGGATCGGCGTCGGCGGATCGCTCGACTTCCTCGCCGGCCGCGTCCGGCGCGCACCGGCGGCCGTGCGCCGTCTGGGTCTCGAATGGGCCTGGCGGCTCGCGATCCAGCCCTGGCGGGTCTGCGCCGCCAGGCGGTGCTTCCCGTGTACTGGTGGCTCGAGCGTCGTGAGGCTGCCGCTTCGGGAGCCGGCCGGTGACCTGATCGTGCTGAGCATCGTCGTCCCGGCCTTCAACGAGGAGCAGCGCCTCCCGGCGACGCTCGTCCGAATGCGCGCCTACCTGGACGGCCGCGACGAGGAGTACGAGGTGCTCATCGTCGATGACGGCAGCAGCGACAACACGCTCGCGATGTCGCGAGATATCGCGAAGGAGTGGCCGCAACTGCAGGTGCTCGCCCTCGAGACGGAACACCGGCAAGGGCGCCGCGGTGCGGCTCGGCATGCTCACCGGCGAAAGGCGAGCATCGCGTGTTCAGCGACGCCGATCTCAGCACGCCGATCGAGGAGGTCGAGGAGCTGCGCGCCCGCCTCGTCGGGAACTGCGCGGTTGCGATCGCCTCGCGGGCGCTTCCGGAGTCGCAGATCGACGTCCATCAGCCGGGCAAGCGCGAGGTGATGGGCCGGACCTACAACCGCCTGCTGCGCATGGCCGCACTCCACGGGTTGCACGACACGCAGTGCGGGTTCAAGGCGTTTACCGCCGAAGCCGCGATCGCGTGCTTCACACCGCTCAAGACCCTGCGATTCGGGTTCGATGCCGAGGTGCTGCTTCGGGCGCGCCGGCTCGGATGGACGGTCGCCGAGGTTCCGGTCCGCTGGGAGCACAAGGAGGACTCGCGGGTGAGCGCAATGCGCGATTCCGTGGGGGTTCTTTACGACTTGGTGCGTCTACGCTTCATTGTCCGGCGATAATCGCGGAGTGAGAACCGCGCAGCGAACCGCGACGTCGGGGCACATCGACGTCCAGGTCGCCGCCACTCCGCTCGTTGGGCTTCGATTTCACCTGGATTCGCGGGCCGCGGATCTCGATGAGCAGGTCGCCGACCTGGAGCGCCAGCTGATCGACGTCGGCGCCAAGCGCGCCAATCTGCTCGTCCGCCTGCGCCGGGTCGAGGATGCCCGCCAGAGGGCGCTCGAGGTGTTGCCGGGGCTTGCATCCCGGGCGATCCTTGCCGACGTCGCATCGACGTTCAGCGAGGGCCTCGAGATGAGCACCGAGCTCACGCGCCTCGAGACCCGGGCTGATGGCATCAAGACCCGCCTCGCCGACGTCACGGCCGAGCAGTTGCTCCTGCGCACGATGAGCCGCCAGCTGACCCAGGTGCCCGTACAGTCCGTCGCCGATCCACACCAGCGCGCGAGCCGCTACAGCCAGGCGGCTCGCCAGATCTACGAGATCGCCGATGTGGAGCACGAGGAGACCGCCCGGCTCATTCTGGAAGGCCCCATGCAGCGTCTCGCCGACGCGGCGCTCGAGGCGGAGCTGATCGGCCGCAGCCTCGCTCAGGAGCCCGCGACCGCGGTCGGTGCGAGCTCCCGCTGCCGGACCGCTGCGGCCGACGCGTCAGAGCAACTCAGCGAGGTCATCGCGGGGCTCCTGCCGCTCAGCGAGGGGCGAGGGCTCGTTGGCGCGACCCGGGACCTCATCGCGGCATGGGCGCCGCGCGGGAGCGTGCTGCTCCACATCCTCGGCAGCGAGCGCCCGATGCCGCAACTCGCCGAGATCACGATGTATCGCATCCTCGAGCAGGCGATCGACAATGCGCTCGCCCACGGGCGGCCGCAGCGCGTCGACGCGATCATCTCGTTCCTTCCGCGGCTCGTCGTCGGCGTGGTGAAGGACGACGGCGACGGCTTCGACGTGACCGCCACCGACGCACGGCTCGGGCGCACCGCAGGCCTCGGCCTGATCCAGATGCGCGAGCGTGCCTCGCTGGTTGGTGGCCGGGTGCAGGTGCGCAGCGGTCTGGGGCTCGGGACCGAGGTGCGCGTCACCATCCCTGACGGCCGCGCGACGACCTAGCGACGGCGGCGACAGGTCGCGAATCGCCGGGTAGGATCGCGGGCATGTCCTCGACGCAGCAGCACTTTCGCTTGACGACGTCTGCGGGAACGACCGTCGCCGGCGCAGTGGTGATGGCCGACAACCCCTGGCAGCGCTTCATGGGCCTGATGGGCAAGAGCGAGCTCGCTGCGGACTCCGGTCTCTGCCTGCGTCCCTGCAGCTCCATCCACATGTTCTTCATGCGCTTTCCCCTCGATGTCGTGTTCATCGACGCCGACGGGCACGTGGTCCGCATGTATCACGGGCTCCGTCCATGGCGGATGTCGCGAGTGGTTCGCAAGGCCAAAGCGGCGATCGAGCTCCCGAGCGGTGCGCTCGCGCGCGCTGGGGTCGGCGTTGGAGACCTCCTGACGATGTCCTGATTCGGTACGGTCGCCTCCACCACTTCGCGTGACTGGAGGATTGACGTGTACGAAGGACTGCTTGCGGAGACGGTGACCATCACCGGGTACCGCGACGACGAGATCGGCGCCTATCTTGCCCGGCCGCTTGGCCCGGGCCCCTTTCCCGGTGTGCTGGTCATCCACCACGCGCCAGGCTGGGACCGAGCCTCGAAGGAGATCGCCCGTCGGTTCGCCAGCGAGGGATACATCGCGATCTGCCCCAACCTGTACCACCGGTTCGGGCCCGACCTGGCACCGGACGATGCGGCCGCTGCTGCGCGAGCAGGGGGATGGGTCACCACCGACCAGTTCCTCGGTGACGCCGGTGGCGCGGTGCGCTACCTGCGTGCGATGCCGATCGCCAATGGCAAGGTCGGGACAATCGGATACTGCTCCGGTGGTCGGCAGTCCTTCCTTGCCGCCTGCGAGCTGCCGGTGAACGCCGCGGTGGACTGCTACGGGGCTTTCGTGATCGCTCCCCCGCCAGCAGAGATGCCCTACCCGATGGAGCCTGTGATCGATCGCGCAGCAAAGATCTCCTGCCCGATCCTCGGCCTCTTCGGTATCGAGGACAAGAACCCTGCGCCGGACGAGGTCGCGCAGATCGATGCCGAGCTCACGCGCCTCGGCAAGGAGCACGAGTTCCACACCTTCGAGAACGCCGGCCACGGCTTCTTCGCAGTCGACCGGCCGATGTACCGAGTGGAGGCGGCTGTCGAGGGTTGGCGCCTCGTCCTCGATTTCTACGGCCGGACGCTCAGTTAGGAGATCCACATGTGCTCGTACATCGTCGAGAAGGCGGCGCTTACCGGGAGCGCCAAGGCCGGCGGCGCCTGGCGGCCGATCACGACCGCAGTGGTGGCGGTGGACCATCCATCGCACGCGACTCTCGATCACGCGCTGATCGTCGACTTCGTCAATGCCGGTCGCCCGGTGAGCGAGCGGGTGGCCCTGGAGTTGAGCGTCGAGTCGGCGCGTGGCCTGATCACCGCCATGCAAACAGCGCTGGACGCCTTCGGTCAGGGCGCCTAACGGATCGTCCTGACCGGGTCCGCGACTGCGCGAGATACCACGAGGCATGCTCGCCGCGCTTGCCAGGTTGCTCCTCGACGCCGTTGCGCCGCGTCGATGCGGCGGGTGCGAGATCGTCTCGGACCAGCCCATCTGCCCTTCGTGCGCGCGCTCCATGGACACGATGCCGATCCCGAGCGCGCGCCGCATGCGCCACGGCAGCGCTCATGCGGGGTTCGCCTTCGTCGAACCGGTGCGGGCGGCGCTCCATCGCGGCAAGTACGGTGGTGATCGGCAGGTCCTGATCGAGCTCGCGACGATGACCTCGAGGCGGCTCGCCGGCCCGCGGCTTTTCACGCCCGATGCGGTGGTCGCGGTGCCGCTCGGCGCTCGCCGCAGGAGGCAGCGGGGTTACAACCAGGCCGACGTGCTCGCGTCGGTCATCGCCGAGGCACGGGACGTTCCGGTGCTCGACCAGCTCAGGAGAGCCCGCGAGACCCGGCCGCAGAGCGCTCGCGACGAGGCGACCCGGCGGAGCAACGTCGCCGGCGCCTTTGCCTGGACCGGGGGCGATCTTGCGGGTGCCTACGTCTGGCTCGTGGATGACGTGCTCACCACCGGCGCCACAGCCGAGGCGGCGGCATCCGTCCTCAGCCTCGCAGGGGCGGCCCTGATCGACGTCCTGGTGGTGGCCGCGGTTTCGTAAAGGGCGAGGGCTGCCACAATGAACAGAGCTATGTCCATCTTCCGAAAGCCGATCAACAAGGTCCTCGGCGATCCCGTCCAGCGCGAGATCAAGCGCTACCAGGGGGTCGTGGACCTCATCAACGACCTCGAAACGGAGATGTCGGCCCTCACCGACGACGAGCTCCGCGACAAAACCCGCGAATTCAGGGAGCGCCTCGGCGTCGAGGCAGCCGACATCACCCACGGTCAGTCCTTCGCGGCCGGGCTCGGCGAGGAGACCGAGGAGATGGCGATGCAGCGCGCCGAGGAGGAGTTGCGCGAGGGCGAGCGACGCAAGGCGCTCGACGACCTGCTGCCCGAGGCGTTCGCTGTGGTTCGCGAGGCGTCGAAACGGACCCTCGGGATGCGCCATTTCGACGTCCAGCTGATCGGCGGCATCGTGCTCCATCAGGGGCGCATCGCCGAGATGAAGACCGGCGAAGGCAAGACGCTTGTCGCGACGCTTGCGCTGTACCTCAACGCGCTCGAAATGCGGGGCGCGCACCTCGTCACCGTCAACGATTACCTGGCTCGACGCGATGCCGGATGGAACGCAGCGCTGTATGACTTCCTCGGGATGTCGGTCGGGGTCATCGCCGGGCAGGACCTCTCGTACATCTACGATCCCGAGTTCACCGACGAGACCCACCCCGATCCGCGTCTGCAGCACCTGCGTCCGGTCTCGCGCCGCGAGGCGTACGCGGCCGATATCACCTACTCGACGAACAACGAGCTCGGCTTCGATTACTTGCGCGACAACATGGCGCAGAAGCTCGATCGCTGCGTGCAGCGGCGGCTGCGCTTCGCCATCGTCGACGAGGTCGACTCGATCCTCATCGATGAGGCACGCACGCCGCTGATCATCAGCGGTCAGGCGAGCGAGGCGACCGACAAGTTCTACACGTACGCGCGATTGATCCCGCGGCTCGTTGCCGAGGACGACTACACGATCGACGAGAAGACCAAGTCGGCGACGCTCACGGAAGAGGGCGTCGACAAGATCGAGAAGTGGACGGGCATCTCCAACGTCTACGAGATGGAGCACGCCGCCGAGGCGCACCAGATCAACCAGGCGCTCCGCGCGCACGCACTGTGGTTGCGCGACAAGGACTACATCGTCCGGGATGGCGAGGTGGTCATCGTCGACGAGTTCACCGGACGCACGATGCCCGGCCGTCGCTGGTCAGACGGTCTGCACCAGGCGATCGAGGCCAAGGAAGGCGTTGCGGTACAACAGGAAACCGTCACGCTGGCCACGATCACCTTCCAGAACTTCTTCCGCCTCTACGACAAGCTCGCCGGCATGACCGGTACGGCGCTGACCGAGGCCGAGGAGTTCCACAAGATCTACAAGCTCGAGGTGGTGCCGATCCCGACCCACCAGCCGATGGTGCGTCTCGACGAGCCCGACCTGATCTACAAGGGCGAGGACGGCAAGTACCGAGCGGTGGTGGACGAGATCGCCGAGCGATACAAGAAAGGCCAGCCGATCCTCGTCGGCACGGTGAGCATCGAGAAGAGTGAGCGGCTCAGTCGCCAGCTCGACAAGCTCGGTGTGCAGCATTCCGTCCTCAACGCCAAGTTGCACGAACGGGAAGCCGACATCATCGCGAACGCCGGACAGATGGGCAGCGTGACCATCGCGACAAACATGGCCGGTCGTGGCACCGACATCGTGCTCGGTGCAGGCGTCGCCGAGGTCGGCGGTCTGTACATCATCGGCACCGAGCGCCACGAGTCGCGACGCATCGACAACCAGCTCCGCGGCCGTGCGGGCCGCCAGGGTGATCCGGGCGAGTCGCGATTCTTCCTGTCCTTCGAGGACGACCTGATGCGCGTCTTCGGTGGCGAGCGCATGCAGGGATTCATGGGCAAGCTCGGCGTCGACGACGACACTCCGCTCGAGTCGAAGATGGTCTCGCGGCAGATCGAAGGTGCGCAGGCGCGCGTCGAGGGACAGAACTTCGACAGCCGGCGTCACGTCGTCGAGTACGACGACGTCATGAACAAGCAGCGCGAGATCATCTACGGCGAGCGCCGCAAGATCCTCGAGGGCACGGACACGCGCGCGAACTTCATCGAGATGGTCGACCACGTGGTCGCCACCGAAGTACCGACCTACTGCGAGAGCAGGCACCGCGAGGCGTGGGACTTCGAAGGGCTCTGGACGCAGATGCGCACGCTTGCGGGAGGACTGCCGCAGTTCTCTGAGATCAGCACGGACAGCCTCGGCGACTCCGTCGAGGAGGTCACCGAGACGCTCAGTGGGGAGCTCGTCGGCCTCTACGAGGAGAAGGAGCAGGAGTACGGCGCGGAATTGCTCCGCGAGGTGGAGCAGAGCGTGATGCTCCAGGTCATCGACTCCCGCTGGCTCACGTATCTGACCCAGATGGATCACCTCCGCGAGGGGATGGGCTTCCAGGCCTACGGGCAGATGGACCCACTCGTCGAGTACAAGGCCGCGGCCTTCACCGCGTTCCAGGACCTCACCGAGGACATCCAGCGCGAGATCGTCCGCGCGCTGCTCAACGTGCAGATCCGCCGCGTCGATCCCAACGAGACCGAGGCCGATCCTGACGGCGGCGTGCCCGCTCCTGAGGGTGGCGCGCCCGTCGCGCCGACCGAAGGCGCTGCAGAGGCCACGGCGCCGGCATCGCCGCGTGCCGATCGACCCGGTGGCGCCACCGACGGGGCGATGGTGCCTCCGGCCCGCCCCGCAGCAGCGCTCGCGAGCGGCGCACTCGCCCGCGCGACCGGCACCCGCGCGTCAGCCCCGGTCGTGTCGAAGCCGATCGTGCGCAACATCGTCGAGTTGTCGGCGGCAGGGACGCGGCGCTCGGAGGCGAACGGGAATGGCAACGGTGCCGCGGCGGCCGGGACGGTGCAGGGCAAGGTGGGACGCAATCAGTCGTGCCCGTGCGGCTCCGGGAAGAAGTACAAGTACTGCCACGGCAAGTAACGCGCTCAGCGCGCGTGTGGGTTAGCCGCTGACAGAGCGGCTTGGCGCACTGCCAGCCGGAAGGACCCAGAGGTCGAGCGATGCGCTGCTCGGGTGAACGGCTCCCCAGTGCAGTTGGAGGGACCAGCATCCCGGCGAGGGAAGGTCGACGACTGACGGCGTCTGGTTGCCGGCTGTCGTTGGGTACTTGAGGGTCACCGTTGGGTTCGTGGCACCCAGAGGTCGCGCAACGATCGTCAGGTCGGTCGTCGGGGTCTCAGTGACCCAGAGAATCTTGTTGCTGCTGCCGTCCGGGCGCGCGCCCTTCGCCACCAGTTGCACGGCGAAGAGAATCGCCACCGCGGAAGACGGCGCGCTCGCAGCCCATCGGATCCCCGGCCATCCACTGAAGCCGCCCAGCGCCCAGGCCGGAGGTGGCGAAGCACCGTCCGTCACCTGAGTGGCGCCGCACCCCCCGTACCCGGTTGGCGTCATTGTCGAGTCCGGCACCGGCAGCTTCGTTGTGGGGACCTGAGGAGCCGCACTGCAGCCCGCGAACGCGCCGGCGAGCACGACAGCCAGAACCGTTGCCGCCAGCTTTCTCATGTCGGAGCCAACTCCGGAACCACCGTCACATGTGACCTCAGCACACTAGGCCTGAGGCAGCTCGACGTTCACTCCGTAGACGATGATCTCCCAGGTCGTCCCGGCGTCAGCCTTGACCACGAGAGAGATCGGGACACCCGGCGTGTCCTCGCACACCGTCGCCGCTCCCGATGCCCGCTCCCTCACACGATTCTTGCGTGAATGTCGAGCCGTCGGACCCGATCATCTCGAGCGATCCAGGACCGGAACAAGTGAGAACGATGTTGTAGTAGAGGGTGGTCGGGGTGAAGGTCGGCAGCGTCACCGAGCCCTCGCCGTGCGTGACGGAATCAGGAATACCGCGCCGCAGGGAGCGTGAAGTTGACCGGATATCCGGGGGCCGGCGTCGGTGGCACGATCTCGTAGGGATGCGGTGCCGGGCCGCTGAACTGCAGGACCCGCATCTCCCAATCCGTCGACGATGTCGTTGTGACGCGCAGGGATACCGGTTGCCCCATAACCTGGGTCTGAGGCACAAAGAGGCCGTTGAGACCGGGCGATTGGTCGCAGCTCTCCGAGGTGTAGTGCACGGAATTATCGGACGAGGCGACGGAGATGACGCCGCTTCCCATGCACGCGTACTGAATCGAGTAGGGCTTGGTCGGAATGAACGTCGGCAGGGACGCTGATCCTGTGGCATACGTGTCGCCAACAGGGGCGGGAAGACGGACTCCGGAAGGAACGGACTGAGGCTTGGAAAGGTCCCGGTCAGGTCGCTTTCCGCAACGACCAGCTCCCACGTCATCGACGTCGCTGCCACGACCTGGAGCGTGAGTGGGCTGCCCGTTTCGGGCTCCGACACTGCGACCGTGATCGGTTCGGGTGACCTCGGACAGGAAGGACGTCATCGGCGAACGCATGGTCAGTCGACTTGATCTCGAAGGTGCCGGGTCCGGCGCAGTCGTACTGGACGTACAGCGCTTGCTCGGTGGTGAAGCCGGTGAGGAGCGCTGATCCTGTTCCGTGAGTGGCGGGCACGACGACGTGTGCGGAGAGCGGGAGCCCTGACCCACCGATCACAGGGAGCGTGGCGAGCGCGTGCGGTGCATTTGACGGTGTCTGTTGTGACGTTTCGCAGATGTCCGCTCAGTTCGAGTCCAAATGTCGCGATGCCCGCAGTGACAACGGCGGCGGCAGCCACGGCGGCGATCACATTGAGGACGCCGCGACGCGAGGGGTCGATCGCCGGGCCGGGATTCGCGGGGGTGGGGAGCGCGTCCTCTGCACCCGCAAACTCGCGCGCTGACGCAACTGTCCTGACGACGGATGATGCGCCCACATCGGCTCTCGCTCGAGCGCGCGTGACCACGCCTGCCGGCACGGGGCGCCTCAACGCCGTCAGCCGCTCACTCAACGATTCCGTCAATTGCGAAGCGGTCATCGATTCTCCTCAAGCAGCTTCTGCCGCAACGCCTTCAGTGCCCGGTGTGTGGCGACGGTCGCTGCGCCGGACGAGATTCCCAGCGCGGCTGCCACGCCCCCGTAGTCAAGATCCGCGCCGAAGCGCAACGCGAGCACGGAGCGTTGACGCGGTGTGAGCGTGCGGACGGCCTCGAGGAGCCGATCGTCGTCGATCCCAAGGGGGATGTCGTCGTCCGCAGTCCACCCCCAGCGAAGCCGGACCAGCCGCTCCCACACGCGTTGACGGCGCGCCGCAGCTCTCCCGGCATCTCGCGCGACGTTGACGACGATGCGCCAGAGCCATGCTTCGACCTGACCCTTCCGGTTGTCGAACTGCGGCAGGCCGCGTAGAGCCCGCTCGAGCGCGGACTGGGCGAGATCCTCGGCCTCGAGGTCGCTTCCCGCCACCATCGTGGCGAAGTGATAGACACGGGCTGCGTAGCGGTCACAAAGCTCGCCGGCCGATAGCGTTGCCGGCATCTCGCTCGCCGACGGACGGTCGGCGGCCACTGATGCGGTGGCGGATGTGGTCACGTGATCAATACGCTCGAAGCGGAGGAAACATTACCGAGGTCGTGCCGCTGCCAGGCAACAGGTCAGCCGGAAAAATAGGCCTGCCATCGTTGCCGGAACTTTTAGGATGCCCGCGTGAGTGAGTACTCGGTCGGGGTCGTGAGCATCACAGCCCGTCCGACGGCAGTGTCGCGAGGGGTGGCGACGAGCTGGCCCGAGTTCGCTTCGCGGTGGAGACCGATGCTCGATGGTGTCTGGGCTTTCCTCCGCCAGAGCGACCTGCGGAAGGACGGCCACAACGTGATGATCTATCGGAACGAGGTGCCCAACCTGGAATTCGAGGTTGGAGTCGAGGTGTCACGCACCTTCGAGTCCGTGGGGCCGGTTCTTGCGTCGCGACTCCCGGAGGGTCGCTCGGCACACACGACCCACACGGGCGACTACGCGGGGTTGCGCGGCGCACACGACGCCGTCATCCGCTGGTGCCGGACGAACGGGTACACGACGACCGGGACTCGGTTGGAGATGTACGGCGACTGGGACCCAGACCCTGACAAGGTGCAAACAGATGTCTACTGGCTGCTCGAGGACTGACCGCGGGCGCACCTGGACCCACCGAACGGATCCTGGCTGACCTCCGCGAGCAACCCGCCGAACGCACGACTACCATCAGAACTCCCGCTAGACATGAGGAGGACGTGACCATGTCGTTTGATCCAGCCAAGACCGCCGTCGTTCTCATCGAGTACCAGAACGACTTCACCTCAGAGGGCGGCGTCCTCCATGGCGCGGTCCAGGGCGTGATGGAGAAGACGGACATGCTCGCCAACACCGAGCGAGTCGTCGAAGCAGCGCGCTCGGCCGGCGCGACGATCATGCACGCGCCGATCACCTTCGCCAAGGGATACAACGAGATCAGCGCGCACCCCTACGGCATCCTCAAGGGCGTCGTCGACGGCAATGCGTTCGTCAAGGGCACCTGGGGCGCGGCGATCACCGAGGAGCTCGATCCGAAGGAGGGCGACATCGTCATCGAGGGCAAGCGCGGGCTCGACACGTTCGCGAGCACGAACCTCGATTTCATCTTGCGCAGCAAGGGAATCTCGACCATCGTGCTCGGCGGGTTCCTGACCAACTGCTGCGTGGAGTCGACGATGCGCAGCGGCTATGAGAACGGCTACGAGGTCATCACGCTGAGCGACTGCGTCGCAGCGACCTCAGAGGAAGAGCACGAGAACGCGCTCAAGTACGACTACCCGATGTTCTCCAAGCCGATGACGTCCGCTGAGGTGATCGCCGAGCTGGGCTAGCCTTCGTCAGCGCAGACGGATGAAGCTCGCGTTGCTCCGGTACTCATCGAGGGACCGCGCGTCCATGTACGACATCGAGCTTCGCAGCCCGGCGACGTAACGCTGGATGACGTCGGTCACCCTGCCCTTGTACGCCACGATCGACTCCGAGCCCTCGATGTACTCGGGATCCGCGCCCGCGAATTCCTGCTGTACGGAGAAGGACGCGGCGCCGCGCATGATCTTGAACTTCTTCCCGTCGACGACGATGACGCGCCCCGGCGCCTCGTAGGTCCCGGCCAGCGCCGAGCCGACCATCACGCAGTCCGCGCCCAGCGCCAGGAGCTTGCACATGTCCGCAGGGCTGCGGATGCCGCCGTCGGCGATGATGAGCGCGTGCCCCCGCACCTGGGCGCATTCGTAGACGCTGTAAGGGGTTGGCGCGTGAACGCCGGTCTCCGTGCGGGTCTCGCAGACCGACCCGCCGGCAATGCCCACGCGAATCGCGTCGACCCCCTGATCCTCGAGCCATACGAAGGTCTCGGCGGTCGCGACGTTGCCGGCGATGAGGAACACGGCAGGGTCCTGCTCGCGCACCCAGCGCACCGCATGCGCCACCTGGTCGTGCGCGCCGTTGGCGGTGTCAAGGCACACGATCCGGCATCCGGTCTCGACGATTCGCGCGAAGCGCTCACGATAGTCACCGGTGACGCCGAGCGCCGCCGCAACGGGGCCGCCCGCTGCCGCCACCTGGAGCAACTCGGCCGCCTGCTCATCGATTGACTGAAATCGGGGCAGGATGCCGAGCGCGCCGTGCTCGCCGAGCGCGCGGCACATGTCGACGCCGCAGACATCCGGCATCGGCGATCCGATCAAGGGAACGGTCGAGGCGGACCGGTCCGAACTCGACAGCCGGCTGCGCCTCGCTGCGATGCGCGAGCGTCGACGGCGCCCGCGGCACCAGCGACACGTCATCGAAATCGAAGGCACGAGGCATGTCGGCAAACAGTTCGCCGATCGCGTCGGACGTGACAGCTGCGGCGGTTTGCATCACCTCATTGTGGAATACTCGGCAAATGAGCGAGCTTGCAGACCGCGCCACCGACGTCGCCGCCCGTATAGCCGAGCTCCAGGGGCATCTTTGACCTCGCTGGAAAACGCGTCCGTCTGAGCGAGCTCGACCGGGAGATCGCGGCTCCGGATCTCTGGGATGACCCGCGCCACGCCGCCGCGCTCAACCAGGAAGCCTCGCGCATCCGCGACGACCTGAGCGTCTGGGAATCGCTGACCCAGCGCGCCAGCCGACGCGCGTGAACTCGCGGCGATGGTCGAGGATCGAGCCGGACGACGCGAGTGACCGCAGGACATCGAGAAGGAGCTCGCTGCCCTGGAAAGGAGATCGGCCGCCGGCAGATCGACCTCCTCTTCAACGACCCGTACACGGACCATGTGGCGCTCATCGGAATCCACGCCGGCGCCGGTGGCACCGACTCCCAGGACTGGGCGCAGATGCTGCTGCGCATGTACCTGCTCTGGGCCGAGGAGCACCGCATGCCGGTCGAGTTCCTCGAGGAATCGGTGGGGGATGAGGCGGGCATCAAGTCCGCGACGATCCGCGTCTCCGGCGCCCGGGCGTACGGATTGCTCAAGGGTGAGCACGGCGTGCATCGCCTCGTCCGCATCAGCCCCTTCGACGCCGCCCACCGCCGCCACACCTCGTTCGTGCTCGTCGAGGTGACCCCGGAGATCGAGGACACGGTCACAGTCGAGATCGATCCCGACGACGTGCGCACCGATGTCTTCCGGTCGAGTGGCGCAGGCGGCCAGCACGTCAACAAGACCTCGTCGGCAGTACGGCTCACGCACATTCCCACGGGTGTTGTCGTCACCTGCCAGAACGAGCGGTCGCAGCAGCAGAACCGCGATGTCGCGTGGCGGGTGCTCCGCTCGCGGCTGCTGGCGCTGCAGCAGGCAGCCCACGCTCAGAAGGTCGCCGATCTCAAGGGTGAGTTGATCGCGGCCGAGTGGGGGAGCCAGATTCGCTCCTACGTGCTCCAGCCCTACACGATGGTCAAGGACCACCGGACCAGCGTCGAGGTGGGCAACGCCCAGGGGGTGCTCGACGGCGATATCGACCCCTTCATCGAGGGGTACTTGCACTGGGCGGCGCGCGAGGGTCCAGAATCGAAGGCGTCCTGATCAGAGGGTCGCGGTGAATCCCTGTACCGAAGTGACCAATCTGTGAAATATCGCGGGAGTCCGCCGGAACCCCGGTCTATACTGGCCGCCGACCCACTAGCGATCTCAGAAACCATCTTATGAAGACTTCGCCCCAGGGGGCAGCCTGGTGAGCGTGGCGGTCGCCGAGAGATCTGCGGCGCCCCCTCAGCACGCGCTGCGCCCGGTTATCTCGTTTCACGGCGTGAGCAAGGTCTACCCGAACGGAACGGAGGCCCTGCGCGACGTTGATCTGGCGATCCATCAGGGTGACTTCTGCTTCCTGGTCGGCCCGAGCGGCGCCGGCAAGTCGACTCTGGTCCGCCTGCTGATCCGCGACGAGGCGCCGTCGACGGGACGGATCTTCATCGACGGGCAGGAGGTGAGCCGGATGTCGCACCGCAAGCTCCCCAAGCTGCGGCGCAAGTTCGGCATCGTCTTCCAGGACTACAAGCTGCTCCAGCGGCGCACAGTCGCGCAGAACGTCGCGTTCGCGCTCCAGGTCACCCGGCCCGGTCAGCGCCACATGCGCGAGAAGGTGGAGGAGGTCCTCTGGATCGTCGGTCTCGAGGACAAGCTCGACAAGTTCCCCGACGAGTTGAGCGGTGGTGAGCAGCAGCGCGTGGCGATCGCGCGTGCGCTCGTGCACCGGCCGCGCATCTTCCTCGCCGACGAGCCCACCGGCAACCTCGACCCCGACACGTCCTGGGGCATCGTGCAGCTGCTCCTGCAGATCAACCATCGGGGCACCACGGTGCTGATGGCGACGCACAACCGCGAGGTGGTCGACCTCGTCCGCCGTCGCGTCATCGCGATCGACAACGGCCGCGTCGTTCGCGATGAAGCTGAGGGTCAGTACCTGCGCGAAGGAACCGCCACCCTGTGAGGCAGGTCCTCGCGTCGCTGTGGTTCGCACTCCACAGCGCCGGTCAGAACTTCCGGCGCAACCTCGGCGTGTCGCTCGCGGGCGTTTTCACGATGGGGCTGATCATCTTTCTCGTCGGCGGCTCGCTGCTCTTCACACACTCGGTGGACACCGTGCTCCAGGGGCAGGAGCAGAACGCGAGCCATCTGAAGATCTATCTCTCGGACAACGCGTCGCTTGCGGCGATCACCAATTTCGAAAGCCGCCTCAAGCACGATCCACGGGTCATCTCGGTCACCTTCGAGAGCAAGGACCAGGCCGCGCAGCAGGCATCGCAGAACCCCGATATTGCCAGCGCTCTCAACGTTCTCGGCAGCAACCCGCTGCCCGCGTCGCTGAACCTCGACGTCAAGAAGCTGACCGACCTCAGCCAGTTCAACAACGAAGCCAAGGCCACGCCGATCGTGGACAGCACCACCCCGACCGACTACAACTCCGACGTCATCTCCAAGCTCAACACGGTGATCACGGTCATCGAATGGGTCGGAGCGATCATCGCGATCATCCTGCTGACCATCAGCATCGTGATCATCATGAACACGATCCGAACGGCGGTCTATTCGCGCAGAACCGAGATCGAGATCATGAAGCTCGTCGGGCGCCACCGACTGGTTCGTGCGATGGCCGTTCATCCTGGAGGGCATGCTCGGGGGCTTGCTTGCCGCGATCTTCTCGGGGGCGGTGGTCTTCGGCGCGTACCGATTGTTCGTTCAGGCTGCCCAGGGCAACCTGCTGAGCGTTCCGTTCGACGCCCGCTACACGATCACCCTGCTCATCGTGCTGCTCGTGGGCGGCGTCGCCGTGGGCGCCTTCGGCAGCTTCCTCGGCGTCCGCCGGTTCCTGCAGGCCTGATCCGTCCGGCGGCTCGCGCCCGGCGACCCGGTCCTGGGCGATCGGCCTCGGGCTGGCACCGAGTGCCCCGCCGATATACTCAGAGCCCGTGGCCGAACGAGTTGACATCGCCATTCTCGGGGGCGGAATGGGCGGCTACCCGGCGGCGATTCGCGCTGCCCAACTCGGCCTCAGCGTCGTGCTGGTGGAGGAGGACAAGGTGGGCGGCACGTGCCTCCACCGCGGGTGCATCCCGGCCAAGGCATTGCTGCAGAGCGCCGCGCTCCTCGACGAGCTGCATCACGCAGCGGCGTTCGGCGTCACCACCGGAGACGTGCAGTTCGACTACGCGGTGGCCGGACGTCGCCGGGATTCGGTCGTCAGCCAGCTTCACAACGGGGTGCAGTTCCTGCTCCGCAAGAACAAGGTCAGCGTGATCAACGGGCGCGGCCGGCTCGACGGACCCGGACGCCTGGCGGTCACGCCGGCGACCGGCGACCCGATAACGGTTGAAGCGGGGTCGGTGATCATCGCCACCGGGTCACGGCCCAAGCAGCTCCCGGGCATCCCTGCGGACGGCAAGGCGATCCTCACCAGCGACGAGGCGCTGAAGATGAACCGAGTGCCGGCGTCGGCGATCATCCTCGGTGCGGGCGCGGTGGGTGTGGAGTTCGCGTCGCTGTATCGCAGTTGCGGCGCCGAGGTGACCATCGTCGAGATGCTCCCGAGCCTGGTGCCGCTCGAGGACGCCGCGATCGGGGCGGAGCTCCGCCGTCAGTTCGAAGGGCGCGGGATCACCTGCCTCACCGGGCATCTCCTCGACCTGGGCTCGATCGAGACCGACGACGCGGGAGTCACCGTCACAGTCACCGACGGGGACGGCAAGGATCAGCGGCTCCAGGCCGAGATCCTCCTGGTGGCGGTCGGCAGAGCGGCGAACGTCGAGAACATCGGCATCGAGGGGACGGGCGTCGGCGTCGAACGCGGCGTGATCAGGGTCGACGCGATGCTCCGAACCGGAGAGCCCGGGATCAGCGCGGTTGGCGACGTTGTCGGTGGCTTCCAGCTCGCGCACAAGGCGCTCCACGAGGGCGTGCTTGCGGTGGAGGCGATCGCCGGGCGCGAGCCGCACCCGCTCGATCCCAGGCTCGTCACTCGCACCACCTACTGCACCCCGCAGATCGGCTCGATGGGCTTGAGCGAAGCGGAGGCCCAGGCGGCCGGCTACGAGGTTGCGGTCGGGGTGATGCCGTTCGTCGGCAACGGCCGAGCGGTGATCTGGGGAGACACTGGCGGCTTTTGCAAGGTGGTGGCCGACAAGGCCGACGGGACCGTCCTCGGTGTCCACATCATCGGCCACGAGGTGACCGAACTCATCTGGGGACCCGCGCTCGGCGGCCTCCTCGAGACCACCGCATTCGAGATGGGCCATGCGGTCGCGCCACACCCTACACTCAGCGAAGTGCTCTCAGAAGCCGCCCTTGCCGTGAGTGGCGAGGCAATTCACATTTGAGCTGCCATGGGGGATACGGGCACCTGCCGGCGGTGTCAGCTTCGTTCGGAGGGATGATCGACACGTGGCACTGACCAGGACCGACACCAAGGCTCGCGCCGGCCTCGACGCGGAGACGCTCCGCCTCATGTACCGGCACATGCTCCGCTCGCGCCTGCTCGACGAGCGTCTCTGGGTGCTCAACCGCCAGGGGCGCGCGCCGTTCTGGATCTCGGCCGAGGGCCACGAGGCTGTTCAAGTCGCCTTTGGCATGAACCTGCGGCCCCAGTACGACTGGATCGCACCGTACTACCGCGACCTGGCACTGACGCTGGTGCTCGGCATGACGCCGAAGGATCACATCCTCTCGGTGCTGCAGCGGGCGGACGATCCCAACAGCGGCGGACGGCAGATGCCGGCGCACTACGGCTGCCGGCGCTTGAACATCATCAGCACGGGCTCGTCGGTGGGGACGCAGCTCATCCATGCATGCGGCATCGCGCTCGCGTCCCGGATGCGCGGCGAGGACGCGGTGACGTTCACGTCGATCGGTGAGGGCGGAACGAGCGAAGGCGACTTCCACGAAGCGTTGAACTTCGCGGCGACGCACAAGCTGGCAGTGATCTTCCTCGTCGAGAACAACGGCTTCGCGATCAGCGTGCCGTGGCAGAAGCAGATGCCCACGCAGGACGTCGCCGATCGTGCGAAGGGGTATGGGATTCCCGGTGTCATCGTCGACGGGTGCGATGCCATCGCCTGCTACCGCGCGGCGCGCGAGGCGGTGAAGCGTGCACGACGCGGTGACGGGCCCGACGCTCGTCGAGGCGAAAGTACTGCGGCTGACGTCGCACAGCTCCGATGACGATCAGCGTCGGTATCGCACCGCTGAGGATCTCGAGGCCGACAAGGAGCGCGACTCGTTGCACCGCTTCCAGGCGACGCTCGAGGAGCTTGGTGTGATGCAACCCGGCGAGGCAGAGGAGATGCGCGCCGAGCTGGTGCGCGAGCTCAACGATCGCCACCGAGGAGGCCGAGGAAGCGCCGCTGCCGGCCGCCAACTCGGCGATGCTCCATGTGTACGCGGAGCCGGGTGACTGGCGTGGCTGAGAAGACCTACATCGAGGCCATCCGCGACGGTATCCGCGAGGAGATGCAGCGCGATGAGCGCGTGATGATCCTCGGCGAGGATGTCGGTGCGAAAGGCGGGGTTTTCGGCGTCACCGAGGGACTGCAGAAGGAGTTCGGCGAGGCGCGCGTGCTCGACAGCCCGCTCGCCGAGTCGCTGATCGTCGGCGTGGCGATCGGGGCCGCGATGAACGGGCTGCGACCGATCGCCGAGATTCAGTTCCAGGACTTCATCATGCCCGCGGTCGATCAGATCATCAGCGAAGCGGCGAAGATGCGCTATCGCAGCAACGGTGACTGGGGTGTGCCGATGGTGTTGCGCTCACCGTTCGGTGGGGGAGTCCACGGCGCGCTCTATCACTCGCAGTCGATCGAGGCGATCTTCGCGCACATCCCGGGACTTCGCGTCGTCGTGCCGTCGACGCCGTACGACGCCAAGGGCATGATCATCTCGGCGCTGCGCGATCCCGGACCCGGTGCTGTATTTCGAGCACAAGCGCTGCTACCGCGCGATCAAGGGCGAGGTGCCGGAAGGCGAGTACACCGTGCCGCTCGACCGCGCTCGTGTCGTGCGCGAAGGCACCGACATCGCAGTCTTCAGCTACGGCATGATGGTGCACAGTTCGCTGGAAGCCGTCGATCGCCTTGCTGCAGATGGGTTTTCCTGCGAGGTCGTCGACCTCCGCTCGCTGCGTCCCTTCGACCGCGACGCGATTGTCGCGAGTGCGAGCAAGTGCGGCAAGGTGTTGATCGTGCAGGAGGCAAACCTCGCAGTGAGCGTCGCCTCCGAAGTTGCGGCGATCATCGCCGAGGAATGCTTCGACAGTCTTGACGCCCCGGTGATGCGTCTCGGCGGCCCGGAGATTCCGGCGATGCCGTTCTCCCCGCCGCTGGAACAGTTCTACCTGGTGACACCAGACAAGGTCGAGGTCAAGCTCCGCGAGCTTGCCGCGTACTGAATTCGAACACGAGGAAGCTCGCGAAATGGCACTGACCGTCACGATGCCGCAGCTCGGTGAGAGCGTCACCGAAGGCACGATCGCCCGATGGCTCAAGCAACCCGGCGACGCGATCGCCAAGTACGAGTCGATCGCCGAAGTGATCACCGACAAGGTGAATGCGGAGATTCCTGCGCCGGCCGACGGCGTGATGTCCGAACTGATCGCGCCGGAGGGCACGGTGGTGCCTGTGGGCCAGCCGATCTGCTCAATCGACACCGGCGACGGTGCTGCGGCTGCGCCTGCGCCGGTTGCTGCAGCGACACCGGAAGCCGCTGTCGCTGAGCCCGCGCCCGTTGCGAGTGCGCCTGCGCCTGCGCCGCGCAACCTGTGGCGGAGGCAGCGTGTGGAGCAGCAGGCCGGAGCCGAGTCCGCGGTTGCACCCATTCAGGAAGCATTCGCAGTGAGAGCGGCGGCCGAGACCCGAAGCTACCGAAGTGGCGATCGAGGGCAACGGGCAGGCCGGCGGATTTCACGTGACGCCGGCGGTGCGCATGCTCGTTCGTGAGCACGACGTGGATCTCTCCCAGATCACCGGGAGCGGGATTGGGGGCCGGATAACCAAGAAAGACGTTCTTGAGTACGTCCAGCGAAGGGACGCAGGGTCTATCCCCGCTCGCGCGCCGGCCGGGATGCCTGCTCCGGCAACTCCCCAGGCTATGTCGCCTACGCAGGCACCCCAGCCGGCTTCGTCGGCGGTGACAGCACCGACGCCTACTGCTGGTCCGGCCTCCTTCACTGGCGGCGGTGGCTCCGGCACCGGGGGAGGTGAGGGGGATTCGGTGGTGCCTTTGACTCAGGTGAGGAAGGCTATTGCGGAGCATATGGTTCGGAGTAAGCAGACTTCGCCGCATGCGTATGTGCTGGTCGAGGTTGATATGTCTGCCGTCTCGCGGATTCGGGATCGGGAGAAGGCGGCGTTTGAGGAGCGGCACGGCGTCAAGTTGACGTTCTTGCCGTTTGTTGCTCGGGCGGTTGTTGAGGCGCTGCAACGGCACCCCACGCTCAATGCGTCGTGGAGTGATGCGGGCATCGTGGTCAAGCGCGCTATCAATCTTGGCATCGCAGTGGCTTTGGAGGACAACCTGATCGTGCCTGTCGTGCGCGACGCGGATCGGTTGAGCATCACCGGGCTGGCTACCACCATGGCGGACCTCGGGGCGCGCGCGCGCAGCAATCACCTCAAGCTCGACGAGATCCAGGGTGGGACATTCACGCTCAACAACACCGGTGCGCTCGGTGCGGTGATGACGCAGGCGATCATCAATCAGCCGCAGGCGGCGATCATGACCATGGATCTCGTGGTGAAGCGACCGGTCGTCGTGGGCGACGCGATCGCGATCCGGCCGATCATGAACCTGGGTCTGTCGTTCGATCACCGGATCAACGACGGCCTCCAGGCGACGCGTTTTGTGACCGCAGTCCAGAAGCTCCTCGAAGGACTGGACCCGTCGGGGACCCTCGTTTAGCCCGTCCTGGCTATCATCAGGAGGAACGATGATCGAGCAAGGCGCTTTCGATGCGTGGGGGCTTCGTACCCCGCCGGCCTGGGCGCAGCGCGCTCTCGAGAAGGGCATCATCGACGAGAGCCGGTTCCATGCCCTGATCCGGGTCGCCTCCGAGGATCCGGCGATCCAGCGGCGCACCCCCCGGCACCCGGGGAGCTGCTCCTGCAGGCGTAAGCCCACCCGGTCCTGCACTCGCTGGCGGGCCTAGGGGGACGACGGGGATCTCCGCTCCGGCTTCAACCCGGACTATTCAGCCTCGGCCGGGATCCCCGCCGACGCCGGTTTCACCATCAGCCCGGCAGGTCGTTGTCCGTCAGTTCAGTGAAATGGCGACCTCTTCGAGGTCGTCGAGGGATTCCTGTAGCCCGCCTTCCATTCCTGTAGCGATGACCATGTCGCGGATCTCGCGGCTGGGATAGCGGGTGAGGATGGTGAGCGTCGTCCGGCCGCCGTCCTCGGTGAAGGTCACCGTGTTCATCGCGGCGCCGGCATTCGGCATGCCTTCAAAGATCTCAGTGGAGACGATTCGCTCGTTGGTCACGATCTCTCGGAACTCGCCCCGGAACGCGACCTCGAATCCCGGGTTCGCATCCATGGCATAGCGAAACGTTCCGCCCACCCGCAGATCGATCTCGACGACCGTGACGACGCCACGGTCCCCGGCCCACCACCGCTTGACGAGATCCGGCGTGGTCCACGCCCTGTAGACGAGGTGTTTCGGCGCGTTGAACTCCCGCGTCGTCAGGATCTCCGTGTCTGAGGGGAGCGTCACCACCGCCGTCCCGCTGGTTGCCGTCGCTGTCATGTCAGTCCTCCTTGTCCTTCGATGCTTCGTCCGTCAATTCCTTCAGCACTGCATCCACGAGATCGAACCGCCGAGACCACGACGCCTGATACGCCTGCACCCAGTCGTGGATCGGCTTGAGCGGCTCGCCGTTCACCGAGTACACCCGCTGCCGGCCCGCGTCCCGCACGGCCACGAGGCCCACCTCGCGGAGCACCTTGAGGTGCTTGGAGACGAGGGGCTGGGAGATACCGAGCATCGCGACCACGTCGTTCACCGGGCGTTCACCGCGGGAGAGCAGATCGAGGATCTGCCGGCGGCGAGGCTCGGCAACCGCGTTGAAAGCGTCCGTCGTCGTTGCTGCTCGGGCCATGTCAGCATTATATGTCTATATAGTGATATGTCAAGCGGATCAATGGTTGAAAGGGGACGGTGGGCTTGGCGACATCTGGTTGACGTAGGCCCTGGCTTTCTGTATCGTTGTTCTATGACAGTAGATAAAGGAACCAGCAACGCGGATGTTCCAGGACCCATCTCGCCGATCGAATTCCGCCTCGACCAGCATCGGGCATGCCGACGTATCTGCAACTGGTCCAGCAGGTCGAGCACGCCCTGAGGATCGGGTTCCTCAAGAAGGGCGACCGGCTCCCCAAGGTCAGGGACGTCGTCGCCTCGCTGGCGATCAACCCGAACACCGTCCTGAAGGCATACCGCGAACTCGAGATCAAGGGCCTGGCGGCCGGACACCCCGGTCAGGGCACCTTCGTCAAGACGACACTCAGCCAGGCGACGCTACCGGAGTTGACGCGGCTCCGCGGCCCCTTGCTCAACTGGCTCGACACCGCCGACGCCGCAGGGCTGGACGACGACGGGATGGTTGCGCTGTTCACCAGCGCCCTCCGGGACTGGCGCAACCGCGGCGTCGCCGTACCTGGCGACGCGGAGGGGGTCGCATGAACGTCATCGAGGCCGGCGGTCTCGGCAAGCGATACGGCAAGACGTGGGCGCTCCGCGATTGCAGCCTGGCGATCCCAGATGGACACGTGGCTGCACTCGTCGGGCCGAACGGCGCAGGCAAGACCACTCTCCTCAACCTGACGGTCGGCCTCGCCGGCCCCAGCGCCGGCACGGTTAGCGTCCTCGGAGGTCTGCTCGCCGGATCACAGGCTGCCCTGGACGGCATCGCGTTCGTCGCTCAGGACACGCCGCTGTACAGGAACCTCTCCGCCGAGGACATGCTCCACATGACTCGCAACCTGAACAGGCGCTTCGATGAGCGATACGCAAAGGCTCGGCTCCGCGAACTCGGCATCCCGCTGGAACGCAGCGCCGGCAGGTTGTCCGGGGGACAGCAGGCCCAGCTCGCCCTGACCCTGGCGTTGGCCAGGCGCCCCCAGCTGCTCGTGCTCGACGAGCCGATGGCCATGCTCGACCCGCTGGCTCGGCACGACTTCATGGCCACGGTGATGACCGCGATCGCCGATAACGGCGTCTCGGTGCTGCTGTCCTCCCACGTCCTCGCCGAGCTCGAGCGCGTCGCCGACTACGTCGTCCTCATGTCTGGCGGCAGCGTCCAGGTGGCAGGTGAGGTCGACGAACTGCTCGCCAATCACCGCGTCCTCACCGGTCCGGCATCCGAAGCCGGCGAATACGTCAAGCGTCTGAACGTCGTGGACACCCGACGCGGTGGGGCACAGGCGCACCTCCTCGTCAGGACCAACGAACCCGACGAGCTGGTGTGGCCAGGCTGGGAGTCGCACGAGGTGAGCCTCGAAGAGCTGACCCTCGCCTACATGCGCGATCCGGCCGTGTCCGCGCTCCCCGGTCCCGCTCGCACCACGGTCGGCTTACCCGTGGAGGCACGGAATTGAGCACCGCGGCCATGACCGGGCGACCCGAACACGATGCGAGATTGCGGCCGTTGCCGTGGCGGCGGATGTCCTGGGTCACCTGGCGGCAGCACCGCCTCACATTGGCGGCGGTTGCCGGGCTGTTCGGCGCAGCGGGGCTGTATCTGGTCATCACGGGCCTGCAGATGCATGACGCATACGGCGCTGTGACCGCCTGCCGCCCGCAGACCTCGGAAATCTGCGGGCAGGTGGCGGGCAGTTTCCTGAACACCTACGCGCCGGGAGTTGGGTGGGTCCTCGGGCTGCTGCAGGTGATCCCGGCGCTGATCGGAGCTTTCGCCGGAGCGCCGTTGCTCGCCCGAGAACTCGAGACCGGGACCTATCGATACGCCTGGACTCAGGGCTTTGGGCGTGCGCGCTGGACTGTGGCCAAACTGGTGCCGCTGGCGGTCGCGGTCACCATCGCGGCCGGAGCGTTCAGCGCGGTCGTGTCCTGGTACGTCCAGCCGATCTTCGGCGCGGGTGACAACAACGGCCCGCTGTCGCCGACCCTCTTCGACCTGCTTGGCATTGCGCTCGCCGCCTGGACACTGACCGCGTTCGCGATCGGCGTGCTGGCCGGCTTCCTGATCCGCCGGGTCATCCCGGCAATGTTCGCCACCCTCGCGGCCTGGTCCGGGCTCGCGTTGCTGACAGCGCTCATGCTGCGCCCGCACTACGCGGCGCCGGTGGTGACCCGCAGCGCCACCATTCCGCAACAGGCGTGGCTGATCTCACAAGGGTGGTTCCGGGGCGGCACTCCCGCCACCCTGGACATGATCAACAACACGCTGGCGCGGGTCGACGTCCGGGCGGTGACGCCTGAATTGTTTCAACCCGGGCCGGCGACCCCGGCGAACCTCGGCGACCCCGTGCAATATCTCATCCAACACGGGTACACCCAACTGACGACCTACCAGCCGGCCCGCCTTTTCTGGTCGTTCCAGTGGATCGAAGCCGGGTGGCTGGTCGCGATTTCCGTGATCCTCATCGCGTCGGCCGTCTGGCTCGTCCGGCGGCGCGCCGCGTGAAGCCCTGATCTCAGCCGGGCGACCTCAGTCCGGATCCTGGTGCGGGTAGCGCCAGTCGGTGGGCGGGACGAACGTCTCCTTGATGACCCGCGGTGAGACCCAGCGGAGCATGTTCAGGATTGACCCGGCCTTGTCGTTCGTGCCGCTCATCCTGGCGCCGCCGAACGGCTGCTGACCCACCACGGCGCCCGTCGGCTTGTCGTTGACGTAGAAGTTCCCCGCCGCATAGCGCAGATGGGCCGTCGCCTCGTCGACGGCCGCGCGGTCGTCCGCGAAGATGGCGCCGGTCAGCGCGTACGGCGACGTGTGGTCCACGAGATCGAGCACGGAGTGCCAGTCCGCGTCGGGATACGGGAACACCGTGAGGATCGGGCCGAAGAGCTCGCGCTGGAGCAGCTCGTGGTGCGGGTTGGACGTGGCGAGGATCGTGGGATGCACGAACCACCCCACCTCGGAGTCGCACTCGCCACCGGCGATCACCGTCAGATCGGGATCGGTACGCGCCGCCGAGAGGACGGCCTCGTGCTTGCGATAGCTCGCCTCGTCGATGACGGCGCCCATGAACGTGCTGAACTCCGCGGGATCCCCGACCGGGATCGCCTCAGTCGCGGCGGCCAGCGGCTCGCGGAGGCGCTCCCACACCGAGTTGGGGATATACGCGCGCGAGGCGGCCGAGCACTTCTGACCCTGGTATTCGAAGGAGCCGCGCAGCAGCCCGACGAGCAGCGCATCGTCGGACGCCGAGGGATGCGCGAGGACAAAATCCTTGCCCCCCGTCTCACCGACCAGGCGCGGGTAGGCGTTGTACGTGCCGAGGTTGGCCGCCACGGTGGTCCAGAGGTGCTGGAACGTGTCTGTGGAACCGGTGAAGTGGATGCCGGCAAGGGACGGATGCTTCACGGCGGCCTCGGAGACGGCCGCTCCCGGACCGGCGACCATGTTGATCACCCCTGGAGGCAATCCCGCCGCCTCGAGGATCTCCATGATCACCTGCGCGGCGAGGAGCGCGGTGGTTGCCGGTTTCCACACCACGGTGTTGCCCACGATCGCCGGCGCGACTGCGAGGTTGCCTCCGATCGACGTGAAGTTGAAGGGGCTGATCGCGAGCACGAATCCCTCGAGCGGGCGGTGATCCATGCGATTCCAGGTTCCGGCGGAGGACACCGGCTGCGTCTCGCGGAGCTGCTCGCCGAAATGCACGTTCCAGCGCCAGAAGTCGATCAGTTCGCAGGCCGCGTCGATCTCCGCCTGGTGGACGCTCTTGCTCTGGCCGAGGATCGTGGCGGCGTTGAGGCGCTCACGGAAGGGACCGCTGAGGAGGTCGGCGGCGCGCAGGAACACAGCGGCCCGTGTCTCCCAGGGTGCGGTCGACCAGTCGTTGTGCGCGGCAAGGGCGGCATCCACGGCGTCGCGAACGTCGTCGGTCGTCGCGGTCGTGGCCTCCACGATGCCCAGGGAGTGGCGGTGGGGCGCACTGACCGAGATGTGCTCGCCACGACCGTCGCGGGTCCGCCCGCCGATGTGCAGCGGCACGGTGTGGGGGGCGCTCGCCTGCATGTCGCGCAGGGCGGTGCGGAGACGGGCTCGCTCCGGCGACCCGGGGGCATACAGCAGGACGGGCTCGTTGCGGGGTGGCGGTGAGGTCATCCGGGCGATTGTGGCGCAGTGAGTGTGTAGAGTGAGAGAGCGCCATGGACCAGATCCGCTTGCGGCCCGTTCCCGTGGCCGATTCCCGGCCGCTGCATCAGCGGCTCCTCCCGGAAGGGGTCGATCGGCGCCCCGAGTGGCTCACGGTCAAGCTCCCGGCGGGTGACGGGTACTCGCAGATCAAGGGGATCATGCGTGGCCAGAACCTCAACACGGTGTGCGAGGAGGCCCGCTGCCCGAACATCGCCGAGTGTTGGGGGCACGGCACGGCCACCTTCATGATCCTGGGCGACGTCTGCACCCGCGCCTGCGCCTTCTGCGCGGTGAAGAGCGGCAAACGCGGGGGTGACATCGACTGGGACGAGCCTCGCCGGGTGGGGGAGGCGGTCGCGACGATGGGGCTTCGCCACGCGGTGGTGACCTCCGTCGATCGTGACGATCTCGCCGACGGTGGGGCCGGCGTGTTCGCGGCGACGATTCGATCGATCCGTTCACTCTCGCCGGGAACCACCATCGAGGTACTCACGCCGGACTTCCAGGGCGACCACGCGGCCCTCGCGACCGTCATGGACGAGGTCCCCGAGATCTTCAACCACAACGTGGAGACGGTCGGCCGCCTCTACCGGAGGGTGCGGCCGAAGTCGGAGCTCGACCGGAGCCTCGAACTCCTGCAGGTGGCCAAGCGAATCGAACCTCGGAGCCGGACCAAGTCAGGCCTGATGGTCGGGCTCGGCGAGGAGATGGACGAGGTCAAGGAGCTGCTCGACCAGATGCGCGCCCACGACATCGAGATCATCACCATCGGCCAGTACCTGCGCCCCTCGCTCAAGCACCACCCGTTGATCCGCTACTGGCATCCGGACGAGTTCGCCGAGCTCAAGGCATACGGCAAGGCGCTCGGCTTCAAGCACGTCGAGTCGGGACCACTCGTCCGCTCCAGCTACCACGCGCACGAGCAGGCGGTCGCTGCGCACGCCGGATGAGCGCTGAGACCGAAGCGCCGGCGTTGCGCTGGGCGTGGCTCGGGACGGTCGGATACCAGGATGCCTGGGAGCTGCAGCGGACGGTCGCGCTGGCACGGAGAAGCGGCGAGCTCGCAGACGACGCCGTGCTGCTGCTCGAGCATCCGCCCGTGTACACCATGGGCCGCCAGGGCGAGGCCCGGCATCTCGGCGAAGGTCGCGAGTCGCTCATCGCCGCGGGCGCCGAGTTCCTGGAGGTCGATCGCGGCGGCTCGGTGACCTTTCACGGCCCCGGCCAGCTCGTCGCGTACCCGATCGTCCGGCTCGCGGGGGTTTTCCCGATCCCGGGTCATCCCGCCCATGGCGACGTGGACCACTACCTCCGCGCCCTCGAGGCGGCACTCATCGCGACCGCCGCCTCCTACCGCGTCGAGGTCACTCGCCGCCCGCCGTACACAGGTGTCTGGGCGGGCAATGACAAGCTCGGCGCGATCGGGGTCAAGCTCGCCGGCGGAGTCACCAGCCACGGCGTCGCCCTCAACGTGGCGACGGACCTCGGTTGGTTCGACAGGATCATTCCCTGCGGGATCGACGGGATCCGGGGTGGCGTCGCTGGAGTCGCTCGGTGCGCCCGGCCATACGCCTGCGCTGGTCGCTCCGGTGCTCGCGGGCTGCCTCGCCGCCGCGTTCGGGCGTCGCCTCGACGACGCGGGACCGCTCACGGCGGTCCTGCGCTCGGACAGCCCAGCCGCAAGCGCCGCCTGACCTCGCCTCAGGGCTTTCTCAGCGTCGTCACCGCCAGGTCTCAGGTTCCGGGGTTGGCTCGATGGTTGGATGGAAACATCCGCCGTTGGCACCCAAGGAGACAGACCGATGCCCAATCTCTCGGCGCTCAGGAACAGCGTCCTGTGCGGCTTCGCCGTCGTGGCGGTCGCCGGATGCGGCGCCGCTCGTCTGACCAGCGCCGCGGCGCCACCGCCCACCGCGCCGGCCGGCGTCACCACCGCGGCTCCCACGCCGACGCCGGTTGCGACGCCGGACACCAGCGCCATCAACCAGCAGGTCAGCAGCATCGACAACCAGCTCAGCACCATCGACGGGCAGTTGAACGCCGCCAACGCCGGACTGAGCACCAGTGAAGGAAATCCAGCCCAATGAACACTCGAATGATTGCACGTGGCCTGGCCACCCTCACGGTGACCGCCGGCCTCGGACTTGCCGGGTCGGTCGCGGTTGACGCGGCGTCGCTCCCGAGTCCCACGCCGACGAATTCGGCCAGCCCCGCGCTGCTCAGCGGCGTCAAATCCCTCTGCAACATCGGCGTGCAACGGCGCCTGGCGGTGCTCTCCGCGGACGACACGTTCGTCGAGACCTCGGTGGCGCTGACCGGCAGCGACCAGTCGACGCTCGAGGGACAGATCAGCGCTGACAAGACCGGGTTGACCAATCTCGACGCGACGATCCAGGGCGACACGACCTACGCGAAGGTGGTCGCCGATTGCGGGTTGATCGTCACGGACTACCGCGTGTATGTCATGGAGGATCCGAAGATCCATGAGGTCATCGCGGCCGATGGTGTCGGCAAGGTGGACAGCGCCTTCGAGACGGTGATCCCCGAGCTGCAGAACCTCATCAACACCTCGACGATGTCCGCGTCGGTCAAGGCCGAGGCGCAAGCGGACCTGAACAGCCTCACCGGCAAGGTCACTGCTTCGCACACTTCGATCTCCGGCGTGACGGCGTCGGTCATCAACCTCGTGCCGTCCGGATGGCCCGGCAACCAGGCCGACCTGAAGAGCGCACGCCAGAACATCGCGACCGCGACCACGGATCTCCATGGTGCGTGGACCGAGGTCAACAGCATCCTGACCCTGCTCGGCTAGACGTTCTCCCCTCCCAACCGAAAGGGCGGCTCCTCTTTGCGGGGCCGCCCTTTTTGCTGTATGCACAGGCGAACATGTGTTCCGCTATGCAAATGGCCCACAAATCGGTAGGATCGCGGCCACAGGACGTCCATCTGTTCGGTCCGACACACCCTACGTCACATCAAACCCCCGAACCCGGTGGACGCGCCGAGGGGAGCGTCATGGCCACCTTCGTCCGAAACCGCGTCCTCAATCAATTGGTGTGGTCAGCAGAAGAGGAACGACAACGTGTGCAGCGACGCGAAACGCTGTGCGAGCTCGATGGGCTGCTGACACAGCTCGAGGAAGTGAATCTTCGCGGCGGTCCAATTCCCACTAGGGTCCTCGTGTCGCTTCGGCGCCGCGGGGTTGCTTTTCGTCCACGTACCTCGGCTGCCGAGCTCATCGAAGCGGTCTTCGTCGTTCAGGAGCGCTTCATGCGCCAGCCGGACGGGCTCCATCGCGATGCTGTCACCACAACATCCGGCGAACTGAGCAGACGGCTCGCGTCCTGACGAGGGACGCTGCGCGGGTGGACGTTGACGCCGCACGCAGGGCGGCAGGTGAGGCCGCGGTGCCGCTTGTCGAGGATGGCATGCGCATCGGCCTCGGGACCGGGACGACTGCGCACTGGTTCATCGTCGGCGTCGCGGAGCGAGTACGCCAGGGCCTGACGATCCGGGCCGTCGCCACGTCTGTGGCCAGCGCGAAGCTGGCGCACGAACACGGCATCGAGGTCGAGGAACTGGGCGCCGACGGCATCGACCTCGACGTCGACGGCGCGGACAGTGTCGACCCCATGCTGCAGCCTCATCAAGGGGAGGGGCG
This sequence comes from Candidatus Dormiibacterota bacterium, assembly GCA_963791435.1. Taxonomy (GTDB): domain Bacteria; phylum Chloroflexota; class Dormibacteria; order Aeolococcales; family Aeolococcaceae; genus Palsa-851. The sequence goes on from CAWBSL010000002.1 coordinate 35,806, forward strand.
GCGCGATGCTGCGCGAGAAGATCGTCGCTGCGGCTGCCGCTCGCTTCGTGGTTATTGTCGACGACAGCAAATACATGTCCCACCTCCGGGGCCGCGTGCCCGTGGAGATGGTCCCGTTCGGGAGTGAACGGACGCTGCGCACGCTTGCCGAGCGCACCTCGCTCGACTTCTCGATGCGGAGCGATGCCGAGGGCGCGGCCGTTCATGACGGACAACGGCAACCTTGTGGCGGACAGTGACTTCACCGACGTCGAGGACCCGGCTGCGCTGGCGGCGCTGATCGGATCGGTCCCCGGGGTTGCGGGCCACGGGCTGTTCGTCGGCATGGCGAGCCAGGTGTTCGTGGGGCACAGTGATGGCAGCGTCGAGCAATTGACGGCTCCCAGCGATACAGTCGGTTCGGGCGGATAGCTCAGCTGGTTAGAGCGCCTCGCTTACACCGAGGAGGTCGCGGGTTCGATCCCTGCTCCGCCCACAGGGCGACGATCGGCGGCGTGAGCAGCGGTTGCCGCGTGTCCGCGAACCGTCACTCTCTCGAAAGGATGCCCGCGCGACGATCAGCGCCGGTCGTTGGTGTGGCAGCGGGTTTTGGGAGTTGTTCAACGTGAAGCGTCGCTTGCTCAGCAAGCCATTCATCATCGGCATCGTCGTCGTGCTCATCGCAGCGGGCGCAGGGGCCTTCCTGCTGACGCGCGGTGACCCGGCGAGCGTCTCGTATCGGACCGGCGTCGCGACGCTGGGAACGGTGACGCAGACGGTGTCACTCTCGGGAAACCTCGCTCCGGACGGCGAGACGGACCTCGACTTCGAGGGCGCGGGCAAGGTGACCGGCCGTCAACGTGCAACCCGGACAGACCGTCACTGCCGGCGAGGTGCTCGCCACCCAGGATCCGACCACGGTCGATGACAGCCTCGACGCAGGCGAATGCGACTCTCGCCGGGCGCCGAGGCGAATCTCTCGCTTGCGCGAGCGGGCACATCGGCCTCGAGCCTGTCCCAGGCCGAAGGCCAGGTCAACAGCGCGGAGGTGTCGTACCAGTCGGCGATCACGAACCTGTCCGACACGAAAGCCGTCAATGCCCAGCAGACCGCGCAGGCATACAGCGCGTATACCGCCGCGCAGGCGCAGGCCACCACCGACGGCTGCACACCGGGCGACACGACGCCGCCCTGCCCGCAGGACGAGGCAGCAGTCACCCAGGACTACCAGCAGTGGCAGGCGTCCGAGGTGAAGGGGACTCAGGGCGACGACCAGGCCCAGGACCAGGTCAACGCCGACAAGGTGCAGTGGGAGAACGCGAAGTCGTCACTCGCGGCGCTCGAGGACGGCTCGTCGTCGACGTCCGCGCAGATCGCCATGGACGAGAGCCAGGTCGAAGATCGACCAGGTCAACGTCACCAGTGCGCAGGCCGCCGTCAACGCCGCGACGCTCAAGGCGCCGTCCGGCGGCATCGTCGAAGAGGTGAACGTCACCGACGGTGAGGAGATCGCGAGTGGTGGAACCGGCGGCGCTTCCTCCGGCTCGAGCGGCACCTCCACCCACGCCATCGTGATCATCACGCCGGGCGTCTTCGAGGTCACCGGATCGGTGAGCGACACGCTCGTCAACGAGATCGCGATCGGCCAGCCGGCCGAGGTTGTCGCCGCCGGGTCCAGCGAAGCTGTGCCGGCAAGGTGACGGAGGTTGCTGAGGAGGCGACGGTCACGTCCGGCGTTGCGAGCTTCCCGGTCACGGTTGTGCTCAGCGGTGCGAGCCCGTCGCTGCGCCCGGGAATGTCAGCGTCGGTGAGCGTGATCATCAACCAGGTCATCGGAGTCACGACCGTTCCCACGAGCGCGGTGCACACCACCGGCGTCGGCAGCACCGTGGACGCTCTTCGTCAACGGCAAGCCGGTGCCCAGTCGCCGTGACGGTCGGTGCGGCTGACGCAACGCTCACGCAGATCCTCTCCGGCGTGAAGGTCGGTCACGACGGTCGTGATCGCGACCATCACGAGCACGATTCCGTCATCAACGACCGGCACCGGACGCAGCCTCACCGGCGGCCGGTGGCTTCTTCGGTGGGGGCGGGGGAGGCTTCGCTGGTGGCGGCGGCACCCGCGCCGGGGGCTGACGTGGCCGCGGAGATCATCCGCCTCGTCGACGTGAGCAAGGTCTACGGCGAAGGCGATGCGACAGTGCGAGCGGTCGACGGACGTGTCGCTCCTCGTGAAGGAGGGCGACTTCCTCGCGGTGATGGGGCCGTCGGGCTCCGGCAAGTCCACGCTCATGCACATCCTCGGATGCCTCGACGTCCCGACGAGCGGCGAGTATCTCTTCGCCGGCGAGGACGTGGCGAGCATGAACGAGCGCGAGCTCGCGAGCATCCGCAATCGCCGCATCGGATTCGTGTTCCAGCAGTTTCATCTGCTCTCGTCGATGTCGGCCTGGCGCAACGTCGAGTTGCCGCTGCTGTATCGCGCGGCGCGGGATCGCAAGCAGACCGCGCTGAATGCGCTTGCCCAGGTGGGCCTGAGCAGTCGTGTGCAATACCGACCCAACCAGCTCTCCGGCGGTCAGCAGCAGCGCGTTGCAATCGCGCGTGCACTCGTGACCGACCCGACGATGATCCTCGCTGACGAGCCCACCGGGAACCTCAACTCCAAGGCGAGCCGTGAGGTGCTCGACATTCTCACGGGGCTCCACAAATCGGGCCACACGATCGTCCTGATCACCCACGATCCAAACGTCGCGAGCGTGGCCGAACGTGTCGTCGAGATGGCCGACGGCCATCTCAGAGATCGGGTCGCCGCATGAGCCTGCTGCGCACGTTCGACACCGGATTGCGTGGTCTGCTCGGTCACCGCCTGCGCTCGATCCTCACCACACTCGGCATTCTCTTCGGCGTTGCTGCGGTGATCTGCACCGTCGGCATCGGTACCGCGTCCGCCGATTCGGTCAACTCGCGCATCGCCGCGCTCGGTACGAATCTCCTGACGATCTCGCCCGGGAGCAGCACATCGAGCTTCGGGGTTCGCGGCGGCTCCGGCTCGGCGAACACCCTCACCATGGAGGACGTCGCCGGGCCTCGAGGACAAGGCGGACGTGCCCGACGTCGCGGCTGTCGCGCCGGTCGTCGAAGGGTCCGCCACGCTGGTCAGCACGAGCTCCAACTGGTCAACGACCGTGCAGGGCAGCAGTCCCGGATGGCTCATGGCCAACGCGCGCACGCTCTCCGACGGGAGTCTTCTTCACGCAGAAGCAGGTCAACGAACATGCGCAGGTCGTCGTGCTCGGGCAGACCACCGCCGAGGAGCTCGGCGTCACCGTCGGCTCGCAGGTGAGCATCTCCGGCGCGCCGTTCGACGTCATCGGGCTCCTGACCGCAAGTGGCAGCACTGGATTTGTCAACAGCGACGACCTCGCAGTGGTGCCGATCACCACCGCGCAGGACCAGATCACCGGCGGCAGCCCCAACTCCGTGCAGCGGATCCTGCTCAGCGCGACCAGCACGCGCAACGATCGGCTCCGCGTATCTCGAGGCCGATCAACTCCTCCTGCAGACGCATCACATCACCAACACGGCGGCCGCGGACTTCAGCATCACGTCGGCGTCGACGCTGGCAAGCACAGCCGCATCGGTCACGACAACACTGACGATTCTGCTCGCCAGCGTTGCGGCGATCTCGCTGCTCGTCGGCGGCATCGGCGTGATGAACATCATGCTGGTGTCGGTCACCGAGCGGACGCAGGAGATCGGGCTGCGCAAGGCGCTCGGTGCCACGCCGCGCGACCTGCTCCGCCAGTTCCTCATCGAGGCGGCCACGCTCAGTTTCGTCGGAGGCGTGCTCGGGGTCGGCGCCGGTTTGCTGGCAGGAGTCCTCGTGCCGCGCCTCGCCGAACATCGCCGTGACGATCACACCGACACCGGTGATCATCGCCGTCGTAGTTGCGGCCGGAGTTGGCCTGATCTTTGGTGTCTACCCGGCCGCGCGCGCCGCTCGCCTCGCGCCGATTGCCGCACTGCGAGCCGAATGACCTCGAACGCTGTCATCCTGTTGGGAGGAACCACCTCATGAACCGTGCCTTTCTCGGTGCCGTCGGCCTCGCCGCCTGTCTCGGCGTCGTCGCCTGCGGCAGCGCCGCAGCCAGTGGCGGCTCGACGCCATCTCCATCGTCGTCAGCCCGCGGCCGCGGCGGTTTCACCCGGAACGGCAACGCGGCTTTCGGTCAGCTGGTCCAGATCAACGGCTCAACGCTGATCCTCAGTGGCACCACCGGTGATTCGACCGTGACGTACGCGTCCACGACGACGATCACCCAGACGAGCACCGGCACCCTCGCGGACATCACTGCCGGTTCGTGCATCACGGCCACAGGCACGCAAGGACGCGACCGGGGCGCTCACTGCGACGACGGTCACCTCAACAAGCCGGTGAACGGCTCGTGCGCAACCACAGGGTTCGGAGGCGGTGGGGGAACCTTCACTCCGCGCCCCGGTGCTTCACCGCGGCCGAGCTTCTCGCCGCCGGCAGGGCATCGCCGGACTGACGTTCGCCCGCGGCCAGGTCAAGTCGGTCACAGGCACATCGGTGACGCTCACGGAGGCCACCGGCACGACCGAGACGATTACAGTTCCGACCACGGTGAAGGTGACCACGTCGACGGTCATCCAGGCCACGCCGCGCTCCAGACCGGTGAGTGCGTGACGGCGATCGGCACCAAGGACAGCTCCGGCACCGTGGCTGCTCGTGCGCTGACGATCTCGCCTGCGACTGCCAATGGGTGCACCGCCGGCTTCGGCGGGTTCGGTGGCGGCGGCTTCGGCGGCGGTGGATTTGGTGGCGGCGGCTTCGGCGGTGGTGGGTCCGGTGGCGGCGGAAGCGGCTCGAGCGCCTAGCCTGGTGAACTGATGCGCGTTCTGGTTGCGGAAGACGATCGCGGGCTCCGGGAGGTCCTTGCCCAGGGCCTCGAGGAGGCCGGCTACTTCGTCGACGCCGTGGCGGCGGGCGATGAGGCGATCGATCAGCTCCGCTTCTACGAGTACGACGTCGCCGTGATCGACTGGCGCATGCCCCGCGTCAGCGGCCTCGAGGTGGTGGCCTGGGCGCGCAAGAACAACCGGCCCACGGCCATGCTCATGCTCACCGCGCGCGATACCCCGTCCGATCGCATCGAGGGCCTCGACGCCGGCGCGGACGACTACCTGATCAAGCCCTTCGACTTCGGGGAGCTCGTCGCCCGGATCCGGGCGCTGCAGCGGCGGCCCGCGCACCGTTGACGGCCCATCGATCAGCCGCGGCGCGCTCACGCTCGATCCCGCCCGCCGCGAGATCCAGGTGCGCGGTGCCTCGGTGAATCTCACGTCGACGGAGTTCAACATCCTGGAACTCCTCCTGCGGCGCTCGCCCGCGGTCGTCGATCGCAAGGCCATCGCCGAGCACGCCTGGCGTGACGAGACCCAGCCGCTCGGATCCAACGCCATCGACGTCCAGATGAGCCGCCTCCGCGCCAAGCTGCCCAACGCGGGCGTCAGCATCGTCACGGTTCGGGGGGCCGGCTACCGACTGGAGGAGGCGTGAACCGGCGGCTCGAGCGGGTCAATGTCGCCTCGCTTCGGGTGGCCATGATCAGCACCGGGCTGGTGGCGGTGGTGTACGCGATCGTCGCCGTGATGGTGGTGGTGTTCGTCACCAACAACCTCACCGCCCAGGTGGACGCTCAGCTGGGGGAGGCGATGGCGTACTACCGCCTCCCACAGCACCTCCCTTACCGCAACACGGTCAATCAGGTGGGCGAGACGAACAAGGAGGCCTTGGTTCGCCGACGCTGTTCTGGTACTTTTTCCCTCCCGGGGTGCTGCCGTCGGGGACCCAGATCAGCAGTGTTGCGGACGGGACGATGCTGCCCAATTCCGATGCTGAGGTCAGCGACGCGATCACGACCGACTGTTCGGGGGGTCGATGTCCGCATCGTGGGAACGTCGCTCGGCGTCGTCACACTTCCATACACCTCGATCGGCCCGGTGACCGGCCCGGCCCGGCTGGTCGTGGGATACAACGTCGATTCCATCTCCCAGACCCGGTCGTCACTGATCATCACCGAGACCGTGGCCGGGTTCGGTGTCCTGCTGCTGGTCTTCTTTGGCACGCTGCATCGTCGGCCGCCGGGTTGGCGCTCCGATCGAGCTTGCTCGGCAACGGCAACTCGAGTTCACCGCCGACGCGTCCCACGAGCTGCGAACGCCTCTGGCGGTGATCGAGGCTCAGACGAGCCTCGCGCTCAGCCAGGATCGCGACCCCGGCTGGTACCAGAACGCGTTCCGTCGCATCGGGTCCGAGAGCGGCCGAATTCGCCGCCTCGTTGACGATCTGCTCTGGCTGGCCCGGGTCGACACGCCGCAGGGACGTCCGGCTCCGGAGCCCGTGGAGCTGGGCGTGATCGTTTCCCAGGCTGCCGAGCGCTTCGAGGCCGTCGCGGAGAGCCGGGGGATCACGCTCCAGATGTCCGTCGGGCTCGGCCCACTCGTCGTGATGGGCTCATCGGAGTGGCTCGACCGCCTGCTTGGGGTGCTGCTCGACAACGCCTGCAAGTACGCGCCCAAAGGCGGTGTCGTGGGTGTCAGTGTCGGGGCCGACGGCAATCGGGTTCGTCTCATCGTCGATGACTCGGGCCCCGGCATTCCCGAGGACGAGCGCAGCAAGATCTTCAATCGCTTCCATCGTGCGATCGACCAGGGATACGGATCAGGCCTCGGGCTGGCGATCGCAGATGCGGTCGTGCGGCACACCCACGGTCGCTGGGAAGTGTCCACCTCGCCGCTCGGCGGCGCTAGGATGGTGGTCAGCTGGAGCCGCGCCCTGACCGGATCGAAGGACCAGGCGGAGGAGGATCCGGCCGTCAGCTGGACCCGTCCAGCCGCCTCGCCACCCCCGCTCACGGACTAGGCCGGCAGGGCGCGGCGAGATCGGGGAGGGGGAAACCTCAACTCCTAGTGGCACAATTTGCTCAGTTCGTGCCATCATCTTCCATAACGAAAACCGAGTCTGGAGGAGGCCGGAGCATGACCAAGGGAGCTATGGCGGCGCTGAGCGCGGGGGTTGCCGTCTTCGGGTTCGATCCTGAGCCCGGGACCCCGGCGAGCCGGGCGTTGCACGTGCTCACGCTCAAGCGCATGCTACCGACGGGCGATCTCGGCCCCAAGGAGCGGTTCGCGGAAGCGGCGCTACGGGCCGCCACCGAGGCGGGAATCGATCTCGGCGTCCGCCGGGGCACCCGTGGAGCGCAGCGCCTCCACCTGGTCGGTGTCGAGGACGATCCGGCGCGTTCGCGGAGCGTGACCGTCTGGTATTACGCGGCAGCCCCGTACGGCGCCGTCCCAGGCCCCGGGGTCTGGTCGGCGACCGGACGCGGGCTCCATCTCGATGCACCTGGCGCCACCGCGCTGCGTGCCGCCCTCGACCGGCTCCGTGCCGATACTCGGCAGCTCGCTGGAGCGGCTGCCCTCGTGGGCGAGGTGTTCACCGGCGATGACCTGCTCCGTCTTCATGTGGCGCTCCACGGCGGCCCCGAGGGCAGCGAGCGGACCTTCCGGCGCCGGATCCAGGAATTGCGCGATTCCGGCGTGCTCCGGCCTGTCCGTGACACCGAGGTTGCGGCGCTGCGGCTCAGGGTCCCGCGCTTCCGGTCGCCCGCAGGCACCGGCGGCAGGCCTCCCGAACTCCTGCGCTATTCGGGAGCCGGTGGCGAGGACGAGCAACTGGCGGCGCTCCGGGCACGTCGCGCGGGCTGATCCCGAGCCTTATCCCGCGTCGGCGGGCCAGTCCGACTCGGCGCTGGTCAGGACCAGGGTGACCGGACCGTCGTTGACGAGGTCGACCGCCATGTGGGCGCCGAAGCGCCCTGTCTCGACACGGTGGCCGAGCTCGCGCAGGGCTGCCACGAAGGTTTCGTAGAGCTCGTGTGCGAGGACTGGAGGCGCCGCGCGGATGAACGACGGGCGATGACCCCGCGAGGTGTCCGCGTGGAGCGTGAACTGGCTCACGACGAGCACAGCACCGCCGGACGCTGCCAGATCAAGGTTCATCCGGCCATCGGCGTCGGGAAAGATCCGCAGCCCGGCGATGCGGCCGGCGAAGCGCTGCGCCACCGCGACATCGTCCGCGGGTCCGACCGAGAGGAGCACGCAGAGGCCGGCGTCGATGGCGCCTACCGTCTCCGAATCGACATCAACTCTCGCCCGCGAGACCCGCTGGACGACAGCCCTCACTCGAGGAAGCGGAGGCCGCGCCACATCCGCATCGCCTCCGCCTCTGCTTCGAGGAAGCTTGGCCGCGAGTCGCGCATGCCGTGGACGAGGAAACTCCAGGCGCGGCGCTCGCCGTCGGCCCCTTCGATCGTCCCGAAGGCGCTCCCGAGCGCCCGCGGCGGGTACATCTCGATCCGGTTGCCGTCGCGCATTCGCTTGAAGATCGGACGGCGCACCAGGATCAACTCCAGCGCCCGCTGATCGGCGAGCCTGCCGTTCGCCAGGTCGACGATCCGGAGCTTGGCGATCGGGTTGTCGGGGTCCCGGATCCCGACGCGGCACGAGAACCGCTCGGACAGATCGCGAAGGACGAAGACGAGCGCGAGGGCGTCGGTCTCGTCGCCGGCGACCCGGATGAACCCGGCGGCGGAGAGATCGGCGCCCTGCGGGTCATCGCGAAGATCGGCCGCGAGCGCCTGGTCGAAGAAGAGTTGTGGAAAGAGGTCGGTGGACCCGGCGTCGGCCAGCCAGGGGAGCTGATCGCGCCATTCCCTGCTGTTGATCAGTTCGGAGAACCGGTCCTGTAATCGATCCCGGTCGGCGGCGGCGACCCCGCGAACGCGAACGTGGATGACCCGGGCCATTGGCTGATTGTACGGGCGGCCCGTCCGCCCGAATCCACCGCAAGACCGAGAGGGGCGGCGCCGCAGTCTGCCGCTACACTGCGTCGCGGATCGCCGAGGTAGCTCAGTTGGTAGAGCACAGGTCTGAAAAACCTGGTGTCGACAGTTCGATCCTGTCCCTCGGCACCACATTATGGAATACAGAATGAGCCGTCCACGGATCAGCCAGTCACAATGACGTCCAGGCCAACGGGTACGTACGAGAGCTCATTTCCATACCTGGCGCTCCGCGTTTTCGTGTGATGTCGCATCCAGCTTTGCTGGAGTTTTGCTGTCCCCGTCAAGTCTTCCAAGCTGCCCAACTATCCCGGAGTTCTCGGTATGGACGAATTGGAGCGTTTCCACCTATAGTCGAATCTCGGTCGCAAGAAGACGACCGTGGGAAGGAGATTGAGATGGGGCGACGCCAGACCGGGTCGTTTGTTACCGCGCTCGTTTTGTCTCTGGGAGCGGTAGTGGTTTCCCCTGCGGCGACGTCGCATGCTGCCTCCAGTGGCACGGTCCTCGGATCGGGTGTCAACGGCTCGTTGGATGGCGTGAGCGCGGATTCCGCCTTCGGATGCCTGGGCCGTCGGTGACTTTTTGTCAGGGACGACCGGCGCGTTCGCAACGCTCACGATGCACTGGAACGGCATCGGCTGGATAACCGTCCCAAGCCCGAACCCGGGCGGAGTGACGAGTGCGTACGACCAAAATGCACTGAACGGAGTCAGCGCCGATTCGCCGACCGACGCCTGGGCGGTTGGAACGTACACGACGCCTTCGACTGCAGGAAAATCTGACTTTCTGGAAAATGGCCTGCTCCTGCATTGGAACGGGGTCAACTGGACCCAGACCGCGTTTCCCAATCCCTGCACCACGCCCGGCGGCCCGCAGTGCGGGTTGAGCGCCGTGAGCGCGATATCGCCGACCGACGCGTGGGCGGTCGGGGACGAGATGACCAACGCGCCGAGCTTCAACACGGGTGTTCCGCTGATCCTGCATTGGAACGGTATCTCGTGGACGATGTATGCCACCTCCACGCCCGGAGGTCTCAGCGGCGTGAGCACGGTCTCCTCCGGTACTGCGTAGCGGTCGGCAGTTCGTACCGTCCGGTGAAGCCCGATGTCCAGTCTGTGTCGCTCGGTCTGCGCTGGACTGGCGCTTCCTGGAACAAGGTCGCAACCCCGAACCCGGGGGGCACGACCGGAATAGACAACACCACGACGTTGGCTGCAGTCAGCGCGATCTCGGCGACTGACGCTTGGTCGGTCGGATCGTTCGATCCCCAAACAGCGGGTACGGTCGCCAAGTCCTTGATCCTGCAAATGGAACGGGACCCGCTGGAGCAGGGTCGCCAGCCCAAGTCCACCCTCCGATTCGACGTATCTCTCGGGAGTCAGTGCGGATTCGAGCTCTGATGTGTGGGCCGTGGGGGCCGTGGGGAGCGCCAGCGCTGGCGGGACCAAGACATTCGTCCTGCCGTGGGAAGGCACCAAGTGGAGCAGGGTCAGCAGCCCGAGCCCGGGCCAGACAACCGTTTACAACGGTCCCACCTCCGTCCTGTTAGCTGCGAGCGCGCTTTCGCCATCGGACGCCTGGGCCGTCGGCGGCTACTCCTCGACAACCACCGACAGCAGCGCCGCTACCCTGATCGAGCACTGGAACGGCACAAAGTGGAGCAAGGCCTGACGCCTGCGTCCTGTCTCATATGCGTCCTGGAACTTAATCAAGGGCTGGAGACGACAGCGCGACCTCCGTCGAACCAGGAAGGGCGTGTCTACTCCTGCTCGGGAAGAGGGATCGAATGCCAGAGCACCAGTTTCCAGGCGCCGCCGTCGCGGCGGAGGATCAACGTGGTCGGAGCGGAGATGTGATGCGGGGTGCCGTTCATCGTGTAGTCCTGGTCGATCCAACAGGTCAGTACTCCTGTTTCCCCCCAAATGCGCTCCTCCGTGTCTCGAAGTTGCGTCCCGACGTCACTCACCGCGGGCATCAGTTCGCGGAGGTAATTGACGATGTCGCCTCTGCCGCGCAGCCAGCGTCGCGAGCCCTCGTCGACACTTTGGACGTCCTCCGTCAACATCTGCGTCATCCGATCAGCATCCAGGGCGTCAAGCGCCGCAAAGAATTCGGTTGCGACATTTCTCAGCTCGTGTGGCATCAAACGGGTCCTCCATGGTGGTCGGCAACTCCCGAGTCTCCATGTACGAGCCACGCGGGTCAATAGAGCTCGACAAGGTCACTTGACGACGCCCATGCCTGCGGCGTTGATGACTTCCCAGCGAGCCCCGAAGGCACCGATCCCCTCGCCGTTCGCCATGCCCGCGGCTGAGTTGGCGATGAAGTAATACAGCGGATGGCCGTTATACGTGACCTGGGTGGTCCCGTCCTGGATGACGCTTGGTCGTGCCGAGCAGGCTCTGCAAAACGCCGCCTGTCGCTCGTGGGGCACCAATGGTGGTCAAGGGCGGCCAGTTCTGCGCGCACGATCCAGTACAGGTGGATCTCGCACCGGCGTACTACTGAAGGTCCCACTCGAGATGTGAGCCACCGTGTGCCGTGGTGGGCGGTGAAAGGTGTTTCGGGGTCTTGCGTGGCTAACCCGCGGGCATGCGCACCCAGCGGCCGTTGGCCCACGAATGCAGGCCGAGCGCGATGAAACCAAGAGCAACGATCGCGAGCAAAACGTGGCCCATAGGCTCCCGAGCCACCGCCGCGAATGCCGGGCCGAAGCTATGCGCATCCTGCGGGTCGTGGTGAAGACCGGCAACTAAAACGAAGATCCCAACAATGCCGAAGATGACGCCGCGCGCAACCATGCCAAAGCGACCGAGCCCATCGACCGTGACCCGTTGCGCGCGAGTTCATCTGGTTGCGTTTCAAGTCTTTCCGGAATCCGGCCTTGTAGGCATCCGCAAACTGTCCTAGTCCTCCGAGAATCCCAATCACGCCGGCGACGATGACGATGACCGTTCCGGCGGGGAGTTGCATCGCCCACGCGACCATCTTCTGGACTGCATCGCCGCCGGTGTTCTTCGACCCTCCGAGCAGCAGTCCGGCGGCGAATAGTGCGAGCGCCGCGTAGTTGAGGCCGCTCCAAGCGAAGCCGATGCGCGACGCGATACCGGCAGGATCGCTCCCTCGGTGAAGCGGATCGTAGATGGCGCGGATGAGCCCCCACCCCGAGTAGGCGATGAGCGAGACGATGACGGCAAGCATGAGGATTCGCCCCACGGCATTTGCGCCCAGGATCGCGAGCGAACCGCGCTGGTCTGCGGTATCGGAGCCCACTCCGACGGCCAGCCCGAGAGCGAGGACGCCCATCGTTCCGTAGATGACCCCACGAACGACGTAACCGAGGCGCGCGGCGCGTTCCACCCAAGGGTTGGTGGCAACTGTCTTGGCTTGTTTCTGCACTTCATGCGCGGCGGGTTCGATTGCTCGCTTGCGGCTGCGGCGACGATGGCGGCGGGCCGGGGCGGACGCCTTACCGCTCATCTGGGCACGATGACGCGCAGTGCAGCGGGAACCGCCTCGACGGTCACAGGCGTTCGACCGATGCGTTTACTGTCAGCGATCACTCCGATCCTCGGCTTCGTGCTGATCGTCAGCGAGTGGAATTGCAACGTCAGGCCCTCAACGTCCTGAGCGCTACCCCCGGCGGCGGACGCGACGACTCGACTAACAAGGTCAGCACGCGACGCCCCGACCTTGAAGCTCAGCTCCAGAAACGGATCCTTCGGATCCGTGTCGCCAACGTGGAGTTGTGCGCCGGTGGTCGGTGTATTCGTGAACACCAACGAGCGGCTTCGCCCGTGAGCGGCAAACGCCCCACGGGTTTCGAATGAGAAGACTCCGCGTTGAGAAGGGCTCCGAGTTCGCGTGCGAGATCGCCGAATGCTCGCTCTTTGACCTTCTCGCCGAGCACGATAGCATCGCCGAAGATGCCGATTGCAGCTGCCTCAAGAAAATAGTTTCCGTTGATACGACCGAGGGTCACGGGCCTGGTCGCGCCCTTTCGGATCACGGCGATTGCCTCATCCAGCGCCGAGGGAATCGCAAGAGCGGATGCAAAGTTGTTGAACGTGCCGAGTGGGAGAATGCCAAGTCGGCGCCGGGACCCTGCGAGAGCCCTTGCCACCACGCCGACGGTGCCGTCACCACCCGCGACGAGCACCGTCGCATCGTCCGTCACGGTTCCGAAGTCGTATCGAGGATCGAAGTCGACCCGCGCGTACTTCGGAAATGCAGCATCCATCATGCGTTGGGATGCGTCGTTGACTGCTTTCGCACCACGGCTGATGATCAGAAGGCGCGTCGTCGTGGCGCCGCCTCGAGTTCACGCGCGTCTCCATGGCGAAGCGCGCCATCTCTTCTGAACCCAGCGTGCGCTCGGGGTCGGTAACCAGCGCTCGGGGAGCCAGAGAATGAAGGCAGACCATCCGACGCCGAGCAGGAATCCACCGATGACATCGGTCGGCCAATGCACCCCTGCCCAGATCCGACCGATGCAAGCAAAGAGGATCACAAGGCCCGCCACACCCCAGGTGACCACGCGCCAGCGCGGGCCGACGTGAGGCGCGATCGCGACCGCCAGCATGAAGGCGAGCCAGGTGAAGAACAAAGCGTGCCCGCTCGGGTAGCTGTAGCCACTCGACGGATTGAGGATGGTGACCACATCGGCGGTGGGTCGCCCACGCGCGACCCAGACCTTGACGATCTGGTCGAGAAGACTTCCGACCGCACCGAGCGCCATCAACCAGCCGGCTCGACGGTCCCAGAAGAACAGCCCAACCACGACTGCGACGCCAAACGCGTCTTGGATCAGCCCGCCTGTGACGTTCGTCAGGGTCATCCAGTACGTCAGCGGACCCCAGGAGAAGTGCTGCACGGCGTGTGCAACGGGAATATCGAAGCCCGCTCGAGTTACACCGCTCACCACGAGTTCGGTGATGAGGCCGAAAAGGGCAAAGGACACTAGCGAGATCGGTCCGAGCCATCGGCGTGCGGACGCTCCGGGCTCGCCGGCCAGGACCTCCTGTGCGGCCTGGGATCCCGCGGCGGGCGAGGAGTCGATGGATTCCGTGTTCACCTAGACGCCTCCGCACCTAACATGATACGAACGATATAACATTATGTTATGGACCGTAACCCCGCCTTCGCTGCTCGGGCGCACCGACCCAGCGCCTCGGCTTGGTTCCACCGCCTCACGGGAGATATCAACCGGCCGCTGCTTACGGTAGCGATCGTTGCCGGAGTCCTCTTTGCACTACTCACGATCCTTGTGGTTGCACACCCGGCGCCATTTTTCTTCGACCGTCCGATTGAGGTCGCCGTGCAGTCGGTCCGCGTTGGCCCGTTTGGTTGGTTCAACACCTTTGTGTCCGCGTTCTCAGGATTCGTGGGGATTGGCGTCGGCGCCGCCGTGATCGCCATCACGTTCCTCGTTCGCCGTCCGGCGACTCCGCTGGTTGCGTTCTCTGCGATCTACGCCGCTGTCTATAACGGTGTGAACATCATCGTCCACAGGCCCCGACCGACCGGCGTGGCACACACGACCTCGAAACTCATCGGTTACAGCTATCCAAGCGGGCATGTGGGATTCTTCGTGTGGTTGACCGTACTCGCGATGGTGCTCCTTGCCCGCAATCGACTGCCCCGCACCCTTTACATCGTCTGCTGGATGCTCGCAGCGCTGCTGGTTACTGCTGCCGGACTGAGCCGCATCTACGTCGGGGCTCACTGGCCGAGCGATGTTGTCGGCGGCCTTCTTGTGGGCGTTGCGTGGACCTGTTTGAGCCTTTCGCTCGGGCGGCTCACGACACCAGTTTGTCGATCTGGCCAAGCGGTCACCGATGATCGCTGAACTGGTCTCCCGCGCAGATGGACACCTCGGGGAATTCATCGAAAATGCCAATCGTCGGCACCACCTTCGCCGGCTGCACCGACTCGACTGGGATCGTGCGCTTCGGAGTACCAGCTACTGGGGTAGCGGGAGCCCCGTCCGGGAGGGCAATCAGGTTGACGTGCACATCGACGGGGATTCGGCGCTGCCGGCCATCGTCACGGCGATTCGCGGCGCACGTTCGCACGTGCACGTGGCGGGTTGGACATTGGACCCTGACTTTGCGGTGGAGCGGGATCCCAAGCGTGTCACGCTGCGAGAGCTTCTCTCCGAGGCTGCTCAGCGGGTGGAGGTGCGCGTGCTCGCCTGGGCTGGTGCACCGCTTCCGGTCATGCACCCGACGCGGGCGGAGGCGAGGCAGCTCATGCAGCGGTTGACGAGCGGAACGCAGATTCGCGGTGGCCTTGATAAGCGGAACCGCCCGATGCATTGCCATCACGAGAAGCTCGTCATCATCGACGGGATCCTTGCGTTCGTGGGCGGAATCGATCTCACGGATCTCGCCGGCGATAGATTTGACGGCGCGCCTCACGCGAAGGTGACGCAGCTTGGGTGGCACGATGCCGCCGCCTGCCTCGCCGGACCGGCGGTTGCAGACGTCGCCGCGCATTTTGCGATGCGGTGGCGCGCGACGACCGGAGAGACGCTGCCCGAGCCCGTCACACCCGCGCCGGCAGGTTCAAGCCGCGTGCAAGTCGTCCGCACGGTCCCGGATAAAACATATCCGGATCTGCCGAAGGGCGATTTCAGCCTCCTCGAAGCGTACCTGGGAGCTTTGCGACGCGCGCGCCGCCTCGTGTATCTCGAGAATCAGTTTCTTTGGAGCGCCGAGGTTGTGGCGCTGCTGAGCGAGAAGTTGCGACGGCCGCCCACGGATGAGTTCCACCTCGTCCTGGTGCTGCCGCGACGACCGAACAACGGGAACGACGATACCCGCGGGCAACTCAGTGTTCTCGAAGCCGCCGACCGCGACCATCGACTGTTGTTCGGCACAGTTGGAACACCGGGGCGCGAGAAGCCGGGTGTCTATGTCCATGCAAAGGTCGGCATCATCGACGACGAGTGGCTCACCGTAGGGTCCGCAAATCTCAATGAGCATTCTCTGTTCAACGACACGGAGGTCAACCTCGTCGTGGACGACACTGCCCTCGCTCAACGAGTGCGCGAACAGTTGTGGAGCGAGCACCTGGGATCCGATTGCAGTGGTCGCGATCCGGTCGAGGTGATCGAGTCCCAGTGGCGACGAGTCCTCAGCGACCCACCGCCATACTGCCAACCGCTGCGGCGACTTCCTGCCGTCTCTCGGAGGTCTGCAAGGCTGCTCGGGCCTCTGAAGGGACTGATGGTCGATGGATAGCCGATTCCCTTCCTTCCAGCCGCTCATACTCGCCGGTCGTGACTGCACCAGAAAACGCTGACGGGGAGCGGGGCTCAGCATATGGAGGCGGTGATGCTCAGGCGGATCCGCCGTGGATTCTGGACTTCCGCGATCCCGCCATGGAATGGCGACGGCTCGTATCCGAGGTTCTGGGCACCTTCCTGCTGGTGCTGGTCGCGGTGGGAGCCGGCGTGGTCGGCTCGGTCAGCGGGGTACCCATCTCACGGTCGGCGGCCGTCACTGCACCAG
This sequence comes from Candidatus Dormiibacterota bacterium, assembly GCA_963791435.1. Classification (GTDB taxonomy): domain Bacteria; phylum Chloroflexota; class Dormibacteria; order Aeolococcales; family Aeolococcaceae; genus Palsa-851. Next base: position 52,231 of record CAWBSL010000002.1, read on the forward strand.
GTCTGATGGTCATGGCAACGATCCTCTTCATGGGAAAGGTTGGCGGAGCGCACCTGAACCCCGTCGTGAGCGTTGCCTTCGCATTGCGGTCCGACTTCCCCTGGCGCCGAGTTCCCAGCTACATCGTGGCTCAGGGCTTCGGGGCTGTCCTCGCATGCCTCTTCCTCTGGGCGGTCCTCGGCCGAACAGGCACGTTTGGCGCAACGCTCCCAGGGCCTTCGGTCAACGATGTGCAAGCCACGTTCATCGAGGCAGTGCTGACGATGGGCTTGGTCAGTGTGATTCTCGGTACTGCCGCAAGTGCGCAGAACGTCGGGGCTCTATCGGCCATCGCAGTCGGCGGCTACATTGCCTTGGCCGGGCTCTGGGCCAGCCCCATCAGCGGGGCATCCATGAATCCGGCGCGCTCCTTGGCCCCGGACCTGATCCGAGGCAATTTTTCGCATGCATGGGTGTACGTCGCCGGACCGACGTTAGGCGCCCTCGTCGCCGTCGGCCTCGCCTTCGCACTGCGCGGCCGGGGAGGGGATACTGCTGCAAGACAGGCTGCTGAAGGGACGAATCAGTAAGCGGCTCACCATCCATCGCGATTCGACGAACGCGCAAAAGGATGCGATCACCTGCCGGTTGCGTTGGCGTTCGACAACAGTCCACCATGCCGCCGATGGGGATAGTGGATGAGGCCCCGATCGACCCGCCGCCAGCCGGTCCTCCGGGCGATGGCGACGTCTGCTCGTCAATGGGATGCATCGTGCCGGCGACCGTACCCTGCTTCTACGTCGATCGCAGGCAACGACACTGCACGACGCGGTGGTGTGCCGAGCACCACCGGATCGTCTTCAACCGGAGTTACTGTCGGCGGCACGCCGGCATCATCGAGGCGGTCGGCGAGGCACATGCTGACGTCCCGCTCCCCGATCTCGACAACCGCGCCCCTTCTCTTGCCAACTGGATCGGTCGCGACCTTGACGCGGCGATTCGAACTCTCCTCGCCACCGGCTTTCCGTCCCAGCCGATCAATGTCTCAGGCATGGTCAGCGGCGGCTTGCCGCGCGAGCGGTCCTGGGGATGGTCGTGGAAAGTGATTTCCCCGCTCGGGATCGACTGCTCGGTGAGTGTCACTGTCCTCGAAGCCGATGACAGCGTTGTGCACGTCGCATACGACGGGAAGGAGGTCCTCGCAGTCACACCCCCGTGGATCGAGGCACGCCGACAAGGGCAGGCGCTCGACACCGTCGCCGACGACGAGGCGCGACGTTGCTTCTATGACCGCATCCTCGAGGCGCTCGAGGACGCGGTGATGGCGGCGAAGCAGCGGCGCAATCCTTGGTAGCTGCGACGATTTGGCCTTGCGCGACGCGTTCCCGCGGTATCGTCAGAGGGTGAAGAGCCACATGGACACCGAGGCGATCCAGGCCCTCCTCTCCGAGGCGGCAGAAACCCACCATCGCGTTTACCGGATCGTCGATGGCAACGATTCGGATTGGGCGTCTTGGTATGCGGACTGGCTCCTCAATCTGTCTGAGCTCCCGACACTCCTTGGGGCCCGTCCGGTGCGCAGTGAGCTCGTGTATCTCCTCGTCAAACTCGATAAGGAGTTCACCAGTGAACCACGCGACGGAGGGTGGGAGGCGTTCTACGCCCAGGAGCTCGTCCGGGCACTCACAAACGCACCTCCGTGAGTCAGGCCGCCCTACAAACTCTGATTCGTAATGCTGTTGACCTCAATCAAAAATGACGCCAACGCACTTCGCAGTCATGCATGTGGCTGGAGCGTGGGCGTGATGAACAGAATGGTCGCGTAGCAGAGAAGCGCAACTCCGGTCGCAAGGGCCATGGCGAGGGAAGTTCCATTGCCCATGTCACCGACAAACCGACCGCCGGAGACCCATGCCACGAGGATTGCGCTCAGGGCGATCGTTGCGATCGCGACCAAGGTGGGCTGACGGGCAAGTGATGCTCGGACGACCACGGAGACGCCGGTGACAATAAGCAGTGTGCCGAGGAGGGCGTGAAGAGTGAGGACGATTGGGCCACCCGTAACCGATGCGCCGAACGCTGCGACGAGCCCTTTGCCGTGATCTGATGCAGGGAGGCCGGCGTAGAGATTGACACCGACGCCGAGGCCAAACTCGATGAGCAGCATGACGGTGGCAGCGAACGAATTCGCACGCAATCCCGCGATCCCCTTGACGCCGATGGAGCCGGTCATGCGGTTACCTGGGCAGAGCTGGCAGCCGCCCGCAGTTCGCCACCGATACTCTCGACGCGTTCTGGAAACCTCGAGTCGGCAAAACGCTGAGGTAGGTCTCGTTGCCTGCGCTCATCGAAATATCGTCCTGCCACGTCGGCTGACTCGGCGAGGACAAGCTCCTCACAGTGCCGAGCCGCTCGCACGGGGTCTGCGCGGCGTTGGAAGAACTGCACGATCGGGAAGATGTAGCGCCAAGCCGGCACGGCTTCGGGGGTGAGCGATTAAGTCATCGGAGTCCAGGCCATGCCTGGGTTCACAGCAGTCGCGATCAGTTCGCCGGGGGAAACTCGATTGCCCAATCCCATCGTCCAGAGCAGCGTGAAAAGCTTTGCCCGTGCGTGAACATAGATGCCGATGTAGTGCTTCTCCGCTTGAACGTCGGCGAACGGATCTCCCTTCGTCATCTTGAACGAGCTCGACACAACGTTCACGCATCGAACCTGACTCGAGCGAGCGGCCAGCAGCGGTATGAGCGTCTCAGTCACGACAAATGGCGCGAGGAAATTCACCGCGAGCGTCATCTCATAGCCGTCTTCGGAGAGCAGCCGCTTTGGAAAGATGCCGCCGACATTGTTCACGAGCACGTCGAGGTGATCGAACCGCGAAGCGATCAGCCGTGCCAGATTCTCGTTAGCGGCAATCGTCGAGTGATCGACAGGCACAAACTCCACCCGATCGTGTCCTGCCACTTCGCGAATCGCGCGGATGGCGTCCTCTCCTCGCGCAGGATCGCGCCCGGTGATCAGCACCGTCGCTCCGCGGACGGCGAGGAGACGCGCCGTCTGAAATCCGATCCCTGCTGTTGCGCCGGTGACCACCGCCGACTTGGTAGCAAGGTCGGCCTGCCCGTCTGCTTTGCCGACGGCGATATCCTCGATGGCAGGATCGGTCAACTCGGTCTCCCTTTGCTAATATTTAATCGGACATCCTGTCTGATTAAAGCAAGGCTACGAGGCCGTTGTCAACCAAGATGAGCCCACGCCCCTACCAACTCGGCAAACGCCAGGACCAGATCGACCACAGCCGTCAACGCATCGTGGACGCTGCTCGATCCCTCCTCGCCGAGGCGACCAGCTACACCGCCTTCACCGTGGATGCCGTCGCCCGGAGAGCCGACGTCGCCCGGGCAACCGTCTACTACCAGTTCGAAGTCGAAGACCGGCCTGCTCGAAGCGCTCTGTGACGATCTGGCTGAGGCGGCCCAGATGTCCGACCTGGCGGGTGCGTTCACCGATCCCGACCCTGCCAAGGCCCTCCGCCGCTTCATTGGCTGTTTCGGTCGCTTCTGGGCGGTCGATCGCGTGGTGATGCGCCGCTTACGAGCCCTTGCGACGCTTGATCCGGAAGTCGGCGCCGTCATCTCGGCGAGGGACGCACGGCGGCGCACTGGGTTGGAGGTGCTGATCGGCAGGCGGCGCGGGGACGCTGCCGGCCATGCAGAAACGGACCGAGCCGCGCAGATGCTCTACGCCATCACGAGCTTTGAATCCTTCGACGCGTTGGCAGGCCCCGATCGGACCCTCACCGATGTCGTTGGCGATGTTGTCTACATCGCAGAACGTCTGCTGCTGGAGAGCGGGGGGACTCCGTTCATAGAAACTGCTGATTCTGACTAAATCTCGATCATCAGCACATGATTCGCCAGAACTCAGGCTCGGAACCGTGAGCGGACCGGCCGGCTGGAGTAATGCCACGGCGCTCCGGTGGGTCGTGTTGAGGAGGTGCAGCGACCCGCCGGCCACGGCAAATCACCCCGGCCCATAGAGATGCGAAGGGTACGCCAGTGCTAGTGTGAAGGAAAGGAGGTAACGGCAATGATGAAACGTTTCCTCGCCGGGCTCCTGCTCGTCGCAGGCGGCGCCGCGATCGCAGTTGGTGCTTCCCTCAACTGGGTCACCTTCCAGGCTGCCGGCAGCGGATTGAACGGCTTTACGATCGGCACCACTCCTCTCGATGCCGTGGTGAGTTTCGCGCTCGCGGGACTCCTGATACTCTCCGGGTCGATCACGCTCGTCTGGCCTGGCAGGATCACGAAGGCACTCGGTACGTCCATAGCGGTGCTGGCAGTTATCTGGGCCGGTGGAATCCTGTTTCTCCTCAGCCCGATCAAGCATGAGATCGACCATCTGGTGAGTTCTGTGTCGTTCACACACCATCTCGGCACCGGCTACTTCCTGACCGCCGGGGGTGCGCTCGGGGCCTTGCTTGGCGCGCTTGCTGCTGTGGGCATCCAGAGTCCGCGCAAGGTGAGGTCGGCGTCGACGCAGATACGTCGTGACGAGGGTAGGACCGTCGGTGCGATGACACCATCCGGTCGTTCGGCGGCGGGCAGCTCGTGACGCGTGTATCTACGCGCCTGGCGGGCTACTGAGACACCATCCAGTTGACACGCGCAACTCGCGGGAGGAAGCAAACATGACAGTAATCGAAGCATTCCACTCCGTGAAAGAGGACGACAAGCCGCTGCTTGCACGGCGGTATCACAACACGGACACCTGCGAGATCGGTCGGGAGATTCCCGACGAAGATCGTCGCGAGGGAAATGGCGGGTACACGCTGTGTGAGGACTGCGCGGAGGCTTAACCGGCTGAAGGCGTGACGGCCAGTCGATGCGATCCGTGATCGCGTTCTGGTAACGAGCCTGGTGCGAAGGATTCGATAGCGGCGGCGCCGCCTGCGGCCCCGGATAGGATCCGCCCGTGTTCAGGATCGTGTCTCGCCGTCGAATCGCCCTCGCCGGTGTCGCGCTCCTCGCAACGGCGTGCGGCGCAGCCGCTACCCCTGTGGTGCAATCGACCGTGCCCAGGGCGCCAACGTACAAGCAGGTGTTGCTTGCGCTGGCAAAGGCGCAATCAGTGCGCCTGGTTGAGGACCTTGCTCCTGGCGCGACCGGTGACGTACGAGGCGATTTCGCAGGCGACGTGTCTGGAACCATGACCGTAAACGGCACGTCGTTCCAGATCTACACGAAGCTGATCGACAGCGGGGGTAAGGTCGTGGCGACCCACTACGACTTCACTCCGAACGCAACGTTCGCCACCATCTGCAAGTGTCACCTCAAACCGAATGTGTGCGTAGCCTTTCCAGCCTCATTGCAGAAGGCAACCGGCCTGAGCGCTGATGCGCTCATCGAACTGTTCACCCCCGAAGGATTCACACATACGGTGGTTGCCACGGCCGCAACCATGACGGTCCAGGGGAACACAGTTGTGGATCAACTCCCCGTTTACATTTTGAAGGGCTCTGGCACCGAATTGGATGTGCCATACGGCTCCATGCTCCCGGTGCGCTACGTTCGCGCAAACGGCACCAGCGTCACCCTCACCGACTGGAATACGGTCGGGGCGATCGCGAAGCCGGTTTCCTGCCCATAGCGATCCGCGCTTGGGCGTGAGACCTGGAAGCTTGCCAGACACCTGGCGACGCTGATAGCGCCTTTGCGTCTTCGTGTTGGGCTCTGCATCCTCCAGCAGCGCGAATGAATGATCGACCACGTCGGGAGAAGCAGGATCGTCGGCTCCCCGTGTCCATACACCTCGTAAAAGGTGCGCACTCCTGCGCGACTGACGAATCCCTCGGAGTCCGGGTAGCGCGCCCGGGGCTGTTCCGGGCGCACCACCTCGAGCTCCGGCTCGCCGCAGTAGTCGCCTCGTCAGCAGATTGGATTTTTGCGGACTGGTCCCGCAAACGCACCCAGGGTTGTCGGGCCGACGGATCCGTACTGCGCGTCACCACCGAAGGTTTTGCCGTTGGTCATGTTGCCGAATTCCCACACGCAGTGGCCGCCGACTGACGCCAGAGTGAAGTATGGGTAGAAGTCGCCCGGGCCCTTGGGAGGCAGCTGACACCCCGCTCCCGACGAAAGGTTGCAATTGGTGTTGAACTGCGTGGCGCTGGAATCAGTCATGAACTGGATCTGGGGATAGGACTGGCCTTTCGAGGTGGGCTGCTGCTGCAGGAATGACGTGGGGAAGGGGCCGGCAGTGGTCGCATCTGGCCAGTCGGGCCAGTACGGCTGCCCGTCGTAGTCAAGATCGCCGATGGCGTCAAAGAAAACGTCGCAACCCGTGACGAGGTTGGGCGCGGCGGTGCCTCCGTGGGTATCTCCCTTGCGGTAGCAAGGCGAGTCATCGGGCTCGTTGCTGTTGCCCTTGTCGGCCGTCGTCTCGTAAGGGCTGTGGCACTGCTTGTAATAGGTGTCCGTGAAGGACCCGATAGTGTCGGTGGCGGCGCCCGAGACGCTGGTGCATGCCTCCCAGTGGCCGATCTCAAACTGCGAATTGATCATGTAGGGTCCGATGCCCCAGGGGACGATGTTCTGCGGGCTCGCGGTCGCATATTCAGGCTCGAAGTTGAAGGGAGTCCCCGTGCAGTCGAACGGGTTGGTGTTCATGAACCCGTTCCGCCCGGAGGCGATCATGAATCCACTCTGCCCGGTCGTCAGGTCCTGCTCGCGTATTTCCAGGGCGTGACCGCCCGGTATCGCGCCATCGAACATGTGGACGGTGATCTTGTCCCCAGGGTTCATCAGCAGCGTGTGGGCGTTCGGGCTGAAGGTGGCCAGGTTTGAGAGTTGCGGGCTGGGCGGCCCGGTGGGCACCCCATTGGTCTGGATGAACGCGAAGTTCACCGGTTCCACGCAGTTGTTGTTGCAGTTGCCGGACCCATTGCCCTGGCACTCGAGGCTGTCGATGTTCAGAGCTGAGCACCAGTGGGTGTCGTCGCAGCTGGTGGCGTCGGCAAAGGGAGCGAAGCCTGGTGGATAGAACTGCAACTCCACGAACGCGGCGCCGGCGCCAGGGTAGTTCCCGTGTGGCGCGTTGGCATCGGAGCGCGGTGTGCAGGGGAGAAGAGGCGCCGAGTTCGGGTCGCAGACGACGGTCGAGAACCACGGGGCCACGCTGAGCTCGAACCAGTCGGTGACGTCGTGGCCGGGGTCGGCGACAGTCGGCGCCGCCACCGGGTCCACCGGCAGGGACTCGGTTATCGAGAAGTCGTTGCCTGAGTTCGGCGCGGACGAGAGAAAACGAACCGACGGCTCGTCGTGGCCGATGTAGCTGCCGTTCTCATAGAACCTGCCTCCCCATGACCCTCGGGGGTCGGCGCATGCCAGGTCCGCCTTCAGCGCGGTCTGGATTGGGCTCAGACCGTTGCAGTCGAGTTCGCCGGCCGGGTTGGGCGGGACCGCGGAAGCTCGGCCGACGGCGCCCAGGCTCACTGGCGTGCTGACGAGGATGGCGGCGGCCAGCGCAGGCCCGGCGAGAGGCATAAAAAGTCGACGCGACCAACGGCCCTTGAACATGCCGATTCCTCCTCATCAGTCATCACCCTTTCGGCGTGAGCGCACGATAGTCCACTGACTTCGCTGTTGTCATCTGCCGCTGTCAGCAGTGTTGGCCGCCTGGTGGATGACCCTGGGTGGCCGAGTGAGTGGCTTGGCGCCGGGAACGCTCGGTCAGAGGGGCTGGAGGCGTGCGAGGACCTCCGCGGCAGAAGCGCTCACCAAAGCGCTGCGCAGCGCTCCTATTTGTCTCCGGGCGGCAGCGGTGTGCTCATGATCGTCACCTCGATCTTCGCGAGAAACTCGCCAGCTTCTCGGCCGACAGCCTTCCACTCAGGCGAGCCGTAGAAACGTCCGTCTTTCCCTCGGCGTCGGCGGCGATGTCGTACGTGCGAATCCAGACGAATTCGGTCTTGGCCTCATTGATCCAGGGCCCGAGGATTGTGTGGTCTCGCCTGTTGGGCAATCGGGCGAAGTTTATCGTTGAACCACTCGACCCAATCGTCCATTTTGCCTCTGTTGACGGTGTATATCCTGAGTTGCGCATACATCGGGCGTTTCCAAATTTGGTGGCCGAATCAGCCGCAACGGCCCGGCGAAATGCTACGCCGCTTCCAGGATGCGTCGCCCCTTCGGGGTGGCGGCTGCGCTGATGGTGCGTTGTACGGCGCGCCTCGACAGCACAAAGAACCCAGGGTCGCTGTAGAGGTGGAAGTACCAGTTCGCCGCAAGCATCGCAGCTTCCAACTCATACGCAAGTTGCACCGGGTCGACACTCCGGTTGAGCTCACCAAGCCGGATCCCGTCTCGAGCCGCACCCTCGAGCATGTCCAGCCACTGACGCTGCAACGCTGCGATGGTGTCTCGGACCACTCCCGGTCGCGCATCGAATTCAGCCATCGCTGCCGCAAAAAAACATCCGCCCGGGAAGACGCATTGCTCCATGAGGGCGACGTAGCTATCGCAGAGAGCATGGAGTGTCGCGATGCCCGACGGATGCGCCAGGCCGGGGAGGATCACCCGGTCGACATAGATCTGGCGTGCGTGCTCGATGGTGTCGAGTTGGAGTTCCTCCTTGGAGCCGAAGTGAGCGAACAGGCCGCTCTTGCTCATCCCGAGGTTGATGGCGAGCCGACCCAGGGTCAACCCCTCGAGACCCTCGACGCTCGCGATCGCAGTCGCGGCCTCGAGGATGCCCTGCCTGGTGGCATGACCGCGCGAAGTCTGCGTTGGCATAGAGCTTGTATAGCACGAACGATCGTGCTATGGTCCACCCGATTCGCAAGCGACCGATCGGTCGTGCTATTCATGGAGGTGGTGCCAATGCCGTTGGTGAACGTCAAGCTGATCGAGGGAGTGTTCAACGAGAGCCAGAAGCGCGACATGGTCCGGAGGCTCACCGATACGATGGTGGAGATCGAGGGTGAGGCGTTGCGGCCGGTAACGTGGGTCATCGTCGAGGAGGTCAAGAGTGGAGACTGGGGAATCGCCGGCAATCCGCTCACCACGGCCGACGTCAAGGCGCTCGCTGCCGGCCAGCCGGTCGGATAAAGCGGCCGCCTGAGGCCAGACGGCGATGTACGACGTCGTGGTCGTGGGCGCACGCTGCGCCGGAGCGTCACTCGCGATGCTCCTGGCGCGGCGCGGGCACCGCGTCGCGCTCGTCGATCGAGCGGCATTCCCCAGCGACACCGTCTCGAGCCACTTCCTGTGGACTCAGGGCGCTGCGCGACTCGCTTCCTGGAACCTCCTCGACCAGTTGCAATCCCGCGGTTGCGAGCCGATCCCGGTGTTGACGTTCGACTTCGGGTCCGTTGTACTCACGGGCAACGTCGCGCCGGTCCACGGCGTGAGCGAGGCCTACTGTCCGCGGCGGACGATACTCGACAGGCTCCTGGTCGAGGCCGCCGTCGCCTCGGGCGCCGATCTCTTTGAGCGCACCTCGGTCCGCTCGGTCAGGTGGTCTGAGGGACGTGCTTCCGGCGTTGACGTGCAGCCGACCTCAGGCCCGGGTGGACATCTCGACGCGCATCTGGTCGTGGGTGCGGATGGGCGCCACTCTTCGATCGCCGCTCATGTTGGCGCCAAGACGTACAAAAACGCGCTGCCGCTCACCTTCGCGTACTACGCATACTGGAGCGGCGTTCCAACAGCGTCGCCGACGTATTACATGCGCCCGGGCCGGCTGATCCTGCGCTGGCCCACGAACGACGGCCTCACCTGTATCTACGTCGGCGGCCCCTCGAACGAATTCATGGACTTTCGACGGGACATCGAGGGCAATTTCATGGGGTCGCTCGACGTGATTCCTGGTCTTCGCGGGGAGATCGAGTCGGGCCGGCGTGAGGAGCCCTTTCGGGGTGCCGCAGACCTCGACAACTTCTATCGGACGTCCTTCGGGGACGGGTGGGCGCTCGTCGGTGACGCGGGCCATCACAAGGATCCGACCACCGGTTTCGGCATGTCGGACGCGTTCGCATCTTCGGAGTTGCTTGCCTCGGCAGTCAACGCGGCCCTGGGCGGGGAACGTCCATGGGAGCAAGCGCTCGGCGACTACCAGCGGCGCCGCGATGAGGCTACGGCGAATAGCCTTCGCCTGACGCTGCGTGCGGCAGCCCTCGCCCCACTTTCTGGCCGAGTGCAGCAGTTGTATGAGGCTGCCTCGACCCAGCCGGCAACGGTGACACGAATTATCGGGGCACTCGGCGGGACGATTCCCCTTGACGATGTCTTCCCATCGTCGAGGGTGAGGGTCCCGGCTGGAGTGTGATGGCAAGGCGTAATGCGACGGGATCAGTCAGATGACGACGGCCGGCAAGCGGAGCGACTGGACAGTCGTTGATGAAGGTTGGGGCCGCCGGGCAGTCGACTTCGCCGCCTTGAGCGAACCCGGCAATTGCCGCGAGTACGTGGCCATGCACCACCGTCTTGACGTGACCGACCGGGATCGTTTGGTCGACGTGGCGTGTGGCTCCGGTCTGGCCATCGAGCTCGCGCGTGCTCGAGGAGCCAGGTGCGCCGGCATCGATGCGTCGTCGCGGCTCGTCGCGGTTGCACGGGACAGGAATCCTGATGCCGATATCCGTGTTGGTGACATGCACGCGATGCCATGGGCCGACAACAGCTTTGACGTTGCGACCAGTTTCCGCGGCATCTGGGGCACCACACCAGATGCCATCGGTGAGATCTATCGTGTTCTTGCACCGGGCGGCCGGCTCGGGCTCACGGTGTGGGGACACATCAAGGCTTCGCCAGGGGCATGGGCGCTCGCGCCGTTCCGACTGGCGGCCACGCCCAAGGTCGAGAACCAGGCGGCGATGGTGGCACTGGGTCGGCCGGGCGCCGGCGAGGAGCTCCTGGCCCGTTTCGGTTTCGTCGATGTCGAGCGGGTGGAGGTCCCCTTTGCATGGGAGTTTTCCGACCCGGAGATGTACGCACGCGCTCTGGCATCCACCGGACCCGCATACGAGGCGATGCAACACGTTGGCGAGGCAGCCTTCATGATTGCTGCAACGGACGAGGCACGCGGACGTGTGCGGGACGGGCTGCCCCTGCGTGCCGAGATCGATGTCGTCGGATACCTGGCGCGCAAGCCCGGGCCGATCACGAAGGAGACAGCATGAGCACCATCGGATTTCTCGCAGCGCAAGCCCCCGACGCCGATGCGCGGCGCTTGTTCGACGAAGATGCTGAGGAGCTCGGATACGTCATGAACGTGTCGAGGCTCTGGGCCTATCAGCCGCTCACGTTGCGGCACCTGTTCGACCTCATGGGCGAGACCTACGCGATCGATCACTTGACGTTTCGCCAGCGCGGCATTCTGGTCACCGCATGTGCTTCGACCCTCGGCGACTCCTACTGCTCGTTGGCCTGGGGGACGAAGCTCGCAGCCAAGGCCGACGCGGAAACCGCCGCCGGTGTCCTCCTGGGTAGTGATGACCGTCTCACGTCAGACGAACAGGCGATGGCACAGTGGGCGCGTCAGGTCGTCCGCGCCCCGAATCGGATTCAACCTGCGGACGTGCAGGCCATGCGTGACGCCGGATACAGCGATGCGCAGATCTTCGGGATCACGGCATACATCGCCCTTCGTATGGCGTTTTCGACGGTGAACGATGCACTCGGGGCGCGGCCCGACTCAGCGTTGCGGACGAGCGCACCGAAACAGATTCTCGACGCCGTCAACTACGGCCGAGCGATCGACGACGAGAGCGTCCGGCCATAGTCCGCCGGCGTCTGTTGGGAAGCAGACGTCCAAGCCGCTACGCTCAGTTCAGGGAAGGCTTCTCCTGACTCGTGACCTCTCGGGAAGTCAGCCGGTGCCCGCAGTCGCCGCAACGCGCGATCGGACGCGGCACCACCTCACCGAGGATAGGTTCATTCGCTGGGAAGCTGAGCAGGACGACTCGCCTCGAACCGCAACGCGGGCAAATGATCATGCCGCCTCGAGAGACCCCCACGATCGCGATGGCTGCGTCGTTGGAATTACTCTCCATCCGACTGCCGCTGGGTCGCCATGGTCTCTTGGTCGTAGGTCTGCGATGTCCGTTGTCGATGTTCCGCCCGGCGGATCAAACCCAGTGAATCGGTACTGTCGGTCTTTGGCTCACCGGCGTACGCTTCCGGGCCACGAATCAGTGTCCATCCTGCGGACACGAGAACCAGGCAGGGGCTAAGTTCTGCTCCGGGTGTGGCCGGCCGATGGCCCAGGGGACTCTGGCGGCGCGTCAGGAGCGCAAGGTGGTCACCGTGCTGTTCGCCGACCTGGTTGGTTTCACCTCGCGCTCGGAGCAGCTCGATCCGGAGGATGTGCGCGCCTTCCTTTCTCCGTACTACGCGCGGCTGCGGACCGAGTTGGAGCGCTTCGGGGCGCCGCTGTGCTACGCGTCCCGCGCGCAAATGCGGCTTGGCCATGACGACGTGGCGGGAGCCATGGCCGATATCGAACGGGCCGTCGAACTCGCCCGTCTTGCGAAAGACCCGCAAGCGATCGACCCGACAATGGCAATCGCCGCGTACGAGTTCAGGGAGGCGGGGGAGGCGGAACGGTCGGCAGCGACGGTGGACGAGGCCCGCGCGCTGTTCCTCGCCAAGCAGGGACACGGTTCGCAGGCTACCGATGCGTTAAACATTCTCGCCTGGACCGCGTTCCCACTGGGGCGAGGGCGCGAGCTTCTCGAGGTGCTTCCTGACAACGATGTCCCGTGGGTACGGGCGGCGCGCGCTTTCGCGACCGGAGACCTTCGGGAAGCCGCGGACATCTGTGCCTCAATGGGGGCGCGTAGCGAGGAGGCGAGGGACCGGCTTTGGCTCGCCGAGGCGCTGGTCAGGGAGCAGCGCCGAGCGGAGGCTGATATCGAGTTGCACCGGGTGCTCGCCTTCTACCGATCAGTCGGTGCAAGTCGCTATGTCCGCGAAGCGGAGGCGCTGCTCTCAGTGACGGCGTAGCACAACCTCAGAGCAGCGCTGCAACCCCAACCGGCACGGGCAACGTACCGCAGACCCGCGTCCCAGCCCCGAGTTGCGATTCGACCCGGACGTTGCCGCCCAGGGCTTCAGCACGGTCGCTCATGTTTGTCAGCCCGGTGCCCTTGCGCGCCGTTGTGGCATCGAAGCCGGCGCCGTCATCCGCCACCTCGAACGCCAGCGTTCCCTCGTTATCAACGAGCCGCACGGTCGCTTCCGACGCCTCTGCGTACTTCTGCACGTTCTGGAGCGCCTCGAGCACGCAGAAATACACTGTCGCTTCCACGTCCTGCGCGTAGCGACCCACCCCGATTGCCTCCACGCGCACATGCACAGTCGCCTTGCGTGCCTGTGAACTCCAGCGCCACCACGAGACCCTTGTCGGCGAGCAGGGGCGGGTAGATTCCGCGAGCGAGGTCGCGCAACGTTTCCAGGGCTTCGTCTGCATCGCCCTTGAGCTGTTCGAGGGTGGCCGCCGCCTTCGCCGGGTCACGCGAGACGAGCATCTCCGCCAGCCCCAGCTTCACCTTCAACGCGACCAGATGCTGCTGCGCGCCGTCGTGGAGGTTGCGTTCCAGACGCCGGCGCTCCAGGTCTTGCGCGTGCACCAGCCGCTGGCGTGAGGCGCGCAGCTCGTCGAGTCGCGCCTGCAGGTCGGCACTGAGTCCCACGTTCTTGAGCACCAGCCCGGCCTGATGGGCGAGGTCATCGACGAGCTTCTCTTCGATGGGTGTGAGGGCTTCCCCGCGCCGTTTGGTCACGCTCAAAGCACCGAGCAGCTCTCCCTGGTGGCGCACCTCAACCGCTCGCGTTGCATCCCCGAGAGCCGGAAGTGCTCCGTCGCTCATCGGCACGGATGGATACTCGGTAGATCCATCTGGAAATGTCGCGGCCGGACGGAGCTCCGCGATGCTCCGCAACCACACCGTGGCCGTCTCTGCCCCGGTTCCTTCCTGCAGGACCTGCGCCATGCGGGGCAGGACGACATCAGCGGCGTACGTCTCGGCAACGCGCCCCGAGAACTCGCTCAACACTTCATACGGTGTCGCACGCTTTCCGTACACGAGACGGTTGGCGATGCGCTGCACACGTTCGCGCACCGGTTGGAATCCGAGGGCCACGATCGCCGTGGCGAGGATCGACAGCGCCAGGTTGGGTTTACCGCCGCTCCCCACCAGGGTTCCAACTCCCACAGCGATGCCCACGTATACCGCAGTGATCAGGACCGCAAGTGATCCATAGATCAGGGCGCGGCTGATGAGCACGTCGATGTCGTAGAGCCGGTACTTCAGCACGGCCACGCCGATGCAGATGGGGAGGGCGGAGAACCCGATGATCTCGGCGACGACGGGAATCGGTGTTGTCCATGATTGCGATGTCGGCGACGTGATGCCGCCGACAGTGATCGCGACGAGGAGCACGACCATGCCTACGCCAAACCACTTGATCTGCTGACGCACGTCGCAGTCCGCACGCCGGTATCGGATACCGAGGGAGACGAGGCCGACCGCGGCCATGACAAACGTTGCCAGTTCAGCGGCGTCGGTGACCCCGCTCAAGAGCTGGTGTGCGCCGGTCACGCCAATCGGGTTCGGCAGTTGACGATGGCCGTCGCCGATGGATGTGGGGTCGAAGAGTGGGGGTATAGCAGCCAGTGAAGCAAAGACAACGTTCAGCCACACCACGCCCTTCCAGCGCTTCGACAGGGGCCGGCCGTCCGGAAAGACAAGGAGGAGGATGGTCAGTGGGAAGAAGGACGGCGAACTCGCCGACGCAGAGATCAGGCCCAGGGGAGTCACCAGCGAGCGCGGAAGGTCGTGGCCGTAGAGCCAGTGCAAGAGATAGTCGGAACCCAGGCCGGACACGAGGCCGAGGACCAGGAATGATCCGAGCAGCCACCCGGCGGGGTTGCCCGGCCTTCGCAGAACGAGCACCGTCACGACGAACGCCAGTGGGATGTCCGGTAACGTGGAAGCCAGTGACGACAGGCGTGTGGCGTCGAAGCTCGGGAGCGCTGCTGGAAACGTGAGCACGACCACCATGTCGGCGACGAGCGCCGCGACGGCAACGGCCACCATCGTCAGGGCAGCTGGGCGTGCCTGCTTCGACAAGGCGTCGTGCCGGCGGACCGAGGTCACTGCCGCCTCCGCATCGCTCGTGCTCGGAAGGTACTGCGCACCCATTGGTATGCAGCGATCGTATCGACGATTCGCTGCGGTTCCAAGTGAGGCGGGCACGCCTATCGCAGGGTGGCTGGCACCCCGTTTACGTCGGCCGAGCACCCGATCGCTAGAGTGGACGGATGATCGGAGACATGGTCGAGGTAATCGTCGATGCTGGGACCGGGAGCGCGCGGACTTTCGAGATCTCGGCGACACGCGCGGGCCGGCGCGTTGAAGTGACCACTGCGCGCGGCGTGGTCGAGGTTGCGGAGCTCACTCGTACGGGACACCCGGTGCGCGTCGGCCGCTTCATGGCGACGCGCGTTATCGCGATCGTCGAGCACCCGGCATCGGGCCCGGCGGCAGGACGCGAGCACCGTCGCAGCGCGCGATTCGAACAAGAGGAAACGCTGCTCTGACGGACTAAACGAGTGGCCCGCCCCGTGAATCGCGCCTCCCTCGCGAGTCACCGCGCGACGAGAGCTTGCGCAGAGCGGGGAGCGCTGCTGCGACAGCGGCGCGATCCGTCACCGACAGCGTCTCGAGACAGGACTGCAGCACCGTCGTCCGAGCGGCGATCAACTGGCTCGCGATCCGGTCCCCGGCGGGCGTCAGGCGAACGATGACGGCACGCAGGTCACCCTTGTCCTCGACCCGGCGCACCCAACCGAGGCGCTCCATGCGGATGAGCACGACCGACATGGTGGGTTGCTTGAGGTGATCCAATCGCGCCAGGTCTGTCACTCGCTGCGGTCCGGCGTCGTGCAGTGCCAGCAGGGTCCGTGCCTGCGCTGAGTTCATGCCCGCCGGTAGCACGGCTTCGCGGAGCAGGTTGGTCAGGCGCGTGAGGGCCACCCCCAACTGGTCTGCCAGGCGAGCATGAGCCATCCTTCGCACATTCTATAGAGAACCTATGAATACGCGGGACGCCGGCAGCCGAGCTTGCATTGCAATGACGCTCTATATAGACTATCTATATAGAACGCGGGCGCGAAGAGTGCGATTTCTGCTGCGGCGGATGCAGCAAGGAGGTGCACATCATGGTTCAGGCGGTTCTTGGTCAGACCGTGTCGGACTGGCACCGACCCCTCGGCGGTCCGGTGCTGCTCGCCGACCGTGGATCCGATGACGCCGAGGTCGCGCGCCGCGCGGCTGCGGACGTCGCTACCCGGGAAGGCGTGCCGTTGCACGTCGTCACGGCATGGGACGTTCCTGCGATGGGGCGGGTCGCTCCCACGACCGGCGAGTGGGATGTCTCCGGCGTCTATGAGACCTCGGCCCGCGCAGCGCAACGAGCCGTTCGGGATCACCTCGTGTCGCTGGGGATGCGTGTCGGGGCGGGGCATGTCGCTCAAGGCAGCGCTGTCGAAGTCGTCGCGCAAACCGCCGACACGATCGACGCGTCACTCGTCGTCATCGGCAGCCGCGCTGGGCGGGGGGTGGGCGGTCACCTCATGGGTCTGCTCCCGCAGGCGTTCGTTCGCGGTGTGCACCGTCCGGTGCTCGTCGTTCGAGGGCAATCCGCCGACTGGCCGCCCAGGTCGATCATCATCGTGGACGTCGACGGGTGTGACGATCCGACCGTTGCATCCGAGGCTGCGAGGCTCGCCCGCGTGCTGAACATCCCCGCCGCCCTTGTGCGTGTAACGGCACACGAAAGCGATGGTTTTTTGAGAGCCGTGCGTGATGACGGCCGTCGTCGGGCTTCGCGATTGGAGGCGGAAAGCGGAGCCGAAATCACGTCGTGGGTGACGACCGGCGAGCCGGTGAACGTTTTCCTCGGTCTCGCCTCAGACCCGCGAGTGGTTGTGGCTTCGGGACGATGCGCGAAGCAGCACGGCCTCAAGATCGTGTCGGCGCTGCTGCACCAGGCGGCCGGTCCCGTGCTCATCGCGCCGGAGGGGAACTCGCAGACTGGGAGTTGACCGCGGATCGGCCTCTATCCGCACGGCAACCCGCACCCCTGTGGGCCTGGCTTCAGTGCAGAACGGAGAGGACGTTCCGAGCCGGATCCAAGAACCATGCAATATCGGGTCCCGTATTTCGAGCCCTCCCGCGAAGGACTCCGCTCGCATCGATCCCCTCGATTCCCTCGTACCGCTCGAAGACCACGCCACGGGCGGTGAGGCTCGTGACGGCATCGTCGATGTCCTCAACCTCGAAGTTGAGGATCGTGAACGTCGCCGGGACGTGATCCGGCTTGGGGTAGCAGAAGACCGTCGCGCCCCCGGGGAGGTGGATCCGCGCACCGATCCCGTCCGCTTCGACGGTCAGCCCCAACGTTGCGGAATAGTAGGTCTTGGCCTTGGCGAGGTCATCCACCGAGAAACCGCTGAACGCCGATGTTGGACGGAACATCCTCAACCTCCTAGGGCTGGTTGCGGGCAGACCACCCGCACGAAGTCGATCCTAACCGCGCACTACGCCGGCGGCGAGACCGCCGCTTTAGAGTAGGGGATCCCACCCCGACGAACGTCCGCCCCAGTTGGACACGGAGGCCAAGGAGGCGCTGAGTCCTTCACGTCAGCATCACGGCAATAAGGAGGCGAAATGTCGATGGAGAGCAAGGCTGATCCGGTCGGTTACGCTGCTGATGTCAAGCCGCTCTTTCGTGAGAAAGACCGCGCCGCCATGCAGCGGCACTTCGACCTCTGGTCCTTTGACGATGTCCGCGAGCACGCGTCTGCAATCCTCGCCCGAACTCGAAGGAGGCGAGATGCCGTGCGACGGAGCGTGGCCGGCGGATCGAGTCGAAATCTTCCGTCAGTGGGTCGCGCAAGGTACTGCGGCCTAGGTCCTCTCGCTCCGTCTCCGTCATCCCCTCAGACGGCACGACGCGCGGGTAGACTGCGCGAGAAATGGACTGGACCCTCATCGTCCAGACGGTGACGGCATCGGCTGTCGCGCTGGTGCTGATCGCGGCGGTGGTCGCGCTCATCCTGTGGCTACGGCACACGAGACGACTGGATGCAACTCTGCAACGCCTCATCGAGGGCAACGCGGCGTTGCTCGAGGCGTCGGCTCGTCAGGGCGAACGGGCGGAGGCTCTGGCAGAAGAGGCGCACGAGGATCACGCGTTCGCGATGCGTCCGCTGCTCATCCTGATCGACGAGCCCCCACTTGGCATTCGTGACCAGCCGTGGGCCGCCGTGCGAGTCCGCAACGTCGGCAACGGACCGGCGCTCACCTTCGTTGTGTGGATGCTCTCGGGGGGCAGCCTCTACCGGTCGGCCGGCGCCGAGTCGAATGGTTTCTCAGGAGCGCTTCATCTGGCGCCGGGCGACATCTTCGAGCCCGGACCCTCCCAGAACATGCTCTTCGTCGGCAAGGCGCACGGATATCTCGACCCTGGCTCGGCGGTGGTCGACGATGCTCCGGCGGCCAACCTGACCGCGTACTGCGGAGACCACTTCGGCAACCGCTATCGATTCAACCTGCGCACCGCGGATCCCCCAGAGGTGTGGGAGCGGGGCGCGGACGCGCCGGCCTGGGCCGGCGCATGGGATCCTCGACTCTCCTCAGAGGAGCCATCGCAGCGCGCAGCCGATACGCCACTGACCTCCCTGGAACGAGATCTCACGCAGCTCAGTTCGGCGCTGCGCGACGTCCTGGATCGGCTCCAGGATGCCGGCGTCGAGACCGACATCCGCCTCACCGGCCGAGGGTTGCGGCGCTCGAATGAAACAGAGCGACGAAGCACCCCTCCGACCGGTGCTTCGTGGTAAACAGCCGTCTGCCCGTGCCGCGAGAGGATCAGCCGTGGGCGTGGGAGGAGTCTCGCTGGCGCGGGCACGTCGATCGGGTTCGCGCCGGCAGGAGCCTGAAACCGCAGGTATGGCCGGAGGGCGCCGAGGTCGCCGTGGCCATCTCGTTCGATTCCGATCACGAGACCATCTTGCTGCGCAATGGCGAGACGCATCCCGGCAAGCTGTCGCAGGGAGAATACGGCGCTCGAGTCGCAGTCCCGCGCATCCTGCGGCTCCTCGACCACCATCGCGTCCCGGCGTCATTTTTCGTTCCAGCCGTCTCCGCGCTGCTCCATCCCGGCGAGATAGGGTCGTGCGTCGCTGCGGGACATGAAATCGCGCTCCATGGCTGGATCCACGAATGGAACACTGCCCTTGATCACGACGCCGAGCGCGACCTTCTGACACGCAGCATCGACGTCATCGAGCGACTCAGCGGATCGCGTCCCGTCGGCATCCGCACGCCGTCCTGGGATTTCAGCGAGCACACGCTCGGCTTGATCCGTGAGGCGAATCTCACCTACAACTCATCGCTGATGGCCGACGACGAGCCCTACGAACTCCTGGCCGAAGGAACGCCCACCGGTATCGTCGAGATCCCTGTTGAATGGATCCGCGACGATGCGCCGTATCTCACGATGGACCGCCTCACGGGCACGAGGCCTTACACGCCGCCACGTGAGCTCCTGCGGATGTGGCTCGATGAGTTCGAGCGGGCTCGCGCTGAACGCGGCCTCTTTCAACTCACTCTGCATCCGCACATCATCGGCCACCGTTCTCGCATCATCGTGCTCGAGCAATTGCTGGAACATATCTCGTCATCGACCGGCGTGTACTTCGCACGGCACGATGCAATTGCCGCGTACGTTGGCGGATTGCAGAGCAACAAAGCATAGGCAGACCTGACGACAGCCGGGTTCTCGAAGGGAGCGACCGAGCGCCCTGCAGCGCTAGCGTGCCGGTGAAAAGTTCGGAGGTGTACAGGCGTCATGGAATTCCTCGTTGAGTTCAAGCTCGACATTCCAGATGAGGCTCCGGTTTCGGAGGTCCACGATCGCGAGGGGGCTGAGGCAGTCGCGGCGGCCCGGCTGGCCGGCGAGGGCCATCTTGTACGGGTATGGAAGCGATCTGATTCATCCGGCGAGGTCACGATTCTCGGCCTCTACCGCGCCGAAAGCAGGTCTGAGCTCAACGGGCTGCTGCGAGGGCTGCCGCTCGCGGATTGGATGGACATGACTGTCACGCCGCTCCGGCCCCACCCCAACGATCCAGACGCCAGCCGGGAGCCGATGGGGGCGATCGGTCAGCTCCCGGCTCCTCGTCTCACCCTGATCTACCGAATCGACATCACTCTGGGCCAGCCACTGGATTTCGGTGCAACGGCACAGGGTCGCCGGCGCATCGTGCCGCAAACCGGTGGGACGTTCAACGGCCCCGAGCTGACGGGGACACTCCTACCCGGGGCAAGCGCCGACTGGCAGGTTGTCCTGCCCGACGGCACCGCGCTCGCGGACATTCGATACACGCTGCAGACCGACCAAGGCGAGCTGCTCTACGTTCAATCGCGGGGCGTCCGTCACGGGAGCGCCGAAGTCCTGGCACGGCTTGGGCGCGGTGAAGACGTCGACCCGAGCGAGTACTCCTTTCGCACCGCAACTTACATCGAGACCGCAGCCCCAAGCCTCGACTGGCTGAACAAGGGCGTCTTCATCAGTGTGGGCGCTCGCCGCCCTACTGGAGTGAGCTATGCAACCTACCTTGTCGGATGAGGTGATGTCTGAGGCCCAGCCACCCGAGCGCGGACTGCACGAGTCGCCGCTGCTACAGGCGCATCGCGAGGAATCGGTACCGGCTTGGTGCTAGCGCGGCTGACCTCTGTGACCGTGTCAACGAGTCAGCGCTGTTGGTCGTTCCCTCGCTCGCGTTTGCGACGATACATTGCGCGGTCCGCTGCGTTGAGCAGAGTGTGCACGTCGTCGCCGTCATTCGGGTATGTTGCGACGCCGGTGGTCGCGCCGACCGTCACGCACTGACCCCCAAAACACAGCACCTGGCTCAGTCTTGCCTCCAGCTTGCGCGCAATATCGACGGCGCTCTCCGCGGTCATTCCGGCAAGGAGCACTGTGAACTCGTCGCCTCCCTGGCGCGCCACGGTGTCCGACTCCCGCACCGAGCTCACCAGCCGTTCAGCGGTGTGCCGCAATACGATGTCTCCGCCGTCGTGGCCAAGACTGTCATTAACAGCCTTGAAGCCGTCGAGATCGATGGCGAGAATCGCGAAGGTTCCGGCCTTCCGTTTCGAGGCCAGAATGGCCTGGTTGATTCGGTCGTACAACAGCACACGGTTCGGTAACCCTGTCAGCGGATCATGGAAGGCCTGGTGCACGAGCGCCTCGCGCTCGGTCGCCAGCTCACGGCTGAGCTCCGCCATTCGCGCGTCGAAGGCGCGTGCCACCTGGACGAGGCTTGCGTCGCAGCTCATTCGCACCGCGCGGAGGCCGTCGTTGACGATCTCGCGAGGGGTGTTGAGGCGCGATGCCTCTTCACGCATGATTTCACTGACGGTATCTCGCCAGATGAGGTAGGCCCGCGTGATGTTCACGATTGACTGCTGGAGCGAGGCCGCCAGATCTCCACGCTCGGCGATGTAGCGCATCTCGTCGGCCGAGACGGGAACTCGATATGCGATCCACCGTGCGGTCATCGCGGTGGCAAGCCAGTTGACGCCGCGCGCTCGCTCGGTGTACGCCGGGTCCGGGGCGCGACCTGCCCAGACGTAGGCCGCGGCACGCTCGTAGCAAAGATCGCAACATTCCTCGGCGCGGAGGCCGAGGGCGTGCCCCAAGGCCAGGCCGGGGCTCGGCGCTTCCTGCGTGGACGTGCCGTCGAGCGCCTCAGCCGCGAAGCGGTCGGTCTCCTGCAGCGGCTGCATTCCAGGCTCATCGTAGGTTGGCCCCGCAGCCGGCACCCCTGGCGTGCCGGACTGTGTGAACGGCGTAACAACCCAGGCGCTGGAGAGCCTCACTCGCAGCCGCCAGCACCAGGATTCCTTCTCGCAACAAAACTCTCGACAATCGATTCTCGAGAGAGTATTCTCCAAGGGTGGCAAGGAGAGGCTCCAACGATGTCCGGCGTGCGGATTCGCCACTGCGTCCGGCCGTACGGGAGGTCAGCGATCTCGCGAGCCTGCGAGCCCTGTCCCATCCCGTGCGGATTGCGCTGGTCGAGACGCTCGCGCTGCACGGCCCGCTGACCGCGACAGAGGTCGGTCAGCTCATCGGGGAGTCCCCGACCACCTGCTCGTTCCATCTCCGCCAGCTTGCCCGCTATGACTTCGTCGAGGAGGCAGGTGGGGGTAAGGGTCGCGCCCGCCCGTGGCGGATGACGTCGATCGGCATGCGGTCGTCGTCCAACGCCGACGACCCCGAGGCCGCGTTGGCTTCGCGCGTCCTCGGGCAACTGTTTCGCGAGCGCCAACTCCAGCGGTACCGCACCTGGCTCGAGACCGAGGGCTCGTATCCCGAGGCCTGGCGACGCTCGGCCTGGGACGTCGAATTCCTTCTGCAGGTGACACCTGAGGAACTTGCCGCGTTCGGCGAGGAACTGACAGCCTTGCTGATGGCGCGATTCGGCGAGCGCCTCCAGGACCCGTCCGCACGTCCCGATGGCTCGAGTCCCGTGGAGATGCTCGCCTTCACCTATCCAATCGCTTTGCCCGTGCGCCCGCGATGACGACGGATGCGGTCCGTGCTCCGCACGCGGCTGACCTCGACCGCGGGTTTGAACGGGACCCGGAACGCGAACTCGAGAACGCTGCAACTCCCCGACGGTCGAACCCTGGGGTTTGCGGAATACGGAAGGGTTGACGCATCGCCGCTCTTTGTCTTCCACGGGTTCCCAGGCTCGCAACTCGACGCCCCGGCTCTCTGGCGCGCAGAACCGCACGACGTCCGCGTCATAGCGCCGGATCGGCCGGGGACAGGGCTATCGACATACCAACCAAGGCGACGCCTGATCGATTGGGCGGAGGACGTGCGGCACCTGGCGGACTCGCTGGGAATACCGCGATTCCGTGTGGCCGGCTTCTCCGGGGGAGGCGCGTATGCGCTGGCGGCAGCGCACGGCCTCGGCGATCGCGTGATCGCGACGGCGTGCATCGCAGGGGTCGGCCCACTCGACGCGTCCGAGGCACTCGCAGGGATGAACCGGAGCAATCGAATGTTGTTCGGCCTGGCGAGACGGGCGCCGCTGCTCCTCAGGCTCATCGTGGTTCCGAACGCGCAGATGCACAAGCGCCGGCCGGCGACCACCTACGCCAAGGCGGTGGCGGCGAGTAGCGTTCCGGAGGCGGACCGCGAGGTGATGCGTGAAACCAGATTCCGGGACATCAGCGTCGCGGCAATGAAGGAGCCGTTTCGTCAGGGCGTGCGCGGATTTGTGCAGGAGATTCGGCTGTACACGGATCCATGGGGCTTCGATCCGTCAGCGCTCCGGCAACCGACGCTGTTCTGGCACGGCGATGAGGATGTCAACGTCCCACTCGCGATGGCGCAGCGCCTGGCCGGTCGAGTCCCTCGCAGTTCCCTGACGGTCTGTCGCGGCGAGGCTCATCTCCTCCTTCCGACGCACTGGGATGAGGTTGTGGCCCACCTTCTGGCCACGACCTCGTCGGGGCTCGCTCCGGGCCCCCGCCCCTCCTAGATCCCATAGGTTCTGGTCAAGCAGGTCCGGCGCATGCATGCGACGGATCGAAGTCTTTGCCGCCGCGCCAGACGCCCCAGACGATGGCCAGCGCCTTGCTCATGCAGTGACCGAGGGCGTTCATCGCTGACTTGCCCGCAGCCCGCTTGCGCGCGTAGTGGGCGCGCAGGATCGGATTGTGCTGCACGCCGACGACGGCCATCCGGTATGCCGCCGCACGAAGGTACGCGTTGCCGGTCTTCGCCATCGTCCAGCTCGTCTCCGGGCTGGCGCCCCTCGTCCCGGAGCTCTGCTCCTTGGGGTGCACACCTGCATACGCGAGCAACTGGTCGACGTCAGTAAAGCGCCAGATGTCACCGATCTCGGCCATGAGCGTGGCCGCCGTGGACGGACCGATACCGGGAATCGAGAGCAGTCGCTGGGATACCTCGCCATCGAGCAACGATGCGACTCGCGCGTCTGCGCTGGCGATCTGCTGGTCGAACAGGTCGTGCTGGGCAATCAGCAAGCGCATCTCGAAGCGCACCTGCTGCTCAAGTTCCGGCGCGGCCACCGAAGTCTGCGCCAGCTCTTTGAGCTGCGCCGCCTTCATCGGTCCCACCACGCGCCCACCCACACCCGGACGCTTCAGCCGAGCCAGGCGGTCCAGATGCATGCGGGTCACCGCCGCTGCGGTCGGCGCGTGGCGGAGCACCGCCAGGGCGCTCACGCAGGTCGGGTCATCCCAGACCTCGCGCAGCTCGGGAAAGCCGATGTCCACCAAGCGCTGGATGCGCTGGCAGACCTGCGCCTGCTCGCGCACCAGGCGCATCGCGAAGCGTGCCGCCTCCTTCAGCTCAGCCCCCACCAAGGGCTCGCTGATTCGCGGCTGGTCGTGCGTTCCCAACGCCGCCAGTGTGCGCGCGTCCGCCGGGTCACTCTTGCTCCGCTGCAGCCGGCTCTTGGCAAAGTACTTGGCCTGCAAGGGGTTCACCACCGCCACCGGATAGCCCTGGCGGCGCAGATGGCTCGCCAGGTTGAACCAGTAGTGGCCGCTCGACTCCATCACCACCACGTCGATCGGCGCGCCCTGCCTCTCCATCCACCCGTCGAGGTGCGTGAAGCCGCCACGCTGCGTCGTGATGGTGAGAACTTTGCGCTCCGCTTCGCGCTCACCCTTGTGGCACACCGCCACCGCGCACTTGTATGCCCCCACATCGATGCCCACCGCCAGGCTCATACGCACCTCCTGTGTCGGTTGCGACCCCAGGGGTCCTCGCCTCGCTTCGTCACCGCGTGGGCTGATGCTCCATCACCGGTCATCGCCGTCGGATCCCAATCACCGCTCGAAGACGAAGCACGAGGGCCGGTCACTAGAAGCATCGGTCACGGCCGAATAGCGCGGCGCCGGTCTCCCCGTCGAGGTCAGTTTCCCTGCGATTCTGACCCTGCCAGGAGATATATCAGCGCTCGGGAAGCATGGCCGGCCGGGTCAGGACTCGCGATTGACCGGTTGCAGGAGCCGTCCCGTGAGCTCGACTTCGGGCGCCCAACGGCGGCCACACTCGACACACTCGTAGCCGGACACGACCGTCCGTGTGGCGGCACCAAGGGCCGACGCACTGGGCTTGTGCACGACGACTTCGGTCGACCTGCATTCCGGACATTCAAGGATTTCGCTCTCGCCCATGATCGACCACCTCGTGCTGACGCGCTGTGGGTGCCGACAACCTACAGCCCAACTCGCCTCCCGATATTGCATCCCTGTGACGGATGCCGATGATCGATCGGCGTCGTTGCTGAGCGGCCCCCTTGAGCACGATGGTAGATGGTGGCCGCAGGGGTCTGATGGAGCGGGTCGACCACGATGCAAGAGGGCGCCCAAGCAGTTCCGAGTGTGGCCGTCTCGAGGCGACGGCCACGACGATCCCTGTCACGCACAGGAGCGCGACGGCCTGCACATGGCCCGCCGTCTTAAAGAGCGGCGCCTCGAGCAGGTATGCCACATCAAGCAGGAGCACCCCTGCGAGCGCCAGCTTCAGATCGCGCCGCGCCAGGTCGATCAGCACGGCGCCCATCAGGAGGATGTCTGCGCTGAAGACATGCGGTGAGAACAGGAGCGAGAGGACGATGCCGATATCAAGCGCCAGCAGCGGATCTCGACGAAGGCGATCACCCAGCGGCAATGCTGCCAGCGCGAAAAAGATCCCCAGTCCTGCAACGATCTCCGCCCAGTTCGAGCCCCCGATGGGCGCTGCGATGCCGGGGAGCCCGTCGGTGAAGGGGATTTGCGACTGATTCTGGCCGAGCGTGCCGGCGAGATGTCCGAGTGTTCCCACGCTGGTCACGACAAACGATGTCGACAGCCAAACCCCTGCGCCCGCCGCGAGCCCGAGGAGGATGGGCCAGGCGCGGGCGACGATCAGCACGACCGGCACCAACCAGATGTCCTGCGGCTTCACCAGCAGCACCGACAGCGCAAGTCCCGCCGCAAATCCATGGTGCGCTCGAGCCAGCAGGTACGCACCAAGGAGGGCGAGCAGCATCAGCCCAACCCACTGCGCGAAGAGCAGCGTCTCGAGTTCCTGGCAACGGTGCGACGAGGGCAAGTGCGACAAGCGGCGGCGGGAGGGGGAGGGCGATGGAATCGGCAAGCAATCGCTGCGCCATGAAGAGTGCGACGAGCAATGCACCTGCTTCGATCAGGACGCTCAGCAACGTGTACCCCGACAGACTGAGACCCGCCATGGGCTGAACGAGCCACGCCATCAGCGGGGGATTGTTGAATGCCTCAACACCGTTCGCCTGCAGGTGGCCGCCAAGGAGCGCCATTTGTGCCGTGCGCTCGGCACCGAGGCAGTACATGCAGCCGTGTGCATTGACAATCCGTCCGGCCGCCTGAAAGACAAGAGCGTCGGTGACCTGAAGCGCTTGAACCCCCCGCATTGCCTGCGAGATTGCCGCTCCGGCGGCCACCGCTGCCAACAACGCGATCACCGCGACGAGGCACAACGTGCGCACTCGTTGCATCATCATCGGCCGGAGCCGCGGTTCAGCCGCCGGTGCCACTCCTGTGACTGCGTAGGCGCTTATGGCGGAGGCTTCGCCCGGCATGTGGTTCATCGTCAAGCGGCTGCCTCGCGCAGGCCGCTGCGCGACGGGATTGCCGCTTCGGCGTGGCCGGCGCGCGCTGCCAATTGCCGGCCAACATCTCGAAGTGGGCGCTCCAGGAACCGATGCGTCGTATGGGCGATGAACAGCGAGATAAGCAGCACACACGCGAGCATCGCCACGCCGTCGTCGAGACGGAATTGATAAAAGAAGATGGCGGCAACAAACGGATGCCAGAGGTAGAGGCTGTACGAACGCTGGCCGAGCCAGCGAGCCGGCGAGCTTGTCAGCGGCCAGAGCTCGTGCTGCGACAGGCCGGCAACGAGCACTCCTCCGAGCACTGCCGTGGCAATCATCTGCGACACCAGTGGCAGCGGATGCAGCGCCAGACCGAGGACAGCAGCCAGGGCGCACAGTGACGCGAACTTGGAAAGCCGTGGGAGCAATCCGCACTGCGCGAGCAGCGCGACGCAGCATCCCGCCAGGAGCTGACACGCACGGGTGTCCGAACCCATGTAGATCCGCACCACGCTGCTTCCGAGCATCCCGAGGCCGATGCACTCGGCGATGGCAAGGACCAATCCGCAGGAGGCCGCGATGAGTGCAGCGCGCTGTCCCTTCCACTTCCACGCCGCCACGAGGATGATCGGCCAGAGGACGTAAAACTGTTCTTCGACTGAGAGCGACCATGCTTGCGCAGCTGGGTCTCTGATGAGGCCGGCACCACCGACGCCGCCGACGGCGACGACGTGCCAGTTCTCGACGTAGAGGAGGCTGCTGAGCACCGTGCTGTGCACGATCTGGATGCCGGACGCCGGCGCAAACAGCTGCGCCCACACAAGCACTGCGGCGAGAAAGACGAAGAGCGCCGGGAACAGGCGAAAGCTCCGCCGGATATAGAAGGAGCGGAGGGAGACGCCGCCTCGCTCCGCCAGCTCGTCAACGACGAGACGGGTGATGAGAAACCCGGAGAGGACGAAAAAGATGTCAACGCCGAGCGTGAATCCGCCCGCATTCGGCAGCGTGTGCGCGATGACGACAAGGACCGCGGCCACGCCACGCAGGCCCTCGAGCGAAAGGTTGAAGGGCCGCGACCCCACCGAAGAGTTCGCCCCAATCGCCGTCGCTCGACTGACCTGCAAACCATCCCCTCCTGCCGACCCCTACAAGCCTCACCGCTTCGCGGCACCCCTTTCACGGCGCGCGTGTGCGCAACCTGAAGACGCGCACAGTGCCATCGCGAAAGCGATGCCCCGTCGTGGTTAACGCCTCCCCGAGGCGCCCCTGACTACCTCAATCCCTGCGGCCCCGGCCGTCTCGAGAGCATGGCAGACGATGACGCGTTTGGCAAGTTTGGGTTGCCCGCGCCCGAGGCTGGGAGTTAGGCGACCGCGTTGTCGGACGCGGGGAGATCCTCGAAACGCGCCGACGGCATCTCCAGATCTCCCGCAGGCATCGGCTGGCTGATGAAGTACCCCTGCGCCAGATCGCAACCGATCGCGGCGATGAGGTTGAGGGCATCGAGGTCCTCGATTCCCTCGGCGACGACGCGCATGTTCAACTTGTGACCCAGCGCGATCGTGGCTCGGACCAATGCGAGGTTTCGCTCGGTGTCCCCCGTGCCGAGCCGGGAGAGGAAGCTCCGGTCGAGCTTGAGTTCGCTCGCAGCCAGACTGCCGAGGTACGCAAGCGACGTGACGCCGGCACCGAAGTCGTCGATCGACACGCCGAGCCCAAGCGCACGAAGCTGGCTGATCACCTGCTTGCAGAGCTCGAAGTCTCTGATGATCGTGGTCTCGGTGATCTCCAGAATGAGCGACGAGGGTTCGACATTGTGGCGTGCGAGCGTGGCCATCACGAAGCCGCTGAATCCGACATCGAGAAGGTTCGTGGCGGAGACGTTCACCGAGACCGTGAAGATCTGGCCCGAAGCGCGCCAGGCGGCGCACTGTTCCACCGCCCGTTCGAGGACGAGCGCTGTGAGCGACTGCATGAGCCCCGCGTCTTCGGCAAGGGGAATGAAGTCAAGGGGAGGGATGAGTCCGAGTCGCGCGTGTGGCCACCGCACCAGCGCCTCCATCGCCGACCGCTCGCCGGTCACCAGGTCAATCTGGGGCTGGTAGTACACGTCGAGTTGTCCGCGGACGATCGCCTCGCGCAGCTCATCCACCAATCGAAGGCGGTTGCCGTCGTCGTCGACCTCGCGGCGATAGATCTCGTACGGTTCGGGTCCGACCTTGGCCCGGTACATCGCGAGATCCGCGCAGCGCAGCAGGCCGGCGCTGTCGGTCGCGTCTGCCGGTGCGCTCGCGATGCCAATGCTGGCGCCAACGCGAACACTGATGGTGTCGAGATTGAAGGGCTGGTCGAGCTCCGCAATAAGCCGCTGCGCGACAGTCGCCGCGTATGCGGAGTCAGTATCCAGGATGAGCACGGCCAGCTCATCGCCGCCCACCCGTACCAGGACGTCGGTCTCACGGAGGCGAGCGATCAGTCGCGGACCCAACTGCCGCAGCAACTCGTCACCTGCGGAATGGCCAAAGGAATCGTTGATCTCTTTGAAATGATCCAGGTCGATGTACAGGAGCGAGAGGCGGCGGTCGACGGTCTCCGGATCCGCATAGTCGGCAAAGAACGCATCGAGCAGGTTGAAGAGCTGGCGACGGTTGCCCAGCCCCATCAACTCGTCGGTGATCGCCTGTCGGTGGCGTTTCTCGGTGAGGAGACGAAGGCTCTGCACCGAGAGCGCCAGGCGAATCCCGACCGTGATCAGTGTGGCCGTGGCCAGGCCAACGGCCACCGGGGTGACCTGATGCAGCGTGTCGACGACGAGAATCGAGAGTCCCGCGCCGGCGCCGAGGCCCGGGAGCAGGAATCCGGGAGCCGCATCAACGGATAGAGGGCTCCGCTGCGGCGGCCGCACCCAGACGGCCATCGAGATGAGCAGGATCGCGCACGGCCACGCCATGCCATTGAAGATCGTTCCGACCTGTGATGGCGGTCCCGAACCGGAGAAGAGGTTGAAGGTGTCGCCAACCGCGGTGATGCCGATGGCGCCGGCCACCAGCAGCCACTGGGTTTTGTGCCGACCCGTGATGACGGCCGTGCCACCGACGGCGAGGATGAGCAGGAGGCCGTCGCCGATCGGATAGGCGAGGTCGGTCGCGACCGACAGCGTGCTCCCGCCGACGGAATGCAGGATCGTGTTGAAGGCGAAGCAGGAGCAGAGAGCTGCCGCGCCGAGTCCGGCCACGGCACCGTCAAGCCATGTGGTCGCACCCAGCCGGTTGAGGTGTTTGCGTGACAGGAGGACCAGCGCCGTATAGACGATGGGATAGAAGGCCAGGTAGAAGAGATCGGCGAGTGATGGAACCGGTGGGGTGGCGCCGCCCGCGGATTCCGCAGCCAGGACTGCGTCGCCGAAAGTCCAGGAGAGAATGCCCAGGCCGAGCAGCAACGGCACGGCTCGGTGACGCGAGGTGAGCGCCCGCCCGAGGCACAACGCACTGGCGACGAGCTCAAACGCTGCGACCCCCCAGCCATCGATGAGCGGGATCGATTGTGAGGGACCGCGGATGAGCAGCGAGACCAGATACGCGGCGAGCACCACCCCAAGTCCCGCATAGACGGGGCGTATCCAACGCGGGGCGGGGTCGCCGTTCGCATGTACGGCCGCAGCTCGAAAATGAGGGTGCGCGATAGCCACGCCAGCAGACTAGGGCGGACCGGCCCGGCTGTGCGAAACCCTTGGTGGTCCATTGGTAACAGAAGCGCACAGATCGATGGCCCTATTCGAGCCCCGAATTGGCCAGGCCGCCGCCGATGGACTCGGCGGGTCCGAAGGGAGCGGATAATGGCTCCGCCATGAAGGTGCTCGTCGCCGAGGACGACAAGGCGGCCGCGCAAGCTCTTCGGTGGGGCCTTTCGGAGGTCGGCATTGCTGCCGACGTCGTCTACAACGGCCTCGACGCGATCGCAACGGCCGAGCACTACACCTACGACACCATCGTCCTGGACGTGATGTTGCCCGGCGGCATGGATGGATTCGCGGTGTGCCGCCGCCTCCGCGATCTGCACGTCGCCAGCCACGTCCTGATGCTCACCGCCCGAGACGGCATCCAGGATCGAGTGGCGGGGTTGGACTCCGGCGCGGACGACTACCTCGTCAAACCGTTCGCCTTCGCGGAATTGCTTGCCCGTCTCCGCGCCCTGTCGCGCCGAGATGACCACCCACGGGATACGGCGGTGGGGGACATCGTCGTCAATGAGATTGCGCGAGTCGCCAAGGTCGGCAGCACGGTGCTGATGCTCACCCGTAAGGAGTTCGACCTGCTCGCGCTTCTGGCGCAGCACGCGGGACGTGTCGTGGTGCACGAAACGGTGCATGACCACGGCTGGGGCTATGAGGGCACACCGAACTCGGGACTCGTCGACGTCTACATGAGCCGTCTGCGTAAGAAGCTGGCGGTTGCCGGATCGAGCGTCAGGATCCTGAATGTACGCGGCGTCGGATTTCGCCTGGAGGGGCCGTGACGGCCGACCGGGCGAGCACCGGTCCCGTCACCGGGTTTCTCAACCGCCCGCGCCCGATTCACCGAACCGGACAGGTCATCGCGGTAATGCTCGGTCTCCTCGCAATCCTCGTGGCAGACACGTCGCTGGAGTTGCTCACACCCCAGAACGAGACCTTCGGAGCGATCCCGCTCCTCTGCGTGGTGATTGGTCTCTGGCTCCTTCCCGGCTGGGCGGGACTGGTCATCGCGGCGTGCGCACTGGTGCAACCGATCGTGCTCCTCGAAGTCGGGGAGTGGCGGAGCTTGCCCGCCGAGTTTCAGTTCATTGCTGTTGCCGTTGTCACCGTCGTGGAAACGCTGACCGTGACGGTGCTCATCAGAGTGGGGGCGGAGAAGGAGCGCCTCCTCGAGGGGCTCACGCGCTTCACTGCCGATGCGGCGCACGAGTTGCGCTCGCCGTTGAGCACGATTCGCAACACGGCGGATGTCACGCTGCAGCGCCGGCGTGATCCCGCCCAGTACGTCGCGAGCCTCGAGGAGATTCGTGACCAGGCGACGCGGTTGACGGTGTTGACGGACGGCCTGCTCCTTCTGGCCAGGGGTGACACGAAGTCACTGTACGTGCGGCAGGAGCCCCTTTCGATGGACGACGTGATGGAGGAGTTGTTCGACCGCTGGAGAGGAGCTGCAGAGCATGGACACATCCAACTGGTTGTCTGCCGGGACTCGGGGATCGAATTCTCGGGGGACGCGGTTTTGCTGGGGCGGCTCTTTGACAACCTCGTTGACAACGCACTCGCGCACGCGACCTCGTCCATCCAAGTCGTGCCCAGCAGCACTGGCGACCGCTGCACCGTCGTTGTCGAGGATGACGGACCTGGTTTTCCCGCAGGAGCACGGCCGGCGATCGTCGACCGTGAGTGGAGTCGGAACGGAGTGCACTCGACCAGCGGAGGCGCGGGGCTCGGTCTCTCCATCGCGGCGGCAATCGCCGCAGAACATGGCGGCACGCTCATGTTGGAGCATCCCGGCGAGGGGTTGCGAGCCGTCGTTGAACTCTCTGTAACGTCGAATTAAGGGTCCGTCAAGGGTCAGCCGCCACACTGGGCCGCATGGCGGTTGTGGAAGCGTTTCGCTCGATCAAGGAAGAGGACAAGCCGGTACTCGCCCGGCGATATCACAACACCGACACGTGCGAAATCGGGCGCGCGATCCCCGAGGAGGAGCGTGTCGAGGGGAACGGTCGATACGCGCTGTGTGAGGACTGCGCCGAGGCGTAGGGGGAGCGCACTTCCAAAACGTCGGCGTTCGACGATCACCTGAGCGCATTCCGGACTCTGGTGGTCCTTTTGGCCTCTTGCCCTATCCTCGTGCGTCCATGGCTCTCACCACCACCGATTTCGCCATCGAGGTCTCGGCGCTGCACAAGTCCTTCGGCAAGGTGCATGCGCTTCGCGGGATCGATTTCGCGGTCCCTCGCGGGAGCGTCCTCGGCATGCTCGGGCCGAACGGCGCCGGCAAGACCACTGCGGTGCGCGTGCTCACCACGCTCCTGCGGCCGGATTCGGGGCGGGTGGTCATCGAGGGCCACGACGTGGTTCGCGATGCAGCCGCGGTGCGCCGCCGGATCGGTCTCGCCGGCCAGGCGACGGCGATCCAACTCGAGCTGACCGGCCGCGAGAACCTCGAGATCATGGGTCGCCTCAACCACATGCCACGATCGACCGTGAAGGGCCGCGCGGCGGAATTGCTCGAGCGCTTCGAGATCGCGGATGCGGCCGATCGACCCGCAAAGACGTACTCGGGCGGCATGCAGCGACGCCTCGATCTCGCCGCCAGCCTGATCGCCGAGCCCTCCGTGCTCTTCCTCGACGAGCCGACCACAGGCCTCGATCCCTATGGACGCCTTGGCATGTGGGACATCATCCGCGAGCTCGTCGGACGCGGCACGACCCTCCTGCTGACCACGCAGTACCTCGAGGAAGCGGATGAGCTCGCGAACACGATCGTCGTGGTGGACCACGGCGAGGTGATCGCCTCGGGGACGCCGAACCAGCTCAAGGATCAGGTCGGCGGCGATCTCCTCGAGTTCACCGTCCCCGACCGCACCCGCCTCGACGACGCGGTACGAGCTGTCGAGGGGCTGTCCGCGTCGGCTCCCGCCATCGAGACCGATACCAAGCGCATCAAGGTGCCCGTCGGCAGCGGCGGATCCACGGCACTCGTGGAGGCGGTGCGACGCCTGGACGCCGCGGGCGTCGTGACCGAGGACCTGGCCCTGCACCGGCCTTCGCTCGACGACGTGTTCCTGGCCGTGACCGGCCATGCAGCCGAGGTGGCGCCTGACGGCGCGCCGAAGGGACGCAAAAGCGCAGCAGCGGGGGTGGCATCGTGACCGCGATCGCAGCACCGGCGGATACCCGGACCAGGCCCAGCGCCGCGCAGAACGCCCGCTGGGCGATCAGCGACGCGCTCGTCATCACCCGACGCAACCTCCTCGTGTGGATGCGCGTCCCGGCCTATCTGGTCTTCACCGTGGTGCAGCCGGTGATCTTCGTGCTGCTCTTCCGCTACGTGTTCGGCGGTGCAATCCACGCACCGGGGTCCGGTGGGTACGTCAGCTATCTGATGCCCGGCATCATCGGCCAGACTGCGGCGTTCGCAACCTTTGCCACCGCGATCGCGCTCGCACAGGAGGCGACCAAGGAAGTCATCGACCGGTTCCGGGCCATGCCGATGGCTCGCTCCGCCGTGCTTGCAGGCAGGCTGATCGCCGACTCGATTCGCATGCTGATCGTGATCCTGGTGATCGTCGGGGTCGGCTACGCGGTCGGCTTCCGCTTCCAGAACGGCGTGGCCGGTGCCGTCGGCATGGTGCTGCTCGCCGAAGCCTTCGGCGTCACTGTCTGTGCCGTTTCTGCGTTCGTGGGGCTCGCGATCAAGGACGAGGAATCGGTACAGGCCTTCGGTCTGATCTGGCTCTTTCCGCTGACGTTTGTCAGTTCGGCGTTTGTGCCGATTCAGACAATGCCCGGGTGGTTGCAGGTCTTCGCGAACAATCAACCGGTGACCCTGGTGATCAACGCCATGCGATCCATGGCACTCGGTGGCAAGTACTACCCGCTGAACCCCTCCCTCTGGGAGAGCCTCTTGTGGCTGGCAGGTGTGCTCATCGTGTTTGTCCCGCTCGCGGTCTGGAGCTATCGGCGAGTCGGGTAGCGTCGTGATCGACGTGTTCGATCGCGAAGCGTGGGCGCTCGCGCCGGACGTCCTGCACCTCAATCACGGATCGTTCGGTGCTGTTCCACACGCGGTCCGCGCTGCGCAGGATGACTGGAAGGACATCATCGAATCGAACCCGACCGGGTTTCTCTCGCGCAGGCTCGTCGAGGAACTCGACACCGTCCGTCACGCAGCGGCGGTGTTTCTCCACGCGGATCCACGCGGGCTGGTGTTCCTTCCAAACGTGACCTGGGCTGCCGCGATGGTGTTGACGTCGGTACCTGTTGGACCCGGCGACGAGATCCTGATCAGTGATGACACGTACCAGGGGGTGCGTGCCGCGGTCCAGGAGGCGTGCGCGAGCGCCGGCGCACGACTGGTCCAGGCTCAAGTTCCATCAGGTAACTTCGCTGATGGTGAAGCGGTCACCCATGCCGTCGAGCGAGCGCTGACGCCGCGCACGAAGCTCGCAATCATCGATCACATCACGTCGCCCACAGCTGCTCTGATCGACCCCACGCCAACCGTGCAGCGGTGCCACGCAAACGGGACTGCAGTGCTCATCGACGGCGCGCATGCTCCGGGGATGCTGGCCGTTGATGTCGACCTGTGCGGAGCCGATTTCTATGCCGGCGTGTTTCACAAATGGTGCTGTGCACCGCTCGGAACGGGATTTCTCGCCGTCGCTCCTCAGTGGCGGGACCGGATGCACTCGCCAGCGCCCGGTTCGGAATCCGATCAGGGATTTCCGACGGGCCTCGAGTGGTCGGGGACCACGGACTTCTCGGGACTCCTGGCAATCCCAACCGCCCTCAATCTCCTGAACTCCGTCGGTGTCGACAGTCTGCGCGAGCGCAACGCGGCTCTCGTGAATGCAGGCGCCGCGATGGTGGCGAAGGCCATCAACCGGGAGCCCCCGGCACCAAGCCCGATTGCGATGGTGACGCTCGAGTTGCCGTCGCGTCTGTCGACGGATGCAGCGGGCTGTCGCGCTCTGCGAGCGCGCGTCGCGACAGAGCTCAGGGCGGAGGTTGTTATCGGCCTCGCGCGCGGACGAACGGTGCTGCGCTTATCGGCGCAGGCGTACAACCGCGAGGATGACTATCAACAACTCGCCGGATATCTCGCGTCGTTGCCGTGATCAGGAGGTGGCGCGTCAGGGCGTGTACTCATTCCCCGTGAATGACTCGCCCGGATTGACGGCGGTGAGCGCCAGTAGAACTCGGCTGGGCACCGGTCATACAAATGCTGGTCGGGAATGAGACCTTGATCGACGACGGGTCGGGTGCTGGAAGCGTCACCTGGAACCAGCCCGCTGCAGCGCAGTTCGGCCCAGTCCCTGTATCCCACGTCATTCCGGCGTACGCATTCTCACCCTCGATGAGCGGGGTTCGGTAGGGACGCGGATCGGCGATCGGCATCGCACCGAAGGATCCCTGTTCGTACGTGACGCTGATGGCAAGACCGCCGGCATCGTACGCAGCCACCAGGGGATAGCCGGTCACGGAACAGAGAGTCGGTGAGACATTGGTGACCACCAGGTAGATCGCCGCCTGCACGCCGTCGGACCATGCCGGTCTTGTATCAGCGGTCACTCCCAATTGTGCGGACGTGCAGGCGACAATCGGCGGGTACGGGGTGGAGCTGGGAGTTGCGGTCGCGCTCGGGGTTGGGGTTGCGCTCGGGACCGGCGTTGCCGTGGCGCTGGGAGTCGGAGGCACCGTGGACGCCGAGTCGCTGGGGGACGCCGTTGGATTCACGGCCGCCACGGATGTCGTTGGGGGTGTCGAGGTCGACCCGCACGCGGCGATGGTCGTCAGGGCGACCACAGTCGCGGCGATCCAGGTGAATCGTTGATCCATGGATATGGAACGCTCGCACGAGTGGATCGTTCCGAAGCGACGGTCTCACCCAAGCCATGCGCCTCGCACCGCCACGCAAACAATGGTCATTGGTCCCCCCGCGCGACGACTTACGGCCCTAGGACCGCGCGGTGTGGGGGTCAAGAATGGACAGACCGGCTTCTCTCACCCGGCCGCGAGCATCACAACCGTCACCAATCGGAGCACGCAGCTATGAAAGCACTCGTTTACCACGGTCCCGGGCGCATGGCATGGGAGGAAGCGCCGAAGCCGGAAATCGCTGCGGACACGGACGCGATTGTTCGGGTTGACGTTACAACGATCTGCGGGACGGACCTGCACATCATGAAGGGCGATCTCCCTGAGATCACCGATGGAAGGATCCTCGGACACGAAGGTGTCGGCACGGTCGAGTCCGTTGGCAGCGCGGTAAAGAACGTGAAGCCGGGAGATCGCGTGCTGGTCTCGTGCGTCAGCGCGTGTGGACGATGCAGATTCTGCCGCGAAGGACGCTACGGTCAGTGTCTCGATGGCGGCGGATGGATCCTCGGTCACCTCATCGACGGAACACAGGCGGAGTACGTTCGCGTGCCGTTTGCGGACACCTCCACGTATCCCGTCCCGGCCGGAGTGAGCGACGAAGACCTGCTCATGCTCTCCGACATCCTCCCGACCAGCTATGAGGTTGGGGTCCTGAACGGCCACATCACGCCCGGAGACGTGGTCGCGGTCGTCGGGTCCGGTCCCATCGGACTCTCGGCGATGCTCACGGCACAACTCTTCAGTCCCACACACATCATCGCCATTGACCTCGCGGATGTCCGCCTGGAGGCTGCCAAGCGGTTCGGCGCCGACGTGGTGATCAACAGCGGTCGCGAGGACGCTCTCGCCATTGTGCGAGAGCTCACGGGCGGCCTCGGAGCCGATGTCGCCATTGAGGCGGTGGGTGTTCCGGCGACATTTGAGCTGGCCACCAGCCTGGTGCGCCCCGGAGGCCGCATCGCGAACGTCGGTGTGCACGGCAAGCCGGCGACGTTGCATCTGGAAACCCTCTGGACGCGTGACGTGACCATCACCACGGGCTTGGTTGACACCTTCAGCACACCGACGCTGATCCGCCTTCTTGCGGGCGGTCAGCTCCACACCGACACGTTCATCACCCAGCGCTTTGGGCTCGACGACATGATGGCCGCATACGACACGTTCGGTCGGGCAGCGGAGACCGGTGCGCTCAAGGTCGTGCTCACGGCTCCGAGCAAATCGATGTCATCGAACGGCAAGGTGCCGGCGCTCGCGGGGGCATCTGCTGGGCGATAGGCCCAAATCATGAGGATCCTCTTGGTTGGCGCCGGAGTCGTCGGAACGGTGTATGGCGCCAACCTGGGAGCCGCCGGGGACACTGTGTCCGTGCTTGCTCATGGAGCACGCACGGCAGAGGTTGCCCGACACGGTCTCAGGGCCCGCGACGTCAGCGATGGTCACACAGTCGCAGCGGCTGTGCAGGTCGTATCACACGCCGGCGCCGACGTCTACGACCTGGTGCTGGTCGCTGTCACCCGTGATCAACTTTTGGCGGCATCCACGCCGTTAACTGCTCTTGTCGGGGTTCCAACCATTCTGGTGCTGGGAAACAGCGCTGGGCGAGGGTCCGTTCCAGCTGCGGTGCCGGGTCGTGTATGTCTTGGTTTCCCCGGCATCGGCGGTACCCTCACCAACGGTATTGCCGAGTACGTTCGCATCGGACCCCAACCTTCTGCACTGGAGGTCGGTGACGATCCTCAACTGGCAGAGCTCACGGCCCATCTCATCGAACGCGGATTCGCCGTGCAGCGAGTGGATGATATGGACGGATGGCTCAAATATCATGCCGTGCTGGTGTCCTGCGTCTGTGCCGCGCTGTATCGATGCGGATCGGACACTCAGCGCCTCGGGCGCGATCGCCGCACGCTACGGCTCATGTGCGAGGCCGTCACCGAAGGATTCTCATCCCTCACAAGGCAGCGTGTCGATGGTATGCCCCGGAATCTGCGCGTGCTGCACAGCCGTTTTCTCACCCCGATTGCCGTCTCCTACTGGGGCCGAACGATGCGCGCCCCCACAGGGGAGCTGTGGTTCGGCGCACATGCGCGTCATGCCGTCGAGGAGATGCACGCGCTCGGCATCGACGTGCTGCGGGAGCTCGGCCACGACGATGGGGCTGCGAGCCTCCACGAACTCCTCGATCCGAACGGGAGGGCGCTCGTTCCCGCCTTGGCGACCCGCGGTGCGGAAAAGCGGACGGCCGCGACAAGGCCTGTCTCGCTTTGAACTGATCGGACGCCTCGGGAGACACGCGTGTCGCGATGCGCCTCCGGAGGTCCGTCGAAAGGGACCCCCCGCGTAGCCTGGGTACGTGCGCCAACGTCCGTCGATCTCGCGAATTGTCAGCATCGCCCTGGTGGCGGTGGGGCTCGTCGTGGTCATTCCCCTTGCGAGCATCGAGGTGGCGTTGCTGATTGCGCCTGAGCAAAATGTCGAGGCGGGAGGGCAATCCCTGGCACTGAGCGCGGGGCCCGCTGCGTCGGCTTCCGGGCCGGGGACGCTCGAGCTCTTCGGGCAATCGATTCCGACCACGCAGCAATTCTCAGGCCCCATACGGCCGCGACTTTTGTGGGCCGAGGTCACGCATTACGACGAATTGCTCGCTGCATTGAGGGACCCGAAGGATCTCGGCCAGTCGCTTCGCGATGGTTGGCGCGGCTACTTCGTCCGGGAGCTGCTCATTGCAGTGCTCGCGGCGGCGATCCTCGCTGCACTGAGCCTCGCGCTGCTGCGCCGTCGATGGCAGCTGATCGTTGCAGGGGTTGCCGTCGCAGGGATTGTCACCGGCGGTCTTGATGCCCTGGCGATCAACAGCGCGGCCCAGGGACTGCGGCAGCTCTCGCAGGTGCGCACGCTCGACCAGCTCGTCGGCCGTGCGCCGCTCGTGGTCGACCCTGCCGCACCAAAAGCGCCCAGCACCATCACCAGCACGGTCGTGATTGGCGACTCGACGGCTGCCGGCGCGGGGAACCCGCCCTTGCCGCACGCCACCGCTGTCGACATGGCATGCAGGCGCAGCCAGGACAGTTACGCAGCCGACATCGCCGCCGTCAACAACAGCACCGTCGTCAACCTCGCGTGCACCAATGCATCGATCGAGGAGGGGCTCTTCGGGCCCCAGCCGATCAATGGTGTCCTCGTGCCTTCCCAGCTCGCGCAGCTCGAGGCGTTGCACGGTGTCAAGACGGTTATTGTCAGCATCGGCGCGAACGAGATGCACTGGACACAATTGATGGAGCTGTGCCTGGTCTCCCCACAGTGCGACGACAGCGCATCCGCGGCGTGGTTCTCCCAGGCTCTCGATAGCTTCACGATCGACTACTACGACCTGCTCCAGCGACTCGCGGCGCTTCCAGGCTTACCCAGAGTCGTCATCAACGAGTATTACGATCCGCTTCCCGCCAAGCCGGACTGTGCGGGCGAGCCTGCGATCACCGCCGCCAAGTCCGCGGTGCTGCTGAGCCGTTTGACCACCTTCAACACCGTCCTCGCCGATGGCGCCGCGAGCTTCGGGTTCGACGCCGTTGGTCCGAGCTTCGCCGGGCATGAGCTCTGCACCCAGCAGTCGTTCGTGCAGGGGCTCGATGCTGCTGCGCCGCTGCACCCAAACGCGGCGGGGGAGATCGCCATCGCGCTGGCCGACGAGGAGGCACTCCTGAACCCGGGGCCGCCGCGTCCGACGGGCGCCGCCACGCCGTCTCCCTCGTAAGCTAGTGGCGGACCCAGGCGATCGAGTTCAGGCGCAGCCGGCCCTTGGCCAGGAGCAGGAGCGAGACATGAGCAACCGCACGTATCCACACGGCGTCCCTTGCTGGATCGACACCGAGCAGCCCGACGTCGACGCTGCCACCGAGTTCTATGGCGGCCTCTTCGGCTGGACATTCGAGGACGCGATGCCGTCAGGGGCGCCGCGTCGCTACGTGATCGCCAGGCTCGACGGCGGGGACGTTGCCGCGATCGCCGGTCCTGGGGCGGACCCTCCAACCTGGCGAACGTACATCGCCGTCGACGATGCCGACGCCGCGGTGCCCCGACTTGTGTCTGCCGGCGCGTCGGTGCGCTCCGGGCCGGCCAACCACGGAGATGACGGCAGGGGAGCGGTGCTCGCCGATCCAGCGGGCATCACGTTCCGCATCTGGCAAGCCGGACGGCGTTCAGGAGCGCAGGTCGTCAACGCCCCGGGAGCCTGGAATTTCAGCGATCTCCACGCGACTGACCCGAAGGCGGCGATTGCCTTCTACGAGAAGGCGTTCGGTTGGGAGGTGAATGATCTGGGGTTCGCGACGCTGGTCCGAAGCCCTGGCTACGGTGATCATCTCGAAGCGACCGTCGACCCGGACATCAGGGCGCGACAAGGCGGGACGATGGTCGGATTCGAAGATGCGGTCGCCTGGGTCGCGCCGGCGACTGCGGACGAGTTGCCGCAGTGGCATGTCTCGTTCACTGTGGCGGACCGAGACCAGACCGTCGTTGCGGCTCAGCGGCTCGGCGCGCAAGTCCTCCGGCAGGACGACACC
This sequence comes from Candidatus Dormiibacterota bacterium, assembly GCA_963791435.1. Lineage (GTDB taxonomy): Bacteria > Chloroflexota > Dormibacteria > Aeolococcales > Aeolococcaceae > Palsa-851. The sequence goes on from CAWBSL010000002.1 coordinate 93,127, forward strand.
ATGTGGACGCGCACCGCGCTGATTCGTGATCCGCAAGGAGCGGAATTCACCGCAAGTCAGTTCAAGCCACCGGAACGGTAGTCCCAAAATTCTCAGACGAAGGTGAAGCCGAAGACCGCCGTCGCACTCCTGCTCGGGATCGTTGCCGCGTGCCTGTCCGCGACGGCCGCCCTGGTGGTGCTCGATGTGACCAGACCGGCCGTCATACCGCCATCAGTCGCGCAACCGTCAGTCGCACAGCAGTCTCAGAGCTTCGTGATCCCGGACGACCCGCTCGGCAATGCCTCGAGCGTCACCGTGATCACCACTCAGTCTGGCGGCACCACCTCGAGCGTGATCGTCAGGACGAGTCACTCCACCCCTGGGGATACCACCGCGCCGCTGCCGTAAGGGGTCGTGTTTCGCGGTCGTCGGGTAACTCGCTTGACGGCTGACAGGGTGGAGAGCGTCACCGAAACGCCGCTTCTCATCATCAGCGTCCTCCGATACGCTGGCGGCATGTTCCTGAGCAAGCAGCCTTGAGACGTCGTTGGATCCTGGGAGGCGCCAGCGGACTGCTGCTCGCGGCCGCGGTAGGCGTCGCTGTGCACGGAATCGCTGCCGGGAGCGGAGTTGTGTGCCCGTATTCAACCGATCCCAACTGGAATCCGTTCGACGGAACTGCAGCCCAGGCGACGGCATGTGGCCTGACGGTGTATCCCCTGATCAGGACGACAACGCTGCCGGATGGCGGAACGAGTTACGTGTATCAGGACGGCTCGGGCACCACCAGCACCGAAAACGTTCCGCCGAAAGGGTTCAACGCGCTCGACGCGAGCCCATCCGAGCGAGCGCTCTACGGCATCCCGCCTCAACCGCCGTCAAGCAATTCGATTGCCTACGCGCACTGGCTCACGGAAGTCGGAGGCATCAAGACCTTCGTGCAGCCGCCGCCGTTCCTCTACAGCGTTCCCGGCACCGGTAACGCGGGCCTCCAACAGCCCAATCCGTGAGGCTGCCTGGACTCGTCTCCACATAGTCGCGAGCGGCTCTTTCACGCGAGTCACACTCCGGATACGGAAGATTGCGCGCCGGGGCCGACCGCGATCATGAAGGCGTGCGATCTCGACTGAGCCGGGCCGGCAAGGTACCAGCGGTAATCTCCATCCTCTCAGCCGCAGTAATGGTTGTGTCGATATTCCTTCCCTACCTGCAAACGCCTTGGCCGGGAACAGCTCCCGCCGGCACGTCGACGGGAGTGCCGTTCGACCCATTCGCAAGTGCAAGCCTGGCTCAGGGTCCAGATCCCTTCCTCGTGCTGTGAGCCATCGTCCTGTTGGGAGTGACCGCCTCGGCCTATCTTCTGGGGATTCGCCCGCGTGTCACCGGAGCCGTCTCATTCGGAGCCTCCCTGGGAGTCGCGCTCGCGGCGGTCTATCCCGCGAGCGGAGTCGGCGCGCCGATCGGCTACGGCTTTTATCTCTTCGTCGGCGGTTCGCTGGTTGCGGCGATGGCAGGGCTTGTCATGGTGGTGTTGAGCTTCCGGGGGACGCGGCCGGCCGTTGGGAGGAGCCGCCGCGATCCATCTTGTCGGGATGCACCGGCGGTTCACCGCGGTTGTCACCTTGGCCGCGTCGCTGGCAGCACTTGCGCTTGCCGGGCTCTATCTGCCGACTCTCACCTTCGGCCCGGCGCTTCTCGACTATGGCTTTTACGTTTTCGCCGCTGGGGCGTCGCTCGCCGCGTTGGCCGGATTTGTGATGGTGCTGGTGAGCTTCCGCGGGACAACGCCGGAAGCGCGAATCACCGGCCCGTCATTTGCTTCCAACAACGTGCGAGGCGGGTGACTGCCTCCGTCAGCACCCCTGGTTCGGCATAGAACGGAATTCGTATGCGGTCGGTCGCTCGTCCGGGACGGCAACAGAGCAGCGGTCCGGCGATGACGGCGACACCTTCTCTGAGCGCTCGGTGACTGAATTCGAGCGCGTTCGTTCCCGGCAAGCGAATCCAGAGAATCGGACCGCCGGATGGCGTGTCCCATTCCGCCGCCGGCATCGATGTTTTCAGCGCTGACTGGAGCGCCGAAAGGGAGACGCGCAACTGCTCGTTTCGCCAGATTCGCGTGGTCTCATGATGATGGTGGAGCAGTTCGGCGGCAATGATCTGCATCGGTGCGGAGGTACCGAGATCACTGCCGGCCTTGTGCTCGATGAGACGGTTGATCAATGACGATCGCGCCCGAATCCATCCCAGCCGGAGCCCACCCCAGTACAGCTTCGACATCCCACCGATCGTGACGACGCGCGACTGATCGTCGAACGACGCGAGCGGCGGCGGTGGCGTGGCGCCGTAATCGAGGTCGGTGTGCGTGCGGTCGTCGATGAGCACGACGTCTTCTTCCTGTGCGAGACGGGTGAATCGGCGTCGCGTTTCCGCCGACATCAGCGAGCCCGTCGGATTCTGAAAGTCCGGGGCGACGATCGCAGCACCAACTCGATCACGGCGACATGCGGCCCGAAGCGCCTCCACATCGGCTCCGTCGCGGCCGACGGGCAGGAGATGGATGAGCGCGCCGGACCGCATCGCAAGGTCGATCACCCCGGGATAAGCGACCTCCTCGATGGCAAGTCCCGTCCCTGGACGGGTCAGTTCCGCCATCAGCAGCGAAAGCGCCTGCTGGGCGCCGTTGGTGATCATCACCTCGTCGCGGTGTGTTGGCAGCGCTTGCGCGGTGAGCAGCGCTGCCACGGCCATGCGCAGACGCGGATGCCCCGCCGCGTAGTACCCGTGACCCTCGGTGAGGATGCTGGGATCGACCATCAGCGAGCTCGGGTCGGCAATCGACCGCGCGACGATCGGCGCGGCGCCCGGGGCTGCGACGGTCAGATCGATCGTGGTGCGTCCCAGGTCACGGAGCAGCGTGGCCATGACCGAATCCGCCCGATGCACTGCGGCGTCCGACGTTCGCGAGGTGGCGATTCGAGTGGCCGACCCTTGCCGCGCCTCGATCCAGCCGTCCGTCCTGAGCAGGGCGTACGCAGCGGTCACCGTGTTTCGGCTCACTGCCAGCGCTTGGGCGAGCTGCCGTTCGGGTGGGAGATGACTGCCGTCCGCCAGGTATCCCTCTTTGGCAAGGCGGCGCAGCCCGTCAGCCAGGCGCCGGAAGAGCGGACCGTCCGTATCGTCGCCCCAACCGAGGAGCGTCGCGATCTGGTGTGAGTTGAGCGTCAGCACAAGCCAATTATCACTAATTGGCTCTTTGCGGCAAGAGCCAATTGCCCGACCATCGCAGCCCTGATGACACAGGCCCCTCCGCTCCCCCGCTCGACGCGCGTGTTTCTCGCCGGCAACACCATCTCCATGGTCGGCACCGGGTTCGTGTTGCCCTTCATGCTCATCTATCTGCATCAGGTGCGGGGGATCGCGCTGCCTGTCGTCGGGGCGATCCTCGGCGGCGCGGCCGTCGCCGGGCTCGTGGTCGTACCGATCTCCGGCGTGCTCATCGACCGTGTCGGCGCTCGTCCGGTGCTCGTTGGCATCATGGTCGGGCAGGCAATCGCGGATGTGTGGTTGGCATCGGCGCACAGCGCTTCGGCTGCTCTGCCCGCGATGCTCCTCTACGGCGCGATGTGGGCCCCGATGTTTCCAACCCTGGCAACAATGATCGCCGGGATGACCCCGCACCCCGTCATGCAGCAACGCGCGTTCGCGATCAACTTCACCGCACAGAACGCGGCGCTCGGCACCGGGGCCGCGGTCGGCGCCGCCGTCGTCGGCTCGGGCAGTCCAACGTCCTTCGTGGCGCTGTTTGTTGCGAACGCCGTGTCCTGCGTCCTGTTCGTCGCGCTCCTGCCCTTCGTTCCCAATCCACGCCGATCCCGACACCGCAGCGATCCGCACGTCGGCTACCGCGACGTGCTGGCGCACCCGGGCCTGCGGCTGGTGCTCGCCGCATCACTGCTCCTTGCCTTCACGGGCTACCCGGCGTTCGACTCGGGCCTGCCCGCCTTCGCCACCGTGGCGGCGCACGTGTCAATCCGCGTGGTCGCCCTGTCGGTGGGGGTGAACACCGCGTTCATCGTCGCGACCCAGCTGCTGGTGCTGCGGCTCATCCGGCGGCAGCGTCGCAGCGTCGCTGTTGCATTCGTCGGGGTGATCTGGGCGGTGTCGTGGGCGGTGCTCGGTGTGTCAGCGCTCTCGATCCCGCCCGCCGCCAGAGTTGTCTGCGTGTTCGCCTTCACCGGCATGTTCGGTCTGGGTGAAACGGTTGTTGCTCCCACGATGGGGCCTCTCCTCAACAGCCTTGCTGACGATCGAATTCGCGGCCGGGCGAATTCGATGTCCGGGCTCGCCACATCGCTTGGTCTGATCGCGTGCCCGGCGATTGTCACCGGCTTTCTCGCCGCGAGGTCAGCCGGCGCGTGGATCGGCCTCCTGTGTCTCGGCTGCATCGGCACCGTCGCCATCGGCGCCGCCCTGGGTCGTAGGCTCACCCAGCAGCAGGACCGGGTTGAGGCCAATATTCCCGAATTGGCACTTTCGGAGTAGAGCCAATTCTGGAAGGATGAGTCGCATGGCACATCCCTACACCGCCTGGCGGCTTGCGGAAGAGCACCGCAACGACCTGTTGCGCACTGCGGAGGAGTGGCGGCTGGTGCACCCGGCCACCGTTGACGAGACGACGCCCCTCTCGCGCCACACGCTGTTGTCCCGCCTGCTTGCAACGCCCTTCTGGATAGCGCGACCCTTGGTCCTGCGTAGCCGGTCGCGGCACGAGTCGACGACGGCGCTGTTCGCCTGTTCGTGCCCTCCGCGTCGGTGAGGGCCACTCAGCGCGGCGCGGTGTCGGGGATGGCACTGGCCGGGATCGGCGTCATCCTCTTTTCCGCCACCTTTCCGGCCACCACGGTCGCACTACGGGGCTTTGACGCCGTATTCGTCGGCGCGGGCAGATCGGTTGGCGCGGCGGTTCTGGCCGGGTTGACGCTCTGGCTGACGAGGTCCCCGCTCCCAACGCGACGCCAGTTCAAGGTCCTGCTCGCCTGCGTTCCCGGGGTTGGGATTGGCTACGGGGTGCTCACTGCCGTGGCGCTCGAGCACGTGACGGCGTCGCATGCGGCCGTTGTCACCGGCCTGCTTCCTGTCGCCACCGCGGCCGTCGCCACGTGGCGAGCCGGCGAGCGGCCCGGGCGTCTCTTCTGGGTGGCGAGCGTCATCGGAGCGTGCGCGGTTGTGGCGTTCGCACTCAGCAGCAACGTCGGAAGTGTGCATGCAGCGGACGCGCTGCTCCTGGTCGCGCTCATCCTGGGGGCGATCGGATACGCCGAAGGAGGGCGGCTCGCGCGCGAGATGCCGGGGTGGCGCGTCATCTGCTGGGTGGTGGTGCTGGCGTTGCCGCTGTCACTGCCGCTCACCGTTATGTCGGGCATCATCACCCCGCCGCATCCGGACTTCGAGAGTGACCTGGCGCTCCTGTACCTCGCGTCGGTCACGATGTTCCTCGGCTTCTTCGCCTGGTACAGCGGGCTCGCGCGCGCCGGCATCGCGCGAGCGAGTCAGCTCCAGCTTGCGCAGCCGTTTCTCACGATCGGCATCGCCGCGCTCGTCCTGGGTGAACGTCCCGCGCCCGTCACGTACGTCGCTGCAGTTGTCGTGCTGGCGTGCGTCCTGGCCGCTCAGCGCGCGAGGTTCGGGCGCGATCGGGTGCGACCGCCGTCGCCTCGGGTGCCACTGAGGTGGCCACCGCTGGCGTGAGCTTATGCCGCGCGGAAGGAGGAGGGTCGAGCCGTCGTCGTAGGTCTCTCAGGCCGCGACGCCTACTGCGCGTTCGTCTCGTGCCCTTCGACCGCGGCACTCATCGACAAGTCCTTGAAGAGCCAGCCCTGCACGCGCCGCGCGACGTCCAGATTGACGCGGCATATGTCCGGACTTCCCAAACACCCCAGGCCAAAGATGACGACCGCAGCGGCCGCGCCGATGAGAGCGCTTTCCCAAGACGAGAAGCGCAGCCCGCCGATACCGTCTGGAAACGCCACGATCGACGATGCCCACAAGCCGACGAGGACGCCGCCCCCAGCCGCGGCGAGGTCGAACGCCGGTGTCAGGGACGCGGGCCGATACAGGGCTATGGACAGCAGCAGGAAAACCGCCGCCGCGGCTGCTCCACACAGGACGCAGGTGCTCGGAGCAAATGCGGGTTGCGCGACGCACAGGGCTGCCGTGCCCAAACCCTTGACTGGACAAGGCGGAGCATTCGTGAGCTGTGCCATCCATACACCGAGGATCGTTCCGACGGGGATAGCGGCAATTCCAATCCCATACGCGACGATGCGCCTCATAGACGACATGCTAGGCGCTTTCGCCTGTCAGTATTCGGAGCGCCAACGCTCCCGTCGTTCGCTACGCGCATAGGACACAACCCGATGGCGGGCGTGCAGGGAAGGTTGCCGGCCGCGCTAACGAGCCGCAGTCAGTCTGGATCGCTCGGCAGCGCGAGTTCTGCAGCCGCGAGCAAACTCGGGTCGGGCCGCTTCGGTCGCGACGGTACGGCGGCCCCCTCCGCGGGTGGTTCTCTCTCGTCATAACCCGGGACAGTCATCGGGCGTCGGGCCTGGATGCTCAGGATCGCCCGCATCAGGCGACGGAGTCGTCCTCGCTCGCGGAACACCATCAACTCCGCCCAGGAGCGGAGTTGCATGTCACGGATCGGAAGATCCTCGGTCATGTCAAGAGCCATGCTACGCGGGGCGGACGAGGCCCGTGCGGAACGTATGCCGACGTGTCGTGAGTCAGCTGGAAACGGGACGCCGTGCGCGATGGTTGACCCACCAAGCGGCGCCATAACCAAGGGTCATGCCAAGGACACCAACTGCGACGACGTAGAACCCAGCGGAGAGCGGACCATACGCCGCAAGGATACCGGAGCCTGCGGCAATCCCAACTCCCCCGATCGTGGCGCCCGCGCCTATCACCCTCAGCCCGGCCGTATTCCCCGGATAGTTCCAGCGCGGGATGGGGAGCAGGAACCGAGCGCCAGTCATCATCCATACGCCGTCCAACGCGAGCGCCACGCCAACGAGAATAGGGATGACCGATTCGACATTCATGCCATGTAGCCTAGTCCACACAGAAGTGATTTAAGGCCTACGAACTTGGTGGCGGTGGCAATCCCAAGTCGCGGCGGAGGCGCACAAAATCGGGTGCCGCTGCAGCGTCCACGGCCTCGGCTTCATTGATGTAGTAGCCCACGGCGCCGTTCTTGACTTGCGACGCCCGATAGGCCGCAGCCAGGTACCCCGTGTACTGCTGGTTGTCGGCGACGACGGCATCGATATCAGCGGCAACGGCAGGCACGTCGTGCTTGATGTTCTGGAGCACCACCTGGAGCGCCTCGGTGTCGCGGTCGATGTCCGGAATCACATCGATGGCGTCCGCACGAACCTCGAAGTTGCCTGGGGAGCACGTGCACGGCAGCGCCTCATCGGCCAGCAACGCAGCATGGAAACGACTGCCATCCGCGTTGACCGGCGCCACGGCCGCCAGGTATTGCTGCCCGGCGAGCACCACTGCAGCGGATACCGGAGCAGTGGCCACTGGGCTCGGCGAGGTTGCGGGACTCGCGGTCGCGGTGGGAACCGTGACCGCCGCCACCGGAGCGGGACGGTATCCCACGAAGAGGACAACGAAAAGCGCTGCCACAACGAAAAATGCAATGGCTCCGAGAGTCCAGCGCATCGCGTGCGATGTGCCCGTGACCTGCTGGTATGCCGGAGGCGGCCAGGCGGGCGGCGCCGGAGGCGAGGAGTTGACCGGGGGCGGCAACGGCGGCGGCCACCCGTTGATCGGGGGCGGCTGTGGATCCATCCTGCGGCGGACGCTATACCGACCGCGCGCGAGCCGTGAGCCCCGATGACAGATCGTTGCAGCCGAGGAACGTGGTCTCGGCTTCGACCACGGACCGGACGCAACGGCAGCTGTGATGGCGGGGTACTCCGTTCTGTTGATCGTGCTCCCGATGCGAAAGCACCTTGTTCCGCGTGAGATTGGAACGTCAGCATCGCCCGGTCCGATGCGTCTGTGGGTGATGGGTTGGCTCTTGCTGGCGGCGTCCGTGGCGTGTGAGCCGCTCGGCGTCAACGTATTTCTGAACTCGGGCAGCCAACTTCCGTTCTTTGCCGCAAACGCGCTGTGCTACGTGCTCATCGTCGCGGGCGTGTTTTGCGTCTCGAGAGCCCCTGCATGGGTGCTCCACCCGTTTCATGCGGGAGGGTGGGATGCTGTCCGCATGAAGGAGATTGCGGCGCCGGCCAGACACCAACACCCCCTGAGCCGATGGGCGCCGCTCGCAGGCGCATGCAGCCTGCTCGGGGCAGCGTTGCTGATCGCAGCACTCTTCCCAACGTTTGTCAGTCAGGTCTGCCCAGGTGGCTGCGTGGGAATATCGGCATCCCTCGGGGAGAGTCCCGACGCATGGGCAGTCGCGTGGATCGCGGCAATCCTGGCTGCCACGGCCGTCTTTTTTCTCGCGGGGATCCCAGCCCGTCAGATCGCGATGCTCAACGCTCTTGCTGCAGTGGCGGCACTCGGGCTTGCCGTTTTCGAGGGTGCCATGGCGTTTCCTCGGGTCCTGGACGCCGCCGAGGATGTGCCGGGAGGGGTGGTCTACGCGCTCGGCCCCGGGTACTACCTCGTTTTGATCGGCGCTGTCCTCGCCGCCGGTTCGGGCGCTGCAATGCTCCTCACCCACAGGGAGAGCGACAGGGGAATCGACCTGGGTGCCGTCGCTCGACGCTGGGGTGGGAGAGCGATATGCCAGGCCTCGCTGTGCTTGCTTGCACTCGCCTGCGTTGGAACGTTCCTACCGTTCGTCACGGTGAGCTGCGGCTTCGGATGTCCACCGCTGGCACCGCCGTGGGTCGCGTACTCGGGTTCCCTCATCGGCGGGGTCGACGGACCAATCGTGATTGCACTCCTCGCGTTCGCAGCTCTGGCGACCGCCGTCCGTATCTCAGGTCAGGGAAAGATGCTCGCATCGTCAGCGACGCTGTTCTTGTCGTTGGCGGCTGCCGTCCTCGTGAGTGTCGCCAGCCTCAACGGGGCGACCCGCGTCCTGGGATGGCCGTACGCGATCCCAACGGTTCCAGATGCCGGCTACTACGTCGTCCAGATAACGACGGCACTTAGCGTCGTCCTCTCTGCGCTGCTGGTGACGGCGGACCATCCGACCTGGGGAGGACGCCGCCGGGTCCGAGTGGACACGCCGGAGCCGGTCCAGACTGCCTAGAAATTACCCTGCTGCGCGACAGCCTTCGTCAGCGCCGAAGCAGGGGAGAACAGTGCGGGACCACGGGCCAATCGAGGTGTTCACTGCAGAGGAGCGGCCGGACCTCTGGGAACGCGCGCGCTCACTGTTCACGACGGTGTGGCCCGAATACAACATGCACGGCAACCACACGGCGAGGTATTTCGGCGCGCTGTACCCGAAGTACGCGCAGTTCCAGGTCCTGCTCTACGAGGCGAGCACCGACAGCATCGTCGGTCGTGGCAGAACGATTCCCTTCCGATGGGATGGCACCCTGGAGGATCTACCCGCGGGCATGGATGCCGCGGGCAATCGGGCGATCGACGATCCCGGACCACCGACGGTGCTCTCGGCGCTCGCGGCAGAGGTCGCCGATGACCGGCAGGGCAGGGGACTCAGCAGCCGGATCATCGAGGCGATGGCGGCAGGTGCGCGGCGTGCCGGGCTCACGTCACTCGTCGCTCCTGTGCGACCCAGCTGGAAGGACCGATATCCGCTGACCCCGATCGAGCGGTATGCACGCTGGGTACGACCCGACGGGCTGCCGTTCGATCCGTGGTTGCGAGTGCACGTTCGCCTCGGCGCGACATTGCTGCGGACCGAAGAGAAATCGCTCGAGATCGAGGCACCGGTCAGCGACTGGGAGGAGTGGACGGGCCTGCAATTCCCGGAGGACGGTGAGTACGTTTTTCCCGCCGGGCTCGCTCCACTCAGTGTTCGGAACGGCATTGGGTCGTACTGGGAGCCGAACATCTGGATGTGCCACGAGGTCTGATCTGGCGGCGGTCACGTTGCTGACGCGATTTCCCCGGGTCGCCGCGACACGACGATGAGGTTGACGGCGAGGGCGCCGATCCACAGCACGCAACTGGTTGCCAGCACGCGTTCGATCAACCCAACCGCGGGGGTCGAGGCAATGTTTGTCGAGACCGCGAGCAGCAGATACGAGACGGGGCACACGATGCGGGCGGCTCGCGTCACGGGAGCGAGCCGACGCCACGATGGAAGCGCCCCGATGCGCCGGCCGAGAGGGAAGGGGCTCAGAGCGAGTCCCAGGAACGCGAGCCCGGCGACGATCGCATCCGTGAGCCCACCCGGACTGAGCAACTGCGCGTTGGCTGTGCACCCCGGGTCGGACAACCGGCACGGGATGAGGGGGAACGAGTTGCCGATTGCAAGCGCACAGATGGCCAGCAGCCACGGGGAATATGCGGCGATATTCCCCGCACCGGCGAGAGACGGTCGAAGCCCGAACACCGCAAAGCCGAAGGTTCCGAGTGCGCCGATCGCAAAGCAGGCGATCGGAAACCAGACGTGCGGGGCAGTGCGCGCCTGCAGGTCGCTGATGGTGTCCGCGAATGGGCTGTACCGCGGTCCTTGCCACGTTTCGGCGATGACCCAACCCGCGGTGAAGACCACTTGCGCGGCGACACCGACCACTCCCCACGCGAACGGGTGACCGCCGGTCTGGCGGGGGCGATGGCCACCGACCTTCGGGAGGGCTCGGGCATCGGTCATGGAAGCTCCTGGCACTCCTTCCTGGGTAGAAAGTTGCATGAGTATAGCAACTACATGCTGGTAGACTGATGCCGATGCCTCCCGACAATCGCGACGTCGAAGCCATGGTTGCTGCGCTGTTCACATTGATGGCCAGCGTCGATCGCGCTCGGCGGGAGCGGCGAGCTGCAACTTCGCTTGCCTTGTTGCAGGTGATCGCGGCGGGCGGACCAATTCGCCCGTCCGAGATCGCGGCCCGGCAGCACGTGCATCAGTCCCTCGTCACTCGACAGATCCGGGAGCTCGAGGACGCGGGTGACGTCACCGTCGCCGCGGACCCCAGCGACGGGCGCTCGTACCTCGTGATGCTGACGCCTGGAGGAGTCGACGAGCTCGACCGTCTGATGAGAATCGGGTTGCAGCGTTTCGCCTTGTTTGTCAGCGACTGGGACCCCGAGCAGGTGCGCAACCTCGCGCAGCTCCTCGAGAAGCTTCAGCTCTCGATGGCGGCAGTCGGTGCCAGGGAGCGACCACCGTCCGCGTCAGATCGCCGGGCGACGCGACGATCGGTGCAAGCTTCGCGGCGAAAGGAAGACTGATGAGCAAGTCGATGACGCACTGTGTGGACTGATCGATGACGACGTACGTCCCCGACTGGCCGATACAGACCGAGCGATTGCTCCTGCGTCCTTTCGAGGAGGGCGACTTCGAGGCTCTGTATGCGATGCAGTCAAACGAGGACGTTGTGCGTTACCTCTACCAGGACGTGCGTTCGATCGATGGAGTGCGCGCCTCGCTGGCGCGCAAGCTCGCCGCCGTCCAGATCGCCGGCGAAGGTGATGGTCTGGGCGTGGCGGCGGTGCTTCGCGACACGGGAGAACTCGTTGCCGATCTTCAGCTGTGGTGTGTCAGCGAAGGTCACTCGCAGGGCGAGCTGGGATTCACTGTTCACCCGGCGCATCAGCGCAAGGGATACGCCACCGAAGGATCGCGACCGCTGCTGGACTTCGCGTTCGCCACTGTGGGGTTCCACCGGGTCGTCGGCCGCACCGAGGCGCGCAATCGCGCCTCGGCCCGCGTTCTCGAGAAACTTGGCATGCGGCGCGAGGCGCACCTCGTGGAGAACGAGTGGGTGAAGGGGGAGTGGCAGAGCGAGCTTGTCTACGCGATCCTGGCCGAGGAGTGGGCCACCCTTCGGGCTGGACGAATTTCCTGACGCGTCGATAGGTTAGGTGTCACCGCCCGACCAGTCCTTCCATCGATTCAACGCCGCCGCCAACTCATCGGGGTCCATGCCGAAATTGCTCGGCAACCTCGCGTCCATGCCGGCGAGCGTGCGCGAAATCGAAATCGGTGCGGAGGGCCCGGCGTTCGACGGTGCAAGGTCGAAGATCACGCGGCGGACATTGCGGCCAACGCTCCCAGCGGCAAACCGGCCCACGCGCCCCCACGGATACGTGTGCCATCCAGCGAAGCTGGTAATGCGCAATCCTTCGGGCGTGGCGGTCATCTGCGGATATCCGCGCAGCCACATCGAGAAGGTCGCAATGGTCGCCGCGCCGAAGACACCAACACACATCCAGCCCACGACCAATCCAGAGAAGCCCATCCAGCTGCCGGCGACGACGAACGCTGTGCAGCCGAGCAACATCAGGGCGGTATCGCGTCGGCTCTGTGACAGATGCAATTCAGGTGGCGGATATCCGCGCATCCCGATTGGTGACGGTTGCGAGGCGTAAGGCTCGGGATGGGTGGAGGTGATGGCAGGCGCAAGCGCGAGGCGTGTTGCAGGGGAGATGACACAGAGAACGACGCTCACACTCGCGACTGCCAGGGAAACTGCCAACAGGATCTCTCCCGCCTCGATTGCCGTAGACACGGCTATCAGGACCACGAGAATTGCCGCCACATAACTGAGCTGCGATCCCAGCACATCGCGGCGCGCCAGATGGACAGCGCTCAGTGCGAGTGGGAATGCGAGGAGAAGGAGACCAACGCAGGTGCCAAAGGCGACTGTGGCGTTCTGGATGTTGTGGCCCAGGCTGTTCACGCCTCTCGCGGCGTCGAATACCGCAAGCGCGAGCATGACTGCGACAAGGGCGCATTCGACGACGATCGCGATCAGCAGCGCCAGCGGCATCCGCCGAGTGGCAATTCCGCTCACAACGCGATCATATGAATGGTCGCCGACCGTTCTGATCGCGCTAGGGTCGCAGGTGCGGTACGGGCTGCACCGCTGACTGGCTAGGATCACGACCCGTGACCGAGCAAACGTTCATCGCGCACACGGAGAGCGGCGACCTCCGCGGCGTGCAGGGCGGCGAGGGTTTCCCGTTGCTACTCCTGCACGGAGGTCCCGGCCTCACCGACTACATGGCGCTTCTGGATACCGAGACGGGAGGCTATCGCAGGATCCGGTACCAGCAGCGCGGAACGGCCCCATCGACGCTCGACGGCCCGCTGACGGTCGCGCGGCACGTCGCAGACGCAGTCGCGGTGCTCGACGAGCTCGGAATCGAGCGGGCGATGGTGGCCGGACATTCCTGGGGCGGCCATCTTGCCGAACAACTCGCCGTCGCCCGGCCAGACCGGGTCGCCGCGCTCCTGCTCATTGACCCGCCGGGGAGCGAGGGCGATGGCGGACTCGCCGCGGCTGGAGCCGAGCTCGAGGCGCGCATTCTGCCGTCAAATCGCGCTCGTGCCGAACAGTTGAACGAGTATCTCGCGACCCACGCGCCGACCGATGACGATGTGACGGAGGCGCTGGCGTTGCGTTGGCCCGGGTACTATGCCGATCCACCGACGGCACCGGCATTTCCGCCAACGATGAGCCTCTCACTGCACGGCAATGGCGAGACGGTCGCGTCGCTGTTTGACGAACTCGGCAACGAGCGCTTCGCGAGCGCGCTGGCAACGCTCACGATGCCAGCCATGTTCGTTCTTGGCGAAAAGAGCCCTGTTCCGAATAGCGGCGGTGAGGCGACGGCGGGGTCGATGGCGAACGCGGGGGTGACGGTCGTCGCTGATGCCGGTCACCTGCCCTGGCACGAACATCCAGGCTGTATTGCAGCTGCGCTTGCAACGCTCCGCGCACGAATCGACTGATCCCGAGAAATCGAGAACCGCGACGATCTCGTCAAGCTTCGAGACGCGATCGGTCACGGTGGCGGCACAGCTCTGCCTTCCGCAATCGGTGGCGATCCTGACTCGAAACCGATAGCTTCGGCTCACTCAGCGCTCCGCCGGGAGACAATCGCGGTCATGAGCACCGGTGGCGCTGGAAGGGCGGCCGTGCGTTCCGTTGGCGGGATCGTCGCAGCCCTTCTGCTCGTGCTGGTCCCGGTGAGCGTACTGGCCAGCGGCTGGGCGATTGTCGCGTCCCCGAATGCCGTGGGAAGTCTCGACACGGACCAGCTCTACTCGACGACCTGCGCTTCGTCCACCGAATGCTGGGCGGTCGGCCAGTTCCTCGCCGGCACCGCGATCGAGCAGACCCTGATTCAAGCAAGTGGCACAGGCGCATGGACCACCGTCGAATCACCGAACGTTAACGACGGGGGCACTCAATCCAACAGCTTGTATGGCGTCACGTGCGCGTCGCCGACGGAGTGCTGGGCAGTCGGCGAACACGGGACCAGTCCCGACCAGCAAACACTGGTCGAGGAGTGGAACGGCGGCTCATGGGTCGTCGTCGACTCCCCAAGCACGAGCGCCACTCAGAACAACCTTCTCTTCGGGGTTGCCTGTGCGACGTCGACGCTGTGCTGGGCGGCCGGCTCGTACCAGAGCAGCTCCGGCGTCTACCAGACCCTCATCGAGCAGTGGGACGGCACCTCGTGGGCGATTGTCGCCTCGCCTGATACTGCCAGCACTGAGTACAACGAGCTCATGGGCGTCACATGCGCCTCCGCGACGGAGTGCTGGGCCGTCGGTAGCGCACCACAGCAGCCACTGATCGAAGAGTGGACTGGTTCCGCGTGGACGATGGTCACCTCGCCGACGACGCCTGGAAGTGTCAACAACTCCCTTGATAGCGTCACGTGCATCTCACCGATCAACTGCTGGGCGGTGGGTGTGTACGGCGGCGTTGCAAACGGTCTCAACACACTCGCCGAGCAATGGAATGGTGTGTTGTGGTCAGTTGTCAGCACGCCCAACCCAAGCACCACGTATTCCAACATTCTCCGGAGCGTGAGCTGCACCTCGGCGAACCAATGCTGGGCGTTCGGGTGGGACAACGATTCCACGTTCCCTCCCGCGCTCGTCGAGGAGTGGACGGGGGCTGCCTGGACGGTCGTCAGCGTCACCGGCGCTGCTGGGGCCGGCGAGATGACGGGTGTCACGTGCTGGTCGTCGACGGAGTGCTGGGCAGTAGGGACGGCCTATGAGAGTGGCTCCCCAGATGCGCAGACACTGATCGACGCGTGGGGTGGCAGCACATGGACAGCTACGACATCGCCGAACAGTACCGGGACGACGACTGCGGACAATCAACTCTCTGACATCACCTGCGCGTCCGCGTCCGAATGCTGGGCGGCCGGCGACGGTCTGGCCATCGAGGGATGGAACGGTAATTCCTGGCAGCTCGCGACGTCACCGCCTGCACCGAGCGGTCGGCTCTCCGGGGTGTCCTGTGCGACCCCGGCGACGTGTTGGGCAGTGGGAAGCTCATATGTGGACGGGGCTGGCCAGACACTAATTGACGAATGGAACGCGGGCGCATGGACCATCGTCACGTCACCCGATACAAGCGCCAGCCAGGACAACGCGCTCGAGGGCGTGACCTGCGCGTCGGCCACGGTCTGCTGGGCAGTGGGCACTGTTTCGAGCGGTGGTGTGTCGCAGACCCTTATCGAAGAGTGGCAGAGCGGCGCCTGGACCATCGTCACGTCGCCTGACACCGATCCGAGTCAGAACAACGAACTCTCCAGTGTCACCTGTGCATCGGCGTCCGTGTGCTGGGCGGTCGGTGACTCGGAAACGAGTGTCACTCAGACCCTCATCGAGGAGTGGGACGGCGTTTCATGGACCATCGTGCCCTCGCCGGACAGCAGCCCGGACAATAACCAGCTCAACCGCGTGACCTGCGCTTCAGCGGATGAGTGCTGGGCAGTTGGTCAGTACTACACGCCAGGGAACGGCGGCGACGCACAGACACTGATCGAGGAGTGGACCGGCGCGTCGTGGACCGTGGTTCCCTCTCCGAACGAGGTGGACGCATTCGGCCGCATTGAGAGCAACGCGCTGAACGGCGTCGCGTGCTTATCGCCATCGAATTGCTGGGCGGTCGGCGGCTACTACGCGGAGTCGACAGGCGCCGGCCTAGACTCTCATTGAGGCCTGGAACGGTGTGTCGTGGAGCTTTGTCCCTTCGCCGAGTGTCCAGAGCTCCGGAAACAGCTCGCTGTCGGCAGCGGCGTGCGTGTCATCCTCCGAGTGCTGGGCTGCAGGCGAAGCCGGCGAATACCCGTCCGCACAGACACTCACCGAGGTTTGGCGTGGCGCTGGGTTGCCGACGGTCACATCGGTGTCCCCCGCCGCAGGGCCGGTAGCCGGCGGGCAGGTGGTCACCGTGACGGGCACGGGATTCGTGAGCGGAATGTCGGTCAGTATCGGCGGCACTGCGGTGACACCCACGCACATCACCGCGTCCGCATTCCAGTTCACCACACCCGCAGGATCCACAGGCCTCACCTACGTTACCGTGGCGGTCGCAATCGGTAGCAGCGCCACCGGTCCTGGCTCGGGGTACATCTACACGCCGCTGGCGAGCTACTTTCCGCTGGCTCCATTCCGCATCCTGGACACGCGGAATGGCAGCTTGTGCATCCAGTGCAATGGCGACCCCGTCGGTGCGGGTGAGAGCAGAACAGTGAAGATCACTGGAGTCAGCGGCCTCAGCGGGGGAGCGGATATGATCCCGCCGACCGCCACCGCGGTGGTCCTCAACGTGACCGCGGTGAACGACGTCTCCGGCAGCCTGCTCACGATCTACCCGACCGGGACGGCACGACCGCGGGCGTCAAACCTGAATTTCGGTCCGCACACCGCGTCCGCCAACCTCGTGACCGTGGCTCTGGGCCAGACCAGCCCGACGGACGCCAACCGCGAAATCAACATCTTCAATGCGGTGGGGACGGTATCCGTCGTGGCCGACGTGCAGGGATATTTCGGTCCCCAGAGCGCGGCAAGCCCGATCGGTGAATTTCATCCGATTGCACCCCTGCGCGTGTGCGACACGCGTGCGCATGTGGCGGCGAATCCGTGCAACGGCAACGGCGGCAACGGCGTTGACAGCAGCCTCGGGCCGGGCGGCGTTCGCCAGGTGAACGTTGCTGCGGTCACCGCTGCAGGAGGCTCGATCCCGACTGACGGCACGGCGGCTGCGGCGGTGCTCAATCTCACCGCGGTGGCGGGGAGTGTGCCGACCTACCTGAGCGTCTTTCCAAGTGATGCGCAAGGGCACTGCACCATTCCCGGCGGCGGCGCCCCGCGCTTTTCCACACTCAACGTCGGACCGTCCGTGGCACTGGCGAATCGTGTGATGGTGCCACTCGGCCCGGCCAGCGCAAGCGGTAACGATACAGACATCTGTGTCTACAACTCGCAGGGAACCATCAATTTCGTCATCGATGCGGACGGGTGGTTCGGGAGCGCCACTGCGCCCACCGGGAAGCAATTTCAGGCGATCGGGCCTTCGCGCGTCTGTGACACGAGTGCAGGGTCGCGGACGCCGTGCGCCGGCCGCATGCTCACGCTCGGCAGCATCGAGACAATCGCCGTCGCGGGTGTCGGTGGTGTCCCTGCGACTGGCGCGGTGGCTGTGATCGCGAACCTCACCGCCGTCGACGGCAGTGCGTCGACGCTCTTCACGCTGTACCCGGCGAACCTGACTGCGACGCCGCTGGCGTCCGACCTCAACGTCGGCCCGGGTGTCGCACTGCCCAATCTCGCGGTTGTGCAGCTCGATACCACGGGGGACAGCACCGCCGGCGAGGTCAAGCTCTACAACGGCCTTGGCGATATCGGCGCCATCCTCGACGTGGAGGGCTGGTTCCAGTAACCGGTTGTGCCGCTTGCCATGTGAAATCTCGGCGATGGCCTCCTAGACTGAACCCTCAGTGGAAGCTACGAATTGCGTCGCCGGTCTCCTCCTCGCCGTCGGGCTGGCGGCTTGCGCATCCTCGCAGCCCGAAGGTTCGGTGACGTTTGGCACGAGTCAAAGCACGCAGTACCTGAAAGCCGGCGAGTACGCGGTCAGGGTTGATGACGACTGCGGGAACACTGTGGAAACGGTCGCCGGTCGGATAGATGGCGGAGGCGCGTCGTATCCGCTGCTCAACGGAACTCCTCTCACGCTCCCACTTTCGGGACGGTATTCGGTTGTGGACCCGGTTGGAAACGATCTGATGGGAGATATCCCGTCGTGCGCGTTGGCGCTGACGGTTGCCCTGACGCCGCTGACGCCTTGAGGTCCCCGAAGCAGGGGAGCTAGTGGGTCGCCTCCAGGCCCACGGCGACGAGGATCTCGAAGATGATCGCTCCCCCCACGACGCCTGCAAGAACGATGAGGGTCCAGATCAGCGCTGACGGCAAGCCGTGTCGCTGCTGCACGACCTCGGGAGCCAATGGCACGACGTGCCACTGGTCGCCGTCGTAGAAGAATCGCCCGTCGGGCGTCATCGTGTTCGGACCCGCGGAGGCGCGCGAATCCCGAAGCCCCTGACCCTCTCCCATGTCCATGCGAACGATCCTAACGCGTTGATCGCCCCTCTGTCAGGGACCTCTTGGGAATTCCAGATGCGTCGGTGTCCCAGCGGTGAGGCACACGGTCTACAGCCCTAAAATTGCCCGATGGCACAGACCGAAATCGCTCCGCAGACACACCCCGCCAGGAGAGCTCCGCTCCCACCAGTCGTCGACCGCGCCGTCTGGCAGGCGGAACTCGACGAGCTGCTGATTCGAGAGAAGGCGCTGACGCATGAGGGCGATGCGATCGCCGCAGCTCGGCGGCGGTTGCCGATGGTGGAAGTGGATGCCGCGATGACGGTGACCGGCCCGAACGGCCCCGTGACCGTGCTCGACGTCTTCGAAGGTCGTCGCCAGCTCTACGTCTATTTCCATATGTGGCACCAGGGGAAGCCCGCCGAAGAGCAGTGCGAAGGGTGCACGTTCTTCAACGGCCAGGTACGGGAGCTCGCGTATCTGCATTCGCGCGATGTCACGTACGCAACCTTTTGCGAAGGTCCCTTCGAGGACAGCGTCAGCTATCGCGATTTCATGGGTTGGGACGTTCCATGGTACTCGGCAAAGGATTCCGATCCCGCGCTCCTTGGCGGCCGCTGGTATGGGATGCAGGTCTGCTATCTGCGCGACGGCGATCGCGTCTTCGAGACCTATTGGACGGCAGGCCGAGGGGCCGAGAGGATGGCACCGTCCTACGGGATTCTCGACATGACCGTGTACGGCCGGCAGGAAGACTGGGAGGATTCCCCATCCGGTTGGCCACAGCCCTTCGCGACCAATGGCGATCAGTTCCGCACCCGTGGTCGGCCCAGTGCCCAATGGTCGCGGCTTGAGCAGGGTCGCTCGGACAGGCTTATCGGAACCGAAGAGACGCCGCGACGCTGAGGCGCGGCCATACGGAGGTGTAGGGCGTGCGCAAGGTCGTCGTCTACGAGCTGTTGTCCATTGACGGCGTTGCCGAGGATCCAGATGCGTTCATCGCCGACTGGGACCAGGCGATGGACGCCAACCTTGCCGCGGTGATCGCGACCCAGGACGCGGTCATTCTCGGGCGCCGGAGCTACACGGAGTGGGCGAAGTTCTGGCCGACCAGTGAGATCCAGCCGTTCGCGACATTCATCAACGGGGTCACGAAGTACGTCGCGACCTCGACGCCCCTTGACCAGAATTGGGCCAGAGCGACCGCGATCGACGGCGGGCTGGTCGAATTCGTTCGGCATCTCAAAGAGCAGCCGGGAGGAGATATTGGTGTCCACGCAAGTATCTCGGTCGCGCAGGGCCTCCTTGCCGCAGGCGTTGTGGACGAGCTCAAGCTGGTGATCGCGCCGAAGATCGCCGGCAGCGGACGACGACTGCTCGACGGTGTGCCATCGATACAACTCGAATCGATTCGAACAGCGATCTCACCGACTGGCTCTCTGCTCGCCGACTATCGCGTCACGCCTCAAGCGACGGCGTAAGGAGAGGGCGCCTCAGGCGACCTACCCGTACGTCGGGTGTTGCGGCCAACCGGCCGGCGAATCCTCCCAGTCCTCCTGGCGTCCGTACGGCGCGAGATCGAGGATGTTGTTGACGAACAGCAACCGGTCGACGCCGCGGTTTGTCGTGCTGTATGTCCGGTAGACGTGATCGCCGTTACGGAGGAACACGGTGAGCAAGAAGCCTCCGTCGGTGCCGCAGTCCTTGGCGAACGTCGTGCCGTGCGACGAGACGAACGGCACCGTCCAGCCCTTCCGCGCCGCGTACGCACGAATCTGCGCGAGTGGCATGTTGGACACCGTCAACCATGCGACACCGTTCTCGGCGAGCGCCGGCAGGTCCGTCACGTTGTTGGTGAAGTGCGTGCAGCCTGGGCAGTATTCGTCAGGCCCGCGATCCATGAACTGATAGACGACCAGTTGTTGCTGCTCACCGAAAAAGTCGAGCAAGTGCTTCGGGCCGTCCGGCGTGTCGAACACGTATTTGGCGTTGTCGAACTCGACCATGGGCAGCCGGCGGCGGCGCGCGGCGACCGCATCGAGCGCGCGCGTGAGCTCCTTCTCGCTCTTGAGCAATTCGTCGCGATCGGCTTGCCACTGCTCGGCTGAAACGATCTCTGGCACAGGCAGAGTGGCCATGCTCACCTCCTAAAATTGGTCGGCGGACGTGGAGAACGGTGAGGCACCGCGCGGCGAATGTGCGGTGCCTCTGGCACTGTACGCTCGCGAGCCGGAGGCAGACCGGTGGAGCGCAGATCGCATGTGGCGGGACAAAGGAGCGAGTAATGAGCAACTACGACGTCATCGTTATTGGCGGCGGTTCGCCGGGTGAGCACTGCGCCGGCGAGCTGGCCGACGGCGGCCTGCATGTCGCCCTCATCGAACGTCAACTGGTCGGCGGCGAATGCTCGTATTACGCCTGCATCCCGTCCAAGACGCTCCTCCGCCCCGGCGAGGCGGTCCAGGGTGCGCGCGACGCAACCGCCTCGGCGCAGATCGACGTCGCCGCCGCGCTCGCGTGGCGCGACTACATGGTTTCCGACTACTCGGACGCCGGCCAGGAGAAGTGGCTGGCGAGCAAGGGAATCGACCTGATCCGCGGCGCGGGCCGCCTGGCCGGGCCGGGCGTCGTCGAGGTGGGTGGCGTGAGTCACACCGCAACCCACATCGTCCTCGCGACCGGATCGGATCCGGTAATCCCGCCGATTCCGGGGCTTGTCGACCTGCCGGGAATCTGGACCAACCGCGAGGCGACCGGCATGAAAGCGGTGCCGCGCCGGTTGCTCGTGCTGGGCGGTGGTCCCGTCGGCGTGGAGATGGCTCAGGCCGTGCGCCGCCTCGGCGGTGAGGTGGCCCTCGTCGAGGGTGCACCACATCTCCTCGCCCACGATCCTGCGTCGTTGGGAGAAGCGCTCAGCGAAGTGCTTCGACGCGATGGCGTCGAGCTCGTCCTGGGTGTGAAGGTGACGGGGGCACGTCGCGACAGCGAAGACTACGTGCTCCAGCTCGACAGCGGAGGCGAGCTGCGCGGCGACCACCTGCTTGTGGCCACCGGCCGGCGGCCACGGGTGAATGGGATCGGCCTCGAGACGGTCGGCGTCCAACCCAACGCTCACGGCGTTTCAGTCGACGCTCGCCTCCGTGTCGCGGACGGCATCTGGGCGATCGGTGACGTCACCGGCGTGCGCTTGCTCACGCACGTCGGCAAGTACCAGGGAGAGGTGGTCGCCACGAATATTCTCGGCGAACCGCGTGAGGCCAACTACGACGCCATCCCGAGCGTCGTCTACACCGACCCACAAGCAGCGTCTGTCGGCGTGACAGACGACACATTCAGCGCCACTGCGCAGTTGACTGATATTGCCAAGACAGAGACGTATTCGCGCGCATACGCCGGGTCCAACGGATTCCTCACCCTCGTCAGCGACGGCAACCGTTTGACTGGCGCCTATGCGCTCGGGCCGGAGGCCGGCGAGTGGATGCAGCAGGCGACGCTCGCAATTCGCGCGCGAGTGCCGCTCGACGTCCTTCGCGACACCATTCAGCCGTTCCCCACCTTCTCCGAGATTTACGTGGTGGCGCTCAAGGCATTGCACAAGCAGGTCGCCGGGCGCTGAGCTCTGGGGGCGCCTGGTCTCCCGGCTGGTGGCACGCGAAGACACGGCGGCCCCGAACGATCGCGGCGATGAGGGGGCCGTTGTGCCTTTGTGCACTGGCATGGATGCATCAGTCCAAATGGGTGCAACCACGTCTGGCCGGCGCCAGGCGGGTGGACGACGATGAAGTCCGACCGTTTCAGCACAAAAGACACGTTTGGAGGCATCAACAATGTTTGGGGAGAATTCGATTCGAAGGGCGGGCAGCCGCTCGCTGTTCCTGGCGAGTGGGGCGGCACTAGCGGGCGCGTTGCTTGTCTGCGTATCCGTCCCGGCAGCTGCTGCAAGTGGCACGCAGGTGATGACCGGCTCCACGTCGGGTGGCGTGCTCAGTATCGCCGCGCCTGCCGCCCTCACGCTGCCGACCTTGGTAGCGGGCAGCTCGACCGCCGCGACCAACCTTGGGAGCGTGAGCTGGACGGACACCATGAATGACTCGGTTGTGTCGAGTGTCACCCTCGCGGCGACGAATCTGTGGCACGCGGCCGGCGCAGGCCTCTATATCCCGTGGGCAGACTTCACGATTCTCGTCGACCCAACAGTCGTCGGCAACGCGATGAATGCCGGCGCCCCGGCGGTCGTCCCTCCCGGGAGCCCGTATGTGCTCGCCGGAGCGCCAACGACAGATTTCGGCACCTACAGCACGCCCATCACGCTTGCCACCGCGTCGGCGACGAGTGAGGGCACATGGACATTGGTGAACAATCAGATCGTGATCGCGGTGCCGGCGGGCACGACGCCCGGCACGTCGTTCTCGGCCACGATCCAGTACACCGTCACCGGATAGACCCCCAAACCCCATGAGCGGCCGGGCGATCGAGCAGTTCCCCCCAACTGCCGGTCGTCCGGGCCTCTCCGTACGCGAAGTGGCGAGTCTTCCAGACCCTCACTCCTGAGACATTCCGTCACAAGTTCCGCGGGTTGATGCGTCTTTGTGACGGTCACGCCCGGGGATCACGCCTAGGCTGAGGTCTCATCCGTTTCGAGGAAGAGTTGAAAACCCAGCAGCGTCGACGTCTCCGTCATGTCGCGCGCTCTCGTGCGATCGTGGTCGTCGGCAGCCTCGGGCTGATCGCGGCGCTTGCAGTTGCTCCGCACCAGACAGTGCGCGCTGCGGGCCACTCGCCGAGCGCGGCTCCGATGCAGCTCTTCGGCGTGCACCCCGTCCAGGAAGGGCACACGACGCTGCCCGGTGGGCACTTCAATTTTGCACTGGTGCCGGGGCAGCGGATTTCCGATGCGGTGGTGGTTGAGAACTTCTCTGCTCGCGTCCTGCGTTTTCACGTCTACGGGGCGGACCTTCTCACGGCAGCCGGCGGTGGCCTGGCGCCCGCGCAGCCAACCGCGACCATGCATGAGGTTGGAGCATGGATCGCCGTATCGGTGCCGGTGTTCACCGTCGCCGCACACGGTCAATTCACCGATCGGTTCACGGTGACGGTACCGACGCGCGTCTCGTCAGGTCAGCACCTCGGTGCAGTCGTTGTCGCGGCTGATGTGGGCGTGACAGCGCAGGGGGATCCGATCGAGGCGCGCGCAGCCTTGATTGCCGTCGTGACTGTTCCGGGCGCGGCACAGCCATCCGCGATTCTCACGCCGCTCACCGGGTCGGCTGCGACCGCAGGGCAGGTTGCGTTCGGCCTCACGCTGTCCAACACCGGCAACGTGCTCCTGACATATTCGGGTTCGGTGGTGATCGATGACGCCGAAGGGCATCGTGTCGCCACCCTCGCGCTGACGCCGGCCAATGCATACGTCGTGCCCCGTGGTCGGACGCCACTCGCCGGCATCTGGAACGAGCCGTCCCCGTTGGCTGACGCGTATCGCGCTCAGGCGACGGTCACCATCTTCGCGAACGGAAAGCCGATTCGGGTGCTGACCTCGCAATCGCTTGCTCTGCGGTTCTCATCGAGTGTTCCGGTGCTCGTCCCGGTGGCGCTTGCCCTGGCCATCGTGGCGATGGTCCTGCTCATGGTGTGGATCGCACGGAAGGTGGTGGGACGGCGAGTCGCCGCCGATGCGCGCGCTCGCCGCACTGGATCGGTGGCCTGACTTGGTCCGGGCCATTCGCGCTGACCGCATCCCGCGAGTTGTATCGAGTGAACGCTCCAGCGGCGGAGGACGTCCTCCGTTGGGGGGCGCCGACCGCGCAACTGTTCTCATTGTCGATGACGACGACCTGATGCGCGACGCGACCGAGCGCATCCTGAAAAGAGCCCACTACCGCGTCGTGCAGGCGGCGACCGCGTGCGACGCGCGTCTGCTCTGGGAGGAGCACCACCCCGAGGTCGCGCTTGTCGATCTCGAGCTTGGCGGCGAACCGGGATCTGCACTTTTCGACGAGACCTGGGTTCGCGATCTGCGGACGGCAGTGGTGGTTTTGACGGGGTCCGACGATGTCGACGTGGCGAGCGAGTCGTTCGAACGCGGAGCGTCGGGGTACGTGGTCAAACCGTTCACGGCCAACGAACTCCTCATGCAGGTGAGCAGCGCTCTCCATCGCCGTCATCTCGAGCGCGCGGTCGCGGATCACGTGCGCGAGCTTGAGCGCAAGGTCATCGAAGGCGCCACAGGAATCAGCGACTTGCGGAGGCGCCTCGAGACCGTCACCTCAGGATCCTCGCTCGATGACGAGCGGCTCGTCCGGCATCTCTGCTCCGCGGTCTGCCTCCGCGACGATGACACCGGACGCCACATCGAGCGGGTGAGCCTCACTGCGGCGGCGCTCGCCGACTGGTGCGGGTTCGCGGTCGATCCCGCGCCGGCCCTGCGCCTCGCTGCCGCTCTCCATGATGTCGGCAAGATCGGCATCCCCGACTGGGTGTTGCTCAAAGCTGGCCGGTTGACCCCAGATGAGCGAACGATCATCGAGCGGCACTGCGAACTCGGCCACGCGCTGCTGAGCGGCTCCACGAGCCCGGTTCTCACGCTTGCTGCGTCGGTGGCGCTCAACCACCATGAACGTTGGGACGGTAACGGGTACCCGAACCGCCGGCGGGGCGAGGACATTCCTCTCGAAGCGCGCATCACCGCCGTCGCCGACGTCTTCGACGCCCTCACGCGGGACCGGGTGTATCGAGCGGCACTCCCGATGGAGACCGCGATCGACGTCATGCTGCGCGATCGCGGCGGCCTCTTCGATCCGAAGTTGCTCGACCTCTTTCTCGAGCATCTGGACGATGTGCTGGACCTCACGAAGACGCTCCCGGATCCCGAAGTCGCTCGCGTGACGCGTCTCCTCATCGCGGGCGATGAGCCTGTGCTGGTCGAGGGTTTGCTCCGCCTGATGAACCGAAAAGGCGAGACGCGGGTGATCGGGAGCGCGCAGACCTGGGCAGACGCGCTGGAAGCAGTGCGGACCCTCCGCCCCGACGTGTTGCTGGCCGACTACCGGATGCCGGGCGGGGATGCCGCAGGGTTGACCGAACTCGTGCTCGCCGAGCGTCCGGAGACCAAGGTCATCGTCCGCATCGACACTGCGGCACCTGAGACCGCGCTGCGGTGCGTCACTGCCGGGTGCTCGGGACTGATCGCCAAGACCGCGTTGGTGGATGATGTCGCGAGCGCGATCCGGCGCGTGCACGACGGCGAGGTGGTGATCCCTGTCGAATTGCTGCCGCTGGTGGTTTCAGGCCTGCGTCGAACGGCGCATCGCGTCGGCGACGACATGACGCGTCGAGAAACCGAACTGCTCGGATATCTTGCGCGCGGCCACTCGTTGATCCACATTGCTGCGGCGATGTCAATCAGCCCGAATACCGCACGCAATCACACGCAGCGGGTCATCGAGAAGCTGGGAGCGCACTCCAAGCTCGAGGCCGTTGTGATCGCGCTTCGAGAAGGCGTGGACGTGGCGCCGAAATGACCGACCGCGAATCATATTCAACGTGCAGCGCACCCTCGCCATCAACGCGTGGAACGCAATCGGCGTCAGCACGCGGGCGTGGGTTCCGGGCTCGTCCCAACCCTAGAATCGGTTCGTGTCTGTTGAGGTGCGGCCGGCAACTCCAGATCGATGGAGCGACGTTGTGTCGGTGTTCGGTCGCCGCGGCGACGATCCTTCCTGGTGCTGGTGCCGTCGCTTTCTGAACCCGGTACGGCCGGAAGGCGCGCCTCCCGAATCGCCGCCGGACAACCGGGATGCGCTGCGCGACGAGATCGCGAACGCCGCAGTGCCCCCGGGACTGATCGCGTACGTCGCCGGCAGGCCTGTCGGGTGGACGAGGGTCGGTCCCCGCTCAGGATTTCCCGGCGTCATCGGCAACAGCAGGCTCGCACGGGTGCTCCCCGACGACCCGGGAGCTTGGTGGGTGACCTGCTTTGCGGTTGACGGACGTTCTCGACGATCCGGCGTCGGGTCGGCGTTGCTTGGCGGGGCGGTCCAATTCGCGCGCGAGCACGACGCGACAGCCATCGAGGGTCATCCGGTCGACGTGGCTGGGCTTGCTGCGACGCGAGTTTCGGGCTCATCGGTCTTCACCGGCACCCTCGCGATGTTCACCGCCGCCGGATTCAGTGAGGTTGGACGCACCTACCCGACGCGACCGGTGATGCGCATCTCGTTCCCGCGCCAGTGACCGGGGGCAGGCTCGTCTCGGCGAGAGCCTGCTACACCGGTTCGACGATGAGCTTGCGGGTGTGCCCGATGGACGCAAGTGCGGCAAGCAGCCGGCGGACGCCTCCTCCCGAGGGGCTGGGATGCGCCGTGCATTCGAGCCAGATCTCGCGATCTTCGGCAACCGCTGCGGTGGGCTCGCCGCAGTCGCAAAACGGGGTTTGACGCTCGGCGCGCTCGATCAGCGCGACAATGCGGGTGTTGTCTTTTGTGCTCATTTTTGATCTCCAGAACATCGATACGATGCGTTTCGTATTATAGCTGATCATGGCAGTTCACCGCCCGCCACACCCGCCTGCGGCCGTGGCCCGCACTCCAGGCGCGCGGAGCGGACGACCACGCAGCGAGCGGGTGCACCAGGCGATCCTCACCGCGGCACGGGAACTGTTGATGGAGGAGGGGTTCGCGGCGATGCGCCTCGAGCACGTCGCCGCCCGGGCGGGTGTGGGCAAGGCGACCATCTACCGGAGGTGGTCCTCCAAACAGGCGCTTGCCCAGGACCTGCTGAGCCAGCTTGCGGCGCCTCACATCGCGGTGGCGGATACCGACAACACACACGACGAGTTGCTGGCTGTGGTCACCAACCCGATGCGGGCCGTGACCGAGACCGACTTCGGACCGGTCATCAAGGCGATGCTTTCGCAGATCGCGAGCAACCCGATGATTGGTGATCCGTTTCGGGCATCGGTCGTGGAGGCGCGGCGCACCGAGGTCGCCAGGGTTATCGAGCGGGGCATCGCCCGAGGCGACATCCGCAAGGATGCCGACATCGCCGTTGCCACCGAACTGCTCGTCGGGCCTGTGTATTTCCGGTTGATGTTCGGCGGTGTCCTCGACCTTGCTTTTGCGGAGCAGATCGTCGACAGCGTCATGCGCGGATACCGCGTCTGAGGACCGCCGCCCCGCGACACGGGTGCCTCCGAGCGCGGCGCTGTATTTGCCCCTACAGTGTCGGCCTGCGAGCGCCGCGCCGAGCTGAACAGTGGGAGTCGTGAGATGCGTGAGTGGTCCGAGCAACCGAAGGAGATCGATGCGATCACGTTGTTCGTCGACGACGCTGCGAAGCAGTTCTACCAGAACGTCTTCGACCTGCCAATGGCCCGATGAACCGGCCCTGGGGGATCCGCACCGCCGCGTTTGCCGATCCAAGCGGCCACGTCTGGGAGATCGCCCAGGAATTGTCCTGACGTGTCCCGGCATTCGCACCCACCCGAACCAGGCGGGCCGCCATGCGCCGGCGGCGGATATGCCGCGCTCCTTCGCGTGCCGCATGTGGGAAGCCAGGCTCTACTTGGACTGCTGGCGGAGCTCACCCAGGGCGCCGCGCCGGTCGGCCTCGTTCTCCTGGTGCACCGGGACACCGGGTCACTGATCTCGGCCGGCGCCGTGAGCGCGGCGCTCTGGGTGGGAGCCGCAGTCGCGCGTCCAATCCAGGGACGGCTGATCGACCGGCACGGCACCCGGATGGTGATGCTCGCTTGCGGGCCGGTCCACGCAGCCGCGCTCGTTGGGGTGGTACTGGTGGCGTGGGCTGGTGGCGCAGTCTGGGCGATGGTGCCGTTCAGCGCCGTCGCAGGGCTGGCGCTCCCTCCGGTCTCGGTTGCGATGCGCGTGGAGTGGGGACGGCACGTCCCGGCGAATGAACGCACCGCCGCCTTCAGCCTCGTCTACCTCACGCAGGAGATCGCTTTGGTGACGGGGCCGCTGCTCATCGCGGCGCTGATTGGATTCGGGCCTGGGGTGGGGCTGATCACAGCCGCGACCATCAGCGGCGTGGCGACGGTTGGATTCGCCGCGCTGGGTACGACCGAGGCGACAACCCACGAAGCGTCGGCGCGTACGGGCGGCGGCCGAGCGACCTCCGTTCCGGCGGTGCTGGCGATCGCATTTCTGCTGGGCGCGATGCTCGGCGTCTTTCAGGTCGCCGCGCCGTCGCTGGCGATCGCCCGCGGCCTCCCCGCAATCGGCGGCGTCCTCATCGCCGCGGTCTCCGTGGGCGGCATCAGCGGAGCCGTCCTGTATGGGGCAATCCGCTGGAGAGCAGATCCGGCGACGCGATTGATCCTCCTCCTGGCTCTCCTCGCCGTGGCGACGACAGCGCTCCTCGCCGTACTCCCACTGGCCGCCGTCGGCGCGTTGCTGGCGGTTGGCGGCCTCGCTTTGAACCCGGCGTTCGCGACCACGTCACTGCTCATCGATCGCCACGGTGGTGCTCGGGGCGCCGAGGCCTTCGGATGGATGTCAACCGCGGGCGGAGGAGGGACCGCGGCAGGCAACGCGGTCGCGGGAGCGCTCGCGCAGCACAACGGCTTTCCACCGGCGTTCTTCGCCGCTGCCGTCGCGGCTTACGCCGCCGTGTTGATCAGCTGTTCAGGAGCTTGGCTTTCCCGGCCGCGAACTCCTCGTCGGTGAGGACGCCGGCCGCGTGGAGGTCCGCGACCTTCTTCAAAAGCTATTGACATTAGCTAGCAAGCTATGTAGAGTAGCGCACCATGGAAGCAGACACCGCCACCCGCAGCACGGAAACCCGCTGTCTCGCCGGCACCGAAGGCCGGATCGCCTACGACGTCGATGGCTCGGGTCCGCTGATCGTCCTCGTCCCCGGGATGGGCGATCTGCGCGCCAGCTATCGATTCATCGCCCCGGCGCTGCGCGAAGCGGGCTACCGGGTCGCCGCAACTGATCTTCGCGGCCATGGCGACAGCGATACCTCGTTCGCGTCCTACGGCGACGCGGAGACCGCATCGGACATCGTCGCCCTCGTCCGGGAGCTCGGTGGCCCGGCGGTGATCGTCGGGAACTCGATGGGCGCCGGCGCCGCGGTCATCGCCGCCGCGGATCACCCCGAGCTGGTGAGCGGTCTCGTCCTGGTGGGTCCGTTCGTGCGCAACGGCAGCACGAGCGGGATCCAGAAGCTGCTGTTCCGGGTCGCGATGGCGCCGCTCTGGGGGCCTGCCGTCTGGAAGTCCTATCTCCCGAAACTCTATGCAGGGCAACGGCCTGACGACTTCGAGGCGTATCGGAGGCAGGTGGTCGCGTCGCTCCGTCAGCCGGGGCACGCCCGGGCGCTCTCACGCACCACGCACACGAACCATGACGTCGCCGAGGCTCGTCTCCTCGAGGTCAAGGCGCCAACACTCGTCGTGATGGGGGACAGCGACCCGGACTTTTCTGACCCCAAGGCAGAGGCCGGCTGGATCGCCGCAACGCTGCACGGGTCCGCTGTGATCGTCCCGCAAGCCGGTCACTACCCGCAGTCGCAACAGCCGGCCGCGACGCTCGACGCGATGGTCGGTTTTCTCCGCACCCTCGGCGACCATGCCTAGAGCCGGGCTCACCGAGACCCGCGTGGTGGAGGCGGGCGAGCGCATCGCCGACGAGGTCGGCCTGACCAACCTCACCCTGGCCGCACTGGCAGATCGTCTCGGTGTTCGCCAGCCGTCGTTGTACAAACACATCGCCGGCACCGATGGGCTCCGCCGAAGCATCTCCTTGCGCGCCAAGCAGGAGCTCGCCGGCGTCCTCGGCAGAGCGGCAGTCGGTCGATCACGCGACGAGGCGATCATCGCGATGGCACGTGCATATCGCGCGTGGGCGCACCAGCATCCGGGCCGATACGCCGCGGCGCAACGCGCGCCGGTTCGCGGCGATGTGGATGACGAACTCGCGAGCGCCGCCGTCACCCAGGTCGCGTTCGACGTGATGGCCGGCTACGAGCTCCGCAACGACGATGCCGTCGATGCGATCCGCGCCCTGCGCGCCGCTCTCCACGGCTTCGTCACCCTCGAGGAAGGCGGCGGGTTCGGACTCCCGGCGGACGTCGACCGCAGCTTCGACCGCCTGGTCGCCGGCCTGGCTACCGCATTCGCCAGTTGGAGCGACGGCTCGAACGTCTAACCCGCAACAACGCTCATCTCAATCCGCGGTGGCGTCTTGAGCGTCTGCAGCACAACGCAATACCGCTCGGTCTTCTCAATCAAGGCATCAAGCTGCTCCCAACTCGCACCCGGCGCAGCAATATCGAACCGAACGCGGATCGCCTCAAATCCCACCTGCGCATCACGCGCCAACCCAAGCGTCCCGCGCAGATCGAGATCCCCTTCAACGGCCACCCCAATGTCGTCAACAGGGATCTCCATCGAAGCTGCAATCATCTGACACGTAATCTGCACACACGCAGCAAGTGCCCCAAGCAACAGATCACCAGAACAAGCCCCAGTCCCCGCGCCACCAACCCCCCGATGCGCCTGAGCCGCATAAACCGCCCGTCCCAGATCAACAGAGCAAGCAATCGGCGCATCACCCTGCCCACCCCGCGCTACAAGCGTGATCCGCGACGAAGCCGGATCCTCGCGATAACCCTCCTTCAGCGGCTTCTGGACTTCCCGCAAATTCATTGCCTCTCCCTACAGCGCAGGCGACTTACGCACCGATTCTCGCGTATTGGCAAGGGCAGGCCCGAAAAGACAAGCCTCGCGCGAAGGACTACGGCACAACACCTGTAGGGCGACAGGGGAGGGGCGGCACCCAGCGAATTTGGAAGCGACCGAGAGAGCGCGACAATAGGGTGGCGCGAACGAGGGAGCGGACAAGGCTGAGCACGGTGACGCCCCTTCCCTGGCGCCGCACCACAAAGCGTTGCGACTGCGGAGCGCAACCTGAGCCCGGTGCCGCCCCTTCCCTGGCGCCCGTACCACCACGCGAGGTGACTGCGCATCGGTCTGGCGAGAAGTACCCGCGCACTAAGCTACGCGCCAGTGCCAATGGTTGAGCGATGAGCGTGGTCGCCGACGCGGCGTCCAACCTCGGCGCCGCCCGTGCTCAGATGGGGCTGTCCCTGGGCTGGCACATCATCCTGGCGTGCCTTGGGGTGGGTCTTCCAGCACTCATCCTCATCGCGGAATGGCGTGGCAATCGCGGCGACGCCAACTCGCTCCGTCTCGCCCACACATGGGCAAAGGCTGCAGGCGTCCTCTTCGCAGTGGGAGCCGTGTCCGGAACGATCCTCTCCTTCGAGATGGGGATCCTCTGGCCCGGGCTGATGGGGAAGTTCGGCGCAATCTTCGGCGTCCCCTTCGCACTCGAGGGATTCGCGTTCTTCATCGAGGCGATCTTCCTGGGCATCTATCTGTACACGTGGGATCGCCTGCCCCCGATGCGTCACCTCCTGTCAGGGGTTCCTGTCGTCATCGCCGGCGTGGCGTCGGCGTTCTTCGTCGTCACCGCCAATTCGTGGATGAACGACCCGCAGGGATTCACGCTCGTCGACGGCAGGGTCACCGACCCGAATCCGATCGTTGCCATGTTCAATCCGGCGACCCCGGTCGAGACGACGCACATGATCCTCGCCGCGTTCATGGTCACCGGGTTCCTCGTCGCGAGTGTTTACGCAGTGGGCACGCTTCGCGGGCGGCGTGACCGATACCACCGCGTCGGTTTGCTGCTCCCGATGATCGTCGCCGCTGCGCTGACGCCCGCGCAGATTGTCGTGGGCGACATCGCGGCGCGCGAGGTCGCCGACAACCAGCCGATCAAGCTCGCCGCGATGGAGGGGCTCGCGCAGACCACTGCCGGTGCCGGCGAGCATCTCGGTGGCATCTTCTACGACGGGTCGCTCCACTTCGCGCTCGTGATTCCCCACATGCTTGCGTTCCTCGCAAAGGGCAATGTCAACGCCACCATCGCGGGGCTGGACAGCGTTCCTCCCGCCGATCGCCCGGAGGCGGTGACCCTGATTCACTTGGCCTTCGACACCATGGTCGGGATCGGGTTTCTCTTGCTCGGCCTCGGTTTGTGGATGCTCGTGCGCTGGATCCGGCGGCGCGGCCCGCCGTCGTCGATGCTCTTTCTGCGCGCAGCCGTCATCGCCGGGCCGGGCGCTGTGGTCGCGATGGAGTGCGGCTGGATCACCACCGAGGTGGGCCGGCAACCGTGGATTGTCTACAACGTCATGCGCACCTCCGCGGCAGTCAACCCTGCGCCCGGCCTGTACTGGGGGCTTGTGGCACTCATAGTCGTGTACACGGTGTTGACCGTTGTCACGTTGCTGGTTCTTCGCCATCTCGCGGTTGCGGGACGGACGGTCGAAGCCGGGTAGGGGGGAGGATGCTCGCGAACGTCGTGCTCGTCTTTCTCTGGGGCGGTATCACCGCCTACGTGCTCCTCGGGGGCGCGGATTTCGGCGCCGGATTCTGGGATTTGCTCGCAGGATCCGCGGAGGGCGGCGCACCGCAGCGCCAGCGCATCGCCCAGTCGATCGGCCCGGTGTGGGAGGCCAATCACGTGTGGCTCATCTTCGCGCTGGTGGTCACGTGGACCGGCTTTCCCACCGTCTTCGCATCGATCGCCTCGACGCTGTACATCCCGCTGACGATCGTCGCCTTCGGGATCATCCTTCGTGGCTCGGCGTTCGCCTTCCGGAAGACCGTGACCGAGGTCGCCGTGCAGCGGATCTTCGGTTTGTCATTCGCCCTCTCATCAGTCATCACACCCTTCTTCCTTGGCATGATTGCGGGCGCAATCGCGTCCGGACGTGTGCCGCTCGGCGTCGCGCAGGGCAACGTCATCAGCAGCTGGCTCAACCCCACATCCGTCGTCGGCGGAGCGCTCGCGGTTGAGGTCGCGGCCTACCTTGCCGCGGTTTACCTGATCCGGGATTGCGACCGGGCCGGCGACTCGCAGATGGCGTCGTACTTCCGGCTTCGCGCGCTCGTCATGGGCGTGGTCACCGGCGTCACCGCGTTGCTCGGCATCGCCGTGCTGCATGCGGACGCGCCCTTGCTCTACAGCGGGCTGACCCATCGCGGCCTGCCGCTGGTGATCCTGAGCGCGCTCGCCGGTGCTCTGTCGATCGGCCTGCTTCTGCTGAACCACCATGTCGCAGTCCGGCTCACTGCGGCGCTCGCGGTGGTGAGCGTCCTCTGGGCCTGGGGAGCCGCGCAGTATCCCGACATCCTGAGCGGCACCGTAACGGTGAGTGCCGCCGCTGCGCCACAGCCGACGCTGGTCGTGCTCGTCATCACCCTCGCGGTGGGAACCGTGCTTCTGATCCCGTCGCTCCTGCTGCTCTACGGCGTCCAGGCGAGCCCGACGCCGTCCACGCACCAAGATCTGCCTGACGCGCACTCGTAGGAGGCCAGATCAAGGAACGGGTTCGTAGCGAACGTGATCGTGACGAACATCAACCTGCTCATCTTCCCGCGCTGACGGGGGTGCAATCTGGTCAGGGCCAGGGCGGGCCGCAGCACCGGCGTCAGGCAAAGGCACTGACACCGGTGATGTCGCGTCCGACGATGAGGGTCTGCATCGTCTCGGTTCCTTCGTACGTGTGGAGCACCTCGATATCGCTCATGTGCCTGATGACGTGGTTCTCGAGGAGGATGCCGTTGCCGCCGAGCAGGTCGCGCGCTTCGGAGATGACGTAGCGAGCCTTGCGAGTGTTGTTGAGCTTCGCGAGGCCGGCGATGGTGTCCGTCAACCGCCCCTCGGTTGCCAGCCGTGCGATCTGCATGCAATACAGCTGCATGCCGGTGACCTCGGCGAGCATCTTGACGAGCCGGTCCTGAACGATCTGAAAGCTGTGCAGCGGCTTGCCGAACTGCTCGCGCTGCTTTGCGTATGTGAGCGCCGTGTCGTACGCCGCAACGGCGTGGCCGAGCGCAGCCCACGCGATCGTGGCGCGCGTGGTCGTCAGGATCCGGCTCGTGTCCTTGAACGTGTTCGCCTCCGGAAGGCGGTTCTCCTCGGGCACGCGGACACCCTCCAACCGGATATCCGCTTGCCACACGGCGCGCGCGCAGCCTTTGCCCGTGATCACCGATGCCTCGTAGCCAGGGGTGTCCGTTTCCACAAGGAATCCCTTGACTCGTCTGTCCACCTCGGAGCGAGCCCAGACCACGACCACATCGGCGATGGTGCCGTTGCCGATCCAGCGCTTGGCGCCGTCGATGATCCAGTCGTTCCCGTCGCGGCGGGCGATGGTCTCGAGGGCGACCGAATCCGAGCCGTGAGCAGGCTCGGTGAGGGCGAATGCACCGATCTTCTCGAGCCGCGCCATTGGCGGCAGCCAGCGCTGCTTCTGGTCTTCGGTGCCGAGCATGGCGATCGATTTCATCGCCAGCCCTGCCTGGACTCCGAGGAACGTGCCGAGGCTGCCGTCCCCTCGGTGCAGTTCCATGTGGATCAGGCCACACGCCAGCGGCGTCATCCCCGCGCAGCCGTAACCTTGGATGTCCTCGCCCACGATGCCGAGCTCGGCGAGACGCGGGACCAGCGGCCACGGGAAGTCGGCGCGTTCCCAGTAGTCGTTGATGACCGGCAGGACCTCCTGGTCGACGAAGCGGCGCGTCGCGATGAAGCGTTCCCACTCCGCATCGCCGAACTGCTCGCGTACGAGAAAGTAGTCCGTGGACAGGGCTTCTCCGAGGTGCGTGTACGGCATTGCGGGTGTCGACATGTCGGGGTCGATCCTCCTCAGTGGTCGGGCGCAGCCGACGCAGCGTAGCGCTCGCTGGATGGGCCGGTTGTGGCCGGTGCACAATGCTTCCGAACCACGACCCGAGAGTGCATCGGAGGTGACATGAGCGTGAACCTGGCGCTGAATCTGACCCGCACTGCCGCCGCCCAGGGCGGCCGGCCCGCTATCAGGCTGGATGAGGTCACCGTGTCGTTTGCGGCGCTTGCGGAGCAGAGCGCCCGGGTCGCGGCCATGCTGCAGCATGCGGGCGTCGAGCCCGGCGACCGCGTCGGGATCATGCTGCCCAACGTCCCGGAGTTCGCGGCCATCTATTACGGAATCCTCACCGCGGGCGCGGTTGTGGTGCCGATGAATGTCCTCCTCAAGAAGCGCGAGGTTGCCTTCTACCTCCGCGACCCGGAGGCGAAGATCGTCTTTGCGTGGCACGACTTTGCCGATGCGGCCCTGCCAGGCGCCACCGAGGCGGGAACGGAGTGCATCCTCGTCCGACCCGGCGAGCTCGAGTCGCTCCTCGTCGGGGTCGACGCCGCTGACGAAGTCATGGATCGTTCCGGCGATGACACCGCGGTGATCCTGTACACCTCCGGCACGACCGGCACGCCAAAGGGCGCGGAGCTCACGCATGCCAACCTGCGCTCCAACGTGGACGCGGTGCTGCGGATGTGGGAGTTCGGCACCGGCGACGTCATCCTCGGTGCGCTGCCGTTGTTCCACGCGTTCGGACAGACCTGCGCCCTCAATGCGGCGATCGCCGCGGGGTCGTGCCTCACGATGCTCCCGCGGTTTGACGCCGGCCGCGCGCTCGAAACCATCCAGCGCGACCGCGTCACCGTCTTCGAGGGCGTGCCGACGATGTACTC
This sequence comes from Candidatus Dormiibacterota bacterium, assembly GCA_963791435.1. GTDB lineage: Bacteria > Chloroflexota > Dormibacteria > Aeolococcales > Aeolococcaceae > Palsa-851. The sequence goes on from CAWBSL010000002.1 coordinate 129,235, forward strand.
GGCGCTCATCCACCATCCGGACCGCGAGCGCTTCGACACCTCGAGCCTGCGGCTCTGCATCTCGGGTGGTGCATCGCTGCCGCTGGAGATCCTGCGCAACTTCGAAGCCGCGTTCGGCTCCCCGGTTCTCGAAGGGTATGGGCTCTCCGAGACCTCTCCGGTCGCCAGCTTCAACCATCCCGACCGCCCTCGCAAGGCAGGATCGATCGGCACCCCGATCGAAGGCGTCGAGATGGCCGTCGTGACCGAGAGCGGCGAGCCCTCCGGGCAGGGCGAGGTGGGGGAGATCGTGATCCGCGGCCACAACCTGATGAAGGGCTACTGGCGCCGTCCGGACGCCACCGCCGAGGCCATTACGGCGGACGGGTGGTTCCACACGGGCGACCTTGCGCATGTCGATGAGGACGGTTTCTTCTTCATCGTCGACCGCAAGAAGGACCTCGTCATCCGGGGCGGGTACAACGTGTATCCGCGGGAGATCGAGGAGGTCATCCACGAGCATCCCGCGGTGCGTGAGGCGGCGGTCATCGGGATCCCGCATCCGGAGCTCGGCGAGGAGGTGGGCGCCGCGGTGGCCCTCAAGCCTGGCGCCGAGGTGACCGAGGCGGAGCTCCGCGACTTCGTCAAGGAGCGGGTCGCCGCGTACAAGTATCCGCGCTACGTGTGGTTCGTCGACGAGCTGCCGAAAGGCGCGACGGGCAAGATCCTCAAGCGCGAGATCCACGCGCCGGTTGGCGAGACCGCAGGGGCGGGAGGCGCGTAGTGAGTCGCGCCCGTGTGCCTCGCGATCGCCCCGAGCGATCGCCGGACGGACACGCGGGGACCGTGCTCCCGCTCGAGCGTCCGAGGAGTTCACGCCAGGCGCGACCAAAACTGCGGCGTTCGACGCAGCGTCCTCGCGCCGGTGTCGCGGGCGCAGCGCTCGAGATCATGCTCACCGACGCGGCGAGCGGGACCCCGCACTTCTTTCCGCCCCGCGAGATGGCGAGGGTGGCCGGGAAGCTGGCGCGGCGCCCGAGAACCGTGATCCGGCGCGTGAGCGATCTTGCGGCTGAATTGGGCCGGGTCGCGGCCGGTCGCTCCGAGCTGACCCCTGCCCGGGGTGACCGGCGGTTCACCGATCCGGCGTGGGACAACTGGGTCTTCCGCCGGTTCCTGCAGAGCTATCTCGCGGTCGGGAGCACCGTTGACGATCTCGTCAGCGATGCTCGGGTCGACTGGCGGACAGAACGTCAGGTGCGGCTCGCGGCTTCCAATCTCATCGACGGTCTGGCTCCGACAAACTTCCTGCTGACCAACCCTGCGGTGCTCAAGGAGACGGTCGATCGCGGTGGCGCGAACCTGGTCGACGGAATGCGCAATTTCGTCCGAGACATGGCGCGCCCGCCTCGGCTGCCGGCCACCGTCGACACAAGCAGATTCAAGGTCGGCGGCAACCTCGCGGCGACACCCGGAAGCGTGGTGCTGCGCACGGATGTCTTCGAGCTCATCCAGTACCACCCGCAGACCGAGTCGGTGCGTGCTGTGCCGCTGCTGCTCATCCCGCCGACGATCAACAAGTACTACGTCCTCGATCTCGCACCGGACAGGAGCATGGTGGAGTTCTTCGTGCGTCAGGGCCAGCAGGTCTTCACGATCTCCTGGCGCAACCCCATGAAAGAGCAGCGCGACTTCGACTTCGACACCTACGCAGCGGCTGTGTCGGCGGCCAGGGACGCGGTGGCAGAGATCGCCGGCAGCCGGTCCGTCCATCTGTGTGCCGCGTGCTCCGGAGGCCTCGTCGCGGCGGGAGCGGTGAACCACATCGCCGCGCAGGGCGGCTCCCCAACCGTGGCGAGCCTGACGCTCCTCGTCTGCGCGATCGATAACGGCCAGGCTGGAACGGTTTCGGCACTCACGAGTTCGCGAGATCGCCGCGGCGGCGATCGCCGAGTCGGCGCGCAAGGGATACCTCGACGGGAGCGCGCTCCAGGGCGTCTTCACGTGGCTGCGCCCGAACGACCTCGTCTGGTCGTACGTGGTCAACAACTACCTTCTCGGCAAGGAGCCGCCGACGTTCGACATCCTCTACTGGAACCAGGATTCCGTGCGCCTCGCTGCGGGGCTGCATCGCGATTTCATTCGCATCGCAATGAACAACTCGATGGCGCACCCGGGTGGATTCGCAGCACTCGGCACGCCGATCGACCTCTCGACGGTGGGTGTCGATGTCTATGCGGTTGCGGGGCTGACCGATCACATCGTGCCGTGGGAGAACGCGTACCGGAGCACGCAACTCTTCGGCGGGGCGGGTCGGTTCGTGCTCTCCACGAGCGGGCACATTCAGGCGCTCGTCAATCCTCCGAGCGCGACCAGCCGAGCGAGCTACCGCGTCACCGACCAGCTCTCGCCGAGCGCCGAAGACTTTCTCGAGCGGGCACCGACGGTTGCGGGAAGTTGGTGGTCCGATTACGACGTGTGGCTCGAGCAGCGATCGGGGAAGCGCAAACCCGCACCGTCAGGCCTCGGAAGCCGGCGGTTCAGCGTGCTCGCCGAGGCGCCTGGGAGCTACGTCCTCGTCGACTGACCCGCGTCGGCGCACTTCGGGGAGCGTCATCGGTCGACAGAAAGTCCCTGACGATCGCGGCGGCCTCTTTGGGCTGGTCGAGCAGAAACAGGTGGCCGGCGCCGGGGACGACCTCGAGGTTTGCACGCGGCAGCAGCCGGCGGAGGATCCGGCCGTTGACGACATGCACGATGGGATCTTCGGCGCCGAGCAGCACCAGAGTCTTCGCCTGGATCAGCGGCAGCAATGGCAGCGACACCCAGGTGCTCGCCGCAACGAGCTGGTACAGATAGCCGCGGGTCGAGGGCCGGTGCCGGGATCGCAGCTCGGCCTGGTGGCGAAGCAACTCGGGGTGACGCCGGGTCTCGCCGCCGAACAGCGCCGGTCCCACGCGGGCGAGGTGCGACGGCGAGAAATATCGCGCGGGACGCAGCAGCTCGAGCGCCACCCGCGGATTGGCGGGAATCGACCCGAGCCCGAAAGCGGTGCAGACGAGGATCAATCGCCGGACTCGCGACTTCCGGACCACCGCGAGGTACTGGGCAAGGCCGCCGCCCCACGAAATGCCGAGTACATCAACGGTGCCGTAGCCGAGTTGGTCGAGGTGCGCGCTGACAGTCCGCGCCAGTTCCCACATCGTTCGCGGCCGGCGCGGCGCCACAGACGCTCCTGTCCCGGGAGCATCGAACGCGATCGTCTCGACGCCGAGCTTGTCGCGAAAAGCTCCCCAGAGCTCGAGGGGGGCGCCGATCCCGTTGATGAGGAGGAGCGGGCAGTCGCCTCGGCCCCCCTGTATCGAGAACCGAACGGTCAGCCCACCCGCGGTGACGATCTCGGTCCTCGGCGTCGGCACGCCGTGCACCGTATCCGATTGCTCGTTCGTGCGGATCAGGTTCGTCGCCGGCGGAGCCGGCGCGATGCAGCCGTCGATGCTGCCTCGATAGGCATACTGGTGAGCGCGAAAGGGGTCGCTGCGGCGTGACGCGACCGTTGGAAATCTGGAGGACCACGATGACTCTGTCTCTCGGCAGTACGGCGCCCGACTTCGAGGCGGAGACCACCCAAGGCAAGATCGCTTTCCACGACTGGATCGGCAACTCATGGGCGGTGCTCTTCTCGCATCCGAAGGACTTCACCCCGGTCTGCACCACCGAGCTCGGCTACATGGCGAGCATTCAGCCCGAATTCGAGCGCCGTAACGTGAAGGTCATCGGCCTGTCCGTCGACCCTGTCGACCGGCACGAGAAGTGGGCCGACGACATCGAGGAAACGCAGGGTTCGCGCCCGACGTATCCGATCATCGCGGACGCCGACTTCAACGTCTCGAAGCTCTACGAGATGCTGCCCGCGAGCACGTCGGGCGACCCGACAACCCGGACCCCCGCCGACAACCAGACCGTCCGCAACGTCTTCGTGGTCGGCCCTGACAAGAAGGTCAAGTTGATCCTGGTGTATCCGATGACCACCGGGCGCAACTTCGACGAGGTGCTCCGGGTCATCGAACTCGCTCCAGTTGACAGCCAAGCATCGTGTCGCGACCCCCGCGAACTGGAAGCAGGGCGACGACGTGATCATCGCCGGCTCGGTGTCAGACGACGAGGCGAAGCAGATCTTCCCCGGCTACCGCTCGCCGAAGCCGTACATCCGCATCACCCCTCAGCCCGAGTAGGGGAGACCGCGCGAAGCGTCGAAGGGCGCTTCGCGCGGACCCTTTCTGTAACTCGTCGCGGTACCTTGGACGCGGGGTGGGTGCGACGACACCCAAACCGAGCTGTCGGTACCCTCCTCGCCGAGTGCGCGCCGGCATCGCGCGCAGCCGTTGGAGGCGCCAGGCATGAACGCCATCATCATCGCGGCGATCGTTGTCGCAGCAGTCATCGTCCTCGCGGCGATCCTTTCGATCCGCGTCGTTCAGCAGTACGAGATGGGCGTGCATTTCCGGCTCGGCAGGGTGATCGGCGTCCGCAAGCCGGGGCTGCAGTTCATTGCGCCGATCATCGACAGGCTGCCTCGCGTCTCACTGCGCATCGTGACGATGCCCATTCAGTCGCAGGGGATCATCACCCATGACAATGTCAGCATCGACGTGTCGGCTGTCGCGTATTTCAAGGTCGTCGATGCCGTCAAGTCGGTGGTGGCAATCGAGAATGTGGCCGCGGCGATCAATCAGATCGCGCAGACGACCCTGCGGAAGGTGGTCGGCCAGCACACCCTCGACGAGACGCTCGCCGAGACGGACAAGATCAACGTCACCATTCGCGAAATCCTCGACGTGGCCACGTCGGACTGGGGCGTGCTGGTCACGCTCGTCGAGCTCAAGGACATCCAGCTTCCCGACAGCATGAAGCGGGCGATGGCGCGCCAGGCGGAAGCGGAACGGGAGAAGCGAGCCAAGATCATCGCCGCCGAGGGCGAGGCACTCGCGGCAGACAAGCTCGGGGTGGCCGCCGACATCATGATGGCCCACCCGGTCGCGCTCCAGTTGCGCAACCTGCAGAGCCTCGTGGAGATCGGCGTGGACAAGAACACGACGGTCGTCTTCCCCGCACCGATCATGAGCACGATCGAGGAACTCGGCAGTTTCGTCTCACGCGAGCGCGACGCTGCGAGGGCGCCTGGCGCGCCGCCCGCGGCTGAGCGCCTCGAACCAAAACGCAAGGGCTGATGACGACGGCGATCAGGATTCCGCTGTCGGTAGGTCGGGCATGGCGTCGAGAAACCCTTGCGCGGGAACGAAGAAAAGAGCACCGCTGACTGCGGTGGAGAAGTCGAGGATGCGGTCGTAGTTGCCGGGCGGATCGCCGATGAACATGTTGGTGAGCATCCGCTCGGTGATGCGCGGCGTTGCCGCGTAGGCGATGTAATACGTGCCGAATTCACCACGCCCAACTCGGCCGAACGGCATGTTGTCCCGAAGGATCTTGAGTTCGGTGCCGTCGGCGTCGGTGATCACGTTGAGGGCGACGTGGGAGTTGCTGGGCTTGACCTCATCGGGGAGCTCGATGTCCGCGAGCTTGGTGCGTCCGACAACCTTTTCCTGCTCCTCGACCGGGAGCGCATTCCACGTGTCGAGGTCGTGGAGATATTGCTGCACGATGACGTAGCTGCCACCGGCGAAATCGGGGTCCTCCTGCCCGACGGTCACGGCATCGAATGCCGCCCTTCCGGTCGGGTTTTCGGTGCCGTCGACGAAGCCCAGGAGGTCGCGTTCATCGAAGTATTTGAAACCGTGAATCTCCTCGACCACGGTGACGGCGCCGCGCAGGCGATTCATGATCTGCCCGGCGAGCTCGAAGCAGAGATCCATTGCCGTGGCACGGATATGGAAGAGCAGATCGCCGGGCGTGGACACGGCGTGATGCTTGCTGCCGACCAGCTCCGGGAACGGATGCAGCTCGGCCGGCCGCGGTCCTCCGAACAACCGATCCCACGCTGTTGATCCGACGCCGACCACGCACGTCAGGCCGCCCTCGGGAATGCGGAATCCGACCGAGCGCTGCAGCGCCGCACAGTCGCCGACGAGGTCTCGTGCCGCGGCCTCGCCACCGGGATCGATCGTGACCACGAGAAAGATCGCCGTAACCGTGAGTGGGCTGAGCACCGGTTGTGCGACGGGATCTCCGCCGGCGTTCAGCGACCCGGGCACTCCGGATGCTCCTCGTTGTTTGAGGGGCATGACCTGCGCAGTGTAGGTCGCGCGCCCCGGGGATCACGTGGCCGGATCAGCCCTCGTGTCCACGAACCTGGATCTTTCCGGCTCGCTTTCGAGTCTCGAGCTTCGGCTGCGGGAAGGTGGCGGGACCGCCGACCACCGCGCCGTCCGCGAGCCGGAAGCGCGAGCCGTGCCACGGGCAGACCACGGTGCCGTCCTCGACGGTTCCCTCGTTGAGCGGGCCACCCGCGTGCGTGCAGGTGTTTTCGAGGGCACAGACCTTGCCGCCCACGCGCGTCAGCAGAACCTTGCGGTCGGCGACCTCCGCGACTGCGAGCGCGCCTTCCGTCACATCGGCGTCGTCGGCGGCATCCGTCCAGTCTCCCGGGCCTCCCAGGGAAGCGGTGTGGTTGACGGTGAGCGCGCGATCAAGGACAAGCTCGCCGCCCAGATACGCCGACGCCAGTGCCGCGGCGAGGCCGACGGCGGACAGCATGCGTCCGCGGCCGGTGCGCCCTCGCACCCGCGCCGAGAGCGAAGCCAGCTGCAGGCCGAGCACGCCGGTGTTGGCCAGACCGTGAACCAGGGCGAGACGGCGGTCGCGTCCGTAGGTCACGGTCCAGTCCGCCGTGCCGGTGGCGGCCGTCGCGCCCGAGGCGAGGCATCCGACCGCGGTAAGCATGATCGCGCCGCCGTCGTCGCCGATCAGATCCAGCGCCGGGACGCTCATCCACAGGCCGAGCGGCAGGTCACTCAACGCCGGATGCAGCGCGTGCCCGAGCCAGCGGCCGTGGAGCAGATCCATCAGGGTGCGCTGTCGCGTGATCGGGTCCAGGACTTTCACCAGCCACTCGCTCAGGCTCTCGAGCCCGGGGATTCCCTCGATCGCGGCGATCATCTCTGCGTACGGGGGTTGGGTTCGCTCCGCTTGCTTGACCACTGTGAGCACTCTCGAAAAACGTGTCTGACTCCGGCTTTGCCGTCGCACAAGCCTACCTTCGACGTACCGGCGCGGGATGGGCGGGCGGGGCTCTTTTGCTGGTCGGCCGTCGCGAGCGTTTATGATAGTCTGACTATCACTAAGCATGATGCGCCACATACCAGGAGCGTGGCGCGAATCCAGCAAATCGGAGGAGCCTCAGCGATGCCCGTGAAAGCCTGGTCGCCAAAGCGTGAACGGCAGTACGAACACATCAAGGAAGGTCTCAAGGATCGCGGCAGGGATGAGGAGATAGCCGAGGAGATTGCGGCGCGCACGGTGAACAAGGAACGTGCCCGCGCGGGCGAGGCCAAAGATGCAAGCCGCACGTCCGTCGATGACATCTCGTCGGGCCGGCGGGGTGGCCTCCGGTCCCACCGCGGCGCTGGAGGCAGAACGTACGCGCAGCTTCGGAACGAGGCTGCCGACCGCAACATCCACGGTCGGTCCTCGATGAACAAGGCGCAGCTGGAGAAAGCGCTCGCTGGCTGACGGCCGTCAGGTTCCCTCGACTACCGCAGTCGGTCGCGCTGATCTCATGCGACACTCGGCGCGATGAACGCACGCAGCCGCCTGCTCGTCTGCATGGCAGTTGGCGTGGTGGGTTTCCTGGTCAGCTTTCCCTTCACGGAGTGGCAGATCGCCCTCCTGGCCGGATGGTCCGCGACGTCGGCGACGTTCATCGCCATCGTCTATTTCGGGATTCGCGGCAAGAACAGCGTCGAGACAAGGGCCGCTGCGACGAGTCAGGACGACTCGCGTACTGCGGCGGAAGCGATCCTCGTCGGGGCCAGTATCGGAAGCCTGGTCGGCGTGGCATTCGCGCTCATTGCAGCGAGTACCACACACGGCATCGTCAAGTCAGTGATCACCACGCTGGTGGTGGTGAGTGTCGTGCTCTCCTGGGCTGCCGTGCACGTGGTGTTCACGCTTCGATATGCGCGCCTCTACTACGCGCAGAACGGCGGCATCAACTTCCATTCGAACGCCGACCCCGACTTCAGAGACTTCCTCTACATAGCGCTGACGATCGGGATGACCTTCCAGGTTTCTGACACGGATATCGGCGCAAAGCCGATCCGGATGGCCGCGCTGCGCCATGCACTCCTGTCGTATCTCTTCGGGGTGGTCGTGGTCGCGACGACCATCAACGTCATTGCGACCCTGCTCACGAAATAGCGCGCCCCCAGCCAGACGGCAGTATCATCGAACAGATGTTCGAGTGGTTGGAGCACCTGACGGTGGCGCAGCGAACGGCCGTCACCCATGAGGGTGGTCCGCTGAGGATTCTCGCCGGTGCCGGGACCGGGAAGACCACAACGCTGTCCGCACGGGTCGCCTGGCTGCTCGCCACCGGCGTGATCGCCCGAACGGCTCCTCCTGCTGACCTTCACCCGCAGGGCCGCCCGGCAGATGCTCGCGCGCACGTCGTCGCTTCTGGGTGTGGCCGGTCTCGATCGCGGGTCGGCCTCGCCGGCGGGGCGGGTGGTGGGAGGCACCTTCCATGCGATCGCCCACCGGACTCTCCGGCGCTACGCCGCCACGCTCGGGACTGCCTGAAGGCTTCTCGGTCCTCGATTCGTCCGATGCGGCGGACGTCATGGACATGGTTCGCGACGAGCAGGGTCACGCCAGTGTCGTCGCGCAGGCGGTTTCCACGCAAGACGCTGCTCGTCGACCTGTACTCCGCGGCGGTCAACACCGGGCGTCCACTCTCGTCGGTCGTGCCCGAGATCGCGCCCTGGGCGGAGGACTGCGTCGACGAGATCTCGGAGATCTGTCGGGGGTACGTGCGACGCAAGCGGTCTGCGGGCCTGCTCGACCTCGATGATCTGCTGCTGTTCTGGCGCGCGGCAGTGCAGGACGACCGTCTCGGCCCGCGTCTCGCAAGCTCGCTCGACCACGTCCTCGTCGACGAGTACCAGGACGTCAACGAGCTCCAGGTCGACATCCTCGACCGGCCTCCGACGCGCGGATCCACGCATCACGGTCGTCGGTGACGACGCTCAGGCGCTGTACTCGTTTCGGGCGGCGGAGCCGCGACACATCCTCGAGTTCGATCGAGTGTTTCCTGCGTCCACCACCGTGATCCTGGATACCAATTACCGCTCGAGCCAGCAGATCCTGGATGTCGCCAACGCGGTCGGCGCGGATGCGACGGTCGGGTTCTCGGCCGTCCTGCAAGCGGCCAGGGCGACGGCCGGCGCCGGCCCGCAGCTCGTGCGCTGCGCCGACGAGGACTCGCAGACCGATGCGGTGTGTGATCGCGTCCTCGCGCATCGCGAGGCGGGTGTTCCTCTCCACGAGCAGGCCGTGCTGGTGCGCGCGTCCCACCATTCGGCGCTGCTGGAACTCGAGTTGGGTGCGAGGCGGATCCCATTCGTGAAGTACGGCGGGCTGCGCTTCATCGAGGCGGCGCACGTCAAGGACATGCTTGCGGCGTTCCGGCTGGCCGACAATCCGAGCGACGTCGTCGCATGGTTTCGTCTTCTGCAATTGCTGGTGGGCGTGGGACCGGCAACCGCGCATCGCGTCGTGGCGGCGCTCGGATTGCTCGGGTCGGGCGACAGCCGCAGCGGAGCGGGACGTCCTGAGCGCCTGGCCCGATGCGGCCGTCCAACTTCCCGAGGCGGCTCGGCCCGCGGCAGCCGCGCTGGCGGCCGCCCTCGCGGCGCACCCCGGCGAGGCGATCGCCACCCACGCGGAACGGCTCCGGGTCGCGGTCGCGCCTTTGGTCGAAGCCGCGTATCCCGAGGCGCCGGCGAGGCTCGCCGACCTCGACACCCTCGTGGCCGCGAGCAGCTCGGTCTCGCGCCTCTCCGACGTCGCAGCCGATCATGTCCTCGAGCCGCCGAGATCGACCGGGAACCTCGCCGGCCCGCCGGTGATCGACGAGGACTGGCTGGTCATCTCCACGGTGCACTCGGCCAAGGGGCTCGAGTGGGATGTCGTCCACGTGCTGCACGTCACCGACGGGAACATCCCATCGGACATGGCGCTCGGCTCCCCGGCAGGCATCGAGGAGGAGCGCCGAGTCTTCTATGTCGCGCTCACGCGAGCTCGCAACGCCCTGCATCTCTACGTCCCGGAGCGGTACCACCATCACCCATATGGGCGCGACGATCGGCATGGCTGGGCGCAGCCATCGCGGTTCCTCTCCGATCGCGTCCGTTCGCGGTGTGAGGAGTTGACCGAAGGGCGCCGGCGGCCGGATTCCATCGATGCGATGCCGTCTGTCGACGCCACCGAGCGAGTCGGCGTAGCGCTCGAGGGTCTCTGGTCGTAGCGCTCTGGTGGACCCGGCCGGCACGCGATCGGGCCACGGCCTATGCTGGTCGAAGATGAGTGACCAGAAGCAGGATCCCAAGCCCGACGACGAGGCCAGTATGGAGCAGGGTCAGGCGGATGACCGGCGCCGCAAGGACCAGTCCGAGAAGCTCGAGCGCGATCGCGCCGACGCGGCCGGCCGGCGGGCGCGCGAGGGCACCTGAGCGCCGCCGCTCAGCTCGCCGCCTTCACGTAGCGGATGCGCGGATCGACAGCTGCGTAGACGAGGTCGGCGATGAGCGATCCGACGGTGGTGAGAACGCCGGCGATCAGGATCACACCCAGCATCGTGTAGAAGTCGTGGCCGTTTGCCGCGCTCCAGAGCGTGGTGCCGAGTCCGGGATAGGCAAAGAGCACCTCGACGACCAGCTGGGCTCCGAAGATCTGCGGCAGGCGCGTTCCCAGCAGCGTGATGATCGGCAGCGATGCATTTGGCAATGCGTGGCGAAGGCTCACCCGCGATCGTGACGCCCCTTTAGCACGCGCCGTGGTGATGTACTCCTGCGTCAGCTCCTCCATCGTCGCTGCCCGCAAATACCGGCTGAAAAGCGCGACCGTCCCTGCGGAAAGGGTGAGCACCGGGAGGATCAGGGCGGCTGGATCGGCGAGCACGTCACCGGTGTTCCAGTCCGGGGCATTCAGGTCCAGCCAGTGGAGATCGGTGGCAAGCCACATGATCAGCAGCGTGCCCACGAGGAAGACCGGGATCGAGTAGACGGTCATCGACGCGATGTTCGCCAGATGTGCGCCGCTCCGCCGGCGCCGAGCCGCCTCGTACAGGGCGATCGGCACAGTCACCGCAACCACCAGCGCCGTGGAGAGCCCGGCGAGGATCAGCGAGTTGATCATCGGTCCCTGGATCAGGGACTGGAGGTCGAGGTCGACCTGGACATCCTCGATCGGATCGACCTGATTGGCGAAGCCGGGCGGTGTGAAGGCGATCTGCCCGTGCAGCAGATTCTTGAGGAAGTCGAAGTACTGGACTGGGAGCGGGAGGTCGAACCCGTTCTGATGGTCGTAGATCGCCCACTGAGCAGGGCCCGAGCGCGGCCCCAGCATGAGCCGTCCTGGGTCGCCCGGCATCAGACGCTCGAGGAAGAACACGACCGTCGCGACGCCGATGACGACGACGACCGCCTGCAGAACGCGGCTGACGAGATACCGGAACACGCCGACTAATGTCTCAGGTTGCGGTTGCCGCCGAGCTTCCTGCCGATGGGACGGGCTTCGCCGGCTTCGGCGTGGTCCCCCGCGCCAGCATCAACGACCCGATGGTCGCGGGAATCAACGTCAGAACGCCGCCGGCGACGAGTGCTGCTGCCTCGGCGGGAGTCAGCAGGCCGGCACCCAGGCCGAGGCTCGCGGCTGCCGCGGGCATTCCCAACTGAGCCGAAGCCGCGAGGCCTGTGGCCAGGTACCGCTCGTGGCCGGCGATCCGAGCCGCGATCAGGTGCGTGATCACGGCTCCCACCGCCAGCCCGACAGCGAGCAGGATCCGCGATGGCGAGGTGAAGAGCGCACGAAGGTTGAGTTCCGCGCCGAGCAGGACGAAGAAGAGCGGAACGAAGAAGCCGTTCGCCACCCCCATGAACTGCACGGTCAGACGGTCCGAACTCGTGCAGGCGTACCAGGACCATCCCAGCCAGGAATCCGGCAACCAGCGTGCTCGCGCCGGTCTCCTGGGCGATCGCCGAGAGCCCGAGCAGGAGCACCAATGAGATGCGTACCTGCCACGCCCAGTCGCGTTGCAGCGATTCGTTCCGCAGATCGTTGATGACGCGTGCGTATCGCGCCTTATTGGCGATGAGCAGCACGAGCACGCCCGCGGCGATGATCGCCAGATCCCCGCCGATCGCCTCGAGCGGGTTGCCTGACTTGACCAGCGTGAGCGGCATGATGATCACGGTCACCGAGTCCGCGAGGGCGACCCACGCGATCAGAAACGCGACATTCGGGCCCGCGAGCCCTCGCTCCTCGAGGATTGGGAACGCGATCGCGGCGGAGCTGCCGGTCAGGATCACGGCGATCAGCGCCGGGTGGCCGACCGCGAGGGCGTGATCGAGAAGCAGCCCGATCGGCACGGCGGTGACCCCGACGATGGCGAGAGCGAGCAGGCCGCGCGCGAATCCCTGGCGGATCGCAGGGGAGCCGATATCGACGTGGGTACCGGCGGTGAACATGAGCATCGCGAAGCCGATCGCACTGAGAACGGGGAGAGGCTGGCTGGCAGAGTCGATGATCCCGAAGCCCGTGTGACCGAGCACGGCACCGGCGATGAGCTCGCCGATCACGACCGGAATGAGGCCCTGCTTGCCAAAGGCGAGGAGCGGCCCGGCGAGGCCCGCAAGCACGAGAATCGTCAGCTGCGCGAACATCGCGAGATCATGCCCCGAAATTCAGCGCTCGTGTCGATCGTCGCTGCCACCAAAAGCTATGAGTCCTGGGTCGGTCGTCAGGTGCGGCTCGTCCGATCAGACGTGGCCTACAAGCACGAGCAGATGGCGCTCGCGCCCTTCCCGTTTCTGCGCTCGACCTTCTACCGGTGGGTGCAGGCGTGGGAGGACACGTGCCCGGAGCTTGCGAGCGCACCCACCGTGCTCGCCGTCGGCGACCTGCACACCGAGAACTTCGGGACGTGGCGTGACACCGAGGGACGCCTGATCTGGGGGATCAACGATTTCGACGAGGCGTTCCCGATGGCATACACCAATGACCTGGTCCGCCTCGCCACGTCCGCGCGATTCGCGATCGGCGCCGGAGCACTGGTCCTCACGCCACGCGCGGCGTGTAACGCCATCCTCGAGGGATACCGGAAGACGATCGAAGCCGGCGGAAAGCCGTTCGTCCTTGCCGAGGAACACCACGTTCTCCGGCGCGACGCCCAGTCGGAGCTGCGGGATCCAGTGCGGTTCTGGACGGCGATGGTCGACCTGCCGCCTGCGCGAAAGCCCCCTGCCGCCGCCGTGTCAGTGCTCCAGCGAGAGCTCAATCGAATGGACGATCCGCACTTCGTGATACGGCGGGCTGGGCTCGGCAGCCTTGGGCATCCGCGGATCGTCGCGATCGCGGAGCACAAGGGTGGCTGGATCGCTCGCGAGGCAAAGGAGCTCGTCGCCTCCGGTGTCGCCTGGGCGAAGGGCGAGGCCGGCGCCGTCCCGATCCACTACCCGACGATCGTGCGGCGGGCGGTGCGGTGCGCCGATCCGTTTCTGGAGATCCGCGGTCGCTGGGTGCTCCGCCGCCTTGCCCCGGACTGCAGCCGGATCGAGTTCACCGTCGCGCGCCTGCCGGCGGAGCAGAGCGACCTCCTGACAGCGATGGGCGCCGAGGCGGCCAATGTCCACATCGGCTCCGGACCGCAGCGCGATTGCCGCGGTGAGCCCGCGATCTGGCCGGTCGATCGCCCGACTGGCTCAAGGTCGCGTCGCGTGCGATGGAGCGGTCCACCACCGCCGACTACGTCGCCTGGCAGCGCGCACAGCGCGGTTGAGGGTCAGACCCGGAGCAGCGCGACCAGCGAACGGCCGGCGACGGTGACCTCCTCGCCGGGATGGTGATGCCGGGTCGACGGCGTGACCTCGCGCTCCGCGGTGTCGGCGAACACCGACCAGAGCTCGCCCCAGCCACTCGGGATCGTCCAGCCGATCGCCTCTTCGCCGGCGTGAAGCAGAACCATCAGCGTGCCGCCGCGGATCCGCCTCCCGCGCGGGTCGCGATCAGGGATCTCGTCGCCGTTGAGGATCATCCCGAGCGAGTGCTGCCCCTCGTCGAACCATTCCTGGTCGCGCACCTCGCGGCCGGACGGCAGAAACCACGCGATGTCCTTCCGACCGGAACCGTGAATCGCCTGGCCGGAGAAGAAGTTTCGGCGGCGGAGCACCGGGTCGCTGCGACGCAGCGCGACGATTCGTGCGACGAACGCCAGCATGCCTTCATCGATGCGCTCCCAGTCGATCCAGGAGACCTCATTGTCCTGGCAGTACGCGTTGTTGTTGCCGTGCTGGGTGCGTCCCGATCTCGTCGCCGGCGAGCAGCATCGGGCAGCCTTCGGAAAGCAGCACCGTGGCGATGAGATTCCGGCGTTGCCGCGCGCGCAACTCGAGGATCGCAGGGTCTTCGGTGTCACCCTCGACGCCGCAGTTCCATGAGCGATTGTCGTCGTTGCCGTCCTCGTTGTTCTCGCCGTTGTCGAGGTTGTGCTTCTCGTCGTACGAGACGAGGTCGGAGAGCGTGAAGCCGTCGTGCGCGGTGACGAAGTTGATGCTCGCGGACGGTTGGCGGCCGTCGCCCTGGTAGAGGTCGCTCGACCCGGTGAGACGGTACGCGAGGTCGCGGATGCCGGTGGCGCCGCGCCAGAAGTCGCGCACGGTGTCGCGAAATGCGCCGTTCCACTCCGCCCAGCGGACCGGGAAGTTGCCGACCTGGTAGCCACCGGCGCCGACATCCCAGGGTTCGGCAACGAGCTTGACGCGCGACAGCACCGGATCCTGATGGATGATGTCGAAGAATGCCGAGAGGCGGTCCACGTCGTAGAACTGGCGCGCGAGCGCGGAGGCGAGATCGAAACGGAAGCCGTCCACGTGCATCTCGTTGACCCAGTATCGAAGGCTGTCCATGATGAGTTGCAACGTGTGCGGGTTCCGGACGTTGAGGCTGTTCCCGGTGCCGGTGACATCGAAATAGAAGCGCGGGTCCTCGTCCTTGAGCCGGTAGTACGCGGCGTTGTCGATGCCGCGAAAGCTCAGCGTCGGGCCGAGCTGATCGCCCTCGCCGGTGTGGTTGTAGACGACGTCGAGGATCACCTCGAGGCCCGCTGCATGCAGGGCGCGCACCATCGCCTTGAATTCGCGAACCTGCTCGCCGTTGGTGCCGGACGACGAGTAGCGTCCTTCCGGTGCGAAATAACCGATCGAGTCGTAGCCCCAGTAATTGACAAGGTTGCGTTCGACGAGTTGCGCGGAGTCGAACCAGTGATGCACCGGCATCAACTCCACCGCGGTGGCGCCGATGCGAGTCAGATGTTCGATCGCCGCAGGATGCGCGAGCCCGGCGTAGGTGCCGCGAAGCGGGGCCGGGAATATCGGGATGCCGCTTGGTGAATCCCTTGACGTGCAGCTCGTAGATGATCGTGTCGGACCACGGCGTGTTGGGGCGGCGATCGTCGCCCCAGGGGAACGACTGATCGACGATGACGCAGCGCGGCATCGCCGGCGCGGAGTCGACACCGCTGATGCGCATGTCGTCGCTGCCGATCCGGTATCCGAACAGCGAGCGGCCGTGGCGGAAGCGTCCGGCGATTGCACGGGCATACGGGTCGAGCAACAGCTTCGCCGCGTTGTGGCGCAGCCCCTCGTGCGGCGCGTAGCGGCCGTGCACGCGAAAGCCGTAGCGCTGACCAGGGCCGACATTGGCGATGTAGCCGTGCCACACGAGGTCGGTGCGCTCCACGAGCGGATGCGTGGCGAGCTCCGCGCCGCGCTCGTCGAAGAGCACCAGGTCGACCGCCTCGGCGCTCTCCGAGAAGAGCGCGAAGTTGGTGCCGGATCCGTCCCAGGTCGCGCCGAGCGGGGCATCCGTCCCCGGCCAGGCGTCGCGGCTGCCGGACGCGCGGCCGGCGGCGGAGGGCTCTGGAACAGTCATGTCTCCACTCAGTGCACGTGATCTCGGGCTCCCGACGTGACCGGCGCGGGTCGGGTGGCGGCCGGCCAGTGTCGGGAGTCCAGAGAGAGTACGTGGATGCGGGCGGCACTCGCCGACGGGTCAGCCCCGAGCACGTTCGGGCGAGTCGAGGCCTGCCTGCGTCCGGTCGAGGCGCGGAGCAGGCGCTGCCGGTATTCGTGCGCCCCGGCGGTCGACTGCCGCGCAGGCGTTCGCAGCGTGGAACTGGAAGGCGGCAGGTGAGCTGCCCGGCGGCGTGACGCTGAGTGCTCACGCCCCGTACGGGTATCACCGCTTGGTGATGCGCGACGGGCGCCGCCGACAGCTGGTGACGAGCCCGGGGCGGTGCGCACTGCCGGATTCGCTCAGCGGATGGGGGTGGGCGGCGCAGCTCTACGCGGTCCGCTCTCGAGACGGTTGGGGTGTCGGCGATCTCGGCGACCTGCGTGCCCTCGGGTCGTGGTCTCGGAAGCAGGGCGCCGCGATGCTCCTCGTCAATCCGCTGCACGCGGTGCACCCGGGGACGCCGCAGGAGTCGAGCCCGTATTTCCCGTCGAGCCGCCTGTATCGCAACCCGCTCTATCTGCGGATTCAGGACCTGCCCGGGGCTCGCGGGTGACGCCGCCGTCGGCAGGTTGCTCCGCGATACCGAAGCGCTCCGAACGCGCGCCGGTCATCGACCGCGACCGGATCATGCCGTTGAAGCTGCGCGCGCTCGAGTCGCTCTGGTCGCGCTTCCGCGGCGACGCCGGTTTTGACGCGTACGTCGCTACGCGAGGGGTGGCTGCTCGAGCGCTACGCGTGCTTCTGCGTGCTCGCGGAACGTCACGCGGGATCATGGACGACGTGGCCGGCGCGCTACCGGCGTCCTGACGGCAAAGCCGTGCGCGAGCTCATCGAGAGCGACCGCTCGCGGGTCGACTTCCACCGCTGGATGCAGTGGTCGCATCGACACGCAGCTCGCGCGGGCCGGTCGCGCGCTGCCGCTGGTCCATGACCTCGCCGTCGGCTTCGCGCCCGGACGGCGCCGACGCGTGGCTCTGGCAGGACGAGGTCGCCTCGACGCCGCGCGCATCGGAGCGCCGCCCGACGACTTCAACCCTGCCGGGCAGGACTGGGGCGTGCCGCCGTTCGACCCCGGCCGGCTCCGGGCAGCGGGATACGCGCCGCTCGTGGCGACACTGCGCCGGATGATGGCCGCCGGGATCGCGCGTGCGCATCGACCACGTCATGGGGCTGTTCCGGCTCTGGTGGGTGCCGCTCGACGCCCGCGATCCGTCGGAGGGCGCCTACGTCCGGTATCCCAGCGCACGAATTGCTCGACATCCTCGCCCTGGAGAGCATCCGAGCCGGGTGCGGCGTGGTGGGCGAGGACCTGGGCACGGTCGAGAACGGCGTTCGGGCGGAGCTGCACCGGCGGGGGCTGCTGTCATACCGGCTGGCCTGGTTCGAGGCGAGGCCGCCGGAGCGATACCCGGCGCAGGCACTCGCGGCCCTGACCACCCACGACCTGCCGACCGCCGCCGGTGTGTGGACCGGCGCGGATCTCGCCGAGATGGAATCAACGGGCCGAGCCGTCAACCGGACTGCCGAGTCGGGCGTTCGCCGCCGACTCCGGCGCCTGGCCGCGCGTTGGCGATGACGCCCGTCCGGCTCAGGTGATCGAGCGGGCCTACGCCGCGCTCGGGACGCGCGCCGAGCCGGCTCGTGGTGGCAACCCTCGACGACG
The DNA here is from genome assembly GCA_963791435.1 of Candidatus Dormiibacterota bacterium. GTDB lineage: Bacteria > Chloroflexota > Dormibacteria > Aeolococcales > Aeolococcaceae > Palsa-851. The sequence continues at coordinate 147,125 of CAWBSL010000002.1, forward strand.
CGTGTCTGGCCGAGCGGCGGCCGAACATGCCCGGCGACGTCGCTCGCGCCAACTGGTCGATCCCGCTTCCGAGAACGCTGGAGCAACTCCGGCGCGACGAGTTGCCGAAGCGCATCGCCGCGGCGCTCAACGCACGCCGCTGACGGCTGCCCTCAGTCCTGGGTGCCGATCTTTCCCGGGGCGCACCGAGGTTGCGGCGGCTCGCGCTGCGGCAACGGCCGCCGTGGGATCGTCGCCGATCAGCGCCACGCCGGCGGTGAGGGTCAGCTCGAGCTTGAGGCGGGCCATCTGCCCGAGGACGCGCTCGGCCAGCGCCTTTCCCGACGGCGATCCCTCCATCCATGACGAGGACAAGCGCGGCGCCATCATCAAGGACGCAGACCGGCTCGTCGGCGCGCGAGTACGCCATCACGAGCGAGGCATAGCCGCCGCGAGCTGCCTGCGGAATCGACGGGTCGACGACAAAGGCGCAGCAGGCTCCGTCCTCGGGCCCCGCGGCCGCCTTCTGCGTGAACTCGTCGAGCGTGACCTGCCAGGGCAGGAGCGACATCGTGCGCGGCTCGCTCATCGCGGTGATCGTGCCACGCGTGTCGAGATCGACCGTCATGCGCCGACGAGGAAGATCTGTTCGAGCTCGGCAAGCGCGGCGCGCCGATCCGGGGCTGGGCTGCCTCCGGCGTCGCGCCAGTTGAGCAGCGCCTCGACGGCCACCACGAGATCGCGCGGCGCGGAGCGGCTTGCTGAGCGCACCGACGCCTGCCCGTGCCGGCCGGCCGTCGCGAATTGCCCCGGTCACGAAGCTGATGCCGACTCGGTCGAACGCTGGATCGTCGAGGATCGCCCGAGCCAGGCGGATGCCGTGCATGTCGGGAAGGATTCCGTCGATGAGGATGACCGCCGACCGGCGTCGTGCGAAGGACGGCCATCGCCTCCTCACCGCTGCTCACGCCGAGCGCCGTGTGGCCGCCGTTCTCCAGGGCGAAGGTCAGGAATCCGCGGACGGCGTCGTCGTCCTCGACGACGAGGACTTGCGGGGCGTCATCTTCGGCCATGGCGGCTGGATCATAACCGGCACCTGCAAGCCGAATGCCATTTCAGCGCACACCTTCATCGACCCGTGACGGTCTGCGACCTGCGGTGGGCGCAGTCATTGGTGTTGTGGTGACAGCCGCAGGTGTCCATGGTCTCGAGCGAGCAGGAGGTCACCCGGCGGGGAAGTGGACGACCGGCACGCCATTCGGCGGGTGTGCCGTTGGCGACGCGAGCGGCGCTCACGTAGGCGGCGCGACCGTCGCGCATTACCCACGGGAGCATGTTCGGCGCGCCCGCCCTGACCATGCGCTCGGCTTCCTCGGCGGATGCCGCCTCCTCGAGCGAGCGGTGTCCGATCGACGTGCGGTACGACGAGATGGACTGGTCGAGCTCGATGCCGGCCGCGTCATGCAGCAGGCCGTCGATTGCCTTGGGCAGCAGCGGCATCCCGGCCTCGACGAGCCGCTTGGTCAGCGTTCCCGGCGGTGTCGTCGGCGAGGATCGGCACCCGCGCCTGGGCGAGGACCGGACCCGGAGTCGACCTTCGGCGCCGCCTTGTGCATGCTGATTCCCGTCACCGGCGACGCCGTCGGCGATCGCCCAGTACACGGGCTCGGGTCCGCGAAATGCAGGGAGCAGGCTCGGATGGACGTTGAGCCATCCGTGCTTCGGGCAGCGCCAGAGCGCGCGCTCCCGACGATCTGGTCGAAGCTCGCCATCACCACCGCGTCGAGGCCGAGCTCGTCGAGCTCGAAGCGGGAGTGCTCGTCGTTGATGCGCCATGCCCGGATCAGCGGGATGCCGAGATGGTCCGCGATCCGGCTCAGCGCGTTGTCGCCGAGGATGGCAGGATGCGCGCCGGGCGACGTGATGATGCCGACCGGGTGGACGTCGAGCTGGAGGAGGCGCAAGCAGGAACGCCAGGCTGAAATCCGACGGGAAGCCGGCGAACGCGACGCGCGGTCCGTCGCCGGGCGTGATCGTGTCGGGCGGCGCCGGGAGATCGCGATCCGGGATGAACGTGAAGACGTCGCGCGCCCAGAGCTCGCGCCCGACCATGTCGAGGTATGCGGAAGAGGTGGCCACGTCAATTGATCCTAACCATGCGCGGGGTCGGACTAACCAATCCCTCGTGGACGAGCGCGTCGAGGACGTGAGCGATGTCGTTCGGCGGGCGGCCTTCTGCGGGCGCGCCGGCGCGCGACTGCAGCTCGCCGATGCGCGGGAGTTGGTTCGGCGAGCATGACGCGAAGCACGGCGCCGCGCAGCTCGCGGGTGCTGCCCGCGATAGCGCGGCTGGCGCCGCCGGTGTGCCGGCGGCGCGTCCGGCGAGGCGCTCGCGGGCCAGGCAGGTGGCGTCGAGCGGGCAGCCGTGGCAGAGCGGTCGGGCCCTGCAGTGCAGCGCGCCAGCGTCGAAGAGCGCGTAGGTGAAGGTCGCGTGCGTTCATGCCGTCGAGGCCGGCCGTCGGCGAGCTGTTCCTCGACAGCGCCTGGCGGACGTCGTCCGGCTCCTTGCCGAGCGCTGCCCGCGCCGTCACCCGGGCGATGTTGACGTCCTGCGGCGGAACGGTCGAATGCTCCGAATGCGAGCACCAGCAATGCTCGTGCGGTGTACCGGCCAACGCCGGGGAGTTCGCGCAGCCCGCCCTCGGTCTCGGGCCAGCCACTTCGCCGCGACGACCGTCGCCGTTTCGTGGAGCCCACGGGCGCGGCGCGGGTACCCGAGACCCTGCCATTCGCGCAGATACCGCTGCGAGCGGGGCCGCCGCACATGCCTCGGGGGTCGGCCAGAGGGCGAGGAACGACTCCCACCGCCCGAGCACGCGTGCGACCTGCGTCTGCTGGAGCATCACCTCGCTGACGAGGATTGCCCACGGTTCGGCGGTTGCCCGCCAGGGAAGGTCATGCCGCCCGTGCACCGCATACCAGCGCGCGAGCCCGCGGGTCCACACGCGGCGCAGTTTGTCAGACTTCCAGCGTCCAGCATCTTGAGGAGTGCAGCAGCATGGCGCGACACACGATCACGTTGATCCCCGGCGATGGGGTCGGGCCGGAGGTGAGCGATGCCGCGCGCCGCGTCATCGATGCGACCGGTGTCGAGATCGACTGGGAGGTGCACGACGCCGGGCTCGGTGTCATGGAGGAGTACGGCGATCCCCTGCCGGCGCATGTGCTCGAACTCGATCCGTCGTAACAAGGTGGCGATCAAGGGACCGCTCACCACGCCCGTCGGCAAAGGCATCCGGTCGGTCAACGTCGCGCTTGCGCCGCGAGCTCGATCTCTACGCGCTGGTGCGCCCGTGCAAGTCGTATCCCGGTGTGCGCAGCCGCTATCAGGACGTCGACCTCGTCATCGTCCGCGAGAACACCGAGGATCTCTACTCCGGCATCGAGTTCGCGGAGGGAGAACCGGAAACGCTCGAATTGATCGCCGACATCGAACGCCTCGGCGGGCGTGCGATTCGGCCCGACGCAGGCATCAGCATCAAGCCCATCACCATCTTCGGCACGCAGCGCGTGTTCCGTTTCGCGTTTCAATGGGCCATCGACAACGGCCGCCACAAGGTGACCGCCGTCCACAAGGCAAACATCATGAAACACACCGACGGGCTCTGGTTGCGCGTCGCCGAAGAGGTCAGCAAGGAGTTTCCGCAGATCGAGTTCGAGGATCGCATCGTCGACAACATGGCGATGCAACTCGTGCAGAAACCGGAGCTGTACGACGTGATGGTGATGCCGAATCTCTACGGCGACATCCTCAGCGACCTCTGCGCCGGGCTGACCGGCGGGCTCGGGCTCGCGCCGGGGGCGAACACCGGCGACCAGGTGGCCGTTTTCGAGGCGACGCACGGCAGTGCTCCGAAGTACGCGGGACTGAACAAGGCCAACCCGATGGCGATGATGCTGAGCGGCGTGCTCATGCTCCGCCACATCGGTGAGGGCGCCTCAGGCGACCGTCTGGAGCGGGCGATCGCCAGGGTGATCGCCGAGGGCCGGAGCGTGACGTACGACATGAAGCCGGAGCGCGACGATCCCACCGCGGTCGGCACGTCCCAGGTCGCCGACGCCGTGATCGAGGTGCTTGAGGGCTAGACAGCCCGCTCCTCAACGCCGGCGCTGACTTCACAAAATGGTGAAGTCGGGGCGATTGGCGTATTCGGGCTCGATACTGGCGGTGCCTTGACCACTGCGACCGTCGTGCTGTCGTGGGTTCTGGGGGGCGCCTGCATCGTCCTGGGCGCACTCACCTTCGAAGGGTGGTTGCGTCAGCGCGATCGAACGCGCGCATTGCTCGCGCTGTCCATCGCGCTGCTTTGCGGGTCCGGCGATCGCCGTCGCGGCCACGCTGCTGACCCGCGACCAGGCGATCGGGACGAGCGATCTCGCGATCTCGCTCTTCCTCGCCTCCGGGATGGCGTTCTTCGCGTTCCGGGCATCGATGACAAAGCTGGCTGTCAGCTTCACTGCCGGCGTCTGCCTTGCGGTGCTCATCACGGTCGTCCTCGTCTGCGTCGCTCGGATCCCGCTCTCGGGTGCGCAGTCACCGCAGCAGCGCCTTATCTCGCTGCTCATCGCCGTGGTGTGGCTGGGATGCGTCGCGGAACCTGCTGCCAGGCTCTGGGAGATGAGCGGGGCGATGCCGCGCGTGCAGCGCGCGAGGCTCCGGTCGATCACGCTCGGGTTCGCCGGGGTGTTCCTGTCGCTGGTGCTCTCGATCGGCGCGGATCTCATCTTTGGCAAGGCGCATCCCGAGGTCACCGTCACGCTGCCGGCGTTCGCCGTCATCCCGTTCTTCTACGTAGGCTTCGAGCCGCCGCGCTGGCTGCGGAGCATCTGGCAGCTCAACGAGGAGGGCAGCTTCCGCGAGGCGTTTACCGATCTCGTCCTCTATTCACCGGACCGCCAGCGACTCGCAGAGCGGGCGGTGGAGTGGGCTGCTCGTCTCGTCGGGGCGGACGGTGCCGTGATCGCCACCGACGACGGCGAGGTGCTCGCCGTATACGGGATCGACCGGGCAGCAGGCTGGAAGCTCGTCTCCGAGATGACCGGCTACTCCGGTGAAAGGGCTGTCGCCAAGCACCCGGTCAACTCGCCGGGGGTCATCAGGGTGGTGCTCGAGGCGCAACTGAGCCGCGGCATCATGGCAGTCACCTCCGGTCCGCTCACGCCGCTCTTCGGCGACGACGAGGCACTCCGGCTTGCCCAATATGGGACCGCGCTCGCACCCGCCCTCGACCGGATGATGCTCGTCGAGCGGATGCGCCGGAGCTCGCAACTCCTCGATCTCGCGTACGACGCGGTCACCACCTGGAACGTGCGCACCCAGCTGATCACGTTCTGGAACAAGGGCGCCGAGGAGCTGTACGGCTGGGGCACCAACGAGGCGATCGGGCGCGATCCGAGTGAGCTCCTGCGATCCGAGCTGCCGGAGAGCCCGGAGTCGATTCTCAGCGTGCTCCGGGCGGTCGGGCGCTGGGAGGGCGAGATCGTTCAGACCACCAGGTCCGGCAAGCGGATCAATGTCGCGGTGCGCTGGGCGCTGCAGAAGGACAACGTCGGCTGGCCCGACGCGATCATCGAGATCGGTCGCGACGTGACCGCCGACAAGGCGGCCGCCGCGGAGTTGCGCGAGGCACGGGATGTCGCCGAACAGGCGTCACAGGCCAAGAGCGAATACCTCTCGCGCATGAGCCACGAGCTGCGCACGCCGCTGACCGCGATTCTCGGTTACAGCGACCTGCTCGAGATGCGCGAGCCCCGTGAGGACCAGACCGAGGCGATCGCGGCGGTGCAGGAGGCGAGCGGCCACCTGCTCAGCCTCGTCAACGACGTGCTCGACATCGCCAGGATCGAGTCCGGCCGTGAGTCGTTCGCGCTCGAGCCGGTGGCGCTCGAGGCGACGGTGGAGGAGTGCGTCCGCCTTGTGGCGCCCTCTGCGCTCAGCCGCCACATCAAGATCACGCGCTCGATGGAGCACTGCGCCGGCGACTACGTGCTCGCGGACCGGCAGCGGCTCGTCCAGGCGTTGCTCAACCTGCTGTCCAACGCCGTGAAGTATTCGGGCAACGAGGCGCATATCTTCGTCGAGGCCGCGCGGGAGTGGGACGCCATCGGGTCGGCCGATCCCAGCGCATCGAAGGGGGCGAGCAGCGAATTCATCCGCATCTCGGTTCGCGACACCGGACCTGGGTTCACCGACGACGAGAAGGCCCGTCTGTTCCAGCCCTTCGAGCGGCTCGGCGCCGAGCGAACCACCGTGCCGGGCACCGGTCTCGGTCTCGCGTTGACTCGCAAGCTCGTTCAGGGGATGCACGGCAGCATCGGTGTCGACAGCGAGCACGGCGTTGGCAGCACGTTCTGGATCAGGCTCACCCGCTCACCGGTCGCGGCCACCAAGCCCCGGATCCGCCGCAAGCCACCGGTGCCGGCGCCGGTCGTCGCGTGCCAGCGAACGGTCCTCTATGTGGAGGACAACCTCGCGACGATCGGACTGATGGAAGAGGTGTTCTCGATGCGTCCGCAGATCCACCTGCTCACGGCGATGCAGGGCGGGCTGACGCTCGAGCTGGCGCGCGAGCATCACCCCGATCTGATCGTGCTCGACCTGCACCTTCCGGATATCCAGGGTGACGAGGTGCTTGCGCAGCTCAGGGCGGACCCGCGCACAGCGGGCATCCCTGTCGTCATGTGCAGCGCAGACGCAACCGAACGGCGTCGCAAGCAACTGCTCGCGGCCGGTGCTCACGCATACTTGACGAAACCCGTGAAAGTACAACGCTTTCTGCGCATGCTCGACGACGTGCTCAACAGCATCCCCGTCGTTCCTGCCTGAGCCTCCGACGGTGCCGCCGGACTACCAGGTCCTCAGCGACTCCGCCACAGGCGAGCCGGTTGGGGCCGAGATCGCGTACGGACGCCCGCTCCGTTTCCCCGGCTCACCGCGGCCGTACGTCATCGCCAACTTCGTGGCTTCCATCGACGGTGTGGCTTCGCTGGGGATCACGGACGGGACTGACTCGTCAACTCTGAGCGGCAGCTCGCGGGCCGATCGCTATCTGATGGCACTGCTCCGCGCGAGCGTCGATGCAGTGGTGATCGGCGCGGGCAATCTGCGGACGACGCCGGGTCATCAATGGACGCCGGCAGCCGTCGCGGGCGACGACGCCGCGACTGTGGACGCCTATCGTTTCGAGCGGACCGGCGACACCGAGCCACCGTCGCTGGTGGTCGTGTCAGCGAGTGGCGATCTGCCTCCCCACGTTGCGCTCGACAGCCCGGCGACCAGCGTCGCGGTCGTCACGTCGAGCGCGGGTGCAGGCAAGGTTCGTGCTGCGCATCCGCGCGCCACGATCATCGAGACGGACGGATCGGCAGGAATGCGCGGTGCCGGCGTCATAGCGGCGGTGACGTCGGCGATGGGAGCCGGGCTGCTGCTCTGCGAGGGCGGGCCGTCGCTGTTCGGCCGCCTGCTAGCGGACGGTGCCGTTCAGGAGCTCTTCCTGACGATCTCGCCCCGCATCGCCGGACGAGACCACGAACAGACGCGGACGGGAATCGTCGACGGATGGGCCGCGACTCCGAATGCGCTCTTGCGAGCGACGGTTGCCTCGGTGCGACGGTCCGACGACCACCTGTTCCTTCGCTACCGCCTCGAGAGCTGAGCTCCGCATCCGGCGGATGACGTCCGCCAGGAGATCGTCGATCGCCTGACCGGTCTGACCGGCGCCGCGACTGGCGACCTGGAACAACTCGGGGTTGCTCCGGAGGAATCGCGTCGCGGCGTCGATGATCACGGCGTTCTGAGGCATGGCCCTATCGTCGGGGAGCCCGGCGACAGGTGCCTGTCGTCAGTCCTCGGTCTTTTCGGACGGGGACTCGCTGCCCGCGAGGAGCAGGTAGATCTTGCGCCGGGCCTCGTGGAGGATCTTCCGCGCTTCCGCGATGTGGGCTGCATCCCCGGAGCGGGCCACCTGGGCGGTGGCTCCCAGGAGCTGGAAGACCTGTTCGCGGAGATCACGATGATCCCCACCGACGGAGCCCGCCGCCTCTGCCCATGGAGCGGGGCCGGCGGCGAGCTTGGTTGCCTCTTCCTTGCCGGTGTCGGTCAGCTCGAAGACGCGCCGGCCGCCATCAGCTTCAACGGCACGCACCAGCCCCTCATCCTCGAGTTGCTGCAGCGTGGGATAGACGGATCCGGGACTTGCCCGCCACGCGCCTTCGCTGCGGCGTTCGAGCTCCTGGATGATCTGGTATCCGTGCGACTGCTTCTCAGCGAGGAGCACGAGGATCGCCGCGCGGACGTCGCCGCGGGCCGCACGCCTGCCCGGACCGAAGTGGTGGCCGAAGCCGCCTCCCGGACCGCCGAATGCGGCCGCGAAGTCCGGGGCATCGAAGGGCGGCCAACCCCTGCGGTGACGGCCTCGAGCGCCCATGTCGAGGTGCTCGCGGAGGCGATGGTGGAAACGAGTTGCCTCGTCCTTTAGATTTGGTGCCCACTCATCGTGGGGTCCGTGATGGGTTCGTTCTCTGGTCATGTCGATTCGCTCCTCAAGCGTTGATCCGATGTAGCAACGATATATCGGGAGCGGTCGCTTGTCAAATCTGTGCCTCACGAGCTTGCCACCCAATTCAAATCCATCTGCTCCAGCATCGCGGCGGCCACCGCAGTGGCCGAGGGCAGCTCGATGTCGAGCTCGTGGTTCCGCGCAAAGCCTCCTCCGGACCAGTTGGCGCTCCCGAAGAGCACTGACGTGGCATCCGCGACGATGGCTTTGGCATGGAGCAGTTCCCCGCGGCTCCGATACCAGCGCACCTGGATACCGTCGCCGAGAAGCGCGGCGTACGCGGGCTCGCTCGACGGCTGCGACGGGTCGAGGAGAACACGAACCGCAACGCCGCGTAGCGCCGCCGCCTCGAGGGCATGCACGACGCCTGTGTCAGTGAGGACGAAGAGCTCGAGGTCGAGGGTGTGCTGCGCGCCGTCGATGAGCCCCAGCGCGAGTGGCCGGATCTCCGCACCCGGCAGCGTTGCGGCGACGTCGATCGATGGGTCGCTCACCGCGCTCGCGACTGCCATGACGCGTCCGCAGGTGACCAGGTCTCGCGAGAAGACGCGATCGAGGTTGTGCACCACCGGCCCGCGGAGCTCGGCATCGTAATCGTGGTTCGCCGGGGAGTTCACTCCCCAGTTGATGCCACCAACGACGGCAACTTGCGCGTCGACGACAAGGAGCTTGACGTGGTCGATCATCTCCTTTCGGACGGGATAGTCGACGACGTCAATACCGGCGGTACGCAGCCGCGCCGCGGTGGCGACGCTGCTCAATTCCGACGGGTCGTCGATGACCGTGACTGCCACCCCACGCCGCTCCGCGGCGATGAGCGCGTCGGCGAGGCCGCGCTGGCCGAACTCGTAGATCTCGACGTGGACGCTCAGGCGCGCTCCGTTGATGAGCGACTCGAGGCGCGCAAACGTGGCCGCGCCACTGCGCAGCAGCAGTCACCCGGTCCGCACCCACCATGACCGGAGCCGCTGGGCCAAGAAGCGGTGCCGGCGGGGGCGTGCGCACCGCCGACGCCTGGATCTGCGCGCAGCCGACGACCAGCACCGCCGCCGCAAGAGCAGCGATTGCGCACCGCCAGGCGTACCTGAGCGACATATGCGGCACAGACATTTCGTGGACACACTACCACAACACAGCGTAGCTATCGGAGCCAGTCGGCACGCCGCCGCGCCTGCCTTGAAACGCCGTCGCGCGGGAGCGGCCTGCGTCTTTGCACCTATACTCGGGCGGATGCTTTGCCAAGGAGGCGTTGTTGCGTGAAGACGGCTCTCACCGTGGCCCAAGTGGTGATCGGGGTCCTCGCGATCCTTGGCATCCTTCTGCAGACCCCGAAGTCAACCGGTCTCGGCGGCACCATCGGTGGTGGAGGAGACTCGGGCGGCGGATACCGCCGCCGGCGCGGCCTGGAAGCCAGTCTGCTGCGCTTCTCGGCAGCGATGATCGCGTTGTTCGTCATCGTCTCGATCCTCGCCACCTACGTCAGCAAGTAAGGTGGCTTCGTCGGCATCGGCCGATTGAAGTCGTTGCCGGGACACTTCTCGGGCTCGTCGCGATCGGGGCGATCGGTTTCGCGCTCTCGCTGCATTTCGGGCTGATCGGCGGCGCGCAGTTCACCGAGGGCCTCGTGGTCAGCGAGCGTCCGATGTCGCTGAATCCGCTTGTCGACGCATCCGACCCGGCCGTGGTCGATGTCGGCCATCTACTGTACCGATCGCTGCTGAAACTCAACACTTCCGGCTATCCCACCACCGACCTCGCCGAGTCCTACGCCGTCAGCAGCAACGGGCTCGTCTATACAGTGGTGCTGCGTCCCGACACCCGGTGGTCGAACGGCGCGCCGATCACCGTTGCGGACGTCGTCGCCACGGATGCGTTCGCGCTGTCTCCGCTGGCAAGGGACCCCACGCTCGTGACTGCACTCCGAGGCGTGAAGGTGGCCGCCCGGTTCTCGACGATCAGCTTCACGTTACCCGCCCCGCGAGCGTCGTTCGCAGCCACGTTGACGCAGCTGCCGATCCTTCCATTGGGAGGGCTGACAGCAGCGCAGTTGCATGCCGCTGGGACGCACCCGACGGCTCCGATGCCGACGTCCGGCCCATACGACGTGCAGTCGACGGCCGCGCTGACCGTGGTGCTCCAGCCGAACCCGCACGCCGCAATCCGTCCGTCGATCAAGAGCTACGAGCTGCGGCTCTTCGTGACATTCGCCGACGCGGCGTACGCGTTCTCACAGGGGACCATCAACGCGTTGCTTGCCAGCACGCCGGAGGAGCTGTCGACGCTCCTCGCCGACAAGGGCGCGCAGGCGGAGAGCATGACCACGCCCGATTTCGTCGACCTCATGTTCAACGAGCGCGTCCCGGCGCTCGCCGAGTCGGTGGTACGCCATGCCATCGGTATCGCCATCAATCGCGAGGCGTTGGTTGCAGGGGCGCTCGGCGGTCACGGTGGTGAGATCCAGACGAGCCCGTTCTCCGCCGGCATTCCCTGGGTCGGACCGCCCGCGATCGAGGCAATCTCGCCAACCGTTGCGGAGGCGGTCCTGCAGGCCAACGGCTGGATTCCCGGAGCCGATGGGATTCGCCAGAGCGGCGCAACCCGACTGGCTTTCACGCTCGCGGTCCCGAACATCAACCCGCTGCCCGTCGTCGCGAGGGAGGTCGCGTCGCAGCTGGCGATGATCGGTGTCCATGTGACGGTCGATCTGGTGCTCCCGCAGACCTTCCTCAGCGGCACCCTCGAGAGCGGTCACTTCCAGCTGGCGATCGAACTCGTGGAATCCCGTCCCGGACCCGGATGTCAGCGCGTTCTGGCGCTCCAACGCCACCCCGCCGCACGGCTACAACGTATCCGCCGGCGCGCCGGACCCATTCCTCGATGCCGCCCTGGACATGCTCGCCGAGTCGCCCGTGAAAGCAATGCGGGTCAGCGCGGCAGCCCAGGTCGCAGCCCTTATCGCGGACGACGCCCCGGCGGTCTTTCTGTACACGCCGAGAATCTCGATGGTCTTCCGATCGCCGGCCCCGACCGCTCCGATACCCTCGATAGGCCCGGAGTCAGCCCGCTACGACGACCTTGCATCGTGGGAGATCCATTAGGCGTGGGCACCGCCGTGAGGCGCTGATACTATCGACGGGCCTCTTGCCGAGGTGGTGGAACTGGTAGACACGCAGCGTTCAGGGCGCTGTGCTCGTAAGGGCGTAAGGGTTCGATTCCCTTTCTCGGCACTCTTGTTCGCCGGCATCGCTGCGCTTTCGTGGGCTGGCCAATTCGTGGCCTTCAATGTCGCGACCGTATGCCGGAGTGCGTGATAGGTCGGCAGCGGGCTTGACGTTAGGCGCGATACCTTGGATGTGCTCCTTAGCCGGTTGCGAACCCCAAACTCCTGATCTCAGTGCAGAGTGATGCCGCCGATCCCGGATTGATGGTGTAAACCGAAACCTGAACGCCATCAGTCGGACCAGTGATCTGGCAGGACCGTGTGCCGCGGTGTTGATCACCGCCCAGAGTCTCGATGCTGATGCCGAGGCCGCTCCTTGTCGTCGGGCCGATCGCAACTGTCATTTCCGCGCTCGCATCGCGAACCGCGCTCTCATTGCCAACGAGGACAAGGGAAACTGATTGGCCAGGGGCAGCGACCGCGAGAGTCACGGTGTAGTGCGATCCCGAGTTGCCAAGAATAATCAGCACCGTCAGGACGGCGATCACTAACGCAACGGCGCCGCCGATCAGCCTGTACGCGTTGCGACCCAGGGTGCGTCGCCGGAGACCGCTCTGGTGCGTTTCGATGGTCGGGTTGTGGTCTCTGCCTCCCGCTGCCGGCTTGGTGGATCCTCCCAACACGCTAAGGACTCTAATCCGATATCCATCCCAATCCGTGTCCCGAACCGGGAAACGATCGTCGCGCTCGGACGACTGAGCAGCCGGTGAGTACTTTGCCAAGAGCCGGCTGCAGCGGAGCAAGAGTGACCCGGCGGACGCGCGCACACTGGCGGCGTTGGGAACGCACGACCAGCCGCGAATGAGCGAGCCCTTGGTGGGGGCTGAGCTGAAGGAGGCGGCACGCTTCGCGATGCGCCTGGTGCGCGAGCAGGCGCAGGTCTGCCAGCGCATCCAGCGCTTGGTGGACATCGGCTTTCCCGAGCTGCGCGAGGTCTGGGATGACCCGACCTGCGTGAGCGCCCTGGCGGTGCTCCGCCACGCGCCGACCGCAGCGGCGGTGACCCGCATGCATCTGGACCGCCTGGCTCGGCTGAAGCGTCCGGGTGTGGGTGGGCGCGTGGTGGGACCGATGAAGGCGGCGCAGCTCAAAGAGCTGGCGCAGACTTCGGTGGCCGCGCCGGAACTTGAGCAGCAGGTGCGCTTCGAGATGCGCTTGCTGATTGCCCAGCACGACCTGTTCGACCAGCAGATCGCCAGCGCAGACGCGCCTAGAAGTCCAGCTTCGCCGGGGGGATCGCGAGACGATCGGCGCCTGTCGTGTGTACGGATTGGAGCACGGCGATCGTCGTCGCGGCGACGACGCCGAGGATCCCGGCTATGCCATAGATCGCGCGGGGGCTCAGCACGACGGCGACCGCACCGCCGATGAGCAGCGAGGCGCCTTGGGCGCCCCCGATGGCGGCATTCGCAGCTGCGGACACCCTTCCTCGCGCGGCGTCCGGCGTGCGGCGGACGAGGAGGGTCGAGTAGCAGGCGGCCGCGTAGCCGTTGCCAAGGCCGCCAACAACCGACAGCGGCACGAGCATCCAAACCGCCGAGACCACGGCAAACGGGGCGAGGGCGGCGCAGGCGACTCCGGCACCGGCGATCGTCGCCCAGGTCTGGGCGCGCTCGGTCCTGAGCCATCCAGAGCCGAGCGATCCGGCGACCATCCCGGCCATCCAGGCTGCCAGTGCAATCCCGTACCAGACGCCCCCGGCGTGGAGCGTGCCCCGGATCAGGAAGACGAGCACCACGTCGACCATGCCAACGAGCAGGACCACCAGCCCGAGGCCGATCGTGAGCGGAGCGAGTATCGGTTCGCGGCGAATGATTTCGAAGCCACCCCGAGGCCGGCCCAAAGGAGCGTCCGCGTCGAGTCCAGCCGGCCGGCGCCGGGTGCGGACCAGGGCCGCGGCCAGTGTTAGCACCGCGAAGGTGGCGGCGTCAACGGCCAGAGGCAGGCCGGTACCGAACGCACCGGCGAGGAGCCCGCCAACCGCGGGGGCGCCGACGAGAACGAGGGCACTGAGCGACTGCTGAGCAGCTACAGCCTTGGCCACGCGTTCCTCGCCAACGATCCGCGGGACGAGCGCGGACCATGTAGCTGCGGTCACCGAAGCAGCCGCACCAAGCAGGGCGACCAGCAACACGATCGCGACGACCGAGTGCACGAGGACCAATGGCACCGTGCACCCCACCTCGATCACACCGGCGGTCACGAGCAGGCGTCGCGAGTCGTGGGTGTCGACGAGGCGGCCCACCGGGCGAGAGATGAAGAGCAGTGGGATCACGCCGGCGGCGAGGAGCAGTCCCACCTCGTATGGCTTGGCGCCGTCGGCCTGGAGGCGGAGGGTCAGGGCGACCAACGCCACCTCGTCGCCGAACGTCGAGATCATCCGTCCGGCCATGGCGATGACCAGATCCCGACGTCCAGTGCCGATGTTCAGCATATGTTGAATAGTATTTGCTAAATAACTCCGTGTCAAGGAGTACGCTGCACGTCGATGCCAAAGCACCGTGACCCGTCGGTCGTACGGGAGGACGATTCCCCGCTCCGCGTTGCCGACCCTCGGGGCATCCGCGCCTGGGCTCACCCAGCGCGGTTGGCAATCCTCGACGCCCTGTCGACGGGGGATGAGCTGACCGCCACCGAGTGCGCGGACGTGACCGGTCTCAGCGCGAGCGCGACCGCGTACCACCTGAAGCTCCTGGAGCGCTATGGGCTCATCGAACCGGCACTACCGCGGCCTGACGGCCGGGAGCGCCCATGGCGGATGACCGAACGCCGGGTCACGGTCGACCTGGACACGTCAACGCCAGCAGCGGCAGCGGCGACGTCCGCGGTAACTGGGGCCTACATCGACTCGACGCGGGCGGTGGGCATGGAATTCATGGCAGGCGGCCACAACGAGCCCGAGGAGTGGCGGGATGCCGCCGCCATGAACACGGCCGATTTGTGGTTGACCGTGGAGGACGTCCGGCGAGTGGTCCGCGAACTAGGGGCGGTGCTCGACCCATATCGGGGGCGGGCGTTGCACGGCGAGCGGCCGGCTGGAAGCCGGCGCGTCCGGGTGATGAACGTCGTCGTCCCGCACCGACGGAGCAAACCTGAGCCGGATTCGGCGGCGGATTGAGGTAGCCGATTTCTCGGCCGGGCGAGTCATCGCCCGGATCCGTACTGACTTCGCAGCCCGTTCCGCCGCCTCCAGGCCGCTGGTCAGGCGAGCCGAGTCATCAAGCCTTCGTCAAGGCCAGCGTGTCGAGCCCGGCGAATCGCATTCCGCTCTTGACGATGCCCTCCAGTGCACCCTCCGAAACTGGCCTGGAGAAGAGGAACCCCTGGCCAAAGCCGCATCTGAGCTGGACGAGTTCCTCCAGCTGCGTCAACGTCTCGATCCCTTCGGCGACCACCACCAGGCCGAGGGCGTCGGCAAGGCTCACGATGGATCGGGCCACAGCAGACGTCGTCGAGCTCGCTGTAATGCCCGTCACGAACGAGCGATCGAGCTTGATGATGTCGACGGGGAGCGTCCGCAGATAGCTCAGTGACGAGTAGCCAGTCCCGAAGTCATCGATAGCGATGCGAATGCCCGCGCCGCGAAGCCTTGCAAGGATGGCTGATGCTCGTTCGACGTCTTCGACAAGCACGCTCTCGGTGACCTCGAGGATCAGGCTCGTCGGAGCGAGCTTGGAGTCGCGGAGTGCCTCGAGCACATCGTCAGGAAATCGAGGGTCACGGAGCTGTCGGGCCGAGAGGTTGACGCTGACTGAGAGCTTCTCGGAGTCGGGGAGTTGGAGCTGCCACTGCCGCGTCTGCGCGCACGCTGTGCGCAGCACCCACCGTCCGATTTCCACGATGAGTTCCGCATCGCTCCGCGAGGGGAATGAAGTCGAGCGGCGGGACCATCGTGCCGTCCGGCATGCGCCAGCGGATCAACGCCTCCGCTCCCACCATCTGCATCGTCTCCAGGCTCAAGATCGGCTGGTAATGCAGGAGAAACTCGGCGTTCGCGAGTGCCGAGCGCAGGGCGCTCTCGGTGTCGAGACGGTGTTGCACGGACACCTTGAGTTCGGGAACGAACGCCTCCGCACAATTCCCGCCCAGCTCCTTGGCCCGGTACATGGCGAGGTCGGCTTGCTGCAACAGGTCGCCGGCACTGTCGCCGTCGCTCACCGACATCGCGATGCCGGCGCTCGCCGAGATGAGAAAGTCATGCCCATCGATGCAGAAAGGAGTCGCCATCGCAGTCACGAGGCGTGCGGCGATGCGATCAACCTCGGTGTGGCTCGGTGTGTTGACGACGATGACAGCGAATTCGTCTCCGCCCATGCGTGCGATGGTGTCCCCCGGACGCATCACTGCTTTGAGTCGTTCCGAGACCAGCTGGAGCAGCAGGTCGCCGGCGTGATGACCCTGCGTGTCGTTGACAGTCTTGAATCCGTCGAGGTCCAGGAACAAGACGGCGGGGCCCGCCTGGTCGGGCCTGCGCCGCCGGCTCAGTTCGTGCTCGAGGCGATCCATGAGCAGTAAGCGGTTGGGAAGATTCGTCAGGGGATCGTGGAGTGCCTGGTGAAGCAACTGCTCCTCGAGCTCGCGCCGCTCCGTCACGTCCCTGATGTTGAGGACGACTCCCTGCACCGCCGGATCCTCGAGCAACTGCGCCACGTGCACGTCGACACTGTGTCCCTCACCGAGCGAATCCAGAACCCTGTACGCGACTGTCGAGGAACGGCCGCGTTCGCGGAGACCGTCACGAAACGCGTGCATCACACGAGCCCGATCGTCCGGGTGAATCATCGTTTCAATCGACAAGCCGATGACATCGTCGGGCTGCGAACCGATGACGTTCCGCAGCGAATCGCTCGCCCAGCGGACGCACAGGTCGGAGTCGAGAATCAAGATGACGTCGGAGGAGTTCTCGATCAGAGACCGGAAGCGCTCCTCACTCGTCTTCAGGTTGCTGCGCTCATCCAGCACTTCCTCCACACGTCGTTCCAGGCTGCGGCGCAGGAAACTGTTCTCGCGCAACGCCAGCAGCTGGCGCAGGAGAACCATCGCCATGACGGTCAGCCCCGACCAGAACAGCACGCCGTCACCGGGGGCATGGATCAACTCCTGCCGGATTGCGATGACGGCAGCGCCGGCGACGGGGAGATAGCAGAGCAGCCCGCGGTCACGAACCTGAGTCGGACCTGGCCCTGCATCCGCGGACAGCTTTGGCGTCAGCCAGACGTCGAGCAATCCCATCGCAAGCAGGCTGAAACCGAGGGTGTATCCCAGTTCCGTCCAGAACACTGCGTTGCCGGCGTAGGTGCCGATGCTGGTGTAGTAGTTGTAGCCGGAATCAGCGATTGCGAGGGCGAGGTACCCGGTTGCGACGACTCCGAGCGAGAGGCGAAGCCGTCCTGTCTGGCGAGCAACAACGAGCAGGGCGAGCGCGACCAGGAGGATATCCGTGACCGGGTACGCCAGGTACGTGACGGTCGCCGCAGGCGAATACCCGTTGGACGGGTCTGTGTCCGTTTGCCAGATGAACTGCAGCACCAGCGCCCAGCTGATGAAGATGGTCGCGGGCACCACCGTCAGCCCGTCGATGACGAGACGGATCATTCCAGAGCGAGTTCCCTGCTGTGACGCCACCAGCACCAGCCCGCACGCGGCCAGGGGCACGCCGCCGAGGTAGAAGAGATCGTTGAGGGCCGGTGAGGCGGCATTCGGGTCCCAGGTGTAGAGGACATTCCCCACAGCCCAACTCAAGCCTGCGGCACCAATCAGCCACCAGCCCCATCTCCGGCGGCTCACTGCACGCCTTGCAGCCAGTGCTGCGGGCACCGCCGTCAGGGCGGCGAGCAAGGTCACTCCCCAGTTGTCGATCCAGTTGGTGAGCGCGCCTGTTGGCTCCCGCGCGATGAGCCCTGCGAACGTCAGATTGACGGCGATGGCCATCCCGACCGCAGCCAGTTGGATCCCTCGTCGTCGGTATTGCGACACGACCACAGTCCAACTGTGCACTCGCCCGCGACGAGGTCGTGACCGCGCTGTATCGAGCCTCCACAATCGGGATAACGAAATCGCACGATCGATAACAGCAGGGCATCCATCCAGGGGGCGTCCGCATTCCTATCTCGGGTGGATTCACGCGTGGGTAATTCACCGCCCGAGGACGCGCCGGGCGGACAGGATCGAGGTCATGCTATGCGCGTGCGACACGCGACGGACGAGGATCTTGACCGCGTTGAACCGCTCCTCATCGAGTTGCGCCAGATGCCACAGCTGCGCGAGCGCAAGCGCGGATCCTTCTCTCGCGGCGCGCGGGCGTTTCTTCACTTCACGCGGACGGCGACGACTTCTACGTCGACGTTCGGCTTGGGAGCGAGTTCGAGCGAGTGAACGTGACCAGCAGTGAGGAACAGACGGATCTGATGGCGTCGATCGGCCGCCTGCTCAGCGCGGATTCCGAGGGTCGCGAGCGCTGACGGAACACTCCGCCAGCGCGACGAAACTCAGGCAGCTCTAGCGCAGCTCGCGGTGCCGGTCGTGCCGTTCGTCTGCTTTGAGCCCATCGTCGGAGACGACTCGCTCCCGAGCGCCGGGGTGGCTGCGAGTTGAGGTTGTTCGTCTCGCCGGTGAAGCCCTCCTTGTCGCAGGTGGGCGCCGACGAACTGGTGGCCGTGAGCTTTGTCACGGCTTCGAGCGTGGTGTTCGCGCCGAAGAATGCCTCGCCGCCGCCGCCGTCACCGAACACGTCCCATTCGGAGGTGTTCCAGAGGTGTGCGAGGTCGATCTTGGAGTCCTTGCCCGTGGCGAGCGTCGCATGGCCCCCGATGGTCAGCTCCACCTCGTCGTTTCCGCCGGACTTTGCGCTGCCCGAAAGCGAAAGCGTCGCGAGGCTCTTGGCGGTGAGCGCTGCCGCTGCTTGCCCTGCTCGCGCGCTGTTGGTGTAGCAGTCGTTGCCGAGTACGGGATCCAGCCGCCGGGGCAGCTGTTGTTGTAGTCGATCAGCCAGTACTGCATGAAGACGATGTTCGCGTCGGTGGTGTAGACGAATTGCTGCCACGCAAGGCAGTTGGACGGAATGCTCGCCCCGGTGCACGCCGGCGATCCGGTGAAGAACTCGGTGTTGAGCTGCAGGGAGAACTCGTTGGCCTTCTTGGTGCCTGCGCCGCCGATCTGGCCCTTCTCGGTGATCTTGGGGCTGACATTGGTAAACGTGCCGGTCGCCTTGGAGATCGTGCCCGACACGACGGCCGAGTAGTCGAGCGCCGTTGCCGACCGTGTCAGGACCGCTCCAGCGCGAGGGCGCCGGCGCCGGCGCGAAGGGCCGCTCGGGGGCGGTCACGCACGTGGTCGCATGCCACACCAGGGAGGGAAACGAGGCCTGGAAGCAGCCGGATCCCACCGCGGATACCTGTCCGATCTCCGTCGCCACTGCAGCATCGTCAGCGGCGCCTGGGGCGCCGCGGCAGACACTGCACTTGCATTGAGGCCGGTGACAGCGACGACGACCGGCGCCGCAACACTCAAGAGCTTCTGGATCCTTCGCATGACTTTCCCCCTGCATCCACACGCCGCTCTCTGTGAGCGCGACCACCGTCTGAATCGGTCGACGCATGGTAGCAACTCTCGTCGCGGCCCCCGGGACGTCTCTTCCGATCGGCGAGCTGCTCTCCGGCCTGCCAACGGGCTACGCAATGAATGCGGCGACCCGGCCATCCGCGCGGAGCAACTCCACGTCGGGGTCAGTCGCAGCGCGAGCACGAAGGTCATCGTTGAGTGCTGCCGCGTGCCGCAGTGCCACGACGCCCTCGTCCGCCATGCCGAGCGCCGCGTAGGTGCATGCAAGGCTGTACCACGCCATCCCACACAACTCCTTGGGTGCGTGGAGATACTCGGCGGTCGCAACTGCCTGTTGCCGCAGCGCGATGCCTCGCTCGCGCATCGCGTCCGCGACATACCAGTCGCCCACGTGTCCCATCGGATGCCAGAAGCCGCGAACGATGATCTGGAGCCAGAGAGCGCGGCCCCGGAGCCACTCGTGCCGGGTCGGATCCAGAAGATCAGCGTCAGGCAGGAGCAGTAGTAAGTCGACGAGCGCATCGGTGGTTCGCCTGCTTTCTTCGGCGACGACCGCGGAACTCAACTCAGCGAAGGCTCGATATGTCGGCTCGGACGTGTGATCGAACGCCGGAGATTCCGGTGGCTCTTCGTCATGCAGCACCGCCTCGAGGCGAATCACCTGCTCACGTTTGAACTGCGTGTTGTGCGCCACGGTTGGCACGGGCGCCCATCGTTCGGCGCTGCCGACGTCGTGGTTGTCGGACCTCGAGATGAGCAGCATTTCGTCTTCCGTCGCGGCGCATCGGATCAGCCCGACGATTGCCGCTCTCAGTTCTTGCGTATCGCTCATCGTGCACCCCTTGTCAGAGTGGCAAAGCCCACTCGGTTGCCGCTCAGTTGTGAGTACGACACTGACGAACGTGCACTCGCTGGACAAGCCCGTACGCTGACAAGCCGTGTCGCCAGAACGACAACCTGTCGGCGGGGCCTGACCCGGGTTGCGCGAGCGGCGACGGCCTTATTTCGCGCGGAAGTAGGCCGTGGGCGTCAGCCCGACCTCGCGATGAAATGCGGCCACGAACGCGCTCGTCGATTCGTATCCGACCTCGGGTGCCACGTAGCTGATCGATCGCCCGGCGGCGAGGAGCGGCAGTGACGCCTTGAGCCGCGCCAGGGTTCGCCACCTGCTGAATGGCACGCCCGTCTCGGCGAGAAACGCTCGCTCCAGGGTTCGCCCGCTGGCACCGACCTCCCGCCCCCATGACGAGAGCGTCCGGTTCTCCGTCGGATCCAGAAGCAGGGCCTCGGCCACGGTCCGCGCACGCCCGTCTGCCGGGAGGCGCACCTCGATCGTCGTCACCTCAAGGGGTTCGAGGAGGTCCGACAGGAGGGCCGCGGCTCGCTCGCGTCTCGAGCCGTCCAGGGCCTCGTCCTCGAGGTACTCGGCCAGCTCAACCATGAGCGGCCGTGCCCTGACGACGGTCGGCGCGGTCCAGTCGATCGAGAGGAGCGCTGTTCTGACGTAGACCGATCGCATCGTCGTCGCACCCTGCGCGCGCACCTCGTGCCGGACGCCGGCCGGAATCCACAATGCCCGCGATGGCGGCAGCAGCCACGTGGCTGCATCGGTGATCACGCTGATGACACCACGCGACGCCCATGCAAGCTGGTCATCGTCATGGGTGTGCCAGTCGAACTGATCTCCGGGCGCCATGGGAAACATGCAGGCGGCTATCCCATGCGCCATCTCGCGTCGGGCGCGGTCTGATTGTCGTTCTTGCAACACGACTTGTCAGCGTACGCGCTTGCCGAGCAGGACGGCGGATGTCAACGTCGAACCCATGAATGAGAACCACGCCCTGTGCGCAACCCCCGAATGGGCCGACCACATCCACCGCGAAGTGCTCGGATCGCTGCTGACGGAAATCGACCTCGGTGACGAGATGCTCGAGGTCGGCCCAGGACCCGGCGCTGCGACAGAATGGCTCCGCAAGCGTGTCCGCCGGCTCGTCGCGATCGAGGTCGACCCGGACTTCGCGCAACGCCTGGCGAGTCGATACGCAGGGTCAAATGTCGAGGTGCTGGAAGGGGACGCGGCGAAACTCGATTTCGACGACGCGTCGTTCGACTCGGTCGGCACATTCACGATGCTCCATCACCTGCCCACGATCACGTTGCAGAATCAGGTGCTCAGAGAAGCATGGCGGGTGTTGCGTCCGGCAGGGATCCTCGTCGGTTCCGACAGTCTGGGCACCACCGAACTGCACGAGTTTCACGAAGGAGACGTCTACAATCCGATCGAGCCGTCGTCACTGATCTCCCGTCTCCAGACGATCGGTTTCGATCACGTGATGGTGTCGGTCGGAGACGACGTGCGTTTTGTCGCGAGAAAGCCCGGCAACGACGACTACTACTGCGCCTCGTAAACTCGGCCTGCCGGGGACGTTGTGACGCGGAGCGGTCCCATATCAGCCGCTCACGGAGTCACTGAAGAATCGGCGGAGTTCTCCCGCGACCATCTCCGGCTTGCCACTGTTGTCTGCGGCTAAATGACCGACGCCGGCAAAGTTCACCCGGCGTACATTCGGGAGCACGCGCTCGAGTGCGAAGAGTGCTTTCTTCAGATAGGTCGGGCTTTTGGCGCCGCCGAGCAGCAGCACCTCGGCAGGGACGTCGCGGAAGGAGGCCAGCGATCCTTCACTCTCAATGACGAGTTGGCCGTCGGAGTGCATGGTCGGCACCAGCGCCCGCAGCGGAACGTCGCCCTGCGCCGATCCGGTGCTCGACAGGGGGGCGTCGACGTCTTCGCACTCCGCCACCAGGCCGTAGTGTTCGCCCGGCGGTCCGCTGCGTCCTCGGCCGCGGCGATCCGGCACATACACCGTGAATGCATCGGACAACGCTCCGGCAAGTCTCGTGAAATTCTGCGCGGCTTGCGCCCCGCCATGCACGAGGACGATGCCGGGGCCTGCTCCGAACTTGCGATAGCCGATCGTCGTGCCATCGCGGGAGGCGACTGACCCGAGGCTGTACGGAGACGTGGCGTTGTCCTTGGTCATGTGTCGCCTGCATTGTGCTGGTCATCGCCGTCCGCCGCCCCGCAGCGCACATCGCACTCTGGGTCATTCCTGGCAAACTCGTTCGCATGGTTGAGGTGTCCTCGATCGTGCTCTTCGCGGCTGACGCTGAACGAACCGCCGCCTTCTACACTGCCCTCGGCGTGCCGCTGGAAGCGGAGGACCACGGCGACGGCCCCGAACATCTCGCCGCTGATCTGAACAATGTTCACTTCGCTGTCTTTCAAGCCCCCGATACCACCGGTCGCGCGGCCGAATGCCGTCGCGCCGGCAGCGACTTTGCCGGTTTTTACGTCCAGTCGCTGGATCAGGCTGTGAACGCGTTGAGGGCCGTTGAAGCGCGCGTCCTCACAGAGCACGAACAGCGTCCGTGGGGATGCCGGGCCATCGCCGAGGATCCCGACGGCCGAGCGGTCGAGATCAACCAGCGAGACCATTGCCCGGCTGACTAATCGAGCAGTCCGGTACTGACACCGGCCACTGCCGCACGAGGCGGAAAATCCACGATGATGGCGCGGAAGTCGGAGTTCGCACGAGCGGAATGCTCGACATCTGACGGGACGACAGCCGCCCGACCCGCTCTGATGATTCGTGTTTCCGCACCGAGCGTCATGAGCACCTCTCCCTCGATGACGTTCCAGACCGCCTCCTCAGGGTGGTGATGGGCGTGAACGCTCATAAAGCAGGTCACGCGCAGCGATCGGTCCTCATTGAAGCGGAAGCCATCCCACGCTCACTCCGCAGGTAGTCATCCCGATCAGCGGAGTTCTGCTGCGATCATCTCAGGGTGGCGGTTCGACGATTGCAACGCCGTCGGCAATGTGCATACGCCAGTGCTCTTCGTGCACGCGACGGTGATGCGGCCGGCACAGGGACACCAGGTTCGCGAGCTCGGTAGGCCCGCCGTCGGCCCAGTGAATGATGTGGTGACCATCCGTCCACGCCGGCGGTCGATCGCAGCCCGGGAAGCGGCAGCCCTGGTCGCGCAAGACCAGCGCGGTACGAATCGGGGCTGGGATCGTGCGTGTGGCGTGTCCGACTGAGAGTGGCACGATCGGCGCGCTCACGGCTGTCCAAACGGACGTATCAACAGGCGCTGCAACCGTCACCACCGTGCGCACCGCGTCGCAGGCAAGGCGGCGTGCCGTTTCGGGATGGATCGGTCCCACGCCGCGCAGCTCGGCAGGAGCGTTCACTTCAGGGCGCGAGGCGTTCCGCCGGACGGTGCTCCTCGTCTCCGAGTTCACCTCATTCCCGCTCACCGCGTCCCGCGTGCCGCCGCTCACCGAGCCCGCGCTCAGCCTCTCCGCGCTCACCGTGAGCGTGAGATGCGGCCGCTGCCCGTGCACATCGCGATGATCACCGAGCCGCAGCTGCGTGGCGGCCATCTCGATCAGCGCATCCGCACGGCGCTTCGACGCCGACCGCGCTGCTCCAGCATGCAGCCCGTGGCTGAGCGCATCGATCGCGGTCTTGAGCAGCGCCCCGCTTTCGGCATCGAACTCACCACGGAGGACGAAGACATTCCCATAGGTCTGGTCGCAGTCCAGCCAGCGACGCTCGTGGGCGTGGGTGTCATCGGCGAGCACGCCGTCGGGATCAATGCCGAGCCGCGTGGTCTGGATGGCGTAGCGCATGCGCCCGGGATCGAGCGTCTCCGCCGCGCTGACGAGGATGGCTTCGTAGGGTTGCACCTGCGCCACACCGACGTCCCCGGCGAGGTGGCCGATCATGGCCACGTTGCCGAAGGAGGCGCGACCGGCCCGGGCGCTGTCGAGGGTAGCCGGGAGTTCGCCGAGGGTGCGGGCCAGATGGACGCGATACGCGGCCGCCTTGGCGGTCACGCCGCACGCAGCCCGCAGCCAGGACACGGTGCTCAGATTCTCAGCGAGGGCTCCATGGCCGGCATCGAAGCGGTGCAGGCGCCGGAGGAACTCGGCCTCGAGTCGATCGATCTCGCGCCGCATGACCACGATGTCCTCGCCCAGCGCTTGTGTCGTGACGCCATCGATGAACTCGCCGACGAGCGCATCGACAGCGTCATGCAGACCTTCGCGTGTGTCCGGTATGGCGAGCGCTTCCATGCCCACATTCTACCAAACATCTGTTCGCCACCGTACCAACCCGGACACGGACAAACTCTGTCCGTGTGTCGGTTACCGCCACCTCCGGCCATAACGCTCCTGCGCGATGCACTGTCGACGTCAATCGTGTCACGAGGTCGCCGATTCCAGACGCGCCAACCTAGGTGCGACCGGACATCGCGACACAGGCGTCATCCGCATCCACGATTTGGGGATTAGCGTTAAGTCAGGAGTGGACCACTCGAGAAGCGCCAGCGGCACCCCTGCTACACACGCTCGACGCCGATGCGTCCGCCTGGTGACGGTTCTGAAGAGGAGCCGACCGACGGCAAGCGAAGGATGACCGTCCTGACGATCGTCGCCACAGTTCTAATCGCCAGTGGGGGACTCATCGCAGCGCTCTGGTTCGCGGCACGCCTATCGAGAAACGGCACACTCGCTCAAGCCTGGGGTCAGCTCGACGACGACGAGGCCAGGCAGGAGATCGAGTCGGTCTTTCCGGGAACAACGAAACCGCCCGTGCCGCCGAGCGAATCTAGATCAACGGTCACGTCACGCGCAGCGAGCCGTCCGCGTTGAATTCGAACGCCCCCCACGCCACCTCCCACAGATACTCATCGGGATCCGCGAAATAACCGGCGTACCCACCCCAGGACGTGTCCGCCGCCGGCTTCACAATCGCGCCGCCGGCGGCTGCACGCAAGAGCCAGCACCGAATCGACCTCAGTGCGCTCGCGAACGTTGTGCGCAAGAGTGATCCCTGTAAACCGCGACCGAGCACCGTCCCAACCAGGTCCGACATCGCGCCCCAATGCTTCATAGGGATAGAGCGCGAGAGTCGTCCCTGACGTCTGAAAGAAGACGATGCCGTCAGCGGGCGTACCGGTGGTTGGCAGCCCAAGACCGTTCTTGTAGAACTGATACGAGCGCTCGAGGTCCGACACCCCGAGGGTGATGATCGAGATACGAGGCTCCACGGTCCGCACGTATCAACGCAGCGCCAACTCGGGCGCCGCTTACGACCCCGTGACCGTGATCTCGCCCTTCATGTTCGGTGCGTGGATCGTGCACATATAGTTGTACGTCCCCGCTGCGGTGAACTTCACCTCCCACGTGGATCCGGGGTTGAGCATCGCGTCGGACAGACACCCGTCGTTCGCGTCCTGGAAGGTCACCGTGTGCGCAACCGTCCCGGTGTTCTTGAACTCCACCACGTCGCCCACGCTTGTTGTGGTGGATGCGGGGACAAAGACAAGGTTGTCGGTCGCATCGATGGTGGCTGCGACAGTTCCAAGCCCACTCACCGCGGCCGACCCGTTGCAGGTCGTCGACGACGGCGAAGGCCCGTTGCCGCCGCTGCAGCCGCTGACCAGGGCGATTACGGCGCACGTCCCGACGCCACAGGCAAGCGTCCGCAGGGGGTGATTCATGTCGATGTCTCCTCGTCGCTAACATACATCCCAGCGCTCTCCGAGGCGGTTCTGCTGACACAGCGCGCCGTTACTTGGCGGCAGGCGCTGGGCCGAGCGCGATGCTCGGGGGTCCTGGACGCGACCCACTTTTTCAGAACTTCCCGAATCTGACTTCCTGATCTTCTCGCGGTCTTGCACCGTCCGCATGGCGGGTGCAACGAACGGCTACACGCCGTACGTCTTGCCGTTGGTCTTCTGCGTCCCGACCAGGAGGCGCCACTGCGGTGCCGTGTTGTCACCGGGGCCACGCGTCGCTACCAGCGTCGCCCGGTCCACCGCGAAGAACCCGTCCGGAGTCACCTCGATGTTGACCCAGTCCATCGGACGCGGTGCGGGACCGTAGAAATTCGTCGAAGTCGATGAAGTAGCGGCTGCCGTGGCACGGGCACGCCCAGCCGTTGGGGATCTGCTGGGCTTTCGTGCGCACGCCACGTGCGTCGGCAACAGCGGGCGCAACACCCGATCCGGTCACCACATCTGACACGTAGTTCGGTGTGCAACCGAGATGCGTGCAGATGAGGAGCACAGCGTAGATGCCTGCGTCATCGAGGATGACGCTCACGCGGTGGTTCGTGTCAGTGATGACGTTCACCGGTGTCACTGCTTTGCCGCCGACGACGCCGCCGGTGAGCTGGGCAAAGCTGAACGACGTCTTGAACAATGCAGGTGCGTTGCTCGAGGCCACCGGGAACATGAAGCGCAGCACCTCGATGCCACCGAACAGCGATGCGCCTGCCGCTGCGAGACCACCCATGATCAGCAGAAATTGGCGTCGAGTCGTTTCCGCGCGACCGCGCAACCTCCCTCGCGGCGATTCGTAGGGATTCAACGCCACGGCTGTTCGATTGTCCGCGGATTCTCCTTTCGACCACGTTACGAGCGATGGGAATTCGTATTTACGAACACCCTTGACGGACGTGCGCGGCCGACGAAACAATGCCATTCGGCGACGAGTGGCAAGTCGGCCACGGACAGCGCCGCGTGTTCGTCGTGCGCACGTGCGTCGGCGGAGTGGATCATCGAACGCCCGGCGGGCTGCAACGCCACCGAGACGCACTGCTTCCTGTTCGCGCTCGCGAATTTCGGAACCACCACGATGAGTGACAACTGGGCGTCAGTGGGCCGAAGAGCTAACCCGATCTGATCTCCGACTCAAAAGGGCCACCTCGCTTCGGCGGGGTGGCCCTTTCTCTTATTCGGACTGCGGTCAGGCGGCAGCGGTCACCGCGACGGCGATCGGTTCGAGTGCCACTTCGATTGCCTCCTCGACGTGGCTCGCCAGATGGAATGTCATCGCTTCGCGCACGCTCTCGGGCACGTCCTCGATGTCCTTCTCGTTGCGCTTCGGCAGGATGACCTCACGGAGCCCCATCCGATGGGCCGCGAGGACCTTCTGCTTGACGCCACCGATCGGGAGCACGAGTCCCTGGAGGGTGACCTCGCCGGTCATGGCCACGCTGCTGCGCATCGGCCGTCCGGTCAGGAGGCTGACCATTGCGGTCGTCATTGCGACGCCCGCCGACGGACCGTCCTTGGGCACGGCCCCGGCCGGCACGTGGATGTGGAAGCTCTGGCGGGCGGCCTCGGGGTCGATCCCCAGCGCCTCCGCATGGGCTCGCACGTAGGACAGCGCGATCTGCGCGGACTCCTTCATGACGTCGCCGAGCTGACCGGTGAGCGTGAGCTTGCCGTCCCCGGGCGCGTTGGCTGCCTCGATGAAGAGGACATCGCCTCCGGTGCCGGTGACCGCGAGTCCCGTCGCCACGCCGGCGACCGCTGTCCGTTCTGCCACCTCGTTGTCGAACTTCGGCTTGCCGAGCAGCTCGCGAACCTGAGCAGACGTGATCTCCAGCGGAGGGGTGAAGTCGCCACCGGCGATCCGCGTCGCGATCTTGCGGGTCATCTTGCCGAGCTCGCGCTCGAGGTTGCGGACGCCCGCCTCACGGGTGTGGTCGGTGATCACGGCGAGGATCGCCTCGTCGGTCACGCTGACCTCGTCGCGCAGCAAACCGGCCTGTTCGATCTGCCTGCGGAGGAGATGATCGCGCGCGATCGCGACCTTCTCGTTCTCGGTGTATCCGTCGAGCCGGATGAGCTCCATGCGGTCGAGCAGCGGCGCGGGAATGGTCTCCCACACGTTCGCCGTCGGGATGAAGAGCACCTCGGAAAGATCGAGGTCGACCTCGAGATAGTGGTCGCGGAAGGTGTTGTTCTGCGCCGGGTCGAGGACCTCGAGCAGCGCCGAGGACGGGTCGCCGCGCCAGTCGCTGCCGACCTTGTCGATCTCGTCAAGCATGATCACGGGGTTCTTGGTCCCCGCTTCCTTGAGGGCTCGCACGATGCGGCCCGGGAGTGCGCCGACGTAGGTGCGCCGATGCCCGCGGATGTCCGCCTCGTCGTGGATGCCGCCGAGGGAGATACGCGCGAACTTGCGTCCGAGCGCACGGGCGACCGACTCGCCGAGCGACGTCTTGCCGACGCCGGGAGGTCCGACCAGCGTGATGATCGCGCCGGATCCCCCGCCGAGCACGGTGATGCCGCGCTCACTGCGGAGCTTCCGGACCGCGAGGAACTCGATGATCCGTTGCTTCACGTCCTCGAGACCGGTGTGGTCCTCGTCGAGGATGCGTCGCGCCTCGGCCAGGTCGAGGTTGTCCTCGGAGCGCACGTTCCAGGGGATCTCGAACATCCAGTCGAGGTAGGTCCGGATCCAGCCGTGCTCGGGGCTCTGCTCGCTCGTGCGCTCGAAACGGTCCAGCTCGCGCTCGACCTCCGCCCGCACGTTCTCGGGCATCCCCGCGTTCTCGAGGCGCGCGCGGTAGCCGGCGGCAACGTCGTCGCCACCCTCACCGAGTTGCTTCTTGATCGCTTCGAGCTGCTGGCGCAGCAGGAAGTCACGCTGGGTCTTCTCCATGCCCTCGTTGACCTCGGTGCGAACTTTCTCGCGCACCGACGCGTCGGCGAGGACGTCCTTGGTCCACCCGATCAGGCGGGTGAGGCGCTCCTCGATGTCGAGCGTCTCCAGCACCTCGAGCTTCTGCTCGATGCTGAAGTCCGGCGAGTACCCGGCGAGGTCGGCCAGGTGGCCAGGATGGCGAACCGAGCGGACGGCCTCGATCGCGCGGCCCGCGCCACGCAGCTCAAGGAGGTTCTCGATGAGCGCGCGGTACTCGCGCGCCAGCTCACGGGCTGCTTCGGTTGGATCGCCGTCGGGAAGCGGTTCTACCTGCACCCAGAGGGCTCCACCGATGTCGGACTGGCCGCCACCGAGACGGGCGCGGTGCAGCCCCTTGAGGATTGACACCTCGGCGCCGGAAGGCAGCTGCCCGGACTCGACGACCTGGGCGACGGTGCCGATCGCGGAGAACCGGCCGCCGACACGAGGCACGAGGAGGATCAGGTGGTTGCCGCTCTGCGCGGCCGTCATCGCTGCCCGCTGGGGGTCACTTTCAACCGCGACGGTGGCGGTCATGCCCGGCATGACGACGACGTCGTCGAGTTGCAGGATCGGAAGGAGTTCGGAGGTCAGTTCAGCCATGATCAGTCTCGTATCGCCGGGCGCCGTGGGTGGCGAGCGGCTGGTTGTTTGTCGGAATCTCTATACCCGCGGTCAGGATTTCTGAACCCGAATCGGCCCGTCGCCCGGAGGCACGCGTCATCGGCGCGCGATGGGGTACAAACGAGTCATGGATGTTGAGATCTGGTCCGACGTGGTCTGTCCGTGGTGCTACATCGGGAAGCGTCGCTTCGAGGAGGCGCTGAGTGGATTCGATCATCGCGACGAGGTCAACGTGATCTGGCGAAGCTTCCAGCTCGACCCGACGGCTCCTGCCACGTCGGAGGGTGATCCCGTCGAGCGCCTCGCCGCCAAGTACGGCATGAGCCGAGCGCAGGCCGAGGCCGCGCAGGCGCGGGTCACGGCGAACGCCGCCGGTGAGGGGCTGGACTTTCACCTCGACAAGGCGCGCTCGGGCAACACCTTCGACGCTCACCGCCTGATCCACTACGCGAACTCGGTCGGCAAGCAGGCCACCATGAAGGAACGCCTGATGGCGGCGTACTTCGTGGAAGGGGCGGCAATCGGCGATCGCGACGTGCTGCTCCGATTGGCAGTGGAGGAGGGGCTCGACGAAGCCGCAGTGCGCGCGGTGCTCGACAGCGACGCGTACGCCGATGACGTCCGTCACGACGAGCTCGAAGCCCGCCAGCTCGGCATCAACGGGGTCCCGTTCTTCGTCCTCGATCGCGCGTACGGGGTGTCGGGTGCGCAACCGGCCCAGTTGCTCCGCGGCGCCTTGCAGGAGGCGTGGACCGCGTCGCACCCCCTTCAGATGGTGACTGCCGGCGACGCCGACGCGATCTGCACCGACGACAGCTGCGCGGTCTAGCGGCACCGATGCGGGCGCTCACCACCACCGGCAACGACGACCTTCTTCAGATCAGCGAGGTGCCGGAGCCGAGACCGGCTCCGAACGAGGCCCTGGTTCGCGTGCATGCCACGAGCCTCAACCGTGGCGAGGTGTCTCGCGCGAAGAGTTCCAAGGCGGGCGAACAGGTCGGCTGGGACGTCGTGGGGATCGTGGAGCGTCCCGCCGAGCGCGGTGGGCCGGAGGCGGGAACCACCGTTGTCGGCCTCGTCAACAACGGCGCATGGGCAGAGCTCGTTGCCGTGCCCATGGACTACCTCGCCGCAATCCCTGACGGCGTGACCGATGCACAGGCCGCGTGCATGCCGGTCGCCGGTGTGACGGCGTACCGCGCGCTGGCGATCGGCGGCTTTCCGGTCGGCAGGAGCGTGTTCATCACCGGTGGATCCGGTGGTGTCGGTCACCTGGCGATCCAGCTCGCTCGCGCGACGCAGATGCACGTGACCGCGCTGATCCGGAACCCCGAAGCGAATCAGGCGACGGCCGCGTCATGTCATCAGATCATTCGCGACATCAAGGACGCACAGGGGCCGTACGACCACATCCTCGACGGCGTCGGCGGCGAGGTGCTCACGCGCTGTCTCGATGTCGTCGCGCCACACGGAACCGTCGTGTCATACGCATCAACGCTGATGGAGCCTGCCGCACTTGGTCCGCGCTGGTTCGGCGCGCACCTGGGCGCGACGTTGCGCTCGATGCTGGTGTTCGACGAGTTGCGCACAACGCAGAGTGCGGCATCGGACCTCAGCAAGTTGTGCGCGCTCATCGCCGCGGGTATCCTCACGCCGCACATCGATGTCGAGGCCGACTGGACCCGGGGCGGCGAACTCGCCAAAGATCTCCTGGCGCGGAGGGTCACGGGCAAGGTCGTCCTGCACATCGACGCGCACTGACAGCGTTATCGTTGGGAGCGAGGAGGCAGGTGATGTCGTTCGGCGTGGTTTCGGGTCGTCGAAAGCCGTGAGCAACGAGTATCACTTCGTGAGCCGCTGGCGTCTCCACGCCACAGCGCAGGAGGTCGCCGACGTTCTGCGCGACGCGGAGGATCTGCCGCGTTGGTGGCCTTCCGTCTATCTCGAGGTACGGGTGGTCGATGCAGGCGAGCCGAGCGGCATCGGTCGCGTCGTCGACCTGTGGACGAAGGGATGGTTACCATACACGCTCCGCTGGCGTTTCACGACGCTCCGCAACGACGGGACGGGCGGATTGACGTTGCGTGCCGACGGCGATTTCTTCGGCGGGGGCACGTGGACGTTCATCACTGACGGCGACGATGTCAAGGCGTTTTACGACTGGCGGATACGCGCGGAGAAACCGCTGCTTCGTCGTCTGACATGGATCATGCGACCGGCCTTCAGCGCAAATCATCGCTGGGCCATGCGCAAAGGCGAGGAGAGCATGCGCCTCGAGCTCGAGCGCCGGCGATTGCCCGCGTCGGAGTCCGATCAGGTGCCGGCGCCACCTGGTCCGACGTTCGCGTGGCTGATCCGCGAGCGGAGCCGGACCGACCAGGGCCCGTGACACCGTCGCGCGCAGATCGGTCCGCGATGGCGTGATATTCTTCGTTGGCCGCATGCAGAACGCGGCATCGGTGATGGGTCTCACCGTCCTCAGCCACTCGGCTTGATGGGCCCTACCAGCACTTCTGGTAGGAGGTTTCCGATGAGTTGTTGCCCATTGCATCTCGGCGTCCTCGACGCGCTCAACAATAGCTATGGCATCGCCACGCTCTGGATCGCTCTCGCGTTTGTGGCCAGCGTCATCTCGGTGCGCATGGGCTTGTCGGTTGCGCTCGTGGAGATCCTGCTCGGCGTCCTCGGGGGCAACCTGTTCGGTATGTCCTCCAATCAGTGGATTGATTTCCTCGCCGGGTTCGGCTCGGTGCTGCTCACGTTTCTTGCGGGAGCTGAGATCGATCCGAAGTCGTTTCGCCGGTTCCTCAAGCCCAGTCTGGTGATCGGCGGCATCGGCTTCATCACGCCGTGCGTGGCTGCCTGGGGATTCTCGCTCGGAATCCTGCACTGGCCGATGCACGGGAGCGAGATCGCCGGGATCGCGCTGTCGACGACGTCGGTGGCCGTCGTGTACGCGGTGATGCTGGAGACCGGTCTCAACAAGACCGATCTCGGCAAGCTGATCCTGTGCGCCTGTTTCGTCTGCGACCTTGGCACGGTCCTCGCGCTTGGCGCCGTTTTCGCCAACTACAACAGCATGCTCATTGCATTCGGCATCGCGACGGCGATCGTCATGGTGTTTCTGCCCCGCTCACTTCGGTTCGTCATCCGTCACATCGGCCATCCGATCAGTGAGCCCGAGGTGAAATACGTGTTCCTCCTGCTGTTCGGACTCGGAGCTCTCGCCACCGCGGCGAAGTCGGAGGCCGTACTCCCCGCGTACCTGCTCGGCCTCGGCGCGGCCGGCATCTTCCACACCGATCCGAAAATGGTGGGTCGGGTGCGCGGCGTCGCGTTCACGTTCCTCACACCGTTCTTCTTCCTTCGTGCAGGGACCCTCATCGCACTGCCGGCGGTGATCGCTGGGAGCCTGACGATCGTGGTGTTGTTCGCCGTCAAGGTCGCGGCAAAGGTCATCGGTGTCTTTCCGGCGACGCGTCCATTCCGTATCCGAATTCGTGAAGCCTGGTACACGACGATGATGATGTCGACGGGGCTCACCTTTGGCACCATCGCCGCGCTCTTCGGTTACAGCAATGGATACATCACCCGGTCGCAGTACTCAATCCTGGTCACGGTCGTGGTGCTGACGGCACTCCTGCCGACGCTGATTGCGCAGCTGGTCTTCAAGCCGCGGGTGACGGATCTCCTGCACGGGGCGCCGGAACCGGAGACTGATCCTGGTGTGCTGGTCGCGTGACGGCGAGGCGCATGTATCGATACGTGGTGACGGTCTGGAACCCGTACCGCTCGTAGAGACGGGTTGCCGGCGTGTTGTCCGGGTTGACCTCGAGGCCCACCTCGGCGACGCGCTCGGCGCGGAGCTGATCGAGCACCGTTGCGAGCATGCGCGTCCCGATGCGCTCGCCCCTGCGACGCTCGTCGATGACGAATCCGTAGATCATCGTGCGCTCCGTTGAGCCCGTGAGTCGCAAGGTGCCGACAACGGTGCCGCCGTCGATCCCGACCAGCCGGCGCTCCTCCGGGTCATCGCTGTACTCCTCATCGAGGATCGCGACCACGATGCCATGATCCCTGTCCGTCGCGAGACGTGTCTCGAGCGGAACCACAGACGAAGGGGCTGACGGGGCGCTGGCGAGCGACAGGATCATGCGGCGTTCAGCGGATTCAGGTGTCGCGCCGAGGCGCAGCATCCACGCGATCGCCACAGGGCCGGCGTCCTCGCAGATCACCAGGAAGCTCTCGCGACCCAGCGTTGCGGCCGCGCCACGAATGGCATCGAGCAGCGCAGTCCCGACACCCTGACGCCGCCAGGACGGGTGCACCATTCCGCAGACCTCGGCCTCATCACCCGGAGTGATTCCCGCGTAGCCGGCCACCTCGTCGCCCGACACCGCGAGAAAGTGAATCGGTCGACCGAGATCGTCGGACTCGTCGAACTCGATCTTGAGGTCGAGCGGCGCAGCGCCCTCGCAGGCTCGCCGCAGTTGCTCGACGCGCGCGCGATCGTCGCCGTCGAGGTGGGCGCGCCCGGCGAGGACCCACGCAGTCATGGGGCGAGAGCCTGACATGGCGCCGATGTCCGGCGTCGGCCCGCGACCTGTCGATTTGGCGCTTCGCCGTTCGTCGTCATGATGGGAACACCTTATTCAGACGCCAGGAGCCGAATCCGTGAAATACATGCTGCTGTTCATCAAGAACGAGGAGAACGTCCTCGACGAAGCGAGTGTGCAGGCGCACTACGCCGCGATCGACGAGTGGTTCGCGGAGGTCGGCCGGGCGGGCAAGCTCCTCGGCGGTGACGAGTTGCAGGGGTCCAACACCGCCACGACGATCCGCTTTCACGACGGCAAGCCGCTGGTCACCGACGGCCCCTTCATGGAGAGCAAGGAGAACGTCGCCGGATTCGTGACCATCGACGTCGAAGACCTCGACGAGGCGATCGCCATCGCGAAGAAGTGGCCGCCGAAGGACCAGGCCGTCGAGATTCGCCCCGTGGTGAACCACGACGACATGCAGCACCATCCGGTCGGCTGAGCAGCGCGGGACCTGGGATCAGACGATGAACGGCACCACCGCGGAGGCGATGAACGCGGTCTTCCGCGCGGAGGTCGGCCTCATCTGCGGCTCGCTCGTTCGGATCACCGGCGACTTCGACCTCGCCGAGGATCTCGTCCAGGATGCGGTGGTTGCCGCGTTGCAGCGCTGGCCGATCGATGGCGTCCCCGAACGCCCCGCGGCGTGGCTGCTCCAGACTGCGCGGCGGCGCGCTATCGACCGGCTGCGACGCGACGCGACGTACCGAAGCAAGCTCCAGTTGCTGACGGACGGCTGGGCGCCGCACGTGCGTTCCGATCCCGACGATCGTCTCCGCCTCATCTTCATCTGCTGCCACCCGGCGCTCGCGCGCGACGCGCAGGTGGCGCTCACGCTCAGGGCCGTCATGGGGATGACCACGAGCCAGATCGCTCATGCGTTTCTCGTCTCCGAGGCGACCATGGCCCAGCGGATCGTCCGCGCCAAGCGGAAGATCGTCGGCGCGCGCATTCCGTATCGTATGCCCGAAGCCGACGAGCTTCCCGACCGGCTCGCGGAAGTGCTCGCCTCGCTGTACATCGTCTTCAACGAGGGCTACCTCGGCAGCGGGCCGGACGTCGCGACGAGCCGCGACCTCTGTGTCGACGCGCTCTGGCTCTGCGGGCTCCTTGCCCGGATGCTCCCCGAGGAGTTGGAGGTGCTCGCCCTGCTCGCGTTGATGCGCCTGCATGAGTTGCGTCGGGGGACACGGTTCGACGCCGAGGGCAGGCTGGTCTTGCTCCGTGACCAGGACCGGTCGCGCTGGGACCACGCGGCGATCGCCGAGGCAGGCGCGCTCCTCGAGCAGGCTCGCCGCCTCGGACGCCCGGGGGCGTACTGGCTGCAGGCTGCGATCGCCGCCTGTCATGCCGAAGCCGCGACGTTCGACGATACCGACTGGCCCCAGATACTCGCGCTCTATGGCGCGCTGGCGCGGCTCAATCCAAGTCCGGTGGTCCGGCTCAACCGGGCGATCGCGCTCGAGCACGTGGCCGGCCCGGTCCCCGCGATGGAAGAGCTCGATGCGCTCCGCGCCGAGCTGGACGGCTACCACCTGTACTGGGCGACGCGCGCGGAGCTCCTCCGCCGCTTCGGCAGGCTCGACGAGGCGGCCGACGCGGACCGACGCGCCATCGAGCTCACCGACAACCCATCGGAGCGCGCGCTCCTCGAGGCGCGTCTCGAACCCCCTGTCATCCGCGCCATAGGCGCGAACAACAACTGACCACGTCAAGGAGGCACGACATGGCGAAATATCTGCTCGTCTACCACGGGGGCGGCATGGCCGAGGGTGAGGCCGCACAGGCGGAGTCGATGGCCGCCTGGGGCACCTGGTTCCAGAACCTCGGGCCGGCACTCGCGGACGGCGGCAACCCGACCGGTCAGGCAAAGACCATCGCCGGTGGGGCGGTTTCTGACGGAGGTGGCGCAAACCCGGCCACTGGATACAGCCTCATCAACGCAGACGGCATCGACGCCGCGGTCGAGCTGGCCAAGGGATGCCCTGTGCTGGCAAGCGGCGGAAGCATTGAGGTTGCCGAAACCTTCGACGTCATGTAGTCACGTCGGACCGGCACGTCCGGTCCGACGACTGGCACTGGCAGGGGACGCCCGCGGCCGCGAATCTGCGCGGCACGCGGGGAGTTCCTGCTCATGCACTCGACAGCCGAACTGGCGACAATAGGGTGAGCATGAGCGAGGAGGAGGTCCCCGCCGGACCGCCGGCGTGGTCAGGGGGAGCGGGTTCGTACGACCCATGGGGCGGCGCAGGCTGGTCGTCCGCGCCTCCGCCGACGCCCGGGTGGTGGCCGCAGACCTTCTACACGTACGAACCGCCGCCTCCACGACGGACGTCGCGGCTGCTCATGCTCGGCGTCGCGGTGGTCATCTTCGTCTTCGCAGCGAGCGCGGCCGCGACGGCCGTGATCGCCACCCATGGTTTCGGCTCGGGAAGCACGGCCGGAGTCCAGGCTGCGGTCGTTGACATCGACACGTCGCTCAGCGATGGCGCGGCCGCGGCGGGCACCGGCATCATCCTCACGTCCGCCGGCGTCGTCCTCACCAACTTCCACGTGGTCGACGGTGAGCAGGGGATCAGTGTCCGGCTCACGTCGACCGGCGCGACCTACCCCGCGACCGAGATCGGCGGCGACACGAACCACGACGTCGCCGTCCTCCAGATCCAGGGCGGGAGCGGGTTCGCGACGGCCCCGATCGGTAACTCGTCAAACGTGCATATCGGTGACAGCGTCACCGCCCTCGGCAACGCCGAAGGGCGGGGCGGCTCGCCGGCGGTGGCCAACGGGCAGGTGACGGCACTCCAGCAGACCATCACGGCATCCGACGAGACCGGCGACAGCACCGAAACCCTGAACGGGATGATTCAGACCAACGCACCGATCCAGCCCGGCGATTCGGGCGGGCCGCTCATCAACGGCAGTGGCCAGGTGATCGGCATGGACACCGCTGCGAGCGGCGGTCGCCGCGGTCCGCAGCGGGGCGCCGTGGAGTCGTTCGCGATTCCCATCAACACGGCGCTCAACTACGCCCATCAACTCCTGGCGCATCCAACCGCGCCGCCGGCGGGCGCGCTTCTCGGGGTGTGCCCCACGGACAGCACGTCGCAAGCGGGCGCCCTCGTCACTGCGGGATGCGGGACCGCGAACGGGGTGGTGAGCGGAAGCCCCGCCGCGCGCGCGGGGCTCTCAGCCGGGGACGTCATCACGGCCCTCGGCGGTAACTCGGTCACCTCTGCCGCATCCCTGGCGCTCCTGCTCCAGGGCGACCATCCGGGGCAATCGGTGACGCTCGTGTGGATCGATGCCGGCGGCGACCGACACCAGGCCACCGTCACACTCGCCGCAGCCCCTCCGCAATAGACTCTGCGCGCCGTGGGTGGTCGCGTCCAGTACCTGATCCTCTGGGGAGCGTTGCTCCTCGCCTGGGCCGCGCTCGGCTTCTGGGCGGGGCTCGGTTGGGCGGTGGTGGCGTCGCTCCTGCTTCTCGCGCTCCTCGCGCCATTCGCGCTTTTGATAGGCCACCGCTTCGTCAATCGCTGGTACGTGCTCGGCGAGGTCGTCGCACTGGTTGTGCTCGTCGTCATCTCGGTGGTCACCGGGTTCGGCAACGTCGCATGGATCACGTTTCTTGCAGTAGTGGGCGGAGACACGCTCATCTGCAGCCTCCTGGTGCTGCGGCAGGGACGAGGCGCATTCCGCAACGTGGTCCGCAATCTCCTGGTGCTCCTCGCGACCCTCGGCATCGCCACCGGCGCGTCCGCGGTCGTCGGGGCCATCGCGCCGGTGCCGTCATGCGGCACCGCAACCGTCGGTGAAGGCGGGGCAACGTCGGAGGACTCGGCGCTGGCCGCGCAGTGTTGGGTGACCGACGCGGAGACCTGCCAGCCGAGCACGCTGACGGTCCATGACACGACCGTGGATGAGCTCGCCACCCATCGCTATCGGATCTTCGCGGACAGCGACTCGAACTGCCACTTCACCGACTCCGTGACGTACGGGCCGCCGTCGGATCCGACGCTCAACACCACCTCGTATGCGTGCCCCGCGCTCACCGATCTGGTCGGAGCGCCGGGCGAACAGGAGATCGAGCTGACCCAGTGCTCGGACGCGGTCGGCACGGGCGCGGCCAAGCCGATCATCCCCCTGAACGCGTACGTGCCCCTGCCGCCGGGCTGAGCGCCTGCAAGCGGACAATCCTCCTCCATGGACCAAGCCCTGACCGACATCCTTGTGGAGTACGAGCTGGCCGCACGCGCGGCGCTGCCGCAGGCCGCTTTCGACTACATCGCCGCGGGCGCCGGTGACGAATTGACCCTGGAGGAGTCGCGAGCCGCCTGGCGCCGGTACCGGCTTCGTCCACGCATCTTGCGACCGATGGGCATCCCGGACATGGCGACCGGCGTCCTCGGGACGCCCCTCGCGATGCCCCTCATCGTTGCGCCCACGGCGTACCACACAGTGGCCCACGCGGACGGCGAGGTCGAGACGGCGCGTGGGGTGAGCGCTGCGGGAGGGCTCATGGTGGTCACGACTCGGGCGACGCGGGCGCTCGAAGAGATCGTCGCTGAGCTCACCGGCCCGTGGTGGTATCAGGTCTACGTGATCCGGGAACGCCGGATGACCGAAGGACTGGTACGCCGCGCCGCCGGGCTCGGAGCCTCGGCGCTGGTGTTCACGGTGGACCTTCCGTACGTCGGCTTCAAGCGTCGCGGCCACTCCGCGCCGGTGAGCCGCGACGAGCATCTCGTGAACTTCGGGACGCATGTCCCACCCGGCTTCACCGCCGAGGAGATCGCCGCCGGCATGGAGCAGGACATGTCGATCGGGCTCGAGACGATCGCCTGGCTGCGTGACCTCAGCGGGCTTCCAGTGATCGTCAAGGGAGTGCTCCGCGGCGATGATGCCGCAGCGTGCCTGGACGCCGGCGCGGCGGGGGTCGTCGTGTCCACTCACGGCGGGCGCCAGCTCGATCGCGCCATCGCGTCCGCGGTCGCGCTCCCCGAGATCGTCACCGCGGTCGGAGGCCGCGCCCCGGTGCTCGTGGACGGCGGCATCGTGAGTGGCACCGACGTCTTCGTGGCGCTCGCCCTGGGCGCCGCCGCGGTCCTGGTGGGGCGCCCGATCCTCTGGGGCCTCGCGGCTGCGGGAGCATCCGGCGTCCATCGAGTCCTCGACGGCTACCGGGACGAACTCGACCACGCAATGGGCCTGTCCGGGGTCGCCGCGATCAGTGAATTCAGTCGCGATATGGTGGTGTGATCGACGACCGCAAACGTTGCGGAGTTCGTAACCTGTCCGCCTGACTCCGCATATTGACCGACCCGTAGGATTACCTGCGACCGCAGCCGCCGAGCCGTAGCGAAGGAGCCGCCATGGACACGAGCGAAACCGGACCGCCGACATCGAGCAGAGCCCGCGGGCGTCGTGGTGCAGCGACTCCCGCGGCATCTGAACAGACGAGCGTCGTCATCCTCGGACCCCGCGATTCGCTGGTGGGCACGCTGACCGTCGCCGGCGACGTGCGCATCGAGGGAACAGTCGACGGCGAGGTCACCGCGACCGGTGAGGTGAGTGTGCAGGCGGGCGGCACCGTCCGCGCGCAGCTCTCCGCGCGCGACATCCTCGTGATGGGTGCCGTCGAAGGGACGTCCGTCGCCGAGGAACTGCTCGCGCTCGGCGAGACCGCGTCATACGCCGGCGAGGTCCGCGCCGGACGGCTGCGCATTGACGAGGGTGCCGTCATCAACGCGACGATCACGATGACCCCTGCCGGCGACGCGCCACCCGCGCGCCGCATGGACGACCACGAGGAAGAGCATTCGGTCGACGTGACCGGGTCAGCGATGAACGGCGAGGGCGACCACGGAGCCTATGGAGCCGAGAACGAAGGCTCCGAGCCCGAGTCGGACGGCGATGAGCGCACCGCGGAGACGTCCGGCGTCTCCTCGGGTGCGGACTCAGAAGAGGGCTGAGCCGGGGACGGATCGCGAAGCCGCCCGGTGGCGAGGGTGAATGCGCCGTGAAACGCGTAGTCACCCTCGCCCAGGCGGTGCATGGTCCGGTCCAACTCCTCTTCGAAGGTGGCGCGGGCTGCCGGGCTCAGCAGGCCGATCATCGCGTGCGGCCAGGGTCCCGACCACTCCATCATCTCGGTCCACTCGTGCACGTCGGCGGCGCGGACACCGACGAGCAACTGGGTGGTGCGGATGTCGGTGAAGCCCGCCATCTCGAGCATGCCGCCGAGCACCCACGGTTCGCCGAACATCGCGTGGTGCGCCGGGGTCCGTGCCCGTCGGATGGCGAGGCGCTCGAGCCGCTCGAAGAACACGCCCTGAGCAGGCGTGGACAGGCTGCGGCACCGGCAGGAGACGGCAATCCGGCCTCCCGGGCGAAGCACACGCCGGACCTCAGCGAACGCCTGCCACGGGTCCTCGAGGTACGCGAGCGACTGCCCGAGGATCGCCACGTCGAACATGCCGTCGTTGAAGACGAGG
The DNA here is from genome assembly GCA_963791435.1 of Candidatus Dormiibacterota bacterium. Lineage (GTDB taxonomy): Bacteria > Chloroflexota > Dormibacteria > Aeolococcales > Aeolococcaceae > Palsa-851. The sequence goes on from CAWBSL010000002.1 coordinate 187,768, forward strand.
TGGTGCGCGTCCATCACGGTGAACTGGATGCCGGCGGCACCACCGGCCTGGCATCGCGCCACGGCGATCATGTCCGGGGAGAGATCGACGCCCATGTGTTCGACCGCCGAAGCGCCGAAGGCGAGCGCGCGGCTCACGAGGCCGGTGCCGCAGCCGATGTCGATCAGCCGTTCGCCGGGCTGCAGATCGACGAACGCTGCGAGCCGCTCTGCTGCCCGCACGTTGGCCCCCCCTGCCCACGAGTCGTAGCGATTCGCAGCGTCGCGGTAGAAGTCCAGTTGCAGCCGCCGAAACGTGTCCGGCATGCCGCTGACCGTCACGGAGTCGTGCGCGTATTCGGCCCGCGAAGGAGGCGGGAGATCAGTAGGATATGCGCTGAGCAGCGGACGAGAAGGAGAGGACACATCCATGGAGAACATCACTGAAATCGAAGCATTGGCGATTCCACGCGGGGGTCACCGGAACGGCGCGACAGGCGCGAAGGGTGTCACCCTCGGGCCGCGCGACGTCCTGAACGGATCGCTCACGATCGACGGCGATCTCCACATCGAGGGGAGCGCTGAAGGCGAGATCACTGCTTCCGGCGACGTCGACGTGGAGGCTTCCGCGACCGTGAAGGCGCGCGTTGACGGGCGCAATGTGACGGTCCGCGGCAACGTGACCGGGAACGTGGTGGCGCATGCCCGCCTCACCGTGGCCGGCAGCGGCGTTGTGCTCGGCGACGTGCGCGCAGCGCGGCTCCGCGTCGACGATGGCGGCACCGTGAACGGCAGCATCACCATGGGTGCGACCGAGTCGGAGTAGTGCATCCGGCCTGATCGCATCAACGGATTATCCGCTTCGCAGGGCTCCGCCTCACGCGCGCGGTTGCAATCCCTCGAGCAGGCGGGTGGTGGCGACGGTCACCTCCTGGACGGCTGCGTCAAAGGCCTGCTGATTGGCCTTTGACGGAGCCCGATAGCCGCTGATCTTGCGCACGAACTGCAGCGCGGCGGCATGGGCGTCATCGTCGTCCGCAGGGGGTTCCGCTCCACGAAGGGTCTTGATGCTTCGGCACATGGTTCGAGAATACCGCCCCGGCGACGTAACGCGGCGGCGTACTCACTGCATCAGAACAGTGGAGGTTCACACCATGCGACGCATCATTTTCACCCTGGCAGGCGCTGCGGTTCTCGCCGCGTGTGGCGCCGCCGGGGGGACCGGGACGCCTTCGGCGCCGGGCACCAGCGCGCCTGCCGCTACCGGGACGACGGTATCGACGGGAACGACATCCCTCGGCACGGTTCTCACCAACGCGCAAGGCTTCACCCTGTACTACTTCCTGCCGGAGAAGAACTCGACGATCGGCGCGTGCACCGGGGGCTGCCTCACCGTCTGGCCGCCGCTGGCTGCCACGGGATCGCCCACCTCGACGTCGGCGGTCACAGGCACCCTCGCGACGGTCTCGGTGACGGTGAACGGGGCGTCAGTGAACGAGGTCACCTACAACGGCTGGCCGCTGCACACGTACGCGAGCGACACCATGCCCGGGCAGACGACTGGCCAGGGAGTGAGCGGGATGTGGTTTGCCGCGACCCCCAGCACATCATCGACATCGACCGGCGCGAGTTCGGCGAACTCGACGCCGACGCCCGCTGCCGCGACCCCGACTCCAAGCACGGCAGGAGGTTATGGATACTGACGCTCACAAAGTGTGAACGTCTTTCAATACATCGCCCAGAACTGGGACCTGATCGGACCGCAGATCGTCACGCACCTCGAGATCGTGGGCGTGTGCATCGCCATCACGAGCTTGATCGGGCTGGTGCTCGGCACCGTTGCCGCGCGGTCGGAACCGCTGTCCACGGTGATCATGGCGGTCACCAGCACGATCCTGACGGTGCCGAGCTTCGCGCTGTTCGGTCTCCTGACGATCTGGGTCGGGCTGGAGGATCCGCCGGTCATCGTGGGCCTCGTGCTCTACGGGCTACTCCCGGTGACCCGGAACACCCGGGCCGGCATCAAGACGGTTGATCCCGCCGTGGTGGAAGCGGCGCGTGGCATGGGAATGAGTCCGCGGCAGGTGCTCCTCAAGGTTGAGCTGCCGCTGGCGGTGCCGGTCATCCTCGGGGGCATCCGACAGGCGACCGTGATGATCGTGGCAATCGCGACGGTCGGGGCCACCGTCGGCGTGGACGACCTGGGCCAGACGATCCTCTTCGCGATCGGCCGGAGCACCGGCACCATCGACGCCGTGCTCGCGGGGATCATCCCCGTCGCCGCCATCGGCATCGTCGCGGACCTCATCCTCGCGGGCATTCAGCGAGTGCTCTCTCGCGGGCGCGTCTCGGTGGCAGCGACATGATCAAGTTCGATCGCGTCGTCAAGCGTTACGGCACCTCGCTCGCCGTCGACCATCTCTCGCTCGAGATCAAGTCCGGCGAGACGGTGATCCTCGTCGGCCCATCGGGGTGCGGCAAGACCACCTCACTGAAGATGATCAACCGGCTCATCGAGCCGACCGACGGCACGATCAGCATCGACGACCGCGATACCCGCACCTACGACGTCAACGACCTCCGGCGTTCGATCGGATACGTGATCCAGCAGGTGGGCCTCTTTCCGCACCAGACGGTCGCGGACAACATCGCCACCGTGCCGCGTCTCCTCGGCTGGACGAAGCAGCGCACCCAGGCGCGTGTGGAGGAACTGCTCGACCTGATCGCGCTGCCGGCGGCCGACTATGCGCGCCGGCTGCCGTCCGAGCTCAGCGGGGGAGAGCGCCAGCGCGTGGGGGTGGCCCGGGCGCTCGGGGCCGACCCCAACATCCTGCTCATGGACGAGCCGTTCGGGGCGATCGATCCGATCGCCCGGGAGCGGCTGCAAAACGAGCTCCTTCGGCTCCAGAGCGTGGTGCGCAAGACGATCGTGTTCGTCACCCACGACATCGACGAGGCGGTCAAGCTCGGTGACCGGGTGGCGCTCCTCTCGAAGGGCGGGGTGCTCGAGCAGTTCACGTCGCCGGAGGAGTTGCTCGCGCATCCGCAGTCCGCGTTCGTCACGGGGTTCCTCGGCGAGGGGCCGCTGGTGCGCCGGCTTGCGTTGATCCCGATCAGCGAGGTGCAGCTGACGCCGGTGAACGGGTCGACGCCCGGTGGCTCGGTGGATGCACGCGGGACGCTCCGGGACGCCCTCGATGCGGTGCTCCGTTCTCCGGACGGCCGCGTCAGCGTGACGAGCGCCGGCCAGACGCTCGGCGTCCTGGACGCGGACGTGATCCGCGCCGCGTCGATGAGGGCGCGCTAGATGCTGCACCTGCCCAAGTGGACGCAGCATCTGCGCCCGTTTGCGGTGCCGATCTGGGTCGCGATCGGGATTCTCCTGTCGATCGGCGTCTATCAGACGCTCATCGGCAAGACCTTCGACTCGGAGATCCTCAACGCGCCGAACCTCTACAGCGAGACGATCCAGCACGTCTTCATCTCGGGGATCTCGTTCGTGATGGTGACCGCGATCGGCGTGCCGCTTGGTGTGCTCATCGCCCAGGCTGGCAATGCCGTGCGGATCCCGGTGTTCATGCTCGCGAACCTCGGACAGGCGGTGCCCGGAATCGGCTTGCTCGTGCTGCTCTTCGCGATCTTCGGCCTCGGGGTCCTGCCTACCGTCATCGCACTCGTGATCTACGGCCTCCTCCCCGTGCTGCGCAACACGGTTGCCGGCCTCCAGGGCGTCGACCCGTCGGCTATCGATGCCGCGCGTGGCATGGGAATGACGCGTTGGCAGGCTTTGATGCGAGTGCAGCTGCCCCTTGCCTCGCCGCTCGTCTTCGCGGGACTGAGGACATCCCTGGTATTAATCATCGGAACGGCTACACTCGGAAACTTCATCGGAGGTGGCGGCCTGGGCGATGTCATCGCGGCAGGCATCAACAACAGCGATCGGATGGTTTTCGTAGGGGCCGTGATGGTGGCATCGCTCGCGCTGCTGGCAGACTGGGGGCTGTCAATGATTGAGCGCGTCGCGGTCCCGAGACAGGTCAGCCGCTCCTGACGCGCGCAACGCAATCGTTCATTCGGTATCGGTCAACCGTTCACACCATGCGGAGGTTTGCATCCATGAGGCGCAACAAGCTACTCGCGGTCATCGCAATCGCGATACCCGGGACCCTTGCTGCATGCGGGGGTGGAAACTCCGGCGGCGGCAGTGCGACAACCAGCGGGGGCACGACGGCGACCTGCCCGACCGGCACGCAGACGAGCGGCAATGGGGCGCAACTCTCCATCGGCAGCAAGGATTTCGCCGAGGAGCAGTTGATGGCGCAGATGACGGCCGACGTGCTCGATGCACACGGCTTCAAGATCACCGATACGTTCAGTGCCGCGGACAAGCTGATTGGCCAGGCGCTCACCGGCGGTCAAATCGACATGTACTGGCAGTACACGGGCACCGAGCTCGGCGACTACCTGGGACTCACCGGTTTCCCGACCGCATTGAGCGCTGCATTCACATTCGTGCAGCAGAAGGACGAGGCAAACGGCATCTGCTGGGTCGCGCCGACGCAGTTCGACGACACCAACGGCATCGCCATCAAGTCGAGCCAGACCTCGACGTACGGCACGTCGCTCGCCGCGTTCGGCACGTACCTCAGCTCGCATCCGAGCACCAAGGTGTGCATCCAGTCGGAGTTCCTCACCCGGCCCGACGGACTTCCCGGACTCGTGACCACATACGGCTGGCCACCCGCGTCGAGCTTCCACTACATCCAGATCGGCGCCACCGCCGAGAAGCAGATTGCCAGCGGTGCGTGTGACGCCGGCGAGGTGTACACCACCGACTCCGGCATTCAGGCGAACAACGAGGTGACCCTCACCGACGACAAGAATCTCTTCCCGCCGGACAACGCGGGGCTTGAGGTCCGCTCGAGCGTGCTGCAGAAGTACCCGTCGATCGGCGCCTGGATGGCACCGGTTGCGGCGAAGCTGACCACGACGGTGATGCTGGGGCTCAATGCCATGGTCGAGATCCAGGGCATGACGGTCGTGAACGTCGCGCACACGTGGCTTGTGCAGAACGGGTTCCTCTCGAGTTGATTCTCGGGTAGCCTTGCCGCAGTGATGCGACGACTGCTACCCATAGCGACAGCCGCCGTTTCGCTCGCACTGATCGGCGCGGGGGGCGCCGTTTCGGTGCGCGCGATGGGTCGCGCAGCGGCGTTCCACGATGCCGCCGCGAGCCTCGAGCAATCGTGGAGTCGGGACGTCAGCGAGGGCGTGCCCGAGGCGAGCGTGACTCCGCTGCAGAGCGAGCTCGACGCGTCGAAGTACATGCACGCCACGACCTCGTCACCGCTCTGGTGGCTCGACAACGGCAGCGCCTTCATCACGACCCTGCATCACGACACCACAAAAGCGTGGACGTCCGCCATAACGGTGGCTCGTTCACGCGCCGAGGGTGCGATGACCGCGTGGAGCGACATGGAGTTGCAGTTCGGGTCATACGTGCCCGCGGCCGCTGCAAAGGCGGCGTCCGGTTGGGCGGCGCAACTCGAGGCAGCGCCAACGCCCGCGGCGCTGGACGCACTGGCGACGAGATGGACGGGTGCCGTGTCCGCCGCCGGCAAGGCCGCGACCCTCGATGAGATCACCGTCGCAACGGGCGGCTACGGTGGTGTCGCAGCGCTGCTCGCCGCGGCCGACCAGCGGGTTTCAGTCGCACGTGGCGATAACCTGAACACAGGTGCCGTGCCAGCACTGGTCGCAACACTCACGGCGGGGACCAGCGATGCGCCGGCGACGGTGGCGGCGATCAAATCGCTGGAGACGGATCTCGTTTCGCTCAACGCGCTGATCAGTCTCGAGGGGCGAGTGGTCGGCCAGCTTCGGACACTCGACGCGCGTGTCGTGCTCGCCACCACACACAACGCTGCGGGCGCTGTGACCTTTGCCGGGCAGTACACCTCGCTGTCGGCGCAGGTGCATGAAGGTGGCACCGCCGCCCGGCTCAACTCGGTCGCCGCGCAGATCATCACGGTCGAGGGTTCCGTGAACGCCGCGCTGACGGCTATCGGGTGCGGGCACCAGGTGCCGAACGGCAAGGTGATCGATATCGATGAGACGACCCAGTCGGCGGTGTTCTTCGACGACGGATGTATCGCCGGCCAGTCGCTGGTGACCACCGGCCGTGCCGGCCTTCGGACGCCGACCGGGACGTTCCACATCTACCGGAAGGTCTCGCCGATCACGCTGATCTCACCGTGGCCGAAGTCATCCCCGTACTACTACTCGCCCGAGAATGCGGCGTACGCGATGGAGTTCCTGGGCGGCGGGTTCTTCATTCACGACGCGCCCTGGGAGCCGGCGTCCGACTTCGGCCCGGGCAGTCAGAACGGTGTCGACGCCAGCCACGGCTGCGTGCACATACCGACACCGACCATGGCGTGGCTCTACGGATGGAGCCCGATCGGCACCACCGTCATCATCCACGACTGAGCCCGACGGCTCAGCTGGCGCAGGCCCCGGTGGAGACCGCAGCGGTCCGCTGCTCACCGGCCTGGAGATCCGGCAGGACCTGGGGAATGGTGAGCGCGTACCCGACATTCGTCTGGGTGGTGCTTGCCGCGAACACGACGCCGATGATCTGCCCGCTGTCGTTGACGATCGGGCCGCCGGAGTTGCCGGGGATGACCCGAGCCGAGAGGACCTCGATCTCGCGGGTCACGAGCATGTCGCCGTAGATGTTGTATCCACGCGCTGACTCGGTCCCGCTGACAGCTGCGGCGACGACCTGCTCGGCGCCGCCGCCGGGATAGCCGATCACGGCGCCGCCGGTGCCACGCGCCGGATTGCTCTGGACCAGGACGAGCGGGCGAAGGTCGAGCCCTGGCGAGTACAGGATGGCGAGGTCGGTGTTGGGGTCGAACAGGACCACGCGGGCGGCGTGGCGCCCGCCGTTCGGGGTGTCGATCTCCACACTGCCCGAGCCGGCGACCACGTGCGCGTTGGTGACGAAGTATCCGGCCGAGAGCGGCCAGGACGAGCCGGCTTCGGCCCCGCCGCCACAGCCCGATGCGATCACCTTGACGGTGACGCTCGTGGCCTCACGGATGCCCGCGGTGTCCACGAGCGGCGGGATCGCCACCGGCGCCTGAGGGATGTCGAGAATGGTGGAGAAGGGATTCGGGAAATCGCCCGGGAGGAACAGGTTGCCGATGGTGGCGAGGAAGCCGGGCGGCCGCGGCATGAAGCGATCGAGCGACCGTTCGATGGTGGAGTTGCTGATCTGGTTGTCCAGGCCGATCCACGGGCTCTGGGAGAACATCAGCCCGAGGTACCAGGCTGCGGCGAGCGCAGCCACGAGGCCGAGCGCAGCCCCGATCGCGGAGTCAGCCTTGCCGAGGAGCATCGTGTGCTGGGTGCGCTGCCGGATCCGGAACCCGATCGCCGCGCCGATCCCCTCGACGAGCAGCGCCGTCGCGATGAAGATGCCGGCTGCGAAGAGCGGTTGCGACGTCCGATCCTGGGTGATCGCTTTCGCGATCGGTGGCGCGAGCACCGCGCCGAGGAACAGCCCTGCGAGGAGTCCCGCGATCGCGAAGGCGACGCCGCTCAGGCCTCGGCGCAGGCCCGAGAAGGCGACCAGGATCAGGAACAGGACGATGACGACGTCGAGGATGTCCATCTGCAGCAAGAGTTCTGCTGGCGCGGGGCGATTTCGGGGTCTGTGTCGCGGACGGGGTCGGAGCGGCGAGCCGGTCACGGTGCGGGCAGGGCTGTTGATCAGCCGGACCGAAGCGCCCGGACGATACGTCCGATCTGCTTGACGTGGGTGCGCTCGTGGCGAGCCAGGCGCTCGGCGTAATACAGGACGGAACGCTCAGATGTCGGAGCGCCACCGCTCACCAGCGCGACCCGCGACCATTCCTTATGTGGGAGTGGCCCCAGGGCTGCCATGAGCTCGGCTCGCTGCTTCGCGAACGCGCGCAACGATGGAGCAAATTGCAGGTCGTTGTAGTCGGTCTTCTCAATCCAGCTGCGCGGATTCACCGCTCCCCATTCGGGCCGGTCTTCTCTGATGATCCTCAGCACGCTGTTGCCCCAGACGTCGGCGCACGCGCGGAGATGTGCGAGAACCTCGACCGCCGACCACTCACCGGGGGCTGGTCTCAGCTGCAGATTCGCCGGGGCGACACCGGACGTGATTGCCGCGATGCGCAGTGGCGTCTCCGGCAGCTGAATCAGAATCTGATCAAGCGTCAGTGAGGTGGTGGCCAAGCCGGTCCCTTGTTCCAGGCGCGCAGATGATGAACGTCGTGGCGGGTGGCAATCGATGTCAAATGTTCGCTACCGTACAGATGACCTCGCGATGCGAGGACAGTGGGGCGGCCGCCGCCGCGGCGAAACGGGAAACACATTCCCTTCCTGAAGAGGCCCTCGGCATCGCGCCGAGGGCCTTGACTCTTTCTCCCTTCGGTACGTTTCCGGACCGACACGCGCGGGGTGCACGCTGCACAGTCTGCGGCGGGTCAACGGATCCGGCACCGCCTACTCGATGCCGGACCCGTTACCCGATTCCCTGGGGGACAGGGAGCATCGACCAGCGGCGCGAACCACCATAGCTGCTGCCACCGCTGCTCCCCATTCCACCCCGGGACGCTGGGCACGAGCTCAGCGATGCCGGGTGGGCCGGTAGATGACTTCCTGGATATTGCCGTCGAGCGTCCGGGTCTCGATCAACTCCAGGTCGAAGTCGGCCGCACCTCCGAAGATCGGTCCCAGTCCGCTCTGACCGGTGATCACAGGAAAGATCGTCACCTGGAGGCGGTCGACGAGACCGGCGGCCATCAGCGCACGGTTCATCGACAGGCTGCCGTGCGAGCGCAACGGCACCGTGGACTCATTCTTCATGCGGGCGACGACCTCGACGGCGTCACCGCTCAGAAGGGTGGCGTCCGGCCAGTCGAGGGGGCCTTGCAGTCTCGTCGAGACCACCGTTGCCGGCAGGCTCATCATGCGGGTGACCCACGGGTCGCGCACCTCGGACTCCTCGGTGCTCGAGGCCACCATCTCCGCAAAGTCCCGATACGTGGTGGCCCCGAAGACCATCCGCTGCTCCTCGCTGTACACGGCGAGGCGGCGGTCGAGCAGCTTGGGCCCCTGCTTGCCCCAGTAGCCGCCGTAGGCGCCGCTATTGGAGCCGAACCCGTCGAGGCTCGAAAAGACGTCGAAGGTATAGGTGGCGGTCATGACGCTCTCCTCGAATACTTGATGAGTCAGTCGATGCGGCGCCGCATCACCCAGCGGTACTTGCCGATCCGCCGGCCGCGCTCGAACCCCGTGACGCTCAAACATCGCGACCGTCGTGTTGTGGAGGAACGAGCCCGACACCTTCCGGCCGGCGGTGTCCTCCGGGTAGCTCTCCACCTCGCCGCCACCCAGACGCGCGATCTCGTCGAGCGCGCCGGCAAGAGCGGTCTCCGCCACTCCGTTGTGCCGGTGCGTGCGGTCCACGAAGAAGCACGTGATGCGCCAGTCGGGTAGTTGCTGCAGGCCTGCCTGGTACGCCTGCTGGTGTTTGATCCGAGGCAACTCCTGCGTCGGTCCGAACTGACACCACCCGACACATTGCTCACCGTCGTATACGAGCGCGGCATGCGCTCGGCCTGCGCGAACCCTTGCCTCCTTGAGCGCTCGGCGCTGCTCCGGGCTATAGACGTGCGGTGCCCCCTCCTCGTGAAAGCCGAGACACCAGCACCCTTCCCAGACTCCGCGGTGGTCCCCGGCGAGTTGCGCGAAGTCGCGCCAGGTCTCGGCGTCAAGCGGCTTGATGGCGAGTTCCACGCATCGATGCTACTGAATGCTCACCTGCGAAAGACGTGCACCGCTCTCCGGTGGTAGCGCGCGCTCGGTGAGGGATGGCGGCCCCGGATCGAGCTCGAGACCACCCCGAGACGGGGATGCCAGGTGGGCGTCGTCAGCACGCTGAAGTTGGGAGGCCGTGCTACCTTTCGAACCTGTATTCAGTCCAAACGGCTCACCCGAGAAACGTGCGCCAGGAACGCACAATCACCTGAGCAGGTGCGATAGCTGAGATCAAATCCGTCGGGGCGTGGCGCAGTGGTAGCGCACCTGCTTTGGGAGCAGGGGGTCGCTGGTTCGAGTCCAGTCGCCCCGACCACGTCAATCTGACCTCGACATTTTGCATACGAGCTGAATTCACGCGGCGTCTCCGGGGGAGCGGCGTGGAAGCTCTGCAGAACGGGCCGAGTCAGGGGCTTTCGCGGGGGACGTGGCCGAGAGCCATCACCGCGTCAGGGACGAGGCACCGAGTTGCGTTAGGAAGGGTGTGATCTCATCCGCAGTCAATGTTTCTGTGAGCGATACCGCAGGCGAGCAGGCATTTGACGTCACTGTGGGCTCGGACACTGGGCGGCTCTTCACCCTCGCGCTGTCCATCCTCCGTGACGAGGGCGAGGCGCAGGACGCGGTTCAGGAAACTTTGGTCAGGGCATGGAGGTCGTGGAACTCGCTCTCGCGTACGGATCATGTCAGCCGGTGGCTCACGCGGGTGTGTGTGAACTACTGCATCAGCAGACGCCGGTATCTGCGCTCGCGCGGCTGGCCACAGCTCCAGGTGTCCGAACTTACCCGCTCGCGCGGTGACGCTAGCTCAAGCGCTCAGAACGTCGACATGGACCGCGCTTATCGCCGGCTGTCGCTCAAGCAGCGCGCGGCGATCGCGCTCACCTATGGCTACGGCTACACCGAAGAGGAGTCCGCCGCTTTGATGGGCTGTCGCCCTGGAACAGTCCGCACCCACGTGGCACGCGGGCTTGCAACCCTGCGAAAGGAGCTTGGAGATGCCTGACGTTGATTCCGGCTTGGAGGCCCGGCTGCGGTCCTTTCTTGATGAGGTCAAGGCACAGCCGCTGCCACATGAGTTGGCAGATTTCATGCCGGCGACGGTTCGCTCGGGACGAAAGATGCTCAATGTCCTCGCAGGCGCGGTAGCCGTTGCGGTCGTCGCGGCGAGTGTCGCGGTGTTCGCGATCGAGTTGAGCGGCCACCACGGCGTCCGGTCGCCGGTTCCAGCCGGCACATCCGTGGCAACGAGCACTCCCAAGCCCACACCGACCAGCGCCACTGGCAGCTCGCTGCCAAGCGGCGCGACGGTGCTGATCCCGCCGACCCACGGCACCGGGACCGAAACGCTCCCGACGGTGACCCTCGGTCCAAGCGAGGGAATCTGGTTCACGTACAGCTGCAGCTCAAACACCATGCCTTTCAATTCCATCTTCGTTTCAGGACGTGGCGTCCCTGTGTTCCTGGGATCAAACATCCAGTGGTGGTTGCACCAGTTCTCAACACCGAGCCGCTGCAGCGGTAGCCTGTCGACGGGCGGCGGACAGGGCGGCCCACTGACCGTGCGGTTCAATGCCGTCCGTCCATCCGTCACGTGGACGGTCGCTCTCTACGAGTACCCGTCGCAGGCGATTCTCACCACGCCTCCAGCGTATCTGGACGGGCCGAATTGGCCGGGATCCACGCCGCCGTTTCTCTTTGCGCCGGCGCCGGCCAAGGCAAAGGTTCTGATCAAGATCACCTATGGCTGGGGGTCGGAAACGCTTCCGACCGTCACGGTCGCACGCAATGTTCCGCTCGTCATCGAGGAGGGTTGCATCTCAACGAGCGCTGCGGCAGACGACCTCACGATTGGGTCAGGAGGCCCGGCCTTCAATGGTTCCTTAGGCATAGGCCGATGCTTTTACGGCACGGGCACCGGTGCAAGCAGTGGAGGCTCCGTTGGCTCGGAAGCAGGAGGTCCGCTGACGCTTCGAGTGACGGCCGCTCCCTCTGTGAGGTGGGTCATCTTCGTCTACGAAGGGGGTGGATCTACATCGCTGTACGGACCGCCAGCTTAGGGGTTCACTCAACTTGACACTGACACCTTCCGACACACGGATGCTTGCTTTGGGAGTTGGCACGTGCGCCGTGCTTGCGCTGGTCGGATGCGGCGCCGCCGTGAACGCGCTGATACCCAGTCCGCCGGCGTGCAACGGCTCCGCCGCAGTCTCCAGTCTGGGAACCGTCGCAAGCACCAACATAGTCAGCGCGAGCAACGAGCTGGTCTTTTCGCCAGCGTCACTGACGACGCAGGTCGGCGCCGTTGTCGAGTTTAGGAACACTGGCACAGTGGCGCACACGGCGACGTTTCAGGGCGCGACTGATGGGTGTCTCAGCGACGCGGCGCTCGCCCCGGGCGCAACCTGGGAGGTGAAGTTCACCGCACCTGGGACGTACAACTATCTCTGCACGATTCACGCGCCGAGCATGAACGGCGAGGTCACCGTATCGGGCTCGTAGTCAGGACCGCGACGGCGGGAGGGAGGAGTCCGTCCCACGGTGAGCGGCCACGCCGACGACGCTCCCACCGTGAACGCCGTTATCCGCCCGGGCCGCCCCGCCACACGCACGCCCGAGGCTGTACAAAAGCTCCGCGTCAGAGTCCGCAGAGCCGCGTGGCCAGGCGTGTAGGTCGAGCCAGGGGATCCACCAAGCAGTGCAAATGCCCTGCTGTGCAAGGATTTTGGTTGATACAGGACGACCAGACATTGCTCATTAGTCAGAACGCCCCCGCATGCTGGGGTGCCAATCCTCCGTACACCAGCGCTGCCTGGTACTTCCCGGCGGTCCAGTTCAACGGTAAACGCTTAGGGCGGCTGGTGGGGGAGTTCGAGACCCTCCACCAGCTACCCGCCACCCCCACGGCGTGGGGCGTTGCCTTAATGTTGCTTGGTCTGCCCGCCCTGGTATGCGGCGGAACATCCTATCGAGGACGCGAAGTTGAAGGTTCGAAAGCGACCTTATCGAGTGATGCGCGCGGCGGCATACGCGACCGCCGCGGTCCTTGTTGTGTTGCTGCAGAGCGGCGTCCTCGGACGCGGGCAGGTGCTTGCCAGTGCGTCCTTTCTCGGGCCGCTGAGGACGACCTCGACGTTGCAGACAAGTGCCCCGCACATCATGGTGATCGTCGACGAGAACGTGGCGTACAGCGGCGCTCACGGCACCCCGTACATCGTCGGCAATTCCAGCGCCCCGTACCTCAAGAAGTCTCATCCACAAGTACACGTCGGCGACGCACTGGTTCTCCAACCAGCACGTCAGCGCCAACGACTACCTCGATCTGATCTCGGGATCGAATCAGGGTCTGAGCGAGGGCACCATGCCGCCTTACACGGCGCCCACGCTGGTCGATGAGCTGAACGCCAACCGCATCAGCTGGAAGGCGTACATGGAGGGCATGCCGTCTGCCTGCTACAACGGCGGCACCACGGGGTTGTACGAGTCCGATCACAACCCGTTCGCCTACTTCAGCGAGTACAAGTCGCTCTGCACCGGTGGAAATGGCGTCTTCGCTTACTCGCAGTCTCGGCTGTCGACCGACCTCAACAGTGCAACCCCGCCCGACTTTGTCTGGATCAGCCCCAATGTCTGCCATGACATGCACACCAAGGGGGGGTCGTGCGGCAACAACGTCGTTGCCAACGGCGACAAGTGGTTGAGCACCAACCTCCCGACCGTCCTGTCCTCGAGCTGGTTCAACGACAGCGGCATTGTCATCATCACCTGGGACGAGAGTGTCACCAGCGACATGTCGGGTGGTTCGTATGGCAAGGGCGGGAAGATCGCCACCCTCGTGATCGCGGCCAATACCCAGGGCGCGTATCAGGCATATGGCGACCACTACGCCACGCTCCGGGGCATCGAAGAGGCATACGGGGTCGGCTTGCTGGGTAACTCCGCGAACAGCGCGTTTGGAGATCTGAAACCGGCGTTCTAGGACTGATACACCCACCCCACCCCTGGACACCTGGGAGAGCGCCCCCGCGCCGACTTCCTCGACGGCACCCCCCCGCCGTGCGCTTAGACTGCCCGCATGCGCAAGGGGGCGGGCCTCGCGATACTGGGTTTGATCTGCGCGATCGTGGTGCCGATCGCAACCACGCGGCCGGTCGCGGCACAGTTGTCGCCGACTGTGTCGCTGGACAGCGCCAGCCCGAACTCCGGACCTGCCGGCACAGCGGTCATCTACGACTACACCTGGGATCAAACCGACTGCGGGGTCGCGACCAGCGACAGCCTCGAGATTGATGCGACATGGGGGGATGCGCTGACGACGCCGATGAGCCCTGGGACCGCCGACGCGACGGACTGCTCGGGCACCGTCTCCGGCAATGTCCCGATTGACGCTCTCCCGGGTCCCATCACCGCGAATGCGTTCCTCTGCGATGACACCACGACCGTCTGCCCCGTCCCGGGAAGCTCGGCAACCGATGGCGGCTCGTTCACGGTGACGCTCATCCCCACCCCGACACCGACGCCGATCCCCACACCGACGCCCACCCCGATACCGACACCAACACCGACGCCGGTACCGACACCAACACCGACGCCGTTCCCGACCCCGACACCAACACCAGTCCCGACACCGACGCCAACATCAACCCCCACGCCGAGCCCGACCCCCACGGGGACCGCCACCGCATCGCCAACACCGACAGCGTCGATCGTGCCCACCCCGACCGCGACGTCGGGTCCGACCGCGACCGGAACATCGGCCGCAACCCCAACCCCGATCTCCTCCAGGGGAACGATCCCGCCCCCTCCACCGCCGCCGCTGCCAACGCCGCCGCCGTTCATCGTCGGCCCAGGCCCCAGCGAGTTGGGCGGTGGTCCACCCGAAGGAGGGGCTGCATGCTCGGGTGGATACGGGCGCAGCCCCACCCAGGGTGAGCTCGCGGCCTACTCGTCGCAGCTTGCAGCGGGAGCCGACGGAACGTCCATCCAGATCGACCTGCTCGCCTCCGATGGGTACTACAAGGAGGCCGGATCCAACCCACTCGCTTTCGTGATGAGGCTCTACGACGACGTGCTGCGGCGCGACCCGACCCCGGTCGAGGTCGCGAACGCACTGGCGAACTCTTGCGACCGGCGGAGACTCGGGCGGATTGAACTTGCACAGGAGGTGGTGCTCGGCCCGGAAGCGAGAGCCATTCGGGTGGACAACGTCTTTCGCACGCTGCTGGACCGCTATCCCGACAGTGCCGAGCTTGCCGAGTGGGTCAATCAGCTGCCTGGCTCCGCTTCCACCGCTGGGACGCTCGGAACGACGATGGTCGCGGATGTCGCCGGTACGTCCGAGTTCTACGCGCTTGCAGGCGATTCACCAACCGGCTTCGTGACCAAGTTGTACTCGGACCTTCTGAGCCGACCTCCGAGCGCAACCGCGCTTGCGAGCAGCGCATTGGCCACCGAGGTCGCGCAAGGTGACGCGACTGCACGGGTCGCTGCGGCGAGTGCGGCGCTGGCGAGTCCGGCCTTCCGCACTGCTGAGGTCACCGCATTCTTCCAGGACTATCTGCATCCAACGTGCAGGCAGCTCACCGCGCAGGAATGCACCGACGGTGTGATTCAGACGCCAACGCCGCTGGAACTGTCGACCGCACTCACCGCGCTGGCGAGCGGTTCCACCGAGGAGAGCATCATCGCCGGCGTGCTCGGCAGCCCCCAGTACTACGAGAACCACGGGTACTCGCAGACGGGCTTGATCGGAGGCGTCTACGAGGATCTGTTTGGTCGTGCGCCATCGGACGCGGAGTACAACGCGGCCCTCGACAAGTACTCGAACGACTCAGTCGGTCACATGGAGTTCGCCACCGCATTGGTCGATTCGCTTGCCTATCAGAACCGAGTCGTCTCGCTCGCCTATCAGAAGCTATTGCTGCGCGCGCCATATCCTGCTGAAACGAACACCGGCGAAGGCGTGCTCAACGGCGGGATTCCTTCGCTGCAGACGCCGGACGAAACGCTGCTGGTGACGATCCTCACCACGCCGGAGTATTACGCGGACGCAGGCGGTACGGATAGTGGCTTTGTTGCGCGCACCATCGGTGTCCTGCTGGCGCGGCAGGGATCAACCGCGGAGATATCGGCATACCTGCAGCGTTCGGCGCTGCACGACAGCGCCTGGCAGATCGGTGTGGCGGACGCGATCCTCGACGGCGACGAATATCGAACCGAGTTCGTGCGCGGCGTCTACGAGATGTACCTGACGTTCAGCGTCTGCGACCTGAACACGGGCAGCCCGCAGGGCAACAGCGGTGGCCTCGCGAGCGCCGGGATAACCGTGCTGTTGGGCGTCCTGGCAGGTGCGCTGATCATCGGTATCGCAGTACCGATCGTGCTCCGGCGACGTCCGTGAACCCTCCGCCGCGTCGTGCTCGGTCGCGACGACGCATCCGCCAGGAGCTCCATTGGCTCCGGCGCTCGCTGCCAGCAGAGAATTCAGCGTCTGGCTAGTCCCGCAGCCACGGCTGCTCGACGCGCAGCGCGGTGAGGATCGCGCGCGTCGCCGGGGAGCGGTTGAGCGTGATGAAGTGCACGCCCGGTGCACCGCGAAGCAGCAGGTCGCTGCACTGCAGCGTGGCCCAAGCCACACCGAGCTGGATCACCGCGTTCGGGTCGTCGCGACGGTCGCGGAGCGCGGCGCGCAGCGACAGCGGGATCGAGGCTCCGATCTTCGACGTGAAGCGCTCCACCTGGTCGACGTTGGTGATCGGCATGATGCCCGGCAGGACCGGCACGTCGACGCCGGCGGCTCGGAGCCGCGCCACGAAGTCGAAGTAGACGCGGTTGTCGAAGATGAGCTGCGTGATCAGGAAACGCGCACCGGCGCGCACCTTCTCGACGGCCGCACGGACGTCGGCGTCGGCATCGGCCAACTCGGGGTGCTTCTCGGGCGAACAGGCGGCGCCGACGCAGAGGCCGGTGGTATCGGATGCAAGCTGCACCAGCTCGCTGCCGAAACGCAGCCCGTTGGGATGCGGCGTGAACACACCCTGACCATTGGGTGGGTCGCCGCGGAGAGCGAGCACGTTCTCGATCCCAGCACGCTCGATGCGACGGAGCTCGTCGCTCAGATCGTCGACGCTGCAGTCGCGGCAGGTGAGGTGCGCCATCGGCAGCAGTCCGGTCTCGTCTCGGATGCGCTCGACAACTCGCACGGTGCGGTCGTCGCGGCGGCTGCCGCCGGCACCATGGGTCACCGATACGAACGCCGGCTGCAGCGGGCGCAGTGCGGCGATGGTGGAGAAGAGACGCTCGGCGCCGTCGTCGTCCGCCGGTGGGAAGAACTCGAACGAGAAGAGGGGGTCGCCGCGCTGGAGCAGCGTATCGATGCGCATCGGCGCATTGTCGTTCACCCGCTTCAATGCAACGAGCGAGGATGAACGTCGGGGTCACGCCGGGCTGCGCGGTGCCCACGTCTCCTTTCGGGGCACGTGGACACCGCTGAGGCAGTTGCTGCGTCAGCCGGCGAGCAGGCGCTCCAGCTTGTCCAGTTGCTCGGACCAGCCCTGCTCGGCTCCGGCCAACGCTTCGGGGGGTGGCATCGGCTCGAAATAGGACTGCCGCATGGTGAGCGCTGTGCCCCCATCGCGGGGCTCAAGGCTCAGCTCGATGAGCGTCGCGAAAAGCTCACCCTGCTCGTCGTTGACTGCCCGCCCGCTCATCACGAGGCGATGCGGACGGTCGATCTCGTAGTACTCACCGCCGAGGTAATGGGAGAACCGGGCGTCGGCGGGGATGAAGTCCGGCCACTCCATCGCGATCCTGTACGTCCCTCCCACGCGTAGATCCACCTCGGCGGCCGGGCACGTGAAGCCGTTGGGCCACCACCACTGCATGAGCTGGTTCGGATCGGTGAAGGCGTCAAAGACCCGCTCGGGTGATGCCTTGATTGTTCGCTCGATGACGAGTTGTTTGGTCGGGATCGCGGAACGGACGTCCACCACGGTACGAGTCTCAGGCATCGGGGTCCTCCTTCATAGTTGCTTCGGTTTCGTCGGCAAGGTGTGCGTCGAGACGGTCGAGGCGGTCGGTCCATTCGGTGTGGGCGCGACGGAGCCAGTCGTCCACGGGGAGCAGTCCGTCGAGCTGCAGTCGCGCAGGGCGGCGCTGGCCGTCGCGACCCCGGCCGATGAGGCCGGCCCGCTCGAGCACCTTGAGGTGTTTGGTGATCGCCGGCTGCGTCAACGTGGAGGCTGCCGCGAGCTCGACGACGCCGGCTTCACCTGCTATGAGGCGCTCGAGGATCGCGCGGCGGGTGGGGTCGGCCAGCGCTGCAAAGGCGAGGCTCAAGGCGTCGTCCGTGTTCATTACCGAATGGTAATATAACCAGTAGGTAAATGTCAACAGAGGCGCACTCTGAGTTCAGAGTTCGTCGATGGCTGCCGCGAGCCGGAAATCGCGCGATGTGATGCCCACGACGTCATGGCTCGACAGATGCACGGTCACCTTGCCCCATCCGACGAAGAGGTCGGGGTGATGGCTCTGCGCCTCGGCGACCACGGTAAGACGGTCAACGAAACGCACCGCCTCCACGAAGTTCGGAAAGGTATACGACTTGCTGAGTCTGCCGTCCTCGAGTGTCCATCCTGAAAGGCCTTGCAAACGCTCTGAGATGGCCGCTGCATCGAGTCGCCCGCGAGCAGGCTCAGGTTCCGTCATCACGCATCTCTCGTGGCGCGCCGGCGGGAGTGTTCCCGCTGCGAGTCGGCGGTGAAGCCCACAACGTCACAGAACAGCACCGGAACACCTCTGCGCCTTGCGCACCGGACTGGCACGGTCACGTTCGATCGCTCATTGCCATACCGCCTGGCCGCGTGCGAGGCCTGTGCGGCTGCGACAGACAATACGCCGGTGGAATGGATCCGGACGCATCGCCGCGCAGCCGTCATGCTGTGCGGGCTCATCACCGTTGCCGGCGGCCTCGTCATCGTCGCCGTCCTCGGGCAGGGGTCGGCCAGCTGGACCGGCGTTGAGGTGTCGGTCCCGTCGTGTCCCACTGGAGCGGATGGTTGCCGTCTTTATGTCGAGCACGAGGATGGGACTGCAGTCGTCCACGCCGACTGGTCGGCATCGGCAACCACCGTCGACGTCCAGCTTCCGGCCGGCGACTACCTGATCTCTGCCGAGGGCTGCACCGGCTACCAGATCGAGAAGGGCGTCGTCTCGGTGCACGCGGGCGCCGGAACGGCGGTCGATCTCGGCTCGGCATGGCAGACGGTGGGCGCGGTGAACCGCACGTGTCCAGGATTCGTCGCGACCGCCGCTGGCTGACGCTGGGCCGCTACGGCCAGACGGGACTGAGCATCAGCGTGGTGAGCCGCACAACCTGAGCGGTGGTCAGCCCGAGGCTGCGCATCAACGACGCGGCGCCACCGTGCTCTGAGTCGACGCACTGCATGGTCAACACCATGGCCTCGCGGCGCACCGTGAAAAGCCGCTCGACCACTGCTTCGTTCATGCCGCGCTCGACGGCGGTCACGCGGTCGCGAGCGAGCATCTCGGCGAGCTGCACGCCACTTTGCGCGTAATCGTCGGCGATGTCGTCGCTGCCGACCCCCGCGAGACGCAAGGCAAGTGCGACCACGACGCCGGTTCGGTCCTTGCCGGCGTGACAGTGGACGAGCACCGGCGCTGACGGCGCGTCCGCAACAGCGCGCATTGCCGCGCTGAGGCCGGTCCGACGCTCGCGGAGCCACCAGCAGTACACCTCGTCCGCGGTGGTCAGATGGTCGGGATACTCGTCCTCGTCGGTGAAGATCGGCGCGTACACGATGTGCACTCCGGCGTCGGCGAGGGGGCTCGGACGGCGCTCACGCTCCGACACGGTGCGCAGGTCCACCACGGTGCCGATGCCGGCGTCGAGCAGCGCTCGCAGGCCGACTTCGCTCAGGGTGTGCGGCGATTCACTGCGCAGCAGGCGACCTGGCAGCGTCGTGGCACCCGAGGCAGTGGGCAGGCCGCCGAGGTCGCGGAGATTGATGAGCCCATCGATGGCGAGCGCGTCGGACTGGCGGGACAGCACTGCTTCAGGCTACCAGCGGGCCGGGGAAACACCGCCTGTGGGGGAGGACGCGCAACTAGGGCGGCTACGTCACGCGCTCCGGGGCCGAACGCGACATCACGCCGGCCCGCACCAGGTCGCCAGAGCGTCGCAGAGTCCGACATCCGTGCCGTCTCCCACCCAGGCGACGTATCCGTCGGGCCGGATCAACACTGCGGCGGGAGCCGCGACCGCGCCAAGGACTGGCAGGTCCCATGTACCAACATGGACGGCGTCCATGACCTGGACACGCTGCGCCCACGGAGCGATGTCGAAGCTGCCGGGTTTCGCCAGGTTGAGCAGCACCGGCCTCGCCGTGTGCAGCAATTCGAAAACCCGAAGCGGGGCGTCCGCAGTGCCGAGGTCCAGGTCCGGCATGCGGCGTCCGAGCAGCGGATGTCCCTCGCCGAGGTCGTAGGCAATGTCGAGTCCGTGGATCATCCCGCCGAGATATTTGCGGGGGTCGTCCATCTTCGCCAGCAACGAGACGAGTTCGACCACCGCCTTCATGCGTTCGTCCTGGCGCTGCAGAGCGGTCTGCGCCATCGTGTGCCGAAGCAGGCGCGCAGCAACCGGGTGGCGCTCGGCTTGATACGTGTCCAGGAGCGTCTCCGGGGATGTGCCGTTGACCACCTGCGCCAGCTTCCAGCCCAGATTCATCGCGTCCTGCAAACCGAGACCGAGGCCCTGTCCCCCCGCCGGGTAGTGCACGTGCGCCGAGTTGCCGGCGAGCAGCACCCGTCCGGCGCGGTAACTCGCCGCCTGACGCGTCATGTCGGTGAACCTGGAAATCCATACGGGGCTGTGGATTCCGAAGTCCCTGCCGAACGCAGCGATGAGCGAAGCGCTCAGATCGCGCAGGGTGGGTTCGCCGCCGTCCCCGACCTGCTGCTCGGTGGTGACGACGCCCACCGTTTTCCCATCCTCCAACCTCTGGAACGCGTGCACGCCTGCGGCGTCGTTGCGGATGCCGAGCGGTGGATCCTCCATCACCTCGACCTCGGCGATCAGGTTGCTTCTCATCGCATCCCATCCCGGGAACTCGATGCCGGCGCCTTTGCGGATCACGCTCCGTCCCCCGTCACACCCGACGAGATACCTGGCCTGGAGCGTGGTGCCGTCGGACAGTTCAACATCGACGCCGGCGTCGGCCTGCGTGAATCCCGTCACCTCACTGGCGTAATACATCCGCACCGGAAGCTCGGCGACCCAGCCGGCCAGGATCTGCTCGGTCTTGTTCTGCGAGATGCCGAGCCCATACGGATGGCGCGTCGGGAAATCGCTGATGTCCAACACGGTCGTTCCGATCACCGCCGTCTGCGCGACCCTGCCCTCGGCGAGGAAGCGGTCAGCGATGCCGCGCTGGTCGAGTTCCTCGATCGTGCGCGAGTGAAAGCCACGGGCTCGTGATCCGATCAGGACGCTATCGGGACGCCGCTCGACCACCGCGACGTCGACGTTCGCCAACGCCAGTTCCGCCGCAAGCATCATCCCCGTCGGACCGCCGCCCGCGATCACCACCGCATGCTCCGTCATACGTCACTCCATGTCTCCGCAGCTTCGAGGTTCGCTCGGAGTCTGCTGCACGTCCCGGGCCTTGCCGCAAGCCCCCGGACGCGCGATACACTGAGAAGGGAAGGGGGGAGTCAGGCGACCTGCGCGACTGCGGCTCGCGCAGCGGCGGTCATCGCCGGGTTGAGGCGATAGAACGCCCAGATCCCTCGCTTGAAACTCGTGACGATGCCTGCTTCACGCAGCGTCGCCAGGTGGTGACTGATGGTTGGCTGGCCGAGCTCGAACGCCGCGGTGAAATCGCACACGCAGACTGGTTCGGTTGCTGTTGCGAGGATGTGCAGCATCTGGATTCGCGTCGGGTCACCGAGCGCTTTGTACACGGCAGCGAGCCCGTCAGCCTCCGCGGCCGGCAATGGTGGTGCCACCGGGTGGCAGCATCCCTTGACACGCACCGGGATCGTGGCGATCTTCGTCGTCGACGCAGTGGTCACGGCTTGCGCCGCTCCATGAGCAGCACATCTCGCCAGATGCCGTTGAGCTGTCCGAGGCGTTCACGGGTGCCGACGATGCGGAACCCGCATCGCCGGTGAAGTTCGACACTCGCCACGTTCTCGGGAAAGATCCCGCTCTGAATCGTCCAGATACCGGCGGTGTCCGCGTATGCGATGAATGCCTCGAGCAGGTGGCGGCCCACGCCCTGGCCGCGCGCCCGCTCGTCGACATACACGCTGTGCTCCGCGACGCCCGCATATGCGCAGCGATCGGAGACGGGTGACGCCGCGACCCAACCGACGATCGCCTCGTCGACGACCGCAACGAAGCGGTACTCGGGCGGATGCCCGGCCGACCATCGTTCGAAGGTCGGGACCTCGGTTTCGAAGGTCGCGTTTCCAGTGGCGATGCCCTGGGCGTAAATGGCGTGAAGTACGGGCCAGTCGTCGTCGCGGAACGGGCGAATCTCAACCTGGGCCGCGACAGCGGGGGAAGAAGACTGCTGCATGGACCTATTCTACCCATTGACAGCCGTCGATAGAACACGCTAGGATCGAAGCATTCAATCGACGGTCATCGATAGGAGGCTACGATCCCATGACCTGTGACTGCGGCTGCGACTGTGACGGCACCGGCGACTGTGACTGCGACTGCTGCTGACATCGGTCGGGGCATATCGCGTTGATGCGGCACGTGGCGCGGAGGCTGTCACTGCTGGCAGCTCTCCGCGCCATGTGCTCGCCGGTTTTCGACGCGATCCCGTAAGGGTTAGGAAGCGACGGTCGCGATGGCGTCGACCACCTGGGGCCAGACCTGTTGGGGGAGGGCGTGGCCCATCCCCGGGATCATCATCACGCGCGCAGCGGGGAGCGCTGCCGCCGTTTGCCGGCCGTTCTCGGGGGGCACGAGCGGGTCGTTCTCACCGTGGATCACCAGCGTCGGGATCGTCAGCTTCGCGAGTGCCGGACTTCGATCCGGCGCCACGAGGATCGCCGCCAGCTGACGGAGGCTGCCCTCGGGTGAGAAGGAGCGATCGACCGCTCGCTCGGCCTTCTGTCGCGCACGCTCGGCGTCGAACGGCATGCCGGTGCCGAAGATGATCCGCCGGGTATTGAACGAGTGCTCGACGCGCTCCTCGCGAGTCGCCCCTGGCGGCGCAAGCAGGATCGCGCCCACAGCGGGCTCGGCTTGAACGACATTCGGGCCGCCGACGGTGGCCATGATCGAGGTGAGACTCGGCACGCGTTCGGGGTGATTGATCGCGATCAGCTGGGCAATCATGCCGCCCATCGAAGCGCCCACGATGTGCGCGGCGCCGACGCCCATCGCATCGAGGACCCCGACGGCATCGCCGGCCATGTCGTCGAGCGTGTAGGGCGGAGCGGCGGTGTGGGCGAGCAATCCCATCAGGTCGGGGGACCCGAGTTGGTCGAGTTTCGAGGAGAGCCCGGAGTCGCGGTTGTCGAAGCGCGTGACCCGAAATCCGCGGTCGGCGATCAGCGCGCAGAGCTCGTCGTCCCACTCGATCATCTGATAGGAGAGGCCCATCACCAGCAGCAGCGGGGTTGCCGCAGGCTCTCCGAAGCTCTCGTACTCGATCTCGAGGCCGTTGACGAGAGCGCGTGGCACGAGCAGACCTTAACGGTGCGGACGCGGCGGCGGCGGCCCGTGCTTCGGGTCGGGAATGGACTCGATACCAGGCGTCTCATCCGGCCACACGAGCAGGACCGCGCATGGTGCGTGATCGACGACGAAGCGCGTGGCATGCCCGAGGCTTCGCGGGCCGAGCCGCTCGTGATCGCCGTCCCGAGCGACCACGAGGACATCGACTCCGCTTGCCACGGCGCGCACCACCTCACGCTCCACGCGACCGCGCAAGCTGATCCGCTCGGCGTCCGGGTGGCCGAGCCGTTCCGCGGCCGCCGACAGCAGGTTCGACGCCTCGTCTCCTGCGACGTCGCCATACGCGATTGCGGTGCGACGCCCGGTGCCGCCGCGTCCTAACAGCCCGATGGTCGCCGCATCCGCTGCCTCAGTGACATCCGCCGGCGTGACGTGGAGCAGCGTGAACACCGAGTCAGCGGGAAACTGCGCGACTGCAGCATCGACACACCCCTGCCAGGTTCCCTCGACCACCCAGATGACGATCCGCATCGCTGCCATTAACCCACCACGCGGAGCGAAATCCACAGCGCGACCGTCGCCGCGATCAGCACCGGCGGCACGGTGAGCGCTCCGAGCCGCAGGAATTCACTGATCGGGAGTTCCTCACCACGACGGATGAGCACTCGGCGCCAGAGCAGTGTCGCCAGGGATCCGACGTAAGTCAGGTTGGGTCCGGTGTTGACGCCGATCAGGACGGCGAGTACCGGACCCGCGCCCGCGCCGGCGACTGCAGGAAGGAGCAGCAGCGCCGCGGGCAGGTTGTTGATCACGTTCGCGAGGATGGCCGCGACGGCCGCGATCGCCAGCAGCGAACCGAGCCCGGTGCCGCCCGGCACGATGTGAGTCACCACCGCGCCGAGGCCGTGGAGCGAGATCGCTTTGACGACAAGTCCGAGCGCGAGGACGAAGGCAAGGAATGGAACGTCGATGGAGAGCGCGACGTCGCGGAGCGTTGTCCTCCGAGTGGCCACGGCCGGGACGCCGAGGACGAGCGCCCCGGCGAGCGCCGCGAATGCCGGACTGACACCGACGGCAGAGGCGACGAAGAATCCGATAAGGGTCAAGCCGATCACGGTCGTCGCGAACACCGGCACCGGCAAAGGCTTCACGCCGTTGCCGGCGCCGCGGCCGACGAGTTCGCTCGCGAAGAACCGGCGCATCACCAGCCACTCCACGCCGATCGCTGCCAGCCACGGCAGCGCCATGGTTGCGCCGAATCGTGCGAACGACAGACCGCTCGCGCCGAAGGCGAGGAGGTTGGTGAGGTTCGAGACCGGCAGCAGCAGGGACGCCGAATTTGCGAGGTGGGTGCACGCATACACGTGCGGCTTGGCACGGAGGTGGAGCCGTGCGACGGTGGCGAAGACGACAGGTGTCAGCAGCACGACCGTGGCGTCGAGGCTCAGGACCGCTGTCACGACGCTTGCCGCGGCGAAGACGAGCGCGAGCAGTGAAACCGGTCTGCCCCGCGATCCTGCTGCCATCCACGAGCCCGCGGCCTGGAACAGGCCGTAGCGGTCACAGAGATTGGCAAGCACGAGCACCGCGCCGAGGAAACCAATCGTGGGGCCAAGGCTTCGCGCCTCGGTTGCCGCCTGACCGAATGGAAGGACGCCGAGGATCAGGAGCAGGGCGGCTGCCGGAACGGCGACGGCGGCTTCCGGCAGTCCGCGGGGACGGACGATCGCACAGCCCAGCGTCGCGACCAGCAGCAGGACTGCCAGGGTCTCTGCGAGGGGGCTTGGCACGTCGAGCGAAGCGTACGGACTCAGTACCGTCGGGCGACCGGGTCGGAGGCGTATAGCGAAGGGGGTGCCCGGTGGGAGCGGTGGTGACTGTTCCCAGCTTGCGAACAGTCGGGCAGGGGAGCGTGACGTACGGTGTCCTGCAGTGAAGGCGGCTCTGGGTACCGGATACTTGTTTCGCGGGCTCGCTACACCAGACGCCATCTGATCGGAGTGTCGTGACGAAACGTGCGGCCAAGGCAACGATACGGCTCATGGTCGTCCATGACCACAGCGGCGTGCGAAACGGGCTCGCAGCGTGCCTCGGTTGCGAGCTGGACATGGAGGTGGTGAGCACGACAACCTGCGGCAAGCACGTCTTTGACGTGGTCGCCGAGTTGCGGCCCGACGTCGTGCTGATGCAACGCTCGTGGGGCGGCATCGAAACCGCGCGCCTGCTCACCGAGGCTCAGCCCGGCACGCGAGTGGCGATACTCAGTGCAACGGCGGACGCCCAATGTCAGACCGAGGCAGCCCGAGGCGGTGCGGTGGGCGTCGTGGACCTGACAGCGCCGCCGGCAGAAACCGCTGACCTCGTTCGCCGCCTCGTTGGCGAGACGTCCAATAGACCGGCGAAAGTCGATATCACGACAGTCAATGCTGTAGCAGCGATGCGCGCGCGGATCGCCAGGTATCTCCACGACGTTGTTGTCGAGCGACTGGCTCGCGTTGCGCTCGCACTCTCACAATCGGCTTTGCAAGTGAGGAAGCGAGTCAGAGTGGATGGCGATCGCGAGATCCTGGATTTCCTCGACAAGGTCCAAACGGGGATTCGTGATGTGGAGACCGATCTCCGCACCAGGATCGTCATCCTTGCGTCGCCGGCGCTCATTGTCACGGTCCGGCAAGCCGCGGATGGCGAAGCCGTGGACGCAGATGTGCGGCGAATCGCCTGGGATCTTCATATCCGTGTTGTCCAGAACCTGGCAGGCCTTCACGCTCAGCTGAGAGCTGAGGCATCGCGCTTGAGGAACGCCGAGGCGATGCCTCGCGACGACGAATTCGCCGAGCTCTTTGAGGCTTGTGCCGTACAGATCCGCGCAACGGTTGAAGCTCTCCGACTGGGGCCGTTCTGGGCGTCGTGAGGTGATGCCTGGCGAGGCAAACTCGCGAGACCTCCGCGGGCAATTCACAACCGGTTCACATCTCGTCGCGAGAGTGATGCACGTACCGTTCAACCCCTCCAACTGGAGAATCGACATGTATCGTGCAGGACGCACCGCCTGGGGCCTCGTCGCCGTCGGAGCCGCAACCGCAGTTGGCATCACGACCAAGAATCCGGGATTCATCGTGATCACCTTCCTCGGAGCGCTGGCTCTCCCTCGTGTTCTCGGGCTCTCCCCCCGAGGTTGGAACAGGCATGGCTTCGGACCGCGTGGCATGGCCTGGGGCGGCGGCTGCGCCGGCGCAGGTCAGAAGCGGTCGGAGACCGAGGCATCGACGCCCGCGGCGCAATCGGTCTGACGAACTCCGTCAGACGATCGACGGGGCGGCGGATGTTCGCCGCCCCGTGGTGCCGCATACGATGAATTCGCAATGAGCAGCGTTCTCGTCGTCGATGACGAACCGGCGATCGTTCGTCTGATTCGCGATTACCTTGAGCGCGCCGGTTTCGAGGTGGTGACCGCGGGCGACGGAGAGGACGCGCTCCAGCACTTCTCGCGCAACCGTCCCGACCTCGTGATCCTCGATTTGAGCCTCCCGCGCATGGACGGGCTCGACGTTGCGAGAGCGATGCGACGTGCCGGGGACGTCCCGATCATCATGCTCACCGCGCGAACCGAGGAGGCGGACAGGGTCGCAGGCCTGGAACTGGGCGCGGATGACTACGTCACCAAGCCCTTCAGTGCCAGGGAGATCGTCGCCCGCGTTCGAGCCGTCCTGCGCCGGGCGCAGTCCGCGGCGATGCTGGACGACGTGATACGCGTCGGTGATTCGATCGTGCTTGACGCGCCGCGCATGCAGGTCGCGGTGGATGGACACGACGTCCTCCTGACCGCCACCGAGTTTCAGCTGCTCCTGCACATGGCGAGACAGCCGGGCCGGGTCTTCACCCGAGCGCAGCTGCTCGATGCCGTCCACGGCGTCGCGGTGGAGTCGTACGAGCGAGCAATCGATGCGCACGTCAAGAATCTGCGCCGGAAGATCGAGCAGGATCCGCGGTCGCCGCGTCACCTGCAGACGGTGTTCGGGGTCGGATACCGCCTCGTCGACGGCGACGCATGAGCTCCCGGCCGCCGTGGGGGAGTGGTGGGCGCCGTCCACCCTGGTGGCCGGAAGGCGAGGCACCGCCGTGGGGTGAGGGGCAGAACTGGCCGCGGCACGGGCGTCGTCTCGCTCGGCGAATCGGGTGTTTCCTCGGGATCGTCCTGCTCATCCTCGCCAGTGCGATCTTCGGTGTGGTGTGGTTGCTGCTGAGCGCCTTCGGGGCAGTGAATTCCGCCCCGTTCGACACAGCGGTGGCCGTGACTGCGCTGGTCCTTGGTGCGCTGGCAATCCTGGTGGCAATCCTCGTGCTGCGGCGCCTCGCAGCACCGGTCGGAGCGTTGATCGAGGGGGCGCATCGCATTGAAGGCGGCGACTTGTCCACGCGAGTGCCGGTGCGCGGACCATCGGATCTACGCTCGCTGGCGCGCGCGATGAACGCAATGAGCAGCCGGCTCGAGGCCGAGGAGACGCGGCGCCGTTCCGTGCTCGCCGACATCGCTCATGAGCTGCGGACGCCACTCTCGATCATCCGCGGCCAGGCGGAGGCGATCGCCGACGGCATCTATCCCGCTGATCCCGAGCACATGGCGCCGATCGTCAGCGCAACCGAGTCGCTGGAGATGCTCGTCGATGACCTCAGCACGCTCACGCTTGCGGAGAGCGGCGCGCTGCGACTCCGTCTGGAACCGATCGACGTCGCCGTGCTCGTCAATGAAACGCTCGATGCGTTCAGCGCCGAGGCGCGAGCCGCCGGGGTGCGCCTTGCCGAGCACGTGGACGTCAACCTGCCCCCGCTGAACGCCGACCCGGGCCGGATGCGCGGTGTTCTGGGCAATCTCGTCAACAACGCTCTCGCGCACGCACGCCCGGGTGGCACGATCCGCGTGGACGGCGTGGCCGCGGACGCATCCATCCTGATCACAGTCCACGACGACGGGACGGGCATACCCGCAGATCTGCTGCCGCGCGTCTTCGATCGTTTCGTGAAGGGCACGTCGTCGAGCGGTTCGGGGCTCGGGCTCGCGATCGTTCGTGATGTCGTGGAGGCACACGGCGGGACTGTGAGCGCGACGAGCACCGAGGCGGATGGGACGTCGATCACGCTGCGACTACCGGCGGCGTCGCCGGCGTGATGTGGTACTCGTACCACCGAGATGAGTGCCCAGATCCGTACCGCTGACTTTGCAGGATGGCTGGCGCGGTGGGACGCGCAGCAGCAGCGACATATCCCGGATCGTGAGGAGCGGTTCACGGCAATGGTCGACGCCGTCGCGGCCTTCGCTGGACCCGAGCCACGAGTGCTCGATCTCGGATGCGGTCCGGGGTCGCTGAGTGCCCGCATCCTCGACGGCATCCCCGGTGCGCAGGTCGTGGCGATCGACGCGGACCCGGTGCTCCTCGCCATCGGCAGGGGAGCCCTCGCCGACCGGGAGCGTCTCCAGTTCGTCGACGCAGACCTGCGCGGTGACTGGGTGTCCAGGTTGCCGTCACCGGGGCCGTACGACGCTGCAGTCTCCACCACGGCACTGCACTGGCTCGGCCTCGAGCAACTCGTGCGCCTCTACCAGTCACTCGGGGGCGTCCTTCGTCCCGGCGCCGTGTTCCTCGACGGTGACCGGCTCGACTTCGACCACGACCAGCGGGTCATCGCGGCCGGTGCTCGCCAGGTGCGACCGGAGTGGCCGGACGCGCCGGAGGGGGCAGAGGACTACGACGCGTGGTGGGCGGCGGCCGTCGCGGAGCCGGCACTCGCCACAGAAGTGGCCGAGCGTGCCGCGCGATGGCAGAACCACCCGCACGAGGACGAGGCCCACAGCTACGAATTCCATCGGGCGGCGCTCCATTCCGCGGGATTCGTCGAGGTGGGAACGCTCTGGCAGCACCTGGCGAATCGGGTTTTGGTGGCGATCCGCTGAGACCGCCTCTGGCGAGGTGGCGGCTCGCGCACGGTGGCCAGGATCTTCGAACTCGTCGAGCACGCGCAGATCGCGTAGCTCCGAGATCCGGACCTCGCCACGTGTGGGAGGATCTCTCCGTGGCACGCGAGGAGTTCGACCTGCACCTGAAGTCAGGTCGCCTCCACGCCAGACGCCACGGGCCTGCGGACGCGCCCCTGGTGCTCGCCATTCCCGGGCTGTCGGCGAACCTCATGGGGTTCGAGTTCCTCGCGGAGCGCCTGGATCCCGGCATCCAGTTCGTCAGCGTCGATCTGCGCGGACGTGGCCTGAGCGAGGTGAGCCCGCCAGGCACGTACGGATGGGTCAACCATGCGACGGACGTCCTCGAGGTGGCGGATCGCCTCGGGGCTGAGACCTTCTCGCTGATCGGCCACTCCATGGGAGCCGCGGTTGCGATGGCGACCGCCGCGCAGGCCGCCGGTCGCGTCGCCCGCCTGGTCCTCGTCGACCTGTGCGGCATCCCGGACCCGTCCACGGAGGCCCCGATCGGCGCCGGTGTCGCCCGCCTCGGCGCTGTGGCGCCGTCAGCCGAGGCGTATCTGGCGCAGATCAAGACCATCGGGATCATCCAACCGTGGGACAGCTACTGGGAGCGCTACTTTCGGTACGAGCTGCAACCGGTCGAGGGCGGCGGCGTCGCCGCGCGCACGAGCCGCGCCGCAGTGATGGAGGACGTCGTCTTCGGCAGGGGAGCGTTCGCATTCGGCGACGGCGCGGGTGTCTACGGCCTGTGGCCCTCGCTCACCATGCCGGTGCTGCTGCTGCGCGCCGGCCGCGAGATGTTGCCGGGCACCGGCTTCATCGTCTCCCAACGTGATCGCGATCGTTTTCCGGAGATGGTCCCGAGCGCGACAGCCGTGGATATCGAAGCGAACCACTACACGATTGCGACCAGCGCCGCCGCCGCCGCCGCAATCGCGGGGTTCCTCGCACCCTAAATCCTCACCCTGACGGACCATGGCAGAGGCTGGGTGATCGCTGTACCCTGCGGGCACTTATGGGGTTGGTAGGGACGCCATAGCGTGTCAGCACTGACACCCGGCGCAAAGCCTGTGGTGCTCGACGTCGCGGGGATCGACGTGCGCTTCGAAGGCGTGGTCGCCCTCGACGGCGTGTCGCTGACGGTGCACGCCAACGAGATCGTCGGCGTCATCGGGCCGAACGGTGCGGGAAAGACGACGCTCTTCAACGCCATCTCGAGATTTGTCACACCGGTGGCCGGCACCATCTCGTACCAGGGGAATTCGCTGCTCGGTCTGCCGGCCTGGCGGCTTGCGCACATGGGGATCGCTCGCACCTTGCAGGGGCTCGGGCTCTGGCCGACCCTCACCGTGCTCGAGAACGTGATCGCGGGCGCACCGTCGCGCACGCGGCTGGCGGCGGACATGCTGGCCTTCCCGAGCGCCGACACCCGCACCGGGACGCTGCGGGACGAGGCGATGGAACGCCTCACCGAACTCGGCGTCGCCGATCGCGCCGCATCGTATCCCGGGGTGCTGCCACATGGCGTCCAGAAGCGAGTGATCATCGCCCGCGCACTCATGGCCCACCCTTCGTTGCTGCTCCTCGATGAGCCGGCAAGCGGACTCTCCGCAACCGACGTCAACGATCTCATCGATCTGCTGCGTGTCCTGCGCGAGCGGACCGCGATCGCGCTCGTCGAGCATCACGTCGACATGGTGATGGCGGTGAGCGACACCATCACCGTGCTCAACCTCGGACAGGTGATCGCATCCGGTCCGCCGGCGGAGATTCGCGCCAACAATGAGGTCGCGACCGCGTACCTCGGGCAGAAGGTTGCGCATGCTTGAGATCACCGATCTCACCGTCGGGTACGGCGGTGTCATCGCACTCGATCGCGTGACGTTGTCGGTTCCCGAGGGCAGCATCACGGCAGTCCTCGGCGCCAACGGCGCGGGCAAGACCACGCTGGTCCGGACCATCTCAGGACTGGTCAAGCCGCGCAGTGGCTCGGTCATGCTGGGCGACCAGCAGCTGGTCGGCCGTTCACCCGAGGGGATCGCGCGCCTCGGTGTCGGTCATGTCCCCGAGGGACATGGAATCGTCAGCGAACTGACGGTCGATGAGAACCTCCGCCTCGGCGGTCTCTGGCGCCGCGATCGTGCGGATCAGCGCGTCGCCATCGAGGAGGCGTACGAGCTCTTTCCACCGCTTCGGGTCCGCCGCAGCGTGAGCGCATCGAACCTCAGTGGGGGAGAGCGGCAGATGCTCTCCATCGGCAGGGCGATGGTGGCGCGGCCCACCGCGCTGCTCCTCGACGAGCCCTCGCTCGGGCTCGCCGGCGGGCTGCTTGCGCAGATCATGCAACGCCTGGTCACGTTGGTGGTCGAGCGGAAATTGAGCGTGCTGCTCATCGAGCAGAACGCACGATCCGCGTTGTCGGTCGCGGACCAGGCCATCGTCCTGGCGCTCGGCAAGGTCGAATTGCGCGACAGCGCCGAGCGCCTGGCAGGCGACGACGCGTTGCGCCACGCATACCTGGGCTTCTGACCGTGCCCCTCTTCTTCATCTACACCGTCGACGGGATCACAAACGGAGCCGTGTACGCGGCGGTGGCCCTGGCGCTCGTGATGATCTTTCGCGCGACACGGATCATCAACTACGCCCAGGGCGCGATGGCGATGTTCACGACCTACATCGCACTCGAGGTGATCCGTCACGGCGCGCCGTACTGGTTGGGCTTCATCGTCGCGCTCGCGACGGGCCTGGCCATCGGCGCGGTGACAGAACGCGTTCTCGTGCGTCCGGTCGAGTCACGACCGCCGCTGAATGCCGTGATCCTCAGCCTCGGTGTGCTCATCCTCCTCGAGGCAATTGCGCCGATGCTCTTCGGCGGGCAGACGCAGTCGTTCCCAGTGCCGGTCTCGAACATCGACCTCGTTGCGGGGACGACGACGCTCGACATCTCGCCGTTCGATCTCTTCACGATCGGCGCGGTCCTGATCGCGATGCTGCTGCTCTTCTTTGTCTTCCAGCGCACCACACTCGGGTTGCGTATGCGCGCCGCCGCGTTCAACCCGGAGATCGCCCGCATCCTCGGCATCCGCGTCGGCAGGATGCTGACCCTTGGATGGGGCCTGGCTGCGCTGCTCGGAGCACTTGCGGGGATGCTCGCCGCGCCCTCGGTGTACCTCTACGCGAGCAACATGGATGAGGTCCTCGTGTTCGGTTTCACGGGCGCCATCATCGGAGGCCTGGAGAGCCCGGTCGGTGCGGTTGCAGGAGCAGCCGGTGTGGGACTGGCGCTGAGCTATGTCAGCGGATATATCGGGTCCGACCTCGCTCCGCTCGGCGGATTTGTGATCCTCATCGTGGTGCTCATGCTTCGGCCGCAGGGACTGTTCACGTTCGGCAGGCAACGCCAGGTATGACCGCTCGACTGCGCGCCTCCACGCTGGTGCGCCATGGGCTCTTCTTTCTGGCGCTGGCGATCGTGCTGCTCCTGCTCACATCGTTCGTGTTCGACCCCTTCACCAACTACAACATCACCGAGGTGGCGATCTTCTCGATATCGGCTGCGGGCCTCACCGTATTGACCGGCATCAACGGCCAGGTCTCGCTCGGTCACGGCGCGCTGATGATGATCGGTGCGTATACGACGTCGGTGCTCCTCACGTGGCACGACGATCTGCCGCTCATCCTGGTGGTGCTCGCATCGATACTGACCACCGGAATCGCCGGCGCAATCGTCGGCATCGCCGGCGCGCGGCTGCGCGGCCCGTACCTTGCCGGCGCGACGCTTGCGCTTGCCGTTGCGCTGCCGCAGGTGCCGTCGCACTTCGCCAGCGTGTTCGGAGGCAACCAGGGATTGAGCGTTCCATCGCCGAACCCGCCCGCCTTTCTCGGAGTCAATTTCACGCCGGAGCAGTGGCTTGCATGGATCACCCTCGCAGCGGCGGTGATCACGTTCTTCCTCCTCGCGAATCTGGTTCGCAGTGCCACGGGCAGGCGCTTCCGCATGGTTCGCGACAACGAGGTCGCCGCGCGGCTGTCCGGCATCGACGTGGGGCGGACCCAGGTGCTCGCCTACATCGTCAGCGCTGCGTGCGCAGGTCTCGCGGGATCCCTGTTCGCGTACTGGGTCACGGTCACATCGCCGAGCGGGTTCACCCTCACGCTGTCGCTGTCGCTGCTCACCGCGGTCGTGATCGGTGGGCTCGGGAGCCTCAGCGGCGCGGTGCTCGGCTCCTTCATCCTCGTCTACCTGCCCCTGTGGACCGGTGGTCTCGCCAGCAGCCTGAATCTCTCGAGCAATGTGGCCAACAATGTTCCCATGGCCATCTACGGGATCGTGCTCATCGTCGCCATCCTCGTCTTCCCGCGGGGAATCGCCGGCGGGGTTGCTTCGATCCTCCAACTCGGGCGCCGGATGCTTCGATCCAGTCGACAAGCCGGTGCACTCCCGGCGGCGCCGGAGGCGCCTTCTCAATGACTCCAGCAATCGGCATCAGTCCACACAAGGAGCACGCGCATGCGACCAGAGATCACTAGGTCGAGGACCTGGGCGGTGGTGGCCGTCGGAGGAGCGGCAGCATTGCTGACCGCCGCCTGCGGCAGCTCCTCGCCAACGTCGACGGCCAACACCGCATCGGCGCCGGGCGTCACCGCGACCACCGTGACCATCGGCAGCACCCAGCCGCTCACCGGTCCTGCGGCGCCGGGATACTCGGAGATCGCGCCCGCCGCGAATGCGTACTTCAAGTACGTGAATGCCCACGGCGGCGTCAACGGCCGCACCATCAACTACACGTTCCTCGACGACCAGTACAACCCGACGAGCACGTCGACCCAGACGCATAAGCTAATCCTTCAGGACAACGTGTTCGCCATGTTCCAGGCGCTGGGGACGCCGACGCATCTATCCGTCGTCCAGTACATCAACTCCGAGCACGTCCCGGACCTCTTCGTCGCCTCGGGGTGCAACTGCTGGAACAATGTCGGAACGTATCCCGACACCTTCGGATGGCAGCCGAACTACACCATTGAAGGCAAGATCCTCGGTCAGTACATCGCGCAGAACTTCGCGAGCAAGAAGATCGGGTACTTCCTGCAGGGACCGAACGATGAGTTCGGTACCGACGGGTTCAACGGCGTCCAGGACTCGTTGCAGGGCAAGGGCCTCAACGTCGACGCGACCCCTGGGTACTACACACCGACAGCGGCCGGCGCGATGGCCGTTGGTGCCACGATCGCGGGACTCCAGGCAGCGGGAGTCCAGGTGATCGTGAGCTTCTCGGTGCCGCTCTTCACGGCCATCGCCGAGGCGAGCGCGGCGGGCCTCAACTATCACCCGCAGTTTGTCGTGAGCAACGTCGGGTCCGACCCGCCGACACTCGCGTCCATCCTCACGGGTGGGTCGCTCGGCAAGGCTCTGCCGGCGGGCCTCATCGGCGGGACGATCAGCGACACGTACCTGCCGATCCTGACCGATGCGTCGAACCCATGGGTCAGCCTGTTCAAGAGCATCGAGGCGACGTACGCGCCATCGTTGCCGTGGGACGGGAACGTCGAGTACGGCATGTCCGAGGCGTACACCTTTGTGCAGGCGCTGAGGGCCGCGGGCCAGAACCCAACGCGGGCGAGCATCATCGCCGCGGTCCAGAACAGCCATTGGACTGACGGGCCGGGGCTCACCCCGTACGCGTAC
The DNA here is from genome assembly GCA_963791435.1 of Candidatus Dormiibacterota bacterium. GTDB lineage: Bacteria > Chloroflexota > Dormibacteria > Aeolococcales > Aeolococcaceae > Palsa-851. The sequence goes on from CAWBSL010000002.1 coordinate 222,981, forward strand.
TCATCGACTGACCACAACGGATTCACCGGAGTTGAGATGGTCACCGTCGATGCGACCGGCACCATCAGCTCGCTCGGTCCGATCGAGACCACCGATGACACCGCGACCGGTGCCATCACCACGTACACCGGAGCCGCGTCGACACCGCCGTCGAGCGGCATCCCAAGCGACTGACCTGATGTGAGCGAGGGACCGCGAGGCGCGACTCGCGGTCCCTGCCCACCGACCGGGCTTCGTCAGCCGTGTGATAATCCGGCCGGATGCGAGTACTGGGTCGCGCCCTCCTCGGTCGGCCGCTGCCCAGTTCCGCGCAGCAGCACGAACGCCTGACCAAAACCGCGGCGATCGGCGCCTTCGGTCTCGACGCGCTGTCGTCGGTGGCGTACGGGCCGGACGAGATTCTCTATGTGCTGCTGCTCGCCGGATCGGCAGGCGTGGCGTTCGACATCCCGATCGCAGGGGCTATCGCGCTGCTGCTCGCGATCGTCGCGTTCTCCTACCGGCAGACCATCCACGCCTATCCGAACGGCGGCGGGTCATTCACCGTGGCGAGCAGGAATCTCGGACGCACCGCGGGCCTCGTCGCCGCCGGCGCGCTGATGGTCGACTACCTGACAACGGTGGCGGTATCAGTGACCGCCGGAGTTGCCGCGCTCATCGCCTTCGCGCCCGGGATCAACAACTATCGTGTGGTCATCGACGTGGTGGCGATCGTCGTGCTGATGGTCATCAACCTTCGCGGTGTTCGCGAGGCCGGGGCTGCGTTCATCATCCCGACATACGTCTTCGTGCTCTCGCTCGGAGCGCTGCTCGCGTGGGCGGCGTTCCGGATCGCGACCGGCAATCCGCCCCAGCATCTGCATGCGCTGCCGAGCGCGACCGAGGGAGTGAGCCTCTTCCTGGTGCTCCGGGCCTTCGCGGGTGGCTGCACGGCGATGACCGGCGTGGAGGCAATCGCCAACGGTGTTCCCGCATTCCAGCCGCCCGAGTTCGCGTAACGGCGCCCGCACGCTGACGATCATTGCCTGTCTGCTCGGCGTGCTCTTTCTCGGCGTCGCGCTGCTCGGACGAAGCATCGGCGCGATCCCGACCGACAAGACCAACGTCATCGCCCAGATCGGTCAGGCGACGGCGCCGAACAGCCCGCTGTTCTTCATCGTGCAGATCTCGTCAGCGGCGATCCTGCTGCTCGCGGCCAATACGTCCTTCAACGGCTTTCCGCGTCTCGCGGCGGTGATGTCGCGCGACGACTACTTCCCGCATCAGTTCAGCCATCGCGGCTTGAAGCTCGCGTACTCAAACGGAATCATCGTCATCGGCCTGCTCGCGATCGCGCTGGTCATCGGCTTCGGCGGCAGCACGCACGCGCTCATCCCACTCTTCGCAGTGGGCGTGTTCATCTGCTTCACGCTGTCGCAGGCAGGGATGGTGGTCCACTGGATGCACCACCACGAGCGCAGGTGGCACATGAAGCTCTCCATCAACGCCGTCGGCGCCGTCACGACCGGTGCGGTCGCGATCATCGTGGCGAGCACGAAATTCCTCGAGGGCGCGTGGATCGTGCTCGTCGCAGTGCCCGTGCTCTCCGTTGGGTTCTGGGCGATTCATCGCCACTACCGTCACACGCGCGCCGAACTGGCACAGGTACCCAAACGCCACACCGTGGGCAAGCAGCGGGTGATCGTGCCGATCAACGACCTCAACGCCGCCAGCGCCGCGGCTGTGGAGTATGCGTTGAGCATCACCACCGCGAACCGCATCACCGCGGTGCATGTCACTGTCGACACAGACGACGAGCGCGACAAGACGCTGCCGCAACGATGGAAGCGATGGGCGCCCACCATTGAGCTCCGCCTGCTCCGCTCCCCGTATCGCGAGCTCATCGAGCCGGTGATCAGCTTCATCGACCAGTGCCACCAGGAAGGTGATCACACCGTCACCGTGGTCCTCCCCGACGTGCTCCCCCACGCCTGGTACCAGACCTTGCTGCACAACCAATCCGAGCTTGCCTTCAAGCTCGCGTTGCTGCGTCACCCCGGCGTCGTGGTCACCTCGGTGCCGTTCCAGCTCCGCGAGTGAAGGCGGCGGATCAGTCGGGTGGCTTCTTGCGCTTGAGTTTGCGATCGACAGACATGAAGGTTGGGCCCCGATAGCGGCTGCGCGGACGCGGCCGGGTGGGTGGGAGGCGCATTCCCCAGAGGATCAGCGCGCAGATGCCGGCGGCGAGCACGAGCAGGAGCGCGACACCGAGCATGGATCGAGTGTAGGGGCGGGTTGCTTCGCTGTCCGGCCGGCGGGTGATCAGCTGATCCGAGGCGGGATCGATTCGCGGCTGCGCACCCATGCGAGGCCGAACATGAAGAGCCGCCATCCGAAGGTCGTCAAACCGATGAAGATGTAGGTGACGATGATGAACGCGATCGGGGTGGTGCGATTCGTGACCGCGGCGCGCAAGCCGAGCGCGATCGCGCACCCGACGATCCACGTGCCGGCGAGCATCCACCAGCGATCGAGCGGCGACTTGTACACGCCAAACGCCAGTGCCGCGACGAACCAGCCCAGGAGAAACGGCCAGAGCACGGTGAGATACCAGGCGATTCCTGAGGAGATGTCGTGAGAAACGCGTCCGAGAGCCACGAAGATGGCGAGGCACAGCGCGTCCACACCGGCAGCGAGGGCGCGGGCGGTCCAAGGGCGCATGACGTCGCGAACATACCAGGCAGCGACGGCGAACGGGATCACCAGAGACGCGTTCGTGCCAGCTACGACGCGGTGACCGATGCCTATGTCGAGCGCGTGCATGGGGAACTGGTCCACAAGCCGCTCGATCGCGCGCTCCTCGGTGCCTTCGCCGAGCAGATCCTGGGTGGGTTCGGTGCCGCCGCATCGGTCTGCGACGCGGGATGCGGTCCTGGCCATATCGGCGCGTTCCTTGCCGACAAGGGGCTCACGGTGACTGGGATCGATCTCTCACCGGCGATGATCGTGAGGGCTCGCGAACTGCACCCGAACGTGACGTTCGAGGTCGGGACCATGACCGCGCTCGAGGCGGCCGACGGCCGCTGGCAGGGGTTGATCGCCTTCTATTCGCTCATCCACCTGACCAGCGACCAGGAGCTTCGCGCCGCCCTTCATGAGTTCCACCGCACCGTGGTCGATGGGGGACTGCTCCTCGTCGCCGTCCACCTCGGCGACCACGGAGACGCCACGGTGCATGCCGACGACATGCTCGGCGTCAGCGTGGACATGGATTTCCGCTTCTTCGAGGCCGACCAGCTCGCTGCCGAGATCACCTCGGCCGGGTTCACCGCGGTGGCACAGCTGGTTCGGGCGCCATATCCCGATGTGGAGGTCCAGACCAGGCGCGTGTACGTGCTGGCCAGGCGGACGAGCGCCGGCTGATCTCGGCGGATCAGGTTCTTGGCGGCGCAGGCTGAGCGGCGAAGCGCCTCGCGACGATACGTCGGCTGCCGCGGGAGTGGTTAGAACGCCAGATACTGATGGACGGATCGCACTGAGGCCGAACCCTCACCAACCGCAGCCGCCACACGTTTGGTGGAGCCGGAGCGAAGGTCGCCGACGGCGAAGAGGCCTGGATGGCTCGTCTCGAACGGCAGCGGCGTTCTGCCGAGCGTCCGCCAGTCATCCCCGAGCTGCTCCGGCGAGAGCGACAGGTCGGTCACGACAAAGCCCGCTTCGTCAAGGGCCGCGCAGCCGTTGAGCCACCCCGAGGAAGGGTCCGCGCCGATGAACGAGAACAGCCCGCTGCAGCTGAGCTCCGTGGTGCCGTCCGGGCCACCCAGTTGCACCGCCCGCAGCGTCTCGTCTCCATGCAGCGCAAGGACGTTCGTCTGACTCTGCAGCGTGATGTGGGGGTCGGCCTCGATGCGTTCGGTCAGATACCGCGACATGTCCTTGCCGAGATCCGCGCCGCGGATGACGAGGGTGACCGCGCACCCACCCTGGCTGAGGAAGATGGCCGCCTGGCCGGCCGAGTTACCGCCGCCGACGACCACAACGGGTGACGTGCCGCACATCCGCGCCTCGATCTCGGTGGCGGCGTAATACACGCCCTTGCCCTCGAAGTCGCCGAGCCGCGCAGCCCCGAGGCGCCGATATGAGGCGCCGGTCGCGGCGATGACGGCCCGACCGGCTACCTCGCTGCCGTCGCTCAACTTCGCCACGAGATGCCCGGCGCGAGAGCCGAGTGAGGCGACGGTGCACGGTGCGGTGAGGCTGGCCCCGAACTTCTCGGCCTGGATGATCGCCCGTTGGGTCAGCTCCGCACCGGAGATGCCCATCGGAAATCCCAGGTAGTTCTCGATGCGCGAGCTCATCCCCGCCTGGCCGCCGGGCGCGGTCATGTCCAGTCCGAGCGTGCGCAACCCTTCGGAGGCCCCGTAGACGGCCGCCGCCAGCCCGGCTGGGCCGCCGCCGACCACGAGCAGGTCGAAGCAGCGGTTCGGCAGGCTGTCGACGGTCAACTGGAGATAGGAGGCGACGTCGCCCGGAGTTGCCCGGCGCAGCACCGTGCCGGTGGCGATCACCAACGGCAGCTCCGTGGCGGCAACCCCGAAGTGCGCAAGCAGCGCTTCCACCTGAGGGTCACGATCCGCGTCCAGCCACTCGTGGGGCACCCGGGTCCGTGTCAGGAACTCCCTGATGCTGAGCGATTCCGGTGAGTACTGCGATCCGATCACCCGGATCGCCGGCGCGGCACCCGTCATGAGCAGGCCCCGGCGGGCGACGAACGCGGCCAGGATCGTGTTTCCGAGCCGGGGATCCGTCGCCATGAGTTGCCGAAGCCGGTCTCGGGGGATCGCGACGACCTCGCCCGGGATGGTGACCCGGGCGGAGACGAACACCCGCAGCCCGCTGAGCATGTTCAGCTCGCCAAGAAACCGCCCCGGTCCGTGGTGAATGATGACCCGCTCGTCACCGTCGACCGCGACCACGATGTCGACTTCCGCGCTGACAAGGACGAAGAAGTCGTACGCGACGTCGCCCTCGCGGTAGAGGTACTCGCCGACCTGGGCCTGGCGCCGGACGCCCAGCTTCGTGACCACCGCCATATCGGCCGCGTCGAGCGTTGGTGTGGCGTCGTCGTACTCCTGTGCCATGGCAGTGGATCGTACTTTTCCACGTGGCGCGCGAATGAAACTTGACTTGCGCAGTCAGGATTCCATACGATCGATGGCATGGACACGCCACGGCTGACCCGCCGTCGCTGGCTCGACTGGGGACGCTGCCGGTCTGACAGGGCGAGCTGTCCAGCCTAGGCACCGATATTCTCCGAACGCGACGGCGCAGCGCCTCGCGTCCGACATTCCCAGGCCGCGCGGTGTCCCGCCGCGTGCGCGAGCAAATAGCACAGGAGCCTTTTCCCCATGACCGAATACGCCCATCCCGAAGTGCTGGTCACCACCGACTGGCTGGCCGGACACCTCACCGATCCGACGGTACGAGTCCTCGAAGTGGACTACGACCCGTCTGCCTCCTACGAGCTGGGGCATATCCCGGGCGCCGCGCTCGTCGACTGGAAGCGCGACATCAACGACACCGTTCGCCGCGACATCCTCTCCAAGGAGCAGTTCGAGCAACTCCTCTCGAGGGTCGGCGCGACCCCGGACACGACGCTCGTGCTGTACGGGGATTTCCGCAACTGGTTCGCTGCGTTCGCGTTCTGGACGTTCCGGATCTACGGCCACGCTGACATCCGCCTGCTCAACGGCGGCCGGCGCAAGTGGATCGACGAGGGCCGCGAGGTGACCGAGGAGACCCCGTCGTTCACTGCGACCAGCTACAAGGCGTCCGAGGCCGACAGCTCGATCCGCAGCTTCCGCGGCGACGTCGAGAAGGCGCTCGGCGTGTCGGGGCGTGCACTCGTGGACGTCCGCTCTCCCGCGGAGTTCAAGGGAGAGATCTCGGCGCCGCCCGAGTACTCGAACGAGGGTGCGCAGCGCAGCGGGCACATTCCCGGTGCGGCCAACATCCCCTGGGCGCAGGCGATCCAGGACGACGACACGTTCAAGCCGGCCGATGCACTCCGCGAGCTCTACGCCGCGCAGGGCGTGACGGGTGACAAGTCGGTGATCACGTACTGCCGGATCGGCGAGCGATCCTCACACACGTGGTTCGTGCTGAGCTACCTGCTCGGTTTCCCGAACGTCAGCAATTACGACGGATCGTGGAGCGAGTGGGGCAACTCGGTCGGCCTGCCCATCGAGAAGGAAGTCCGCGAGGCGGTCGCCGTCTGATCTGACACCAGGACCATCGGTGTCCCGGCGAGGGTGACTTCGTCGGGACGCTGTGGTCCCCGGCGGTACGTGAGCGCTGCCGGGATGAACGCGACCACCGCAATTGCCGCGCTCCCTTCGACGAGGAGCGCCCATCCAAGTGGCTCTACCAGGTCCACCGCCGCGACCGCCCCGACGAGCATGCCCGAGTAGATGAGCAGGCGGATGAGTTCGTTCACCCTGCCGAGCAACTCAGCCGGCACTCGCTGTTGCATCGCCGTCTGCGCGCGAGTCTGATAGAGGGCGGCCGCAGCGGTGCTGACGAACAGGAGGCCGATCGCAGGGAGGAGACCGCCCACCAGCGCGAAAACCCCAAGCGGAATCACCTCGACCACGAAGCCCAGGGCGATGCCCCGGGCACCGATGGTGCGCGGTGTCCAGCGGAGCAGCACCACGCTGCCGGCGACGCCGCCCGCTCCGACAGCCGCGTAGAGCCAGCCGACGTCGGTCGCGTGGCCGAGCCGTTGCGCCGCGGCGACCACCAGCACCGCCTGGAGTGCAGTGATCGCGGCGGCACTCCAGAAGGAGGCCGCTGCGAAGGCACGAAGCATCGGGTCGCGGGCCACAACGCCGACGGCGCGCTCGCGGTCCCGCTCCCACGCCCGCAGACCGCCGGCCGGCCGCACCCGAAGCGACAGCATCAATACGCCGGCGATGGCAAAGCTGAGCGCGTCTGCGGCGACCAGGAACTCCGCCCGGATGAAGGGGAGCAGGAGCGCGCCGATCACGGGTGCGATCAGAACGCTCGATTCGAAGAGCCCGCTGTAGATCGCGTTGACGCGCAGCAGGCGGGGCGCCGACGTGACCCGCGGGATCGTGGCGCTGTAGCCCGGCTGCGCCACCGACCCGAGGAATCCGGCGCAGGCGACGGCGACGAGTATCGCCCAGATCGTGCCGTCGGCGGCAAAAAGGACGATCGCACCCGTGAGCACGCACTGCCCGAGCGCCGCCAGGCCGGCCACCCCGCTGGGGCCGTAGCGATCCGCGAGCGAACCACCCAGCGTCGGGCCGAGGACCTTTGGCGCAAAGCGGGCCAGGATGTAGAGGGCAGGGGCTTCGGCCTGATGCGTCAGTTGAAACAGCAGGACCCCGAGCGCAACGACGGTCAGCCAGTCGCCGTACGTGGAGATGCCGGCAGCGACCAGCAGCCGTCCTGACCGGTCTCCTCGCTGCGCGACTCGTGCTTCGCGCGGGAAGAAGCGAGCGGAGTCGATCGGCATATCACTCCTGGGGCGGTGGTGGAAAGACGAGGCGCGACGCCGCAGGTCACTCCCCACGACGTCGCACCAACGGATTCAGATACCCGAGCGAACTCGGGACTCAACAGACCGGGATCAGCCCCAGCCAGTGCCTGCTGTCATTTCCGCCTCCATGGATTCCGCCGGCGCTGCTCACCGCGGCACACAGATGCCGGAGCTCGCAGTGGAGAGGATGCGATGTCGTCGGTCGCAGCGTTCGGCGGGCTTGGGCGGCGTTTACAACTGTTCACCGCATCTGAACAAGTTTTTGCGTGGATTCCCAGCTCCTCACACCGCGCTCGGGGTGAAGAAGCAGGACACATCAGCCGGCGGGGCGGCTCTCGCTGACCGCAGTGACGAAGAGGAGCGTCGCGCCGACGGCACAGACGATGAGGACGGTCGCCTCCCAGCCCAAGGGCTGCACGAGAGAGACCGCCGCAACCGCACCGAGCAGCATGCCGAGGTACCCGCCGAAACGCACCACCGCGGAGGTGCGGCCGACCAGTTCGCGCGGTGTGCGTTGCTGGAGGCCGACCGCACCTCTCGTCTGGTACAGGGTCCCGCCGACACCGCTCACGAAGAGCAGCGCCATGGCGAGAGGCAGGGCCGTGACGAAGACGAAGGCCGCGAGCGGGACGAGCTCGAGCCCCGTCCCCAGCACGATGGATTGGGTTGCCACCCGGGCCGGCGTTCGACGCATCACCGGAAGCGTGCCGATGACGGCGCCCGCACCCACCGCCGCGTACAGCCAGCCGACTGCGGTGTCGTGCCCGAAGCGACTTGCCGCAGCAACCACGAGCACCGCCTGGAGAGCTGTGACCGCTGCAGCGTTCGAGACGTAGGCGGCCGCAAGTAGACGAAGCATCGGGTCGCGAAGCACGACCGGCACCCCGGCAGCCATGCTCCGAGGGCTGAGGACCGGCACTGCCGAGGTATTGCCCACCCCCGCGAGGGTGGCCACCAGGGCCGCTGATACCAGAAAGGTCGCGGCGTCGATTCCGATGAGCAGCTCCGGGGCGGTGAAGTTGAGGACCAGCGCGCCGATTGCCGGGGAGACGAGGACGCTGGACGCGTTCAACGCGGAGAGCGCACCCTGGACGCGACCGAGCCCGGCCGGCCCCGTCACGCGCGGGACCATTGCCGTATAGGACGGTTGCGCTGCGGAGTTCAGGAGTTGCGCCAGCGCGACCACCACGAAGATCGGCCAGATGAGCCTGCTGTCAGCAAACACGACAATCGATGCTGTGAGCACACCCTGAATGACGGCGCACGTCGCAGCGATGCGCGCCGGACCGTAGCGATCGGCAAGCGCACCACCCGGGAATGGCCCTACCAATCGTGGTGCGACGCGCGCCAGCATGTAAACGGTCGGACCAATCGGGGAATGCGTCAGGCGGTAGAGCAGCACGAGGAGTGCCACCGTCGTGAGCCAGTCACCGTAGAACGAGATGCCTGCGGCACTCAGCAACCGAACAGACGGGCTCAGCGCGCGTCTCGGTGCGCGCGATCTGCCGGTGGACGCATCCGCCGAAGCTTTCAGCGTCGTTTCCTTTTTGGAGTTCTCGATCGCGACGCAAGCGTACGCGAGCAAGGCCCAACCCGGGGCCGAATGCGCCGCATTGCGCACCCGGTAGCCCGCCGCGTGGGCCCCCTCCGTGATAATGACGCGATCGACCCGTTATCGGGCTGTCACGAGATTACCCAATGGTTCGTCACAGAGGCTCCCTACAGTGGGGAACGGCTAACCCCAGGTTTCGATATCGCCCCAAGTAGCCATGGGATCTCCTTAAAATTGCGCCGTCGGTAGTTTCGAATCCGACCGAGGGCGCGGTTGCTGTTGCGCGTACTGTAACCGTCCCGGACCGCTCAGGGCTTAAGACCAATGCGTTTGATCGTGCGTTCACATTTCTTCGCACGGTCTGCGCATTCTGGTCACTGACGCGATTGGCGCAATGATGCGCGCGCACGCGTCAAACAGCAGCTACAGCAAGCAGTTCGGCGCGGCGTCCCCGACAATCCTGTCACGCAGAGGGCCTCGTGTCGCCTGCGCAGAATAGGATCGATCACATGGCGCAAGAGTTGGTCGCGCCGCGCAAGCAAGCGCAGAGCGTCGGTGGAAAAGTGCGGGCAGCCGCTCTGGGGCGACGCGTCTACGAGTTGCTGCCAAAGTCGCCTGCCCTGGGACCCGTCGCGTATACGCCGACGCTGGTGGCATACGTCGTCGGCACAGCTCTGGCGGCGTTGTTGGTGGGCGTCCTTCTCATAACGTTTCGTCAGGACATCCACGTCGAACTGCAGCCGCTGCAGCAGCCACTGACTCTGGTTGTCGGGGGCGTCACGATCTTTCTCATGTCGGTCTTCGCGGTCCGACTCCCGGGCTCCAACCAGGTCCAGTGGGCGCCGAGTGTGTTCATCCATCTCGGCCTCGCTGTCACGTTCGGGCCCGTGGGCGCTTTGGTAGGAGCAGTCGCCGAGCCGTTCGGTGTCTCAATGCGGAACCACAACGGTTGGTTTCGGACGACGTTCAACGTCTCGAACGCCTTTCTTGCCAACGTTTCGGCCTGGCTGGTCTTTGCGGCGGTCAACCCAGGGACCATCAACGGCACCGGCAAGGAACTCGTCGGCGGGTTGGCTGCCGGCGTCGTGCATTTCGTGGTCAACTCGGGATTCGTTGCCGTGGTGATTCACCTTTCCGACCGGCGCGTGCCGATCGCACAGGTGGTGCGGTCGCGCATATCGGTGCTGCCGTACAGCATCGGATACGGGTTTGCTGCGTTCGCATTCGTCGCGATGTCGGTGCCGCCATACGACACGGTCGGATTCATCGCCTTGCTGGCACCGCTCATCCTGCTCCATGGTTTTCTCATCCGCTACACGCGCAACGTGCACGAGGCGGAGATTGAGCGCACGGCACATCAGAAGGAGCGCGAGGGACTGCTCCAGAAGGCGGTGGAGGCATCAGAGGCGGAGCGGCGGCGGATCGCGCGCGATCTCCACGATGGTGTGGTCCAGAATCTCGCGGGGATCGCGTTCGCACTCTCGGCCGAAGCCTCACAGCTCAAGGGACAAGCAGAGCACGGAAACGGGTACCGGGAGCTCCTCGATCTGCTCGAGACCTCCGCAGACGAAGCGCGCGGCGCCATGAAGGACTTGCGGACACTGATCATCGAGCTCGCACCTCCGACCCTGCGTCGCGAGGGCCTGCAGGCAGCGCTGCTCGAGGTGCTCCGGGAGATGAAGCGCAAGGGCACCAACGCAGAGCTCGACCTCCCCCCCAATCTTCGGCTTCGTGAAGATCGCGCGGCGCTGATCTTCAGGGTCGCTCATGAGGTGCTTCGCAACGTCGCGGCGCATGCACACGCGAAGAACGTCAAGGTCGAGTTGAGCACCGAGGACGGCTCTGCGATCCTGAGCATCCAGGACGATGGAAAAGGCTTCAGCGCGAAGGACATGGAGCGTCGCCGTGCTGAAGGACACCTTGGCACGGCCGCCATCGTCGAACTTGCAGAAGAAGCAGGCGGCACGCTCACCATCGACTCCGAACCCGGTCGTGGCACGCTCGTCGTTTTGACGCTGCCCATCGAGTAGAGTAAATTGCAGATGTCTCCAGCAGCTACTCGCGTCATGATCGTGGACGACCATCCGGTCGTTCGCAAAGGGCTTGCGTCGTTTCTCGGTCACGAGCCGGATATCGAGGTGGTCGGCATGGCCAACTCGGGCGAGCAGGCTCTGGAGATGGCGCAGGAATTGCACCCGGACGTCGTGCTCATGGACATGTCGATGCCCGGCATGGGTGGCATCGAAGCGACGCGACGCCTCGTGGAGCGTGCCCCCGGGACGCGCGTGATGATGCTGACCTCGTTTGGTGGGCACGAGCGCATGGTCGAGGCGCTGAAGAGCGGTGCGGTGGGCTATGTGGTGAAGGACACCGCTCCGGCCGACCTGCTCAACGCCCTGCGCAGCGTGGCGTCCACAGGCAAGGTCCCGCCTACTGCTTCTTGACCTCGGCGACCAGGGCTGCCACCGAGGTGCGCGCGTCGCCGAAGAGCATGAGCGTGTTCGGCTTGTAGAAGAGCGGGTTGTCCACGCCGGCAAACCCGGTCGCCATGCTGCGCTTCAGGACGACGACGGTCTTCGCCTGATCGACGTCGAGGATCGGCATCCCGTAGATTGGGCTGTTCGTCTGGGTCCGCGCGGCGGGGTTGACCACGTCGTTCGCGCCAATGACGACAGCAACATCGGTGCGCGGGAAATCGCCGTTGACGGCGTCCATCTCCTTGAGCTGGGGGTAGGGGACGTTCGCCTCGGCGAGCAGCACGTTCATATGCCCGGGCATGCGTCCGGCAACCGGATGGATCGCGTACTCGACTGTGACGCCGCGCTTCTCGAGCTCGTCTGCGAGCTCTTTGACCTCGTGCTGCGCGCGTGCGACAGCCATGCCGTACCCGGGCACGAACACGACCAGTTGCGCGAATGCGAGCAATGGCGCGAGGTCCTCCACGGTCGTCGGATGGATTGTTCCACCCTCGGCGCCGGCCGCACTCCCCGCGGTCTCGACGGTTGACCCGAAGCCGCTGAAGAGCACATTGAAGAGCGACCGGTTCATCGCCTTGCTCATCGCAAGGGTCAGGATCGTTCCGGATGCGCCCACGAGCGCCCCACTGACGATGAGCACGTCGTTGCTCAGCACGAATCCCGTGGCGGCCGCGGCAAGACCGGTGAAGGAGTTGAGCAGCGAGATGATCACGGGCATGTCGGCGCCACCGATCGGCACCACGAAGAGGACGCCGAGGAGCAATGACAGCACGATGAACGCCGTGAACAACGCGAGGTTCTGCCCGGAGTTCTCGGAGATCGTCCACCAGTGCTGCTCGCCGACGACCAGATAGACCCCGATCGCGATGATCACGAGAAGGATCAGTCCGTTCACGACGCTCTGCAGGCGATAGGTGAGCGGACGGCCCGGCATCAACTCCTGCAACTTGGCGAACGCGACCATGCTCCCCGCGAAACTCAGGGAGCCGATCAGGCAACTCACCATGATCGCCCAGGTGATGTCCGGCGTCGCGGTCAGGTGCGCCACGGCCGTGCGGTAGTCCTGGGCGGCGATCAATGCCGCGGAACCACCGCCCATGCCGTTGAAGAGCGCGACCATCTGCGGCATCGCCGTCATGCGCACGAGCCGCGCGGACACGGCGCCGATCGCCGCCCCGACGATGATCGGCGGGATGATCAGCGGCCAGTTGCCGGTGTTGTGGATGAGTGCGAAGGTGATCCCGAGCACGAGCAACATGCCAACTGCGGCAACGCGATTCCCGGTGCGCGCCGTCGCCGGCGAGCGCAGCAGCTGGATGCCGAACATGAAGCTGACCGCGGTCAGCATGTAGCCGAGGGTTGTGAGTGCCGAGGGCTGCATCGTGGTCAGTGATCCGCCGGTTTCGATGGCGTTTCCGGCTTGTGCGCATCAGCCGCGGGGCGCCGCCGGAACATCTGCAGCATGCGGTCGGTGACGACCCAGCCACCGACGACGTTGAGCGTACCGAGCAGCACCGCCGCGACGGCGATGATGTAGCCGAGTGTGTCGTTGGCGCCGGCTGCAACGGTGAGCGCGCCGACCAGCACGATGCCGTGGATGAAGTTGGTCCCCGACATCAGCGGCGTGTGCAGCATCGTCGGCACCTTGGAGATGAGCAGGAAGCCCACGAAGACGGCGAGCGCGAAGATGAAAACGCCAAGCGCGAGCGTCTGTCCGGGGCTCACGTGGTCGCTCCCTGGAGCAGCGCTTCCATCTGCTCACCGATCGGCTTGCCCTCGTGACTGATGCACGTCTGGCTGATGACGACGTCGTCGAAATCGAGATGCACTGCGCCGTCCTTGAGGATCTGGCTCAGGAAGCGCGTTGCGTTGTGCGAATAGAGCTGGCTCGCCTGGCCGGGGATCGAGGCGGGGAGATTCGTCGGGCCGAGGATGAGCACCCCGTTGGCATGCACCTCCTCGTCGGGACGGGTGAGCTCGCAGTTGCCTCCACCCGGCGCCGCGAGGTCGACGATCACCGAACCCGTGCGCATCGTGGCGACCATGTCGGCGGTGACGAGGATCGGCGCCTTGCGATTGGGGATCTGCGCCGTGGAGATCACGACATCCAACTCCTTGACGTGCTCGGCGAGCACCGCAGCCTGGCGTGCCTGCGCGTCGGCCTCCAGTTCGCGTGCGTAGCCGCCGGTGTCCTGCTGCGTGTCCGATTCGACACCGGTCTCGACGAACCGGGCGCCGAGCAACTCGACCTGATCGCGAACCGCGGGGCGGACGTCGAACGCCTCGACAACCGCGCCGAGCCGGCGACATGTGGCGATTGCCTGGAGGCCGGCGACGCCCGCCCCCAGGATGAGCGCTCGCGCCGGGGTGATCGTCCCGGCCGCGGTCATCATCAGCGGGAAGATGCGCGGCAACCGGACGGCGGCGATCACTGCGGCGTGGTAGCCGGCGAGCGTCGCCATCGACGAGAGGACGTCCATGTCCTGCGCACGGCTGATGCGGGGCATCGCCTCGAGGCGGAACGCAGTGATGCCACCGTCGATGAGCGCTCGAAGCAGCGCGGGATCGCCGGCCGGTTCGAGTACCCCAACGAGGATCGATCCGCGCTTGAGGCGCGAGACGAACTCCGCGTCGGGGCGCCGGACCACCACGACGATGTCCGCGTCGGCAAGCAAGGCGGCACGGTCGGCGGCCACCTCGGCGCCCACCTCCCTGTAAGCGGCGTCGGTGATACCCGCCGCCGTCCCCGCGCCCGACTGAATGGCTACCGTTGCACCGGTGGCCACCAGCTGCGTTGCGGAACGTGGGACCAGTGCGACCCGGGTCTCGCCGGGAGCCGTCTCCGTGGGGGCGGTGATGCGCATGCTGCGTGGGGACTCTACGGGTCCGCCATGCGGACGCGATGTTGACTGACGACGCCTCCGCGATCGAGGCGAAGGTCCGAGACCGGCTCGCGGCGCTCGGCGTCGAGCACGAAACGCTCGCCTGCGATCCCGATTTCGCCGACACGGCGGCGTTCTGCGCTCGGTACGGTGTCCCTCCCGAGCAGTCGGCGAACACGATCGTGGTTGCGGCACGCAAGGAACCGGGGGTCGCATGCGCGTGCATCGTGCTCGCGACCTGCCGGCTGGACGTCAATCACGCCGTCTGCGACCTGCTCGGGGTTCGCAAGGCGTCGTTCGCCTCGGCCGAGCAGACCCGAGCGCTCACCGGGATGATGATCGGCGGGGTCACGCCGTTCGGGCTTCCCGACGACCTGCCGCTGTACATCGATGCCCGCGTCATGGGCCAGGACAGCGTTGTCATCGGCGGGGGCAGCCGATCCATGAAGATCAGGCTCGCTCCGGCGGGACTGCTGTTGCGGCCCGGAGCCCGTGTCGTCGAAGGGCTGGCCAACGTCGTCCAGGTGGCCCCGGAATGACCCGGATGACAAAGGCTGCAGCGCACATCGTCAAGGCCGATCCCGCGTTCCGGCGGATCGTCGACACCAGTCCGCCGTTGGAGCACCGCCCCGAAGCCGATTCGGCGTTCGAGTCCCTGCTGACCGCCATCGTGTCGCAGCAGCTCGCCGGCGCCGCCGCGCGCAGCATTCACGGCCGCCTGATTGCCGTCCTTGGTGGCCCGCCGGTCGCGCCCGAGACCGTCCTCGCGGCCGACCCGGAAGCAATGCGTGGGGCGGGTCTTTCGGGGAACAAGCTGGCCGCGATCATCGATCTCGCCGCCAAATTCGTCGACGGCACGGTGCCGACGGACGACCTGGACGGCCTGACCGACGATGAGATCGTCGCCCGGCTCGTGACTGTTCGAGGCGTCGGCCGCTGGACGGCGGAGATGTTCCTGCTCTTCCAGTTGCACCGCCCCGACGTGTGGCCGGTCGACGACCTCGGCGTCCGCCACGGGTGGGCGCGCATTCACGCTATGGAGACCCCGCCGCTGCCCAAGGCGCTGCTTGTGCTCGGGGAGGCGCTCAGTCCGTACCGGAGCACTGCAGCGTGGTACTGCTGGCGGGCGGCAGCGTCGATACCGGCTGTCATGCGCGCCGCACCGGCGGCTAAAGCCGCGGGTCGACGATCACCTTCCCGCCCGAAGAAGGCGTGATCAGCTCCTCGAAGACCTCGGGAACCTGAGCGAGCGAGACGCGGCGGGTCGCCACCCGGGCAATCCCCGGATCCGCTGCGAGCATCTCGAGTGACACCGCGAAGTCGGACGAATCCGAGGCGATGCTGCCGATGATCTCCGTCTCGCGCGTCACCCACATCAGCGGGATCACCGTCGCCTCGCCGAACGGGACGCCGACGAGAACGAGCCGTCCGCCGGGCGCCACGAGATCGGCCGCGGCGTGGAGGAGCGGTGCATACCCCGAGCACTCGATCACCGCCCGTGTTGGGGCCACGTGACTTCGCACCTCGCGGAGCTCGGCCACCGCAGTCGCGGCGCCAAGCTCGAGCGCGAGCCGGCACCGGTCGTCGACCGGGTCGACGCCAACGATCGTGCCTGCCCCTCTCGCGTGCAGTACCGCCACCGTGAAGAGCCCGATCGGACCGAGACCGATCACCACGACTGGATCGCCCGGGCGAAGCCGAGCGCGATTCACGCCGTGGATGGCGACCGAGAGCGGTTCCACCAGACACGCGTCCTTGAGAGCGAGGCCGCTGGGAAGCCCGTGGAGCAGCGATGCCGGCGCCGCGACCAGGTCGGCGAAGCCCCCGTCACGGGCGAACCCGATCCCGGCAGTCAGGGCCATCGCGCAGCGATACGCCGCGCCGTTCCGGCAGTCGTCGCAGACGCCGCAGGGGATCTTCGGGTCGATGACCGCGGGTTGACCGGCGCTCCAGTCGGTGACGCCGTCACCGACTGCTTCGATCACGCCGGCGACTTCGTGCCCCGGCACGGTGCCGGTGAACAGCCCCACCTTGTACGAGGTGAGATCGGAGCCGCAGATGCCGCAGCCATCCACGCGCACGACCACCTCTCCAGGAACCGGCTCGGGATTCGGAAGATCAACGAGCTCGAGCTGATGCGCGTCGACGAGACGGACGGCTCGCACGGCTACATGAGCCCGAGTTGGGCGACCATGCGCAGCAACTCGGAGATGACGCCCGGATCCGTCTGAACGTCGATGACGCTGCAGACGCTGCTCGCGAGGGATCGCTCGAGCGCTGGGCGCAACTCCTCGAGGCGCTCGACGCGCTCACCGTGGCCGCCGAGGGCTTCGGCAAGCCGGTCGTAGCGAATACCCGGGAGGGTGCTGGCGACGTGACGTCCAGGCCCGAAGAGCTCGTCCTGCTCGTAGCGCACGTCACCCCAGCCGGCGTTATTGGAGACGACGACGATAACCGGGAGGTTGTGGCGCACGGCGGTGGCGACCTCCATCGCGGTGAGCCCGAATGCGCCATCGCCGGTGAAGAGGAACGTGCGCTCGTCGGGGCGGGCTGCCTGTGCGGCGATCGCGAACGGCATGCCGACACCCAGGGTTCCGAGCGCGGTGGTGGTGGTGAGCAATCGCCCGGGCAGCTCCGCGCCGAAGTAGGCGAGCCCCCAGGCGAGAGCGTCGCCGCCGTCGGCTACGAAGGTCGCCGCACCGCCGAACCGCTCGTGCACGAATGCCGCCACGTCGCGCGCCGCCGCACCCGCGTGGATGCGCTCACCCTCGTGCTCGTCGACCTGGCGGTTCCAGAAGCCCACGGATGCGGCCGCGAGCGTGCGCGCTCGGTCGAGCCATTCGTCTCGGCCTGCGGGTGCCGCGCCCCATGCGGCACGGAGGTCACGCGCGACCGAGGCGCAGTCTCCGATCACCGTCAGGTCCGGGGCCCGGTTGCCGCCGACACGTTCTGGAGCGATGTCGACCTGAATGACCGTCTGTTCGCTCCCGAAGAGGGGAGGCCCGCCGTACATCACGTTCGCGTTGAACGCCGAGCCGAGGACGAGCACGCAGTCCGAGCTCGGAATCGCGAGCCCGCCGTGGACGAGGGATCCCAGGCTCCACGGATGCGAGTCAGCGACCACGCCGCGCGCCGCGCTCGCCGTGATGACCGGGATCTGCGCGGCCTCGGCGAATCGGCCGATGTCATCGCCGGCGCCCGACCAGAACGAGCCGCTGCCCGCGACGATGAGGGGACGCTCGGCGGCGGCCAGCGCCGCGACCGCCGCGCCGATGGCTGCGGGCGAGCCCGATGCTGTCTGCGAGCTCAGCGGGAAGCCGGGCGCGGCGACGTCGAGCGGTGCGGCTTTGCCGTACATGGCGTGCGAGTCGATCTCGAGATAGACGGCACCGGGACAGCCACTGCGCGCTCGGTGCATCGCCTCCGCAATGTATCGGGGGATCGCCCCGGCCTCCGTGCACGTCGCCGCCCACTTCGCGACCGGCGCTGCGATGGCTTTCTGCTCCACGTCACCGACGGCCCCGCGCCCCTGCCGATTTCGGCTGGTGCGGCCTGCCACCATCACCAGCGGGACGCTCCAGACACCGGCATCGAGCAAACCGATGAGCCCGTTGGCGAATCCCGGACCTGCGGTGACGGCCGCGACGCCTGTGCCTCCTGTTGCGAGCGCCCAGCCTTCCGCAGCGAGCACCGCCGCGCCTTCGTGTCGCGTGTCGATGATGCGGACGTCCTCGTCCAGGCTCGCATCGAGAAACGGGAGGATGTGGCCGCCCGGAAGCGAGAACACCGTGGTGACGCCTCGCTCGCGGAGCGTCCGCGCCATCAGCGCCCCGCCGTCAGTGCGCTGTTCGGCGTCGGCGCCCGGTCGCTCGGCCGCGACGTCTGGCATGGCTTCGCAGTCTATCGACCGGGGTTGGCGGGAGGTCGCGAAGCGTTGTCACCGCGGGTGATTCCCCGCTGATCCCCGACGGGCGCGCATAGAATGGGCGCCTTGCAGGACGAAGCTCCGGCGCCCGGCGCGGCGACGCCGGATATGCCCGGTGGCCTTGGGATGAGGGCCCTGCGCAACACGATTCTCATCCTCATCGTGCGTGTGATCTCACGGATCATCGCGCTCGTCGCTGTGATCATCATCGGCAACTACCTCGATCCCACGCGATTCGGGGAGATGCAGACCGCGGTGACGTACGTGGGGTTGGTGGGCACGCTGACCGACCTCGGGTTTTCCGCGCTCTACGTTCGCGAGGGTGCGCGGCATACGGATCAGCTCTCCCGCTACTGGAACAACGTCGCCTCGCTGAAGGTGATCGGCGCGGTGATCGGCCTGCCCCTCATCTTCGCAGCGCTGTATATCGCCGGCGTCCGTTCGCTGCTGTGGCCGTCCTTCGCGATCCTCGTGCTCTCCGGATATCAGCTGCTGCTGCGCAACACGCTGTATGCGATGCAGCGGCTCACCTTCGAGATCATCGAGATCGTTCCGGAGACGCTCGTCGTCTTTGCGCTGGTGGTGATTGGCGTCCACATCAACGCCGATACCGGGTTCTTCCTCTGGGCGTATGCGATCAGCTACGCCTTCGCGTGTGTCTACTTCGGGACGGTGCTCGTCGCCATGGGCGTGCTGCGGCCGGCGCCGCAGTTGGAGCCCGGGCTGCTGTTCTCCTGGGTGAAGGTCGCCGTGCCACTCGGCATCACCTTCATCATCACGACCGTCTATTTCAAGGTGGACGTGCCCATCCTGCAGCGGTTCAGACCGTACAGCGAGGTCGGGTACTACACGTTCGCGTACAAGCCGTTCGAGTCGCTGCTCTTCATCCCATTTGCCCTGCGCAGCGTGGTGTTCCCGGTGCTCTCGGTGTATCACCGGCAGTCACCCGAGCGCGTGCTCCCGCTGGCCGAGAAGTTCTTCAAAGCGCTGGTGATTCTCGGCTGGCCCATCACGGTGGGCGTGTTTCTCCTTGCGCCTCAGTTCAACAGCCTGCTGCATCTCTACGCCGGGTCGGAACCCGCGCTGCAGATCCTCGCCCTCGCGATTGTCTTCATGTTCGCCGATAACACGTTCGCCGCCACGCTCAACGCCATCGACAAGCAGAACGTCTTCGCGTTCGTCGCAATGGTGGGGCTCGTGATCAACGTTGGCGTCAACCTTGTCGTGATTCCCCGCTATGGATACCTCGGAGCGAGCTGGGCCGTCGTCGTGACCGAGGCCGCGCTCGTGGTGGTGGGATGGTTCGTGCTCCGCGCGCAACTCGGCACCATCCCGCTCCTGTCCACGTCATGGAAGGCCGTGGTCGCCGGAATCGTGATGGGAGGCTTCATCTTCGTCGCCAATCCGCATCAGAACCGCGTGCTGCTCTTCGTGGTGGTGGTCGCCTCGGCGCTGGTCTACGGGGCGATGCTGCTGGTGCTCCGCGTTGCGGATCGCGAGGAGATGAGCCTCATCCGCAACGCGCTGCGCCTGCGCCGCTAGCCGCTGCTGGATTGGGTGTCGGCGAGCAGCGCCATCGCGCAGTTGCGGCCGTTGATCGCGATGACGCTTCCCCCGGGATGGGTGCTCGCGCCACACATGTAGAGGCCCGGCATCGGCGTGCGTGGCGAGAACCGCCGGTCCCACATCTGGTCGGGGAGGCACTCGCCCTGGAAGATGTGACCGCCGGAGAGTCCGACAGCGCGCTCGATGTCCGGCGGTGCCAGCACCTGACGCGCGACGACACAGTCGACGATGTCCGGTGCAAAGCGTGCGATCTCCGCGAATGCCTCATCTGCCACGGCTTCGCGCCGCTCGTGCCAGGTCCCGTTCGCCAACGTGTACGGAGCGTACTCCGCGAACACGCTCATCACGTGCTTGCCCTCGGGCGCTACCGACGGGTCGTACGCCGAGTGGAAATACAGCTCTGCCCACCGCGGCGAAGGCTCACCGGCTCGGCTCCGCGTGTATGCGGCCTGGGTCTCGTCGAGGCTGCGGGCGATCGTCACCATCGCTTGATGCGGCGCGTCGTCCGCTCCGGCGGCAGTGAACGTGGGGAGCCGCGAGAGCGCGCAGTTGATCTTCAGGACGGGTCCTTCCATTCGCCAGTCGCGGACCTTGTCGGCAAATGCAGCCGGTGCCGCGTCGGAAAGCAGACCGAGCGTTGTTCGTGGGTCGGCATTCGACACGATCGTCCGCGCTGCGACGCGTGTGCCGTCCTCCAGGATGACCGCTTCGCCCGGGACGATCTGCGCAACGGTTGCATTTCGCTGGATGACCACACCGGCTTCCTCGGCGGCCTTGGCGAGCGCGTAGGACACGTTGCCCATCCCGCCCTGGACGTAGCCCCAGGCGCCCTGACGGCCCTCGATGGTGCCCATGGAGTGCATCGCGTGGATCGCGGCAGTGCCGGAATCACGCGGGCCCGCCCACGTGCCGATCAGCCCCTGGCCGTGCAGGGCGGTCCGCAGACGCTCGTCCTTGACGTGACGCTCGATGACCGAGGCGATCAACTCCTCGAACATGACTTCAACGAGCTCGGGGTCGTGGTGGAGGAGTTCCTCGAGCGCCGGACGATCCGGAGCGTCGCCGATCCATGTGTCGTGCTGCTCCGCGCGAAGCGCCCGGCGAATGCGCGCGAAGAGTTGCTCGTATCGCGTGTATCCGTCCGCGTCGCCCGGGCTCATCGCGGCAACGACTCGATGGTTGCGCTCGGAGTCGTCCCAGAGGCTCAGCGCGGTGCCGTCATCGAACGGGCACCAGAGATGTGGATCGACGAGGTGGACGGCGTAGCCGTGCCGGCGCAGGTCGAGCTCATCGATGACGCGATGGTGAAGCAGGCCGACGAGGTACGCGCACGGGCTCACCACGAACGCGGGGTCGTCGAAGGGATGCTCGAGCGTGCAGGCGCCGCCGATGCGGTCCCGTGCCTCGAGAACCAGCACCGTGCGCCCCGCCCGAGCAAGGTAGGCGGCTGCGGTGAGGCCGTTGTGTCCGGCGCCGACGACCACCGTGTCCCAGGTGGTGGAAGCGGTCGCGGCGGTCATCGCCACGCGCGCAGGAACGTCATCGCGTGACGGCGTTCGCCGCGTCCGTTGTGCATCGCGTCGCCGAGCACCGCGGTGAATCGCGCCGCCTCCTCGGGGCTGAGCGCTGCGGCCATCAGCGCGCGGGTCGTCGGCGCCAAAGGGTTCGGGGCGGTGTCGAGGAAGACATCCAGATCGTCGCGGGCGGGCGGCGGAGCAAGTGCGAGTTCACTCTGCACTTCGATGCGCTCGTAACCGGCGGCCCGGGCCAGCGCGACGAGGTCACGGTCGTCGAATCCGCAGAGGAGCTCTTCGTCACCGCTACCGCCGGCTCGCTCGACATCGCGGATCTTGCGTTGCAGATCCGTGGCGGCGGTCACGTCGTACCCCCACAGATAGCCGGGGCGATCGACGCCCATCCAGCTGTTGAGCGGCTCGCCGATTGACAGGCGCCCACCGGCGCGAAGCACGCGGTGATATTCGGAGAAGGCACGAGCGCGATCTTCGATGAAGAGCAGCACCGCGCGCTCGACAACCACATCGACCGACGCCGTCTCGATTGCGGAAAGGTCGGTCGCCGAGGCGAGGACGAAGCTCGCGCGGTCGGCTTTCGACAGCCGTTCCACTTCGACCCGGCAGTCATCGAGCAACGGTGCCGAGACATCCGAGAAGATCACGTGGCCACCAGGCCCGACGCGCTCCAGCGCCTCGAGACCGAGCAATCCCTGCCCGGTGCCGGCGTCGAGCACAATCTCCCCCGGCTGGATCGCGGCGCGGTCGAGAATGAGATCGCGAACCGATCCCAGGCGGCGAAGATTCTCGTCGCGCATCCTGGCGCTCCCGCCGTCGCGCCCGACGCGCAGCCAGGTGGACCAGACGTCGTTGTCAGGCACGTGAGGCGTCGAGCACGACCTTGCCCACCACCTCGCCGGCTTCGATGAGCCGGTGCGCCTCAGCGGCGTCCGTCAACGGCAGCACTCGATCGACCACCGCTTGCATATGCCCGGAAGCGAGCGCCGGAACGACGTCGGCGGCGAAGGCTGCCACGATCGCCGCCTTCTGCGCCGCCGGTCGCGAGCGCAAGGACGTCGAGATGAGTGAGATGCGGCGGCGCATCATCGCCCCGAGATCGAGATCGCTGTGCGTCCCGCCCTGCATGCCGATGACGACGAGGCGCCCGTCAACGGCGACCACCTCGATATTCCGGCCGAGATACGACGCGCCCATGATGTCCAGCACCACGTCGGCTCCATGGCCGTCGGTGAGCTCTCGAGTGCGGGCAACGAAATCCTCGGTGCGATAGTTGATGCCGGCGTCGGCACCAAGCGCCATGCACCGCTCCAGCTTCTCGGCACTGCCCGCGGTCACGATCACGCGGCAACCGTGTCGGTGCGCGAGCTGAATCGCCGCAGTGCCCACGCCGCCGCCGCCACCGTGCACCAGCACGGTCTCGCCATCGCGCAAACGCCCGCGCGTGAAGAGTGCGTCGTGGGCGGTGATGAACACCTCGGGAATGCCACCTGCGTCGATCAGGTCGACATTGTCCGGAACGCGCACCACCTGGGTCGCGCGTACCGCGACCAGCTCTGCATAGCCGCCGCCTTCGACAAGCAACATGACCTTGTCGCCGGGGGCGAACACGTCCACCCCGGGACCGAGCGCGGCAACCACGCCCGACGCCTCGAGTCCGAGGATCTCACTCGCGCCGGGCGGCGGTGGGTAGAAGCCCTGGCGCTGGAGAAGATCGGCGCGATTGATCCCCGCGCCGGCGACACGAACCACGATCTCACCGTCGCGAGCGACAGGGTCCGGGACATCCCCGACGTGCAGTTGCTCGGGTCCGCCCGGCGCAGCGACGACGACGGCGCGCAACGCTAGAATCCCTGGTCAGGCCGAGCGGCGGTCAGGAGTCCTGGCCGGCGAGCGAGGGGACGCCAACCGCACCGGTCCACACGGCACCGAGCCCGGCCGTGTTGGAGAACGACGCGAAGGGGAGTTGCCAGTCGCCTTCCCCGTCGTCGTACTGAGCCGTGTACGCCGTGTGCAAGATCTGGACCACGTCGCCGGGAATGCTGAAGTTGTAGAACTGCACGGCGCGCGCGATGCTGAGATTGACGCATCCGTGCGACACGTCAGCGCGCCCCTGCGAGCCGACCGACCACGGGGCCGCATGGATGAAGTAGCCGCTCGTCGAGATGGCCGTGTCGTCGTATACCGGGTCGTCGTAGTACTGCGAGCCGCCGGGGATGCACGCAGCCGGCGTGTGGAACGTCGGGCAGGACTTCATGACCACGACGGGCGTCTTGTACAGGACGATCAGCGTGCCGGAGAGGGTGGGGAACCCGCCCTTGCCAAGGCTCACGGGATACGTCGCAAACAACTTGTCGTTGTTGAAGACCTGCATCGTGTGCGTCAGGTTGTTGATGATCGAGACGTGCTTGGCGCCAACGCTGAAGCTCGAGGTCCAGTCGCCGAGACCCCAGACACCGCTGCCGACGCTGAAGCCGTCGAGATTGGCGACCACGGTGACCTTGGTGCCCGACGGCCAGAACGTTGCTGGACGGAAATGTACGACCTGACTGGTGAGCCAATGCCAGCCGCCCATCACCGCGGGTGTCGAGGTCACGTGAATGCGCTCGAGCAATGCGGCTCGCACATTCGTTGGGATTGCAGTGTTGAAGCGCAGATCGATGGTCTCGCCGACGCCGACCACGGCGCCGTCCAACGGCGTCATGCCCGTGAGCAGGCGGCTCTTCGCAGCGACCGTCACGAAGCTCGTTGTCGAAGTGGAGGTCTGTCCCGCGGAGCTGGTCGCAGTGGCGACGACTGTGTAGTGCGCTCCGGGAGCAAGCGGGGAGGACATCTCCCACAACGTTCCGTTTGCGGACAGCTCTCCCGAGAACACCGTGGATGAACCTGCCTGGCTCAGCGAAACGGTGTCGAGGTGTCCCGTCGCGACGTTGACGACGACAGGAGCGTCAAGCGCAACGCCCTGAGCCGAATCGCCGGGGGTCACAACGATTGTCGGGGGAGGAACCACGACCGGAGCTCCGGCAACGTGGGCTGTCCCGATGTTTGCGTTTGCGGCAGGTGCAGATGTACCCGGGAGTGCGCACGAACTGAGCAGCAATCCACCGAGTGCAACGCCACCCGCGAGCATGAGGCCTCCGCGGCTTCGCCAAGTCTGGTCAGCCATGCATCTCCACCGTACCATTGTTCGGTCTCAGGGCGCCTTCGACCTGCGCAACACGAGAGATAACGCAGATGCCTTCCCGGAGGTTTCGCGGATCCATGTCATTGAGGGATCCTGAAGGAATGGTATCGCTCCTGCTCGATTGTCACGAACTCGCGGCACGACTTGCGACAGACGAGCCGCCTGTCGTCCTCGATGTGCGCTGGACGCTCGGCGGACCGTCGGGCATTGCCGATTTCGTGCGGGGTCACATCCCCGGAGCGCACTTCGTGGATCTCGATAGTGAGTTGAGCGCGCCACCGGGTCCGGGACGGCACCCTCTGCCCGATGCAGCCGCGTTCAGTGCAGCCATGCGACGTCACGGGGTCGATCGATCCGGCCTGGTCGTGGCATACGACGCGGCAACCGGGACCTCGGCTGCTCGAGCATGGTGGTTGCTGCGCTACTTCGGGCACCCGAACGCGGCGCTGCTCGACGGCGGCTACGCCGCGTGGGTAGCGGCGGGACTGCCCACCGTCTCAGGCGATGACCACGATCCCGCCTCAGGCGACTTCGACGCCGTCCCCGGTGGCATGCCCCTGCTCGATGCCGATGGCGCTGCGGCGATGGCGCACGACGGGATCCTCATCGATGCTCGCGCTCCCGAGCGATTTCGCGGCGAGACCGAACCGGTGGATCCGGTGGCCGGACACATTCCCGGAGCTCGAAATGTTCCAGCGCAGGCGACGCAAACGCCCGACGGTCACTTTCTGCCGGCGGCCGAGCTTCGTGAGCACTACCTGGCTGCAGGCGTCGAGCCTGGCACGCCGGTGGCCGTCTATTGCGGATCCGGCGTGGTGGCCACCGAAGGAGTCTTCGCCTTGGGCCTGGCGGGAATCGATGGGGCGCTCTACGCAGGATCGTGGAGCGAGTGGATCACCGACTCGAGCCGGCCGGTCGAGCTGGGGGAGACCACCGCCTACGGCTGAGGCGCCGGATAAGAAATGAGGCCGACGCTCCCCCGAACGCCGGCCCCCCACAGAAGGTGCTCGTGTCCCCTCAGACCTCGCGAACGCGTCGCACGAAGCGTGCGGGTCAATCGCAGAGTAACGCGATACCTGGGGCCCTGTAAAGCACCCGTTCACGGACGCCGTTGCGGCTGTACGCTACCGAACCTATCGGAGGTTTCAGGGTGACCGCGGTACTTCCAGATCGTTGGCTCAATGAATTGAGTCGCGGCTCGCGCGACCTGCGCCTCGTCCGAGGCGACGGGGCATACGTGTGGGACGACGAGGAACGCCAGTACCTGGACCTGACCTCGGGTGGCGGCACGATGCTCCTCGGGCACAACCACCCGCGCGTCACCGAGGCGATCACCAATCAACTGGCGGCCTTCGGTGGCGTTCCACCAGGCTTCGACTACGACCTCAGGGAGGAGTTGCTCGAAGCGCTGAGCTTCATCATCCCGGTCCCGCTCACGCACGTGAGCTTCACCGAGTCCGGGTCGGCAGCCGTGGATCTCGCGCTGACGTGGATCGCAGCTTCCTCCGACCGCCCGCGGATCATCGCCATGCAGCGATCCGATCACGGGTCCGGCATCGGGGGGCGCGGCGTCAGTGGCGGCAGGCATCTCGGTGACGTTGCAGGGCGGAGCCTTGAGGTGGTTCGCGTTCCGTACGACGACCTCGAGGCGCTGAGCTCTCAACTCGACACGCGCGTCGCCGCGGTGCTGGTCGAACCGGTCCAGGTGGACGCCGGGATTCGCGTGCCGGCCGGCGGATATCTCGCCTCGGTCGCGGAACTCTGCCGGGGTGTCGGAGCGCTCTTGGTCGTCGATGAGGTCAGGACCGCCCTGCGCTTGGGGCCGACGCTCGCGTCAGCGGCCTTGGGGGTCGGCCCGGACATCGTGTGCCTCGGTTCGTCGCTGGCCAACGGCCTGCCGTTCGGCGTCACCGCAGTTGGCCCATCGGTGTCGCGGCGCGCGCGTCTTCCCCGGCGCGACCATGACGAGGCGTGCCCGCCGCTCGTCTGCGCCGCCGCGAACGCGACCATCCGCACCGCGCTCGGCCCGACGCTGCGGGCGCTCGCCGAGCTCTCCGCTGAACGGCTCCAGGGCAGGTTGCGCGCGCTGCGTCTCGGCGAGATCCGCGAGGTGCGGGGCTGCGGCGCGATGGTGGCGGTCGAGACGAGCCTCAATGCGCCACTGCTGCTGCGTCGCCTGGAGCAACGAGCCCTGCTCGCGTTGCCGGGAGGCACGGGCACGGTTCGTTTCCTCCCGCCATTGATCCTCGAGCGGCGTGAGGCGGACGGCATCGTGGAGGCGCTCGCGGCGATCATCCTGGCCAGCCGGCCACCGCGGCGGCGGGGGATCACGGCGCCGCCGACCAACGAGGTTGAGGTGGTTCTGCCGGGCAGGGCGATGCGCCGCCGGGCGCGGGTCGCTCTCTAGTCGAGCGTGCGGGCGGTGCCTCAGTTGAGGCGCTCGACGATCATCGCCATCCCCTGGCCGCCGCCGACGCACATCGTCTCGAGCCCGATGGTGGCGTCTGCGGTCTGCAGATCATTGAGGAGCGTGCAGAGGATCCGCGCGCCGGTCATGCCGAAGGGGTGGCCGAGGGCGATGGCGCCGCCGTGGGGGTTGAGGCGGTCGTCGAAGGGGTCGATGCCGATGCCCCGCGCTGACGGGATCACCTGCGCCGCGAAAGCCTCATTGATCTCCACCACGTGCACGTCGTCGATGGACATGCGCGCTCGCTTCAGGGCCTGACGCGAGGCCTCGATCGGACCGAGCCCCATGAACTCCGGCTCGAGCGACGTGAGCCCCGTCGACACGATGCGGGCGAGGGGCGTGATCCCAAGCTCGCTCGCCCGAGTGTGCGACATGATCACCACCGCCGCCGCACCGTCATTGAGCGGGCAGGCGTTGCCCGCTGTGACCGTGCCGTTCTCGCGGAACACCGGCTTCAGCTCCGCGAGCTTCTCGAACGTCGTCCCCCGGCGCGGGCCGTCGTCCTTGGTCATGATGCCGCCGCCATCCGGCAGCTCGATGGGCACGATCTCCCGATCGAAGAAGCCGTCGTCCTGCGCGGCGACCGCACGCTCCTGACTGCGCAACGCGAACCGGTCCTGCTCCTCGCGGCTGATCTCCTCACGGGCGGCGACGTTCTCGGCGGTCTGGCCCATCGCCAGGTAGATGTCCGGGTACCCCTCCGGATTGCCGGGCTCGAGTCGCTCGTTCCGGCACTGCGGCATGTCGCTCGAGCCGTTCACGAACCGCGAGACGCACTCGACGCCGACGCTGAGAAAGATGTCGCCCTCGCCGGCGCGGATGGCATGGGCGGCCATTCGAGTCGTCTGGAGTGAGGACGCGCAGTAGCGGGTGACGGTGGTCCCCGGTGCGTTCACTCGGGTCAGGATGCTGATGATGCGGCCGAGGTTGAAGCCCTGTTCCCCGCCGGGAAGGCCACACCCGCAGATGAGGTCCTCGATCGTGGCGCGGTCCAGTTGGGGGAGGCGGTCGAGCACCTGGTTGACCACGTTGGCGGCGAGGTCGTCGGCGCGGATATTGACCAGCGATCCCTTCATCGCGCGTCCGATGGGTGACCGACCGAGGGCGACGATGACTGGCTCAGGCATGGCTCTGTCTCCGATTGTCATAAAAAGCTATTGTCGGCCGCGTGACGTACTTCATCACGGGAGCCACGGGATTCATCGGCCGCCACCTGGTGCCGCTGCTCCTGGCCCGTGGTGACAACGTCTTCGTGCTGGTCCGTCACGGGTCCCGGGCTCGTTTCGCGGCGCAGCGCGAGCGTCTCGATCCGGGTGGCAAGCGGCTCCATGCGCTCACGGGGGACCTGACGGAGCCAGGACTCGCGCTCTCCGTCGACGATCGCGAGCAACTGCGCGGGGCACAGTTCTTCCACCTCGCCGCCGTGTACGACCTCACCGCGCCGGCTGACGAGACCGAGCGCGCCAACGTGGCCGGCACACGGAACGTCGTCAGCCTTGCCAACGAAGTTGGTGCGAGCTGCTTTCACCTGGTGAGTTCCATCGCCGTGGCGGGGCGGTTCAAGGGCTCCTTCACCGAAGCGATGTTCGACGAGGGGCAGGAGCTCGATCATCCGTATTACAAGACCAAGCACGAGTTGGAGCGCATCGTGCGCACGGAGGCGACGGTACCCTGGCGCGTGTACCGGCCCGGTATGGTCATCGGATCGTCCGAGACCGGAGAGGCCGATCGCGTCGACGGGCCGTACTACGCGTTCAAGCTCATCCAGCAGATGCGCGACGCGTTCCCGCAGTGGGTGCCGTTCATCGGCCCGGAGGGTGGGCCGTTCAACCTTGTTCCGGTCGACTTTGTCGCAAAGGCAATCGACCACATCGCGCACCAGGAAGGGCTTGACGGGCGTGCGTTCCATATCGTCGACCCGGCGCCGCTGACACTCGGCGACACGCTCAACACGTTCTGTCGGGCGGCGCATGCGCCCGAGTTCGCGCTCCGGATCGACCGGCGCATGGCACGCATGCTCCCCGGCGGTTTCGCGGCGATGGGGTCACTGCCGGCGGTGCAACGGATGCGCCAGCAGGCGCTCGCACGGCTCGGGATTCCCGACGCGGCCTTTTCCTACATGGACTATCCGGCCACCTTCGACGCTACGGATGCGCAGGCGGTGCTGGCCGGGAGCGGAGTCAGCTGCCCACCGTTGCACGAGTACGCATGGAAGGTGTGGGACTACTGGGAGCGGCACCTGGATCCGCAACTTCCTTCGCCGGCAAACGTGCGCCGCGTGGTGGGCGGCAAGGTCGTGGTGGTCACGGGTGCATCGAGTGGCATCGGGCGGGCCGTGTGCTCACATCTCGCGGCTTCGGGCGCGACGATCATCGGCGTCGCCCGGCGTGCAGAGCAGCTCGAGGAGATGCGCGCGGAGGTCGAGAACATTGGCGGCAAGGCATATGTCTATCCCACCGACCTCAGCGACCACGACGCGTGCACGAACCTCATCGAGAGGGTGATCGCCGACCACGGACGCGTCGACGTGCTCATCAACAATGCAGGCCGATCGATCCGCCGCTCCGTCCTCGATTCGCTCGATCGCTTCCACGACTTCGAGCGCACCATGAAGTTGAATTACTTCGGCGCGATCGCACTCATCATGGCGGTGATCACCGGGATGCGCGAGCGCCAGGACGGGCACATCATCAACATCACCTCGATCGGCGGCCAGGCGTATCCACCCCGGTTTGCGGCGTATGTGGCGAGCAAGAACGCGCTCGACGCATTCTCACGCTGCTTCGCTCCCGAGGTTGCGGGCGAGGGCATCGCGGTCACGACGATTCACATGCCACTGGTGCGCACGCCGATGATCGCGCCGACCGGGATGTACAAGAACTTCCCGACGATCAGCTCCGATGAGGCCGCCGACATGGTGGTGGACGCGCTCATCAAGCGACCGCACGAAGTGTCGACGCGCGTCGGCAAGTTCGGCGAGCTCGTTCATGCCATCGCGCCCAACGTGCATCAGCTGATCATGGCCGGCGCATTCCAGATGCTTCCGGACAGCACTTCGCATGGATCCGACGAAGGCGACCGCGGCGACCAGCCGGTGACCCCCGAGGCGTACGCGCTCGGGATGCTGATGCGAGGCATCCACCTCTAGTCGTTCTCGGTCGAACCCCGTTCCTCGGCGACGATCCGGTTGGCGATGACGCCGATCTCGGGGATCTCCACCTCGCAGAGCTGCCCGGGCTGGAGCCAGGGCGCGGGGTTCTGTCCCATCGCAACCCCGGATGGCGTGCCGGTGAGGATGAGGTCGCCCGGCTCGAGCGTGAACGCGTCCGAGATATAGGAGATGAGCGTCGCGACGTCGAAGATCATGTCGGCGGTGGTGCCGTTCTGACGCAGGGTGCCGTCGACGCGGCATCGCAGCGTGAGCGCCTGGGGGTCCTGGATCTCGTCGGCGCTCACGATCCACGGGCCGATGGGGCAGAAGGTGTCGAAGCTCTTGCCCCGCAGCCACTGGTCGCCAAGTCCGAGCTGCGCGTTGCGTGCCGACACGTCGTTGGCGCAACAGTATCCGGCGACGTGGGCGAGAGCGCGGTCCTTCGGAATCCGCCTGCCCCCAGTGCCGATGACAACGCACAGCTCCGCCTCGTAGTCGAGGTCATCGACCTCGAGCGGGCGGACGACCTCGTCAAACGGGCCACGAAGCGAGCTCGCGAGCTTGGCGAAGAGGATCGGCCGGGTCGGGACATCGTTGCCGAGCTCGCGGGCATGATCCGCGTAGTTGCGACCGGCGCAGACGATCTTCCCCGGGTGTGTCACCGGTGGCCCGAGTGCGTAGAGCGGATAGGACGGCGCGGCGCCACGGGTGATCAGGTCCGGGAGCGCCTCGCCGGCCGCGCGCGCCGCCACTGCGAGCTCTCGGCTGGCGAGCACGGACGCCGCGTCGGCACCGTCCGGCACCGTGACCGGGACCCCGCCCAGGGCGCCGAGCAGGTCGTCGAGGCGATAGGCGCGGTCCCCGTCGATGAGCGCGGGCAGCGACGTCGTGCCGTCGCGAATGGTGCCGATCTTCACGAGTTCTCCTTGGACGGGTAGCCGGCGGCTTCGAGCACAAGCTTGTGGAGCAGGCCGTTCGATGAGATGCCGGTGCCGCCGAGCTTCGGGTCGTCGCCGCTCCGGTCGGTGAAGCGGCCTCCTGCCTCGGTGACGACCAGCTTGAGGGCGGCATAGTCCCAGACATTTGCCCGCGACGTCCAGCCGATATCCGCCGTGCCCCGGGCCACGGCAAGGTGCGACATCGAGTTGCCGATGCCGCGGGCATCCCAGCACCGGCCGGCGAGCCCGACGAGACGCTCCGCCTGCTTGGTGATCACGAAGCCGCGGATCGCGGTGTGGGTGATGAGCGCTTCGGAGATGTTCGCGATCTTCGACACGTGAATCCTGCGTCCGTTGAGGAAGGCGCCGCCGCCGAGCGTCGCGTGGAAGCGCAGCCGCATGGCCGGCGCCGATGCGACACCCACCACCGACTCGCCGTCGCGCTGGAGGGCGATCAACGTCGCCCACGTCTCATTCCCGCGAACGAAGCTCCTGGTGCCGTCGATCGGGTCGATCACCCATCGCCAGGTGGCGCCGCGATCGCCGACGAGGCCGAACTCCTCCCCGAGGATCGCGTGGGAGGGACGCTCGCCGGCAAGTCGTTCGCGGGCATACGTCTCGATCGCGCGGTCCGCCTCGGTCACCGGTGAGAGATCGGGCTTGGCGTCGATCTTGAGATCGTGAGCCCGGAACCGCTCCATCGAGATCCCGTCGGCCACGTCTGCGATCTCGAGTGCGAGCGCGAGGTCGTCTGTCACCACAGATGAGCTTAGTTGGTGAGCCGAGGACCTCAGCCTTTCCCGGTTGGCTCAGGGAAGCCCCCACTTGGCGTGGTCGGTGAGAGCCGTCGCTGCAGCGACCCGCTGGAGCATCGCTGCCTCCGCGGGGGAAAGTCCGTCGTCATAGCTGAGGCCGACCGGGGTCTGGTCGAAGATGCTGGCGTAGAAGACGCACGCCGCCAGGTACGTCCCCTCGGTGGTGGGATGGACGCCGTCGCCCTGCCAGAGCTGCGGGTTCGCCTGCGTCGCGACGACCGTCTGCCAGGCGTCGCCGACGGGGGCGATCGGGATGGTCAACTGGTCGGCGATGCCGAGGTACCCCTGGTCGACCGCAGCCTGCATGGAGGCGTAGGAGTCCAGCCCCGCCTCGGACCACCCGGTCTCATGCCCCCATGTCAGGAAGAGGAGCGGCTCGGAACCGTGGTTGCGGATCAACGCCGCAAGCTGCGTCACTGCGGGGTCCATCTCGCTCTGGCGAATCGAGGCAAGGGCGGGATCCTCACTTTGATCCTGGAGCACGACGGTGTCCCACGGCTGCGCGTCGATCGTCGAAGCAGTCGCAGCATCGGCGACGTGTGCCGCGAGCGACTCGCCGCCGGTCGCCAGGGTGACGGCGTCGACCCGGCGCCCGCCAGACCAGGCGAGATCCGCGAATGTGGTGGGCAGGTCGTTGACGTACGTGTAGCTGTCGCCAATGAACAGCACTCGGGTACAGGTCGCGAACGGCAGCCCGCATCCCGGGTTGCCCCAGAGGCCGAGCTGCGGGAGTCCGACCACGAGGACGAGTGCCGCCACCACCGCTGCGATCAGTCCCGCGCGTAGGCGTCGATTACCAGACGGATGCTCATCGGCCGGCCGAGCGTTGCGTCCGGCGCCGGTTGTTGCCGACGGCGAAGCGGTGGCGTTGCCTCTGGTTCCGGTTGTTGCCGCACGCGAAAGCCTGGCATCGGGCGCCGCATCGTGAGCCGGGACCAGCGCCATGCCACACCGAGGGCACTCACGCACCGATGACGGCTGCCATGTCCAGCACCTGGTGCAAACGGCGTCAGCCACGGGGCGGGGGGCCATGACCCGGATTCTCATGCCGCCCGCACCGACCCCACCAACCGAACGTGTGGAGATCCTGCCACGCCCTCGGTTCGGGATCCAGCGAACGGGAGGACGCGCCACGGCCGTCGAGCGCGTGTAGCCTTAGCGGCTGATTCCGCGATGGTTGCAGTGCGTCCAGATATCGAGAGGTAATTCCATGGCTCACACCAAACTCGACGTGCTCGCTGAGAAGGGCTATGCCATCCTCGGCGACGGACCGGCGATCCCCCCGGCTGAGTGGGAAGGGCTCGAATACGTCGACTGGAAGTCCGGCGGTGACACGAATTTCGCGCCCCTTGCTTCGGCGAAGGGGGAGATGGAGTGCGCCGGCTTCTGGGACCACGGCAAGCCTGACAAGGACGGCATCTGGACGTCGAACCGCGAGATCGCGCCGACGCTCTGCAAGTACGTCGAGGCCATCGGGGCGCGATACGGTCGCGTTCGCGTGATCAAGCTCAATCCGTCCAGCGAGGCCGATGCGCTTCGCCAGCTGCACCAGGACGACAACAACCGCCTCAACCCGGACGGTGAAGGCTGGGTCGTCCGGTCGTGGCTCGAGCTCAACGCTCCCGAGGGATCCGAGTTCATCCTTCGCGATGTTCGCGATGATCCATCGACGGAGAGCCGCATCCCCCTGCATCCGCGCCGTCAGCTGGTGATCGACACCGAGCGCCTGTATCACGTCGTGCACAACCCCGGACCGGGCCCGCGGTACGCGCTGATCACGTCGCTCGAGTCCGGTGACGTGCTCAATCGGTGGATCGAGTCCCAGCGGCTGGAGGCGGCGCACTCAGTCTGATTGCCGGCTTCGCGGTCTCCCTGCTCGGATCCTGCGGTTTGCAAGCCAGGCGTTGGCTCGCGAGCAACGCCGTGGAATTGACAGGGACCCGAGCGGTCCCGAGGCGACTACTATGAGTGCCGATCAAGAGCACCGATTCGCCATCCCTGGGGTACGTCTGCAGTCGGCACCAAACCCCGGGAAGCAGTCGAACTTGAGATCGAAAACCACGCGGGAGTAGCTCAGTGGTAGAGCACTACCTTGCCAAGGTAGGGGTCGCGAGTTCGAGCCTCGTCTCCCGCTGATGCCGCCAGACGTGGCGTTCGGGTGAGCGCCCGGAATACGATTCTAGCCGAATCGGGTCGGTGTTCCAAGGTAGGTGGCAGGCTTCATAAAAGATAGGGGTCTAGCCCAACCTGACCCCTACATTCTACCTTCAGCGACAAGACGCCCTACCATCAGTGAGGCATGCCTCAGCCACCAATGCGGCCCCACCGTCGCCGCGGCGATTACGTTGAAATGGACGTCGCCGAGTCCCCGGAAACAGCACCGCCGACCTGGACCCGGGCGGTAGAAAGATTCCTTCGCGACGCACGGTCGCGCAACTGCAGCCCAGCCACGATCCACAACTACCGGACCTACCTGCTGGGACCGCGGGCTGAGCAGTTCCGGCTCGACTACCAGATTGAATCGGTGGCGGACATCACGCCCGGAAAGCTGCGTGACTTTCAGGCCGACCTCCTCGACGCCGGGCTCTCGGCCGGTACCGCAGCCACCTTTCACCGGATCATTCGAAACTTCCTCGGCTTCTGCCGGCGACAGCGCTGGGGCGTCGGAGCCGACACCCTCGAGGTGGCGCCACCCCAACAGGCGAGTGTCGAGCCGGAGACCTACAGCGAGGCAGAGGAGCGGCGCATTCTCGCCGCCGCCCGCACTGGCCGTGACCGCTTCCTGGTCGAGTTCATGGTCCGGACCGGACTCCGCCTCAGCGAGGTCACCGCGGTGACCACCGACGACGTCATCACCGGCCCCGAGGGTTCATATCTCCGAGTACAGGGCAAGGGTCGCAAGGACCGGATCGTGCCTCTGGACACGGGCAAGTACCGGTTCTCGCGGAAGCTGAACTCGTACGTGCGCAACGAGCGGCCGGCGAATGCCAAGGACCTGCATCTGTTCCTGTCGACTCGGCGCGACCCGATCACCGGCGACTTTGCACCGCTGGACGCGCAGGGCATCAAGATGCTGTTGCGCCGGATCGGACAGGAGACAGGGATCCACGTCCACGCGCACAAGTTCCGCCACACCTTCGCGACCCGTGCCCTTGCAGCTGGGATCGACAGTCTCGTACTGCAGCGTGCGCTCGGCCTCTCCACGCCGGCGATGGTCAACCGTTACGTCCACTTTCAAGCCCGGGACCTGGTGGACGCGTGGCGGGCGCGCAGCGACTGATCCGTCGCACATCGCACGGTTTACGCATGGGGAATCTCGCGATCAGCCTTTCCTTGCGCTCTCGAGAGATTGCGCCGTAACCCGATTGACGCGTTGACGTTTCCTGTGCATGAAGCCGATCGTGGGTGCTCGAGGTTTCCTGCCAAGGTGGCGGCAATCGTCGGGACGCGCTTGGTTTCGCGGAAGGGTAGTTGACGTGAAACTTACGAACTTCGCCGGCACCGCGATCGTCGCCGTCGGACTTCGCAGCGTGTGGCTCGACCGCAGTTACGCCACCCACTTCGAGACCAACCGCCGCAGCAACAATCGCTCCGACAATGGCTCCAACAGCGACCGCGACGCCGGTTGCGCCGACGCCCATCCCGACACCGGGGGTGTACGTCACGGTCAGCTGCTCAAACGTACCGCAGATGTGGGTTCATCCCTATCCAGTCGGAAGCATTTTGGGTATCGCCACCTGGCACAACCTGACGCTCGGTGACTACTTCGGGATTG
Organism: Candidatus Dormiibacterota bacterium; assembly: GCA_963791435.1. GTDB lineage: Bacteria > Chloroflexota > Dormibacteria > Aeolococcales > Aeolococcaceae > Palsa-851. The sequence continues at coordinate 258,782 of CAWBSL010000002.1, forward strand.
GGCTCCTGACCACCAAGGTGACGTTTCACACGATGTCAGTCGGCGTCGTGGGTTTTGGGAATGCGATCAACGCCTTCACGCAAGGAACTTGGAAGTGGTCGGAGCTGACTGGCTTGGACCAGACGGTGACGGTCGCACGCGGCAGCCTCACCATCCCAGCCTGCCCAGGAAAGTCGATCTGACATCCTCGACCTGAGACCGCGAGGCCTATCGGTCACCTCGGGGCCGTAGTCGGCACGACTAGAACCAGGTGGTCGCCAGCCATGCGGCGACGATGGCGAGGGCAAGAAGCCCTATGTTCAATCCGATCACCTTGACTTCGCCGCGGCTGAGGTGCAATGCCAGTGCGCCAACCTGGACCAGCGCGAATCCGACGGCTGCGGCAAACGCGAGGCCAGGGGCGATACCGGTGAGCGGCGGCAGGATCAATCCCATCGCGCCGAGCACTTCCACAACGCCGATGCTGCGCACGGCCCGCAGCGGCATGGCGTCCACCCACGCCATCATCGGCCGGAGTTGCTCCTTGGACCGAACGATCTTCAGCGCACCCGAGAACAGGTACAAGACGGCCAGCAGCACGGCGACAATCCAGTAGGCCGTCCTCATGGCGCGGGCGCGAGCCAGTTCCGCGTTACGACGGGCTCACCCAATCCGGATCGCGCCCGAGGAACCCCACGAGCCGATCGATATCGGATCGGTCACCAGTAACGGGGACTTCCGGAGCGAACACCGATGGATGCTCATCCCGAACCTGAGCGCTGAGCGCCGGCCATGCCGATGCCCACAACGCTTCGGCAACCCCACGATCGGGAGGCATCTCCTGGCCGGTTGCGCGGGCGAGGTCCCAGCCATGAACGAAGATCTCGCCCGTCGCGACCTGGATGACCAGCGATCCTGGAGACGGACCGGTCGGGAGCTCCATGATCCGATCCATTGCTCCCGGGGTCGAGAACCCCTCGAGCAGGCGGTGGGTCTGTCCGACGAACAACTGCAGATAGTCACCGTCCGTGTACGTGGGGGCGGCGCCATCGGGAGACGCGCCATGTTCAGCAAGATCGCCGAAGAACTCCGTCGCGCCGATGATGTGATTGATCAGGTCCGCGACCCGCCACTTGCTGCACGGCGTCGGCTCCGTGAGCTGATCGCGAGGGACCCTTCCGACGATGACCTGTGTCGACTCGCACGCCCAGCGCAGGATCTCGAGCGGCGAGCTCGGAGTGATTGCAGCCATCCGAACTCCTTTCGCGTAACTCTGGGCTCGCGTCGAATATAGCCGGGAGGCCTCGTCACACCGCGTCGGGCACGCCGCTTTGGCCCGTCAGTCCGGGCCGCCCGTGCCCTTCCATGCAGAGCCCGTCCATGACCAGACGCGAATCGGGGTTGCAGCACCGGGCGGCTCGCTCATCTCGCCGACGAGCAAAAGACTTCCGGTATCCACGCCGGTCAGCAGTCCTTCGATGATCTTCGGACCGGTGACGGACGGCAGCGCCGTCCAATCCGTGCCGGTCCACTCCCATCGGAGCAGCGGGAGCGGCGTCGTCGCACCCTCGGCAAAGAGCAGCAGACTGGAGCTGGTCGGATCCCATCCGAGCCCGAGGAGCACGAATGCCGCCGGCACTTGGGCGGTGAGGAGTTGCCTCCACCTGGTGCCGTCCCAGGTCCAGGTCTGTGTGTCCGCACCGACACTCGGACCCACGACGTCCCCGAATCCGACCGCCACCATGGTGCTCGTCGCCGGGTCGAAGGCGAGCGTGAGCACACCGGTCGGAAGGTACGGATCGGTCTGCTGATGGTCGACCCAGCGTGTGCCCGACCAGGTCCAGGTATCGATTCCCGAGCTCGACGCAGGCATCAACACCATCGCATGCAACGACGGATCCCACGCCATGGATGCCTGACCAGGTGGCGGCGCGTCGGTCCCGGCGTTCAGCTCGCGCCACGTGGTGCCATTCCAGCCCCAGGTGTCGTCGAGGTACGTCTGCGAAGGGCGAATCCCACCGAACAGCAGCACCATGTGCAACTCCGGGTCGTATGCGGTTGCAGCGTTCTCGCGGCCCGGCGGGCTCTTGGGTGGATGGGCGAGGGTCCAGTGTTTACCGTTCCAGAGCCAGGTCTGGTTCAAGCTCAGGTCGCCACCGAAGACGACCACCTGGTGCGTGTCGGAGTCGTCGGCCACACTGTAGCCGTCGGTCGAGAACGGCCCGTCCACAGCAGGTCGCGGACTCGACACCGGCGTCGTCTCGACATCGGGACCCTGCGGCCTCGAGATGAGGTATCCGGCAACAGCCGCGACAGCGATCGCGCCCACCAGCGCCAGCGCCGTCGACGATCTCGGCCCTCGGTGTGCGGCCATGGCTTGATCATCCCGCACCTGCGCGAGACAGATGGCCTCAACGAGCACGGGCCGCGCTACTAGACTTTGGTGCATGCGCAAACTCCGGTCCTGGACAACGCTCGGAGGTATCCCAGTGGGCATCCGCAGTCGACTCCGCTCCTGGCCGGTCGTTCGACAACTCACAACCGACGATCGTCTCGGCCGCGGGACCGCGGTCCGCTCCGCGCATACCGACGCGCTGACGCCTCGCACGAAGACTGCCGATCGCGTCGTCAAAAGCATCTGCCCCTATTGCGCCGTCGGCTGCGGGCAGCGCGTGTACGTCAAAGGTGAGCGTGTCGTGCAGATCGAGGGCGATCCGGATTCGCCAATCTCGCGCGGCCGCCTCTGCCCTAAGGGATCGGCGAGCGAGCAACTTGTCAACAGCCCGGGGCGCATCACGACCGTCAAGTACCGCCGGCCCTTCGGCACGGAATGGGAGGACCTGCCCCTCGAGCAGGCGATGGAGATGATCGCCGACCGGATCATCGACAGCCGCGACCGCACCTGGCAGGACGTCGACGAGCACGGCGATGCCGTCCGTCGCACGCTCGGGATCGCCAGCCTCGGTGGCGCGACGCTCGACAACGAGGAGAACTACCTCATCAAGAAGCTCTTCACGTCACTCGGCGTGGTGGAGGTCGAGAACCAGGCCCGTATTTGACACAGCTCCACCGTCCCCAGTCTGGGGACATCGTTCGGACGAGGGGGAGCCACGACCTTCCAGCAGGATCTGCAGAACGCTGACTGCATCGTCATCCAGGGTTCGAATATGGCCGAGTGCCATCCCGTCGGATTCCAATGGGTGATGGAGGCGAAGGCTCGCGGCGCGACCATCATTCACATCGACCCGAGGTTCACCCGAACCTCGGCGATGGCCGACACCTACGTTCCCCTCCGCGCCGGCAGCGATATTGCCTTTCTTGGCGGAATCGTCAACTACATCCTCAGCGAGGAGAAATACTTCCGCGAGTATGTCGTGAGCTACACAAACGCCGCGACCATTGTCAGCGAGGAGTTCCAGGACGCCGATCAGCTGGGCGGCTTCTTCTCGGGCTTCGATCCGGAGACCGGGACCTACGACACCACGAGCTGGGCGTACGAGGGCATGGAGATTGCCGCCGCGGCTGGATCGCGCACCGTCCCGGGCCGGCAGACGAGCGGCGACGGAAACGAGCTCGGTGGCCACGGTGCGGCCCTGCCCCACAGCAAGGTCCGGCGGGACGAAACCCTCGAGGATCCGTTCTGCGTCTTTCAAATCCTCAAACGCCACTACGCGCGGTACACACCCGAGGTGGTGGAGCAGATCTGCGGCGTGCCCCCGGATCAGTTCGCCAGAGTCTGCGAGGCAGTGACCGCAAACAGCGGCCGCGAGCGCACCACTGCGTGGGTGTACTCGGTGGGCTGGACGCAACACTCGGTGGGCGTGCAGTACATCCGGGGCGCGGCGATCATCCAGCTGCTGCTGGGAAACATGGGACGCCCGGGCGGCGGCATTCTCGCCCTTCGCGGCCACGCCAGCATCCAGGGGTCGACCGATATCCCCACCCTTTTCGACCTCCTTCCCGGCTACCTGCCCATGCCGAAGTCGCGCGTGCACAAGAGCTCCAAAGAGTACCTCGACTCGATCAAGAGCGATGGGCAGAAGGGTTTCTGGACCGCGGCGGATGCATATCTCATCAGCCTCTTGAAGGCGTGGTGGGGCGACGCCGCAACCGCCGAAAACGATTACGCGTTCGGGTGGCTGCCCCGTATCAGTGGCGACCACAGCAACTACCAGACGATCCTCGACATGCTCGACGACAAGGTCGAAGGCTATTTCCTCCTCGGCCAGAATCCTGTCGTGGGATCGGCCAACGGCAAGCTCCAGCGCGCGGCGATGTCGCATCTGAAATGGTTGGTAGTGCGAGATCTCAACCTCATCGAGTCGGCCACCTTCTGGAAGGACGGACCCGAGATCGCCACGGGCGAATCACGCAGCGAAGACATCGGCACCGAAGTGTTCTTCCTCCCCGCGGCGGCACACACCGAGAAGGACGGCACCTTCACGCAGACGCAACGCCTGCTGCAGTGGCATCACAAGGCTGTCGAGACGCACGGCGATTGCCGCAGTGAGTTGCATTTCTTCTATCACCTCGGCCGCAAGCTCCGCGAGCGTCTCGCGACGTCGACACGGGAACGCGACCTTCCCCTGCAACGGCTCACCTGGGATTACCCGCTCCTCGAGGGCGACGAACCGGACGCAGAAGCCGTCTTGCGGGAGATCAACGGCCAGCACCTCAGCGGCGAGAAGGCCGGGCAGATGCTCAGCAGCTTCGTCGAGATGAAAGCGGACGGCTCGACTGCAGGCGGTTGCTGGATCTACACCGGCGTCTACACCGGCGGCGTCAATCAAGCGGCCCGTCGCAAGCCGGGATCGGAGCAGTCGTGGGTCGCACCGGAGTGGGGATGGGCGTGGCCGATGAACCGGCGCATCCTCTACAATCGCGCGTCCGCGGATCCCGATGGCAAGCCCTGGAGCGAGCGCAAGGCGTACGTCTGGTGGGACGAGGCCGCCGGGAAATGGACCGGTCGCGACGTCCCGGACTTCCAGGTGACCAAGGCGCCATCGTTCCGTCCAGAGCCCGGAGCAACCGGCCCTGACGGGCTCGCTGGCGACGACCCGTTCATCATGCAGGCGGACGGCAAGGGCTGGCTCTATGCGCCGAGTGGCTTACTCGACGGACCGCTCCCCGTGCACTACGAGCCGGTGGAGACGCCCTTGCGCAATGCGCTGCATCGCCAGCAGGCAAACCCGACCCGCGAAATGTTCCCGCGGCGCGAGAACCCGACGAGCCCGTCGCCCCCAGACGACGGCAGCGATGTCTTCCCGTACGTCGTCACGACCTACAGGCTCACCGAGCATCACACTGCCGGTGGCATGAGCCGATGGTCGCCGTACCTCGCCGAGTTGCAGCCTGAATTCTTCTGCGAAGTCTCACCGGAGCTCGCCGCAGAACGCCGCCTGCAGCACCTCGGCTGGGCGACGATCGTCACAGCGCGCACTGCCATCGAGGCACGCGTGCTGGTCACGGATCGAATGACGCCACTGACCGTCGGCGGGCGGACCATTCACCAGATCGGGCTTCCGTATCACTGGGGAGTCGGCGGCGGTGGAGCGATCGTGAGCGGGGACTCCGCCAACGATGTGATGGGTGTCACGCTCGATCCCAACGTGCACATCCAGGAATCGAAAGCCGCCTCCTGCGACATTCAACCTGGTCGCCGGCCGACCGGCGCCGCCCTGCCGGTCTACGTCGAGGAGTATCGGCGGCGAGCAGGCATCACGCCGGCAACCGGAACCCAGCGAGTGACCCCTCCCGAGAAAGGTGCGTGATGCAGCGCTGGTCTGCCGCGGCAAATCCAGCGGCGAACACCGGCTGGATCGATCCGCCGCCGCGCAAAGGGTTCTTCACCGATAGCTCCGTCTGCATCGGCTGCAAAGCCTGCGAGGTGGCCTGCAAGGAGTGGAACGGCATCCCCGAGGATGGCCTCGAGATGCTCGGCATGTCGTACGACAACACCGGTGCGCTCGGCGCCAGCACGTGGCGTCACGTCGCCTTCATCGAGCAACCACGGAGGCCCACCGGCGGAACCGGGTTCACCGCGCTGCCCATGGTTGCCGCCATGCCTGGCCAGAACGCCCCACAGCCATCCGCCGCGACGGGGATTCGCTGGCTCATGTCGTCGGATGTGTGCAAGCACTGCACCCATGCCGCCTGCCTCGATGTCTGCCCGACCGGTTCGTTGACCCGCACCGAGTTCGGCACCGTCGTGATCCAGGAGGACATCTGCAACGGCTGCGGGTACTGCGTTCCGGCATGTCCGTTCGGGGTCATCGATCGCCGCATCGGCCCGCCGGGTGCGCGAAACGTCGGCATCGCCCAGAAATGCACCCTCTGCTACGACCGGATCGGCGAGGGGATGACACCCGCCTGCGCCCAGGCGTGCCCGACGCAGTCGATCCAGTATGGGGATCTCGATGAGCTGCGACTTCGCGCGCACCACCGCGTCGACGAGTTGCATGCCGCGGGCGTGACCGACGCGAGGCTGTACGGCGCAGACCCTGAGGATGGCATCGGCGGCGCGGGTGCCTTTTTCCTGCTCCTCGATGAGCCCGAGGTGTACGGGCTGCCGCCGGATCCGGTGGTGACCACCCGCGATCTCCCCGCGATGTGGCGTACAGCGGCGTTCGCGGGGGCCGCCATGCTCGCCGGAGCGGCAGCGGCGTTTCTGCGGACACGAACATGACCGCTGACTCCGTCGCGGGCGTCGCTGCAGTTGACGCACCACGGCGCCGCCGGCGCGGGAGCGGAGGGCGCGACGGCGAACGTGCGATGGTGCCGCCGGCGACGTTCACCTCGTATTACGGACGTCCCGTCGTCAAGGCCTCTCCGTGGGAAAACGACATCCCCGTCTATTTCTTTCTCGGGGGCCTGGCAGCCGGCACGTCGCTTCTCGCTGCGGGAGCAGACCTGCGCGGTCTACCCGCGCTGCGCCGCTCGGCACGCATTGCGGCCTTGGTGGGTGGTGCCGCTGGCACTGCGGCGCTGATTCACGACCTCGGCCGCCCGGCTCGTTTCCTCAACATGCTGCGCACAGCAAAACCCACGTCGCCGATGTCCATGGGTACCTGGATCCTGGCGGCGTTCGGGCCGGCGGCTTCGCTCGCAGGAGCCGCTGAGATTGCGAGCATGCTGCCGCTGCGAGTTCCGATTGCCGGCCGCCTGCTCGAGATGGGCGCACGACCGGCCGGCTTGGTCGCAGCCGCGCTCGCCCCCGGCCTCGCCTCGTATACCGGGGTGCTGCTTTCGGATACCGCAACCCCCGCCTGGCACAGTGCCCGCGGGGAGCTCCCCTACGTCTTCGTCGCGTCGGCTGCCGCGTCCGCGGGTGGCCTGGCGATGGTCGCTACGCGTGTCGATCAGGCTGCTCCCGCACGCCGGATGGCGGCCGGTGGCGCACTCATCGCACTGGCGATGGAACAGCGGATGGGACGCAGCATGGGGCTCAGCGCGGAGACGCTGCATGCGGGAAAGGCCGGGAGGCTTATGGCCGCAAGTCGCGCGCTGACTGTGGCCGGTGCGCTCGGAACCATCATCCTCGGAGGTCGCACCCGTGCAGGAGCGGCGGTCTCCGGTGCCGCGCTCGTCGCCGGTGCCGTCTGCACGCGGTTCGCCATCTTCGAAGCGGGACAGGAGTCGGCGCGCGACCCTCGATACACGGTCATCCCGCAGCGCGAGCGTCTGGAGCATCGTCTCGCCGATGACCGGTGAGCACTCCAACGCGCTCGCTTATCGCCGCACCGCAAACCGTCCTCCCCCGACCGCCGCCGTTGAATGACTTCAGGGCGGGAAGTCGACCACAGCACCGCCGTCACCGATGCGGATGGGCAAGCCCTGCTCATGGACGCGGCGATGATGCGGCCGGCACAGGGAGATCAAATTCTCGAGCTCGGTGGGACCACCGTCCGACCAGTGGATGATGTGGTGGCCATCGGTCCAGGCGGGCGGTCGATCGCACCCGGGGAAGCGGCAGCCCTGGTCGCGGAGCACCAGCGCGGTGCGAATGTGCGCTGGGATCGTCCGTGTGGCCCGTCCCACCGAGAGGGGGACGACGCTCCTGGTGGGCATCCAGACCGAGTTCAGGAGGAGCCGGCGCGACCATCACGACCGTCCGCACCGCGTCGCAAGCGATGCGCCGCGCGGTCTCGGGATGAATCGGGCCCACGCCGTGCAACTCGGCCGGCGCTGCATCGGCGCGCGCGATCACGGCGCCCACGCCCGGCGTTGCTGAGCGACCCGTTTGCCCATCCGGCGTGAACGCGCGCAGCGGCTCCGCGTGCATCGTCTCCGAGCCTGGCGTGTTCGCGCGCAGCGTCTCCGAGCCCGGTGTGTTCGCGCGCAGCGTCTCCGCGCTCACCGTGAGCGTGAGATGGGGCCGTTGCCCGTGCACATCGCGGTGATCGCCGCAGCGCAACTGGGTCGCGGCCATGTCGACGAGCGCGTCGGCACGGCGCTGCGATCCCTCGCGCGCGTCGTTGCGAGCCAGCCCGTGGCTGAGCGCATCGATCGCGGTCTTCACCAGGGCGCCGCCTTCGGCGTCGAGCTGACCGCGCAGGACGAACACATTCCCATAGGTCTGCTCGCACTCGAACCAGCGACGCGCGTGCGCGCGGCTGTCATCTTCGAGCACGCCATCCGGGTCAAGGCGCAGCCGGGTCTCCTGGGTGAGCCGGCGCATCTGGTGCGGCTCGAAGGTCTCCGCCGCTCTCATCAGGATGTTCTCGATCGGCTGCACCTGCTCGACGCCGAGGTCCTTGGCGAGGTGACCGATCATGGCCACGTTGCAGAAGGACGCCCGCCCTGTGCGCGCACCGTCGAGCGACGCCGGCAACTCCCCGAGCACTCGCGCCAGATGGAGGCGAAACCCGGCCGCCTTCGCGGTCATGCCGCAGCGTCGCAGCCAGGACACCGTGGTCCCACCACCCTCGGCCAGCGCGCCGCGCTCGGTGTGAAAGCGGTGCAAGCGCCGGATCAGCTCCGCTTCGAGCCGATCGACCACGCGGTGGATGTCGATGATGTCCTCGCCGAGCGCCTGCGTGGAGAAGCCGTCGATCAACTCCGCGACGAGCGCATCGACATCGTCATGGAGGCGCTCGCGGACATCGGGGATCGCGAACGCTTCCATGCACATATTCTACCAAACATCTGTTCGCCCCCGTACCGACCCGGACACGGACAAACGTCGTCCGAGTACGGGTTTCAGTCATTTCCGGCAACAACGAATCGGCCTCGCCAGAAGGCCCGCTCTGTGCCGGGCGTCCGCACGCGCAGGAGGAGACCAGGGCACTTGGCCAGAGGTGTCGGGCCGTCGCTCCGGCGTGGCCGCAACATACGCGAAACTAGACTGACTGACCCAGGCGACGCACGCGACGCAGGTCACCATCCACACGCTCTGACGTGCCGGCGGCACGACCGAAACTAGACCGGCTGACGCACGCGACGCGGGTCACCATCCACAGACGCTGGCGTGACGGCAGCACCGCCGAAACTAGACCGACTGACGCACCCGACGCAGGTCACCATCCACACGCTCCGTCACGCCCATGCGGTCGAGATGCTCGAGCAAGGGTACTGCCACGCGGCGAGTCGTCCCGAGCGCCTGGCGAGCAGCGGAGAGTGTGAAGGGTTGCGTGAGCGTCCTCAGGCGATCCGCCGCAAGCGCCGGCGCGCTGGGGAGCAAGGCAATCTCGCCAGGGAGGAGCAGGATTGCGCGCGCCGCGGCAGCCGCGCCGAGCTCTCGCCGTCCCAGCCCGAGCGCTGCGAGCCGCTGCTGTTCCGGAGCCGCAAACGGCTCGTGCTCCAGCAACTCGACGATCTGCGACACAGCCGCTCCAACGTCCGTCCGCAGAACAGGCGCGTTGCCGCGTAGCCGAACCCGCCCGCCGGCGTCCTCGAGTCCCGGGCACGACTGGACAAGCGCTTGCAGCAGCTGAGGTTCCTCGAGGTGGAGCATTCGGATCAAGTCGGCATGACTCACGCCGGAATCGAGCAGCGCTGTCGAGCCGGCCCCGACAGCAGCTAACAGGACACGCCGCCACTCCTGCCACCGCGAGTCAGCGACGAGCCACGACCCGGCGGCGACGACGCCAGAGGGCGGATCGATCACACGAACGCCAATCGACGCAAGCATCGCCCGGCTCACGGCTCCGCGGCGGGCCACCTCAGCGCCGACATCGGGAACACCGGATTCGGACGCGAGCGCCGCTGCGCGCGCCCTGGCGGCACCTCGCCGCCGCAGCGACGGTGGCGAAGGGTCAAGCACGGTCACCCCGCCCACCACCGCCCGCAGCCCCGGATCACGCAGCAGCATCCGGTCACCGACCTGCAGCGGCAACTGGGTGTCGAGGGTGAGCCGCACCACCGATGACACTGCACCTGCAGTCGCATCGAGCAGACGCACGCTCGCCGGAACCGCCGCCGCACCGATGTGCACAACGACATGACTGGGCAACTTCTCGCCATGGCTCCGCGCATCCACCACGCCGGTGCGGCGCCACGTCCCCGGCGTCAGCAACGTGTTACCGCGTCTCACTTCGTCGTGGGCGACGCCGCGCAGATTCAGCGCCACCCGAGCCGGCGCGACGACAACATCAGCCGGTTGCCCGAGCCGCTGCAAGCCGCGCACGGAGACGATCGAGTCCCCGAGCGCCAACAAGTCACCCCGACGCACTGTGCCGGCCACGAGCGTCCCGGTGACCACCGTCCCACTGCCCCGGACCGTGAACGAACGATCGACCCAGAGCCGGACCCGCGCATCCGGATCGGCCGGCGGGAGGGACCGCGCCAGCACGCCGAGCGCCTCCCGGAGCGCTTCCATCCCCGCGCCCGTCGCGCCGGACACGCTGACCGCAGGGATACCGGCCAGCGTGGTGGAGGAGAGGCACTCGCGCGCCTGCTCCATCGCGGCAATCGGGTCGGCCAGGTCACTGCGGGTCACCGCCACGAGCCCGTGCCGGACACCCAGCGCATCGAGCGCGCGCACGTGCTCATCCGTCTGCGCGGCCCACCCCTCGTCGGCGGCGATGACGAGCAACACAGCAGGCACCGGCCCGACACCGGCCAGCATGTTCGTGGTGAATCGCTCGTGACCCGGGACGTCGACAAAAGCGATCTCCTCGCCAGTCGGCAGCGTGGTCCACGCGTAGCCGAGATCGATGGTCATCCCGCGGCGGCGTTCCTCGGCCCAGCGATCCGGCTCCATGCCGGTCAGGGCCCGGACCAGTGTCGACTTGCCGTGATCGACGTGGCCCGCAGTCGCAATCACCTGCACGCGAGAACGGCCTCCACAAGCGCGCCGTCGTCCGACGGCAGGACACACCGCAGATCGAGCAGACACCGCCCTCCCTCAAGCCGCCCGACGACCGCGGGGTCGCCGGCGCGCAACGCTGCGGCATAGGCCTCTGGAAGGCTCACGGCCCATCCGGGCAGAGTGACCCCAGGCCCGCTCCCACCACCTACCGCGCCATCGCTCGGCACCACCAGCGCGCCCTCACCAACGCGCAAAGCAATCGCTTCCGCGCGCTCACGCAACACCATCGGATCAGCATGCAGCGCCTGCGCGGTGGGCGACTCTGGTCCGGCGAGCGTCGCCTCGAGCGCGGCGATGGCGAGCTTGTCGATCCGCAGGGCGCGGGCCAAAGGATGGCGACGGCACCTCGCGATCAGGTCGGCATCGCCGGCGATGATCCCCGCCTGCGGCCCGCCGAGCAACTTGTCACCACTCGCGGTCACCACATTCGCACCGGCCCGCAGTGCACCCGCGATGTCAGGCTCGCCCGGTAGGAGTCGGTCCGGTCGGAGCAGCCCCGACCCGACATCGACGACGACCGGAACACCGAGACCGGTCAACTCGCCAATCGGCACCGACGCGGTGAATCCCGTCATCTGGAAGTTCGACGGATGCACCTTGAGCACGCAACCGGTGTGTTCACCAACCGCTGCAACGTAGTCGGCGCGCGTGGTCCGGTTCGTCGTTCCGACCTCGCGGAGTGTCGCCCCCGTGCAGGCAACGAGGTCCGGCAGCCGGAATCCGTCGCCGATCTCCACGAGCTCGCCGCAACTCCAGACCACCTCGCGGCCGGCGGCGAGCACCGTCACCACAAGGAGCAGTGCGGCGGCGCCGTTATTCACCACCATGACATCGCCCGCATCGGGAAGCGCAGCCCGGAGTGCTGCCAGAGCGCCACGTCCACGCGAGGCACGGCGGCCGTCGCCGAGGTCGTACTCGACGTCGACGTATCCAGCGGCAACGAGCAGCGCTTCGCGAGCTGCAGCAGAGAGCGGAGCGCGCCCCAGGTTCGTGTGCAGCACCGTGCCGGTAGCGTTGATGACCGGCGTGAGGCTCGTGGAGCGCGTTGGAAGGTGACCGAGCACGTGCTCGACGAGCCGATCGGGCGCGACAGTTCCCTGGCGCACTTCCTCCTGCGATGCGCGCACCACCTCACGCACCCGTGCGCGCCCGAGACGTCGCTGGGGCTCCACGAGGCGCGCGTCCGCGAGCACCAAGTCCGTCTGCGGGACGGCGCGGCGCGGGTCGGTGTCCATGCGTCGTGACCTTACGTGCCAGGCACCGACGACGGCCAGCGCGGTGGCGGAGGCGGACGGGAATCGAACCCGCTTGACCGGGATACTCGGTCACACTGATTTTGAAGATCAGGAAGCCCACCAGGTGCCCAGACGCCTCCGCCCACAAGCGTAGGAGAGTGGAGCAACCGCTCGTGTCGCCACGAGGCAACCTGCGAACATCGGGCGATGCGTCTCACCGAGTACGCCCACGGTGGCGGCTGCGCCTGCAAGATCCCGCCCGGCGAGCTCGAGGAGATGGTGGCCAGCCTTGTCGGCGTGCCGAGCGCGAGCCTCCTCGTCGGTCTCGACCACGGCGACGACGCAGCAGCCGTGCGAACTCGACGGCAATGGCACTGCTGTCCTGAGCACCGTGGATTTCTTCACGCCGGTCGTCGACGACGCCTACGACTGGGGGCGCATCGCCGCCGCCAACGCGTTCTCGGACATCTACGCGATGGGTGGGCGGCCGATTCTCGCCGTGAACCTCGTGTGCTGGCCCCGCGATCTCCTCCCGATGAGCCTCGCGTCGGAGGTCCTGCGCGGTGGCCTCGAGATTGCCATCGAGGCCGGGTGTCCCGTTGCAGGAGGCCACAGTGTTGATGACCCGGAGCCGAAGTACGGCATGGCGGTCACCGGGGTTGCGGATGCGGATCGTCTGCTGCGCACCGATGCGGGCATCGCCGGTCTGCCGCTGTCGCTGAGCAAACCGCTGGGGATCGGCGTGCTCAACAGCAGACACAAGCAGACGGGGGAGGTGTTCCCGCAGGCCGTTGCGACCATGGTCGCGCTCAATCGTGCGGCGTCCGAGGCAGCGCTCGAGTCAGGCGTGCGATGCGCGACGGACGTCACTGGGTTCGGTCTCCTCGGCCACCTGTACAAGCTCGCTCGAGCGAGCAATCTGACCGCGATCATCGACGCCGACGCGGTGCCCTATCTCGATGGCGCGCGCGATGCGCTGGATGCCGGCTACGTCAGCGGCGGGACCCGCCGCAACCTCGACTGGGTGGCGCCGCATGTTGCATGGGCAGGTCGGGCGCACAATGACGAGCGCGAACGCCTGCTGCTCGCCGACGCGCAGACAAGTGGCGGGCTGCTCATCGCTGGAGAGATTCCCGGGGCGCCGGTCATCGGCGAACTGGTCCCGCGCAGAGAGCACGTCATCGAGGTGCGCTGACCGGAGGCAGTCCGCTACGCCGGAAGTTCGCGCTCCAGGAATGCCACCGTCTGCTTCCACGCCGCAGCCGCAGCTTCCGGGTGATGGAACACCGCGTTGTGATTGTCGAACGCGTGGTTGGGGCCGTGATGCAGGTGGAACTCGGCGTGCGCGCGTCCGGCAAATGCCTGCTCGACCGCGGCACGTTGCTCGGCGGTGATGTACTCATCGGCGTCACCGAAATGGAAGAGCACCGGACATTGCACCCCGGATGCCTTGCCGAGGTTCGGAGGTATCGCTGAGCCGTAGTACATGACTGCGACATCGGGATCCGAGTCCGCCGCGACGAAATAGGCGATCCCGCCGCCGAGACAGAACCCGATGATGCCGGCGCGCCCGTCGGGTACTTCGGGGAGATCGCGCAGGTGCCCGAGCGCATCGGCGGCGTCACCCGCAGCCTGCGGGAAGTCGAGCTTTTGCATCGCACCGAACGCGCGCGGGAGTGCGTTCTCGGTGCGTTCATCGATGAGCGATTCGCCATCGATCCGCGAGTACAGATCGGGCGCAAGGGCGACGTACCCCAGCTCGCTCAGACGCGCGCACACGTCCTTGATGTAGTCGGTCACACCGAAGATCTCCTGCGCCACCACCATGCCGGGACCCGATCCCAACTCCGGAATCGCGAGATACCCGGTGAAGGCGTGGCCGTCGCGGGCGTGCATGTTCTCGACGCGGGATTTGACCATTGCGCGAGCATACATCCACGCCGCGTTGCGCCTCGGCACGCTTGGCTAACGCATGCGAGGCGAGGTCGCGCGTACGCTCGAAACCTTCGTTTCGCAACAGAGAGGTGATGTCCATGGAGCATGTGATCGAGACCGCCGACGGACGCAAACTCGCCGTCACTGACGCCGGCGACCCCGACGGCGTCCCGTGTCTGGTGCATCAGGGCACGCCCAACTCACGACTGCAGTTCGCCCCGGACGTCGCAGTGGCTCGCGATCACCACATTCGCATGATCACGTACGACCGGCCAGGCTACGGCGAATCGACCGCACAACCAGGGCGCACCATCGCCGATTGCGCGCAGGACGCACGCGCCATCTGCACCGGCCTCGGCATCAACCGTGTGCTGAGCTGGGGCGTCTCCGGCGGCGGCCCTCACGTGCTGGCGTGCGCGGCGCTCCTGCCCGACCTGATCCCGGCGGCGGCGTCGCTCGCGTCACCGGCGCCGTGGGGAGCCGAGGGTCTCGACTGGTTCGAGGGCATGGGCGAGCTCAACGTGGATGACTTCCAGCTCTTCCTCCGAGACAGGACTGCGGCGAGGGCGAAGCTCGAGGCCGACCGGGTGGAGATGCTCGCGGCCAAACCGGATGAGATCCAGGAGATCATCAAGACGCTTGTGTCACCCGCCGACGCGGCAGTCTTCACCCCTGAGCTGGCCCAGCACTTCGCTGCCAGCAACGAAGCCGGGCTCGCTCCGGGCGGCGAAGGATGGTGGGAGGACGCCGTCGCGGGGGCCGAGCCGTGGGGGTTCGAGCTCTCCGACATCTCGATTCCCGTCTTGCTCCTCCACGGCCGTCAGGATCGTTTCGTGCCCTTTGGGCACGGCGTCTGGCTCGCGGCACATATCCCCGGCGTGGAGACGCGCCTCACCGTGGAGGACGGCCATATCACCTTGACCGTCCATCACCTCGGTGAGGTCTACGACTGGCTTCTGGAGCGCTGGTAAGACCCGACTCCCGTTGCCCTCTCGGTGCGCCTCATCCAGCCTACCGCTGGTACATTGTGTGATACTGTCACTATCATACGCGCAATGAACACCGGCTCTACCCGCTGGGGTTCGCACCTAGGAGGGTTGTCATGTCTGGAGAAGCCGATCAGGTCGCCGGCAAGGTGAAGGAGCTGCAGGGCAAGGTCACCGGCGACGAGGAGCGCGAGTCGGAGGGCAAGACCCAGCACGCAGCGGGCAAGGTCGAGCACGCCGTCGGCGAGGCGGGCGACAAACTGAAGGGTGCCGGCGAGGCCCTCAAGGACCAGGCGGACCGCAACTGAACGTCGCGGTTCAGCGAGCCTAACGCGTCAACGAGGTACAGGCATGGGCAGAGGCTACTCACTGCTGCCGATCATCTGGATCGTCATCGGCGTCGTGGTCGCGGCGACCCACCATTTCTTCGAGCATCTCAGCACCATTGGGGCGATTCTCTCGGCCATCCTGGCCGTGATCCTCTGGCCGCTGATCCTGCTCGGCGTGAAGATCGCCATCGCCATCTGACACGGCGAGGCGCTGCCGCTCGCGCGCGTGGGCAGGAGCACCGGCGCCTCATGGAACGCGACGTCCAAATGGGGCAACGCGTTAGGCAGAGGGGCGAGCGCGGACTCAAGTGCACGTCACGGGATAATCCCGCGATGCGCTTCGGAGTCTTCCTGCCGCCGTTCGCGGAATTCGCTGAACCGAGGCGTGTAGTCGCACTCGGCACACAGACGGAGTCTGCGGGTTGGGATGGCCTCTTTCTCTGGGATCACATGCTTGCCTTCCCGGGCATGGCGGTGGCCGATCCATGGGTGGTCATGGCTGCAGTTGCGACGGTCACGCAGCGCATCCGGTTGGGGGCACTGGTCACGCCGTTACCGAGGCGCCGGCCCTGGGTGCTCAGCAGACAGATGGCGACGCTTGATCGGCTCAGCGGTGGACGGTTGATCGGCGGCGTCGGGCTTGGCGACGACGGGTGGTCGGAGTTCAGCTCGTTCGGCGACGCGGTGGATCCCGTCACGCGCGGCGCGATGCTCGATGAAGCACTCGAACTGCTCCAGCAATTTCTCAATGGCGAACCGGTGGACTACGACGGCAGCCACTACTCGGTGCACTCGCCGGCGCTGTTACCCACGCCGTTGCAACGTCCCTTGCCGCTCTGGGGGGCCGTGCGCTGGCCGAATAAAAGGCCACTGGCACGCATCGCCAAGCTGCAAGGTTGCTTCCCGATCTTCCATACCCCCGGCGCGTTGCCGCCGCCGGATCCAGCGGAGATCAGCGCACTTCGTGCCGCGCTGCTGGAGCGTGGTGCCGCAACGGACATCGCCATCGCCGTGCGCTGCAATCTCGCTGCTGAAGAGCCTGCGAGTGTGCCCGAGACCGTCGCAGCGCTGGAGGCCTCGGGCGTGACGTGGATGCTGGCAGCCATCGCTCCCGGCACTGACCCTGACGTGGTCTCGCGAATCGTCGAGCAGGGTCCGCCCGGCGCCGTCTGACGACGCTACTCGCCGACAAAGCCGTCAAAGAGTTCGCGCGTCGCGTCGGCATGACCCGCATGCCGAGCCGTTTCGTTGATGAGGTGCAGCAGCACAAAACGCAGGTCGGTCCCGTCCGCGTCGAGCGTTGGCTGCGTGAGGACTGTCGCCCGGACGTACAGCTCGGTCGCCGCCGCGCGAGCTCGATATGCTTCGAGCGCAATCGCCACCGTCAGCTCCGGCCCGGGAAAGAACTCTTCATCCGTTCGCGATGTGTTCTCGCCGCGCATGGTGCCATCGATCCATCGCCATTCCAGGAGCGTCAGGTGGTTCACGATCCCGAGCAGCGGGATCAGCCGGCCCTCCGGCGTCCACCGCGCATCAAACTCGCTCAGACCGTCGATCTTCCCGAGCACGGCTTCGCGGAGCCAGGCAAGCCAGGCAAGCAGGAGTTCCCGCTCATCCGGGTTTCCCGCCGGGAGGTCGCGCTCGGGAGCCCGTGTCACCGTCCGAAGACTACGCGGCTGCGTGATGAGGCACTCCGCGCCCGGCCGATGCGAGAGTCGTTCAATGGCCGACCAGAACGATGTCGCGACGACGGTCAGGCGCGCCGGCATTGAGGATGCAAAGGCGCTGGCGCGGCTGCGCTGGTTGTGGCGCACCGTCGAGCGCGGGGAATACGGCTTATCCGAGGCCGATTTCGAAGCCGCCTTCATCCAGTGGTGGAGCACACGTCTGACCAATCACGTCGCATACATCGCCGAGCAAGCCGGCGACGCGATCGGTATGGCCTGGCTCGCGGTGTTCGACCGGATGCCGCAGCCGCGACAGCTCGAGCGCCTCGCGGGCAACGTGCAGAGCGTTTTCGTCCTGGAGGAGTACCGCAACAGTGGCACCGGGCGAGCTCTGGTCGACGCGGTGATCACCGAGGCCAGAGCGCGCGGTCTCGGCTATCTGATCGTGCATCCCAGCGTGAGGGCGTATGCCCTCTACGAGCGCCTCGGGTTCGCTGAGACGACTCAGATTCTGCACATGGATCTCGACGGAGATTCGACGACGCGGCCCGCGGAGTGACGCTATGAGCTTGGGAGCACCACCAGCCGTGGCGTCGTTCCCAGCTGCTTCTGGTACCAGTGGTGCGCGTACGGCTCGTCGTTGAAGGCTGGGACCTCGAGGTACCCGGCTGAGCGGTAGAGGCCGATCGCCTCGATCAGGGTTCCATTGGTCTCGAGCCGGACGGCCTCCGCACCGTTCGCGGCGGCGAGTCTCTCCAGCTCGTTGAGGATGCGGCGCCCGACACCGAGACCTCGATCGGTTTCCGCGACCCACATCCGCTTGAGCTCGGCGGGTTCACCCGGATGGAGCTTGAGTGCACCGCACCCGACCGGCCGCTCGCGGAGCCGGGCGACCACGAGCAGACCTCTGGGTGGCCGGAGCTCGGCATCATCCGCGCTGATGGACCGAGACGGGTCGAAGCCGGTTTCGAACCGCCGATCGAGCTCCGCGAAATAGGCGTCAACGCACTCCCTGGCGACCGGGTCCGCGGGATTCACCGGCACGACGGTCACCGTCGAGGCGACGATGAGGCGCTCGATGGCTGCCATCGCCGCAACCATGTGCTCGCGCTCTTCAGGAGAGAGCGGGTCGAGGAGCGATACGGCAAGGGCATCACTCCGTCCATCGAGCGCGTCTCGCTGGGCGCGGCCCATACGCGTCAGACGAACGGTGTGAATCCGCCGATCCCCGCGGCGTTGATGCAGCGTCACCAGCCCGGCGGCGCTGAGCCGTCCAAGCAGACGGCTCAGGTATCCGGAGTCGAGCCCGAGGCCGACACGAAGCGACCGTACATCGGCGCCCTTCGGTCCGATTTCCCAGAGCACGCGCGCCTCGCCGAGCGAGAGGCTGCTCCCGAGGTATTGCTCGTTGAGCGCGCCGACGTGCTGGGTCACAGCTCGGTTGAACCGCCGTACCTGGGCCACCTTCGCCTCGTCGTCCATTCTCTGACTTTAGTCAGAGATCTGGCGCGGTGTCTACCAGACTGCGACGCCCATCCCGCCAAAGGTGGCGATGGCGGCCGTGAACTCGGCGGTGGATACCGTTCGCCGTAGGCCGACACCGACGTCGATGACGGATACGGTACCGGCAACCGCGTTGAAGCCGACCACCGTCACCGCGTGCTCCTCGGTGGTGTATGGGACCAGGCGCCCGTCCCATGCCTTCCACGTACTGGTCCGCGTGTAGTCGAAGTTGAAGTTGATCCAGACCACCACTGGATGACCCTGCCGGAGCTGGGCCTCGATCTGGCTCGTCGTCCATCCCGTGCGCGCGTCCGTGGTTGCCCCGACGCGTTCGGCCGCGGCGGCGATCGGCGGGTAGTACACCCCATATCCCGTGTACCTGGTCTCCGAGCCGTACACGTTGCCGACGAATGCCTCGTAAGGGTCACCCCAGATCACTGGCCGCTCACGCGAGACGAGTGCCTCCTGCGGTTGCTTCGGCAGCTCGTCGAATATCCACGTCTGAGGCACGGCGAATCCCTTGGCCTGGAGCGCCACCGCCAGAGCAGCCGACTCGCAGTCGAGTGGCATGTCCTGATGGATCGCCGGGGCGTTCAGCGAGACATTGGTGGCCATGTGGCAGACGTTTTGATGTCCACCGCCTGGCATCGCGACGGAGGAGCAGGTCAGCGTCTGGAATGCCGCCTCGGCCACGAGGGGCCCGCCGGCGAAGGTGATCAGGCTGATACCCAGGCCCGCCAGGCTCGTCGCAACCGCGACCTTCCTTGTCTTCACGCCTTCGCCTCGCTGAGAGCCGCCGAGTAGCCCAATGAGCTGACCTTGCTACGGCGTTCCGAATGCGACTCGCGTGCAGGCGATCCGTTGCAACCTTGACAACCGAACCGTTACCGCCCACGGACGCTCTCCGCGCAGGCGCGGGCTATTTCAGGATGGGCGCCGGGGCTGTGGGAGTGTCGCCGACCAGGATCGTCTGGATCGCACGCTCGCTCTCGACCATGGCGAGGACGATGACCTCGTCTCCCGCGTAAAGGAGCGTCTCCGGGTCGGGGATGATCATGTGGTCGCGACGCACGATGGCGACGATCGCCGACTCCCTCGGCAGCCCGAGCTCCGAGATGGGTTGACCGCAGGCTGGCGACTCATCCGCGAGCGTGACCTCGAGCAGGTGCGCGGACGCCCCCTCGAAGCTCATGAGGTGCACGAGCGAACCAATAGAGACAGCCTCCTCGACGAGCGCCGTGTACAGCTGCGGGGTGGAGACCGGGACGTCGACGCCCCAGCTCTCGGTGAACAGCCACTGATTGCTCGCGTTGTTCACGCGGGCGATCACCCGGGGAACCGCGAATTCCTGCTTCGAGAGCAGCGAGATGACCAGGTTGTCCTCGTCGTCGCCGGTGGCGGCCACCATCACGTCGACCTCGGCCATGCCTGCCGCCTTGAGCGACGAGACCTCGCAGGCGTCAGCCACCACCCAGCGGACGTCGACGTGGGGCTGAAAGCGCGCGACCTGCTCGGGGTCGACCTCCATGATGAAGACGTCGTGACCGTGCACCTTGAGGTCCGCGGCGACGGCCATGCCGACGCTGCCTCCGCCCGCGACTGCGACCTTCATCAGCGGGCCTTGGTTGCGACGGCGACGGCGAGCGGTGGAGGCGGCACGAGGAGTGCCTCGAGCGAGGGCAGGTCGTCCTTCATCACCACGAGATGCAGAAGGTCACCGTCCTGGCCGACCAGATCGCTCGCATCGAGACGCGGGACGCCTGCACGGGTGACCGCGACGAGCCGGATCTTGCCATCGGACTCGAACACCGACAGCTTCTGGCCGGCGAGGTGCTCGGGCAGAACGCGGTCGAGCAGCAACAGGGTGCCGCTGGCGTCGCGCCAGTGCGGCGTGAAGTCCTCGGGGAGCAACCAGCTGCGCACCTGGTCCACTGTCCAGGTGACGGTCGCGACGGTGGGGATGCCGAGACGCTGGTAGACCTGCGCGCGCTGCGGGTCGTAGATGCGCGCCACCACGCGCTCGACTCCGAATGTCTCGCGGGCGATTCTGGCGCTGAGAATATTGGAGTTATCGCCGGAGGTGACGGCAGCCACGGCGTCCGCTTCCTCGATGCGCGCGTCATGCAGCACGTCGCGGTCGAACCCCGATCCTTCAACGACGAGGCCCTTGAAATCTGCGGGCAACCGGCGGAAGGCTTTGCGGTTTCGATCGATGACCGCGACCGAGTGACCCTCGGACTCGAGGGCCCGTGCGAGCCCAGAGCCAACCCTTCCGCAGCCGACGATGACGATGTGCATCGGTCCATTCAAGCAGGTCCATCGTGCTTCGGGCGATCCCGCCGCCAACTCCGGCATGGGCCATACTGCGGCCGTGGAAGACCCACTGAAGGTTCCAACGGCATCACCACGCCCACTTGCCCCTGAGGCTCCCGGACCGTCCGGCGCCGGAACCTACCCCGAGTCCTTCGCATACCGGCTGAAGAACCGGATCCTCGGCCCCCCGATCGTCTCCGAGCAACTCACCCAGGAGCGGCTGTCCACACCGGTGGCGATCGGCGTGCTCGCGCCGGACATGATCTCCTCGTCTGCGTACGGCACCGAGGAAATGCTCGTCGTGATGGTGCCGATCATCGGCCTCGCCGCCTTCTCGATGGTGATTCCCATCACCCTGGCGATCCTCGCCGTGATGGTCTTCGTGATGGTCTCGTACATCCAGGTCATCGGGGTGTACACAAAGAGTGGCGGGTCCTACGTGGTGGCTCGGGACAACTTCGGCCCAAACGTCGCGCAGGTGGCCGCGGTTGCACTGCTCATCGACTACACAGTGACCGTAGCGGTCCAGACGTCCGCAGGCACCGCCGCCCTGACCTCGGCGTTCCGCGGGCTGGAGCCGTACACGGTCCCCATCACCATCGGCGTCGTCCTGATCATGCTCTACGGCAACCTGCGCGGCATTCGCGAAGCGGGGTCCATCTTTGCAATCCCCACGTATTTCTACGTGGTCTCGCTTGGGTTGGTGGTGATCACCGGGTTTGTCAAGGAGGCGCTCGGTGGCCTCCACGCACACGCACTCCCCGCTGCATCAGCGCTCGGGTATCCGATCGGCACGCAGCGCGGATTCCTCATGGGATTGGGGATCTTCTACTGCCTGCGCGCGTTTGCCAACGGTGGATCCTCACTCACGGGACTCGAGGCGGTGTCGAACGGTATCTCCAGCTTCCGGCGCCCCGAAGCACGCAACGGACGCATCGCACTGCTCATCATGTGCGGGATCCTCGGGTTTCTCGTGCTGGGCACTTCGCTGCTCGCGCACTGGACCCATGCGGTGCCGTATTTCAGCGGCAGCCCCACGGTTGTGTCCCAGGAGGTCAGCTACGTTCTCGGGAACACGTGGGTGGGAACGGCGCTCTTCTATGTCGTGCAGGCCGCGACAGTCATGATCCTCTTCACCGGCGGTAACACGAGCTTCAACGGTTTTCCGTATCTCGCCAGTTTCGTCGCCGGGGATTCCTTCCTCCCGCGCCAGCTGACCAAGCGCGGTCACCGGCTCGCGTTCTCCAATGGAATCTTCGTCCTCTCCGCGGTCGCCATTCTCCTCATCATCGTGTTCAAGGCGCAGCTCGATGCGCTCGTCGGCCTGTACGCGATCGGTGTCTTCACCGGCTTTTCGTTCGCCGGGTTCGGTATGCTCAAGCATCACTGGACGTTGCGAGGACGCCGATGGCGAGCCGGCGCGCTGATCAACGGGTTTGCAGGGCTGCTCTCCGTCGCCGTCGTCGGCATCCTCCTTGTGACGAAATTCTTCGAAGGCGCATGGATCGTCGCAGTGGTCGGGCCACCGATGTACTACGGGCTCATCCGGTTGCACCGGCAGTACGTCGCCGAGGAGAAACAACTCGAGACGGGTGCCGCAGCAGCCGCGGAGGCGCCCGTCCTGCAGCGACACGTCGTGCTCGTGCTCGTGGGCCAGCTGGACATGGCGGCTGCGCGGGCAGTGCAGTACGCGCGGACGCTGCGGCCTGACGAGTTGCGCGCCGTGCATTTCGACATCGACGCCGCCGCCACCGAGCAGCTCAAGGATGAGTGGAGCAGGCTGGGTCTCGCGCACCTCCCTCTCGATATTCTGGAGTGCCGCGACCGCCGTCTCGAACGCGCGGCGCTCGAATATGTCGCGGATGTCGTCGCCGACGGCAAGACCGAATGCACGGTGCTGCTCCCGCGCCGCACGTTTCATACGCGACTCGAGCGAGTGCTCCACGACCGCACCGCAGACCGCATTGCAGACGCTGTCGGCGGCGTTGCGCACGTCGCGGCGACGATCGTTCCCTTCAACCTCGAGGCCGCGCAGCGCCGTCGGTTCCGGCCGCACACACATCCGGGCCGCCCCGACTTCAAGCGCAAGCCGATGCGCGGCACGGGCGTCGACCGCGAGCTTGCACGGCGCGCGACGGGCACCATCCCGATCAGCGATATCGCATGGCGCACTCGTGTGCGCGTTGCCGGCCGCATCCGCTCGTTGCGCGTGCAGACCGCGAAGGGCACGGCCAACCTGGAATGCGAGATCACCGATGACACCGGCATCCTGCTGCTGGTCTTCCAGGGGAGGCCGAAGATTCCAGGCATCGAGCCGGGCGCGCGACTCATCGTCGAGGGCATGGTGGGGTCGTGGACACGACGTCTCGCGATTCTCAATCCGGACTACGAATTGGTCAGCGAGTAACCGAACCGCGCGGCGCTACCATCCAGTCCATGTCGAACCAGGAACCGAGTCTCGACCTCTGGACGCTGAGCGACCTGTGCACGCCATGGTGCATTCGCGTCGCGGTGACGCTGCACATTGCCGAGCACATCGATGCAGGCATCGCCGATATCGATGGACTCGCCTCGGCCACGAAATCTGATGCGCACGTCTTGCACAGCGTGCTCTCGTGGCTGGCCGGCAAAGGAGTCTTCGTCGAGTCGCCACTTGGCCACTTCGCCCTGAACGAGACCTCGCGAGGCCTGCTCAACCCCGCGCAGTTCCTTTGCCTCGACGGGATCGGCGGACGCATGGCGGACATCTGGAGCACGCTGCCCGCGTTCGTGCGCACAGGCGAGGCTGGGTACGCCGGCATGTTCGGTAAGCCGTTCTGGGAGGACCTCGCCGAGCATCCAGCCCTGGGGGCGGATTTCGATGCGCTGATGAGCTACGCCGGGCATGGAACGCCGGACGCCTCGCTGGAGCTCACCGCCGGCTGGGACGAAGTGCGCACCGTCGTGGATGTCGGAGGCGGGACCGGGGCGATGCTTGCCGAGCTCCTCCGGGTGCGGCCAACACTCCGCGGGGTGCTCGTCGATCTCCCCGCGACGGTCGCCCGATCGGGAGCGACGTTCGAAGCCGCCGGCGTGAGCGATCGCGTGTCCCTTGCGCCGCAGAGCTTCTTCGACCCGCTCCCGGGTGACGCAGACCTCTACCTCGTGCGCAAGGTGCTCAACGACTGGGCTGACCGCGAGACGGTCGCAATCCTGCGTCGTTGCGCGGAGGCAGCCCGGCCGTCCGGCGTCGTGGTGGTCATCGGCGGCGTCGTCGCGGACGGCACGGTCCGCCCGATCGGGATCGACATGCTCCTCGTCGGCGGCAGGACCAACACGGTCTCCGAGTTTCGCGTGCTCGCTCGCGAGGCCGGCCTCGACGTCGTTGCCGCCGTCGACGGGCTCTCCCACTTCATGGTGGAGTGCCGCCCGATCGCGACTGACTGACTACGCGCTGCCGCCGGGGAGCGTGAGCAGCCACGGAAGCGCCTCGGCCATTGGGCGGGCGAGGATCGTGGTGTCTGCCGCGTCGAGGTAACCGCCGGCGTGGAGCGCGAGTGCGGCTCCGAGCGCAGCAGCTTCGGCGTGATGGCCCTTCTCGCCGTGCTCCACCTTCCAGGAGACGAGCGAGCTCCGGCCCTCGGTGAGGTCGAGGATCTGGCGCTGCAACGCCTCCCAGTCCGTAGTGCTGTGGGCGCCCTCGATTGCCGCCAGTGCAGCCGTCTCCGCCCTGTGGTAGCGCTCGAGATGCGGGAGCGCGTGCGTCTCCCAGCCATGCGCGACACGCTCGATCGCCGATGGCGAGAGGGTGCGCAAATCGTCGAGCAGCCTGCCCGTGCCTCGGTCGTCTGCGGCGTAGCCGTATCCATCGCTGTCCATGCGCCGAACTCTGACACGATCGACCGATGCGCCTGTGGCACTGTATTGGGCCATGACCGCAGCCGGCGAAACTCTCGAAGGGACGGCGGCGCTCGTGACCGGCGCGTCGAGCGGCATCGGCGAGGCGACGGCGGTACTGCTGGCGAGCATGGGTGCCAAGGTGGCGCTCGTCGCACGGCGCTCGGACCGACTCGAAGCCCTGGCGACGCGCCTTCGGGCGGACGGCGCAACCGCGGAGGTGATCACCGCCGACGTCACGATCCGAGCCGAGGCCGAGCGCGCAGTGGAGCAGGCCGTCCAGGCGCTGGGACGGCTCGACACGCTCGTGAACAATGCCGGCGTCATGCTCCTCGGCCCGGTGGTCGGAGCGCCGGTGGAGGAGTGGGAACAGATGGTCCAGATCAACCTCCTCGGCCTGCTGTACTGCTCGAATGCCGGGTTGCCCCACCTGCTCCGAGCTGCCGACGACAGCCCGCGGCGGGTGGCGGACATGGTGAACATCAGCTCGGTCGCCGGCCGAGAGACGCGCAGCGGCAGTGGTGTCTACAACGCCACCAAGCACGGCGTCGGCGCCTTCAGCGACGCCCTCCGCAAGGAGATCACCACCCGGCACGTGCGCGTGTCGCTCGTCGAGCCGGGCGCGGTGGCGACGGAGCTTTCGTCGCACAACCGGCCCGAGATCCGCGCCACGATCCAGCAGCGCTTCGGCAGCCTCAAGCGGCTCCAGGCAGAGGACATCGCCGACGCGATCGCCTACATTGTTTCGAGGCCTCGCCACGTCGCGATCAACGAAATCCTCGTCCGCCCGACGGAGCAGGAATAGAGCTGTCCGATCGAGAGTCCAGAGGCGCCGGGCACAAAAAATCACCCGTTGGGGTGATTTTTCGTTCGAGGAGTTGACAAACCCTCCCCGATTAACGTTCCATCCGGAACCTGCCTACAGAGGTTTGGTGGAGACGCCTGCCGCTACCGGAGCGGACGGAGTCATAAAACGAAGGGTCCGGTTTGGAGGGCAAAGCTCTGATGCACTTGCAAGATGGAATCAGGGGCCGGGGGCTCCGTGATCTGTCGAAAGCCAGCAAGCTGACCCTCGTGGGCACCGCTGCCCTCGTGGCCGCGGCCTGCGGCAGCACCTCGACCGGCGGCTCGAGCTCGGCCGCCGTATCAAACCCCGGTGTCCCGTCGGGCATCTCCGTCAGCGCGTTCACCACGGACATCGCGTCCACGATGGGCACGCTCAAGTCCCTGACCGCGTACGCCACCAAGGGTGTGAACAGCCTCTTGATCGGCGTCATCCTCCCGGACACGACATCGTCCGTACGCTGGGTCGACTTCGACCAGCCGTACCTCAACGACGCCTTGGCGGACGCAGGGTTCACGCAGTCGCAGTACCGGATCGACAACGCTCAGGGCAGCGATGCGACCGAGCTCGACGACGCGACCGCGGACATCAACCTGGGCGCCAAGGTCCTCATCATGTGCCCGCTCGACGGACCGACAGGACAGGCCATCGCGCAGCTCGCCGAGTCCAAGGGCGTGACCTTGATCAGCTACGACCGGGCAACCTTCCAGGGCTCGAAGACCTACTACGTCAGCTTCAACAACGAGGCTGTCGGCGAGCTCATCGGCAACGGCTTCCTGCAGTGCGTCAGCTCGTGGGGCATCTCGAAGCCACAGGTGTTCGTGCTCAACGGCGGTGAGGACACCGACCCGAACGCGATCTCCTTCGCGAGCGGCTATAACAAGGTGGTCTGGAGTCAGTCCGTCAAGACGGTCACTGCAGGCGCCACGAACAGCCAGGGGATGAGCCTCGTCGGTGAGAACTTTGCTCCCGGGTGGTCGAACACCGAGGGCGGAACCATCTTCCAGCAGGAGTTCACCTCCCATCCCAGCATCAACGCGACCATCGAGGCCAATGACGGACTCGCCAACGCGGTGATCGACGACCTCAAGACTGATGGCGTGCCCGCCAAGAAGATCCCGACCACCGGTCAGGACGCGACTGCTCAGGGCATGGCCTGGATCCTCGAGGGCTACCAGTGCGGCTCCGTGTACAAGCCGGTCTACAAGGAAGCTCAGGACGCGGTCGCGATGGCCGACATCCTGCTCTCCGGCAACACGGTCCCCAGCGCGCTCCTCAATGGCAACACCATTGATCCCGCGAACGCGAGCATCACCGAGCCGGCGTCGCTGTTGTCGGCAACCTGGGTGACTGCATCGAACATGGAGGCCACCGTGGTCAAGGACGGCTTTGACCAGGCATCCGCGATCTGCGCCATCGCCGGCGCGTCGGTTTGCTCGGCAGCCGGAATCTCGTAGTAGTCATCTGACGGAGCGTCCCTCGCGGGGCCTCTGTCAGTGGAGCGGCCGGGTCGCCCTTCGGGGCGGCCCGGCTCGCCCTGTCCCAGGCGGACGGCATCACCTTGAGACTGGGTAGGCCCTTCCGGGTTCACGGCGCCGCTATGGCCGTGTGCCGGACCGTGCCCGTCGCGTAAATGCCAAAGACGACTTATTGCTTGTGAGGCGACTGAGATGAACCAGGACCCCTCGGCGGTGGCGAATCCCGGATCGGCGGGAGCCACGTCGGAGCCGCTGTTGCGGCTGCGGGGCATCGACAAGCACTTCGGTGCTGTCCAGGCGCTCTATCAGGTGAACCTCGACCTCCCCGCCGGACAGGTCACCGGGCTCTGCGGTGACAACGGCGCCGGCAAGTCGGTGCTCACCCGCTGCATCGCCGGCGTGCATCAGATCGACCACGGGCAGATCTTCTTCGAGGGCCACCCGGTGCACATCCGCACCACCCGCGACGCCGCCGGCCTGGGCATCGAGACCGTCTACCAGGACCTCGCCCTCGCCGACAACCTCGACATCGTCCAGAACATGTTCCTGGGCCGGGAGCGGCTCCGCCGCGGGCTCCTCGACGAGGATTCCATGGAGCGGGCGGCGGGGGAGACGCTCAGCAGCCTGCGGGTCACCACGGTGCGCTCCATCCGCCAGCCGGTGGCCTCACTCTCCGGCGGGCAGCGCCAGTCGGTGGCCGTCGCCAAGGCGGTGATGTGGAACTCCAAGGTGGTCCTCCTCGACGAGCCCACCGCCGCCCTGGGCGTGGTCCAGACCGCCATGGTCCTCGACCTCGTCCGCCGCCTCCGCGACCGGGGCCTGGCGGTGATGGTGATCTCCCACAACCTCAACGACGTCTTCCAGGTGGCCGACCGGATCGCGGTCCTCCACCTCGGACGGATGGTGGCCGAGGGGCCGGCGAGCGGCTTCGACCGCCAGAGCGTGATCGAGTACATGACCACGGGTGGCTCGAAAGAGCGGCCCTACGTGCCTGCAGCCGCAGAAGGGGGTGTCTGAGCCAATGGCTGGGAGAGAGAACGATTCGAGCGTCGCCGCCACGGCTGAGCCCACGCCGAATGAGCCCCCCGTCGACCTGACCGCGGCCAAGGGTGGCGCGGCCGAAGCCGACGTCCCCCCGGAGCTCCTCGCTCAGTCCCTGGGCCAGTATCTCCGCGCCTGGCTGCAACGCATCCGCAGCGGCGACAGCGGCGTCCTGCCCGTTCTCTTCGGCATCATCATCGTGGCCGTCGTCTTCGAGATCATCACCCCGGAGAACGCGTACCTCCGGCCCAGCAACCTCGTGTACATCTTCGCCCTCAGCACGGTGTACATGGTCCTGGCGACGGCAGAGATCTCGGTGCTGCTCCTCGGCGAGATCGACCTCTCCATCGGGTCGGTCGCGCTGCTCGGCGGAACGATCGCATTCAAGCTGGTGCAGCAGGATCCGGGTCCCGCCTGGCCGTGGTGGCTGGCGATCCTCGTCTCGCTGCTCTGCTGCGGATTCATCGGCGCGATCCAGGGAACCCTGGCAGCCCGCCTCAAGATCCCTTCGTTCATCGTGACGCTCGCGGGGTTCCTGCTCTTCCAGGGAATCATCATCATCATCCTGGGCGGCGCGGACGGCACCCTCACGGTCAGCTCGCTGATCCCCAACCAGGCCGTCATCTTCAACCTCGTCCAGGGTGTGATCAATCCCACCGCCAGCTGGGTGGTCCTCGGCGTCCTCGTGGTGATTGCGGCGGCAGTGCTTCTGAGTTCGAGCGGCAGCGCGCCGTCGTGCCGGACTCGCGGCGCCGCCCCTTGCGCTCATCGTGATTCGCATCGTCCTCGTGGCAGCCCTCGGCGCGGGTGTTGTTGCCATCTGTGGCGCGAACCTCCCGTCGGGCGTTCCCGAGGTCATCCCGATCGTGGTGGGCATCGTCGGCTTCTGGACGCTGCTCCTCATGCGCACCCAGTTCGGCCGGTACATCTACGCGATCGGCGGCAACCCCGAGGCCGCTCGCCGCGCGGGCGTCAACCTCGCGCTCGTGCGCACCGGCGCGTTCGCGCTCTGCTCGGCGACCGCGGGATTCGGCGGGATCCTTCTCGGGTCGTTCTTCTACGGCCAGTACAGCACCAACGACGCCGACCCCGGCCAGCTGATCCTCTATTCGGTGGCGGCAGCGGTCATCGGGGGCACGAGCCTCTTCGGCGGGCGCGGCAAGCCGCTCCACGGACTGCTGGGAGGGCTGCTCATCGGCGGCATCGCCTACGGCGTCTCCCTGCTCTCCCTCGGCGAGCTGTCCACGCCGCTCGAGTACATCCTCCCGGGCGCGGTGCTGCTGATCGCGGTGCTGGTCGACGTGTCCTCCCGTCGCGGAGCCCGGACGGGGAGCGTGGCCCGTGTCTGAGCAACCGGTGAGCACGACACCGACAGGACCGATGGCGGGAGCCACGTCGGAGCCGCTGTTGCGGCTGCGGGGCATCGACAAGCACTTCGGTGCTGTCCAGGCGCTCTATCAGGTGAACCTCGACCTCCCCGCCGGACAGGTCACCGGGCTCTGCGGTGACAACGGCGCCGGCAAGTCGGTGCTCACCCGCTGCATCGCCGGCGTGCATCAGATCGACCACGGGCAGATCTTCTTCGAGGGCCACCCGGTGCACATCCGCACCACCCGCGACGCCGCCGGCCTGGGCATCGAGACCGTCTACCAGGACCTCGCCCTCGCCGACAACCTCGACATCGTCCAGAACATGTTCCTGGGCCGGGAGCGGCTCCGCCGCGGGCTCCTCGACGAGGATTCCATGGAGCGGGCGGCGGGGGAGACGCTCAGCAGCCTGCGGGTCACCACGGTGCGCTCCATCCGCCAGCCGGTGGCCTCACTCTCCGGCGGGCAGCGCCAGTCGGTGGCCGTCGCCAAGGCGGTGATGTGGAACTCCAAGGTGGTCCTCCTCGACGAGCCCACCGCCGCCCTGGGCGTGGTCCAGACCGCCATGGTCCTCGACCTCGTCCGCCGCCTCCGCGACCGGGGCCTGGCGGTGATGGTGATCTCCCACAACCTCAACGACGTCTTCCAGGTGGCCGACCGGATCGCGGTCCTCCACCTCGGACGGATGGTGGCCGAGGGGCCGGCGAGCGGCTTCGACCGCCAGAGCGTGATCGAGTACATGACCACGGGTGGCTCGAAAGAGCGGCCCTACGTGCCTGCAGCCGCAGAAGGGGGTGTCTGAGCCAATGGCTGGGAGAGAGAACGATTCGAGCGTCGCCGCCACGGCTGAGCCCACGCCGAATGAGCCCCCCGTCGACCTGACCGCGGCCAAGGGTGGCGCGGCCGAAGCCGACGTCCCCCCGGAGCTCCTCGCTCAGTCCCTGGGCCAGTATCTCCGCGCCTGGCTGCAACGCATCCGCAATGGTGACAGCGGCGTCCTGCCCGTCCTGTTCGGCATCGTCATTATCGCGATCGCCTTTCAGGTCGCCAACGGCAAGTTCCTGTCGCCGCAGAACCTGGTCAACCTCTTCGAGCAGAGCTCGATCTACATGCTCCTGGCGATGGCCGAGATCTTCGCCCTGCTCCTCGGCGAGATCGACCTCTCGGTCGGACTGGTCATGGGGCTCGGAGCCGTCCTCGTCGCCGAGCTCGTGCAACCCGACGGTCTCAACATGCCGTGGTGGCTGGCGATCATCGTCACGCTGCTCATCTGCTCCGGAGTCGGTCTCATCCAGGGAACGCTGGTCGCCCGGTTCAAGATGCCGTCGTTCATCGTCACGCTGGGCGGGCTGCTGGTGCTGGAAGGGGTGTCGATCATCGTCCTCGGCGGCAGCCTGGTCGGCATCGGCAACTCCCGGTTCAACAACGAGGTCGTGATCTACGACCTGTTCTCGGGGAAGTTCACTCCCGTCGTCAGCTGGATCCTGCTCGCGGTCGTAGCAGTGGTTGGCGCGGTGTGGGTCTGGCTCCGAGATGCCCGTCGGCGCCACTCCGGGCTGGCGGCTCCTCCGGCGAGCCTCACCGCACTGAAGATCGTTGTCGCGCTCGCGGCAGGAGTCCTCGTGGTCGCGCTCTCCAACGTGAACCGCGCCCACTTCGGCGTGATCGAAGGGCTGCCGTACATCATCCCGATCGTCCTCGTCGTGATGGGCGCCTGGACGGTGCTCCTCGAGCGAACCCGCTTCGGACGCTATACGTACGCCATCGGCGGCAACCCAGAGGCGGCGCGCCGAGCCGGCATCAGCCTGCCGAAGATCCGGACCTGGTGCTTCATCCTCGGCGCCTTCACCGCAGGAGTCGCCGGAATCCTCTTTGCGTCGTGGCAGGTCTCGCTCACCACCAACGTCATCAAAGACGCCAACAGCTACGTTCTGCTCGCCGTCGCTGCCGCGGTCATCGGCGGAACGAGCCTCTTCGGTGGCCGGGGCAAGACGATCCACGGCGTTCTCGGTGGGCTGATGATCGGCGGCATCTACAACGGCCTGATCCTTATCGGAGTGACGTCCGACTGGATCGACATCGTCGTGGCCATGGTCCTGCTGGCGGCCGGGGTCATCGACGTTCTCTCACGCCGCGGCGCGCAGCCCCGGGCCTGATTCCCGACGAACGTGCGGTGCGCCTCGTGGTCGTTGATGTCTCCGGTCAGATGAACACGCGCTCTGCCGAGGCGCCGTGCCGAGGCCCTCTCCGATGAGCCCCATGGCCTCGCCGGAATCCGTCCGCCGCCACAACCTGAGCCTCGTGCTCCGTCTGCTCCATCAGTCGGGCGCCTTGTCGCGATCAGAAATCGGCAGCTCGCTCGGCATGACTCGGAGCACCATTGGGGAGTTGATCGCCGATCTCCGTGCCCGCGGTCTGGTGGAGGAGGGTGATCCCGCGCGCCTCGGTGCGCCCGGACGGCCTTCCCTGGTCGCCCGCCCCAATCCCGAAGGCGCCGCGGTGATCACGGCCGAGATCGCTGTCAACTCGCTGTCCGCGGCAGTCGTCGGCCTCGGCGGCAAGATCCTCCACCGCAGCCGGGTGACCCATCAGCCGCGACGTCTGGCCGCGGACCAGACGATCGAGGACGTCGGCAAGCTCATCAAGACCGCGCAGGCGTCAATCCCCTCCGGCTGCTGGGTCGCTGGTCTCGGCATCGCGGTGGCCGGGGTCGTTCGCCGAGCGGACGGGTTCGTCCATTTCGCGCCGAACCTCGGATGGCGCGATGTCCCGCTCGGCCGCCTCGTGAACGACCGGCTCGGCTCGAGCCTCCCGGTGACGATCGCCAACGAGGCGGATCTCGGTGCCCTCGCGGAGCACACCTGGGGTGCGGGTGTCGGCGTGCACCACCTGGTGTACGTGTCGAGTGAGGTTGGTGTCGGCGGTGGCCTGGTCATCGACGGGCACCCGCTCGTGGGAGCAGCCGGCTGTGCAGGGGAGGTCGGCCATTTCCAGGTGAACCCGCTCGGTGAGCGATGCCGGTGCGGCGCCATCGGGTGCTGGGAGACGGAGATCGGCGGTCCGGCGATCCTTCGCCGGGTCGGCATCGCAGAGAAGAACTACCGGCCGGAGGCGGTGACGCGCCTGCTCCGGAAGGCGGCGTGGGGCGATCCGGTCGCACTCGCTGCCATTGAGGACGTCGGCCGCTGGCTCGGCACCGGGCTCGCCGGGCTCGTGAACGTCTTCAACCCGCAGCGGGTCGTGCTCGGGGGGCTCCTTGCGAGCATCTGGCCGGTGGTGGACGAGATCGTGGAAGCCGAGCTCCGGGCTCGCGTCATGGCCCCGGCGCTCGATATCGACGAGTTGATCCGGCCGACGCAGCTCGGCGCGGACGGTCCGCTCCTCGGCGCCGCCGAACTCGCGCTCACGAGACTGCTCGACGAGCCGACACTCGTGCCGGCCCAGTACACCGAGCGTCGCTCGGCCTGACCCTTTTAGCCGGAACTAGACGACCGAGCGCAGCGCCGGGTAGTAGTCGCGAAAACGGCTGCGAGCCTCGCGATACGGCTCGATCCAGTCGGCAACCGGATCGACGATCTCGGTGACCCGCACGCACGCAGCCGAAGCCTCTTCGAGCGTGGCGTACACGCCACCGGCGACACCGCCGAGAAGGGCTGCGCCGAAGGCCGATCCGTGGTCGGTGGCCATGATCTCGAGGGGGAGCTCAAGTGCGCTCGCAACAATCTGCAGCCACAAGCGGCTTCTCGACCCGCCACCCGAGACACGACCCTCGGTTGGTGCGGCTCCCGCGCCGGTGACCGTATCGAGGCAATCGCGGAGCGCGAAGGCGACGCCCTCGAGCACGGCCCGAGTCAAGGCGCCGCGAGTGTGTGTGATCGACAGTCCGCAGAACGCTGCGCGCGCGTTGGGATCTGCGTGCGGGGTCCGCTCGCCGGAGAGATACGGCAGGAAGGTCAGCCCTTCGCATCCGGGCGCAACGCCTTCGGCCTCGCCGAGCAGCGCGTCGTAGTCCATGTCCGGATTGAGCGTGTTGTGATACCAGGCGAGCGATCCCGCGGCCGAGAGCATCACGCCCATGACCATCCAGCGCTCCGGCGCCGCATGGCAGAACGCGTGGACGCGTCCCTCCGGATCCGTGAGGAACTGATCCGTCGCCGCCAGCACCACGCCGGATGTGCCGAGCACCACCGAGAGCGGACCCGGCCTCG
The DNA here is from genome assembly GCA_963791435.1 of Candidatus Dormiibacterota bacterium. Taxonomy (GTDB): domain Bacteria; phylum Chloroflexota; class Dormibacteria; order Aeolococcales; family Aeolococcaceae; genus Palsa-851. Next base: position 292,851 of record CAWBSL010000002.1, read on the forward strand.
TGATTCCTGCGCCCACCGCCGCAGCAGCCTGGTCGCCCGCTCCTGCCGCCACGGCAACACCGTCGAGCGTCCCGACGCTGTCCGGACTCTCGGCCAGGTCGGGCAGCCAGTCGAGCGGGATGTCGAGATCCTCGAGGAGCTCGGTGCTCCAGCGGCGCCGGCCGACATCCAGGAGCAGCGTGCCTGAAGCATCCGCGACGTCACTCCGGTGCCCGCCGATCAACTGATCGCGCACGTAGTCCTTGGGAAGGCAGATCCGGCGGATGCGCGCGTATGCGGCAGGCTCGTTCTCGCGCATCCACAACACTTTTGGCGCCGTGAAGCCGGGGAGCGCGCGGTTGCCGGTGAGCCGCAACAACCGTTCCTTGCCGCCGCCCGACTCCATCGCCTCGCACTGTGGCGCGGAACGCTGATCGTTCCAGAGAATCGCCGGGCGGATCACCGCCCCGTCGGCGTCAAGACAGATGAGCCCGTGCATCTGACCGGAGAATCCGATGCCGAGGATTTCCGGCGCAGCAGCACGCAAACCCGCAAGTACTTCGCGTGTGGCGGTCAGCCACGCATCAGGCGCTTGCTCACTCCACCCGGCGTGTGGCGAGCTCACCGGATATTCGCGTTCGACCGTCGCGAGCACTCGACCCGATTCGGGATCGATTGCAAGACCTTTGGCCGACGACGTACCGATATCGATGCCGACGAGCGCGCCCGAGCTCATGACGACGCTGCTTGCGCGAGACGCGGCATACCGCTACGAACGAATGCCGTAGAGGTAATCCAATGCGAGCTGATCGAGCTGCTCGAACGCCATGCCGCGTTCCGCACGCGCATCGGCATCGAACGTCTCAGAGCGCATCGCCGCAAGCGTCTCGCCAGGAGCGAGCGTGGTCTGTGCGAGCTCGTCGAGTCGCGCCGCGGCGCGTGCCGCTTGCACCTCCGGGTCCGCACGGAACGCTCGAGTGCGCTCGCGGAGCAGCAGATAGTTGCGAATGCAGCCTGCGGCGCTCGCCCACACCCCGTCCATGTCCTCGGTACGCGGTGGTTTGAAGTCGAAATGGCGCGGGCCGGTGTAGCCACCGGACTCGAGGGCATCGACAGCCCAGAATGCGCCGCGGGCATTGCCCGCGCCGAAGCGCAGGTCCTGATCGTATCGAGGCCCGTGCTGGCCGTTGAGGTCGACATGAAAGAGCTTGCCGTGCCAGAGCGCCTGTGCAATCCCGTGCGCGAAGTTGAGGCTCGCCATCTCCTCGTGACCCACCTCGGGATTGAGCCCGACCATCTCCGAATGCTCGAGCTCGTTGATGAACGACAGCGCATGACCGATCGTAGGCAGCAGGATGTCGCCACGCGGCTCATTCGGCTTGGGCTCGATGGCGAACCGCATGCCGTAGCCCTGCTCGATGACGTACGACGTGAGGATGTCGAACGCCTCCTTGTAGCGGTCGAGCGCGGCACGAACGTCCTTCGCCGCACCGGATTCCGCACCTTCGCGTCCGCCCCAGAACACAACGATGCCGGCGCCGAGCTCGGCGGCGAGATCGAGGTTGTCGGCCACCTTGCGCAATGCGAAACGGCGGACGTCGCGGTCATTCGCGGTGAATGCGCCGTCACGAAACACCGGGTGCGAGAAGAGGTTGGTCGTGATCATCGGAATGACCAACCCGGCGCTCTCCACCGCGCGGCGCAAGCGATCGATTGCCACGCGTTTGTCCGCCGCTGACGCGTCGAACGGGAAGACATCGTTGTCGTGAAAGCTGACGCCATACGCGCCCAATTCAGCGAGCTTTGCGACTGCCACCTCGGGATCAAGTGGCGCGCGTACCGCGGTGCCAAAGACGTCGACGCCCTGCCAGCCGACGGTCCAGAGTCCGAAAGAGAAACGGTCGGCGGTGGTCGCCTGCAGCACAGCTTCCTCCTCACTGGCCCGCCAGCAACCTCAAATCATTCAAGGCTGTCCGGAGCGACCGCAATTGGCGTGGGCTCGGCCCGGATTATACCGACTACTGAGTGCGGTCCGCGACCAATCCCGGTGCCTTCCGCCGTTCTGGGAACTGGCTTTTACAGGGCAACCGTAACTGTGGTGGAAGCGCTCCCCCAAACGCCTTCGTTGTCGGTGACGGTGACTGTAATCCAGTATTTCGTGAGGATGGCCCCCTTGTACTTGTGTGAGAGCTTGAACGTCGTGTTTTTGAGTGACAACGGGACAGTGGGGCTACCGTCGCCGTAGTTGACCGTCGCAGTAAATGTGTGCCCGGCGACGTCCGAGTCCGTGAAACTCCCCGAGCCGGTGAAAGCGCCGAGCACCGCGAGGCCGCCTGCATTGACGGTGACCACTGGAGGCGGGTCCGGTGGCGGCGTTGGCGTCGGTGCTGCTGTGGGAGTCGGGGTGGGCGTCGGCGACGGAGTTCCACCGCCTGGCAACGGGGTCGGTGCCGGCGTTGGCCCGGCGGGGTACCCGGGATCGGGATCGGATCCGGAGCCGCTGCCGGTGCCGCCGCCGGTCGAGCTGGTCGAACCGCCCGACCCGGTCGATCCGCCACCAGGAGACGTGCCGGTGGATGGCGGCGAGGCCGAACGGCCGGGCGATCCACCGCTTCGGGGCGCACTGCCACCGCCCGTGGACACAACGGTGATTGCCTGCGTCGGCGCGGCGGCGTGGGTCGGCCTCGGCATGATTCCGGGAGCGGTCAGCCCGACCGCCGCCCCCCCGGCCATGATCACCGCGCCCCAGTTCCATCCAAGACGGTCGATCCAGCCGATGAGCGGCAACTGCGCAATCCACGACCCGAGGCCGACGACGCGCCAGAGCCGGCCCATGGAGATATTGAGAAAGGCGCGAACCACGACGGGGTCGAACTGGGCACCGGAGCACTGGACCAGCTCCTGGCGCGCGGCCCAGACGCCGATCGGTTTGCGATACGGGCGCATGGCGGTCATGACCTCGTAGGAATCGGCGACGGCGACGATGCGACCGGCGAGCGAGATCTGCTCGCCGGCGAGCCCGCGAGGATAGCCGCGACCATCGAAGCGTTCGTGGTGCTGTTCCACCGCGAGAGACCACGGCCCGAGCCACGCCCTGAGTGGCCCGATGAGCCGAGCACCTTCATCGGGATGACGCCGGACGCTGTCCATCTCAGCGTCGGTAAGCCTCGCCGGTTTGGAGAGGATTTCGGACGGCACCACGAGCTTGCCGATGTCGTGGAGGAGCGACGCCCAACGCAACCGCGCGCGGTCGGCGGGAGCGAGCTTCATCTCGTCGGCGATGAGGTCGGCGAAAACGCGCACCCGCTCGGAATGACCGCGCGTCTGGCGATCGTGGACGCTCAATGCGGCAACGAGCTCGAGCACCCGCTGCATGTGCGCCACCTCTCCGCCGGTGACGCCCCTGTCGTGTGCTTCCTGCAGCTGGCGCTGCAGATCACGCGGCTTGCCAACGCGCCTCGCGACGGCGAACCGCTTCGGCGCGCGGTCGGGGAACAGCAGCGAGAGATTGAGCAACGCCGCCAGCGGGAGCAGGCGGCGACCTGCTCGCTCGAGCCCGATGATGGTGACGAACATCGCAACGCTCACTGCGGTGAACGAAAGCGCTGTCTCGCCAAAGCCGCTTGGTCTCGGGAGCACGCGGCTCACGAGGGTGCCTGCCGCAATGCCGGCGAGCGCAGGCACAACGACGACGGAAATCCGGACGAGCAGGCTCAGCAGCGGTCGCCGCCGCCACTGGTGATTGGCAGGACCTGCCTCTTGCGTGGGCGGAACGGTGACGTCGGCGATGTGTGCGTCCCCCGCGGGGCCCCGATCCGCGATGACCTCCCAAAAGTGGCTCGGGGCAGAGCCTCCGGCATAGGTTCTCGCGCGACGATCCGGTGGACGCCGCTGATCGCAGATCTGTGGCGAGGGGGTCACCCGCTCGTCGCAGCAGGGAGGACACGAATGAAGGCTTGGCCGCGGGAGTCTGGACCCGCGACGTCAGCAAGGCGCATCGCTTGGCTGCACAGTTGCGCGCCGGGACAGTTTGGGTCAACTGCTACAATATCTTCGGCGCGTGACTCCCGTTCGGTGGCTCCATGGAATCCGGATGGCGTGGTGAGATCGTCACGACAGCGAGAAACCCGAGCAACAGCAAAGGTTTCCTGCCGTGATATCAGGCGCGTGCCGCCTTCGGGGTTCCTTCCGGCGCCGGCGTTTTCTTGATGACAGGCGTCGACTCCATGATCGCGAGCAGTTGCACGAGGACCGGCCGCAGGTCCGAGCGTATGGAGTACGTCGGGTCCGGTTCCTGACCGCTCGTCACCAGGACGCCGGTTGACTCGAACCGATCCAGCTGATGGCGGACCTCGAAGGGGGAGAGGTTCGATTTCTTCGCCAGCTCCTCGAGCTTCTGAGGGCGATCGAGGAGGTGGGTCACGATGCGAAGACGGTCGGGATCACCGAGCGCATGCAGCAGGTCGCCGGTCGCGGTCAACTCGTCATCCGATCGCGTGATCAACGATCGCACTGCCTCGAGCGCCGCGCGAGGGCGCAGCGGGAGCCCGTGGCCGCTGACATAGCTGGTCTGGAGCAACACCTCGCCGGCGGTCGCGCCGGCGCTCCGCCTCGCAACGATGACGTAGAACGCGGCGACCACCAGCAGCACGACGACACCGTCCACCCAGCCGCTCACGAAGCCGATGCCGAGCAGGCGCCCGAGCGCGAGCAGGCCGGTGACGATGCTCGCGACGACACCGATATCGACCAGCGCTGCGAGGAGCACCCGCACCCAGCGGGGAACTCGGACGAGCCCGGCGCCCGACGACGATGGGGTCTTGCGCACGGCGAGGTAGCAGCCGACGCCCATCAGGATGAGGATCGCTCCCTGCACCGCCAGCTTCTGGATCTGGTCGAGGAAGTGCTCCACGGGGACGCCGATGAGGATCCCCAGCGCGACGTACACGCCCACCCAGACGATCGTCGACGAGATCATCGCGAGGATGAAGGAGCGCCGCGGGGCTCGAACCGCGCCGGCAACGAGCGTGGTGTAGATCCGGAGTCCGGGGATCAGGCGGCTGATGGCGATCCCTTGCCACCCAGCAGATCGGAGTCGCTCTTCGACCCGCTCCAGATTCCGCTGCTGGCGCAGCCGGCGCGCCAGACCTCTCAGCCCGCGGTCACCCACTGCGCGTGCCCAGCTGTAGCCGACGAGCGAGCCCGCGATGCAGGCGATCAGCGCGAGCGGGATGAAGGCGTACGGGTTCAGTCCACCCGACGCGATGAGCAACCCCGCGACCAAGAGCGTCAGCTCGCCCGGGGCGAAGGGGAGGGGGACGCCGGCCTCTTCGGCGAAGAGCAGGGCCGGCAGCAGTGCGAGCGCGACTGCACCGTGGAGCCCCGAGAGGAAGTTCACCGACCCATCATGCCCCCGGCGTCCCCGGTGCGCGGTCCGCTGCGATACGCCTGGAACGGCCTCGTTCTGCGAGAGTGCCCCCCGTGATCGAGACCGATGTGGTCGTGGTGGGCGCGGGGCCGAGCGGGGCGACGACCGCGCTCCTCCTCGCCAGACGCGGCCATCCGGTCGTCCTCGTCGATCGCGCGAGGTTCCCTCGAGACAAGGCGTGCGGAGAAGGAGTCATGCCGCCAGGGGTTGCAGCGCTGCGGCGGATGGGCCTCTACGAGCGTGTCCTCGCGACCGGCGCGCAGGCGCTGGACGGCGTGACCTACCGCCATCAGCGGGCCGGCGTCGAGGTCCATGTGCCATTCCCCATGCCCCCGGGCGGCGGCCCGACCGGCGGTCTCGGAGTCCGGCGCACCACCTTCGATGCGGTCCTCGTCGACGCGGTCCGCGAGGAGCCACGCGCTGCCGTTCGGGAGGGGGAGCGCGTGACAGGGTTCATCCGCAACGCAGCGGATGCCGTCGTCGGAGTCACGACCACCAGCGACGGGATACGCGCGAGGGTGGTCGTCGGCGCAGATGGTCTCCATTCCCAGATGCGGGCCTGGACCGGGCTGCGCGCCGGGCCGCAGGCACCGATGCGCTACGGGCTCGCCGGACACTGGCAGGTCGACACGCGCGATCGAACCGGCATCAGGGTCACGCTTGCGGGCGGCCACGAGTGGTACGAGGCGCCGGTCGGTCCGGACCTGCTGCTCGTGTCGATCCTGACCCACCGATCGCACCCGGCGATGACTGCACGGCATTACGAAGGCGCTGCCCGCACAAGCATCGCCAGCCTCGCCGATGCTCGATTGGTCTCCGGGCCGCTTGGCGCGGCCCATTTCCATCAGCGGGTGCGCGCAGTGGCCGCGGGCCGCGTTTTCCTGGTGGGCGACGCCTCCGGCTACGACGACCCGACGACTGGAGACGGCATCGCCATCGGGATGCTCCTCGCCGAACGCCTGGCGAAGCATGCCGGCGATCATCTGGACGGCCGGATCGACAACGAGACCGCCGTGGTCCGTTACGCGAACGATCACGCAGACCTGGTGCGCGAGCGACGCCGCCTCACCGGCCTGGCCCTGTTCCTGGCGCGATCACCGACACTCAGCCGGCGGGCAATTCTCCGTGCGTGCGATGACCCTCGCGCGCTCGGCAAACTCATTGCCATCAACTGCGGTTATCAGACGTTCCGGGACGTCACCCCACGCGACTGGCTTTCGTTAGCGGGAATCTGACGGCTGCGCCGGCCGGGACGCGGGACGAATCGCGGCACGCCAGCGAAGGCCTCGCGATATCCGGGGATCGTATCCAGGAGCCGCTCCTCTGCGCGGATCCGGGGTACCAGCACAGCCGCATTCGCGGCCGAGAGGATCGCCGCCTCCGGCAGGGCGCCCACCGCGATGGGCAGGCACAGAAACTCGAGCGCGACGGCCACATAGTTCGGATGGCGCACGTAGCGATACGGCCCGCGCGTCACGACATCCCCATCCGCGGGCACGTGCGCAGTGACGTTCCAACTCGTGCCGAGGGTTCGGATCGCCCACACACGCAGGCCGGTCGCGGCCGCAAGCCCGGCGAGCGCCGCTGCCTCGATCGGTCGTGAAACCTTTCGCCCGCGGCGCGGCCAGGCGCAGACGGCGAAGAGCCCCACATGAGCCGCGACCATGACCGGATACGTCGACGCCGCTGCCTGTTCGGCCGGTCCCTCGCCGGCGCGGTTCCGCGCCGAAAGCCGCAGCTCGACGAGCCGTTGCGCGCCTGTCGCCAGAACCAGGGCGGTGCGTGTCCGCCCCCGCATCACGCCCAGAGCAGCTCGATGAGCTCGACGGTCAACCCCGGGCCGAATGCGACGCCGATCCCGCGCCCGGTGGGAACCGGCAGATGCGCAGACAGTTCGCCGAGCACGAAGAGGATTCCTGCCGACGACGTATTGCCGACGGTCGCCAGGACCTCGCGTGTTGCCGCCACCTGCCGCTCCTCGAGCCCGAGACACCGGACGACGGAGTCCACGATCGCCTGTCCGCCCGGATGCGATGCGACGGTGTCGAGCGCCGCGGGATCGCCGGCGAAATCGTTTACCAGCGCAGGCAGGTTCAGCTCGATGAGCCGGGGCAGCTGGCGGGAGACGACGACGCGAAAGCCGTCATCGGCGCGTTCGAACCCGAGCGCCTCGGTGCTCGAGGCGACCAGGCGTGAAGCCGTGCGGCCGATGCCGATACATCCGCTCACCGTATCCGCCCCGATCACGGCAGCCCCCGCGCCGTCGCCAAACACGAGCACGCTCAACAGGTTGTCGGCAGACGTGTCCGCCGGCCGGAAGGTGAGCGACGGCACCTCCACCGCGACCACCAACGCGAACTCATTCGGGTGCGTCCGGACCCAGTCGCTCGCCCAGCTGAGCGCCGCGGCACCACCGGCGCAGCCGAAGTGCATGAACGGCATCCGCCGGATGTCACGCCGGAGGCCGAGGTGATTGATCAGGTGCACGTCGATGCCCGGCAGCACGAACCCGGTGCACGACGCGACAACGATCAGGCCAATCTCATCACGCGCTGTGCCCGCGCGCGTGAGGGCGCGCTCGGCTGCGGCGATCGCGAGTGGCATTGCTTCGGCTGCGTAGCGCACCGCCTGCTCGCCGGGCGACAGCGGCACGAGCGCCTCCTCGATCGGGCGGACCAGGTAGCGATGCGTGTCGGACAGCTCATCGGCGAAAAGGCTGACCCGTCGCTCGAGGCGTGGCCAGACCTGGGTCAGCAGTCGGAGGACGTCGTCGCCACCAACGCGATGGACGGGCACCGCCGTGCCGAGCCCGTGAATCCCGACCACGCTCTGGAAGGGTCGCTCCAATTGCGGGCGGCGGTCCGGCAGCGCGGCCGCCCGGGACGCTGCCTCAAGAACCATGTGCGGCGATCATGACACCCACGATCTGCGCCACCGTCGCGATCGGCTTCGGGCACATCATGCCGAGGGATATGGGCGCGGGTTACGCGTCGCCGGTTGTGCTCCTCAGAACGACCCCGGGGGTTGGACGGCGACGGCAGCCATCCCCATGCCTCCGACCTGACCGGAAGTTCACCGCGTCAGCGCAAGAAATCCTCCAAGCGCCTCAGACGCGCGCAGGTTCGCTACTCGGGTGTGACGTAGGCGGCGGTGAGCCCACCGTCGACGAGGAAGGTAGCGCCGTTCACATATGACAACTCGCTGCTCGCGAGGAACAGTGCCGCGTTGGCGATCTCTCGCGCGGTCGCGAGCCGGCCCATCGGCAGGTGGATGCGCCGCCGCTCATACGCGGCAGGGTTGTCAGAGAACAGCCGCATGAGGAGTGGCGTCTCCACCGGTCCCGGACAGAGGGCATTGACGCGCACGCCCTGACGCGCGAACTGCACGGCGAGCTCGCGGCTCATCGAGAGCACCGCGCCTTTCGACGCTGTGTAGCCGATCTGCGAGGTCGCCGCGCCGACGAGCGCCACAAAGGACGCCACGTTGATCACCGAGCCGCCCCCACGCTCGAGCAGGCGCGGAATCCCGTACTTGCAGCAGAGGAACACGCCTTTGGCGTTCACCGCCTGGACGCGGTCGTACGCGTCTGCCTCGGTGGTGAGAATCGAGTCGTCGTCGGGGGGCATGATGCCCGCGTTGTTGTAGAGGATGTCCACGCCGCCATAGGTCTCGACGGCCTTCGCGTAGAGCGCCTCGACGCTCGAGGGGTTGCTCACATCAACTTCGACGAAAACCGCGCGCTTGCAATCGCTTGCCGCTTGCGCGCCGGCAGATGTCCCGACATCCGCGACCACGACCGATGCTCCCTCTTCGGAGAACAGCACGGCTGCCTCGCGGCCGATGCCGCCGGCAGCCCCGGTGATCACTGCAACCTTGCCGTCGAGGCGTCCCATCGTGCTGTCAGCCCTCCGTCGAGATGAACACGTTCTTGACTTCGGAATAGCCGTCGAGACCGTTCATGCCGAGCTCACGTCCGAACCCGGACTGCTTGAACCCGCCGAAGGGCGTCGAAACGCGCACCGAGGAATTGCTGTTGATTGAGAGGACCCCGGTGTCGAGCGCCCGAGCGACGCGCAACGCCCGGGCCCCGTTGGTGGTCCAGATCGACCCGGACAAGCCGTACGGCGTGTCATTGGCGATGCGGATGGCGTCGGCCTCGTCGGTGAAGGGAATGATCGCCGCCACCGGCCCGAAGACCTCCTCACGAGCGACGCGGTCATCGTTGCTCGCCTCGATCAGCGTGCAGGGATACCAGAAGCCCGGACCTTCGGGAACGGATCCGCGGAAGATCGGTTCGGTCTCAACGAATGACGCTACGGTGGACCGATGGCCGGCCGAGACGAGCGGCCCCATCTCGGTCGCCGCATCCTCGGGATCGCCGACGCGAACGCCTTGTGTGGCAGTGACGAGCAAGGAGACGAAGCGGTCGTACACCTCCCGCTGCACGAGGATTCGCGAGCGCGCGCAGCAATCCTGGCCGGCGTTGCCGAAGACCGCGTACGGCGCGGCGGCCGCAGCCCGCTCCAGGTCCGCGTCCGCAAAGATGACGTTCGCGGACTTGCCACCGAGCTCCAGCGTCACGCGCTTGATGGTGGCGGCCGCGCCACGCATCACGCCGGCGCCCACCTCGGTCGAGCCGGTGAAGCCGATCTTGGCGACGTCCGGATGCTGAATGAGCCGTTCACCGACGATCCGGCCAGGACCGACCACAACGTTGAAGACGCCTTCGGGAATGCCTGCCTCGAGCGTGAGCTCCGCGAGGCGGATCGCCGTCATGGGAGTGAGCTCGGCCGGCTTGAGAACAACGGTGTTCCCGCACGCGAGCGCCGGTCCGACCTTCCAGCTCGCGATGTTGAGCGGGAAATTCCACGGGACGATGAGACCCACCACGCCAAGCGGCTCGCGGAAGGTCACATCCACGCCGCCGGCGACCGGGATCGTCTGCCCGTAGTGCTTGTCCACCGCACCCGCGTAGAAATGGAACACCTCGGCGACCATGCCCACCTCGCCGCGGAAGTCCGAGATGGGTTTCCCGACGTTTCGCGTCTCAAGCAGCGCGAGCTCCTCGAGATGCTCCTCGACGAGGGTGGCGAGGCGGCGGAGCAGTCGCGCGCGGTCTGATGGCGCAACCCCGCGCCATGCCGGGAAGGCTGCTTTGGCAGCCGCCACCGCGCGATCGGTCTCGCCGGCGCCTGCCTGGTCGAGCTCCGCCACGACTTGTTCCGTGGCGGGGTTCAGGAGCCGAAGGGTCATCCGCGTTCGAAGAATCGCTCGCGCTCGTAGCAGGTGACCACCTTGTCGAACAGCTGCTGCTCGGTGCGCGCGTAGTTGAGGTAGTGGTCGACGACGTCGTCGCCGAAGGCACTCCGCGCGACCTTGCCATGCTCGAGCTCGGTGATCGCCTCGTTGAGCGTGTGCGGGAACCGTTTGACGTCGGACTCGTAGGCGTTGCCGCTGAAGACGGGCGGCAGCTCGAGCTGTTGTTCGATGCCGTGCAGCCCCGCGGCCAGCAATGCCGCGAACGCCAGGTACGGATTTGCGTCCGCTCCCGGGATGCGGCACTCGACGCGCAGGGCCTTGCCATGGCCGACGACACGGAACCCGCACGTGCGGTTGTCGTAACCCCACGCGAGCGTGGTGGGCGCCCAGCTTCCCGCGGCGTATCGCTTGTAGGAGTTGATGTTCGGCGCGAGGAAGACGGCGAACTCGCCGGCGTTTGCGACGAGCCCGGCGAGATATTGCTTGAACAGCGGCAACTCGCCGGAGAACAGCGCCTCGTCACCGCCCCAGAGGCTCGAATGGATGTGACACGAGCTGCCGATCCACGTATGATCCGGCTTGGCCATGAAGGTGACGGACTGGCCGGTCTGCTGCGCCATTTCCTTGATGCCGTTCTTGTAGATGACGTGGTTGTCGGCCATGGTCACCGCGTCGCTGTAGCGGAAGTTCAGTTCGTGCTGTCCCGGCCACGCCTCGCCCTTCGACGTCTCGACGCGCATCCCCGCTGCCTGCATGTTGTTGCGCACGGACCGGATGAAGGGCTCGTCGTAGCTGGTTGCGAGGATGTGGTAGTCGAGGATGTACGGCACGGATGGAGTGAGGTCGCGGTAATGCTGGTCGTGGGCCTGCGCGTAGGTCTCCTTGAGCAGGAAGAACTCGAGCTCGGAGCCGAACATCGCCTTGTACCCAAGCGCAGCAGCGCGATCGACCTGCGCCTTGAGCACCTGACGCGGCGACGGACGGACGGGGCTGCCGTCGTTCCACGCGACATCGCACAGCACGAGCGCAGTGCCCTCGAGCCACGGAATCCGCCGCATCGTCGAGAAGTCGGGAACCATCGAGAAGTCACCGTAGCCGCGCTCCCAGCTGGCGATCTCGTAGCCGGGGACAGGGTCCATCTCCATCTCGAGAGCGAGCAGGTAGTTGCACCCTTCGATCGGGTTCTTGTGCTCCATCTCCCCGACGAAGAAGTGCGCCTCCATGCGCTTGCCCATCAAGCGTCCCTGCATGTCCGTGAACGCGACGACCACCGTGTCGATGTCGCCGGCGTCGACTTCCTTGGTGAGCTCTTCAAAGCTGAGCATCGGTCACTTGCCCTCCTTGGCATCGTCGGTCGCAAGCGCGCCGTTGTGGTTCTGCTCGCCGACCCGATCGACGAAGCGCTGGAAAAGCGCCATCGCCCATCCCTGCTGGGCGAACAGCTCCTCCGGATGACATTGCACGGCCACGATCATCCCGTCGGACAACTCGATGCCCTCGACAACTCCGTCCGGGCTGTGCGCAGTCGCATGCAGTCCTGGTGCGACGTCCTTCACCGACTGATGGTGGAGGCTGTTCACCATGATGTGGTCACCGGGGGTGACCTTCGACAGCTCCGACCCGGGCACCACATCGATGGAGTGCGCGAGCAGGTCGCGCGGATGGCCGTGATTGTCATGACCGTCGATGTGCTGCACCAGCGAGCCACCGAGCGCCACGTTGATGACCTGCTGGCCGCGACAGATTCCGAAAACGGGAACGCCCTCGTCGACGGCTGCGCGCACGAGCGCTATCTCCGTGAGGTCGAGCGGTGCGTCGACGTCCGGGGTTTCCTCCTGCCGCGCCTCACCGTACGCAGGGGGATCAACGTCCCAACCGCCGGGGACGAGCAGACCATCGATCCCATGGATCATCGCGACCGCCTCGTCGGACGGCAGGCCGTTCGGCTGCGGATCGAGGGTCACGGGCTCGCCGCCGGCGGCCTCGACCGCGCGCAGGTAGGCCCCGTAGTACGCAGGCCCGCGCAGCGGGCTGCAGGTCACACCGATCCTGGGCTTGGACATGTTGAGGATCCTTCGCGTGCTCGCGGTGCGATGACCGCGAGCACGCGTGATGAAGCAATTGGTGAGCCTATCAGCCCGCCGAAACCGCGGGCGTCGGTGCTGCCCCGCCGACGAACGTCGCCTCGATCGACGCCAGTTCTTCGGCAGTGCCCTGGACCTTCGGACCCTTGAACCAGTTCTTCGCGGACGCGAACCACCAGATCGTGGTGCCGCCAAGGACCACCGCGAACGCGACGATCGTGTAGTTGAAGTTGGTCCCGGTGATCGGGAATGCCGTCGGCAGGATGAACAGGATGCTGATGATCACGATCCACGTGACCGCGATGATGCCGATGGGTTTGCTCCACTTCCCCAGGCTCCACGGGCCGGGTTGGAATTCGGATCCCGAACGCAGCCGGAGCAGGATTGGGATGCCGTAGGCGATGTAGAGACCGATGACCGCGATGGAGATGACCGCGGCGTATGCGTATGCATTGAAGAGGTAGGGCAGGAAGAGGATGAACGCGCCCACCACCGCGAGCCAGATCGAGTTGGTTGGGGTGCGGGTCCGCTTGTTGATCCTGCTCCAGAGCTGATGCCCGGGGACGGCGCCGTCACGCGAGAAGGCGTAGATCATTCGCGAGTTCGCGGTGACCGATGACATCCCACAGTAGAACTGCGCGCCGATGGCGATGAGCAGCAGGAACTGTCCAAGCCCCTTGCCGGCTGCGTCGATGAAGATCTGCGCCGCGGGCACGACAGCCGTCGATTCCGCGGCGTAGTTCTGGATGGCCGAGGTGACACCGATCAGCAGGATCCAGCCCGCGACCAATGACACGACGATGGAGAGGACGATGCCGCGCGGACCGGCCGTGGCCGCGTTCTTGGTTTCCTCCGTCATGTGCGCCGACGCGTCGTAGCCGGTGAAGGTGTACTGCGCCAGCAACAGCCCGATGAGGAAGACGTAGATGACGCTGCCCGGGAACGATGCTCCGGTGCCGTTGTTGAAGCTCGTGAAGATGAACGCGACCGACTGGTGATGCGATGGAGCGATGAGCAGCACCGCGACGATCACCACCACACCGGTGATATGCCACCAGACCGAGATGTCGTTGAGCAGCGCCACCAAACGGACGCCGAAGGTGTTCAGCAGTCCGTGCAGGAAGAGCGCGATCGCATAGACCAGGAGGATGTGCGGCGGGTCGAGCGGATAGCTGAACCAGTTGTTCATGAACGCTGACGCGAACAACGCGAGTCCGCCATCGATGCCCGCAGTGACCGCAACCTGGCCGACGAGGTTGAACCAGCCGGTGAACCAGCTCCAGGCCGCTCCGTTCTTGCCGCCGAGCTTCGCCGACCAATAGTAGAGGCCACCCGCCGTCGGATAGCTCGAGCAGACCTCTGCCATGGCGAGGCCGACGATGATGACCATGACTCCGACCACCGGCCAGCCGATGTTCATGTCGATCGGACCGCCGTTGAACATGGCCACGCCGTAGGCGGTCAGACAGCCGGACAGGATCGAGATGATCGTGAACGACACAGCGAAGTTGGAGAAGCCCCCCATGCGTCGCAGCAGCTCCTGCGCGTACCCCAGCCTGTGGAGGGTCTCGGTATCGCTGTCAATAGCCTGAACGGTCATCGGCTCATCTCCCCATGCGGTCCGGTGTGGTGGGCCGCACAGTAGCAGCGCCTCCGCACCAGCGTCAACAGATTTATCGGTCTGAGCCAGGTGGGACAAAACTGTAAGAATCGTTTCAATGTCTGAATTCCTCGTCGGAGAGCTGGTTCGCCAGCGCATGGGCATGCTCAGCGCATCAGAGCGGCGGCTCGCGCAGGTGCTGCTCGCGTTCTATCCGGTAGCCGGGCTCGAGTCCCTCACGCGGTTCGCCGAGCGCGCAGGCGTGAAGTCCCGCAACGGTGACGCGTTTCATCGCAAAGCTCGGCCTGCGTGGTTATCCGGAGTTCCAGGACTCACTCCGGCAGGAGTTGCAGGAGCGCCTGAGCTCCCCACTCACTCGGTACGAGCTGACACCCCCGGGAGATCCCGACGGGTCGACGCTGCGGGAGGCGTTCGCGACGTATGAGCACAGCCTCCGCGCCAGCCTCGACATGGTGTCCGAGCACGACTTCGAGGCGGTGGTGGACCTGCTCGCCGATCCACGCCGGCGAGTGCTCTCGCTCGGCGGGCGGGTGAGCACGTTCCTCGCTCGGTATCTCGCAAGCCAGCTGCACCTCATCCGTCCTGGCGTCGAGCTGCTCGACCCGGAGCGGAGCAATCCCGCCGACCATCTCGTCGACCTCGGACGTCGCGATGTGCTCGTCGTGTTCGACTACCGCCGCTATCAGAGCGACACGATCAACAGCGCCAAGGTCGCAGCGGGGCGAGGCAGCACGGTCGTTCTGGTGACCGACCCGTGGTTGTCGCCCGCGGCGGCGTCCGCGCGCTTTGTGCTGGTCACCGGCGTCCAGACGACGGTGATGCCGTTCGATTCGCTGGTCTCCGCGGTCGCGCTCACCGAGGCGCTGATCGCGAGTGTGCTGGCACGTCTCGGAGAGGTCGCCCACGCACGCATGCGACGCATGGACGAGCTGCGCGGAGGAGTCGTCTACGGCGACGGTCCGTAAGCGTTCGGTACAGTCGCTCGATTGACCGAGCGGTTCGGCGTGCTGCGCTGACGTGATCACCGAAAAACTCGAGCTCGCCGACTGGCGCCGTCAGGTGAGCGAGCTCTATGCCGCGATACGCGGTGAGTCAGACCCGGTCGCCGCTTGGGCGCACTGGCGTGACGTCCGCGATCACCTCTTCCGCTCGCATCCGCAGAGTCCCGTCCCGGCAGCGGAACGGGGCGATGCCACCACGCCAGACTACTTCGACTACGACCCTGCGCTGCGCACCGTCGCGGATCTCGAAGCGGCCGACGGCGCGACCTTCGAGCTTCCCGGGTCGACGTCCGGGCACGTCCCTGCGGAGCGCGCCGGAACAGCCCACTGCATGCTGCTCGGCGAGCGCTTGAGCCTCTCGATGTTCTGGCTGCTCGACTATTCCGGGGGCTTCTTCCTCTCGTTTCGTGACGGAACCTGCGGCACCGAGACGTACGGCGCCGGGCGCTATCTGCTCGACACCGCCAAGGGAGCCGATCTCGGAATGGATGGCAGCGGCCGCCTGGTCCTCGACTTCAACTTCTCGTACCAGCCGTCGTGCAGCTACGACCTGGGGTGGAGCTGCCCGCTGCCGCCGCGCGAGAACTGGCTGTCACTTCCGATCCGCGCCGGAGAGCGTTTCCGAGGGTGATGCCCCCGCCTGTGACGGGGCGACGACGGTTCATCTCCAATACGTTCAGATTGGTCCCCGTCTGAGAACCTTCATTGGTTGTGAAGGGCGAAGGGAACGTCGATCCCACAATCGAGATCCGGAGGCTCCGCAAGGAACTCGCCGCATGCCGCGAGGCAATGGCCGAGCAACTGCGGCAGATGACGATCCTCGAGTTCGCGACCCAGGCTCTCACGTACAGCCTTGATCCCGAGCATGTGGTACAAACAGCAACCGGGCTGGCAGCTACGCTTGCATCGCCCCCGGGGACCGGCCCTCGCCGCGGCGTCTACTACGAGATCTCGGGCGACACGATGCGCATCATCGCGGACAGCGACGACACAGGTGTGAGTGCGGTTGGAACCTGGATGCCGATCGCCGAACATCCGCTCATCCCGAAGGCGCTCGCGGCCGGACGTGCGCTCGGCGGCGCGCTGGACCCCGAGAAAGCCGGACCGCGCGCTCGCGAGATCATCGCTCAACTCGGGCTGAAGTTTGCCGCATACGTCCCGGTACGGGTCAACGACGAGGTTCACGGCGTGCTGGTGGTATCGACGCGCGACAAGGAGATTCCGGCCGAGTTGGTCGAGCGCCTGGCAGGGCTGGGATCGCTGACGTCGCTCGCGCTCACCAACGCGCTCCGCCATCAGGAGGCCGAAGCCGACGCCGTCACGGACTCGCTCACCGGGCTCACGAACCGGCGCGGCTTCGAGCACGCGGTCGACAACCTGACGACACGGCGGCGGTTCGCCCTCCTCGCAATCGATGTCGACAACCTCAAGGCGATCAACGATGGATACGGCCATGCGGCCGGCGATGTCCTGCTCGTCGCAATCGCGCGAGTGCTTGCAAGCGTGGCGCGTAAGGGCGAGACGCTGGCGCGGATCGGCGGTGACGAATTCGTGCTCCTGATGCCCGACGCAGGCGGGGACGCGCCACCTGCTGTGGCGCGCCGGATGCGGGAAGCCGTCGCGGGCCTGAATCTGATCACGGGACCCGCCGGGATCAGCGTCGGCTGGGCGACCGGTGAGGCCGGCGCCGATCCGTACGTGGTGCTGAAGTGCGCTGACAGGTTGCTGTACGCCGAAAAGGGGACCGAAGGGCCGAAGCACGACCGCGTGCCGGCCACCGCCTAGCTCCGGCTCAGAAGAGCGAGGGAATCACGGCGTCGATGAGGTGCGGACCGGGCTCGGCGAACGCCCGCTCGAGGTCGGCGGCAAAGGCTTCGGCGGTTTCGGGACGCGTGGCAGGAACGCCGAACCCGCGTGCCAGCGCGACGAAGTCGATCTCCGGCGGGGAGATGTCGAGCATCTCGAGGGCGCGCTGACCGGACGCCGTTGCGCCGACGCGCGCGAGCTCCATCCGGAGAATCGCGTATCGGCGATTGCTGAAGATGACCGTCGTAACGTCGAGCTGCTCGCGCGCCATGCTCCACAACGACTGGAGCGTGTAGAGCGCGGAGCCGTCTGCCTCGAGCGCGAGGACCGGTCGCTCGGGAGAGGCGACTGCGGCGCCGAGCGCAACCGGCAGACCCTGACCGATCGAGCCGCCCGTGAGGCTGAGCCAGTCGTGTCGAGGAGCACCGGCGGTGTATCCCGGGAGGAACGTCCCACTTGTGTTGGCCTCGTCGGAGACGATCGCGCCCTCGGGCAGGAGTGCGCCGATCGCGCGGGCAATCGAAGTCAGCCGTCAACTCGCCGGATGGGCGTTCCGGTCTCGGCATGTCGCCGACCGGGGCATCAACACCGGCGCCGAGCGCATCCGCGAGCGCCTCCAACGCAGCCGGCGCGTCGTCGCCGCCACCCGCCAGCAGCGTCACGTCGCAGCCCTCAGGAACGAGGTCACTCGGCTTGCCCGGATACGCGAAGAAGGAGACCGGTGACGTGGTGTCGACCAGGATGAGATGACGGAGCCCATCGAGCTGACCGGCGGCCATCTCGGCGAGGTAGGCGAGACGCTGGATCACGGGGATGCCCGCGCCGCGCTCGGCGCGCGCCGGGAACGTCTCGGCGAGCAGGTCGGCGCCGGTCGCTCGAGCGATTCGTGATGCGGCATGGATCCCGGCGGCGAGCAGCGCTCTGCCGCCAAGGAGGAGCGCGCTGTTGTCGCCAGAACGAAGCACCGCTGCGGCCAACTCGATCATTGCCGCCGGAACCGCTGCTCGAGGCGTTCGCGGTACACACGGTGCCACCACGCCACCTTCGGACCACGACACGTCTGCCGGCAGGATCAGAGTCGCCACCTGCCCCGGAGGACCGTACGACGCGGCGACTGCTGCCGCGGCATCAGCGCCCGCATCCTCGGGGTGGACGCTCCGCCGAATCCAGGTCGAGACGTTCCGCGCCACCGTGTCGATGTCGGACTGCAGCGGCGCGTCGAACTTCGCGTGATACGTCGCGTGGTCCCCGATGATCGCGACGACCGGTGCGTGACTGCGACGAGCGTTGTGCAGGTTGGCGAGGCCGTTGCCCAGCCCGGGTCCGAGATGCAGGAGGACTGCGGCAGGCGACTCACGCATCCGCGCGAACCCGTCCGCCGCACCGGTGGCCGCTCCTTCAAAAAGCGCGAGCACACCGCGCATCTCGGGGACGGCATCGAGTGTTGCGACGAAGTGCATCTCCGATGTGCCGGGGTTCGCGAACACCACGTCCACACCCGAGGCGACCAGGCTGCGAACGAGCGCCTCCCCGCCGATCATCGAGCGCCCGCCGGACTTGCGGCCGGCTCCAGCATCGCCCCGGGATTGAGGATGCCGTCGGGATCGAACGCAGCCTTGATCCTTGCCATGAGGGCGAGCTTCGCCGGATTCTCGAGGGCAAGAAAGTGGCCTCGCTTGTCGGTGCCGATGCCGTGCTCCCCCGACACGGCCCCGCCGAGCGCGGCGCCGGCGGTGAAGACACTCCGCAGCACCTGTTCGAGTCGCTCCGGATCGGACTGGAACACCGAGAGATGGACGTTGCCGTCTCCCGCGTGTCCGCACCCCAGGATCATCGAGTCGCTGTCCTGCGCGATCAATGAAACCTCGGCAAGAAATTCGGGAATCTGCGCACGGGGCACGACGGTGTCGATGATCTCGTTCGCACCCGCTGCCTTGGCGGCGAAGAACGCTCGCTCTCTCGCCTCGATGAGCTCCGCCGCCGCGCGAGACGGCAGCACGTACACGTCGAGCGCGCCGAGCGTGGTGATCAGGTCCCCGAGCCGCTCGACGTCCTCGTCGAGCCGGGCTTCGTCACGCAACTCGAGGACGACCACGAGATAGGCGAGGGCGGCGTCCTTGACAGCGGCGCCGATCCCCAGCTCGAGCCCGCGCGCAACGGTTATTGCCGTCATCGTCATCATGTCGATGTACTCGAGAATCATCGGGGCGGCGCCGCTCTGGACGATTCGCGGCACCGCGGCGGCGATATCGGCGACGGTGCGGAATGGCGCGAGCACAGTCGCGGCGTGGGCGAGCCGCGGATAGAGACGAAGAGTCGCCTCGGTGACCACCGCGAGGGTGCCCTCGGACCCGACGATGAGTTGGGTCAGGTCGTACCCCGAGGTGGATTTCACGAACTTCCCACCGGTGCGGATGATCTCGCCGGTGCCGAGGACGGCCTCGAGCCCGAGCACCTGGTGGCGCGTCACCCCGTATTTCACCGCGCGCATCCCGCCGGCATTGGTGGCGACCGTGCCGCCGAGGCTCGCGCTCCGCTCACCTGGATTCACCGGATACGTCAACCCATGGCGCGCTGCGGCTGCATCGAGCTCGAGGAGGCTTGCTCCAGGCTGGACGACCGCGATCTGGTTGGCGACATCGATCTCGAGAATCGAACTCATCTCCCGAAACGCGATGAGGATGCCGCCCTCTCGGGGGACGCAGGCGCCCGCCAGGCCGGTGCCGGAGCCGCGCGCGGTCACTGGCATGGCGAACTCGCGCGCGATCGCGATGATCTCGACGACCTCGGCTGCGGAATGGGGGAGGACGACCACGTCAGGCGCGTGCCAGTGCGCGACGAGTGACTCGTCGTGCCAGTCGTCCTCGCTGATATCCGCGCCCGCCAGGACCCTCGCGGGTCCGAGCAGCGCGGTGAGCTTGTCGACAGCCGCGGACATCCCCGTGCTCCTACGAGCCGGTGAACGTCGCCCGGCGCTTCTCGAGAAACGCGCTCACGCCCTCGACGAAATCGCTGGTGGTCGTGGCCTCCGTCTGGAGGCGCTCCTCGACGGCCAGCTGCGCTTCGAGGTCGTTCTCGTGCGAGACGTCGAGGGCGCGCTTGGTGAGGCCGATCGAGCGAGGTCCGCGCGCGAGGCGGTCTGCCATCTCGGCCGCTGCGCCGGCCAGTTCGGCATCGGGAACGATGCGGTTGACAATCCCGAGCTCGAGCGCCCGTGCCGAGTCGACGGTCTCGCCGAGCATTGCCAGCTCGGCCGCGCGCGCCGGCCCGATGAGCCGCGGGAGGAAGTAGGTGCTCGCGAGATCGGGGATGAGGCCGATGCGCACGAACGCCTGCACGAAGGTCGCCAACTCCGCGGCAATCCGCAGATCGCAGGCGAGCGCAAGGGAGAAACCGGCACCGGCGGCGACCCCGTTGACGGCTGCGATCACCGGCTGATCCATCGAGCGGATGGCGCGGATGGCCGGCGTGTAGTGGTCACGCAGGATCGCGCCGACGTCGAGACCGCCATCGTCCGACGCGGCGCGGAGATCCTGTCCGCTGCAGAAGCCGCGTCCGGCCCCTGTGATCACCACTGCGCGGACCGTGCGCCCCGCGGCCGCCTCGCGGAGCGAGTCCGTGACCTCGTCGAGCAGCGCGGGGGTGATCGCATTGAGCACCTCCGGTCGATTGAGCGTAAGCGTCAGGACACCGTCAGTCACTGAATGCAACAGTTGCGGCGCGGTGGTCGAGGTTGCCTCGGCGGTCATCGCGGCGAACTCTACGCCGACGCCCTGCCGAGCTCGCGGAGCCGTTCGTACGTGTAGATGCCCGTGTTGTGGCCGTCCGCCCAGACGGTGTTCAGCCCGTACGCGCCCACGAGCGAGATGTCCGCGAGCTCATCCTCGCCCGGATGCAGGTCGGGGTCCGAGCTGAAGCGGCCGCGGTAGCCCAGCTCGCCCTTGCATGCGGCGCAGGGGCATGCCCGGCGGAGCACGTCGAACGGGATGCGGTGCGCCGCACCGTCCGACCACTCGATCAGCAGCGATCGATGTTGCTCGTCGTAGTCGAAGCGCACAGGCCGGAGATCCGGAGCCACGAGCGCGGACCGGGGAGCGTCTAGCGGAGCACCGACTGGAGCTTCATCGCGAGCCCCATGTCGCCCTTGATCTTGATCTTGCCGCTCATGAACGCCATCGTCCCATCGAGCTTCCCGGTGGCGAGATCGACGAAGTCCTCCGACTTCATGGTGATCGTGATGTTGGGGTTCTCGGGGGATCCCTCACCGACGTCGGCGGCGCCGTCCTTGAGTGAGATGTGGTACTGGCCTGGTGCTTCGCCGTTGAGGTCAAAGGCGTAGACCGCGTTCATGCCGGCCGTCTTGGCAGGATCGGCGGCGATGCGGGTATTGATCTCTGTGAAGATCTCGGCGGGGGTGGACGGCATTGGTGGTACTCCCTTGCAAATGAACTGTGAAGCAGCCGGCGACGCCAGGCTGATTCCAGTCTACCGAGTGGCGCGAACTGCTGGACGCTGCGGCCCGGTCCCCACGAGCCTGCTGAGAATCCACTGAGACCCGGCTCCACGGTCCTGGACCACAGGGAAATTCTCAGGGAGGCCACACAGACTCTCGCGACATGAGTGCGGCCAACCTCAAGCTCAGTCGCCGTCAGGTGCTCGGCGTGGCGGCCGGTGGGGTGGTGGGTGCCGTCGGCTTTCGGTATCTCACGCTGCAGCTGCCCAGTGCGACAAAGAACGTTGCATCCGCAGCCGGCAACGCGGGCGCCTGGTCCAGCCCGCTCGGAACATCGTCCGGGCTCACTGCGCACTTCCTCCGCCGAGCGACGTTCGGCTTCACGGCCGCCGACCTGGACTCCGCGGCCTCGATGTCCTATCCGAACCTCGTCGACGCGGTGGTGAACCAGCAGCCGCAGCCGCTCCCCCATGTCACCGACCCCACCGATCACGCGGCGGTGGTCCGCGCCTGGTACGAGCACATGGCGTCGACGTCCGCCCAGTTCCCGGAGCGCATGACGCTGTTCTGGCACGGACTGCTCACCAGCGACTTCCGGAAGGCTGCTCGAACTCCCGTTCGTCCTCCAGCAGAACGAGCTGTATCGCTCGACGGGCCGCAGCGATTTCCGGACGCTCATCAATGCCGTCACGTATGACCCCTTGATGATTCGCTACCTCGACCTCGAGGAGAGCACCGCGGCTGCGCCCAACGAGAACTACAGCCGCGAGCTCATGGAGCTGTTCACGCTCGGCGTCGGCAACTACACCGAGACCGATGTCCGCGAGGGGGCTCGCGCGTTTTCCGGGATTCGAACCGTCCTCGTGGACACGAACGGTCAGCGGATGCAGCAGCCGAAGGTCATGGGCTCGACGCCTGCTCAGTACTCGCAGGCGCTCGACCAACTGCTCGCGCAGGGGGCGACCTTCAAAGGCGTCCTGTCCGCAGCGCAGCACGACGCCGGAGTCAAGACCTTCCTCGGTCATACGGGGAATTTCGATCCCGCTCAGGCACTCGACATCATCCTGTCGCAGCCCGCCTGCGCGGAACACATCGCTCGCGATGCGCTGGTGCAGTTCTGCACGCCCGATCCGTCGTCAGCGCTCGTCACCAGTGTCGCCACGCAGTTTCGCAACAGCGGCTACGACATCAAGACGCTGATGCGCGCCATCTTCACCAACGACGCATTCACGTCACCCGCTGCCTACCGATCCCTCGTGCGGAGCCCGGCCGACTACATGGTGGCCACGATGCGCGCCCTGAGTCGTCCCGGCCTCGCGGCGAAGAGCGAGGCAGCCGGTGAGGCCATGGATCAGATCCTGTATGACATGCCGACGGTTGCAGGCTGGCCGTCCAACCAGGGATGGGTGTCATCCGGAGCGTGGCTGGCGCGCCTCAACTTCGCGTCCGCGGTGGTCGCCGCCGCAGGAAGTCTCCCGGACCCGGTGGCAGCTGTGCAGACGCAGCTCGACGGAGTCGTCGGGCTGCGATACCGCAGCCGTCTTCAACGCAAGTCACAGCGACGCCGACAGGTGGTACGCGCTGCTGGCCAGTCCCGAATTTCAACTCAAGTGAGGCGAACGCGATGATCACTCGACGCGACTTCATGGTGAGTGGTATCACCGCAACCGGCGTCGGCATCGTCGTGCCACCGGTCTTCGCCCAGTCGGTGTTCGCCGCCACCATCGAGGACAATCACAACGACCACGTGCTGGTGATCCTCCAGCTCGGCGGCGGCAACGACGGTCTCAACACCGTCGTCCCGTACACCGACCCGGCATACCGGCAGGCGCGGCCGACGATCGGGATCGCGGACGACAAAGTGCTGCCGCTCAATGCGGACGTCGGGCTCAACCCGGTCATGCCCGGCATGAAACAGCTCTTCGACGCCGGCGAGGTCGCGCTCGTGCAGGGTGTCGGCTACGCGAACCCCGTGTACTCGCACTTCGAGGGGCTGTACATCTGGGAGCACGCCGACCCGTCCATGCAACAGACGGAAGGCTGGCTCGGCAAGCTGCTGGCAAGCCAGCTCGAACTCGGGGGGGCATCCACTCGCCGGCTGCGCACTGGGTCAGGCGAGCACACCCGCTGAGCTCCTGGCGCAGAACGCAACAGTGAGCGTGATCGAGTCGATCCCGACATACGAGGTCGAAGGCGGTGCGGGCCACCGCGTCGCGGCACCGGCGCTCTACAAGAGGACTCCGGGCATCTACGGCGCGCTCTTCGACCAGGCACTGACCACCGCCGAGTACGGGATCGCCGCACTCGCCGACTCGCAGACCCGCTACACACCGTCGGTGAGCTACACACCGACGAGCACCGTCTACGGCAGCAAGAACAGCCTCGCCGCGTCGCTGCAGCTCACAGCCGAGATGATCGTGACGCAGCCCAGCGTCAAGATCTGCCACGTCGTCCTCGGTGGCTTCGACACGCATCAGGATGAGGACACACGGCAGAGCGCGCTGCTCTCCTACGTCGACAGCGCGGTGAGCGCGTTCATGCAGGACATCGCCAACCACGGCATGGCCGATCGGGTGGTTTTGATGACCTGGTCGGAGTTCGGTCGCCGGGTCGTCGAGAACGGCGGCAAGGGCACCGACCACGGCGCGGCTGCGCCGGTGTTCGTCGTCGGCAAACCGGTCAAGGGCGGGGTGTTCGGCGAGCAACCGTCGCTGACCAAGACGGTGGATTCGGGGAATCTGCAGTACAACGTCGACTTCCGCAGCGTGTACCAGACGCTGATCCGCGACTGGCTCCAGGCTGACTCCGTGTCGGTGCTCGGCGCGTCCTTTCCCGAGCTGCCGATCATTCAGACGGTGTAGCCGTGACGCTCAGCACCCGAGCGCTCAAGGTGGTGAGCGGTGTCGGCGCCGTCGCCGTCTGCGGCGTCAGTGGTGTTCTGGTCGCCATTGACCCAAAGCCGTCGACGGCCCCGCTTCGCCCAACGGTGGCGGAGTCGACACCAGGCACATCCGGTTTGGTGATCCCACCATCCTGCGGCGCCGGCGGAGTCATGGGCGCCGCGCTCGACCCGTCGTTGCTCCCGGTGGCACAGCAGTTGCGGGCGGCGACGACTGCCGCCGCGCGACGAATGATCCTCGCGTCCTTGACGTCATCCCAGCGACTCGAGGTCGCGGCCTACGTGCGCCTCTTGCGGCGGCAATCCGGAGCGCCCACCGGCAGCTGCGGTGACGCATCGGACGGGTCGGGCACCATCGCGCCGTCGGTGATCGACGCGCCGGCGTCGTCGCAGCCGCTCATCAATACCTACGTCTCATGACCGCTGCCGAACCGATCATCCGCCACGCGTTCACCGCGTTCGGCGACTCCCGGTGTGAGGTCATCGTGTGCGATGGGCGCCAGGCCGACGTCTCGGCGTTGGTCGCCGACACGTATGCATTCGAGCGGCGCCTGACGCGCTTCGATCCCGGGAGCGAGCTGTCGCGCTTCAACGCAGGCGCGGGCGCTCCTGTTCGCGTCTCGGCACTCCTCGGCGAGTTGCTTCGCGTCTGCCTTGACGCATATACGTTGAGTGGCGGTCTCGTCAACGCGGCATGCCTTCCGGCGCTGCTCGACGCGGGATACGACCGCTCGATCACCGAGCTTCGCCGTCATCCGGAAAGCCGGACGCTGCATGTCCCGGAAGTCCCAGTCCCTCCATTGCCGTCGGTCCTTGACGTGGACGGCGGTTGGGCTCGTCTCGCCGCCGGCTGCGCCATCGATCTCGGTGGCGTCGGGAAAGGCTGGCTCGCCGACACCCTGTGTGGACGCTTCGAGAACGCTGCCATCAACCTCGGCGGCGATGTGTGCGTGCGAGGTGCCTGGCCCGACGGCGCGGGGTGGTCGGTGTCGCTGTGCGACGGCAGCAGCGTCCTGGTCCGCGATGCGGGCATCGCGACATCCGGAAGCGAAGGAAGGCGCTGGCCCGGAGGGCACCACCTCATCGACCCGCGGACGGCGGCGCCTGCGCAAACGGCACTCAGCGCGGTGTCAGTGGTGTCGACCAGTGCGCTTCGAGCTGAGGTGCTCGCCAAGGGAGCCTGCCTGGTCGGAGCAACGGCCGCCGAGGCGTGGCTCCGATCGCGTGGCGCCCCACGCCACGCGATCGCCCTTGACGTCACGGCACTCGCAGGCTGACATGAGCGCCGACCTGATCCTCTGGTATGCGGCCCGGGCCGCCGCGCTGGCGGCGTTCTTCGTGCTTGCTGCATCGCTGCTCACCGGCATGGCGATCCGCACCGCGTACCTGGCACCCGTGGCTCGCAACCGCGGAGTGATTGCGGTACATGGGTTTCTCTCCTGGTTCTGGTTGCCGCTCGTCACCGTGCACGTGACCTCGCTGCTCCTCGACGCGACGTCTCGCGTCACCCCGATCGACCTGCTCGTGCCCTTCCGTGTCAACGAAGGCGCCGGCTCTCAACTGGCGATCGGGCTCGGCACCGTCGGCCTGCTCCTCCTCGTGCTCGTCGGCGTGACCTCCGCCCTCCGGCGATGGATGCGGCCATCGGTCTGGCGCTGGCTGCACCGGCTCACCTATCCGATGTTCATGATCTTCCTGATCCACGCACAGCTGGCAGGAACTGATTTCAGCGACATGGCGATCAGTCTCGCCGCCTGGGCGACGCTGGGCGGCCTCGTGGCACTTGCCCTGCTCCGCGCGGCGGGCGGGAGGATGAGCGGGGATTCGTTGGTGTAGCCCTCCGTTTCGGCGGGTACACTCGCTGCATGTTGACCTGGATGTGGGTGGTCTGGCTCCTGGCCGGTCTGATCCTTTTGGGCCTTGAGGTCCATACCCAGGCGTTCTATTCGCTCTTCCTCGCGCTCGGGGCTTTCGCCGCCACAGCGGTCGCGCTGTTTCCGACGGATGTCTGGGTCCAGGCGGTCGTTGCCGCGGCGGTCGCGATCGTTGGCACCATGGCCGTCCGCCCGACGCTCGCCCGTCTGTCGGCCCGCCACCTCGGCCCGAAGCTCACCATGCCGGGCGCATCCGACAACCTTGTCGGCCAGCCCGCGCTGACCCTCGAGCCCGTCGGTGACGAGAACCATCCGGGCCACGCCCGGCTCTTCAATGAACGCTGGCTGGCAGTCACGGCAAACCCCGGTGGCGTGCCGGCACATCAGCAGGTTACCGTCGTCGAAGTGCGCGGCACCACCCTTGTGGTCGCGCCCCCCAAGGGAGGCTGACTCAGTGGACAACAGTGGTCTGGTCACGGCGATCATCGTCATCGTCCTGCTCATCGTGGTGGCGATCCTCGTCGGCGGCGCGGTCCGTGTTGTCCCGCAGGGATTCGCCGGCGTGGTCACACGTTTTGGACGATTTCGGCGGGAATCGCAGGCCGGCCTGACGATCATCACGCCCTTCATCGACAAGCTGCTCCGGGTGGACATGCGTGAGACGCCACGCACCGGAGACCGTCAGGACGTGATCACGCGCGACAACGTTGCAGTCGCGGTCAACGCGACGATCTTCAGCCAGGTCATCGAGCCGCGGGCGGCGCTCTTCAATGTTTCGGACTACCTTGTCGCCATCGACCAGCAGGCCCGCACGACGCTCCGTAATGCGTTCGGTAACGTCAGCCTCGACGAGGCGCTGTCGTCGCGCGAGCAGATCAACGCGGCGATGCAGCAGCAGATGGAGCAGGTCACCGACAAGTGGGGCATCCGCATCAACCGCATTGAGATCGTCGATATCTCCCCGCCGGTCCAGATCCTCCAGGCCATGGCCCTGCAGAAGCAGGCGGACCAGGAGAAGCGGGCGCGCATCCTGCAGTCGGAAGGCCAGCAGCAGTCGGCCGTCAACATCGCTGACGGTAACCGGCAGGCCGCGATCAAGCAGGCGGAAGGCGAGCGGCAGGCGGCAATCCTTCGCGCGGAAGGCAACCGGCAGGCTGCGATCCTCGAGGCTGAGGGCCGCGCCCAGGCGATCTCGACCGTGTACGGGTCGATCAAGGCCGCGGCGCCGGATCCGACACTGGTCGCGATCCTCCAGCTGGACACGCTGACCAAGTTCGCCGAGAGCCCCAACGCCAAGCTGGTGGTGCCCGCGGAGACGGCCGGACTGCTCGGTGCGGCGCAGGTGCTGCGCAGCGTTCTTGGCGACGCACCCGGCCTCGAGCCGCCAACGGTGGTCACCGTGCCGCCCTCCAGCAGCTAGCTGAGCGGATCCACGCCGGTGGCCGGGCAGAGCTCGCTCTTCGGCGCAGACCCGGCCACCCCGGACGAACCCGCTGACGCCGGGCGCCACGCCCCCCTGGCGACGCGCATGCGCCCGCGGACGTTCGAGGAGTTCGTGGGCCAGCACCGGGCGATCGGCGTCGGGACCGTCCTGCGCCGTGCCGTCGATGCGGGGGAGGTGCCGTCCCTGATCCTCTGGGGTCCGCCCGGGAGCGGCAAGACGACGCTTGCGGCACTGATCGCCGGCGCGACCAATGCCACCTTCGAGGCGGTGAGCGCGACCAGCGCGGGCGTCGCGGACCTGCGCAAGGTCGTCGAGCGAGCGCGCGAGCGTTTGCGGACGGGGACAAGGACCGTCCTCTTCATTGATGAGATCCATCGCTTCAACAAGGGACAGCAGGACGCGGTCCTGCCGCACGTCGAGAACGCCACGGTCACCCTGCTCGGAGCGACCACCGAGAACCCGTCGTTCGAGGTCAACGCGGCGTTGCTGTCTCGGAGCCGGGTCATCCGGCTAGAAGCGCTCGAAGCCGATGATCTGCGCCGCCTCATCGAACGAGCGCTGACCGATCCGGAACGCGGTCTCGGCACGCAAGACGTTGCTGTTGACGCGGACGCCATCGACCGTTTGGTCACCCTCTGCGGTGGCGACGCACGGATCGCGCTCAACTCCCTGGAACTCGCGGTCCAGGCGGCGGTGGCGGATCCCTCGGGAGGCGTCCGGGTGACCGTCGCCGACATCGAGGGCGCGCTCCAGAATCCGGCGCTGCTCTATGACCGTGCCGGGGATCAGCACTACTGGCTGATCTCCGCGTTCATCAAATCGGTGCGCGGCAGCGACCCGGACGCCTCGGTGTACTGGCTCGCGCGGATGCTCGAAGCAGGGGAGGACCCCCTCTTCGTCGCCCGCCGGCTCGTCATCCTCGCCGCCGAGGACATCGGGCTCGCCGACCCGCAGGCACTCGCGGTGGCCGTCGCGGCCCAACAGGCGGCGCACTTCATCGGCATGCCCGAGGGATACCTCCCACTGACCGAGGCAACGCTCTACCTGGCCACGGCTCCCAAGAGCAACAGCGCGCTTCGCGCTTATGTGGCGGCGGCCGCCGATGTTGCCGAGACGCTCCACCAGCCGGTGCCGCTCCATCTGCGCAACGCCGTGACCGGGCTCGGCCGATCAATGGGCTACGGCAGCGGTTACCGCTACGCCCACGATCACGAGGGAGGCGTCGTCGAGCAGGAGCACCTGCCCGATTCGCTCGCGGGGCACAGCTACTACCACCCCTCCGACCACGGTGCAGAGCGGGAGATTGCCGAGCGCCTCGAAAGAACTCGACAGGAGCTGTCCCGTCGCAGATCGGGGTCTTAAGACGATCGACCTAGCGGCGTCGGGATACCCAGGGGCTGACTATCGTCGCGACGGGAATTCCTTCTTTCAAAACGCAAGTCCCCCTGATAGGCGGGCGGGCGCCGACCCAGTTCAGTGGTTTACCCTCGCGGGCTCCCCCTCCCCGCGGCACCGGGTGTATCGCGGTTCTGCTGGGTCGGTGCCACCGCCGACTTCTTTCTCCAGAGTGAGAGATATCGGTTAGGCTGGCTGTGACTGTGGAAGTTACGCACCCCACTCCCATTCGAGTGCTCATTGTCGATGACCACCCATTGGTGAGGCGAGGGCTGACCTCCCTCCTCAACGGGACTACCGACATACGCGTTGTCGGCGCCGCGTCCGACGGCGAGGAAGCAGTCGCCTACGCCGTCGAGGAGCACCCCGACATCGTGCTCATGGACATCTCGATGCCCGGCATGAACGGCTTCGAGGCGCTGCGCCGGATGCTGAAAGCCGTGGCCGGGACCAAGGTCGTGATGCTGACGTCGTACTCCGAGCACGACATGGTGGTGGAGGCTATCGACAACGGCGCGGTGGGGTTTCTCCTCAAGGACACCGAGCCCCAGGAGCTCCTCAACGGCATCCGCTCGGCGGCAAAGGGCGACACGCCGCTCTCGCCGAAGGCAGCCAAGGAGCTGTTGCGTGACCGCGTCAAGCGACGCCCGCTCGATGACCTCACGCAGCGCGAGCTCGATGTCCTGACCCTGGTGGGGCGGGGGATGAGCAACAAGCAGATCGCCTGGCGTCTCGGCATCAGCGAGAAGACGGTCAAGGCGCATCTCGGGTCGGTGTTCGACCGGCTCGGCGTCGAGGACCGTGTCCAGGCTGCCCTCTGGGCACAGCGCCACGGGATCATCTAGGCCCGCGGAACCCGCTCGGGCGTTACTCCGGAGCTGCGGCGACGCGGATGGCTCGTGCGAAGGCCGCGGCGGTCTGCTCGAGATCGGCCTGCGTGTGCACCGATGAGCAGAATGCGCTGGTGTTGAGGATGTCCACGCCCTCGGCGCGCATCGCGTTCGCGACCCGCGAGTGGGATCGGGGATCGCCGAGCAAGATGTGGAGGATGCTCGCAAGGCGGCGGATTGTCCCGGGAATGCCGGCCACCGCGAGCGCGGCGGTCCATTCGCCGGCGAGTCTGATGGCGTAGTCCTCGGCCGTGCGCTGCGCCACGCCGTCGGCGATCAACCGGAGCGTCGTTATCCCCGCGGCGGCGCTGAGGGGATTTGCGTTGAACGTCCCGGGGTGGGCGATCGCGGTTGCGAGCAGTTCGAGCAGGTCGGCGCGTCCGGCGACGGCCCCCGCGGGGAGACCGCCGGCCATCACCTTGCCGAGGACGCTGATGTCCGGGATGATCCCGAGCACCGCCTGCATGCCTCCCGGTGCGACGCGGAATCCCGTGACCACCTCATCGAAGACGAGGAGCGTGCCGGTCGCGGTGCACGCGGCGCGAGCAGCAGCGATAAAGTCGGGATCGAGGGGGATCTGACCGTAGTGCGCGCCGGACGCTTCCATGATCACGGCCGCGACATCGCCTCGTGCGAGCTCTGCCAGGAGAGCCGCGGGATCGTCCGCGGGCACGACGTGCGTGAGCTCGCCGAGCGCCTCGGGCACGCCGACCGGGGTTCGGGTCGTCCCGTCCGCGTCGAGGTACGGGCTCACGACGTCGGACCAGCCGTGGAAGTGATCCTGGAGCTTGACGATCCGGTCCCGGCCCGTCGCGACTTGCGCGACGCGGAGCGCGAGCATCACCGCCTCGGTGCCGGACGCCGTGAACCGGACCTTCTCAGCGGACGGGACCAGGGACGTGATCAATTCCGCCCACTCGACCTCGAGCGGGTGTGCAGCGCCGTAGTGGGTCCCGTTTCCTACCTGCTCGCGTATCGCCTCGACAACCGCGAGGGGGGCGTGGCCGAGCAGGAGCGCGCCATGGCCCATCGTGTAGTCGATCAGCTCGGTGCCGTCGATCAGCCACTTCCTCGAGCCGCGCGAGCGGGCGACGTAGATGCGCGGGTCATACGTGCGAGACGCGTGGGTCGAGCCGCCCGGGAGCACTCTGCGTGCACGCTCCGCCAGGTCGGCGTGGGCGCGCGTGTGCACAGCCTCGGTCACAGACACGCTCAGAGGATACCCGGCAAAATGAGGCGACGGTGGGAATCGAACCCACGATCAGGGTTTTGCAGACCCGTGCCTTACCACTTGGCTACGTCGCCGTCGTACCCGGAGTGCGCCATTGTCGCCCACCGGCATCGATAGCTGACCCGCGGTCTGGTGCTGTTCAGGGCTCGTCGCGCGTGAGCGGTCGATTCGAGGCCGGTCGGTAGAGTTGCTGGCATGCCAGAGCGGACGCGATGAAGCGACGCAAGCTGGGATCGCTCGAGGTCTCTGCGCTGGGGCTCGG
Organism: Candidatus Dormiibacterota bacterium; assembly: GCA_963791435.1. GTDB lineage: Bacteria > Chloroflexota > Dormibacteria > Aeolococcales > Aeolococcaceae > Palsa-851. Next base: position 324,477 of record CAWBSL010000002.1, read on the forward strand.
CTGCATGGGGATGTCGGCCTTCTACGGCTCGAGCGACGACGACGAGTTCATCGCGACCATTCACCGTGCGCTGGAACTCGGCATCGACTTCCTCGATACGGCGCAGCTCTACGGACCGATGACCAACGAGACGCTCATCGGCCGTGCAATCAAAGGCCACCGCGACGAGTACGTCATCGCCACCAAATTCGCGCGTCGCCTCGAGCCGACCACCAAGGCGGGTGATCTCTCGACGATCGGACCGCTGGACGGCTCGGCTGCGCATGTCCGAAGCTCGATCGACGGATCGCTGCAGCGCCTCGGCACGGATCACGTCGACCTCTACTACCAGCATCGCGTTGACCCCAACGTCCCGATTGAAGAAACTGTCGGAGCGATGGCGGAGCTGGTCCAGGCCGGCAAGGTTCGCCACCTGGGGCTCAGCGAAGCCGCGCCGGAGACAATCCGGCGCGCTCACGCGGTGCATCCGATCACCGCGGTACAGACGGAGTACTCGATGTGGTCGCGCGATCCTGAAGCCGGAGTCATTCCTACCTGCCGAGAGCTGGGCATCGGCTTCGTCCCGTACTCACCACTCGGGCGCGGATTTCTCTCCGGCAGGTTCACGTCGCCGGACGAGCTCGACCAGAACGACTTCCGGCGGCACGGTCCCCGCTTTTCCGGCGAGAACCTCGCCGCCAACCTGCAGCTCGCAGCGAAGGTGGCCGAAATCGCCGCGGACAAAGGCGTCACGCCGGCCCAGCTGGCTCTTGCGTGGGTGCTGGCTCAAGGAGATGACCTCGTTCCGATCCCGGGAACCAAGCGGCGGAAGTACCTCGATGAGAATGCGGCGGCGGTGGATGTCGTACTCACGCGCGGTGATCTCGATCGCCTCGACGCAGAGCTTCCCGCCGTCGTCGGCGAGCGCTACGACCCCGCCGGCATGGGAGCCGTCAACCTCTGACGCGCCACTTGCACCTTTTGGTGCGATCGACAATACTGTGGTGACGGGCGCGGGGCGACGGGAAGGGATTGATTCAACTAGGGGGATGGACATGTCGACGCTGTCGATAGATCGTCATCGCCGCAGGCTTTCCGTCGCGATGTTCGGCGTCACCGTCATCACGATTGCGCTCGTGGTGATCGTTGTCGTGCTCGTAGGGCACCAGGCAGGCGATCTCTATTCCAACGTCAGCACCGGGCTGTCGCTCTGATTGCGGCCTATCTCATTGAGGCGTGCGGAAGTCTGTGCACGCAGCGGAGGCATGCCGCTGTTGCGACACCGCTGGCTGCGCTCAGGCCGCCGAGGGCTGCGCTCCGCGATCCGCGCCCGGTTCCGGCGGCATGATGAACGCGACCTCGAGCGCGGCAGCGAGGGCTCGCAAGCGCGCGTAGAAACCTGCGGTGTGCGGCGAGCGCGCGAGGCGGAGGGCGGCGAAATCGTGGTGATGTTCCCACTCGTGGAGCAGCGTGTTGAGGAACACCTTCGTCGTGATCACCTGCTGGCGCACCGCTGTCTTGTGATAGATGCGAATGCGCGCAGTCTTGATCGCGCCGTCCGCGAACGTGCAACGGTAGTAGCCGTAGGTCTTGCTCTGCAGTCGCTGCCCGTTGTGCGAATGCACCTGCGCGCGATCAGCAACCACGAGCTCGCAGTGGGGGAGACCGGCAAGCGCATCGAGCTCATCGAGGAGCATCTGACCGAGCCGCTTGCGCTCCTGCGGATCCTCTGACGAGTCGACGATCCGGATCGCAAGTCCGCGGGCGACGGCGCTCGGTTGCACGGGAAGCCCGGTCGCACTCTGGCTCCGGCGGTAGGTGGCGTCGGGACGTCGACCGAACATCTGCTCCGGGAGTATACGGCCGTTCCGGAGCACGGAGCCCGGACAGTGGAATGCGGCTCCCGGGCGTGCCGGAGCCATAGAATCCGCGATGCCGGGCTGGCGAAATGGCAGACGCGGCGGTCTTAAAAACCACTGGGGGGAAACCCTCGTCCGGGTTCAATTCCCGGGCCCGGTACGTTGCTAGGTAAGGGATTCGCTCGATTGGCCAACTTCTCGAAGCGCCGGCCCAGTGGCGTTGACAGCCAACGTGACAGCCATTGGGTCAGCATGTGCGCCTAGACCTAGACCTTTGGCGGGTCGGGCGATGGCTCGTGCCCCCTCTCGTGCCGTCGCCCGAGACTTTGCCGGTCTCGCCCGACCCTGAATCTGCAGCATAGTCCCATGGACCCAGGTCGGTTTGAGGTGATGTTTTCACACGCCTGTTGGTTCGGCCATACTCGCGGCCCCTGGCGACTGAGTAGCCATATGCCGCAACCAGGCGCATGTCGACATGCTTCGCGAGGAGGCCAGGCAATGGCCGAGCCACGGAAAGCCGCCGCGGTAAGGGGGGTCGAATACGCACCCTAGGAGTCCCGAGGTGCTTTGTCGACTTCGGGGCAGCGCTAGGCGACGACGTCTCCGCGCGGCGCAGCGGCCTTCGGAAGCCCACGGTTCGGATGCTCCACGTCCTCGAAGAAGGTTCCCTTGCGGAGCACTCTGTCCAGCCATGCTCCTGCCATCATCGACGTGACGATCGCCAGAAGCACCAGGTCGACATAGAACTTCTGGGAAATGATGTGTGCGTCGAAAGCCACCGAGGCCATGACAATCGCTGGACCGCCTCGTGCATTCAGCGCCATCGCCAGATTGATCGCACTCTCGCGACCCTCGCCCGCCACGCGTGCGCCCGCGTACACGCTGAGGCCCTTGACGACGCACGCATAGACAAGGAAGGCGGCAAAGAACGGGATGTCGAACTGGTGGATGAGGTCGAGCTTCAGGCCCACGATCGCGAAGTAGATCGGGATGAAGAACGCGAAGGAGAAGCTCTGAATACTTGCCTGAGCGCGGACGGCATCGATCGAGACAGTTCCACCCTCGTGCTCGCTGGTCGAGAGCGTCCCGGCCAGAGTCCCAGCGACAAACGCCCCGAAGATGGGTGAGATCCCGAAGAACAGGGCGATGCTCGTCATGACCAGCATGAAGACGATCTGGAAGGCCAAAGCGTTGCCGCGTCCCAGGAAATTGAAGCGCAGCGCACCCACCTTCTCGACGAGTGAGTGACCGAAGGCGAGCGGGAGCCCGAAGATCGCCATCGAGACGATCACGTAGTAGGCATCGGAGAGGGCCGAGCCAGGGTGGATCGCGAGCAGGCTCGGAAGAGCGAACCCATCGGTGGAGGGGGTCGCGACGAGGCCGACCGCGATGCTGAGCAAGACGTAGAGGACCACATCGTCGATGAGCGCGACGGTGAGGACCATGCGTGCAAACGCAGTTCGCATCAAACCGAGATCGACGAGAATCCGTGAGATCACCGGGATGCTGGTGACGGCAATACCGCACGAGAACACGATGAGCAGCGACGTGTGGTTTGCTGCAGGACCGATCAAGCCTCCCGGGTTGAGCACCAGCAGGAAGGCAGCGCCGGCCGCGAACGGGATGAGGTTGCCGATGAGCGCGATCAGGGACGTCGTCCGCCCTTCTCCCCGCCGCCGATGGGGCATCAAGGTTGCCCCGGCGCAATACATCAGGAGCAACTGGCCCAGCTGGTAGATTGCCCCCAACACCGCGGTCGTTGACGCCGTCCCTGCGACGAGCTGATGAGCGAGATCGGGACGCACCAGCCCGAGCAATGTGGGGCCAAGCGCCAGCCCGGCGATGATCTCGCCCGCCACCCGCGGCTGGCGCAGCTTTACGAAGAGGAAGCCGACGGTGTGGACGGCGACCAGCAGCACGCTGAGCGTCAGCAGTAGATGCAGCGTGTCGCCGTTGCTGAAGCTCAGGCTGACACTCGTCGAGGCCGACGCCATCACGCTAGTGAACCCCTGGCCCATTTCCCCCCAACCTCATTCGTCCCCTGCTTGCTCTTGCGCGAGAACGGTGCAATCGCGTCACCCTACCAGGTTCTCCAGCCGACGCGCAAACCCGACGGCTCAGCCGCGGTCGTGAAGGGTCACCTGGTAGCCGTCGGGGTCGGTGAACGTGAAGGTGCGGCCGAATGGGCCGTCGACGGGCGCTGAGACGATCTCCGTGCCGGCGGCGGCAAGGGCGTCGTGGATGTCCTGCGCGTCCGGGGCGTGCAGCCACAGCGCGATTCCCTGCCCCGGCTGCGCGATCGCGTCCAGGTCGACGCCTGGGACGACGTCACGAACGGCGAAGGCGATCGGCTTGGTGTCGAACACCACGGCGTGCGGCGGCCCTGCGACGGAGCGCTTCAGCCCAAGGTACTGCTCGTAGAAAGCGGCGGAACGCTCCAGGTCGCGGACCTGCAGCGAAACGAAGTCGGGTCCGGTTACGGCCACGATTGGTGCCTCCACTTGTTATGTCAGTCTTGTGACATACACCACTATATGTCAGACTACTGACATGAGTCAAGGCGGGCCCGGAGTCGAACTGGACACCTCGCTGGGGTACATGCTGAAGGCGGCCGCGAGCGCCCTGCACGCTGCCCTTGAGGCCGTGCTGAGGCCCCTCGGTATGACGATCACTCACTACGCCTGCCTGGAGTTGCTTGCCCAGCGCCCGGGTCTGTCCAACTCCGAGCTTGCCCGCGGCGCCTTCGTGACCCGGCAATCGATGAATGTGCTCCTGCAGGCCCTCGAACGCCAAGGTCTCGTTGTCCGCCCGGCACAGGCACCCGTCGGCCGAGCCCTGCCCACCGAGCTCACCGCGCGCGGGCGCCGCCAGCTCAAGGTGGCCAGCGCCGTGGTTCGCCGCGTCGAGCAGGACATGCTGGCCAATCTGGATGTCAACGAACACGATCAGATGCGGCGGCTGCTCACCGCATGCATCGCCTCACTGACTGAACCGCCCGCACCGACGACCTGACTCGCCCGGAGGCCGGGTTGCCTGAGAACGGAGTGGGGAGCAGCCCGTCAGGGAAAGACGCCGAGGAGTCGGACGACGACGTAGTAGAAGATGGTGAGCCCGAGCACCACGGCGAGCGTCACGACCAGGAAGAGCGACCAGCCGAACGTGCGCCACTCAACGTCGCCAAGGCGGCGCGACGGTGGAGCGGGGGGCTGAAAGCCTGGCGGACTGGGTTCCTGCGTCATGGGCTCCTCCCTTCTTGACCTCACACAAAGGCAGAACGTGCGCAGTATGCTCGGACCTCGCGCTCCGGATCCAGTGGGTCCGTGAGGTGGGTCCGTCGGGCTACATGGACCCCGCGGTGCTTGATGAAGATCGCACCGCCGCGGCACGCGCAGGCCGCCGCCACCGACGGGCTCGACCTTTGTGCATCATTCGCTGACGCATGGACGCACGGACGAAGTGGGTGATCGCGATTCTTCTGTTCCTCGTGCTCGTCCTCCTGGTCATCGGCGGCATCATGGCGATCGCCAGTCCGCCGGATGCATGCTGCTGATCACCGAGACAATGAGGCTTCCAATCGGAGGACTGGTGTGATGTTTCTAGGGTTGCGAACCGTCATCTACCCCTCGCCCGACCTGGCGACCGCCAAAGCCTGGTACACCCAGGCCCTCGGTCAGGACCCGTATTTCGACGAGCCGTTTTATGTCGGCTTCAACGTCGGAGGGTACGAGCTCGGCCTCGATCCCAACGGCGACGTTGCGGTAGGACCCATCGCCTATTGGGGCGTCGCGAACGCTGATGAGGCGTACGCGCAGTTGCTCGCCGGCGGCGCGAGCGAGCACGCCAAGGTGCAGGACGTCGGTGACGGCATCAAGACGGCGTCGGTACGCGACGCGCTCGGCAACGTGCTGGGCATCATCGAGAACCCGCACTTCAAGCTTCCCTGAACGACTTCGCGCGTCGATCCCGTGCGCACCAAGACGGCGCGATCGCGACTGACCATATCGTGATCTCTGACGACCCCGCGGCACTCCAGGCATTGCTCGAGAGTGAGGGGTTCATCGCCGCGGACGAGGAGTGCCGGGAGCTGCTTGTTTACGCCGCCGGGAACCGCGAGATCCTTGACGCAGCGGTTCATCGGCGCCTCACCGGAGAGCCGCTCGCCTGGATCACGGGCAGGGTCTCCTTCTGTGGCCTGAAGATTCACGTCGATCCCGATGTGTACGTGCCCCGCTGGCTCAGCGAGCCGCTGGCACAGCGGGCTGCCGAACGATTGCCAGCCAACGGGACAGCAATCGACGTGTGCACCGGCAGCGGCGCGATCGCCGTGGTGCTGCGGTCGCAATGGCCCAGCGCGCGGATCCTGGCGACTGACGTCGATGCCCGCGCCGTCGCGTGCGCAGCCGAGAACGGCGTCGACGTCTCTCTCGGCGATCTCTTCGCGCCGCTGCCTGACGGACTCGAGGGGCAGGTCGACGTCGTCGTCGGTGTCGTGCCGTACGTTCCGACGTCCGAGCTGCCGCTGCTCCAGCGCGACACTTTCACGTTCGAGCGACCGCTCTCCTACGACGGTGGCGTGGACGGCGCCGACATCCTCCGCCGAGTCCTCGTCGATGCGCGGCGGTTCCTCAAGCGCGGCGGCGCGATGCTTCTTGAGGTCGGCGGCGATCAGGCCGATCTCCTCGACGGCGACCTCAAACGCCTCGGCTACATCGACGTGAGCACCCTCGCCGACGAGGACGGCGACGTCCGGGGGATCGAAGCGACCTTCGGATAGGCACTTCGCGGATGCTCGTCTCGCGAGCGTCGCGTGACGCTACCATCGGCCGTGCCCATGCGTACGTCCCCGTTTGCCATCGCCAACCTCGCAGTGATCGTGGCGATCGCCGGCTCCACGCTCGTCGCCGTCGGCTCGGGGCGGCACGCCGATTTCACGACTCAGACGAAGCAGCTCGAGCAACGATGGACCGAGATGAGCAGCCAGGGCGTTGCGCCGAGTGCTCTGGCACCGCTCGAGAGTGCGCTCAAGACGTCTTCATATGAGGCGCCCTGGTGGTCGCCGGCATGGTGGAACGACCCCGGCACATCGTTCATCGATGGTCTCGAAGCCGGCACGGACGCCGTCTGGGACCAGGCGATGGCGGGAGCTCGAACGCGAGCCACTTCCGCGCTGATCGGCTGGGACCTGATGGTGGAACGCAATGCCGCGGTGCTCACATCGGCAACCGTCGCCATGTCGACAACCTGGGTGAGTCGCGAAGCCGCTGCGAAAACGCCGATGTCGATAGACACCCTCTCCGCCGACGTCGTCTCGGCAACCGCTCATGAGCAGAGTGCTGCGCTCGCCGTCGAGGGCTCGAACATCTCCGCCCTTCCCGTCCGCCTGCGTCAGGTGCTCCTCGAAGCAGACCAGGCCGGTGCAGAGAACATCCCGGGCTCCGCAGCCTTCCTGTCGTCCTACCAGCGGCTCGCAACCGCAGTCGCCGCTGAGCCCAAGGCCGCCGTTCTGGCCACCTTGAGCGCGCAGGTCGCCAGCCTCGAGACGACGGTGACAGCGACCCTGAAGAAGGACGCCTGCGGTCACGACGTCCCCTCCGGGAAGGCGATCGTCATCAACCTCACCCTCCAGGAATCGCTCTATTACCAGAACGGCTGCGTCCTCGAAGCCACCCCCGTCACAAGCGGCCGCCGCAACGAGCGCACGCCAACAGGCACCTTCCACGTCTTCCACAAGGACTCGCCAGTGCTCTTCACCTCGTGGGCACCCCGTTCCTCACCGTTTTGGTACCCACCCGAACGCGCCAATTACGCCCTCGAGTTCACCGTCGTACGAGCCGGCATCTTCCTCCACGACGCGCCCTGGGAACCGACCACCGCGTACGGCCCCGGCAGTCAGAACACGGACAACGCAAGCCACGGCTGTGTCCACGCCCCCACCTCCGTGATGGCCTGGGCCTACTCATGGGCCAACATCGGCACCCCAGTCATCGTCGTCGGCTGACCAGGTCTAGGCACCGGGCGATCAGCGCCCATCGAACGTTGGCAGGCCCGAGTGAGCTCGGCAGGGATGGGCGGCACCCAGGCCTCACAACCATCTGAGTGGAGAGCGACAGGGGACGGGCGTCGCCCAGCGAATTTGGCCGCTCCCGAGAGAGCGCGACAATTTGCTTGCGCGAAGGAGGGAGCGGACAAGCTGAGCGCGGTGCCGCCCGTCCCCTGGCGACCGGCGTATGCGGAGAAGGGAGCGGCCGAGAGCGGTGCCGCCCGTCCCCTGGCGACCGCGCGCTGGGAGTTACGCGACCGGTTGCGCAGCGAGGCTGGTGACCGCTTCCTCGATAACCCCGATCGCGCGATCGAGTTCTTCTTCTCCGATGACCAGCGGCGGCTGGATCCGCACGACGTTGCCGTGGGATCCCCCGACCCCGATCAGCACCCCGCGCTCCCGGCAGTGGCGCTTCACGGCCGCCGCCTCGCTGACCGCCGGCTCCTTGGACACACGATCGCGCACGAGTTCGACCCCGATCATGAGCCCGCTCCCGCGCACATCCCCGACAAGGTCGGACTCGACGGCGAAGGCATCGAGGCGCGCCATGACCGTCGTCCCGATGCGCGCCGCACGCTCAGGGAGTCGTTCCTCCACGAGCATATCGATCGTGGCGACGCCCGCGGCGCAGGATACCGGGTTGCCTCCGAAGGTGCTCATGTGGTCCCCGGGCTCGAACGCGTCGGCAAGTTCCTCGCGAGCGATGAAGGCGCCGAGCGGAAAGCCACTGGCGATGCCCTTGGCCATGGTCATGATGTCGGGCTCGACGTCGTATGCCTCCACCGCGAACATCCTGCCGCTGCGTCCGAAGCCGCTCTGCACCTCATCCACGATGAGCAGGATCCCCCGAGCATCGAGCAACTCCTTGACACGTTGGAGATATCCGTCCGGCAACGGGATGATGCCGCCCTCACCGATGATCGGCTCGACGATGAATGCCGCCACGTCGTCACTCGTGTCGTAGCGGATGGTGTCCCCGACGGCATCGGCGCACGCGAGGGAGCACGACCCCGAGCACATCCGGCAGCGATACGGATTCGGGGTCGGCGCGAATGCGATGCCCGCGATCTGCGCACCACCACGGTGCTTGCGCAGCGCATTGCCGGTCACCGCAAGCGCACCCGCCGTCCGGCCATGGAAGGAGCTCTGGAGGGCGATGACCTCGCGACGGCCGGTGTATGCGCGTGCGAGACGGAGCGCACCTTCCACCGCTTCTGCGCCGCTGTTGCCGAAGAACGTCTTCTGGAGCCGCCCTGGCGTGATCTCGGCGAGCTTCTCGGCGAGGTCTGCGACCACCGGGACGTGATAGACATACGAGCAGGAGTGCACGACTTTGTCGATCTGCCGCTTTGCGGCTTCTGCAACTTTCGGGGGCACATGCCCGGTGTTGACGACGCCGATACCGGAATAGAGATCGGTGTATTCCGTCCCGTCAGTGGCGGTCACGGTCGCGCCGCGTGCGCTCTCGACAGTGATGGGTTCCACCCCGGCGAGCGCGCTGGTGTTCACATAGCGGCGGTACTTCTCGACCGTGTTCATGGCTGCGCGCTCCTCTCAGAAAGTTGGCGGAGTGTTGACCCAGAACAACCGGGTCGTGGTGTTGGACTGATTCATCCAGCGATGCTGCTGCGGACTGTGGAAATACAGGGTGTCGCCGGCTTCCATGTGGTAGTGCTCCACCTCGTCGAGCCAGACGTCGAGCTCTCCGCTGAGCACGTACAACGCCTCCTCGCCGTCGTGGGCGTACGCACCGCCGCTGCCTCCGCCCGGAGCAACGTTGAAGATGTCGATCTCGAGCACGGCGTTCGGAAACGTGACCAAATCCTCGATCTCGACACGGTCGAAGCCGCGCAGCCTGCGCCGCTCGGACGAGCGCACCAGCTTCGGACCGGCAGTCCCTGCAGGTGCCGCGCCGAAGAACTCGAGCAGCGTGCCGCCATACGCGGACGCGACGCGCTGGAGCAGCGAAACCGACGGCTCCGCGAGGCCTCGCTCAACAAGGCTCAGGTACGACGCCGAGATACCTGCGCGCTCCGCGGCGCTGCGCAGCGACAGACTCCGTCTCGTGCGCGCCGCGCGAAGTCGCTTGCCCACCACCGGGTCGTCGGGTACGGTCTCTCCGGCGATGAGCGAATGCAGTGCGGGCGGCGCGAAACCACGCGTCAGCAGAGCCCGGACGTCACGCAGCCGGACGATGTCCTCGGACGTATACCTGCGATGACGGCCGCCGGCTCGCATCGGCCGGATCAGCCCTTTGCGCTCCCACGCTCTGAGTGTCGACGGGCTGACGCCGACTCGCCGTGCTACCTCGCCGATGCGGATGTCGTCCACGCGGACACACTCCTCGACACGACGGGGTGCAGGCAGCAGGTACGCTGTCCGACCCGGTCGAACTTGTCACTGTTGAGTAGATTATGAGCCTCTGGGCAACCCCCGGTCCGCCGGGCACCCGTACCGCGCCTCTCGCCGAGGACTATCGCGAGACGCCGGTCTGGTGGGACGACACGACGTTCCCCACGTTGACCGAATCGCCACTCCCCGCGACCGCAGATGTCGTCGTGGTCGGCGCGGGATTCACCGGCCTCACCGCCGCCGCGCGTATCGCATCCCATGGCAAACATGCGGTCGTGGTGGACAGTGGCGCGCTGGGGGAGGGCGCAAGCGGCCGCAACGCGGGGATGATGCATGCGGGGGTGCGGCGCGACATCGCCGTTCTCGAGCGCAAGCACGGCACGGCCGGGAAGGCGCTGCACGACGCGAGCGTCGAGGCTTATGCCTTCGTCGCGCGGACCGCAGCAGCGTGCGCGCCCGACGCTCATTACACGCAATCCGGATGGCTGCACCTCGCACATCGCGCGTCGCGAATGAAGAGCTTGCGCAAGGACGAACTGGAACGACGGCAGCTGCTCGGTGAATCCACGGTGATGCTCGAGGAGCCCGCCCTCGAGAGCGAGGCGCCGTGTCGCGGCTTCTTCGGCGGGATGCTCACCGACAACGGCGCCAGCATTCACCCCGCTCGCTACCTCGCGGGGCTTGCCCGGATGTCGATGGCCAACGGCGCCGCGATCCATGCGCAGACCCACGTGCAGACGATCGAGCGAGTCGGAGCAGGATCGGTGGTGCACACGTCGCGCGGCGACATCAGCGCCGGCGACGTGCTCGTCGCAACCAACGGATACACCGATGCGGCGGCTCCATGGGCGCAGCGCCGCATCATCCCGATCGGCAGCTACATCATCGCCACCGAGCCACTCGGGGACGTGCGCGCGGCGGATGTCAGCCCGCAGCGCCGGATGATGAGCGACACGCGCAATTTCCTGCACTACTGGCGGCTGTCGCCGGATGGTCGCCTGGTCTTTGGCGGCCGCACGAGCTTCGCGCCCGTGACCGTGCAGGCCGCGCGCGATCGGTTGTACGCGGCCATGATCGGGATCTACCCGCAGCTCGCGGGTGTGCGAATCAGTCATGCGTGGACGGGCAACGTGGGCTTCACGCTCGACCAGCTGCCCCACCTCACGCGGTCGGACGCTGTTACCTACGCGATGGGCTACTGCGGCAGTGGCGTCGCGCTCGGCAGCTGGATGGGAACGCTTGCCGGTGAGTGGATTGCCAGAGGTGCCCAGCCGGCCTTTGCGGATCTCCGCTTTCCGCGGATCCCGTTGTACCGGGGGCACCCCTGGTTCCTCCCACTCGTTGGGCTGTACTACTCGTTACTCGATCGGCTCTGAGCCGCCGCATCGGCAGCCGGATCTGCCGTCGCTCCGGGCGTGCTGAGCGCCGCCGCGGCCGCCGCGCCTGCAAGCTCCATGGTGGCGCCGGACTGGGAAGCGGCCAGCTTCCCATTCACCAGGACATACGACACGGTCTTCTCGTGGAAGAAGTCCGAGCGGGCGGTCATCGCTGCGAGGATGACCAGCGGTATCCCGAGGAGCACGGTAATCATGATCGGCAAACTCGTCCCCCAGTCCGGCGACTGGCCAAGCGGCAGTGACGACGGGACGATCAGCGCGTACCCGATCGCGAGGAGATAGAGACCTCCAAGCAGCGGTAACACACCTGCAAAGATGAACCGGGTGGCGCTCGTGAGCAGCACCTTTCGGAATGCCCAGGCGCACGCGATTCCCGTGATGCCGTAGTAGAGGGCGACGAGCACGCCGATGTCGAGGATGAGATTCGCGAACACACTGCCCACACTGTCGATCGTCGTTTGCAGCGCGATGACGATGATCGCCAGAGCTGACGAGATGATGGTGCCGACCCATGGAGTCTTCCAGCTCTTGTGGATCGTCCCGAAGGCTTTCGGGAACACCCCGTCACGAGACATCGAATAGGTGAGCCGGCTCGATGGGAGCAACGTCGTCTGCGTGGTCGCGACGGTCGAGGAAAGCACCGCCAAGACCATGAGGTATGCGACCGGCGTCCCCGAGATCCTCTGCGCGAAGAAGTACAGGATATCGTTCTGGTTGTTGGGGTCGTTGATCGCGGTCAGCGAGAGGAGCGCCTGGATCGCGGTAGCGGCCAGCAGGAAGATGAAGAGCAGGATGAACATACTGAAGATGCCTGCGAGGCCGGGGGAAGTGTCGGCATCCTTCAACTCTTCGTTGACGTTGGCAGCGGTGTCCCAGCCCCAGAAGAAGAACACCGCAAGCGCTGACCCGGTAGCGAGGCCGTTCAGATCGTGCAGCTGCAGCGGATTGAACCAGTTGAGCGAGGCCGGGTTGGCCGCAGGTACTCCGCCGACGATCTTGCCGATCGCCCACACGGCGAACGCGAGCACGATGAGGTACTCGATGAACACGAGGATCCATTGGAAGTTCGCGGTTACGCGAATGCCGCGGGCAACCATGAACGTCACCAGCAGCAGCCAGAGAACGCCGACGATGGCGATCAGGCGGTTGTCGTTCGCCGCAGTAGAGCTGATCCAGCCCCAGCTGTTGAAGAGTTGCAGCGTATACGCGCCGGCGATCAACGGAGCCGCAGCGCAGAAGAGGACGTTGGCAGCGAGCTGGATCCAGCCCGACACCCAACCGACATAGGGGTTGAGCGTCCGGCTCACCCACGAATACGATGCGCCGCAGTTCGGGTCCTGGCGGTTGAGGTAGTAGTAGGCGATTGCGATGCAGAGCACCGGCACGAATCCGACGAGGATCGCTGCCGGCGATGCGAGACCAACTGCCGCGACGAGAAATGCCGCAGTTGCGGCGAGGGTATAAGCCGGGGCAACGCTCGACGTCGCGATGACCGTCGTGTCGAACAGCGTGAGTGTGTTTGTCTTGAGTTCCAACTCCACCGAGTGCCCAAGCACCACCGGCTCCGCTAGTGTCGCCATGTCTTCCTCCTCACCGTATCCTCCTGCGTCGAGCCTGGATCTTCAGGCTTCGATATTGCTCATCACGTGCTTGATGCGCGTGTAGTCCTCGAACCCGTACATCGACAGGTCCTTGCCGTACCCCGAGTGCTTGTATCCCCCGTGCGGCATCTCAGAGATCAGCGGGATGTGCGTGTTGATCCACACGCACCCGAAATCGAGGGCACGGGCCATGCGCAGCGCGCGCCCGTGATCGCGCGTCCACACACTCGCGGAGAGGCCGTACTCGACGCCGTTGGCCCATTCGAGCGCCTTCGCTTCGTCGTCGAATTTCTGTACGGTGATGACCGGACCGAAGATCTCGCGCTGGATGAGATCGTCATCCTGGCGGAGGCCCGCGATGACGGTTGCCTCGTGGAAGTAGCCGTGGTCGCCCACGCGGTGCCCTCCCGCGACGACATCGGCATGCGACGGCGCATGGCCGACGATTTCGCGAACGCGGTCGAATTGCTTTGCGTTGTTGAGCGGACCGAACGCAGCATCCTCATCGTCCGGAGCGCCGGTCTTGTTCGCGGCGGCCTGCTCGGCCAGCGCCGCAACGAGGTCGTCGTGAATCGAGGACGCGGCGAGCACGCGCGTCGCGGCAGTGCAGTCCTGGCCGGCATTGAAATAGCCGGCCATCGCGACAGCCTCTGCGGTCGATGCGACGTCCGAATCATCGAAGACGATGACCGGCGCCTTCCCGCCGAGCTCGAGGTGGACGCGCTTGAGGTCGCCGGCCGCAGCACGCGCGACCTCCATGCCGGCGCGCACGCTGCCGGTGATCGACGCCATCGCCGGGATCCGGTTGGTCACCAGCGCTGCGCCAGTGCTGGGATCGCCGCAGACGACGTTGAAGACCCCCGGTGGCAGAAACTCGGCCATGATCTCGGCCATCAGCAGTGTCGTCACCGGCGTGGTGTCCGACGGTTTGAGCACGACGGTGTTGCCCGCGGCGATCGCGGGCGCCCACTTCCAGATCGCCATCAGCATCGGGTAGTTCCAGGGCGTGACCTGGGCGCAGACGCCGACAGGCTCGCGACGGATCATCGACGTGTGCCCCGTCATGTACTCGCCGGCGCTCATCCCGTTGAGGATCCGCGCGCAACCGGCGTAGAAGCGCACCGGGTCGATCAGCTGGGGGATCTCCTCACTGCGCGTGAGCGAGATCGGCTTGCCGGTGTTCTCGCATTCGAGAGCAACGAATTCCTCGGACCGTCTTTCGAACGCATCGGCGATCTTCAGAAGGGCGAGACTCCGTTCCCTCGGGGTCGTATCCCGCCACCCGCCGAACGCGCGCTGCGCAGCCTGCAATGCCGCGTCCACGTCTGCAGCGCTGGAAACCGGTGCACGCGCGAACTCGTCGCCGGTGGCGGGGTTGATCAGCGGCGTGAAGTCATCCGAGCCGGCGTCGCGGTAGTCGCCGTCGACGAAGTTACGCAGGGTGCGCACCGCGACCGTGCTCATGCCTTGAGATCTCGCGCCAGCTCACGGAAGTTGTCGACGTAGCGACGGACGTCCTCGGACGAATGCTGCACCGACAGCGTCCAGTTCTCCTCGGCCCCCGGGGCCATCAGGACGCCGCGATTCGTCTGATAGAGCCACGAGATATAGGCGAGCGACTTGTCCATCGCCGCGTAGTCGCGGTAGTTGCGGACCGGTTCCTCACGGTAGGTGACGCAGCCGCGCGCTGCCATCGACACCACGTGGAAGGGGAGTGAGTACTCGGACATCACCTCGCGCAGGCCGCCACTCAGCTCCTCGGTGAGCGCGTCGAGGTGTGAATACGCCTGGCCGGTGAGGACCTCGAGGAGCGTCGCACGCGACGCGGCAGTGGTGAGCGGGTTGCCGTTGAACGTGCCCAGTTGCGCGACCTTGCCGTCGCTGATCGTGGCCATGATGTCGGCGCGACCGCCAACCGCCCCGCAGGGCAGGCCGCCGCCGATCGCCTTTGCCAGACACACGATGTCCGGGACGACCCCGAAACGCTCGGTGGCACCGCCCGGGGCGATCGTGACGCCGGTCTTGACCTCGTCGAAGATCACCACGGCGCCATGGCGGTGGGCGATCTCGACGACACCCGCGAGATAGCCAGGCTCCGGAAGGACGAACCCGATATTCATCATCGCGGGCTCGACGATCACACCCGCCACCTGGCCGGGATGTGTGGCGAATGCGTGCTCGAGGGCTTCGAGATCGTTGAACCCGACGACGGTCGTCAGCTCCACCGTTGAGGCCGGAATACCGCCCGTCATCGGCACCGAGTTCGGCTCCTCGACCGACCCGATGAGGCTCACATCCGGTTCGACGGAGACGAGCACCGAGTCGTGGTGACCGTGGTACGAGGCCTCGATCTTGATGATCCGCTCGCGATCGGTGAAGCCGCGCGCCAAGCGGATCGCGTCGAGCGTCGACTCCGTTCCGCTGTTGGTGAACCGCCATTGCGGCTGCTGGAAGCGGCGGGCGAGCTCGGTGGCGACGACGATGTTTTCGGCGACCGGTTGCGCAAAATGCGAGCCGCGGTGCATCTGCGCGTCGACGGCCGCGACGATCGCGGGATGCGCGTGGCCGACGACCATGACACCGAAGCCGTTGTGGAAATCGACGTACTCATTGCCGTCCACGTCCCAGACACGACTGCCCTTGCCGTAATCGATGAAGACTGGCTGCGGCGGTGTGTCCTGGAACGAGCTCGGTACACCGCGAGGGATGACTTTCTTGGCTTCCTCCCAGAGCTCGCGAGAACGTGCGCGCTTGGAGCGGAACACCTCCTCCTCACGCGCCGTGAGGGCTGCGACCCGATCCGAAGCGACGTCAACCGAACTCGTACCCATCGACCAGGTCCCTCCAGGACGCCCCGTGGTTGCAAGGAATCCTACTGAACGCCTGTAGAATCAGCGCAACGTTAGACGCAAAGCGGTGGGACCGTCAAGCGAACGTCAGCGCCAGTCCAGCTCGGTCACCTGGCCATCGAGAATCTCGACGGTCATCGTCGCGCAGGGGCCCTCACCCCGGAGCGTCCAGTGGCCCACCGTCAGTGACGGGAAGAGCGCCACCAGCAGCGATTCGCCATGCAGAAAGCGCTCGTGCACGCCGGTGTGCGTGTGCGCGTCCGGTTGATCCACGGGGCTGACCTCGGGCTCGGTGTGGAGAAGCGCTGCCGGGACGATCACCAGCAGCGCTCCTGTCCCCCCACCGATGTCGAGGACCGCCGGCCCGCTTGGAGCGGGACGGGCGGGCTCGATCTCGGTCAACTCGGGGTGTCGAATCCGTTGAGCGGAACGCCCAGGTACGGGAAGTGGTCGATGTAGCGGCCGTGGCCGGGCACCGAGCCACCGCTGAACTGAGCGGCCGAGAAGTCGCTGACCGCGCCGGCGGCGCCGTCAGCCGTGTAGGTCTTGTCAACAAGCGGGATCGTGGCGCCCGCGATGGCGCGGATCTCGATCGTCGCGACGTCGTCGAATACGCGGCGGCCGTTCGGGAACCCGGCGAGGTCACCTCCGAGGATGCCGTTGAGGCTCGGCGACGAGGACGGGGGGATCGCCATGTTCAGGCGGAGCAGGTCGGCCGGCGTCGAACCGGTCGAGTTCTGGAAGCCCGAGATGATCCCCGACGGGATGCCGGTGAGGAGGATCGCTTCCAGGTCGACGCGCGCAGCCTTGTACGCGGCGAGGTTCGGGAAGACGCCGGGGTAGAGGACGGGAAGCAGGCCGGCCAGCTCGGGGTGCGCGTAGTTCGCGACGAACTGCGCGTCGTTCTGCGGCTCGGTGGAGTTCCAGAAGTCCTTCTTCCCGATCGGGATGACGACCTCATTGATGAGCGGCATGCCCAGGCGCGACACCTGCACCCAGGGACCGACGTCCATGGTGCGTCCGCCCTCGTCGAGCACGGTCGACTTGCGACGGCTCGCCGTCGTGTACACACCGATGACCGAGTCCGCGCCGGTCGGGTCGGTGGGCGATCTCGCCGTTCCTCGTCAGGTTGGTCTTGGGAATCTGGATCGCGATGCTGTGGACGTTGAGGTGCTTGGTGGAGTCGATGCCGCCGACTGCGGGTAGCGGGATGAGATGCGCGCTCTGGAATGGGCGCAGTGCACCGAGATCGAAGATCGATCCCAGGTCGACGTAGAAGCCCTCACGACGCTGGCCCGCGAAGACCCAGCCGCCGTCGAGCGCATGTACCGCGGCGCGCGCGAGCGCGCCGTAGTTCGGGGTCGAACGGACGCCGACGTTCACCGGCGGGCACGCGAGCTTGCGGGCGAGCACCTCTGCCTTGCCGTGCCTGATCTTGGTCACGGAGTAGAACTGACGGACGTTCCAGCTCGCGCTGGTCAGGCTCGTGATCGGCCCGGTGTTGTAGAGGAACGTGTTCGGGTCGGTGTACTCGGTGGTGAAGGCGAACTGGTAGGTGATCGCGTCCGCGACGCTGCCGCCGTTGGTGACGGTGATCTCGTAGAGGACGTCGTCGCCGAAGTTGTAGAAGTTCGGCCCGCCGTCCGGTCCCTCGAGCGGGATGTAGTTGGCGATCAGCGTCACGGTGTCCGGCCTGTCCGGGCTCGTGAACGCGTAAAGGTCAGTGCTGTCTGCCACCGGGTCGTTCGAGATGCCCGGCGCTTCACGGTGCGAAGACATGTGTACCCCTCGTGAGGTTGTGAATGCTGTTGTGGTCGGCGGTTCAGCGCGCCGCGCGCTGGAGACGCCGGATGAGCTGCGGGTCCTTGGTCACCACCTCGCGATGGCCCACCATCACGGCGATCTCGCCGGTTGCCGCGTCGCGCACGTATGCGGTCATCGGCTCGCTCGACAGCGGGCCGTCACTCGCATCGGCGACGTTCTGCGCCGCCTCGACGAGGGTGCTCGGTCCGGCGATCAGGCCCATCGCCGCCACCCCGCCCGCTGCTCCCACGGTCGTGGACAGAAACGTCCGCCGTGTCACCTTGGCCATGTGTACACCTCTCATGAGCGGTCGCTGGCGATCCGGTTGGCCGTCGTGTCACCGCCCTGTCACCGCTTGGTACGGACGGCTCCACGTGCCGGATCACTGCTCCGCCGCCAGGCTCTGTGCCCGTGCGGAGCGACCACGCCTCAGGTCCAGTCGGGGACGAGCACCTCGACACTGCCGGCGGTGACGCGTGTTTGGATTCCAGGAAGAGGGTTCAGGCGATAGTCGCCGGGGTTCGCTGCGCCCGTGAGGTTGAAGCTCATGGGATGGCACGGGCAGACGAGCTTGCTCTGCGCCGGCTCGGGAACGAGCGTGCAGCCCTGGTGCGTGCAGACGGCGCTCAGCGCCTTGACCTCGTTGTTGAGCGTGAAGACCACGCCCTGCAGACCTCCTGCCGAGAACTGCTTGATCCGGCCGGGCTTGACGTCGTCCAGGGTGGCGACCGCGACCCAGGCGCTCATGTACGGCTCGATCGTGCCCGCGCTGCTTGCCGGTGCCGTCAAGGCCTCTCGAAGGCCCTCCGCTCCGATCCCCGCTGCCACCGAGGCCGCGACGGTCGCGAGGCCGCCGACGAGGAAGCGCCTGCGCCGGATGCCCGCCTCGGTCCATCCAGGCTCATGGCCCGACGCGTCGCGAAGCTGGCGCGCGAGGTTGTCGACGAATGACGGCGATGGGGTCGATCCACCGGGATGCGCGGCCCGGAGGCGGGTGGCGACCTGCATCGCAGCGGAGTCGTCGCCCGCCGGCGTGCGCGGCGGACGCCGGTTGGCAATCAGCGCGTTGACGAAGCGAGCGAGACGGCGATCAGCTTTGGACATCAGGCGCTCCAGTGGCGGCAGCCCGGCGCAACGCGCGCAGCTGCAACACCTTGGCGTTGGCGACGCTCACGCCCATCGCGGCGGCGGTCTCCCGGATCGAGTAGCCGCGGAGGAACCGGAACTCGAGCACGCTCCGATAGTTGGCCGGGAGGCCGTCGAGAATCGGGCTCACGTCCACGTCCTTCTCGCGTTCCGGTGGCTGGGAGGCGTCGCGTTGATCATCGAATTCCATGAGAACCGTCCCGTGGCGCTGGCGCCAGACGTCTGCGAGCACGCTTCGCGCCGTCGTCCGCAGGTAGGCGCGGACCTCGGCGGCAGAGACGTCGGATCGAAGGCGGGGGAGGGCCCGAAGAAAGGTCGTCGAGGTCACATCCTCGGCGTCAGCGGTATTCCCGGTCCGCGAGTAGACGTATCGATACAGAGGAGCGACATGCTCCTGGTAGACGGATTCCCAGTCGTTGGAGCGATCTGGGCCGCCAACCACACGGAGCGGGGGCGGCGATTCGGGAACAGCCACGTTCGATGATGTTCTCTACGCGCCGGAGTTACGCATGCGCCTGTTGGGGGCATGATTGGGACAGAGGGTTTTGATCATGAGTTCCGACGCTTCCCACGACCGGCTCATCGGGACAGTTTCGCTGATCCTGGATCGGATGGTGCACGTCCGCCTGACGGCGGTCGGGATCACCCGTCCGGACTCGATCGATCGGACTCCGGCGGACCCGGCAACGTTCTGGGAGCAGAGCCGAGTCCATGATCCTCGCCCGATCCACGTCAACCGCGAATGGGAGTCCCTCGGCGGGCCGCGATGGCGCGAGCTCGAGCTCGAGGGTGACAGCGAGGGGCCGGGCAACCACTGGGGCAGCCGGCACCTCGTCGCCACGGCTCACGTGCGCCGAGAGCCTGGGCCCGCTCCCTTCGTGCTGATCCTCCACGGCTACGCGGTCCCGCAGACCACCTACGACCGCTGGCTCGCCCGGCAGATGCGCCTGCGTGGAGCACACACGGCGCGGCTCGATCTGCCGTACCACCTGCGGCGGACCCTGCCCCATCAGCGGAGCGGCGACGGGTACTTCAGCCTCGATCCGGCGCACATCCGCGCGGTGGTCCGCCAGACCGTCGAGGACGCGGCCGCAGTGATCGCCTGGGCTCGAGCCGAGGTGAGTCCGTACGTGAGCGTCGTCGGTGTCAGCCTCGGCGGACTCATCGCCACGTTGCTGGCGGCGCAACTCGAGCTCGACCGCGTCACCGCCGTGGCGCCGTTCTGCGATCCGGCCACGACGCTCTCGCAACGGCCGCCAACTCCGTCACTCCGACATCTCGGCATGATCGGCGAACACACCGTCTCGTGGGGACCGGACCGCGCGAGCGCCGGCGACTTCCTGCAGTCCACGCTCGCCCCGCTCGTCGCGCGCAACCTGACGCCGCAGAACTCCGGGCAGCCGGATCACGCTCGTGCGCGCCATGCAGGACCTCGTGGTCGGGCCGGACCCGGTCACGCGCCTCGCAGACACGTGGCATACCGACCTCTGGACGTATCCGCATGGCCACATGAACGTGATGAGCGCGAGTGGCATCGCCAGGCGGATCGCAGACAACGCCACCTCCGTGCACGACGACTCCGGCCTCTCCGTCGCGGTATGACCGTTTCCCGACCGGTACTTCATCGCGAGGGGACCACGCCGACCGGACATCCTTATGTGATCCGGCCATCCCAGGACAGCGACGCCCCCGGGCTCGCCGCCCTCATCGAGGACGTTGCGGGCGAGGGGGAGCTCATCGCTGCGGTTCCCGGTGAGCCGGACACCATCGAGCAGAGCATCCGGCTCGTTTCGATCGTGCTCGAAGGGGGGCTCACGCTCACGCTCGAGGTGGATGGGGCGCCCGCCGGCCACGTGATGGTGCAGCGGCGCGCCGGGCGCCATTTCGCGCACGTCGGTGAAATAGCCATCATTGTCAGCAACGCACAGCGCGGTGCGGGGCTCGGCCGGTGGATGATGGAGATGGCGATCGACTGGGGGCGCGCTGTCGGGCTCGCCAAGCTCACGCTCCGCGTCTTTCCGGACAACGAACGCGCCATCGGCCTTTACCGATCCCTCGGTTTCCAGGATGAGGGTCTCGTGCGAGGCGAGGTGCGTATGCCCACTGGCGACCGTGACCTGCTCCTGATGGGCCTCGACCTGTCGGACCGGGCGTGACGCACGCCCCTGCTATCCTGCGGAACGAATGAGCGACTCGCGCCCGATCGGCGTGTTCGACTCCGGTGTCGGCGGCCTGACCGTCCTGCGCGAGATTCGCCGACAGATGCCGGCGGAAGGACTGATCTACGTTGCCGACCTCGAGCATTTCCCCTATGGGCCACGCTCGCAGGCACAGGTGCGCGCTCTTGCCCTGGACATCATCGGCATGCTCGCGGGCATGGACACCAAGCTGGTGGTGATCGCCTGCAACACGGCCACCGCGGCTGCTCTCCACGTCGCGCGAGAGCGGTTCGACATTCCAGTGGTCGGGGTCATCGCCCCAGGTGCGCAGGCGGCCGCCGCCGCCACGCGCAACACGCGGGTCGCGGTGCTCAGCACCGAGGGAACCCGCGCGAGCGGGGAGTACGTCCACGCGATCAAGGAAGCCAACCCCGGGATCGTCGTGCTCAGCGAGGTGGCGGCCGACCTCGTCGAGATCGTCGAGGACGGCGACGCGAACACACCGCGCGCCGAGGCGGCGCTGCGTCCGGTGCTCGCTCGCATCCTGGACTGGGATGCCGACACGCTCGTCCTCGGGTGCACCCACTACCCGTTGCTCCGCCCGGTGCTCCAGCGTCTGCTCGGATCGCACCGTCTGCGCGTTGTTGACAGCGCCGATACGACCGCAGCTCGAGTCAACCGGATCATCGAGGTCAACAGGATCGGAGCCGGCGAGCCTGCCACCACTGCATCAACATTTATCGAACCTCGGATGGAGATCGTCGTCACGGCGGACCCGGCGCGCTTCCAGACCAGCGCCGCACGAGTCTTCAGCGACCCGCTCCCGGCCCCCGTGCTGCTGCAACCGGCGGCGTGGGCGATCCGGATGGCGGCGGGGTCATGAGCATCGCCGCGGAGGAGCTCCTGGAGCCGATCTCCACCGAGCTGATCGAGTTCGAGCGTCGCCTCAACTCCGAGATCGCGTCCGACCTCGGGCCGATGGCAAGCGCGATGTCGCACATCGTCAAGGCCGGAGGGAAACGCCTGCGTCCGGCCCTGGTCATCCTCGCGGCGCGGCTGGGGAACGCCAACTCCGACGACGTCTTCAACCTGGCGATGGGCATCGAGTTCATCCACACGGCGACGCTCGTCCACGACGACCTCATCGACAAGGCCCCAACACGGCGGGGGATCCAGACGATTCACGAGGCGCTGGGACCGGACCCGGCCGTCATCATCGGCGACTACTACTTCGCCAAGGGCGCGTACCTGCTCGCGGAGATCGGCATGCCCGCGATCAACTCGGCGATCAGCAACGCGGTGATGACCATCTGTATGGGCGAGCTCCTGCAGATGACCAGCCGCAACGAGTACGACCAGTCGCTGGCGGATTACCACCGCAAGATCGGCCGCAAGACGGCGACGCTGGTCAGCACCAGCTGCTACGGCGGTGGGCTGATCGCCGGGCTTGATGCGGACTCCGTCGAAGCCCTGCGCCGCTACGGACACAGCCTCGGCATGGCATTCCAGATCGCCGACGACGTCCTCGATTACGTCGCCACGAGCGCGGAGGTGGGCAAGCCCGTGGGAGCAGACCTTCGTCAGGGCACGGTGACGCTACCGCTGATGCTCGCCCTGAACGACCGCGAGGTCGGCGCCGAGTTGCGCGACATTCTGGCCAGGAATGACCTCAACGAGGACGACTTCGACACGGTGGTGCGGTTGGTCCGCGGCTCGAACGGGATCGCCGAAGCCGAGCGCAGCGCTCAGGAATTCGCGCAGGAGGCATCGCGCGAGCTCCGGGGGTTCCCTAAGTCGTCAGCTCGCGAGACCCTCGAGCGGGTCTGCGACTACGTGGTGGAACGCCGGATCTGATCACGCAGTGTGCGTTCTCCGGCTCACAGCGCGCCGAGACGGCGCACCTCGGTACCGAATGCGCGAGCCCAGGCTGCGAGGACGAGCGCGGCCACGACATACCCGAGCGCCTCGGCGAGGGTCGCCGGCATCGTGGACGAGATCTCCTTGTCGCTTGATGCGGCGATGAGGCCGGCGACCGCGCGGGCCGCGTCGACAGCGGCGAAGAGCAGGACGATCACGAGCGCGACCCGGACGATGCGAAACTCGCGGCGCAGGCCGGCGCGCAACTGGCCGAGCGTCTGATGTTCGACGGCCGTTCGCCCGGGCGGTGGCTCGGTGGCACCGTGACGCAGGCGCAGGACCGCAGCCGCGAAGCACAGGGCCGCGACCCATCCGGGCCAGAGCGTTCGCACGGATGACCCCGTCGCGATGAGCGTCTCCACTGGGTTCAGCGCAACGTGCGCTGCGAGCCGGCTCGCGAGGGTCTCATGCAGGCGCACGAGCAGGGTGCCGGCAACGCCGCACGCGGCCGCGGCGATCACCACCGCGAGGGAACGCAGCGCGATCGGACCGTGCTCGAGGAAGACGAGCTCGGTGAGGTGTGCGTCGCGCTGTGGCTGCACCGTGGCATTGTAAGTTCGGTCGATGTCGCGAGCCAGAAAAAACACGTCCCGCAGGATTCGCGTCGCCACCTATAACATCCTGCTCGGCGGCGAGTCCCGGCTCGACCTCATCCGCACCGTGTTGCGGCGCATCGATGCGGATATCGTCTCGCTCCAGGAGGTTCGCGAGATCGATCGCATCCGTGAGCTCGCCGGCCAACTCGGGATGGACATGTTGCTCGGCGAGCCAAGCGACCCGGACTCGCCGATGCACACCGCGATCCTCACGCGCCTGCCGGTGCATGCGTGGCGAAACCGCCGTCACCACGGGCGAATGCTGCGCTCGCACTTGCATTGCGACCTCGAGACGGGCGGAACGGAGGTCCCGCTGCTGGGGATCCACTGCCTCCATCTCGCGGCGCGCTTCGGCGATCGCAACAAGGGTGAGGCGCGGCGCATCCGTGAGATCGGTGCCGTGCTCACCGACATCGCCGACGAGCCGCACCTGCCGCACATGCTGATCGGGGACTTCAATGCCCTGTCGCCCGGCGACGATATCCTCGCCACGTCGTTCTTCCGGAGGATGAACGACCTGCGCCGCGCCGGGCTCATGGTGGCCGGCCCGAACGGCATCGTCGTACCGCGCATCCCAAATGATTCGGACTCGGAAGACGGTCTCGCGGACCGATGGCGTCGAGCCGGCGTCGACCCCCGCCTCATCGGCGGCATCCCGGCCCTCCCGCGTGTGGTGACGCCGCTCACGGTAGGACTTCCCGTGTCGCGGGCGATGGACCGTCTCATGGGACGCCTCATCGAACGCTGGACGATGGAGCGACTGCGCAACGAGGGATACGTCGACGCATACCGTCGGATCCATCCGCGAGCACGCGGGTTCACCTGCGCGACCTGGCAACTGTCCGCGCGGGTCGACTACGTCCTCTCGAGCCCCGACCTCGCACCGCACGTGACCGGTGCGGATGTCGTCGGGAGCCGGACCTGGCCCGATCCGGATGCGGCTGTCGCCTCGGACCACTACCCGGTGGTGGCCGACTTCAGCGTGTGAAACACCCGGCAGAGAGCGCCGACCCGGGGCTTAGAGCGTGCTCAGCGCCGCGTACACGACGGCGAGGAAGAGCACTGAGATGACGAGCGCGACCGTGCCGGTGATCATGCCCGTGAGCGCCATCGCCTTGCCGCCGCCGCCCGGTGCATTCGCCTGGCGGATGCTGACCGATCCGAAGATGATCGCGAGGGCGCCGAGGACGAGGCTGGTGTAGTCGACAAAGGGGATCCAGCAGAGCACCACCGCGACGATGCCGAAGATGCCGCTCGCGATCCCCAAGCCGTCGCCACCGGGATCGGCCACGGACACTTGTGAAACGCCCCCGGCTAGACGGCCGGCGGTCGTGGCGGTGGCGCGGACTGAATCTGATGCGAGGAGAGCGGCGCGGTGGCGGGCTGCGGGTCAGACCTGGCGAGGGAGCCACCGACTGCGACGACTGCAGCAGCGATGATCCCGAGGAAGACCCCGAAGCTCGGGAATGCGACGGGAATGGTGGTGCTGTGCCACGGGAGGACGGTGTCGACGAGCCCGACAACGAGCCCGCCGGCAACCGCCAGCGCGCCATTCGACAGTGTCTTGCCAGCGACGTTCAGTGGCACGTCAAGCCTCCCTCGGGTTTGGCGTCAGCGCTAGGCGGGCGGCGGCGGCGGTGGAGGAGTGGACGTCGGGGTCTGGTACGCGCTCAGCGGCTTGGTGGCCGGCTGCGGATCCGTCCGCTTCAGGTAGCCACCGGCTGCGACCGCAATGCCGGCGATCAGACCGATGAAGAGCCCGAAGCTGACACCGGCCGAGAAGCCAGGCCCGGAATACGAACCCGGAGCGCCGATGATGAGCCAGAGAAGCGCTGCAACGACCATCACCGCGCCGCACACGATGTACGTCATTGAGTCGTTGAGCGGCAGCGCCGGGATGGCCACGGACGGGGCAAACGTCCGCAGGATGATGAGCGCCAGGCCGATCAGGACGAACAGGAAGAAGAACCAGCCCGTCCAGTAGTTGAGCCCACTCACAGACCCGCTGTACGAAAAGCCGGCGGTCACTCCGGCGATGCCGTTTTCAGAGGACGTATAGCTGTACCAGGGAAGGAACAGGGCGATCAGACCGACGATCAGTCCGATGCCGACTGTCAGGTCGCCGTTCGAGAGCTTCTTGCCTGCAATGTTCATTGTTCAGTTCTCCCAGTGCCGTCAGGCGCTCGGCGGGGGAGGCGGCGGCGGGCTGCCGTAACCGCCGGGGGGGTTGCCGTAGCCACCGGTCGGTCCCGCCGCGACGAGCGGGGCGTCACCAGGCCAGCGACTGATCACGACGATGTACCAGCCGACGACGAACCAGATGATGTCGAAGATGAAGCCGCCGGCGCCGAGGCCGCCGATCAGCTCGAGCAGACCGCCGACGAGTTCGAGCGCGAGGCCGTAGATGACCAGGTTCTTGCCGGCGCGATTCAGGTTGTACATCTGGAAGCCGCCGATGAGGTAGAGCAGCGAGCCGACCAGAGTCACGATCACGCCGACGAGCGCGAGAAAGAAGATGCCACCGGTGTTGCAGTTGGTGAGGCCATCGCAGACCGTGGCCAGCGTGGTCAGGGCAAAGGCCGCGAACAGCCCGAAGAGGCCAAAGAAGATGAGTCCCAGGATGCCCAGGATCGCAGCGACGATCCCGACGGTCTTCGCCGGAATGTTGACCTTGATGGGTGGGTCCGCTGCAAACGGCGGGTCAGTCAGGATGTTGGCCATGGGTTCGGGTGGTTCCTCCCAGCGTGAATAAGCAGGTGTGGCATCAACGTGGATCGGGGGCGCCACGTCCCCCGAGCGCGGATCGGTGGATTATGGAGTAATCAGGCCCTCGTGGGAAAGGCTTTCACGAACGATTCGGCGACGATCCGGATGCAACCGCCTGAATACGGCTGCGGTGCAGAGCCCTGCGGCGGCAATCAGCGCCAGGAAGATCCCGATGCCGAGTGAGCTGCCAGTCGCCTTTGCCAGGATCATTTGAATCAGGACACTGCCCATTGCAAGCGCTGCGGCAAGTGCGTGCGCGGTGCTTTCGGGAATGTACGGCGTGACCACGTCGTCAACAAAGCCTCTGCCGATCAGGAGCAGCAGGACGACTGCCGCGATCGCGACAAAGAAGATGTCGCCGAGCAGCGATGCGCGAAATGCGTTGACCGTTATGTGGGAATGGCCCGATACGTATGCGTACCAGGGCAGAAACGCGACAAGGACGCCGAGCGCCGCCGACGCGGCAGCGATCGCTTCCGCCCGATTGATGTGCGTGGGCACCGCTGACACCTCGAGACGAACCTTGATGGAGCACCGGATCCCCGACGCGCGGACCGGTATGTGTGTGGTTGGTTCGAGTGGATGGTATGCAGCGCTGGGCGTACTGTCAACGGCGCCGGCGAGTACGGGCAGCCGAATTGACCGTCTTCTGGCTTCCGCCCGGAGGCGGGACACCCGTATCTGCGGCGAACACCGGGGGCTTGCCGGCGACGAGCAGATCTCCGAGCGTGCGCCAGTTGAAGCGTTCGCTCCCCCGACGCACCAGCTCCACGAAGCACGAGGCGGTTGCCTCGGCATCTGCGAGCGCGTGGTGCGGCTTGCGGTGCACGACACCCAGCTCGCGACAGAGCCGCTCGAGACCGATCGTGTCCTTCAGGTCGAACAGCTTGGCGGCCAGCCGGGTGGTGTCCACGTTGTCGGCGTCGAGGCTCGAGCCGATGGCGCGCCCGATCAACCGGGTGTCGAATGCATCAGCACTGTGCTCCACCAGCACGGCACCGGTCGCAAAACGTTGAAACCGCTCAACGACAAGTGACACGGGTGGTGCGCCGTTGAGCGCTGCCGCGTCGATGCCGTGGATGCGACGCGCATAGGGATTGATCCTGTCGTTGCTGTGCACCAGGGTCTCGAAGCTCATCAGGTGCTCACGCATCGTGAACGCCACCGCGCCGAGCTCTACCAGGTGATGCGGCGATTGGCCGGTCGTTTCGCAGTCGAGCGCGACGAAATGCAACGACTCGATCGGGGCGTCTGGAGACGGCCGTTCGGCTGACCACGCGTCGAGAGCGTCCTCGGGCGTGGCAAAAGGCTCGGCTCCCGCCGGACCGAGTTGCGAAAGAAATTTGTCGCCCGTGGGGACCCTCCCTCGGCGGCGACCGTATCGCCGGCGAGTTTCCATACACCCCCATCGTAGAACTCCTGGACGGGAGAACCGGTGGACACCCACCGGGAACCTATACTCGCTCGTGATGCGACTGGTAGCCGCCGGGCTGAGCTTTCGCACCGCTCCACTGGCTGTGCGGGAGGCTGCGGCCATCCCAGCGGCGCGTGCAGCGACGACCCTGCGATACCTGGTGGGGCATGCGGGCCTCCACGGCGCAGCGGTGCTGTCCACCTGCAATCGCACCGACTTCTACATGGTGTGCCCGGACAACCTCAGCGCCGAGGTGACGCCGCGACTCGCCCGCTACCTCGACCCGGGTGGAGCGCGCGAAGTCGAGCGGCACATGGTCACGCTCGAGGATCGCGAGGCCGCGCTGCACATGTTCCGGGTTGCGAGCGGTCTGGAGAGCATGGTGATCGGCGAGGCGCAGGTCCTCGGACAATTCAAGACCGCGCACCGCGTCGCCACCGATGCGGGAACGGTTGACGCCCGCCTTGACTACGTCATGCGCCGCGCCATCTCCACCGCCAAGCGAGTGCGCACGGACACGGCGCTGGGCAGGGGTGCCGCAAGCCTCAGCGAGATAGCGGTCGAGTGCGCTCGTGCGTCGTGCGGCGATCTCGAGGGCAAAGGCGTCCTCCTCGTGGGCGCCGGCAAGATGAGCCGTCTCGCCGCCGACCGGCTGCGCGACGAAGGGGCGCGGATCATGACCACCTCGCGCGGCGAATCAAGTCGCCGGCTGGCTCGGGCGATCGGCGCGGAACGGGTCGCGCTCGCTGCGCTCGAGGACCTGGCGGACGACGTCGACGTGATCATCGCGTCAACGGACAGCTCGAACACTGTTCTCGACGCGGCGACGATCGAGTCATTCCAGCGCCGCCGTGGCGGCCGGTCGCTGTGCATCGTCGACATGGCCGTGCCCCGCGACGTCGATGCCGCGGCAGCAGAGGTGCCCGGCGTCACACTCATCGACATCGACGATCTCGGCCGGCGGGTCGGCGCACGCCTCGACCAGCGCCGCCATACCATTCCGGCGGCCGAGGAGATCATCGACGCCGAGCTCGAGAAGACCGTCATGGTGATCGGACAGCGGGACACCGCCGGGCCGACCATCGCCGCCCTCGTGGAATGGGCCGAGGAGCTGCGTGCACGCGAGGTTGCGCGGACCTTCGCCGCGGGCAAGGAGATCGACGAGGAGACGCGCGCACGAGTCGAGATGCTGACCCGGAGCATGGTGCGCAAACTCCTGCACGGACCGGTCACGCGCCTCCGCGAAGCAGGGGACCCGGCGACCACGCTGGCGATCCGCGAGGCGTTCCGGCTCGACCGTTGACACCGGCCGCCGAGACCTCGACGCTCAGGCTGGCAACGCGGGGAAGCGCACTTGCGCTGCGGCAGGCAACGCTTGCCGCGGAATGCCTGCGTGCCGCCGGGCACGATGACATCGAAACCCTCGTCATTCGCACCGAGGGCGACCGCAGGGTCGACGCCCCGATCGATCAACTCGAAGGGCAGGGTTGGTTCACCGCCGACATCGAGCGCAGCCTCCTGGAAGGACGGGCCGACATCGCGGTGCACAGCGCGAAAGACCTCCCTTCCTCGCTCGCGCCCGGACTGACCATCGCGGGTTACCTCACTCGGGCCGACCCGCGCGACGGCGTCGTGTCGGCGAGCGGCGACCTCCTCGAGGCGCTGCGTGCCGGCGCAACCGTGGGGACCAGCAGCTCCAGACGCGTTGGCCTCCTCGCCGCCCTGTATCCAGGGGTACGACCGGTCGCGATTCGTGGCAACGTCGACACGCGTCTGCGCAAGCTCGACGCCGGGGAAGTCGATGCGCTCCTGCTCGCGTGCGCCGGGCTCGACCGCCTCTCGCTGGGGCACCGCTTCACGCAGCGCCTCGACGCTGCGAAGTTCGTGCCCTCGCCTGCACAGGGCGCGATCGCGCTCGAGGCCGTGACAGGGTCAGCTGCCGCAAACGCGTGCGCAGGTGCTGCTGACAGGACAACCCGGATCGCGGTCACCGCGGAGCGAGCGGTGCTCATCAGCCTCGGCGGTGGGTGCCTGCTCCCGCTCGGCGCGTGGGGACGGGTCGAGGATGGACGGCTCGTGCTCTCCGCAGCGCTCGTCGCGGACGGCGATATCCGCCGCGCTGAGGCATCGGGCGGCATCGATGCCCCGGAGGCTCTCGGCGAGACGGTCGCCGCGCGTCTGCGGTGAGCGAGATACCCCAGCCGCTAGCCGGGCGCCGCGTACTCGTCACGCGCACGCGTGAGCAAGCTCAAGGTCTCGTCGACCGGCTCCATGCCGCCGGCGCATCCGTCGTGGTGGTGCCACTGATCACGACGGTGCCGCTCGCTGATCCTGATGCCATTGTCCGAGTGGCCGCGGAGATGAGTGCCGCTCCGGCACCGCGCTGGGTCGCGTTCACGAGCGCGACTGCTGTACGACTTGTCATCGGGGCGGCCGGCATCGAGGCGATCGCTCACATGCTCGTCGCCGTCGTGGGGCCGGCGACCGCTGCGGCCCTCGAATCCGCAGGGAGACACCCCGACCTGGTCGCCGTCGACCACGAGGCGACTGGTTTGGCCACCGCGATGCTCGGTCGCGGCATCGCAGGAGGATCGGTCTGGTTTCCGGCGGCGGGAGGGGCGAGCGGCGACTTCGCCGAGACGCTCCGCGCAGGCGGAGCCACCGTCAACGAGCAAGACATCTATCGGAGCGCCATGCCGGAGTCGGCGCCCGAGCGGCTTCGCGCCGCCTTCGGGGCCGGCGTCGACGCCATCACGCTGACCAGCGGGAGTACCGCGCGACACCTCGTCGATGCTGTGGGGGTGGACGGAGTGCCGGCGAGCACGCCGATCGTCTGTCTCGGGGAGCGCACTGCGGCAGAGGCCCGCCATGCCGGCCTCGCGGTGGCAGCGGTCGCACGAACCGCCTCGATTGACAGCCTTGTCGACGCTCTCAGCGAGTGTCTGGCACCCCAGCCGCTACGCTGAACAGCTCATGGGATTCCCGCTTGACCGGCCCCGCCGTCTCCGCCGAACGCCGGCGCTGCGCCGCCTTGCCCGCGAGACACACATCAGCGCCGGCCAGCTGATCCACCCAGCGTTCGTGCGCGAAGGTCTCGCGGCACCGCAGCCGATCGGATCGATGCCGGGACAGACTCACGAGACCATCGATTCCCTGTGCACGACGGTGGAGGAGACGATCCGCCTCGGCCTCGGGGGCGTGCTGCTTTTCGGGCTTCCGAAGACCAAGGACGCGCAGGGCTCGGGAGCGTTTGCGGAGGATGGCGTCGTACAGGAATCGATCCGCGCGCTCCGCGAGCGTTTCGGTGATGCGTGCGTGCTCATTGCCGACTGCTGTCTGTGCGAGTACACGGACCACGGTCATTGTGGCTTCCTGCTCGACAACGGCACCGTCGACAACGACGCGACGCTCGAGCTGTATGCGCGAACCGCGGTTGCGCAGGCCGCCGCCGGAGCCGACATCATCGCGCCAAGCGGGATGATGGACGGGCAGGTGGCCGCTATACGCGACGCACTCGATCAGTCGGGATTCACCGACACGGCGATCCTTGCCTACAGCGCGAAATTCGCGACGGTCCTCTATGGCCCATTTCGCGACGCCGCTGACTGCGCGCCGAAATCGGGCGACCGGCGCTCGTATCAGATGGACCCGGCCAATCAGCGTGAGGCCGTTCGGGAGGCAATCCTCGATGTCGAGGAGGGCGCCGACATGGTCATGGTGAAGCCGGCGATGACCTACCTCGATGTCGTGGCAAGGGTTCGCGACGCGACCGACCTGCCCCTTGCTGCCTACTGCGTGAGCGGCGAGTTCGCGATGCTCCATCACGCAGCGGCCGCAGGCGCGTTCGACGAACGCGCCGTAGTTCTCGAAGCACTCGGCAGCATCCACCGCGCGGGCGCCGACATGATCATCACGTACCACGCGCGTGCCGCCGCGGGCTGGCTCGCCGAGATTTAGATCAAGGAGTAATCAATGAGTGACCCGACCGGCGGCCGGCGCCGCTTTCCACTGCTGCTGGGATCAGGAGCGGTCGTGGTGATCGCGATTGTTGCGATCGCCATCGGCGTGAACGGTGCGAGCTCGCCACTCGCCCCGCTCCCCAGCCCGACGCCCACCGCGGTAGTGCCGACCCCGAGCGCAACGCCCTCACCCACACCTGCGCCAACGGCCGCGACCACGATCCCCTTCGCGGACTGTGCCACAGCAACGTTTGGACCGGTGCTGCAACCCAGCAACCCGCCGAAGAGCGTGCACACGTACACCGCCGAACCGGCCATGACCATCGACACGAGCAAGCTCTACCAAGCGACGATCGTGACGCCGAAGGGCGACATCGTCCTGTGCCTGCAACCGAATCTGGCGCCAAAGACGGTGAACGTCATGGTGACGTTGATGCGCAACAAGTACTACAACGGCATTCCGTTCCACCGCGTCGTGGCGAAGTTCGTCGTCCAGGGCGGCGATCCGGAATGCATCGGCCACGTGCCGGCCGCGCCCGCGACGCCGTCCGGCACGTGTGGAGACGGCGGCCCCGGGTTCCAGTTCGCGGACGAGCCCGTGCACCAGCAATACGTCGAGGGTGCAGTCGCCATGGCCAACAGCGGCGCGAACACCAACGGCTCGCAGTTCTTCATCTGCATCGCCGACAACTCCTCGCAGTTGACGCCGTCGTACAACCTGTTCGGCAAGGTGGAGTCCGGGATGGCCGTTGCGCTTGCGATCGCGCAGGGTGATCTCATGCAGTCCATCACCGTGCGAGAGCAGACCTAGCGCCATGAATGACAGCAACGCCCGAGCGCTGCGTGAGCGCGCCGAGCGTGTGCTTCCGGGCGGGGTGGACAGCCCCGTCCGCGCGTACCGAGCCGTGCCCGGTGTGCCGCCGCACATCATGCGTGGCAACGGCGCTCATGTCCTCGACGCCGACGGCAACGAGTTCATCGACTACGTGCTCGCGTACGGACCGCACATCCTCGGCCATCAGGCGCCCCAGGTCCTCGCTGCGATCCGCGCCCAGCTCGAATGCGGGATCGCATACGGCCACACGGTCGAGCTCGAGGTGGACCTGGCGGAGCGGATCGTCGCCGCCGTGGAATCCGTCGAGATGGTGCGCTTCGTCACCTCTGGCACGGAGGCTGCGATGTCCGCTGTGCGTCTCGCCCGCGCCGCGACAGGCCGGGACCGCATCGTGAAGTTCGCGGGTGGGTATCACGGCCACGCCGATGCGCTCCTCGCCGAGGCCGGCTCCGGGATCGCGACCCTCGGAATCCCGGGCTCACCTGGCGTTCCCAGCGGCGCGATCGCCGACACGACCGTCCTCGGGTACAACGACCTCGCGGCGGTCGCGGCGCTCTTCGAGCGTGAGGGCGAGCGGGTCGCGGCGGTGATCGTGGAACCAGTGGCCGGGAACATGGGATGCGTGCCCCCCGAGCCCGGGTTTCTGAACGGACTTCGGCGGCTCACATCCAAATGGGGTGCTTTGCTCGTATTCGATGAAGTGATGACCGGATTTCGCGTGGCCTACGGCGGGGCCCAGAAGCTGTACGGGGTGCGTCCCGATCTCAGCCTCTTCGGCAAGGTGATCGGTGGCGGCCTCCCGGTCGGCGCCTATGGGGGGCGACGTGACCTCATGGAGCAGATCGCGCCGTCGGGGCCGGTCTATCAGGCGGGGACTCTCTCGGGCAGCCCGCCTGCGATGGCGGCGGGTATCGCGGCGCTCGACGCGCTCCGCGAGAATCCAGACCTCTACGTGCGC
The DNA here is from genome assembly GCA_963791435.1 of Candidatus Dormiibacterota bacterium. GTDB lineage: Bacteria > Chloroflexota > Dormibacteria > Aeolococcales > Aeolococcaceae > Palsa-851. The sequence continues at coordinate 358,107 of CAWBSL010000002.1, forward strand.
CTGGAACGTCTCGGCGAACGCCTCGAGACCGGGCTCGAGACTGCCGCTGCGGATGCAGGCGTGGTCTGCACCGTGGGTCGGGTGGGCAGCATGGTCACGCCCTTTCTGGGGATCGACCGGGCCCGCTCATTTGATGAGGTGAAGCAGGCCGACCGCGAGCGGTTCGGGCGTCTCCACGCCGGCTGGCTTGACGCGGGCGTCCTCTGGCCGCCCTCACAGTTCGAGACCGCGTTTCTTTCGACATCCCATACGAATGAGGACGTGGACAGGACGGTCGAAACGTTCGCCCGAGCACTGTCCGCGGTCTCAGTCTGATCTCAGGGGTAGTTCAAAAATGGTGCTAGACTGGAGGCCGACATGCTGAGTGGACTCACCGGACATCTACCGGAAATCATCATCGTCCTGGTGGTGATCCTGATCATCTGGGGACCAGGAAAGCTTCCCGATGTTGGCGCCGCCATGGGCAAGGGGATTCGCGAGTTCCGGAAGGCGTCCTCCGAGACCCACGACGCGGTAATGGGCACGACGACCACGCCTGCGCCGGCACAGCCGGCCCCGGTGGTCCAGACCGTTGCCGCACCTGTGCCTGTCGCTGCACAGCCGGCGGAGCCGGTCACCGTCCCCGCGGACGCGACAACACACCAGCCCTCGGTCTCTGGCTGACGCGCCGCTCAGGCGCGCGCTGATCGGAGGCACGTAAGGTGCAGGGAGTGGCAGGCGACGACGAACGGCGGATGACGATCGTCCAGCACCTGGAGGAGTTGCGCAAAGTCCTCATCTGGGTGATGGGCGCGTGGATCATCGGGACGGCGATCGCCTTCATCTTCAACGGATTCTTCCTCGGGATCCTGCTGCACCCGCTTCACACGGTGCTCGCGAATTCGCACAGCATCATTCCGAACGACGAGGCGATCATCACGAGACCCACCGAAGGGCTCACGGTTCCCTTGAAGATCTCCGCTGTCGTCGGCATCATCCTCTCGCTGCCGATCACGCTATGGCAGATCTGGAATTTCGTCTCTCCGGGACTGCGTCCGAAGGAGCGGAAATTCGTCGGGCCGTTCATCGCGAGCTCGATCCTGCTGTTCGCGGCCGGCGCCGCATTCGCGTATTTCGTGATGCCGCTCGGGCTCAACTTCCTGACGAATTTCCTGAACGGGCACGCGGTCTATTTCCCCGACATCGACGCGTACACCTCGTTTTTCCTGATCGTCTGCTTCGTGTTCGGGTTCACGTTCGAGATGCCGGTCGTGATCGTGCTGCTCGGGCTCCTCGGCTTCGTCTCGTCGAAGAAGCTGAAGTCCTGGCGCAAGATCTCGTATATCGGGATCATCGCGGTGGCCCTCGTCATCACGCCGGGCGCCGACCCCTTCACGCCGACGGCGCTGGCGATACCGCTGCTGCTGCTCTACGAGGCGTCGATCATCGTGCTCCAGCGCATCTTCCGGCGGTGATCTCCGGGTCGACCGATACACTCGGCCGACAATGCGCCCAGATCAACGAGCTGCCGATGAACTCCGTCCGACCTCGATAGAACTGCACCCGCTCCCCTACGCGGAGGGCAGCGCACTGATCACGATGGGGGACACACGGGTCCTCTGCGCGGCCACCGTCGAGGAGCGCGTGCCGCCGTTCCGCAAGGGGAGCGGCCGCGGCTGGGTCACCGCCGAGTACGCAATGCTGCCGCGGAGCACCCAGACGCGCTCGGACCGGGACGGCCGCAAGGGCCGCGTGGACGGCCGGGTCCAGGAGATCCAGCGCCTGATCGGCAGGAGCCTTCGGGCGGCCGTCGATTTCGAAGCGCTCGGCGAGCGCAGCATCCTCATCGACTGCGACGTCATCGTCGCGGACGGCGGCACCCGTACCGCATCGATCACCGGTGGGTACGTGGCCCTGGCGCTGGCGATCGCCCGCCTTCGAGACGCGCGCGTGGTCCGCTCCGATCCCCTGCGCTGGCCGGTGGCGGCCGTGAGCGCCGGCATCATCTCCGGCGAGGCACGGCTCGACCTCAACTACCTCGAGGACTCGGCCGCGGAAACGGACATGAACTGCGTCGGTTCCCTCGACGGCCGTTTCATCGAGCTCCAGGGCTCGGCCGAACAGGAGCCGTTCTCGCGCGAGGAACTGGATTCCCTCCTCGGACTTGCGGGCACCGGCCTCAGCAAGCTCTTCGCGCTCCAGGCAGAGGTGTTGAGCGGAGCCCGGTGAGCGGACCGACGCTGCTCCTGGCGACGCGGAACCCGGGGAAGATCCGCGAGCTTCGCAGCCTCTTGCAGCCCTACTCGGTGACGATCGCATCGCTCGACGACGTCGGTTTTGACGCCGTGCTCGAGGAGCCGGGGCCGGGGTACACGGAATCGGCGCTCGCCAAAGCCGTCGTGGTTTGCGCCGCGACCGGGCTTCCGGCACTTGCGGATGACAGCGGCATCGAGGTGGATGCGCTTCGAGGCTGGCCGGGTCCGATGTCAGCGCGTTGGATGGGCGAGGGGGCGACAGACCTCGACCGGCTGCTCGGGCTGCTTGCGGAGGTGGAGCGCAGCACCCCGGAAGACCGCAGGGTCCGCTACGTGTGCGTGGCTGCGCTGGCGCGGCCCGGCGCCGAACCCGTGACCGCCCACGGGGAATGCCTCGGCACGCTGGTCACGCCGAGGGGCAGCAACGGTTTCGGCTACGACCCGGCGTTTCTGTCGATCGACCTCGGCATCACCTTTGCGGAGGCGGCGGATGAAGAGAAGGAGCGCGTCTCCCATCGCGCTCGCGCCATCGCCCGCCTTGGCGAGTCCGGCGCCTTCGAGCCGCCGTCACTGGGCTGAGCGTCAGCCGGCGGGAACCGCCGCACCGCTGACGGCCGCAGCAGCATCGGAGAGCAGCCACTCGATGACTGCCGCAACCGAGTCCGTGGTCACCCAGGTGGCGCGATTCGCGTTGGGCATCTCCTCGCGATTCGCGGGGGTGTCCATCGTCCCCGGCAGGACGGCATTCACCGTGATGCCATTTCCCCGCAACTCCGCCGCCATCACCTGCGTGAGCCGGAGCACCGCAGCTTTGCTCACCTGGTAGGCAGCCTGCCCTCGGGCGACGTCGAGTGCGGCGCGCGACGCAACGATCACGATGCGGCCGCCGCCACCGTGCGCGAGCATCGAGTTCGCGGCGGCGCGCGCCAGGCGCCACGGACCGAGGAGATTGGCCTGGATCTGCGCCTCGATCCCGTGGTCGTCGACCTCGTGGGCACGGCCTCCGGCATACCCGCCCGAAGCGCTCACCAGGCCCTCCCACGGTCCCATGGCGTCGACGGCGCCGCGCAGACGCTCGACCGATGCCGCATCGTCGAGGTCGCACTCGATCTCGATGACGCCGGTCACCGGCTCGGATCGGCCCGGATGGCGCGCCGGCACCACCACCTGCCGGCCACCGGCCACGAGCCGGCTGACAACCGTGCTCCCGAGCGCCCCGCCGCCACCACCGACGACGGTGATCCCGCTTCGCCGAACAACCACAATGCTTCCTCGTGGATCGAGGGACCGAGCCGACGTTCCGACCACGCGCCGTGGCTCGCGCCGCGGCGGCCATCATCGCGCTCCTGGTGGTCGGACTGGCTGGGTTTCTGATCGCAAGCATGGCGGCGCAGATCAGCCCGTCGCAAGTCGCGCCGATCCATCTCCCTCAGGCGTTCACCCCGAGCCCGTCGCCTGCCGACCTGACCGACCTGGGACTCGACGACCTCGCGAGCGTGGTGACGATCGAGGCCGAACTCGCGAACGGCTCCGAGGAGTCGCTCGGCACAGGCTGGATCTTCGACGATCTCGGCGACGTCGTCACCAACGCGCACGTCATCAACGGTGATGACACGCTGCGGGTGACCGACCGCGCCGATCACACCCACGTCGCCCGGGTGGTGCACAGCGACGCCGCCGTGGACCTTGCGATGCTCCGGGTCACCGGCACCCTCGCAGGGACCCCGCTGCCAATCGACGCCACCACCCTCACCTCGGTCCCGCTGCGCGTCATCACGCTGGCGTCGAGCCGGGCGACCGGACACGGCGACCTAACCGTTGAGACCCTGATGGGGCTCGATGCCGATGTGCCGCTCAGCGGCACCGGCATCGAGGCGGGACAGTCCTCGCCGCAGGAGTACGACGACATGCTCCACCTCGTCGGAGAGCGCATCTACGAAGGCAACAGCGGTGGGCCCGTTCTCGACGCGTCCGGCCAGCTGATCGGCATCGTGACGCTGGCGAGCCCGAACACGCCGGATGCTTACGCGATCCCCATCAGCCGGGTGCTTTCCGAGCTGCGTCAATGGGTTGCAACCGGCTGATTTGGCCCAGCATTGGGTATCGTCATCACTGACGGGGACGTACAGACGTGCCCCAAGGAGTGCAACCACCGTGCCCACCCACGACTTCGACATCGCGATCATCGGCGGCGGTCCCGCCGGGCTCACGGCCGCACTCTATGCGGGGAGGAATCGTGAGCGGGCCGTGCTCCTCGAAGGCAAAGCGCCGGGTGGCCAGCTGCTCAATACCGAGCTTATCGAGGATTACCCAGGTTTTCTCTCGATTCTCGGCGGTGAGCTCGCGACGGTCATGGAGGAGCAGGCGGCGCACTTCGGCACCGAGCTGGTCCGAACCGAGGTCAAGGCGATCAAGGTGCAGCCCGACGGGATGAAGCTGATCGAGACGTACGACGGCGACTATCTCGCGCCGGCCGTCATCATCACGGCGGGCGGCAATCCACGGAAGCTCGGCGTGGTGGGGGAAGAGGAGTTCGCGGGTCGTGGCGTGTCGTACTGCGCGGTGTGCGACGGGGCATTCTTCAAGGACGTGCACCTCGCAGTTGCCGGTGGTGGTGACGCCGCGGTGGAGGAGGCGCTGTTCCTCACCCGCTACGCGAGCAAGGTGACGATCATCCACCGTCGCAAGGAGTTTCGCGCCCAGCCCATCCTGCTCGACGAGGCGCGCAAGCATCCCAAGGTCGAGTTCCTCGTGGACACCATCATCGAGAGCATCGACGGTGACGAGAAGGTCCGCCGGCTGTCGCTGAGAAACCTTGATACCGAAAGGCGTTCCGAGCTCGAGGTGGGCGGCATCTTCATCTTCATCGGGTTCATCCCGAACACCCAGCTCGTCGATGCGCACATCGATCATGACAAAGCTGGCTATTACGTCACCGACCCGATGACGATGATGACCAATATCCCGGGCATCTTTGCCGCCGGCGACGTCCGCAGCCAGCTGACGCGGCAGATCACCACTGCCGTCGGTGACGCAACCACGGCGACGATCGCGGCGAGCAAGTGGATCGAGGACTGGCGCCGTGGCCACGACGACACCAATCCCGAGCTCGTCGAAGCGACCCTGCACGGCGCCGTCTAGCTCCAGCCGCGTGAGCATCACGACCGGGCACGGCGACGGGGGAGAGACAGGCCTGCTCTACGGCGGCCGGGTGGCGAAGGACGATCTCCACACCGAGGCATACGGCTCGCTCGACGAGGCAATTTCGGCGCTTGGTCTTGCCCGGGCGCTGACCGACTCGCCGGAGCGCGCCGCTCGCATCCTCGAGCTGCAGCGCGAGCTCTTCGTGGTGGGTGCCGAGCTCGCCACCGGACCAGGCCACCGAGCCGAGCTCGAACGCCATTTCAACGTCGTCACGCCGGCGATGAGCGACGCCCTGGAGCGCGAGATCCACGACCTCGAAGCCCGTGTCCCGCTGCCGGGAGGATTCGTCATCCCGGGGGGCACACCGGTCGGCGCGGCGCTCGACCTCGCCCGCACGCTCGTGCGCCGCGCGGAGCGGCGCTCGGTGTCACTGCGGCGCGAGGGCGGCGTCGAGAACCCCGAGGTCGTCCGCTACCTCAATCGCTGCTCCGACCTGCTCTTCATGCTGGCGCGCGAGGCGGAGCAGGGCGCCACCGTCGCCTCGGGCGGACAGCGCCGCCGCGAGGCTGACGGAGAGCCCAGTCCCAGTACGGACTAGGTGGCGGGAACCAGGCCGCGGCGGCGCAGGAGCCCACGCTCCAGCGGCGCGAAGATGATGTCGTTGACGGCGATCCCGACGACCAGGATGACGACCATGGCGGCAAGCAGTTCCGGGTAGTCGAGCAGGTTGCGGCCATCGTCGAGGATGGGGCCGAGACCGCCGCTCGCCACCGATCCGATGATCAACTCGGCTGCCATGAGCGAGCGCCAGGAGAACGCCCATGCCTGCTTCATTCCCGCGACGTAGGCTGGTAGTGACGCGGAGAAGATGAAGTGCCGGTAGTACTTCGGGCCGGATGCGCCCATCGAACGCGCCAGGCTGAAGGTGAGCGGAGGGATGTTGTCGTACGCGTGCATGACGCCCATCGCGATGGACGGGAAAGCGCCCATGAGCACCACGAAGTACACCGCGAACTCGACGTTGCCATCCAACGAGAGAAAGATGACCGCGAACGGAACCCAGACCACCGACGGAAGCGCCTGCAGGCCGGCAAGCAGCGACCCGACACCCGCACGGAGGATGGGGACCCTGGCCACCGCGAGGCCGACGATGGTCCCGAACACGAGAGCAACCGCATAACCGATGGCGGCACGCTCGAGCGTGGCCAGCAGGGCGGGCAGCAGGACGCCGGTCCGGGTCAGATACACGATCTCGGACCACGTGTCTCCCGGGCCGGGGAGCGCGAACCCAGCCGGCGAGGCGAAGCCGACGATGACCAGTAGCTGCCAGAGGGCCAGGAGAATGCCGATGGCGAGCGCTCTCGGCCAGACGGCTTTGAAGATCCGCTGGAGCCTATTGCGTTGCATTCTCGTTCGCTCCGGCACGCAACTGCGCAGTGATCTCGTGTGCGAGGCCTGATACCTCGAAGGAGTCCAACTCGCGCGGGCGCTGGATCTCCACGTCCCACGTCTGCGCCACCCGGCCGGGTCGGGGTGTCATGAGCACCACGCGGTCACCCAGGCGCACGGCCTCGCGAACGTTGTGGGTGACGAAGATGATCGTCTTGCCGGTCTCCTGCCAGATCCGGTTCAGGTCGTCGTGGAGCTGATCCCGCGTGATGGCGTCGAGGGCGGCAAAGGGTTCATCCATGAGCAGCAATTCGGAGTCCTGCGCGAGTGCCCGTGCCAGGGCGCATCGCTGTCGCATGCCGCCGGAGAGCTGATGGGGCCTGTGGTCGGCGAAGTCGATCAACCCGACCATGGAGAGCAACCGGTTCGCCCTCTTGTTGCGCTCATCCGCGTCCACGTCATGGATGCGCATGGGCAGTTCAACGTTGCGGCGCACCGTGAGCCATGGCAGGAGCGCGGGATCCTGGAACATCACGGCGGGGCGACCGTCGGCGATCTCGATGGTCCCGGAGGTCACCTTGTCCAGCCCGGCGATCAGGGACAGGAGGGTTGACTTGCCGCATCCCGACGTGCCAAGGATGCAGACGAACTCTCCCTTGCTCATCTCGAGCGTCACGTCTTCGAGCGCCGTGGTCGCGCTCTTGCCTTGGCCGAACACCTTCGTGACCCCGTCAAGGGTCACGAAGGCGTCGCCTGCCTCGAGCGTTACGACAGATGGTCGCGGCGCGAACGCGAGGTTCATCAGCCGAGCGCTCCGGCACTGACGGTCGGACTGCCGGCCGCGGACAGAATTGCGTTGAGCGGGCCGAGGTCAAGGATCCCCTTGACGCTGGCCACGTTGGTGAAATCGAGCTTCTGGGAGTCGGTTGCGTCTGTCTGAAGATCGGCCGCGAGCGGATCGAGGAGAAAGCTGAGGTGCGTCCACGCGAGCTTCAGAACGGCAGCCTTGAGCGGCTTTCCGCCAGTTGCCGACGCAAGAGCGGTATTGACAGCGGTAGGCGCCGACGCCTCGTTGGCGTTGATCCAGTTCACCGACTTGAGGAGCCCCTTGAGGAGGTCGCTGACGATGTCGGGATGGTCCTGGAGGAGCTTCAGGGTCACAACGAGGACGGTCGTCGGGAACTGGCCGTTGGGCCAGAGCGACGCCTCATCGACTGCGAGCGTGCCCTTGCCCTGGAGGATGAACTCGGACTTGTAAGGCTCGGGAACCCAACCACCGGCGATCTTGCCGGCTTCGAAGTTCTGGAGGCTGACCGAGTTGCCCGAGCTGGTATCGATGTTCACCTGACCGCCGCCATTGACGCTGGAGGTGAGGCCCTTGGTGGCGAGCCAGGTCCGCAGCGCGATGTCCTGGGTGTTGCCGAGCGACGGTGTTGCCAGCGTCGTGCCGGCGAGGTCCGCCGGGAAGTTGCCATCGGCGATCTTCGAGCTGACGACGAGGCCGGCTCCACCCGAAGCGGCTCCAGCGACGATGAGCACCTTGCCCTTGGTCTTGATGAACGCATTGATGGCCGGTCCGGGACCGACAAACGCGGCGTCGAGCGTGCCACCGAGGAGCGCTTCGCTTTCAAGGGTGCCCGTGCTGAACGTCGTCGTGTTGACCGTGGTGCCCTTGGGCATCGCTCCCTGGAAGAAGCCCTGCGATACGCCGATGAGCGCGGGCGCATGAGTCAGATTGACGAGATACCCGAGGTTGACGCTCGATGGATCCGCCTGGCCTTTGCCGCCGGTCGAGGCAGCGCCGCACGCGCCGACGACAACGGCCGTGGCCAGCAATGCGACCGAAGTGGCTGCGCGCCGGCTGGTCCGGCGCGGCGCCGAGCTACGCAGAAGATTGTCCCCAAACATGCCCGTGTCTCCCCTTTACCGATTTTCTCTTCCTGAGGCCCCCTCTCGATCGGCCTCGTTGATTCAGATGAAGTGCCTTGCGGCGTGCCCGGATGAGTCTCCGTCGCTTTACTACCATTAAGCAATGAGCTTGCTTCGAACGGAATCATCCCTCTATGTGATGGTTATCCTGCCTCGTTGAGCGGTCCCGCAGACGTGCGTCATGCTCGGTGAAGCGACCCCCTTGTGTCTGGCTCCGTCAGCCACCTCCCCCTGCTCTGGCGCGATTGCTGCATTTTGCGAGAGCCCCGGAGCCGGCGTCAATGAGGATCAGTCAATGACAACAATCTCTTTGTACGATGAATCGAGGGCGCCGCCCAGGGGCCTGCCGTTTTCGAGCTGGGCGGGTCGCTCATAGGCCCTGAACGTTTCGAGTTCGGGCTGCAGCCCGCGGCCAATCAGCCTGCGAGTAGACGCGCGCAGCGGAGCGCGAGCCAGAGCTGATGGCGCTGCTCCGGGTCGTCGGCGTCGATGCCCAGCTGGCGGAGCCGGCCGACGCGATACACGACGGTATGGCGGTGCACGCCGAGCCTTTCGGCGGCGTCTCCGATGCTCCGGCTGTCCAGCAGCGCCTCCAGGGTTGCGACGAGCTCGAGCCTGCGGTTGGGCGTGCCATCCGCGAGCGGCCCGAGCACCCGGTCCGTGAAGGTCCGCATGGCATCCTGGTCGTCGGCGAGCGCCGCGAACACCCCGACCTCCGCATCGGTGTACACGCTCCGGCCCGGGTAGAGCATCCGACCGACTTCGAGCGCTCGGCGTGCCTGCTGCGCTGACGGCGCGACTGCATCGAGTGTGGTCGCCACGGGACCGACCCCGAAGATCACCGGGCCGGCGGCCGCACAGAGCTTCGCCAGGTCCTTGCCCTCGGGGACGAGCGCGATCCAGAGCCCGGGATCGTCGCCGATCAGATGAGCGCCCTCGGCCCGCCAGGTCTCCTCGAGCTGACGCTCCGCCTCGATCGTCGGCGCGGAGCAGGCGACCACCGTGTAGGGAGGGAGCAGCGTCAGCTCCGCCGACACCGCGATGCGGCGCAGCTCGGCGGACGCATCGCCGGCGAGCAGGCGCTGGAGGATGCGATCTCGATCGCGATCACGCTGCCGGAGCAACCGCTCCCGGGTCTCGAGGTACGCGCCGCCGACCGCGGCGCTGATCTCGTCGAAGTACTCGAGGACGGTGCTCGTCAGGCCGATCACGATGCTCGGCGGCACGTCGTTGAGCACCGAAGGCTGGCCGATGATCTCGTCCCAGAGCACCCGCGCGGCGAGACGATACGCGCCGAATACCAGCTCGAGCGGGACCTCGAGCTCGGCCTGCTGGGCTCCCATCGACCCGAGGCGCTCGAGATCGCCCGCCCGGAGTCCACGCCCGTCGCGGAGCAGACGGACGAAGGTGCGGAGGGCATCGCGACACGCTGCAGTGACCGTGCGGAAGTAGCCGAGCGTCCGGAAACGACTGTCGGGCAGCGAGATACCGGAGACGATGTGGCGGGTCATGCGCCGCGCGATCACATCCACTTCCGAGAGCAGCCGGACGGTCACTTCCGGCGGGAGAGTGGCCACAACGGACAACCTGACATCGGACGGCTTGGTCAATTGGGCCATATTGTCCTTTATACACAAATCTCGGCGTGTACGCCGGATGACATTGCCCACACTTTGTGCCGGGCGAAGAAAGTATGCTGATTCGAATGCTCTACGACGACATGTTCATCCGCCTCGAGCGAGCACGCTGGACGCTCAGCACCGACATCCCCTTCGACGACATCGATCCGAGCCTGCTGAGCCCTCAGTGGATCAGCGATCTTCGGAATATCTGCCTGACGGAGTTGTCCGCCCTGTACGCCACGGAGATGTTCATCCGTGACTTCTATACGGACATCGACTTCTGCAGCTTCATCTCGATCTGGTTCTACGAGGAGATGAAGCACCACCTCACGCTGCGCAAGTACCTGGAGCGCTGCGGTGAGACCTTCGACGAGGCCAAGCTCCCCGAGTTGCGCCTGACCTTCGCGCCAGGACCGGCGATCGAGACGCTCACCATGCACTTCTGTGGTGAGCAGCGCCTCGCGCACTGGTACACCGCATTCAGCGAGCAGGGCCCGGAGCCGGTGATGCGCAAGATCTTCAAGATCCTCGCTGCGGACGAGCTCCGCCACGCGGCGTGCTATGCGAAGTACCTGCGGCGCGCGGTCGCGAACAAGCCCGAGGTGCTGCCGGACATCCTGAAGATGTCGCTGTGGATGATGCGGAGCACCAACGACGCCCCGAAGCATCCGACGACGATCACCGAGCCGTCGGTGGTCTCGAAAGTCGAGGATCCGGAGTACATCTCGCGGATGCTCAACTGGTATCTCCCTGGCCGCGATCACGAGGCGCCCGTGCAGCGGCGCATCCTCGCACTGCTCTCCGAGCTGAGCGGGGTCGAGATCAAGAACCTGCGCGAGATCCCGCCGCTCGTACGCAAGCTGTCAGCGACCAAGCAACTCTCGCCTGCTTACGCCTGAGGCGCTGAAGCCGCCCCACCTATAATCGGGCCGCGATGGGTGAAGAGGTTGTTCGGGTGCGTGCGGTCGTCCACGGACGGGTGCAGATGGTCGGCTTTCGCGCCTTTGTGATCCACCACGCCGGCGACGCCGGTCTGTCCGGAACGGTGCGAAACGAACCCGACGGAACGGTCGAGGCCGTGCTCGAAGGGCCGCGTTCCGAGGTGGAGCGGATGCTCGAACTGCTCCGCCGGGGGCCGAGTCACGCGCATGTCGAACGCGTCGACATCGAGTACACCGCGCCGACCGGCACGCTTCCCGCCATGATGGTGGCGAGATGACCATCCGCTTCGCCGACCGTCTGTCCCGGCTGGGGACCGAGAGCGCATTCGAGGTGCTCGCGCATGCACGTCTCCTCGAGGCCGAGGGACGCAGCATCGTCCATCTCGAGATCGGCGAGCCGGATTTCGCCACTCCTGACAACATCATCGATGCCGCGGTCCGCGCGATGCGCGAAGGGGCCACGCATTACACCGCAGCGAGCGGCATCCGCGAGGTGCGCGAGAAGACCGCTGCCTACGTGACACGGCACACCGGCGTGCCAACCCGCTTCGAGAACATCGTGCTCACCCCGGGCTCGAAGAACCTGCTCCTCTTCGCGCTGCTCTCCCTCGTGGAGGAGGGCGAAGAGGTGATCGTTCCCGATCCCGGGTATCCGATCTACCGATCGCTGGTCGAATTCATCGGCGCAAAGGCTGTCTCGCTGCCGCTGCGGCAGGAGAACGACTTCCGCGTCGATGTCGACGAGCTGGCGGGTCTCATCACACCGCGTACCCGGATGCTCGTGGTCAACTCGCCGCAGAACCCGACGGGCGGCATCCTCACACGGGACGACTGCGAGGCGATCGCTGCGCTCGCGATCAAGCACGACCTCATCGTGCTCAGCGACGAGATCTACAATCGCCTCAGTTACGACGCCGAGCATGTCTCCCTGTACGGGATCGACGGCATGGCCGAGCGGACCATCTACATGGACGGCCTCTCCAAGGCATGGGCGATGTGCGGCTGGCGCCTCGGCTTCGGCGCGATGCCCGTGGAGATCGCCCGCAAGATGGACACGCTGATGATCAACAGCTCGTCCTGCGCCGCAGCGTTCACGCAATGGGCCGCGGTGGAAGCCTTCGATGCACCGGAGTCGGAGGGAGCGGTCCGCCACATGGTCGCCGAGTTCCATCACCGCCGCGACCGCATCGTCGCACTCCTCAACGACATCCCGGGCTTCGTGTGCGCGCGTCCTGCCGGCGCGTTCTACGTCTTCCCCGACATCACGGCGACCGGGTTCGGCGACCGAGAGCTGGCGAGCTCCCTGCTCGACGAAGTGGGGGTCGCGGTGCTCCCCGGCCGGTCGTTCGGACCGGTGGGCGCCGGGCACATCCGCCTCAGCTACGCGGCGTCGATCGACAACCTCGAGGAGGCCGCCCGGCGGATCGCCCAGTACATCGGCTCGGCGGTGCCCGGATGACACCTCCATGGCGCACGCGCGATGAACGAGCCCGTCCCGGGTCTCGAGGAGACGCGACAGCTCCTCGCTGACCACGACGTCGTGGCGGTGGCGCTGGAGCTCCCGATCGGAGATCTGACGCCCGTCGGCGCGATGCGCGCACTCGGCACCGAGGCCAACTGTTTCCTGCTGGAGTCGGTCGAAGGCAGCGGCGCGATCGCCCGCTGGTCGATGCTCGGGCACCGTCCGTCGCGTGTGATCAGCGACTCCGGTTCCGGGGACGACCCGCTCGACGTGCTCGATCGCGACGTTGCGTCCCTCGCTGCCGCGTGTGCTCCCGGGCTCGAGGCGCCGCTCCTTGGCGGCGCGGTGGGTTTTCTCACCTACGAGGCCGCCCGCCGCTACGAGCGGCTGCCTACGGCTGCGCACGACCCGCTCGGCCTGCCGTCGCAGTGGTTCGCGATCTTCGACACGGTCGCGGTCTTCGACCATGCGCCGCACCGACTGCTGCTCTCCAGCTGCGTGCACCGCGACGATCCGGACGGGCTCGACGCGGCGTATGCACGCGCGATCATCCACATCGACGAGTTGCGCGACGCCATCGGTGCGACGCCGGCACCGGCTCCACCGGCGCTCGCCGGGATCCCCGTCGACGTCTCCGCGCACGACGGCGAGGCGAATCTGTCCAGAGACGGATTCCAGGATCGCGTGCGTCAGGCGCTGGAGTACATCGTCGCGGGCGACATCTTCCAGGTCCAGGTGTCACGGCGTTTCGCCTTGCCACTGCTGGCCGATCCCTTCGATGTGTACGTCGCGCTGCGAGCGATCAACCCGAGCCCGTACATGATCTACATCGCCACGCCGGACTGTACGCTCGTCGGCGCGTCGCCCGAGATGCTCGTGCAGGTGACGGGAAAACGCGTTCGGTATCACCCGATCGCCGGCACCCGGCGGCGCGGGCGCACACCCGAGGACGACGCGCGGATGGAGCAGGAGCTTCGCGCCAGCGACAAGGAGGCGGCGGAGCACCTCATGCTCATCGACCTGGGACGCAACGATCTCGGCAGGGTCTGCGCAACCGGGAGCGTCCGCGTCACGCAGCATATGGAGGTGGAGCGCTACTCCCACGTCATGCATCTCGTGAGCAGCATCGAGGCCACCCTCGACTCCGGCCGCACGTCGCTCGACGCGCTGCGCTCCTGCTTTCCCGCCGGCACCGTCACCGGGGCGCCGAAGATCCGGGCCATGGAGATCATCGCGGAGCTGGAACCCGAGATCCGCGGTCCGTACGCGGGGGCGATCGGTTATGTGGGCTACGGCGGCGATCTCGACACCGCGATCGCGCTGCGCACCATCGTCGTGCGCGAGGGAATCGCCTACGTGCAGGCTGCCGCGGGTATCGTGGCTGACTCCTCGGCAGCGGAGGAGACGGTGGAGATCGACAACAAGGTCGCCGCACAGATCCTCGCGGTGGAGGAGGCGAACGCTTGGGCGCGACGCTGAGTGGTCAGGTGCTCGTCATCGACAACTACAACTCGTTCACCTTCAACCTCGTCCAGTATCTGCGCGAGCTCGGCGCGACAGTCGCTGTGGAGCGCAACGACGCGCTCTCGGTGACCGAGATCGCGCGGCTCGAGCCCGCAGCCATCGTCATGTCCCCCGGACCGCGCGTCCCGGAGGAGGCTGGAATCTGCGTCGAGCTCGTTCGTGAGCTCGGCGACAGCATTCCGCTGCTGGGCGTGTGCCTCGGGCACCAGGCGATCGGCGTCGCATACGGCGCCAAGGTCGTCCGTGCTCCCGCCGTGGTGCACGGGAAGGTCGGGCCGGTGCACCACGGCGGAGCAGGCGTGCTCCGCGGCCTCGACAATCCGTTCATGGCAACCCGTTATCACTCGCTCGTTGTCGCAGAGGCGGGGTTGCCCGACGTGCTCGAGGCCACGGCGTGGAGCGACGACGGCCTGATCATGGCCATGCGCCACCGGGAGTTTTCCATCGAGGGTGTGCAGTTTCACCCTGAGTCGATTGGCACACCGGCGGGGCACGCGCTGCTCAGCAACTTCCTCGAAGCCGCCGGTGTGACTACGGTGCAGGGCCGCGCATGAGCAAGCCCGGCGGAACGCTCGAGGCGATCGCCCGGCGCAAGCGCGCCGAGGTCGAACAGCTTCGCTGTGCGGAAGCGGCCCTCTGGGCCAAGGCGGAGTCGCTGCCCCCCGCACGCGGCCTTGCGGAGGCACTGCGCGGCGGCACCATCATCGCGGAGATGAAGCGCCGCTCACCGAGCGGCGGCGTGCTTCGACCCGAGCTCGACCCGCTGACAACCGCGCGCGATTACGCCGCGTGTGGCGTTGCCGCAATCTCCGTGCTCACCGACGGGCCCGACTTCGGCGGCTCCCTCGACGACCTGGCGGCGGTGCGCGCAGCACTCGATCTTCCCTTGCTGCGCAAGGACTTCATCGTCGATCCCGTGCAGATCGCCGAGTCGCGTGTGGCGGGTGCGGACTGGGTGCTCCTGATCGTCGCGATGCTCGACGAGGAAGCGCTGGACAACTGTCTGGCGGGTGTCGCGCGAAGTGGAGCGCGCGCAATCGTCGAGGTGCATGACGGCGACGAGGCCCGCATTGCCGTCGCCGCCGGAGCGGAGTGCATCGGCATCAACAACCGCAACCTCGAGACGCTGACCACCGACCTCGCCACGTTCGCCCGCGTCCGCCAGGCCGTTCCGAATGGTGTCCTCTGCATCGCGGAGTCGGGCGTGCGCAGCTCGGAGGACGTCAGGCGACTCGTCAACGAAGGAGCAGACGCAGTGCTGATCGGCGAGACGCTGATGCGCGCCAGTTCCCCGGCCGCCGCATGCGCGGCGATGGTGGCCGCGGCACGCGAGGCGTCGCGTCGATGATCGTCAAGGTGTGTGGCGTGCGCACGCCGGAGATCGCCGAGGCCGCGATGGATGCGGGGGCCGACTGGATCGGCCTGATGCTGGTGCCGAAGAGCTCGCGTTGGGTTGACGACGATGCCGCGCTGATGGTCATGCGCGCCGTGGGAAACCGTGCGGACCTGATCGGCGTCTTCGTCGAGCCCACCGCCGGTGCGTGCGACGAGGCGGCATCCCGCTACCGGCTCGCCGGTGTCCAGGTGCACGGCATCATCAACCGCAGCCTCATGGTGGCGTGCTCTGTTCCTGTTATCCCTGTCATCAACGTGCAGGACCGAGCCTCGGCGAGCACGCTGGACTGGCCGCCGGACACGCTGGTGATGCTCGACGGGATG
Organism: Candidatus Dormiibacterota bacterium; assembly: GCA_963791435.1. Taxonomy (GTDB): domain Bacteria; phylum Chloroflexota; class Dormibacteria; order Aeolococcales; family Aeolococcaceae; genus Palsa-851. The sequence continues at coordinate 374,071 of CAWBSL010000002.1, forward strand.
CCCGATCATGGAGCACTGCCCGGAGGCACAGGACACCGAGTCCCGCTCGAATGGGCAGCCGACGTGGCCCGCCATCGCGAGATCCTGCTCGCGGGCGGTCTCGGGCCGGACGATGTCGCGGATGCGATCGCCGCCGTGCGCCCCGCGGGTGTCGACGCGTCGAGCCGGCTGGAACGGAGTCCCGGCGAGAAGGATCCGGAGCTGGTGCGACGCTTTGTGCAGGCGGCGCGATCGGCTGCGGCGAAGGTGGGGACCAGCCAGCGATGAGCACGAACCCCATCGGCCGCTTCGACGGGTACGGCGGTGCGTACGTGCCGGAGACGCTCGTCCCTGCGCTCGAAGAGCTTGAAGTGGCGATGGCTGCTGCCTTTGCCGACGCGACGTTCACCGCCGAGCTGCGTCGCTGGCTCGCCGACTTTGCCGGCCGTCCAACGCCGGTGACGCACGCGCGCCGTCTCAGCGACTCGCGTTCGGGAGCGCAGATCTACCTCAAACGGGAGGACCTGCTCCACACCGGTGCACACAAGCTCAACAACGCGCTCGGCCAGGTGCTGCTCGCGCGGCGCATGGGCAAGCGGCGGATCATCGCGGAGACCGGAGCAGGGCAGCACGGCGTCGCCACCGCCACCGCATGTGCCGCGCTCGGCCTCGGTTGCCTCGTCTACATGGGCCGCGAGGACATGCGGCGTCAGGCGCTCAACGTCTACAAGATGGGTCTCCTTGGCGCGGAGGTCGTCCCGGTGGACAGTGGTTCGGCGACGCTGAAGGACGCGACCAATGAGGCGATTCGGGACTGGGTCGCCCACGTCCGCGACACCCATTACGTCATCGGAAGCGCAGTCGGCCCGCATCCGTATCCATCGCTTGTCCGTCTTCTGCAGCGAGTGATCGGCGACGAGGCACGCGAACAGATGCAGTCGTCTCTCGGACGACTGCCGTCAGCGGTGGTCGCCTGCGTCGGCGGCGGCAGCAACGCCATCGGTATGTTCGCGGCGTTCCTCGACGACGACGTCCAGTTGATCGGTGTCGAGGCCGCCGGGCGCGGACTCGACTCCGATGAACACGCAGCGCCGCTGTCTCGCGGGCGCCCCGGTGTGCTTCACGGCTCGCTGAGCTATCTCATGCAGGATCCGGACGGTCAGGTGCTCGCAACGCACTCGATCAGCGCCGGGCTCGACTACCCGGGCGTCGGCCCCGAGCACAGCGCGCTCCGCGACAGCGGGCGTGTCACGTACCGGGCGGCGACGGACACGGAGGCGTTGGCCGCATTCCACGAGCTCTCCCTCCTGGAGGGGATCATCCCGGCGCTCGAGTCCTCGCACGCCGTGCACATCGCCGCGCAGCTCGCTGCCGACCTCTCGGCCGACGACCTGGTGCTCGTGTGTCTGAGCGGCCGCGGTGACAAGGACGTCGACACGGTTCGCGAGCACGACGGGGCGTGAGCATGCAGGCGCCGGTCACACGTTTCGACGGGGCATTCGCAGGGCGCGCAGACGGCGCGCCTCCAGGGCTGATCCCGTACTTCACGGCCGGGTACCCGGCACTCGACAGCCTCGGCGCGCTCTTGCGATGCGCGCAGGACTCGGGGTGCATCGCTGCCGAGGTCGGCATCCCCTTCAGCGACCCGCTGGCCGACGGTCCCACCATCCAGCGGACGGGGCAGGTGGCGCTTGGTAACGGGATGACGCTGTCAACCGCGCTCGACCAGGTGCGCGATGCTCGTGCAACCGGCATCACCATCCCCCTTGCGGTGATGACCTACGTCAACCCCGTGCTCAGTTTCGGTATCGGGGCGTTCGCCCGCGCGTCGGCATCCGCGGGCGTCGACGGGGTGATCCTTCCTGACCTGCCGCTTGACGAGGCAGCCGACGTCCGCACGGCGATGCATGCGGCAGGCGTAGCGGTGATTCCGCTGGTGGCGCCGACGACGACACCGGATCGGCTCGAACGGATCTGCTCGACCGCCGCGGGGTTCGTGTACTGCGTCGGCGTGACCGGCGTCACCGGCGCCCGGCGCTCCATCGCAGACGATGCGATCGCGTTGCTCGATTCGGTGCGTCGCCTGACATCGGTGCCGCGGGCGCTCGGCTTTGGCCTGTCGACGCACGAGCATCTGATCGCATTGCGCGGCCACGCCGAGGCAGCGGTGGTCGGATCGGCGCTGCTCGATGCGATCGGGATGGACCCGGGGGATGCCGTCGTCGCAGCGGGGCGATTCCTGAGGACCATGAGCCGCAACGCGGCGACACGAACCGGATGACCCAAGAGCACGTCGCTCCAGCCTCACGAGTTCGACGGGCACGTGACCGTCCCCGGCGACAAGTCGATCAGCCATCGAGCGCTGATCCTCGGGTCGCTTGCCCGGGGCCGGAGCTACGTGGGCAACGCGTCGCCCGCGGCCGATGTGCTTGCCACGGCAGCCTGTCTCCGCGCGTGTGGCGTCTGGGTACGCGATTTCCCGCCCGGCGCGCTACGCACTCGACGGCGGCGGGATCGGCATGAGCCTGCGGAGTCCGGAAGCGGCACTGGACTGCGCGAACTCGGGCACCACGATGCGGCTCCTCGCAGGCGTGCTCGCCGGAGCCGAACTCGACGCGAACTCTCGACGGCGATGCCTCGCTCCGCCGCCGCCCGATGCTCCGGATCGCCGAGCCGCTCCGCGCCATGGGGGCCACCGTCGATGTCTCGCCGGAGGGCACGGCGCCGCTCCGCGTCCGGGGCAGGCGCGAGCTCGAGGGAGTGAGCTGGCAGTCACCGGTGGCCAGTGCGCAGGTGAAATCCGCGATCCTGCTGGCCGGGCTGTCCGCGGATGGACCCACCACCGTGATCGAGCCGCTCCTGACACGGGATCACACCGAGCGGCTGCTCGGCATGTGCGGCATCGACGTCGTCACCGACGGTGCGGCCGTGACCGTCCATCCCGGGCAACTGGAGCCCTTCGGCCTTCGGATCCCGGGGGATCTCAGCTCTGCGGCGTTCTTCCTCGCGCTCGCCGCGTCGCGTCCCGGCTGGCGTGTCACGTGCCCGTGGGTCGGGCTCAACCCCGGGCGGACCGGCATTCTCAGCGTGCTCGAGGCGATGGGTGCCGAGGTTCGCATCGAGATGCGCGATCCGGCGGGCGGGGTGGAACCCGTGGGCGACGTCCAGGTGCGCGGAGCCGCACTCAAGGGCGTCGTGATTTCCGGAGCGCTCACGGTCCGGTGCATCGACGAGATCCCGGTGATCGCCGTGCTCGCCAGTCAGGCCGACGGGGACACGGAGATACGCGACGCCAGTGAGCTCCGGGCCAAGGAGACTGACCGCATCGCCCAGCTCGAGACCGGCCTGCGACTCCTCGGCGTCCAGTGTGAGAGCACCTCCGAACTCATTGCTCGTTCACGGACGGGCCCGATTGCGAGCGGCACATCTCGATGCGGCGGGTGACCATCGGTTTGCCATGGCCTGGGCGATCGCCGCAGCGCTCGTTCCCGCCGGCGACGGTGAGTCGGTCATCGATGGCGCGGAGGCTGCGGCAGTGTCCTACCCCAGCTTCTTCCTCGACCTCGCCACGCTCATGGCCTCCTGACAGCTCAGGGGTCGAAGCGGAGGAGGAGATGCGGCCCGTCGCGGGCTTCCACGACCTTGAGCCAGCGCACGGCGATCGTGACCGGCAGCACGTCCGGCTCGTTCACGTAGGCGTCGGCGCCCGCGGCGTGCTCGGTGAGGCGGCGGGCCACGTCGATTCGCTGAGCCGGATCGACAACGGTGGATGCGATGCCACCGCCCTGGATCCACCGGGACGCGTTGCCGGGCGAGCACATGAATGCCACTCGCGGGTCGGCCTCCAGGTCGCGGTGCAACCGCGACCCGCCCTTCGTCGCGATGAGCAGGCGGATCCCGCGCTCCGTGCGCTCCGGCGCGAAGAACACCCCGGCAACGTGCGGGCCCGCATCGCTCGTGGTGGCCAGGGAGATCGTGTCGTAGGCGCGCAGCGCCCAGAGAGCCCGTTCGAGGGCGACGTCGCCTTCCGGCCCGGCGTGCGTCGTCATCGCAGCAGCCGGCTGAGACGCCGGTCGGCAAAGACACGGCCACCGGTCTGACAGGCGGGGCAGTACTGAAACGACCGTGAGGCGAGTGACACCTCGCGAATGGTCTCGCCGCAGACCGGGCAGGGGAGTCCGGTGCGGGCGTGCACTCGCATTGACTGGCGCTTGCCGTCCTTGAGCGCCGCCGGGTCCGAGGCGACGGCAAGCGCGACCGCGGCGGTCAGCACGTCGCGAGTGGCGGTCGCGAGCCGCTCGAGCTCCTCGCCTGACAGCGCGTCGGCGTGCCGGAAGGGCGACAGCTGGGCCGCGTGGAGGATCTCGTCGGAGTACGCGTTGCCGATGCCGGCGATGACCGACTGGTCGGCCAGGACGCTCTTGAGCGTCCCGCGCCGGCCTTCGAGCAAGGCTCCGAGGCGGGAACCCGACAGATCGGGGGCGAGCGCGTCGATCCCGAGGCGCGCGATCCCATGGACATCCGCGGGTTCGCTAACCACCGAGACCGCAAGCCGTTTGTCGGTTCCGTGTTCGGTGATCTCCAGGCTGCCGCCATCCTCGAGCGTCACGATCACCGCGAGAGGGCCGCGCAGCGACGGCCTGGCGTTCGTGGGCGTGTCGCGAAGCCGGATCCATCCCCCGCGAGCGAGGTGGACGATCAGGTGCAACGGCGGGAGCGCGAGATCGATGAACTTGCCTCGGCGCACGCAGCCCGCGAACGCGAGGCCCTCGAGTGCCGTTACCGGCGGCTCGAACGTCTTGAGCACCGCCACTGACCGGACGCTCACTTTCGCAACGACCCTGCCCCGGAGCCGGGCGTCGAACGACCGGCACAGCGCTTCGACTTCGGGCAGTTCAGGCATCGCGGGTGAAAGAATGCGCTCGGTGCCGAGAAGCGTGGCTGCTACGCGCGCCGTCGGGCCGCGGCGGAGCCGTGCGCATGGGGCGGAGGACGTCCTCTGTGTGCCTCGCTCGACCATCTTTCCCGACGGCGCGTGGCATGGGCTGATCGCCCGAGGCCTCGAGCGGGTGCTCCGGACGGTGCACGCGACCTCCGAGTACCGGCCGCGCGCCGAGATCGAGGACGACCCCGGGCTGCAGCAGATCATTCCGTATTGCGTCGTTCACCACCCGCACGACGACACATACCTGCTCACCCGGCGGTTGCGCCGGTCGAGTGAGAAGCGGCTCCATCACCTGTATTCGCTCGGGATCGGCGGCCACGTGAACCCCGGCGACGGCGAGCGTGAGGACCCGGTCGTCGGCGGCCTGCGCCGCGAATGGGCGGAGGAGATCCGCTGCCCGAACTCGGGCACGGGCCAGCCTCGTCGCCCTGCTCAACGATGATTCGAGCCCGGTGTCCCGCGTCCACCTCGGGCTCGTCTTCCTCGTCGAGCCGGAAGGCGGGGTGGTCGAGGTTCGCGAGACCGAGAAGCTGGAAGGGGAGTCGCTGTCGCTCGAGGCGATGCGGCGCCATTACCTGAGCATGGAATCGTGGTCCCAGCTGGTCTTCGACGATCTCGTCGCCGGCGCGCAAACTCGCGTCGAAAAGAGCCCGTTGATCGTCGAGCTCGAGGCGGAGCCGTGAGCGGGACCGTTCCATCACGACCGGAGTTCTTTCTCACGCCGGCGGGTCTCTCCGCCTGGTTCGCGGCCAACCCGGAGGCGTCCGAGCTGTGGGTCGGCTTCTGGAAGAAGGGCTTCGAGCGCCCCGGCATCACCTACAGCGAGGCAGTGGATGAGGCGCTTTGCAACGGATGGATCGACAGCGTGATCCGCAGGGTCGACGAGGCCTGCTACATGCTCCGATTCACGCCCCGGCGCCCGAAGAGCGCCTGGACGGAGACGAATCTCCGGCGCGTCGCCGAGCTGCGCCGCGATGGGCGAATGCGCCCCGCAGGCGAAAGCGCAGTGCGCATAGCGCCAGCAGCGCGCAAGTCCCCGAAGCGGTGATGCTCCGTATACTCGGCGCTCAATGGCAACAACCGTTCGCGTTCCGGGACCTCTTCGCCGTCTGACCGGCGGCAATGCCGAGGTGAGCGTTGACGGCAACACCGTCGGTGCCGTGCTCACCAACCTCGATGCGACCTATCCTGGCTTCCACGATCGTCTCTACGACAACTCAGGGAGCCTGCGGCAGTTCATCAACATCTATGTCAATGACTCCGATATCCGCTTCGCCCAGGGCCTCGAAACCCCCATCGCCGAGCGCGACGAGGTATCGATCGTCCCCGCCGTTGCCGGAGGTGGCGGTCCCAGCTGACCGTCCGCTGGATCTCCTGCCGCGATCAGCGGTGATCGCCGTGGCGATGTCGGGTGGAGTGGACTCCAGCGTCGCTGCGGCTCGCGTGGCGGCAACCGGTCTGCACGCCTTCGGGATCACCCTGGCGATGTGGCGGAGCGACCGCGAAACCATCCGGGACCGTGGTTGCTGCTCGATCGACGCGGTTGATGACGCGCGGCGCGTCGCAACCAAGCTCGACCTCCCGCATTACGTCTGGAACCTCGAGGAGGATTTCGAGCGCGACGTCGTGCGCGACTTCGAGGAGGGCTACGCGCAGGGGATCACGCCGAACCCGTGCGTGCAGTGCAACCAGCGCATCAAGTTCGGCGTGCTTCTGGAGCGCGCTCGCGCGGCGGGGGCGACCCATCTCGTCACCGGCCACTACGCGCGCACCGGCCGTCGAGGATCGCTGGCGACGCTCCACCGTGCGCGTGACCCGCGACGGGATCAGGCATACGTCCTGCATCGCCTCGATCAGCAGCAGTTGCACTGCGCGGTGTTTCCCCTGGGGGGTGACGAGTCCAAGGCGAGTGTTCGCGCCGAGGCGGCAGAGCTGGGGCTGGGAACCGCAGCCAAGCCGGAGTCGCAGGATCTCTGTTTCGTCGAGACGGATATCAACGCCGAGCTCCGCACCCGGCTCGCCGGGCGTTTCGCATCCGGGGACATCATCGATTCCCGCGGTGGCGTGCTCGGGCGGCACCAGGGCCTGCCGTTCTTCACTGTGGGTCAGCGCGCCGGCCTGGGGATCGCCCCGTTGCACCCGGACACCGCCCCGCGATACGTGATCGAGCTCGTCCCCGAGCGCAACACGATCGTCGTCGGCCCCCGGGAGGCGTTGCGCCAGAGCGCCGTCGAGGCGTCGTCGTGCCGGTGGGTCGCCGGCAGCGCTCCTCCTGCAGAGACGAGGTGCGAGGCGCAGCTGCGGGCGCACGGCGCACCGCACCCGGGGCGGATTGAGGTGAGCCACGAGAACGGTGATGTGCGCGTGCGCTTCGACTCTCCCGTCGACCAGGCCGCTCCCGGGCAGTCCCTCGTGCTGTACCGCGGAGACGAGATCCTCGGAGGCGGCTTGATCCGCCGGGCCGCCTGAGGCCCCGCGGCGGTGCCCCCGACCCCCGAGCAGGTCGTGATCGGCATCATCGCGGTGCTCACCGGCTGTCTCGCCATGACCACGTCGGTGGCAGCGGCGCGTCATACCGGGAACTGGCTCTATTACATCTGCACGGTTGGGAGCCTGGCCTTCGTCGCCGGGGTCGTCGGCCAGCGGGTGTTCCCGAGCCCGGCTGCGATCGCGAAGCTGGGAGCGGCGGTGGCAGCAACGTCGGCACCCGGTCCGTGGGACGCGGGCGTCTCGCTGCCGTTGATCGGCATCCGGGTGACCCCGGTCGCCATCGTGGGGCTGCTCGTGGCGGCAGTCGGTCTGAGCCTCGTACTCCTTTTCGAGCGCATACCTGGCACAGTCCGCTTAGCCGCGCCAACACCGACGTCGCGGCTTGAAGACGACGATTCTGTCTGAGCCCGCGCTGACTACAATGCCGCCCGCGCCCATATGACCCCAAACGCAGTCGCGTTCTACGCCATCGCCGTGCTCATCGTGCTTGCCGCCGGGGCCGCAGTTGGGCTTCCTTCGCTGCGCCATGCTGGATACGCGGGCGCGGCGCTGATCGTCCTGATGGCGCTGCTCGAGATCGTTTGTGGCGCCTATGCCCTGGCAGTGGTGCAACTCGTCGTCCCAGGCGTCGCCGCCGCAATCGTCGACTCTGGTCCTGAGGCACGAGGCATACCGAGGCCTGCTCACGGTGCCGCACGCCCCCGAGCGTTTCTGGATCGCAGCACCGATCGCTGTCGGCACCGCGGCGGTGCTCGTGGTCACGTTCGTCGCCAACGGCACCGCGTGGTACCCGGGGAGCCAGCCGATCCTCGTCCAGTTAAGTCGCGGACCCGCGCTCATCACCGTGCTCCATTACCGCGTCCCCTACGCGCTGGCGATCAGCGTCGTCCTCGTCGTGGTCAGCGCCGCGGCAGGGATCGTGATTGGCAGACGCAGCGAGGATGAGCAGACGCTCGACGAGCACCTCAGGCAGCGGCGCGAACGTGAGGCGCTTGCGCGCAGGCGTCGCGAGGATCGCGAGCAGGGCCGTCGCCGTCCCGCGAGGAACGAACTCGTGACCATCGGCGGAGGGCAATTCGCCGTCCTGAGTGCTGCCGTGTTCGCGATCGGCGTGTACGGCCTGCTGGCGCGGCGGCATCCACTCGGTGTCTCCATCGCGATCGGCCTGCTGTTCGCGGCGCCGGTCATCGCGATCGTTGGATTCACCCACGCGGTACAGGCGCCCCCGATCGCCCTCGGCGACGGCCTCGCTGCATTCGCAATCGTGGCAGCGAGCTGCATCTGCAGTGTCGCCTTCACCCTGATCGTGCTGCTGTGGCGCCGCACCGGGCGCGCCGACATCGACGCCCTCGGCGACCTCGAGGCGTAGCGGTGTCCATCTACAACGCCGCGTGGGCGATTCCACTCCTGCCGCTGCTCGGTGCGCTGGGGTCGCTCGGCGTGGAGACGCAACGCCGCGCCGCGCAACTCTGCGTGTTCTTCACCGGCCTCTCGTTCGTGGTGGCCGCGGTCGTGCTGGGCGTCCGACTGACCCATGCGCCGGCGTCGCCGTTTCTATCGCTCCTGACCTTCTTCTCGATGACACCGCCCGAAGGGGCGACGTTCGCGACGCAGTTCACCGCGCAGGTGGGTGTTCAGGTCGACGCGCTCTCGGCGAGCTTCGCCGCGGCCCTCGCCTTCGCCACGCTCCTCATCCAGTCGTATGCGGTCAACGCGATGCGCGGCGAGCACGGCGTGCGCCGCTTCTTCTGTGCCTCGTCCGTTCTCGCGTTCTGCACCACCGGTTTCGTGCTCAGCCCGAACCTCTTCAACTCGCTGATCCTCTGGGTGGGCGCGTCCGCCAGCCTGTATGTCCTGCTGACGCTCACGTGGCAGCAGGGCGAGACTGCGCGCCGGGCCATGCGCGCCATGGTGGTGCTGACCGCAGGCGACATCGCATTGACCCTCGGAGTCGTGTTCACCTGGATCAAGTTCGGCGTCTTCTCGTCGCTGCTCGTCGCGCCGTCCGGGCAATCGCTCGCGGATCCGTTCTCGTTCGGGGTCATCTCACAAGGCGTGATCGCGACCCTGCATCACGGTGTGGCGAATACCGGGCCACGCGCGCTTCTCGTGATGGGCATTGTCTTCCTCGTTGCAGCGGTGGTCCGAAGCGTTCAATTTCCATTCACCGTCTGGCTCACCGACGCTGCGTCGTCTGCCGTACCGGTGCTCGCGCTTGCAGCCGCCACGGTGGCACCGCTCGGCCTCTTTCTCATCGCGCGCATCTACCCGATCGTCGCGCACACGCCGCGAGCGCTTCCGGTGCTGGCGTTGTTCGGCGCCGGCAGCGCAGTGCTGACGGCGGCCACGGGAATCGCGCAGCGGAGCATCACGCGAATTGCCGTGTGCGCCGTCGCGACAGAGCTTGGCCTCGGATTCGCGGCGCTCGGAATGGGCGGCTACAGCACGGGTGTCTTCATCGCATTCACGTCGGTGTTCACCTCAACGCTGCTGCTCCTTGCGGTGGCCAACCTGATCCGCGTCTACCGCACCGATGACATCACCGAGATGGGCGGGGCGTGGGCGAAATTGCGGACCACCAGCATTGCTCTCGGCGTCTGGGCACTCCTGGCAGGTGGCATCGGGCTGAGTGCGTACTACGCGCTGTCCGCCGCGCTCAGCGGCGTCGACCCGGCCGGTGGGACCTTCAGCGGCATCGAGCAGGTCGTCATCGTCATCGTCACCTTCATTGCCGCGGCGATGGCGGCGTTGCTTGCGGGGCGGCTGCTGTTGACGGTGACCTCGGGGGCGATCGTCCGACGGCGCGGGTTTGCGCACGAACGTGTAGCCGAGGTCGAGGGCGGCCTCCGCCGTCCCGTCTGGCTCGCGATCGTCGCCTCGGTGGTGGTCGTCCTCATCGGACTCCCGGGCCTGCAACCGTTCCATCTCGGCAGCACGCGCATCGCCGGGCTGACCTTCCTGCGCTTCGTCTTCTACGGCCGGCACCCGCAATCGATCGGGCTCGACGGCGGTGCGGCGCTGATCGGGCTCGTTGCGCTGATCGTCGGTCTCGGAACGGCGTATCTGCTCTTCGCACCGGCTCGGAAGCGTGTGGCGCTGCCGGCATTCGCCGCGTGGCCCGTCCGCGCAGCCGTCCAGGGGTTTTACGTCGAGCGATTCACGGAGCTCGCCGCGCAGCCGCTCCTGGCGATCGCGGGCCGTGTCTCCGATTTCGACGAGCAGGTGACCGATCCCGTCGCCGCATCCGTCGGCGACAGTGTTGACGAGGCAGCTGCCCTGCTCGCCACGATTCGCAATGCGAGGTTCTCACGTGCGCTTGCCGGAGGGCTCGTGGTCATCGGCATCCTCGCGCTGCTCTCGGTGCTGGCCGCCACCGGCCACCTCTGGGTGCACCTGTCATGAGCGTCATCCTTTCGACGATCGTCTGGGCGCCACTGCTCTTCGCGCTGGTGGCGCTGTTCCTCCCGGAACGCGACGAGGAGCAGCGCTCTCGCGTGCGGACGATCGGTCTTGCCGGCGCCGGGACGAGCTTCTTCGTGACGACCTTTTTTGCCATCCTTGGCCAGATCGGGCTCGGTCAGGGAGGCGGCCTCGCCTCGGCGTACCAGGAGAACCACACGTGGTTCTGGAATTTCCTGTTCCAGGCGCACTACGACCTCGTCGCCGACGGCATCACCTTGCCACTGCTCGTGGTGGTCACGACGATCTTCGGCGTCGCGATGTTCCACTCGTGGAAGGTCCACGAGCGCGTCCGCCTCTACGTGATCCTCATCCTGCTGCTGGAGACGGCGGTCACCGGGGTGTTGTGCGCGGCCGACTTCGTGCTGTTCGCAGCGTTCTGGGGGCTCTTGCTGGTGCCGATGTACCTGCTCATCCGTATCTGGGGTGGCGACGGCGCGCGACGCGCGGCCGCATGGTTTGCCGGATTCCATGCGGTGTCGCTGGCGCTGATCATCGCCACGGTCGCGATCATCGTCGTCGAGGCCGGCGCGCAATCCTCGGACATGACGGCGGACCTGGCCACCTTTTCGGTGACCGCCGAGACGGTGGGATTCTGGCTGAGCTTCATCGCCTTCGCCATTGCAATGGCCATCTTCCCGGTGCATACGTGGATGCTCCAGGCGCAGACCAAGGCGAGTGCCGGAGTCGCCACGATTCTCTCCGGGACGATGCTGCTGCTCGGCGCCTACGGGATGATGCGCATCAGCCTCGTCGTCTTTCCGGTGCCCGCGCACTACTACTCGTTCGCCATCACCGGACTGGCGGTGGTCGGCGCGTTCTGGGGCAGCATCGGAGCGCTCCGTCAGGATGAGCTGCGACGGTTCATCGGCTATATGAACGTGGCGCAGATGTCGCTCGTGCTGCTCGCCATCGGCGCGCAGACGTCGGTCGCGCTGGTCGGTGCCGTCCTCCTGCTTGCGGGGCAGGGATTCGGCTCGGCGATGCTCACGCTGGTGAGCGGAGCGATCGAGGAGCGGACGCGTACCACGAGCATCCGGGCGATGGGTGGGCTCGTCACCCAGGCGCCGCGACTCGCCGGGTTCTGGCTCGTCGCGGCTGCGAGCTTGATCGGTGTTCCGATGCTGGCGGGATTCACGGGCGACTTCATGGTGTTCGCCGGGTCGTTCCCGGCGCATCGCATCGCAACCCTCCTCGTGATGTCGAGCATCATCGTCACGACCGGTGGGCTGCTCTGGGTGGCGAATCGAGTGTTCTTCGGACCGGTTCGCGATCAGTTCGCGCGGGTGCGTGACGTCAGCCTGCTTGACCTCACGGTGCTCATTCCGCTGGTCGCGGCCGCCGTGCTGTTCGGTCTCCGTGCAGGAGCCGTCGTCCCCGTGATCGCGAATGGCGTGCTCGAGATCACCACACGGATCACGGGAGGCTGAGCGGGTGCCACCGGATTTCACGCACGCGCTGACGCTCGCCCTGCTCCCCGAGGCGATGCTCCTGGGCACCGCCCTGGTCTCGGCCCTCGTCGCGGTGATCAGGCCGCGACTGCGCCCGGACATTCATCGCTGGATCGCCTGCATCGGCCTTGTCGCCTCTCTGGCGGCGTGTGGGCTCGTGCTCCTCGGCCTGCGCCATGTGCTGTCCGGCGTCGCGATCACCGTGTGGAACGGCGGGTTTGTCATGGACAGCTTTGCCCTGTTCATCGCAATCCTGGCGTGCGTGACGGCGCTTTTCGCATGCTTGATCACGGACTCGGCGGTGCGCACCATTCCTTCACGATCGGGAGCGTTCTACGCGCTGATGCTCGTCGCGACGGCGGCAGTGGAAGCGATAGCGGCCGAACGCGAGACGACCACGCTGTTCGTCTCGCTCGCAGTTTTGCTGGTGTGTCTGGTGGCGTTGGGCTCACTGGTCAAAACCAATCCGCGTGGCGCCGTCTCGTCGTTCGAGCACCTCATCGAGGGGAGTGTCGGCCTGGCCGTCGTGCTCTACGGCGTCGCGCTGCTCTATGGGATCACCCGGAGCACGAACCTCTCGGGCCTCGCCGGGTACACCCCGTCCGCCTCGGGAGCAATTGCGATCGCCGTCACGCTCATCGTCCTCGGTCTCTGCGGGACCCTCGGCCTGTTTCCGCTCCGCCGGTGGGTCGGGCGCGTCGCCACCAACGTTCCGGCCGGTGCAGCAGCGTTCATCGTGTCGATGAGCGTCATCGCAGGCGGCGCGGCGCTCACCCGCGTGACCATTTCCGGTCTCGGTCCTGACATCAGCATCTGGCGCTGGCTCGTCCCCATCGTCGCCGCGGTCGCGCTCGGCCACGCCTCGCTCAGCGCGCTGCGGGAAACCACGGTCTCGCGTCTCATCGGACAGCTGGTGAGCGCTCAGGCGGCCATGCTGCTGCTCGGCCTGCTCGCCTTCGCAAATGGCTCGCGGGGTCTCCCGGCGTTCGGGGTGACCGCGTTCCTGGGTGGGCTGGGCATCACCGCAATCGCCACGGTCGCCTCCTTCGGTGTCCTCTCGATGCTGCAGGTCGCGGGGATTGGCGACGCCATCGACGACGTCCGCGGTCTCGGTCACCGATCCGCGCCAGCGGCGCTGCTGCTGACCGTCGCCGTCGCCACGCTCGGCGGGGTCCCGCCGCTCGCGGGCTTCCTCTCCCGTGTCCTGCTGATCTCGAGTGCCGCGGACACGCACTACGGATGGCTTGCGGTCGTGGCCGTGGGCGCAACGCTGCTGACGATCATCGCGACAGTGCGTTTCGTGGCGACGTTGTACTCGGACGCGGGCGACGAGGTGCCCTTCACGCTCGGGGCGACGCCCGTGCTCTCACGCATCGTCGCCGGCGCAGCCTGTCTTGCCGGCATCGTGCTCGTGGTGCTGATCCAGCCGCTGCTCGCGGTGGCGACAGCGGGAGCCGGAACACTGCGCTGATCGCCGAGGCCCAAACGGGAGGCGCCGGGCGGGATTTCCCTGCCGTCGTCTTGACGCTGCTCACCTGGGCTGCGCGCACGCTCGGGCCGCTGCGAGCGCCGGTCGCCGCAGCCGTCGGCGCGGCGTGGTACGCCCGGCTCAGCCAGGCTGACCGCGTGCGCGCCGCAGCGAACCACCATCGCCTGCAGCCACACCTCGACCATGCCGCCGCGGCAGCACTCGCCCGGCGCTCGTACCAGGAGTACGTGCGGATGATCGTCGACTCCATGTGGGCGGAGCCGCTCGATTCCGCGCAGGTGCTCGAGAAGTTTCGGGTGATCGGCGCCGAGCATCTCCAGGTCGGGGAGCGCGGGAGCATGGTGGTGCTGCCGCACTTCGGCAACTGGGATATGGCGGCAAGCGCGTCGCTCGGTCTCGGCCTGCACCTGAGCACCGTGATGGCGCCGGTGGTGTCGCCCGCAATCACAGAGATGGTGATGCTCTCGCGGCAGCGCAAGGGGCTCGAGATCTTCACCGTCCGGCAGTCAGCCCGCGGCCTGTTCCGCGCGCTCCGGCGAGGGAGGACGGTCGCGCTCATGCTCGACGTCCCGGAGGCCGGTCCGACGGTCGTTGTGCCGTTCTGCGGCGGCCTTGTGCGCTGCAGCGCCGTGCCCGCACGGCTGGCGGCGACCACCGGCGCAGTGATCCTGCCGGTCACCTGCCGGCGCGAAGGCCGCGGCTGGGTGCTCGAGATCCATCCGCCCGTCGACGCGTCCGATGACGAGACGGCGGTGATCGGGCGCATCGCTGCATGCGTGGAGCCGGCGATCCGGGCGCATCCGGAGCAGTGGTATCCCTTCCACCACGTCTATGCCGATCGGTGACACCCGCGAGCTGACAGTCGCCAAGGCGGTCCAGGCGCTCGAGACCGCCGGCGGAGGGGGATCGGGGGCATCGGCGGCATGGGCGCCCGGGCGTTGCACGCTGGTCGGGGAGCACGTCGATTACGCCGGCGGCATCGTCCTCTGCCTCGCGGTCGACCTCGGGATCGCCGTCGCTGTGCGTCCGAGCACCACGCACCGGTATCTGGCGACCAGCAACGGCGTGACCGTGACCCGGGATCGAGCAGAGCCGGCCGGCGACGCCGCGGACCATGTCCTCGCTCCGGTGGTGGCACTCCGCAAGCGCGGGCTCGACATCCCGGTGGTTGAGGTGGGCATCGCGGCGACGCTGCCTGCGGGGGCCGGACTGGCCTCATCCGCGGCGCTCATCGTCGCCGTCAGTACCGCGATCCTCCGCATGCTCGGCGCCACCATGACCGCGCAGGATCTCGCGGGTGTCGCGCTGGCTGCAGAACGCGAGGTGCTCGGTATCCCGTGTGGTCCCCTCGATCAGCGGGCCGTCATCGGTGCGCCCGACGGCGGGGTGCTCCTCCTCGACTGCCACACCGGCGGCGAGCGCTCGCTGCCCTGGCCATGGCCGGACTTCATCCTCGTGGGCTGCGATACCGGCGCGCACCACGATGTTGGCGGGGTCGGGTACCGGCGGCGACGGGATGAGACCGAGCGCGGCATGGCGGCACTTGGCGTGGCGAGCTGCCAGGAATTGAGCGAGACGGCAATCGGCGGGTCGGCGCTCGACCCGGTGATCAAGCGGCGGCTCCGGCACGTCATGGAGGAGACCGCGAGGGCGGTTGACGCCGCCGGGGCCCTGCGGAGGGCGGACGTTGCGGCGCTTGGTCGCCTCATGTCGGCGAGCCATCGGTCGCTTCGGGATCTGTACGAGGTGAGCACGCCGGCACTCGACGCGGTGGTCGCCGCCGCCCTGCGCGTCAGCGGGTGCGCCGGCGCACGCCTCGTCGGAGCCGGTTTTGGCGGCGCGGTCACAGCTCTGGTCACCAGCGGCGCGGCGGACGACTGCCGGCGGGCGATGGCTGCGGCGTGCGACGGGGGGCCAACCTTTGAGCTCCGGCCGTCCCCGGGAGTGGCGGCGCTGGCCGCGGACGTCGTCCAGGGCTAGACTCCACGGCCCATGGCTGGCAACGCGGCGGCGGCGGCGGCGAGCTGCGCCGCCGGCTATCTGATTGGATCGGTGCCCTTCGGCCTGATCGTGGGCAAGGCCGTCGGCGGCCTGGACGTCCGTGATTTCGGCAGCGGCAACATGGGCACCGCCAACGTGCTGCGCACCGTCGGCGCCCGCGCGGGGGCGATCACCTTCGCGCTCGACGTCGGCAAGGGCGCCGCGGCGGTCGGCCTCGCCCGCGCGTGGGGCGCAGACCCCACCACTCAGGCGGCCGCCGGGCTCGCCGCGTGTATCGGGCATTCGTGGCCGGTCTTCGCAAGGTTCCGGGGCGGCAAGGCGGTCGCCACCGCATTCGGCGGGCTCGTCCTCGTCTCGCCCGAGGCTGCGGCGTGGGCAACGGCCGGCGGGATCGGCGCCCTGGCCCTCAGCCGCACGATGTCGGTCGGGTCTTTGACCGCCACGGGAACCGCCACGTTCGGGGCGGCACTGGAGAGCAGCCGTCGCCACGACGCCGTACCGCTCGTCTTCACCGCCCTCGCATCAGCGCTGGTGATCGCCCGCCACGCGCCGAATATCCGGCGCATCGTGCGAGGGGAGGAGCCGAAATTGTCGATGCGCCTGTGGGGCAGTCGTCACTGAGTCATCGACGGAGGCCGGCGAACCGCTCCGTATGATCGGGGCATGAAGGGCGGTCCCGATTCCACCGTGCCCATTCCGGTCGAGACCGCCGTCGACCGTGTCGCCGCCGTCGCTCGCGCCCTGACCAGCACGACCGGCGGGGTGGAGGAGCTGCAGCGCGAGGTCGTGCGGACTGCGGCATCCATCGCCGGTCCCGGGTCGTCGGCGGCCATCGCCCTTCGCGACGGCGGCCAGCTGACGGTTCGCATGGTCGACCCGCCTGCAGTCGCGAACCACGCGTTCAAGGGCTGGGAAGCCGCGCCCGACGTCGTCGCGGGGCGGCGTGTCGAGCGTGAGGTTGCCGGCCGAGGATCGTTGCTGGTGCTGCCGATGTCGTTCGGGGGCGAGGCGGTCGGCGCACTCGCGGTCATGGTGCCGGCGCATGGCGCGCCGATCGATCATGACGCCACAGGTGTTCTGGTCATTCTCGCCAATAACGCGGCGATTGCGATGGAGAACGCGCGTCTTTACGAGTTGGAGCGTGAGTCGGTGCGCCGTCTTCGTGAGCTCGACACGCTGAAGACGGACTTCCTCGCCACCGTGCAGCACGAGTTGCGCACGCCGCTGACGGCGATCCTCGGCCTCAGTGACCTCATCGAGATGTGCTGGGAGGTGTGGGAGGACACGCCCAAGCTCGACGCATTGCGCGATATCCAGGTTGCAGCAAGGAATCTCGATGGGATCGTCGAGACGATCATCGACTTCTCGGTCGGCGACGGTGAGGCACTGGTGCTCAATCTCGCGACCGTGCACCTCGAGGAGGCCGTTCGGGCCGCCATCACGGTTGTGGGCGAACGCCATAAAGGCGGGCTTCCCGTCCCGACGGAGGTGGACGTGGAGCCCGGCCTGACGATGCGCGCCGACCCCGACCGCCTCGGGCAGGCGCTGCGTGCCCTGATCGACAACGCCGTGAAGTTCAGCGACGGACGGGGGACGGTCCTGGTGCGAGGCAGGCGCGACGACGCCGGTGACGTGCTCATCGACGTCGTCGACCAGGGCATCGGCATCCCCGCCGAGGATGTGCCGCGGATCTTCGAGCGCTTCTTCCAGGTCGACAACACGGCGACGCGTCGCTTCGGAGGCACCGGCATGGGGCTGGCCCTCGTCAAGCGAGTCGTCGACGCACATTGCGCGGAGGTCGACGTCGAGACGCGCCTCGGCTCCGGGACACGGATGGCGCTGCGCTGGCCGGACCCTGACGCTGCGCCGGTCGATGTGCCCGACGGCGGTGCCGTGGCCTCACCTGTGCCGGTACAATGAGGGTGGTCGCGCTAGGCGGGGCGTTAGCGGTGCCCTGTACCCGCAATCCGCTATAGCGGGGCTGAATTCCCCACCGAGGGGGCGCGTCATTGGGTCTGCTCCGGACGCGCCGGCGTTGACGACTGGGTCCCGCGCAGCTCGGGCCCGTGAACCCCGTCAGGTCCGGAAGGAAGCAGCGGTAAGCGGTCTCCCGGGGGTGCCGTGGGGACACCTGGTCTGAGCCGGTCGTACGGGTGAGCGCTGGTGGCGTGCCGACGACGTGGGGTGCGCGACTACCCTCGTTCTCCCGGCGGATCGCCCTCACGGGCGACCCGCCCTCATTGCGACAATGCCGCCCGCTTCGGGTGATCATCGTGAAGGAGTCGCGCGCCGTGGACCGCTGCATCACCGACCGCTGCCGGGGTCTCTGTTCATGAGCCTCGCGCTCTATCGCCGGTATCGCCCGCAGCGCTTCGCCGACCTCGTCGGCCAGGAGGTCGTCGCCCGCACCCTGGTCAACGAGGTGCGCTCCGGCGAACTTGCCCACGGGTACCTCTTCACCGGCGTTCGCGGCACCGGCAAGACCTCGACAGCCCGCATCTTGGCGCGCGCGGTCAACTGCGATGCACCGATCGACGGCGAGCCGGATAACGTGTGCCCGCCCTGCGTCGAGATCCTCACGGGGGCGTCGGTGGACGTGCTCGAGATCGACGCGGCGAGCAACCGCAGCATCGACGACATGCGCGAGCTCCGGGAGCGCGTCGGCTATCTGCCGGCCGCGCTGCGCCGCAAGGTCTACATCATCGACGAGGCGCACATGCTCACCACGGACGCGTGGAACGCCTTCCTCAAGACGCTCGAGGAGCCGCCGCCGCACGTGCTCTTCGTGCTCGCGACCACCGAGCCGCACAAGGTCCCGGAGACGATCCGCTCCCGTGTCCAGCGATTCGATTTCCGGCGTGTCCCGGTGCCGGCGATCGAGCAGTTGCTCGCGGACGTCGCCGGGAAAGAGAACGAGGGCGTCGAGCTCGACGCCCTGCAGCTGCTGGCGACGTCGGCCCAGGGAAGCCTTCGCGATGCGCTCGTCCTGCTCGAGCAGGCGCTCGGCGCCGGCGAGCGGCCGGTCACCATCGGCGTGGCGAGGCGTTCGCTCGGTCTCACCGATCCATCCCTGCTGCGGGCGCTGGTGACGTCGCTTGCCGGAGCCGATCCGGCCGGTACCCTTCGGGCCTCGGCGGCCGCGTTCGATGCGGGCGCCGACCCCCGCCAGCTGTTCCGCGACGTGGCGCGTCTTGCCAGGGCGGCGGAGCTCGTCGCGCTCGGGTATCCCGAGGGTGCATCGGTCGGTCCTGACGAGGTCGCGCTCGTCGCCGACCTCGCTGCGATCGCACCTGCGGGCCTGTGGCTGCGGCTGCTGGAACTCGTGGCCGAGGCGGAGATGAACCTGCGCCAGTCCGTGGACGCGCGCCTGCTCGTCGAGGTCTGCCTGCTCCGGGCGCTGCGTCCACCGGCTGCCGACGGCGAGAGTGCGGGTATCGCCGCGCTCTCGCTTCGGGTGGCGGCGCTCGAGCGCGGGGCGGCCACCACGCACGCCGGCACTCCTGTGGAACCCTGGGTGGCGGTCCCGACGAGCGGCCCTGCTTTGGCCGACGTGATCGTTCCCTCCGTGACGACCGTCACACCGGCGCCAGAGCACGGCGCCGGCAACGGCGTGCCCGCGATGGCCGAGGCTGCCCCCGACGCATCGCCGCCGATGAGCGAGACTGCCCCGGACGCGCCGCCGCTCCCTGGTGAGACGGTCGTCGAGGCGATAGGCAGGCGCGACCTCTCGACCCTCGACGGCTGGATCGCCGAGTGGCCGGTTGCGATCGAGGCGGTGGCGCGGGTGAACAAGGGGCTCGCCGGGGTCCTCCGGGACTGCAAGCCCGTCGACGCTGAGGCGAACACCGTCACGATCGGGACGAACGGACGCTTCCACCACGAGCAGATCAGCGATCCGGAGAAGCGCCGGGTCATCGCCGAGGCGTTGTCGGCAATCGGAGGGCGCCCCGTCGAAGTGGTGACGCGATTCACCGGTGAGGAGCGCCCGCGCGGGCCGTCCGGATCGGTGAGTGACGTCACCCAGGCGGTGCTCGACACGTTTGCCGGCAGCCGCGTCACGGCGACGCGCCTCCACGACGATTCGAGGTTCGGGGCGCCGAGAAACGGCAACGGTGCGTAGACTGCCCCAACGAGGTCCGAGATGAAGAACCAGCAGCAGATGATGAAGCAGCTCCAGCAGGTCCAGGCCCGCATGGCCAAGATGCAGGAGGAGCTCAACGACGTGACCGTGACCGGCACCGCCGGTGGTGGGGTCGTCTCGATCACCGCGGACGGGCACCAGAAGGTCCTCTCGGTCGCGATCGAGCCCGAGGCGCTCGAGGAGGGCGTCGAGTTGCTCGCGGACCTGATCCTCGCGGCAATCAATGACGCTCTGGACAAGTCGCGCGCGGCCGCTGCCGCCAACATGTCGCAGCTCACCGCCGGCTTGGGGCTTCCTCCCGGTCTGATCTGACCGGAGGCGGGACTTGCCACTCGTTCCTGAGGCCGTCGAACGGCTGGCTGCGGAATTCGGACGTCTTCCCGGGATCGGCCCCAAGACAGCGCAGCGCCTGACCTTCTACTGCCTGCGCGCTTCGGCGGATATGTCCCAGCGCCTCGCCGGCGCGCTGAACGACCTGCACACCCGCGTCCGGCCGTGCTCGCGATGCTTCTTCATCGCCGACGGGCCGCTGTGCGCCATCTGTACGGATGCAAAGCGTGATGGATCGTTGTTATGCGTTGTTGAGGAAGCGCTCGATGTCCTCGCGGTGGAGCGGAGCGGTGAGTTCCACGGTCTTTATCACGTGCTCGGTGGCGCGCTCTCGCCGATGGACGGCATCGGTCCCGACGAGCTTCGAATCCGTGAGCTCGAGGCGCGGGTCGCCGAAGGGGAGATCCACGAGGTGGTGATCGCGACCGACCCGGACGTGGAGGGTGAGGCCACCGCGTACTACGTCGCCGAGCAGCTCGCGAGGCTCTCCGTCACTGTTTCCCGCCCCGCGCACGGCCTGCCGGCCGGTTCCGACCTCGAGTACGCCGACGAGCTGACCATGGCTCGCGCGTTCGCGGGACGCCGCGCGCTCTGAAGCCCCGGCGGCTCAGCTCGACTTCGGAAGCCGCCGGCGGCGGCAGGATCATCGCGACGATCACGATGCCGCACTGAAAGCATCACGCCCGCGAGGCTCAGTTCAGCTGGCGTCCTGTTCCTCGACGGCGAGCCTGGATCGAGCAACGATGTGCGCATACAAGCGCTCGCCGCAGCTCGAGCACTTGGCCATCGGACGGCGATAACGCACCTCCGGGCCTGCCTCACGCCGAAAGACGGGAAAGGTCAGCGGAATGAGTTTGTCGGCACCGCACGAAGGACATAGGATCAACTTGCCGCCATGGTGCCACCCCGGAGGGGCCGCCGTCCGTACGCCGGGATACCGCCAACGAACATCCCCGGCGATCGCGATGCCGGCCCACCGGCTCGGTCAGATCAGCCCGAACTCGGTCACGGCCGCCGGTCCAACTTGACCTCAGCCCTCCGGATCGGTAAACTCTGCGGGTTGCCCGCTCGGGGGTTGCTCCCGACGGCCGCGTTGCCAGGGATTCCATCGTGGACTTGGCGCGCCATGAACCTTGACACTTGAAGAGTGGAGACGACTTTCCGCGACGGCCTTGGGTCTCGTGCTTTCGAGCACGGACCGGCGTAGGCCTCGTCAAAGCATGTCTACGACCCGGTTATACCGGGACACAGACGTATTCATGGAGAGTTTGATCCTGGCTCAGGATTAACGCTGGCGGCGTGCATGAAACATGCAAGTCGAGCGCGGTGTGATGAGGGGTAACCCAATTCACATCTAGCGGCGAACGGGTGAGTAACACGTGAGCAACCTACCTTTGAGTTGGGGATAGCCCTGGGAAACCAGGATTAATACCCGATGTGGTCACAACAGGACATCCTGATGTGAGTAAAGGCGTAAGCCGCTCAATGACGGGCTCGCGGCCTATTAGCTTGTTGGTGGGGTAACGGCCTACCAAGGCGATGATGGGTAGCTGGTCTGAGAGGACGATCAGCCACACTGGGACTGAGACACGGCCCAGACTCCTACGGGAGGCAGCAGTTAGGAATTTTCCGCAATGGGCGAAAGCCTGACGGAGCAACGCCGCGTGAGTGATGAAGACCTTCGGGTTGTAAAGCTCTGTCGGAGGGGAAGAACACAATGACGGTACCCTCCAAGAAAGCCCCGGCTAACTACGTGCCAGCAGCCGCGGTAATACGTAGGGGGCGAGCGTTATCCGGATTTACTGGGCGTAAAGCGCGTTAAGGCGGCCGACAAAGTTGGTGGTGAAATTTCAGGGCTCAACTCTGAAACTGCCTCCAATACTGGTTGGCTTGAGTGCGAGAGAGGAAGGTGGAATTCCCGGTGTAGTAGTGAAATGCGTAGATATCGGGAGGAACACCAGTGGCGAAGGCGGCCTTCTGGCTCGCAACTGACGCTGTAGCGCGAAAGCGTGGGGAGCGAACGGGATTAGATACCCCGGTAGTCCACGCCCTAAACGATGTGCACTAGGTGTTGGGCGTATTGACGCGCTCAGTGCCGCAGCTAACGCATTAAGTGCACCGCCTGGGGAGTACGGTCGCAAGATTAAAACTCAAAGGAATTGACGGGGGCCCGCACAAGCAGCGGAGCATGTGGTTTAATTCGAGGCAACGCGAAGAACCTTACCCAGGTTTGACATGCATTCGAAAACCGTGGAAACACGGTCCCCGAAAGGTGGATGCACAGGTGGTGCATGGCTGTCGTCAGCTCGTGCCGTGAGGTGTTGGGTTAAGTCCCGCAACGAGCGCAACCCCTGTGGTTAGTTGTATTTTCTAGCCAGACTGCTGGGAGAAACCCAGAGGAAGGTGGGGATGACGTCAAGTCATCATGCCCTTTATACCTGGGGCTACACACATGCTACAATGCCCAGTACAACGGGCTGCGACACCGCGAGGTGAAGCCAATCCCTTAAAGCTGGGCCCAGTTCGGATTGCAGGCTGCAACTCGCCTGCATGAAGTCGGAGTTGCTAGTAACCGTGGGTCAGCACACCGCGGTGAATATGTTCCCGGGCCTTGTACACACCGCCCGTCACACCACCCGAGTTTGGTGCACCCGAAGTCGCTGGCCGAACCCGCAAGGGACGGAGGTGCCGAAGGTGTGCCCGGTGAGGGGGGTGAAGTCGTAAATGTTGCGACCCACGCCGGTAACGGCGTCGGTAAAATTTGGCTGTATGCTGGGAACCCCGCCTGTATCCCACACTACTCGCAATGCGCAGTGAAAATGTGTTGGGTGATGCGGACAATCAGCAGGGAAGTCGCTCGGTCATGACGACCGGGTTGACCCCTCAGAGACTACACGCCGAACTCCTCGCAGCAAACATTTCAGTCTCCCGTGCGTACCTCTTGGGCGCACTCCATGATGCGACCATCAGTAAGCTTCATGGGACGGTCCGATTTGGACAGTCCGATCCAGCTTGGCTGGCCGGCGTCGCTACGCTGTGCGAGACGATTGGACAGCGGTCATGGATGTACCGAATTCAACTGGTTCAGAAGAACGCAGTTGACATCAGCAAGCTCAAAGCGATGCTCGAAGACCTCGGCATCGCCTGCGGCAAGCTGCATAATCCAAGCGCCGGCATCGATGACGAACTCTGGCGGTTCTATGTGGCCGCCAGGTCGCACCGAACATTCGCAGAGCGTGTGAGCTCGTGGCATCCGCAGAAGCGGCGGAGACTGGAACTCTGGCTCGAACGCCAGGATGCGAGGATGAAGATATAGTCCATGCCCTGTGGCGACACGGGGAACACCATGAACAAGGTAGCCGTACCGGAAGGTGCGGCTGGATCACCTCCTTTTAGGGAGTGGCCCGAGTGCGTACATGCAGCAATGCGTGTCACGGCACGGACCAGTCAACTCAAGTCGTGCAGTAACGCGTCGTGCAGAACCGCGAAGAGTAGCGAGCAATCGCGAAGAGTACCGGGATGTAATGCGGCGTGGTCCATACGCGCAAGCGTGTGGGAAGGCCGGCCAGCAGGCAGTGGGAATCTGCAGAAATAAATGCGCGTCAGGAGCGCGGTGCTCCAGGCGCCCGAGGCTACTATGTCGCCTCGCGGAAATCGCTCCACGCTTCAGCGGTCAAGGGGACCGGCTGCGCCGGGCCCACTCGGGCCTTTAGCTCAGTTGGTGAGAGCGCACGGCTGATAACCGTGAGGTCTGTGGTTCGAATCCACAAAGGCCCACGCTCGTATCCGTTCGGGGATGTAGCTCAGTCTGGCAGAGCACCTGCTTTGCAAGCAGGGGGTCGCCGGTTCGAGCCCGGCCATCTCCACGGGCAACGACACCCCTCCGCTCCGACAGCCGGCCTCAAGGTCGGTCGTTTGTACGTTGACACGAGAATAGCGAGTCTGCGAGAACACTGGACGGTTTCCGTCGTCCAGCGTTCAAGTGAGAATCCTCAATAAAACCAACAAACAAGCCAGGCGAAACACGTGTCGTGGTGACGCAGCGACGTCACCAGGCCTCCTGCAGTCATTGAACAGTGACGATAGGAAAGGTCAAGCTACCAAGGGCACACGGTGGATGCCTTGGCACCAAGAGCCGATGAAGGACGTAGCGTTGTTGCGATAAGCCTCGGGTAGCTGCTAGCAAGCACTCGATCCGGGGATTTCCGAATGGGGCAACCCACCTGGAGGAATGTCCAGGTACTCCCGGTTGAATATATAGACCGGGTAGAGGGCACGCGGAGAACTGAAACATCTAAGTATCCGCAGGAAAAGATGTTATCCCCTGAGTAGTGGCGAGCGAAAAGGGGTGAGGCTAAACCGAGACGGCGTGATAGCCGGCAGGCGTTTCCGTCTCGGGGTCGCGGGACCTCATCGTTTCCTCTGCCGAGGAAGCAAGGAGTTACAAAGTCGATGTCTAGCCGAACGGCATTGGAAAAGCCGGCCGCAGAGGGTGACAGCCCCGTACGCGAAAGGCAATCGACCTCCTTTGAGAGTTCCCAAGTACCACGGAACACGTGGAATTCTGTGGGAATCTGGGCAGACCATTGTCCAAGCCTGAATACTCTTGGTGACCGATAGTGAACAAGTACCGTGAGGGAAAGGTGAAAAGCACCCCAGACGGGGAGTTAAAAGTACCTGAAACCGTGTGCTTACAAGCCGTGAGAGGGCTATGCCCCTAGTGGGAATGCCTGATTGCGTGCCTTTTGTAGAATGAGCCGGCGAGTTACTTCCATGTGGCGAGGTTAAGGGGTTGACACCCGGAGCCGTAGCGAAAGCGAGTTCTGAATAGGGCGTGACCACTGTAATGGTGGTGGTAGTCGCATGGAGTAGACCCGAAACCGAGTGACCTATCCATGGTCAGGGTGAAGCGCGGGTAAGACCGCGTGGAAGCCCGAACCGACCCCGGTTGAAAACGCGGCGGATGAACTGTGGATAGCGGTGAAATGCCAATCGAACTCGGATATAGCTGGTTCTCCTCGAAATGCATTTAGGTGCAGCGTCGTCGATGGGTTTGTGGCCGGTAGAGCACTGAATGGGCTAGGGGCGATCACCTCGTTACCAAACCCAACCAAACTCCGAATGGCAACAAACTTTCCGGCGGCAGTGAGACAGTGGGGGCTAAGCTTCATTGTCGAAAGGGAAACAGCCCAGACCACCGGCTAAGGTCCCAAATCGCAAGCTAAGTGGAAAAGGATGTCACGGTGTCCAGACAACCAGTATGTGGGCTTAGAGGCAGCCACCATTTAAAGAGTGCGTAACAGCTCACTGGTCGAATGTCGTGGCGCCGACAATGATCGGGGCTCAAGCTTGCAACCGAAGCCGTGGATGGCCTTCCTTCACAGGAAGGTCGTGGTAGAGGAGCGTTCTGTTTGCTGCGAAGCCTGACCGTAAGGACGGGTGGAGCGGACAGAAGTGAGAATGCCGGCACAAGTAGCGAGAAACGCGTGAGAAACGTGTTCGCCGTAAACCTAAGGTTTCCTGGGCTACGTTAATCGACCCAGGGTCAGTCGGGACCTAAGCCGAGGCCGAAAGGCGTAGGCGATGGACAGTTGGTCAACATTCCAACACCGCCGCTGGTTCGTTATCAGCAATGGGGGAACGGGGAAGGATAGGCCTGACGGGGCGACGGTTGTCCCCGACGGAGCCTTGTAGGAGGTCAAGTAGGCAAATCCGCTTGACATCAACTCCGAGAAGGATCCCAAGACACTTCGTGTCGATGGGGCCGGTTCCATGCCTCCAAGAAAAGCCTCTAGCGAGAACTACGGCGCCCGTACCGCAGACCGACACAGGTAGGTGGGAAGAGGATTCCAAGGCGATCGAGGGAAACGTGGCTAAGGAACTCGGCAAAATGTCCCCGTAACTTCGGGAGAAGGGGAGCCCTTGGCGGTGATCCGATTTACTCGGTGAGCTGACGAGGGCCGCAGAGAAAAGGCCCATCCGACTGTTTACTAAAAACACAGGTCTCTGCTAAAGCGTAAGCTGACGTATAGGGGCTGACGCCTGCCCGGTGCCGGAAGGTTAAGTGGAGGGGTGCAAGCCCTGAAATGAAGCCCCGGTAAACGGCGGCCGTAACTATAACGGTCCTAAGGTAGCGAAATTCCTTGTCGGGTAAGTGAATAAACGAGCCCGTACCGGCTAATATCGGTGAAGCCCGAACGACAGCGTGCGGCTGGCGAGGGTGATACCGAGGGAAGTCGTCCAACGCAAGTTGGATTGACCCTGTATCGACTGAGGCGATGTGCCGAGGGTTACTGCCGTGACTGACTGTCAGTTACAATTCTTGCGGTAGCCAATACGCCGGTGAGGTCCATGGATCTTCCTTCGTACATCTCTGGTTACGTAGACGGTGAGGGTTGTTTCAATGTGTCCTTCTGCAGGCGCGCAGCGATGCGCACCGGGTGGGACGTACGACCCAGCTTCTCGGTAAGCCAAACGGTGACCGCCCGGAGGTGCTCGAGCTGATGCTGGAGTATTTCAGGTGCGGAACGTTGAGGCCCGACCGGAGCGACAACACCGTCAAGTTTGAGGTGCGCGCCATTGCTAATCTGATTGGCAGTGTCGTACCGCATTTCGAGGCGTATCCATTGGTGTCAGCGAAGCGAAGAGACTTCGAAGGTTTCGCAGCGGTGTGCCGGCTGGTCGCAGCCGGTAATCACTTGTCGCAACCAGGTCTGCGAGCAATCGTGGAGCTGGCGACGGTGACGAATGCGTCCGGTCGACGCAAGTTCACTGCTGATCAGATTCTAGGAAGTCAGGATCTCAAAGTTATAGTCAGTGCCTCCAGTAATGGAGGGAAGACATGAAGTTCCGACCCGCACGAATGGCGTAACGAGATGGGCGCTGTCTCGGCCACGTACTCGGCGAAACTGAAGTACCTGTGAAGATACAGGTTACCCGCAGCAGGACGGAAAGACCCCGTGGAGCTTTACTATAACTTGCCACTGAAATGGGGTCCAGCATGTAGAGGATAGCTGGGAGACTGTGAAGTCGGGCCGCTAGGTTCGGTGGAGTCAACCTTGGAATACCAGCCTTGCTGGATTTTATTTCTAACCGGCGCCGTTATCCGGTGTCGGGACCGTGGCAGGCGGGTAGTTTGACTGGGGCGGTCGCCTCCCAAACGGTAACGGAGGCGCCCAAAGGTTCCCTCAGCCTGGATGGAAATCAGGCCTTGGCGTGTAATGGCGTAAGGGAGCTTGACTGTGAGGCCGACAAGCCGAGCAGGGACGAAAGTCGGGCATAGTGATCCGACAACTCTGAATGGAAAGGTCGTCGCTCAACGGATAAAAGCTACCCCGGGGATAACAGGCTGATCTTGCCCAAGAGTCAATTTGTGGCTCCCCGCTCGAGTGATCGAGCGGTAAACTGTGGCTCATATCGGTGAAGCCCGAACCAGACAAGTCTGGTGGGTAATACCGAGGGAAGGATGCGAGCTGTAAAACCAAATGCGGTTTTGCATGCTACGTTCGGATGCAGTTCCGAATATGCAATGCGAGCATCCCCTGTAACGACTTCTCGCATCGGCGAGAGATGGAGGACACTGCCGGCAACGGCAAATCTACGTCCTCCATAACACGCCACTGTCTCGAAAGAGACAAAGGTATAGTCTGCACTGCAAGGAATTGCAGAGCGTCACATCGACGGCAAGGTTTGGCACCTCGATGTCGGCTCGTCGCATCCTGGGGCTGGAGTAGGTCCCAAGGGTTGGGCTGTTCGCCCATTAAAGCGGTACGCGAGCTGGGTTTAGAACGTCGTGAGACAGTTCGGATCGTATCCGCTGTGGGCGCAGGAGATTTGAGGAGAGCTGACCTTAGTACGAGAGGACCGGGTTGGACGGACCGCTAGTGCACCAGTTGTTCTGCCAAGAGCATCGCTGGGTAGCCATGTCCGGATGGGATAAGCGCTGAAAGCATCTAAGTGCGAAGCCCACTCCAAGATAAGATCTCCCACCGGATAACCGGGTAAGACCCCAGAGAGACCATCTGGTTGATAGGCCGCGGGTGTAAGAGAGGTGACTTTTTGAGCTGAGCGGTACTAATCGGTCGAGGGCTTGACCTCCTATCCCACTTTTCAGCGACTAGTGGGATGGCGCCAAAGGTGGCGCCGCAGGAAAGTGCAACGCCTGGCTTAGCGCTCGAGTAGCGCAGTAGGATTCTCCGACGGAGAGCGAAGAGCTTCCGTGGACCAGACTCGCATTCTCACTCGTCATGAGAGAGATATCCGGTGATCATAGCGGTGGGGAAACACCTGTTCCCATCCCGAACACAGCAGTTAAGCCCACCAGCGCCGATGGTACTGCCCTGGCAACGGGGTGGGAGAGTAGGTCGTTGCCGGGTATCTCTCTTTTGTTTTTCTTGCCCGAACCCGACCTTTGCATTCGAACCTGAGCAGATACCTGACTCGGAGTCGGTCGCACAGCGCTTCGAGAGTTGGTAAGGCTCGACGATATAAAGGTGGTCGGGGTCGAGAACGACGAGACTCCGGTAACGCAACGTCTGACGTACAGGGCTGAGGCGGGCCTACGGGATCCGTCGACCGTCGGCTAGCGAGGCTCCAGTCGAAGGCAACGGGATCCGGCGGAAGTGAAAAGTGCGTGTCAGTTCCGCATCGATTAGGCGTTGATTCAAGGCCCCGCCGATACCTACGTGGCGACCGGGTCGTACAAGGAATCTGGGCGTCTATGGGCGTTGTGAGTGGCTCCTCTCGGGGTCCGGTCGGCGCTCGAATGGTCGAGGCACCCGTAACGAGGCCCGCCATCGGTCGGTTCCATCGATGCACCCCGACCGTCCGGCGACTATCGGTCGACCGGCCTGAGGGAAGGAGCACGGAATGAGATCCGCAATTTTCACCGTGGCCATAGTCGCAACGGCGCTCGCGGCGGGCTGTGCGAGCGTTACGCTCAGGCCACCGTCTCCCACCGCCCAGGCGACCCCCGCGTCGACAACGACCGCGTCGGCGACACCGGCAACCAGCGCGACGCCGACACCGACCACGTGCCCCGCGACAACGACCTCCGATGCTGCCGTCGTGGTCACGGACTGGGTGGACAGCCCGACCTATACGGTCAATCTAGTCAACACAGATGGTTGCGTCGTCGCGTCAGCCACAGCCCACACGTGGTCTGGGTACACCCCGACTGGCGCAACAACCGAGACGATCACGATGCCGACGAGCGAGTCCGCGACGCGGGTGTATTTCCTCGACGGTGATTCAACGGTTCGCTATCTGGCTCTCGACGGAAGCACCGGAGTTGCCGCCGAGCTTCCCGGATCCGTCACCGGTAGGGTCTCGTTCAGCGTTAGCCCCGACAACTCTCGAATCGCCTTCTCGGTCATGACCTGGGGATCGACCGGTTTCGAAGAGCAGTCCTACGTCGAGGATCTGGGAACCGGAGCGGACCGCACGGAGCTCTTCACCATCACCGCCGGACCCGCCGGGCTGGGTGGCGGTGGAGTTGCAGAGGAGCCGATCGGATGGGTCAACGGCGACATCGTCTACGGGCTACTAGGAGCGGTGAACCAATATAGCCCGGGCCCATTTCCACCACCTTTCGATGCGTATCACGTTGCCAAGCCGAGCAACGGTCAGCGTGTGAGCAGCATCTGCGGCGGGTCCGGCAACGCCTGGGTGTTCCAATCCGGGATTTACACCGCGTTGCCGACAGCCACCGGTGTGCTCTGCAGGGTGGGCGACCAGGAGGACCAGTTCGTCGGAACGCTCGTCCTGGTTTCGTGGTCGGGCAGCCAACTGAGGACAATAGGAGATGCGGCGTGTGCAACCCCCGCTGCTGTCTCCCCTGGCGGCAATGTGGCCATTGCCGGCGAGGTGAAAGTCGGGACTCCGGGGGAGTGCAGTAGCGGCTCGAACCAAATCAAGGTGAACACCAGCGGGACATCGAGGACGCTCGCCGCGACGGGCCTCGTTGAAGGTTGGATGGACGACACTCGCCTCGTTGTCGATGCAAGCACGAACCCTAGCGAGTTCCCATTCATCCCCTCAGGTCCCCCGTTTCCACAGCTTGAGATCGTCAACGTCGGTAATGGTGTGACCGCGATGGTCGCTGTCAAGGGCCTGTTCGCCGGTAGCGTCCCGTCGGGCATCTAGTCCAAGGGGAAACAGAGCAGATAATTCGGCCTCGTTCGCTCACGACACGCAAGATGCCAACGGCGCACGAGCACGGCGCATAGCCCCGGATGGTTGCCGGGTATCTCTCTTGTTTTACGGCCTCCGACGTGCGTTCGTATTCGAACTTGACGAAGGTAGGTGCTTAGGAGAAATAGAACGGCGCTCAGAGTGTTGATACATGGGCGACCACATTCGCGAGCCACTGCGCACTTTCGTCACGTACTCCGCAGCCACCGTGCAATGTGCTCCGCAACCATGATGACAGGGAGATTCGGTGTGCCAGTCGGCACGGTTGGCATGATCGAGGCGTCAGCAACGGTCAGCCCCTCTATGCCATGAACCGAGCCACGAGCATCGGTGACCGCCCCCATGGCTGGATTCGTGCCCATGGCACAGGTACCAACCGGATGATGGAACGTCGAGACGGCGTTGAACGCCCAGGACGCCAGCGCTCGGCGATCGCCCGCTGGCACGCTCAGTCCCGGAGAGAGTTCGGCTCCGGCGATCACGCCGGTGAGTGGCTTGCTGGTCGCAACCCGTCGCGCCTCCTCGATGCCGTCAACGATCGCTTCGCGATCCGCGGGGTCGCTCAAGTGTGCGAGGTGAATTCGCGGCGCGTCGATTGGGTTGCTCGATCCCAGCCGTACCCATCCTCGCGACTTGGGGGCCATGAGTCCCACCACGAGGCCAAACACAGCTCCGCTCGCGGCCTGCGACGGTTCGACCTCGAACGGACCGGCGGTGAACATCATGAGATCGGGAGGGCCGTCCAGGTTCGCGGCCTTCGAATGCAATGTCGCATGCACCCCGAAACGAGTGACGCTCTCCGACGGCTGTGTGGGTAGGTCCACGGACAGCAGAGCGTGATCGGCGAGATTCGATCCAACTCCCGGTAGATCGATGACCGGTCTGATGCTCAGCCGTTCGAGCTCGGCGATGGGTCCGATGCCGGATCTGGTGAGAATCATCGGGGTGGCATACGCCCCCGCAGCAAGCACAACGCGTTCAGCTCCGATGACCGTTCCGTCAACAAGCCGAACCCCCGTCGCGCGCGCTGCCCTGCACTCGATGCACGCCACCATCGTTTCAGGCCGGACGGTGAGGTTCGATCGAGCACGCGCCGCGGCGAGGTACGTGACTGCAGTACTCATCCGGATGCCGCCTTTGGCTGTGCGCGGCGACATGCCTACGCCGACAACGCCCGGTCGGTTGTGATCCGCGACGTACTGATGCCCCGACGCGACGGCACCATCGATGAATGCGGCCTGGACGGGATTTAGCTCGATCTGCGGATGTCGACGAATTGGGATTGGGCCATCGGGGCCATGCCATTCATCATCGAAATCCGTGTCGTTCTCCAGGCGTCGAAAATCGTCCAGGACGTCGGCGAAGCTCCAGCCGGTGTTGCCCAGCGCGGCCCAGCCGTCGTAGTCCTGAGGCGCGCCCCGTTGCGCGAAGCACGCATTTGTCGCCGAGCACCCACCCATGATTCGAGCACGAGGAACCTGAATCCCGCGGTCGAGTTGCTCGTCGGCCGAGTAGCCCCAGTCGTGGTCGAACGTCGGCTGAGACGCGTCGAGGACGTCAGCGGGGAGCGTTGTGATATCTGCGTGGTCTGGACCCGCCTCGATCAAAAGCACCTTGCGACCAGCGTCCTCGCTGAGACGGTTCGCGAGTACACAGCCGGCCGAACCGCCGCCGACAACGATGACGTCGAAGTTCATTGGGGCGGATTCTAAAGTGCGGGTGACATCGACACGTCCCGGGATTGACGATCACATTCGACGACAGGCGGCACGCTATCCCGCGGTGAGGTGTATCTGGCGCTCGACTACCACCGCACCCACGAGGAGCCTGGCAAAAGCGATTTCAGCACGGTGCAGTTACTCGCAGAGGCGATAAGCGCACGACGATCGGGTCCACCTCACCGCACGAAACCACGTTGCACCTTTGCGGGGGCCGACCCTGCTGACCCCTGCTGATCCGCATAGGCCGAACTACGGGAGTGGCTCCGCTTCCGGCCTTGTTGAGGCCAGCGCATTGGCAAGGGCTCCGACCACAATGTCACCCATTGTCGACAGGGATGATCGGCCTTGGCTCCAGCCTCCCGGGAAGTGAATCTCCAGCACCACGGCCCCCCGCCGGAACCGAATGATCCGCGCCCGGATGTCACCAGCCGACGTGCGGAGCGTAGCGGTCCCGACGCGCATCAAGGCTTCGGCGGTGCTGCGCAGGACGTCGCGATGCCGATCTTCTACGTCGCGGACCCTGGCCATAAAGTCGCGATTCGTTTCGCCGGCATGGGCGCGAAGCCGCTGCATGTCCTCGGGTGATGGTTCATTCAGAGGTGCGCCCAACGGGGCGTATCCGAGAGAAGTTCCGGCCGTCCGGAGGCGACGAAGGGGTGCCCGGCGGGCCTGACGCCCCCCGCTACTCCGGAGCATGTAGGCATGGGCCGGGTCACGGATTGCAACAAGCCAGATGGGTGCAGGCATGAGCGCACGAAAAGTTTGACATCGTTCG
Source organism: Candidatus Dormiibacterota bacterium (assembly GCA_963791435.1). Taxonomy (GTDB): domain Bacteria; phylum Chloroflexota; class Dormibacteria; order Aeolococcales; family Aeolococcaceae; genus Palsa-851. The sequence goes on from CAWBSL010000002.1 coordinate 407,043, forward strand.
TAAGACTCCAGTTCGAGCGGGTGAGGGCACAGCCCTGAGCACTCGGCATCCTGAAGCAACCCTTTGACACGGGTGGCGCGTTTAGCCTTGTTCGCAGCCTCGCCTTGGCCGATCATTAGTCCATGACCACGACGAGACGAGCCGACATGTTCGTCGATCTCAAGGACGATCCGCGTGAGGACGGACCAAGGATGGGCGACGAGCGGACGACGCTGATCGAAGTCATGCGCGCTGCACGCCTCACGCTCGAGATGAAATGCGCAGGGCTTGACGCGGCGGCGATGTCGCGGCGCTCCGTCGAGCCCTCGACGATGTCGCTGCTCGGGCTGGTGCGACACCTCGCCGAGATGGAGCGCAAGACGTTCCGGGAGATGATGGCGGGCCAGGATGTTCCACCACTGTTCTGCTCGGACACTGATCGCGACGGTGATTTCGATGGCGCTGTTCCCGACCCCGAAGTCGTTGCAGAAGCGTGGAATGCCTGGCGTGGTGAGGTCGATTTCGCGACGCGGTTCGTCACCGAAGCGCCGAATCTCGACGTCACCGGCGACGATCCCTTGAACGAGCATGGCAGTGGTGGAGGGGAGATGTCGCTGCGCGAGGCACTCATCGGCATGATCTTTGAGTACGCTCGCCACCTGGGTCACGCGGATCTGCTGCGCGAGCGGATTGACGGGCGCATCGGCCAGTAACCGCGAGAAAGGCGAGCAACCCCGCCGACGACCGGATCGCGCGCTTGCGAAACGGTGCCGACAGGGTTGCCGGGAACGCCCGACTAGGCCAAGGTCAGATGTTGATGCGCCGTCCGCGCTTGCTCGCCACCGCGAGTCCGCCGCCGACCATGACGAGGAGCGCTCCCAGTGTCAGCCAACCGCCGCCGGCTCCCGTCGAGGGAGTGGAAAGCGCCTGCACTGCACCGGTGGGAGTCGGTGAGCTCGACTGCCCGTCAGTGGGGCTCGGAGTCGGGGTCGACGACGGATCGCCGCAACCAAGGATCCTGACGAAGCCGGACGCGAGCGTCGCGCGGCTCCGCCCCTCGTTACCCTTGTATGGCGCCCACAGGTCGAGCTGGTAGTACCCGCACGCGTTGAACGTGTACGCGAGCTCGATGGTCGTCGGCTCGTCGGTGCCGAACTTCTGCGTGAACGACTGGGTTCCGGCGACCAACGTCTGCGTCGTCCCAGTGGGACCGCTGAACGTGATGCCGGTCTGGCCCGGTTGACCGTCGGCAACGTTCGCGCCGTTGTCGGTGAGGATGTGGTCTGCGGAGAAATGCAGCGCCACCGTTTGCGCAGTGTCGGTGAGGTTCTTGACGACAACGTCGAAATCCACCGTCGCAGAGCCGTTCGACAGGGTGTACGCGGCTGGGCTGCTCACGAAACCGGTCGGCGGCGCAGCAGACAGGATCCCCTCGAAATTCGGGTTTCCCGCTGCGTCGGCGGCCTGCGAGGTGATGAGTGCGCCAACCAGGGTGAGTGTGCCGGCGAGGCCCATGAGCCCACCGGCACGCTTGAGCGTGAATGCCCTTCCATGATTCATGTGAATCAAACCCCTTCCACTAATGGGGGCCGTTCACATCCCCCGGGCACCATTATTCCGGATGGCGTCCATCACGTCAAGCGCGTCATAAGCGCCAGGCTGTTGGGCGGCACGTCCGGAGCGTACTTCGCCACATTCCAGACTGCGTCAGCGAACTATTTCTCCTCGTCTGCGGCCGCAGGGCTGTATACGCCAGGCAACGGCCACGTCCAGTGGGACAATGCGGTTCTGACCCAGACGGGCGCCGGTGGCGCGGGACACACGATCACGATCAGCGGCGACGCGGGATGCGGCAGCTGAGCGGGCAGCGACGAGAGAGCGGCACGATGGTTCCGTGGATACGGACGATCGATTCGCCGAGTTGCTCAGCGACATCGACAGCGGCCACGGGTCGATGCCGCTCGGGGAGCTGGCACAACGCTATGCATATGTCTTCCCTGACGAGCAGGCATTGGCGCTCCTCGCGCAACTCGGTCCAATCGTCGAGATGGGCGCCGGGACCGGATACTGGGCGTACCGCCTGCGCGCCCGCAGCGTCGACGTTCTCGCGTTCGATCAGGCGCCCCCGGACGGTGAGCGCGCCAATCGATATCACGCCCCAACAGCGACCTGGAGCGACGTGGTTGCCGCCGATCAGACCGTACTGACCGACCATTCCGACCGTGCGCTTTTCCTCTGCTGGCCGCCGCTGTTCTCGAGCCTGGGCGACTGTCTGGCCTCGTACACCGGGAATACCGTTGCGCTGATCGGGGACGGGGGCCATCGCACGGCTCGCCTCACCGGTCTCAACGACGCGTTCGGCTCCATCGCCGTATCCGCCGTGCGCGCGCTCGAACCCTTCCCGGGTGCCTCTCCAACGCTGAGCATCTGGCGACGCCGCTCTCAGGGCTGAACGCGCGACCGAGAAGCTGCCCGCTCAGGAACTCGTCGGGCCGCGTCGGACGAAGCAGAGACCCACAGTCAGAACGACAATCGCAATCAGGATCACCAGCCAGTACCCGCCGATCGCGGATTCCAGGTCGGCCGCCGCTTCGTGCGGGCTGCGAAAGATGCTCACCAGCTTTGCAATCGCCACCGCCACGATCAGGACGACGGTGACAGCGATGAGAAACGAGAAAAAGACACGTGTGAGCGCCCATCGCATTGGACGGGCGAGGGTATCACGCGCTTCGAACCGTGACCCGGCCGTCGAATCGCTCAGCGGGCGGCGCCCGTCAGCTCCCGGCTTCTCCGGTCCTCTGCATCGACGACGGGTCCCGACGGCAGCTTCGCGTCGGCGAGGAGCCGCACCCACACCGACGGGTCGGACGGTGGAGGCTTCGGCGTGGGGTCCGGATCCGGTCCGCGGTCACCGCGATCGTCTGGGGGCGGGGTGGCCGGCATCATGCACGCGACAAACAGCCCGGCGATGACCAGCCCCTCGAATACGGCGATCGGGAGGAACTCGAGTGCCGAGGCTCCGCTGAGCACGCCGGCCACCACGAGGATCGTGAAGCACAGGAGGAGCGCGGCCGCCGGCAGTCCCCACGTATAGGCGCGGTTGCCCTTGTGCGCGACACGAAGCTGACGCTCGAGCCCGCGCAGCCGGCGCGATGCTCGTCCCCAGATCACCTCGACGCGGTGTGCCATAACCGTCCTCCCGAAGCTGCTCCACGCAGCATCGCACACCGGGGGAGCCCGATTCAGCAAGTTCCGGGTGGCCGGACCGTCCGCCTGTAGAATGGCCGAGCCGCGTCTGCTCGGTGAGCTCACGCGGGTACCCGTGCCGAGGTGGTGGAATTGGTAGACACGCCAGCTTGAGGGGCTGGTGAGGGCAACCTTGTAAGGGTTCGAGTCCCTTCCTCGGCACCACCGCATAGGGTCTTCCGAATGCGAAACCGTAGTCAGGAGTCCCCTGGAATGACCTTGAATTGACCCCCTGCAGGGGTCAGATAAGGGTCAACGCTGGCCGTTCATGAGTTCCTGGGCGTCAAGGTGTTCCCCAGGTGGTCGCTCCTCCCGCCCGATTGCCTCAAGCCGTACCCCGGCACCGGCAGACCATTTCACCCTGCCAGCAGGGACTGCGATCCTTCTGTCTCAGTCGATCATCACGCTAGGTGTAGCGGCCTGCGCTGGTTACAGGAGTGACACAGTGGTCGGAGGTTGCTGATCCAGTGCGTCCCGCCGTCGACCAAGCGAACAATGTGGTCGACCTCGGCGACCCGGGCGGTGGTCCACTGTTTGTCGCAGCCGACACAAACGGGGTGTTGCGAGAGAAGGACACGCCACTCCTCGTTGGTCCAGTGGCCCTCTGCTTCAAGCCACCGCTGCGCGTATGCGATCTGCTGCTCACGGTGGCCGCGCATCGTTTCGAACATCGAGCGCGATGCGTTTCGATGCCGGTAACCTGGAAGGAAGAGCTTGGCAACTGCACGTTCCGGTGAGGTCATCGGATCACCTTCGGGAAGTCGAATTCGGACTGGCGCAGAGTCCCACGAGTTGCAGCCTAAATTCAGCAGCCAGCAACGTAAGTGCTGACGGCCGCAAGGTCGGTGTTGTACGTCGCCAAGTCCACAGCCGATGTCTTGCCTCCCAAAGTGTCCAAGGCGAGGCTGCCAGTGTCGGCGACTAGTTGAAAGAAGGCAAGTGTGACGGAGCTATCGCTCGTGGCCGCGTTCTCGGCGCTGAGCCAGTGTGTCTCTGCAGCTGACCAAGCGCTGGACTTGCCGAGCACAATCGCCTCGCACGCAGCGGGAAACTTAGCGACAGCGGGAGCTGGCTTGGACGTGGGCTTCGCTACGATCGCGGCGGTCGGACTTCCTTGCGCTCCAGCCCCAGACGCGGTGGGCTGCGCAGTCGATTCGGACCCACATCCAACGGCCAGGAACGTCATTCCCATGACACTGAGCATCAGTAGTCGTTTCATCGCACTCCCTTTGGGCCGGACGTACTACCAGCTATAGCGGCGGCTATATGAGCTTGTTCCGCACGTCATCAGAATGCGATGCCGTGGTCGCATGCCAGCAGTGTCGTTGTTCATCTGTCACCGCGCTCACGTCGTCCCGGAACCTCCCCTGCGTTTGTAAACGGTACGTGTGGTCATCGGCGACGCGCGTTGGATATCGCAGCCCGCGGCGCTCATGAGCGCGAGTCGACGGTCGAAGGGCATCGTGATCCGTTCCAGGTGAGGCTCCGCCGATGAGCGGTTCCCCGATCCAGTATGCGTCGAGTGTCCGCCGCCGTACAGACGGCCGCGATAGTGTCGCGCAGGCTGCCAATGCTGAGGAGAACTCGCACCGTGGGAAGGGATAAGCAATGAAGATCGCGGGCAACATCATCTGGCTCGTCCTTGCGGGATTCTGGCTGTGCATTGGCTACCTCATCGCAGGCGTCCTGAACTGCGTCTTCATCATCACGATTCCCTTCGGAATCCAGTCGTTCAAGCTCGCCGGGTTTGCGCTCTGGCCTTTCGGCAGGACTGTTGCTGATCGACCCGGTGCTTCCTCGTTGAAATCTGGCTGCGGGAACATCCTCTGGTTCGTGCTTGGCGGTTGGTACATGGCCTTGATGCACTTCGTCACCGGCCTGCTGCTGTGTATCCCGATCATCACGATTCCGCTGGCTATTCAGGACTTCAAGCTCGCCGGCCTCGCGCTGGCGCCCTTCGGGAAGGAAATCGTGAGTCACGACGAGGCGCAGCGCCGTCGTGCCTATTACAAAGCTGGAGCCGCCACCGGGTGGCAGGCTTCAGCCGCACCTGCAGCTCCGCCCTCACTACCGCCGCCCCCTCCGAGCAACGACATCGCGTTCTGACATACGGGCTGGGTCGCCGAAGTCTGCGGCGATCTACCCCGTATCTCGCACGATCCTTCTGGTAAGCAACTTGGTGACAAGCGACGAGGAAGCAGGCTGCCGTTCCTTCTCGGCATCTTCTCGTTGATCTTCGCCTGGTACTCGACCCGCATCTCAGCGAAAGCCGGCGGCGGGTGCGCTCGAGGGCTCACCCCGCCGCGGGGGTGCACACGTCTGGGGTACGTTCCGCCGTCAGGGGAGAGGCGTACCCGCGTGCGGCAATTCCGCAATATAGATCGACCACGTCATCGATGGATCAGCTGTGACGCGCAGCGTCATGGGCTTGCCGACGTATTTCGGGAGATCGGACGCGTATGCCGGCGCCGTGGTCGTAGTGACCTGCCCAACGCAGGGTTCAATACCCACCCCAAACACGTTGTTGGTCGAGATGAGCTTGAGCATCCCGATGCCGACGCACGTCGTTTCGACGTAAATGGTTCCATCCGGAATGAGCACGGGAAGTGAAGCAGAACCAATCCCGTGCGTCACGCGCAAAAGTACCGTCGCTCCTTCAGGAGTTGCCCCGGCGAGTGGGAGTGTGGCCAGAACAGCCGGCGTGGCGCGCGGCGTCGTGAGAAGCGCGGCGGGAATTGTCGGAGGGCCTGAGCTTGGCACGACGGTACCCGCGCAGCCGGACATTTGTGGACCGGCGACAGCAAGCAGCAGCAATCCCGCAGAGTACCGCCGCCGGGCGTTAGGGGCAGCGGCCCCTAAACGCCTCAGGCGACCGGACCCATCACTACCACTGATTGTTCGTAATCCAGGGCACCTTCGGGCTCGTGAACGCTCCGTGAGCGAGGCCGAGCAGGACCGTCGGAACCATCGTATACATCCACTTTCCAAACGTCACCGTGCAATTGGAAAGGACCGTCTCGTAATAGCCGTACGTGTAGACGCGTGTGCTACCCCACTGAGTGATTGCGTACTCCCCCGGAGGGACTGGCACTTGGATTCCGTGTGTTCCGCTGAGGGCGATGCTCACTGCCGCTGAAACGTGTAGCGACACTTCGGCCGATGCGTTGGCCCCCACCTCGACGATCCCGAGATTCACGCCGGCACTGCCGCCAATCGTGACCGAACCGCCGACATCGAAAGTGATCTCAGCGGTACCCGTCGTCGTCACCGAGGTGTCCGATATTGACGTCGTGTTGCCGTAGTTCGGGTCTTCGTAGACCTGGCCAATGCCATCGAATCGTGCGCCGTAGTTGGTGCTCACGTTATAGAACGTTCCTGGTTCACATCCAGTGATGTTTGGTGCCGCGGCAACTCCCAAAGGAACAATGACGCCAGTCGCGACCAGCATAACGGCGCTCACTGCGGTTGCAGCCAAGCGCATCCGGCGGTGTCGAAGCTTCCGCACGATGTCCCCTCCATCCCGTTTGCTTGTAGGTTCGCCGGAGCTTAGTCGAGTCGGTGAAGGTAATGCAAGCGTCGTCAAGCGGCGCACTGCGTTTGTCGCTCAAGCGAACGATCCACCTGGCTTCGAATCCGACGTTTGCTTTCAAAGCCCTCGCATTTCACTAGCCGTCTTCAGCTCTTGCCGGCCGCGGTGCAGCCGCGATATCTTCCGTGATCGTGGACAGCAACGACGTGAGCCGCTGGTTCGACGAGTACCTCGAAGCGTTCGCGGCATGTGGGCGAGGCGGGAGCGAGACGGCTTCGCTGCTCGAGTACTACGGCGTGCCGCTCTTGATCACCACGGACGACGGCTGCTACGCGCTGACGACCGACGACCAGGTCGTCGCGGGGATACAACCGCAGGTTGATGGGATGCGTGCCGCTTCGTATAACAACAGCGAGATCCTCGACTCCGAGGTCACCGTCCTGAATGCCACATCGGCGCTGTACCGGGGAACGTTCTCGCGCCGGCGGAGCGACGGCAGCGAGATCAACCGGCTGACTGGGACCTATCTGGTCACCGACGGCGTGGCGGGCCGCCGCATCTCGATGCTCGCAGTCCATACCCCCTGAGTCGGGGTCGGTCTTGACGGTCGACGGCGTCCTGCATCGCAGGGGCGAGCGAGCACGTGAAACGGACGCGTTGGTGGTCGACCTCGCCTTCTGACACCGAGTCACCCGAAGCGCAGCTCGGCCGCAACAGCGTCGCCGCGCGAGAGGCACCTGGGTCTCGGGCACATTGCGGCGCCACGGCGTGGTCAACTCCGTACGGATGAGTGGACTTTCAGACGGCGCCGTCCTCGCCGTCGCTCTCGTCGCGCTGGTGGTCACGCTCGTTGCGAGTGAGTTTCTCGTGCGTGGCGTCGGTGTCCTCGCGAGAAATCTCGGTCTGCTCGGGGGCATCGTCGGGCTGATCGTTGCTCTCGGCGCTGACTCCCCGGAGATATCGTCCTCAGTGTCGGCGGTCGCGAGCGGGTCGGCAGCGACCGCGGGTGGCGTTGTGTTCGGGTCGAACATCTTCAATATCGCGATCCTGCTCGGAGGAGCAGCCCTTGCCGCGCGCGAGGTTCGTGTGCACCGGTCGGCCGTCATCCTCGATGCCGGCGTGGCCATCGTGGTGACGATCGCCATCGGCCTTGCCGTCCTCGGCGACATTCCCACTGCAGTCGGATGGCTCGTGATGCTGCTCGTCTTCGTCCCCTACCTGGGGATTCTCGCCGTACCGCCGGCCCGCCTCCAGCGTCTTCGCTTGCCGCAGTTCGTGACGCACTTCCTCGCGCAGGCATCACGCGAGACGGCTGCGGAGAGTGTCGAACTCGAGGCCGAGCTCGAGGCGCTGGTGCCCACACATCCCGAGCGCGCATGGCGGCCCGTCCTCCTGGTGATCCCGGCGCTCGTGCTCATCGTGCTCGGATCGTTTGTGATGGTGCAGGGGGCGGTCACGCTCGGTGGACGCTTGCACGTTGCAAGTCTTCTGGTTGGTGTGATCGCGCTCGCTGCCGCCACGAGCCTGCCGAATGCGTATGCCGCCGTGCGTCTTGCGGCCGACGGTCATGGAGCCGCGGTGGTGAGCGCGACGTTCAACAGCAACACGCTCAACCTTGTTGCGGGCATCGCCATCCCGCTGCTCGTCTTCCCTGATCTGGGCCGTGCCGTTCCGGCGAGCTACGTCGTGTGGCTTCTTGGCATGAGCTTCCTGGCACTGATCCTGCTCGCACGCGGACTTCGCCGCGGCGGAGCGATCATCCTTTTGATCGCGTACGTTGCATTCGTCGTCTTTGCCGTCGCGACCCAATAGCCCGACGCATCGGGCCGTCAGGATCGGCTTGCTTTGGATCCGGTCACGAGGCGTTCGCGATTGAACAACCGCGAGACGATGCGCAGTGCGGCCACATCCACGAACAGGAGAATGACGCCGAACTTGATGCCAAATGTCAGGTCCGGCTGAATCGTCCCAAGCGAGATCAGCAGGATCAACGCAATGGCCGGCAGGCCACCGAGCATGCCCAGTTGTTGCGCGACGCGAACCTCGTTTGCTCTCACCGACGCTGCCATCCCGATGCAGATCGACCAGGCGGCCAGGAGTGGCGTCAGCACCACCATCACCACGATGAGTCCACCCTGGTGGAACACGGCAGATGACTCCACTGCGGGCGCGATCAGCCGAACGCACACGAGGAAGACCGCAAAGAGTCCATACGAGAGCGCCAGGGTCGGAATCATCACCGCCGCCGCTTTGCCGATGATGAACTCCTGCTGTCCCAGCGGTGTCGTGAGCAACGGCTCGAGCGTTCCCTGCTCGCGCTCACCCGCGATCGTGTATGCGGCGAGTGTCGGCGGGGTGAACACCGGAATCAGGAGCAGGTAGAGGAGCGGGAACACCACGTTCGGGTCCGACCCGGACGTTGCGGCAGCAACCACGAAGATCGCCACCACCGGCTCGACGAGAAAGAAGCACGGCAGGATGGCCATGCCCACGACGATCGATCGCTTGCGCCGGTAGTCGGTGAGCTCCTTGCGGATCACCGCGCCGATGCGCGAAAAATCGAGCCGCATCAAGACTTTCGGGCCTCGACGTCCTCGTCGACCAACTTCAGATACACGTCCTCCAGCGAATGCTGGGCCTCGCCGATGGACAGGATGTCCGCACCCGCGCCAACGAGGCGACGCGCGACTTCCGGCGCCGCAACGCTCGGATCGGAGACCGTGAGCTCGTAGGACGCTGTATCCGTGGAGCGCCAGCTCTCGATGCCGCTCACACCGTCGAAGAGGCCGCCCGGATCACGGAGCGGCGCGACGACCGTGACGACGAGCGCCTTGTTGAAATTCTCCTCGCGGAGGTCACCTGGACGCCCGACAGTCCGGAGCGTCGTGTTCAGGATGGCCACTCGATCACAGAGACGCTGCGCCTCGTCGAGCCGGTGGGTCGTCAGGAAGATGGTCACGCCCTTCTGCCGGAGGCCGCTGATGAGGTCGTGGACTTCGCGCGCAGCCACCGGATCGAGGCCGGATGTTGGCTCGTCGAGAAACATGATCTCGGGCTCCGTGAGCATCGCGCGCGCGAGCCCGACACGCTGGCGGAGTCCTTTCGACAGGCTGCCGCACAGATCCGCCGCGCGATCCGCGAGGTTGACGGCGCCCAACGCATCGCTGATGCGCGGACCGGCATTGTGCAGCCCGTACAAACCTGCGAAGAACCGCAGATTCTCGGTGACGCTGAGCCGTGAGTACAGGCCGGGCGCCTCCGGCATGATCGAGATGTGCTGGCGGATCTCGACGCCGTTCGCAGGGGTGAGCGGGATGCCGGCGATGGTCGCCGCTCCCGACGTGGGCGCGATCAAGGTCCCGAGCGTTCTCACGGTCGTGGTCTTGCCGGCGCCGTTGGGTCCGAGGAACCCGAACACCTCGCCGGGCGCGACCTCGAGCGAGAGATCCTCGAAGGCGGTGCGGTTGCCGAAGCGCTTGGTCAGCTTGACCACGGAGAGGGCCGGCCGGGCATTCGCGCCGGCAACCGACCCTCCATCCGAGCTCATCCTCGCTCCAACCTCGCTCCTCGATTCGATCGCACCACCTGGGGCGACTGATACTAAGGGCGCGGGATCGAAAGCGGCGGTACGGTCGAAAACGAATGCATTCAGATCTTTGGTGGACCTGCGGCCGATCGCAGATCGATCGCAGCAGTCAGAACTCCGCTCACATGAACTTCGGGACCGCGATCCAGAGCTGGCATGACTTCTACATGATCGTGGGGACCGCGGCCGCGAGCCTCGTCGGATTGCTCTTTGTCGGTCTCTCCCTGCATCTCCGGATCGTGGTCACGCACGCCGACGTCAAATCCCTGGCCCGGATCACGCTCGCGAGCCTCGGGCTGACACTGGTCGTCGCGCTCTTCATGGTGATCCCGGACAGCAATTCCTCGGGGACCGGGTGGAACCTGTTCGGCGCCGGGGTTTTCGGGTTCGTCCTGATCGGCCGTCCGCTCGTCGCCGGGATCCGCAGTAGCCGCCGAGCCCTGAGCTTCGGCCACCTCATGCTCCGATTCGGGTTGACCGGGGCGACGTTTGTGGCCGTCCTCGTCGGCGGCCTCATCCTGGTTGGCGGCAATTACGACGTCGGTCTCTCGTGGTTCGTCGGCGCCTCCGTGGCCCTCCTGGTGGGCGCACTACGTAATTCCTGGGACCTCCTCGTCAGCGTCGGTGACGCGACCATGGGTCACGACGACCCGCCCTCGGTGAAGCCGGCCTGATGCCGAGCGTCGACGGCGCCGGGCCATTCACGAACGTCATCATCGCTTCGCAGTGACCACACATCCACAGCCCTCCGACCCGATCGCGCCGCTGGTCCACTCGCTGCTCCAGGAGATCGGCGAGGATCCGGATCGCGCCGGGCTCATCCGAACCCCTTCGCGTGTGGCGGGGAGCCTGCGGTTTCTCCTGAGCGGCTACGCGAGCAGCGTGGAGCAGCTCGTCAACGGCGCAATCTTCGAGGAGCCGTACTCGGAGATGGTGGTCGTCCGCAACATCGAGGTGTACAGCCTCTGTGAGCATCACCTCCTGCCGTTCTTCGGCAAGGCGCACGTGGCATACATCCCGGATGGGCGCATTCTCGGACTGAGCAAGATCCCCCGCATCGTCGACATGTTCGCCCGCCGCCTTCAGGTGCAGGAGCGCCTCACCACCCAGATCGCGGACGCGCTGCAGTCGGTCCTCGAACCGCAGGGCGTCGGCGTCGTCATCGAGGCGACCCATCTCTGCATGGCCATGCGTGGTGTGGAGAAGCAGAACAGCTCGGCGGTCACGTCGTCGCTCACCGGTTGCCTCCGCGACGACGACAAGTCGCGCAACGAGTTCCTCAGCCTGATCGGCCAGCGCTGAAGCCGTCAGGTCGCGCCGAAGGTGATGATCTCCACCCAGAGGAGCAGCACCCCCAGGCCGAACATCACGGTCCCCAGCGACACATGTCCCCAGTGGATCGGCCGCCGGCCGCGACGGGTGCCGATCACCCGGGTGTAGATCGCGAGCCCGATGATGCCGAGCCCTCCGGCGACCAGCATCGTCGCGGGCACGCCGATGAAGGCGGCGAGAACCCCATTCATACGCAGGGGAGCCTACGAGGTTGACGGCGGCAGACGCGGTCGTCCGTACCATGGACTGATGCCCACCCGAGCTTTGAGCACCGCGGACGAGGAGTCCGTGGTCCAGGCCCTGTCCCGCCTCGGCGAACCGGCCTGGCGCGCCCGCCAGATCCGGGCAGCCGTCTGGCAGCCGTTCGTCCCCGACTTCCAGTCGGTGCGGCAGCTTCCAGCAGCACTCCGGGACGGGCTCGCCGCCGAATTCGAGTTCTCGACGGTGAGCGTCGACACCGAGGTCCTCGCCGACGGCGGGGAGACCATCAAGCTCCTCTGCCGTCTCGCCGACGGCCAGACCATCGAGACGGTGGCGATGGAAACGCCGGCGCGAGCGGACTCCCGGCGGCGCTCGACGGTCTGCGTCAGCAGCCAGGTGGGATGCGCAGTCGGATGTCCGTTCTGCGCCACCGGGCACATGGGGCTGCGCCGCAACTGCACGACGGCCGAGATCGTCGACCAGGTGCGGGCGGCGTCGCGAGCGCTCCACGAGCGCGGCATGGGACCGGTGACCCACATCGTCTTCATGGGGATGGGGGAGCCACTCGCGAATGTCGCGGCAACGCTGGGGTCGCTCCGCGTGCTCACCGCCGAGGCGGGCATCAGCCCGCGGCGGATCACGGTGTCCACGAGCGGGGTTGCTCCCGGCATCGAGCAACTCGCTGCGTCCGGACTGCCGGTCACCCTCGCCGTGTCGCTGCACGCGGCGACGGACGAGTTGCGGGATCGCCTCGTTCCCATCAACAAGACCTATCCGCTCGGCATGGTGCTCGACGTCGCGTGCCGCTACGCCGAGCGGAGCGGCAGGCGGCTGAGCTTCGAGTGGTGCCTGATCGGTGGCGTCAACGATTCGCTCGAGCAGGCGGAGGGCCTCCGCGACCTGGCGCGGCGCGCGCAGGCGCACATCAACGTCATCCCGATGAATCGCATCGACGGCAGTCCGTGGGGCCCACCGGAGCCGGCGGTCGCTCGCCGTTTTCTCGCTGCGCTGCAGGGCGCGCGCGTCACCGTCCGCGATACGCGGGGCGGTGATGCGGACGCGGCCTGCGGCCAGCTGCGCGCCGACCTCGAGGCGCGCCGCATCCTGCGGCCCGACGGCACCCTCTCCCCGCCACGGGTGCCCGCACGAGCGTGACCGGATCTCCCAGCGCCGACGAGGCGCTGATGGACGCCGCCCTCGCGGCAGCGAGAAGCGCCGACTTTGCGACGAGCCCGAATCCGATGGTGGGCTGTGTCATCGCGCGGGACGGAGAGGTGATCGCGACCGGATACCACGCCGTCGCCGGTCAGGCGCACGCGGAGGTTGTCGCGCTCAGCGCTGCCGGGGATCGGGTGCGCGGGGCAGACGTGTACGTCACGCTCGAGCCGTGCGCGCACCAGGGACGCACTCCGCCGTGTGTCGATGCGCTCATCGCCGCTGCGCCGCGCCGTGTTGTTGTTGCCATGATCGACCCGAACCCGAGGGTCTCCGGCCGCGGTATCGATGCGCTGCGAGCCGCCGGCATCGTCGTCGAGATCGGTCTGCGCGGCGCAGAAGCGCGACGCCTCAACGAGTTCTACGTGAAGCACATCAGCACGGGACTGCCGTTTGTCACGGCCAAGTTCGCCGCGTCGCTCGACGGGCGGATCGCGACGGCGGGCGGCGAGTTGCAGTGGATCACGTCCGAGGCGTCCCGCGCCATCGCCCACCGCCTGCGTCATCGCCACGACGCCGTCCTGGTCGGGATCAACACCGTCCTGCTGGACGATCCGGCGCTGACCACCCGATTCGCGGGCGGACGCTCGCCGCTGCGCGTGGTCCTCGACAGCGAGTTGCGTGTTCCCGAAGGTGCTCGCGTCCTGGACACCAGAACCGGATCGGTGCTGGTGGCGACCACGGAACTCGCCAGTCCGGAGCGGGCGGCGCGCCTGCGCGCGGCCGGTGTCCACGTCGAGGTCGTCGACGGAGGGCCGGGCGGCATCAGCCTCGAGGCGTTGCTCGCGCTCCTCGGCGCCCGCAACATCATCAGCCTCCTCATCGAGGGCGGCGCCGGCGTGCTCGGGTCGGCCTTCGACGCGCGGCTCGTCGACAAGGTGGTGGCGATGCTGGCGCCGAGGATCATTGGCGGCGTTGGAGCCCCAGGGGCCGTCGGCGGAACGGGCGCCCCAACTCTCGCAGCAGCGCCGTTGCTTCACGACGTGTCGGTGGAGACGGCCGGCCCCGATCTCGTGGTGACCGGATACTGTGTAGGCTGAGATCGAGGAGACAACAGAGTGTTCAGCGGGATCATCGAAAGCCTCGGGACCGTCCACGGGCGCACCGCCGGGCGGATCGAGATCGTGCCGGGGACGCCGTTCACGGACCTGGAGATCGGCGAGAGCGTCGCGGTGAATGGCGCGTGCCTGACGGTCGCATCCGTCTTTGCCGAGGGCTTCGCCGCGGACGTGATGCCGGAGACACTCCACAGGACCACACTGAGCCAGATACCGGATGGCGCCACGGTGAACCTCGAGCGCGCCCTGCGCCTCGGCGATCGCGTTGGTGGCCACATGGTGTCCGGTCACGTGGATGCCACCGGGATCGTCACCGCGATGCGGGAGGACGGCAACGCCCGCTGGGTCACCATCGCCACACCGGACGACCTCATCGAACTCGTCAGCGAGAAGGGCTGCATCGCAGTTGACGGCATCAGCCTCACCGTCGTCGATGTCTTCGAGGCGGCGTTCACGGTGTCGCTCATCCCGGTGACGCTGAGCGCCACTGTCGCCGGCGCGTGGCGGGTCGGCACGACCGTGAATCTCGAGGTGGATCTGATCGCACGCTACGTCGCACGGACGCTCGGGGCACGAAACGGCGCCTCGATGTTCGCGACAGCAGCGGCGGAGGGACAGCGGCGATAAGTCTCGCAAGCATCGAGGAGGCAATCGCGGATATCCGCGCGGGCAAGTTCGTGATCATCGTTGACGACGAGGATCGCGAGAACGAGGGTGACCTGGCGATCGCCGCCGATCGCATCACACCCGAGGCGGTCAATTTCATGGCGACGCACGGGCGCGGCCTCATCTGCGTCCCCGTCGAAGGCTGGCGTCTCGACGAGCTCGGCGTCGGCGCGATGGTGGACGACAACACCTCGCGCTTCGGAACGGCATTCACGGTCACCGTCGAGGCGATCGGCCACGGTGTCACCACCGGGATCAGCGCGTTCGATCGCGCCACCACCATCCGCCTGCTCTGTGACGAGCACGCGAAGCCAAGCGATTTTGCCAAGCCCGGCCATACATTTCCGCTGCGGGCGGCGGTGGGCGGGGTGCTCGAACGCGCCGGTCAGACCGAGGCGATCGTCGATCTCTGCAAGCTGGCCGGTCGCTTTCCCGCGGGCGTCATCTGTGAGGTGATGCGTGCTGACGGACGCATGGCGCGACGCCCGGATCTCGACACGTTTGCCGCCGAGCACTCGATCAAGATCGTGACCGTCGACGACATCATCGCCTACCGCCGGCGCAACGAGCGCCTGGTCGAGCGAGGCGCGACCACGACATTGCCCACCGAGTACGGCACCGTTGTGGCGCATGCCTACGAGGATGTGATCACGCATGTCACGCACGTGGCGCTCGTCTGGGGCGACGTGCGCGGTGACGATCCAGTCCTTGTGCGTGTGCACAGCGAATGCCTCACCGGCGACGTCTTCGGTTCACAGCGATGCGACTGTCAGGCGCAGCTGCACAAGGCGATGGCGATGATCGCCGATGCCGGCCGCGGTGTCCTCGTCTACCTGCGCCAGGAGGGCCGCGGTATCGGGCTCATGGACAAGTTGCGCGCGTACGCGCTCCAGGATCGCGGACTCGACACCGTTGAAGCCAACCTGAGCCTCGGACTCCCGATTGACAAACGCGACTACGGGATCGGCACGCAGATTCTCTCCGACATCGGCGTCAGGCGCATGGTCGTGCTCACCAATAACCCGCGCAAGTACTACGGCCTGAGCGGGTACGGGCTCGAGGTCACCGATCAGATTCCGCTGGTGATCCCGGCGAATGCGCACAACGAGCGATATCTCCGGGTCAAGCAGGAAAAGCTCGGCCACAGCCTGGATTTCGAAGATGCCGTCGACACGATATGACGCCGAAGCCGGTTCGGCCGGAGCGCCGATCGACGGCGCGATCGTGCACACCGGCAGTCTCGACGCCACCGCCATGCGGATCGGCATCGTGGTCTCGCGCTTCAACGACATCATCTCCACGCGCCTGCTCGACGGCGCGATAGCGACACTTCGCGAACGCGGTGTCGCCGAAGGCGGCATCGACGTCGTGTGGGTCCCCGGCGCCTTCGAGATACCGATCGCGGCGCGCGAGCTCGCGCAAGCCGGCGACGTCGACGCGATCGTCTGCCTCGGGGCCGTGATCCGTGGCGACACCCCGCACTTCGAGTACGTTGCCCGCGCCGCGGCGGATGGCATCGCCTCGGTGCACGCCACGACCGGTGTCCCGGCCACGTTCGGCGTGCTCACCGTCGACACGGTCGAACAGGCCACCGATCGCGCCGGCGGCAGGCTCGGGAACAAAGGGGCCGAGGCCGCCGACGCCGCCATCGAGATGGCGTCATTGCTGCGCGACCTCCGCGGGCAGCATGCGGTGGCGCAGCGCGCGGTTTCATGAGCGCAGGGTCGCGGGTCGTCTCACTGCTGCCCAGCGCCACCGAGATCCTCTTCGAAATCGGCGCGGGCGAAAGCGTGGTGGGGGTGACCCACGAGTGCGATTTCCCTTCCGCTGCGCGCGATCTTCCTCAGGTGACCTCGAGCCTGCTGGCGACCGATGGCGCGGCCCCCGGTGATATCGATCGGCATATCCACGCGGCACGTCATGCGGGGTCGAGCATCTACCGGCTCGACGAGGCGGCACTCGCGGCGCTCGAGCCGGATCTCATCGTGACCCAGGAGCTGTGCGATGTCTGCGCCGTCGCCTACGGCGAGGTGACCCGTGCGGTGCGGCGTCTCCCCGCCGAGATCCCGGTCCTGTCGCTCGAACCCCGGACGGTGGAGGAAATCTGCCAGTCGGTGGAGGAGGTCGGAGTCGCGACCGGACACATCGATGGAGCCAATCGCGTCGCGAACGAGATGCGGACGCGCCTCGATGCGATCGCCGCGCTGGAGCCGCCGAGCCCTCGGCCGCGTGTCGTCTGCATCGAATGGACCGACCCGCTCATGGTCGGCGGCCACTGGGTGCCG
This sequence comes from Candidatus Dormiibacterota bacterium, assembly GCA_963791435.1. Taxonomy (GTDB): domain Bacteria; phylum Chloroflexota; class Dormibacteria; order Aeolococcales; family Aeolococcaceae; genus Palsa-851. The sequence goes on from CAWBSL010000002.1 coordinate 424,140, forward strand.
GAGATGGTCCGGCTTGCGGGCGGTGTCGACGTCCTGGGCGAGGAAGGGGCACCGTCGCGATACGTGTCCTGGGACGAGGTGGTCGGCGCGCGACCCGAGGTCATGATCCTGATGCCCTGCGGCTACGGCCTCGCGCGGACGCTCGAGCTGGTTCCGGAGGTGGCGTCACGCCCCGGGTTCGACGAGCTCGAGTGCACGCGCTCCGGCAGGGTTCTCGTGGTCGACGGTTCCGCGTACTTCAGCCGCCCCGGCCCGAGGATCGTCCACGGCCTGGAACTCCTGGCGGCCGCTGTACGCGGCGAGCCGGCTCCGCCCGGTTCCCTCTACTGGAACCAGCCTGCGACGTCGAGGATGGCGTTGATATCACCGGCGGCGTTGTAGAGGCTCACATCCCCCTCGTGCGTGCCGGTTGTCGCTATACCGACGATCGCGAGGTTGGCGATCACCTGCCCGACGCCCGGGTTCAGATCGGACGCCTCAGGCCTGCTCGCCGCATCGCTTGGGTACAGCGTGAAGAAGGTCGTCCCCGTACCGGCGACTCCGGTGACATTTGCAACCACCGCGACCGGTGCGGTTGAGTGCAGGTTGTCCGCGGGGACCGCAGTCTGGCCGGCTATGGCAATGGGTTCGATCTGCCCGGGGGTGAGCCCCGGCGAACCCGGCGGGATCGCGCACGACGCGGATCGCGTGTCGCAGACCCGAGTTGGTGGGACCGAGTAGAAGAGGACCCCCGCAGGCGCGCTCGCGGATCCGAACCACCCATCGACGTCGACGATGAAATTGATGCTGCCCGCGGCGCTGAAGATGCACACGTCCTCGTTCGGACCCAGTTTCGAGATGACGCGGTTCGGGAGGGCGGTCCCGGCTGCGGGGTTCACATTCGAGAACGCGGGGGCGGTGGTCGGGCACGTGTGATTCGTCAGCGCGGGCGCGACCGAGAGAAACGTCGGCTTCGTTCCCAGAACGGCGGTGAGGTTGAAGACTGCGGCGGCGGCGCCGGACGTTGGAATCGACGGCGTCCCTCCCCCGGAGAGCACCACGTCACGCCAGAGCCCACCGACGATCGGGTTGTTCGTCGTCCCGGCGCACTCGGTATTTTTTCCCGCGCGCGAGTTGCAGACACGGAGCGGCGGGATGCTGTGGAATTGACCGGCGTTGTTTCCGGGAGGGGTTGCGAAGTACCCCTCGACATCGACGATCACGTCGGTACTCCCGACCGAGTTGAAGAGCGTGATCTGCCCGCCGGTGCTCAGATGCACGATCACGAGGTTGGTCCCGACCTTCCCGCCGGACAGGTTGATGTTCGAGGCGAGCGGAGGTGATCCACCCGTGGGAAACGCATTGACATACGTCGACGAGGTGCTGTGGTCGATCGCAGTGACGTTGACCACAACCGCCTGAGCGCCCATGGGCACCTGTCCAGCCGTGTTGGTCGTGATTTGTGCCGTCACCGTGCCTTTGGGACCGAGCGTCTTGTTGGTCCCCACGCCGGTGTTGCACTGGTTATGGGCGATACCCGGACCGGCCGGGCGCGTGTCGCACACTCGATATGGGGTCAAAGCGGTGTAGGCACCGGGAGCCACAAACGTGTACTGGTCAAGCGTCCCCGGCTGGGTCGTCCCGTTTCCGGTGGTCACGGTGACGTGCACGGTCCCCGCCGCGTTCGCAGGCGTGTAGACCGCGAGTTGGTTGGGGCCGACCACCTCGAAGCAGCCGCCAGAACTGCTCGGACATGGGTAGGGGTTCGAGTCCGGAACATCGGTGGTGCCAAAGAACACATCGGTGACGAAGTCCTGGCCCGCCAGCCCATAGCCGCTGCCATTCACGAATATCGCTTCCCCGCCGCTCATCGCACCGTTCCGTGGGGACACGCTGGTGACCGTCGGAAAAGACGTGCTGTACGTGTAGGTGTTCGCCGACGACGTCGGGCTGGTGCCGGTCGGATTGGTGACGGTGATGTTCACGGCACCCGCAGCACCAGGCGGCATGAATCCGATGGTGATCAAGGTCGCGCTGGTCACGGTGAAGCACGGAGCAGTGGGCGATACGACCGCACGGCGTCACGGTGACGGCCGTGGTGCCGACCGTCACCTGAGAGATGATCGGTGTGCCCGCTGCCTGGAATCCGGTGCCGGTGAGTCTGACGATCGAGCCGCCAGCGAGCGCGCCAGAGTTGGGGGACACGTTGGTCACCGTCGGTGCCGGCGCGTCGTACGTGTACTGCACGATCTCCGTCGTGGTCCCGCCCGGGGTGGTCACGTGGACGTTGACGACCCCTGGTACGTTCGCCGGCATAGTCACTGTGATCTGCGTGTCGCTGTTGAGTGTGAAGCACGGCGCCGATGGGCACGGCGTGAGGTCGTTCGATCCGACAAGAACGTCCGTGGCGCCAGTGAAGTTGGTGCCTGTGAGCGTCACGCTGGTGCCACCGTCGGTGGACCCTGACGTGAGGAGCTGAGACTCGTCAATGTCGGCGCCGGCGTCACATATGTGTAGGGCTGGTGTCTCGAGGTGCCGCCGCGCGTTCTCGACGGTGACGTTGACGCCGCCCGCTGCGTGCGCGGCGCGGAGCTCACGTGATCGTGTGTCGGGCTGTTGATCGTGAAGCACTGGCTGGATCACAGCTCCAGCGTTCGACCCAAAGAATACGTCGGTCGCGCCCGTGAAGTTGGTCCCGGTGAGGTCACAGTGTTGCCACCCAACGTTGAGCCGCTTGGCGGGGCGACCGTCGTCAACGTCGGCGTCGGCGTCACATATGTGTACGGCTGGCCTCCCGACGTGCCGCTCGGGTTCTCGACAGTGACGCTGACACCGCCCGCTGCGTGCGCAGGGGAGCTCACGGTGATCGATGTGTCGCTGTTGATCGTGAAGACTCGTCACGTCCACGCTTCCAAAGAACACGTCGGTCGCGGTGTCGAAGCTGGTCCCCGTGAGGTTCACGGTGGTGCCACCCACCGTTGAGCCGCTTGGCGGGGCGACCGTCGTCAACGTCGGCGCGGCGTCACGTATGTGTACGGCTGGCCTCCCGACGTGCCGCTCGGGTTCTTGACAGTGACGCTGACACCGCCCGCTGCGTGCGCGGGGGAGCTCACGGTGATCGACGTGTCGCTGTGGATCGTGAAGCTCGTCACGTCCACGGCTTCCAAAGAACACGTCGGTCGCGGTGTTGAAGCTGGTGCCCGTGAGGTTCACGGCGTTGCCACCTGCCGTTGAGCCGCTTGGCGGGGCGACCGTCGTCAACGTCGGTGCCGGCGGGGTCGCCGGGTTCACCGTGAGGACGTCGGCGGACGAGGTCGCAGACATTCCGCCGGGTGTGATCACCTGGACGTCGTAGTTGCCGGCGGGCACCGAGGCAGGTAGGTTGAACGTGAGGTCACCGTCGTCCTGGAAATCGAAGCAATTGGGCTGCGACCCCGTGCACGTGTTGGTGATCTGAATCGTCGAACCGACGCCGGTGGGGTTGAGGTCGACCTCGCTGACACCACTCGTGAGTGGGCTGACGCCTGGGTACGAGAAGTTGGTCCCGGTCACGGCGATACCGGTCGCGCCCTGATCCTGCGGGCTGTCGACGTTAGTGACCGTGGGGGGATCGAAGTAGGAGTAGTCGTCCGCCGGTCCGTTCACGGCACCGCTGTCGACGGTCACATCGATGGTGCCCGTGCCGAGGGGCGCCTCAGGCGTGTCGGCATCGATTTCGGTATCGCTGACGAATTTGAAGCACCCGGCCGGCGTCCGGCAGACACGGATACGCCGTCGAGGGTGACGTCGATGTTGCCGAAGAGACACTCCCGTGGCTCCGGTGAATCCGGAGCCGGTGATGACCACTCCCTGCTCACCGCCAGGGCCCGACAGCGCCGGCGTTCGGCGAAACGCCACCAACCATTTGCAACGGGATCAGCGGCACGTCCGCATCCAGTCGCTGCCGGGGCCGGGCGGTTGCCGAGGCTGCGCCGACGAACGCGAGCGTGGCGGCGTGACCGGTTGTCGCCGTTCGCGAGAGGGGATGGACCGCCGCCACCATGGCGACGTGGGTGGCCGCTGCGGAGTTCGAGACCCGTCCCGAGTGGGCAACCCCAGCCCCCGGGACCGCGCCCGCCGAGGAAACGGCAATCGTGAATCCGGCAAGGGTCGCAAGACACGCCCCGCCAAGGAGGATCCCGCGCCCTCTCATCATCCTTGCCTCCAACCGCCGCTCTCGGACCGATCGTACTGGGAAGCGCAGCGGATCGCTAGCTTCGAGCCGCCTTGGCCTGGGTCCGCAGGCAACGAGTGCAAACCTTGGCCTTCACTTCCCGTCCCTTGACCGCAAGGTGGGTGACGTGAAGGTTGGGCAGGAACCGACGCTTCGTGTGCACCTTCGAATGGCTCACATTGTTGCCGGTCATCGGGCCTTTCCCGCAGATATCGCAGCGTTGGGACATCGTGGTCTCTCGTTGGTCGGAACGCGCATCTGAGACGCGCCCGCTCTGGCGTACTAGAATCGGCCGCAGCCACCGCGGCGGCGCCCGGCGGCCTCCGGATTGCACCGGTGGCCGGTCGCTGAGGTTACCACAGGCCCCCACCGGGCTTACGGAGATACGTGAAAGGCAAGGTCCGGGCGTCTGACGCACTGTCGCGCACCGCCTCCCTCGGGAGGATCGAGGTTTCGCCGCGGGTCGTGGCGTCGATCGTCGGCCACGCAGCCAACGAGACCTACGGGATCGTCGGCATGGCGGCCCGGGGGCTGCGGGACGGCATCGCCGAGCGCCTGAATCGGGAGAACGTCCACCGCGGCGTCGAGATCCAGGTCACACCGGACGGGCTCGTGATCGAGCTCTACGTGATCGTGGAATACGGGACCCGGATCAGCGAGGTGGCCCACAACCTGATGAGCGCCGTCAGCTACTCGGTGGAGCGGACCCTCGGGCTGCCCGTCGTGTCGGTGAACGTGAACGTCCAGGGCATCCATGCGGAGGCTGACGGTGTCCGCCACTAAGTCCGCACCCGAGCTCGCCGTGCTCCGCGAACCGCTCCGGGAGATTTCCGGGGAGCAGATCCTGGCCGGCCTCACCGCCGCGCTCTCCTGGCTGGAGGCGAACCAGCAGGAGATCAACGACCTCAACGTCTTCCCTGTCCCTGACGGCGACACGGGCTCGAACATGTACCTGACGCTGCGGTCGTCTGTGGAGGAGGCTCGCGACGCCCCGGCGCCGTCGGCAGCCAACTCGGTGCTCGCCGCCGCCGCCCACGGCTCGCTCATGGGCGCGCGCGGGAACAGTGGAGTCATCCTCTCGCAGATCCTCCGCGGCTTCGCCCAGGGGGCGGCGCAGCGCACCAACCTCGACGCGAGCGGTGTCGCACTCGCCATCACCGAGGCGTCCGCGGTCGCGTATCGGGCGGTCATGAAGCCGACCGAGGGGACGATCCTGACCGTCGTCCGCGACGCGGCCGCCGCCGCCGCTGCCGCAGCCGAGACCACCGACGACATACGCGTCGTCCTCGAGCGCGTCGTCGCCGAGGCGCACGCCGCGGTCGAGCGGACCACCGATCAGCTCCAGGTGCTGCGCGACGCCAACGTGGTCGACGCGGGCGGATTCGGCCTCGCGGTGATCCTCGAGGGCTTTGCGCGAGCGGTCGGCGATACCCAGCCGGCGACACCCGCACCGGCGCTCCTGCGTCGATCCGGCGAGCCTGCGCTGCGGCTCCCTCCCAACCCTGGGGACCTGGAGGCCACCGGGTCTGCCCTGGCACGTCGCGGCGCGGCTGCGGTGGCGCCGCGCGAGCAGGGCTGGGGGTACTGCACCGAGTTCCTGCTGAACGGCCCCGGACTCGATGTCGATGCGATCCGCACCGAGCTTGCCGCGCTCGGCGAGTCGGCCCTGGTGGTCGGCGACCCGGAGCTGGTGCGTGTGCACATCCACACGGGTGACCCCGCCGGACTCATCGCCGCCGCGTCGTCTCGAGGACGGATGAGCAAGCTCAAGGTGGAGGACATGTCCGCGCAGCATCACGACGTGCTCGAGCGGGCCGAGGAGCGCGAGGCGCGTACCGAGGCCGCGGTCGCTGCTGCTGCGGTGCACCCTCACGCTCCCCCGAAGTCGATCGGCGTCGCCAGCGTGGCGCCGGGTGAGGGATTCCGAGAAATCATGAGCAGCCTCGGCGCGGACGGCATCGTGACCGGCGGGCAGACGATGAACCCCTCGATCGAGGATCTCCTCAATGGCGTCCGTGCCGTGAACGCCGAGAACGTGATCCTGCTGCCGAACAACGGCAATGTCATCCTCACCGCCGAGCAGGTGAACCCACTTGCGGAGGACACCGAGGTTCGCGTGGTGCCGACTCGCAATCTCCCCCAGGGCATCAGCGCGTTGCTCGCCTTCGATCCGACCGCGAGCCTTGACGAGAATGCCGAGCGCATGCTGGCCGCGATCGCGACCGTGCATGCGGTCGAGGTGACCCACGCGGTTCGGGACACCAGCGTCAACGGGCACGACATCAAGACCGGCGATGTGCTCGCGGTCGTCGATGACGAGATCAAGGAGGTCGGCAGCGATTACCTGGGCGTGATCGACGCCGTGCTCACCGCACAGTCGACGAAACCGGAGTTGGTCACGGTGTATCGCGGCCACGAGGTCAGCGCCGACGACGCGGAGACCCTCGTCACCACATTGCGCGACAAGCATCCGGGCACTGAATTCGAGCTGCAGGCGGGAGGACAGGAGCACTACCCGTACGTGCTCTCGCTCGAGTGAGGTGATCCATCTCGTCACCGACAGCACCTCGGACATCGCAGTCGCGGATGCGGAGGCCCTGGGGGTTCACGTGGTGCCGTTGATCGTGCGTTTCGGCGAGGAGCAATTTCGCGACGGCGTGGACATCGACGCGGATCAGTTCTACAGAAAGCTCGAGCACACCGCCATCCATCCCACGACGTCGCAGCCATCACCGGATGCGTTCGCGACTCTCTATCGCACGCTGCTCGCCGACCCCGCGGACCACGTCGTCGGACTCCACATCTCGGCCAAGCTCAGCGGGACGCTGCAATCGGCGACGCTCGCCGCGCAGGACTTCGACCGCAGCCGGATCCACCTCGTCGACACCGAGAGCGTCAGCGGTGGTCTGCAGTTGCTCGTGCGCGCGGCGCTCGACGACATCAAGGCCGGCGACGACGCCGCAGTGGTCGCGGAGAAGGCGACCCTGCGCCGGAGCAAGGTCACGATCATGGTGTTGCTCGACACCCTCACCTACCTGCACCGCGGCGGCCGCATCGGTCGCGCCCAGGCATTCGTCGGCGGCCTGCTCAACGTCAAACCGCTGATCGCCGTGCGCGACGGAGAGGTGGTGCCGATCGCGCGGCCGCGCAGCCGGTCCAAGGGCATCGACTTGATCGTCGAGCACATTCGCAGCAGCCTGCCGCTGCGCGGGCTCGCCGAATTCCACGCTGCGGCGGCCGAGTCGATGACCGACCTCGAGACGCGGGTCAGCGCGGCCGTCTCGAACGTCACCGCTGTCCTCGGGCGGATCGGCCCCGTGGTGGGCGCATACAGCGGTCCCGGCGGTCTCGGGGTTGCCTGCCTCGGCGCGGACTAATCGCGCGAGCCTGCCACGATGGAACGACTGTGACTTCGCTCGTTTCGATCGTGACACCGGGCTATGTGCCGCTCGACCTCGACCTGCCTTTGTCCCGGATCACCGGTATCGGCCCGCGGCAGGCGCAGCGGCTCCAGAAGCTTGGCCTCAACACCGTCCGGGACCTGCTCTTCCACCTGCCCCGCCGGTATGAGGACACCCGGGCCACGGTCCCGCTGTACGCACTCAGGCCTGGGCCGGCACAGACCGTTCGCGCCCGGATCCGCAACGTCAGCGCGCGCAAGACCCCGTACAAGAAGATGGTGCTCGTCGAGGCAACCCTCGAGGACGACGGGGCGGTGGCCAACGCGGTGTGGTTCAACCAGCCATATCTCGTCAAGCAGTTGCAGCCGGGGACGGAGCTGATCGTCAGCGGCAAGGTGGAGGTTTCGAGGACCGGGTTGACGTTTCGCAACCCTGCATTCGAACGTCTCGGCCCAGACCAGCATCACGTCGGCACGCTGGCGCCGGTCTACCCGGAAACCGAAGGGATCAGCTCGCGTTTCCTGCGCACCAAGATCGAGCCCCTGCTCGGCTTCGCAACCCAGGTGCCAGACCGGCTCCCGCCGTCGGTGCGCGACGCCGAGGGACTGATGCCGATCGCGGAAGCCCTGTACCAGGTGCACAAGCCGGAGAGCATCGAGATTGCGACACGTGCGCGGGAGCGGATCGCGTTCGAGGAGCTGTTCCTGTTGCAGGTTGCAGCGGAACGCGCGCGCCGGCGCCGCATGAGCGGGCCAGGCGTGATCGTCGCGTACGACATCGAGCTTGCACGACGGTTCGTCGCCACGCTGCCCTTCAAGCTCACCGACGGTCAGCGCGTCGCCGCGCACGAGATCCTCACCGATCTCGCTGCGCCAGGGCCGATGAACCGTCTGCTCCAGGGTGATGTCGGCAGCGGCAAGACGGTTGTCGCGGCGCTCGCCGCGCTGATGACCCACCACGCCGGCTTTCAGACCGCGGTGATGGCGCCCACTGAGATCCTCGCGCGGCAGCACCATGCGACCCTCGAAGCGTTGCTCGGCGAGCACGGGCTGCCGCCGCGCCTGCTCGTGGGCAGCACGTCCGCTGCAGCGAGGCGCGAGATCCTCGCGGGTCTCGCCGGCGGACACGATTCGCTCATCGTCGGCACGCACGCGCTCATCGAGGATGACGTCGCGATGGTGAATCTCGGCCTCGTCGTTGTTGATGAACAGCATCGCTTCGGCGTCGCTCAGCGGCAGCGACTTCGCCAGACATCGGGGGCGATGCCCAACTACCTCGCCATGACCGCGACGCCGATCCCGCGATCGCTGGCCAACACCCTGTACGGGGACGTCGACCTCGGCGAGTTGCGCGAGATGCCACCCGGGCGCCGTCCCGTGGAGACGGAGGTCGTGCGGCCGGAGGCGCGCAGCGGCGCATACGAATTCGTGCGCACCGAAGTGCACAAGGGGCGCCAGGCATTCGTGATCTGCCCGCTCATCGAGGAGTCGGACAAGCTCGGAGCCAAGAGCGCGACAGCCGAGTTCGAGCGGCTGAGCACCACGATCTTTCCCGACCTGCGCATCGAACTGCTCCACGGGCGGATGCCGGCGCGCGAGAAGTCCGAGCGGATGCAACGGTTCGTGCGCGGCGACGCGGACGTGCTGGTGGCGACCAGCGTCGTCGAGGTGGGCATCGATGTTCCCAACGCGACGGTCATGGTCATCGAGGGTGCCGAGCGCTTCGGGCTTGCGCAGTTGCATCAGTTCCGAGGCCGTGTCGGCCGCGCGGAGCATCAGTCGTACTGCCTGCTCTTCGAGGGCGGCATCGACGAGGAGGGCTCGGAGCGGCTCGCCGCCGTTGCAGCGACGGACAGTGGGTTCGAGCTCGCCGAGCGCGACCTCCAGCTGCGCGGGCCCGGTCAGCTCGTCGGCCTGCGGCAGCATGGCCTTCCCGACATGCTCGCGGCTGACCTGCTCGACGTTGCGCTCGGCCAGCGTGCCCGGCAGGCGGCGCTCCGCTGGCTGGATGCGGACCCCACCCTCAGCGAATGGCAGCCGCTGTCGGACGCGATGAACGGCTACCGCGCCGTCTTCGACATCGACTGAGCGTGCGCCGGTTCACGCCATTCCGATGCCACGCCTGAAGACGGGGCCGCAGCACCTGGCCCAGACCCGGATCACCGCGGGCGCCTGGCGCGGCAGGGTTGTGAGCACACCGCACGGACGCGAGGTGCGACCGACGCGCGCCATGGTTCGCCAGTCCGTTTTCGACATCCTCGGTAATCGCGTCGTGGGCGCCCGTGTGCTCGATCTCTACGCCGGCGCCGGGACGGTGGGATTCGAGGCGCTGTCTCGCGGCGCCTCCACGGCAACGTTCGTGGAGCGCCAGCGCGAAGCCCTCGCGCTGATCGCAAAAACGGCCGAGCGGTTCGGATGCCGTGACCGCTGCAGCCTCATCGGCGCAGACGTCCGCCGCTGGCTGCGGGGCGCGACGTCCGAGACGGAGACGACGGACATCTGTTATGTCGACGCTCCGTATCAGGATCCGGAGCTCGAGAGCGTCCTCGAATTGCTGGGAACGGCTCCACCGCGTCTGGTCGTGTGCGAACATCACCGCGCCCGCGAAATCCCCGAGCAGATCGGTGCTCTCACACGATTCCGCGAGGCGCGTTACGGCCTGACCACCATCAGCTTCCTGCAGCGGACCGCTGCACCATCGGACGGAACAGCGTGAGCGAGCGCATCGCGGTGTACCCCGGCAGTTTTGACCCGGTGACGTTCGGCCACCTCGATATCCTCGATCGCGCCGCGGCGATCTTCGACCGAGTCGTGGTGGGCGTGCTCGAGAACCCGGGCAAGACTCCGCTGTTCACGGCTGCCGAGCGGGTCGAGATGATCCACGCCTGCCTCGAGTCCCGCCCGCGGATCGACGTCACCACGTTCGACGGGCTCACCGTGGACTTCGCCGCCACGACCGGGGCGATCGCGATCGTGCGCGGGCTCCGGGTCATCAGCGACTTCGAGTTGGAGTTCCAGATGGCGCTCATGAACCGGCGCCTCAACCCTGCCGTGAACACGGTCTTTCTCATGACCTCCTTTTCGAATGTGTTCATCTCGTCCTCGCTGATCAAGGAGGTCTGCCATCTGGGCGGCAACGTCAACGAGATGGCGCCGCCGGTGAGCGTCGAGGCGATGCAGCGGCGGTTCGCCGAGCAGCGCCGGCACGAGACCCAGAGCACGTGAGCGACAGCCCGGCCGGACTGGACCCGACCGTGATCGACCTCGTCGACCAACTCGAGGAGCTGGTGAGCACCGGGCGGCGCGTCCCCTTCACCGCGGGCGTGGTCGTCAACGAGGACGAGATCCTCGAGCTCGTCGATCGCACTCGCCTCGCCCTCCCCGATGAGCTCATGCAGGCGCGCCATCTCCTGGAGGATCAGCGCCGGGTGCTCACCGAAGCCGAGCAGGAGGCGGAGCGAATTCTCTCCCGCGCGGAGAGCGAGGTGGACCGAGTTGTCGCCGAGGCGCAGGCGCGGGCCGCGGTGATGGTGCGAGACCATGCGCTCGTCGAGCAGGCGCGCGAGCATGCGGCCACCCTGATCGCCGAGGCCGAGGAGCGCGCCGCCAAGACGTGCAGCGACGCCGACGCCTACGCCCGCGAGGTCATGCTTCGGCTCGAGGATCAGTTGATGCGGGCGGCGACCACCGTGCGCAAGGGGATCGACGCGCTCCCCGTCGAAGGTGGATCGCGCCGCAAACGCCGGGAGCGGGAATAGCGTCTCGGGTCGCCCCGGCTGGACGCACCGCTATACTGACCGCACCTACTGGCCGCGCCGCCCTGCGTGTGCGCCGTCCCCGGAGAAACCGAGCATGCCGCTTCCCAAGCAAAAAATTTCAAAGCGCCGTCGCGACTTTCGGCGCTCCCACCACGCCCTGGAAATGCCCACGCTGTCGCCGTGCCCGCGCTGCCGCCAGCCGCGAATCCCGCACCGGGTCTGCCCGAACTGCGGCTACTATCACGGCCGCGAAGTGGTTGTCACCGAGTAACCACCCGGTTTTGGCCCGCGCAGCACTCTGCTTTCCCGGACAGGGCAGCCAGGCCGCCGGCATGGCGGATGGGTTGACCGATCTCCCGATCGCTGTCGAGATGCTTGCCGCGGCGCAATCGTGCGGCCTTGACCTGCGCGCCGCGCTCTCCGGCGATGATGACCATCTGCGGCCCACGGATATCGCGCAACCGGCGCTCCTGTTCGTCGAATGCGCGCTGCGCAGCGTCCTGCCCGACGACCTCGACGTGATCGCGGTTGCAGGGCACAGCGTTGGCGAATACGCCGCGGCTGTTGCTGCCGGCGCACTCCAACCGGCCGATGCGATGCGGCTCGTCATCGAGCGGGGGAGAGCGATGGCGGCGATGCGCGACGGCACCATGTGCGCGTTGATCGGCATCGATGTTGACGCTGCGATCGTGGTCTGCAGCGAGACGCAGCGCGAAACCGGTGAGGTCGTTGTCGTCGCAAATCTCAATGCGCCGGGACAGCTGGTCATCAGCGGTTCGACCGACGGGGTCGCCGCTGCGTCGAAGCTCGCGCTGACACGCGGCGCGCGACGCGCAATCCCGCTCAATGTCAGCGGCGCATTTCATTCGCCGTTGATGACGTCCGCAGCGGCGCGATTCGAGACGGCGCTTGACGCCGTGTCGATCGCCGATCCGCATCCACCCGTGGTGTGCAACGTCGATGCGACGGACGTACAGACGGCCGATGCGTTGCGCGATCGGTTGCGCTCGCAGCTCACGTCGCCGGTGCGGTGGATCGGCTGCGTCACCCGGCTCGTGGAGCTCGGCGCCGACACGCTGATAGAGGTGGGACCGGGATCCGTGTTGAGCGGGCTCGCACGGCGGATCGCGCCCGGCGTGCGCTCGATGTCGGTGAGCAGCGCCGACGCCGCCGCGGGCATCGACATGGCGGTGGTCGCAGGATGACCGACGCGCGTCCGCTCGAAGGGAGACGTGCGCTGGTGACCGGCGCATCGCGCGGGATCGGCAAGGCGACGGCAATTGCATTCGCGCGCGCCGGGGCGTCCGTGGCGGTCGGATATTCCGCGAACGCGGAGAGCGCCGAGGCGCTCGTGGCGGCGCTGCAATCCGACCACGACGCCACCGCTGTCGCGCTGCGCGCGGACCTCGCGGATCCGGATGCGGCGGGAGCGCTCGTCGAGCAGACCATCGCGGCGCTCGGCGGCATCGATATCGTGGTCAACAACGCCGGCATCAACCGCGACAACCTGGCGATGCGACTCTCCGACGACGACTGGGACTCCGTGATCGCGATCGACCTCTCCGCGGCGTTTCACATCTGCCGGGCGGTGCTCAAACCGATGCTGCGTCAGAAATTCGGCCGGATCGTCAACGTCTCCAGCATCGCCGGAGTGATCGGCAATGCGGGGCAGTCCAACTACTCCGCGGCCAAGGCGGGATTGATCGGGCTCACCAAGTCGCTGGCGCGCGAGGTCGCGAGCCGGGACATCACGGTCAATGCCGTCGCGCCCGGTTTCATCGACACCGAGATGACGACAGTGCTCGGCGAAGCGGTGCGCAACGCCGCGATCGCCGCCATCCCCAAAGGCCGAATGGGCACCGCCGCCGAGGTGGCCGCCGCAATCACCTTCCTCGTCCTGCCAGAGTCCGGGTACATCACCGGGCACGTCCTGCACGTCGACGGCGGGCTCGCGGCATGAGCGACGTCGACAACCCCAAGAACGGCGACAAGCCTCCGGAACGCATCATCGACGGTGCCTCCGGGCCTTTCGCGTGGCGCCCCCCCGCTTCTGACGCTATCGTTTCGTCCGACACCGATGCGGCACCCGCCGCAACCACACCATCACAAGGAACTCCTGATGCCAGATCTAACCTTCGACCGGTTCAAAGCGATCGTCGCCGATCAACTCGGCGTGGAGACCGAGCAGGTGACTCCGGAAGCGTCGTTCGTGGAGGATCTGAACGCGGACTCCCTCGACCTGGTGGAGCTGATCATGGCGTTCGAGGAGGAGTACCAGATGGAGATCTCCGACGAGGACGCGGAGAAGATCGGGACGGTGGGTCAGGCCTGGGAGTACATCCAGGAGAAGGTGGGAGCGACAACCTAGTCGCGCCACCCCCGCCGCCGCTGCCGGCGGCGACACCCAAGCCGCTGCCCCCGCCGGCTCCGGCGCCGAAGCTCACCGCGTCTCCGCTCGGTGAACCCGAGCTCGAGCGCCTGCGTGATCTGCAGAAGCGGATCGGCATTCAGTTCCGCAAGCAGGAGTTGCTGCGCGAGGCGATGACGCATGCCTCGTGGAACAACGAGCATGGCGAACCGGCCGGTCCCGGTCATGACAACGAGCGGCTCGAGTATCTCGGCGACGCCGTCCTCGAGCTCGTGGTCGGCGAATACCTCTTCCGTCGCTTCCCCACGTACGACGAAGGCCAGCTGACCCAGCTGCGCGCCGCACTGGTGAACACCACCTCGTTGGCCCGTCTCGGCGAGCGGCTCGAGCTCGGCGAGACGCTGCTCATGGGACGCGGCGCGGTCAAGACCGGGGCGCGCAAGCTGCCGTCGCTGCTGGCCAACGCCTTCGAGGCGATGATCGGCGCGATCTTCCTCGACCAGGGATACCGGGCGGCCACCAAGGTCTTCCTCCAGAACATCGGCGACCTCGCCGAGTGGAGCGACGAGAATTTCAAGGGCCAGCTGCAGCAGGCGTCCCAGGATCGGACCGGCGACACCCCGCACTACCGGGTCATCGCCACCGGAGGTCCCGGGCACAAGCGCGAGTACACCGCCGAGGTCCTGCTGGGCGAGCGCGTGGGTGGCACCGGGCGCGGTCCCACGAAGCAGGCGGCCGAACAGGCCGCGGCGCATGACGCGCTCGACAAGCTCAGCAAGATCGCGAGGGGAGGCGCCGCCGCCGCGGTGGGCGCGGCCCGAGACGCCGCGAAGACCGTCGCCTCCGAACCGGCTCGCGTACGCCGCCGGGTCGCCGAGGTTGCGGCCGATCGAGGCGCAACGCCCCGCCGCCGGCGCGGACGCTCCGGCTCGCGGCCTGCCGGAGCAGCCGACCCGACGACGGACGCCTCCGCACCGAAGAAGAGCCGGAGCCTGCTCTCAGCGCTCCGCCACGCTGCCGAAGCGCTGGTGGGCCGCCAACCGGCGCCGCCACCTCAGCCGGAGGCCGCCGCACCTGCCCCGCGGAGGCGGCGTGGGCGCCGAGGCGGGCGCGGCCGCGGCGGTGGGAGCACACCTCCGGTCACGGGGTGAGCACCAGATCTTGGGGCTGCGAGATCGCCACGGCCCAAGATGTTGACGCGCCGAGCTCCGCGCGTGGACAATCGCGCGGATGAGGCTCCGGCGGATCACCCTGTCCGGGTTCAAGACGTTCGCAGCTCGTAGCGAGGTGCTCTTCGACCCGGGGATCACCGCGATCGTCGGGCCGAACGGCAGCGGCAAGAGCAACCTGGTCGACGCCGTGCGCTGGGCGCTCGGTGAGACGAACGCCCGCGAGCTCCGCGGCCAGCGCATGGACGAGGTCATCTACTCGGGCGGCGGTGGCCGTCAGCGCATGGGACTCGCCCAGGTGGAGCTCGTGATGGACAACGAGGATGGCAGCCTGCCATCCGAGGATCCCGAGGTGTCGGTGAGCCGGCGCGTCGCGCGCGGCGAGCGTGACACCGAGTTCCGCATCAACGGAGACCGCGCCCGGCTGCGCGACCTCGAGCGACTGCTCGGCGGGACCGGGCTCACCCAGAACGGCTACGCCGTCGTGGTGCAGAACGATATCGACGGCATCATCGAGGCAACTCCTGCTCAGCGTCGAACCCTCGTGGAGCAGGCGGCCGGCGTGCGCGCGCTGCGCGCCGCTTGCGAGGAGGCATCGCACCGCCTCGACGGCGCCGACGTGATCGTGCGGCGCCTGACCGATCTTCTCGAGGATGCGACCCCGCGGCTCGAGGAGCTCAGCGAGCAGTCCGTGGCCGCGATCGAGTTGCGCACCATGAGCGTGCGGCTCACGGAATTGCGGGGCAGCCTGGCGCACGAGGAGTGGCGCGCCGCGAGGGCGAGCCTGAAGCTGGCCCGGCGCCGGCTCGAACAGGCACTCGGTCGCTGCGAGGCCGCCGCCGAAGCAGACGCCGCGTTTTCGAGCCGGGCGGACGCGGCCCGCCAGCGCCTCGACGCAGCCCGCGCCGATCGCGACGCGGCGGCACGCCGCCTTGAGGCCGCCCGGATTCAGGTCGAGCGAGGGGAGGGGCTCCAGCGCCGGTTCGCCGACCGCCTGCGCTCCGCGGTGGCGCAGCGCGGCGTCGCCGTTGCCGACCTCGAGGCGATGGTCCCCGAGATGAGCGCCGCAACCGCTGCGCTGGCGGAGGTCGAGGCGGGCGACGAGCGGCGCAGTTGGGAAGTACTCGCACGCGAGGCGGAGCGGCTGCGACGGCTCGCCAACGAGGCTGGAGCCGAGGTTTTCGGTCGAGGACGAGCGCGTCGCCGCAGCCGCTGCCGCGCTCGCGGATGCCGAGCGTGATCGCGCAACCGCGGGCGGGGATGTCCGCGCCGCTGCGGCTCGGGTCGAGCTGGCGACCGCGGCGGTGAACGCGCTCATCGTCGATGCCGAGACCGCGAAGACCCGCATCGCCGAGCTGAGCAGCGCGCTCGACGCGCAGCTTGCCGCGGCCCGTGATGCCGCTGCGGTGGCGCAACGCTGCTCGGCCAAAGTCGGTGAAGCGCGCGCCTCGGTGGATGCTGCATGGGAGGCGGTCAACGCGGCCGACCACGCTGTGGCCGAAGCAGCCGGGCATGCGCGCACGGCGCTGGCTGCGCTCGCCACGGCACGCGGCCGGCTCCGCGGCAGCGCCGCCGACGGGGGCATTGCCCGCGCCGTGGAAACGCGGTCGCTCGAGGCTCGCCGCCTCGTCGACTGCGTCGCCGTGACCGATGACGACCTTGCGGGCGCGGTGGCCGCCGCCCTGGAAGAGCACCTCGGGGCCTGGGTCGTCGACGACGTCGTGGCGGCGGCGCGCTTCCTCGATCGAGAAGGGCCGCGCGAGCGCCTGATTCGCGCCGGCCTCGACGTGGTGAACGATCCGCCGGCGCCTGAGCCATTCCGGTTGCTGTCGTCATCCGTCGACGTCGATCCCGCCGCGCGCGGCGCTGTCAGCCGCCTGCTGCAGGGCGTCTGGGTTGCGCCCGACCTCGCCACTGCGGAAGTCGCGTTCGCTCGGGGCGCCACACTGGCCGTGCTCCGAGACGGCACCGTTGTGACGCCGTCGGGGCTGCGCGGCGGACGCGCTGTCGACACGCTCGAGCTCGCTCGCGACGAGCGTGCTGCGCTTGCCAGTGCCGAAGGAGCCGAGCGGGTTGAGGCGGCCGCAGTTGCCGCCGCTGCCAACGCCAGAGATCGTCTCAACGACCTCGATCAGGCGCTCTCCGTTGCCGTCGACGCCGATCGGGCGGCGCGGGCAGCGGAGGCTTCGGCAGCGGCGATTGCCGCCGGCGCCCGGCAGGCGCTCGAGACCGCCACAGCGCAATCGGAGCGCGCGGCGGCGACGCTCGTCATCCGCCGCGCCGACGCGACCGCGGCCGTCGATGCGCACGACACGTTGGATCGCCGGTTCGCGGCTGCGAGCGAACGCCACGCCGAGCTCGAGGCGGCGGCCGCCGCCGCAACCACCCGGGCCCGAGAGGTCCGGGGCGCCGCCGAAGCCGCCAGGCTCGGCGCCGAGGAGGCGGAGCTGCTCGTGTCGCGTGCAAAGGCCGAGGGCGCACACGTGGAAGAGCGTCGCGAAGCCGCCCGCCGCGCGCTGCAGGCAGCTCGGTCCCGGCTCGCCGCAGCGGAGACTCGGCGGCTCATCGCCGAAGGCGATGCCCTCGCTGCGATCGTGCATGGCCTCCAGGGTCGCGGCGGGGCCGCGCGTGCGGCCGTGCAGCTTGCCGAGGCGCAGCAGGACCACGACCAGGTCGCGCTGCCCATCCCAGAGCTCGAGTTCGCTGTCCTTGCGCTCGAGACGGAGCATGCCGAGGTCGCCGTCGCGGTCGCCCGCGCCGCGGACGAGCTCCAGGCCGCCGAGTCGGAGGTCGTCACCTGCGAGGCCGCGGTGGCAGAGCTCGCAGGCGCCGTCCGCGACCTCACTGAGGACGACTCCGTCGAGCTCGACCCCGCGGCGGCAGAGCGCGCCGAGCGCGAGATCGTTCGCCTCGAGCGCCGGATCGCCGGGCTCGGCGCGGTGAATGCGCTCGCTCCCGAGCAGCACGAGGCCCTGAGCGCTCGTGTGCTCACGATCTCGGCGCAGCACGACGACCTCGCCCGAGCGGGCGCAGCGCTGCGCGCGATGGCACGTCGCCTCGAGCGCGAGATCGAGCAGCGGTTCGACACCGTCTTCGGCGCCGTCTCATTCCACTTTCAGGAGCTCTATGCAGAGCTGTTCCCCGGCGGCCGCGCGACGCTGCGGCTCGAGGAGCCGGAACCCGCTGCGCTCGACCTCGACGAGACCGATGCGCCTCGGGAAGAGCGTCGTGCCGGGGTCGAGATCCTCGCGCAGCCGCCCGGCAAGCGGCAGACGTCGCTCCGGCTGCTCAGCGGCGGGGAGCGCGCGCTGACCGCGCTGGCCGTGGTGCTCGCTCTCCAGCAGGTGAACCCGAGCCCGTTCTATGTCTTCGACGAGGTGGACGCCGCGCTCGACGACAGCAACGTGCTCCGGTTCACGAGGCTGCTCCGCCGGCTCGGCGCCACGCAGCAGTTCCTCGTCGTCACGCACAACCACATCACCATGGCCGCGGCGGATGCGCTCTGGGGCGTGACCATCGACTCCGACGGGACGAGCTCGGTGCTCGGCGTCCGCTTCGACGAGGCGGAGGTCGCCGGTACACGGACTGCGTCGCTGCACCGGGTGGCCGGATGACACCCGAGGTGCGGGCCGGGCGATGACTGACGAGGTCGTCGCACCCGTCCGCCGCAGCGCATGGTGGCGCCGGGTCTCGGGGCGTATGGACAAGGCGTCGAACGCCTTCAGCTCGGAGATGCACGGCCTGGCCGCTCCGGGCCGGAAGCTCGACGACGCCTTTTACGACGATCTCACCGAGGTGCTCATCGCCGCCGACTGCGGAGTCGAGCTCTCGGAACGCCTGGCCCTCGCGCTGCGCCTGCGGGCACGGCGCGAGAAGCTGAGCGACGGCGCTGCCGCGATCGCCGCCTTGAAGGCCGAGATCCTCGGGGTCATGGAGACCTATGACCGCTCGCTCAATCTGAAAGCGATCCCAAGCGTGGTCCTTGTCGTCGGCGTCAATGGCAGCGGCAAGACCACCACCATCGGCAAGCTCGCGTACCGCCTCCGTGAGGAGGGCCGGAGCTCCCTGATCGCCGCCGCCGACACGTATCGCGCCGCCGCGATCGACCAGATGCGTGTCTGGGCAGACCGCGCGGGTACCGACATCGTGGCCCATCAACCTGGCGCGGATCCCGGGGCGGTGGTCTACGACGCGATCCAGGCGGCGCAGGCTCGCCGCGTCGACGTCGTCCTCATCGACACCGCGGGACGGCTGCATACCAAGGTCAATCTCATGGCAGAGCTCGGCAAGGTCCGGCGCGTCGTGGAACGGCTGATCCCCGAAGCGCCGCAGGAGGTGCTGCTCGTGGTGGACGCCACCACCGGCATGAACGCCATGCGCCAGGCTGAGGCGTTCCACGAGACCACGACCCTGACCGGGCTCGTCATCACGAAACTCGACGGCAGCGCGCGCGGCGGGACCCTCCTCGCGGTGGAGGAGCAGCTCAGGGTGCCGGTCAAGCTCGTGGGCCTCGGGGAGGGGCTCGACGATCTCAATGTCTTCGATCCCGCTGCCTACCTGGACGCGCTGTTCGGGTCGACTCCGTAACGCCACTTGACATGGTGGTGAGTACTCACTACCATACGGGCATGACCCCAACAGCCACCGCCGAACGGCAGACCGCAGGCGAGCGTCGCGAGCAGATCCTCGAGGCTGCGGTCACGGTTTTTGCGGAGCGCGGGTACGAAGGCGCGTCGACCGACGTCATCGCGCGCATGGCCGGCATCTCGCAGCCGTACCTGTTCCGGCTGTTCGGGACCAAGCGTGAGCTCATCGTCGCCACCATCCAGCGGTGCTTCGCCGACACCCAGGAGCTCTTCCTCGGCGCCGCGAAAGGGCTCACCGGCGACGAGGCGCTCATGGCGATCGGAGCCGCGTACATCGAGGAGATCCGCCAGAGCCCGCTGAAGCTGCGCGCGCAATTGCAGTCGTACTCGGCGTGCGACGACCCGGCGATTCGCGCCGTCGTGGGCGAGGGGTTCGGCGAGCTGGTGAACCTCGCAGCCCGTCTGACCGGTCTCGACTTCGACGAAGTTGAGCGAGTTCTTCGCCCAGGGAATGCTGCTCAACGTCCTCGCGATGATGGGTCAGTTCGACGAGCCGCAGGCCTGGGCGATGCGCCTTATTGAAGGTTGTGGCATGAACGCAAAGCTGGGGATGTAACCCCGGCAAATTTTTTTGTCCCTCGATGTGAGTGAGTAATCACTAGAACCGGAACAACAAACACACCAATCAACAGTCAACGGAGGAACGGCATCATGGCTCGACGGTCCCAGGTCATCTGGACATTCGCAATCACCTCGATCGCGCTGTTCATGGTCACCCTCGACAACCTGGTTGTGACCACGGCGTTGCCGGTGATCCGTCACGACCTTCATGCAAACCTCCAGCAGCTGGAGTGGACGATCAACGCGTACACGCTGACGTTTGCAGTGCTCCTGCTCACCGGCGCCGCGCTCGGTGATCGCTTCGGCCGGCGCCGGATCTTCTCCATCGGCCTCGCGCTGTTCACGCTCGGTTCGGCCGCATCCGCGCTCGCGGGAAGCCCGACCATGCTGATCGTGGCGCGCGCGATCCAGGGCGGCGGCGCCGCGATGGTGACACCATTGACACTAACCATCCTGAGCGCGGCGGTGCCGGCGAATCGTCGCGGTGTCGCGCTCGGCGCCTGGGGAGGCATCGGTGGCCTCGCGGTCGCGGTCGGGCCGATCGTCGGTGGCGCCATCGTCCAGGGCATCTCGTGGCACTGGATCTTCTGGGTCAACGTGCCGATCGGCCTGTTGCTCGCTCCGCTCGCGCGCATCCGTCTCACCGAGACGCGCGGCGCCGACAACCACCTCGACCTGGGCGGTCTCGTCATCGCCAGCGGCGGTCTCTTCGCAATCGTCTGGGGCCTCGTGCGCGCCAATCAACAGGGCTGGACGAGCCCCGAGATTCTCGGAACACTCGCCGCCGGCGTGGCGCTTATGGTGGTGTTCGTCCTCTACGAGCTCCGCTCCCGCACGCCGATGCTCCCGATCCGGTACTTCCGCAACCGGACCTTCAGCGGCGCGAACGCGGCTTCGCTGTTCATGTTCTTCGGGATGTTCGGCAGCGTCTTCCTGCTCGCGCAGTTCTTCCAGACGGTGCAGGGGCTTTCGCCACTCGACGCGGGTCTTCGGATCCTTCCATGGACCGCGATGCCGATTCTCGTTGCGCCCACAGCCGGGGCTCTGAGTGACCGCATCAACGGCCGCACCCTGATGGCGATCGGCCTTGCGCTGCAGGCAACCGGGCTCATCTGGATCGGTCTCGTGGTGACGCCGACCGTTCCGTACTCGGCATTCATCGTGCCCTTCATCCTCAGCGGCATCGGCATGGGCATGTTCTTCGCCCCGGTGGCGAACGTGGTCCTCAGCTCGGTCTCCGCCCGTGAGGAGGGCAAGGCGTCTGGCGCGAACAACGCCATCCGCGAGCTGGGCGGCGTGCTCGGTGTCACCGTCCTCGCGTCGATCTTCGCCCACTGGGGCGGCTACATCTCCGGCGCGACGTTCGTGACCGGGCTGAAGCCCGCGGTCATCGTCGGTGGTCTCGTGGTTGTCATCGGGGCGGCTGCGGCAGCATCGATTCCGGCTCGCAAGCGGGTGGCCGCCACCGAGGCGGCGACGCTTGTCGAGAGTTCGGTCGCGGCGTAGGCGAGCTGGCCGGGGAGCCGGTGGCTGGGAGTTCGCGGTGCCGCACCGCACCGCGGTCCACCACCGCGATCCCCGGTCGCCGGCTCCGACTTATCCAGGAGGTCGATCTGAGCGGATCATGTAGCATGTCAAGGTCTTGCCCTTGACAGATCGATCCGCCACCCAACCGCTCGCCTCGCGCGCATGGCAGGAGCGGCTCCTCGACGTCTACGGTGCCGTGCTCACGGATCACCAGCGTGAGGCCTGCCGCCTGCACCTCCATGAGGACTGGTCGTTCACCGAGATCGCCGAGCATTTCTCGTGCACGCGCAGCGGCGCGCACGATCTCGTCCGGCGCGCGCTGGCGCAGCTGGAGCATTTCGAGAGCCGTCTTGGTCACGCCGCCGAGCTCGATCGCAGGGATCGCGTCGAGGCTGATCTGCGGTCCCGTTTGACGATCACGCTGGTGACCGCCTGACCATGTTCGAAGCACTCAGTGATCGGCTCGCCAATGCCCTGAAGCGATTCTCCGGGCGCGGCCGGCTGACCAAGGAAGACGTCGAGGTCGGGCTCCGCGAGGTTCGCGTCGCGCTCCTCGAGGCGGACGTCAACTTCCGCGTGGCTCGTGCGTTTGTCGACCGGATCCGCGAGCGTGCGGTCGGGTCCGACGTCCTCGAGTCGCTGACGCCAGGCCAGCAGATCGTGAAGATCGTCAACGAGGAGTTGGTGGCCCTGCTCGGAGGCGAGCAGCGCAAGATCCAGTACCAGCCGCACCCGCCGACGGTGATCATGCTCGTCGGCCTCCAGGGCTCCGGCAAGACCACGACGGCAGCCAAGCTCGCCCTCTCGATCAGGCGCGACGGTCACCGGCCGATGCTCGTCGCAGCTGACATCACACGTCCTGCGGCGGTCCAGCAGCTGCAGAAGCTCGGGTCGGACAACCAGATTCCCGTCACTGCTCCCGAAGGGAAGGCGAAGGTTGCCCAGCTCTGCGCGCGGGGCGTCGCGGAGGCGACGCGGCTCAACTGCGACGTGGTCATCCTCGATACCGCGGGCCGCCTCCAGATCGACGAGCCGCTCCTCGACGAGCTGCGCGATATCCGCAAGGCCACCACCGTGCACGAGGTGATCCTGGCCGTCGACGCGATGACGGGCCAGGAAGCGGTCAACGTCGCCAAAGGGTTCGACGATGCCATCCACGTCGACGGTGTGATCCTCACCAAGCTCGACGGCGATGCTCGCGGTGGCGCCGCGCTCTCGATGCGCGAGACGATCGGCAGGCCGATCATGTACTGCGGCACCGGCGAGAAGGTCTCCGACCTCGAGCCGTTTGCGCCAGACCGCATGGCCTCGCGCATCCTCGGCATGGGCGACGTCCTGACGCTCGTCGAGCGGGCCCAGGAGCAGTTCGACCAGAAGAAGGCGGAGGAGATGGTCGAGCGGTCGTTTGCCGGCCGGTTGACCATGGACGACTGGCTGAATCAGCTTCGTCAGCTGCGCAACATGGGCTCGCTCGAAGGTGTCCTCGGGATGCTGCCGGGCGGCCGCAAGATGATGCAGCAGGCTGGCGCGGCGATGCCGTCCGAACAGGACCTCGGACGCATGGAGGCGATCGTGCTTTCCATGACCACTGCGGAGCGCAAGCATCCCGAGCTCATCAAGGGCTCGCGCCGCAAGCGCATCGCACTTGGCAGCGGGACCACCATCGCCGATGTCAACCGTCTGCTCAAGGGCTTCGAGCAGATGCAGGGCATGTTCAAGAGCCTCGGTGGCAAGGGCACCAAGGGTGTCCGCGGCAAGGCTCGAATGCTCAGACAGCTCAAGAACATCGATCCAACCCAACTCGGACAAGCAGGATTCTGAAAGGAGCACGACATTGGTCAAGATCAGGTTGAAGCGAATGGGCACCACCAAACGCCCGGTGTACCGGCTGGTGGTTGCGGATTCGCGCAGCCCACGCGACGGCAGGTTCATCGAGTCGATCGGTTTCTACGATCCGCTGCCCAACCCGGCAGTGGTGACGATCGACACGGAACGCGTGCAGCTGTGGTTGCGCCGTGGTGCGCGCCCGAGCGACAGCGCGCGCCAACTGCTTGTCAAGGAAGGCATCCTCGCCGCGCGTCCTTTCAAGATCACGCCCCGAGTCGAAGCCGCCCCGGAGCCTGCGAAGCCCGCTCCCAAAGCTGAGGCGGCCCCGGCGGCTGTCGCGGAAGCGCCTGCGGAGGAAGCAGCGATCGAAGAGCCTGTTGCCGATGAGACTGCTGCGGAAGCGCCCGTCGCCCAAGCGCCCGTCGCCGCAGCCCCTGCTGCGGAAGCGGCTGCCGCCGAGGAGACTGCAGTTGAAGCGGCAACTTCCGAAGAGCCTGCGGTTGAAGACATTTCCGCCGCCGAAGAGCCTGCCGCCGTCGCGGAGGAGTCTGCTGAATGACCGACTATGCGGATCTCACTCGATTCATCGCCGAGCGCATCGTCTCTAATCCGTCCGCGGTGACTGTGGAAGCGCGTCCTCGCGGGCGCAGCACGATCGTGACGCTGCATGTCGCTGAAGACGACATGGGAAAGCTCATCGGCAAGACCGGTCGCAACATCGAAGCCGTGCGTGCCGTGGTACGCGCCGCTGGGCTGCGTCATCACGAGCGCGTGCAGGTGGAGTTGAAAGACCTGCGTTGACCACCGGCCGGCCGCTCGCACCCGCAAAGCTGCGCGCCGCGCAGGTTCTTCGCGCGCACGGCGTGCGTGGCGAAGTGCGGGTTGAGCCGATCGGCGGCGATCCCGACCGCTTCACGCCCGGGACAAAGCTCGAGACCGAGGACGGCGCACGCGCTCTCACGGTGCGCACCGCGCGTGGCGGTTCCGGCAACGCGGTGCTGCTCAGCTTCGAGGAGATCACCTCACCGACAGAGGCAGCGCTGCTCCGAGGCGTGTACCTCTGCGTCGACGTCGACGCCGCGCGCCCGCTCGCAGACGATGAATGGTTCGTCTGGCAGCTCATCGGACTCCGCGTTATCGACACCAGTGGCGCCAACGTCGGCGTGGTGGACGATGTCGAAGCCGGCGCCGGCAACGACGTGCTCGTGATCCGCGACGGCGCAACCGTGCACCGCTTGCCGATGGCACGAGACTACGTGACGTCGGTGGATGTCGCGGGCGGAACCGTGACAGTCACGCCTTGGGCGGAGGAGACCGTGTGATCCGGTTTCACGTGCTCACGATCTTTCCGGAGGTGTTCCCTGGACCGCTCGGTATCGGCGTGGTCGGACGCGCACTCGATGCCGGTGACGTGGAGCTGCGCGTGCACGATCTGCGCGACCACACAGAAGGTCGGCATCGTCAGGTGGATGACATGCAGTTCGGCGGTGGCGCCGGCATGGTGTTCAAACCCGAGCCCGTGATTCGCGCCGTGCGCGCGCTCCGCGTCACGGAACCGACGGTGCGCTGCATCCTGCTCTCGCCGCAGGGACGTCGATTCGACCAGGTGGTCGCGCGCGAGCTCGCCGCGGAGCAATCGATCCTCCTTGTCTGCGGCCGCTACCAGGGCGTCGATCAACGTGCGCGCGACGAGATCGGCGACGAGCTCTCCGTCGGGGACTACGTGCTGAGCGGCGGCGAAGTGGCTGCGATGGCCGTCATCGAGGCGACTGCGCGGCTGGTGCCCGGCGTCCTCGGTTCCCCGGAGTCGCTCGGCGATGAGACGTTTTCAGAAGGAACCGGCGGCGGCTTCGAGGCGCCGCTCTACACCCGCCCCGCGGACTTCGAGGGGCAATCGGTCCCCGCGGTGTTGCGTGAAGGCAACCACGCGGCGATCGCTGCGTGGCGTCGGAATGAAAGTACAAAACGGACCGGGCAGCATCGCCCCGATCTGATACGGTCTGCCCCAAGGCCCGGAGGAACAACGTGAATGTCATCGATCTGCTCAAGCGCGAGCAGGAAAAACAGCAAGTCCCCATCCTGCGTTCAGGCGACACCGTACGCGTGCACGTCAAGGTCGTTGAAGGAACCCGCGAGCGCATCCAGGTGTTCGAGGGTGTCGTGATCGCGCTCAAGGGCAAGGTCGGTCTCGCCACCAGCTTCACCGTGCGTCGCATCGCCCATGGCGTCGGCGTCGAGCGGACGTTCCTGGTGCACGCACCACGCATCGACAAGATCGAAGTGCTTCGGCACGGCCAGGTGCGCCGCGCAAAGCTCTTCTACCTTCGCGAGAAGGTCGGCCGCCACGCCCGCATCCGAGAGCGCCGTCAGCCGATCGGCGGTTCGGCGACGACCCAGGAGCGCGCCGAGGTGGAAGTCCCCGGGTCGGAGGTCGAGCCGGATGAGGTGCTCGAGGCAGCTGAGGAGCCGGAGACGGAAGCACCGGAGGTTGCCGAGGTGACCGCGGAGGCAGGCGACGCCGAGGGTGCCGAAGCCCCTTCGGAGAGCGACGGCGGAGCGTAGCCGGGGGTCGCGAACCCCCGAGCAACTTCCTCCGGCCCGGCCCCTCAAAGACCGGGTCGGCCACGCCGGCGAGGTCGCCGCACTGGCGTACCTCAAGGAGCAGGGGTACCGGATCCTCGCGCGTGACTGGCGGAGCCGTCTCGGACAGATCGACATCGTCGCCGAGGATGGCGACACGCTGGTGCTGATCGAGGTCAAGGCTCGTCGCGGCACGGGCTTCGGGACGCCCGAAGAGGCCGTCGACGAGCGCAAACGGCGCAAGCTCCGCATGCTTCTCGAGCTCTACCGCGCGCAGACGCACCGCACGAAGCAGCCGTGCCGGATCGATGTGATCGGCCTGATGATGGACGGGGCGATGACGGTGACCAAGACCGAGCACATCAAGGACGCCGTCCAGGACGACTGACTGCGAGCTGGTGCTGTCGCACGCTTGGGCGATCGCAGATGCTCCGCCCGTACCCGACATGCGCGTCGCCGGTAGTGGTGCCCGCGCACTTCTGTGGCGTCGAGCGACGGCGCCTTTAGCGCACCGCCTTTTTCACGAGCGCGGTGATCTTGGCCTCTTCGGTGGCAGTCAACTTGCTGATCGCGTACTGAATGGGCCACATGTTGCCGTCGTCGACTTTCGCCTTGTCGCTGAAGCCGAGCGTCTGGTATCGCACCTTGAACTTCCCCGCGTTCTGGAAGTAGCAGACGACGCCGCCGTCCTTGTTGGCGTATGCGGGCATCCCGTACCACGTCTTGGGTGCGAGATCCGGTGCCGCAGCGGTGATCAGTGCGTGCACCTTCTTGGCAATGCCTCGATCCGGCTCCTGCATCTTCGCGATCGCCGCGAGCAGCTCCGTTCTCCCATCCGCCTTGGCCGCCTCGGCCTTGAGCTCCCGGACGCGCTCGCGCGCCGCAGCCTTCTCCTCGGCGCTGAATCCCGCCGATGCGGTGCTCTTCGCGCTGGCGCCGTTCGCACGTTTCGCCGTGCTTTTGCTCGCCGTTTTCGTTGGGGCCATGGCTCGCGCTCCTACTCGAGAGTTGACGAGAACGATCGTGAGTGTATGGCCACGTGTGCGCCGGTCGGAGCACCACCTTGACATGTGACCATACGGTCACCTATCCTGTGGCCGATGACTGACGACGACCTCGTGTTCAAGGCACTCGCCGACCCATCGCGTCGGTTCCTGCTCGACCTGCTCTTCCAGCGTGACGGCCGCACGCTCACCGAGTTGGAGTCGGAGCTGGACATGACGCGGTTCGGCGTGATGAAGCACCTGCGGGTCCTGGAGGACGCGGGGCTCGTCGTCGCCCGGCGGTCGGGGAGGGAGAAGTTGCACTTCCTCAACCCGATCCCGATTCAACTGATCCACGAACGGTGGATCGACAAGTACCGCGAGCGTCACATATCGGCGCTCCTCGACCTCAAGAACCAATTGGAGGAGATGGCATGACCACGACAGCGACTGCAATCGGGACCACACAGGTCTACCGCGTCTACATCAAGGCGGCGCCGCAGGTGATCTGGGACGCGATCACCAAGCCGGAATGGACCGAGCGCTACGGCTACTGCGGCCGTGTGGACTATGACCTGCGCGCCGGCGGCACCTTCACCGGATACACCACGGCTGCGATGCGGGCCATGGGCGCTCCCGATGTTGCCACCGACGGCGAGATCCTCGAGGTTGATCCACCCCGCAGGCTCGTGCAGACCTTCCGGATGGTGATGGATCCGGGCATGGCGGCCCAGGGGTTCACCCGCGTGACCTACGAGATCGAGGAGCGCAAGAACGGCGTCTCCCGGCTCACCCTCACCCACGAGCTCGAAGGCGCGCCGCAGCTCGCGCTCCTGATGTCGGGTGGCATGGAGGACGAAGGTGCCGGCGGCGGCTGGAACTGGGTGCTCAGCGGCCTCAAGACACTGCTCGAGACAGGGGAGTCCCTCGACCCTGCCGGACACCAGTGAGCTGAATCCGAACAGGACCCCGCGCGGCATCGCGCTGCGCGGGGTCCCCGGACCGGCCGCGCAGCCGCGGCGTCACCTTCGCGAACGGCGCGCGGCCTGACGAGCCTTCGGCGTCTCGACAAGCCGAACGAAGAGGTCGCGAATCTCCTGGGGGCTGAGCTCGAGGGTCGCATCGCCGACACTCAACTCGAACTCCTGCAGTTTCGGCCCCAACGAGGCCCACGGGCGTGCGAAGGTCCAGACCTTGTCGGTCCTGGCGATCTCGACGACGCGCTCCTGCATCGCCTCGAGGCCAGCCGAGAAGCGGAGGTGCATCATCGGGCTCTGCACCGGTTCGGGGAGCACCTCGACGCCGGGAATGTCGCGAACCGCTGTAGCAATCGCGAGGGCGTGCCGGTAGTAGGCAGGCATCCTCGGGAGCCGCTTGTGCAGCGCCGTCCGCGCGGCGGAGGCATACGGCCAGAGGCCGAATGCCCGTCCTCCGTGCCGGGTGCGCCACACCGAGAGCTCCTCGATCAGGTCGAAGTCACCGGCGACGCAGCAGCCGGCGATGCCCGCGAGTCCCTTGTAGAACGACACGTAGACGGTGTCGAAGAGCCCGGCGATATCGGCGATCGACTTCCGATGCCTGGCCTTGTAGAAGGGCGACGCCTCCCAGAGCCGGGCGCCGTCGAGATGCACGGCTGCACCGCGCTCGCGTGCCCAGTCGATCTGCGCGGCCAGTTCCTTCCAGGAGGGGAGGGTGCCGCCGAGCGCGCGTTGGGGAAGCTCGAGGAGGAGCGCGGCAACGGGCTCGTGCACCTGGGCGAGGCTCGCCAGGGAGAGCGGTTCATCGCGCGGACCGACCGGCTTGCCGAACATGCCGTGGAGGTGCTGGTAGCCGCGCTCCTCGTTTGTCTCCATGTGGCAGGCGGGATGAAAGACGACCGTGCGGCGCTGCCGCCGATCGGCGTGCACGCGGATGGTCGCCTGTTGCGCCATCGTCCCGGTGATGAAGAAGAGCGCCGACTGCTTGCCGAGGAGTGCCGCGACCTCGGTCTCGAGCTCCGTGACGGCGCCTCCGATCCCGTAGTAGTCGATCTCCGTGCCCGGCGGGATCTGCGCCAGGAGCTTGTCCGCCGTGCGCGGTCCGTCGCCGCCAAGAAAGCGTGTGCATGACGCGGCGAGCGCCTCGAGCTTCATGTCGCGCGAGAACGCGGGAGGGGTTTTCGACGACGACGCGCGCTGCTGCTTGTTCGAGGAGATTGGCATGCAGCGACGATACGAAAGGCAGCGCGGCTTGGGGCGTCCTGATCTAAAGTCGTCGCCGCGATGGTGAACGTCTCCGGAATCCTCAACGCCGTCCTCGTCCTGGCCCTGGTCGCCTGGGTCCTCTACAGGCAGACCATCGCGCGACCTGTGTCCGCTCGCAGCCTGTGGCTGCTCCCCGGGATCCTCGTGGTGATCGGCGTGGCGGCCATCTCCAACGTGAACAAGGGAAATCTCAGCACAACGGCGATCACGTATCTCGGGATCGACCTGGTGTCGTCAGTGGCGCTCGGCGCACTGCGAGGGTGTTTCGTGCGTGTGTTCGCACGTGACGGCGTCATGTGGCGTCAGGGCGGCGCGATCACCATCGCGCTCTGGCTGGTCGCGATCGGCGTCCGCGTCGTGATCGCAATTCTCGCGTCGCATGCCGGCGTGGGCAATGTCAGCGATGCAGCGCTCGAGGTCGCTCTCGGGATGAGCCTGCTGGCTCAGAACGGCGTCGTCGCGCTGCGCGGATCGCGCCAGGGATTGCACTTCGCGCCCGACGGCACGCGGCGTCAGGGCCGCTGGGTGGGACCAACCCAGCAATAACCCTGCCGTCCGCTCTCAGTGACGCCTGGCCTCCGTGCTCCTAAGCGGAGCCACCGCTGAGCGCTGCTCGCGCCAGGGCGACGATGTCGGCGCCAGTGTTCGCATGGCCGGCGATTCCCCAGCCACCATCAGGCGATTCGACGATCAGCACCCATGTGCGCGCGGTCAGATCGGGGTCACCGGCGGCCGCAACGACGATCTCCGTCAGCTCCTTGACCACGCCGAGTTGTTTGTCCCTGTCCAGAACGCCCGCCGGGGTCAGCACTTGCACCCGGATGTGGCGACCGTCGCTCGACACGTCCGATATCGAGCCGTCCGGAAGCTCGTGGATGAAGGCTGCGGTGTTGTCCTGGAAGAGGGGAATCGCGGGAACGCCCTCCCAGCGCATGACCGCCGCCGCGAGGTCGCGCGCGAGCGTCTTGTGGTCGTTGAACGTCCCTGAAGTTGCATACACATCGATCATCGGCATGGTTTGTTTCTCCTTGTGCCTGAGCGCACGCCCGGCGTGCTGCCGGTTGGTTTTCTAGTTCCCGCTCACCGCCGCAGCTGCGGCCTCGATCAGCTGGACGACTTCGTTCGGGTGAGACACCATCGCGACGTGACTGGAAGGGACCTCCACCGTGGTCGCGCCCATGCGCTTTGCAAACATGCGCTCCGCATCAGGTGGAATGGCCTCGTCGTTCGTGGCGACGAGATACCAGGAGGGCAGCGACTTCCACGCCGGCTCGCCCATGACATCCTCGAAGGTGCTCATCGAGAGTGCCTGCTGGACTGCGTACATCACGTTGGCCTTCACCGGATCGACGTCGGCGGCGAAGTGAGCCACGAAGTCTTCGCGGGGCAGCCAGCTGAAGCCTTGCTCGTCCACGACGAGGTGAGCCAGTGCCGGCGTCGGCGGCCCGCCACCGAGCAGTGCGCCGAGTGATTCGCCCTGGTCGATCCCAAACGCGGCGATGTACACCAGAGCCGCGACGTTCGGATGTTCCGTACCGAGCGCAGTCATGATCTGTCCGCCGTAGGAGTGTCCGGCGACGACAGTTGGACCGTTCTGCCGCAGGAGCACCTGACGAAGCCGCGCCACATCGTTGGCGAGCGAGCTCTCCGGGAACTGCGGAGCGGTGACCGAGTACCCCTTGGCCTGCAGCGATTCGACCACCGCGCCCCAGCTCGATCCATCGGCCCACGCGCCATGGACGAGTACCACGTTGGGCCTGTCGCTCATCTCGGTCTCCTCGTGTCGGATCTGACTGACCACCACCCTGGGTGGGCGAGGGACGGATTCGCTTGAGTAGGACGACTGAATCTTCAGTCGCCGGCAGTCCTCGCGAGGGTTTCACGCAGCTGCCCACGACCGGTGACGCCGAGCTTCGGATAGATGCGATACAGGTGGGAGCCGATCGTGCGATGTGACAGAAAGAGTCGCTCGCCGATTTGCCGATTGGACAGCCCCTCGGCCGCCAGCCGCGCAATCTGGAGCTCTTGTGGCGACAGACGGTCGCGTGCGTCCAGCGTTCGTGGGCCGACCCGTTCGCCGGTCGCGCGGAGCTCCTGCCGCGCTCGGTGTCCCCAGGCCGTCGCACCGAGCAGGTCGAACAGCTCGACGCTGCGGTGCAACGGCTCGCGCAAGTCGGCGATACGTCGCTGACGGCGCAGCCAGCTCCCAAACGAGAAGAGCGTCCGAGCAAGCAGCAATGGGTACGGCGAGAGATCGGTCGAGAGTGCGTCGACGAAGAGCAACTCTGCGGTGTCGTCGGCCACAAGGAGCGGTGCCGCACACGCCAGTTCGAGGCAGAGCAACGGCGGCTTGCTCCTCGCCGCAACCCGTTGGAGATCTGCCATGACAGGCACAAGCCTTTCGGCGTGCCCGCTTCGCGCCCCCGATTCAGCGATATCGAGGATCGCGTTCCACCGCATATAGCGATGGAAGGCGTCGCCGCGTTCATCGAAGACTGGCCAGAGATGGCGGAACGCCTCGTCGTTGCGCCCCTCACCGAGCGCGGCCGCACCTCGAGCGAGGCGGGCCGTCGTCAACAGCGGCCCGCTCTTCACGGCGAGCACCCTTCGCTCCGATTTGGCGAGTGTCGCGTCGAGGTCAGGGGCGTTACCCAGCAATGCCCTGGCGTACGCAGCCATGAGCTCGCCGGTGACACCGTACTGGGGCTGGCGGGTGTCGCGCGCCAGGGATGCCGCCTCCTCGCCGGCTGTCACCGCAGCACTCCAATCACCGGTCTGCGTCGCTGCCCACGCATAGTGCACGAGCGCCTGCGTCAGCGGTCCAAGCCGGACCTGCGCACGGAGCTCATCCACGGCGCCCGCAAGCAGACGCGCACCCAGCACGAAATCACCGGATTTCTCTGCGGCGATCCCCACGAGCATCTCGTCAACCGCGCTTGCCAGGTCGGCGCGCCGAAAACTTCTTGCGTGACGGAGAACCTCTTCTCCCTCCGATTCAGGGTCGGCCAAGGCGATCACCGCGAGCAGGCGCGGATCGTCATTGCCGACACCGAGCCCCCTTGCGGCATCCACGAGGTACCTTCGCGTGCGGTCCTGCGGATTGGTCCACCAGCAGCGGTGCGCGATCGGCAGCAACGACCGCAGCGCCATGTCGGCGTCGCCGCTCTCGGCAATCTCGTGGGCGATTGTCACGAACGTCCTCGTTGCGCCGGTCTCAAACCACACGTCACCGCTGATCACCTCGTCCAGCCACGCCAGGCGGGCTGCCGCACTCCTGCCGAGGTCCTGCGGGGTGATCTCGTCGAGCAGGCGCCGGACGTCGTCAACAAGCCCCAGGTCGTGCGCGGCCTCAGCGGCAGCCAGCAATCGCTCGCTCCTCTTCCGTGGCTCGTCGCTCAATGCGGCTGCGCGCTCGAGTGCGGCGCCGGCAACCGCAACCGCCCCACGGCGTACGGACGCGCGCGCATGTTCCTCGAGCGCCATCGCGACGTCCTCGTCGCTGCCCGTGGCCGCCATGGCGCGGTGCCAGAGCCGACGCTCGGGATCGTGGACAACGGCCGCGAGTGCGGCGTACATGGCAAGTACTTCGAGCGGCGGCGCGGCTTGACGAACCGCCGAGCGAATCAAGGGGTGTCGGTACTGCAGTGCCCCGTCGCGCACGTCGATCAACCCTGCGTGGACGGCAGGCTCGAGCGCTTCCAGAGAGACCGGTGAGCCGTGGACCAGCGTCGTGGAGCGCAGCGTCTCGTCGAGCGACGCGCGGCTGTCGAGCGCCACAGCAAGCAGCGCGAGGCGGCATTCGTCGGTGAGGTCGCGAAGGCTGGAGGCGAACGCCTGCACCAGTCGCGCGTTGAGGGTCGTCGGTGACGGGACGAGGTGATCCGGTGAAGCCGTCGAGAAGGGAGTGGTGCGCGGCAGTTCCACCAGGGCAAGCGGGTTACCGACGGCTTCGGCGAGAACTCGGGCGCGAGTCACCGGATGCATACTGGGAGCGCTGCGGTCGAGAAGCGCCGCTGCCTCGTCGGTGCTCAGACGCTGGAGTTCGAGGATCGGCACGCGAGCGTCAGCGAACGGCGACGGTGGTCCGGTTCGCACGGTCGCAAGCAGCGCTATCGGTTCACGCTCCAGGCGACGGGCGATGAATGTGAGCGCGCCGAGGGTCGGCCGGTCGAGCCAATGAGCGTCGTCGACAAGCAGGACAACCGGGTTGGCGTCCGCGGCATCGCTGATGAGCTGGAATGCAGCCATCGCCACTCGGAAGGGATCGGGATCGGTGCCCGTCGCTGTTCCGAACGCCGCCTGGAGTGCCATGCGATACGCATCGGGAAGCCGATCGACGGTGGAGAAGATGGGGGCTATGAGCTGATGCAGCCCTGCGAATCCAAGCTCCGCCTCGGATTCCACACCGGCCGTCGCAAGCACGGTCGCACCAAGTGCCTGCGCTTGCTCACGGACATGACCGAGCAGCGCGGACTTGCCGATGCCGGCTTCTCCGCTGATGACCAGCGCGCCCCCACCTTCATGCAGGTGATGCACGAGAGCGTCCAGGCGCTCCAGCTCCGCGTGACGCCCGATCAGCGCCTGCGCCTGGTCAATCATCGCCAGAGCATAGACATGGCGCGCGACCGTCTTGATGCTGCACGGACGGAACGTCAACACGTGTGCCATGAGTTGGGGCACAGCGGGCCGCGATGGGATGCCGGTTCGCGGTGGAAAATGGCAATCGGAACCGTCAGCCGGACCGCCTTAGAATGACGGCATCGTCCGACCGGACGGGCTCACCGGACGCGGGAAGGCACGCAAGCACCGAAGACGCTGGCTCGCGGACAGGAGACAGGAATGCAAACCACTGTGACCCCGGGGAGCGAGCCGGGACCTTCAATGGCTCCGGGATCCGAGGCGGAGGCTGCGAGCAGGCCGGCCGTTGAGATCTCGCATCTGCGCAAGACCTACGGGCAGCTGGTCGCCGTCGACGACGTCTCATTCTCGGTAACCGAGGGCGAGATCTTCGGCATCCTTGGTCCCAACGGCGCGGGGAAGACCACAACGGTCGAGTGCGCCATCGGCCTCCGATCCCCGAACTCGGGGACGATCCGCCTGATGGGCCTGGATCCGCAGGCAGACAAGGCCCGGATCCACGAGATCACCGGAGTGCAGCTGCAGTCGGGCGCCTTTCCCGCCAAATTGAAGGTCGGCGAGATCATCGACATGTACCGGTCCTTCTATGACCACCCTGCCGATATCGGCGAACTGGCCGGAGCGCTCGGTCTCGCCGACAAGCAAAAGGCCTACTACCGATCGCTCTCCGGCGGCCAGCAACAGCGGTTGTCCGTTGTGCTGGCATTGATCGGTTCGCCAAAGATCGCTGTCCTCGACGAAATGACAACCGGACTCGACCCGCAGGCGCGCCGCGACGCATGGGAGCTCATCGAGCACGTTCGTGACCGCGGGACGACGGTACTGCTGGTCACGCATTTCATGGAGGAGGCCGAGCGGCTGTGCGACCGGGTTGCGCTGATCAACTCCGGGCGCGTCGTCGCGCTCGACACCCCAGCCGGCCTGGCTGCGCGGGCGAGGGACGCGAAGACCGTGCGCTTCCTTCCGTCTGCCCCCTTTGACGAGAGCCTGCTGACTCGTCTGCCGGAGGTGACCGCGGTCGAGCACGACGGCCACCACGTCGTCGTCACCGGCACGGGTGAGCTGGCCACCGCCGTGATCGTCGCAATGCACACCGCGGGCATCGAGGCGCACGACGTGCGGATCGACGCATCGACGCTGGAGGACGCGTTCGTGCGCCTGACAGGGAAACATCCCCACGAAGCGGACGACGGAGCTCCGTCATGAGCACGCTCGCAGTTGCCCGGCCGCGGGCTCCACGCGCCGCCTTTTCCAAGATGGTGATCAACGAGGCCAGGCTCGCCTGGCGACAGCCGACCGGCATGATCGCGGGCGCGGGAGTCTCCCTGCTCCTCCTGGTCATCTTCGGCGAGATCCCAGCGTTCAGGACGCCTTCGTCGAGTCTGGGCGGCTTCTCAGCGTTCGACGTCTACCTTCCGATCCTGATGTGTTTCTCGATCGCGATCATCGCCTTCACCTATCTTCCGGGGCCGCTCGTTTCCTACCGCGAGCTCGGCATCCTTCGCCGCCTGTCAACAACGCCGGTGCCCGCCTACTGGGTGCTTGCCGCGCAGATCGTGGTCCAGTCGTGCCTGATGGTGATCACCTTGGTGCTGCTCGTCACCGTGAGCGTCGTCTTCTTCGGGATCAGCGTCCCCAAGAACCCAGCAGCGATGGTGCTGTCGATCGCGCTGTGCATGGCCGCGCTGTTCGCAATCGGCCTCACGATTGCGGCCCTGGCCCGTACGTCAGGTGCGGCCCGCGGCCTCATGGCGGCAGCACTCTATCCAATGATGTTCTTCTCCGGGCTGTACTACCCCGTCGAGCTGATGCCGGCCTTTATCCAGGACATCAGCAACTACACCCCCCTCGGCGCGGCGGTGCCGGCGATCGGTGACGCATGGCTGGGCCAGTTCCCTCCTGTTCAGCCGCTGCTCGTCCTCGCCGCGTACACGGTGGTGTTCGGTTTCCTCGCCAAGCGCTTCTTCAGGTGGGAATAGCCCGATAGAGGGGGTCTCGGCCCGGGCGTCGGGGAATCGCCGCGACGAGCTTGTCGCCGCTGATATATACTTGCTTGTGTGATTGCGTGTGCAATAAGCTGCGCTACCAGAGGACTCGCCGGAGTTCCGGTGACGGTCGAGGCCGACATCGCCAACGGCTTGCCTGGGTTCACCATCGTAGGCCTCACGGACCGCGCGATCCAGGAGGCGCGGGAGCGGGTCAAGCCGGCGATTCGTAATGCGGGGTTCAAGTTTCCGCAGCGGCGGGTCACCGTCAATCTTGCCCCTGCGGAGCTGCCCAAGGAGGGGACGGGGTTCGACCTCGCGATTGCCATCGCGATCCTGCGCGCGGAAGACCAGTCGATCCGCCTGGACGGGCTTGCCTTTCTCGGTGAGCTCGCCCTCGACGCTTCGCTGAGACCGATCACCGGGGTCCTGCCGATGGCCAGATGTCTGGCCGCCTCGGGGATCCGTCGGCTCATCGTGCCGGTGGAGAACGCGCCGGAAGCAGCGCTTGCCGAGGATGTCGAGGTGCTTGGCGCGGCGTCGCTGCAGCGATGCGTCGACTATCTGCGCGGCGACGGGTCGCTGATTCCCGGCGTCCGCGACATGTCACCTGCGGGGACAGCGCCCGAACCCGATCTCTCAGCCGTTCGTGGCCAGGCCCAGGCCAAGCGAGCTCTCGAGATCGCGGCTGCGGGCGGACACAACGTGTTAATGAGTGGCCCACCCGGGGCGGGGAAGACGATGCTTGCGCGGACGTTCCCGTCACTGCTTCCCGACCTGGCGTACGACGCTGCGCTCGAAGTTGCGGCGATCTACTCGCTCCGTGGCACGCTGCGTGAGCGTCCGCCCACAACGCTGCGGCCACCGTTTCGTTCGCCCCACCACAGCATCTCCCGGGCCGGGTTGGTTGGCGGCGGCACCGGCCTTGCGCAACCTGGCGAGATCAGCCTCGCGCACCGAGGTGTGCTCTTTCTCGATGAGCTCTGCGAGTTCTCGCGTCACCATCTCGAAGCGCTGAGGCAGCCGCTCGAAGAGCATTCAGTCACCGTCGCTCGCGCCCGCGCCGCGGTGACCTACCCCGCCGACTTCATGTTCATCGGCGCGTCGAACCCGTGCCCGTGCGGGCATCTCGGCGACGCGCAGGGATGCAGCTGCGAGCCCCGGCAGCTGAATGCCTACCAGGGCAAGATCAGCGGTCCCATCAAAGACCGAATCGATCTCGTCGTCTCGGTGCCGCGGCAGGAGTATCGCGAGATCTTCGACGGCGCGGCGGAGGAGACCTCGGCGTCCGTGCGGGGGAGGGTCGAGGATGCTCGATCGCGACGGGACGGCGGCGCGGCACACGGCAACGCGGCGCTCACCGGACGCGAGATTCTCGCCGCGGCACATGCCACGCCATCCGCGCGCCGGCTGCTCGCGCTCTCGGGTGAGCGCCTGCACCTGAGCGCGCGCGGCTTCTTCCGTGTGCTCCGGGTCGCGCGCACCATCTCGGATCTCGCGGGTGAGGATCGGGTCGGCGAAGACGCACTCGCCGAGGCACTCCACTATCGAATCGAGATGGTCGGATGACCGAGCCGCTCTGGATACACCCCTCCTCACCCGACTGGCCGGACCGGCTCGACCATCTCGAGTCTTCTCCCGTAGGGTTGTGGCAGTTGGGGACCGTCGGGCCGGCGCAGCCGAGTGTCGCGATCGTCGGCTCACGGCGCGCGACCTTCGGTGGCGTGGAGATCGCGTCCTCGATCGCCCGAGACCTGGCAGCTGCCGGCATCCAGGTGGTGAGCGGCATGGCGCTCGGCATCGACGCTGCCGCGCACTACGGCGCTCTCGAAGCCGGAGGGTCGACGGTCGCGGTCCTGGGCTGCGGGATCGACGTCTGCTATCCGTCCCGGCATGCCGATCTGCGCAGGCGGATCATCGCCGGCGGTTCGGTGATCACCGAGGAGCCGGCCGGGACCCCGCCCTTCAAGCACAACTTCCCAAAGCGCAACCGCATCATCGCCGCGCTCGCCCACGCGGTCGTGGTGGTGGAGGCGACGGAGCGGAGCGGTGCCCTGAGCACGGCGCGGTGGGCAGCCGACCTCGGACGCGAGGTGCTCGCGGTGCCAGGGTCGATCCGGGCCCGTCAGAGCAGCGGCACCAACCTACTGATCAGGGACGGCGTGCGTCCGTTTCTGGGTTTCGGCGATCTACTGGACGCCGTCCCGGCGCTCCGGGCCGCGGCCCCGGAAACCACTCTGGACTTCGTCCAGGCGGGGCCTGGCGGTGGCATCGAGCGTTTCAGCCCACCGCTGCGGGAGATACTGGCACGCATGGGAACGCAACCGGTCCACCCGGACCAGGTCGGGGCAGCGCTTGGCCTCTCACCCGCGCTGGTCGCCAGCCGGTTGGGTGCGCTGGAGCTTGCCGGAGCCGTAATGTCCCTGCCCGGAGGCCTCGTGGCCCGTACCGTATAACCGGCGCCAGAGCCCCATAGGAAGTCCAGAAGTGTCACGTCTGATCATCGTCGAGTCGCCCAGCAAGGCGAGAACGCTCGCCCGTTTTCTCGGGTCCGAGTACATCGTTCTCGCTTCGATGGGGCACGTCCGCGATCTGCCCAAGTCGAAGATCGGCGTCGACGTCGACGCGGGTTTTGCTCCTCAGTACGAGCTCATCAAGGGCAAGGAGAAGCAGATTCGCGATCTCCGAGCCGCCGTGAAGAAGGCATCGTCCACGCTGCTCGCGGCCGACCCCGATCGCGAGGGTGAGGCGATCGCATGGCATCTCGCCGAGGCGCTTGGTCTCAACAACCCCGATCGGATCGTCTTTCACGAGATCACCAAACTCGCCGTCGACGCGGCGCTGGCGCATCCCCGCAAGATCGACCGCTCGCTCGTCTCCGCCCAGGAAGCTCGTCGAGTGATCGACCGCCTGGTCGGCTACCGGCTCTCGCCGCTCCTCTGGCGCAAGGTGCGCGCCGGTCTGTCCGCAGGCCGCGTGCAATCGGTGGCGGTGCGCCTCGTTGTCGATCGCGAGATGGAGATCGACGCGTTCGTGCCGGTCGAGTCCTGGACCATCGATGCTCTTCTTGTCAAAGATGGCATCAACCCGTTCACTGCGCGACTGGTCGGCAGGCGCGGCGACAAGGACACGGCCGACCGCGAGAAGCTCGAGCTCGGCACCGAGGCCGAAGCGAAAGAGGTCATCGCGGCGCTGGGCCTCGACGACAACGGCGCCGTGACCGCACGCACTCCATCCTTCATCGTGCAGTCGATCGAGGTCAAGGAGCGCTCGAGCCTTCCACAGGCCCCACACACAACGAGCACGCTCCAGCAGGACGCCAGCTCGCGGCTCGGCATGCCGCCGAAGCGCGCCATGAGCATCGCGCAGCAGCTCTATGAAGGAGTCGACCTCGGCAGCGCCGGGTCGACGGGGCTGATCACGTACATGCGCACCAACTCGATTCGCATCAGCGACGCCGCCAAGGATGCCGCGAGGAAGCACATCACCACGGCGTTCGGCAAGGAGTACGTCGGTACCGGAGCCGTCCGCGGCAAGAAAGCCGCCCTCAACGTGCAGGACGCGCACGAGGCGATCCGTCCCACCGACGTGAGCCGCACCCCCAAGTCGGTGAGCGCTGACCTCTCGCGCGATCAACTCCGGCTGTATGACCTCATCTGGCGGCGCTTCGTCGCGAGTCAGATGAGCCCCGCGAAGATCCTCAACACGAGCGCGATGATCGATGCGGCCGACTACGTGTTCCGCGCCTCCGGGTCGGTGGTCACGTTCGAGGGATTCCAGAAGGTCTGGAAGCGCGACGACGACAAGGACAAGGACATGACGCTCCCCGTCCTCGTCGAGAAGGAAGCGCTCAACTGCGTCGAGATCACATCCGAGCAGCACTTCACGCAGCCGCCGCCGCGATACACCGAGGCCACGCTGATCAAGGAACTCGAGGAGCGCGGCATCGGCAGGCCGTCGACGTATGCCGCCACCATCGAGGTGATCCAGGAGCGTCAGTACGTGAAGCAGGTCGAACGCCGGCTCCATCCCACCGAGCTCGGCAAGACGGTCGACACGGTGCTGCGTCAGAACTTCCCGGACATCGTTGACATCGCTTTCACCGCCGACCTCGAGAAGCGGCTTGACTCGGTCGAGGAAGGCACCCGCGAGTACGAGCCGACGGTGCGCGAGTGGTACGAGCCGTTTGCGGAAACGCTCGAGCGCGCCGAGCGGTCGATGGAGCGCGTGCGAGTCCCCGCGCGGGAGACCGGCGAGGAATGCCCCGAGTGCGAGATCGGCCGGCTCGTCGTCCGCGAAGGAAAGTTCGGCGAGTTCGTCGGCTGCTCGCGATTCCCGGACTGCACGTACATCAAGGACCGCAAGAAGAGCGAGGCCATCGCGACCGGCGAGGCGTGTCCGATCTGCGCGAAGCCGCTCGTGACGCGGCAGGGGAGGCGCGGACCGTTCGTGGGGTGCTCGGGCTACCCGAGCTGCACCTACATCAAGAGCGACGCCCCGGCCCCGGCGGACGGCGCCGACGGCGCCACGCCCGAGGTGCTGGGTCCGTGTCCCACGTGTGGCAAGCCCCTGGCGCGGCGGAGTGGGAGGCGCGGTTCCTTCGTCGGATGCACCGGCTATCCGGACTGCAAGTACATCCAGCCCGGCGCCGCCGGCGCTCGGCCGGCAGGCCCCACGCCCGAGCCAACGGGCGAAGCCTGCCCCGAATGCTCCAAACCGCTGGTCACCCGTCAGGGTCGGTACGGAGCGTTCGTCAGCTGCTCCGGCTATCCCGCCTGCAAGTACCGTCCCCCGAAGGTCGCGCACGTATGACCCCTGCGCACGCAACGACCGTCGTGGCGGTGCAGCGTGGCGGAACGGTCGCGGTGGCAGGCGACGGGCAGGTGACCGTCGGCGACATCGTGATGAAGGCTCGCGCTTCCAAGGTCCGGCGCCTGTTTCACGGACAGGTTGTGTGCGGCTTCGCCGGCGCCGTCGCTGACGCGCTCACGCTCTTTGACAAGTTCGAGCAGCACCTCGACAAGCACCAGGGCAACCTGGTTCGTGCGGCGATCGGGCTGAGCAAGGAGTGGCGCACCGACAAGTACCTGCGCCGTCTCGAGGCGATGCTGATCGTGGCCGACGCCAATCGCATCCTGCTGTTGAGCGGCGATGGCGAGGTGATCGAACCCGACGACGGCGACGGCGTCGTGGCCATCGGCAGTGGCGGTCCATACGCGCACGCCGCAGCGGAGGCGCTGCTGCAGAGCACCGACCTCGGCGCCGAGGAGATCGCGCGCCGCGCGCTGCTCATCGCTGCTCGGCTCTGCATCTACACGAACGACAACATCACCGTTGAAACGCTCGAGCTCGCCGCGCCGGCGCCGGCTGCGCCCGTCACCGCGTGACCAGCGCCGCGGCCGTCGAGCCCGGCCCTGAAGAGACGCCCGAACACCACCACGACCTCGTCGAAGCGGTCGCCGGTGAGACGCTCCGTCCCGCTGAGGTTGTGCGCCGGCTTGACGAATACATC
Organism: Candidatus Dormiibacterota bacterium; assembly: GCA_963791435.1. Classification (GTDB taxonomy): domain Bacteria; phylum Chloroflexota; class Dormibacteria; order Aeolococcales; family Aeolococcaceae; genus Palsa-851. The sequence continues at coordinate 465,529 of CAWBSL010000002.1, forward strand.
ATCGGCCAGCACGAGGCGAAACGATCGGTCGCGATCGCGCTGCGGAACCGCGTGCGCCGCCGGATGCTGCCCGAGGACATGCGCAACGAGGTCTTGCCGAAGAACATCCTGATGATCGGCCCGACGGGCGTCGGCAAGACGGAGATCGCCCGGCGCGTGGCACGGCTCACCGAGTCGCCGTTCATCAAGGTCGAGGCGACCAAGTTCACGGAAGTCGGCTATGTCGGCCGCGACGTCGAGTCGATTCTCCGCGACCTGCTCGAGCAGACCATCACCGAGCTGCACGAGGACCGCGTCGCCGAAGTCGAGCCCCGAGCCCGCGTGCTCGCGGACTCGCGACTCGTCGACAACCTCCACGACGCGAACGAGCGCCAGCGAGCGGTCCGGACGCCGCCCGGCGACGAGGCGCCCAGCCCCGCGAAGACGACGGCCGACGCACGTCGCGCCCGCGCCCGGCGCCGCCGGCTCGCACGCCGGCTCGAGGCGGGCACCATGGAGGACGCAACCGTCGACATCGAGGTCGATGAGCCCTTCCAGCCGGCGTTCGAAGGATTCACCGGGACCGGCCTCGAGGAGGTCGGCGTCTCACTCTCCGACTTCTTCTCACAGCTGGCGCCGCCGCGCAAGCGCAAGAAGCTCATGACCGTGGCCGAAGCGCGCGACGTGCTCATCGACGAGGAGACCGACCGCCTCATCGACATGGACCGCGTGTATGACGACGCGATTCATCTCGTCGAGGACTCCGGCGTGGTGTTCATCGACGAGGTCGACAAGATCTGCGGGCCGGCCTCAGACCGCGGTCCCGACGTCAGCGGCGAGGGCGTGCAGCGCGACCTGCTCCCAATTCTGGAGGGCTCGACCGTCCACACCCGCTATGGGCCGGTGCGCACCGACCACGTGCTCTTCATCGCCGCCGGCGCATTCACCGCGGCCCGTCCGAGCGACCTCATTCCCGAGTTCCAGGGCCGTTTCCCCATCCGTGTCGAGCTCAAGCCGCTCAGCGAGGACGATCTCGTCCGCATTCTCACGGAACCAGGCAACGCCCTGACGAAGCAGTACGTGGCGCTGCTCGGCACCGAGCACGTGACCCTGGACTTCACACCGGCCGGCATTCGCGAACTCGCCGCTCAGGCGTACCGCGTCAACGAAGAGGACGAGAACCTCGGTGCCCGGCGCCTCTTCACGATCATGGAGAAGGTGCTCGAGGACGTGTCCTTCGGCGCCGAGGAGCTCGCCGGGACGACCGTCGTCATCGATGCCGCGTATGTCGGCGAACGCCTCGGAGACCTGGTGGGCAACCAGGATCTCCGCCGCTACGTACTCTGACTCGGGCTCTGATAGACGGCGGGGTCGTACAGGAGCTCGCGGACCTCTTGCGTACAGCGACAGGCGGCGGCGAACTTCGCAGCCCAGGCCAGCGCCTCATCGCGCGAGGGGACGTCCACGATGGAGAAACCGCCCAGATACTGCCTGCCCTCTGTGGGCGGCCCGCCGGTGACCGTCCCGTCGGGGGCCACCAAACTCGCCTCTTCGCGGTCCATCAGCCCGGCGCCGAACACCCACACGCCGGCCGCCTTGGCCTGGGCGGTCGCCGCGTGCGCCGCGGCGTCGACGTCGGGCAGGTCCTCCTCGGCAAACGTCATCGCGCCTTCGTCGAACGAGATCAGGTACTGCGCCATGGCACGATTTTCGCACGTGGCCATGCTCCCTCTGGCGGCCCCCATGATTGGCAGACGGGCGGGGCTGGTACACTCGGGACATCTCACACGTTCGGTTTCACGCGGCCGGCGGGTGCCTGGTGTCCCCAGGTCGCCGCCGCGGTTCACCCCGGACGGAGGCACCACACCACCCCAACAGGAGCGACCGCCCATGCCGGCAGTAACACTGCGTCAGCTGCTGGAGGCCGGAGTTCACTTCGGCCACCAGACCAGCCGCTGGAATCCCCGTATGCGCCCGTACATCTTCACGGCGCGCAACGGCATCCACATCATCGACCTCGAGCAGACCCAGAAGCAGCTCGACGTCGCCTGCGAATACCTGCGGGACATCGTCGGGAGCGGCCAGAAGGTCCTCTTCGTCGGTACCAAGAAGCAGGCGCAGGATGTCATCGAGGAGGTCTGCCGCAACACCGGGCAGGCCTACGTCACGCACCGTTGGATGGGCGGGATGCTCACCAACTTCACGGTCATCCAGCGCCGCCTGCGCCGCCTCGCCGAGCTCCGCGTCATGCAGTCGAAGGGCGACTTCGAGCGGATGAGCGGCAAGGAGGCCAACGACGCGAAGGACGACCTCGAGCGCCTCGAGAACAACTTCGCCGGCATGGCCGACATGAAGCGGCTCCCCGGCGCGGTCTTCGTGATCGACTGCAAGAAGGAGCGCATCGCCGTCACCGAGGCCAACAAGCTCAACATCCCGATCGTCGCGATCGTCGACACGAACTGCGACCCGGATGACATCCAGGTCGTCATCCCCGGCAACGACGACGCGATGCGCAGCTGCCGGCTCATCGTGAGCGAGATCGGCAAGGCGATCGCCGAGGGGCTGCAGCAGTTCAGCGAGCGCGAGATGCTCGAGCGCCAGGAAGCCGAGAAGCGTGAGCACGAAGCGGCCATCGCTGCCGAGGCGGCGGCGGCCGTCGCAGCCGAACAGGCCGCGGCAGCCGCGGCGCATGCCGACGCGATTGCAGCGGAGGCAGCCGCAGCAGCACTCGAGGAACCGGTCGCCGCCGCGGCGACAGCCGGAGACGGGGAGGCACAGGCCTGATGGCAGAAGTCACAGCAGCGATGGTCAAGGCCCTGCGCGAGCGCACGGGCGCCGGCATGATGGACTGCAAACGCGCGCTCGTCGAGTGCGACGGCGACATGGACAAGGCCGAGGACTGGTTGCGCGCCAAGGGGTTCTCGCGCGCCGCGGCGAAGGCCGGGCGGAGCACCAACGAGGGCCTGGTCGAGGCGTACATCCACCACGCAGGCGGCATCGCCAAGCAGGGCGCACTCATCGAGATCAACTGCGAGTCGGATTTCGTCGCCAAGACGGACGACTTCAAGCACCTCGCGCACACGCTTGCGCTCCAGGTCGTCGGCGCCGCGCCGCAGTACGTCCGACGCGAGGACGTCCCCGCGGAGATCGTCGAACGCGAGCGCGCCGTCTATCGCGAGCAGGTGCAGGGCAAGCCTGAGAACATCGTCGAGAAGATCCTCACCGGCAAGCTCGACTCGTTCTTCGCGCAGATCTGTCTGCTCGAGCAGCCGTGGATCAAGGACGACAAGAAGAAGGTCGGTGACCTGGTGACGGAAGCGATCGCCAAGCTCGGCGAGAACATCGCGGTGGCTCGATTCGCCCGCTTCGCCGTTGGCGAGGAGAGCACCGACAGCGACGGCGCCGACGCGCCGGCGGCCGAGTGAGCCTCGGGGTCACTCGAGTGGAAGTTGCCGCACTGGCGGAGCGCCCCGGCGACGGACGCCAACCAGTCTTCGGGCGGGTCATCCTCAAGCTCGGGGGTGAGGCACTCCTCGGCACGGCCGGCTACGGTATCGACTACGGCGCGGTACGCCACATCGCGGAGCAGCTCACCCACATCGTCGAGCGCGGCGTTCAGGTCGCGATCGTCGTCGGCGGTGGCAACATCGTCCGCGGCACGGAGGCCGCCCAGCACGGGATCGACCGTGTCACCGCCGACTACATGGGCATGCTCGCGACCGTCATCAATGCCCTGGCGTTGCGAGACGCCATCGAACAGTTCGGCATCGACTGCCGGCTGCAGAGCGCGATCGCCATGCAGCAGGTCGCCGAGCCGTTCATCCCGCGGCGCGCGATCCGTCACCTCGAGAAGGGCCGTCTCGTCATCCTCGCGGCGGGGACCGGCAACCCGTTCTTCACGACCGACACCACCGCGGCGCTCCGCGCGGTCGAGATCGGCGCCGACGTCCTGCTGAAGGCGACCAAGGTGGACGGCATCTACAGCGCCGACCCCAACAAGGTGACCACCGCGACCCGGTTGCCGAACCTCACCTACATGGACGTGCTCAACCGCGGGCTCGCCATCATGGACAGCACGGCCGTGACACTCTGCATGGACAACCGCATGCCGATCATCGTCTTCGACCTGTTCACACAGGGCAACATCGAGCGCGTGATCCTCGGCGAGCAGATCGGGACCCGCGTCGATGCGGACGGTGACGTCGAGTGAGCGACCGCGACAAGCCGGACGACCCAGAGCAACAGATCGCGCAGCGGATCGCCGACGCGAACCAGCGCATGGAGAAGAGCGTCGAGGCACTGCATCGCGAGCTGATGACCGTGCGCACCGGACGCGCGTCGCCGGCACTGCTGGAGCGGCTGCACGTCGACTACTACGGCTCGCCCACCCCGCTCCAGAGCATCGCCGGCATCAGCGTTCCGGAGGCCAGCATGCTGGTCATCCAACCGTACGACCGGACCTCCCTCGCGGCGATCGAGAAGGCAATCCAGAAGAGCGACCTCGGGCTCAACCCGAGCAACGACGGCCAGGTGATCCGGGTCGCGATCCCGCAGCTCACCGAGGAGCGGCGCAAGGATCTCGTCAAGGTCATCCATCGCAAGGCCGAGGAAGCGCGTGTGGCGATTCGCAACATCCGCCGCGACGAGGTGGACCACCTGCGTCGCGTCGAGAAGGAGGGCCACGTCAGCAAGGACGAGGTGGCCACGAAGCTGATCGACGTGCAGAAGATCACCGATCAATTCATCGCGAGAATCGACGACGCCATCCAGAGGAAGGAGGCTGAGATCCTCGAGGTCTGACGGAGACCCGCGCCGAAACGGCTGATGCCTTCGGGGCGTTCTGACCCCGAGCCCCACAATGCAGCGCCCACCCGCTCCCGCCGCGATCCCGCTCCCCGCGAGGGACGACCTCCCGCGGCATGTCGGCATCATCATGGACGGCAACGGTCGATGGGCACGGCAGCGCCATCTGCCGCGCGTCGCGGGCCACCGCGCCGGTGTCCGCGCAATCCGTCCGGTGATGGAGGCGTGCCACCGAGCGGGCGTGCACATCCTCACGCTCTACGCATTCAGCACCGAGAACTGGCAGCGACCGCGCGGCGAGGTGACGGCGCTGATGCGGCTCTTCGGCGAGACCATCGATCGCGAGGTCGGCGAGCTCCACGAGAACGGCGTACAGATTCGCGTCCTCGGCGATCGTGCCCGCCTGAGCGAGTTGCTGCAACACAAGGTGGCGCAAGCCGAGGCGCTCACCTCACACGACACGTCGGCAATCCTCAACGTCGCCATCAACTACGGCGGGCGGCGAGAGATCGTCGACGCGATTCGCGAGCTCGCCGCATCCGGGGCCGACCTCACGCACCTCGACGAGTCCGCTGTCGGCGACGCGCTCTACACATGCGGGCTTCCGGATCCCGACCTGATCGTGCGCACCGCCGGCGAGCTCCGCATCAGCAATTTCCTGCTCTGGCAGGCGGCATACGCCGAGCTCTACGTCACCGACACGCTCTGGCCCGACTTCGGTGAGACCGCCATCCACGATGCCCTCGCCGACTACTCCAGTCGCGAGCGCAAGTTCGGCGGCATTCCGGAGCCCGACCAGCGCGTCCCCGCTCACGCACTCCCGGCGGAATGAACCTCACCCTCAGGGTGGTGTCCGGGGTCGTGCTCGTGGCGGTGATCGTCGGAGCGCTCTGGATCGGCACGCCCGCCGTCGCCACCGTGGTCGGCGCAGGCGCACTGATCGGCGCCTGGGAGTTGCGAGCGCTCCTCGGGCGCACGGGCCCGACGCCGCCGATGTGGCTGATGCTGCCCCTCAGCGTCTGGCTCGGGATTCGTTTCGTCCTCCCCGCGGCCGACATGGCGGGGGACTGGGCGTTCGCGGCAGCGGTGGTCATCGGTCTGCTCGCCGGCCTCGGCACCCGCCAGAGCTTCGCCGGCTGGGCGCTCGCGGTGGGCGGTGCCACGTACGTCGGCCTGTGCCTCGGTTTCTGGGTGGCGATCTACCGCTGGCAGGTCCCGGACCCGGATCACCTCGGGTTCCGGCTCGTCCTCCTCGCCCTGGCCGGGGCGGTGATCGGCGACACCGCGGCGTACTTCGTCGGATCCGCGTTCGGGCGGCATCCGTTCTTCCACCGGATCTCGCCGCACAAGTCGGTGGAGGGCGCGGTCGCCGGTGCCGTCGCCTCGATCCTCGTTGGAGCCATCGCGGGACCGTGGCTGGTCGGGATCAGCATCCCGCTGGGTGCCGGGCTCGGCGTGCTCATGGCGGTCGCCGCGCAGGGCGGCGATCTCGTCGAGTCGGCGATCAAGCGCGAGGCCGGAGTGAAGGACTCGGGCACGTTGATCCCCGGTCACGGCGGCCTGCTCGACCGGGCCGACAGTCTTGTGCTGCTTGCGCCAGTCGTATATTGCTATCTGAAGCTGATCGCATTCTCGTAACCGCGACGAAAGCGGTGGCGTGCTCTGCTCTACTGAGAACCGAGGCATCTCTGCACAAGTGACACATCCCACGCCCCGCCGACGCGTTGTCCTCCTGGGCGCCACCGGTTCGATCGGTCGTCAGGCGTGTGATGTGATCGCCCAGTTCCCGGACCGCTTCCAGTTGGTGGGCGCCGTTGCCGGCAGTGACGGCGCTGCGCTCGCCGCGATCGCCACGCGGTTCGGCGTCAGCCGCACCGCGCTCGTGCACGGCGACCCGAATGGAGCAGGGCCGGACGGCTGCGCAATCGGGATCGACGCGGCCTGCGAGATCGCGGCGATGGACGCCGACGTCGTCTGCGTGGCGATCACCGGTGCAGCTGCGATCCGCCCAACGCTTGCGGCGATCGATGCGGGGGCAACGGTCGCAACCGCCACCAAGGAAGTCCTGGTCATGGCCGGCGAGCTGGTCAAAGCCCGCGCGGCGGCGACCGGTGCCCGCATCCTCCCGATCGACAGCGAGCACTCGGCGCTCTGGCAGTGCCTTCGCGGCGAGGATTCCGCCTCGGTCTTGCGCCTCGTGCTCACCGCGAGTGGCGGTCCGTTCCTCCGCCGGCCGCTTGACACCTTCGCGTCGATCACGCCGGCTGAGGCGCTCGCGCACCCCACCTGGAACATGGGGCCGAAGGTGACGATCAACTCCGCGACGATGATGAACAAGGGGCTGGAGATCATCGAGGCGCACTTCCTCTTCGACACCCCATACGCGTCGATCGAGGTCGCCATCCAGCCGACGAGCATCGTGCACAGCTGGGTCGAGTTCCGAGATGGAGCGGTGGTGGCGCAGTTGGGTGTCCCGGACATGCGGGTGCCGATCGCGCTCGCGCTCGCCGACGGTGAGCGTCTGCCCGGAGTGGGTCCCCACCTCGACCTTCGCGACGCGTCGCCGCTCGAGTTCCTGACCGTGGACGGCGAGCGGTTCCCGGCGGTAGCGCTGGCGAAAACCACCGGGGAGCGCGGCGGCCTCGCCCCATGCGTCTTCAACGCCGCCAACGAGGAGGCCGTGACCGCCTTCACCAGCGGACAGTGCCGCTTCGACCAGATCGTCCCGCTCGTCAGCGCGGCCCTCGCCGCGTTCGATGACGGCGACGCCTCCACCCTCGAAGGCGTGCTCGCCGCCGATGCTTGGGCGCGCGGCTTCGTCCAGGCCAACACCGGCCAGGCCATCGCGGCACGATGACCCAGTTCCTCGTCTACGCGCTCGCGTTCATCCTCGTGATCGTCACGGTGATCACCGTCCATGAGTTCGGGCATTTCGCCGTCGGCAAGCTCTCGGGCATCAAGGTCGAGGAGTTCTCGATCGGCTTCGGACCGAAGCTCTACTCGCGGACGATCGGGGAAACCATGTATGCCGTCCGGGCGATCCCCGCGGGTGGCTTCGTGCGCATGGCCGGCATGCTCGGCCTCGCAGGCGAAACCGATGCAGGAGAACGCAACTTCTATCGCGCGTCACGGCCGCGACGCTTCGCGACCGTCGCCGCCGGCATCGTGGCGAACTTCGTCTTCGGGGGGATCATCTTCTCGATCGTCGACATGCAGCCCACGCCGTACGTGTTCGACGCGCACGCCGCATCGGGCATGGCCGGGCTCAAGTCCGGCGACACCATGCTCGCGATCAACGGTCGCCCGATCCGGCAGGACAACCTCACCGACGTGACGACCGACCTTCACGCCGCCACGACGGCGAGCAACGGGAACCCGCTGACCGTCGTGTACAGCACGTCCAACGGCAGCATCCACACCACGACGCTGACGCCGCGACTGACCATCTCGAACATCCTCGTCGACAAGAACGCGATCGCCGGAGGCAAGCTGCCGCAGGGCGGCCTCGTCGTCACGTCGATCAACGGCTCCCCGGTCGGCACCGGCGATCCCGCCACGCTCCTCGGCGCGGGCTCGGCGGTGACGATCAGCGGCTACCTCGAGAACGAGGACGGCTCACCGTCGACGTACTTCACCAACGTCAGCGTGTCTGGGATCAAAGACGGGTACCCGACCAACAACGCGATCCGGGCGGCCTGGATCATGGGCGTTGTTCCGGGCTTCAATGGCGAGAGCGTGCCGGCAGCGGTCGCGAGCGGTTTCAGCGCGATCCCCGGCTTCATCGGGGGTGAGTTCAGCGGGATCTACGGGCTCATCGTGCACCCGCCCCAGGGCGGCATCAACGGGCCGCAGGGATTCACCGGCCCGGTCGGCATCGCGCAGGAAACCGCAACCGCCACCAACAACGGATTCCTCGGACCGAACGGGCTCGTGTGGTGGATCGGCTTCATCAGCATGAACCTCGGCTTCGTCAACATGCTGCCGATTCCCTTCCTCGACGGCGGCAAATTGCTCTTCATCCTCATCGAATCGGTGCGCCGGCGGCGCCTCAATCCCAAGGTGGAGGCCGCGATCACCGCGGTCGGTCTGGCGGTCATCCTCGTCTTCGCCGTGTATGTCACCATCGGAGACGTGACCAGGCTATGACCGAATTGGGCTCGCCCGTCAGCGCACGCCGGAAGACGGTTCCCGTGCGCGTCGGCACCGTCGTCATCGGCGGCGCCGCGCCGATTGCGGTGCAGACCATGACGAAGACGCAGACCGAGGATGCCCCGGCGACGATCGCGCAGATCCAGCGCGCCGCCAAGGCCGGTGCCGACGTCATCCGCGTCACGTGCGACACGCGCGATGCCGCCGCGTCGCTGCACGAGATCGTCCGCGAGTCGCCGATCCCGATCGTCGCCGACATTCATTACGACGCGCCGCTCGCGTTGCTCGCGCTCGAAGCGGGTGTCCACTGCCTGCGCCTCAATCCCGGCAACATCACCGACAGTGCGAAGGTCGCCGACATCGCGCGCGAGGCAAAGGCACGCAACGTCCCGATTCGCATCGGCGTGAACGCCGGCAGCATCCCGCAGCGCAAGGAGCTGACCCGCGGCCGCGGCGGCACGATCGATGAGATCGCGCAGAACATGGTCGCGGCGGCGCTGTCCCACATCCGCGTGCTCGAGGAGCTCGATTTCCGCGATATCAAGGTCTCGCTGAAGGCGAGCGACGTGCTCACCAACGTCGCGGCGAACCGTGCATTCGTGGCACTTGGCAACCGCTACCCGCTGCACCTCGGGCTCACCGAGGCCGGACCGGTCGACACGGGAAGCATCAAGAGCGCGCTCGGCATCGGCCTTCTGCTCGCCGAGGGGATCGGGGACACCATCCGTGTCTCGCTCGTCGGCTCGCCCGAGGAGGAGGTGCGAGTCGCACGGCAGATCCTCGCCAACCTGCAGGAGAAGGGCGACGGGCCCAACCTGGTCGCCTGTCCGACGTGCGGGCGTCTCGAGATCGACATGATGCCGATGGTGGCCGAGGTGGCCAAGGCGCTCGAGGGAGTCAAGCGGACGATCACGGTGTCGGTGATGGGCTGCGTCGTCAACGGCCCCGGTGAAGGGATGCATGCGGATATCGGCATCGCCGGCGGCCGTCAGAAGGGCATCCTGTATCGCAAGGGCAAGGTTGTTTCCACGCTGCCAGAGGGAGAGCTCGTCGGTGCGCTGCTCGCGGAATTGCACGAGATCGCCGAGGAAGACGCGCGATTGATCGCCGAAGGCAAGCCGCTGCCGGTTGGTTTGAGCGAACGCGAGGGTGCCCTCACGTAGACTGCTCCGTCATGGCTGACGAGAAGCGGATCACGGCGCAGAGCGAGGATTTCGATCGCTGGTACACGGACGTCGTGCGCCGTGCCGAGCTCGCGGACTACTCGCCGGTGCGCGGCTGCATGGTCATCCGTCCGTACGGGTACGCGCTCTGGGAGAACATCCAGCGCGCGCTCGACGACATGATCAAGCGCACCGGGCACGAGAACATGTATTTCCCGCTCTTCATCCCGGAGTCGTACCTGCAGAAGGAGGCGGACCACGTCGAGGGGTTCGATCCCCAGGTGGCGTGGGTGACGCGCGGCGGTGGCAAGGACCTCGAGGAACGGCTCGCGGTGCGCCCCACCAGCGAGACGATCATCTGCTCGATGTACGCGGACTGGATTCACTCCTGGCGCGACCTCCCGGTGAAGATCAACCAGTGGTGCAACGTCGTGCGCTGGGAGCACCGCACGCGTTTGTTCCTGCGCACCACCGAGTTTCTCTGGCAGGAGGGGCACACCTTTCACCAGCTCGACAGTGAGGCCGCGGATGAGGTGGAGACGATGCTCGACTGCTATCGCGAGCTCACCGAGGACTGGCTCGCAATTCCCGTGATCAAGGGACGCAAGACCGAGTCGGAGAAATTCCCCGGCGCGCGCTACACGGTGAGCATCGAGGCGATGATGGCCGATGGATGGGCGTTGCAATCGGGCACGTCGCATCACCTCGGTCAGAACTTCACGCGCGCGTACGGCATCGCATACAGCGACCGCGAGAACCAGCGCCAGCATCCGTTTCAGACCTCATGGGGTCTGTCGGCGCGAACCGTCGGCGCCGTGATCATGGCCCACGGTGACGACATGGGCCTGATCCTGCCGCCGAAGGTCGCGCCCATCCAGGTGATCGTCGTGCCGATCACGCGGAGCAATGACGAGGCCGGGCTGGCGGTGGTGGAGGAGGCCGTCGCAGTGATCGAGCGTGAATGCCCTGCCGGAGTCCGGCTGCGCGTCGACCGTCGCGATGGGATGCGCCCCGGCGAGAAGTACGCGCACTGGGAGTTGCGTGGCGTGCCGCTGCGCATCGTCGTCGGCGCCAAGGATCTCGCTGCAGGGAATGTCACCCTCGTGCATCGGGTCGACGGCACGCAGGAGACGGTGCCGCTCGCCGGCCTCGCCGCCAAGCTTCCCGAGCTCCTGGCCGCCACCCAGGCAGCGATCTACGAGCGCGCTCGGCAGCGCCGCGAGGAGCGGAGCGTCGACGTCACCACGCTCGACGAACTGGTCGCCGCGTTCGCGGAACGCCCGGTGTTCGCAACTGCTCCGATGTGCAACGCAGAGGAATGCGAGAACGCGCTGAAGAATGCGGTTCACGCCTTGACCGTGCGCGTGCTGCGCGCCGACCGGCCGGCGACAGGAGCGCCATGTATCGCCTGCGGTCGGCCTTCTGACTCGAACGCGCTCCTCGCCCGCTCGTACTGAGGCCGTTCCTCAGGACTGATCGATGGCGATCCGCTTGAGGTGCTCCCAGAACGCCTCGACGGCGGGCGTGTGGAGGTCGCGCCGCCGTGCCGCGGCGAACGACTGCGAGACGCTCCGACCGGGGAGCGGGATGATCACGAGGCGGCCGTCGGTGATGTCCTGCTCCACGACCGATCGAGGCATGGCGGCGAACCCGAGGCCCGCGAGCAGTGCCGCGTGCAGCGCGCCCTCCTCGAGTTCGAGCGTGTTCTCGGGATCGACGTGCGTTCCGAGCGCGTGCGCGGCGAGCGCCTCGGTGGCACTGCCGCGTTCGTGCGCGAGATGGCGGTGCGTGACCAGGTCGCGCACGGCGGTCTTGCTCGACGCGAGCGGATGATGGCGGGCCACCACCGTGACCAGTTGCGTGTGCTCGAGCACGACGGTCTCGATGCCGGGCTCGCGCACCGACGACCCGGCCAGGATGATGTCGGCCCGGCCCTCGATGAGCATGGTCACCAGTGAGCGCATCGGCGCGAGCGCGAGGCGAACGTTGATCTCGGGATGTTCGGCCACGAAGGGAGCCAGCCACCCGGACAGGCGGTGAGCGCCCATGACGCGTCCGGCGGCGACGGTGAGCTCGCCCCGCTCGAAGGCGAGGTACCCGGCGCGCAACTCCTCAATTTGGCCGACGTCCTCGAGGACGCGGACGGCGAGCTGGCGGAGGGCACGGCCGACATCGGTGAGCTGCACGTTGCGACCCACCCGCTGGAGGAGGGGCAGGCCGAGCGTCGACTCGAGACGGCGCACCACGCCGCTGACCGATCCCTGCGAGAGGCCGAGGGCCTCGGCCGCTGCGGTGACGTGCTCGCGCTCGGCAACGGCAAGAAACGTGTGCAGCTGATCGAGCGTGATCCGGGGCCGCGGATGCCGGGGTCGGGGCTGCGGCGTACGCATTGCGGCGTTAGCCGCGAGTCGCCGGTTCTGGGAGCAGGCCGCTTGCGTCGATGGCCGCAAGAACGGCGGCGACAGACTCGTCGACCGTCTGCGTGCCGCTGTCGACGATAACGTCCGGAGTGTCAGGGGCCTCATATGGATCGGAGATACCGGTGAAGTGGTCGATCTCGCCGGCAAGCGCCTTCTTGTACAGACCCTTGACGTCGCGCTCCGAGAGCACGTCGATGGAGCAGCGCACGTACACCTCGACGAACTGACCGATGCGACGGCGCACCTCAGCCCGAGTGTCCTTGTACGGAGAAATTGCCGCGGTGATGGCGACCACGCCATTGCGCGTCAGCAACTCGGCGACGAAGCCGATCCGGCGGATGTTGATGTCGCGGTCTTCCTTGCTGAATCCGAGTCCCGCGCTGAGCGTCTGACGGACCTCGTCGCCGTCGAGCACCTCGACACGCAGGCCGCGATCACGCAATTCGGTTGCCACACGCTGTCCGATCGTTGATTTGCCGGCGCCGGACAGTCCGGTGAACCAGATCGTGAGACCGCTCATCAGGCGACTGGCGCCGCCACGGCATACGCCGCGCGCAGGATTTCGGCGACCTCCGGCCGAGTGAACTCGTGGGGGATGGGATCGCCGCGCGTGAGCATCTCGCGAACCCGGGTGCCGCTGAGAATCACGCGGTCGTCCGCGCCGTGCGGGCACGTCTTGGTGCTGGCCATGCTCTCGCACGCCTTGCAGTAGAAGGAGTGCTCGAACTTGTATGCCGCGAAGCCGAGGCGTTCGGCGCCGCCGAGCTCATCGAAGAGCGTCTGCGCATCGTACGTGCCGTAGTAATTGCCGACGCCGGCCGCGTCACGACCGATGATGAAGTGCGAGCAGCCGTAGTTCCGACGAACCTGGCCGTGGTAGATCGCTTCACGCGGTCCTGCGTAGCGCATCGCACCAGGAAAGATTCCGAGCACGACGCGATCCGGCGGGTAGTACCCGTCGAGGAGCACGCGGTAGCACTGTAAGCGCACCTCGAAGGGAACGTCATCGCCCTTGGTGACACCGGAAAGCGGATGCAGGAGCAGCCCATCCACCTGCTCGAGCGCTACCTTCGTCAGGTACTCATGCGCGCGGTGCACCGGATTTCGAGTCTGAAATCCCACCACCGTCGACCATCCGCGATCGGCGAGCGCGGCGCGCGTCTCCGCAGGCGTGGAGGGAACGTCTCCGGCGGGTTGCGCGGCGACCCGCACCGGGCCGGCGACAACCGTGGGGCCTTGCGCGAACAGCGCGGCGACTCCGGGATGCGCCTGGTCGGTGGTGCGATACACCTCGCGTGCCTCGGCCTCGAGGTCGCGGTCGAAGATCTCGGTGACTGTCAGGGCGCCCAGGAGATGACCGCCTTCGTCGCGCAGTGCGACGACCGATCCCTCCTGCAGTGATTTACCGCCGTCACCGGCGGGGAGCGTGATCGGCAGGGTCCACGGAGTGCCGTCTCCCAGCGCTGCGTGCTGGACAACGCTCGTGTAGTCGCGCTGACCTTGAAAACCGTTGATCGGCGAGTAGGCGCCGCTGCCGAGCAGCGCGAGGTCGGCCGAAGCCGTCTCGGAAATACGCAGTGAAATGAGCTCGTCGGCGCGCGCGCTGAATTCAGCGTGCTCGTCTGGTGTCATCAGCAGATCGACAAGCGCTCCCCCGAGCGGCGAGATGAGGCGGGCCTCTTTCTCTGCCACTCGGGGCTCGCTTGATTCCAGGGTCATTGCGGTGAGTTTACCGGGTCGACCCCCCCGAACCGCCTCGGCGTTCCATTGCGGCTAGCAATCGGTCGCTTACATTCACTCGTTGGACATACTTTCGTTACATCGTGTTTGAGAGCCGCTTTCTGGTCCTACACTCCTAAAGGCCGTGCCTATCACCGAGCTCATGGCTCGTGTCGACTACCTCCCGGCGGAGGATCGGACCGCCATCCACCGTGCCTTCGAGGTCGCCGATCGCGCTCATGTCGGGCAGTCCCGGCTGACGGGCGAGCCGTACATCGAGCATCCCCTCGCCGTGGCCGGCATCCTTGCCGACCTGCGGCTCGACCCGGAGACGCTCATGGCGGCGCTCCTGCACGACACGGTCGAGGACACCGAGGTGACTCGCGAGGATGTGCGGTCGCTCTTCGGCGACCAGGTCGCGAAGCTTGTTGACGGCGTCACCAAGCTCGGCAAGATCCACGTGAGCAGCGCCGAGGCGCACCAGGCCGAGAACATCCGCAAGATGCTCGTGGCCATGGCCGAGGACGTGCGCGTGGTGCTCATCAAGCTCGGTGACCGCCTCCACAACATGCGCACGATCAACGGACACACCGTCGAGCGCAGGCTGCGTATCAGCCGGGAAACCCTCGACATCTACGCACCGCTCGCGCATCGTCTCGGGATCTGGGAAATCAAGGGGGAGCTCGAGGACCTGGCATTCATGCAGCTGGATCCCGATAACTACCATCTGATCGAAGCGCGCCTGGCGAGCAACCACGAGCAGCGCGACGCATTCGTGCGCGACGTCACCGAGATCCTCGGACGCGAGTTCGCGCCACTCGGTATGCGGGCGTCCATCGCCGGACGAACGAAGCACACGTACAGCATCCACGAGAAGATGATTCGCGGTCAGAAGGAATTCGGCGAGATCTACGACATCATCGCCATCCGCGTGCTCGTCAACTCCATCAAGGACTGCTACGGCGCGCTCGGGATCGTGCATTCGCTGTGGAAGCCGCTGCCCGGGAGGTTCAAGGACTACATCGCCATGCCCAAGGGCAATGGCTATCAGTCGTTGCACACCACCGTGCTGTCCCACACCGGCGAGCCCATGGAGGTGCAGATCCGCACGCAGGAGATGCACGAGACCTCGGAGTACGGGGTCGCGGCGCACTGGCGCTACAAGGGGGGACAGGACGGCGCCCGTATCGACGAGCGCTTCACCTGGCTGCGCCTGCTCATGGACTGGCAGAAGGAGGTCCTCGACGCCGAGGCCTTCGTCAACACCGTCAAGGTCGACATCTTCCAGGACGAGGTGTTCGTCTTCACGCCGCGTGGCGACGTGCGCTCGCTGCCGCAGGGATCGACGCCGGTGGACTTCGCGTATCGCATCCACACCGACGTCGGCCACAGCTGCATCGGCGCGAAGGTCAACGGCCGGATGGTGCCGCTCGATCATCGCCTGGAGAACGGCGAGATCGTCGAGGTCCTGACCACGAAAGCCGCGCACGGGCCATCGCGCGACTGGCTGAATTTCGTGAAGACGTCGAGTGCTCGGGAGAAGATCCGGCAGTGGTTCAAGCGCGAACGCCGCGATGAGAACATCCAGAAGGGTCGCGAGATGCTGGACAAGGAGTTCCGGCGTCTCCGCCAGATGTCACTGAGTGCCGTGAAGGACGATCAACTCCTCGAGCTCGCGCAGGAATTCAAGGTCGCGACCGTCGACGATTTCGTCGCGGCGATCGGGTACGGCGATATCAGCGCGCGCAGCGCCGTGCTCAAGTTCGGTTCCGATGAACAGCAATCCGATGACGATCGCATCCTCGGCATTCCACTCACGAGCACACCGGCGCCCACCGGTACGGTGCGCGTGCACGGGCACGTCGACATGCTCACGACGCTCGCGCACTGCTGCAAGCCTGTCGCCGGTGATGCGATCCGCGGGTACGTGACGCGCGGCAAAGGTGTCACCGTGCACCGCGCCGACTGCGTGAACGTGCGCAACGCCGGTGACGTCGAGCGCATCGTCGACGTCGAGTGGGAGACCGGTGCCCGCCAGGTCTATCCGGTGAGCATCAAGATCGAGGCCTGGGACCGCACCGGTCTGCTGCGAGACATCGCCGCCGTGATCGCCGAGTCGAAGATCAACCTGAGCGGCGCGGACGTGCAGGTCTATGACGACAAGACGGCCGTGATCAGTACGATTGTCGAGATTCAGAACCTGTCGCAGTTGAGCCGTCTGCTCGAGCGTCTCGAAGCCGTCCGGGACGTCCACACGGTGGCGCGAGACACGGTCTGATCGGGTGCGGCGAGGGTGGGTTATTCGGGTCAGGTGATGCTCGTCTGTGGAACTGTGACCTTCCTCGATTGACGTTACGGCCACGCCAGCATCTGCAAGTACTCAAAGCGCGCCCATAACGTCACTAGAGGAGTGCGGGGAGACACGCGTCGGGCTGTAGTTGTCCTAGGCGATTAGCTCACGTCGGTCGCTGTGTCGACTGCAATCGGGTTCGCTGGACTGCGCCGCTCAGGTCGCGCTCTATGACCTCAGCGGCTGGGCGCCACTGCCGACCGCATTCCATGCATTCGAAGTCAGCAACGTACTTCTGACCGGATTCGCCAAGCGTTGCAACGTTGTGCTTGTGGAGGACAACCTCGCGCGACTTGCACTCCGGGCACTCAGGGATGCTCTCATCGATCATCTACGACCACCTTTGCTAACGGGCCTGGCGATGGCCGCCAAGCTACACCCAGTCGACCGGACGGTTGTTGCGCTCCGGTGACGGGCTGCCTGGCAGTGCCAACATGGCCGCGGCGCTCGCGTGAGTTGCATCGCGGGGGGGTGACGCTATCCCGCCGGTGCCGGCGTACGATGGCGATCGGTGACCGGCTCTGGGAAGGCCGACAACGCCTCCGCCGCCCGAGGCCAGGATCAGGCGGCGGGGAGCCCCAATCGCGACGCTGAGGGATAGCGTCGGCCCAAGCGTACGTCAACCCCCATTCATCGCCGACAGCTCAAAGTTAGGCGCTGATATATCTCCTGGCAGGGTCAGAATCGCAGGGAAACTGACCTCGACGGGGAGACCGGCGCCGCGCTATTCGGCCGTGACCGATGCTTCTAGTGACCGGCCCTCGTGCTTCGTCTTCGAGCGGTGATTGGGATCCGACGGCGATGACCGGTGATGGAGCATCAGCCCACGCGGTGACGAAGCGAGGCGAGGACCCCTGGGGTCGCAACCGACACAGGAGGTGCGTATGAGCCTGGCGGTGGGCATCGATGTGGGGGCATACAAGTGCGCGGTGGCGGTGTGCCACAAGGGTGAGCGCGAAGCGGAGCGCAAAGTTCTCACCATCACGACGCAGCGTGGCGGCTTCACGCACCTCGACGGGTGGATGGAGAGGCAGGGCGCGCCGATCGACGTGGTGGTGATGGAGTCGAGCGGCCACTACTGGTTCAACCTGGCGAGCCATCTGCGCCGCCAGGGCTATCCGGTGGCGGTGGTGAACCCCTTGCAGGCCAAGTACTTTGCCAAGAGCCGGCTGCAGCGGAGCAAGAGTGACCCGGCGGACGCGCGCACACTGGCGGCGTTGGGAACGCACGACCAGCCGCGAATCAGCGAGCCCTTGGTGGGGGCTGAGCTGAAGGAGGCGGCACGCTTCGCGATGCGCCTGGTGCGCGAGCAGGCGCAGGTCTGCCAGCGCATCCAGCGCTTGGTGGACATCGGCTTTCCCGAGCTGCGCGAGGTCTGGGATGACCCGACCTGCGTGAGCGCCCTGGCGGTGCTCCGCCACGCGCCGACCGCAGCGGCGGTGACCCGCATGCATCTGGACCGCCTGGCTCGGCTGAAGCGTCCGGGTGTGGGTGGGCGCGTGGTGGGACCGATGAAGGCGGCGCAGCTCAAAGAGCTGGCGCAGACTTCGGTGGCCGCGCCGGAACTTGAGCAGCAGGTGCGCTTCGAGATGCGCTTGCTGATTGCCCAGCACGACCTGTTCGACCAGCAGATCGCCAGCGCAGACGCGCAAGTCGCATCGTTGCTCGATGGCGAGGTATCCCAGCGACTGCTCTCGATTCCCGGTATCGGTCCGTCCACGGCGGCCACGCTCATGGCCGAGATCGGTGACATCTGGCGCTTTACTGACGTCGACCAGTTGCTCGCGTATGCAGGTGTGCACCCCAAGGAGCAGAGCTCCGGGACGAGGGGCGCCAGCCCGGAGACGAGCTGGACGATGGCGAAGACCGGCAACGCGTACCTTCGTGCGGCGGCATACCGGATGGCCGTCGTCGGCGTGCAGCACAATCCGATCCTGCGCGCCCACTACGCGCGCAAGCGGGCTGCGGGCAAGTCAGCGATGAACGCCCTCGGTCACTGCATGAGCAAGGCGCTGGCCATCGTCTGGGGCGTCTGGCGCGGCGGCAAAGACTTCGATCCGTCGCATGCATGCGCCGGACCTGCTTGACCAGAACCTATGGGATGCGCCGGACCTGCTTGACCAGAACCTATGGGATCTAGAAGAAGGGCAGGAAGGTGGATGGCTCTAGCCCCAAAGCCTGATTCGCGCGGCCCCAGGAGACATTTAGGGATACTCGCTTGCTCGGAGGAGGTGTCTCTCGTCAGCGCCCTGGTACTGTCGGGCAGGCGGTCGCTCTGGTACACGGACACGTCCATAAAAATCGTGATCACCGGACCGACGCTGGCGAAGCGGACGCCGGCCCGGTCGGCAGCGGTTTAGGAGTGGCGCCGCGCGGCGCGCGTTACCGCCACGATTCCCACGAGGACCGCCACGGCCATGACTACGAACAGGATCAAGTTCGGCCAAATCACGCTCACCACGCATCAATCCTACATCGCTTCAAGCCCGATCGTGGCCCGCGACTCCGCCGGTGCACGCACGCGCCGTGATCGCTTCGGTTAGCGCTCTACATCACGCTGTGCCTTGGGCTCGGGTCTGCTGATGGGTCTCGTCATTCCGCCGCGGCGCTCGAGGGACATTCGCGGATAGTGGCCTGGCGAGGACAACTGTCTCTCGAACCCGAACCCGCGCTTCATCGGACGGCGTGCTCACAGGAGGACTGTCACCTAGGAGACCCCGCCTCGTTCCGGGGGGTCACGGCCGTCGAACCCTCAGCTCGGTGCCCCGCACAAGCGACCTTCGATGACCGTGCCGGGGGCGGCGGTTCCGACACATAAGGTGGGGCGAACCTCGAGCGCGGTGAGACCAAGAGCGCTTCCAAGATCACTCCAGAAGCGCTGTGAGTTCGCGGCGGTCTGCAAGCGTCCGCTCCCGATCTGAACCAACTCACACCCCTGCACTCCGTAAACAGCCGTCCAACTCCCTCCGGGAGCAACGAACGTCAGTCGGTAAGACGTTCCGAAATCGTTGGGACAGTGCCAGGGTGTTGGCTGGAGCGGGAGGCTCTCGACATCCGCCGCTAGACGGGCGACCAAATGCGATGCAGTGACCGTCTTATTGAGTTGGGGGAGCGCCAAGCTTCCGGGAAGCCTAACGATCTGAACCTTCTGCGGTGTGCCCCGAGCAGTTACACCCGTCCGTGCCGGGTTGTGAAAGGCCAGCACAATGGCTGCTGCAGCAGCGCTGGCCACGATCACTGCCGCCACTCCGGTGGTGCCGACGACACGCGTCATGCGACTGCGCGAGAACACGAAGCTGGGGTGTATGAGCATCCGATGGCCATTCCACGGAACGCCAAGGCTGAGCGACGATACATCTCTGCGACGCCTACGCGCCCACGCGCCCAGAAGTTCCACGCTGGGCTCTGGCGACATTCGCGGATGCTGGCCTGCGCGATGCACTCGGGCTCGGAGAGACATCAGGTCCGCATCTCTCCCGATAGGCAGGGCGTCGCCACCGATCGAAACTAGTGGCCAACCCCGAGCGACCAGCACCGTCGAAGCCACGGCTCTTCGCCTTCCTAACCGAGCAGTCTCGACGTGTGAGGACCCCGAAGCCACCGGTGTAACCCGTCGCCGGCAAGACGATAATCCTGGGCGTGGACGTGCTAATCGTTGCGGCGGATCCGGGCGCGAGAGCGATTCGTATCGTCCTCGAAGCGCTTGATCACACCGTTCGCGTAGCACGTGACGCCGACGACGCCCTACGAATTGCAGCCATCCGACTCCCTGATCGAATCCTGGTCGAGGCAACCCTCGCAGGGGCTGCTGCAATTAGCGAGCGACTCTCGGCGCTCGGACCGCCCCTAGAAGTGCTCGAACCTCCAGCCGGAGGGTGGCCCCGACCTGGGCGCCGGAAAGACTCCGGAGGCAGTGGGCCTTCGGGCAGCGGAGTTCCCTCACCTCTCCTGCCGCTCGTACCCATGCTCTCGGGAGCTATCGAGGCGCCGCTCCGCTTCGACGACGTCGAATCAAGCGCCTGACGTAGCCGCCGTCCGAGCGCGTCCCGGCTCCTGCACCGAGACCGTAACCCGACGCCTGCCATCTGCGCTGAGGCGTGGCGTCTAGTGGACAATGGCGGATGGTAGCTTGCGCGAAAGATTATGTAGGTTGGGGCTCAGGCTCACTTGCTCACGTAGACCGCTGCAAGGAGCGAGATAAGGTGTTGTCGAGGGATTCCTGCATCTCTCGAGGCCACGCGTAATTTTTACAGCGTGCATCGGTGCGACACTTGCGAAATGCGACGTTGGCCATTGCGAGTGTTGCTGGGTGTGTCCGTCCTCCTTGCGGGATGCGAGTCGACTGCGCCACCTATGATTACGACCGCACCCACTACCCACTCGCCTACCACGTCAGCGCCAAGACCTCCCGGAAGCAGCATCGCCTCCACGGGATGCGGCGATACCGTCGTATATAGCGGTGATGTGCCTGCGTGGCTGATCGCCGCCGGCGGAGGATCCGGGGCACCGTCTGGTGCCCCCACGTATCTTCCGTATGTGATCGCCGACCCGCCGATTGCCGGCGGTTACCTCTTCGCCTTTCCGCTTCACAGCGGCTCGCATGATCCCAGCAAGATCCTATGGGCCATGGGCCTCCCGCGCGACGGCTCGGATCTCGTGATCCGTGCGCACCCGCTGACCGCATCCAGGCCGGTCATTACTGAAACGCTGCCCGCCGATTCAAGCCCAGGTGAGATCTATCCCGATGGGCTCGAAGTACCGGCTGCAGGGTGTTGGCAACTGACGCTTTCTTGGTCCGGACACCAGGCCCTGCTAGACCTCGCGTACACATAGCGCCACGTGAGCTCGAGGTACATTGGCGGATACTCGCCCGGGGCGAGGTGCTCTTCGTCCAGCGGTCACGAGCGTCGTAAAGGTGTCCCACCGAAACCTGCTAGGGGATGCCGTGCAGCATCGGATAGCAGTGATACACCGCCCGTCCTAGCCCCGAGGTGCGAAGAACTCGAGTGCGATGTTATCGGGGTCTCGAAATGACAATGCGGAGTAGGAAGGTACGTCCACGATGCCACCGTTGGGGATGCCGAGCTCGTTCAGGCGGATTTCCCACGCTTCTAACTCAGCGCGGTTGGCACAGCCGAAAGCCAGATGATCGAGACCCGGCCGGCGCTCGTTGAAAGGCTGAGCGCTGTTCAACTCAGGGAACTGAGTTAGACCGACGAGTGTGCCGCTCGTAAGCCAAGCGACACGCTGGAAAGTACCTGTGTCCTCGTCAACGATCGGGTCCGAGCCGAACAGAGCCTTGTACCAAGGCACACTCCGTTGGAGGCTCGTAACCGTCAGCGCCACGTGAGTAATCGCAGGGAAAACCGGCATGTCGTTTCGGCACCTCGTGAAGGCAGCGAATGCCTCGTCTTTTGGTTGGCAACTCTGATTCGCCGTTCTGGCCGCTCATCGACCTTCGCGCAGGTAGCGGTCTTATCCGGCTCTCACGATACGGTTCTCTAGGTAGATTTGCCGCACCCTCGCCTGCGCCGCCACCATCACGTTCTTCGACCCGCCCTGTCAACCTAAAGCCGTGGAGCTCGTACACGCAGACCCGGCCGACGCGGAGGCGCTACGAGACCTGCATCTCCTTACCTGGGAGGTGACCTACCGGCGTCATGCGCCCGAGGCGTGGTACCGCGAGCGACTCGTCGCGCATTCTTTCCGCGATTGGGGCGAGATTGTGCGCTCCCAGACTGACCGAGGTGGCGGGGTACTGACCGCCAGATCCGGTGGGCGGATTGTCGGCCTCTGCCAGTACGGCCCGAGCGAAGACCATGATCACAACGCCGAGGAAGTGGGACAGATCCACCGCCTTTACGTGCACCCAGCACGACAGAGAATTGGGATCGGGCGATCACTACTCACCGCGACGGTGGGTCAGCTTCGCCAAGGCGGCGCGCACACAGCGACCCTGTGGGTTCTCGAGACGGATCAGGGCGCCAGGGCCTTCTACGAACGACTGGGATGGAGACCCGACGGAACCCGCCAGACTCATCCGCCCACCGACCTCCGCTACCGACTGCCTCTCCGCTGAGGGAGGCTGGTTGAGCTTTAACCTCTGGCGACATTGGCGGACCCTGGCCTGAGCCACCGTGTTCAGTCTCGGTTCGCCTCACTGTCAGGCAACGCCCACGGTTTGTTGCTACGCTGCGCGCATGGAGGGGCACGGAAGCGTTGAACCCCCCGCCAGCGGCAGTGCTTGGCGCAGGCCACCGTGGTCGACACCCAGCGGGCGGCGACCACGTTACCGGCAGGTGCTCAGGATTGGATTCGGCCTCGACGCCCTCTACATGGCGGCGTTTTCAGGCATGTACGTCACGACCGTCAAGACTTCCTGGATGTTCGAAGATCTGCGGCCTTTCTCAATCTTCTTCATTGGAATTGCGGGCTTGGCGTTCGCCTATGGGGTCACGGTAATCCTGACCTCCGGGCGACCCCGAGGAGTCATGCCAGCTTGGTTGGGGCTCAACGTCAACCGCGGCGCCAGGGCGTGGTTCGGGCTGGCTATCGTGATCCCTCTAATGATTTGCGGCGTCGGGGCCTTTTACTTTTCGCCGCCAGGTCCAACCGCACAAAGTCAGATCTTGTTCACGGTCTTCTTTTTCGCACCAGCCGTCATCGCCGCCGGATGTGTCTTTCGCGCCCGGGCGTGTTCGTATCGCGACATCAAGAATGCAATCGTCTCTGGTGCGGCTCCGAGTTACGTCATGTCGAGCAATCGCTTCTGGTGGTGGGACGGAGCCCAATGGGCAAGCGCTCACGCGGCAGCGCCATCTCAGGCGCTCCGGTCGCCAGACGGCAATTACTGGTGGACCGGGCGCAACTGGTGCGCACTACCACCCTTCCCATGGAGGATGCCAAAGGCGTCCCGGGCCGCGCCGGATGCTTCCGCGAGAGGGGCAGTCGGCTAGAGCCTTGGCGGCCTCCACGGTCGCTGACCCGCCACAGTCACAGCGCCGGTCTTCCGTCCGAGTCAAGTGTTTGTGCCGAGCAAGGCGAATGCCTCAGAACGCGTGATGGTCAGGCGGCGTCGCATCCTCGCCGAGGGCCACCACCCTGGCCTCCAGATCCGGATGAGATGAGAATCGGTTTATGAGGTCGGTTGGTCCACCGATGAAAGTCCAGTCGTCGTCCCAGAGCCTAGAGACGAGCCAAGAGCAGTCGGCAGGGAAGATTAGGTCGGGCAAGGAGCGCGGCCAAAGGGCCTCTGGACCGTTCCGCCGCCACGCAGCGGCCTGTTGCGGCACCGCCTCTACGAGTACGTAATGCCACCCCGCGTACAAGGTCACCCTGGGCGCGTCGGGAAAGATGGAGTCGTCGACCGCGGTCTCGAGACAGCCAAGCCACCAGGGCCGGTCTGCTGAGCGCTCGCTGAGCAGCGCGAGCATTGCCCGATCGTGGCGTTCCCACCTCTCAGCGGTATTCGGGATCACCACGGTGGCGTAGGCGTCGAAGACGGGCGGGATGGCGGAGGTAACCGTCAGGCCTGTTGTCGTTCCGCCAATGATCCACACGACCTCCGCATCTGTCCCGATACGCCAGGAATGGTCATCTCTGGGCAAGCTGACCACGACGCCAGCATAGGCCGCCTCCGCCCGAACGGTCTCGGGCGGGTCTCACGAGCCTCAGCGGTGACGCACCCGGCATGGGGGCAGGTCGCCACCTTACCAGAGGTACATTGACGGATCCTGGCCAGGTTCAGGCGCCAGTCTTCGGACGCCGGGGAGTGCAGCTCAGCCACCCGATGGGAGGAGCGACCAGCAGAGCGGTTCGCCATCTGTGCCGACCGGCGGAGCCCCGGCGTCGCTAGCGGAGACGTTGGTGGGCGGACCTGATGCCGGTGATGCCGGAGGCACGATGACGACATCCGTTCCGCCTGAGGGTGCCGGTCCGATCGCTGACGCCGGCCGAACGTATGGTGGCATCGAGCGGAGATAGCCTCGGAGATCTGTAGCTGGCACCATGACAACATCCACTGAGGCGTACTGGGTGGCCACGCCGCCTGCCGCGGCTGAGACGAATTTCCCGTGCAAATCGACGACGTACCAATGACCGATCGCTCCCGACGGACCGGAGAAGGTCCCGCAATCAGCGGGGTTACGAGTCTGCCAGGCATAGGAGATCGCGTGCCAGAACTCTTGATCGGTGACGTACTTCACCTCCACGGAGTCGACGCGCAGCACAATTTCCGGGTGGTGTTGAGACAGCGCTTGAAGCGCGGCTTTGACGAGAGGGGGTTCGGTTGGCAGAGAGGCCAGACGCACGCTGCTGGTCGGACTGGTCGGCGCTGACCGCCCAACCGCGAATCCCGTCCCGGCGCTCGCCGCAAGAGCGAAGACGGTGACCGCAACCACGGCGGCGGAGCGGCGCCCGCGGGGACGCTTGACTCGACTGGGCTCAGGCTGAGACCCGCCGATATCCTGCGCCGCATGCTGGAGGAGCCTGCGTATGCGGGCCTCCTCGATTTCGATGGTTCCTTGATCGTCCATTTCACGCTCCTAACTTGCGTCGATGAGGGAACGGAGCCGGCGGCGTCCCTCCCGTAATTGGTTCTCTACAGTCTTCGGCGAACAGCCCAGCGCCTCCGCGACCGACGCCGTGCTCTGGTCTTCCAGGTACGCGAGCACTACACACATCCGCATCCGTGGCGGCAGTCGCTTTAGTGCGCGGACGATGTCGAGCGTCTCAGCACGCCACTCAGGCTCGGTCGACCCGGCAGCCAACAGGCGGAGGCGGTCTAGCTGCATTCGCATCCGCTGGCGCTGCCGCGTGGCGAGGCGAATAGCGACCATCCGGAGCCAAGGCCACGCCGGGCTACGCAGGTATCCGGGGTGCTCCTGTTCCTGCCGAAGCGCCTCCACGAAGACGGACTGAGAGAGATCTTCGCCGCTCGTGAGATCGCCAGTAATCAGCGTCGCAAACGCCCGGAGCCGCATCCACTCGTCGGTGTAGATCTCCCGGATTCGCTCGCCGGGCTCCATCAATACCTCCAGCGGCGCCTGCTCTCCAGGGGAGGTGATCGGCAACCGCTCGTGCATGCATGTCATGTTCTCTTCTATGCATGGGCGACGCGAAAACCCCTAGAGACACGCAGTTCGACTTCGGAGTCAGCCATCTAGGGCTCCTGTCGTCATGCGATAGCGACAGTGCCCTGAATCGCCACCTCCTGACCTCTCACGTGGTCACCGCTGTGCACGTCTAGCAATCCGACCACCGTTGCGCGTCAACCGCTTTGAGCGTGCCGCGCTGGAGATTCGCTCCCACAAGTCGGTGCATGCGCGCCCACGGGGGCCGAATGGCAGCCATGGGGCTCGAGCCGTTTTTCGGGGGTAACGAAGCCCGCTTTGGCTAGCAGTGGGTCGAGATTACCCGCGCCTCACCGAGACCGACGCTCAACGTACATTTGTGGATGCTGGCGTGCGCGGGGCATACGTCATTGAGCAACGGCGCGGCCCTTAAAATTGAACGCGGTTTCGACCTGCGCTTCGAACCACCGAGTCCAACGCCCCCAGCGACCGCAAGGACGCTCGCGACCGGGAAGGCAACTGATATTGCGACGAACCCAAGGTAGTAGGTTGTCATGACGGTGGCCGCAGCAATGAGTAGACCAATCGCCAGTAGGCGCTCCGACTGTTTCACCCAGGGAGCGTAGCTCCTCTGAGACCGGTTCGGAAGGTGACGATAAGCCTCGGGATGTCGAGGTGCGTTGCGGGACGCTCGCCTGATTCAGACCAATGATGCCCACGCACCTCGTCGTTGGGTCGGCACACCGCCCATACTGCTTTCCAATGCGAGTCACACGGAAGGTCGCGGCAGTCATTGCGTTGGCCGCGTCGATGGTCGCGGGGTGCACCTCCAGTCCGACGGTGGCAGTCCGCTATGCGCAGTTCCGGTTCACGTGCTGCGCGGATTCCGAAGCACTAACGCAGGCTTGGCATCCTGGCCAGGTCATCACGTTGCGGTGGTCGGCTGAGAGCGCGGGGACGACGGCCGCAGATGTGCAACACCCCATTACTCTTTCGGCCATCGTCACTGGACCGTATCCCAGCGTCGCGGCTTTGAAAGCTGGAGGCACCCATCCGGAAACCCTTCTAGCCTCACCTGTACGAGTTACCGATCGGACCTCCGGCGGTGCGGTCAGCACCATTGCTCTGCCGCTCGATCTCTCGGCCGGCTGGTACAACCTCGTAACGACCATCAAGTTTTCAGGAGGTAGCACCGGAGGCTCGACGGTCATCCAAGTGGCGCCCCTCAGCTCCTAGAGAGACTCAGCGTCGCCCGCCTTCTCTGGCTCGAATACACTCCGAACGAGAAGCTCTCAAGGTACATTCGCGGACCCTGGCCTGAGCCACGGCGATGCGGCTTCGAGTCTCTTTACCGCACGCACGACTTCGGCCGCTCCGCTGAGCCGATCATTGCGGCGTTTCTCACAGACCGAAATGTGACTCTTGCTGTCGCTCGTAAATGGCCCTGTGCGTCCAACGGCTCACGTGCGACAGCACATATGTTCAATTCATGAAAGCTGCTCCTAGCCACCGTCGGGAGCACCCGGCCGACGCGAGCGTACACAACGCTCACCCCCTGGGTACAAGCGGCTCGGTGGGAACGGAACGACACATGTAGATTTGGAGTAATGGCACTCAAGAGGATGGACAACGTCGGCATTGTCGTCGAGGACCTCACTGCGACAATCGAATTCTTTCGCGAACTCGGCCTTGAACTCGAAGGGCGAGCGATGGTCGAAGGAACGTGGGCAGGACGCGTCACCGGGCTTGGCGACCAACGCGTCGAGATCGCGACGATGCGTGCGCCGGATGGTCACGGCCGGCTCGAACTCTCGCGCTTTCTCGAGCCGCGGGTGGTCGCCGATCACCGGAACGCGCCGGTTTCAACGCCCTCGGCTACCTGCGGGTCATGTTGAGGTCGACGACATTGACGAGACTTCTCGCCCGGCTGCGCGAGCGTGGCGCGGAGCTCGTCAGCAACGAAGTGGTCCAGTACGAAGACTCCTATCGGCTCTACTACATCCGCGGACCCGAAGGCGTTCTCATCGGGCTCGCACTGCCGCCCCCAATGCGAAAGGCGTTGAGCGCAAAGCGGCTGCTCCCTAGCCTGCAACCCTGCACGTAGCCGTTGGTGTTTATCGTTGCCGCCAGCAACGACACAATCAACCACTCAATTCCTATCGTGCGGTAGGTCTGAGCTCCCATGAGAGCCAACGCACTGATGATGAATGCGGCGGTGAGGCCCGAGAGCATGTTGATGGCCCTGTATCGATGCGTCGCATCGTCAGTCACGCCTTTCAGATTGATTGTGAGTGCCACAAACACAAGTCCCGTCAGCGCGGCAGAGCCCGTCCCCACCAACACGAAGAAGTTGCTCCACTGCCCAGCAACATAGCCTGCGGAAGCAACCATAGGGCTGGGATCTTAACAGAGAGCGTCGGGCGCAAAATTCCACGCGGGTCTCCGCGACAGTCATCTGTCGCGTGCCCGGAGCAGCCTGCGCTCATGGAACAACTCGCACGGATCCGCCTCCTCGAAGAAGCTGCCTCTGAACTGCTCGAATCCGAGACCAACGGGTCGCTGTTCATCGGCGTCGACGGCAGCGCGCAAGACCCGCTGGTCCTCACTGCCTTTGGATGCAGCGCGCTGCTCGCCCTTGGGCACGCAGCATCGGTCCTCGTGGCGATCCGGTCGCTGAGGTCGGATGCACGGTCCGGTCCACGGGCGCTTGCCGAGAGCTGCGATCGCACGCTCAGGGAGGTGCACGGCCTCCCAGTCGACTTCGCCCCAACGCTGTCCTTTGGAGACCCAACCAACCGGTTCCGATTTGATGGATGGCCACGCGGAACGCTGCCGCCGTAGGGCGCCGCGGCCATCAGCCCGTACACTCGGACGCCAATGCCTGAGATCGCAGCGCCACGAGGCACGCGCGACATCCTTCCCGATGAGTTCGGCGCTCGTCGGTGGCTGCTCGACGCCCATCAGGCGGTCGCCGAGTCATTCGGATACCGCTCGATCGAGACGCCGATCATCGAGGCGACGGAGCTCTTCAGCCGCGGCGTCGGCACTGACACCGACATCGTCGAGAAGCAGATGTTCAGCTTCGAGGATCGCGGAGGGCGCTCGCTCACGCTCCGTCCGGAGGGGACCGCGGGGGCGCTGCGAGCCGTGCTCGGCGCTCACCTCGACCAGGAGGTTCGCCCGGTGCGGGTGCAGTACGCCGGCCCGTTCTTTCGGGCCGAGCGGCCCCAGGCGGGCCGGCAGCATCAGTTCACCCAGGTCGGTATCGAGTGCATCGGCGAGGGCTCGCCGGCGCTTGACGCGGAGATCGTGGAGGTGGCGTGGCGCTTCTTCCAGGCGCTCGGGATCACCGACATCCAGCTCCAGGTCAACTCGCTCGGCAGCCCCGAGGACCGGGTCCGGTACCGGGCCGCGCTCGTCGCCTACTACACCCCGCTCGAGAGCTCGCTGTGCGACGACTGCCGGCGCAGGCTGCACACGAACCCGTTGCGCCTGCTCGACTGCAAGCGCGACATCGGGCTGGTCGCGGCTGCGCCGCTGCTCTGGGATTCGCTCGAGCGTGCGAGCCGAGAGCACTTCACCGCCGTCCTCGCCGCGCTGGAGGCCGCGGGCATCGACGCGATCCGCAACGACCGGCTCGTGCGCGGCCTCGACTACTACAGCCAGACCGTCTTCGAGTTCTGGCATGACGCCCTGCAGGGAGCGCAGAGCTCACTCGGTGGGGGAGGCCGCTATGACGGGCTGGCCGAGTTGCTCGGCTTCCCGGCCACGGCGGCGACGGGATACGCGCTCGGCGTGGAGCGGATTCTCATGGTCGCGCGTGCGCTGGAAACCGTTCCCGCGACAGCCACCGCAGCCGACGTGCTCGTGTGCTCGGTCGAACCCGGGCAGGCGGAGGCGGCCGCGAGCATGGCACGCGTGCTGCGTGAGGCGCGGGTCCGGACGGTGCTCGATGTGGCGGAGCGCAGGCTCGACCGCAAGCTGCGCGGCGCCGAGCGCGTCGGCGCGCGCGTTGCCGTCATCATTGGCGAGAACGAGGTTGCCGGGGGGACTGTGGTGGTGCGCGACCTCGACGGCCGCAGCCAGCAGACCGTCCCCGTGACCGAGCTCGCGGACACGGTCACGCGCATTCTCGGAGGACCCTTGTGAGCGCTCCCCGCACCTACTGCGGCACCCCGCGCGCCGGTGACGCGGGGACACGCGTGACCGCGTACGGCTGGGTCGACCGGCGCCGCGACCACGGCGGGCTCATCTTCATCGACCTGCGCGACTACACCGGCATCCTCCAGGTGGTCATCGATCCCAACGACGCGCCTGAGGCGCATCGCGCGGCACGGGAGGCACGGCTCGAGTGGGTGCTGCGCTTCGAAGGCGAGCTCCGGCTGCGCGCGCCGGAGAACGTCAACCCCAAGCGCGAGACGGGGGAGGTGGAGTTGCGCGCCAGCGCCTGCACGGTGCTCGCCGTCGCGAAGACGCCGCCGTTCCCGGTGAACGAGGACACCGAGGTTGACGAGCAGCTGCGCCTTCGCCACCGCTACCTCGATCTGCGCCGCGTCCATCTGCAGCACAACCTGCGAGCGCGCGCGAAGTTCTCCACGGAGTTGCGCCGCGCGATGGGGGAGATCGGGTTCCTCGAGATCGAGACGCCGATGATGATTCGGGCCACCCCGGAAGGCGCCCGTGACTACCTCGTGCCGAGCCGCCTCTTTCCGGGCAGCTTCTACGCGCTCCCCCAATCACCGCAGCTGTACAAGCAGCTGTCCATGGTTGCCGGATTCGACAGGTATTTCCAGCTCGCGCACTGTATGCGTGACGAGGATCTGCGCGCGGATCGCCAGCCGGAGTTCACGCAGCTCGACATCGAGATGTCCTTTGTGGATGAGGACGATGTGTTCGCAGCACTCGAGCACGCGATCCCCAGCGCATGGGAGGCGTGCGAATTCCGGGGCGGGCACCTTCCCGTGCCGTTCCCCCGCATGACGTGGCGTCACGCGATGGACTGCTACGGCGTGGACAAGCCCGACACCCGGTTCGAGATGCTGCTGCGCGACCTCACCGACATCGCCAGGACGTCCGGATTCCGTGTGTTCGCGGAAGCGGTGACCGCGGGCGGCATCGTCAAAGGCATCTGTGTCAAGGGAGGCGACGACCTCACCCGCGGCGACATCGAAAGCCAGCTCACGGAGGTCGCGCGCGGCGCGAAAGCACGCGGGCTCGCGTATCTCTGGAAGCGTGCCGACGGCTGGCAGGGCGGGATCGCGAAGTTCTTCACACCCGAAGAACTGGAGGCGATCGGCGTCGCGACCGGAGCGGTGGCCGGGGACTGCGTGCTCATGGTTGCGGACCGGCCCAGCGTCGTCCACGCCGCGCTCGGCGCCTTGCGCAACCACCTCGGACGCGCCCGCGGTCTCTACGACGACCAGCGCATCGACATGCTCTGGGTGACCGAGTTCCCGATGTTCGAGCGCAGCGACGAGACCGGGGAGATCAGCGCTGCGCATCACCCGTTCACGATGATCCACGCTGACGATCTCGATCTCCTCGAGTTCAGACCCGCTCGCGGTGCGGTCACGCGCATACGACCTCGTCGTGAATGGACGAGAGATCGGGAGCGGGAGCATCCGCATCACCGACCCCGGAATCCAGCAGCGCGTGCTTGCCGCGCTCGGCATCGACGCCGAGGAGGCGCAGCGCAAGTTCGGCTTCCTGCTCGAAGCCTTCGAGTACGGCGTTCCGCCGCACGGCGGCTGGGCCGGCGGGATCGACCGCATGCTCATGGAGGGGCTCGGCACCGACAACATCCGTGACGTCATCGCCTTCCCCAAGAACCAGCAGGCTCAGGAACCGCTGACCGACGCACCGGCCCCGGTCGACCCGGGCCAGCTCCGCGACCTCGGGATCACGCTCCTGCCGCGCACGCCGACGCCGTGAGCCCGGGGCTCGGCCTCGCGATTCTCTTCGTGCTCATCGGTACCACCGTGTCCGCCCTGGTGATGCCCCGGCGAAACTCGATCCTGCTCGCGCTGGTCCTCGCAGCAGGGGGAGTCGTCGCGGGCGAGCTCGTCGCCATCGCGACCCGGATCGGCGGCCCGCAACTCGGTGCGCTGCACCCGGTCGCGGACGCCGTTGGGGTCGTGCTCTTCGAGGTGACCGGTGCCGTGCTCGCGCCGGCGCGCCGCCGAGCCCCATAATCAATCGATCGGCAATTCGGGAGGCTCGTGGAATGCGCGTTCCGTTCGGTAAGAAAGGTCTTGTAGCTGCAGGCGCCGCGATCACCGGTGCGGTGTTCTTCTGGCGCGTGCGAGCACGCCGCCGCGAGGAGGCTGAAGCACGTGAGTGGGAGGCCGAGATCGCCGGGGCGGTCGATGAGGGCCGCGCCGCAACCGCCGCATCGCAGTCAACTCCGGCCTCCGAGCCCTCGGGCGTCTGAGCCTTCGGTTTCGGCGCTGACCCGGTGGGGTATGTGAACAGCGCGATGGGAACTGTTTCTGAGCTCCGGCTGCCGGCTGATCGCGAGCACATCCTCGTGGCCAAGCGGGCGGCAGGTGCGTTCGGTTCGCTCGCCGGGTTCGACATGGACGCCATCGACGACCTGACCATCGCCGTGGCGCAGGCGTGCGAGAACGCGATCCGCTGCCTCGAGCATTCAGGGTCGATTGCCGGCCAGGTGAAGATCGTCTTCAAGATGAGTGACACCGGCCTCGAGGTCACCGTCCGGAGCACGGTGAATCGCGAAGCCGAGCTGCGCGCTCGCGCGGAGGAAGCCGGCCTCGGCCACGACGGCGAGCTTGTGGCCGCGACCGACCTTGCACTCCGGCTCATGGGCCTCTTTGTCGACGACAGCACGTATCGGGTCGACGAGCGAACCGGGAATCTACGCGTTCGGCTGACCAAATACAAGGCGTCGTGACCCCCGCGCCGGGGCGCGGCGACGGCGTCGCGACCCGCGAGCGGACGATTGCAAAGCCCGCGGAGACGGCGGAGCGCGCCGAGATGCGCCGCCTGCTTCGCGAGTTCGCCAAGACCCGCGATCCCCGCATCCGCGAGCAGCTCGTCGAGCTCAACAGTGACCTCGTCCATTACATCGCCCGGCGTTTTGCCAACCGTGGGGAGCCCCTCGAGGACATCGAGCAGGTGGGCTTTCTCGGACTGATCCAGGCGATCGAGCGCTTCGATCCGAGCCTCGAGAACGAGTTCAGCACGTTCGCCACGCCCACCATCGCCGGGGAGATCCGCCGCCACTTCCGCGACCGGTCCTGGGCGGTGAGGGTGCCGCGCAGGCTCCAGGAGAACCTCGCCAAGGTGAACGCGGCGACTCAGCAACTCCAGAACGAGCTCGGCAGGTCGCCGTCGGTCGCGGAGATCGGAGCCCGGGTCGGCCTCGAGCCGGACCAGGTGCTCGCGGCGATGGAGGTTGCGCCGGCCCAGCACACCATCTCGCTCGACGGCCCGGTCGGCGGCGGCGACGAACCCCTGACCCTCGGGGATCGCCTCGGCCTCTCCGACGACAACCTCGAGCGCGTCGAGATGCAGGACGTCCTCGAACAGGTGATGGCACACCTCACGCCGCGCGAACGCAAGATCCTCGCGCTGCGCTTTGTCGAACAGCTGCCGCAAACCGAGGTGGCAAAGCGGCTTGGCATATCGCAAATGCACGTCTCACGTTTGCAGCGCGCAGCAGTCGAACACCTTCGCAAAGAGTTCGGTGCCGAGGCGCCCGTGTAGAATTCGACAACTTGCTGTCGAATACTTTTGCACGTGCTCAGCTCTGAGATCCGGGAGCGATTTCTTCGCTTCTTCGAAGAGCGCGGGCATTACAGACTCGCGAGCTTTCCGCTCATTCCCCACGACGATCCGTCGCTTCTCTTCACTGTGGCCGGAATGGTGCCGCTCAAACCGTGGATCACCGGTCAGCGCACACCACCGTCGCGGGACCTCGTCTCGTGTCAGAAGTGCTTTCGTGGCGCGGGCCTGAAGTACGACGACATCG
Source organism: Candidatus Dormiibacterota bacterium (assembly GCA_963791435.1). Lineage (GTDB taxonomy): Bacteria > Chloroflexota > Dormibacteria > Aeolococcales > Aeolococcaceae > Palsa-851. The sequence goes on from CAWBSL010000002.1 coordinate 499,173, forward strand.
CTTCGGTCGGCGATCCGACGCATCACACGTTTTTCGAGATGCTCGGCAACTGGTCGATCGGCCACTACTTCAAAGAGGGCGCGATCGATTACGCATGGGAGTTTTCGACCGAAGTGCTCGGGCTCGACCCCGACCGTCTCTGGCCGAGCATCTACCCCGATGACGCGGAATCGGAGCGGCTCTGGGTCGAGAAGATCGGCGTTCCCAAGGAGCGCATCTCCCGCCTGACCGAGAACTGGTGGGCCGCGGGGCCGACCGGTCCGTGCGGCTACGACAGCGAGATCTACTACGACTGGGGCGGTCCGTGCTCGTGCGGCCGCATCGACTGCACCCCGGAGAGCGAGTGCGGCGGCAACCGCTGGGAGGAGTTCTGGAACCTCGTGTTCATGGAGTTCGACCAGCAGCCGGATGGATCCCGGCCGTTGCTCCCCAACCCGACGGTCGACACCGGCCTGGGATTCGATCGGATCGTCGCGATCGCCCAGGGCGACCCCACCGGCTACGGCACCGACCACTTCGCGCCGATGGTTGACAGCTTCCGGTCTCGCGCCGGCGTCGCGGTGTCGAACCCCGACCAGATGCGCTCCCTCTACGTGCTGGCGGACCACCTCCGAGGAGCCGGCTTTCTGATCTCCGCCGGTGTGCTTCCGGCTAACGAGGGGCGTGGATACGTCCTTCGCCGCCTCATCCGTCGCGCTGCCGTTCACGCACGACGCGTGGCGCTGCGAGGAGGCCTCGCGGCCGGAACGCCGGCCCTGGTCGGCGCGATGGGCGGACCCTACCCGGAGCTCATCGAGTTCCGATCCCTCATCGAGGACACGCTCGCCGTGGAGGAGGAGGCGTTCGCACGAACCCTGGACGCGGGGACCGAGCGGCTCGCAGCGCTGCTCGCGAGGAACCCGTCGAGCATCGACGGCGCGGACGCGTTCCGCCTCTATGACACCTTCGGGCTCCCAATCGAGTTAACCGTCGAGATGGCAGCCGAGCGTGGGGCGACGGTCGACCTCGATGGATTCGAAGTCGGCCATGCAGGAACAGCGGGAGCGTGGTCAGGCGTCAGCGCGTCGAGTCGGCTTCGCAGGCGCCGACGCATTGCCCCCGACGCGCTTCATCGGATACGACTCGCTCGAGGCGGAGTCGACGGTTCTGCGGATCGGCCTTGACCGGGAGACCCCCGTCCTGCGGGCCGGCGAGAGCGGAGCCGTTCTGCTCGATATCTCACCGTTCTACGCAGAAGCAGGCGGCCAGGTGGGCGACACCGGGTCGCTGCTGTGGCCCGGGGGGGCCGCCATCGTGCGTGACACCCAACCGGTCGCCGGGAGCGACGCCCGCGCACATGACGTGCTTGTCGAGAGCGGTGAGCTCACGCCCGGCCAGCAGGTGCACGCGCAGGTCGATGCCTATCGCCGCGGCCGCATCGCGCGTCATCACAGCGCCACGCATCTCCTCAACCGGGCACTGCGGGAGGTCCTCGGCGACGGGGTGGTGCAGCGCGGCTCGTTTGTCGGGCCGGACCACACCACCTTCGACTTCGCGTTCTCGCGCGCCCTCACCCCGGAGGAGCTCGCCGACATCGAACACCGCGTCAACGACGGCATCCGGCGGAACCTCGAACGGAGCGTTGCGCTCATGCCGCTCGCCGACGCGCGGGCGAGCGGCGCGATTGCGTTGATCGACGAGGCGTATTCGCCGGACGTCCGCGTCGTCGACTTCGGTGGCTGGTCGCGCGAGCTGTGCGGCGGCACCCACGTGACCCGGAGCGGCGATCTTGGCGCAGCCATCATCGTCTCCGAGAGCAGCATCGGCCAGGGAATCCGGCGCATCGAGCTGGTCGCCGGAGAGAGCGCCGAGGATCGCTGGCGCCGCACCGGCGCAGCCTTGACCACAACCGCCCGAGCGCTCAAGACCCGCCCCGAGGAGGTGCCCGAGCGCGTTGCGGCGCTCCAGGAGCAGGTGCGAAAGCTGAACCGTGAGGTCACACAGGCCCGCCAGTCCGGACCGTCGACGGTTGCCACCGATGGCGCCGTCGTCGAGGATGCAGCCGGCGTCCCCTTCGCACATCTCCTCCTCGACGGCGATGTCGATGCCGACAGCGTCTCCCAGGCGGGCGACAGCCTCCTTGCCGACAGGCTCCAGGGCAACGGTGTAGCGGCGGTCCTCGGGCCGGCAACGCTCGTCGTCAAGGTCGGCGGGCGCGCGCTGGAGGCAGGGGTGCACGCGGGTACCCTCGTGACCAGCGCGGCGGCGGTCACCGGTGGCAAGGGCGGGGGCCGTCCCGACCTCGGTCGCGGCAAGGTGGGGGACCCCGCCAAACGCGAGGAAGCCGTCTCCCTGCTCCGTGACGCCATCATCGAGACGATGGGGCACGCAGCCTGATGTCGAAACGCAAATTCGCGCTGCTCAAGCGGCGTGATGAGTTCCAGAGCCACTACACCGTGCTCGATATCGGCACGGAGTTCGTCAAGGCGCTGATCGTCAAGCGTGAGAACGACAAGGGCATCGTGCTTGGGGTCGGCAAGGTGCGCCAGGCACAGAACCACATGCAGGCGGGAGCCGTCGCCGATCTCCAGGCGGTCATCGACAACTGCGATCGCGCCCTCACCGAAGCCGAGGACATGTGCGAGACCATCCCCGGTCAGGCGGTCATCGGGATCGCCGGCGAGCAGGTCCGCGGCTTCAGCACCACCATGACCATGCCACGACCGCAGCCGCAGGCGCGGATCACCCAGGCCGACCTCGCCACCGCACTCCAGGCCGTGCAACGGCGGGCGCTGCGCGAAGCGGTGCGCCAGATGTCGCACGACCTGGGCGTCCAGGAGGTCAACGTCAAGCTCGTCCACAGCACGATCACGTCGGTGCGTATCGACGGGTATGCGGTGAGCAACCCGGTCGACTTCCAGGGCCATGTCGTCGAGATCACGGTGTTCAACACGTTCGCTCCACTCACGCACATCGGCGCGTTGCAGGCGATCGCTCAGGAGCTCGACCTCGAGCTTGTTGCCACGGTCGCCGAGCCGTACGCGCTCGCCCGCGGCTGCTCGTCCGCCGAGTCCAACGAGCTGGGAGCGATCTTCGTCGACGTCGGCGGCGGAACCACCGACATCGCGGTCGTGCGTCGCGGCGGCATCGAGGCCACGAGGATGTTCGCCCTCGGTGGTCGCTCATTCACCAAGCGGCTCGCGACCGACCTCTCGATGGATCTCGATGAAGCGGAGCGCTTCAAGGTGGCGCACTCAGAGGGCCACCTGGCCGCCGAACAGAGCGCCATGGCCCGCCGAGCACTGACGCCGACCGCCGAGGTCCTGGCTCAAGGTGTGGCGCTCACCCTCGAGGAGCTCGCCGGTCCGGACCCGCTGCCCGGATCGATCTGCCTTGCCGGTGGTGGTGCGTCTCTGCCCGAGGTCGCCGAGCAACTGCGCATCCTCGACTGGTCGGACACCGTGCCGTTCACACGTCCGCCGACGGTCAAGGTGCTCGGCCCTGGCGACGTCACGGGCGTCTACGACACGACCGGACTCCTGGTCGGAAGCCAGGACGTGACCCCGATGGGGCTTGCGCGTCACGCCGTGACGCTGGAAGATGACGCGGACGAGCCCCTGGGCGGGCTCATGCGCCGCGTTTTGAAGACGATGAAGGTATAGGCGCCGATGCCGGCTGTTGTCATTGCCAAGGCTGACGACGAGATCGCCGATCTCATCGAACGGGTTCGTGCGTCCAGCGACCTCGATGTCGGGTTGGTCGTGCCCGCATCCAGCCGCGCGCTGCAGACCCCACTGAACGTGCGCCTCCTGGCGCAGTTCAGCCATCAGTCGGGCCGGCGGACCTCGATCGTCACCGAGGACCCGCGCCTCCAGCAACTTGCTCGCGCGAGCGGCCTGCAGGTGTACGGGTCGGTGCCGGCGTTCGAGCGCGGCATCGAGCTCTCCGGACCCCGTCTGGGCGGTGGCGCGCTCGGCGGCGGCACTCTGGGGCGCGGCACCGTCTCCGGTGCTGCCGGACTTGGGACGGCATCGGCAGTCCTCGAGCCACCACCGGCCCCGCCTCCGGCGCCACCGCCGGTGAGTCCACCCGCGCGCGCTCCTGCAGCAGCACGGTTGGAGCCGAGACGCGTGATGACCCAGATGCCGCCGGCCCGCCGCACGCGCGGATGGGATCGCCGGCGCCTGCTGTACATCGCCGGAGCGGCGGTCGCGGTCATCGGCATCCTGCTGTTCATGACCCTGGCACCGTCCGCAAAGATCACGATCACGATCGACGCAACCCCGCTGTCGGTCAGCCCCACCATCCAGGGGAGCACCAACGCGACCGCAGCCACCGCGGCCGATCATGTGCTCACCGGTGTGGTCAACAGCACGGCGCAGTCGTCGTTTCAGGCAACTCCGACCGGAACGACGACGGTGCCTGCCGCAGCGGCCAAGGCCACGATCCTGTTCTCGACCGATTCGCCGAGCGACATCTCGTTCGAGCTGACCGCGGGCAACACCAGCTCCGAGGTGCAGACCGCCGACCAGTCGACGACGTTCGGTCCTGTACGCAACACCATCATCTGCATCGGGCCGGTGCAACCCGCCCCCGCCCAACTCGTCGTGCGGCACGAACCCCTACAACGCAAGCGCGCCCTATGTCGACCTGCAGACGGGATCCGCGGGGAATGTTCCAACCGGTGCGCTGACATCGTGGGCCGGCGACCCGTGCCCGAGCGTGGACTGCCCGGGGATCCACATCAGCGTCACCAATAACTCCGGCGCGTCTGGTGGCAGCGACCCGAAACAGGTTCCGGCCGCAAGCGCGACCGATGTGGCCAACTGGAATGCCGAGATCACCACCATCGAAGGGACGCTCAACACCCAGATCGGGACCGACCTCACCGCCAAAGCGGCCGGCAAGACCTTCGCCAGGGATCCCGCCAACAATGGCGAGACCATCTCCTATTCGACGTCCCCGGCGAAGCTCCCCGCAGTGAACGCCCCATTCGCCGCAACCACGATCAACGTGATCGAGACCGCGCAGGCTGCCATCTACGACCCGGTGGCCGTACGCAACGACGTCATCGCCGATCTCGACAAACTGGTCAAACCCGGGGACGAGCTGGCCCCGGGCAAGTTGTCGACACCGCCGTGCTCGGTGACGCAGGCGAACGCCAACGGCACCGTCATCCTCGCGTGCTCGGCCACCGACTTCAGCCAGCCGCAGGTGAACCTGAACACGCTCAAGGCGCAACTCACCGGGCGGAATCCCGGCAATGCGCAGAAGATCGTCGAGAGCAACATCCAGAAGGTCCAGAGCGTGAGTGTCTCCGAGTGGCCTTTCAAGCTCTTCTACCTGCCGCTTCGCGCGTCGCAGATCGCTATCGACGAGAACGTCGTCGCTGTCGCGTCCAAGTCGCCGTGACGCCAGCCGGGGACGGTGCCGGCCGCACGCGCGTCCTCGGCATCGACGTCGGCTCGGTCCGGATCGGACTGGCGGTCTCCGACGAGACCTGCACCATTGCCTCGCCGGTGACCACCGTTCCCAATGAGGCGCGGACGCTCTGGACGCGTCTCGAGCGCGAGATCGAGGATCGCGAGGTCGACCGCATTGTCGTCGGACTGCCGCGCAGCCTGGACGGCAGCGAGGGTGCGGCTGCGCTCAGCGCCCGGGCGTTCGCGGCCGAGCTCGCACGGCGCACAACGCGACCGATCGAGCTGTGGGATGAGCGCTTCACGACGACCATCGCGGAGCGGTCCCTCATCGAAGGGGGCCTCCGACGAAAGCGCCGGCGCGCGGTGATCAACTCCGTGGCAGCAGCGGTGCTCCTGCAGAGCTGGCTCAACTCCCGGCGGATCGCCGCGGCCCGCGCCGCGCGATGAGCCAGCTCGCACTCAGGCTCTGCCTGGTGGGCTCAGGCATCTCCCACTCGCCGAGCCCGGTCATGCACCAGGCCGCCATGCAGTCCACCGGTGTCGAGGGAACCTACGTGCTCCGCGACATCGCACCGACCGACATCGACGCGTTCGTCGCAGAGCTCCGGCAGGGACGCTACACCGGCTGCAACGTCACCACGCCATACAAGGGGGTGATGGCGGAGCGGTGCGACCTCCTGGAAGGCGAGGCCGAGTCGCTCGGGGTCGTCAACACCATCACGGTCCGTGGCGGGCGCCTCCTCGGCGCCACCACCGATGCAGACGGCTTCGAGCTCGCGCTGAGCGGCGCATCGATGTGGCCGCGTCAGGGTGCCACCGCGCTGGTCATCGGTGCCGGGGGCGCCGCCGCAGCAGTGGCACTTGCGCTCACCCGAGTCCCGCTCCTCCGGCTTCGCATCACGGCGCGGCGTCAGGGCGCGGCCGAGAGCCTTGCCGAACGGCTCGGCGGCTCGGGCGATGTCGCGGTCGTCCCCTGGGATCGAGCCGCCATCGCTTCGACGTCGGCGCACTCGGCGATCGTGGTCAACGCGACCTCCGCAGGCCTCGACGATCTTCCATTGGATCCGCGTGCCCTGCCTCAGGCGTGCACGGTCGTCGATCTCCGCTACCGTCCCCGTCCGGTCGACGTCGTGACCGCAGCGCTCGAATCGGGCCACCGGGCGATCGACGGGCTCGAGATGCTTCTGCAGCAGGGATTGCTCAGCTTCGAGATCTGGACCGGGAGAAACGCCCCGGCCGGTGCTGTCCGCACGGCGCTGCTCGGCGCAGTCGAAACGTGAATGCTCCGCTGCTGATCGCCGGCGTCACGATCGCCGGAGGTCTTGTCGGGCTCGGGTCCGGCTGGCTCGCCGTGGCCCTCGAGAAGTACGAGAAGCTGGAGGACGAGGAGCGCCAGGAGCGCCTCGAGTACGAACGAGACGTTGCCGAGGCGCTGAGCCGTGCGGCCGCAGCAGGGGAGGAGCCTGTCGCGCCGGCCCCCTGGTCCGGCGAGCGTTATGGCTGGACCTGGCTGGAACGCGCCCTCTCACCGGCGCTCGGTGCCATCGGTTTCGGCGCCTTTGCGGTGCATGAAACGTTTGGCACTGGCCTGCTGATCCACCTCCTGTGGATCGCGATCTTCGTCCACATCGTCAACTTCGACCTCAAGCACCGCCTCATCCTCAATGTCATCACCTATCCCGCCGTCCTCATTGCGGTGGTGCTGAGCGAGTGGTCGCCGCGGATCACCGTGACCGGCGCGATCATCGGCGCCGTCGGCGTCACGGCGTTCTTCGTCGTGCAGAACCTGGTGTCCGGAGGGAAGATCGGCCTCGGCGACGCGAAGCTCGGTGCCCTGGTGGGCGCGGTCACCGGGGCCGGGCCGACCACCGCGAGCCTCGGTGCGGTCTATGCGGTGTTCGCCGGGATATTCATCGGCGGCGCGACTGCGGTGGTCCTGTTGATCACACGCATCCGCACGCTCAAGGACCCGATACCCTATGGTCCGTTCCTCTGTGCGGGCGCAGCGCTCATCCTGTACCTCGGTCCGTGACCCGCATGAGTCCAGGGTTCGTTGAGGTGAGGTAGATGCCGACACAGTTGATGCCGGGGGAACGATCAATCGCACTGGTGCGCCAGCACTGGTCGGTGCTCGCGGGGCACGTGCTCGGCGCGCTCGTGGTCATCGTCGTGGCGATCGTGCTCGATGCCAAGCTCCCGGACAAGATCGGTTCGGCCTCGATCACAACGGTGAAGACGGTGATCGTGCTCGTGCTCGTCATCGGATCGCTGCTCTGGGCAGGGCTGCGGATCCTCCGTTGGCGCTTCGCGACGTATCACCTCACCGACCGGCGCATCGTCATGGAGGGTGGGATTCTCTCCCGGACCGCGGAGACCATCCCGCTCGACCGGATCCAGAACACGGTGATCCACCGGCCCTTCGGCGACCGGCTCATCGGCGCCGGTGACATCGAGATCGAGTCGGCCGGACGCGACGGCGTCGAGGTGCTCCATCGCATCCCCAAGGCCGAGGCGTTCTACAACGAGCTGCTTGCCACCATGAATGCGCCGCCATCCGCGGGCGCTCCCTCGCGCCCGGCAGGTCTCTGAGGCCCGCCGGCGAGACCTACCTGCGGCGGGCGAGATCGGCGATTCGCGCCAGCGCCTCGCTGACTGCCGCATCGGATCCCTCGCGCGCCACCTCGCGGTACGCGCAGATCGCCCCGATGACGTCGCCGTGAGCGTCGAGCAGCCTCGCAATACGGAGGTGCTCCTGCGCACTCCGCCGAATGGTGAGCGCCTCTGTCATGGCTCGAAGTGTTGGTCGTCGCCCGGGACCGAACCCGGACAAACCGCGACCATTCCCGGGCGCGGACGGGGTAAGTGGGCACCCGCCAATACAATCCGTTGCAGATGCTTCGATTTCTCACCGCCGGCGAATCGCACGGCCCGCAACTCACCGTCATCGTCGAGGGCATGCCGGCCGGGGTGTCGCTCGACGCTCCGCGCGACATCGACCCTGACCTGCATCGCCGGCAGGGCGGTCACGGGCGGGGAAAACGCCAGCAGATCGAGCACGACACGGCTCGGATCGTCAGCGGCGTCCGGGGCGGCAAGACGCTCGGGTCACCGGTGACCCTGGTCATCGAGAACCGCGACTGGGAGAACTGGAAAGGGCCGATGCAGGTGGAGGCTCGCGGCTTCAAATCCAAACGGGTCACCCGTGTCCGCCCGGGTCATGCGGACCTTGCCGGCGTCCTGAAATATGGATTCGATGACGCGCGCGACGTCCTCGAGCGTGCGAGCGCGCGAGAGACCGCCGCGCGGGTTGCGGCCGGCGCTGTGGGCAGGACGCTCCTCGCAGCGATCGGCGTCGACGTGCACTCGTGCGTCGTCCGGATCGGCGACATCAGCGTCTCGGTACCGGATGGCGACGCCTCATGGGACGCTGTTGAGCGCTCACCGGTACGTTGCGCCGACGAGACCGCATCGGCGCGCATGGTCGCGGCGATCGACGCCGCGCGCGAACGCGGCGACACGCTGGGTGGTACCGCGTACGTGGTCGCCACGCATGTTCCGGCCGGACTTGGCAGTTACGTGCACTGGGACCGGCGGCTCGACGGGCTCATCGCCCAGGCGATGTGCAGCATCCCGTCCGTGAAGGGTGTGGAGCTCGGCGCGGCCGTGCTCGCGGCGCAATCGCCGGGGTCGGAGGTGCATGACGAACCGCGATGGGACGGCGAGCAGGGATTCCACCACCTGACCAACCGGCAGGGAGGGCTCGCGGGCGGTGTCACCGACGGTGAGCCCGTCTGGGCGCTCGTCCATTTCAAGCCGATCTCCACGCTCCTCCATCCGCTGCGCAGCGTCGACATCGGCACCGGCGCGGAGATCAACGCCCACTACGAGCGCAGCGATATCTGCGTGGTTCCTGCCGGTGCCGTCGTTGCAGAGGCCATGCTGGCCTGGGTCCTCGCCGCAGCCGCGATGGTCAAGTTCGGCGGCGACAACCTTGGCGAGCTGCGACGTGCCGTGGCCGCCCACCGGCGCGCCGTCAAACGGCTCCGATGACCGTGCTGCGCCGCATCGCGTTGGTCGGCCTGCCTGGATCCGGCAAGAGCACGATCGCGCCGCTCGTCGCCGCGCAGCTCGGCTGGACCTCGATCGACCTCGACGTGGAGATCGAGCGGAGCTCGGGGCGCACGCCGGCGGCGATCATCGCCACCGACGGCGAAGCGCAGTTTCGCGATCTCGAGCTCACCGCCCTGGAGCACGCGCTCCGCGATCCTGGACCGCTGGTGATCGCCTGTGGCGGCGGCGTGATCACGCAACCGGCTGCGCGACGGCTGCTCATGGAGCTGTGCACGGTGGTCTGGCTGGACACGTCGGACGACATCCTCATCCAGCGCCTTGGCGACGGAACGGACCGCCCGATGCTCGGCGGCTCCGCCGAATCCGGGATCCCGCGCCTGCGCAGCAGCCGGACGCGCGCGCTCCAGGCGTCGCACCTCCACATCCCCGCCGGTGACCGGCCGGAGTTCGTCGCCGCTCGCGTGACAGCGGCGCTCGGAAGCGCGGTGCGCGTCAATCTCGCGGAACGCGCGTACCACGTCGAGGTCCGGGCGGGAGCCATCGATGACGTGGTCGCCCACGTGCCCGGCGCAGCGACGCGCGTCGCCGTGATCGCCGACCGCGCGGTACAGCCCGCAATCCGGCAACTGGTCGCCCAGTTGCGAAGCGCCGGCATCTCCACCACCGTGATCAAGGTCTCGGGCGGCGAGGCACTCAAGACCTGGGCGGCGGCAGGGCGCATGCTCGCCCGCGTCGGTGCTGCCGGGCTGCAGCGCAATGACTGCGTCATCGCGCTCGGGGGTGGCACCGTCGGCGACCTCGCCGGCTTCGTGGCGGCGACGTACCTCCGCGGCATCGCCTGGATCAACGTGCCCACCACGCTCCTTGCGATGGTCGACAGCGCGATCGGTGGCAAGACCGGCGTGAACCTCGCACGGGGCAAGAACCTCGCCGGCACGATCTGGCAACCCCGCGCCGTCATCTGCGATCCCGACGTGCTCGCGAGTCAGGATGACCGGTCCTATCGATCCGCCTTTGCCGAGATCGTCAAGTACGCGATGATCGTCGACACGGGGCTGGCAGCCGACCTCGACCGCGACCTTGATAACCTGCTGGCCCGCGATCGCGAAGCGCTGACGAAGACGATCCGGACGTGCTGCTCAATCAAGGCCGGGATCGTCTCGAGTGACGAGCGAGAGTCAGACAGGCGGGCTGTCCTCAATTACGGCCACACGGTCGGGCACGCCCTGGAAGCGGCCGCGGGCCTTGGCGCCCGCCTCCTGCACGGCGAGGCGGTGGCCATCGGGATGCATGCGGCAGGATGGCTCAGCGTCCGGGCACTCGGGTGCCCGGACGGGGATATCGGCTGGCAGGGTGAGATGATCGCCCGGTGCGGGCTTGCGACGACGCTGGTGTTTGACCCCGAGCAGGTGCTCGGTCATATGCGCGCGGACAAGAAGCACGTGGGGAACCGTCTCGGCTGGGTGCTGCTCGAACGGCGAGGACACCCGCTGACCGGTCAGATCGTCCCCGACGCCGACGTGCGCGCCGCTCTCGACTCGGTGCTCGCGCGATGACCACGATCCTCCTCCTGAACGGCCCCAACCTCGCCAGCCTCGGCGAGCGTGAGCCCGAGGTGTACGGCTCGATCACGCTGGCCGAGATCGAGGCCGCCGTCCGCGTCCGCGCCTCGGCCCTCGGGCTGGAGGTCCGCTGCGAGCAGACCAACCACGAGGGCGCGATGGTCGACATCCTCGAGACCGAGCGTGGGCAGAGCGCCGGCTGCATCGTCAACCCGGGAGGGCTCACGCACACGAGTGTCGTCCTCGCCGACGCGCTTCGCGGCTTCGCCGGGCCGGTCATCGAGGTCCACCTGTCGAACATCCTCGCCCGCGAGCCGTTCCGGCGCGTGTCGCTCTCGGCAGAGGCCGCGGTGGCGGTGATCGCCGGACTGGGCGTGGACGGCTACGTCCTCGCAGTCGAGGGACTGGCTAAGCTGCTCGAAGACCGTTCCACCACTGGGAGCCCTTCATGATCACGGCCTCCGACCTGCGTCCGGGCGCGACCGTCGAGCGCGACGGCGACCTCTTCGAGGTCATCGACTTCTCGCACATGAAGCAGGGTCGTGGCACGGCTGTGGTTCGAGCGAAGCTGCGCAACGTCACCACCGGTGCAGTCACCGACGAGACCTTCCGTCCCGAGGAGAAGTTCGGCAAGGTGCGCATCGAGCGCACGGAGGCCCAGCTCCTCTACAAGGACGGTGAGAATTACGTGGTGATGGACAACACCACGTTCGATCAGATCACGCTCAGCCCGGAACAGCTCGGGAGCGGCGTCGATTATCTGAAAGAGAACGACAACCTCTTCCTGCTGCGGTTCGACGATCGCGTCCTCGGCGTCGACCTCCCCACCTCGGTGGTGCTCGAGGTGACCGAGAGCGAGCCGGGGTTCAAGGGCGACACCGCCAATGCGTCGTTCAAGCCGGCAAAGGTCGAGACGGGGCTCGCGGTGGACGTGCCGCTGTTCGTCAACCAGGGTGACCTGATCCGCGTCGACACGCGCACCGGCCGCTACGTGGAGCGCGCGTGACCGACTCGGGCGAACCTGATCGCCTCCAGCTGCGCCCCTCCACCAACGGTCGCCGGCAGCTCGGCACGACGCGCGTCGCCAACGAGGTGGTGGCGTCGATCGCAGCATTCGCAGCGCTGCAGGTGTCCGGGGTCCACGCGATGTACCACCCGGGCGGACAGCAGTTCGACCGCATCGTCCGCCGCTCGCATGCGCACCGCGGCGTGCGCGTGGAGCTGCGCGACGACGCGCTGCACCTGAGCCTCTACGTCGTGATGGAGTCAGGCGGCAACGTTCCGGCCGTCGGCGCGGAGGTGCAACGCCGCGTGGCCGACGCAATCGATCGCATGCTCGCGCTGCGCGTCGAGGAGGTCAACGTCTTCGTCAGCGAGGTCGCCTTCGCGTGACCCCTGCCGTCTCAGGCACGGGGCGTCGGCGTCGCGGTCGTGAGCTGGCGCTGCGCGTGCTGTTCGAGATCGAAGGCACGGCGAAGGATCCGGACTTCGCGCTGAAGTACCAGGGCGAGGATCTCCGGGCCACCGCGGACATTCGTGCCTTCGCGCGAACGATCGTCGTCGGCTGCGTCGATCATCTCGACACCATCGACGCCGCGCTCGGGGCGGCAATGGAGCACTGGTCGCTCGTGGATCTCGGCAAGGTGGAGCGCGCGGTGCTGCGCCTCGGCGCATTCGAGTTGCTCTATATGGAAACAACGCCGGTGGCCGTCGTGATCGACGAGTTCATCGAGCTGTCGCGCGCGTATGCGGGTGACGAGGCAGCGCAGTTCGTCAACGGCGTGCTGGGCCACGTCGCCAGGGAGCGGGTGTGACCGCAACGCTCCGCACCGTCAGCGACCTCACGGCACTCGTTCGCGACGCGCTCGCGGTCCGACCCGAGCTCGAGGACGTGCTTGTCGAGGGTGAGGTGAGCAACCTCACCGCGCACGTGTCCGGGCATCTCTATTTCACGCTCAAGGACGCGCGCGCCCAGGTGTCGTGCGTGTGCTTTCGCGCCAATGCGATGCAGATTCCGTTCCGTCCCACCAACGGCATGACCGTGGTGGCGCACGGATCCGTGCAGGTGTACGAGCAACAGGGCCGCTACCAGCTCTACGTCGACAGGCTCGAGCCAAGCGGCGTCGGCGCTCTCGCACTCGGCATCGAACAGCTCAAGCAGCGCCTCAACGCCGAGGGACTCTTCGATGAGCGCCGCAAACGCCGGCTGCCGCTCCTGCCGCGTCGTGTCGTCGTGGTGACGTCGCGCAGCGGTGCGGCGTTGCGCGACGTGTGCACAGTGATGGCGCGCCGCGCGCCGTGCATCGGCGTGGTGCTGTCGCCGGCGACGGTGCAGGGAGACGGCGCCGTGGAAACACTCGTCCGCGCGCTTGCCCGCGCCGACCAGGTTCGTGACGCCGACGTGATCCTGCTCGTGCGTGGGGGCGGTTCGCTCGAGGACCTGCTCGCGTTCAACAGCGAAGCGCTGGCGCGGGCGATCCGGGCGACGCGGCTGCCTGTGGTGACCGGCGTCGGCCACGAGACCGACACGACGGTCGCGGACCTCGCGGCCGATCGCCGGGGCGCGACACCCTCTGCCGCGGCCGAACTTGTCGCTCCCAACATCGCCGGGCTCCGCGATGACGTCGTGGCCCGCCACGCCCGCCTCGGTGTCGCCATCGCCGGTCTTGTCGCCGTGCGCCGCGATCGCATCAAGATCTCCTCACTCCGGCTGCGCGCGGCGTTGATGCAGGAGGCCGCGCTGAAGCGTCGCGCCCTCGATCAGCAGACATCGCGATTCGCCGTTGCGCATCCCTCCCGGCGCGTCGAGATCGAGCGGCTGCGCCTCACGCGCAGCCGCGAGTTGCTCCACGAGGCGGCAGAACGGGTCACCGTCGCGCACCGGGCGTCGCTGACGACACGAGCGGCCCGCCTCGCGACGCTGTCGCCACGGCGGACGCTCGAGCGCGGGTACTCGATCACCTCGGACGGGGAAGGACGCGTGCTCACCGACGCCTCCGCCGTCCCGGTCGGCACGCGCTTGCGAACCGTCCTGCGCCACGGCAGCCTGGAGAGCACGGTCGATCGGATCGAACCGGACCCGCCGGCAGAAGGCGAACGGATGTACGATGCCATCCCTGAGGCGGGCGATCAATGACCACCGGCTCTGTGGAGGACGGCATCACGGCTCTCACCTACGAGGCGGCGCTGGCGGAGCTCGACACGCTGATCAGCAAGCTCGAGGGCGGCAGCATCGCCCTGGAAGAGGCGATCGGGGCCTACGAGCGGGGAGTGATCCTGGCGCAGCACTGCTCGGACCTGCTCGCGCACACCGAGCATCGAGTCAAGCAACTCGTCGTGAACTCGAGCGGCGCGCTCGGCGAACGGCCACTCGAGACCGTGGGATCGGCCGAGGGGCAGAGCCCCCCGATTGCGGTGGTGCCGACACGAGTCACGCACCCGCGGATCGACCCGGACGACGTCCCTTTCTGACTGCGCGAATACACAGAGATGTGGTATAGATGGCAGCCATGACATCGCTATCCGAGGCGCGCCGCGTTGACCTCGAGCTGGTCGCGCGCGGGCTGGCGCCGAGCCGCGAGCGCGCCCAGGCGCTGGTCGCCGCGGGGCTGGTCGAGGTCGACGGCGGCCGCGCCACGAGCGCGGACCAGCGGGTCGCCGCCACCACCCAGATTCGCCTGCTCGGGCGCGACCATCCGTGGGCGAGCAGGGGAGGGCTCAAGCTGTCGCCGGCGCTGGACGCGTTCGGCATCGACTGCGGCGATCGGGTCTGCCTGGACGCCGGCGCGTCCACCGGCGGGTTCACCGATGTGCTCCTCAGCCGCGGCGCGGCCTTCGTGTACGCGGTGGATGTCGGCCGCGGTCAGCTCGACCCCCGTCTGGCCACCGACCCACGGGTGCGCGTCATGGACCGGACCAACCTTCGCTCCCTGACGGCGCTCCCGGGTCCGGCTCCTGACCTCGTCACGCTCGATCTCTCATTCATCTCGCTCCGGCTGGTGATCCCTGCTGTGGTGCGTGTCATCGCTGCCGGGGGCGCCGACCTGGTCGCGCTGTTCAAGCCGCAATTCGAGCTCGGCCGGGATGCGATCGGCAAAGGCGGCATCGTTCGCGACACCGACCTGGCCGCGCGGGCCGCCGTCGAGTTCGCGGCGTGGCTCGAATCAGCGTTTGGAGCGGTGGCGAGACCGCCCATCCCATGCTCGATTCACGGTGCCAAGGGCAACCTCGAGTGGCTGGTTGGCGCACGTCTTTCCCGAGTTGACGACGAGGGAGGAGGCGCGGCATGAGCGCGGAGCGTAGCATCGGATTCCTCCTGCATCCCGGCGAGCAGGTCGTCGTCCAGTCCGCGATCGCGCGTGCACAGGCGTGCGGATTCGAGGCCTGGACGGCGCTCGAGGATCCCGAGGCTGCGATGCACGAGCACAGCGCCAACACGGCACTGCTGGTGACGCTCGGAGGCGATGGGACATTCCTCTACGGAGCTCGACTGGCTGCGCCGCTCGGCATCCCCGTCGTCGGCGTGAACCGCGGCCGTCTGGGCTTCCTCAACGATGTCGAGATCGAGGCGCTGCCAGAGGCGATCAGCCGGTTTGCCAGCGGCGATTTCACCACGCAGCGGCGTGCGCTCCTTGAGATCGCCGTCGAGGGCGCAACCGAACCGGTGCTCGCGATCAACGAGATCGTCGTGCGGGCGCGGGACGTCAACGTCGTGAGGCTTCGTGTCGAGGTCGACGGTGATCTGCTCGGTGCGTTCGATGCCGACGGCGTGGTGGTCGCAACCGCCACCGGGTCGACCGCGTACGCGCTCAGTGCCGGCGGACCTCCGGTCGACCCCCGGGTGCGCGCCGTGGTGGTCGTGCCGATCGCCGCTCACGCGGTGATCAGCCGTCCGGTCGTGATCCCCGAGCAGCTCCCGGTCCGGGTCATCGTGGACCGTGGCCGCGTCTTCGTCGCAGCCGACGGACGCTCGATCGCGTGGCTCGCGGATGGTGGCAGCGTGCTCATCGGGCCGGGACCCGAGCTCGAAGTCGTTCGCTTCGCGGACTCGCCGTCCTTCAACTCGCGCCTGCGCCAGAAGTTCCGGTACGGCATCCCGCACAAGGACCTGTTGCTCGAACCGGTGGACGACGACGTGCCCGGTGACCGAGGAGGGACCAGTGGCGCTTCGTGAGCTGCGCGTCAGCAACCTCGCGATCATCGAGGAGGCACGGCTCTCGTTCGACGACGGCTTCATCGTGCTCACCGGCGAGACAGGCTCCGGAAAGTCCATGTGTGTGAATGCGCTTCGCGCTGCGCTCGGCGGCCGGCTCGAGCCCGAGACGGTCCGCACCGGGGCTCCGGCCACGCGCGTTGCCGCCGTCTTCGACAACCCGAGCCCGCGCCTGCGCGCCCGCCGTGCCGAGCTCGGGATCCCCGACGACGACCTGATCACCCTGTCTCGCGAGGTGCCGGCCTCCGGCCGTGCAACCTGCCGGATCGACGGCGCGCTCGTCTCGCAGGCCGTGCTTCGGGAGCTCGGCGACCTCTGTGTCGACATCACCGCGCAGGGAACGAGCCATCGGATGCTCCGCCGGAGCTGGCAGCGCGAGGTGCTCGACTCGTTTGGCGGCCAGGCGTGCATCGGTGCTCGTGCGGCCGCGGCGGCTGCCGTGCAAGCCTGGCGCGCGGCGTCGGAGGCGGTCGCCTCCGCCCGGCGCGCCGCAAGCACGGGCGCCGCGGAACTCCAGCGAGCGCGCGACCTCGTCGACGACCTCGGCGTGATCGGCATCCGGCCGGGCGAGGACGCCGAGTTGCAGGCCGACCGTCTCCGGCTCCGGCATGCGGCGCGGATCGCCGGGTCGGCGCTGGCGCTCGCCGAGGCCAGCGGTGGCGATGAGGAGTCGGCTGCCGACCGCCTCGCCGTCGCGATCGGCAGCGGGGCTGATCTCGCCGCCGTCGACCCCGAGCTGTCGCGACTGCTCGAGGATGCGGATTCGCTGGTCGACCGGCTCCGCGAACTCGCCCTCGACGCCCGCCGCCACGCCGATGCGATCGTCGTGGATGACGCGCGCCTGACCGCCATCGAGGAGCGGCTCGACACGCTCACCAGGGTGATCCGGCGGCACGGGTCGCTCGAGGCTGCGCTCATGGAGCTCGATCGCGCGGAGGCGCTGGTCAACGGTGTCGACGGAGAAGCCGGTTCCATCGGCAGCCTCGAGGCCGAGGCGGACGCGCGACGTGCAGCAGCGGGCGCCGCGGCGGCAACGCTGAGCGCGGCTCGCGCCTCGGCGGCGCGGCGTCTCGAGCGAGCGGTCACGGCCGAGCTCCGGTCACTGGAATTGCCGCACGCCCGCTTTCGCGTGGTATTGACCCGGAGCCTCGACATCGACGGCGTGGACACGGGCGACGGCACGCCGGTGCGATGCGGCACGACCGGGATCGACGAGATCGACTTCCGACTCGCGCCCAATCGCGACTCGGTGCCGATGCCACTCGACGAAGGCCCGTCCGGCGGGGAGCTCGGAAGGCTCGCGCTCGCGCTGAGCGCCGTCGTCACCGAGGACGAAGCCCCTGTCCTCGTCCTCGACGAGGTGGATACCGGTATCGGCGGTGAGACGGCCGCACGCGTCGGTGATGTCCTCGCCCGGATCGGGCGCACCCGTCAGGTGATCGCGATCACGCACCGACCGGAGATCGCCGCTCGCGCTGCGGCGCACCTCACCATCACGAAACTCGACTGCCCCGGCGGCCCGCAGGCCACGGCAGCCACGGTCAGCGGCCCGGATCGAGTTCGTGAGATCGCGCGCCTGATGTCCGGGAGGACCACCGAGGCCGCGCTCGCGCGGGCAACCGAGCTCCTCGACGAGGGCGCGAGCGGCGCTGGGGGCACCCCTGGCGTCCGTACCATGTAGCGATGCAGCGGGAGGAAGCGGGTGCCGGCTCGATCACCGTGGACGCCCCGGGGTTTCACGGGACCCTCGAGGAGCTCGTCGCGAAGGCGAACCGCGGTGACGTCGACCTCACCGAGCTCTCCGTGAGCGCGGTTGTCGAGGAGGCACGGAGCGCACTCGAGAGCCCCGAGCGCCAGGGAGACCTTCGTGGCGTCGCCGACGCTCTGACGCTGCTTGCCCGGCTGGTCGCGCTCAAGGCGGCTGCGGTGCTCCCCGACCAGGACACGACGGTGCTCGAGCCCGAGGACGACCAGTCCACCGACGCGGGACGCCGTCTCGCCGAGTACCGGCTCTTCAAGGCCGCAGCCGAGGCGCTTCTCGCCGAAGCGGCAACGGAGGGCGCGAGAAGCTTCCTCGGGCTTGTCTCCACGGAGGTCATCCCGGTTGAGCGCCTCCGGATCGCCCCGGAGCGCCTCGCGGCGGCCTTTCGAGCAGTGCTCGAGCGACTCAGCGATGCCGAACCGCTCCCGGTCTCGATCACCTTCTCGGTGGAGGACAAGGTGCTTCTGCTTCGGGATCGCCTGGCCTCAGGCCCCCTCGAGTTCGAGGAGGTCTTCGCAGGCGTGAGCACCAGGCTCGAGGCGGTGGCCTGCTTCCTCGCGTTGCTCGAGATGCTCAAGCGCGGTGAGGCGACCGTGGAGCAGCGCGACGCCTTCGGCCCGATCACGGTGACCGGCTGTGGATGAGTTGCTCGTCCTCGACGTCTTCGGCCGAGCCACGGTCCCCGACGGGACCGCAGACGCCGAGCCCGAGGACCTGGCTCCCGCGCTCGAGGCGCTCTGCTTCGCCCTCGGCCGCGAGGTCAGCATTGCGGAGGCGGCGGCGATCCTGGAACGAAGCCAAGCCGCGGTGGCTCGGGCAGCCGGCGTGCTGGCGATGGACCTGCGCGGTCGCGGCCTGATGCTCCAGCGATCGGAGACCGCGATGCAGCTGGTCACTCGCCCGGAGATGGCGTGGGCGGTGCAACGCGCGCTGCATCCCGAACGCCCATCACGCCTGAGCCGGGCGGCGATGGAGACGCTCGCGATCGTCGCGTACCGCCAGCCGGTGACCAAGGCAGTGATCGAGTCGATCCGCGGCGTCGACTGCGAAGCGGTTCTCGAACACCTGACAGAGCGGCGGCTGATCGCCGAGGTCGCGCGCCAGGACACCCCCGGGCATCCACGCCTTTTCGGCACCACGCTCCGGTTTCTTCAGCTGGTCGGGCTCGAGCAGATCGACGACCTGCCGCCGGTGGCCGAGATCCCGGTGCTCCCCGACTTCGAGTGAGCGCCACTCCGCCCGAGCGGCTGAACCGCTTTCTCGCGCGCCGAGGCGTCGCCTCACGTCGTGGCGCCGACACGCTCATCGCTGACGGCCGGGTCACCGTCAACGGCGCGCTTGCGTACGTCGGGACCGTGGTCGATCCATCGACAGACCGGGTGAGCGTCGACGGCCACCGCATCCCGGCCCGCGCAGTTGCTGTCACGATTGTCCTCAACAAGCCGGTGGGTGTCGTGACGACTCGGAGTGACCCGTACCAGCGAACGACGGTGATGGATCTCATCGAGCCGGTCCCGGAACTCGTCCCGATCGGGAGGCTCGACGCCGACAGCCGTGGGCTCCTCGTGCTCACCACCGACGGTGATCTCGCACACGCCGTGTCGCATCCGCGCCACGGCGTCACCAAACGTTACGTGGCTACCCTCGACCGCGCCATCTCCAACGCGCAGCTCGAACAGCTGACCATCGGCGTCCAGCTCGAGGATGGCCCGGCCAGAGCACTCAGCGCGCGGCACTCCGGCTCGGATTCGGCGGTCGAGGTGGTCATGGCCGAGGGCAGAAAGCGTGAGGTGCGCCGAACTCTTCGCAGCGGTCGGACTCGAGGTGCGAGACCTCGTTCGCGTCGCCATCGGGCCGCTCGAGCTCGGCGAGCTTGCCGAGGGAGATGCGCGCGCCCTGCGCCCCGCCGAGCTCTCGTCGCTCCGCGCCGCGGCAGGCATGCAGGCGCCGGGACGAGTCGCCGCCCGGCGGGCGCGGTGACCCCGCCCGTCATCACCATCGACGGTCCTGCGGGGAGCGGGAAGACGACGCTCGGGCGGCGCCTTGCCACGACGCTCGGGCTCCCGCTGGTCGATACCGGGCTCTTCTATCGAGGGGTGATGGTCGCGGCCGCCCGCGCCGGGATCGCCCCCGAGGATCGCGATGCGCTGATCGACTGCGCGCGCAACACCGTCGTGGTGATCGACACCGATCCAGCACACGATGACGCGGACAGTGCCGCGAATGTCAACGGCATCGACGCGGGACCCGCGTTGCGCGATCCCGCAAATGCGCCGCTGCTTGCGTCGATGAGCAGCATTCAGGAAGTGCGCGACGTCCTGCTTGACGCGCAACGCCGCCTGGCGGTGAACGGCGCTGTGGCGGTGGGCCGCGACTGCGGGACCGTCGTGTTCCCGCATGCCCGGTTGAAACTCTATCTCGATGCCTCGGAGGACGTGCGCGCGCAGCGCCGGGCGACGCAACTGCAGGCCACCGGCGCGGAGACGGACAGCGCGCTGATGCGCGGCGAGGTGGGCGCCCGTGATCGCCGCGACGCCTCGCGCACCGCCGCGCCGATGCGTGCCGCCGACGACGCGCACGTGCTCGACACCGGCGTGCTCGGCATCGACGATGTCGCTCGGGAGGCCCTCGACCTCTGGGCTGCTGTGGCGGCGGCGCCCAGTTGATCTACGCCGTCTTCCGTGCCGGGGTGCGCGTGCTGGCCTGGGTCATCCTCGGCCGCCGCTTGCGTATCGACGGCATGGAGCGGGTGCCTCGCACCGGTGCCGTTCTCGTCATCGGCAACCACGTCGGCACGGTGGAGCCGGCGCTCACCGGCGTGTTCATCCCACGCCGCGACGTGTACTACATGGCCAAGAGCGAGCTCTTTCGCAACCCGTTCCTCGGCTGGCTGTTTCGCCAGAACCATGCGTTCCCGGTGGTCCGCAATACCGCGGATCGGGCCGCGCTCCGCTCGGCTCTGGCGGTGCTCGCCGATGGGCACGTCCTGCTCGTGTATCCCGAAGGCACCCGGTCGTGGGACGGGCACAACATCGGCGAGATCCAGGCGGGCGCCGGATTCATCGCGCGGCGCTCCGGGGCACTCGTGGTGCCGGTGGCAAGCTGGGGATCGGAACGCGTCATCCCTCGGGGCTCGTGGATCCCCCGGCCGGCGGACGTGGAGCTGCGCATCGGCGAGCCGTTTCACCTTCCCTCGCTTGGGCAGGATGGCCGACCGCTCTCCAGCAAGGAAGCGGCCGCGATCATGATGGAGCGTGTGATCGCACTGCTCCCCGTGGAGCGACGGCCCGTGGGAGCGACGATGCGCACCCTCGGGGGGAGTTCGCCCGCCGCGTGATCGGGGGTCTCTCGCACCCGGATCACCTCGTCGCCTTCGATCTCGAGACGACCGGGCTCTCGCCGAAGAGCGACCGGATCCTCGAGATCGGCGCCGTGCGGTACGACCGCGCGCTCCACCCGATCGGCGAGCTCCAGGTGGTCGTCGATCCCCAGATGCCGATCCCGCTCGCCATCCAGCGCCTGGTCGGCCTCACCGACGACGACGTCATCGGAGCGCCATCACCCGGCGAGGGTGCGCAGCGCCTGGATGCGTTCTGCGGCGACGCCGCGCTCATCGCGCACGGCGGCACGTTCGACCTGCTCTTCCTGCGCGCGCTGCTCTCCGAGGACTTCGGATCGCGCCTGATCTACGACACGCTCGACCTCGCTCGCATCCTGCTCCCGACATACGAGAGCCACAGTCTTCCGCTGCTGAGCCGGCGCCTCGGCATCACTCACGAGCGTCCCCACCGGGCGCTCAGCGATGCTCGCGCGACCGGCGACCTGTTCCGAGTCCTGGTCGGGGCCGGCAGGGGCCTCCCCGAGTTCGACGCGGGAGGAGATGCGTCGGGTCGCCTCGCAAGCCCCAGGGCCGCTGCAGGCGTTCCTCGGCGACATCCTCGTGCGCCCGGACGTGGACGCCTTGCCACCGGTCGACAACAACCACGTACCAACTCAGCTGTACGTGCGCGAGCAACGGCCTGCGGCGTCCGGGGAACGACGCAGCGTGGGTGAGACCGCCGCCGCACTCCTCGGCCCGGATGGACCGCTCGCGATGAGCGATGGCTACGAGTACCGCGACGCACAGGTGCAGATGGCGATGGCCGTCGGTCAGACGCTCGAGCGCAAACGCCGCCTCATGGTGGAGGCGGGGACAGGCGTGGGCAAATCGCTCGCCTACCTCGTGCCCCTGGCGCTCTGGAGCGCGCGAACCGGCAAGCGTGCCGTCGTCGCAACGCACACGATCAACCTTCAGGAACAGCTCGCCGACCACGACCTCCCCGCCGTGGCGGGGCTCGTCGGGGAGCCGGTTTCCGTGGCCGTGCTCAAGGGACGCAACCACTATTTGAGCCTGCGCAGGTGGCAGCGTTTCCTCGCGGCGCCGGACGTCGCGGGCCACGAACCCGATGTCGTCTCGATCCGCTTCAAGTTGAAGATCCTCACCTGGCTCGCAACGACGGCGACCGGCGACCGCTCGGAAATCTCCCTGGCCGGCGACGAGGAGCAGCTGTGGCGCCGCGTCGCATCCGACGTCACCGATTGCCTCGGTCCTGCCTGTGCCAACTGGGGAAACGCGCGCTGCCACATGGTCGGCGCCCGCCGTCGCGCCGCTGATGCGGCCATTGTTGTCACGAACCATGCCCTCCTGCTCGCCGGCACCGAGCGCCAGGGCCAGGTGCTCGGTCCTTATGAAGCGCTCGTCATCGACGAGGCCCATCAGCTCGAGGCGGTCGCCACCGAGCAGCTCGGCATCAGCGTGCGCCTGGCGGATCTGACGCTCATCCTCGACCGGCTGCCGGCACTCCCGGCGACGCAGCTCGGCGCCGATCTCGAGCGATGCCGCGAAGCAGGGCAGCGACTGTTCGGCGACGCCAAGGGCTTCATGTCGGCGAAGCTCGGCGGCGAGCACGCCTCCAACGGTCGTGTCGGCCTCTCCGATGCG
The DNA here is from genome assembly GCA_963791435.1 of Candidatus Dormiibacterota bacterium. Classification (GTDB taxonomy): domain Bacteria; phylum Chloroflexota; class Dormibacteria; order Aeolococcales; family Aeolococcaceae; genus Palsa-851. The sequence continues at coordinate 522,163 of CAWBSL010000002.1, forward strand.
ATTCGCGACGATCCCGCTTTCGGTTTCGTCGAGCGATCCGCCGTGCATGCATCAGGCGTTCTCCAGCGCGTTGCGAGCGCGCTGGCCACGTCGACGGCCGAAGGTATCCAGACGTCACTCCTCCCGCAGCCGGATCGCGCCGAGGACGAGCTCGAGCACGCGGCCATGGCGCTGACGGGCCTCGCTGCTGCGATCGACCACGCGATCGTCAGCCGCCGCGAGGGCATGGTGAGCTGGATCGAGATGCGGGGTGAGCAGGCAGAGTTGCACGAAGCGCCCGTGGACGTGTCGATCCCCCTCGCAGAGACCGTGTTCGATCCCGCCGAGTCGGTGGTGCTGACCTCGGCGACGCTCTCCGTCGCCGGCGGGTTCGACTTCATCCGTCACCGGGTCGGCATCGGCGTGACAGCGGAGGAGCTGACCCTGGCGTCGCCGTTCGACTATCTCCGTCAGGCGGTCTGCATCCTCCCCGAGGATGCGACCGCCTACGACGATCCGATCCACGACGTGCACATGGCCGCGCTGATCGACGGCATCGCAGCCCAGCTCGACGGCCATACCCTCGTCCTCTTCACGAGCTATGGACCGCTCAAGCGCGTCTGGGCGCTTCTTCAGGATCGCCTCGACGCGCGGGGGATCGCGAGCCTGGCCCAGGGTATGGACGGCACGCGCCGCCAGATCCTCCAGAGCTTCCTCGCCGACCCGCGCACCGTCCTCCTCGCCACGAGCAGCTTCTGGGAGGGCGTCGACATCCCCGGAGACCGCCTTCGCTGTGTGGTCATCGACAAGCTGCCCTTCCCGGTCCCGACCGACCCGCTGGTGCGCGCGCGGTCCGAGCAGCTCCGCGACCCGTTCGGCGAATACATCCTGCCGGTGGCGATCATCCGGCTCCGGCAGGGGTTCGGCCGCCTGATCCGGAGCGCCTCGGATCGCGGCGCGGTGGTCCTGTGCGATCCCCGACTCCGGACGCGTCAGTACGGGGTCGGATTTCTCCGTGCGCTGCCCCCTGCGCCGATGGTGATGACCCAGCTCGAACGGGTTCCGGCGATGGTTGGCGGATTCGTCAACGCGGGGACATTGCCCGAGACCATGGGAGAATCAGTTCAATGGTCCTCGAACGATCTCGACCCGGCGTGAGCACCGACGGGCCTGTGCAGGCTGACGAGGTCGTCGTCGTGCCGGGTGAAGTCGCCGAAGCGCTCGCCGACCCGGCGGGATCGGTGACCATCGCATTGGCGCAGTCCTATCCGCGGCTTGGCGACGTCGCCGCGAATCTGGCGTCGCACCTCACGGTGATCGCAGACGCCGGAACCGCAGGCGCCGGGCTCGTGGTGTTTCCCGAGCTGTCGCTCACCGGATACTTCCTCAAGGATCAGGTCCCGGACGTCGCCTTGACGCTCGAGTCGCCCGAGGTGCACGCGCTCTGCGACGCATCGCGAACCAGTGGGGTCGACGTCGTCGTGGGCTTGATCCTGGAAAGTGATCGTCACCTCTTCCATAACGCGGCGCTCTACATCGGCGGCGGCGAGGTGGTGCACGTGCACCGCAAGGTGTATCTCCCGACGTACGGGTTGTTCGACGAGCAGCGCTACCTCGCCGCGGGCGATCGATTCCGTGCGTTCGACGTTTCGCTTGGTGGCCGTAGCGAGCATCGCTGGCGCGCAGGCATCCTCATCTGCGAGGACCTCTGGCACCCGTCTGCCGCAGCGCTCCTTGCGCGTCAGGGCACGGACCTGATCATCTGCCCGTCGGCGTCGCCGGGGAGCGGTCTCATCCAGGGGGAGACCGTCGGCACGGCAAGCAGCTACGACGTCATGACGCGCACCTATGCGCAGCTGTTCACCACGTACGTCATGTACTGCAACCGATCCGGCTTCGAGGACGGCGTCGGATTCTGGGGCGGCTCGCGTGTTGTCGACCCTGTCGGCAGCGTGGTCGCGGAGCTGCACGGTGCGCAGGAATCGGTGCTCTTTCACACGCTGGAACGCAGCGCGGTCCGCCGCGCGCGCGTCGCCTATCCGCTGCTGCGCGACGAACGAAACGATGTCAATGACGCAGAGACCGATCGACTCAGACGCCGGCACGCTCGCGGTTGACGCCGCCTTCGTCATCGAGCGGCTCCGCGGCTTCATCGCCGACGGGGTGCGCAAGGTGGGGTTCGAGCGCGTCGTCGTAGCCCTTTCCGGTGGTGTCGACTCCTCTGTGGTCGCCGCGCTTGCGGTGTCGTCACTGGGCGTGGCCAACGTCAGCGCGATCTTCATGCCGTATCGGACGAGCGATCCCCAGTCCGAGATCGATGCGCGTGCCGTGTGTGAGCGGCTCGGCGTCGTCCTCGAGGTGGTCGACATCACGCCTCAGGTGGACGACTACTTCGCGCGCTTCCCCGATGCCGACCGCACGCGCCGGGGCAACAAGATGGCGCGCGAGCGGATGTCGATCCTCTACGACTTCTCGATGGCTCGCAAGGCGCTCGTGCTCGGCACCTCCAACAAGACCGAGCTGCTGCTCGGATACGGGACGCTTTTCGGAGACATGGCGAGCGCGCTCAACCCGATCGGCGACCTGTACAAGACCCAGCTGTATGCGCTTGCGCGCGAGCTTCGCCTGCCGCACAGCGTGCTCACCAAACCGCCGAGCGCCGACCTGTGGGCCGGCCAGTCGGATGAGGACGAGCTCGGCATGCGCTACGCCGTCATCGACGAGGTGCTGCACCTGCTCGTCGATGAGCGACGCAGCCGCGCGGAGGTGATTGCGCTCGGTTTCGACGCTGCCGATGTCGACGCGATCGTCAGCCGCGTCCGGGGAAGTCAGTACAAGCGGCGGCCACCGGTCATCGCGAAGCTGAGCAGCCGCACCATCGACCGAGAGTTCCGCTATCCGCGGGACTGGGGTCGATGAGCGATCTGACCGGAACCCTCGCGGTTGTCGCGACCCCGATCGGCAACCTCGAGGACATCACCCTGCGCGCGTTGCGCGTGCTGCGCGAGTGCGACGCGGTGATCGCCGAGGACTCGCGTCGCACCAAGGCACTGCTGACGGCGCACGGCGTGCACAAGCCCGTGCTCTCGCTGCCCGCGTTCGATGAGCGCCGTCGTGTTCCGCAGCTGATCGAACGGCTCGAGCGAGGCGAGACGCTCGCGCTGTGCACCGACGCGGGCACTCCGGCACTGAGTGACCCGGGCGCGTTCCTTGTCCGCGCGGCGCTGGATGGCGGCCACCGCGTGACGCCGATCCCCGGCGCGTCGGCGCTCACCGCCGCGCTGTCGACCAGTGGCTTTCCCTCGACCGCGTTCTGCTTTCTCGGCTTTCTGCCACGCACCGCGGGCAAGCTCGTACGCGTCCTCGAGGAGGCGCTGCGCGAGGGTCGCACCGTCGCCTTCTTCGAATCCCCGATGCGGATCACCAAGACGCTGCGACTCGCGATCCCGGTCCTCGGGGACCGGCCGCTCGTCGTCGCGCGCGAGCTCACCAAAGTGCACGAGACGCTGCATCGGGGAACGGCGACCGCGCTCGTCGAGGAATTCACCGCGCGTCCGCCTCGCGGTGAGTGCACAGTGGTGGTGGGAGCCCGCCCGTGAGCACGGGCTTGCCCGCGCTCGTCGACACCCACTGCCACCTCGTCCTGCTCGACGAACGCGGGCTCCTCGATCAGGCGCTCGAGGGCGCGGCGGCAGCCGGTGTCGACGAGATCATCTCCGTCGGGCTCAACCTCGAGGATTCCGACCGGAACCGGCTGATCGCCGAGCGCCATCCGGGGGTGTACTTCACCTGCGGATGGCATCCGCACGAGAAGGCCGCGCCGGACTCGCAGCAACTCGACGCACTCGGGGCGTTGCTCCGCCATCCGAAGGCGGTCGCGGTGGGGGAGGTTGGCCTCGACCTGTTCTTCCGCCCCGGCTATCACGAGGTGCCGCTCACCGTCCAGGAGCGCTCCTTTCGGTCGATGCTCGAGCTCGCCCGTGACGCGGGCAAGCCGGTGCTCATCCATGACCGCGACGCGCACGACGAGGTGCTCGCCGCCGTGCGAGCCGTTCCCGGCAGCCGGGAAGTCATGCATTGCTTCAGCGGCGACGCCGAGTTCGCCCGCCGGTGCGCAGAGCAAGGCTTCATCGCCTCGTTCTCCGGCATCGTCACGTTTCCGCGGGCCGAAGGCATCCAGGACGCGGCTCGGACAGTCGCGGAAAACGGATACGTCGTCGAGACCGACTCGCCGTTTCTCAGCCCCGCGCCCGAGCGGGGCAAGCCGAACCTTCCCGAGCGCGTGGCCATCACCGCGGCGGCGGTCGCCAAGTTGCGAGGCGAATCGGCGGCCGACGTCCGTGCCGCCACGACGCGAACGGCGCATCGCGTGCTGGGAATCGGCACGCAGCGGACGGCGGAGGCGCGTGCCTGAAGACGCGCGCGCCGAGCGCGCCCGCCGTCCTCTCGATCTGACCGATCCCCGGACGCTCACGGCGGTGGGACGCCGGGTCGGGCTCCGCCGGGACACGAGCCTCGGCCAGCACTTCCTCATCGATCGCCCGGTCCTCGATGCCATCGTCGATGCGCTCGATCCGGCGCCGGACAGCGCCGTGCTCGAGATCGGCTGCGGGCTCGGGACGCTGACTGGAGCGCTTGCGGTTCGCGCCGGTCGGGTCGTCGCCATCGATGTCGACCCCGCATGCGTCGCCGGAACCGCGATCACGCAGAGCGCCCACGCCAATGTGACGGTGCTCGAATCGGACGCGCGGACTCTCGATCCGGCGGCGCTCGGTTTCACCGCCGGATGGCTGGCGACCGGCAACCTGCCCTACCAGCTGACGGGGCTGGTGCTGATGCGCCTCGTTGAATCGGATCTGCCGCCCGCCCGAGCGGTGGTGCTGGTCCAGCGCGAGGTTGCGGCGAGGCTCGCGGCGGGTCCCGGCGACTGGAGTCTCGCGACCGTCGCCATGCGATCGCTCGCCAGCGTCGAGCGGATCCTCGACGTGCCGCCGAGTGCGTTCGATCCGCCGCCCGCGGTGCACTCGTCGATCATCAGGATCGTGCCAACGCCGGGTGTCGATCGGGCAGTCCGCGCGTCAATGCTGGCCCTCGCCAAGCCGCTCTTCCAGTCGCGACGCAAGACCCTGCGCAACGGCATGACGAGAGCACTCGGGGGCGACCTCGCCGGTGCAGGCGTCGCGCTCGCCAACGCGGGCATCGATCCTGGCCGCCGGCCGGGTACGCTTGGCCTCGATGAGTGGGAACTCCTCGCTCGCGCAGTCGCTGAAGTGAGGTTGGTCACGCCATGAGGGAGGCCACGCGACGCGTCCCCGCGGAGCCCGACGACGGCGCCACGGTAGCGCCGCTGCACGCATCGCGCCCGGCGATCAGCCGGCCGGCCGAGCAGCGTGGAGGCTTCGCAGCGGTGCTGCGGCGACGCGATTTTCGCTACCTCTGGGGAGCGCAGCTCGCATCGCAGCTCGCCGACAAGTTCCTCATGTTCACGCTGCTCGTCTTCATGTACACGCTCACGCATCGGGCGTCGCTGCAGTCGGTGCTGATGATCGCGTACACGCTCCCGAGCGTCCTGCTCAGCGCGCCCGCGGGCGTGTACGCGGATCGACACGACAAGCGCACGCTCATGGTGGGAACCAACGTCGTTCGCGGTGCGCTCATCCTGCTGGTTCCCGCTGCGCAGCTGGTCCCGGCGTTGCGCGGTCAGGCGTGGCCGTTGATCGTGATCACGTTGCTCTTCAGCTCGGCCGGACAGATCTTCGCGCCCGCCGAGGCGGCGAGCATTCCGTCGCTCGTCACCAGGAAGCAGATCACCGAGGCCACCTCGCTGTTCATGACCACGGTCATCCTCACGCTCGTGCTCGGCGTCCCGGCGGCAACGATCGCCATCGGGCTCTTCGGCAACTACGCGCCCTTTTACATCGCCACCGGGTTGTTCGCCATTGCGGCGCTTTCGGTCTGGCGCGTCAGCGTGAAGCTGCAGGCGGACCAGGGCACCAGCGGGCCGGCGCCGAACATCCTTCGTGAGTTGCGAGACGGCATCGACATCCTGCGCAAAAGCCCGCCGCTGCGCCTCGGTCTCTACCAGCTCGCGCTCGCGATCGTGGTCGTGTTCACCATCTTCGCGCTCGGGCCGGTGTACCTCGTCGAGGTGCTGAACCGGTCGGACGACGAGACGTACATCGTCCTCGTGCCGGCGATGTTCGGGCTCATCGCCACAGCGGCGTTCCTCGGTCAGCGTCCGAACTTCCCGCGCGCCAAGACACTCGTCGCGGCGATCAGCGCTGCCGGTCTGTCGCTGCTGATCATGGGCATCGTTCCCGACGTGTTTCGCACGCACGGCCTCTCGGGACTCATGGTGCCGCTTGCGGTTGTTGTCGCAGTGCTCTTCGGATGCGCGCTCGGCGCGATGCTCATCCCCGGCTTCACCGTGCTCCAGGAACGCACGGACACCGAGAGCCGCGGCCGCATCTTCGGCGGCATCTTCACAGTCATTAACGCCGCCGTTGCGATCCCACTGCTCCTCGCCGGCGTCATCTCCGACCTGATCGGTGTGGCCCGCGTTGTCGCCGCGCTTGGCGCGATCCTGATCCTCATCGCCGCAGCGGTCCGATGGCTCGGATGGCACCGGCTGCAGGTGCTCGAGCCGGACCACGTCGCGCCCGTCCCGACGCCCGAGCAGGGCTGATCGCAAACCTGCAACGACGGTGTCGCGGACCGGTGGATTGGGCGGTCTCGCCGAAGCTCGGTGGCAAGCTGCGAGGTCTTGCGGACCGGACAGGCCGGCCCCCGGCGGAGGAGTCATGCGAGCGATCGTCACGTGTGAGTGCTGCGGACACCGGCAGGCAATTGCCCGTCAGATCGTCCGCCCCGAGTCTTTCAACCTCGTCTGCCACAGCTGCGAAGGTGTCTTGCGCGTCGAGGTGACCAGCGGGGATCTCCAGGCCGCCCAGCACGCCACGGGAAAGAAGACACAGCCGGTCGCCTGGGTCTGAGTCCGCCCGATCCGGGAGCGGTGGGAAGGCGCTGGTATCATCAGCGGCGCTCACGCTTGCCAGGTGCGAGCCAGGGGCGCATAGCTCAGTTGGTACGAGCGCTGCGTTGACATCGCAGAGGTCATAGGTTCGATCCCTATTGCGCCCACCATTGTCATGTCTCAGGACATCGTTGACACATGTCTCACGACATCGTTGACAACTCTAGGCTTCGGGCCGCTCTTGGTACCGAGGGGCTGGTAGTCGCGAGTTGGGTCGAGGACGAGTTCGCGGATGAGGGATCCGTCCTCACGGATCACGCGGATGTTCTTGTTGGCGACCAGGAGGTGGACTCGGAGGCCGCGGTAGTCAGCGCCGAGGCCAATGTGGTGGAGCCGGCTCAGGTAGCGGAGGGTGACGACCCCTGTCTTGTCGACACGGTCGTGGCGGACCCGGTAGTGAGCGAGTGGTTCGGCGACGTTGGGTCTGGCCTTGACGCGGGCGTGGAAGGCGTGCAGGGGTGTGTCGCCATGAAGGGCGCGATGGGGGCGGTGCTGGTTGTAGTAGGTCCGGAAGGCGTCGAGCTGGGCCTGGAGCACCGCCAGCGTCGATGCTGGTGCCTGCTTGTCGAGGAATCGCTTCTGGGTTTGGTGGAAGCGCTCGACCTTGCCGCAGGTCTGGGGGTGGTACGGGGTCGAGTGTTTGGCGACGATGCCGAGGCGCTCGAGCTCGGACTCGAGCAGCACCTTGCCCTTGCGTGACTTGCCACTGAAGACGGCGCCGTTGTCGCTCAGGAAGGCGGCGGGAAAGCCGTAGATCTCCCATGCCGTGGCAAGGCTTTTGACCACGTCCGCGGCCTTGACGGTGACGTAGGCATCGGCGACGACGAGCAGTCGCGAATGGTCGTCGATGCAGTTGAGGATCTCCACGCCGCTGCCGTCGGCGAGCTGCCAGTGGGTGCTGTCGGCTTGCCAGAGCTCGTTGGGCAGATCGGCCTCGAAGCGAATGAAGGAGGAGCGCGGGCGCTTGTGGGGCTGCGGGGTGATCAGACCGTGGCGAGCGAGGATGCGCCAGATCGTCGCCACCGAAGGCGCGGTGCCGACCTCAAGGCGGAGGTGGTGGGCGATGGTGTGTGGGCCGCAGTCATGGCCGGCGGCGGCGAGTTCTCCGCGCAGGCGAACGATCGCGGCTTGGATCTCCGGCGCGACGGCGTGGGCGCAGGAGCGTGGCCGTCGTGAGCGTGGTTCCAGGGCGCCGTACCCACCCTCGCGAAACCGCGCGATCAGCTTGTAGAGCCAATACCTCGAGATCCCGTGCGCCTTGGCGACCTCGCCAACGCTTCGCCCCTCGAGCAGCACCGCGTCGACCACATAGCGCCCCAGAGCCATAGCCAACACCCCCGCCGAACGTGGGTGTCAACTATGTCTTGAGACATCTGTCAACTATGTGGTGAAACCAGACACTATTGCGCCCACCATCGGCTCCTTGACGCTGTGCGCCGGGCTGCTGCCTCCGCCTGAGACGGACTGACTTATGGCATTGGAATGGTGGATGATCAACCAGATGGAGGAAGACCGTCCTCATGTGCGGCCCGGCACAGCGTCCCGTTCGGGATGCCGCCTGGCCCTTGTCACCGGCGCTCTCGCGGCGGTGACTGCGAGCTCATGCGCATCCGGTCCTCTCCCGCCCCCGACGAGTTCGGCCAGTTGTCGCGACACTCGTCAGCGTCGCGCCGACGGGATACAGCTACACACTCACATGGCAGGAGCCGGTGGCGCAGCTGACTGATGGCTCGAACACACTCAAGGTCTTGGGGCCGGGCTCGGTCACGATCGAAAGCGTCAAGACCGTGATCGAACCAGCGTCGACACCCGTTGTGGTGGAGTGGTCCGGAATCGAGGTCGTGACGGGCGACCTGAACGACGCGAGGGGAAAAGCACTCGGATATGCGACCGGAGCGACCGGGGATGCGCTGCGGAGCACGCTCGAGCCGGCCTCCGGCGCCGTGTTACGCGCCGGTGCCTTTTACGACCTTGTCATGCTGCTGCAGACGACGGGGCCCTTTCCCCACTCCTGGACAATCGTGGGGACTGACGTGACCTACAGGGTCGGTGCCGGTTCATCGCAACGGACACTCCGGGTCAACGAACGGGTTCAAGTCGAGTAAACGTCTCGGTCTTTCACTCCAGGGCGTGCGCGATCGTGTGGTTGGGCGGCGCGTCAAGGCGGTCTGATCGCGGTGACCGCGATTCACGGATTGAGCAGTCGCCAGCTGACGGCACCATCCAGCGTCCCGTACAGGCGGGTCGCCGAGAAGCAGTCGGACTTGAACATGAGACACCCTGAGAAGGTCACCAACGACCAGCCGTGGTCGGAATCGCCAAACGTGAGGCCCGAAACCACAGCGCCCTCGGGCGCCGGAGACTCGCGAGCGGTCCACACGCCGCCGCCGTCGGCAGTGGTGACCAGGCTGCCGTTCGGCCACTCCGGGGGAGCCAGGTACCACCTGCTGCCGCTGACGATCGCCAGCGAGAAGGTGTTCCCCCCTGGCGCCGGTACCTTGTACAGAGCCGACAGGGACCACGAGCGGCCGAGGTCAGGTGACACGTAAAAGCCAACCGCGACGACCGTCCCGGTGGTGGGGTCGCTGAACGCGGCGTCAACGACGGGCGACCCCGCACTGAAGAGGTCCGATCCCGGCGGGCCGTAGGTCATCGTGTCAGCTGCATAACCACTCGGCGCAGGCACGGACGACGCAACCCACGAGTTGCCTCCGTTGTGCGTGACGAAGAAGCCACCCCCGGGCGCCCAGTTTCCGAAGATCCACCCCGTCGAGGCAGTCGCGAAATAGACGGCGCCAAGCGCTGGAACGGACATCGCCGTCCAGGTACGCCCACCGTCTGCCGTTCGATACCCGATGCCAAGGAAGGTGCTCGAGTTCGTGCCATCATCGACGACAATCCAACCGTGAGCGGGATCACTGAAGGCAATTGCGGCGCTGCCGTAGTTTCCGTACTCGGCTTGCCCCGGTGGAAGGCGCTTGGCCGTCCACACACGCCCCGAGTTCCTCCGTATGCGCGATCAGCGGGGGCAGATTGGGGTCACCGGCGATCACCGCCCAGCCGTCGGCATCGGTGCTGAAGTCGACGCCGATCACGGTGGCGCCACGGGCCGCCGGCGGTGTGATGTTGACCCAGGCGCTGCCGGCATCCGCTGTCCACTCGAGCCGTTGTGGCGCGGCTGCGGCGCAGCAGCCATCGAGGGTGGGTGAGTTCGACGAGTGCCCAACCGTGCGTGGCATCGACGAACTGGGCACCCGAAACATCCGCGCCGCTCGGAGGAAGCGGTGTGATCGGCACATACCTGCTGGCAGGGGAGGGTGTTGGCGCAGAAGAGGGAGTTGGCCTCGCGCTCCCGTCACCGATCGTCGCTCCGCAGGCGGCGAGGTTTGCGATTGCCAGAGTCGCGACAATCCCGAACATCGCGCGTGCATGCCACTCGCCGGGCCAGGGGGACAACCTCTTACCCCTGGAGTGCAGTCCAGCCGAGCGGCGCGCTCTCCGCGGTCCAGTTCAACCCTGCGTCAGTTGTGCGGATGAGCAGTGGGCACCCCGGACCGCCGTCGTCGTTCTCCTCCAGCGCCCACCCCAAGCCGTTGGCGAGGAACCAGAGCTCGGTGACACCGTTGCCCTCGAGAAGACACGTCGCGTTCGAGCCGGAGTTGTTCCAGATGCGCCCCCCGTCAACGCTGCGAATGATGCCTGCTCTGGAAGAGCTGACGAGGGCGATTCCCGCGGCGGTCACGGCCAGGCTGTTTGCATAGCCGGACCCGGAGATGATGCCGACAGGGGGGTCCGACACATTGTTGGCGCGGTCCTCCCAGGTCGTGCCTCCGTTGCGTGACACGTACACGGCTTTCGGCCCGTTCCCAGCGCTGCCGCCGCCCCCGCACAGGACCCAGACGGTTGTCCCGTCGGGGCTGCGCAACCCGGCGATGCCGAAGGTGCAGGGCAAGAGGCTTTTCCGCCAGGTGGCTCCGTCGTCCCGGGTGATGGCCACCCACGGCCGGCTCCCCGGCTGTGCACTGCCGCCGGTGACGAAGGCAACACCATTCGGCGCACGCTCCAGGACCACCGAGACCCACCCCTGAGCACTGAATGCAGCAATGCCGATGGGTGGCTGGACTGCGGCGCGAGTCCAGAGGTCCGAACCGACCGGTGACGTGACCAGCACGCACGTGGCGGAAGGATCGGGGATTGAGCAACCAGCGATCGCCCAGGCGGTGCCGTCAGCGGGCTCGAGCGCCTCGACTGGCATGTTGAACACGTGCTTCCAGAGCAACCCACCGTCGTGGCTCTCGTAGATACCCGGCCCGCTGACCCAAAGGTTTGCCCCGAGGAACCGGATGCTCAAGGGCGTCGCCGGCGCTCCTCCTGGTGACCCTTCCTCGGGGTACTGTCCCAGCGCTGCAGGCGTGCTCCAACTGGCACCGGCATTCAGCGTGTGATCGACGAGCACGGTGCAGGTCTGTGTGCTGTCGACACACGAGGCACCGACTGCCCACCCATGCACCGCGTCGCTGAAAGCGACCTCCGAGACACCGATGTAGGGAAGATTGCTGGGCGTCGGGGTCGGACCCGGTGTATTGCAGGACTTACCGAAGACTGCCTGTGGGCAGGTCGAGGGAGCGCTGCTTGGCATAGCGCTGGCGCTCGGTCTCGCAGCACCCGGGAGTCGCGGGCCGCACGACGCCGCAGCGAGGACAACCACGACCAGGCCGGCAGAGCGCAGGCCGGCGGAACGAGTGGGCGCCCTCATGACGCAGACGTGCCACAAGAGCGGCTGCATCGAGCCGGCTGAGGCGTCACGGAAAGGAGACCCGTGACCAGTGCGCCCCTGCATCGGTGGTGCGCCACAGTGCCATCAATTGCGTGGTCTGGTTCTGAGTGATCACATAGCCGACCTTCAGATCGGTGAAACCAATCCACTCAGCGCCGTTCAGCTCCGCGATCGATTGATAGGTGCGCCCACCGTTGTCGGTCACCGAGATCCCGGTGCCGCCGCCGCCCACAAAGGCGTGTTGCGTCGAAAGCGCCGCCACCATCGCGCCGTTGCTGAACAAGCCGCCGATCCCCCCGCCTGACGTCCACGCCAATCCGCCGTTGCTGGAGACGTACGGTCCGCCGGTATTTCCGGTTGCGCAGAACGCCCAGATCACCGAAGTGCTGACGGGATCAAGAGTGCCTGGCAGGTCAGGCTCGCATGCCGAGGAGCCGCGGACCCAGCGTGCGCCGTCGTCGTGGGAGATCCATTCGAGCGGAGTGCTGCGCAGGAAGTACATCGCCCATACGGTGTCGCCGTGCACACCGATCATCGGCCACCCCGCAGGATTTCCGGGAGGCGTAATGACGGACCACGTATCGCTGGTTGCACGCGATCGCATCAGGCGATGCACGCAACCGGTGGCAGTGGTCGGGTCCGTGCAGGTCTCGAACACTCCGTACACGTATCCATTCGCCCCTGGCTCGAGTTCGTCGACACCGAGGAGGGTGCCGCCGAAGGTGATCTGATGCCACGCGGAGCCGTCTGTATGGGTCGCCCACAGCGTGTTCCCGAACACCCAACCGTTGGAGAGGTCAGCGAACCGGATGTCGGTCACCGTCGGTGGACCGGGACTTCGAAAGGTTCCCTGCGAGGAAATCGGTGGGAGGCGCGGGAATCGGGAAGAAGGACTGCCCACCGTTGATGGTGTGCAGGACCTCCGAGACGCAATCCGATGCGGTGCAACCGTTGGTGCCAAGCACCCAGAAGGTGCTGTCGCTGACGGCTGTCATGGCTTCCGGTTGGAAACCACTCGCACCGGCTGTCGGCGATGGGTTCGGTGCGCTGATGGTGGGCGACGTGGCCGGCGACGTCAGGGGGACCGGGCCTTTGAGGGCGGAGTTGGGTTGAAAGAACACGTGGATGCTCAGCACAACCACCGCAGCGATGGCGAGCGCGGCGCCGGCTTCCGCCAGCGCCGGCCGCCACCATGTGTGAGGCTTCCGGCCCCGCGGCCAAAGCCTCCGAGCGACCGGCAGTCTGACCGGCACCGCGCTGATCTTTTGAATCAGATCGCCTTCCCATCCAGGCGGCGGGGTCGACTGATGGGTCACCAACTCGCGAAGCGCGTCGAGCAGTTCGTTGTCCGAATCGCTCATGGCAAGACCGTCCGGCGCAACGTCACCAAGGCCCGGGCAATGTGACTGCGCACCGTCCCTGGACGAGTGCCGATCAGCTCGGCGCACTCGTCGAGCGTGTATCCGTAGAAGTAGTGAAGGGCGACGGCCGCTCGCTGCTGCTTGCTCAACTCACCATATGCGCGGGCAAGGTCGGGGTCGGTCGTCGGGCCGGCGTCCTGCCATGTGTCACGCTCGGCTGCCGTCGTCGCAAGACGCATCTGGCGCAGCCTCGACCGGCGCCGGTTGAGGCACTGGTTGACACAAACGCGTGTCAGCCAGCTCGGCGTCGGCCTGGTCCCGGCGGCCCAGGGCCACCTCCGCCAGATGCTGATCAGGGTCTCTTGCACCGCGTCCTCCGCTTCGCTCGCGTCTTGCAGGATGGAGAAGGCGATCGAGTACAGTCGCCGCGAGTCTAGCTCGGACGAGATCCTCCATCTCTGCCTCGATGGGTGCTCTTGGCCTGCCGGTCACATCCACCAGTACGTTAAACACCGGTCGCGACGAATCGGTTTACCAGCAGTTTGCGCCGGGAGACCTGAAGGGCTGCTGTTGGGGAACGTTCAGCCGGGAAACGACTCTTCAGGTTCTGTCAGCTCGCGGCCGCAGTCGTCCAAGTGCTGCCGTCCCAGACCCACGTCACGCTCCGCGGGTTGGCGTTCTGCGTGCCGCCGAGAACAACGACGTCACCAAGGTCCGGATCGTATGCGGCGGGGCCGATAGCAGTCGGCGGCACGTTGGAAGCGATCACCCGCCATGTGGTGCCGCTCCAGATCCAGACTCGCGACCCGGTGAATGCCACCACCGAGCCCACGCGTGGATCGGAGACAACTGCCGGCGAAACCGGAGCGGCCACTGGCTTCGCTCTCGTGAAGGCGTGGCCATCCCACGTCCAGGTCTGCGAGTACAGCAACCCGGTGGGATCGTAACCACACCTGACAGGCTGGGACGAAGGGGGACAACTCCCGGAATACGGCTCGTAGGAGTAGTACAGCATCGTCGACGATCCGGGATCAGGAACGAATGCGGCGCTCTGAATAAAGAGCGGTGGTCCTATTGGTACGCCTTCCCATGTCCATCCCGCGGCTTGCCACGACCATCGCCCGAGCGCGCCGCCGTTCGAATCGAAGTCACCATTCGGAGGGTTGGGCCCGTAGCCGGGAGGTGGTGCGAGAAGCTCCAGGGCCTCTGTGGCCGTATCCCAGCCGAGAAGCGGGGCCGGCTCGTACGTCGGGAGACGGAGCGAGGTGAGCTGGTGCCATGTCGTGCCGTTGAAGGCCCACGTGTCTTGAAGCAGGCGGTATCCAGGCGCCCCGCAGTTCGAGCAACCGCCATAGAGAATGATCTCGCGCAGCGCGGGGTCATACGCCATTGCGAAGTACGCCCTGGCGGAAGGAGAGGTGACAGGGTGGAGCTGCCTCCACCCGTGCTTGTTGAACGCCCATGTCTCGCCATAGGTGTGGGCGTAGCCGTACTGATCGATGCCACCGAAGGTGACGACCTCCGCATCGGGTGGGAAGTACACCATTGCCGTGCCATTGAGCGACGACGGGGAGAGGTCGCTGGTAATCGCGAGCTGCTGGTAAACAGGCGCCTCGGGCGATTGACTTGCGGACGGCGTGGGAACGGTGCTGCTGGTATTGCTGCATGCGGACAGCAGGGCCAACGTCGGAAGGAGCAACGCCTGCTTCATGCCTAAGCGCATACGCCCGCGGGGTGTCATCTGTTCCTGTCTCTCCTGCCATCGTACGTCACGGACGAACGTGGGAAGGTAGCTTTCCCGAATGCTTTCACTGCAGCGTCTTCGCCCTGACCATGAGGCGGCGATCCTCGAGTTCGAGATTGCGAATCGAGCGTATTTCGCACGGTTCATCAGCGATCGCAGCGACGCGTACTATGCGAATTTTCCCGAGTCCTACCGGGTGCTGCTGGCCGAGCAGGAGGCCGGTACCAGCATCGGGCACGTCCTCGTCGATGCACTCGGGGTGGTGGTGGGGCGATTCAACCTGTACGAGGTCATGGCCGGAACGGCGGAGCTGGGGTATCGCGTCGCGGAACGCGTCTCGGGTCGAGGCGTGGCGACGTTCGGCGCCCAGGAGCTGTGCCGGCTGGCCTTTGACGAGTACGCGTTGCGCATGCTCAGGGCGTCGACGAGCAACGAGAATGTCGCGTCGCAACGGGTGCTGGCGAAGGTCGGATTCGTGGTTGTGGGTCCGGTGCTCATCGCCGGCCGTCCGGGTCTGAGGTACGAGCTTGCGGCGGGGCGTTCGTAGTCTTTCCTGAGCGGTCTATTGGGTCGACCGTGTGCCCTGGAGTGTTACTGCCGGAGGTGGCGGTAACCGACACACGGACAGAGTTTGTCCGTGTCCTGGTCGGTACGGTGGCGAACAGATGTTTGGTAGAATGTGGGCATGGAAGCGCTCGCCATACCGGACACACGCGAAGGTCTGCATGACGCTGTCGATGCGCTCGTCGGCGAGTCCATCGATGGCGTCACGACACAAGCGCTGGGCGAGGACATCGTGGTCATGCGGCGCGAGATCGATCAACTCGAGGCCGAGTTCCTCCGGCGCCTGCACCGCTTCGATGCCGGCCATGGAGCCCTGGCTGAGAATCTGAGCACCGTGTCCTGGCTGCGGGCTGCGTGCGGCGTGACCGCCAAGGCGGCCGCCTATCGCGTCCATCTGGCCCGCACCCTCGGCGAACTCCCGGCCGCGCTCGACAGCGCCCGGGCCGGTCGCGCCTCCTTCGGCAACGTGGCCATGATCGGCCACCTCGCCGGGGACGTCGGTGTGGCGCAGGTGCAACCCTACGAGGACATCCTCGTCAGCGCGGCGGAGACGCTCGATCCCGGGCGCATGCGCTACGCCACCCAGACCACGCGGCTCGGCATTGATCCCGACGGCGTGCTCGCCGATGACACCCACGCCCACGAGCGTCGCTGGCTGGACTGCGACCAGACCTATGGGAATGTCTTCGTCCTCCGTGGTGAGTTCGATGCCGAAAGCGGGGCGCTGCTCAAGACCGCGATCGATGCACTCAGCCACGGGCTGCATGCTGGAGCAGCGCGGTCGGCGTCGAAGCGCCGTGCCGACGCGCTGATCGAGATGGCCGCCACGCAGCTGCGGCTCGGTGATCATCGCGATGTGCACGGGCAGCGGCCGCATCTCACTGTTACGGTGAATGCGGACGCGCTGCGCAAACACGCGGGCAGCACGGACGCGGGGACCGAGGTGGCGGTGCATGCGGAGACGCTGAGCGCGGGTGCGCTTGCTGCGGAGACGTTGACTGTGGAGGCGCTGCAGACCGGCGCCATTGCAGTGTCGGCGGAGCTGCGCGGCGTGGGACCGATCCATCCCGAGACCGCGCGTCGGATCGCCTGCGACGCGGTGCGGACCGTGGTGACGGTTGCTGCGCCTGCCGATGATTCGGTCTGGATGGCGAGCACGAGCGTGGTGCCACTTTCAGTCGGACACGCCACGCGCACGATCCCAGCCCCGATTCGTACCGCGCTGGTCTTGCGCGACCAGGGGTGCCGTTTCCCGGGCTGCGATCGACCGCCGGCATGGACGGATGGTCATCACATCATTCACTGGGCCGACGGCGGGCCTACCGAGCTCGCGAACCTGGTGTCGCTGTGCCGGCCGCATCACCGTCGCGTGCACGAAGAGCACTGGCGTATTCACATTGCCGACGGCGTTGCAATCGTGGAACCTCCACCCTGACGAACGTGGTCCGACGCTGAACGATCCCCGCACGTTCTGTGGTAGTAAGCCGACCATGGATGCCCAACCAGCGAACGGCGAGGGCGGCGCCAATCTGCTGCCGGCATCGCCGCGCACCGGTCCTATGGTGGGAGAGTTCGTCACTGAGACGCTGTCGGGGTACGACGGCGGTCGCGAGGTCACGGTGTACCTGCCGCCGGACCCGCCCGAGGCAGTCGTGTTCGCCGGTGACGGGCAGGGGTTCTCGAAGTGGGGTCGGTTCCTCGAGTCGGTCGATGTCCCGTCCACCATGATCGTCGGCGTCCACGGGCTCGCCGAAGAGATGCCGCGGCTCCACGAGTACTCACCGGGCTTTAACGCCCAACGTTTCGCGGCACACGAAAAGTTCTTTGTCGAGGACGTTGGCCTATGGGTGCGGTCGCGTTTCGGAGTCGCGCTGCCGGCCGAACGCACCGCAGTGTTCGGTTACTCGGCGGGTGGGGAGCTCGCACTGGCCCTTGGGCTGCGCCGTCCGGACGTCTACGGCGCGGTCTTCTCCGGCTCGCCGGGCGGAGGTTACAAACCGCCTGGCAAGATGCCGAGTTCGCTGCCGCGGGTGTATCTCTTCGCCGGCACGCTTGAACCATTCTTCCTCGACAACGCGACTCGCTGGGCTGTCGCGCTGCGCCATGCCGATGCGGAGGTCGTGATGAGCGAACGAGCCGTGTCGCACGGCGCCAGGCTGTGGCGAGCAGAGTTCCCGCTCATGGTGGCGTGGGCGTTTGGACGATGAGCCATCGTGTTCCTGGTCGCCGATTCCTGCAGACGGCGCGTAGGTCGCCGCGACGCACGTTCGCTTTGCCTGACCGGCCCGGATGGGGCGCAGGCGTGGTCGCGTTCGTCGCTATAACGGTCTGCGGATGTACGGCGAAACCTGTTGCCACTCCATCAGCGCCCCCGTCGGTCACACCATCCACAGCGCCGACGCCTGCACCCACTGCCGTACCCATCGCTCCGTCGTGGCACATCGTTGCGTCGCCGAGCCCGTCCGTGGACAACGAACTCGCAGGCGTCGAATGCACCGCTTCGAACGACTGCTGGGCAGTCGGGACATACAACGCGGACAACGCCACCGGCGCCAAGACTCTCACGGAGCACTGGAATGGCGCGGCGTGGAGAGTCGTGTCGGCGCCGGACAGCCTGCCAGACGGTGATGGCCTGAATGCAGTCGCGTGTCCGGCGGCAAACGATTGCTGGGCTGTCGGAGGCGGCGAGGGCTACGGCAGTGACACCCTCATCGAGCATTGGGACGGCAACGCATGGAAGGCGGTCGCATCGCCCAACACATCCAACGGCGGCCAGCTCGCGGCCATTCAATGTCCGACGGCCTCGGATTGCTGGACGGTCGGATGGCACGGGAGTCCTGGTCCACGTGTCGGCGGAACGCTCATTGAGCATTGGGACGGATCGACATGGACGATCACCGCCTCGCCCGGACAAAACCCTGGCGCGCCGACCGCGTCGATAGGTATCGATGCACTGGGCGGGATTGCATGCACGTCGACATCGAATTGCTGGGCCAGTGGCGAGGTCGAGACGAGTAACGGCAGTCGCTCCCTGATGGAGCAATGGGACGGCACTGCCTGGCGTATCGGGACCACCCCGGACCCCGATACCTACAACAACTCATTGGCGGACGTCACATGCGTCTCGTCATCGGATTGCTGGACGGTTGGCGGCGGTACGGGAGTGCAGGCCGGATTCTTCGAAAACTGGAACGGCGCGGCATGGGTGGTCGTCCCCGGACCATCGACGCCTGGGAGCCTCGCTGTGTTCAGCACGGTTCGATGCCTGACAGCCGACTCCTGCTGGGCACTCGGAACGAGCGTCGTGAGCGGCAAGACGCCGACGGTGATCGCAGCCGCCAGTTGGAATGGCCAGAGCTGGACGAGCGAGGCCGTCCCGAGCCCGGTGATGCCGACCCAAACCGCATCTCAAAGTCCTGACGCGCCTTCCATGAGCCAAATGACGTGCCTCCCGCCGGCGTTCTGCGTGGCGGTCGGGTCCGCACCGCATGGGAGCGCCGGCAACGACACCCTGGTCGAAGTCTTGTCGTAGCGAAGTACGCGTCCGGGTTGGCCGGCCTGCCGAACCTGCCTCGGAACCGAGGTCAGCCCTCGCTCGTCGAAATGTGCTTGCCCTCGATGAGAAAGGCTTCCAGGTGCTTCACGACGAACTGGTGGTCCTCAACCTGTGGCAATCCAGACACAGCAACGGTCCCGACGCACCCGGCAGTCCTCACGGTCACTGGAAACGCGCCACCGTGGGCCGCGAAAGTACCCACATCCAGGCGCAAGTCACCGTCGAAGTCACCTCCGTCCGCGCGGAACTTGCAGCCGACGTAGTACGACGAGTGTCCATAGCGCTCGACGACTGCGGCCTTGCGCAGCAACCACGCGTCGTTGTCCGCCGACGAGCCGGGTAGGGCCGCGTGGAACAGGCACTGGCCATTGCGTCGGATCGAGATCGCGACGGGGAGGTGATCATCGAGTGCGGCAGCGCGCAGACGGGTTCCGAGCTGCCACGCGGTCTCGTGGTCGAAACGTGAGAAGACGAGCCGCTCCTCTTCGGCGAGCAAGGCGGGCAGCTGTGCGGCGTCGGTCATGACGCAGGGATGGCAACCACCGCGCCCGTCTCCGCACTCGTTCTCGCCGCAGCAAGCAGAGTCCCGCTCGCAATGGCATCGTGGGGATCGACCGGTGGGGGATTGGTGCCTCGAACGGCCCCCGCGAAGGCCGGGTAGAACAGGTCCCATCGCCCCCGCTCTGTGGCATAGGGCGCGGAGTTGGTGCCCGTGTGCAGCGTGCCGTTCGTATCCGGTGGTTCGACGCCCCAGCGATCGCCCAGCGTGGCAGGAGTTTCACCGGCGAGAAGCAGGTTCTCCTGGGTGTCGGCGGGGCCGAGCACGTACGTCGCGGTCGTGCCTGTGACACGGTAGCGAGGGCCGGGCGCAGATTGGCTCCAGCTTCCCCAGAGCTGCGAACGAGCGCCGTTTGCATGGGTGACTGCGATGAAGACGTCGTCTTCCAGGCCGGACTCGCGAATGCGGAATTCCGCGTAGACCGAGGCAGCCGGTCCGAGCAGCAACAGCGCCTGGTCCGCGAGGTGGCTCCCGAAGTCGAGGAGCGTGCCGCCGCCGGAACGACCCGGTCCGCGCTCCGGCGCGAATCGCTCGAAGCGCGACTCGAAGCGTGTCACGGTCCCGAACGCACCGTCGGCGACAAGCTTCTGCACCGTGCGGAAGTCCGAGTCCCATCGCCGGTTCTGGTACGGGCTCAACATGAGTGCTCGTTCCTCAGCGAGGGCAATGCTGCGCCGCGCTGCCGCTGGGTCCATCGCAAACGGCTTGTCGCACACGACGGCGAGCCCGAGTTGCAGCGCCTGATCCGTCACCGCGGAGTGGGTCTCAGCCGGCGTGGAGATGGCAACCGCCTCGGCGCCGGCATCCACAAGCGCCTGCAACGAGGTGACCGTCGGCGCGCCTGGAATTTCACGAGCGACCAGTGCCTGACGATCAGCGGATGACGTCATGACGCCGACCACCTCGCATTCCGGCGCGGCGACGAGCAGCGGCGCGTGGAAATAGCGTGCGCCGAATCCATAGCCGACGATGCCGAAGCGGACCGGCGTCATGACCGGCCCTTCTCGCCGGGGTAGACGCAACCGACGACTGCTCGCGCGTCGTCAAGGATCTCGAGAATCGCGATCGTGTCGGCGTGCGGGATGAACGGGCTCTCGGTGAGCCCGGCGCGCAGGCACCGTTCGACCTCCTCGATCTCCGGCTGGTAGCCGCTGCCGTTTCCGGCGAGCGGATCGTCGAAGGTGCGCCGGCCCGAGGCGTTGTGGAGGATCAGCCCACTGGGCCGGTACATCTGGGGCAGCAGGGTGATCCACCCCTTTGTGCCAAGAATGGCCGCTACATTGGGTGCGTGGATCGGCACCGACGTCCAGATCTGCGCGCCCGGATGGCTGCCGTACATCCACTGCATCGCAACCGTCTCGTCGGACCCGGTGGAGGCGAGCGTGCCGGCGGTGACGACCTTGTCCGGTGGCCCGAGGAACAGGTACGCGAAGGTTGCGGGGTAGACCCCGAGGTCGAGGAGCGCGCCGCCGCCGTTCTCGAGCTCGTAGAGGCGGTGCTTCGGGTCGAAGGCGAGGCCGAGCCCGAACTCGCTGCGCACGCCGCGCACCTCACCGATTGCTCCGTCGCCGATCAGCGCTTGCGCCATCCGGATCAGGGGGTTGGTGCGCATCCACATCGCTTCCATCGCAAACACGCCCGCGCGAGTTGCGGCGGCGAACACCTCGCGCGCGTCTGCCGCATTGAGGGTGACGGGCTTCTCGATGAGCACTGCCTTACCGGCCTCGATCGCGAGGAGCGAATGCGCGCGATGGTGCGGATGGGTCGTGGACACGTACACGACGTCAACCTCATCGTCATTGACAAGCGCCGCATAGTCGCCGTAGCTGCGTGCTGCGCCGCGTCGGGCGGCGAGGTCTGCAGCTCGGCCCGCATCGCGTGCAGCGACGGCAGTCACGACATTGCCGTCGGTCAGGTTGATGTCGGCGCTGACGGTGTCGGCGATGCCGCCCGCGCCGAGAATTCCCCAGCGGATCGGGCGGCCATCAGCAATCGGTGTGGGCATGGTGGTCTGTTCCTCTGTCAATGTGATTCGCGAGAGACTTTGTCGCCTGACGCCCCGAGCAGAAAGTCCTGATCTGCTCCGGTGTTTGCCTGCTGGACCGTTGCAACGTAGAGCCGCTCCCATCCGCGAAGCGGCTTCGCGTAGGCGTTGACCGTCGCCGCATCGGGAGTGCGCGCAGCGAGTTCCTCTGCCGGGATGTCGATATCGAGCCGCCGCGCTGCGACGTCGAGTATGACGAAATCGCCGGTGCGCACGAGACCGAGCGGGCCACCCGCGGCAGCCTCCGGCGCCACGTGCAAGACCACGGTTCCGTACGCCGTGCCGCTCATCCGGCCATCACAGATGCGCACCATGTCGCGAACGCCCTGCTGGAGGAGTTTCGCCGGCAACGGCAGGTTCGCCACCTCGGGCATCCCGGGATATCCCCGTGGCCCGCAGCCACGCAGGACAAGTACCGAGTCGGCATCGACGTCCAGATTCGGGTCGTCGATGCGGGCGTGCATGTCCTCGATGGAGTCGAAGACGAGCGCTCGTCCGCGATGGCGCAGCAGGTGTTCCGATGCGGCGGCAGGCTTGATCACCGCGCCGTCCGGTGCGAGGTTGCCGTAGAGGACCGCAATGCCGGCCTGGGGCTGCAGGGGATCGGCACGCGGGCGGATGACTGCTGTGTCCCAGATCCGCGCGTCGCCGAGGTGTTCGACGAGCGGCTTGCCGGTGACGCAGAGGGCATTCGGGTCGAGGAGGTCCTGCACCTCTCGCAGCACCGCGCGCAGCCCGCCCGCCCTGAAGAAGTCCTCCATCAGGAACCGGCCCGCGGGCTGCAGGTCCACGAGCAGGGGGACGTCGGACCCGGTCTGGTCGAAATCGTCCTGGGTCAGCTGGACGCCGAGACGGCCGGCGATGGCGAGGAGGTGGACGACTGCATTGGTCGACCCGCCGAGCGCGGCGAGCGCCACGATGGCGTTGAGGAACGAGCCGCGGCTGAGCAGGCTCGAGGGGGATCGACCTGCGGCCACCATCTCGACGATGAGCCCGCCGGTGTCGTGGGAATGCTCGAGCAGGCGGCTGTCGGCAGCGGGCGTGCCTGCGAGCCCGGGCAGCACCATGCCGAGCGCCTCGGCCAGTAGGCCCATCGTCGAGGCGGTGCCCATGGTGTTGCAGTGGCCCCGGCTCCGGATCATCGAGGACTCGGACTCGAGGAAGTCGCTCTCGGTCAGGTTGCCCGCGCGGACCTCCTCGGAGAGCCGCCAGACGTCGGTGCCGCAGCCGAGGGGCCGGCCGCGGAACGTCCCGGTGAGCATCGGGCCTCCGGGAATGACGACAGCCGGGAGATCGACCGAAGCCGCCGCCATGAGCAACGCCGGGATGGTCTTGTCGCAGCCGCCGAGGAGGACGATCCCGTCGATCGGATTCGCACGGAACATCTCCTCGGCCGCCATCGCCGCCATGTTTCGCCAGAGCATCGCCGTCGGCCGGACGAGGGTCTCGCCGAGCGACACCATCGGGGAGGTTCAGCGGAATCCCGCCTGCCTCGTAGACCCCCTGCTTGACGCTCTCGGCGACCTCGTTCAGATGCGCGTTGCAGGGCGTGAGGTCGGAGGCAGTGTTCGCGATGGCGATATGCGGTCGCCCGTCGAACGCGTGCGCGGGGAGTCCTCGCCGCATCCACGCCCGATGGATGTAGGCGTTGCGGTCGTTGCCCGCGTACCACTGCCCGCTCCGTAGCTTCGCCACACGTGACCACCTTTCCACTGTCTGGGACGGGACGCTCTTGCGAGGGCCTATATTGTCGAGCCCTGATGGCAGTGCGTCGCGGCCGCTTCGCCGTCGCCTCGTGATGGGGTGAAAGCCTTCGTCGTCGAGGGTCCACACACGGGCAGCGTCGAGGAGGTTCCCGACGCCGTCGCGGGAGCAGGTGAGGTCGTGGTCGACATCCACCGCGCGGGCGTCTGCGGCACGGATCACGAGTTCTGGACGGGCGAGATGGCGTACCTGCGATCGGGCAATGCGCGCTACCCGATGCGGCCCGGTCATGAATGGAGCGGCGTGGTCTCGGCAGTCGGCCCCGGCGTCGATGCGGCGTGGATCGGACGGCGCGTCACGGGCGACACGATGATCGGCTGCGGGCAGTGCGCGCGATGCCGGTCTGGGCGGCACAACGTCTGCGAGAACCGGGTCGAGATCGGCATCCGGGGCGGCTTCCCGGGCGCGCTCGCGGAGCACCTGGCGGTGCCCGCGACCGCTCTCCTGGCTTTGCCGGACAGCGTGGATGACACAGCAGGCGCCATGGTCGAGCCCGGTGGCACCGCCCTTCGCTCGGTGCGCAGCGCAGCGCTGACTGCCGGCCATCGCGTCCTCGTGCTGGGCAACGGCACCATGGGGCTGCTGATCGCGGGGTTCGCGCGCGCCGTGGGGGCGGAGGTCCATCTCATGGGCCGCGAGCAGCTGGGCTTCGAGTTCGCCCGTACTCTGGGCTTCGCCGGGATGTGGGAACGGAGCGAGCTCCCGGAGCTGGCGTGGGACGCGGTGATCGACGCGACCAACGCCGCGGAACTTCCCGGGCTCGCGCTCGACCTCGTGGAACCAGGCAGGCGTGTCGTCTATATCGGAATCGCCGTGACCCCGAGCCTCATCGACACCCGGACGATGGTGCTCAAGGACGTCACGGCCGTCGGGATCCTCGCCGCGTCGCAGGGTCTTGCCGGAACGATCGAGCAGTACGCCAGCGGCGCCGTTGACCCCCGTCCGCTTGTGGCTGCGACGGTGAGCCTTGATCGAACCGGGGACATTCTCGATGGGTGGCGGCCCGCTCACGCCACGGGCGGACCCAAGGTCCACATCGATCCGCGTTTGTAGCCGGCAACCACATCGAACGGGTGCAGTGACATGAATGACTTCGAGGGGCTCGTTGCGGTGGTGACCGGCGGCGCGAGCGGCATCGGCGCCGCCACCGCACGCCAACTCCGTGAGCGGGGCGCGCGCGTGGCCGTGCTTGACCGCGCCTACACGGCGGTCAATAAGGAAGCGGCACTCGAGGTCCCCTGCGACGTTGCGGACTCGCAATCCACGGACGCGGCAATCGGCATCGTCGCCACCGACCTCGGGGCGATCGACATCCTCATCAACAACGCGGGCATCGGGGCGTCGGGGGACGTGAGCCAGAACGACGATGACGAATGGCGTCACGTGTTGAACGTCAACGTCATCGGCATCGCCCGCGTGACCCGCGCAGCGCTGCCGTTCCTCCTCAAGTCGAAGCACGCGGCCATCGTCAACACCTGCTCGGTCGTCGCCGACATCGGCCTTCCACAACGGGCGCTCTACTCGGCGAGCAAGGGTGCAGTGCGATCACTGACCTTCGCGATGGCGGCCGACTTCATCAAGCAGGGCATCCGCGTGAACGCTGTAACCCCCGGTACCGCGGACACGCCCTGGGTGCAGCGGCTGCTCGAGCAGGCCCCCGACGCCGCGGCGGCCGCGGCAGCGCTGCGTGCGCGCCAGCCGATGGGCCGGCTGGTGACCGCAGACGAGATCGCCTTCGCGATCGCCTACCTGGCGAGCCCCCTCTCCGGGGCGACCACCGGGACGACGCTTGGGGTCGACGGCGGCCTGGCCGGGATCCGGGTGGGGTAGGGGTTCAGAGCCCGCTCCGGTGCGTCCACTCGCCACCGAGCATCGTCGCGGCGACGGGCATGGCGCGGAGCCCAGCCGGGTCGGGCGCGAACGGGTCACGCTCAAGGGCGACGAGATCAGCGGGGTCGTTCGCGCGGAGCCTCCAATCACCTCGCCCCGGCGGCATCGACGCCGCCAGGGCCTCATGCACCGTGATCTCCTGCTCAGGGTGCCACCGAGGCCGTTCGTCGCGTGACCGGCACACAGCCGCCGCAATGGCGAGCCACGGGTCGAGTGGAGCGACAGGCGCGTCTGATCCGAAGGTGAGGACGGCGCCCGCGTCGAGCAGGGATCGGAACGGAAACGTGCGACGGGCGCGGTCGGCCCAGTAGCGGTCGATGACGTCACGGTCGTCGAGCAGGTGCTCGGGCTGGACACTGGCGATCACCCCCAGCTGCGCGAAACGCTGCACATCGGCGTCATCGACGAGCTGCGCGTGCTCGACGCTGCCACGCGCCCCGGTGCGCGCAAATGCCTCCAGCACCAACGCATTCGCAGCATCCCCGATCGCATGCACAGCGCACTCGAATCCTGCATCCGTCGCTCGGCGCATGGCATCCGATAACTCGTCGAGTGGAACGAGCAAGATGCCGCGTTCGTCGCTGCCATGGTTGGATGCCGCGTACGGGTCGTGGCAGAACGCGGTGCGGGTATTGAGTGACCCATCGGTGATGACCTTGAACGGCCCCACCGTGAGCAGACCGCCGGTGCCTGGTACAACCTGACCGGTGCGGAGCGATTGCTCGATCGCGTCGTCAAGACGTTCCGTCCACACGGAGGCGGCGACACGGAGCGAGTGATTCCCGCGCGCGATGCGACGCCCCCATGCAGCGAGTGACCACGGCCGTTCCATGTCGACGATGCCGACGACACCTCGCGCCGCTGCGGCACGCGCGGCGGACTCGCACCACGCGTCCATGACCGTGTCGCCGACATTCCTCGACGCGCCGATCACCTGCATCGCCTCGTCCTCACGCAGCAGCCCAGTCGCGTGCTCGGAGTGTCCGAAGCGGCGCAGCGCTGCGCTGTTGAGCCACGCGCTGTGCAGGTCTGCGCTGATGAGCACGACGGGAATGTCGCCGCTCACCGCATCGAGCATCTCGCGGTCGGGCGTGATCGGCCAGAGCGCCGCTCGGAATCCGAACCCGAACACAGTCGTGCCAGGCGTCGGTGGGTGATCGGCGACGGACTCACTGACGATTCGCACCGCTGCGCCTGCAGTTTCGGCGCCGGAGAGATCGAGGCGCGCAGCCGCCAGTGCCCACTGTTCGAAATGCACGTGGCGATCCCAGAGACCGGGCAGCACGAACCGCCCGTCCAGGTCGATCACCTCTGCCACGTCGTCGGACGGTTCGATCCTTCCGATCCTGGTGACCTGGCCCGCTGTGACGAGGACGTCCTGGAGCGGGCCCTCGTGCGCCAGGCGAGCGCGGAGCAGCGCCGTGCTCGTCAACGCGCGATCACCGGTCGCTCCTCGGGTCGAAGACGTTGCCAAGTCGCGATGTTGGTGATGCGAGGTATCGGAAGAGGGCTGATAGCGTGAACGCCATGCGGATTACCAAGGCCGTCGCGGGCGTTCTGCTGGTGGCCGGATCGGTGTCCGTGATCACGGGGATCTTCCTCGCTACACAGCGCACGCTGCAGCAGGACCGTCATCAGGTGAACGCCTTGATTTTCGTTGGCATCGGCGCGCTGCTGCTTTTCGACGCCGCAATTCTCCTGATCCGCGCGAGGGCGCCGGTGATGCCGGGCACTCCCGATTTCGATCTCGGAGCCTCGAGCGGCCCGTTTGGGCTCGATGGCCCGCGCGCGCTCGACATCACGAGGGTCTACCGGTTGAACCATGGTGTCCTCACGGTGGCAGTGACCGGCGCCACGGTCGTCTTCATCTCCACAGCCACCGCGCTCCGCATACAGACGTCACTCCTCTCGGCCGTCATCGGCGCCGCGATCGGGCTCGCGCTGTCAGCGTACATAGCCCTTGCGCTCCAACGCAGCAGTCTCGAGGTCGGACCCGGGGGCATCACCGTGAACGGGTTCCGGATGCGCACGACGATCCCGTGGACCGCAGTCGAAGGTATTGGTGTTCAGAAGGGGCGCTGCATCGTCCGCATCCGAAACTCGGCCACGAGCCGGAATCCGCTCGGAATCAGGAACAGGGATTTCAGCGCCTACCTTCGCGTGAAGGAGAACGCCAGCATGCCCGGCCTCATCGCCGGGTACCTGAGTGAGCGGACTCCGCCGCAGCCACCCTCGTTTGGCGGTGTGCCCACACAGCCAGCTGGCGTCGGCCCGGTTCCACCATCGCTCGGCGCGGGCCTGGGCCTTCCTGTGCTCACCACGTTCGCTGCTCCATTCATGGCTGCGATGCCCCCACCGCCACCGCCGCCAATCAGCGTCGGGCAGGAGCGCCTCATGCATCGCCGCGCCGGCTTCGGCATCCGGCTCGCCGCATGGAGCATCGACGTCGTCGTCATCGGCGCGATCACGTTTGTTGTGGCCGTCGTGATTGATATCCTCCTGGCTGGAGCAAACGGCGGAACAGTGCCGGCTGCCGACGAGACACCGGCGCTGTACGCCGGCTTTGGGATCACCGTGGTGCTCTACCTGATCGTCTGCTGGCACGGTGGAGCGACGCTCGGTATGTGGATGCTCCGAGTGCGCGTCATCGACTTTGTCAGCGGGCTTGCGCCGTCCTGGGGGCGATCGTTGTTGCGATTCGTTGCGGCGGTGCCGTCAATGGTGGTGTTCATTCCATTCGGGTTGCTCGGCGCCCTCGGAGTCGACCGCCTGGCGCTGCATGATCGCCCGGCAAGGACGGTCGTGGTCTCCGTCAGGAGCGACCCGTTACCGGTCTTTGCCGCCGCACCGCCTCCGCCACCCTAGGGGCAGTCAGGTGTCGTCCTCCCTCGAGCGATGCTCGTCGGGGCTAAAACTTGACCCATCTGGTCAGGATTTGCTACTGTCGCCCGCGATGGGCACCAGGGCTCTCGGATTGACGCGTCGCCGCTGGCTCGACCACGGCTGCTGCGGCTCCGCCATCTGTAGTCAGTAACCCGCCGACTCCGCGTCGCGCTGCAGGCGCGGCCTCCGATCCATTACGGCCCGTGTTCAATCAAATCGCGCATAGCAAGAGGTATGTCATGTCTGCAACTGATGAGCTGCTCAAGAACAACGCGAATTACGCGTCGACATTCGACAAGGGCGCGACGCCATTGCCGCCCTCGCGTGGCGTTGCGGTGGTCGCATGCATGGATGCGCGACTGCACGTCAGCGCAATCCTCGGACTCGAGGTCGGAGACGCGCACATCATTCGCAACGCCGGCGGCGTGGTGACCGACGACGCCATCCGATCGCTCGTCATCTCGCAGCGGTTGCTCGGAACGAAGGAGATCATCCTCATCCATCACACCGACTGCGGCATGGTCACCTTCTCTGACGATGTGGTGAAGGCACAGATCAAGGACGAGACCGGGATCCGGCCGTCGTTCGCACTCGAAGCATTCCCCGACGCAGCGGACGATGTCCGTCAGTCGATTGCGCGGATCAAGGCGAGCCCGTTCATCCCGCACAGCGACAGCGTGCGTGGCTTCGTTTACGACGTGTCGACGGGCCGGCTCAATGAGGTCGAGGCGGATCGTGAGTTGTCCGGCGCATCGGCGGGCGTCACCGAAGGTGCCGCTCACTAGCGGAGCGACCCGAGCAACAGTCCCCGCGCCGCGGACGGCACGACGCGGGGACTCTGTGCCGGCGGCCCGGTCCTGCTCTCTTCATACTTCGATGCAGTGTCAACACGAGCGTCGGATCTGGTCGCCACAGGCTGCTATTCCTGCGAGCAAGCGTCGCTGACGGAGTTGCCGCCGCGTGAACGCATCTACGACGACGGTCTCTGGCGCATCGCTCACGCGTTCAACGCGGCGCGTCTTGGGTGGCTGGTCCTCGTGTTGCGCCGCCATGCGCAGTCGCTCGGCGAGTTGAGCCCGGAGGAAGCCGGTGTCTTCGGCCGGTTGGTGCCCGCAGCGTCACGCGCGCTCGAAGCCGAGCTCGGCGTCTCGAAAGCGTACGTCATGTTCCTTGCGGAACTCGAGCGCTTCGAGCATGTGCACGTGCACGTCGTGGCCCGACCGTCGCCCGAACTCCGGGGCACGAAGGTGTTCGACTTGCTCAAGCGACCTCGTGAGGAGTGGGTGACGGAAGACGACATGGATTTGTTCGCGGCACGCATCACGGCTCGGCTGCGCGACGAACTGGCCGGCTGACGACCCGCCCGCGCAAGTGACACGACTGTTACATATCATCGAGTCACTGGTCGTCTGATCTCGCGGCATCCGGCGCGCGATGTGCGCGCCAAACGACCGTCGAAAGTTGCGCACAGGCATGTCCCTTACAGCACAGCCACAGTGCGCGGTTGTCCACACTGTGCACAGGTTGCGCGTGTCAAACGCGTCGCGCTCCACGCGTGCCGGAACGGTTGACAGGGGGTCATGGCAGCGGCGTACACTCCGGCGGTGACATCGGAGGCGGGCATGTCGAGGCATTCTCAGCGAGCAGCCATGCCTCGTCGCATCTGCGCCCGGGTGGGATGCAGCGAGCCGGTGCACAAGCCCACTGCAAAGTACTGCAGCATCAAGTGTTGCTCCATAGATCCTGCGCGACACGAGCGTTTGCGCAATCAGGCGCGTCGCGCATCGGCGCGCCCGATCCCGATGTTGCGGCAACTTCGCTTCGACTTCCAGGCGACGGCCTTTGATCCGGAGGCGCAACTCAATGCGTTGTGCCGGGAGCGCGAGGACGTTCCCTCGGGCATGTCCCGCCTGACCGGCTGAGCACACCACCGATCCGAATCGGGTCGCCGCGGGCGGACTGCGTAGAATCGGCGTCCAATGCCAGACGAGATCGTCGACGACGCCGCTGAGGCGGGCGCGCCACTCCCCGCACCGGCCGAGCCGACGCTCGACATTCTGCGGCACAGCGCCGCCCACCTGATGGCCGCTGCCGTGGTGGAGTTGTTCCCCGGTGCGCAGTACGACGTCGGCCCGGCGATCGAGGACGGCTTCTTCTACAACTTCCGGCTCCCCGACGGCCGGCACTTCGTCGACGACGACCTGGCCGGAATCGAAACGCGCATCGCTGAGCTGGCGTCGAGGAAGATCGCGTTCGTCGAGGAAGAGGTGCCGCGCGCGCAGGCAGTGGAGATGTTCACCGCCATGCACCAGCCCTTCAAGGTCGACATCATCAACCGCCTGCCGGACGATGTCGCGGCGGTGAGCATCTACCGCACGGGCGACTTCGTCGATCTCTGCCGAGGGCCGCACGTGCCCGACACCGGCTGGCTCAAAGCGGTTCGCGTGCTGCGCATCGCCGGCGTGTACTGGCGCGGTGATGCGCGCAACGAGCAGCTGCAACGCGTGTACGGCACCGCCTGGTTCACCGGCGACGAGCTCGATGCATACATGCATAGGCTCGAGGAGGCTCGCAAGCGCGACCACCGCAAGCTCGGAGCGGAGCTCGACCTCTTCTCGTTCCCGGACGAGATCGGCTCGGGGTTGCCCGTCTTCCATCCCAACGGCGGGCTCGTGCGCAAGCTGATGGAGGACTACTCGCGCCAGCGCCACGAGGAAGCCGGCTACTCCTTCGTGAACACGCCGCACATCACAAAAGAGGACCTGTTCAAGGTCTCGGGGCATCTCGAGTGGTTTGCCGACGGCATGTTCCCGCCGATGGAGCTCGACGAGGGAACGAAGTACTACCTCAAGCCCATGAACTGTCCGATGCACATCCTCATCTATCGCAGCAGGATGCGCTCGTACCGCGAATTGCCGTTGCGCCTCTTCGAATTCGGCAGCGTGTACCGCTACGAGAAGTCCGGTGTGATCCACGGGCTCACGCGAGTGCGCGGCCTCACCATGGACGACGCGCACATCTTCTGCGCGCGCGAGCAGATGATGGGCGAACTCATCTCCCTGCTCGATTTCACGCTCGGCCTGCTGCGCGATTTCGGCCTCACCGATTTCTATCTCGAGCTCTCGACGCGACCCGAGCACAAAGCGGTCGGGACGGTGGAGGAGTGGGACGCGGCGACGGCCGCGTTGCGGCTCGCAGCCGAAGGCCGCAACCTCGAGCTGGTGCTCGACGAGGGTGGCGGCGCCTTCTACGGGCCCAAGATCTCGGTGCAGGCGCGCGACGCCATCGGGCGCACGTGGCAGATGTCCACGATCCAGGTCGACTTCCAGTTTCCCCAGCGGTTCGACCTGCACTTCGTTGACGACACCGGCGCGGAACAGCAGCCGATCATGATCCACCGCGCGTTGTTCGGATCCATCGAGCGGTTCTTCGGCATCCTCCTCGAGCATTACGCAGGGCATTTCCCGCTCTGGCTCGCGCCGGTCCAGTGCGCGATCGTCCCGGTCCAGGACGACAGCGAGGATGTGATGGCGTACATCAGGAGTCTCGCGGCGGGCATGCGCGAACGCGGACTGCGCGCATCGATCGACGAGCGCCACGGCGAGCGCATGCAGGCTCGTGTTCGTGACGCGGAGCTGAAGCGCATCCCGTACGTGGTCGTCATCGGCAAACGCGATGTCGAGCGCGGCGACGGGATGGTGCGGGTCCGTGACGTGCGACGCAACGTGCAGGAGGACGTCTCGACCGGCGAGCTCATCGACCGCCTGGCTGCCGAGGTGAGCGAGCGGCGTCCCGAGTGAGACGCCCCCGGCCCCCGAGGGCGCCGGACCTTCTCGCCACCACGCACGCGCCGCTCCGGGGCGAGGCCAAGCTGCGGGCTGCACTCACAGAATTCGGTGTTCAGGTCACCGGGCGGGTCTGCCTCGACCTCGGCGCTGCTGCCGGCGGGTTCACCCGAGTCCTGCTGGAGTCCGGCGCCGCCAGGGTGTATGCCGTGGACGCCGGCTTCGGCCAGCTGCTCGGATCGCTCCGCCAGGACGAGCGGGTGATCAACCTCGAGGCAACCAACGTCTCGGTGCTCGACAGCCAGCTGATACCGGAAGCGATCGAGGCGGTGACGATCGATGTCTCGTACCTTGCGCTGGCGGCAGCCGTGGCGCAGCTGGACCGGATCACCATCGCGCCCGGAGCCGACCTCATCGGCCTCGTGAAGCCGATGTTCGAGTTGCGTCTGGCACGGGCCCCGGTAGATCCGGAGACGGTCGACGCTGCCACCGCGCGCGCCGTGGCAGGCATCGCCGAGACCGGGTGGGAGATCGTCGGCGTCATGCCGTCGCCGGTCCTCGGTGGGCGAGGGGCGGTGGAAGCCCTGGTCCACGCCCGGCGATCACCGTGAAGTGACGGGAAGTTTGGCCGTCGCGCGTGCGTGTTATATTCCGAGGCCGACGCCCGATGCGGGCGCCGCAAAGCAGGACCGCCAGGTACGGCCCTCACCTTCCGGGCTTGCCTTGAAGGTCCAGCACCCGAACCCTGGATAGCGGAACCGCTGTCCAGTTTTTTATACCCATAAGGAGGCCGCGCCGATCGCATTCCGAGAGCTCAGGGTCAACGACCAGATCCGCATCCCCACCGTCCGCCTGTTCGACGACACGACTGGCGAGCAGTTGGGGATCGTCACCATCGAGCGAGCACGAGAGCTCGCAGCGCAACGTGAACTGGACCTGGTCGAGGTAGCCCCCCAGGCCCAACCGCCGGTGTGCCGTCTCATGGACTACGGGCGCTTCAAGTTCGAAGCCCTCAAGAAAGAGAAGGAAAGCCGAAAAGAGCACAACACCATCAATGTCAAGGAGATGAAGCTCCGTCCGAAAATCTCGGAGCACGACTTCCAGACGAAGTTCGGATCCGTCAAACACTTCCTCCACGACGGCGACAAGGTCAAGCTCACCATCATGTTTCGCGGACGCGAGATGGTGCACCAGGAGTACGGGCGCAAATTGCTCGACCGGATGGCCGAGGAACTGAAAGAGGTGGCGATCATCGAGCGGACTCCACTCGTGGAGGGCCGCAACATGATCATGATCATGAGCCCGCTCAACAAGAAGCACGCAAAAGGCGACCAGCACAGCAACGACCGGCACCCGACGCAGGAAGTGGAGATGAGCATCACGGTTCCGGTCGAAGACATCGGCGTTGAATCAGGGAGCAACAACGACCATGCCGAAGATACGAACCCATAAGGGAACCGCCAAGCGGCTCCGCGTCACCTCGACGGGAAAGGTGATGCGGCGCAAGGCGTTTCGCTCGCACATGCTCGAGCACAAGAGCGCCAAGCGCAAGCGGGCATACCGCATGCAACACGAGGTGTCTGCGTCGGACCGCCGCAAGGTGATCCGGCTCGCACCCTACCTTTAGGAGAGCGACATGGCCAGAGTGAAACGTGGGGTGACGGCCAAGGCTCGCCACCGGAAGATCCTCGAGATGGCCGAGGGGATGCAGGGAGCCCGCCACCGGCTCTACAAGAACGCCAACGAGGCGGTCATGCATTCGCTCGCCTACGCGTACCGCGACCGCAAGCAGCGCAAGGGAGACATGCGCGGTCTCTGGATCGCGCGCATCAATGCGGCAGCGCGGCAGAACGGCCTGGCATACAACCAGTTCATGCACGGTCTCAAGGAGGCCGGCGTCGAGGTGAACCGCAAGATGCTCGCCGATATCGCGGTCAAGGACTCGGGCTCGTTTCAGCAGCTCGTCGAAGTCGCCCGGGGCGCTCTCACCAAGGCGTGACCCCCGACGTCCATCGCGTCGCGGCCGAGGCCCTCGAAGCCATCAGCGCGGCGCAGGACCTCGCAGCCCTCGAGGCGGTGCGGACCAGATACCTCGGCAGAGGCGACGGTGAGCTGACCGGGTACCGGCGCGGCCTCGGCAAGATCGCCGATCCCGACGCGCGCCGCCAGATGGGCCAGATGGTGAACGAGCTCGTCGAGCGGGTGACCGATTGCCTCGACGATCGGCAGCGCAGCATCGAACGTGCCGCGCGGGCCACCAGCATTTCGGCCGAAGCGCTTGACCTCACGCGTCCCGCGCCACAGTTGCGCCGCGGCCGCCTCAGCCCGGTGACCCTGGCGGCCCGCGAGATCCGGCGAATCTTCGGCCAGCTCGGATTCGAAGCCGTGGACGGCCCGGAAGTGGAGTACGACCGCTACAACTTCACGCTCGTCAACCAGCCGCCGGGACATCCGGCGCGGAACTCGCAGGACACCTTCTACATCGACAACTCACGGCTCCTCCGGACCCACACGTCGCCCGTCCAGATTCGCAGCATGCTCATTCGCGGCGCGCCGCAGCGGGTGATCGCTCCCGGCAAGACCTACCGCCGCGACCACGACGCCACGCACATGCCGATGTTCCATCAGGTCGAGGGGCTCTGCATCGACGAGGGGATCGCGGTGAGCGACCTCAAGGGCACGCTGGAGTTCTTCGCGCGATCGCTCTTCGGCGCGAAGTCGGCGCTCCAGTGGCGCCCCCACCACTTCCCGTTCACGGAGCCGTCGCTCGAGCTCGAGCTGGCGTGCGTCGTGTGCCACGGCTCCGGATGCAGCGTCTGCAAGTACAGCGGCTGGCTCGAACTGCTGGGAAGCGGCATGGTCCATCCCCAGGTCCTGCGCAACGGCGGGGTCGATCCCGATCGCTTCTCCGGGTTCGCCTTCGGCATGGGCATCGAGCGTGCGGCGATGCTCGCGTGGGGCATCCCCGACATGCGCCTGCTCTATGACAACGATGTCCGCTTCCTCGTCCCCGAGGCGGTCAAGGCCGGCTCGCCCGAGCATCCGGCGCCATGAAGTTCTCGCTGCGCTGGCTGCGCGACTACGCCACCCTCGACGCGCCTGTGACAGCGATCGTCAAGGCCCTGGTCGACACCGGCACCGAGGTGGGTGCGGTGGAGATCGGTGGCGAGGGGATTGTGGTCGCCCGGATCACCGCGGTCGCTCCCGTGCCGGGATCGTCCCACCTCCAGTTCGCCGACCTCGACCTCGGCGGCCACGTGCCCGAGTCGCTCTCCGCGTTCAGCGTGCTACCGGGAACTGTCCGTGTCTTGACCGGGGCGCCGAACGTCAAGGCCGGCGACCTCGTGCCGTACGCGCCGCCTGGCACCCGCCCGCCGGCGATGGACGAGCGACTGGGCGTCAGGACGATCCGCGGACACAAGTCACCCGGGATGCTCTGCTCCGCGATCGAGCTGGGGGTCGGGGACGACGCCGACGGCATCCTCATCCTCGAGGACGGGACTCCGGGACAGGCGCTCAGCGAAGCGCTCGCCATGGACACGGTCCTCGACCTCGACATCACCACGAACCGCCCGGACTGTCTCTGCCACGTCGGCATCGCGCGCGAGCTGGCGGCCGCGCTCGGTGAGAGCCTCACAGAGCCGCCGTCCATCGTGCCCGACGAGTTGCTCTCGGCGACCTCCGCAGAATTGCGCGCTCAGGTCAGAATCGAGGACTCGGATGGGTGTCCGCGGTTCGCGGCCCGGGTGATCGAGGGGGTGGTCGTCGGCCCGTCGCCGGGATGGCTCCGCCAGCGTCTGCGGGCGGTGGGCCTGCGACCGATCAACAACGTGGTCGACATTACCAACTTCGTGCTGCATGAGCTCGGTGAGCCGCTGCATGCCTTCGATCTCGAGCGGTTTGTCGAGGTGGGCGGCTCGAAGATCGCTGATGTCGTCGTCCGCCGTGCCGTCGCCGGTGAGCACGTGGTCGACCTGCTGGGCACCGACCGCGAGCTCTCCGCCGATGACCTCGTCGTCTGCGCGGGGTCGACGCCGGCCAGCATCGCAGGGGTGATCGGCGGCAGCGCCACTGCTGTTAGCGACGCCACCAGGACCGTCCTGCTCGAGGCCGCAAGCTGGGACGGACCCTCGATTCGAGCAACGTCCAAACGCCTCGGGCTCCGTACGGACGCATCGACGCTCTTCGAGAAGGGGCTCAGCGACCGGCTCCCGCCGGTGGCGCTCAATCGTGCTGCAGCGCTCATCGCCGAGATCTCGGGCGGGCACGTGCTTGGCGGCTTCGTCGAACAATGGCCGCGGCCGCTTCCCGAGCTCGGACCGATCGACCTGACGGCCCGATTCACCGGCGACCTGCTCGGGATACCAATCGACGCGACAGAGATGGCCACGACGCTGGCGCAACTCGGATTCGCCGTCGAGCAGTCCGGGGGCACGCTCGCCGTGATGCCGCCGTACTTCCGGCGCGACGTGTCGCTTCGGGAAGACCTGGTCGAAGAGGTGGGCCGGATGATCGGGTACTCCCGCGTACCGAGCACGCTCCCGGGACGGCGCGTTGCCGTCACACATACGGCCGCACCACCACCCGTCGACGACGCCGTCCGCGATGTCTGCGCCGGAGCCGGTTTCGACGAAGCGATCACCTTCGCCTTCGTCGCGGCGGGCGATGCCACGCTCCTGCCGGGGCTCGGCCGCGGACGCAAACCCATGGCGCTCCGCAATCCGCTCAGCGACGAGTGGAGCGTCATGCGCACATCGCAGCTCCCGAGGCTGTGCGCGGCGCTTGCAGGCAACGTGAATCGCGGCAGTGGTGACGTGATGCTGTTCGAGCTCGGTCGAGCCTTCTGGGAGGGCGAGCGAGTGGGGTTGGCCGCCGGTTCGACCTCCGACGGAACCGACGACAGCCTTCCGCCCCTGCCGCTGGAACCGCTGCTGCTCAGCCTCGCAGTGCACGTGTCGAGCGGGACGCCCGACGACGCTGCCCGGGCAGTGCGTCGCGTGCAGGCGGTGTTCGAACGCCTCACGAGTGACTTCGCCGGCGGGGCGCTCCGAACGGTCCCCAGCGAGGAAAAAGGACTGCATCCCGGACGGAGCGCGGATATCCGGTGGAATGGCGAGTCGGCGGGCGTGCTCGGGGAACTCGACTTCGAGACTGCGGCAGCATTCGAGATCCGCGGCCGCGTGGCGGTGGGGGAGCTGCGCATCGACGCCATCGCGCCCTCGCCGCCACTACCGGTTCGGTTCGCCCAGCCACCGCGCTTTCCGGCGATCGTGCAGGACCTCGCCGTCACCGTTGCGGCCGACCGGCTCGCGGGCGATGCCATCGACGCGATCCATGAGGCGGATGAGCCCCTCCTGGAGCACGCAGAGCTCTACGACGAGTATCGAGGCGGCAGTCTCGGCGCGGGCAAGAAGGGCTGGACCTTCCGGCTGACGTTCCGAGCGGCCGACCGCACCCTGACGGGCGAGGAGGCCCAGCGCGCGCAGGACACCATCGCGAACGCGTTGGCGCGCCGGTGCGACGCGGAGATCCGCCGGTAGCCGAGCTGCCTCGGGACTGGTTCGCCCGGCCGACGGTGGAGGTCGCTCGCGACCTCGTCGGCTGCACGCTGATCGTCGACTCGGGCACGGCAAGCGCCGTGACTGCTCAGATCGTCGAGACCGAGGCATATCTCGGGACGACCGATCCCGCCTCTCACGCCTTCCGAGGCCCGACTCCGCGGTCCAGGGTGATGTTCGGGCCGGCCGCGCATCTCTACGTGTATTTCACGTACGGCATGCACCACTGCGCCAACGTGGTGACCGAGGCAGAAGGCGTTGCCGGCGCCGTGCTCCTGCGGGCCGCCGCGGTGGTGGAGGGCGAGGCGGCCGTCGTCGCTCGACGGCGCGAGGGCCTTCCAGACGCAGCGCTCCTTCGTGGTCCCGGCAACCTGTGCCAGGGCCTCGGGATCACTCGAGCCGACGACGGGATCGACCTCCTCGACCCCGCGTCGCGGGTGCACATCGCACAGCGGACGGTCACGCCGCCGATCGCGGTGAGCACTCGCGTCGGCTTGCGACTGGCGAAGGACTGGCCCCTGCGTTTCAGCTGGCTCGGACATCCGGCGGTGTCGCGCCCTGCGCCTCGCGACCTTCACAGCACTCGCGCATGACACAAAAGAAAGGGGCCGGACTGTGCCGGCCCCTCTGGTGAATACACCGTTTTGATACGGCAGCCCGGTGGAAATTGCCGGGCTTATTCTTGGCACCGAAACCGGTGCCCGGTTCGGGGGAACGCCCGGGTCCGAACTCCAGATCTGCACGACGCGCACTCGCTCGTTCTCGAGCAAACCCGGGGGCGCCGATTGCCCAGCGACCTCGACCGGGGGCGCGAAGGTCGTGCGGTCAGGGGCCCGTCAGCCGGGCCTCAACCCTCCGCTCGGCCGTGCCGGAAACGCTGCCAGACGGTTTGCAACATTGGGATGCCTACCTCCGTCTGATTGCCGATGCTGCGTCTAACCATAGTCCTGTCTCCCGCCGACCACAAGGAGTGCGACGTCTAGACTGGGTTCAGGGCTGCGCTAGAATCGGAACGCCTGTTCGTCTCGGAGGATTCATGTCCGGTCACAGCAAGTGGGCTGGAATCAAGCACAAGAAGGCGATCGTCGATGCTCGTCGCGGCCAGCTCTTCACCAAGGTCACGCGCGAGCTCACGGTTGCCGCGCGCGAGGGCGGCCCTGACGTCGAGGGCAACTTCCGCCTGCGCCTCGCGATCCAGAAGGCGCGTGAGGTCAACATGCCTGCCGACAACATCGACCGCGCGATCCAGCGCGGCGCGGGTGGGAAGGATGGCGTGCAGCTCGAGGAAGTTCGCTACGAGGGCTACGGGCCGCACGGCGTTGCCGTGATGGTGGACACGCTTACCGACAACCGCAACCGGACCGTTGCGGCGATTCGCAACGCGTTCACGCGGTCCGGTGGCGCGCTCGGCGAGGCCAATAGCGTGGCGTGGATGTTCAACCAGCAGGGCGTCATCGCAATCGACGCAGGCAAGCGCGATCCCGATGAGCTGGCACTCGAGTTGCTCGACGCAGTGGATGTCGGCGACGACGGCGATGTGGGCGTCGACGGTGACGAGGTCGTCGTGACGGTGGCGCCGACTCGATTCGAGGAGGTGCGGCGAACGCTCGAGGAGCGCAGCTATCCGATCGACTCCGCCGAGGTCACGATGAATCCCACCAACTCTGTGCCGCTCGACGCATCGCAGGCGCGCCAGGTCCTTCGCCTGCTCGACACGCTCGAGGAGCACGACGACGTCCAGCAGGTGTACGCCAACGCGGAGATACCGGACGACGTTCTTGAGAGCCTTGAGAACGTCGGCTGACAGCGGCGCCGGCGCACACCGGTGAGGGTGCTCGGTGTCGATCCCGGTCTCGCGCGCACCGGCGTCGCGGTCGTCGAAGGCTCGCCCGGACACCTCGTGCTCATCCACGCATCCTGCATCGAGACTGCACCGCAGACCAACGAAGCCGGCCGGCTCGCGACGCTGTTCCAGCTTGTGGTCGACGCGTGCAACACACTGCGCCCCGACGTCGCAGCCGTCGAGGAGTTGTTCTTCTCGACGAACCGCCGCACTGCAATGCGCGTCAGCGAAGCGCGCGGCGTGATTCTCTGCGCGCTCGCGCGTGAGGGCGTTGCGATCGCGGAGTACACGCCGAATCAGGTGAAGGAGGCGGTGTGCGGATACGGCTCCGCGCGCAAGCCGCAGGTTTCGCGGATGGTGGCGACGCTGCTCGGAGTCGCGGAGATTCCAGGCCACGACGATGTCGCCGACGCGTGCGCCGTCGCGGTCTGTCATCACCACCGCAAGAGTCTCGGCGTGCTGACGCAGACGGTGGTGCGTGACACGGACTCGCCACTTGATCGCGCCGTGAGCAATGCGCGCGCGGCGCTCGTTCGTGCCGCGAGGTGATCGCACTCCTCCGCGGCAAGCTTTTCAGCGTCGGCGACGACCATGTCGTCATCGACACAGGCGGCGTGGGCTACGAAGTGTTCTGTCATCTGCGCACGATCACGACGCTGCACGCTTCGCACGAACCCGAGATTTCGCTGTATGTGCACACGAGCGTCAGCGCGGAAGCCATACGCCTCTACGGCTTTGCAACGCATGACGAGTTCCGCCTTTTTCGCCTGCTCATCGGCGTCGAGCGGATCGGTCCGAAGGCCGCACTGGGCATCCTGGGTCGAGCCGAGCTGCCGGTGCTTGTGAAGGCGATCGCCGAAGGTGACATCGCGCTCGTGGCGACGGTCCCCGGTATCGGACGCAAGACCGCGGAGCGCGTGATCCTCGAGCTCCGTGACAAGGTCGGATCGTTCGAGCCGCCTGGGACTCAACATCCCACGGCAACAGGGGAGAACCAGGCGGTGGCGGCTGCCATCGCCGGACTGGTCGGGCTTGGATTCCGCGAGAGCGAGGCGCGCAACGCGGTGGCTGCGATCGCGGTCGACGGCGATGGGCACGACGTCGCCGACCTCGTCGGTGCCGCGCTTCGCCGGCTCGACACGGCTGGTGCGTCGCGATGACCGACGAGCGCGTGGTCAGCCCCGAGGAGTTGGAGGCCGAACGCGTCGCCGACACGGCGCTGCGACCCAGGACCCTGGACGACTTCGTCGGCCAGTCGGCGATCAAGAACCAGGTCCGCATCCTCGTCGAAGCCGCCCGGCAGCGCGGTGACGCGCTGGACCACGTGCTCCTCTACGGCCCACCCGGGCTCGGCAAGACCACGCTCGCGCAGATCATCGCGGTGGAGATGGGGGTCAACATCCGTCTCACCAGTGGGCCGGCGCTCGAGCATCAGGGCATGCTCGCCTCGATCCTCACGAGCCTCGAGGAACGCGATGTGTTCTTCATCGACGAGGTCCACCGGCTCAACCGCGCGGTGGAGGAGGCCCTCTATCCGGCGATGGAAGACCTCGCCTTCGACTTCGTAGCAGGCAAGGGTGCCGGCGCCCAGACGCTCCGGCTCACGCTCAACCGTTTCACGGTCATCGGCGCCACGACGAGGGCGGGCGCGCTCGGAGCACCGCTGCGTGATCGCTTCGGCGTCACCTTCCGTCTCGACTTCTATGACACGGACGATCTCGTGGCCATCGCCAACCGCTCGGCTCGGCTGCTCGGGATCGACCTCGATCCCGACGGCGCGGAGATGATCGCCCGGCGCTCACGCGGCACCCCGCGAATCGTCAACCGCCTGCTCCGGCGTGCTCGCGACTACGCCCAGGTGCGTGCCGCCGGGCGGATCGACCTCGAAGTCGCCACCGCCGCGCTCGACGTCCTCGGTATCGATTCGATCGGCCTCGACGAGCTTGACCGCCGGGTGCTCGGCGTCCTCTGCGGGACCCTCGGTGGCCACGCGGTGGGAGTCCAGACCATCGCGGTGAGCGTTCAGGAGGATCCCGACACCATCGAGGACGTCGTCGAACCCTTCCTGATCCGTCGCGGCCTGCTGGCCCGAACGCTGCGCGGCCGGCTCGCCACGGCCGGCGCCTACCAGCATCTGGGGCTCAGCGTGCCCGCCGGCGCCCCCGGAGCGGCAGAGGCGCAGACGGCGCTCTTCGAGCGTTGAGGTCCGCCGACTTCGACTACCCGCTCCCCGCGGAGCGGATCGCACAGGAGCCACTCGCCGAACGCGACGCGTCGCGCCTGCTATACCTGCCCCCGGACGGAGGGGTCGAGGATCGAGCATTCCGCGAGCTTCCGGCGCTCCTGCGCGCCGGTGACCTCCTCGTCGTCAACGAGACCCGCGTGCGCCGCGCGCGACTGCGCGGAGTCGACGACGGCGGAAGGGACATCGAGCTCCTGGTGCTCTCGCGCAATGAGAACGGCGAGTACCAGTGCCTGGCGCGACCCGCGAGGCTGGCGACTCCGGGTGCCGTCGTCCTCGTCGGGTCCGAGCTGCGCGCGACGGTCGTGGGTGTTTCGGCGGCGCACCGCGGCGGTCGCGTGATCGCGTTCGATACACCGGACGCGGATGCAGCGATCGAACGATCAGGCGTCGCCCCACTCCCGCCCTACATCCATACCGAGTTGCGTGATCCCGAGCGGTATCAGACCACCTATGCCACCGGCGATCCGGATTCGGCGGCCGCGCCCACCGCAGGACTGCATTTCACGGACTCCGTGATCGCGAACCTCCGAGCCGCGGGGATCGGGTGGGCGACGCTACGTCTCGATGTCGGTCTCGGGACGTTCGCTCCCATCCGCGCGGACTGCGTGGAGGATCACCCGATGCACGAGGAGCGCTACACGCTGCCGCTCGATACGGTGGCTGCGATCGAGCGCACTCGCGGCTCCGGTGGCCGGGTCATCGCAGTCGGCACCACAGTCGTTCGCGTGCTCGAGACCTGCGCGCGTGAGGACGGAACGCTCCATGCCGCGTCCGGCGCCACGCGCCTGTTCATCCATCCGGGACATCGCTTTCGCGCCGTAGACGGCCTGCTGACGAATTTCCACCAGCCACGTTCCTCGCTGCTCGTTCTCCTCGCGGCATTCATCGGTGATGAGCGCTGGAGGAGCGCATACGCGCACGCGCTCGAAGCGGGGTACCGGTTCCTTTCACTCGGCGATTGCATGCTGTGCTGGCGCGCGCCGGCATGACCCCGTACGCTGCCGATGCCGTCGACGGCGCAGCGCGCACGGGGATTCTGACAACTGCGCACGGTGGCGTTCGCACGCCGGCATTCATGCCCGTCGGGACGCACGCGACCGTCAAGGCGCTGCACCCCGACGAGGTGCGCGCCGCAGGCGTCGACATCCTGCTCTGCAACGCATACCACCTCGCGCTCCGACCGGGGATCGACCTGATCGAACAGGCCGGCGGGCTCCACACCTTCATGGGGTGGGACCATCCGATCCTCACCGACAGCGGCGGCTACCAACTGGTGAGCCTCGCCGACGTGGCGGCGGTCGACGACGATGGCGCGACCTTCGTCTCGCCGTACGACGGATCCCGGCTACGAGTGACGCCGGAGGACGCGGTCAGCAACCAGGCACGGCTCGGGGCGGACGTGGTGATGTGCCTCGACCACCCGGTCGCCCACGGCACCGCGACCGACGTTGCGCGAGCGGCGACCGAGCGCACGCATCGCTGGGCCGAGCGCTGCCGGGCCGCGCACCCGGGCACGGGCCATCTCCTCTTCGGCATCGCCCAGGGAGGGTTCGATGCGACGGCCCGACGTGACTCCGCGCGGTTCATCTCGGGGCTCGGCTTCGACGGCGTCGCCATCGGCGGCCTCGCCGTGGGGGAGCCCGTGGACACGATGCTCGCGATGACCGAGGCGAGTGTCGGCGAGCTCGCCCCGGACCGCGCCCGCTACTTCATGGGACTTGGGACCGACTTCGAGCTCCTGGCCGCAATCGCGCTCGGCGTGGACATGTTCGACTGCGTCGTGCCCACCCGGCTCGCGCGAAACGGAAGCGCGCTGACGCCGGACGGACGCCTTTCGCTCCGCAACGCCGCGGCCCGTGACGAGTTCGGCCCGATCGACCCGGACTGCCCGTGCGCCGCGTGCACCGGATTCTCGCGCGCGTACCTGCGCCACCTCTTCCAGTCGGGCGAGATCCTTGCCCACCGCCTGGTGAGCCTCCACAACGTCACCCACCTCTCCCGGTTGATGGAGGCGGCCCGGTCTGCGATCCGCACCGGCACCTTCGCGTCATTCCGCTCGGAACGGGATGGCCGGCTCCGCTCAGGTCCCCGGTAGACTGACGCCAGGTGTTCAGGATCACGCGTTTCCGCCTGGCTGTCGTCCTCCTCGTGGTGGTCGGCGCGTTCTTCATCGACGGCTACAGCCTCATCTATCGGTACCTGGTCGTCCACCAGCCGCTCGGTACGACGCTGACGTCGACGCCCACCTTCCTTGGTCGCCAGCTCTTCATTCACAAGGGCCTCGATCTCCAGGGCGGCACCGAGCTCACCATCGAGATCTGCCACGGCTTCGACAACCCCAACGCGGAGTGCCGCAACGGCCCGCCGAACGGCGCCTCGCTCGCCACAGCCCAGCAGGCCACCATCCCGATCATCGATTCACGCGTGAACTCGCTCGGCGTCTCCGAGGCATCGGTCCAGGCGCAGGGCGACGATCAGATCCTCGTCCAGCTCCCTGGGGTGAGCCTCAGTCAGGCGATCAACACGATCGGGACGACAGCGCGGCTCTACTTCGCGACACCGGTTGCCGGCCAGGCGACGAACCCACCGAGCGCGGCGCTGATTCGGGACCAGCAGGGGCACTACGACGTCACCCAGTTCGACAACGTCCTCGACTATCCGACCGGCTATCACTGGAAGATCGACAACAACCTGCAGGCCACGGACGTCGACAGCGCGACTGTGGGCACCGACTCGACCACCAACCA
The DNA here is from genome assembly GCA_963791435.1 of Candidatus Dormiibacterota bacterium. Taxonomy (GTDB): domain Bacteria; phylum Chloroflexota; class Dormibacteria; order Aeolococcales; family Aeolococcaceae; genus Palsa-851. The sequence goes on from CAWBSL010000002.1 coordinate 566,495, forward strand.
GGTCGCCGTCGACATCACCTTCAACGGGGCCGGCGCGCAGGAGTGGGCGAAGATCACCACCGCCGCCTTCAACGAGTACTCGCAGAACCCGACCAGCCCGCTCGCGCAGATCGCGATCTTCCTCGACAACAAGCGTGATCACGGCACCTGACGTCACCGGCGGCGGCCAGAGCAACCAGACCGAGATCACCGGCAACTTCACGACGGATTCCGCGACGGCGCTCGCCAACCAGATCAGCGCAGGCGCGCTGCCCGCCGAGATCACGACCGTCGCCAGCACCACCGTGAGCGCGACGCTCGGCCAGCAATCGGTGACCCTCTCGCTGGTCGCCGGCGGCATCGGCCTGCTGATCGTCGTCATCTTCATGATCGGCTACTACCGGTTCCCAGGGCTGCTTGCCACGCTGGCATTGATCGTGTACGCGGCGATCGTGCTTGCGCTCTTCAAGCTGATACCCGTCACCCTGTCGCTGGCAGGACTGGCAGGTTTCGTCCTGAGCGTCGGCATGGCGGTGGATGCCAACGTCCTGATATTCGAACGCACCCGTGATGAATTACGCCATGGGAGAAGTGTGCCCCTCGCCGTCGAAACAGGCTTCCGGCGCGCCTTTCCTGCCATTCGTGACAGCAACATCTCGACGCTGATCACGTGCACGATCCTCGGGATCTTCGGCACTGACGTGATTCGCGGATTCGCGATCACGCTCGCGATCGGCGTCATCGTCTCGTTCTTCACCGCAATCACGATCACCCGCTCGCTGTTTGCATGGGTGCTCAGCTGGAAGATCGGCCGTGATCCGCGGCTGTATACCGAGATCCACGAGGAGTTCGCCGACCATCCACCGCGGGGCCGGTTCGACATCGTCAAGAACCGCAACTGGTACTTCCTCGGATCCCTTGCGGTCATCATCCCGGGCATCCTCGCGATCCTGTTCTGGGGCTTCAACCTCGGCATCGATTTCAAAGGCGGCAACGTCATCGACGTGGGGTTCGCGAAGAACGTCAGCCAGGGGCAGGTCGCCGCGCTCCTCGACCAGGACTACGGCAGCCTCCGTCCACAGGTACAGGCGGAGGGCACGAGCGGCGGCGAGGCGAGCCACTTCGCCATCACAACCTTGCCCTCGGACAGCGAGCAGATCCTGCAGATGCAGCACACGCTGGACAGCAACTTCACGATTGCGACCAACGCGACCACGAATCAACCGGACATCAGCGTGCAGCAGGTCGGGCCGACGATCGCGGCCAGCCTCGTCACTGGCGCGATCATCATGATCTTTGTCTCCGCGGGAGCGATCGCGATCTATCTCGCCTTCGCATTCCGGCGTCAGCGGGCGATCTCGCCCTGGCGTTTCAGCGCATGCGCGTTCTTCAAGCTCCTCCATGACGTGTTCGTGCTCGCCGGTATCTGGGCGATCCTCGGCCACTTCTCGAACTTAGGTCAGGTCGACTCACTCTTTGTCACCGCTGTCCTGACGTCTGTGGCGTTTTCCATTCACGACACCATCGTGGTGTTCGACCGCGTGCGCGAAAACCTGCGCGTCGGGCCTCGGTTGACCTTCGACCAGGTGATCAACCTCTCCACCGTGCAGACGATGACGCGGTCGCTCAACACCTCCCTCACCGTCGTGTTCGTCCTGCTGTCACTCGTGATCTTCGGCGGCGACTCGATCCGTGGGTTCGTGCTCGCGCTCCTTATCGGCATCGTCACCGGCACCTACAGCTCGATCTTCAATGCAAGCACGCTGCTCGTCGCATGGGAGAAGGCGCGCGGCACGCGGACGGTTGCGCCACCAGCAGGCCGGAGGCGCGTCACGCCCCGGACCGTCTAGGGCCCGACCCGCGCTCAGCGCACACCACATATGAACACCGACGACGTCTCCCTTATCGCGTCTCTGCTGCGCCCGTCGTTCGACCACCTCGGCATCGAGCTGGTCGACGTCCAGTGGTCGGGACGAGGGCGAGGCGCGGTCCTCCGGCTTGTCATCGATCGCGACGGCGGCGGCGTGACCCTCGACGATTGCGAACTGGCATCCAACACGGCGTCGGCCGTCCTCGACGCCAGCGACCCGATTGATCACCCGTACCGGCTCGAGGTGAGCTCCCCAGGCGCCGAGCGGCCGATCCGCCGGCCGGAGGAGTGGATGGCCGCGGTCGGGCGCCGCATCAACGTACGCCTGCGCGACGGAGATGCCGAGCTCGTCCTGGAGGGCAAGCTCATCGCGGTGACCGGCAGCGATGCCGAGATCGAGGTTCGGGAGCGCCGGACGTCAACACGGGCAGTCGACTTCTCGCTCGACTCGGTCCTCGCGGCGCGGATCGTCGTCGACATCTGATGGCGGCTCCTGCAGTCACCCTGAGCGCGCTCCGCGACCTCGCCGCCGCGACCCCGCTCAGCGAAGCCGAGATCACGGGGGCCGTGGAACAGGGGGTGGCGACCGCCTACCGCCGGCTCGTCGAGGACGATGCAACGGTTCGTGCCCGGGTGAACCTCGAATCCGGGACCTTCGTCGTCTACCGGCTCGGCGACGACGGCGGCGAGATCGTCATCGACGTCGACGTCCCGGACTTCCCCCGGCAGGCGGCGGCAGCGGCGCGAACGGCGGTGGCCGAGCGGCTCGCGAATGTCGAGCAACGCCGGATCCTCGGCGAGGGAGCGAGCCAGCGCGGGGTGCTGCGCGACGCCATCGTCGAGCGACGTCTCGGCAGCATCTGGTACGTCGACGCCGGCGGCGTGCCGGGAATGCTGCCTCCGGAGGAGCAGATCCCCGGCGAGCGCCTGACCGTCCGCGACCACATCAAGGTGGTCATCGTCGAGGGGCGCCGCAAGGGACCGGATGCCCTCGTGGTCGTGTCGCGTTCGCATCCGCAACTGGTCCAGCGGCTCATGGAGCAGGAGGTCCCGGAGCTGCAGAGCGGCCAGGTGGTGGTCCGCGCGATCGCCCGCGACCCCGGCCGCCGGACGAAGGTGGCGGTGGACGCCCCGGACGGCGACGTCGATCCCCAGGGGGCGTGCATCGGCAGAAACGGGGTGCGCCAGCGGGCGGTCACCTCCGAGCTCGGCGAGGAGCAGGTCCAGATCGTCGCCTGGTCCGCCGACCCGTCCACCTTCGTGATGAACTCGCTGATACCCGCCACCGCCCGCGGCGTCGAGCTCGATCCCGAATCACGCACGGCCCACATCTCGGTGGCCTCGGATCAGCTCTCCCTCGCGATCGGCCGGGGAGGGGAGAACGCCCGCCTGGCGGCCCGCCTCACCGGCTGGCGCATCGACATCCGCGCTGACGAGCCGGAGGTTGGCGCCTCGGCCGGGGACAGCCCACCCTGACCGGACAACAGCCGCTGCGCACCTGCGCCGGCTGCCGGAAGGTGCGCGAGAAGGCCGATCTGATCCGGCTGGCCTTCGTGGCCACCGCCGGTCGGGTTACCCTTGACCCGTCTGGCCGCTGTCCCGGAAGGGGCGCGTATCTCTGCCGGGAAACGGGTATCACCTGTTTGCGCCAGTCTCGGCGGCACCGATCCCTGGCGCGCTCGCTACGGGTCGGAGATGATGTAATCGACGAGACCGCCCTCGCCGAAGCGCTGCGGGAGCTCGTCATGGAGGAATCGACATAGCAACGGTCAAGAAAGTCACCCTGCCGGCAGGTCTCACGGTCGCTGAGCTCGCCGATCGGCTCGAGGTCTCGGGCGCTCAACTGATCAAGTACCTGATGAGCAATGGCGTGATGGCCGCGCTGAATCAGACGGTCGACTTCGACACGGCTGCGCTCGCCGCAGATCACTTCGGCTTCGAGGCGGAGTCCGAGGATGCGGTTGCGGAGCAGGCCAAGGACAGCTCGCCTGCCTCGGGGCGGCGCCAACACCCCCTGATCGATCTCTCCAACGCCGCTCCGGGGACGCTGGCCCCCCGGCCGCCGATCGTGGCGGTGCTCGGCCATGTCGACCATGGCAAGACGTCGCTCCTGGACGCGGTGCGCAAGACCAAGGTCGCCGCGGGCGAGGCCGGCGGGATCACCCAGGTGATCAGCGCATACCAGGTCGAGCGCAACGGCCGCCTGATCACGTTTATTGACACTCCGGGCCATGCGGCGTTTACGGCGATGCGCGCCCGCGGAGCAGACGTGACCGACGTGGCCATCCTGGTCGTGGCCGCCGATGACGGGGTCATGCCCCAGACCGAAGAGGCGATCCAGCATATCCACGCCGCGGGCGTACCGATCGTCGTGGCGATGAACAAGATGGACAAGGACGGCGTGAATCCCGATCGCGCCCTCCAGCAACTGGCAGAGCGCGGCGTCGTTGCCGAGCAGCCTTACGGCGGCGATGTGCCCGTGGTCAGGACCAGCGCCAGGACCGGCGAAGGGATCGACGATCTCCTCGAGAGCGTGCTCACGGTCTCCGACATCCTGGTCGAGCCGAAGGCAGATCCCAACGGGCGCGCCGTGGGCACCGTGATCGATTCACACCTCGAACGTGGCCGGGGCGCGATCGCGACTCTGGTCGTGCAGAACGGCACACTCCGTGTAGGCGACAACCTCGTGGCAGGCTCCGCGTTCGGCAAGGTGCGCGCGCTCATTGACGATACCGGCAAGCGCATCAAGGAAGCCGGGCCGAGCACGCCGGTCGTGGTCACCGGGCTCTCCGACGTGCTGATAGCCGGGGAGATCTTTGAGGTTGTCGAGACCGAGCGCGGCGCGCGCGCCAAGGCCGAGCAGCGCGGCTTCGCCGAGAAGCAGCGCCTCGCACAGCCGGTGCGCCGGATCACGCTTGCCGACCTCGCGCAGAACATCTCCGAAGGCGAGATGAAGTCGCTCAACCTCGTGCTCAAGGCCGAGGCCAACGGATCGCTCGAGGCGCTGCACAGCCAGGTCACCCAGATCGAAGACCCGACGGTCAAGATCAAGGTGGTCGGTGAAGGCGTGGGCGCCGTCAGCGAGTCGGACGTCAACCTCGCCGCCGTCACCGACGCCATCGTGATCGGCTTCAACGTGCGCCCGGACGAGCATGCGCGTGCGGCAGCGGAGGAGCAGGGCGTCGACGTCCGCTTCTACGACGTCGTCTATCAGGTGACCGACGACATCGAGAAGGCTGTCAAGGGCCTCTACCAGCCCACGATGATCGAGGTCACGCAGGGCCGCGCCGAGGTTCGGCGCGTCTATCAGGTCGACGGCAAGCCCGCGATCGCCGGCTCGCACGTCCTGGACGGCAGGATCACGAGAAACGCGACGTGCCGCGTCCTGCGCGACAACAAGGAGATTGCCCAGAGCCGCATCGATGCGCTCAAGCGCTTCAAGGACGACGTCCGCGAAGTGACCCACGGCTACGACTGCGGGATCACCCTGGCCGATTTCAGCGACTTCCACGAGGGCGACATCCTCGAAGCCTTCACGATGGAGCAGCAGAACGCATGACGCTTCGCTCCGGGGCTCGCAGCCCGCGCCGCGAGCGGGTGGGCGAGCAGCTCCGTGAGGAGATCTCGGCGATGATGATCACCGGGATCAAGGATCCGCGCGTGCGGCTTGCTTCGATCTCGCGCGTCCGGGTGAGCCCGGACCTCCGGGAGGCCTGGCTCGATGTCAGCGCCATGGGCGATGACGCCGAACGCCACAGCGTCGTCGAAGCGCTCGCCCACGCCGAGGGGTTCCTTCGTGCTCAACTTGGCAGGCGGCTCGAGAACCTGCGGAGCATCCCCCGGCTCCACTTCGAGCTCGACGAATCGATCGCGTACAGCGTGAGGGTGAGCACGCTCCTCAGAGACCTCGGCGTCGATCGTCCCGACGAGGCACCCGTGGAGGTTCCCGAGTGACCCTGCTTGCACCAACCACCTGGCCAAGCCTCGAGGACGTGGTGGAGCCGATCCGCACCGTCATCGACGGTGCCGACCAGATCACGTGCCTGGCGCACAAGGACGCCGACGCCGACAGCCTTGGCAGCGCGCTCGGTTTCGCGATCGCGCTCCGATCGATGGGGCGGAAGGTTCGTGTTGTCGTCCCCGAGCCGCTGCCGCGCCTGATCGAGCACCTCCCCGGCTTCGAGACCGTCGAGGTCGGCGGCGCGCCGCTCGGCGACACGGTCTTCACCTTCGACTGCGCCACCCTCGGGCGTTTCGGCGAGCGCCGAGGCGAGGTCGAGCGCGCCCGCACGGTCGTGAACATCGATCACCACCTCAGCAACACCGCCTTCGGCACGATCAACCTCGTCGAGGCGACGGCCAGCGCGACTGGCCAGGTGATCTACCGCCTCCTGCGAGCGCTCGGCGCCCCGATCAGCCCATCGGTTGCGACCAATCTCTACGCGGCACTGTTCACCGACACCGGCGGATTCCGGCACGAGAACACGACCGAGACGGCGCTGCGCCTCGCGGCCACCCTCGTCGCGGCAGGTGCCGATCCCGGCTGGGTGGCCCTCAAGAGCTACAAGTCGCGCTCCCTCGCCCAGGTCCGCCTCGAGGGCATGGCCGTCGCCGGAGATGCGCTCGGAGATGGGCGGACGCCTGCTCTGGTCCGAGGTGACGTGCTCGATGCTCGAGCAGACCGGAGCGGACCTGCAGGACTCCGAGGGCATCATCGACACGCTCCAGAGCATCGGCACCATGCAGATCGCGATTCTCTTCAAGGAGACTGCCGCCGGCCGCACCAAGATCAGCGTGCGCACGCGCGAGCCAATTGACGCGACTGACGTCTGCACGCCGTTCGGCGGCGGAGGCCACCGACGCGCCGCGGGCGCCGAGTTCGCCGACCCGCTCCACGTCGCGGAGCGCAAGGTGCTCGAGGTGGCTCGCCGGTTGATCGACCCAGCAGGGTGACCGGCGTCGCAGCGCCCGGGGCCGGCCCTCGTCCGGGGTCGGCGATCGCGCGCAGAGGAGGGGTCCTCCCGCTCGACAAGCCGGCCGGGATCACGTCCTTCGACGCCATCCGCCAGGTGCGACGCATCCTCGGCGAGCGACGGGTGGGCCACGCCGGCACTCTCGATCCCACGGCGACGGGCCTGCTGCCGATCTGCGTCGGCCGATCGACGCGCTTCGTGGATTACTTCCACGCCCAGCCGAAGACGTACCACTGCATCGTCCGGCTGGGGGAGCGCAGCGACACCTGCGACACCGAAGGAGTGGTCGTCACGGGATCCGACGCCGCGGGCGTGACCGCCGACCAGATCCGAGCCGAGCTCGTCCACTACACGGGGGAGATCGAACAGATCCCACCGATGCACTCGGCGGTGCGTCACGAGGGTCGCCACCTGTACGAGCTGGCTCGTGCCGGTGAGGAGGTGGTCCGGGAACCACGCCGGGTGACCATTCACTCCGCCGAGCTCGTCGACTTCCGGCCCGGCCACGTCGCCGAAGCGGAGATCGTGGTGAGCAGTGGCAAAGGGGCTTACATGAGGGTGCTCGCCTCCGACCTGGGTGACGCGCTCGGCACGGGTGGCCTCCTCGGCTGGCTTTCGCGGACGAGCTACGGCACGCTCCGGCTCAGCGACTCGATCACGCTCGATGCGCTCGCGGCGATGGACGATCCGTGGCCTGCGCTGCTGCCTCCGGACGTCGCCGTCGCCCACCTGCCGCTCGTGCAGCTCGGACCAGCGCAGGTGCAACAGGTCCGCCGCGGACAGTCGATCTGGCTGCCCCGGTCGATCCTGCCCGACGTGAGCGGTGAATGCCGGATGCACGACCCGACGGGCGAGATGATCGGTATCGGCGAGCTCAATGGTGGCCTGCTCCGCCCGACCAAGGTGCTGGCCGGCTGACAGGCCCATGGAACTGCTCCATGAGTTCCCGGCAGGGGAGACGGGCGGCGCTGGATCGGTGGTGACGATCGGCAGTTTCGACGGCGTTCACGTCGGGCACCAGCGGTTGCTGCGACGCGTCCGCAGCGAGGCGACCCGCGCCGGCCTGACCGCCGTGGCAGTGACCTTCGATCCGCATCCGCGCTGCGTTGTCGACCCCTCGGGGTGCCCGCCCTTGCTCTCCAGCCTCGGCGACCGCGTGGAGTTGCTCGGCCGCAACGGCGCCGACCGGGTGGTGGTGGTCCCGTTCACACACGAGTTGAGCACCTGGAGCGCCGATCGGTTCGCCGCCACCCTCACGGACAGTCTCGGCATGCGCCGGCTCATCGTCGGTCCTGGATTCGCTCTCGGCCGCGGTCGCGAGGGCAACCTGGAGTTCCTCGGGCGCCTCGGCGAGCGGCGTGGCTTCAGGGTCACGACGGTCGCACCGTCGATGCGGGGCAGCAGGCCGGTGTCCTCCGGGAGGATCCGCGAGTCGATCGCCATAGGCCGTTTCGCCGGCGCGGTCTCGATGCTCGGGCGTGCCTACGTGCTCGAAGGCGTGGTGGAGCGCGGCGAGGGCCGCGGCGCCGGGCTCGGCGTCCCCACGGCCAACCTCGGGGTCCAGGCCTCGCGCTGCATCCCTGCTCCCGGGGTCTACGCAGGCTGGTTGGACTTCGGTGACGGCTGGCGTGCAGCCGCCACCGGGATCGGGACACGACCCACGTTCGGAGGCGGCTCGGTGACCGTCGAGGCGCACGTGCTCGACTTCGACGGCGACCTCTACGGCCGCATGGCGCGGCTCGCGCTGACCAGCCGCATCCGCGCCGAGCGCGCGTTCACCTCGATCGGCCAGCTCACCGCGGCGATGGCTCGCGATATCGCGCGGACCCGCGAGATCCTGCGGCGTTCGGCGCCGCCCGCGTGACCGGTCCCGCCTTCGTGGTCGCTGAACCCGGCGAGTGCCGGGGGCAGGACGCATCGGAACTGGCCGGCGATCCGATCGGCGCTCTGCGCCGCCGGCGTCGCCTTCGACCTGCATCGCACGACGGGCGAGGGTGAGGCCACGCACGCCGTGCGCAGCGCGCTCGCGGGCGGCTACCGCACGATCGTCGTGGTGGGTGGGGACGGGACGCTCAACGAGGCGGTCAACGGGTTCTTCGATGCCGCGGGAGATCCCATGGCCGGCGACGCGAGCATCGGGCTCCTGCCGAGCGGAACCGGCGGCGATTTCCGAAAGGCGGCGGGCATCCCGGTGGGGCTTGAAGCGGCAGCGCGACTCATCGCGTCCGGGTCGCAGCAGCTGATCGATGTGGGGCGCGTCGATTTCGCAGACGGGGTGCGGCGGTTCTTCATCAACATCGCCGACTGCGGCATGGGCGGCGAGGTGGTCGCTCACATCAACCGGAGCACGCTCAAGCGCGGCGGAGTCCGCGGCAGCGCGATGTTCCTCACCGCGTCACTGACGACCCTCTGGGGATACCGCTCGCGCGTGGCGCAGGTCGAGATCGACGGGGTCCTCATCGAACGCGACGTGCGCAGCGTCGTCGTCGCCAACGGACGGTATTTCGGTGGTGGCATGCGTGTCGCGCCCGATGCCGCGCTCGACGACGGCGCTTTCGACGTGGTGATCATCGGCGAGACAGGAAGGACTCGAGCCCTCACCGGCATCCCGTCGCTGTATCGCGGACGCCACGTGAGGCGGCGCGAGGTCGAGGTGCGCCGTGGTCAGGTGGTGCGGGTCACCTGCGAGGATCCACCAATGCTCTTCGACGTCGAGGGTGAGCAGGTGGGCACCACCCCCGCGACACTCACGTGCTTGCCCGGCGCCATCCGTCTCTGCGCCCCGCGGGCGGGGAAAGGCCGCTGATCGATGTCTCCTGTTAGACTTGCGGCGAACAATCGTGCCAATCGTTAGATCCAAATCCGAGATAATCGCGGAGCATCGGCGCCACGAAACGGACACCGGCTCCACGGAGGTCCAGGTGGCAGTGCTGTCTGAACGTATCAGCTCGCTCACCGAACACCTTCGCGATCACCCCAAAGACCACGCGTCGCGTCGCGGGTTGCTCAAGCTGGTCGGCCAGCGCCGCCGGTTGCTGGACTATCTCTCGGGTACCGACGTCGAGCGCTATCGCGCACTGATCGGGCGCCTCGGTCTGCGCCGATAGTGTCAGTCGCGACCATTATTCAGACCCAAGAAACACACACCATCAACCGACCCAGAGCCGGTACCTTCCGGCGACGTCGCACTCACAGGTGAGACGTTGGGGTCCGTGTGTCAGGAAGCGGTGCCGCAGCGAAAGCGCGAGCCGGAAATCCTGATGCCCAGTCCCCAACACCTCACCGCTGGAGAGCGCGGCGGAGCGGAGCTGTCCCGGCGCGGGTCACCACCAGGAGACACGCGTGGCCATCCCCGACAATCTGAAGAAAACATTTGAAACGGACTACTGCGGCAAGCGCCTAGTCGTCGAGACCGGGTACATCGCAGAACAGGCGAATGGCGCCGTGATGCTTCGGCTCGGTGACACTGCGATCCTCGTCACCGCCGTCGCGTCGAAGGCACCGCGAGAAGGCATCGACTTCTTCCCACTGACGTGCGACTACGAGGAGAAGCTCTACGCGGTCGGGCGCATCCCCGGATCGTTCCCACGCCGTGAGGGCAGGCCGAGCGAGGCCGCGACCATCACGAGCCGGATGATCGACCGCCCGATGCGGCCGCTCTTCCCCAAGGACTTTCGCAACGACGTGCAGATCGTCGCGACAGTGCTGAGCAGCGACCAGGAGCAGGACCCGGCCACTCTCGCCGTGACCGGCGCCTCATGCGCGCTGCAGATCAGCGGCATCCCGCACGGCGGGCCCGTCGCATGCGTGCGCGTCGGCATGCTCGACGGACAGCTGCTGCTCAACCCCACGCTGACCCAGATCAACGAGTCCGCGCTCGACCTGATCGTCGCCGGCACGTGGGATGCGATCGTCATGGTCGAGGCCGGCGCACACCAGATCTCCGAGCACGTGATGCTGCAGGCGCTGCGCATGGCCCACGACGAGATCAAGAAGCTCGTCGAGTTCCAGCGCGGACTCCATGACGCGATCGGCAAGCCCACGATGAGCTACCCGTCGCAGAAGGTCTCGCCGGACATCACCGCGGCCGTGCACGAGCACGTCGCCTCACGCGTGGGCAGCGCCGCGCGCAACCCCGACAAGGCGTCGCGCGAAGCCGCCATCGATCAGCTCCAGGCAGAGACCGTGTCCGCGCTCGAGGAGCGCTTCCCCGACGGTCGCTCCGACATCGGCAAGGCATACGAGTTCGAGGTCAAGAAGGCCGTCCGTGCCGCCATCCTCGAGGAGGGCATCCGTCCGGACGGGCGTCGCACCGACGAGATCCGGCCGATCTGGGCCGAGGTGGGCGTGCTGCCGCGCACGCACGGCTCCGCGCTCTTCACCCGCGGCCAGACCCAGGCGCTCTCCGTCGTCACGATCGGTTCTGGCCAGGATCAGCAGAAAATCGACGGGATCGGCCTCGAGCAGTTCAAGCGGTTCATGCACCAGTACAACTTCCCGCCGTACTCGGTCGGCGAGGCGCGTCCGTTGCGCTCACCCGGCCGTCGCGAGATCGGTCACGGCGCACTCGCCGAGCGGGCGGTGCACAACGTGATGCCCGAGGAGGAGAAGTTCCCCTACGTGGTGCGCATCGTCACCGAGATCCTCTCGAGCAACGGCTCGACGTCGATGGCATCGGTGTGCGGCTCGTGCCTCGCGCTCATGGACGCGGGCGTTCCGTTGCTGGCGCCCGTGGCCGGAATCGCCATGGGACTCATCACCGACGAGGGCGCCGAGCACGCCGCGATCCTCAGCGACATCCAGGGAATGGAGGACGCCCTCGGCGACATGGACTTCAAGGTCGCGGGCTCGGAGACGGGCATCACCGCGATGCAGATGGACTGCAAGATCAAGGGCCTCAGCTGGGACCTGATGGAGCGGGCCCTCGAGCAGGCTCGGGTCGGCCGCCTCCACATCCTCGGCAAGATGGCTGAAGCGCTCTCCGCGCCGAGAGCGGAGTTGAGCCCGTGGGCACCTCGCATCGAGGTGATCAACATCAACCCCGACAAGATTCGCGACATCATCGGCCCAGGCGGCAAGATGATCCGCAAGATCGTCGAGGAGACCGGTGCGCAGATCGATGTCGAGGACGACGGTCGCGTGTTCATCGCGTCGGCGAACGCAGCATCGCGGGAGCAGGCGATGGCGATGATCCACGACCTGACCGACGACATCGAGATCGGCCGGATCTACAAGGGCAAGGTGTCGCGCCTCATGGGCTTCGGCGCCTTCGTCGAGATCATGCCGAAGAAAGAGGGCCTGGTTCGCATCGGGCAGCTCGCCGAGCACCATGTCGACAAGGTCGAGGATGTCGTCAACGTCGGCGACGAGATCATGGTCAAGGTGATCGAGGTCGACGACCGCGGGCGGGTGAACCTCTCGCGTCGCGAGGCGATTCGTGAGCTCTCGAGGCAGCAGGAAGCCGGCGGCAACGGTGCCGGCGGGCCCGCATAGGGAGCGTCCCGTTGCGGTCTGACGGGCCGGTCGTCGCCGTCGTCGGTGCGACCGGCGCCGCCGGGGGCACGCTGGTGCGCATCCTCGGCGAGCGATCGTTTCCGGCGTCGGCGCTGCATCTGTATGCCAGCGCGCGCAGCGCCGGCCGGCGTGTGCAGACGCATCTCGGCAATATCGAGGTGCGTGAGCTGACTGCCAATGCCTTGGAGAACGCGGACATCGTCTTCTTCGCCGCGGGCGCGGGGACGTCGCGCCGTCACGCGCCGCGAGTCGCCGAGTTCGGAGGCGTCGCCGTCGACAAGTCGAGCGCCTACCGAATGGACCCCGACGTCCCGTTGGTTGTGCCAGAGGTCAACGCGGACACGCTCGGCCTGCATCACGGCATCGTCGCCAACCCCAATTGCGTCGCCATCCCGCTGAGCATCGTGCTCGCGCCGGTGCAACGTGCGTATGGGCTGCGACACGTGACGGTCGCGACCTACCAGGCCGCGAGCGGCGCCGGCCTCGGGCTCGCCGACGAGCTGCAGGCGCAGGCTCGGGATGACGCGACAGGCACGTCCCCGGTCGCGCACGTCTATCCGCACGTGCTCCACGCCAACGTCATCCCGGGCGGCTGGGCGATGCAGGGCGATGACACCGAGGAAGAGGTCAAGGTCATGGCGGAGACGCGTCGCGTGCTTGCCGCCCCGGAGTTGCGCATGAGCGTGACCACCGTGCGCGTGCCGGTCGCGGTCGGCCATAGCGCTGCGGTGTGGGCCGAACTCGACTCGTCCGCGGACCCCGACGACGTGCGCAGTCTGCTGCGCGATTCGCCCGGGATCCTTGTCGTCGACGACCCTGCCGCGCAGCGATATCCCATGCCCCGAGCCGTGGCCGGCAGCGATGACGTGGAGGTGGGGCGGATCCGTCGCGACACCGGGCGCGAGAACGGGATCGCGATGTTCTTCAGCGCCGACAACCTTCGCAAGGGCGCGGCGACCAACGCCGTCCAGGTTGCGGAGCTGCTGCTCCGCGATCGCTGATGGTCCCCGCGTGAATCGCTCGGGCACAGCCCGCGCGGTGCACTAAACTCCGCCAATGGTGGCGACGACCGAAGAGGTCCTCGAGCTCCACGGGCGGGTTCGCGAGTGCACGGCGTGCCCGCTGCATCTCACCCGCATCCAGGCCGTTCCGGGGTACGGGCCGGTGACCGCGCGTGTCATGGCAGTGGGCGAGGCGCCGGGCGAGAACGAGGACCGTGAAGGCAAGCCGTTTGTCGGCGCAGCCGGCCGGTTGCTCACGAGCCTGCTCGAATCGGCCGGGCTCGATCGGCGGGACATCTACATCACCAACATCGTCAAGTGCCGTCCGCCGCGCAACCGCGACCCCGAACCACTCGAGGTGGAGGCGTGCAGCCACTTCCTCGATGAGCAGATCGCGCTGCTGCAGCCGGACGTGATCCTGCTGCTCGGGCGCCACGCGCTGGCGCGGCTGCTGCCAACAGCGGGGGGCATCTCGCGCCTGCACGGCGAGCGCATCCGCCACAACGACCGGGTCTTCGTTCCGCTGTACCACCCCGCGGCGGCCCTGTACAACGGTGGCCTCAGGGACACGCTGGAGTCGGACATGCGCAGGGTTCGCGGCTACCTCGCCGATGCCGAAGCGGCGCGGGCTCGACGTGCCGGCGGCGCCTCCGCGTCGGAGCTGCGCACGGTGGCGGCCGCACCCGGTGGCGCGCAGATGGATCTCTTTTGATCGACGCCCCGAGCTCGGCGCAGCTCACGCTGGTCCCTCTCGGCGGTCTCGGCGAGATCGGCCGCAACATGCTCGCGCTGAGCTGTGGCGACGACATCGTGGTCATCGACACCGGCCTCATGTTCCCGGAGCAGGAGATGCTCGGGGTCGACCTCGTGATCCCGGACATCGCGTGGTTGCAGGAGCGCGTCGGGAACATCCGCGGGATCGTGCTCACCCACGGCCATGAGGACCACATCGGCGCGCTGCCATACGTGCTGCCGCGACTGCCGGTCCCCGTCTACGGGACCGCGCTGACCCTCGGCTTCCTGCGCAACAAGCTGCGCGAGCACGGGCTCATCGAGACGACGGAGCTGCACACGGTGCGGCCCGGTGACAGGAAATCGCTGGGGTGCTTCGACGTGGAATGGGTGCACGCCACCCACTCCATCCCGGACGCATGTGCGCTGGTGGTGCGAACACCTGCCGGGGTCATCGTCCACTCGGGCGACTTCAAGATCGACACCACGCCGGTGCAGGGCGAGCCGCCCGACCTCGCCCGGCTCGCGCGCGTCGGCGACGAGGGTGTCCTGCTCCTGCTCAGCGACAGCACCAACGCCGAGCAGGAGGGCACGACGCCGAGCGAGCGCACCGTTGGCGAGGGACTCGCGCCCATCTTCGCCGGCGCGCAGGGCCGCATCCTCATGGCGACGTTCGCGTCCAACATCTCGCGCCTGCAGCAGGCCATCAACGCCGCAGAGGCATGCGGACGGCGCTGCTTCATCGTCGGGCGCTCGATGCTCAAGAACATCAAGGTTGCCGAGGAGCTCGGATACCTGCATGTCCCCCAGGGCATGTTCGTGACGCCGAAAGAGCACGAGCACATCCCCGACAACGAGCTCGCAATCCTCTGCACCGGTGCGCAGGGAGAGCCACTTTCGGCGCTGGTGCGCATCGCCGCGGGCGAGCACCGGATGGTTTCTCTGCGCGAGGCGGACACCGTCGTCATCAGCGCAAATCCCATTCCTGGCAACGAGGAATCGGTGCACCGCACCATCAACAACCTCTACCGGCGCGGCGCCCGCGTCTTCAACTCTTCGCGCCACGGCGTGCACGCGTCGGGGCACGCGAGTCGCGAGGAGCTCAAGCTCCTGCTGACGCTCACGCGACCGCGCTACTTCATCCCCGTGCACGGTGAATACCGGCATCTCGCGCTGCACGCCGCGCTTGCGCGATCCGTGGGCATCCCCGCCGAGCGCGTCCTCGCGATCGACAACGGCACGGTGATCGCGCTTGACGAGAACGGGGTTCGACCGACGGGGGAGCGCGTGCGGACGGGCTACGTGTACGTGGACGGGCTCAGCATCGAGGAGGCGGGCGATGTCGTCTTCCGCGACCGCCAGCAGCTCGCCCAGGACGGTGTGATCCTGGTGGTCGTCACGGTCGAGAAGTCGAGCGGCGCCGTTGTGGCCGGGCCCGACCTCGTCTCGCGCGGGTTCGTCGCCGACGATGCCGATGCGCTCTTCGAGGAGGCGCGCGAGCACGTCCTGTCGCTGGTGGCGCGGCTCACGCCGGATGCCGGGTACACCGCCTGGCAGGGAGCGATCCACGAAGGCCTCTCGCGCTTCCTCTACAAGAAGACCAAGCGGCGGCCGCTCATCCTGCCGCTCGTGACCGAGGTCTAGAAACCTCCAACAGGAGTCTTCGCGACAACACATTCGTGTAGTATGGGCACGGATGTTCGCCGCGCGCCTTCTGGCCTTCCGACCCGATCCGCAATCCGCCTTCGCATTTGCGGTGGCCGATTTGCTGATAGCATCGGGCCCGATCCAGGGGCCCCGGTAGCCCGTCTTCCACGCGTTCCACATCGAGTTCACGAATGGCTCGCTCCGCCCCATCCCGCCCAACGCGCAAGCGCACGCCGTCGCGGCGCCCTGCAGCGCGCCCGCGAACGCGCGGAGCGGCGTCGCCGCGCGCGCCCTTGCTCCATCGCGACCTCCGCCGTGAACTGACCGGAATCGGCGCGATCGGCGTCGGCGTGATCCTTGCGGCGGTGCTGGTGCTTCCCGGAAATGGAGCCGTGGCCGGACCGGTGCACGACGGTCTCTTCGGAGCGTTCGGGGTTGGTGCCTGGATCGGCGTCGCGGGGCTGATCCTGACCGGCGCACGCCTCTGCATGACCCCGGAATGGCGGGCGGGAACCCTCGCGGCGCTCGGCAGCGCCATCGCCATGCTCGCGCTGCTCGGCTTGATCGGCATGCTCGGTGGCGATGGCGGCGCCCTGGGGCGCTCGATTGGTTCAGGCGTCGAGCGGGTGCTCGGCGGCGCCGGCGCGGGGGCCGCATTGATCGTGGTCGCGTTCCTCGGCGTCATCCTGGCCACGGATCTGCGCACCGGTACGGTCATCCGGGCGCTTGGCCGCTGGTTCGCAGCCGAGGGTGAGGGACTCCGTCACGATCGTTCGGCCACGCTGCCGACTGCGCGTGGCCGATCGTTCCCGTCGCCCGTTTCGGAGCCGACCACCGAGTTGACCGGGACGGCCATGACGCTGCCGTTCGACCTCCCCAAACCGCTTCCTCCGCCGGTCACGGCGTTCCTCGACCCAGAGGAGGCGCAGGCCACTGGGGAGGATGCAGGCGACCACGGCTTCACGCGCGAATTCGAGGGCGTGCCGGTGCTGCCCGGGGATGCACCACCCCCCCCGGCCATCGGTCCGGTACCGGAGGTCGGGCTCGGCCATGCCGAGCTGCTCAGCGACGAGCCCGAAAAGGTGTGGGTGCTGCCGACGGCCGACCTGCTCGACGTGATCACCGGCAAGCGCGAGCGTCTCGCCGCGGAAGTTCGTGCCACGGGTGACAAGATCGTCAGCACCCTGCAGTCCTTCGGCATCGAGACGCGCATCGTCGGCGCCAACAGCGGTCCGACGGTCACGCAGTACGAGCTGCAGCCGGCGGTGGGCGTTCCGGTACGCCGGATCCTCGGCTACCAGACCGACCTCGCGCTGGCGCTCGCCGCGCCGATCCGCATCCAGCCGTTCATCCCCGGAAAATCGGCGATCGGTGTCGAGGTGCCGAACAAGGCGGCGCAGCTGGTGAGTCTGAAGGAGACGATCGAGTCGCCGGCATTCGCCGACCGGCGCAACAAGCTGAGCGTCGCGCTCGGTGCCGACGTCAGCGGGCACCCGGTGATCGGCGACCTCACGCGTATGCCACATCTCCTGATCGCCGGTGCGACCGGGAGCGGCAAGTCGGTGTGCATCAACGCGGTGCTCGGCGGCTTCCTGCTCCAGGCCACACCGGCGCAGCTGAAGATGATCCTCATCGACCCGAAGCGTGTCGAGCTCAGCAACTTCGCCGACCTGCCGCATCTGCTGGTGCCGGTCGTCGTCGAGCCCGAGGCCGCCGTGGCGTCGCTCCGCTGGGCGGTGAAGGAGATGGAGGAGCGCTACAAGCTCTTCGCGTCACACGCCGCCCGAAACATCGTGGCCTTCAACGAGAAAGCGCCCGGGCTCGGCGTTGCGCCGTTGCCGTACATCGTCATCGTCATCGACGAGCTCGCCGACCTGATGATGGTGGCGGCGGGGGAGATCGAGGACCTGATCTGCCGGATCGCGCAGCTGGCGCGAGCCGTCGGACTGCACCTGATCGTCGCCACGCAGCGACCGTCGGCAGACATCATCACGGGCCTCATCAAGGCGAACATCCCGAGCCGTGTGGCGTTCGCGGTCTCGAGTGGCGTGGACTCACGGGTCATCCTTGATGAGATGGGCGCAGAGAAGTTGCTCGGCCGCGGCGACATGCTCTACCTGCCGATCGACGAGGGCAAGCCACGCCGTCTGCAGGGTGCGTTCGTCAGCGATCGCGAGCTCGACACGCTCATCGGCCACTGGAAGCTGCAGGGCAAGCCCGACTACCAGGAGGAGATCTTCACCGTCGAGGCGACGGTGTCGTGGGCGCGTGACGCCACCAAGCGCGATCCACTGTTTGCCAAGGCAGCACATACCGTTGCGGCAGAAGGGCGCGCTGCCGCATCGCTGCTCCAGCGCAAGCTCAGCGTCGGGTACACACGGGCGGCACGGCTCATCGATCAGCTCGCCGAGGCCGGCGTGGTCGGGCCCTTCGAGGGCAGCAAGTCGCGCGACGTCCTGATGGACGTGTTCCAGGTCGACGAGCTGCTCTCAGACCTGGGCGACGAGTAGCCGGGCGCCTTCCTGAGCCGTCGCGGACTCCGCGGCGCTGCCCCACGTCGCGGATCGCTATCCTCATCAGTCATGCCGCAGGACCACAGCTTCGACGTCGTCAGCGAATTCGACCGCCAGGAGCTGGTGAACGCCGTCGACCAGGCCCGGCGTGAGATCACGACGCGCTACGACTTCAAGGGGATCGACGTCGAGATCACGCTCGAGGACGAGACCATCACGCTGCTCACCGGCACCGATTCACAGCTGAAGTCAATCATCGACGTGCTCCAGAGCAAAGCGCACCGGCGGGGCATCGACCTCAAGGTGCTCGATCCGCAGAAGCCGGAACCGGCGGCCAAAGGCAATGTGCGTCAGGTCGTCAAGCTCCGCAAGGGCATCGGCGAGGACCTGGCTCGGGATCTGACCAAGCGGATCCGCGGCCAGCACCCGAAGGCGCAGGTCCGCACGCAAGGGGACCAGCTGCGGGTCTCGAGCAAGGACAAGGACGAGCTGCAGGCGGTCATCCAGCAGCTCCGCGACACCGAGCTCGACGTTCCGCTGCAGTTCACCAACTACCGGTGACACGCGGTCGGGACTGCGTCCGGCGCCCGGACAGCGTCGCCGCCTGACCTCATGAGCGAGGCGCGCGCGCCGGACGCGGACGCCGAAAGCAGGCTGCCCATCCTCGAAGCCGCGTTCCCGCAGGCGGCGGTCCTGGGGCGGGCGCTCGCGGAGGCAGGGCTGACCATCGCGGTGGGGGAGTCGTGCACCGGTGGACTCCTCGGCGCAGCGATCACCGCTGTGGCGGGATCCTCTGTGTACATGCGTGGCGGCGTGATCGCCTACGCGGATGACGTCAAGTCGGAGCAGCTCGGCGTCGGCCGCCACCTGCTCGCAACCCACGGCGCCGTGAGCGCCGAGGTCGCCGAGGCGATGGCAGCCGGGGCACGTGTCCGTTTCGAGGCGGACCTCGGCGTGGGGATCACGGGCGTCGCCGGCCCGGGCTCGAGCGAGCACAAGCCGGCTGGACTGGTGTTCGTCGCGGTCGCCCTTGCGGCGTCGGTGCGGGTGGTCCGTCTCAACTCCGATCGGGGCCGCGAACTCAACCGCGCCCACGCCGTCGAGACCGCGTTGACCCTTTGCAGCGAGGTGATCCGGGACCGTCTCGGTCCTGGTTCTGATCGCACAGGCGTCCGGTGAGAAGGGTCCAACTTCGGGCTTGCCACGTCCTCACGAAGGTTGTACAGTACAAATGTTCGCCCCACCCGGTGAGCCCGGACGCGCCGCCCGTCGCGACGCCCTACGGCACCGCAGCCCGCACCTCCAACCTTTTCAATCAACCCTTGGAGTACAGCTTTGACGAACACACTAGTAAGTCGTACTATCGATACCCTCGAGCCCGTTGTGGAAGTGAACGGCAAGCGTGCTCGAGCGCCCCGTGACGAGAGGAGTGAGCCCGTGACGACTGAGCGGGACCGGGCCTTGCAGACGGCACTCGGACAGATCGAGCGAGCCCACGGAAAGGGAGCGATCATGCGTCTCGGCGACGTCCACGCTCAGCACATCGATGTCATCCCCACCGGTGCTTTGACCCTGGACATCGCGCTCGGTGTCGGCGGCATACCGCGCGGTCGCGTCGTCGAGATCTATGGACCGGAGTCGTCGGGCAAGACGACGCTCACGCTTCACATCATCGCGGAGGCGCAGCGTCGTGGCGGTGTCGCGGCATTCATCGACGCCGAGCACGCGCTCGATCCGCAGTACGCATCGCGCATCGGCGTGAACACCGAGGAGTTGCTCATCTCGCAGCCGGACACCGGCGAGCAGGCGCTCGAGATCGTCGAGGTACTGGTGCGCAGCGGAGCGGTCGACGTCGTCGTGATCGACTCGGTCGCCGCCCTGGTTCCCAAGGCAGAGATCGATGGTGAGATGGGGGACAGCCACGTCGGCCTGCAGGCCCGGCTCATGTCCCAGGCGATGCGCAAGCTCACGGGCGCGATCAGCCGTTCCAACACCTCGGTCATCTTCATCAACCAGCTCCGCGAGAAGATCGGCGTGATGTTCGGCAACCCCGAGGTCACGAGCGGTGGCCGCGCGCTGAAGTTCTACGCGTCGGTGCGCATGGACATCCGCAAGATCGACTCCATCAAGCAAGGGCTCGACGTCGTCGGCAGCCGCGTCAAGGTCAAGGTTGTCAAAAACAAGGTCGCGCCCCCGTTCCGGGTGGCCGAGTTCGACATCCTGTACAACGAGGGCATCTCGTATGCGGGCAGCGTGCTCGACATGGGGATCGATGCGCACATCATCGACAAAAGCGGCGCCTGGTTCTCGTACGGGGACATGCGCCTCGGTCAGGGTCGTGAGAACGTCCGCGACTTCCTTCGCGGAAACCCCGATCTCCTCGAGGAGGTGGCAGCAAAGGTCCGCATCGCCGCGCTGCCGGAGCCGGTGCTGCACGACGCTGTCGTCGAATTGAGCGGCGAGGTGCCGCCATTGCCCGCACCCGTCGTCTGACGCGCGGACATCGGCGACGGTGCGAATGAAGGGGTCGAGTCCGCCGGCGATGCCCGAAAGCCCTGACGCCGCGGAGGATGCCGCCTTGCGCATCCTCCGTGGTGCGGGGCAGTCGGGGATGTCGCTGCAGCGCAAGCTGGAACAACGGGGCTACACGAGAGAAGCCGCGACGGAGGCGGTCGAGCGCTGTATCGCCACCGGGTACGTCAATGACGCTGCGATGGCCGTGTCGGTGGCGGCGCGGCACCGTCGCGCCGGGCACGGCAGTGCACGGGTCGCGGCAGACCTCAAGTCGAAGGGCGTGGCGGGCGACCTCATCACCGATGCGCTCGAGGGCCAGAGCGATTCCGAGGAGGACTCCGCACTCGCAGTCGCGCGACAACTCTGGCTGCGTGCCCGGCCTGTGGATTCTCGCGACCGGCGGGCGTACATGCGTGTCGCCGGCGCACTGCAGCGCCGAGGGTTTTCGACGTCGGTGATCTCGCGGGTGATGCGCGGATTGACCTGACTGTCAGACTCTGTGCATGGAATACACGCACCTCGGTCGCTCTGGTCTGTCCGTCAGCCGCCTCTGCCTCGGCACCATGAACTTCGGTCCGTTGACCGACGAGCCCACGTCGCACCAGATCATGGACTCGGCGCTCGATGTCGGCCTCAACTTCTTCGACACCGCCAACGTCTACGGATGGAAGAAGGGCGAGGGCATCACCGAGCAGATCCTCGGCAGATGGTTCGCGCAGGGTGGCGGCCGTCGCGAGAAGGTCGTGCTCGCCACGAAGCTCTACGGCTCGATGAGTGACTGGCCCAACGACACGTTCCTCTCTGCCCGCAACATCCGCAACGCGTGCGAGGGCTCGCTGCGACGCCTGCAGACCGACCACATCGACCTCTACCAGATGCATCACGTCGATCGGAACACGCCGTTCGATGAGATCTGGGAGGCGATGGAAGTGCTGGTGCAGCAGGGCAAGGTTCTCTACGTCGGCTCGTCGAACTTCGCCGGCTGGACCATCGCCCAGGCCCAGGAGACTGCGCGAGCCCGGCACTTCCTCGGGCTGGTGAGCGAGCAGTGCCTGTACAACCTCGTCGAGCGCCACGTCGAGGAGGAGGTCGTGCCCGCGGCGCAGCACTACGGAGTCGGCATCATCGCCTGGAGCCCGCTCATGCGAGGGCTGCTCGGCGGCGTCCTCGCCAAGGAGCAGGGGACCGGCAGGTCGGCGTCGGAGGTTACGCAGAAGCTCCTGGCCGAGCACCGCTCGAAGATCGAGGCGTACGAAGCGTTCTGCGCGAAGCGGGGTGAGCATCCCTCGGCGGTGGGGCTTGCGTGGCTGCTCGCCCAGCCGGGCGTCACCGGGCCGATCGTGGGGCCCCGGACCATGGAGCAGTTCCAGAGCAACCTTCAGGCGCTCGACGTGCACCTCGATACCGATGCGCTCGCGCAGCTCGATGCGATGTTCCCGGGTCCGGGGACGGCACCCGAGGCCTGGGCCTGGTAACCCGTCGCGGTCAGACGTCGGCGCCGGCGACCTTCGCGTTGCGCTCGTACCGGACCACGGGTCCAAGGGTGAAGAAGGTCGACGTCGCCAGGAGCACCCCGAGGATCACCAGGCCGTCGATGCCGAGGAGATGCGCGGCGTACCCGCCGAGCAGCGCGCCGATCGCGCCGCCACCGGCGAGCGCCACCGTGTAGAAGGACATCAGCGCCGATCGGTCCGCGCTCAAGCTCTCGGAGCAGTCGGCCAGGTACGTCACCGCGGCCGGACCGAAGCCGGCCAGCCAGAGGATGCCGGCCACGAGGAACGGGACCACCAGCAGCATCCCGACGGGCGGGAGATGGTTGATCGCCAGGAGCGCCACCATCGTCAGCCAGCCCCCGGGCACCGCTCGCCGCATCACGATCGCGGGACCGAGGCGGGCGACGAACGGCGTCCAGAGAATGATGCCCACCAGGAACACAGCGATCCACAGGATGAGGAAGAGCCCGATGAGGCGGACATCGAAGTGGTGCATCAACGACTGTGACGTGACCGCGCGATGCCGCAGCAAGGCAGGCAGGTTGGCGACGAACGCTCCGATGAGGGCGAAGGACATGATCCACGCGGGCAGGAAGGTGCGCATCGGGCCCGGACCGACCGCCGCGCGGAAGACGACGCGCAGCGAGTGCACCGGCATCGGTGGCACGCGCGGGACGAAGACGAAGCAGACGGCCGCCGCGCACGCGTAGAGCCCGGCGAGGAGCACGAATGCCCAGCGGCCGAGACCGAAGTACGCCACCGATCCCAGCCCGAAGCCACCGGCATACCCGATCAGCGTCGACGCCTCGAACGCGCCGCTCGCCCCCGCGCGCCGCTTGCGATCGCCGGAGGTCGCCGCGGCAACGGTTCCGAGCGCGACCGGGACGAACGCGGCAGCGCCGAACCCCTCGAGCAATCGGGCGCCCCCGAGCTGTGCCGGGCGGACACCGAGCGCGACGAGCAGCACCGCGATGACACAGACGACCGGGCCCATCACCAGGAAACGGCGGCGGCCGAACCGGTCGGCGAATCGCGCCAGGATTGGCGCGAACACCATCTCCGTCACGGCTTGCGCGGCCCCGACCAGGCCGATGTCGAACCCGTTCGGCCTGCCGTTGGCAAGGTCGCTCAGCCGGAATTGCACGGCGACGCCCACCCCGACCGCGCCGACGCGCAGGAGGCCACTGGCGATCAGCAGTGCACCGATGGCTCGCGGAGCCGTGTTGCGCAAGTCATCATCGCCGGCCGTCTCCAGCACGCCGACGACCTCCCGGTCGGTCACGCGTCTAGGGTAGTCCCCCGCGTGGCATTGATCGAAACAAGCGGGTTACCCCTTTGGCTCGTACAATGACATCGTCCTTCCGTCGCGAACGACCGGCCAGAAGCGGGCCGGCCCCGACCGGATCATCGAGACGTTGCGGGTCTCGCCCCGGTCCCCTTCTCGACGAGAGGCATTCCAAGCAGGGCGCCTGGCGCCCGACCTCCGAGGTTCCATCCCATCGGCATCGAGATCATCGCCCCGGTAGGGCTAGTGATTGTTGCGGCCGTGTTTGCCGTTGCAGCACTTTTGTACGCGCGCAAAACCGTGGCGGAAAGCCGCGTCACGAACGACGCTGATGCTGAGCGCCGTCTCGAGCAGGTCCGCGCCATCGAACAGGAAACCAAGACGGTGCTGCTCGCAGCCAAGGAAGAAGCGGCACGGCGACGTGACGAGGCAGAAGCGGAGGTCCGCGAACGGCGGGCCGAGATCGCGCGGCTGGAGCAGCGGACGAATCAGCGCGAGGAGGGACTCGAGCGCCGCCTCCGCGAGCTGGACTCGAACGAGCAGCGGCTCACGCGGCGCGAGGCCGAGCTCGAAGGGCTCCGTCAAACCGTCGAGGATGAGCGCGCCCTGATCACCAAGGAGCTCGAGCGGGTCGCCGCGCTTTCCGAGCAGGAGGCCCGCGTCGAGGTGGTCCGCAGCGTCGAGGGCGAGCTGGTCCCGGAGATCGCGGAGCGGATCCGTCAGGCGGAGACCCAGGTCCGCGAGGAGGCATCCGAGCGGAGTCGCGAGATCCTCATCGCGGCCATGCAGCGCCAGGCGTCGGAGCAGAGTGGGGAGGCGTCGGTCACCGTCGTGCACCTTCCGTCCGATGAGCTGAAGGGCAGGATCATCGGCCGCGAAGGCCGCAACATTCGCGCGCTCGAGGCAGCCACCGGTGTGGACGTCATCGTCGACGACACCCCGGAGGCGATCGTGCTCAGCTCGTTCGACCCAGTGCGTCGCGAGGTTGCTCGCGCGACCCTGGAACGCCTCTTCAGCGACGGGCGGATCCATCCCGCGCGGATCGAGGAGATGGTCGTCAAAGCCCGCAACGAGCTGGCGCAGCAGATCAAGCACGAAGGCGAGCAGGCCTGCCAGGACATCGGGCTCACCAACGTCCATCCCGAGCTCGCCAGGCTCCTCGGCACGCTCCGCTATCGGAACTCCTACGGCCACAACGTGCTGTCGCACAGCCAGGACACCGCCGCGATCGCCGGGATGATCGCCGCGGAAATCGGGTTTGACGAGCAGATCGCCAAGGAGGCGGCCCTCTTCCACGACATCGGCAAGGCCGTCGAGCACGACGTCGACGGGCCGCACGCCATCGTCGGTGGAGAGATCCTCGCGCGCCTCGGCCGCCCCGCCGCAGTGGTGCAGGCGGTTCGCTCACATCACTACGACGAGGAGCCCCGGTCACCTGCGGCGGCCATCCTCATGACTGCCGATGCGATCAGCGCCGCGCGTCCGGGAGCGCGACGCGAGTCGCTTGCGTCGACGATCAAGCGGCTCGAACGCATCGAAGCGATCTCCAATGAGTTTCGTGGCGTGGAGAGAAGCTTCGCCGTGCTGGCGGGCAAGGAGCTTCGGGTTCTCGTCAAACCGGACGAAATCAGCGACGACGAAGCCCAGATCATGGCCCGGCAGATCGCCAAGCGTCTCCACGGCGAGGGGAGTTACAGCGGGCGGGTCAAGGTGGTCGTCCTCCGCGAAACGCGCAGCGTCGAGTACGCCAAGTAACGATTGCATCGCGCTGGCCGGTGCTCGGCCCTGCGGGAAGCGACAATCGCGGCCGATAATGACGACGTCCTACTCACCGCCCTCACATGACGCCTCCGAGCTGAAGCACCCATTGGAAATCCTCAAAGTCTCAGCAACCAGCAAGCCGGTCGCCGTGGCCGGCGCCATCGCCGGCGTCGTTCGCACGCAGAAAAAGGTCGAGGTCCAGGCGATCGGCGCCGGGGCGATCAACCAGGCTATCAAAGCGATTGCCATCTCGCGCGGCTACGTCGCCCCGGGCGGTCTCGACCTCGTGTGCATTCCCTCGTTCATCGATATCTCCATCGACGGCGAGGAGCGGACCGGCATCCGCCTGGTCGTCGAAGTCCGCTAGGCCGCGGCGGGCGCCCCGATGGGTGCCGGGACACACTGGTAGGCTTCGACGATGCCCATGCCGGTATCAATGCTCAGTGACTCCGCTCGTGGTTTCCGACCGCTCCCGCTGATCACGAGGGCGCCACGTCGCGAGCCGCAGGTGCCGGTGCTGGGCCGAGCCCCGCGCGTCCACCTCTGGCACATCGGATGTCAGATGAATGACGCCGACCGCGAAGAACTGGCAGCGCACATCGCCGACATCGGCTGCATCCCCGAGACCGCGCTTGACGACTCGGACATCGCAGTGCTGATCACGTGCACCGTGCGTGCCAACGCAGAGCAGAAGGTCTTTGGAAAGTTCCGCGAACTCATCCCCTGGAAACGCGCGCGGCCGGGGCGCGCGATCGCGATGACCGGATGCATGGCGGTCGAGCACGGCGAGGCGCTCCTGGGACGTCTGCCCGAGCTCGACTACGTCTTCGACGTCCGGGAGCCGGATGGGTTCCTCGCCAAGCTCCAGGCGCTCCATGCCCCGAACCTCGACGGCCCGGTCACGCTACCGCCGTCGGACCGGTTGAGCGCGTACGTTGCGGTCATGGGTGGCTGCAACGAGATGTGCACCTACTGCATCGTCCCGTTCGTCCGCGGCCGCGAGCTGAGCCATCCGCTCCCCGAGGTCGTGGAGCATGTCGAGCGCCTGGTTTCGCAGGGGGTGCGCGAGGTGACCCTGCTCGGGCAGAACGTGAACTCCTATCACGACAAGGAGCACCGGGCACGTCTCCCCGAGTTGCTCGCCGCCGTCGATGCGGTTCCCGGGCTGTGGCGGCTTCGATTCCTCACGTCGCACCCGCGCAATGCGGTCCCCGAGTTGTTCGCGGCAATGCGCGATCTGCCGACTGTCTGCGAGCAGTTGCACCTCCCGGTGCAGGCCGGTGACGACAACCTGCTCCGCCGGATGCGCCGGCTCTACAGCGTCGACGAATACCGCGCAAAGATCGAGGCTGCGGTGGACGCCGTCGGTCCTCGCCTCGCGCTCAGCACCGACATCATCGTCGGGTTCTGCGGCGAGACGGATGCAGAGTTCGCCGGCACCGAACGGCTGATGCGCGACCTGCGATTCGACACCGTCCATCTCGCCGCATACTCGGTCCGCCCCGGGACTGCCGCAGCCCGCCGCGAGGACGACGTGCCGCTGCCTTTGAAGAAGGAACGGCTCAACCATCTTCTCGCCGTGCAGCGGGAAATCGCCGCAGGTCGAAACGCGCTGTACGTGGGTTCCAAGGTGGAGATCCTCGTCGACGGCATCGCCGAAGACGGCAGGCCATACGGGCGCACTCGGGAGAACAAGGTCGCGTGGCTGCCAACCGGCACGGCTCGGCCTGGCGAGCTGCACACCGCCCAGGTGGTCGACGCAAGCGCGTGGCAGTTGCACGTCGAGCAGGTCGGCACGGCGGCGTGAGAACGAGCTCGAACATTCGGGCTCCGCACTTGGTCGCGGCGGTGCCTGAGGCGCCTCACACAACGCTCGACCTGCAGACCGCGGGGAACACGCCCATCCTGCGCGAATATCGAGCCGTCAAAGCCGAGCACCCTGACGCGATCGTGCTCGCCCGTCTTGGTGATTTCTTCGAGATGTTCGGCGAGGACGCGCAGATCGCTGCACCGATCATCGGCGTGCAGCTGACCGGTCGCAGTTTCGGCGCTGCGGGCCGGTTGCCGATGTGCGGCGTGCCGCATCAGTCGATCACGCAGCACATCCGCAAACTCCTCGACGCAGGGCAGCGCGTCGCCATCTGGGACCAGGTGGGGGAGGTGGTTTCCGGACGCCTCGTCCGGCGCGCTGTGACGCGCGTGCTGAGCCCGGGCATGGTGGTCGAGGCGGATTTGCTCGACGCGTCGGCCGTATCGCGGTGCGTGTCGCTGTTCCCGGCGGATGGCAGTGTCGGCATCGCGTCATTTGACCCCAACACCCAACATCTGGAGCTGTTCGAGGTCGACGGTGGTCTCGACGGCGCAGCCGTGGCCGATGAGCTGGCGCGCCTCGAGCCCAGCGAACTCCTTGTCCAGGACGGCACAGTGCTTCCGGCCGGGCTTGGCGGAGTCGCCCAGGTGACGCCCCTTGCTGCGTCGCTCTTCGACACCACGCGCGCCGAGGAGCGCCTGCGCCGCGCGTCGGGAGCGGTGTCGCTCGACGGCCTCGGGGTGACCGGTATTCCCAGCGCATTGCGGGCAGCCGGCGCCGTGCTCGCCTACTGCGAGCGCGCGCACATCGTCATCAGCCAGGACCTGCTTCGCATCGCCATCCGTGCTCCCGAGGGCGCGATGCGTCTCGATGCCCATACGCGCGCCAACCTCGAGCTGTTCGCGCGGCTGGGGGAGCGCGGCACGTCGCTGCTCCACCTGCTCGACGCGACACGGACCCCGATGGGCGTGCGCCTCCTCCGCGCGCGCTTGCAGGATCCGCTTACCGACGTCGAAGCGGTCACGCGACGACTCGAACTCGATCGAGGTGCTGCTCGCTGACCGCGACGGGCGCCGGCACCTCCGTGACGCGCTCGCGGGCATGCGTGACCTCGAGCGCCTGGTGGCGCGCTGCGTGCAGCGACTCGCGACACCACGAGACCTGGGCGCCGTGCGCGACGCCTGCGCGGCGCTCGAGGTGACAGGCGCCGCGGCTGAACGGATCACCGGAGCCGGCGCCGAGATCACCGAGGCGGCGAGCCGGTGCCATCCACCGGCCGGGCTGCGCGAGCGCCTCGATGCGCTGCTCTGCGAGGACCTGCCGGCCGCGTCAGGCGACGGCGGCGCGATCAGGGCCGGCGCGGATGCTGACCTCGACGAGCTTCGCGCCGCGGGCAGCGGCGCCCGCACCTACCTCGCCGCGCTGGAAGCGGGCGAGCGCGAGCGCACCGGCATCCGCTCCTTGCGCGTCGGCTACAACCGCGTCTTCGGCTACTACATCGAGGTCCCGAACGCGCATCGCGACCGGGTTCCCGACGACTACTCGCGCAAGCAGACGCTTGCCGGCGCCGAGCGCTACGTGACACCGGACCTCAAGGAACACGAGACGATCGTCCTCCACGCCCGCGAACGGGCCATCGCGCGTGAGCAGGAGCTGCTCGCCGGCGCGGCCGCCATGGTCGCGATCGAGGCTCGGTCCCTCGCCGATGCCGCGGCAGCAGCCGCGACACTGGACGTCGCGCAGTCACTCGCAACCGTGGCCGAGGAAGGGCACTGGGTCCGGCCGGCCATCAACTCGTCGTCGACACTCCGAATCACCGGCGGTCGCCACCCGCTTGTGGAGCGAACGCTCGGTCCTGGCAGGTTTGTTCCGAACGATCTCATGCTTGACGACGAGGCACGGATCGTCGTGCTCACCGGTCCGAACATGGCGGGCAAGTCGACGTACCTCCGCCAGACGGCGACCATCGTGCTTCTCGCGCAGATCGGCTCGTACGTCCCGGCCGACGAGGCCGCCATCGGTGTGTGCGATCGGATCTTCACGAGGATCGGCGCGCACGACGATCTGAGTGGTGGCCTCTCGACGTTCATGGTGGAGATGGCAGAAACTGCCGCCATCCTCCGACAGGCGACGGGACGCAGCCTGGTGATCCTCGACGAGATCGGTCGCGGCACCTCCACCTACGACGGCGTCAGCATCGCCCAGGCCGTCGTCGAGTATCTCCATGACGCGCCGCAGCTGAACTGCAGGACGCTCTTCGCGACGCATTTCCACGAGCTGACCGTGCTCGCCACCCAGATGCCGAGGGTGCGCAACGCTCGCGTCGAGGTCGTGGAGGACGGCGCCGACATCACCTTCCTGCACCGCATCGTCCCGGGAGGCGCTGATCGGTCATACGGAATCCACGTCGCCAGGCTCGCGGGTATCCCGGGCGGAGTCCTCGCTCGCGCCCGTCAGCTGCTCGCTGCGCAGGAACGCGAACGGCCACTCGGCGGTGGGGATCACCTCGGCGACCAGCTGACCCTCTCGATCAGCGAGCCGGTGCCGCACCCCGTCGTCAACGAGCTCGCCGCGCTCGACCTCGACGGCATGACCCCGATCGCCGCGCTGAACAAGCTGGAGGAGCTCCGCGTACGAGCATCGACATGATCGCCGCCTCGCCGATCCGCAGGCTCCCGCAGGTTGTCGCCGACGCCATCGCCGCCGGCGAGGTCATCGAACGGCCCGCGTCGGTGCTCAAGGAGCTCGTGGAGAACGCGCTTGATGCGGGGGCGCGCCGGATCGATATCGCCATCGAGGGTGGCGAACTCGTGCGCATGCTCGTGGCAGATGACGGCACCGGGATCCCGGAGACGGATCTCGAGCTCGCGGTCGAGCGTCACGCCACCTCGAAGATCGCCGTCGCCGATGACATCTCGCAAGTCCGGACGCTCGGCTTTCGCGGCGAGGCGCTCGCCAGCATCGCCGCCGTGTCGGAGCTGCGCCTGACAACGCGCACCCGCAACTCCATCGGAGGTTCGGAGCTCCGCGTCCGTCACGGGGAACTGCTCTCACGCAGCGCCGCGGCGAGCGCTCGCGGGACGCAGGTGGAAGTCAGCGAGCTCTTCGCGGCGTCGCCCGCGCGCCTCCGTTTCCTCCGCTCGGTGGCAACCGAGGGAAGCGCGGCGGTCCGTGTCGCGGCGGATCTCGCGATCACGCATCCTGAGGTGTGCTTCACCTGCACCAATGACGGCCGCGTGGTGCTGCGGACGGCGGGTGGATCGCTTCGCGACGCGATGCGCGCGATCGTCGGCGTGCGTGCCGAGCGGGATCTCCTCGACGTGGACGCGCTCGGCCCGATCACGGTCGGCGGCCTCATCGCTTCCCCGCACGCGCACCGCGCATCGCGAAATGGGCTCGTGCTCATCGTCAACCACCGGTTGGTGCACAACCGGGCGCTGCTCGCCGCCATCGACGAGGCGTATCGCGGGCTCATCCCCGGCGGCCGCCACGGCTACGGTGTCGTCACCGTCGAGGTCCCGCCGGATGCCCTCGACGTCAACGTCCACCCCGCGAAACGAGAGGTGCGCTTCACCGACGAGCGCGCGGTGTTCGGCGCGGTGCAGCGTGCCTGCTGGGCAACGCTGCGTGCCGCGCCGGCTCTTGGTGCCGACGGCCATCTTCCGTCGGGATTCGCCGCCGGGGCACTGGAACTTCGCGACGGCGAGGTTGGAGTTGTCGGACGCCGGGACCCACTGACGAGCGCGGACGAAGCGACCCCGGTGTGGAATCCGGTTGCAGCGCACGACGGACTGCGAGCTTGGGCCCCACCTGCCGCCGACGGAGCGGTGCGCGACCCGGCGGCGTCGACGATGCTGCCCGCGCTGAGCGCACTCGGCCAGGCAGGCAGCGGATTCCTCGTCGCGACGGCGGGGGACACGGTGGTGCTGGTGGATCCTCACGCGGGGCACGAGAAGGTGCTCTACACCGAGCTCCTCGCGCGCTCGCGCCAGGAACTGCCCGATGCCGCAGAGGCGCAGCTCCTGCTCATCCCCGTGGTCGTCGAATGCGGACCCGACAAGGCATCACGAGTTGCAGACGAACATGACTTTTTCTCGCGATGTGGTTTCAGCATTGAGCAATTCGGCCCCGGCACCGTGCGCTGCACGGCCGTGCCCGTCAGCGCCGCAGGAGCTGACCCGGGGGTGCTCGTCGGCGAGCTCATCGAACGCCTGGACAACCGTGACGCGGGCACCGAGGAGCGCCGCCACCGCCTCGCGGCGCTGGTGGCGTGTCACTCGGCCGTGCGCTTCGGGGACCGCCTTGACGTGGTCGCCCAGCAGCGCCTCCTCGATGAGCTGGTCGCGACGCCCGGGGGCACCACCTGTCCGCACGGACGCCCGTCGGTGCTCATCCTCGATGACGCAATGCTTCGGCGGGCCTTCCGGAGGCCAGCGCGATGAGCCGCCCGATGCTGGTGATCGTCGGCCCGACCTGCTCCGGCAAGACCGCGCTCGCCGTGGCCACCGCGACGCGCCTCGCGCCCGCGGAGATGCTCAACGCCGACTCGCGCCAGGTGCGTCGCGGGCTCCGCGTCGGAACGTGCGCACCGAGCCCCGCCGACCTGCACGGCGTTCGCTGCCATCTCCTCGACCTGTGTGATCCGGGGGAGACCTTCACCGTCGCCGACTGGCTGACGGCAGCGCGGCGGAGCCTCGAGCGGCTCGATCGAGCCGGAACGCGGGCCGTCGTGGCCGGAGGCACCGGCCTCTACGTCACCGCGCTCGTCGACGGCTTCGACCTAGCCCAGGTGCCGCCGGATCCGGTCCGCAGGGCGGACCGGGCCGAGCTCGCGGCCACCCCGGAAGGGCTGGCGTCCCTCGCCGCCGAGCTTCGTGAGCGGGACCCTGCCGGCGCAATGGAGATCGATCAGCGCAACCCCCGCCGGGTCATTCGCGCCCTCGAGATCCTCGATGCCAAGGGTGGCTCGGTGCTCACGGCACGCCGGCGAGCGACGCCGCGAGCGGCCGTGATGGTGGGGTTGGACGTCGCCCGCCCTGCACACGCGCGCTGGATCGAGCACCGGATCGCCGGCATGTTCGACAGCGGTGGCATCCAGGACGAGGTCCGCTGGCTCCTCGGCAGAGGGCTCGACCGCGCGGCGATCGGATCCTGCGGCATCGGCTACAGCGAGGCCCTCGACCTCATCGAGGGGCATATCGATCTCGAAGCCGCCATGCAGGCAACGATGCGCCGGACGCTGCGCTACGCCCGCGCGCAGCGTACGTGGTTCCGCCGGGACACGCGGCTCACCTGGTTCCGCCCGGATCTCGTCGGCTTCGACGAGATGGTCAGCGACGTCCTGGATCTGGTCGCCGCGGCCGGCAACGGGCAGCAGCGCAACGACGCCGGCCTGTAGCTCCCCCAGAACATCCGTTTGCATTTTTCCGGTGCCCGTGCTACATTCCGGGTCGCCCAAGCTGGCTGGAGGATGTTTCACCACAATGCCTGACACCCTGAATCCGCGGCAGCGCCAAATCCTTGACTTTCTTCGAGAGCACAGCCGCGATCACTCGTACCCTCCGACCGTTCGCGAGATCGGTCGAGCGGTCGGACTGAGTTCCTCGTCGACCGTCCAGAATCACCTCAACACGCTCGAGACGCGCGGGTACATCACGCGTGACCCTGCGAAGTCCCGAACCGTCGAGGTTGTCGACGCTCAGTCGTCGCGTGGCCCCGGCAACATCGTCCACCTCCCGCTGGTCGGCCGCGTCGCCGCGGGTACCCCGGTCCTAGCGCTCGAGAACGTCGAGGAGCATCTCAACGTCGGCACCGAGATCGCTGGCGGAGACGACTCCTACGCACTGACGGTGCACGGCGAGAGCATGATCGACGCCGGGATCTGTGACGGCGATATCGTCGTCGTGCGTCCGCAGCAGGCGGCTCCCGCCAACGGCACCATCGTCGTCGCCCGCATCGAGAACGAGACGTCGGGCGAGAGCGAGGTCACCGTGAAGCGCTTCTTCCGCGAGTCGGGACGCGTGCGCCTGCAGCCCGAGAACAAGACCATGGAGCCGATCTACGCACGCGAGCTGCAACTCGAGGGCGTCGTGGTCGCGGTGATCCGCCTGCTGAAGTAGCTGGCGCTCGAGCGGGCCGCTCTAGCCCTGCGGTCCGCTCCCGATGTTCTCCAGGGAAAGCCGCGGCAACGAACCCAGGTAGGCGTCAAGCGCAGCGGCGAGCTCCGAGCTCGCCTGGCCGTGCACCGTTACCCGGGTACCGCCGAGCTCGTCCGCCACGGCGCTGATCGCGAGGTCCGGACGGTTGTCGATCAGGAGCGGCACACCCGGCACGAGCGCAAGGGGGAGCAGCACGATGAACACGGGCGTCACCGCGGTGAGGATGAGGACGGCAAGCACGATCGCCAGGCCGAGCATCACCGCCACATCGCCGCCATACCGCCGGCGTTGCTGGGGCCGGAGTACGAGATAGTTCGGACCCCGCTCGGCCACGGCTATCCCGGGCATCGGACGCTGGGCGAAGTCGCCGAGCACCTCGTCCGGGGCCTTCCCGGTCCGGAGCGAGAACTGGTAGGCGCGTGTTCGCAGTCGCGTGATCATTGGGCGCATGACGTCGCTCCAGTTGTACCGCGTCGCGACAGCACTGCGTGAGGTGCGCTAGCGTTTGAAACGTGATCGCTCGACCGCCGGCAACCGCTCTGAACATCGATCCCGGGTTGCTGGCGCTCATGGTCCTGCTGGTTGCCATCTGGTTCCAGGTGGTCCGGCGCTCACGCGAGCCGGCAACTCGAGGGAAGCAACTGGCGCTCTTGGGCGCAATCGTGCTCCTGGTCGGCATCTGGATCACGCCGCTGGCAACGCTTGCCCAGCATTACCTGCTCGCAGCCCACCTGCTCCAGGTGCTCATCCTGATGGGGCCGGTGCCGGCGCTTCTGCTCCTCTCGCTGCCGCGGAACGCGGGGATCGACCCACGATCCGTGCCGAGAGTGCTCCGCCTGGCTGTGCACCCGGCCGTCGCCATCGTTGCAGTCAATGCCGGCTTCATCGCCTGGCATGTGACGCCCGCGTACGACGCGGCGCTCGCCAACGGGTGGCTGTACGACCTGATGCAGGCGACGCTGCTGCTGGTATCGGTCCTGTTCTGGTGGCCGATCGTCACTCCGTGCTCACCGCCCGCCCGGGCGCTCACCGGGTTCGGCAAGCTCGGGTACATCGTCCTCGCCACGATTCCCCAGACCCTCGGCGGGCTCCTCGTCGCCCTGGCCGGACATGTGCTCTACCCGGGGTATGGGACAGGCCCGCAGCTCGTCGGTCTGGATCCGATGACCGATCAGCAGATCGCCGGCGCGAGCATCGCGCTCGTGAGCAAGATCGCGCTCTTCGCCGCATTCTGGGTGGTCTTCATGAACCTGCTCAACACCGGCACGGATGGCCGCGACGACGATGGCGGTGGTGGAGGGGGCGGTGGCGGCGGGTCCAGTCCACGGCTCGACGCCCCACGACCGCGACCATCCGGGCTGCCGCGCTGGCTCGATGACATCGGCGACGGCCGCACGACCGACGAGCCCGTGCTCCCGAGGCCGGTCAGGGTGCCGGTAGGGTCAGGGTCTCGCCAGTCCTGATATCCGCACCGCTCAGGTGGTTCGCCAACTCGATGTCGGAGATCGCCTGCTCGATGTTCGTGCCGGGGTAGTGCGCCGCGGCGATGCCCCAGAGCGTCTGGTCGGGCTGGACCACGATGCGGGTGTTGGTGGTTGGCGAACCCGCGTAGGCCACACCGCCGACGACGACGAGCCCGGCGGCCGCAGTAGCCACCACGAGGGCGAGCCGCGCCGGGCGGCTGAGACGGTCGGGCCGGCGCGAGAAGCGATTGGGCCCAAGGCTGTCGTGGATCAAGGTTCCTGCACCGAACGTATGTTCCATACCGTGACGGTATCAGGGAACGGATGTTCGCGTCAAGGACCAAGTCGCGCCGTCGAGCGTTCAGGACGCCTCACCGCCCGATAATCGCCCGGTGAGCGCACGCGCCATCCGCATCCGCGTCGGCGTGCTGATCTGGCGCGACGGCGAGGTGCTCCTCGTGCGTCACGAGAAGGGCGGTCACTCGTACTGGCTTGTCCCCGGCGGCGGCGTCGATCCCGGCGAGACCATGGTCGCGGCAGGTGCCCGGGAGCTCGTCGAGGAGACCGGCTACCGCGTCGAGGTCGGCCGCCTCCTGCTCATCTGCGAGGCGATCGACCCCAAGCCGGACGGCCGCCATATCGTCAACGCGGTCTATGCCGGAGCAGTCCGGGGAGGGACGCTCACCGTCGGGGTCGACGACAAAGCGCTCCGCGACGCCCGGTGGCATCCGCTCGACGCCCTGACCACGCTCGAGATGTACCCGCCGATCGGCGCGGCGCTGCTGGCCTGCTGCGAGGAGAACGGCACCGGCCCGGTACGTGTGCTCGGCAATACGTGGCGCCCGCTCGGCGGCTAGCTCGCCGGCACCGTCAGCGGGCGGCGACCTCCTCGAGGTAGTCGCCAAGACGCCGGTATGCCTCGCGTTTGCGGCGGTCGGTGATCTCCGTGTAGACCTTGAGGGTTTCCAGGGTGGCGTGCCCGAGCACCTCCTGCACCAGGCGGACGTCCCCGTCCGTCGCTTCGAGCAGGGTGGTCGCCGCCGTGTGGCGCGCGGCGTGCGGCGTGCGGAGATCGCTGAACAGCTCGAACATCTCGGGATCGACGCCCATGCGGCGCCGCAGCGCCGTGAGCGCTCGCCGGGCGCCGTCGGTGGTCAGGCGGTTGTGCGGCAATGCCCGTCCGTGGGGCACGTCGGCGCGGGCCACACTGATGAACAGAGCAGGGGAGGGGTCCGGACCGCGCAACTTCAGATAATCGTCGACCGCGGCGAAGGCATCACCCGTGCAATACACAGTTCTGTATTTGCCACCCTTGCCGAGAACTCGGAACCCTTCTCGCCGAACATCGCCACGGTCGAGACCACACGCCTCGGCGATGCGGCACCCGGTGCTCAGCAG
The DNA here is from genome assembly GCA_963791435.1 of Candidatus Dormiibacterota bacterium. Classification (GTDB taxonomy): domain Bacteria; phylum Chloroflexota; class Dormibacteria; order Aeolococcales; family Aeolococcaceae; genus Palsa-851. The sequence goes on from CAWBSL010000002.1 coordinate 602,606, forward strand.
CAGGTTGATGAGCGCCCGATCCCGGCGGTCCCGCAGCGTTTCCCTCGGCAGTGCTGCGAGGAGCCGCGGGACGTGATCCGTCGGCACCGGGTGCGGGTCGCCCACCACGTAGCGAGGCACGGCAACCTGACGGCTCAGTTCGGCGGCGATCCAGCCCTCGTCGTACGCGTAGGCGAGGAAGCGTCGCAACGCGACCAGCGCCCGAGCGCGGGAACGCGGATTGGGCAGCACGTCGGCAAGCTCGATCTGATAGCGGCGGAGCGTCGGCCGGTCGACGCCGGAGAGCAGGTCGTCGCTGAGCGGCCGTGTGCGCAGGAAGGCGACGAACTTGGCGAGGTCCTGCCGGTACGCACGGACGGTGGTCGCCGGGCGGTTGCGCTGCACGCGCAGGAAGTCGAGGAACTGCACCACCTGGTCCGGCATCGAGTCGCTCGGCCCCGGAACGTGGGTGGCCCAGGCCGGACCGCGACGCTCACGGGGCGCGGTCGGCCGGCGAGTAGAGCGTGAAGGAGCCGCCATGCTCCTTATTATCAGGAGCTTGGCGGCGTGTGACCGATTTCGGCCTCTTCGAGGGCGAACCTGATGAAGTCGAGGGTTGCGAGTCGCTGATCCGGCTGCAGGCCACCTGGATACGCCACCGCCGACTGGATCAAGGGACGCCAGGCCTCGAGGTACGGACCGCGCATCGCCCAGGCGGCCGCCTCGGGCTTCGTCACGAGCTCGCCCGTGGCCAGCATGCAGAGCGAGCGGCACATGGTGAGCACCGCGTATGCCTGGTAGCTCCGCTGGAGGAACTGTCCCGGGTACTCGAGCTGCGGCCGCCACCACTCGCGGAGGTTGCCGATCACAGCGTCGCGCAGCTCGCCGTTGGTCACCGGCGCCACGATCCTGGCGATCCTGGGCCCGTAGAGCGTGATCCCATGCTGGCGGAGGATCCGCTTCTGGATCATGAAGTCGGAGCCGAGCGGCTGCACCTTGAACCCTTCATCGGGATGCAGCTCCAGGACCGAGATCCGGGGGACGCCGGCCATCCCGAGCGCGCTCGCCGGGACGAACATCACCTCCAGCCGGTCTGCCCAGCGAGCCGAGCCCCAGCCGTGCATCGCCCCGTGGACCTCGTGGATGCGCTCGTTTGCCGGTCCATCGGTCAGCGTCCGGGTGGTCGCGACGACGTCGATATCACTCGTCCGTGGGTTGAAGGCGCCGGTGGAGACCGAGCCATGGACGTAAACCCCGGTAAGGTTGCGGCCCAGTGCACTCCGCCAGGATGCGACCGCGAGACTGAGAAACGACTTCAGGCCGGGACCGCCCGCCCTGATAACGCGTACGTCCATCTCCATCGCCGATAACCCTATCCCTCAATGGCGTGCTTCTCGACGCCTTTCGCGCGACGCGTTCAGGTCGTGTCGGCGGCATCCGACGTCAGGGCGCGCTCGAAGCGCCCGCGCCGGCCGCACTCACGCCATCCGAGGTGCCGCCACGTGGCGTGCCCTGCGGGATTGTTGCGGTTGACATGCAGGTAGGCGATGCCGATACCCACCGCGCGCATGCGGCTGCGCGCTTCCGTGGCGAGCGCCGTCGCCAGCCCGATCCGCCGGGACGCAGGGTCGACCCCGACCTGACCGATCCAGCCCGTGCCAGACACCCAGCCCATGCCAGAGACCACGAACCCGATGGGCTTGCCGTGGCGAACCGCACAGAACGACGCGGAGGGCAGGAAGATCTCTTCGCTCGTGAGCCTGGTGATCCACTCCGACTGAGACAAGCCGGGGAAGCCCGGACGGCTGCGAAACGCGGCCTCGTACACCTCGAAGCTCGCTGCAGGGGTGTCGGCCTCGTCCCATTCGAGTAAGGCCGTGCCCGGTGGCCATTGCGCCGATGGCAGGTCCCCGGCAAGCCAGCATTCCATGGCCAGCTCTTCGAAGACGAGGTCATAGCCCGCTGCGGCCCACCGGCGCACCTCGCCATCGCTGAGGTTCTCGCTGACGACCTGGATCGGTGTGGGATCCGCTTCCGCGATCCGTGCCTCGATCCACTCGAGCTGCTCGGGCCAGAGGTGGTCTTCGCCCGGCTGGAGCATCGAGGTCACCGTGATCGTTCCCGCACCCTCGGGAGCGGGCTCGCACACGAAGGCGCAAGCGCCCAGCCGGCCGTCAGACCCTTCATGGGGGAAGCTCGTTACGCCCGGGCGGAAGAATGAGCGCTTCAGCCAGTCGCGGTCGGCGGTGAGCGACCAACCTTGGGGATCCGGACGCTGCGACCGTGCCAGCGTCAGGACCCGGTCCAGATCGGCTTCGATCGTCGACATCAGATCGTCAAGGTCGGTCATGAGCGCGCGAGTCTAGTCCGGCCGGGTCTTGAGAGGCCGGTCAACTCCATCTCGCCTCCGGAAGTTGGAGGAGGGGTGACGGCATTCCAGCTTTAGCCGACCAAGCTTCTATATCGTGAGAATATGCATTATCAGGAGCTTTACTCGTCGCTGCGCCAGGTTGCAGCCCAGGCTCTCCTCTTCGATATCTGAGGCTCGACTCCCGACGCCTGACCATCGTCAATCAACGACCGCCAGCGACCCGGGGCGCCGAACGCCGGAGCGCTCAGCCCGGGCTGAAGACCGGAATCGCCGGCGCCGAGCAGCCCGGACACGCCGGCGCCACCCACAGCGTGTCGCTGCTGGACCGCCAGATGACGTCGATGGCGCCGCCTCCGGCGAAGCCCACCGACGACGGGTCCGAGGACGCGGTCGCGCCGAGACTCTCCGGCCCGACCAGTCCGCTCGCAGCCGTGTAGAGAGACGACGCCATCAGCCCCGAGGGCTCGCGAGAGTCGACGATGACCGAGCCCGGCGCAAGGTCGACGACGGACGGATCGCCAGTCACGGTCTCGGTCCCGAGTGCTACCGGACCGCTCCAGACGCCTCCGCTCAAGGCGCCGTGCCAGAGCTCACCCGCGCCATCCCAGAAGACGTCAATGGTCGTGCCCGTGGCGCTCGCGGAAGGATCCGCGGCGAGGACCGTGGTGGTCAGGCGCTTGGCCCCGGACCAACCGAAGGACGTGCCGCTGTCGGCCCAGAGGTCGCCCGACGCATCGCGCCAGAAGACCGTGTCGGAGCCCTGGCCCGCGCTGGCGACCACCGGGTTGCCGTCCACCGCACCGCTGTCCAGCGGCGTGCCGCCGCTCCAGCCGCTGTTGTAGTGGTCGACCCAGAGGGCGGAGTCCGAGCCCTTCCAGATGACGTCGATCACGCCAGGACCCGGTGACACTGCACGAGGCTCGGAGCTGAGCGGCCCGAGGCCGAGAGAGACCGGCGCCGACCATGTCCCGCTGCCGAACCATCCCCCGGTGTAGCCGGCATACCAGAGGTTGTGATCCTCCCCTTCCCAGAACGCGTCAATACGGCCAGGCCCTGCAGAGACGACAGACGGGTCAGACGCAAGCAGCGCCGCACTGCCACCGGCCGCGCTGATGTCGGTTGAAGCTGTCCCCCACCGGCTGTTGCGGAAGCTGAGGTTCCACAGCTGCTCGTTCGTTCCGCGCCAGAGGACGTTGATGTCGCCGGGCTGATCGGAGACCGTCTGGGGTGTCCCCGCGACGTTTGCGGCTTGCGGGAGTGCCGTCGGATCCGGGAAGCCGTCGTACGGCAGCGAGCGCACGCCTCCCTCATCCAGGTCCACGTTGCCGGAGATGCCGGGAACCGAGCCTGCGTCGCTGAACTGCCAGACCTGCCAGCCGGTCCCGCCCCAGTTGTTCTCGGGCACCTGCGGCTGAGTCACGAACCAGTTCGCTATCCAGAGCGGGTCGAGGGTGAACGCCGCGGAGTTGATGTTCCCGCTCCACCAGGACGGCGAGCAGTAGATCGCGGGCAGCGAACCGATCGCGGCGCTCACCGTGTTCACGATGGTCCGCAGGTTGGCCACGACCACCGACTGCGGCTCGCCGTCCGTCGTCTCGACGTCGATCGTGGGGACCAGGTCGCCGTGGCTGAACCCCACCGCCCGGAGCTGGGAGACGAGCAGGTCGGCCTGGCCGACGGCGCTTTGATTCGGCTCATAGAAGAGGTAGGCACCGGGGGTCACACCCGCAGCAGCCGCTCCGCGCCAGTTGGTCACGAACTGCCCGTCCGGTGAGTTGGCGCCGTCAGCGGCCCGGATGTATGCAAACGAGATGCCCGAGGCTGCAACCGAGTGCCAGTTGATCGAGTCACCCTGGTAGGCGCTGACGTCGATCCCCTCGCGCGTGGTGCCGGCCCGAGCGTCCACGCCGCTGAGGACACCGCCGGGCACAGCGGCCAGGAGAACAAGCAGCGTCGCGGTGGCGGCGACTCGAGATCTCACGCCACGTCTGCAGGAAGACCCACCATCGCCCCGAGAGTACACACGGATGTCGTCCTGATCGAGTTCGTCACCGTATCTTCATCGCAGAAAACGCGGCGGACACCCGGGCGAAAGGTTGGTCCGGTACTCTGATGCCGTGGCACAGGACACTCCGCGCAAGCCGGTGGGCAAGCAAACCCTTCCAACCGGGAAGGCTGGGGCAAGGCCGGTTTCCAAGAAGCAGCGACGCAACCAGGCGGCGATACGGTCGGTCAGTCTCGAGCGCCGTCCGCCGTGGCAATCGCCTACAGTGGTGACGATTTCCAGCGTGGCCGTCGTTGCGATCGTCCTCATCGTCATCGTGCTCATCAACCAGGTCGGTGGCGGCAACACCACCACGCTGACGCCGGTTCCGGCCACGCTCGCCGCTCAGATTGAGAATCCCAGCTCGACCGTGGTCGATACGGTCGGATCCGGCGGTCAACCCGGCAATATGATCCGCCTCCCAGCGTCCGCGCTCCTTCCCACAGTTGACGGGAAGACGCAGATCGTCTTCATGGGCGCCGAGTTCTGCCCGTACTGCGCGGCCGAACGCTGGTCGATGGTGATGTGGCTGTCGCGCTTCGGTACCTTCAAGAATCTCAGCGAAATCCAGTCGTCTTCCACGGATATCTATCCCGACACTGACAGCTTCACCTTCTACAAGTCGAGCTACACCAGCCAGTACATCGACTTCAATTCGAACGAGGTCGAGGATCGCAACTCGCAACCTCTCCAGACGCTGAGTGCTGCCACGACGAACATCGTCAACAAGTGGGACAAGCCTCCGTACACCGCTGAAGCCGGACAGTTCCCGTTCATCGACATCGGCGGGGTCTGGACCCTCCTCACCACGAGCTACATCCCGAGTGATCTCGCCAACCTCTCGTGGACGCAGATTGGCAATGACCTCAGCAACCCGACGTCGACGGTCGCGAAGGACATCATCGGCAACGCAAATATCCTCACGGCCGCAACGTGCATCGCAACGGGTGACACGCCGTCGTCCGTATGCTCCTCCTCCACCATCCAGAACATCGAGACCGGACTGAAGACGATCAAGGCCCAGTCCTGACCCGGGGCTGACAGAAACGCATGGCTGTCATCACCTCCTCGGAGGTCATCAACACCGGGTACGCGGTGCTCGCACTCATCGCCGACGCGATGGTGTTCCTCGTCCTCATCTATTTCCTCGCCTCACGCAGCTCACCGTCCGCCCGCAAACGCTGGGCACGCTTCCGCGACGCCGTGACCCCCTTCGCCCTGCAGATCGCGTGGATCGTCGCAGTGCTCGCCACGTTCGGCAGCCTCTTCCTGCAATACGAGGAAGGCCTCCAGCCGTGCACGTTCTGCTGGTTTCAGCGCATCTGCATGTATCCGCTCTCACTGCTCCTCGGCATCGCCGCCTTCCGCGGAGATGTGCAGGTCGCCAAGCGATACTTCCTCGGCCTCGCCATGGTCGGAGCCGTGATCGCGATCTACCACTATCAGCTCGAGCACGTTCCCAACGAGTTCAGCGTCTGCTCATTGGTGCCAGGCGAGACTCCGTGCAACGTGGCGGTCATCAATGTCTTCGGCTTCATCTCCGTCCCCTTCCTGTCGATGGCCGCGTTTCTCCTGATCACGACGCTCATCCTGGTCGCACGCGGCAGGCGCGACGACTACGAAGAGGATGAGGACGAGATCGACCTCATCGAGGCCGGCACCGACGGTGACACCGGCGACGACGCGCTCCCCGCGCCCGCCTAGTCCCCCGAGACGCGTTACTCAGACCAGTTCGTCGAGGTACTTCGGCAGCATCTGCCGCCAGGTTGACCAGTCGTGGTCGTACTCCGTGCCCCACGGATCGACGCGGTTCGGAATTCCCTTGCTCCCGAGCACGTGGGCGAGCCGCCACGACTCACCGATGTTCTCCCAGCGTCCTTCGCCTGACGCGAGAATCGCCTTGCGAGTCTGCAACTTCGCGAGATGCTCACCGTTCAGACCCGGAAGGAAATACGACGGCGTCGCGAAGTACAGATCGTCACCGGCGTCCTCGCCGACGAAACGCGAGATGTCATACGTACCGCTCATCCCGATCGCCGTCGTCACGACGTCCGGGTAGTGGCAGAGCAACGAAACGGCGTTGAAGGCGCCGATGGATGCGCCCGCTGTGATCACGGTGATATCCGGGCTCTCGCAGTCCATCTGGATCATCGGGATCATCTCGTGGCGGACGAACTCGATGAAGCCGCGCGTGACGGCGGCGCGGTATCGCGGATTGCCCTCCTCGCGAAGCATCGCCTTGCCGGACACGCTGTCGCAGGAGTAGATCTTCGCCCGCCCCGCCTCGAGATACTCCCCCACCGAGTCGACGAGCCACATGCGCTCGATCTCCTCGGCGTCGCCGCCGGCGGTGGGAAACACGATGACCGGGTGGCCGAAATGGCCCCACCGCGCCACGGTCACATCGCTCTCGACGCGGGTCGAATACCAGCGCTCTCGCCTCTTCATGGCCGCACAGTCTCGCGCATCGGTATGGGCCGGCGCATCAGCCCGGATAGATGAGGCGTGCCTCGCCGGGGAACAGCCAGCCGAGCCCATCGAGGAGCCGGTCGCGCCAGTTGATCCAGTTGTGGCCGTCGAGGGCTTCAACAACACGCATCTCGTCGGTCATCCGCCCGAGCACCTCGGTCATCGCCCGGTCCGGCACCGCGAGCGGCTCGAATGCTCCGTAGGTCAGGAAGAGCCGGTCGGTGACCTTCTTCGGGTTGGCGCGCACCGCGTTGACGAAGCGGACGACGGGCTCGAAGACATCACCGAACGTCGCCGGTGCGCTCGCCTCGGTGAAACGCAGCGACGGCGATTCAAGGAGCAGCCCTCCATAGAAGCCCGGCGCGCGCACCGCTGCCGAAAGCGCAGCAACGCCACCGAAGCTCGCCCCCATCAGTACGCGGCTGCGCGGATCACCGCGAAGCTGGAGCCGCCCCTCGATCTGCGGCACGAGCTCCGTGGTGAGGAACCGGCTGTGCGCCGCGCTCGCCGCATACTCTCGCAGCCGGTCGCCCGGATACGTGAAAGCGACGACGCAGTCGGCCATCAGGCGGCGGTGCATCAGGTTGTCGAGCACCGTCCCCATCGATGAATAGTTGAGAAAGTCGCCGCCGTCGTGCACGACCAGCAATGGCATCCGGCGGTCGCGTCGCATCCGGGACGGGATGTACAGGGTCACGTGTGCATCGCGACGCAGAGCCCGGCTCGGAAGTTGCAGGTCGACGTACTCACCGGCAACGGCCGACGGGTCGGGATACGTCCAGTCGGGTGTGACGTAGCCTTCGGTCTCGAGCACGGACTGCGAACCGATGGCATCGCCGACGACACGCGGATTGAGCGGGTCGTTCATGCTCTCGTCGTGCCCTCGACGCCGGACGAGGATCCTGTACTGGATGCGAGCCGCACGAGGGAGCTCGACGCTCACGTGCCAGAGGTCTGTGCCCTTCAACCGGCGGAGCGGCAGCGGAATCGGGATACCCATCGTTCGATGCTCGATACCCACCCAGTCCGCCTGGCCGCGCCAGAGAAACGTGCAGGTCGATCCTTCGACCAGCGGAATCCGGTTCTCCCGCAGCAGGCTGTCAATCGCCTCGGGGGTGTTGCCCTCGCTGCGCAGGCGGGCGAGTGCCCGCTGGTTGCGGGCGGAGCCGGTGGTCACGGTCAGGCTGCGTGAGCGCCCCGAAGGACGTGACCATCGCCGTCGAGGACTCCAACGCTGCCGAGGTCCGCGGGCAAGCCGGCGCGCAACTCGAGGCGATCACCGGAGTCGAGGATGACGCAGACACTCGGCGCGCAACGCCGGGCGAGGACGGCAAGACGCTCCAGGTCGTGCGCATGGAGGCGTGACCCCGACGATGGCAGCGCCACCATGCCGTGGGCGACGCCGAGGCCAATGTCGTAGACCTCGTCGGGACGGCCTGCCGGGTCGTCGTCGTCGACGACGACAATCCGCTCCGTGACGGCCATGCAGCCTGACGACCACGCGAGCAGTGGTCGATCCTCGATCAGGACCGCGAGGTTGCAGAGGTGCAGGCAGTCGTTGAGGACTCCGACGTGCCCGCCGGCGATCGCGATGGCGCCGCAGTCGGCCACGATCGCGGCAACTTCGTCACGGTGCCGCGCGATGCTCGGACGCTCATGCGGCGGGTACTGCTCGTAGAAGCGCTCATATGCCGCGGCGATTGCGGCTGCCTGTGACGCGTCGAGCGTCCGCACCGCCTCGAGCGCGACATCGACCTCGGGCCCTGGGGGACGATCCGACTCCGCAAACCGGCGGCGGATGACCTCGACACCGTCGAGCGCGTGAGCCAGGCGCCGAAGATACAGCGCACGCAATTCGGCGAGCTGTGTGTGCAGCAGCCGCTGGGCATCCGCGTACGCGACATCGCTCTCGAGCACGTCGAGACGGCGACCGTAGAGGTTGAGATTGCGCGTGCCGCCGCCGAGCCGGCGATCGACGCCCGCATCGTTGCGCTCGCCCTCCTCCCATCCGGCGGTGACGAGCGCAACCGGGCCGTCGACCTTGAACGCCGCCACCTCCGCGGCGAGGTCAGACCCGTCGAGTGTCCCGAGCAGGGTCACCTGCCTCACGAGGCGCGCACGCGGACCGTCTCCCCGACGACGTTGAGCATGTGGTGGAGGGTGTCGTAGTCCGGATGTGCCATGCGGACCCAGGCGTTCGCCATGTACCCGGCCTCGACGGGCTGGGTTGCGGTGCCGGAGCCGGGAAGGTGCGTGTCGAGGATCCATTCGCTGAACTGACGTTGCACGTCCTCGAGGCCCTCGTAGTGCGTGATGGTGCCGTCCCGATCCGGACGCAGCGCGACGATTCCTGCGGCGCGTCGCCGCGAGAGTGGATGCTCGACCTGGTGGTGGACGATCGCGTTGGCCCATTCACGGTAGATGTCGACGTCGTTGCCCGCGGCATAGAGATCCCAGGCGCGCACGCCGGGTGGCCGGCATCCGATCTCGCTGAAACGCAGGCCCTTGGGTCCGAAGAACCACTCCATATGGGTCGCTGACGTCCCGATCCCGAGCGCTTCGATCGCGCGAAGGCCCAGCTCGCGCACCTCGCCGTAGTCGCCCGCCGAGTCGATGCGATTGGTCGAGATGAACTGCGGGCTGATCCAGCGCTCGCGCATCGCCTCGAGCACGTTCGGGTAGTAGTGCGAGATGAAGTCGTAGGCCGGGTGGCCGTCGATGCTGATGGTGTCGTAGAAGCCCTCGTGGCCTTCGACGAACTCCTCCACCGCGATGTCCTCGGCACCCGAGGCTCCCAACTCCGCCAGCGCGCGGTCGAGCTCTGCGTCCGAGTCGACACGGCTCGTGCCTGATGCTCCGGCGGCTGCGCGCGGCTTGAGGATGATCGGATAGCCAACTCGCGCCACGAACTCACGCACCTCGGCGGAGCTCGAAGCGCCGGTGGATTGCGCGGTTCGGATTCCGACCGCTCGCAAGGCCTCCTTCATCGCCGGCTTGTCGCGGCAGAGGAAGGCGGTGTGCACCGACGTCCCCGGAATGCCGCACGCCTCACGCGCATGCGCGGCAGCCATCGTGTGCGATTCGATCGTGGACTCGAGCGCATCGATCCACACTTTGCTCTGCGCAAAGCGAACCGCCTCGATGAGCGCGCCCACATCGGTGACGTTCGGGATCTGCTCGTAGTGGAGCATCCACCCTCGCAGGTCGGCGTCGAGCCAGTCGGCCGGACGCTCACCGATGCCGATCACGTTCGCGCCGGCCTCCGCGAGGCCGCGAACAAACTCGCGCTGGTTTGCAGGGAAAGCAGGTTCCACAAAGATGACGTTCACGCCCAGATCCTACCCGCTGGGTCCCGACCCGCCCCGCGCCGCCTGTCTAAACTCCCGAGAGATCCCATGGCAAACGCGGTCTTCGTCGCTCCCTTCCTGCTCCCGGCCACGGTGCGGTTCATCGCTGCCGCCGCCTCGCTGCCGGACGTCCGGCTCGGCCTGATCAGTCAGGATCCGGAGACCCGTCTGCCCGACCACCTCCGCGCCGCCCTGGCAGGCCACTACCGGGTCGCCGACGGGACCGACCCGCAGCAGATCGCCGACGCCACGCGCTTCATGGCGCGCCATCTCGGCGGCATCGACGCGCTGGTGGGGATGCTCGAGCAGTTGCAGGTCCCGCTCGGCGAGGTGCGCGACGCGCTCGGCATCGCGGGCATGGGCGCCGACGTGGCGCACAACTTCCGCGACAAGGAGCGCATGAAGACCGTTTTCGAGGCGAACGGCGTGCCCTGCGCCGGACACCGTCTCGCCTCCTCCGCCGATGCGGCGCGAGCCGCCGCGGTCGAGCTCGGCTTCCCAATCGTCGCCAAGCCGCCCGCCGGAGCGGGCGCGCGCTCGACGTTTCGGATCGAGAGCGACAGCCAGCTCGAGGCGTGGCTTCGGGCCGATCCCCCTGACGGCTCGAACCCGGTGCTCCTCGAACAGCTTGTGGTGGGCGCCGAGCACAGCTTCGACAGCGTGCTGGTCGAGGGCGAGCTCGTCTGGCATTCGATCTCTCGCTACCTCCCCACTCCGCTCGAGGTGCTCGAGAATCCGTGGATCCAGTGGGCGGTGCTCCTGCCGCGCGACATCTCGGGCGCTGAGTTCGACCCCATCCGCGCGGACGGGCTCCGGGGTTTGCGTGCGCTCGGCCTGCGCACCGGGCTCACCCACATGGAGTGGTTCCGGCGTCCCGACGGGCGGATCGCCATCAGTGAGGTGGCCGCGCGCCCGCCCGGTGCCCAGTTCACGTCATTGCTGTCCTATTCTCACGACGTCGACATGTATGCGCGCGTGGGCGCGCCTCGAGATCTTCGGCGAGTTCACGCCGCCGGAGCGCCGATACGCCGTCGGGGCGGCGTACCTCCGCGCCCAGGGAAGCGGGTCCGTGGCGGGCATCCACGGGCTCGACACCCTGCAGCGCGAGCTCGGCGATCTCGTCGTGGAGGCGGACCTGCCCGCCGAGGGGCAGCCGGCGTCCGGCACCTACGAGGGTGAGGGCTACGTGATCCTCCGGCACCCCGACACCGCGGCGGTCGAGGCCGGGCTGCGACGCGTCGTCGAGGTCGCGCGCGTCGAGTTGCGGGAGATGTCATGAGCGGCACGGTGCTGATGATCTCGCCGGGCTATCCGGCGGAGATGCCGTTCTTCACGCGCGGTCTGGCCCGCGCAGGAGCGCAGGTCATCGGTGCCGGCGATCAGCCGCTCTCCGGGCTGCCGGATTTGGCCCGAGAAAACCTCGCCGCGTACTGGCAGATACCCTCGTTTGCGCACGAGGATGCGATCGTGCACGAGGTGGTGCAGCGCGCCGCCGGCATCCACGTCGATCATGTCGCGTCGCTGTGGGAGCCGACCATGGTGCTGGCGGCGCGAATCCGCGAAGCACTCGGCATTCCGGGCATGACCGTCGAACAGACCATCCCTTTTCGCGACAAGGAGCGGATGAAGCAGGTGCTCGACGCCGCGGGCATCCGCACGCCGCACCACTACCGCTGCGCCACCGCGACAGAGGTGCGCGCGGCGGCCGAGCGCATCGGCTACCCGATCATCGTCAAGCCGATCGCCGGCGCAGGATCAGCCGATACGTACCGCGTCGACAACGCAGCGGCACTCGACGCCGTGCTTCCGAAACTCGTGTGGGTGGACGAGGTGAGCGTCGAGGAGTTCGTCGAAGCCACCGAGTACACGTACGACACCATCTGCGCCGGCGGTGAGGTGCTCTTCGACAACATCGCCTGGTACCGGCCGCGACCCTTGATCGCCCGACAGCTGGAGTGGATCAGCCCGGTGACCATGGTCATGCGCGACATCGACGCACCCGAGCTCTCGAGCGGTCGCGCCATGGGCCGCGACGTGTTGCGGGCCCTCGGATTCCGCGATGGGTTCACCCACATGGAGTGGTACCGGCGCGACAACGGTGAGGTGGTGTTCGGCGAGATCGGCGCGCGCCCCGCGGGCGCTCGCACCGTCGATGTCATGAATTTCGCGAATGACATCGACCTGTTCCAGCAGTGGGCCGAGGCACTCCTCCACGGACGCCTCTCGGAGCGGATCGAGCGGCGCTACAACGCGGCGTCGATCTTCAAGCGCGCGCAAGGGCAAGGGCGCATCACGCATATCGAAGGACTGTCGCGCCTGCTCTCCGATTACGGCGAGTGGGTGTGCACGATCGACCTCCTGCCGATCGGCGCTCCGCGCAGGGACTGGTTGATGACCCTCATCTCCGACGGGATGGTCATCGTGCGCCACCCGGATCTGGATGCATGCCTCGAGATCGCGGATCGTTTCGCGACGGAACTGCAGCTCTACGCGTATTGAGACGCGGGTCAACTCCGGCGGCGATATCGTCAAGCCGCATCTCGCGACCCCTCAGTCCGCGGCGCCGACCACCTGCTTGCCCACCGCTTCGAGCACCGCCGAGCGTGACGCGGGCATGTCGGCATGCAGTTCCGCGATCAGGCTGTCGACGACATCGACGAGCGAGCCGCCGGCCTCGACGACCTCGCGCTGGCGGATGTAGCTCGAGCCGCGCTCCATGATGTCCAGAGCGCCGCGCAACTCGTTCGTGCAAGCCAGCCGCGTTGCAATCGGCGTGAGATCCTCGACCAGCTCGCGGATCGCCTTACGCAGCGGCACGGTGGTGCCGCCCTCATCGACGATGATCGAGGCGTCGAGCCCGTGCCGGGCGGCCCGCCATTTGTTCTCGCGAACAAGCCACGCGCGCGGGGTGGGCAGCGTGTAGCCGCGGTCGATCATGACGTCAAACTGGTGCACGAGGCACTGGCTCAGGGCTGCAACGACACCGACCTCGCGCAGCGTGGGGATGCCGTCGCAGACGCGAATCTCGACGGTGCCAAAACCCGGGTGCGGACGGATGTCCCACCACACCTCGCGGATCGTCTTGATGGTGTGCGATGAGATGAGCGTGTCCATCAGCTGCTCGAACTGCGGCCAGCCGCTGAGAATCCAGGGCGGACCCGCGGTTGGCAGGCCTTCGAAGACCTTCGAACGCCACGACGCCATCCCGGTGTCGTGGCGCATCCAGTACGGGCTCGACGCCGACAGCGCCAGGAAATGCGGAATGTAGGCGGAGAGCGCGTTGACCATCGCGATCGCCTTCTCACCGCTGCGGACCCCGACATGCACGTGGATGCCGAAGATCTGCATCTGCTTTGCCGGCCACTGCATGTCGTTGACCAGCCGTTGATAGCGCGGGTCAGGGCTGATCTCCTGGAGCGCGGGGTCGCTGAAGGGGTGCGTGCCCGAGCAGATCAGCTCCAGGTTGCGCGGCTCGGTGTGCTCGCGCAGCTCGGCCATCGTTGCCGCGAGATCCGCCTGCACCTCGGCGGCGGTCTCACAGATGCCGGTGATGATCTCGACCGTCGATTGGAGCAGCTCCTTCTTGGCCTTGGGGTGACCCGGCTCGCCATGGGGGGCGTTCAGCTCACCGAGGATCTCGTGGGCGCCACTCACCAGCTCGCGGGTGTCGCGGTTGATGAGCTCCAGCTCCATCTCGACGCCGACCGTCGGCCTCGGGCTGGACACGAACTCAATGTGGGTCATGGGTGGTTCACTCTACGCCGCCGTCGCGCGTTGATCATGAGCCCAGGCCGCCAGCAGCCCTCGGAAATGGGCGATGAACTGTTCGTGCTCGTGCGCGGGGAAGGTATTCCGGACGGTGTCGACGATGATCCGGTCGAACTCCGGGCTCTCCACCCACGCCACCGACAGCTCGTCGACGTGCGCGAGGTGCCGCTCGCAGAATTCGCGATAGCGGTCGACGTCGAGTTGCTTGTCGGCGAGCTTGCGGTACCCGGCAAGCTTCTCGTCGTAGCTGAGGTCGGCGCGATCGGCGATAGCGTAGTACTGCTCCGTGTCGAGGTCCACGGTCTGCAGCCGGCCCGTGACGCAGCAGAACACCACCCACTTCAAGAGGCTGCGAATCGCCCACGGGAAGTAGTAGTGGAGGCTCGTCAACGCGAGGTCCGGCGTGGCGTTCGCGTAGTCGATGGGATAGACGTCGTCACCGCGAACCAGCGTCTCGCAGCTGTTGAGCTCCCATCGGAAGAAGGCGTTGACGGTGCGCAGGATGGTGAGCACCTCGTCGCCCACCTCCGGCGTGAGGAAGCTGTGGTCGACCGAATACCGGTCATGCATCGGCTTTTCCGGATGGAAATGGAGGACAACCGACTCCGCGCCGATGCCGAGGCTGCGCGCGAAGACGTCAAAGCCGTCCACTGACGCCTGCAGGTGCATCAGCCGCTGCTCGGACTCGTCGTAGGCGCGGTACAGGGTCTCCGCGTTCTCGATGCGGGAAACCCCAACCCACGCCCCGCCGTCGAACGGCTTCATGTACAAGGGCATTCCCACCGCGCGCGCCACCGCCTCGAGGTCGAAGTACCGCAGATACCGCTCAGCGGTTCCCTGGAAACGCGGGTTGTCCGGAGGGGTCTTGTTGGGCAGCATCCAGGTTTCGGGCACCTTGAGCCCGAGCCGGATCATCGCGCAATACGCCGCGTGCTTCTCCATCGCCTGGAACGTGAACGGGTTGTTGAGCAGGTGGACTCGATCCATGAGCACCACCTTCTTCAACCACTCTCGGGGCATCGGATACCACCAGCCGAGCCGGTCGATGACCAGTGCGTGCCGCGGCTTCATGCGGAGATCGAAAGGCTCGATGGTCATCCGCTCGGTGGTGAAGTGATGCGTCTCGCCGCCCTCGCGGATGGCGAGGTCGGCCCTGCCCAGCAACGCCTCGAACGCGGCCGGCCAGTCCTCCTCGACCCCGAGCAGCATGCCGATGAGATGGGTGCTGGGCATCGTGCATGGGAGTATGCGATCCCCCACGCGCGGAGTGCAGACCCGCCCTGCTCAGCGTCGCGAGGCGCCCCGTCCCTTCGCGCGGGGCGGTGCCGCCGGCTGTTCCCCGCCACGGTTCTCGAGTGTGGCCTCGAGCTGCAGCGTGCGGTGGAATGCCGCCCATACCGAGTCGCTGATGACCGTCCGGAGCCCGCCGCGCTCGAGCTCGTAGAGCGCCTCGGCCGATGTTCCGCCCGGCGAGGTGACCATGTCGCGCAGCTGGGCCACGTGCTTGCCGCTCTGGAGCGCGAATTCGGCGCTCCCCTGCATGGTGTCGAGCACGAGCTCGCGCGCAACGTGGCGCGGAAATCCGAGATGGACGGCGGCGTCGGTCAGCGCCTCGATGAACAGGAAGATGTACGTGGGTCCGGTGCCGCTGACGGCGGTGGCCATGGCGACCTGGCGCTCGTCGTGCACCTCGAACTCGCGCCCGAGTGCTGCCAGCATGGCGCGGGTCCGTGCCTTGCCCACCTCGTCCACGGTCTCGGTCGCAAACCAGACGGTGACGCCGCGTCCGATCTGTGCCGGCGTGTTCGGCATGCAGCGCACCACAGCGGCGTGGTCGAGACCCTCGCCGAGGGCCGTTGTCGTCGCCCCCGCGATGATGCTGATGACGAGTTGATCCGGGCGCAGCGACCCCTTCAGCTCCGCCATGACGCCGCGAAGCATCTGCGGCTTGACCCCGAGCAACACCGCGTCGGTGTCGGTGACCGCCTCGATGTTGCGCTCGGCCACGTTGACGTGGTGGGTTGCGACGAGGGCCTCGCGGCGCTCCGCCCGCGGATGCGTGCAGACGACGTTGCGCGCTTCGATGAGGTCGCGCTCGAGCAGACCGGCGAGCATCGCCTCGGCCATCACGCCAGTGCCGACGATCCCGAGCCGCATGCCCCGGAGGCTTTCCGCACTCATGTGACGGCACACCTTACCGCCAACGATTCTCCGGCGGGTTCCGCATGCCGTGCCATGATCGAGACAGATGAGTCAGCTTCCACCGCCTGAAGGGGATCAGGCGCCGGTCTATCAGTGGCTGCCGGACAACTCCGTCACCACCACCGGCGACAGCGCTTCCTGGCTGCCTCCTCCTCCACCGGCGCGTCCTGCGGGTCCGCAGCAGCACAGCCCAACGGCACCTCGCCAGCAGCGGCGCCGCCGCGAAGGAGCCGCGGGCGGCATCCTCGCCGGCCTCTTCGCCTTTTTGAAGTACGGCCTCTTTTTGGTCAAGTTCGGCACTTTCGGACCGACGCTCATCACGATGGTGATCGCGATCTGGTTCTACACGCTGTTCTTCGGACCGGCCTTCGCGGTCGGCATCGTGGTGCTGATCCTGATCCACGAGCTCGGGCATTTCCTCGTGGCGCGATGGATGGGACTCCCGGCCCGTCTTCCGATCTTCATCGGCCCGCTCGGGGCGGTGACCAATCTGCGCCGTGCTCCCGCGGACGCAGGCAAGTCCGGGATCATCGCGCTCGCGGGTCCCGCGATCGGCACGGTCGCAGCACTGCTCTGCTTCATGCTCGCCGGCATCGCAGACGCCGGATACTTCCGCTATCTGCTCCTGGCGCTCGCGTATTTCGGCTGTTTCCTCAACCTGATCAACCTGATTCCCGTCGGCTTCCTCGACGGCGCCAAGGTTGCCGACGCGATTCCGAAGTGGATGAACGTTGTGGGATTGCTCGTCGTCGCGGGAGTCGTGCTGCTCTTCGGCAACCCGATCGGCATCATCTTTCTCATCCTCGGGATCTTCCACACCATCGGACGGTTCCGCCGTGCCAATCAGCAACCCAGCCCCGAACAGGCTGCCGCGTCGCGCCGTCTCGGTCTCGGCGCCGCGTACGTCGGCATCCTGCTGATTGCCGCAGCAGGGATGTCGGTCGCCAACACGGCGATCGTGAACAGCAACACCGTCCCCGGCGTCAACCAGAGCACCGGGACGACTGTTCTCTAAGGCTTCGGCGTTGTGATTGCTGCGGGTGCCTCGCAGAGCGGGAATGGAAATGCCAGCGAGTTGTACAGCGCCGCGAAAACGTCGAGCTGACTGCTGTTCTGATAGTTGAAACCGATCAGCACGGCGTGCGACGAATCGATCCTGAAGCGGACCTCGGCGTACAGCGGTTGCCGCGCGACCGGCAGTGGTGGCGGTGTTGCGCCGGTGGACGTTGCATTTTTCATGTAGTAGCTCAGCGCGCCGGTGTAGCCGCACACGAGAGCCGGTGATGAGCTCGATTGCGTATACCCGGGCAGGCCTTCGGCCCCGAACGACTTGAGACTGTTGGCAACCTCGAGCACGATGCTCTGCCCGGTTCCCTGCTGCGGAACGAACAGAGTCCCGAACGACTCGTTCTGAAAGCCCCAGTTCTGCGGATAGAGGGCGGTGAAGCCGTCAGCCTCCGCGAACGTGTTGAACGCGCCTTCGGCGGTGAGTGTCGGATCGGCGACGATCCAACCGCCGAGCGACTGGCCCTGAACGCGATACCAGCCTCCACCTCCGCTCTGATACTGGAGCACGGTGAACTGCCTCCCCTGCGAGAACCCGCCGACAACATTCGAGGACTCGAGCACCGGCGTCGAGTGAACCCGCAGTCCGAGCGGACTGACAACGGTGCGCGTCGTGCCGACGATCTGCGGAGTCGGGCTGGGTGTGCTGATGGTGACGACGCTGGGCGTATTCGACGGCGGAGGCGAGGACGTCCCGGGAAGCGATCCGCAGGCGGTGAACAGCGCGACACAACCGAGCGCGACCGCGGCGACGGTCATCACCGGCGAGCCGGCTCGGGTCAGGCGGCGAGCACGTGCAGGCATCCCGCCACCGAAGCGGCGATTGCTCGAAGGTCGTAGCCGCCTTCGAGAAGCCACAAGGATCGTCCCTCGCACTGCGCCTCCGCGAGCGTGCGCACTCGGTCGGCGATCGCCGCGTACGTCTCATCCTCGAGCCGCAGTTCGGCAAGCGGGTCATCGCGATGCGCGTCGAATCCAGCGCTCACGATGACCAGGTCGGGGCCGAATGCGGTCACCTCGGGGATCACGATCTCGTCGAAGAGCTCGAGCCATCGGGTGCCGTCGGTCCCAGGCGGCACCGGGACGTTGACCGTCGTTCCCGACGCGCCGGGATCACCGCGGTCCGACGCGTGTCCCGTGCCCGGGTACCACGGGTACTGATGCAACGACGTGTACAGCACCGACGGGTCTGCATAGAAGATGTCCTGGCTGCCGTTGCCGTGATGCACGTCGATGTCGACGATCGCCACGCGCGCGGCACCTGCCTGCTGAGCGATGCGAACCGCAATCGCTGCGTTGTTGAACAGGCAGAATCCCATGGGGAGGTTGGGTGTGGCGTGATGTCCGGGCGGCCGGATCACGGCGAACGATGAGCGGGTCTCGCCCTGCATCACCGCATCGGCAGCGCGTGCGGCGCACGATGCAGCATGCAGCGCCACGACGTACGACTCGGCGCTGCAGTACGTGTCGGGATCGAACCAGCCGCCCCCTTGTGCCGCGAGGCTCGCCACCCGCCGGACTTCGTCCTCTGAATGGACGAGCAGGGGCAGGTCACGCGTCGCTTCCGGTGCTTCGAGCCACGGCAAAGCGGCGAGGGCCGCGTCCGCGGCAATCTCGTCGAGGATCGCCCGCACTCTGTCCGGCCGCTCGGGATGACCGGCACTCGCATGCTGGTCCTGGTCGTCGTTGCGAACGAGTGCGACTGGGACGCTCACACGTGTGCAACCGCGGCGCGGACTTCCTCGATACGCTCTCGGAGCTTTCGAGCCGCGCCGGCGGCGCCTTCCGGTGCTGCGGCGAGCCCGCGGCTCACCGGGATGATCACGCCCCGGCCGCGGGCGTCGAGCCCTGCGGCCACAGATTCCTCGAGCGCACCGCCCTGGGCTCCCACGCCAGGGAGCAGCAGCGGTGCGTCCGGCGCGGCGGACCTGACGGCGGCTACCGCCTCGGGCCTGGTCGCACCCACGACGAAACCCACGCTCCCACCGGGATCCCAGCTGAGGCCCAGCTCCACGATGCGGGTACTCACCGGCATGCCCGATTCCAGCCGGGCATCGAGCAGGTCGACGGCGCCAGGATTGCTGCTCCGCGCTATCAGCAGCGCTCCGCGATCCGGCCGCTGCAGGAATGGCAACACCGAATCGCTGCCGAGGAGCGGATTGACGGTCACGACGTCGGCGCCGAGCACGTCGAACAGCGCCCGCGCGTACGCCTCGGCGGTGTTGCCCATGTCCCCGCGCTTTGCATCGAGGATCAGGATGCGATCGAGCGGGATGTGCGCGCGAAGGCGCTCGAGGATCGCGTACCCGGCGGAGCCGAGTTGCTCGAAGAACGCCAGGTTCGGCTTGAAGGCGCAGACGTGCTCGAGGGTCTCATCCACCAGCTCGAGCACTCGGTGCTCGGCATCGGCGGCGCTCGAGAACCCGTCTGGATCGAGGCCGCAACAGAGGAGCGACCCGGACGCTTCGACGCACGCGTCCAGGCGTGCGACGAATGTCACGGCGCTACCAGACCTCCCTCGACGTGCTCGGTTGGATCGCACCCTGATCCGCGCGCGGGGAGTACGGCATCTCGATGCGGTCCTTGTACTTCGACGCGCAGTGAGGACAGACGCGGGCCATCCTCCCATCGAGGATCACCGCGGCGAGACGGAAAATCGGTGTCTCCTCTCCGTCGCAGTCGCACCGGGCTGTCACCGCCATCAGTACTGCGATATTGCCACGGACGCGACGCTAACCGGCGGCCGGAACCGGCACGGGGGCCGCCGGGCGTGGTGGCGGCACCCGCCGCGAGAGCCGGGCGCGCTCGCTGACATGGCGCACCATCTCGAGCGCCTCGGCCTCGTCGCGGCAGCGCGCTGAGGCTTGCCAGCGACGCCCGGCCGTGTCGACATCGACTGTCGCCACGTGAAAAGCGCGCTGGAGTGGCCCGGACTTGAGGCGCACGCTCTGCACCTTCACAAGCGGCACGATGATGGTCGACTTCTGCACGCGCCCGGTCCGGGCATACATGTATCGCTGCCCGAACCAGGCAGCCAGAAAATGGAAGGACAGCGGGGCCTTGAGGCGAGCTCGCAATGGCGGGCCTGCGTCCGGTGGTGGGTTCGGATGCGCGTCGGGCATGACACGCGCGAGCAGCCAGAGCGCCTGGTCGCGCGATGCCACCGGGATGAGCGTGCGGGCCACCTGCTGCGCGTCACGGTCGGCTTCCCGGGAAACGCTCTGACGGGCGACGTCGACCTCGAGACGGGCCCAGCCGAACACGCGCCAGAAGAAGGGCTCCACGACGCGGACAGCCTGAATCCGCCCGTAGGGGATCGTCTCGTGCCGCCGCTGCAGGAGGCCGCGGTCGAGCCGGACACCGTCGCCCGCCTCGCTGATGGTGAAGTCGAAGTCCTCGTTGAAAACACGCGCCACGCCGAGCCCGCTGATGACCAGGACGGTGACCGCGCTCCCGAGCGCGCCGGCCCCGACCAGCGGAGCGGCCGCGATTGCGGCGACGGCCGCGATGGCGATGAGAATCGGGGCCAGCACCTGCGATCGCATCAGCAGTGCCGGCAGCAGGAGGCCGTTCTGCACGTGGAGCAGCGGCAACGACGGCGGCTCGGGCGTCCCCACCTCGAGTCCGTGGGCGAGTGCGAGCAGCCGGGCGCGCACCACCGGCGCCTGCGCGGCCGTGAGATAGGCGAGCCGCCCGTGCTCGGCGCCGCGACCGGCAGAGACGACGCGCACCTCGGCCAGGCCCAGAAATCGACCGGAGAGCGGAGAGATCACGTCGACGGCCTGGATTCGGGCAAGCGGGATCCGCAGCGACTGGCGGCGGATGAACCCGGTCTCGATCTGGAGATTTCCCTCGGCGATCCGCCATCTCGTCACCAGCCACGAGATGAACCCACCGAGACCACCGAGGAAGAGGAGCGCCGCGTAGATGATCACGGAGACGGGGAAGCCGTCGTCCTGGCGGTGGAACGCCGGCTGCTCGGCGATCGATGGCACGGCGACGACGATCACGCCGATGAGCACCCGGCCGAAGCGGACGACCGGCGACAGCGGATGCAGACGGCGCCAGTTCTGGCCCACTTCCATCGGGGCTGCCGGCGGCATCGTCGGCGGCATCTGGCTCATAACCCGGTCGCCTTGGCCTCCCCCACCAGCGCCAGGCGATCTCGCAGCGCGTCGGCGTCGACGCGAATGAGCCCCGGGATGCGCGCGTCGGTCGCAGCCGCCGCCGTGTGGAGTTGCACAGTGGCGAGACCGAACGCTCGATCGATCGGCCCGGCCGTGACGTCGATGAACTGCATCCGGCCGTACGGGACCACCGACACGTGCCGGAACAGCAGGCCTCGGGTCACGATCAGGTCGTCCTCGCGCTCGGCGTATCCCCACGACCGGTATCGGCCCCGCTCGACGAGCCACGCCGTGCAGGCGATGAGCGCGACGACGACCGGCAACAGGTCTGCCGACGTGACATTGACGATCAATGCGACAACGACCGACGCGATGAAGACCGGTCCCCAGAAAAGGGCGAGCTGCGTCTGCCGGGCCAGCCAGAACCGAGGCGACAGTCGCTTCAGCTCCCCGGCGCCAATGATCTGTCCGGTCACCACAGCGCTCATGTGATTCCACGATAGACTGAAGTCAGGAGAACAGAGATGGCCGCAATGAAAGAGTGGCTTGCAGGCCGCTTCAGAAGTCTCGAGCGGCGCCTCGGCGTCGACCGCGAAGGTCGCAGCGTGTGGGTCTGGCTCCTGCCGCCGGGCGTCGGCATCGCAAGCGCCGTGCTCATCGCCTTCATGCCCGGTCTTCCTGACAGCCTGAGCTGGGCTGCGCGAATCCCCTTCTCGGTCTTCGCATTCGTGACGATGACGTTGATCGCCTCGATCTACCTGATCCAGTTCGACAACGACCACAACCAGCAGGCGCCGGTCGACGACGATCCCGGGCGCGGTGACGACGGGCCGGACACCCCACCGGTGCCATCCGGTTCACCCCCTCCGAGCTGGCTCGGCGCGCTCGACAAGGTCGAGGATCCTCCGAAGCATCCCGAGCCCGAGGACGAGGGCTCGCAGCGGCAACGCGTCCCTGCCGGAGCCTCTCACTAACCTAGGCGGGGTCCCGGATCGGCAGCACGATCGCCGAGGGGTGGTCCGGATCGTGCCAGACCTCCTGATCGGCGACGTGCATGGTCACCGCCGTCGCCAGCGGATCTCCCCGCCGAGGTTGCGGACGAATCGAGGGTGCGCGCCGCTCGACACCTGCGCACGAATCCGGTGCCCGCGCCGGAAGACGTGCGCGGCCGGCCAGAGGCTCACCTCGACGCGTGCAATGCCGTCGGAATGTCGCTCCCAGGCTGCCGGAGTGAGACGGGTGAGCCCGTCGCAGATGTTCCACGACCTCCCCGACGGTTCGACGTCGCAGAGCCTGACGAAGAAGTCGGAGTGCTCGCGGGTCGACCGCACGTGCAGGTTCGCCGTCACGGGACCCATCACCTCGACGTCCCGCACCAGGGGAGCCGTGGAATAGGTCAGCACGTCGGCGCGGCTCTCCAGGGCACGGTTGTCCTGCCGCCCTCCTGACCGGCCGAGAATGCTGCCGCCGACTGACGGCGTGGGGTTCGCCGGGTCATAGCGATAGCGATCGGGAGGCGACGCCGGCGATGTGCGGGTATGGAGCACGCCTCCCGGTTGCAGGTGCCACAGGACGCTGCGCGCCGGCGGCGGCCAGTCCTCCACCTCCACCCAGCGCCGGTCGCCGCCGACGAAGAGCCGAACCCGCGACCGCGACCTGCCGCCGTCATCGCCACGCAGATGGGTGTCGAACCACGCCAGCGCGTCGCGCATGCTCTCGGCTTCCACGCCTGGGTCCGTGTGCTTCCAGGGTCCGATCGTGAGCCGGGCGTCCCTGCCGGCATCCCGGAGCGCGCGATAGTCCGCGAGTTGCGCCGGCAGGAAGATGTCGTACCAGCCGGTGACCATCGTCACCGGGACGGCGAGCGCCGCAAGGTGGCGATCGAACGCCACCGGCGCCCAGAAGGCATCGTCTTCCTGGCGGGTGAGCCAGTCCTGATAGAACGGGACGTGCGCGCCGGTCACGGCCACATCGGCGTCACGGAGCGGGAGCGTTGACGGTGCTCGCCGCATTCGCCGCCGAGCGGCGAGTTGATCGCGGGGGCCCGTTCGCCATTGACGACGCTGGCCTTCCAGCGTGCCGAGCCATGCCAGCGTGCTTTCGAGAGAGAACGAGCCCCGGGGGTACGTGAAGGCCCGAACTCGAGCGGACGATATCGGCGCGGCGAGCGCGCGCAGTGAGGGCGGCGGGTCCGTGGCTACCGCCCACTGCACGATCCCGAGATAGCTCGGGCCGAACATCGCGATCTTTCCCGAGAACCAGGGCTGCCGTTCGATCCAGGCGATCGTGGCGAGCCCGTCCTCGGCTTCGTGCCGGTACGCGTCGAAGTCGCCATCGGAACCGCCGGTGCCACGGCAGCTCTGCACGAGCACCTGGAAGCCGCGCTCCGCGAAGAGCCGGGCGCCGAACCCCCAGAGGTTGCCTCGGCCATATGGGCTCCGCATCAGAACGATCGGCTCGGTCCCGTTCCCGCTCGCCCGGTAGCGGTCGGCCCGGAGGGTCACGCCGTCCGGCATCACGATCTCAATATCGCGGCGCACGCTCACCGCCCGCGTGCGTGCCGGAGGAAGGTGCCCCAGCCGTTGCGCCAGCCCGCTGGCAACGGTCATCGCGCGGCCCCGGTCACCGGCGGTCAGTCGCAGTCGGAGACGATCTCGAGCCCCGCTTCGACGGCGCTGGTGAACTGATCGCTCACCACGATGACGTGACGCCCGGCGCGAGCGAGCAGCGAGCCGGCGATTGCCGCGCGATAGCCGGCGGCGCAGTGCACCCAGACCCGTCCGTCGGGAACTTCGGCGAGGCGGTCCGGCAGCTCGTGCACGGGGATGTGGACTGCAGTGGCGAGGTGGCCCTCGCGCCATTCGCGCCCCAACCGCACGTCGACCACGACCTCTCCGGGATCGCCGATGTGCGGTTTCAGCTCCCTGAATCCGACCACCGGGTACGACGCGGTCTCGACCCCGGCCCACGGGTCGCCGCCGGCTCCTTCGTCCATGACATGGCACGCTGCGATCCTGTCGATGCCGATGCGCGCAAGGGCACGTCGTGCAGCAGCGAGATCGCCTGCGGACCCGATCATGCTCAGCGGACTCCCCCACGGCAGCAGCCACCCCAGGTAGGTCGTGAACGGGTCGGAGAGCTCGAATCCGAGCGTGCCGACCATGTGCCGGGCCGCGAAAGCGCGACGCTCGCGGAGATCGATCACCCACTCCCCTGCCCCTGCGCGTGCTGCGAGCGCGGCGAGATCGCTCGGTGCCGGCAGCTCGTGGGCGATTGTCCCAGCACCCTCGCGGTTTCTCGGTGCGATGTGTGCGTAGTAGCGCGGAAACGCGTCCAGACCGGAGACGAGGCGGGCCACAAATGGGTCTTCGTCCATGAGCAACGCCGGGTTCTCCGCGCGCTGGTGCCCCGCGTCCGCGGTGTCCGGCGCGCCAACCGGGAATCCCGCTCCGCACATGCTGCCGAAACCGTGGGTGGGCAAGATCGCGGCGCTGTCCGCGAGCTCCTTCGAGAGCCGCCTCACCGAGCGGTGCTGCAGATGGCTGAGGCGATCCGTCACCCAGGGGCCGGCGAGGTCGGTGCGCCCCACCGAGCCGAGGAGCATCGAGCCGCCGGTGAAGGCGG
This sequence comes from Candidatus Dormiibacterota bacterium, assembly GCA_963791435.1. Taxonomy (GTDB): domain Bacteria; phylum Chloroflexota; class Dormibacteria; order Aeolococcales; family Aeolococcaceae; genus Palsa-851. The sequence continues at coordinate 627,602 of CAWBSL010000002.1, forward strand.
CGACGGGTCGTCCGTCGTCCTCGAGGACATACGTCATATGCGTCGGGGTGTGACCGGGAGTGTGTCGCGCCACGAGCCGCAACGCGCCGAGCTCGATCTCCTCGCCGTCGGCGATTGACCGCCGCGGATAGCCCACCAACTCACCGGCCGGGATCACCAGGGTTGCGCCGGTGACCCGGCAGAGCTGGGCCGCTCCGGAGACATAGTCGTTATGGATGTGGGTCTCGACAACATGGCGCACGTTGACGTCCCGTCCGGCGAGGAGCTCGAGCACGCGATCGATGTCCCGCTGCGGGTCAACGACCACGGCCTCGGTGCCGGCGATGATTGCGTAGCTTCGATCGCCCAGCTCTGGGGTCTCGATGGTGAGGATCTCCGGGGGCACGTGCGAACGATCCCACATGCATAGGTGAATAGGCTGGGTTGACCGTTCTCCGCGGGTTCTGCCAGTGTTCGCCCACAGTCCATGCGCCAGCTCACCAGCCTCGACGCCCAATTCCTGGCCCTCGAAACGCCCCGAATCTACGGTCACGTTTCGGGGGTGCTCGTGCTCGACCCGTCGACCGCTCCCGAAGGGACGCTCACCCTGGCGGACCTCCAGAACCTGATCATGGAGCGGCTCCCGCTGATCCCGATCTTCAAGTGGCGGTTGGCCGAGGTCCCCTTCGGGCTCGATTTCGCGTACTGGGTCGATGACCCCGACTTCGACATCGATTTCCACGTCCGCGAACTGGCGCTCGTCCCCCCAGGATCCACGGCGCAGCTCGAGGAGCAGGTTGCGCGCATCTTCTCCCGCCCGCTCGACCGGAGCCGTCCACTCTGGGAGATCTACCTGATCCACGGGCTCGAGGACGGCCGCGTCGCCCTCATGACCAAGGTGCACCACGCGGTGATCGACGGCCTCTCCGGCGCGGAGATCCTGGGCTCGCTGCTCGATCTCACCCCGGAGGGACGCCCGGCACCGGAGCCGGACGGCGAGGTGGCGGAACGCATGCCGTCCCAGCTGGAAATGCTCGCGCGCGGTCTGATCGGAGCGCCCCAGTACCCGATCCGCCTCCTGCGCTCGTTACCGGCCGCGTTGCCGAATTTCGAGGAGGTCGGCATCTTCAGCATTCTTCCGGGAGCAAGCATGGTCGGCGCCGCGGGACGCCGGCTGCAGGCAGCGCTGCGCCGGAGTCCGGTCGTCAGTGGACGCAAGCTCCCCACTCCCCCGCACACGTCATTCAACGGCAGGGTGTCGGCGCATCGTCGCATCGTCTTCGGACGGCTGCCGCTCGATGCTGTCAAAGATGCCAAGAACATCCACGGCGTGACGGTCAACGACGTCGTCGTGTCCATCTGCGCCGGGGCCGTGCGCCGCTGGTTGATGGAGCATCAGGAACTCGGCGATGAGGCGCTGATCGCGCAGATCCCTGTGTCGGTGCGAAGCCCGGAGCAACAGGGAACCTTCGGCAACCGGATCCTGCTGATGGGCGTGGAGCTGCACACGGAAATCGCTGATCCAGTCGAGCGTTTGCGCGCCACCCACGAGTCACTCACAGAGATGAAGGATCGCCATCAGGCGCTGCCGGCATCACTGCTGCAGGACGCCAACAACTTCATCCCACCGGCTCTGTTCACGCGAGCCGCGCAGCTCACCTTTGCGTGGACGAGCAACCCGCGCCTGCGCCCGACATGGAACCTCGTCGTCTCCAACGTCCCCGGGCCGCAGATTCCGCTCTACTGCGCGGGAGCACTGCTCGAGGCGATCTACCCGGTGTCGGTGATCATGGACGGCCTCGGCCTGAACATCACCGTCATGAGCTACAACGGCAGCGTCGACATCGGCATCGTTGCGGATCGCGACGTCATGCCCGACGTCGGTTCGATGACCGGCTGGCTCGCCGACGAGCTGGAGGCGCTCGAAGCCCCTGCATTTCCCGAGCGACCGCCGCGCACGCCGGTGCGGCCGCGCCCGCGACGTTCGCGCACCAGCGCCAAAGTCCGGCCCGCGTAGCCGTCCAGGGTATCGGGGCCGGATGGTCATGACCGCTGATCACGTCGCGCTCGCTCGCGAGATCAGCGACGGGGTCCTTTTCCCTGGCGCGCTCGAGGTGGACGCGAGCGACATCGTCCCAATCGATCGGCTCGACCGCCTCGCGGACGCCGGGTTCTACGGCCTCGCGGGACCGGCTGATGCCGGTGGGCTCGGCATCGCAGACATCTCCACGGCACTCGAGATCATCGAGATCATGGCCTCTGGCTGCCTGACCACAACCTTCGTGTGGCTCCAGCACCACGGCGCCGTTCGTGCCGTAGCCGATGCCCGGCAGCCGCTCCGCGACGCCTGGCTCGCGCAACTCTGCAGCGGCGCCGTCAGGGCGGGCGTTGCCTTCTCCGCGCTCCGCCGGCCCGGGCCACCAATCCTCACCGCCATCGCGGATGGTGACGGCTGGCGCTTCACCGGGCTCGCTCCGTGGGTGACGGGTTGGGGCCGGATCGACGTGGTGCGCGCCGCGGCGCGGCGCGAGGGCGGAGACATCGTGTGGGCGCTCGTCGACGCGATCCCCGGCGACACCCTCCACGCGGATCCGCTCCACCTCGCGGCGGTCAACGCCAGCGCCACCGTGACGGTCTCGTTCGAGAACCACCCGGTCCCACCCGACCGCGTGATCGCAGTCCAGAACTTCGACGAGTGGCAGACAGCGGACCGTGCTGGACTGCGTCTCAATGGCTCGCTCGCGCTCGGCGTGGCCAGGCGATGCGCGTCGCTACTCGCCAGTGACGCGCTGCTCGCCGAACTCGATGAACGTCGAAATGCCCTCGATCAGAGTTCCCCGAGACGATGCCCGAGGAGCGGGCTCGTGCGTCCGAACTCGCCCTCCGAGCAGCCACTGCGCTCGTCGTGGCCGGCGGAGGCAGAGCGATCGCGATGGACCATCACGCGCAGCGACTGGCTCGCGAGGCGATCTTCCTGCTCGTGTTCGGGCAGACCGCGGCGATCAAGTCCGCCCAATTGCACCGGCTCTATGATGAGTCGCATGGCTGAAGAACAGATCGCATGGACCGCCGTCAAAACAGGTGAGGCCGTCGTCACGAGCGACGGCGCCACGATTGGAAAGGTTGTGGAGGTGGCCGCCCTCGCGAGCGAAGACATCTTTCACGGCATCGTTTTCGAGCACACGCACCACCACAAGCACTACCTCGCCCCGGCAGCGGACATCGCGCTGATCACCACCGAGGCCGTCCACCTCTCGGTCGACGCGGCCGCTGCGGACCGCTATGACGAGTTCGAGCAGCTGCACGTCTCGCGCCTCGGTCTCAAAGGCGTCTTCAGCTGGAAGCACTTCGGCTGGAAGGACTCGAACGAGTAGGAGCTGTGTCCCGACCGTGACCGGAGACTGAGCCGGACCCGGGCTACCATGGCGCCGATGCTCCAGACGAGCCCAGAGGCCCGGGGTTGAAGCGAATCCTCATCACCGGCGCGGGTGGTTCACCGTCCACGAACTTCGTGCGGTCGTTGCGCCTCGCGCCCGAGCCCTTCGATCTTGTCGGCACCGACGCAGATGAGTTTCTGCTCATGCGCGCAGAAACCGACAGCCGGTATCTCGTACCCCTGGCCAGTGACCCCGCCTACCTCGAGGTGCTGAACGACATCATCGACGAGGAACACGTCGATCTCGTCCATGCCCAGAACGATGCCGAGGTTCGGTTCCTCTCCGACCATCGCGACCTGGTGCACGCGCGCACCTTCCTGCCGAGCGCCGAGACCGTGCGCGTCTGTCAGGACAAGTTCCTCTCCTATGAGCGCTGGCACGCGGCCGGGATCGTCGTCCCGGAGACCGTGGTCGTGCACGCGGAGACCGACCTGCAGCAGGCGTTCGCCTCGTTCGGAGGGCAGATGTGGTTGCGCGACGCCACAGGCGCGGGTGGCCGTGGCGCGCTGCCTGTGCATGACCTCGACACGGCTCGGTCGTGGCTCGACCTCCGTCAGGGATGGGGACGGTATACCGCTTCCGAGCTGCTCGAGCCGGAGACGATCACCTGGATGTCGATCTGGCACAAGGGCGAGCTGGTGCTCGCACAGGGCCGCAAGCGCCTCTACTGGGAACTCTCGAAGGTGTCGCAGTCAGGCGTGACCGGCGCGACGGGAGCGGCCATCACCGTGGCCGACCCGCAGGTCGACGAGATCGCCATGGCGGCGGTGCTGGCGATCGATTCCGAACCGGACGCCCTCTTTGGCGTCGACCTGACGTACGATCGCAACGGCATTCCCAACCCCACCGAGATCAACATCGGCCGCTTCTTCACCACGCATCTGTTCTTCACGGAGCTCGGGGTGAACATGCCCTACGTCTTCGTCAAGCTGGCGTGCGACGAGGCGCCACCGGAGATTTCGCAGAAGCTGAACCCCGCGCAGCCCGGAATGGTGTGGATCCGTGGCATGGACTTCGAGCCCGTGCTGGTACCGATGACCGACATCGAGTCACAGCGCGAACAGCTCGTGGTGCGGAGACAGAAGCTCCACATATGAGGGTGCTGCTGACCGGAGGGTCCGGGTTCCTCGGTCGCAGGGTCGCCGGCCTTCTGGCCGAACGCGGTCACGACGTCGTGTCGATCGGCCGTACCGCGCCGCCGACCCTGCCGGCGAAGACCGAGTTCTTCCGAGCGGATCTGACCAGGAGCGACGAGGTCCGGCGCGCAGCCGCCGATGCCGGAGCGGTCGATTCGATCATCCACCTCGCCGCGATGGTGCCGAAGCACGCGGGCGATGACCAGGCGCGAGCGGCGTTCGATGCGAACCTATCCGGGATCATCCATCTCTTCGACGGATTCGGTCGCGCCGGACAGGCGAACACCGTGGCCAGCACGGCCGAGGTCTATGGTTTACCGGCCGGGCACGAGCCGATTCACGAGGACACACCGCCCTGCCCGCTGAGCTGGTACGGCGCGAGCAAGGTCGCGGCCGAAGTCTATTGCCGGGTGCTCGAAGCCCAGGAACAGATGCGGATCGCGCTCCTGCGCCTCACGGTCCTGTACGGCACCGGGGACACGATCCAACGGGCGATCCCGAACTTCGTTCGGAGCGCAGTGCGTGGCGAACCGATCCGCATCTTCGGCGGCGAGGAGCTCCGCGATTACCTCCATGTCGACGACGCGGCTCGGGCCGTCATCAGGGCCTGGGAGTGCGGCCTCTCCGGGACCTACAACGTGGGATCGGGAACCGGCATCACCGTGCGCGACGCGGCTGCCGCCGTGCTGCGTGTCGCCGGAGCGAGCACGGCCCTCGAGCAACTTCCTCGGCAGAAACCCGCGGCTGATATCGTGCTCGACGTCACGCGGTTCCGCGAGGCGACCGGATTCGCTCCGGCTCGCGTTTTTCCAGACGGGTTGGAGGAGCAGATTGCCAGCGCAGCGGCCGCCGACGCTCGTCTTTGACCTCGACGGAACCCTGCTCGACGCTTCGGCCCGTCACCATCACGTTTACAGCCTGGTCTGCGTCTCGCTCGGCGGTGAGCCGCTCGATCGCGCGACCTACTGGCACCTGAAGCGTCAGCGAACCGCGCTCGCGGAGATCCTTGCGCAAAGCGGCCTGGACGACAGCAAGGTCGCCCCATTTGAGGCCCAGTTCGCCGAGCTCGTCGAGACACCGGACAACCTCGGGTTCGACGTGCTCTTCCCGGACACCATCGCGGTGCTCACACGGCTCGCGGCAATCTACCGCTGTGGACTCGTCTCGCTGCGGTCATCGACGACGGCACTGCGCGCACAGCTTGCGGTGTTCGCGCTGACACCCTTCTTCGAGATCATCGAAATTGCCGCATCCGGCCCGGATCCGGCATTCCAGAAGGCGCGTCTGATCCGCAAGACAGTCCCGGATGACGATCCGGCCGTGGTCATCGGTGACACCGAGGCCGATGTCGCGGCCGCCAATGCCCTCGGCTATCTCTCGATCGCGGTGACCTCCGGGATTCGCGATCGCACGGTCCTCGAGCAGGACTCCCCCACTTACGTGGTCGACGGCATCGGCAGCGTCGAGGACGCGCTCCGAAAGGCGCATCTGCTCTGAGGTGACGTCCAGGGGCAGCGGCGAGAAGCCATTCGGGGTGCTCATGCACCGACAGCTCAAGCTCATCCACGGCATGCTCCGGGGTGATCTCGAGGTGTGCCGGACGCTGGCCGTCGAGGTCGCATCGGGAGCGCCCGCCGCCGGCATCACGGAACAGATCGCCGCACTCCAGACGCGGAGCCCGATCTGGACCCTGCAGATCAACTGCCTCTATCACTGCCGCGTGGTGCACGCGCACCACGGGCACGAGGATGCGGACATGTTCCCGGCGCTGCGCAGGTCGAATCCGGCGCTCACCGATGTGGTCGACAAGCTCGAGGCGGACCACCGCGCGATATCCGAACTCCTGGACGATGTCGAGCGGGCCGCCGGCGGCCTCGACGACACCACCGGCAATCCGGCGCGCGACCAGCTCGTGACCGCTCTGGTCAGGCTCGAGACGGACCTGCTCGCGCATCTCGCGCTCGAGGAGGAGTCGATCGCGACGACGATGCGCAGCTGGCAGCAGTGGCCCTAGCGCAGACCGTGCGGTGCCGTCGTGACCTTCACGCAGAGCACGCCCGTCAGCGAAGCCGCTCGCTGAGAAACGCCAACGATTTCGGGTACCGATAGTCGATGCCCATGTGGGTGGCGTCGAACAGCTCGAACTCCACGTCGGTGACGCCGATCTTCGCCAGCTCATCGCGAAACGCCGTTGCCCCGAGGTCGAGGTACCAGTCGTCGCGGGTTCCGGCGTCAATCCAGATCGCGCGCAGACCTCGGAGCGCGTCCGCATAGCGCGGCACCATGCGCACTGGATCCCATGCGAGCCAGCGTTCCCACTGTTCGTCTCGCAGCCGTCCCGTCTTGCCGTCGAAGGGCAACTCCGGCGTCCCGTCGTCGCGTGCGGAGAAGCACGCCGCGACCCCGAGGATCATCACCAGGGTGTTATCGCCTTCCTTGGTGAATGCCGTTCGCGACTGAAAGTCCTTCCACCACGCGAGGATGTCGCCATCGTACGCGCGCAGGAATCGGACAGCTTTGGCAAAATCAGGGATGTAGCAGCACTCGTAGAGGCTGTCTCCCGCATGCGTCGCGAGGCCGCCAAAGAGGTCCGGCCGCAGCATCGGTGTGATCATCGCGCCGAAGCCGCCACTCGATTTCCCGCTGATTCCACGGTGCGCCGCAGCCGGCATGGTGCGGTAATGCGCATCTACAAAAGGGACGACCTCGTCGCAGAGGTACGTGTGGTAGCGCCCCGTGCCCGGTGAGTCGACGAACTGTGAGCCTCCGTACGCGGTCCACGCGTCGACGTAGACGACGATGCACGGCGACGCCTCGCCGCTCGCGAACATGCGGTCCACGGCGGCGGGAAACCCTTCGCGGAATGGCGTGCGGTTCCACCACATGACCGCCTGGCCGGTGTATCCCTGGATGACGTACACAGTGGGATATCGCTCCTCCGAGCTGCTGTATCCCGGTGGCGTGTACACCCACAGTGGCCGCTCTGTCGGGTCACCGAGATGGTTCCCTTCGAGCACCCGCGATTCAATCACGTGCTCGGAGAGCCTCCCGGTCAGATGCTGCTCCCACCAGCGCGCGGACGCCTTTCCCCCGTCCCAGAACCGTGCTGTGTCAACCGTGCTCACTGGGTCCCCTTCATGTCGTCGAGCCAGATTCCGACGGGTGCGATCGTACGCGCCGCGCGGCGCCGACCCGCCGGCCTGGGTATCGGCGCCTCGCAAAGCCTGAGGACTCCGCATGCAGCATCGAACGCGGGTCGACGCCTGACGGATCGCCTGCCAATTCGACTGGGCACCGCACCGAGGCCCTGGCCAATTTGACTGCGGCATCCGCAACGTGGTGTCATCGGGTGTCGAGAGAATCATCAGGGGGTCGAATTCATGCGCGCAGTGCGATTGACCGTGGCAACTGCCACGTTTGGACTGGCAACGATGGGTGTCGGCTCGCTCGCAGCGGTTCCGGCCGCAGCAACGATTGCGATCCAACCCGGGATCGCGATGTCGAAGTTGGTCTCCACCAACACGCCACCAACCACGGCGCAGTGCGAGCAGCAGTTCGGGATCGCCTGCTACGACCCTGCCCAGATGCAGGCCGCCTACAACCTCGCACCGCTCTATGCCAACGGATACAACGGCGCGGGCAAAACGATCGTCATCGTCAACTCGTTCGGCTCGACCACCGTCCGCCACGACCTCGCGGTCTTCGACAAGGCGTTCAACCTCCCGGCGCCGCCGTCGTTCAAGATCATCCAGCCGGCCGGAGCCGTGCCCCATCCGAACTCGGGGTGGGCGGGCGAGACCGACCTCGATGTCGAGTACTCCCACGCGATGGCTCCCGGGGCGAACATCCTCCTGGTCGAGACCCCGACCTCAGAGAACGAAGGCACGACGGGTTTTCCGCAGATCGTCGAGGCTGAGGACTACGTCATCAATCACCACCTCGGTGACGTCATCAGCCAGAGTTTCAGCGCCACCGAGGAGACGTTCCCCACGGAGCAGTCGCTGATGAACCTGCGCAAGCCGTACATCAACGCGGCCAAGCACGGGATCACCGTCGACACCGCCTCCGGCGACTCCGGAGCCGCCGACGTCGGATTCTTCGGGATCAACTACTACCTGCACCCCGTGACCTCATGGCCGGACTCGGACCCGCTCGTCACGGGCGTCGGCGGCACGCAGCTGCACCTGAACGCCAAGGGCGCGCACACCGCCCCGGACAGCGTCTGGAACGACACCTACAACGTGCCGACCCAGGAGGCGATCTTCGGCGACGCCGGCCCGAATCCGCTTGCCGGCGGCGGCGGCCTGTCGATCTACTTCTCGCGTCCCAGCTATCAGAACGGCGTGAAGTCGGTGGTCGGTAGCCAGCGCGGCGTGCCGGACATCAGCATGAGCGGCGCCTGCAACGGGGCAGCAGTCATGTACCAGAGCTTCCCGGGTGGCGGGCCGCCAGGTTTCTACATCGTCTGCGGCACCAGCGAGGCGACGCCGCTCTTCTCGGGCATCGTCGCGATCGCCGATCAGTACGCGGGTCACGATCTCGGCGTGATCAACCCAGCCCTCTACCAGCTTTCTGAGTCCGGGGCTCCGGGCATCGTGGACGTCACGAGCGGCAACAACGTCGTCACCTTCACCCAGAACGGCCGGACGCACACCTTCGGATTCCCGTCCCTCCCCGGCTATGACCTGGCGAGTGGCGTGGGGACCGTCAATGCGGCGCTGTTCGTGCCGGAGCTCGCAGCCGCCGGCTGATGGACACAACGACCCGCCGGATACCGGTGTCCGGCGGGTCGCTTCCGCGGCGTGACCCGTCCGTCACGTCTTGACGGGCAGTCGCGCATACGATCGAGGCATGTCTAACTTGTCAGAAGCACTGACGGCGCTCTACCTCCGAGCCGCGGAGGCCGTGCGGTCGTGCCTCACCGCCCGGGAGGACGGCCAGGGCATGGTCGAGTACGCCCTCATCCTGGTGCTGATCGCGATCGTGGTGATCGTGATCCTGCAGGTCGTCGGCAAGCAGGTGAACAACGTCTTCTCCAACATCAGCAACGGGCTGACCAAGTAGCACGGGCCCGGCGCCCTGGCCCGCGTTCCCGGCTCGGTACCCGTCGGGAGACACGGCGGCTGGGAAATCGCTTCCCATAGGATTGGCGTCCAACGCGTCGGCGCGCCCCCGATCGGGGACGTCGATGCGGATCCCACCCAGCATCCCTGGACGTGCCAATGACCAGCTTCGCCATCTCCGCGCAGCACCTGAAGCGATCGTTCGGTGAAACCCACGCGCTCGTGGACGTCAGCATCGACGTGCCCGCCGGAAGCGTGTGCGCCCTCCTGGGACGCAACGGCGCGGGCAAGACGACCACGGTGCGAATCCTCACCACCCTGCTCGACCCGGATGGCGGCCACGCGCAGGTTGCAGGCTTCGATATCGCCACCCAGGCCGACAAGGTCCGCGGGAAGATCGGGGTCACGGGACAGACCGCCACCATGGACGAGCTCCTCACCGGCCACGAGAACCTCGAGATCATCGGACGGTTTTGCCATCTCGGTGCGGCGGTCTCCCGGCGGCGCGCCGACGAGTTGCTCCAGCAGTTCGACCTCGTCGACGCCGGCAACCAGCTCGTCAAGCGGTACTCGGGTGGCATGCGCCGGCGCCTCGACCTCGCCGCCAGTCTGATCGCCAACCCGGAGGTGCTGTTCCTCGACGAACCCACCACCGGCCTCGACCCGGTCAGCCGCAGCGAGATGTGGGTGGCCATCCGCAACCTCGTGTCCCGAGGTACCACGGTGCTGCTGACCACCCAGTACCTCGACGAGGCCGACCAGCTCGCCGACACGATTGTCGTTGTCGATCGGGGCCTCGTTGTCGCCGAGGGAACGCCGGAGCAGCTCAAGGCCTCCATCGGCCGGCCGACCGTGGTGGTGACGCTCGCGGACGCCGAGGCGGCACCGCTCGAGAGGGTGCGCGCCGCGCTGGGACCCGAGGCGACCATCCGCGGTCGATCGGTGAGCGCGCCGGCCCCGGACGGACTCGTCAGTCTGGGCGAGGTGGTGACCCTGCTCGAGAGCCTCGGTGTCCCCATCCACGAGGTCGGTCTCGAGCACCCGAGCCTCGACGAGGTGTTCAGCGCCGTCACCCATCGCCGAGGCGAGCCGCTCCTCCCGGGCGACCTTCCGGCAGTGGCGACCGAGGTGAAGGCATGACCGTCGCGGTGATGCCGGTCCAGGGGTCGCTTCGCCGGGGGACGATCGACGCGTACAACGCGACCCGCCGCTACCTCATCCGCGGTAAGCGTCAGCCCGACATCATCTTCGGCAGCGTGCTCTTTCCCGTCGTTTTCGTTGTGCTCTTCGGCTACGTCTTCGGCAGCTCGATCACTGTTCCAGGCGGCAATTACCACTCGTATCTGATGTCCGGGCTGTTCGCGCAATCGACGCTCTTCGCCTCGGCCAACGTGGCGGTTGCGGTCGCAACTGACATGAACGAAGGTGTCATCGACCGCTTCAAGACACTCCCGATCGCCCGGTCCTCGATCCTGATCGGACGTGGCGTCTCAACGATGATCCTGGGGTTGCCGGCACTGGCCGTGATGATCGTCTGCGCGCTCCTGGTCGGCTGGCGTCCCGAGAACGGCATCTTCGATGCATTCCTCGGTTTTCTACTCATCGAATTGTTTGCGTTCGCGCTGTGCTGGCTCGGCATTCTCGTGGGGTTGATCGCCAAGTCGTCGCAGTCCGCCGACGTGCTCATCAACATCCCCGTCTTCCTGCTCGGCTTCATCTCCAACGTCTTTGTCGACACATCGAAGATGCCCGTCTGGCTGCGCGTCTTCGCCAACTGGAACCCGGTGTCGTCGGTCGTGGCTGCGGGCCGCAACCTCTTCGGCAACACGATCGGGCCACCTCCGTCCGGGGTCTGGTCGCTCGAGCATCCGGAGATCACGACGATCGGGCTTGCGGTGATCATCATTGCGATCTTCGTGCCGCTCTGCGTTCGGAGATACAGCCGCACGTCGCGGTGAGCATCGAGCGGGACCGTCTGGGTAGTCTGTGACTCTGTTCCAGTGTTCGTGAAAGGAGTGTTCGAATGACCGTCGAAAGCAGTGCCAGCGCAACCTGGGAAGGCGACCTCGTTCACGGCAAGGGCACCGTTCGCCCGGCGAGCGGTTCGTTCCCCGAGCAATCGCTCACCTGGAACAATCGAGCCAATTCGCGCGCCAGCGGCACGAGCCCCGAGGAGCTGATCGCCGCCGCGCACTCGGGCTGCTTCTCCATGGCGCTCGCCAACGGACTCGCCGGCGCCGGCCATCCACCCGACCTGATCGAGACCACCGCGAAGGTGACCTTCGGCATCCCGGAGGGGATCTCCGCTATTCATCTGGTCGTCAAGGGCAAGGTTCCGGGCATCGACTCGGCCGTCTTCACCGCGGCCGTTGAGGATGCCAAGGCCAACTGCCCGGTCTCGAAGGCGCTCGCCGCGGTGCCGGTAACGGCCGAAGCCACGCTGGAGCTCTAGCGCGGACTTCGGGACACCTCCTTTCGATTCCGTAACCCGACCGGGCGAATTCATTCGGGCGGGTCCAATACGCTGATCCGACGCCATGGTGGCTCACGCCCACCGTGCAGATCAAACCAGGCAGTGCTCGCGTCGCACGGAAGGGCTGCCGGAGGGCTCAGCGATGCAGCGACTCGCTTCGGGTCTTTGGACCAGGGGCGGCACTGTGCCTCGCAGCGTCCGGGCTCTGCAGCTCCTCACTGGATTGCTCATCGCGTCGTTCGTTGCGTCGACGATCTTTCGCGCGCACGGCACGTCCATCCCCTTCTTCGACGTCTGGGTCGAGAACATCGCTTACGCGTGCTGCGCGCTGATGTGTGTCTGGCGAGCGATCGCCCGGCGGCCCGGCCGCTGGGGATGGGGCGCGCTTGGCGTGGGACTCGTCTGCTTCACCGTCGGATCCGTCGTCTTCACGGCCGTGGTCCAGTACTGGACAACGATCCCGTCGCCGTCGATCGCGGACTTCTCCTTTCTCTCCGACTATCCGCTGGCCTTCCTGGGGATCGGCCTGCTGGTCCGCGAGACGGTTCCGAACATTTCGAAGACCATCTTGGTCGACGCACTCATCGCGGCGCTCGGCGTCGCTGCTCTCGAGGCCTCGCTGGTCATCGCGCCGATTTCCCAGGGGATCCACGGCAACCTCCCGTTTATCGCGACCAACATCGCGTATCCGATCGGGGACGGGATTCTCGTCAGCCTGGTGGTCGGCGTGTTTGCGGTGCGCGGCTGGCGACCCGGCCGTCTCTGGTGGACCCTCGGCGCCGGTCTGCTGCTCTTTGCCGGGGCGGACAGCATCTACCTGCTTCGAGTGACCTCGGACGACTACGTCGTTGGAACACCGCTCGACAGTCTCTGGGCCGTCGCCGCGTTCGTGATGGGCTTGAGTGCCTGGGCGGGCATGAGCCCTCGCGTCCGGAGTGCGCCGATAGTGCACGTGCCGAACTTCGTTCCCGTGCTGTTTCTCCTGAGTTCACTCGGCGTGGTCGTGTATGGGACCGTGCATCACGTCGGCGCCGGCTTGATCCTGGCAATCGCGACGATGGTGGTCGCGATAGCCAGGTCCGCATATGCGTTTCGTCAACTTCGTACACTCGCCGACAGCAACCGCGAGGCGCGCACCGACGATCTCACGGGATTGCCCAACCGCAGGCTCTTCTTTGAGCGCCTCGTTGCGTGCTTCGAAGCCGGCGGGCCAACGACTCGCCTGGCAGTGTTGATGATCGATCTCGACCGCTTCAAGGAGATCAACGACAGCCTCGGCCATCACGTCGGCGACGACGTGCTGCGCCAGATCGGCCCACGCCTGACGAACGCCGTCGGAACGACCGGCACGGTCGCGCGCCTCGGGGGCGACGAGTTCGGTCTGGTGCTCGCCCCGTTGACCAATCCCTCCGCAGCGATCGACGTCGCTGAACGCGTTCGCAGCGCCCTGCGCGAGCCGTTTCAGCTCGAGGGCATGAGCCTTCGCGTGGATGCGAGCATCGGCATCGCGTTCAGCCCGGACCACGGAGCCACGCCGGAGAGCCTGCTGCAGAAGGCGGATCTCGCCATGTTCTCCGCCAAGCGCGCGCACGCGTCGTGGCAGATCTACTCGTCCGAGCAGGATCAGAACGCACGGGAACGGCTCGACCTGATGGAGGCGCTGCGCGATGCCATCGGTCGCGGGGAGATCGTGCCGTACTACCAGCCCATACTCGACCTGTCGAGGGGCCGGGTGATCAAGGCTGAAGCGCTGGCGCGATGGGTGCACCCGGTCCGGGGAGTCCTCGCACCGGCGGTCTTTCTCGACCTCATCGCCGATGCGGGTCTCATGGAACCGTTCACGATGTCGGTGCTGGATCAGGCACTGCACCAGCAGGCGAGCTGGGCGGTGCGCGGGTATGAGATCGGTGTGTCGGTCAACATCTCCGCGGCCAGCCTGCGTGACGATGAGTTGCCGGACAAAGTCGGCGCATGCATCACGAGGCATGGCGTCGACCCCGCTCGCGTCACCATCGAGATCACGGAGGACTGCTTCATCGCCGATCCGGTTCAGGCGTTGCTCATCCTGGAGCGAGTGCGCGGTCTCGGCGTCGAACTGTCGATCGACGATTTCGGCACCGGGTTCTCGTCGCTCACCTATCTTCGCCGGCTGCCGGTGACTGAGCTGAAGCTCGACCGCACGTTTCTCACCGGTGCCGCAGGCGACGAGCGCGCCGTTGCTGTCATCCGCTCAACGGTCGAGCTCGCGCATTCACTCGGTCTGCGCATCGTTGCCGAGGGCATCGAAAACCTCGAGGCGCTCGCGCTCGTGGACAACCTCGGCTGCGACGCCGCACAGGGGTATCTCATGGGCCGGCCGGTGTCGTCCGAGGACTTCGACCTCGGACCTGTCGCGCTGCGACTGCATCGCGGCGTGCCGGAGATCGCCGTCCTTGGACGGCTCCCGAGATCGTTCGTCGCCTGAGCCTCCAGGCCCTGACTGGCGAAGCTGTACGCTGACTCTCGACGTGCCACTGTTTCACACGAGCGATGACAAGATCGCCAAGCAAGCCACCGCGCAGGCGGAGTTCGACCGTCTCAATGCGCTTTCGCCGGCTGACCTCGCCCTTGAAGTCATGCCCGCATTCGGACCCGACGGTCCTCACGGTCATGGCCCGAACGGCGGTATCAACATTCTCCAGGCACTGCTCTGGTTGAACGAGGCGCATTTCCCGAGCGGCATCAGCTACATCAGCAAGCTCCAGGAACCGGTTCGTGAAGCGATCCAGGCGCTCGACCATGCCGGGCTCGTCCTCACGAGCGCAGGACCGCAGGGCGCGTGGACGAGCGCCACCCGGCTCGGACTCGCCTCACTCGCAGACGGCACCCTGAGCCAGCACGTCGCTGGGACCACCGGCATGGAACTCCCCCCGGTGCCGTCCGCAGGCTGATCCCCTCCGGAGACGCGTTCGCCGTCGTCGACGGGAGCACGACGCCCCCACCCCCCGCGAGCTGACCCGGGCGCTAGCGCGGCCAGTCGATATCGACCACCACCGGAGCGTGATCTGACGGCAGGGTCCCCTTGCGCGCATCGCGATCGATGTACGCATCGGTGACTGCCGGGGTCACGGCGTGGTCCAGGAGCACCAGGTCGATGCGCATGCCGAGTCCCTTGTGGAAGTTGCCGGCGCGATAGTCCCAGTACGTGAACGGGCGGCCCTTGTACGCTCGTGGATGGATGTCATCGAGGCCGAGGCCGCTGATGATCGCCGCAAGCGCCTCGCGCTCCGGAGCGCTCACGTGCGTCGATCCGATGAACGCCGCTGGATCCCAGACATCGTCGTCGGTGGGCGCGATGTTGAAGTCACCGCAGATGAACAGCGGTGGGGAGGTGGCCTTTGCGGCAAGCAGCGCGACGCGCAGCGCGCCGAGCCAGCTGAGCTTGTACGGATAGTGATCGCTGTCGAGCGCGCGTCCGTTGGGGACGTACAGCGACCACACTCGCAATCCGCCGCACGTCGCGCTCATCGCGCGCGCCTCTGTCTCCGGAAACCCGGGCGCACCCGCGAAGCCACGCTCGACATCGCCGAGGCCAACTCGCGAGATGATCGCCACACCGTTCCAGCGTCCGTCGCCGTTCAGCGCCACCTCGTAGCCGAGCGCCTCCACCTCGGCCCGCGGGAAGGCGTCGTCCGCGATCTTCGTCTCCTGCAGGCAGAGGACATCGGGGCTGCTCGAGGCGAGCCACTCGACGAGACGCGGCAGCCGCGCGACGACGGAGTTGACGTTCCAGGTGGCCAGGCGCACCGGGGAAGAATAGGGCGGGGGCTCGCGCGGCCGGGGAGCGCACTCGCCGGTCAGAGCGTGAGACCTGCCTCCAGGTTGCCCATTGCCTCATCGAGCACCGCCGCGAGGTTGGCGGCGGGGTCGTCGATCATCGTGAACATCACGGCCATTGCGACGCCCACCACGGCCCCGGCAAGCGTGACCACCTGCATGTCAGCGGCACGGCGACCCGTCCGCTCCGCCAGGACTGCTGCGAGGAGACGCATCGCCTGACCAAACTGGTCAAGCATCGACGCGCGCAGCTCGGGGACTGAAAGGATGAGCCGCATCCGCTCGGACTGCTCCGCCACGTCTTCCGGGGTGAGCTGTCCGAACGCCTCGTTGAAGGCGCGGCGAAGCGCCTGGATCGGACTGAGCTCCGGTGGCTGCCTCAGGAACGTGGCAACGATGATCGGGTCGAAGTCGTCGGTGAGCACGACGTCGCCCTTCGTCGGGAAGTAGCGAAAGAAGGTGCTTTCCGAGATCTCGACCTCATCGATGATCTGCTGGACCGTGGTCGCGTCATAGCCCTGCGTGACGAAGAGGTGCAGCGCGTGCGCGCGGATCGTCGCACGCGTCCGCTCCTTCTTCCGTTCACGCAGCCCCGGGGCGCGCAGCTCAGCGGGTGCCGGCAAGCTCGCGCTCCATGTCGGGTTGCACGGGCTGATTCTCCTGCAACGCGTTGCTCCGTGGCAGGAACAGCAGGGTGAGCACCAGTCCCACAAGCGCGATCCCACCTGAGACCACGAGCGCGATGTCCATGCCTGCGGTGAATGCACTGCGCACCGAGTGCAGCAATGCCGGCGACCCCACCTGCTGCGCCACGGCGACACCGGCGAAGACGCTCTGCTTGACCGCGCTCGCGGCTGCTCCTGGCAGGCCCGTGAGGACGAGTCGCGACAGATAGACCGAGCTCAGTGCGCTGCCGAGAATCGCTGTGCCGAACGGACCGCCAACCTTGTTGACCGCCTGCAGCACCGCGGAACCCACGCCACTGCGCTCCTCCGACAGCTCCACGAGTGCAGCTGACGTCGACGTGGACAGCGCCAGCCCGAGCCCCATGCCCGCGACGGCCATCCAGACCGCCACGAACGCCGTGCTCGAGGTGACCGCTGTCGTCGAACCGACGAAGAGACCGAGCGCCAGCAGCAGGAAGCCAGCTCCGGCGACGAGCTTGGCGCCGGCGATGCGCACGATGCGCTCGGCGGGAATCGCGCCGAGGACCAGCCCGGCGATCACCGGGAGGAGCCGGAGGCCCGAACCCATTGCGTCCGTCCCGATGACTCCCTGGAAGTACTGGGGCATCGTGAACAGCACACCGATCATCGCCAGGACAGCGAGCGCCGCAAGGAGCACACCCCAGGTGAACGACCTCGAGTGGAACAGGCTGAGATCGAGCAGCGGCTGCCCGCCGGGCCGTCGGTTGACGCGCCGTTCCCAGAATCCGAAGCCACCAAGCACGGCGGCGCCCGCCACCATCGCCAGCAGCGCCATCGCATCTCCCCACCCCTGCTGTCCGGCCTCGATGAGCCCGTAGGTCAGCGAAACCAGGCCCGCTACGGAGAGGACAATGCCGACCACGTCGAAGCCCGGACGCTTCGCCGCGCGAGATTCCGGAACCAGGGTGACCAGCGCCACGACGCCGAGGGCGGCAACCGGGGCATTGATCAGGAACACCCAACCCCACCAGAAGTGGGACAGCATCCACCCGCCGAGAATCGGACCGACCGGGAGCGACAGGAAGTTGGCCGCGGCCCAGATGCCGACCGCCTTGGGACGCTCGTCCGGACTGAAGAGCACGGTCAGCGCCGAGATGGCCATGACCACGACGCCGGCGCCGGCGAGCCCAAGCAGGACCCGGGCGGCGAGGAACTCCCCCACCGATGCCGAATACGCGCAGGCCACCGATCCGAGACCGAAGAGGCCGAGCGAGATCGTCAGGACCTTCTTGTGGCCGAAGCGATCGCCGAGAAGACCGGCCGGGAGCATGGCCGCAGCAAGGACCAGGAAGTACCCGGACGTGAACCACTGCAGATCCGATTCCGACGCATGCAGTGCCTTCGCGAGCGTTGGGAGCGCAACGGTGAGCACCGTGCCGTCGAGCCCGACCGCGAGAACGCCGAGGCTCACCGCGGCGAGCGCCCACCACCTCCGCGCTCCTTGTGTCTTCATGACAGCCACCTCTATCTGACAGTTACCTCCTCATGATGGTAGCACGCACGAATGTAGGCTCGCATGGCCGGGTGACGGCTCCCCTCGCGCGGCGTATCCTCCGCTGCACGCGTCGGAGCGATTGGCAGAGGTGGAATGCATGACAACGAAGTTCTTGCTGACGGAAGACGAGCTGCCGTCGCACTGGTACAACATCCTCGCGGACGTTCCCGAGCCGCTGGGCGCCTTTCTGAGTCCCCAGACGCTGCAGCCGCTGACCCCACCTGATCTGACGCCGATCTTCCCGATGGCGATCATCGGGCAAGAGGTGTCGACCGAGCGCTGGGTCGAGATCCCCGATCGGGTTCGTGACATCTACAAGATGTGGCGGCCAACGCCGCTCTATCGCGCGTCCCGGCTGGAGAAGGCGCTCGATACGCCTGCGCGGATCTACTACAAGTACGAGGGCACCTCGCCGGCGGGATCGCACAAGCCCAACACCGCCGTGGCGCAGGCCTACTACAACGCCGAGGAGGGCATCAAGCGGCTCACCACCGAGACCGGCGCCGGCCAGTGGGGATCGGCCCTGGCGTTCGCGGGCGGTCTCTTCGGCCTCGAGGTGATGGTCTACATGGTCAAGGTCTCGTACCAGCAGAAGCCGTACCGGCGCGCGCTCATGGAGACCTGGGGCGCGAAGGTGCTCCCCTCCCCGACCGATCAGACCCAGTTCGGCCGCAGCGTGCTCGCCCAGGATCCCGACTCCCCGGGAAGCCTCGGCATCGCGATCTCCGAGGCCGTCGAGGACGCTGCGACGCGAGGTGACAGTCATTACTCGCTCGGCTCCGTCGTCAACCATGTCCTCCTGCACCAGACGGTCATCGGACAGGAGGCGCAGAAGCAGATGGAGATGGCCGATGCGTACCCCGACGTCGTGATCGGGTGCGTCGGTGGTGGCTCCAACTTCGCGGGGCTCGCCTACCCGTTCCTCGCCGACCGCATCGCGGGCAAGACCAAGACCCGCTTCATCGCCGCCGAGCCTGCCGCCTGCCCAACGCTCACGCGCGGCCTCTTTGCCTACGACTTCGGCGACACGGCGGGCATGGGGCCGGTCGTGCCGATGTTCACCCTCGGCCACAACTTCATCCCCGACACCATCCATGCCGGCGGGCTCCGTTACCACGGCGACGCGCCGTCACTCTGCCTGCTCGTGAAGAACGGCTTCATCGAGGCGCGTGCCTACAAGCAGAACGAGTGCTTCGCCGAGGCCGTGCGGTTCGCGCGTTCCGAGGGCATTCTCCCGGCGCCCGAGCCGTCGCATGCGCTCCGCGCCGTTGCGCAGGAAGCTGCAGCAGCGCGCGAGGCCGGCGATTCGCGGGTGATTCTGTTCAATCTCTCGGGCCACGGGAATTTCGACCTCGGCGCCTACGACGCGTACTTCGCGGGCAAGCTCGAGGACGTGGAACTTCCCCAGGAGCGGCTCGATGCGGCGCTGGCGGAATTGCCCAAGGTTCCCGTCGGAGCGGCCTAACGCGTCACCCCGCTGCTGCGACGGCAGCCTCAGGCGTCGAGAGTCGCGCGGACGTGGTCGAGCAGATTGCTTGCGACGAACGGCTTCGACACCAGGTTGATGCCGCGCTGCACCACGCCCTGCGACGTGATCACCGATTCCGGATAGCCCGACATGTAGAGGACACGAATCCTCGGCAGCAACGCCGTGACGCGCTCGGCAACTTGCTTGCCGGTCAAGCCGGGCATCACCACGTCGGTGAGCAACAGATGAATCGTGCCCCGGTGGTTGGCGATCAACTCGAGCGCGTTCGCTCCACCGCGCGCAGCGATGACGCGATATCCGTGACGCGTGAGGATGCGGCTCGCGACATCGAGCACCAGGTCCTCATCCTCCACCACGAGGATCGTCTCACCACCATGACGTCGACGCGACGTCGAACGCGGTACGTCCGGCTGCGCAGGGGCTGACACTACGCTCGGCAGGAGGATCGTGACCGTGGTCCCCGTATCGACATGGGACTCGAGATCCACCATGCCACCCGCCTGGTTCACGATGCCGTACACCGTGGCGAGGCCGAGGCCGGATCCCTTCTCCTTCGGCTTGGTGCTGAAGAACGGCTCGAATGCACGCTCGATGGTGTCGAGGTCCATGCCGGTACCACTGTCCGAAACGCGCAAGCGGACGTGCGGGCCTGCCTGCAGGCGCGGATCCTGCGCCGCATATGCATCGTCGACGATGAAGTTCTCGGTGTCGATGATGAGCGTGCCGCCGGTGGGCATTGCATCGCGCGCATTGACTGCGAGATTGAGCAACACCTGCTCCATCTGACCACGATCAGCGAGCACATGCTCGAGGTCGGTTGCGCACCGCGTGATCAACTCGACATGCTCGCCGATTGTCGTACGCAGGAGACCATCCACCTCTCCGACGATTGCGTTGAAGTCGATGATCTCCGGTTTGATGATCTCGCGACGCCCGAACGCGAGCAGCTGATGCGTCAGCCGCGCCGCGCGGTCAGCAGCGGCACCGATCTGGGCGACGTCTTCAAGCACCGCGGAGAGACGTGCCGCTTCGTGTGATGGGCGGAGGGCAATTTCCGCGGTGATCTCCTCGTCCACGAAGCTCACATAGTTGAGGATTGCCGCGAGCAGGTTGTTGAAGTCGTGTGCGACGCCACCGGCGAGCTGACCGAGGCTTTCGAGGCGCTGCGACTGATGCAGCTGGCGCTCGAGTTCGATCGCGCTCCAGCTGCGCCTCCATGCGATCACGTTCGTGCTGCGCCTCGACGCGCTCGGACACATCGCGAATCGCGGCGCAGACGAGTAGTCCTTCCTCGGTCTCGATCGACGTCAGTGAAACTTCAGCTGGAAACTCGGAACCGTCGGCTCGGCGTCCGGGCAGCGGGATCCAGCCCTCGACGCTTGGCGTGCGCGGATCGCGGAATCCCGGGTTCGGACTCGGAGAATGGATGTTGTTTGCCGCCCCGGGAACGAGCAGCTCGACCGGCCTGCCGATCAGTTGCTTGCGCTCGTAGCCGAACAGGGCTTCTGCCTGTGTGTTGACGAGCGCGATGAGCCCGTCCGGGTTGACGCCGACAATCGCGTCCGGTGCAGCCTCGAGCAGGCTGCGGAATTTCGCCTCGGCGCGCTTGCGCTCGGTGATGTCGCGGACGGCCGCGATGACGACCAGGCGGTCCTCGAGCCTGATTGACGCAAGTGAAATCTCCACCGGAAACTCCGAGCCATCATGGCGCCGCGCCGCGATCTCCATGCCCAGGCCCATCGGCCGGGAGATCGGGTCAAGAAAGAACGTGGCCTGCAGCTGCGAATGATCGCGGACCGATGTCGGCACGAGCAGCTCCAGCTGCTGGCCTATCAACTCCTCCCGGCCGTAGCCGAAGAGTGTCTCCGCCTGAGCATTCACCATGACGATGCTGCCGTCGGCGATCACGCCGACAATCGCGTCCGGGATCGCCTCGAGGAACGACGCAAGAAGCGCGCCACCGAGCGGCACCCTGGCCGTGGCGAGGGTCACGCCTCGGGGCTTTCGGGCGTTCCTCGTGGTTCCGGTGCGTCCCGGGGCGTGGTCCGGCCGCGGCCATCTGCCCTGGCGCGCTTCGCTTTCTCAGCGTGATTCGCCGAGATCATCCGAGTCATCAGCTCACCGAAGCCGACATCGGGCGGCAGCGGATTCTGCCGGGGCGTGGTCTGACGGCCGGTCATGGCGCGGTTTCGCCTGGGGACATGGCTCCACCCTGTGCTTTCCTGACCAATGCGCCGCGCGAACGCCGACGTCGGCACAGCCTCCGCTCAGAAGCGTTGCAATCTGGGCGTTTGGGGCGTGCGACGTGGCGTCGCCAGCGCGGAGTGCATCACGGCCTCATAGCGAGTGGCGACGTCCTCAAGATCCCAACGCTGGCGGGCGCGCCGGGCAATCTCATTCGGGTCCTGACGGTGGCTCACAGCGCCGGCGATCGCGCTCTCAAGGGAGCCGGTCGTCGGATCCCATGCATCCACCATGGCGCGGTGACCCGCGAGGCCGCCGGCGGTGTCAACCGTCGTCAGCACTGGGGTGCCACACATGAGCGCTTCCTGCACGACGACCGGCAGGCCCTCGCCGGTCGACGGGAGCACCACGAGATCTGCGATCGCGTACAGCGACCCCATCCGCTCGTGACCGACCGGATCGAGGACCGTGACGTTCGGCAGACACCAATCCCGCGGATCCTCGTCGTCAACGCGCCCGACCATGAGCCATCGCCAGGACGGGCGCGCAGCCGCGGCGGTCCGGATGTGCGAGAGACCTTTTTTCTCAACGAAGCGCCCGGCAAAGAGCAGCACGGTATCGTTCCCGCTGTAGCCAAGTTCCTCGCGAATCCGCGCCCCTTCCTGCTGCACGGGTAACGCAAGTCCGGACACATCGACACCGTTTTCGATGACCTCGCCGCGACTCGGCCCTACGACGTCGGCAAATCGCTCTCGAACTCGCTCGCTGACAAACACGACGTGGTCCGCACGGGACAGCATCGGCTCCGCCAGCATGCGGTACGCCTCTCGCTGGACTGATCGCAGCAGCCAACGGCGATACGGCACCTCGGTGACATGCTGGGTGATGACGACGGGTCGTCCGAGCCGGCGCGCTGCTCGGAAGATCATCAGGTTCGTGGCGTAGAGACAGTCATGCAGATGCACGATGTCGCTTTCCGCGACGATCTCCTGCAGCGAGCGGCGACAGCGCGGATCCGGTATGGGATATGGGAATCCGAGGCGTCTCTCGGTGATGTTCCATGCTGGAATCGGCGCGTCTTCCAGGTTGCCGCGGTGCGGGCAGTCGCTCGTCTCCGCCGCCACCCATCGCACTGAGTGTCCTCGAGCTCGGAGCGCGTGAACAAGGTCGCCGGCGACGCGTTCGCTGCCGCCGATATGCTCCGGGAAGTAGTTGCTCGATGCCAGGATCTTCAAGAGTTCCTAGGCTCCTGCAAGAACGGCGTGCTGGAGCGCCACCACCGCAGCTCCGTCCAGACCACCGATGCTCCGAGGCTGCGCTCGAGTCCGGCACGAGGTGACGAACCGACGCAACACTTCGTCGTTGCCGTAAGCGAGCCGTCCGCTCGCATGGAGCACGCCGGAGGTCACCGCGCCAACCAGGTGACGCACGCCGGCTTCAGCGCTGGTACGCAGAATCTCCCGCGCACTGTGTTCACCGTCGTTCGGGAGGGTGACCAGAATATCGCGGAAGATGTCGATCACTGCAAGCCGTCGAGATCCGACAACCATCAATTGCCATTCACTGACCGGCGCTTCGAAGTGCATGTCGATCCGTCCGGGAACCGTCCCGTGTTCCAGTTGTGCGCCGACCGAGACCGGAGTCTGTCTTCCCGGGTGGCGCACCACGGTGGTGGTGCCAACGGCGATGCCATCGCCGAGGAAGCGCCGCATCAGGTAGAAGAAGTGCGGCGACTCGTCGTAGAACAGGCCAAGAGGCAGTTCCTCATACCAGTCCGGCAGCCGCCGGAGCGGATTGGAGAGCTGCAGTCCCCAAACCTCGCGTAACGATCCGAGTGACCCGCGTTCAAGCAGGAGAAGTGCGCGACGCACCGACCGGGCAAATTGAAAGTTGTGGACGACTCCGAGGACGAGGCCGTTGCGCGATGCGAGGTCCGTGAGGTCGCGCGACTCCTCCACTGTCATGGTCAGGGGCTTCTCGAGGAGAACGTCCTTGCCCAGCTGCAGAAATCCCGACGCGACCGCGTGATGACTCGTCGGCGCGGTCCCCACCGTCACCGCGTCGACCTCGTCGAGCCACGGCACGCCGGCGGCGTCCGAGCTGACGGCGCCGAGTGCGAGGCCGAGTTCGGACGTCGCCTTCGTCACCCGGTCCGCCTTGCGGTCGATGACTCCCACCAGTTCGGCGCCCGGGGTTCGGCGAAGCCAGGGGATGTGGCGGTGGGTGGTTACCCACCCCAATCCGACGGCAGCGAAGCGAATCGGCTTGGGAGCTGGATTCGTGGTATCGCCCACGTGAGCGCGCCACAACGGATTCGGTTTCACAGGGGCCCGAGAACTGCACGCGCACGACGACCCGTCAACGACGGACTGCCTCCGAGGGCCGATGCGCCGAAGATGTCCGCTTCCGGCTCGAGGACGACGGATGGAAGGACCGCGACGTTGTCGCGGATACCGAGCATGCTCATCACGAAGCTCGCGAAGACCGTCTGCACGCCGCCGGCGATGAGCAATACGGCAACGATCAATGGACGCATCGAAGCCTCGGTGTCGAGGGCTCCGTACCCATTGCGACTCCACGTCACCACCGCGAGCAGCACAAGCGCGAACCCTGCCAGGGTGAGCACGCATCCGGCCAGGAGCCCCTTCTCCAGAGTTGCGACATGGAAGAAGCGCTCGGTCCGGCGGTCGGATGGGAGGAACCCGGCGCGCATCCCGAAGATCTTGATGAAGGCTGCAAAGAGGATCAACTCGTATCCGATCAGAGCAAAGATGCCGCTCACGAGCATGGTATGGACGTCGAGCCCGATCGAACCGATATGACGGGTGCCGCCGAGCAACCAGAGGGTCACCGCCGAGCCGATCAGCATCAGCGCGAGACCTGGGATCAAAAACAACCAGCGGGGACAGAACAGCAGCAGGAAGCGCAGATGCCGCCACCCGTCGCGCCACGTGCGCAGATGCGGGGGCCGGCTCCGGCCGTCCTTGTGCAGCCGTATCGGAACCTCGCTGATCCGCATGCTGGCAAGCGACGCCTTCACCACGATCTCGCTCGCGAACTCCATCCCGGTCGTGTTGAGCCGCATGCGCCGGAACGCGTCCACGCTGAAACCACGAAGGCCGCAATGGAAGTCGCGTATGCGCGAGGAGAAGAACACCCGGCCGGTGAGTGAGAGAACAGGATTCCCGATCCACCGATGCGACCACGGCATCGCACCCTTCTCGATCCCGCCGGCGAAGCGGTTTCCCATGACGAGATCATCACCCGCACGCAACCGTTCGACGATCGGCGGAATCTCGCAAAAATCGTAGCTCTCGTCGGCGTCGCCCATGATGATGAAGCGCCCCGATGACGCGGCAACCCCGCCGCGGATGGCGGCACCGTATCCCGGGACGTCGACCACCACCACCTTGGCTCCGTGCGCGCGTGCGATCTGCTGCGAACCATCGGTGCTGCCGTTATCCGCGACGAGCACCTCGGCCTTGAGATCCATGCGGGCGATCGATTCGCGCGCACGATCAACGCATTGCCCGATTGTCTCCGCCTCGTTGAGACAGGGCATGAGGATGGATACCTCGAGGAGGCGTTTCACGCCATCCTCCGGCCGGGAAGCACCGCGCGCCGCTTGACCAGGCGCCTCACTTTCTTGCGCCAGAGCCACGGCCCCAGCGCCAGCACGATCAGTGTCAAGGCGCCGATGGCGAGGAGGATGCCGTAGTGCGCGTACCCGACGTACTGAAAGACCACGAGATGCGAGCCCGCAGCGACCGTGACGGCCACGAACCCCGGGACGACCATGTATGGCGTCGCAACGTGGCCATCCACAGTCACATGCCACCCCGGATCGTATGTCGCCTTCAGCACCACCGCAGCGGTGCGATTGGCTGTCACCTGGCCGGTGAAATAGCCGTCCTGCTCCTCGACGAGCACGTCGGTGCTGGTGCCGGCGGGTGAGTTCGGAGTCGCCGTCACGGGCAGGGTCGGTGTCGCAGCCGCGCCGCCGTCGTACGCGACCGTGGCCAGGTCGCCTTGCTGAAACGCGGTCGAGCGCAGGTACGGCTGCATCTGCGCCGCCATGTCGCTACGGTTCGCCTCGACGATACCGGAGGTGTCGACGACCTCCATGTAGCCGCTGGTCGTCACCAGCCAGAGACGGTGCCGCCCGCTCGTGGCGAGGAGCGTGGCCCGGACCGGCGGTGTCATCCCGACGGGCATCAGGATGTACTTGACGTTGTACAGCTGATATTGCGCGGGATCGTTCTGGTTGAAGTACGCCTCGTTGTCCGTGAGGAGCGACGACGTGCGCAGGACGAAACCGACCTCATCCACGTCGTTGTCTGCCAGATACTCGTAGACAGGTACCTGACCGATCTCGTACTGCGCTCCCCAGTTCCCCGGAAGACCGGCATACGTGCGCCCGCCACCCCTCGATGTGATGTCGTCGATGAGCACGTCGAGGGCGGCTCCGTCTGATTGGTCGCTGCCCACCTGCGTCGAGATGCTCGCGGCGTTGCTTGCGGCATAAGCCGCTCGATCGAGCCACGCCGGCAGCGTCACGAGTACAGCCGCAGCCATCAGTCCTGCGCAGATCGGGACCAGACGCACGCTGGGCCGCCAACGGCGGGCGAGCGCGAGCGCTGCCGAACCAGCCCACACAAGTCCGACTCCAGCGAGCATGTCGCCGGCAAGTTGGATTCCCATCATGTATCGCGACAGGAAGAGATCGGCGTTTCCCGGGAGGAGATTGATGACGAAACCGAAGGTCGGACGACCCGAGAAGAGCAGAAAGCTCATCGCCATGAGTCCGAGAAGCGCGCGGGCGCGGACGTCCTTGCGAAAACGAGACACACACACCGCGATACCAAGCGCGACGAGCAGGGTCACGATGGGAAACCGGCCATGGTCGAACAGCTGGCCCGTGACGAGCCACCCGACTGCCTGAGGCGCCCCAGACGAGTTGAGCCAGAACGTGTTCTGGTTGAAGATGCTGTCGTTGAAGTATGCGGCGCCCGCGAGCAGCGGCACCACGACCCACGAGGCGACCAGCGCCGCTCCGGCAAACACCAGGGCGGCACGCCCGATACGCGGCAAGAGACCACGCCAGACCACGATCACGAACACTCCGATCGAGAGCAGCGCGAAGTAGCCGGTCAGGTAATGCATCGCAATCGTGAGGCCAACGACCAAGGCAGCCAGAGCGTATTTGCCGCGCCCCACGCCGTGGACTGCGCGCCAGCTCGTGCCCCACGCGAGCGGGAGAAGGAACATCCCCCACTCCTGCGACCAGAGCCCGTTGCCGAGCCACGTGTAGCTGAATGACTCGTACCCGTATCCGGTGACGCTCACCAAGAGAGGCGAGACGAGCGCGGCCGCGCCCGCTTCCCATGTGGACCATCCCAAGAGACGCGCACCGGCATACACACTCACCGGAAACAGCGCGAAGAGCAGATAACCTGCCCACCTCTCTGTGGAGGCGGTTCCGAAGACCAGCGAGACGTACGCGGTGATGAGGTGCGGGAGACTCTGGTAGTGCGAGAACTGCGGGTCACCCAGGCTGAGATACGGAAACCAGCCGTCGAGCGGTAGCAGATGTCCTTCGTGAATCTGCTGCACCGCCCATCGAACCATCTCGAAATGCAGCGCTTCGTCGTTGAGCGGCTGAACGATCGTCAGTTCGGCTGACATGGTGACGAGCCCGAACACGCACGCCACCGCCACGAACAGCCACGGGGCGTGACGCCACCACGCTGTTCGCGTTGCTTCCACGGATACCTGAGGCACTGCCGCCGTTTGCACGCGACGCACGCGCTGTTGTGGCGACGCGATCACCTGGGATTCTTGACCCCGCTACGCTTTCGGTGTCGCGGAAGCGGTCGTGGCAGCGGGCGGCGGCACGGGAACGTGCGACGCCAGCGATGGCTCCAGCGCAACGGCCTTTGCCCAGTCGGCCCTTGCTTCGGCAGCGTTGCCCTCCTCCTGGAGGATGAACCCCAGGTTGAGCCACGCCGCGGCGTACGCAGGCTGGATGGCCAGCACACGGAGGTACAGGTTCCCGGCACCGGTCGGGTCTGAGCTCGCAGTGTCGTCGGCGAGGTTGAAGAGCGCGTCAGTGAATGTCGGTTCGATGACCAGCGTTGCCGTGTACTGCGATTCCGCTTGCGTCGTGTTCCCCTGCCGGTCGTAGACGGTGCCGAGGTCGTAGTGAGCGATCGCGTTGTTCGGATCCAGCTTGATCGCCTGCTGATATGTGCTCTCCGCCGTCGAGTCATCGCCCGCGAGCTGCGCCTTCAGACCCTCCGACACGAGGCTCGCTGCCGTGGGTGGTGACCCGCAGGCCGCAAGACCAATGGCAAGCGCCGACACTGCGAGTGCGCCAATCCCTCGTCCGCTGGCGATGGTCATGCGCTGCAATCCGGCACGGCTCGAACTCCGCTCAATGTCTGTGTGACTGGTGGTTCCGGCACGGATGGCCCGTCCCGCACAGTGCGGGACGGACCAGTGCCGTTACGGTCAATCGAAGAAACCGGTCAGGCGTATCGGGTTCTAGCTACCGATACAGACAAACCGGACGGGGTCGGTCGCGGCCGACGTGGGGGTAAACGACGTTCCCGAGCCATACGCGAACTCGACGTCGACGCCTGGGCTTGTGGTGTCAGAGCCGTAGCACACGTACGTCGACGTGAAAACGGCTGCGTTACTCAGCGTCACAGCAGTGCCAGAGACGCCGGTCCCGATCACTTCGTGAACGCCGGCGATAGTGGTTCCTGTAGTACCAGTCGTGGCGATGGTACCCGTGGGACCTGTTGCACCAGCAGCTCCGGTCGTGCCAGCGGCTCCGGTCGTGCCCGCAGCGCCGGTAGGTCCAGCCGGACCAGTCGGACCGGCGCTACCAGTAGCACCTGCCGCTCCGGTGGCACCCGCTGCTCCGGTGGATCCAGCTGCACCCGTCGTGCCTGCAGCTCCGGTCGGCCCTACGGGACCCGTGGCTCCCACAGGACCCGTTGCTCCTGCAGCACCCGTTGCTCCCGCCGCACCCGTTGCGCCCGCAGGACCCGTCGCTCCCGTCGGACCAATGGGCCCGCCAGACGGTCCAGTCGGTCCCGTTGCGCCAGTTGCGCCCGTCGGACCCGTCGGTCCACCCGGAATCACTGCGGCGTAGTAACCGAAGTAATCCAGGATGATGTCGGTGCTTCCTGCTGCGTTGGCGATGTCGACCGCACCGGTGGCACTCAATCCGACGACGACCGTTGTCGAGATGGTCTTGCCCGCAAGCACATCGAGATTCGACGTCCCGGGTTGACCCGTGCCGTCAGGCCAGAGTGTCAAGAAGGTCGTCGCGTTCGCATTGACAACCGTCAGATTGAGCACGATGGCGGTGGCACCGGCCGGGATGTTATTCAGTCCGGTCACCTGCCAGACATCCACCTCGTGCGTCGGGGAAAGATGCTCGGCTGCGCCTGCGATCGACCGGCTGTCGAGTGCGCGCACAGGCGTTATTGGCGTGAACGCGCTCTGCACGGGTCCCGTCGCGTGTGCGATCGAGGCCTGAGATACCGCCAGCGCCAGCGGGACTGCTAAGGCTAAACCGATGGCCCACCGTCGATGGCGTGCCTCCACGTTTCCATTCCTGATCTCGCCCATTGGTCGCCTCCGCGCATGTCGGCTATCCCTCGCTGCCGGATACTCTGCGCTTCTGCCAAGAATGTCAAGTTTGATCTCGTTTCTGCAGGCGCGCATTTTCGCGCGTAGACTACGCGCCGATAATGATGCTACGAAAGGAAGTTCGCTATGTGCGGCAGCGTACCAACATGCGCTCATTCGCATATGTGCGACAGCGTACAAAGCACATCGCCGGCATTTGTACAGTGCTTGTACTCAGTGGTTGTGCTTCCGCTGCAATAGCGCACGGGACGCCTGGACTCGTGACAATTCAGACCGCCGTGACGTGTCCTGCGCCACCGGCGCACACCGCCGTTACAAATCCTCCGCGCGCCTTCCCGTCAGCACCACGTTTGACGGTCGCGAAGGACATCGGCTACTGCGCGTACATCGATACGGCCGCAGGAATCATCTCCATCCGGCTCCGTCCTGAGTACGCACCCCATGCCGTGAGTGATTTCGTCTCGCTCGCGCAGCATGGTTTTTACGACGGGCTCACCTTCTACCAGGTGTGCCCGGCGATCAGTGGTCCCGCATGCCCCAACACGGCGCCGGTTGCGCTCGCGGGAGATCCCACCAACAACGGCACGGGCGGGCCTGGCTACAGCGTGTCGTCGGATCCGGTGGTCGGCGACTATCTCTTCGGCGCTGTCGCCATGTATGGGACCGACGCATCCAGGATCGGAAGTCAATTCCTCATCAGCAAGGGAGACAGCAGCAGCCTGGCCCGCAAGTACGACATCTTCGGCCAGGTGACCGATGGCTTTGTTGCGCTCGCCACACTGCAGAAGGGGACGCCAATCATGTGGGTCGCAATCGCGGTGACCGCGCCCGAGCCCTGACCTCAGGGACGGAGGCGGAGTGTGATCACTCCCACCATGGCAAGTGATGTGAGCGCGCATGCGGCGACGCCGAGCGGCAACTCAGCGGCGCCGGCAAGCCCGATCAGCGCACCGAGCGCCGCGGGCACCAGGGCGCTGCCGATCACCGCACCGAGGATCGCGTAGGTCGTCAGCGTCGTCGCGTTGGGGATCACCCTGGTCATCCAGGAAACCGCGACCGGGAAGATCGGCGCCGCGCAGAGGCCGACGAGCGCGAACAGCAGCGGCGGTGCTATCTGCGCTCGAACACCGAACAGCAGCACGGCACTGATGATGAATGCGGGCACAAGCAGGCGCTGCGGCGACCAGCGCACCGCGAGCGGCGCCGTGACGACGCGACCCACGGTAAATGCTCCCCAGAACAACGATGTCGCCGCTGCGGCGAATTGCGTTGAAGATCCGATGCTGAGCAGGTCCGTCGCCTCCCACGTGCCCACACCCGCCTCGAGGCCTTCGTACACGAAGAGCAGCAACGCAAAGGCGAACACGAGTCCGAGGGTCCGGCGGCTGAGCGGCGGCGGTGCAAGGTCTCGAGCTGCCATCTCATCCTCGGCGCGCCCGAGGAACACCACACACCCGAGCACACCAACGCCCACAACGCCGAAGACGATCGAATATCCACCAGTGAGCGCAACCACTGCCGGCCCGATGAAGGTTCCGGTCCCGTATGCCGTGTTGACGAGGCTTAGCATTGCCGGGCTCCGGCGCCCGAACCGGGTCGCATAGAACAGGTTGATGAGGATCACCAGGCCGCCAGCTCCAATGCCGAGCACGAAGACCGCCAACAGGAGCAGCGGCCAGGTGGGAGCCGCCGCCGCCGCGAGCAGGCCGGCGCCGAAGAGCGTCGTGCCAACGATGAGACGCGGTCCCAGCCGCCAGCGTGCATGGGTCAAGCCCATCGCGAGAAGTCCGATGACCTCCCCCATGAAGTTCGCAGTGACGATCAGCCCAGCAACGCTGGCGGTGAGGTGAAAGCGATGGGTGATGTGCGGGATCGACGGACCATACGACGCGATCACGACGCCGAGGAGCACGAACACGGCAAAGCCCGCGATGGTGACCGCGCGAGCCGGAGTATCTCGTTCCCGCATCCGGACGCACGATACGGGCGTCAGGGCCGCGCAGGCACGATACGGGTCGTTGTCACTGGCCCACGACCCGCGCCAGCAGGGTGCGGCGGTTGCGTGTCTCGGTCTTGATGAAAATCGACTTGAGGTGGTCCTGGACCGTGTTCTCGGACAGGAACATCTCCTGAGCGACGTGACGTGTGTCGGACCCCATGACGAGGTGGCCGAGCAGTTGCGTCTCGCGTGCGCTGAGCGAG
The DNA here is from genome assembly GCA_963791435.1 of Candidatus Dormiibacterota bacterium. Classification (GTDB taxonomy): domain Bacteria; phylum Chloroflexota; class Dormibacteria; order Aeolococcales; family Aeolococcaceae; genus Palsa-851. Next base: position 659,245 of record CAWBSL010000002.1, read on the forward strand.
GATGCGCGCGCGAACAGCGCCATCCGCTCCGCCGGGGTAGCCGCTTCGATCGTCACCGCTATGTCCCGCCCGGAGGCTGATGTGGTGCCGATACGAGCCGCGCGGAGCGTGAGCCACACGCCTGCGGACAGGTGCACTCGCGCTGTCGGTGCGTGGTCGTCGACACCGGCTTCGACGGACAGCAGCTGCGCAGCAACGTTGTATGCCCCGGCGGGGATCGGTTGGCGATCGGCGCCCGGCGGAACGAGGAGTCGCAGATAGTCGTCGGTCTCGGGCGTCTGCGCTTGCACGTCGAGGTCTGACGACAGCATGAGCACTACGGGTCCCACGCGTGCGGCCGCAGGCGCGCTCAGCACGAAGGTGCCGGCCTGGCATCGGCGTAGCGCGCCGGTGACCTCCTTCGCGACTGCGGTCAGGCAGTCCGCATCCGAATCAGTGAACCTGGCGCCGACCCGCCAGAGATCGAGAAAGCCCCAACACCCGGAGCGGTTCCGGAACACCAGCGATGCGACATCCGTGACGCCGTAGCTCTGGAGCATGTCGCGCCAGAGCAGGCTGCGCTCAGGATGGTCGTCGGTCGAGGCGCGCAGGCGCGCCACAGGGACGTCCAGCCCAGTCCAGCGATTGACCGGCGTCAGGTACTTGAGGCGAATCAATCGCGGTAGCTCGGGCATGCACGGGACATCGGCGAGAGGCGCCGAGCCGACCTCAGTCTCGGGATCGGTCAGGAGCCACGCGTAGGCATCGAACCCGACCGCCCGCCGTAACTCGTCAAGCACGGCGAGCCGGAGCGATCGATCGTCGGCGGTCGCCGCGCGGCAGATGCTCGCGATTCTTGCAATCGCTCGTGACTGAGCGGTGATCGTGGTCACCCAGCGATCGTACGCGCACGGCCTTTTCGTCCCCGAGGAGCGGCAACGATCACTCCACGCTTCTGATCCCGATCCTCTGGACCTTTGATGCAGCTCCGCCTATCGAAGTCGACGCCGGACGCGAAGGGCAAGCATGCTGATCCAGCCGAATGCCGTGACGATGCCGATCCGCTGGTAGAGCCCCGCTCGTCCTGCGAACTGCTCTCTCCCACCAAAGCCGGCGCCCGAAGCGAAGAACGCGCTGAGCGACACGACGGCGGTCGCGACACAGTACCCACCCCATCGACGCTCGCCGGGTGCCGCGGAGCGCACACCGGCAGCAAGTGCTGCGGACGGTATTCCAAGCATCACCGGCACCGCGCAAAGCTCGTGGATGATTCCCGTGCGAGTGCGCTGCGTCATCCGGTCGGGAACGCCGGGTGGATAACCGTTGACCGGATCGGTTGGCCAGATCGCGGCACCGATCAATCCCAGGCCGGCGCCTTCAAGCAGCCAGGGTGCCGCCGGCGGACCGGATGAGGGGCGCGCACGCCGAAGCCCGATTGCGAACAAGCAGGTGAGTGCGCCGCCCACCAGGAAGTTGCCGGTCTGGATCCAGCCCGAGTCACCGAGAGCGAGCGCGCTCACAGGATGGCGGAGGACGCTGTAGTCACGACGTCGTCGGCTCTCGATCATCGCCGCGCCGATGAACAGTGGCGCCATGACGACACCGCAGTTGAGGAGAAGCCGAGTCCTTGCAGCGTTTCGGGGGCGTTTCACCGCCGGGGAGCATACTCTCGACAGCTTCGAACGATGATTGATCCCCCCGGCAAGCAGCGCTTCCGGCCGACGGTGCTTCTTCTGTACGGGGGCGCCGCCGCCATTCTGATCGCGATTCATCTGGCGACGAACGGGATCCTCGGGTTCCACACCGACGAGCTCTACTACATGGCGAGCGGACGGCACCCCGCATTCGGATATGTCGATTTTCCGCCGATCGTTCCGCTTTTGAGCAGGCTCGAGACGGCGCTGCTCGGAGTCACCCCGTGGGCGCTCCGAGTGCTCCCGGCATTTCTCGGAGGCATCAACGTCATCCTGTGCGGGGCATACGTTCGCAAGCTCGGTGGATCGGTCCCGTTGCAGGCGCTCGCGCTGTTGATCGGCGTCACCGAGCCCTTCATCCTGGGCACGTTTCTCTTTCAGACGGTGATCTTCGATCAGGTCGCGTGGATGCTCTCGCTCTACTGGTTCCTCGCGATCGTGATCGATCGCAAGCCGCGCTATTGGATCCTGCTCGGCATCACGCTCGGCATCGAACTCGAGATCAAGTTCGTGATCCTGGCACTCATCGCCGGCATGGGTCTGGCGGTCGTGCTCACACCGTCACTGCGATCCGATCTGCGCACGAAGTATCCGTGGATCGCGGTCGCCGTGGCGCTCGTTGTCTGGGCGCCCAATGTCGTCTGGCAGATCGCCAATAACTTCCCGACGCTCGCATATGTGCTCAATCACCAGGGAGCCATCCAGTCCGGCGGCGGCGTCGCGAACTTTCTCATCTATTTTGCCGTCCTCCTCTTCCTGCTGACACCGCTGTGGATCGCCGGCTTCATCTCCCTCTTCCGAAATCGCCATCTCCGTCCGATCGGTATAGCGTGTGCGGTCCCGATGGTCGTGTATCTCTTCGTCGGGAAGTACTACTATCCGGCCCCAACCATCCCCATCGTGATGGCCGCCGGTCTGCTCGCGATGTCGCGCCTCGACCGCGCGAGACTGCGAGGCGCACTCGCAGTCGGCGTCGTTGTCGCAAGCCTCGTCGGGCTCGTCGCCCTGATGAAGATCACCATTCCCACCACCCCCGCAAACCGCCTGCATGCGACGGGCCTCGATACGCTCGACACCGACTTCGCCGCGACGGTCGGTTGGATGTCCATCACCAGTCAACTGACGGCGATTTATGCTGCCCTCCCAGCGTCGGCGCGAGCGACAACGGTCATCGTCTCGTCTGACTATGGCGTCACGGGCGCCCTGCAGATCTACGGAAAGCCCGGTGCGCTACCGGACAGCTACAGCCCGCAGTTGAGCGACTGGTACTGGCTGCCGAACCACGTCGCGGCAACTGAGGTTCTGATGGTCGGCTACGCCCCATCGGACATCGCGTGGATGTGCACGTCGGCGAAGACCCTCGCCCATCTCACCGTTCCGTACCAGGTGGTGAATGGCGAACAGGGTTCTCCGGTGACGCTCTGCATGCTCAGTGAGCCGCTTCCGGTCGCCTGGGTGCGGCTCAAGGACTTCTCATAGGAGCCGGCTTGAGGCGCGATCACCGTCGCGTTAGACGTGCGGCTCCCATCCGAAGTAGCGAAAGGCGACCAGCGCGCCGCCAATCCCCCAGACGGCGAGCACCAGCAGGTCGCCGGCGTTGAAGCCGGTGCTGCCGAGAGGCGGCACGATGGCGGTCTTGATCGCTTCGTTGAACGGTCCGATCGGGAAGATGTAAGTCAGCACACTGAGCCATTGCGGCGGATTAGAAATCGGGATGAACACGTTGGAGACGAAGAAGAACGGAAACACCGAGAAGTTGACGATTGCCGGGGCGGCATCTGAGTTGGGGACCAGCGCGGTCATCGCCAGCCCGAGTGACGCAAAGGCGGCGGCGCCGATCACCAAGGTGATGATGAGAGCGGGCAGCGTCGCGACGGGCACCTTCACGTGGTACGCGACGGCGCCGAATGCAAAGCAGATGACGACGAGCACGAGCGCCACCGCCACGGTCTGAAGGATCCGACCGCTCAGGAAGGTCCAGCGCGGGATTGGCGTGCCGCGAACACGCTTCAGGAAGCCGGTCTCACGCGCGGTGGTGACACTGATGGCAAGATTCGTGTAGCAGGCGCTCACCACCGAGAACGTGATGATCCCGATCATGGTGAAGGTGGCGGAACTCACCTGGTGGCCGTTGATGTTCAGTGGTTCATTGCCGAACAGCGCCGAGAATACGACGAGGAAGAACACCGGCAGGAAGAGCGTGAAGAACGCGGCTGCGGGGTTGCGCCAGAAGGTGCGATTTGCATAGCGCGCAAAACGAGTCACCAGAATGAGGTCGCTGCCGATCATGAGAGCGTGCCCTCCTGTCCCGGGTCGCGCGTGAGCTGGAGATACACATCTTCAAGTGACACTCTCGTGACCTCGAGATCGTCGAGGCGAAGGCCGGCTGCAACCGCCCACGAGGTGAGCGAATGCAGTGCTGTGGTCGCATCGTCCACATGGACCTCGAACGCACCGTCCTCGCGAGGCGTGCCAAGTGGTGGCGACGGAGCGCCGCCAGGCAGTCGAAAGGTGATGGTGGTCAGGGACTGCGTCCGGTTCCGCAACTCTGCCGGTGCTCCCTCAGCCGCGACGCGCCCGTCAGTCATGATCACCACGCGCTTGGCAAGGCGTTCCGCCTCTTCCATGTAGTGGGTGGTGAGCAGAATCGTCGTGCCACGCGCGGCGAGTCCTTGAATGGTCGTCCACGCTTCGGCCCGTGCCGACGGGTCAAAGCCGGTCGTGGGTTCGTCAAGAAACAGCAGCGCGGGGTCGCCTGCGAGGCCGACCGCCATATCGAGGCGGCGGCGCTGACCTCCCGACAGCTTGCCCACGCGTGTGTTGCGCTGCTCGGAAAGGCCAACCAGCCGCAGTGCTTCGCCCACCGGGAGGGGCGATGGGTACCCCTGACCAAGCAATTCGACTGTCTCGGCGACGGTCAGAAAGCGATCGATCGTTGTGTCCTGCAACACCACGCCGATGCGTTCACGATATGCGCGCTCGCCTCTTCCCGGATCGAAGCCGAAGACCGCAACGCTGCCGGAGTCGCGGGTCCTGAATCCTTCGAGAATCTCCACCGTGGTGGTCTTGCCGGCTCCGTTGGGGCCGAGCAATGCGAAGACCTCGCCCTCGGCGACGGTGAAAGTGATTCCCTGCACTGCCGGCACACCGCGGTAGGACTTGTGCAGATCCTGAACCTCGATCGCGTTCAAGACTGACGCGCTCCCACGAGCGCGGCGGATCGGTTCGACATCGATCAAGCCTGCTCTCCGCCTCCCGCCGGCGCCAGTGCGGCCCGTCAGCAAGCTCACATGACATCTGTCACGTGACCTGTATGACGAAGTGCGAGGAGTGGCCTGCGCTGACCCGACGAGCTGGCTCGGTGCTCGCCTACTGACCCAGCAGCAACTGCCCCACCGCCTCCACCTGGGCGGGGGTCGCTTCAGCGGTGATGTCGAGGATGTTCGATCCCTGGATGAACTCGACAACCGTAGTGTCAACGTGCAGAGCATTGGTCGCGGCGTCGTTGAGCGTGAACGTAAACGCCGCGGAGCCGAGACCTGACACGGAGCTGGCCGTCACGTGCTGTGCCGCGGCCTCGCTCTGCACAACCGCCTGAACGGTGGCTGCGGTGACGCCCGCCTCGCTCGTGCCGACGATCACCAGATTCGCGCCTGTCGCCGAGTCCTCATACGTGCAGGTGAGGTAACCCGCCGAACTCTGCGCGGTGGGATTCGGATAGCTCGTTCCTGCGGCCGCAGAGACCGCCGCCCCGGTTGGGCACGTTGGCAGTGCGCTGGTCCCCGCGGACGTCGCCGCCGCCGCACCCGTCGGTGCCGTCGTTGCGCCGGCCCCACCACTCGATGATGTGGCCGCCGGTGTTGCACCGCACGCCGCAAGCACTGCCCCGCAAGCAATCGCAAACGTGCTGGACAGTTGACGGCGGGTTGGCGCGTTGCGATGCGTCACATGATCTCCAGGGACGGATCGAACGGCTCAGACTAGTGAGTCATGAACAATCCTCAACCGGCCACATCATAAGCCGGTCTCAGTGGCGGGCGATCCGACTACGATGACGCCGAACCGGACAGGCGGTTCGTCCAGGATCATTGCCGCCCTGGCCGGGATCGTGGTGATCGCCGCGGCGCTGGGTGCGGCGGTCGGCTTCACAGCACGACCTCCCTCGCCCACCCCTCGTCGCGTGCCAACGTCCCCGACCGCCGGCACGCTTCGCGCCGCGGAGCTGTACCAGGACGCGCTCAACACGATTGCCTCCGCGGTCGGATTTCACTACGTTGCGATCTTTCCCGGAACAGAGACGATTGTCGGAGACGCCGCGCGCGCGACAGGACGGCAGGTCGTCACGTTGAAATCCACCTACGGGATCGAGGCGTTCGAGCTCCTCCTGGACAGCAGCGGAACCTTGTACTTCCAGGGGAACGCTCCCGCCGTCGAGGACCAGCTCGGGGTCTCCGCGCGCGAGACATCGAACGTCGAAAACAGGTGGATATCGCTGTCGCACACCGATGGTCCGTATTCCGAGCTCGCAGCGGGGATCGCCGTTGCCGATCAAGGCGTCTTCGTGCCGATGACCCCACTCTCGACAGCAACGGTAAGGGTTGATGGAAGGAAGGCAACGCAGATCGCTGGGACCGCTGCCCCCGCCAACGATCCCGCATCCACGGCACTGCTCGATATCGATACGAGTTCACACGCACCGCTTGCCTTTTCCTCGACCGCCGTAACGGCAACCGGGAGTGCGCTCAGTACGGTCACGTACAGCGCATGGGGGCAGGCGGTGTCGCTCACTGTGCCGGATGCCGCGATTGCGTGGTCGACCCTCGGTGCATTGACGCCCGCGGACGGCTACGGCGGCGGGTGACGTCCTGACGCCGACGCGACGCGCGTCAAGCAGCTGCGGTTTAGCGGCCGTCATCGTGACGGTGGTCGGGCTCTGCGCCTGCGGCAGCACGGTCACCCCCGCCGTTACGGCTTCGACCCTGTCACTGGCATGCTCCTCGTCCACAGCTACGCTTGGCCACGTCACACCAGCCGGCGCGACGGTAGCGATGGGCGGTAGCCCGTTCTCGGTGCTTCCGATACCTGGAACAGCCTTCGCTGTCGCGTCGGTGACCACCGCGGGTCGCGACCCGCGCGGGGAGCTTGCGGTGCTGCGGGTTGCAGCGAGCGCTGCACGTGTCATCAGGTCGATCGTGCTTCCGGCGACCACGGGAACGAACGGTATGGCGCTCAGCCACAACGGCAAGTGGCTTGCGGTGACCACGTCCGACAACACCACATTGCTCGTCAGCGTGGCAGAGGTTCTTGCAGGCAAGGCCGATCCGATCCTCGGCCGGCTGGCTGATGGAGCGTCGGGGCAGATCGAGGCCGCGTTTTCCATCGATGACCATTACCTGTTCGTCACCGACGAGGACAGCGATCAACTGAGCGTCTTCGACGTGGAGAGCGCTCTTGCAAACGGATTCACCCCTGGCGATGCGGTCGGCCGTGTGCTCCTCAGCGCCGGACCAGTGGGCATCGCCGTCTCGCCTGACGGGCGCTCGGTGTACGTGACGACCGAGGGATCGAGCGGAGGACCGGGGTTCCTGTGGCTACTCGACGAGCACATCGCCTCCAAGGATCCGGATGCTGCCATCGTCAATCACGCTGGCGCTGGGTGCAATCCGGTGCGCGTGGCGCTATCGCCGAGCGGCGACATGGCCTGGATCACCGCCCGCGCCTCGAATGCCCTCATCGGCTTCAACACCGCCGACTTGCGGACGCAGCCCTCGCGCGCAGTGAAAGCAGTCGTGCGCGTCGGGCTCGAACCTGTCGGTCTTGCTCTTTACGACGATGGCGGCTACGCGGTAGTCGCGAACTCGGCACGCTTTGCCTCCTCTGGAATGCCTGAGAGCCTCACCGTGCTGGATCTCGCGGCGGCGCTCGCAGGACGCAATGCCGCAGTGGCCTGGATTGCCGCGGGAGTGTTCCCACGCGAGGTCGCCATCGACGGCGCCTTTGGCCTCGTGACGAACTACGGCTCAGGGAGCGTCGAAGCGTTTCGAGTTCCCGAGCTGAAGGCGAAAAGATCCCAAACACCTGGGATGGTGCCCAGTGCTGGGCTCTCCTAGCCTTGAGCCATACGCGAACAAGGAGAACGACATGGCAACACTGCACATCCAGCATCCCATCACGGACTTCGAAACCTGGACATCGGCGTTCAACCGGTTCGCCGACGCCAGGCGCAACGCAGGCGTCCGCGCGGAGCGAATCCAGCGGCCAGTCGACGACCCGAAGTTCGTGGTCATCGACCTCGACTTCGACAGTGCCGTGGAAGCTCAATCGTTCCGCGCTTTCCTGTTCTCCCAGGTGTGGGGCAATCCCGAGAACTCGCCAGGTTTGGCTGGAACGCCCGAGACAATGATCCTCGAAGGGGACGCCTTGGGTCAGGCGGTCGGAGAGCGCGTCTGACAGGCGCCCGCCACCGGTGCGAAGATGCACGCGATCACTCTGGATAACGCGCTGCGACGGGGACCACACATGGCGAGCGTGACCATCTCAGCATCGTACGGAGCCAGGGGCGAACGCATCGCCCAGATGGTGGCTGAGGCCCTGGGACTGGCGTTCCTCGATCGAGCGATCCCGCTCGTGGTCGCTCGCCAGCTCCATCTTTCTCAGGAGCTGGCCGAGAGCAGCGACGAACGTGCTCCGAGTCGCTGGGATCGGGTTGCGAACGCACTCTCCGCGGCCGGGTCGGTCACGACCGCCGCCGGCCACGCCCCGGAGCCGATCCAAGATGCCGATGCGTTTCGGAGGGCGACGGAGAGCATCCTGCAGCGGGTCGCGGACACCACGGGCGCCGTATTTCTCGGTCGCGCCGGAATGGTCGTCCTCGGCGGACGCGCTGACGTGCTCTGCGTGCGGCTCGACGGTCCGATGGATGCGCGAGTCGCACAGGCGGTCGCCGACGGCGCCGATCCCGCTACTGCCGGCGACGCCCAGCGGGTCGTCGACGGGGCGCGGGATGAGTACGCAACATTCTTCTATCGACAACGGCAGGACGACGCACGGCTTTACCACCTGATCATCGACAGCACCGCGCTGCCCCTTGAGGCGTGTGTCGACATCATCGTCACGGCCGCTCGATCGCGGCTCGGCTTCGAAGACTCGGAGACGATGCCGCCTGAGGCGTCGTGACTCCGGCCCATCGGCCTCACGTACCCTCGATCTGTATTCGTTAGGCCCCTTCCCACGGTCGACCGCCATGGACACCATGAACCAGCAACTGCGCGCGTCGCTCCCAACAGGAGATCATGCGACGTGACCATCCCCACGAAAGGCGCAGTCGACGAGAGGGCTGGGACCAGCATCACCGTGGGTCGACGCGTCTTTCTCGGCATGACCGCGCTTGGGCTGGGGGGAATCGTCTTCGGCGGTCGGGTGTCGAGCGCACTCAACTACGGACTGCAGCGCCTGTTCCCGTTCTGGCCCGGCTTCCGCATCTATTCGGTTGCCGGCTCGTACCCTCAGATCTCGGAGTCGGAGTACCGGCTGAAGGTCAGCGGTCTCGTCGTACGACCGCGCGTGTTCACGCTTGCGGATCTCGAGGCCATGCCGAGCACCTCGTTCTCGCAGGAGTTCCAGTGCGTCACCGGGTGGAGTGTTCCCAACGTTGCCTGGGAAGGGGTGAAACTCTCGGACATCCTCGACGACGCCGGAGTGCAGCCAGGCGCCACTGCCCTGAGCTTCGAGTCGTATGACGGGACCGATTCCGAGAGCCTCACGCTGTACCAGGCGCAATTCCCCGACGTCATCGTCGCCTATCGAATGCTCGGTGCTCCGGTGACCACCGAACACGGCGGCCCGGTCCGCCTGTATGTCGGACCGATGTTCGGCTACAAGTCGCTCAAGTGGCTGTCAGCCATCCGCGTGGTCAACGAGGTCATACCGGGATTCTGGGAACAGAACGGCTATCCCATCAATGGTTGGCGCGACGGCTCGACAGGGCCGACTGATGTGGCGTTGACCGGGAGAGCACCGTGAGCGCGCGGATCGACGCCGCTTCCCGAATCCTGCGGTTCGACCGCGTGCAGCGCACGGCCCACTGGGCCAACGCGTTGCTCTTCGGTGTTCTGATGCTGACAGCCCTCCCCCTCTACTTTCCCGGGCTTGCCGGGATCGTCGGCCGGCGGGAACTCCTGGTCAACATCCATGTGTGGACTGGCGTTGTCCTTCCTGTCCCACTGCTCATCTCGATGGTCGGCCCCTGGGGCGCCCGCATGCGCCGCGACCTGCGGCGCGTCAACCGGTGGACAAGGGACGAGATCGCCTGGCTGTGGGCATTGGGCCGCAGGGCACCTCGGATCGTCGACAAATTCAATCCCGGCCAGAAGCTCAATTCCATTTTCGTGGGCGGCGTTATCGTGATCATGTTGACCACCGGCATCGTGCTGAAGTGGTTCCAGTTCTTCCCTGTCAGCTGGCGGGCCGGCGCGACGTTCGTTCACGACGTCTTCGCTGTAGCGATCTTCATCGTGGTCATCGGCCACATCATCTTTGCCCTGGCACACCGCGACGCGATGCGTGCCATCATCAACGGCTGGGTGACCGAAGGATGGGCCGCTCGGCACGCTCCCGCCTGGTTGCGTGAGGAGACGGGTGAGCTCGAGCCCGATCCGGCTGTCGTTGACTCCGAATGACGAAATCGCTACGAGCCGAGTGGGAAAGACAGGTCACCTATCGACAGAGAAGGATGGTGCAAGGATGAATCGCATTTGGGTCGTCGTCGGGGTTCTGGCAATGCTCGTCGGAGTCGTGTTCTTCTTCCAGGGCATCGGAGCGCTCAAGGGCAGTTCGATGACAGGGGAAGCATTCTGGATGTGGGTGGGACTGATTCTCGTCGTCGCGGGTGGCGTCGCTGTTTTTCGAGGCGCTCGCGCCGGACGACGATCATCGACTTGACGACGCTGGGTGCATCGAACCCTGGCTATTGACCCCCGTACCATGGTCCAGGGTCTAGGCTGGCGGGATGGGCAGCACCTCGCACCCGCCACTGAGGAGCGCGCCCGACCGGTTGCTCGGCCCGTCGGCGTTCTGGCTGTGGTGCATTCCCGGTTGCGTTGCGATCGGTGCGTCAATCCTCGAGGGCGACCACTCCCTGTCTCTGACGGCTGCCGGCGTCCTGTGGACGGCGGCCACGCTTTGGATCGGACTCGGGTGCCTGTGGAACGCGCGCACCTGTGGCCGAGTGCACTGCGTCGTCGACGGTGCGTTATTGCCACTGTTGGCGATCGTCGGTGCGCTGAACGTCGCCACCGTCATCGGCATCAGCTGGAATCTCTACTGGGCGATATTCGTGATCATCGTCGTCGCCAGCTTCGTCCCGGAATGCCTCGGGAAAAGATACCTCTAGGACCCTGCGCTCATGACGCCGGTCAAGAGTGCATCGCTCGCTCGATAGTCGTGATGATGCGGTCGACGGAGGGAATCGCCATATCCTCGAGCGCATCTGCGGACGGCAACGGAATATGCGGCGTCGTGATGCGCAGTGGAGGTCCGTCGAGATAGTTGAAGCACTCCTCGGCAATAATTGACACGATCTCGGCGCCCCATCCGCACAGGCGGGGGTTCTCCTCGACCGTGAACAGACGTCCCGTCGCCGACACTTCGCGGAGGATCGTCCGGGTGTCGAGCGGCACGAGGCTGCGAACATCGATCACACCTGCCTCGATGCCTCGTTCGGCGAGCGCGTCTGCGGCGGCGACGGCGCGCGGCACCATTGCGGCAAGCGCGACGATGGTGGCGTCCCCACCGGTTCGCAGCACCTTTGCCGAGCCCAGCGTATCGACGATCTCTCCGTCGGGCACCTCCGCTTTGCTCGAATACAGGCCCTTGTGCTCGAAGAACATCACCGGGTCGGGATCGCGCACGGCCGCGGCGAAGAGACCGATCACATCCGTGGGGTTCGACGGCGCGACGACCTTGAGCCCCGGCACCGCCATGGCCCAGTTCTCGACGGACTGCGAGTGCTGTGCTCCGAAGCGAAGCCCACCACCGTTGCCGGATCTGATCACCAGTGGAAAGCTCACCTGGCCGGCGGTCATGTACGAGCTCTTGGCGATCTGATTCGCAACGAGGTCCCAGCACACCGCGAAGAAGTCGGCGAACATGATTTCGGCAATGGGACGCAGCCCGGTCATCGCGGCGCCCATCGCCGCGCCGAGAATCGCCTGCTCTGATATCGGCGTGTCACGCACGCGCTCCGGACCGAAGCGCTCGAGCAACCCGACGGTGGCCTTGAAGACACCTCCGGCGCCGCCGACATCCTCGCCGAGGAACACCACGTTGGGGTCGCGCTCCATCTCCTGAGTGATCGCGCGAGCCACTGCGTCGCGATACGTCAGTTGCGCCATGACGATCCTCCATCAGACCAGACGTCGCGCATGAGGACGTCCGCACCCGGCGCCGGCGATGCTTTCGCGTTGACGGTAGCGGTCTCGACATCGCCGTCTGCCGTCTCCTCGATCGCATCGAGATCGGCTTCGCTCACGCCGCGCGCCACGAGCCGCGAGCGATACAGCACGATCGGGTCATACGCCTTCCAGGCGGCGACCTCCGCATCGGGACGGTACTTGCCGGGGTCAGCGCGCGAATGGCCCGAGCTGCGGTAGGTCCGTGCCTCGATGAGCGACGGCCCGCCACCGTTGCGAGCGCGATCCAGGCTCTCGCGCGCGGTGAGGTACATCGCATCCGCGTCGTTGCCGTCCACAAGGAGGCTCTCCAGCCCGTATGCGCAGGCGCGATCTGCTGCAGGATTCGCGACGGCGGTCACGGCCCGGATCGGCGTGTATTCCATGTACATGTTGTTCTCGCAGACGAAGACCACGGGCAGCTTCCAGACCGCCGCGAGGTTGAGCGACTCATGGAACGCGCCGATGTTCGTGGTCCCGTCACCGAAAAACGCGACGGCGACTCGCCGCTCACCGCGGTACTGTGCCGACCATGCAGCGCCGAGCGCGATGGTGAGATGGGCGCCAACGATCGCGTAGGAACCCATCACACCACGGCTCACATCGGTGAGGTGCATCGAACCGCCTTTACCTGACAGCACACCGCACGAGCGACCGAGCAACTCCCCCATCACTCCGGTCATCGAGGTGCCGCGCGCGAGCGTGTGGGCGTGGCCGCGATAGGTGGCGAACGTGTAGTCCTCCGCCTCCATCGCCTCGCCGAATGCTGCGGCAATCGCCTCCTGACCGAGCGAGAGATGGCTGGTGCCCTTGACCAGGTTCTCCATGAACAGGTCGTACGCTCGCGTCTCGAATTTCCGCATGCGCACCATCTGCCGGTACAGCTCGATCTGCTTCGACACATCGACGCTGCCATCGGGACGATGCAGCGTCGCGGGGTCGATCCCCGGCGGTCCCGCCGGCGCGGCGAGATCCTCAGTCGTCGATGTCATGGCTCTCTCCTCTCGATCGCACGTGCGCGTCGACTAGTACTTGTTGGTGACAAACAACGATTCGGCCGGGAACAGCGTGAGCACCGAGCAACCGCTCGACGTGACCACGACCTCCTCCTCGATCCGGGCTGCTGACTGACCGTCGGTCGCCGGGCAGTAGGTCTCGAGTGCGAACACCATGCCCTCACGCAACTCGATCGGGTGGTCGATCGAATTGAGGCGCGAGATGATCGGCCGCTCGTGCAATCCGAGACCGAGCCCGTGGCCGAACTGGAGGCCGAACGCGGCCATCTCGCTCGCAAACCCGAAGTCGGTCGCCTCCGGCCAGAGGCGCGCGATCTGATCGGTGGTGGTGCCCGGTCGCACGATCTCAATCGCCGCATCGATCCACTCGCGAGCTCGCGCATACGCATCACGCTGCGCGGGCGTCGACCGCCCCACCGCGAACGTCCGGTAATAGCAGGTGCGATACCCGTTGAAGGACTGGATGATGTCGAAATACGCCTGATCACCCGGGCGAATCAGCCGGTCCGAGAAATTGTGCGGATGGGGACTGCACCGTTCCCCGGACACTGCATTGATCGCTTCGACGTCATCGGAGCCCATCTCGTACAACCGTTTGTTGGCGAGTGCCACGATCTCGTTCTCACGGATACCGGGCTTGAGCGCTTCGGCGATGTCCTGGTAGACCCCGTCCACCATTGCCGCGGCGGTGGACAGCAACGCGATCTCATCCGCCGACTTGATGAGTCGCGCATCGAGCATCGTCTGCTGCGCGTCGCGCACCTCGATGCCGGCTCTGACCAGCTCGAGGAACATGGGCGTCTCCGCGATGTCGACGCCGAGCGGCATCGCCGCCACGCCCGCCGCCGCGAGCTCGGACTGGATCTCCGCCACTGCACGCGTGATGAGACCGGCATCGGGTGCGACGGCGCCTCGGAGCCCGAGCATTCCTGGGCGGCTGTTCTCGGGCAGGAGCCATGGCGCATGCAGTTGGTGGTGCCGGGCCGCGGAACCGAAATCCCAGACGATCGGCTCACCTCGCCGAGTCAGCAGCGCGTAGCGCGCAACCTTGTCGCGCGCCCACTCGCCGATCATCGTCGCCGACACGTAGCGGATATTGTTGATGTCGAAGAGCAGGACCGCACCAAGCTCGGATGCGTCCAGTGCCTCGCGTGCGCGCGCCAAACGGTACGCACGCAGCCGGGTGAAGTCGACCCGCTCCTCGAAATCGACATTCATCCGACCGGGGCTTGGCGGAACCCCGCCGGCGGCGTCGAGACTCATGACTGCTTCTCCTCTCAGCACCGGCCCGGAGGTGCGCCACAGCACCTCCGGTGAAGCCGGCGCAGCTTCTCAGCGCAACTGCTCGCTCATCCAGTCCGCCATCAGCGGCCGGTATTTGTACGCGATGTTGTTGCAGACGTGGTTGCCGTCCGGGTACATCACCAGGGTGGCGTTTGGCGCTTCACGCGCGATGCGCTCTGCCTGCTCGGGCGGAAAGAGACGATCGCGCGCCCCATGGATCACGAGCAGCGGTTGCATCACCTGCTCGAGAACTCCATGCAGGGTGAGGCCGTACGCCTTCTCACGGGCCTCCTCCTCGTTCGCTGACTTGGTGTAGAAGACGTATCCACCTCGCGTGAGCGGGTTGAGCGCGTCCCAGCAATCGCCGAGGTTGTACGGACCGGCGAGGCCGACGACCGCGTGGAGCCGAGGTTCGTGGGCTGCGGCTCGTGGACCGTAGATGGCGCCCATGCTGATACCCATCAGGCCGATCCACCCGAACGAACTGTCAAGCCCGATCGCCGCAAGATGATCGAGCAACGGGGTGATCACCGTCTCCCAGTTGGGGCGGATCGCAAAGTCGACAGAGTTCTCCGACTGCCCGGGACCGTCGATGCTGAGAGTCGCCAGGCCACGCCGGAGAAATTCGTCCTCGATGCTGAACATCTCCTCCTTCGACGAGTCGAGGCCGGGGACAATCAGCACCAGTGGTGGCCTTGCCGTCCCTCTCGGCCGGCGAAGATGGCCGGGAATGACGTGCCCCTCGAAGGGAATCTCGAGGCGTTCCGCCGGCGGCTCGAGGCGCGGCAGCGCTCGCCGATACACGGCGACAGCCCTGTCTCGCAATGATGCATGCAGGGCGGGGTCCTCGAACCAGAGAAACTTGCCGAGGTGGTAACACCACGCGGCGCGCTGATAGGCCATTGCTGCGGATGCCGTCCGCCCGAAGCGCTCCGCCTCGTCGCCGATCTCCTCGTGGACGCGGCCCATCGCTTCCCAGTTGGGCGCCCAGTCGGCCCACTCGACAGTTCTGGCCAGGACGTTCTCGAAGTCGTTGATGTCGATGCCGTTGGCAACGAAGCGCGGCTGCCAGTGATGCGCGGCGATCTGCACGCGGTTCATCGCGGGTTCGCTCATGCCGGCGCACCCAGGAAAAGCCGGCCGATCTCGCCGTTGCCGAGCACGCCGGCGCCCGTTCCCTCGAGACGGACGCGTCCGCTCTCCAGGACGACCCCATGACTCGCGAGCCCGAGCCCGGAGCGAGCGTTCTGCTCCACGAGCAGGATCGTCCGACCCGCCTTGTTCATGTCGCGGATGAGGTCGAACACGAGCGTGTGCGTCTTCGGGTCGAGCCCCATGGAGGGTTCGTCAAGCACCAGCAGCGTCGGGTCGAGCATGAGAGCTCGCGCGAATTCGATGATCTTCTGCTGCCCGCCGGAGAGCGCGGCGACCCGCTCGTGCCTGCGTTCCGCGACCATCGGAAACGTCTCGCAGACATTGTCCATTCGACGTGCGATCAGCGTGCGATCCGAAAGCGTGTACGCGCCCATGCGCACGTTTTCCCAGACCGTCATCGTGGGGAAGAGGCTGCGCTCCTGGGGCACCTGGACGATGCCGCGCTTGAGTATCTGCCGTGGACTCAGCCCCACGATCAACTCACCGCGGAAGCGCAGACCCCCGAGGCGCGGACGGATCAGGCCGCTGACCAGACGGAGAATCGTCGATTTGCCCGCGCCGTTCGGCCCCACGACGCAGGTGATCCCACCCTCCTCGATGGTGAGATTGACGTCGTGGAGCACGTCACCTCCGCCGTATCCCGCGGTCACGCCGTTCATTTCGAGAAGTGCGCTCATCTATGACCCCAGATACGCGTCAAGGACGGAGGTATCGGTGCGGACCGCGGCCGGCGCTCCGCGCGCCAGGACGCTTCCGCGATTCAGCACGATCACCTCGTGGCACAACCCCATCACGAAGGGCATGTTGTGCTCCACGAGCAGGAAGGTGACGCCCTGGCGGTTCAGATCGACGATGTGCTCACCGATACGCTCGACGAGCGCAGGATTGACACCGCCAGCGGGTTCATCGAGCAGCACGAGTTGCGGCTTCGCCATCATCACCGCGGCAAGTTCGAGGAGCTTGCGCTGACCATATGACAGCGAGCCGCCGAGCAGACCCGCCACGTGGCTGATGTCCATCGCCGCGAGCATGTCCATGGCCCGCGTTCGCTCTTCGTGCCATTGCCCACGCGAGAAGAGCGCGCGCATCCCGGAGCGGCGAACGGGCACGAGCATGTTCTCGAGGGCGGTCAATCGCGGAAAGATCCTCGCAAGCTGAAACGTTCGGCCGATGCCGAGGCCGTAGATCCGGTTCGGCCCGAGACCCGAGATCGACCGCCCGTTGAACCGCACGTTGCCGGAGTCCGTGGCGATGAATCCGGTGATCAGGTTGAACACGGTGGTCTTGCCCGAGCCGTTTGGCCCGATGAGGCCCGTAATGCTGCCGAGTTCGATCGACAGCGAACAATCGTCGACTGCCGTGACGCCGCCGAAGCGCTTCGAGAGGCTTTCGACCTCGAGCAGGCTCATGGTGGTTGGACTCCAACGACGGCATGCGCATCGCCAGTCTTCGCCGCCGGGTCGGTTGGCCCGGCCGCGCGGCGCCGGGTGATGCGCCCGACAAGGTCGACCACCGAGGGAATGATCCCGCGCGGCAGCAGACGGATGACGATGAGGAACACCGCGGCGTAGAAGACGAGATACAGCTCGCTGGCGCCGAGGTTGTACGCAAGGGTGAGCTGCAAGTACTCGAGGATCACCGCGCCGAGCACGGGACCCCACAGCGTGCCGAGGCCGCCGATGAACGCCATCAAGACCATCGACAGACCGATGAGGGGATCAATCGCGAACTGCGGGTAGATGTACGTCACGTAGTACCCGTAGACACCGCCGATCATCCCGACAAGCGCCGCGCTGACGATGAACGCGACGAGCTTGTACGTGTGCGCGGGCACACCCACTGCTAACGCTTTGTCCTCGTCGTCGCGAATCGCGAGCAGACCCAGCCCGAACTTCGAGCGACGGATCCACCAGGAGACCCCGAGCGCGACGAGTGCCAGGAGCAGCATCGCGTAGTAGAACGGGTCGTTGTAGAAGTCGCCGCTCCAGGGCGGGATCGGGAATGCGAGGCCCGCACCGCCGCCGGTGAGCCCGTCGAGATTCTCGGCGAGCAACTGGATCATGAACATCATCGCGATGGTCACGATCACGAACGTTGCGGCGCGGGTACGCAGTGCCACCCAGCCCATGACGACCGCGAGCAACCCGGTGAGCACCCCCGCCACCGGGACGAACACGAACGGCTCGTATCCTCCCTGGATGGCGAAGTGATGGAGAACGAGGCCGAACGAGTAGGCGCCGAACCCGAAGAACGCAGCGTGTCCAAGTGAGATATATCCCGTGTAGCCACCCATGATGTTCCACGCCGTGGCAAGGCCCACGTACATAGCGATGAAGACAGCGAGGTTGGTGCTCGCCGGGTCCGTCGCGAAAACCGGCACGAGGATCGCAAGCACTACGAGCACGGAAACCGCCGAACCCTGGGCCACACCCTTTCGCCGCAGACGTGTCATATGCGGTCGCGCACGCGAATGCCGTAGAGGCCCTGCGGTCGCACCACGAGAACGACCACGAGAATGGCGAAGAACGCGAAGCTGGCCCAGACCGGCGAGATCACGACCGCGGTCACGTCCTCGATGATGAGCATCGCGACCGCGCCGATCACCGCGCCACGCAAGCTCCCCATGCCGCCGAGGACGATGATGGTCAGGAGCCGGGAGATGAGGTCGTAGTGGCTGCCGGGATCAAACGAATTCGTCAAGCCGAACACCACACCGCCCGCGGCGGCGGTTGACACTCCGATGCCGAAGGCGATCGCCGAAACTCGATCAACGTTCACACCGACCAATTGCGCTGCGGTCCGGTTGAGCATGGTCGCGCGGATCGCCCCACCGAAGGAGGTGCGATACAGCATCAGGAAGATTGCCACGAGTATCGCGATGCACAAGGCGAATCCGAAGAGATAGACGTAGGCGATGCGAAAGCCGAAGACGCCGACCGAGGCGGTAACGTACCAGGCGTTCAGTTCGACGAAGTTGTTGGTGAAGATGAAGCCGAGGAGCCCTTCAATCCCCAGCGCCAGTGCGTAGGTCACCAACACGGAGAGCGCTTCGCGATCCTGACTCTTGAGCGGCCTGACAAAGACCATTTGCAGCAGGAAGCCCAGCAAGAACATCGCCGGCATCGTGATGATCAGGCTCACGAACGGGTCGATGTTCGCCGAACGCATGAGCTCGAAGCTCAGATATGCACCGAGGATGACGAGGGCTCCGTGGCCGACGTTGATGATCCGCATCACACCGAAGATCAACGTCAACCCGGAGGCCATCAGTGCGTACACGCCACCCGTGAGGATGCCGAAGACGACGGCCTCCAGGATGAGGGTCACGGGGTCCCTTTGGTCACCCGGCGAAGGCGGGCTTGGGGTACTCCGGCTGTGCAACGGCGGCCGACGGTGGATAGACCGGGACCGTGTTGCCGTTCTGCCATTGGACGAGGAAGCTTGCGCCACTCGGCTCGCCGAGGGAGTTGAAGGACATGGGGCCCTGGACCGTCTGGTACGTACCGCTGTGCAGGGCGTTGATGAGCGCCGAGTTGGCGATACTGTGCGCCTTCTGCGCCGCCTGGTCCACCACCTCGCCGACGCTGTACGCCTCGGCAGCGTCGGATGGGATCGCGGAAGGAGTACCACCGTACTTGGCGACGAACTCACTCACGAACGTGGCGTTGTCCGGTGTCTTCGCGCTCGACCACCACCCGGCCGGCACCATCACACCTTCAGTGTTGGCAAGGCCGACCTGGTTCGAGAAGTCACTTCCCTGGTCCGGTCCGGCCGTGAACACGAGAGCCTTGGGGTTGTAGTGCTGCTGTTGGAACGCCTTGATGAACGCGATCGAGTCCGGTTCCTGCGTGCCGAGCACCACCACGTCCGCGTTGGCAGCGATCACCTGTTGCGCGAGCGGCAGGAAATCCGTGGTCTCGGCGGGATACACCTTGTAGGACTTGGTGGCGATGCCGCCGGCCTCGAGCAGAGCTCGTGCCTTGTCGACCTGGGGCTGCGTGAACGGGTCATCCTCGGTTGAGTAGGCCGCGGTGGTGGGGCGCTCCGAAGCCGGCAACGAGAGGATCCACTGCGCAAAGCTCACCAGGTTGTCCGCAACGGGGGCCGGTTGCACGAAGAAGAGCGAATGGACAGGAGGATTCTGCGCAAACACCGACGGGCCGCCACCCGCCGGCTCGGGAAACGCGTACCCGAAGCGGTTCGTGACCTGTGAGGCGGGGATCGTCAACAGACTGCTGAACGGACCGAAGACGAGCGCCACCTTGTCCTGGGTGATCAGGTTCTCGTAGTTCGTGACCACCTGTGTAGTGCTGCTCGCGTCGTCGACGAACTTCATGGTGACGTGATGACCGAGTAAGCCCCCCTTTGCGTTCTCGTCCTGCGCCCAGAGGTTGTAGCCCTGGACGAGCGCATGGCCGTCACCGGAGAAGTCCCCGGTGAGCGATACCGACACGCCGATGGTGATCGGGGCGCCTGCCGATGGAGACGAACCGCCGCCGGTGCTGGTGCTCCCGCAAGCTGCGACACTCAGGGAGCCCATGGAGACGATTCCCGTGATGGCCATGAACACTGGCTTCCGCATGCTCGTCCCCCGCTCGCACGACGGCGAGCTGTTTGCCGATGAACAAACGATTGCGCTAGCCTAGAACCCTGTCGAAACCGATGTCAAGGGCCAAGAGATGCCGGTGACCCTCAAGGAGCTGGCTGCGCGCGCCGGCGTCCACCCCTCCACGATCTCGCGGGTGGCGAACAACGATCCCGGTTTGCGAATCGCGACCGCCACGAGGTCGCGGATCGAAGCGCTCCTCCGCGAAACGGGGTATCAACCGAACGGGATCGCACGCGGTCTGAAGATGCGCCAGACGAACGTGCTCGCCGTGGTCATCCCGGACGTGACCAATCCCTTCTTCGCGGCCCTGTTCCGTGGCGTCGAGGATGCTGCTGCGCCGCACGGATTCAACGTGCTCCTGTGCAACACCGATGGCATGCCCGAACGGCAGCGATCGCATCTCCAGAGCCTCCAGGCCCGAAGGGTGGACGGCGTGATCCTCGCATCGAGCTTCCTCAAGGATCCCAGCGTTCGCGAGCTGCGTAAGCAGAAGCGCCCATACGTCCTGGTCAACCGATTCAGCGATGAGGGTGACGATCCCTTCGTCGGGTCGGACGACCTGCTCGGTGGTCAGCTCGCCACGGCCCATCTCATCGACCTGGGGCACACCCGAATCGGCCACCTCGCGGGTAACTCGACTGTCAGCACCGGGCTGCTGCGGCGCCGGGGCTACCTGGCGGCGCATGCCGTCGCCGGGCTCGTCTCGGATCCGCGTCTCATTGTCGAAGCCGGCTACACGGAGGAAAGCGGCGCAGCCGCGGCGCGGCGCCTCCTGGCACTCCCGGACCCACCAACGGCCGTTTTCGCGGTGACCGACATGGTGGCGCTCGGCGCCGCCGAGGTCGCCCGCAAGATGGGTTTGCGGATCCCTGAGGATCTCGCCATCGTCGGCTACAACGACATTCCGCTCGCGGGCCGTGTGAACCCGGGCCTCACCACGATGCACGTGCCGATCCACGAGTTCGGCTCGGTTGCAGCCCGTCTGCTCCTGGACCAGATCGAGAGCGAGGAGGAGACGACCCGCCGTCGGGTCCGTTTCACGCCCGATCTCATCGTCCGGGAGTCAACTGTCGCAGGCATCGTCCTGGCGCCACGGACGGCTCGGCCGAACTTCAGCGCGGAGTGAGCGCGTTGACATGGAAAAAATCTTGCCGCTATGCTAGGCAAACGTTTGCGCACCGACACCAGCAATGCCGCCACTGAGAGGTGAGGACATGACCCACGCCCATCCAGATGCCCAGACCCTTGGCTGGATCGGGGTCGGGCGGATGGGCGAGGTCCTTGCAGCGCGGCTGCTGGAACGCGGTTGTGATCTCACCGTGTACAACCGCACGGGCGCAAAGGCCCTCCCCCTCGTTGAGCTCGGCGCGCGTGTCGTCGAACACCCGGTCGATCTCGCCGACCGGGACATCGTGATCACGATGGTCGCCGGATCGAAGGATTTCGAGGAGGTGATGTCAGGGGCGCATGGTCTCCTCACGCACAAGTCGTTCTCACCGGGCTTGGTGGTCGACGCGTCCACGGTCTCAATGACCGTCTCGAGTCACATCCGCGAGCGTGCCGCGGAGCGGGGCGTGACGCTGCTGGCCGCTCCCGTGTCGGGAAACCCGCGAGCGGCTCGTGCAGGGATGCTGAGTGTCGCTGTGTCGGGCCCGTACGCGGCATACGAACGCGCACTGCCGTACCTCGAGATGCTGGGGCGGAGCGTTTCGTACGTGGGCGAAGGTGAGGCAGCGCGCCTGGTCAAGATCTGCCATAACCTCCTGCTCGGCGTCGTCGCGCAGATCCTTGCCGAGACGACTGTTCTTGCCGAGAGCGGCGGCGTTGCACGCGCGGACTACCTGGCCTTCATCAATGACAGTGTTCTCGGCTCGACGTTCAGCCGCTACAAAACGCCGGCATTCGTCAATCAGGACTACACGCCGACCTTTACCAACCACCTCTTGCGGAAAGACCTCGAGCTCGGACTCGACGCTGCCCGACAGCGCAATGTGCCGCTGCCCCTCACGGCACTCACGCATCAAATCGTCGTGAGCCTCATCGGTCATGGGTTCGGCGACCAGGATTTCGCGTCGCTCCTCGAACTCGCGGCTCGGGGCGCGGATCTTGAACTGGAGCCGGACGAGCGTTTCGTCCCCGACGGCCTTGGTACAGCGCCGTGAGACCGGCCGGCTGACACGAGGTTCGAGGACTGTTCGTCGGCCGGCGCAGGATCCTGTCGCTTAGAACATCCCGTTGGAGTTGGCCGACTTTTCCGGCACTTCCTGGATCACGTCCCAGTGCTCGACGACCTTGCCGTTCTCCAAACGGAAAAAGTCTGCCAGCGCTCGCCCGGGCTCACCCGGCCTGAGGATCAAATGTGAGTGGGTGGCAACAAGATCCCCTTCGGCAATAACCCGCTTGATATCCAGTCGCAGCTCCGGATATTCGGTGCGGAGCCAGTGCACAAACCCGATGAAGGCCTCGGGACCATCCGCGGCGTCGGGGTTGTGTTGGATGTACCGGTCACCGAAGTATTCGGCTACCGCTTTCTCCGGTTCACCTGCAAACGCCATGTGGTAGTAGGCGACCACTGTCTTCTTGTTCGTTTCGAGGTCACTCATAGTCGCTCCAGTTCCGAGCCTTTGGTCGAACTCTCCGATGGTAACCAGTGCTGGGCGGGATGCGACCCTCAGCTGTTGAACCGAGCGTGTCGTCGCGGCGGCCGGGCTGAAGGGAGCCGGCCTGCGTCGACGAGCGCTCGTCGCAACACGAATTCGATCTGGGCGTTGGTGCTGCGAAAGTCGTCCCCTGCCCACCGGGCCAACGCGTTGTGCACCTCGGGGTCAAGGCGAAGCAGCACGGATTTTCTCCGGATCGGGAGCACCATAGCCGTGTTGGCAACCTCGCTCATCAGTACAGCGAACCAGCGTTGACGACGGGTTGCAGATCGTGGTCGCTACAGAGGACCACGAGCAGATTGCCCACCATGGTCGCCTTGCGTTCCTCGTCGAGCTCGACCACAGCGTCCGCTGACAGCCGATCGAGAGCGAGTTCGACCATACCCACCGCGCCCTCGACAATTCGGTGGCGCGCGGCCACCACGGCATTTGCCTGCTGGACTCTGAGCATGGCCTGAGCGATTTCAGGGGCGTACGCAAGTCGGGTCAGCCGCGATTCAATGACCCTGACGCCGGCGGCGGTGACGCGGACCGCGATCTCCGACGAGAGCTCCTCGTTGATCTCATCCGCGTTTTCACGCAGCGACGGGATGTCGCTCCCGCGTGTGTCGTATGCGTAGCCGCTCGCGATGTGGCGGACACCGGCCTCGGCTTGCACCCGCACGAATTCAACGTAGTTGTCGACAGCAAAAAGCGCTCGCGCCGTGTCCTCCACGACCCACACCACAGCGGCGGCGATCTCGATCGGGTTACCGTCGCCGTCGTTGACCTTGAGCATGCCGGTCTCGTGGTTGCGAATCCTCGTCGAGACTCGATCGCGGCGAGCTGCGGGGTGCACCCACCAGAGGCCCGGCCTGCGCACCGTGCCCTGGTAGCTGCCGGCGAGGCGGAGCACCACCGCCTCACCGGGTGTGACCGAAATCAGCCCGCGCAGGCCTGCAGCGGCCAGCACCACGAGCGCCACGCCGATGCCAATCTGAGCGCCGGATACGCCGGTCCCATGGAATCGCTCGATGAGGCCACGGCTGAGGAGGACGGCGCCGACGATGAGCAGAATCCCCGTCGCGACGCTGGCTGCCCAGCCAGATATCGCACGCGGTGCCTGCTCAGTGACGAGGGCGGGGGTGTCGGCAAGCGAGATTCGGCCCTTGGCTGTCTCCGAACTCATGGCGATCCTCGTGAGTTGACGTGGCGGCTATTGAGATGATATCACTGAGCTATGGCAGCCGAAACCCCTGCCGCTGCACGTGAAGCCGATCCAACCAGCAAGCCGCCGGCGCTGGTCGTCGACCATCTCACGAAGCACTTCGGCGCCCGAACTGCGTTCGAGGACGTTTCGTTCGCCGTTGCGCAGGGCGAGGTGTTCGGGTTCCTGGGACCCAACGGCGCGGGCAAAACCACAACGGTTCGGACCCTGGGAACGCTCATCGCACCAACATCAGGCTCGGCAAGCGTCGCCGGAATTCCCCTGACAGCGGACAACGGACCCGAGATCCGTCAGCACATCGCGATCATGCCGGAGAACCCGGGCCTGTACCGCCGCCTCACGGTGACCGAAAACCTTCAGCTCTTCGCGGGGCTTTATGAGCAGCGCAATGCGGCTGTCCGCATCGGCGAAGCGCTCGAAGCCGTCAACCTCACGGCGCGCGCTCGCGATCTCTGCGGCAGTCTGTCCAAGGGACTCCGGCAGCGTGTTGGCCTGGCGCGCGCGTTGCTCAACGACCCGGCGGTCATGTTTCTCGACGAGCCGACGTCCGGCCTGGATCCGGTGGCAACACGCGAGGTGAACGACCTCATCATCGGGCTGCGTCAGCGCGGCGTCACCGTCTTTCTCACCACGCACCGCTTGGAGGAGGCGGAGCGGCTGTGCGATCAGGTCGCGTTCCTCAACACCACGCTCCGCTTGGTGGGCCGGCCCGACGAGCTCCGTGAGCGCCTCTTCAGCAGGTCGCTCGTCGTCGAGACCTTGACCCCGCTGACGACTCCAGACGACGTCTTCAACAGCACTGACGGCGTCGGGAGCTGGCGACCCGAGGGCGCGAACAGCTACGTGCTGACTGTCAGCGATCCGAGAACGATCGCTCCGCGCGTGACGCGAGCTCTCGTGGCTGCAGGTGCTGATGTGGTGTCCATCAGCGAGTTGCGGCATTCCCTCGAAGACGTCTACCTGCAATTGATCAACGAGGACCCGGAGGCGGCGCAGCAATGAACTTCAGCATGCGACGTCTGGGTGCGGTGCTCCTCAAGGAACTCCGTGAATACCGCCGCAGCCCATTCATCGTTGTGACCATGGCAGTGCTCCCGCTCGTGTTCCTCATCGAACCGCTCATCACCATCTTTCGCATCGGCCCGTCAATCCCCGTCAGCAAGGTGGACGCGGCTGTCAGTGGCACGTTTCTCGTGCTGTTGGTGGCGCCCGCCCTGTTGCCCGCTGTGATTGCCGCGTACTCCGTGGTTGGAGAGCGCGAGCAGGGAACCCTCGAACCCCTGCTGACAACGCCGCTGCGACGCGAGGAGTTGCTCCTCGGCAAAGCACTCGGCGTCGTTGTTCCCGCGGTCGGCCTCGCGTATGTGCTCTTCGCCGTCATCCAGGTCTGTGCCCATCTGTTCGCCAGCAATGCGGCTGTGGTATCAGCCCTCGGACAAGGACCGCACATCGTCGCGGAGATTCTCTTCGCACCGCTCCTCGCGGGGTGGTCGATCTGGGTGGGCATCGGCATCTCGACGCGAGCGAGCGACGTTCGTGTCGCCCAACAATTGGGAACGTTGTCGAGCATTCCACCACTCGCCGTCGTGGCCCTGGTGTCCTTCAACGTTTTCACACCGAGCGTCACCCTCGCGGTCGTGTTCGCGCTGGTGCTGCTCGTCGCTGACATCATTCTGTTTCGCATCGTCGCGGGTCTGTTCGATCGCGAGCGGCTCATCACCGGCACATCGGCGTTGCGAGCGCCGGGTGGCGGCGGTCAGACCCCACCCGGCGGTACGGTTCGACGCATACCACGCATGGGAGTGAGCGACGATGGGTGACGGAACACAAGTGGTCGCAGGCATCCTTGGTGGTTCGGGATCCCACGTCATTCAGATCATCATCGTCATCGTCGTCGTCATCGTGCTGATCACCTATTTCCTGCTGCGCGTCGGGGGCCGAGGCAGCAGCGACATCCGCGCCGCCGCAGAAGTTGTGAGAGAACGTAACCGCGAGAAACCCACGAGCGAAGCGACGGTTGTGCTGGCCCGAAGGTGGATTGGGATGGGTCTTGGTACGCAGAGCAAGCCGTGGGACATCGCGATCGACGGCATCGTCGTTGGCTCGATCGCGACGAAAGAGACAGTGGAGGTAGCCGTAGCCCCCGGCCACCATACCTTTCGGCTCGGAGCCGGGCGGCAACGCAGCGCCGAGCGTTCGTTCGACGTTGCAGCAGGCGAGGTCGTTGCCTTCAGTTGCAACGGCCCGAGGATCTGGCCACAGCTCCTGGCGGCACTCGTCAAGCCCGACCTGTGGATCTCGCTGAGACGCGAGTGACGCGCGTCGCGGAGCTAGCGGGTGGCCGAGGCTAGTCCGACGGCCGCGCCAGTCGTGCCTCGGGGATGATCGGCTCGAAGAGTTCGATGGGATTGCCCGACGGGTCGTCGAGCAGAATCTGCTTGCCCCCAACCCCGGAGACGATGTCGTTGCGGAAGTGCGCGCCCTGTGCTCGCAACCGCGCGACCAGTCCCTCCAGGTCATCAACCTCGAGGCTGAAGCGGTTCCAGCCTCCGGGCGACGGCAGCGTGCCATCCGGCATCGCCTGTCCGCCGCCGGGACCACCGCCTGGCACGCTCAGCACGAGTTTGAGGTCACCTCGCGACAGCATGGCGAAGGTCGGTGCCGGGTGCATCTCCTCTCGGAAGCCGAGCTGACCGGTGTAGAACTCGATCGCCTCGTCCACATCGTTCACGAAGTAGCGGACGCTCACCGTCGCCAATCTGGTCCCTCCTGCTCGTGTGGCACTCTTTGTAAAACATATCCGTTTCGCACTGCGCAACGTGGCGGCGAGTTTGCTCTCAATACAGGTGCGGATCTCGCCGCCGCGGCCCTGAGGGCCCGTTGCACCCACATCGCGACGGGTCACGTCCAGATACCATCCGCAGCAAGGCGTGCTCGGTCAGTCGGCACGACAGCAACGGAGGCCCATCAATGAGCAAGGTAACCGCCGGGTTCTCGATGTCGCTGGACGGATACGTCTCCGATGCGAATGACGGCGTGGAGGACGTCTTCAAGTGGTTCTCCACCGGCAACCTCGACCCTGAGTACACGATCGGCGACGCAACGTTCAAGACGTCATCCGAAGGCGCCGAGTACATCAAGGAGGCGGGCCAGGTGGCGGGCGTGCTGGTTACCGCGCGGCGGACCTTCGACCTTGCCAACGCCTGGGGTGGACGCCATCCCATGGACGTGCCGATGGTCGTCGTCACCCACCGAATCCCCGAGGAGTGGGCACACCGCGAAGGAACACCCTTCACCTTCGTCAGTGAGGGGGTGCCAAAGGCCATTGAAATAGCGAGGGAGATCGCCGGCGACAAGGACGTCGTGGTCGGCGCCCCGAGCGTTACCAAGGAGTGCATTCGGCTCGGGCTTCTCGACGAGATCCACGTCGATCTGGTACCGGTAGTGCTCGGTGGTGGCGTCCGTCTGTTCGAGAATGGTCGTGCCCCCATTCACTTCGAAGTCACGGCTGCATCGGGAACGCCGTGGGTGACTCACCTCACCTATCGAGTGGTCAGATAGGCGCTCAACTCACGCGCTCGTCCCGTCGGCGCCAGACGCCGATGGACGACGCAGTTCGTCAGAGGACTGCCGGGGCGGTCTCCTGCACAGGCAATTCGCCTGACACGACGGTGCCGGCGCCGACATGAGAGATCACCAGAACCGTACCGCCGAGAGCGTCCATCCGATCGTTCATGTTGGTGAGCCCCGCACCTTTGCGCGCTGTCGCGGCGTCGAATCCCATGCCATCATCCTCGACCTCGAACGTCAATCGAGCGGGGTCGGTGCTTGCACGCAGGCGCACGTCAGCATGGGACGCCCCGGCATATTTCTGCACGTTCTGGAGCGCCTCGAGCACGCAGAAGTACACCGTCGCCTCGACGTCCTGCGCATAGCGCGCGACCCCCGCCGATGCCACGCGCACCGGCAGCGTCGCCTTGCGCGCCTGCGATTCGAGGGCCACAACAAGCCCCTTGTCAGCGAGCAGCGGAGGGTAGATCCCCCGGGCCAGGTCGCGGAGGGTTTCGAGGGCTTCGTCGGCGTCGTCCTTGAGCTGCTCCAGGGTCGCCGCCGCCTTCTCAGGATCCCGTCCCAAGAGCAGCTCTGCCAGTCCTAGCTTTACCTTCAGCGCCACCAGATGCTGCTGAGCGCCGTCGTGGAGGTTGCGCTCCAGCCGCCGGCGCTCCAGGTCCTGTGCGCTCACCAGGCGCTGGCGGGATGCGCGGAGCTCGTCGAGCCGCGTCTGCAGGTCCGCGCTCAGACCCACGTTCTTGAGCACCAGCCCCGCCTGATGCGCGAGGTCGTCGATGAGCTTCTGCTCGATCGGCGTCAGCGCCTCACCACGGCGCTTGGTGACGCTGAGCGCGCCGAGCAGTTCGCCCTGATGGCGAACCTCAACCGCTCGGGTGGCTTCCGCCAATGCGGGCAACGCTCCGTTGTGCATCGGCACGGCAAGGTGGGCTCCCACTCCGCTCGGAAACGTTGCTGCGGGCCGCAGTGACTCCGTCCCGCACAGCCACACCGTTGCCGATTCCGCTCCCGTTCCCTCCTGAAGCACCCGCGCCATCCGGGGCAGCACCTCGTCCGCTGCATACGTCTCGGCCACCCGTCCTGAAAATTCGCTCAACACCTCGTACGGCGTCGCCCGCTTGCCATACACCAACCGGTTGGCGACCCTCTGGACCCGCTCACGCACCGGCTGGAAGCCGATCGCCACGATTGCCGTCGCCAGGATCGACAGCGCCAGGTTGGGTTTCCCTCCGCTCCCCACCAGCGTTCCGATCCCCACCGCGATGCCCACGTACACGGCCGTGATGAACACTGCCAGTGTTCCGTACACGAGGGTCCGGCTGATGAACACGTCGAGGTCGTACAACCCGTACCGCATCACCGCCAACCCGATCGTCGCGGGCACCAGCAGATAGAACCCGAAACCGAAGCCGACGTTGCTGATGTTGTTGCCGAGTGTCGCGTTGGCACTGTTCACAACGAATCCGGCAACAATGACCAGAACAGATGTCGCCGCGACGTAGGAGAACCAGCGCATTTGAATACGTTCCACACCCCGGGAGCGGCGCAGGCGCACCACAACTGAGGCCAGGACAGTGACGAGCAGCAGCAGAACGCCGACGTTGATCGGTCCGTTGCCGCTTGTGACGTTGTTGAGCGCCTCCACCGCCAACGGGTTGGGAACGCCGGGGAGGCGTGGAGACAACTGCTGGGATGTCACCGCGACTGCTGACGCAAGGAGTGCCACGACCGTCGCGACCGATACGACCCAAGTAGCCCATCGCCACCCACGGCCTGGAAGCAACCGGCCGTCGGGGAAGACGAGGATAAGGAACGCAATCAAGAGTGCCCCGATCGCTCCTGTGATGTTGTACACCCAGGCTGCCCACGCCACCCAACCATTGAGTGAGGCGTCGCTCAATATCCCCCGGATAGCGAGGAAGTTGGCACTGAGCGAGATCGCGTTGCTGGCGGCGATCGCCAGGAGTAGCCAACCGATCAGATGCTGAGGGCGGCGGGCCGCGATCAGCACACCCAGGACTCCGATGATGGGCGCGGCGATGAAGTATGGGAGCTGTGCGGTCCCCGGCGAGTCGATGGCTTCCCAATCGAGCGCCAGCAGCGCCAGGCTGACGGCGAGAAGGACCAGACAGACGCCGCCAATCCCCCACGACAGTCGCGTCGCAGTGCGCGAGCTCATGCAGTCATCGACCTCGGAGCGCGCATTTGACGAATGGTCTTGGCCTGCTGGTGCCGTCCAGGATCTCGCATTCGCTGCGGCCGGTCGCGACGATGGTGACGAATCCTCGGCGCATGGTTCCCGGCATACCTCCACTCTAGTCAGGCACCCGGCGAAGGGAATGGGGCTGCCACCACCGTGTCCGGAGTGTTGCCATCCGCTTTGGAGCCGAGGCAAAGCTGCAAAGACAATGGCTGACTTCAGCGTTTTGGCCGTATCGTTGATCACCTGCGATGTCCACGCTCAGCGCCTCGGGCCTCGAGTCACCGGCGCATCGGACGCCTCTTGAAGGACGGATATGGAGTACACGACGACGCGTTTGAGAGCTGTTCGCCATTTCCTCGATGGTCCGCACCGGACAGTGCTGGCGACAGTGCGAAAAGACGGATCACCGCACCTCGTCGTGGTCGACTACATCGTGGACGGGGAGAGTCTGCTGCTGAACGGCCGGGCGGACCGGAGTTGGGTGGCGCATCTTCGTCGCGACGGTCGCGCGTCAGCGTTGGTCCATGATCCCGACAACGTCCAGCACTGGGTCAGCATCGTGGGCACTGCCGAGCTCGTCCGAGAGGGCGATGAGGCTGCTGTCGAGGATGCGAAAGTCATGGCGCGCCGCTACGGCGACGACCCTGAGCAGTTCACCGGCCAGCACCGCGTCACCTGGCGACTCGTACCGACCCGGGTCATCGAGCGGGGGGATTCCTGATGGCGGACGCGCGCAGCCTGGAGGTCAGCTGGCAACTTGGGCCGACCACTGTCTATGGCACCGTGGTGATACCGGAGGGAGCCGGTCCCTTTCCGGGGGTCGTACTCGTGGCCGGCAGTGGGCCGACGGATCGCGACTGGGATTCCCCGCTCCTTCCAGGGAGCAACGGCAGCGGTCGCCTGCTCGCGGACGCGTTGGGGCGAGCCGGCTTCGCCTCGATGCGGTACGACAAACGCGCCTCCGGCCCGCATGTCCGGGAGACGATTCCTCTGCTGATCGGCACCATCAGCATGCAGAGCCACGTCGATGAGCTCGCCGGTGCGGTGCGTACCCTTGCGGAGCAGCACGGTGTCGACAGTCAGCGTCTGTTCGCCCTTGGCAACAGCGAGGGAACGCTCCACGTTCTCAACTACCAGGTCGGCGACCCCGGCATCGCCTTCGCCGGTCTGGTACTGACTGGGCCACCTGGACGCTCCGTCGGCGCTGTCGCCCGATCCCAGCTTGCCGCCCAGGCCAGTGGCATCCCCAACGGCGAGCGGCTCATGAATCTCTACGACGCCGCGGTCGCCCGATTCCTGGCGGGCGAGCCTGCCGCACCAGATCCCGCGCTGCCGGAGGGCGTTCGCACCCTGATCGCGAGCCTGGAGAACCCCTACAACCTTCCCTTCGCGCGGGAACTGTGGAACGCCGACGCGGCCGCACCGCTCAAGACCGTGCGTGTCCCGGTGCTCATCGTCATCGGCAAGAAGGACCTGCAGATCGACTGGCAG
This sequence comes from Candidatus Dormiibacterota bacterium, assembly GCA_963791435.1. Classification (GTDB taxonomy): domain Bacteria; phylum Chloroflexota; class Dormibacteria; order Aeolococcales; family Aeolococcaceae; genus Palsa-851. The sequence continues at coordinate 690,561 of CAWBSL010000002.1, forward strand.
GCCGATGCCGGCCCATTGCAGCGCGCCGCGGCGGACCTGACCAACGTCAGCTTCGTCTTCCCGGAGAATGCGAACCACGTGCTGAAACATGAGTCCCGCCCACGCGAGGAACTCACCCAGCCCGAGGTGATGGCCAGGTATAACGCGGCCGACACCGCACTGGACGCCGAGACCGTCGCTGCCATCGTGGCCTGGCTCGCCGCTCGAGCGTAGGCGACGTCACCCAGAGTCAGGAACTCAATCACATCCTCCGGGCCCAGATTTCGTGGCCTCCCGCCTCAGGGCTCCAGGGGTACGACCGTCATCTCCTGATAGAACGGAGTGAGCTCGTCGAAGCGCGTGCCCCAACTGGACGGCCAGTCGGCGCGTTCCTGTCCGGCAAGATGAGCTCCCAGATCCTCAACGTGCGACTGCCATCCGCAGCCGAATGCCCAGACCAGGTCAAGAGGCATTCCTTGCGTCTGAATGACGAGAGTGGTGGCGTCGCCATCGGTAGCCAGGTCCGCCGTCACGCGGGATTCTCGTCCCTCCTCCTCCCACTGGGTCACTTCCAACTTCCGAGGAGGAATACAGACGTCGATACGACCCCGTCCGTCCCACCCGCTGCCGAAGACGGTGGCGGCGAACTCGCCACCGTGACGCAGGTCACCGCTGACCTTTCCATACCAGCGTGCCAGACGCTCGGGTTCGGTCAGCGCCGACCAAACGTCATTGATGTCGGTATGAAACCGGCATTTCATTCGGACAGCGCCTACGCCATTGGTTGAATGCAAGGTCCCTTCGACGGCGGGCCGTGGGAACTCAGTCATTGCTCGCTCCTTGGTTAGCTGTCTACAGACGCTGGGTCAGGGCGGCGAGACCATCACCGCTGAGGTCGGCAAGCCCCGCCTTGCGTCCCGTCAGCGCGATCAGGATCGACGGGAACGGACCACGCACCTCAGGCCCGTCGCCGTGGACCCACTCGTTGTCGGAGGCCGTGAGTTTGAGCCCCTTGGAGCGGCGCTTGGCGCCGAGGAACCCGATGCCGCCGGTGACGAAGTTGCCGACCACGACCAGCGCCTCGGGCGTATAAGCGTGCGTGATGCCCAGCGGGCGGCGGATGTCCTCGCTATGCAGCACCAGCTCGGAAACCATGGCCTGCAGTGGACCGGGTGGATGGGTGGTGGCGGTGAGTTGGCTCCGGAAAGCCGCGAGCGTGTCCGCGGGAGTCGAGCCGCGCTGGGCCACGATGCCCTTCTCGTTCATGGCGTTGAAGCGGAAACCGGCGCGAACCCAGGCGCCGAGGTAGCTCCCTTGAGTCATCTTCGCCCCGGAGGTCAGATGAGCGAGCGTGTCGCGAACGGTCCAGGCGGCACAGAGCGATGGCGTGTTCCACTGCTCGTCGCTGAGCCCCGCGACGTCGTTGAGCAGCGCTTGGCGCCCCGGATGGATGAGCGCCCACAAGTCGGTGGCCATGAGTTCCTCCGGGGAGATGTGCGCGCCCGAGTCTACTGACATGCGATATCGCGAGAACGACAATCTGTCGTCGTCACTCGAACGCCGGCTCGACGCTCATTGAGACAATCCCATCCAGTTAGGACGATGACTGCTTCAGCGAGATCTGCCCATCGACTGCGGACCGGCGATCCGGTGCTCATCGTTGCCAACGGCAATCCCCTCTCTCGACGAGCCGACAGCATGGCGCATGCCGCGCTTCGGCGACTGAAATCATCGTACGAAGGCCAGGTAGAGCTTGTCAGCACCGACTACGCCGGGCACGCTCGCGCAGTGGCGGAAACGTGGGCGTCCGAGCATCTCGATGGGACGATCATCGGCATCGGTGGGGATGGAACGCTCAACGAGATCGGTAACGGCATACTCGCTGCGACTGTCGCGTTCGGCAGCCGCGTCGTTCTCGTTGTATGCGGCGGCGGTAATGCCAATGATCAGTACCGAAGCTGGCCGCCCTGGCAAAGGATCCGGGTCGAGAGCGTGCTGTCGGCGGAACCTGTTCCGGTGGATGTCCTCGAGGTGTCGTACGCCGCCAACAGTCACCAACAAGCCATGCCACAGTACGCACTGTCATATGCGGCGATCGGTGCTCTGGCCACAGGGGCTTCGGTAGTCAACGGTCGCCGACGGGGGATGCTTGCTGACCTTGCTCTCATTCCCCAGACGTTGCTGCGAGCGCGGCCGGTGTCCGTGGTGATCGACGGCCGGCTCACCCGCGCGGACAGCCTCAGTTGGCACATCGTCCCCACGATTGCAAAGGTGTTTCGCGTGAGTGCGAACTCGCGACGCGCAGACGGTTTGATGGAAGTCGACCTGGTACCACATCGCTGGTGGCCGACAGCGGCGCGGATGAGCTGGTTTGGGCTTCGAGCTCTGGTCTGGCCGCATCGACAATCGCACAGCGCGAGGATGACGTTCTCTTGGGAGCAGGGCGGTGACGCGCAGTTGGATGGCGAGACGGTCGACATTCCGCCGGGGTCTGATGTGACCGTGCGCTGCGTTCCGGCAGCACTTCGCATGCTGTGCTGCGATATCGACGCCTCCACCAAGACGCGGTCATCCACGGTGGACGCTCGGGCACCTTCATAGCGCGGCGCATCGCCGACGGTACACCGCCGTAGATCGACCTCGGATTGCCACGTACACTGGCGGCCATGGCATGCCGCATCAGTGAGCTGGTCATCGACGCCGCCGACGCCGATCGCCTCGCCGCGTTCTGGAGCAATGTCCTCGGCTACGTCGAACTCGGTCGGGACGACGGCGTCATCGAGATCGGGCCACCTGACGCCGGCTTCGGCGGACCGCAGCCCACGCTCGTCTTCATCCCCAGCAGCGACCCGCGGACCGGGAAGCTCCGATTGCACATCGACCTGAACGCCACCGATCGCGACCAGGACGCGGAGTTGGAGCGGTTGCTCGCTCTCGGCGCCAGGCCCGCAGACATCGGCCAGACGGGTACCGAGAGCTGGCACGTCCTGGCAGACCCAGAAGGCAACGAGTTCTGCCTCCTGCACACCCGGCTTCAGCCTCTCTGACCCGCTGCGTCCTGGCGATGAGATCGTCCTGAAGGGGTGGCCCGTCAACAGCTGACACCGTCACCTTCCGAAGTCGCGGAGCGGGTCGGGAATGCGACCGCCGAGCCGCAGCAGGACGGCTCCGGCCAGCAGTGCGGCAAGCGCGCCACCCCACCAGACGGCGCCAGGCGCGGTCTGCAGGAGCAGGCCACCAATCGCCGGGCCGAGGGCCAGGGAGATGCTGAAGGTCAGGCTGTAGAGAGACAGGTAGCGGCCGAGCAGATGGGCTGGAGCCATGTCAACGACGAGTGGCCCGAGAACGACAACGTGGACGCACTCGGCGATTGCGAAGACGATCGCAACGCCGGCGAGGAGACTGGTCGCAGCGAGCTCCGAGTGGATGAGCGTCGCTGGCAGCACCGCGAGCAGGCTGACCGCAAAAAGCGCGCTGGCCAAAGCAAAAGCGTGGGTGCGTTCCATCCGTGCCACGAGGCGCACCGCCGGGATCTGCGCGATGACGACGAAGCACGTGTTGACGAGGACGAGGATCCCGATCGCGGCGGGACCGAGGACCGTGTGGGTCTTTGCAAATGGCGGCAGGATGTTGGAGAAGAACGTGTGGCCGACGACTACGAGCACGACATTGGCCGCGATCACAGTGAGGAAGAGCCGATCTCGAGCGACGGCGCGAAAGCCGGTTCCAATTGCATCTGTCGCTGTGACCGCCTCGGCTCGTGGGTTCGATACGGCAGCGAGCACGATCAGCGCGAATCCGGCGTACGTGATGGCGTCGAAGAAATAGAGCGCCTGGAACGAGCTGAGCTGCTGTGCGGATGCGATGACGAAGCCGGCCACGGTCGCGCCGAAGCCGAGACCGAAGTTGCCCGCGACGCGGTTGAGCGCGAAGGCGGCCGCTCGCTGCTCGCGCTTGACCAACCTGACGGTCAGTTGCCGGTTGGCCGTCCCTGCCGCGCCGATTCCGGCTCCGCTGACAATTGAGCAGGCAAATGCCTGCCAGGGACGGTCGACGAAGGCGAAGCCGGCGTAGCCGAGCGCGCTCGCCAGGCTTCCTGCAACCACGATCGCTCTAGCGGAGTGCCGGTCGAGCAGCGCTCCCGTCGGCAAGGTGGCGAGTGCGGCCGTCCCCATGGTCGCCGCGAGCACCAGTCCGGCTATCGACGTTGCGAAGCCACGTATCTGGTGGAGATAGATGATCTCGAACGGAAGAATGAGCCCGTAACCGAAGTAGTTGAGGGCGTTTCCCGCTTGCAGGATGAGCACGGGGCGAGAGAGCCCGGTGCGCCAACCCGCGATGAGGCGTGAAAAGCGACTGCTCATCGGTCTACAGGCCTCGCCGCGGGCCCGACGCTAAGCGCTGCATGCCGCAGCGTCCGGGTCTCGTTCCAGGGATCCGATCCTGGTGCAACTGGGTCCCGATAAGAAGAGCCAATTGATGGGTGATTGGCCCGTGCTGTCGACACCGAGGAGCGCTCCGGGCGCGGCGGGAACCGCCTCAGGCACTGCCGCGGCGATACCGTTGATTCATGCTGCCGACCGTACGAGTCGCCGATGCTGACCGTCTTGAACGATCCTGCGGCCGTCGCTCGGACTCGATCAGGTTCGGACCGAGCGCCTACGGCGTCGAACGCGCAGAGGTCTACATCTCAGCGCGCGGGTTCGATCCGCACCGGCACTACACGTACGGGATCGGCGTCGCGACGGCCGGCGTGGCCACCTTTCGTTACCGCGGCTCGCAACGGGTCTGTCTGCCCGGCCAGCTGCAGGTCCTGCATCCCGACGAAACGCACGACGGCGGCCCGGGGACGGAGGACGGCTTCGGTTACCGGATCCTCTACATCGCGCCCGAGCTCGTCCGGGGCGCCCTCGGCGGTCGCGCGCTGCCGTTCGTCGCCGATCCCGTCCAGGACGCGACGCCGGCGGCTCGACCCGTCGTTGCCCTGCTCGCCGATATCGACGACCCGATCAGTGAGCTGAGCTGCGCTGAGATCGCGGTGGCGGTCGCCGACTGCCTCCTCTCGCTCAGTGATGGCCCCGACCGCCGCCGAGCCACGATCGACATCAGGGCGGTCGAGCTCGTACGGGAGTATCTCGCCGCCCACGCGCGGGAGCAGACACCGGCGTCGACACTCGAAAAGATCGCGGGCAATGACCGTTTCACGATCACCCGCCACTTCCGATGGGCGTTCGGGACAAGCCCCGACCGCTACCGCACACTGCGCCGCCTGGCGCTCGCGCAGGCTGCGATCGAGACCGGGCAGTCACTCGCGCAAATCGCTGCCGAGGCCGGTTTCTCCGACCAGAGCCACATGACGCGGCACTTCAAGCGGACCTACGGATTGACACCGACCCGATGGAGGGCGCTGCGAGCCGCATCCTCGACAGAACGTCTCGAAACCAAGGTCCAGCTCCCACACCATCACGAGTAGGGCCACAACCCTTCTCTCCCCGAGCTCGTCAGCGCACCTGGACGACGGCGACGCGGTGGATCCCGCCAGGACTGTCGACAACCACCTCGTCACCGGCGCGGTGGCCGGAGATCGCGGCTCCCAAAGGCGAATCCAGCGAGATCCGCTGACGGGCGATGTCTGCCTCGGCGGGCACCACGATGGTGTACTCGGACTCGCCGAAATCATCCCGCACCACGACGGTCGCGCCCAAGCCGACGGTACCGTCATACGGAGCGGCCTCCACGATCAGTGCATGTCGGAGCATCCCTTCGATAGTCTGCACGCGGCCGTCGAGGAGACCCAGCTCGCGCCTGGCATCGTGGTACGCGAAGTTCTCGCGCAGATCACCCTCAGCCCGGGCGGTGGCAACCCGCTTGACGATTTCAGGACGCTTGGTATCGATGAGCACGCGCAATTCGCGGATGAGCGCGGCTTGGCCGTCTGCGGTGAGCAGGACTGGTTTACGTGTTGCCATTGGATGATCTCCGGAACGGGGGCGCTACGGAAGATCCTTAGTGTGCCATGGCCTCCGATCACCGAGGACGACATCGAGAGGTTCACCAGCTCGCTGAAGTCTCACGCTCGGGAGCCGGCAGCCTGGAACCGCGAGCTGCCCGAAGGCTCAGGTCGGAGACGGTTGCCAACGTCACCCGGCATCCGTGACGTTTGGCACTGCCCAATTCAAGGTGCAGGGCACAACATCAAGGCCTGATGAGCGGAATCGATCACACGTCGGTTGCGCGACACGTCAGGCGATGGATCGTTTGCGGCGCCATGTCCGCGCTGGTCGTGACAGCAGCTGCGTGTGGTGGCACGAGCTCGCGAACGTCATCCTCGTCGGCAACACCGGTGTTTACGTTTACGCCGACGCAGGCGCCGACACGAGTGCCTACTCCATCCCCGACACCGCAACCGGTGTCTTGGACAGTCGGAACGCCCCCGGCGGACATCTCAGCATTCATCGTCGGGTATGACCCCGTCAGTCAGCGACTCATCTTGCAGGCCGGACTGAGCACGGCCTCGCCGACTGAGCTCATCTCCCAAACGTGGGCTTGGAACGGCACCGAGTGGTCGCAACTGCATCCGACGCATGAGCCTCCACCTGAGGTTGGCGGTTCCATGGCCGTTGATCCGAGCAGCGGTCACCTGATGTTAGCCGGCGGTGATTCGTTCTTCGAGACGGTCGACAGCAAGGGAAACAATGTCCCTCATTGGTCCGCGAACAACGGCACGTGGCTCTGGGACGGTGCCACATGGACGCGCGTCGCGGACAACCCGCGCCAGGGAGGGTATCCGGCTCTCGCAATCGATAGCGCCACAGGCCAGCTGTTGCTGAGCTCACCCGACATCCGGGGAGTGATGACGACCGACGACCTAGAAGGCAGCGGCCCATCGTGGTACGGACATGGCACCTACCGCTGGACAGGCACAGAGTGGGTCTCTGTCCCGCTGGACGCGTCAGTCTCATTCATGATTGAATCCGCCGCGGCTTACGATCCCATCAGCCGACGCCTCATCCAGTTCGGGGGAACCTCACAGGCGCCGAACGACGAGACCCAGGCGTATGACGCCGAGGGCTGGCGCTTGCTGCAACCGTCCACGGTTCCTCCGGCCGGCCCTGCCCTCGCTGCGACCGACGAGTCAAGTGGCGAGATCGTCATGGTCACCGGCTCGATTGACCACCCCAATCTCACTGCGACCTGGACGTGGAACGGCTCCAATTGGGTGCGTCATATCGTCATTGAGCCACCGCAGGACGTGGTGAATGGCCCCAGGGGGCAGATGTTGTGGGACCCGGCGATCCATAAAATTGTGCTCATCGGCTTCGCCGGAGACAACTCGCTGCACATGTGGACCTGGGCCGGAATCTCCTATGGCTGGCAGCAACTGCCGGCGTAATACGCCCGGAGGGTTTCCAGCAACGCGAGGTGTCCCCGGTCCCCTCAGGAAGCGCGCGCGCCATCAGAGTGGGACACTGACCTCGCCATGCCAGACACACTCACCGTCACCGACAATCGCACCGGCGCGACCTACGAAGTCCCCATCGAGCAGGGTGCCATCCGCGCGACCGCATTCGAGCAGATGCGCGCCACCGGCGAGGACCATGGGCTCCTGGTGTATGACCCGGCGTTCATGAACACAGCGTCGTGCATCAGTCGCGTCACCTACATCGACGGCGATCGCGGCGTCCTTCTGTATCGGGGCTATCCCATCGAGGAGCTCGCGGAGCACAGCACCTACCTGGAGACCGCGTACCTACTCGTCCACGGCGAACTGCCCACGCGCCAGGAGTCGGATGCGTGGGTACACGACATCACGATGCACACGCTCGTGCATGAGAACGTCAAGAAATTCATCGACGGTTTTCATCACGATGCGCATCCAATGGGCATTCTGGTGTCGACGGTTGGCGCGCTGTCGACCTTCTATCCCGATGCAACACGGATCTACGACGAGGAGCAGCGGCGCGTCTCCATCTATAGGCTGATCGCCAAGATGCCGACGCTGGCGGCGCTGGCCTATCGCCACTCGCTGGGCCTCCCATACAACTACCCCGACGATGATCTCTCGTTCGCGGCGAACTTCCTGAGCATGATGTTCAGGATGGTGGAGCCGCGTTACAGAGCGGCACCAGAGATCGAGCACGCCCTCGACGTGCTCTTCATCCTGCACGCTGACCACGAGCAGAACTGCTCAACGAGCGCGATGCGGACGGTAGGCTCATCGCACCCCGACCCTTACTCAGCAACCGCCGCTGCGATCGCAGCGCTCTATGGTCCGTTGCACGGTGGCGCCAACGAGGCCGTTGTCCGCATGATCGAGCGCGTTGGCTCGGTGGACCGCATCCCAGACTTCGTCGCCGGGGTCAAGGCGGGGAAGGAACGCCTCATGGGCTTCGGCCATCGTATCTACAAGAACTACGATCCTCGCGCGAAGGTCATCAAGCGCATGGCCGACCAGGTGCTCGGCGTCACCGGTTCATCGCCGTTGCTCGACGTTGCATCTGAGCTCGAGAAGATAGCGCTCGAAGACGAGTACTTCGTCAGTCGCAAGCTCTACCCGAATGTGGACTTCTACAGCGGCTTCATCTACCGGGCGCTCGGGATCCCTGTGGAGATGTTCCCCGTGCTTTTCGCGGTTGCCCGGACCGCCGGGTGGCTTTCGCAATGGGAGGAGTCGCTGCTCGACCCGGAGCAGAAGATCTCTCGGCCGCGGCAGATCTATGCGGGTAGCCCCCAGCGTTCCTATCTGCCCTCCGACCGACGCCCATGAGCCGGACTGCCCTTTCGTAAGCGAGAGGCCGATGTCAGCACCTGGGGAAGGACTGCCACTCGTCTCGGATTTCAGACACGCCGACCTCTGGATCCGCGCGTTCAGCGATGAGTCATCCACCGTGAGATCAAGTGACTATTTCAGGACCAATGACCCTGTTGGTCCGTTCGGGCAAGCATGAGGATTGGAGGATGAGCAGTCCATCAGCGTCGGCTCCGTCAGCCGGGCGTCGCGTCACGCTGAAGGTCGCGTACGGGGCGGAAGACGTCGAGAAAGCGGCGGAGTCCATGGAGTTGCAGGTGAGCAGCGAAGAGGTGGCCGCGATCTTAGCCAACATCGACAGCGAGCTCTCAACTCTGGCAACGGAGGCGACCCACGCGGCGGTCCTCTCGATGGTATTCCACGAGCTCATGATCGTTTGTCACGCGCACGTCAGTGGCGACGACGACTGAATAGGCCCCGGACATCGGGCGGTTAGCAGGTCGCCTCAGCCCCGCGTGCGGTGCGCTTGCTGCGCGAGCACGGACGAATGACCCTGACATATGGCGACGTTTGGCTCTGGTCTCGGCTACTCCGCGAGGACGACGCTGCACGCATGGATCACGATCACCGGTTCGTAATGCTCGACCCCGTAACAGCTCAGATCCTGGCGTGCGCCGGCCAGTCAACCCCCACGCGCGACCCGTTCGTAGACAGCTCTGAACCAGGAGAAAGCCACATGAGTGACCATCAGCAGCCCGAGCTCACGACCCTGACGCGCGAGGAGTGTTTTGAACGCTTGCAGGCAGCCGTCATAGGCCGTATCGGTTATGTCGCGGACGGCATGGCGACCATCATTCCAGTGAACTTTGCGCTGCTCGACGGCGACGTCGTCTTCTGTACGGCGAAGGGCAGCAAGCTCAGCTGGCTCAGCCTCCGTGGTCACCTGACCTTCGAGGCGGATGAGAGCAGCTCGGCCGACTGCGAAGGTTGGAGCGTGCTCGTCCGCGGAGTCGCTCGTGAGGTCAGCGACCCGAACGACCTCGCCGCCCTGCGTCGCGGGTCGCTGCGCTCTTGGTGGTCGTCGCCCCACGAGCACTGGGTGCGAATCAGCATCGAGTCCATTACGGGCCGCGCGCTCCATTCTCGTCGCGTAGTCGACTTCGCCGCTCCGATAGCGACGACCTAGCCGAGGCCTACTCGATCGTCGGTCCTGGCGGCGAGTTCGCCTCTGTCAGGGGTTCGAGGAGATCCAGGTTGCGATCTGTGCTCGTGAGTTGAAGCCAAGCTTGTTGAGGATGTGACCAACATGGGTGGCGACTGTGCGCTCGGAAATGAATAGCTGGACTGCGATCTGCTTGTTGCTGAGACCTTCGGCAACCAATCCCGCGACCTCGACTTCCCGCTTCGCCAGGGGTCCGGCATCCGTTCCCGGAAAGGCAGCGGCCTCCCGCTGCTCGGATTCGCCGAGCGCCAGTCGCACCGCCGCGTGGCGGTCCAGGCGTTTCCCTGCCTCGAACTCGGCCTCGAACTTCGCCGCCCCGAGGGCTCGCAGGGCCGACTCTCTCGCCTGGGTCTGGTATGGCGCATGCGGTCCAACGATCTTTGCGCCCGCACCAGCACCGATGGTGTGCGCTGCCCCGAGCAGGTTGGCTGCGAGGCGGGGCTGGCCAGAGCTCGCGACAAGCCAACTCATGGCCGCCAGGACGTAAAACTCGGCGATCCGGTCGTCGAACTGTCGTGCGACCCGCAAGGCTTCGCTGGCTCCCGCGCTCGCTTCGTCAAGGTCGCCGTTCGTCAGCGCGATCGCTGCGACGTTGCGAAGCATCGATGCGAGGTAGAAGATGTCGCCGGCGTCACGACTTCAGACGCATGCCCTCTGAGGAGGTCACGGTTGCGGCGCCCAGGTCGTTTGCGAAGAACGCATGGACAGCGCTCGCCTGCACGAACTCGATGGTCGCGGCATAGTCGCTGATCGAAGCAGTGATAGCTTCAGCCTCATCCAGTAAACCGCGGGCACCTGTGGGATTGCCGCTCTGGTTCTCGGCATTGGCGGCGATCGAGAGTGCCTGCGACAGCTCCGCCGGCTGTCCCGTGTCTCGAGCCGTTGCGATAGCGCGACGGAGCCATGGCCTGGCGGCTGCAGGATCGCCCTGCACGATGCTCAGCCAGCCACGAAGGCTGAGAGCGCGCACCTGCGTGCGCGGAGACGCCTCCCCATGTGCGAGCAACTGGTCCAGCCACCGAATGCTCTCAGTGGTTCCGTGTGTGATCCAGTAGTAACGCAACGACGCGGCGATATCCAGCCCTCGGTGCGAGTCGCCGTGCGAGACACAGTGGTGGAGTACCAATCGAATGTTGTCGATCTCCAGCTCGATCCAGGAGAGCCAATCAGGAAGCTGGTACCGGCCCTCGGCCTCCGTCGACAGACACGTCGTCCAGTAATGGTGGATGCAGCGCTCCGAAAGAGCGACGTCCTCATCTTCGTCACGCAATTTGAGCGTGGCGTACTCGCGCATGGTTTCGTGCAGTCGATAGCAGTCACGGCCCCCGAAGTCTTCCTTCATGAGCAGCGACTTCTCGACCAGGGATGACAGCAGCTCCAACGTGTCGGTCGCGGACAGCTCGTCGTCTATGCACACCGATTCGACATCGTCGAGCGTGAATCGGGTGGCGAAAACGGAGAGGCGCCGCAAAACGTGCTGTTCACGCGGCGTCAGCAGGTCGTAGCTCCAGTCGATCGTCATTCGGAGCGTTTGATGTCGCGGCAGCGCGGCGCGACTCCCACCGGTGAGGAGGGCGAAGCGGTCACGCAGCCGTTCGAGGATCTGCTCCACGCTGAGGACCCTGGTTCTGACCGCCGCGAGCTCAATCGCCAGCGGCAGGCCGTCGAGGCGCCGGCACACGGCAACCACAGCCGCCTGGTTCGCGTCCCTCAGGACGAACGTGCCGGAGGCCGCTGCTGCCCGCTCGGTGAACAGCACGACCGCTTCGTTCTCTCGCACCTGTGCGAGCGTTTCGGCTCCATCTCCTCGGGGCAACTGGAGTGGCGTCACCGGCACGACGTGTTCGCCCGTCACCTGCAGCGGCTCCCGGCTGGTGGCGATTACCCGGACGTTGGGGGCCGACCGCAGTGCCTCGGAGACGAGTTGGGCGGACGCATCGAGAACGTGCTCGCAGTTGTCGAACACCAGCAACAACTGTTTCTCCCGCCAGAAGGACCTCAGGATTTGCAGGGGCTGCACCCCGGCTTGGTCACGGAGGTCGAGTGCCGCGAGTACGGCGCCGGGCACGAGGGCCGCATCGCGAACCTCGGCGAGCTCGACCAGCCAGGCACCGTCCCCAAATCCGCGTGAGAGGTCGGCTCCGGCTCGCAACGCGAGCCTGGTCTTCCCCACACCTCCTGGCCCGACGAGACTGACGAGTCGGGCGGTCGCGAGCTTGTTCCTGATCTCGGCCAGCTCGCGACGACGGCCCACGAAGCTCGTCGTTTCGGCGGGCAGATTGCCCGGACGGTGCCGCGGTCTCGCCATGGTGCGTTAGAGGCTACCCCTGAAGAACCGGCGCCGCGAGCAGGGCGAATCAAGTGAGACGTCCTCTCAGTAGCCCGCACACGAGCCGCTGTCCTCTGTCTCGCCTTGGTGTGTTATCGGGTTCTCCGTCCCAACGCTCACTCGCCACAAGCCGCCCGCGCTGCTCGACGAAGGCTGCTGCTACGGCGTCGTTCGGCCCGGATCCGGTCATGTTGTTACCTCCCACGAGCGAGTGCCGTCATAGGTGATGACGGCCTGGACGGGCCGAGGTAACCGACAAGGAGAACTTCATGAACCTCGCTCTGTGGATCATCGCCGGTCTGTTGGCCGCTGGCTTCGTCGAGTTGGGGGGTAGGAAGCTCGTAGTCCCTCGGGAGAAACTGGCCAGGGCCCCGGGCTCGGGATGGATTACCGACTTCAGCGCCGGCTCCATCAAGGCCATCGGAGCGGCCGAGACCCTGGGCGGGGTTGGCCTGATTCTTCCTGCCGTACTCAACATTGCCCCGGTGCTGGTGCCGCTGGCCGCCGTGGGACTGGCGGTGACCATGATCGGCGCGTTCGTGACGCACGTCCGCCGTCACGAGCTAAAGATCAGCATCGCGCCCCTGGTCCCGTTTGCCCTCGCAGTTCTCGTGGCGTGGGGCCGCTTCGGCCCCGAGTCGTTCCGGTGAGCTCGTGTGATGGGGCGCAGTGCCCTAAGCGAAGAACTGGACCGCCATCCGCACATCAGCGCCCTGGCGGTGATCCCCTGGCGCCACAGCGAGCCGGGCGCGAGGATGCGATCCCGTCAACCGCTCGATCTGCTTTCCACAGGCGACCGTGAACACCAAGCCCGGAAAGCCTAGAGCACCCGTGACCCGATACCCGGGTATTCGATGATCAGCCCGGACTCGTCGTAGACGAGGACCGCTCTGAAGTCGAACGCGGGTGCATGGTAGTCATATCGAAGCGAAGCACCGTTATCGATCAATGAATAGCGCTGTTCCAGCCGCTGGACGCTCAGGTCGAGGGCGCGGATGTAGGCTGCAGGTGCATCGGCCGACTGACCGACGCCAAGTTGCAGGCGGTGCACGGGAATGGTGTTGGTGCAACACGACAACTCGAGATCGACGTCGATGCAACCATCCAGCTCAGGGACAACGGCATCATTGACGGTCCAGTGACCGGCGGGATCTGTTGCGAGCAGCACGGTCCGACTGCGCAACGGCGACCAACCCCAGACCCGAACTTCGGTGGTCATCCAGCGTTGGTTGAGCGTGATCGCATAGCGAACCACCCATGGACGATCCTCTTCCGTCGCTACGGTGTGCCCATCAAGACGGTAGCCGGTGTCGTCGCTGTGGATGAACACTGCCTCGTATCCATCATGCGCGCCGCGGTGACGCCACGCGGCACTTGCTGGGAGATCTACGAGCGACATGCCACACACTCCTCCTCTTGTGACCACGTGGTTTGAGCGATCGTACCGATCGTCGGCGCGCCGGAGTCGATGTGCGCGACAAGGTGCGTCACGGCCAATCCTCGCCACGGTCGCCACTGTTCTGCCGCCGCCTCGACCGCTCCCACTGAGGGTGCGACCTGTTGCAAGGCACGTCGAACCACCGGATCCCCTTGCGGAAACGCGTCGTGATACCCGAGGCGCAGCGCAATTTGATGCGCTGTGTTCTTCTCAATTCCGCGGATCGCGAGCAGCGAGGAGATCAGGTCGTCGAGGCTCGCTGATCCGTCCAGGCGAAGGGCATCTGTGGCGGCCGCCGACGCGAAAGCGGTGATGGTATCGGCGAGGGCGCGAGGCTGGTACCACGCTGCGAGATCGAACTCGGCGATTGTGTCCGCGGACGGGAATACGTGCGTGAGATTGTGTGGAAGGCCAGGAATGTGAGTGCCATAGGCGCGGGTAATGGCCGCCAGGCCGTCCCGCGTGGATGCGAGATCGGGCTGCTGGCTGACGATCGCCTGGATGCAGGCCTCGAACGGACCCCACGCGCCTGGGATTCGCAGGCCCGCATGTCGTTTGATGATCGCCGACACCACCGAGTCTGCGGCGAGATGTCGCTCTCCTGCGGCGACATCCATATCAATGCCCACCATGCGCGCGGCGCGTTCAACTACGTGGATCAGTCCTTCCCAATACGGAAGGTGAGCGCGCAGCAGCAGGTGATCGGCGCCACCGACGCTCAGTTCGAGCATGCCGGGATCGCCGTCGAGGACGATGGTGCGCCGATACACGCCACCCTCGACTGACTCCACGCCGGGAATCGCACGTCGCGCCAGATGGCCCATGGCGGCCTCCCACTCGAACGGCGGGTCGAAGGGCAGGCGGAGCGTGAGTCCACCATCCGCGATCAGCCGATCACTCTGACGACGGCGCTTGCGCAGATCACGAGGCGCAGCACGGAAGACGTCCCGCATCGCTCGGTTGAAGTGCCTGACACTGCTGAAGCCGGACGCGAAGGCGATCTGTGTGATCGTCAGGTCGGTATCGTCGAGCAGGCGCCGCGCGAAATGTGCGCGACGGGAATGAGCGAGCTGCGACGGCGTGACACCGACGTGTTCTGCGAACAATCGTCGGAGGTGACGCGCCGACACGGCGAGGCGCCGGCCCAGGGCCGCCTCACCGTCGTCGTCGAGCGCGCCTGCGATGATCAGCCGGACCGCACGGCAGACCAGTTCCTGTGCGTGCGGCGCGACATTGCCGGCCGTCCGGTAGGGCCGGCACCTCAGACACGCCCTGAAGCCGGCGGCCTCGGCCGTCGCCGCCAACTCGAAGGTCGTCACGTTCTCGGCACGCGGTCGCGCGCTGCACCCCGGGCGGCAGTAGATGCCCGTGGTTCGCACTGCCGAGTACATGGTCATGCCTGCTGTTTATACGTGCCTCGCGCCAGAACATCCGGCCCGATTCGGACGTCTGTCCGGATCCGGCCAATCCTAGACCCGATCCGGCCAGACCCGAGCCTGTGATCAGCGGAGCATGACCACCGTCGAAAGCGCGATCAAGCGCTTTGGGGATGCGAAGGAGCACATCATGTTGGTGAAGGTCTTCCCGATTGAGCTCAAGCCAGGCCGGCAGGCGGAAGCCGAGGCGATCGTGCAGGAGTTCGCGCCCATCGGTCCGGGACAGGAGGACGGCACGTTGTCGTTTCGCGTGTACCGCGATAGGAAGCGCCCCGACTATCTGCTGTTCGTCGAGCACTTTGCCGACCAGGCGGCGTACGACACACATACGGGATCGAGTGCCTATCGGCGCCTCGTCGCCGGGCAGTTCGCGCAACTCATCGTCGAGTTCATCGAGCTCGACCACGAGCTGCTCGTCAGCCACTAATCCGTGGGCACATCGGGCGCTGCGCGTGCAGCAGCGACATTCAGAGCGCTGCACGAGCACAGACCACTGATATTGCCGAATGCCGGGACCCTGTTTCGGCCGTCGTGATCGAGTCTGCGGGCGCGCTGGCCATCGCAACGAGCAGCGCTGCCGTCGCGTGGTCGTGTGGGGCTCAGGACGGCGAACGGATTGAGCGCGCTCGCATGTGGCAGGCGCTCACTGAGATCGTTGCGTCGGTCCACGTGCCGGTCTCCGCTGATATCGAGTCCGGATATGGAGCGACACTCGATGAGCTTGGCGCGGCGGTTGATTCACTGCTCGATATCGGCATCGCCGGCATCAACATTGAGGACAGCCTCGTCAGCGACCGAACGTTACGCGATCCGTCCACGCAGGCTGCGCGCATCAGAGTGGTGCGCGCAGTAGCGGAACGCCTGCGGGTCCCGTTGTGGATCAACGCACGAACGGACACCTACCTTACCGCCATCGGTACTCCGCAGGAGAAGCTGCATGCGACGATGGCCCGGGCCGAGTTGTACGCAGCAGCCGGTGCTGACAGCCTCTTCGTCCCTGGAGTCGTTGACATCGGGACGATCCGCGAACTCGTCACAGGACCGCTGCCACTCAATGCCATGGTCGGCCCCGGTGCTCCGGATGTCGCAGCGTTCGCGGAGGCCGGGGTTGCACGCGTGAGCGTCGGCCCGGCGATTGCGCAGGCGGCATATGGACTGGTCGCGAGGGCGTCGCGTGAACTGTTGGGGGATGGAACGTACACGGCTATGCGCGACGGGTTTGACTACGCGAAGCTCAACAGGCTCGTCGAGCGGATCTCTTGAAAGACCATGGGTCGCAAGAAACCGCTCTAGGCATCGCTCGCTCCGAGCGCTTGAGCGCTGCCTATCCTGGACTCACGTCGATGGTGCCAACCATCGCGTAGTGAATCGTGCATGAGTACCGGTACACACCGGCGACCGTGAATTTCACCTGCCAAACGCCGCCACTCTCAAGCGCCGGGTCGCCGATGGAAGCCCCGCTGCTGAACACGAGGTTATGCGTCACCGATCCGGTGTTCTTCCACTCAATGATCTCGCCCACCGTCGCGTCTTGCGTCGCTGGCTCGAAGATATTCTGGTCAGTCGCCAAGATGATCACGGCGGCGGTGCCAAGGTGACCGCCTGCGATGCCTATCGCTGATGCGTCTGTGGACGCACTTGAAGCGCCACCGCCTCCGCACGCGACCACGCCAAGCGTCAGAGCCATAAAAAGTCGGGCGCTCATCATCTTCTAGGTCGTCCCCGCCTCTCATCGGGGCGCTTCATCCCTGGGCGACGAACTCGACGCTATTGCCGCCCCTCACTGGGGGTCGGATGTCTCGCCGCCGGCGACCGCGAGCGGGCACCGCCCAGGGGTCATGCTCATCACCGTGAGCGACACGTCCTCGTCATCGGTTCCCGTCGTGCCGACGAGATGCAATCCCGCGCACGTATAGGGCGGAGCATCGGTCGCCGGACAGCGGCCGTCGATGGTCGGACCGCTGCACTCGGCGAGCACCTCGTCGGTCGCGGGGTCCAGCATCACGAACAATCGCTCAGTACTCATGACGAGAGCATGGCTCCGAGCCGCCTCGGCAAACAGTGCCGAACGTCGCCGGTTCAGAAGGACCTATGACACGCTTGAGACCGGTCCAGGTATCGGATCGTCGAGGAACCGACTGGCCTGCGCCACTTTGCTTGTCGATTCGAGCCCGTGTAGGTGTCGTAGCCGGCAGGATCGTGCCCAGGGTCCCACGACCCTGCCTCGAGCCCACGCAATCGGGACCTTCGGCCCTGTCGCGGGCGGGTTTCGCAAGACCATGCTGGGGAAATGGACCAGCACGAGCGGTTGTTCCTGATGACCGATCCGGCAACGCACACGGTCGTCGCACTGTGTACCGGACCAGATTCCGACGGCAGGTGTCCGCGAGCAGCGGAGCCGCCATTCGACTGTATTGGGCTGCGTGTCATCCCCGCAGGAGTTGCCGATGCTGATGGCTTCCCGTTTACGGTCACGTCCGCACCCGAAGGCCGCTGTCCATTCGCTTGGATCGATGAGCGCACATCTGAGGACCCCTAGCCAGCTCGATCCAGAGACTGTCTTGGGGCGTAGTCTCAGCAAAATGCCCCGCTCGAATAATCTCGCCTTCAGCCGGCCGAGGGCACACCCTCGGCCGCCGCTGCGGCGGTGGGATCGCGCCCACCGCGAGCGCCGACAGCGGCCCCACGTTCTGGGCACCCGAAGCCGTTCCCAGAATGGTGCTCACCAGGCCAAGGGTCAGTACCGTCTCGATCAGTAGCGCCTGCCATCCGTTGATTTCCGGGCCTGGCTGGGTGGCACCAAGCCCCCCGACG
This sequence comes from Candidatus Dormiibacterota bacterium, assembly GCA_963791435.1. Lineage (GTDB taxonomy): Bacteria > Chloroflexota > Dormibacteria > Aeolococcales > Aeolococcaceae > Palsa-851. The sequence continues at coordinate 708,528 of CAWBSL010000002.1, forward strand.
TTGCCGAGGACCGCCAGAAGGAACAGGCACGCGAGCGTGGCACCCAGGAACTGGGTCACAACGTATCCGGGGACGCGACGCCATGGGAAATCTCGACGCATGGCGAACGCCAGACTGACCGCAGGGTTCAGATGCGCCCCGGAGATCTTGCCCATGAAGAGGATGACCGCCATGACGGTCAGACCCGGAGCAGCCACCTCCGCTGATCGGCTGACCGCGCCGTGGCTGAGCGCAGCCACCATCCCTCCTCCCGCCGCCGCCACCACGAGGAGAAAGGTGCCAAACAATTCGGAAAAGAGCCGTCGCCACTCCTGTTTCGAATCGCGGAACGTGGCAACTCGCTGATCGTTCTCGTCGTCCACGCTGCTCACCGCGGAATCTCGACCATGGTCGAAATTGGGCAACTCTATGACCCGCTGCCGTTGAAAACGGCCCGCCGGGGGTTGTGCCACTCAGCGCCGGGACCGAGTAGAGCATCCGCCTGCTTCGGCCCCCACCCACCCGGCTTGTATGCGATGGCACGACGATGCCGCTTCAGGATGGGATCAACCACTCTCCATGCCGCCTCCACCGCGGCCTCGCTGGTGAAAAGGGTCCCGTCCCCCGCCATCGCGTCCCCCAGAAGGCGGTCGTAAGGGGATTCAGCGCCATGTTGCTCCTCCAGCAGGGCAAATTCTTCCTGGACTCCGGAGAACTCATGACCGCCACGCTTCAATCGAGCCGCAATAGCGATAGCAGGTCCCGGCTGTAAACGAAATCGAAGGTAGTTGGCGCCGCTTATTTGATCCGGCAAATCGTCGAAGAGGCGTTGCGGCGGCGGTTTGAGCTCGACGACCACCTCGGTGGCGGTCGCCGCCAGGCGCTTGCCCGCCCGGACGTACCAGGGAACGCCATCCCAGCGCCACGAGTCGATCTGGATCCGAGCGGCGCAGTACGTCTCGGCATCAGATTCTGCCGCGACACCCGTCTCGCTTCGGTATCCGATGTACTGGCCGCGGACCACGTCGTCACGCCTCAAGGGGCGCATTGACCGTAAGACTTTCACCTTCTCGCTGCGCTGGTCTTCAGCCGCCATGCTCGCCGGTGCATCCATCGCCAGCAGCGCCACGACCTGGAAGAGATGGTTCTCCACCACATCGCGCAGGCATCCCGTCGCGTCGTAGAAGGCTCCTCGCCCGAGGACGCCGAATCGCTCGGCCATCGTGATCTGCACGCTGGCGAGGTGGTCGCGGTTCCAGATCGGCTCGAGGAACGAGTTGGCGAAACGGAAGTAGAGGATGCTCTCGACCGACTCCTTGCCGAGAAAGTGGTCGATGCGGTAGATCGAGTCCTCAGGAAAAACCGCATGCGCCACGCGGTTCAGCCGCTGCGCCGACGCGAGGTCATGTCCGAATGGCTTCTCAACGATGACGCGTGCACCGTTGGCCAAGTCTGCGGCACCGAGTTGCTGTATGACATCGGCGAAGAGCGAAGGCGGAATCGCAAGGTAGTGCGCTGGATGGAGGCGCTTACCAAGCGCCGTTTTCAGCCTTGCGAAGGTGCCGGCATCCTTGTAGTCGCCGTCGACATACTGCAACCGCGACAGGAGCTGGTTGAAGGCATGCCGATCGTGGATGCCGTCGGACGCGTGTTCGATACTGTCACGAGCACGGTTGCGCAACTGCTCGAGGTCCCAACCTGAATGGGCGACCCCGACCACCGGAACGTTCAGCGCACCGCGCTTGGTCATCGCATAGAGCGCTGGGAAGATCTGCTTGTGCGCCAGATCCCCGCTGGCACCGAAGAAGACGAGCGCATCCGAGGTGACACCGACCCCAGTCTTCGACACCACGTCAGCTGGCTTTCTCGTTATGCCCACCGAACTGCTTGCGCATGGCGCTGAGGAGACGGTCCGCGTAGTCCGCATCTCCCCGAGATTCGAAGCGCGCAAACAAGGCTGCGCTGATCACGGGCGCCGGCACGCCCTCGTCGACCGCCGCTAGCGCCGTCCATCGCCCTTCACCAGAGTCGGACACGTGCCCGCTGAAGTCCGCGAGCTCCGCATCGGTGACCAGGGCGGCCGCGGTCAGGTCGAGCAACCACGACGCGATGACACTCCCGCGACGCCAGACCTCCGCGACCTCGCTGATGTTCAGCTGGTACTTGTAGGCGTCCGGGTCGCGCAGCGGAGCGGTCTCAGCATCCTCTTCCTGCTGACGCAGTCCGACGTCGGCGTTCTTGAGAATGTTGAGTCCCTCCGCATAGGCAGCCATCAGGCCATACTCGATACCGTTGTGCACCATCTTCACGAAGTGGCCCGCCCCATTGGGACCGCAGTGGAGATAGCCGTTCTCAGCGTGGCTCGCGGGTCCCTTGCGCCCGGGAGTACGCGGTGCGGAGTCGACGCCCGGCGCAATGCTCCGAAAGATGGGGTCCAGGTGGTGGACCACAGCGTCTTCGCCACCGATCATCAGGCAGAACCCACGTTCAAGACCGAACACGCCACCACTGGTGCCGCAGTCCACATAGTGAATGCCACGCTTGCTCAGCTCCCCGGCGCGTTGGATGTCGTCGCGGTAGTAGCTGTTCCCGCCATCTATCACGATGTCTCCCGCTTCCAAGTGCGTGGCCAAATCCTCGAGTGTGCCGCCGGTTACACCGGCCGGCACCATCAGCCAGATGGCGCGTGGCTTGTCGAGCTTGGCCACAAAGTCGGCGATCGACGCCGATGGCTGCGCGTGCTTGCCCGCCACCTTCGCCACCGCAGCCGGATTGACGTCGAAGACCACGCACTCGTGGCCGTCCCGTGTGAGGCGCGCGACCAGGTTGGCGCCCATTCTCCCTAACCCGATCATGCCGAGTTGCATTTGGTCCTCCTGTCAATGCGCGCAGCGGGAGCTGCCGCGTAGCAGCCCGTCAGTCATCGGCTCCGTCCCAGAGCTTGATACCACCAAGGATGCCGGCGACGTTGCTGACGATGTTGACCGACGGATCCATATGACCTTGCAAGGCTTGAGCGTTGCCGCCACTGACGTACAAGCGGTCGTAGTTGATGAGCACCTGGAAGTTGCCGACAGCCTCTTGCACGCGCTTTCGCCACTTTTTAGGGCCGATCCTCGCGAACGCAGCGTTGCCGAGTTGCTCGTCGTACGTCTCACCACCGCGAAAGGGGTGGTGCGCAAGTTCAAGATGCGCCGAGAGCTTGCCGTTGACCAGCAGCGCTGTTCCAACGCCCGTGCCCAGGGTTATGACGAACTCGACGCCCGAGCCGCTGACGACCTCGAGACCCTGGATGTCAGCGTCGTTGGCGACCCGAACCGGATGCCCCAGGCGCGTCTTCATGGCACTCGCAAGATCGAACCGCGTCCATGCGGCAAGGAGCTTCTTGCTGACCGGTGATCCGGGTCCAGACCGCGTGACGAAGTCGGGAGCGGTCAACAGGATCCCGTTTCTGACAACCCCCGGGAAGCCGATCGACACGCGGTCAAAACCAGGAAGCGGCGCGATGAGCGTTGCAAGCATGTCGACGAGTTTTTCTGGTGGACATGGGTACGCAGTCTTGACCCGAACGCGGTCGCTCATGAGCCTGCCGGCTGCGTCCAGGACGGATGCTTTGAGCCCGGTGCCGCCGACATCGATCGCCAGCGTTGTCGGCCGCGCCGACTTTGGTGTGACCACCAGGTAAGAGTACCCCTCACATCGCGACCGGCCTCAGGCCGTCCCCTCCAGGTCCGCCATCGGGTAGGGTTTCGACTGACCAGTCAGTTTAGATCCGCTAGAGTGCGCCGACGATCCGGGCGCCAGCCGAGTGCAGCGCGGATATCGTGCCCGGGTTGCGGGCGCCGGTTGCGACCTCCCTGGGCGGGCGGCCTCAAGCCAACCGCACTACAGGCCGACTGTAGTGGACGCTCCTTGGGGGACCATGTAGCCATGCACACAAGCCACGCGGCGGTCGCCACCTTGTCAAAACCGGGTTCGGACAAGCATGGCGCCGATATCGTTTTCCATCCCACGAGCTCCCGCCCGGATCGGTCAGTGGAATGAAGTTGGTGCCGCCGCAATCCTTGCATCGCAGGCTCGGGATACCGGGAAGCTGCCTTGTCATCGCCGCTGCACCGCGCGCCAGTCCAACATTTTCGTGCTGCCTCGCATGCCTTCACTCCCCTCTTCGGCGCGAGTTCCGAACCATCACCGTGAGAGGACGGCGGGTGCACCCCTGCGCGGGTCCCAGCACGCGCCCATGCCTTTAGCATCGCAGCGCTGAGCGGTGTCAAGCCTCCAATAAAAGGGGAGCGGGTGGCGTTGCACCACCCGCTCTTGGGAGGGAGGGGGTTCCGAAAATAAAAACCAACGCGTCAGTTTCGCGGCATGGTACCATATCCGCATGCCACGCATCTCGGAGGGCGCGCGCCTTGAGCGCCGCCAACAACTCATCGACGCGGCCTGGCGATGTGCCGGGCGCATGGGATACAGCGAACTGACCGTCGACGACATCTGCGCCGAGGCGGAGGTTAGCAAGGGGGCGTTCTACGGATACTTCTCGTCCAAACAGGACCTGCTGATTGCGCTCCTGGAGGAAGACGCAGCCGATCTGGACGGACGATTCGAGCGCCTGGCGCAACGCAACATGTCCCATGTCGAGAGGCTTCGTAGCTTCGCCCGCGAGATGTGCGAACGCGGCGCCGACCAGGCTCGGGTGCAAGTGCGTTCGGACCTCTGGGCCGCCATCCTGACTGAGCCGGCCATCAGGGAGCGGATGGTGTCAGCGGTCGGACGCCGCAGAGCGGTGTTGCGGGGCTGGATCGAAGGGGCTGTCGCCGACGGTGAGATCGATGACATTCCTGCCAACGCCTTCGCCTCGGTCCTGCTGGCGCTCGGCGACGGGCTCACCCTGCACGGCTCGCTCGATCCATCTGGATTTCGCTGGAACAACATCGCGCGTGTCCTGGCGGCCATCTTTGCCGGGCTCAGCGGCGACGAGGAGTGACCTCAGCCGCTCGCCGAATCCATCTTCCGTCGGATCTTCGCCGACGAGCGCTCGACTGGGTTCGGGGTTCCCAGGGCGGGATCGTCGCGATTGCGTTGGTGGTGGGCGCGGGCGGCGGCCTTGGGGCGATCGTCTTTCGTGACCTCATCCGCTGGTTCACGCTGCTGTTTACCGGACACAACGACTACAGCGCAGCCGGGCATGCGATCAATCCACATCTGCCGTGGCTCGGCATCTACTTCGTCATCCTCGCGCCGGTAGTCGGGGGCCTCATCTACGGCCCACTGATTCAGTGCTTCGCTCCGGAAGCGCGGGGACATGGCGTGCCCGAGGTCATGCTCGCCGTTGCTGAGCGGGGCGGAAAGATCCGTCCTCAGGTCGCTGTCGTCAAATCACTCGCCTCGGCGATCTGCATCGGCGCAGGCGGGTCGGTGGGGCGCGAAGGTCCAATCGTGCAGATCGGCTCGGCGCTGGGGTCCTCGATCGGACAGGTGCTGCATGTTTCCGAGAATCGGTTGCGTCTGCTCGTCGCCTGCGGGACAGCCGCCGGTATCTCGGCAACGTTCAACGCGCCCATTGCGGGCGTCTTCTTCGCGCTCGAGCTCATCCTTCAGGACTTCGCAGTCGATGCGTTCGGCGCCGTTGTGCTTGCGTCGGTGGTGGCGGACGTCATCGGCCGCGCGGCCTTTGGGAGCCAGGCGTTTCTCACTCTTCCGGCCTTCCACATTGTCTCCACCTGGGAGTTCGGTCTCTACGCCATTCTCGGGGTGCTGGGTGGTCTTGCCGGCCTGGCATTCATTCGGGTTCTCTACGGGACTGAGGACCTGCTCGATCACATCTGGCACGGTCCCGACTGGCTTCGTCCGGTCACCGGCGGCGTGCTCCTGGGACTCCTGCTCCTCGCGCTCCCCGAGCTGTACGGCGTCGGCTATCCGGTGCTCCAGAACGCCGTGGCCGGGCAACTCGTTCTCGGGCTGTTGCTTCTGTTGCTCGTTGGCAAGATGCTCGCAACCAGCCTGACGATCGGCATCGGCGGATCCGGCGGCGTCTTCGCCCCGTCACTCTTCATGGGGGCGATGCTGGGCACGGCCTTCGGCCTCGTCGCCAACATGCTGTTTCACGGAGCCGTCGCACCAGCGGGGGCGTACGGACTCGTGGGCATGGGTGCGGTCTTCGCCGGCGCCGCGCGAGCGCCGATCACGGCCGTGATCATCATCTTCGAGCTGACCGGCGACTACACCATCATTCTGCCCTTGATGGTCGCGATCGTCGCGGCCGCGGGGCTCAGCAGCCTGTTGTCTAAAGACACCATTTACACCCTCAAGCTGCGCAGGCGCGGTATCGACATTCTTCGCTCGCGGAGCAGCAACCTGATGCACGAGCTTCGCGTCCGAGATGCCATGCAGCCAGTACCCGAGCCAATCGTGGTGACGACACACCTGGATGACTTGGTTGGCCGGTTCGCACGGCGTGACGTCTCAGCACTCCCGGTGGTGGATGTCGATGGCGGTTATCGCGGCGTCGTGACCGCTGAAGACGTCGAAACAGCTTTGGGCAATGACACGTCGAACATCACAGCGGGCGATCTTGCGAACCTCGCAGCAGCTGTGTGGCCGGATGCGCCGTTGGACGCGGTGCTCTCACGGTTCGTCAGGCAGGGAACGTCGGCTCTGCCGGTCATGGAATCGGGTGGCTTCATCCTCCTGGGATGGCTCACCCATCGCGACATTCTCGTTGCCTATCAAGCACGTGTTGAGAACAACCGAGTTGGCACTCGCACCACGGAACTGGAGGCGGTGCCACAGGAGTGAGCAGAAGGGGTATGCCAGTGACCGCTCGGATATGCGTCGTCGTCGTTGCCTGTTGTGCGCTCGCCGGATGCGACCTCATCGGCGCTGCCGCCCAACCGACGTCCGCCGGGTATCAGTGGACAGGTGCATCCCTGAATCCGCCACTCGCCAAGCCGGCATTCACGCTCACCGACGATCACGGTGGCCCCTTTGATTTCCAGACCGCCACTGCAGGCAAGGTGGCGCTTCTGTATTTCGGGTACACGCACTGTCCGAACGTCTGCCCCGAGAACATGGCGATACTCGCCTTTGCGCTCAAGGACATCCCCACGACCATCCGGGCGAAGATCGCTGTGGTCTTTGTCACCACCGATCCGTCGCGCGACACGCCGAGCGTCCTCGCAACCTGGCTTGGCAAGTTCAACTCGACCTTTATCGGCCTCACCGGAAGCACCACGCAGGTAAACGTTGCTCAGGCGTCTTCGCACGTTCCGCTCGCCTCACCGATCGCAGGGGCAACCGGAGCCGGGTACCTCGTCGATCATGCGGCGCAGATCATCGTTTACACGCCCGACGACATCGCGCACCTCGAGTTCTTTGAGGGCATGCCGGCGAGTGGGGTCGCGCGCGATCTCGACCGTCTGGTCACTCATGGCTGGACCGGCGACTGACAACATAAACGTCGACACTGAGGTTTCGAGGTAGCGCCTTCATGACGGCCAACGCGGTGGACCTCAGTTATCCGCTCGCTTTCGCCGCCGGTCTGGCGTCGTTTCTCTCTCCCTGCGTGTTTCCGCTGCTTCCCGTGTATCTCGGATACCTGGGTGCACAGGTCGGCGTCGACGAGCGGAGATCGGCAGCAGCGACGCCCGTCGTCGGATCACGCCCCACCCTCCCCGTCGCCAACAGTCTGAGCTTCGTTGTTGGGTTCAGCCTTATCTTCGTGCTGTTCCTCTACGCTCTCAGTGCACTCGATGTGTCGCTCCTGGAGAACAATCACCGTCTGGTCGACATCATCGCCGGCGTCATCGTTATCGTGTTCGCGCTGCAGGTGCTCGGCGTGCTCCAGCTTGGCTTTCTCATGCGTGACTATCGTGTCGGCGTTGCGCCAGGACGGGCCGGTTTACTCCCGTCGTTCATCCTCGGCCTGACATTCGCGGCCGGGTGGACACCGTGTGTCGGACCCCAGCTCACCGCCATCCTCAGCGTCGCCTCGCTTCACGAATTCGCTGGTCTCCCAGCCATGCTCTTGTACTGCACCGGCCTCGGGCTTCCGTTCATCGTCGCCGCCGCCTTTGCGGGTCACTTCGAGCCGTTGATTCGCCGGATCAATCGGCGTGTTCATGTGATCAACCTTGTGGGCGGAGCTTTGCTGTTGATCGTTGGACTGTTGCTCGTATCGGGCAACCTCGTCTGGCTCACACACTTAGGGACGTCGTCGCCGGTGGATCTATGACGGGTCGCAGCCACCAGCGCGGTCGCCCAAGCATCGCCGGCATGGGCGTCGCGCTCGTGGTTACCGTCGTGTTCGCCGCTCTGCTCGTCGTCAATCACGTGGGTGGGGGCAGCAGCGTGCACTCGAGCACGGTCTCGACGAATCCAAGCAACTTCGTCCTCCCCTCGCTGGAAGGCCACGGTGATGTCCGGCTGACGAGCTTCAAGGGCAAGCCCGCGGTCGTCACGTTCTTCGCATCATGGTGCAGCGCGTGTCAGGGTGAACTCCCGGGCTTCGCCGTGGTGAGCAGAGCGCTCACTGGACGCGTGACATTCATCGGCGTGAACTCTTTCGAGACCGGAAACGGGATGGCGATGGCACGTCAGTACGGCATCGCATGGTGGCCGATCGCACGCGATGTGGGTGGGGCTGAGGCAAGCGGGCTCCACGATGCACTGGGCGGCATCGGGATGCCGATCACGGCTTTCTACAGCTCGGGAGGAAAGCTTCTCGCGGTCGCGCCCGGTGCACTCGACGAGCCGGCGCTGCAGATGCGGCTGCAGCAGTACTTTGGCGTCTCAGACGCTGGCTGAACCCTGATGTGGAACGACACGCGCTTGCTCTTACGCACCTGATGCAAGTGCTGCCCATGCGACGAACGTGGATGCGATGCACGTAACCCGCGCAACTCGATGTTCGGCCGCACAGGCGCCCAGCCGTGGATACGGCAATGCACACACCCGCAAGGCGCGCGCTGCCGCGTCGTACGCAGCCTCCGCCGCGGCGATGCTTTGTTGGTCGCCCGGGCCTTCATCTCCTGGTGGGCGCTCGCCGAAGAGGCGCATCTTCAGCGCGTCGACAACGCCGACCCAGGCTCGAGGAAACGCATACTCCGCACGTGGTGCACGGCCGAGACCGCGCGAGCTCCCCGCCAACGCATAGGTCGCGAGGGCGTCAGCGGCGGCGTGCGTGGCCTGTGCGGTCGCGTGCGCAAGGCGCTGCTGTCCCCGGGAAGGGCCGCGGGCTTCCATCGCATCAATAGCCTCCCGCGCCGCACTTGCGATCCGCTGCGCCGTCACGAAAGTGAGATCGATCGCACTCGCCTCACCTCTGGCGACGAGATGTCGAGAGCAAGTGCCACCGGGGAGTTGGCCGTGGCGAGGGCCGCTGCCCCAAGGATCAACGGGCGATCCGGTGGACCATGGGTACCGGCGGGATCCGCAGCGGTGTCGCGAGGAGCCACTGATCGTGCGGGGATGCGCTTCTGCAGCGTTCCGCTGTGAGGACGGCCGTCGAACGCGCCGTAACCGCAGCAAGACGTGCTTCGGTGCGGCGCCGAACAAGCGCTTGGCGGGAAGTGTGGGTCAGCGTCACGTTATCCACCGGTCACGTCCAGCGTCCTCGTCATCCCAGCATGGATCGTGCACTGATACGCGTATGTCCCAGCCTTGGTGAATTTGACCTCCCACATCCCGCCAGGCGTCAGTGTTGGATCGCTGGGATACGGATAGTTTATGAATGTGACCGTATGTGTGACCGAGCCGGTGTTGGTCCACTCCACGATCTGCCCGACTTGGAGCGTCGCACGGGCGGGTGAGAACATCAGTTGATCCGTGGCGGCAACGCGGAGCGACGGCGCTCCAAGGTTCACGCCGGCGGAGCCAACAGGTGGGCCGCTCGATGAACTCTGTGTTGCTGCGCCGGCTCGGTTCGCGCAGCCGGCGAGCCAAACTGTCGCAAGAAAGGCCGAACACAACATGAGGATCTGTCCGCGTCGATTCATCGCTTCAACTCCAAGGCTCCGTGCTCCGGTGTTGTGGATGGCTGCGTAACTTGCTCGGCAAATGTCAATCGGCGCCATCTGCCTCCACTACTATGTAAACCAACCGGTCAGTTTTCTTATGATACCACGACCGGAGACACGCCACCGTCGGGCTGCATAGCTGTTCTATAATCCGCACATGCGTGCAGCGCCGGGCGACCTTACGGCTGCAGCCACGATCCGGGAGACAGCCATGCGGCTCTTCGCCCAGAGGGGTGCCGCAGCCGTAACGCTTCGCGAGATTGCGGCCGAGGCGGGCGTCTCACCCTCGCTGGTCATTCACCACTACGGATCGAAGGATGGACTACGGGAAGCGGTCGACAATCGGGCAATTGCTCTCGTCGATGCCTTGGTCACCGAGCTCACGGGCGTTTCGGGGAAAGGGCCGAGTCCGTCGCTGGCGGCAGCGCTTTCCAGCGAACTCGAACGAGATCCGCTCCTCCCCGCATACTTGCGGCGCCTCCTCATCGACGGCGGCAAGCCCGCCGAGACGCTTTTTCGGACGCTTTTCGAGGCGGTGCTCTCAGGGTTCGCGACTCTTGAAGCTGCAGGTCTGGCGCGTCCTTCGTCCGACGCCGACGTGAGAGCCGCTTTTCTGTTGGTCAATGACCTGGCGGTGGTGCTGCTTCGCGACCAGGTGCACGAGGTCCTCGGCATTGATCCGCTCGCGCGCTCGGGGATGGAGCGATGGACCGCTCAAGTGCTTGACGTGTATTCGCGCGGGGTGCTGACGATCGGTGAGGTCTCGTCCCCCGAAGCGGATCTGCCTCGGGGGGCCGCGTCATGACGGTTGTGGTGCGCGCGGAGAAGCTGACCAAGACCTTTGGGTCACACCGTGGCATCGTCGCCGTCGACTTCGTGGTTATGAAGGGTGAGATCTTCGGATTCCTTGGGCCGAACGGGGCCGGCAAGTCAACGACCATCCGTCTCCTGGCCGGCCTCTCGCACCCGACGTCCGGCACCACAAAGACTTTCGGACTTGACCCGATTGCCGATGCCGTCGAGATTCATCGACGCGTCGGATATCTTCCAGGGGAGCTCGCACTGCACCCTCGCCTGACGGGGCAACAGCACGTCGACTTCGCTGCCAAGGTCCGCGGGATGCAGGACAGAACCTTCCTCGATGAACTGGCGGACCGGTTCAAGGTCGACCTCGAGCGGCCCACTCGCGCGCTCTCCAAGGGCAATCGGCAGAAGATCGGCATTCTGCTCGCCGTGATGCATCGACCCGAACTGGTCATCCTCGACGAGCCCACATCGGGACTTGACCCCCTGATGCAGAGCGAGTTCGAACGTCTCATGCGTGAGCTCGTGAGCGCTGGGGCGACCGTCTTCCTCTCGTCGCACGAACTCGACGAGGTGCAACGCGTCGCGACCCGCGTCGCGATCATCAAGGACGGGCACCTCGTAGTCACCGGCACGGTCGAGGCGCTGCGCCGGCAGGCACCGCGCACCATCGAGTTCTCTTTCCCGAGGATCGTCGATCCGAAGCTCTTCGCGTCCATCGAGGGCGTGCACGTCGTGGCCGCCAATGGGAAACGCATCACGTTAGGGCTCCGTGGAGCTGTTGCACCCGTACTTCGAGTCGCCGCCGACCTTGATCCCCTCGACGTGGTCGCGCGTCCAGCGGATCTCGACGAGCTCTTCCTGGCGTACTACCGAGATCAACCTGGGGATGAGCCCGACGATGCGCGCTGACATCGCCGTCATCGACCTCCGCCTGCGCCGGCGAGCCCTCCTCGGCTACGTCGTGGGGATGGCTCTGTACACGTTGGTCGTCGTGGCGCTGTACCCGGAGTTCAAAGGCGACACGAGCCTCGATCAACTCACCAAGAATGGGTCAACAATTGCGGCACTCTTCGGGGCGACAGGTTCACTGACGTCACCGAGCGGATGGCTGGACGCTAATATCTACGAGAATTTCCTCCCGCTCATCATGCTGCTTGTCACCGTCGGCTACGGCGCGTTCTGCATTGCGGGGCAGGACGAAGACGGCACCCTCTCGCTTGCCACGATCCTCCCGATATCGCGACGCGATGTGGTGCTGCAAAAGGTCGGTGCGCTGACCGTGCAGGCACTCCTGCTGGCGATCGCCACCATGGGGTGCACCCTGGTCGGCAGACAGTTCGATCTCTCCTTCCCACTCACGCATCTCGCCGGATTGAGCCTCGCTGTCGCGCTCCTCGGGGTTGACTTCGGGCTGTGTGCTGTCACCGTCGGCGCGATTACCGGTAGCCGCGGAACCGCACTCGGCGTCACCGCGGCGCTGGCTGCCGCTTCGTATCTGGTGAGTTCACTTGCTCCCGCGATCGGGTGGCTCCGACCCGCTCGCTACGCTTCGCTGTTCTACTGGTCGGTAGGAAACCAGCAGCTTGCCAATGGTGTCAGCCTCGTGTCGGCTGTCGTGCTCGTGTCCGTGGGTGTGGTGCTCACTCTGTGTGCGCTTGCCGGGTTCCGCAGGCTCGATCTGCATTGATTCGGGCGACCGTCTGTGTCGCCACGCCTGTGATGCGGGTGCACGGCGACAGCGCCACGCACTCGCGAAAGAGAGAAAGCGAACCGGTGGCGCCGCCGCATCGGAGGAGATGGAGCTGATGATTCCTAGCTACTGAGACCGTGGCTGATGTTGGAGAACACGTTGTTCACCCGATGGCCGAGCGTTGTCAGAATCACGATCACCACGACCGCGATGAGGACGAGGATGAGAGCGTATTCCACCATCCCCTGTCCGTTCTCATCCGAACTGTCGAGCATCTGCTCTAGTCGTGTCAGCGCGAACTCACGGCAGCGTATGAACTGGGCTTGCATGGCATCTCCTTGAGCGGTGATTGATTTGATATCACGGTGCAAAACCGACTTGAACGTCGCTGAAATGGTGTGTGACAATTGCTCGTACCGCCACGCAACCTCCGGTGACGTGGGTGTGACGTAGTGCCAGGCTTCCCCGGTTCAAACACCGCTGGGAACAAAGAGCGTTGACGTACTGATTAACCCCCACGCGATAGGTGGCGCACGAACGACGGGCTTGATCTCAGCAGTTCCATGGCGTATAGTGGGTGGAGCAAAGGAAACTGACTCGTCGGTTTGACGTATCGCATAAGATCCGCTCACGCTCACACCGGAGACCTCCTCAGAGGAGTACAACATTTACCCCCGCACATCGACGACGGCGTACCAAGCAAGCAGCGCTGAAAGCATGAGGAATGCATGGCGCTGAATCCGTACGAATCGCCGCGAGAGAGGATTCGTGCTCGCGCCGACACGACGAGACGGCAGTTCCTGATGATCATGGGCGGGCTCGCCGCCGTCGGCGCGAGCCTGCTCGGAGGCGTCAAGGTCCTCAGCTTCATGTTTTCCCAGGCGTCGGGGAATGCGCCGGCCCTGTTCAAGACGTCGTTCACCTTTGACCAGCTCACTGGTGGCGTGGTGGACGGCAAGGCGGTGACGCCCGTCAACGTGCTCTCGGAGACCGACAAGCGGGTCACCGTGGTGCTGGATGACGCCGGCATCTACGCCGTGCTGCTCATTTGCACGCACCTCGGCTGCACGCCCAACTACGTCACGGACATCGTCACCGGGTCCGGCGTATCCGCCTCGGTGGCCGACGCACGCGGCGTGCGGACTACTGCGCAGCGGATCCTCAACGGCTGGGCCTGCCCGTGCCACGGCAGCCGTTATTTCATCAACTCCACAAACTTCTACGGGCCGGCACCACGGCCGATGGACTGGGTCAACATCGAGGTCACCGCGGACGGCTTCTTCGCGGTCGACCGGTCGGCGCTGGTGGCGACCCGCGGTCCCGGGAACACCACGCCACCGGAGTGGAGGCTGCTCGTCGACACCAAGAAGAGCAATGGCAAGACTTTAGGCGTTTAGTAGGCGGGTGCGACCCGCCCCCTCTGCTCGCGCCGTCGCGTCGGAGGCGGCGTTGTGCGACGGCGCGGGCCTCCTGCCTAATCCTCATTCGAGTGAGTGCTGAGTTCGATTTAGAGTGATTGCGTCTGAAAATGGTTGGAATGACGACTAGGGCGTGGGTTTTGGATCCAATGGGATGCTGCTACCCATGCCTAGTCTAACGGCGAGCGGACTGTGCTCTATCTGATACAGCCTGCCCCGAGAGCAGTGACCGTTGTCGTCGTGGGGGCGTGGATCGGTGTCGAGGCCTATGCAGCGCATGGTGGTAGCCGGCGACGCGATGTGGTGCAGGACGGAGGAACAAAGCGCTTCCTCGTCCTCACGCTCTATGCAGGACTTGCCGCTGCGGTCGCGATCGCACTCTACATCCCAGCCACGCGGCTTCCGGCACCCGAGGCAGCTTGGTTCTGGTCAGGAGTGTTCGTAGCGCTAACAGGCGCCGGCCTGCGTGCTTGGGCGATTCGTACGCTCGGCGAGTTCTTCACGCGCGATGTCATGATTCGCGAGGCGCATATCGTCGTTTCTGGTGGCCCATACCGTGTGCTCCGCCACCCCTCGTACACTGGGACCGGGCTGATCCTGGTGGGCTTGGGCCTCATGCTCGGCAGCTGGCTGAGCCTCGGCGTTGTGGTGACCGCTTTTGCAATCTCCCATCTTCCTCGTATCCTTCACGAGGAGCGCGTGCTCGGTGCACGCTTCGGCAGCGAGTACGACGAGTTCGCGAGGAAACGGCGGCGACTCGTCCCCTTCCTTTGGTGAGTTGTGGACCCAACTGACTCCTCAGTTGCTGTGCGTACGTCGGATACGCTCGACGGCGTACTGCAACAGCCGCTCCCGGGCGGATGACGGGGCCGTCCCTGTCGGCTACGGTGTCGTACATGACGAGCCGTCCCCAGATCACCCTCCTGCGCGCCGAGCTCGCCGCTGTCGCAGCGACGTTCCTGCTCTTCTCGCTGCTCCATCTCGGCGTGAGCATCGGCCCGCTCAGCGACGCTCACAATCTGGACGGAGGCCTCGCTGAGGCAATCCTCGGTGTATGCGCCCTCGTCGCGTTCGTTGCCACATGCACCCGTCCAGCTTCGGCGTGGATCTGGGGCGTGGTGGCCAATGGAGTCGCCACCGCGGGCGTGGTGCTCGGCATCTATGCGACGCGGGGCGGGACCACGGAGCTCAACTTCGTGTACCACCGCACCGTGCTCGGCGTCGTTGCGCTCAGCCTCGTCGTGCTCATCATCGGAAGAGCCGCACCAAGATTGCGACACAGTCCGATCCAATGAGCGAAGCGCACGGAGACGTGATCGCGAATGCGTTCAGTGGCGAGCGAATCGTAATCCGCAAGCACGCTTGCGACACCGGCGGACGGATTCTCGAGTTCGACCTCTACCTTCCCCCGGGCGCGCACGTTCCCGCGGGCCACGTTCATCCTGGTCAGGAAGAGCGCTTCACAGTGCTCGAAGGCCGGATGCAGTTCCGCCTCGGACGCCGGCATTTCGAGGCAGGCCCTGGGGACACGGTCGTAGTACCTCCTCGGACCGGGCACTGGTTCGGCAATGCCGGCGACGGCGTCGCTCATGCGCGCGTGGAGGCTCGGCCGGCGCTGCGGCTCGAGGAGATGTTCGCCGCGACCGCAGCGATGGGGGCGCATACGCGTTTCGGCGGACTGCCGAGGTTGACCGAGCTCATCGCCGTCCTGCACGAATATCGCCAGGAGGTCGGCACGCCGGGCGTCGCCGGCCGCGTCCTGGGCGCCCTCCTCGCACCGGCGGCGTGGATCCTGAGGAACCGGCCCGGACCACACGCGTCACGGTGACGATCGTCCTCGCGAAACAAGCGCGAGCAGTATCGGGTAGCGAGTGCGCCCGATCGCGCCCCGAGGTCCAACGAAGCTCGGTATCAGCTTCCGCCCCCTGCAAGCGGTCGCGCTTGGCCTCGATCCGCTGGCCGCGCTCGGGTCCCTGCTGAAGTACCCATTTCAACTGATCAGGGTCGCTGCGTACTGGAGCCGTCTCGAACCTCGAGTCCGGCACGTTCGATCCGCTCGAGCTCGACCGGCAGGTTGACGCGGCGGAGCGCGCCGGCAAGCAGCTCATCATCTGCGTCGGCGCGGTCAAGGCATTCGGTTATCCCGAATGCTTCGTGCCTGCGCATCAACTGAGCGCTCCGCTGCCGGAGGGGCAGTTGGTCAGCCGCGCCACGCATCCCCGCCTTCTCGATGCCGCACTGGCTCAGGTCACCCGTGTCGTCGCCCGCTACAGGCAGAGAACGTCGGTGGTGGCATGGCAGGTCGAGCACGAAGCGGTTGACCCGCTCGGGCTCGAGCACTCGTGGCAACTCGCCACCAGCTTCGTCGAGGAGGAAGTGCAAGCGGTGCGTGCAGCCGACCCCTCGCGCCCCGTTCTTTTGAACGGCTTTCTCGCCGGGTCAATGCCGGTGCGGGCTCATCAGTGGTGGCGCACCCGCGATCAGGGCGAACTCGTTCGCAGTGGCGAACCGGCTGGCGGATATCGTCGGCGTCGACCACTACCCACGGCAGGCAGTGCTGAGCGTCCGGGGTTGGTCCCTATACCTCGCGGGTGGCGCCCGCCGGGGTGGACGGCGAGCGCTGGGCCGGGTGGCGGCCAACGCGCATCTATACCACCGGCGGTTGATGGTGACTGAGGGGCAGGCTGAGCCGTGGGAAACCTCGACGGTGCCACCGAACCCGTACGGACGATTCCTCAGCAGCTGCACGCCAGCCGACCTCGTCGACAACTACAACAGTTGCATGACCTGGGTCCGGCAAGCGCACATGGCGTTGGACGCTTATCTCTTTTGGGGCGCCGAGTACTGGCTACTCCGCCAGCAGACGGGCGATCCTCGGTACCTCGATGCTTTTCAGCGCATCCTGGCGGAGGCATGACCGACCTCCCGCCGCCCGGAACCTCCCATAGCGGCGAGCTCGCTGCGATCGCCTCGCCACGTGCGCTCTGGGCGGAGATGGCGCGACGCTGGCCCGTTCTCGTCGTCCTGATCCCCCCGCTCGTCTTGACCGGGTTCCTGCTCGCGGTGACCACGGCTGAGGCGCACTTCGCCCAGGACGCGCACCGAATTGGCGTTGGAGGCTACCTGCTGGTGGTCGGCGCCGCGATGGCGCTGGCGCCCCGGCGACACGTGCCACTGCTCGCATATGCCGGCTCGCTTGCTTGCGCCGGCGCCTACCTGCTCATCGGCGATCCACCCGGGCCGATCCTGCTCGCCCCATTTCTTGAACTCGTTGCCCTCATGGGCGCGACGGGATCACTGCGCCTGTGGATCACGTCGGCTGTGGGTGGTTCCGCAGTTCTGTCAGTGGTCCACGGAGCCGTCAACGGATGGTCCTGGCCAGTCGCAGTCTTCGCGGGCGTCTGGTTGTGCCTCGCCGCGGCGGCGGCGGCCGTTCTAGACGCACGGCGGCTCCTGCTCAGGGAGTCGCGAGCTCGGGCCGAATGGACGCGGCGCAGCCGCGAAGAAGAAGCACGCCGGCGCACGGTCGAAGAACGGCTGCGGATCGCTCGCGAGATGCACGACGTGATCGGCCATAGCCTTGCGGTCATCACCCTGCAGGCAGGAGTGGCCGAGCATCTCCTCGCCAGCCGACCTGACGAGGCGCGCAAAGCGATCACCGCCATCCGCGGGGTGAGCAAACAGGCGTTGACCGAGTTGCGCGCCGAGCTGGCCGCGCTCCGTGGAGAGGGGTTCGCCGATGCCGACCGCAGGCCGACACCAGGGCTTTCGGCCGTCCCCGCGCTGGCGTCGCAGATGCGCGACGCCGGACTTCATGTCGAGGTAGACATTCCCAAGGGCGATTATCAGATCCCAGAGATCGTCTCGGCGGCGGCGTATCGAATCGTGCAGGAATCGCTCACCAACGTGGCGCGGCACGCCGGCAGCGGCGCGACTGCGAGCGTGCGCGCCGTGCTCGATCCGAACCGACTGGAGTTGGAGATCGTCGATGACGGTAGCGGTACGCGCACTCCCCTGACCGAAGGAGGGGGACTCCAGGGAATGCGCGAGCGTGTCGCGGCCGTGGCCGGGGCCTTCTCAGCGGGCAGACGCCCCGAGGGCGGATTCCGGGTATGGGCCTCGCTGCCTCTGGGGACGATATGAGCGTCCGCGTGGTGCTCGCCGACGACCAGGCTCTGATCAGAGTTGGGCTGCGTGCGCTCGTCGACGCTGAAGCGGATATCCAGGTCGTGGGAGAGGCTTCCGATGGTGAGGAAGCACTGCGCGTCGTGCGCCGAGAGCGACCCGATGTGGTGGTCATGGACATCCGCATGCCGGTCCTCGATGGACTGGAGGCGACGCGTCTCATCGCTGCCGACCCGCAGCTCTCCAGTGTTCGCGTGCTTGTCCTCACCACCTTCGAGATCGATGAGTACGTCTTCGAGGCGCTGCGCGCCGGGGCGGGAGGATTTCTGCTCAAGGATGCGGAGCCGACCGAGCTCTTGCGCGCGATCCGCGTCGTCGCGGCGGGTGATTCGCTGCTCTCTCCGGCCGTCACACGGCGCGTTATCGAGGCCTTCAGCGCCCGGCCGGCGCCAATCGCACCGCGTACGAAACTGTTAGTCGACCTCACCGTGCGTGAACGTGAGGTTGTGGCGCTGGCGGGCTGCGGGCTTTCCAATGACGAGATCGCTGAACGGCTCGTGATCAGCCCGGCGACGGCGCGTACCCACGTATCGCGATCCATGCAAAAACTCGGCGCACGCGATCGCGCACAGCTCGTGGTCTTCGCGTATGAAAGTGGGCTCGTCTCGCCGGGCCAAGCGCTCGCGTAAGGAAGTCGTCACTGAGCTACGCTGCGGGGCGTAGCCGAAAGTGTCGCTTCCGGACGGACGACAGGACTACTGCGCGCCTCCGACGATGGTGCCGTTGACATCCAACACACAAATCGGAGGTTCACGACATGCCCGGTTACTGGATCGGCAGCGGCTTCGGCTTTTGGTGGATCTTTCCATTGGTCTTCGGCGCCCTGTGGCTCACCGTGATCTGCCTGTTCCTCTGGCGCGGTCGCCTATGGTGGAAAGGCGGCCATGGCACCACGGCAGACGCCAACGCGTTGCTACGCGAGCGGTTCGCGCGCGGCGAGATTGACACTGATGAATACCAGCGTCGTCTTCGGGTGCTCGAGGGGCGATGACCACGGTCCTCTTCACCCAACCGGTCGGTGCGGTGTGCGGGCTGGCGCAATTCGCGATCGGGCTCGCCGCATGGACGCCGCAGCTGGCCATCTCTGAAGTCATTGCCCGAGTGCACCAACGACGCCTGCCCGGTACAACTCCGAACGATTCGTTCCAGGCAGACTGACGCTCGTGGTGCGATTCGTCCGATGGCCTCGTGCTGGAACAAGCATTCTGCTGGGCGCGAGCTTCAGTCTCGCGGGCGCTGCTGGACTCTGGGCTGCTGCGCTGCTTTTCACAACGGACCGTCGCGTTCCGCCGGGAGATATACGCCGCTTCAAGCACGTTGTGGCGGTATTCCCGCATGCGGACGATGAGACCGTCACCTGTGGCGGAACGCTGCATCGCTTCGCGGCGTCGGGTGCGCTGGTCACCCTTGTGGTGCTCACCGGCGGAGAGCGAGGGAATCCGGCCGGCATTATGCAACCTGCACTCGCAGACCGCCGGCGCGCTGAGGCCGAGCGCGCGGCGAGCGTCCTCGGCGTCGCCGAAGTTGTCCACGCGCGTTTCGGCGATGGTGAGCTTGCACAACACGTTGACGAGCTCACCGCATATATCGGAGTGCTCATCGAACACCTGCGACCGGATCTTCTTATCACCTACG
Source organism: Candidatus Dormiibacterota bacterium (assembly GCA_963791435.1). Lineage (GTDB taxonomy): Bacteria > Chloroflexota > Dormibacteria > Aeolococcales > Aeolococcaceae > Palsa-851. Next base: position 728,258 of record CAWBSL010000002.1, read on the forward strand.
ACCTCGCGGGTTTCGACGGTCATAGCGACCATGTGGCCTGTGCGAACGCAGTCACCGGAGCGCGCCGGACCTCCTTTCCCGACGTTGCGCTCTGGTACGTGACGCTGCCACGACGCGTCCTCAGCCTGCTGCGCGCTGTGGGTCAGCTCGTGACCAGCGATGCGGTCGAGACGCATCGGGCGCCGCCCACCCTTCGTCTGTTCATCGGTCCAGGTGTCGCTGCAAAGCTGCACGCATTGCGCGCCTACGAGAGTCAGCGGGGGGCGATCGGCAAAGGACTCGGCAGGTTCGTCCCAACTGCGCTGATGTTGAGCGTATGGCAGCACGAGTACTTCGCGGAGGTCTGATATTGGGCTCGAACGCCTTGGCACTGGGGCGCATCGCCCCGTTTGGTGCGATCGCGTTGGAAACGACGAGGCCGCTGGCAGCGACGACGCCAACGCACGGAGCTCTTGGTGGCCTGCGGTGTCAAGTATCTGCCGGACTTCTACATCGGAGCCGAGCGCAAGTAGCTCGGCGTCCCCGGTGACAAGAGCATGTCACGACGCCATCCGGCGCGACACCTCGAGCAGCGTGGCTCGCGCGTCGCGGTGCACGTCCACCGCCGAGTGGCTCGATGGTCCGTGCGTGGACGCCGGAAGGCCCGTCCGGGCGCGTGTCGCCTCGATGTCGGCCACGTCCGTCGACGGGACGGGCTGGCGGATGTCCGCTCGAATTGCAACCGCAGCGTCGAGCAGTTCGACCGCCCCAGACCGGCCGACCAATGAGAGCAACCTGGCAACGACCTCCACCGCCTCGACCAGCACCCATCGATCGGCCTCGGGATCGATGACGGCGAGCGCCGCGTCGACATGAATGCCGGCGCCGGCGATCTGACCGTCGTCGAGGTCGAGCCGGGCGAGGTTGAGGTGGCCCAGCGCCACCGTGGTGCGGGTGCCGACGGCTTCACCGGCATCGATCGCGAGTTGCGAGAGCCTGCGGGCGTCTGCGGAGCGCCCGAGCGCCCTCGTGACCGCGGCCAGGCGGTACGCGACCGTGCCTTCCATCGTGTGGTGGCCGAGTTCCCGGAACAGTTCGAGCGCCTCGTCTCCCGCATGGAGAGCGGCCTCGAGCTCGCCGCCCTTCCACTCCGCAAGTAGCAGGGCGGCGAGCGCCTGGCCCCGTGCCAGCGGGTTGCCACCGTCGACGGCGATCCGGAGGGCGCGGCGGAGCGCCAGGAGCGCTGCGGCCACGTCGCCCTCGTCGGCGAGCAGGGACCCGAGGTGGAGGAGCGTTATGCCCGTCTCGGCCTCGACATCGGCTTCGTCGAGTCGGCCCAGCGACGCTTCCAGGAGGTCACGTGCCGAGGCGAGATCGTCGGTCGCAGCGGAGATCGCACCGAGGCGGCGCAGCGCGCGCCCCTCGCCGAGCGCGTCACCAAGATCGCGAAAGAGATCGCGGGCGGCCGAAACGACCTCGCTACCGCGCCCGAAATCTGTGAGCCAGTATGCGAGGTGTCCACAACGCAGAAGCGCTTCGGCCCGCAAGGCGCGCGACGGATCGGCGGCTGCGATCAGTTGGGTCAGCCAGTCCAGACCCTCAGCCGGCCGGCGCCCGAGCCAGTAGTCGGTGAGCAGGGCTGCGACTTCGAGCCCTCGCGTCGCTAGGCGCGGGTCGGCGCCGGGCGTGCACAGCTCGCCGAACACGGCACGGACGTGGGGCATGTCGTTGTCGAGCTCGCGGAGCGCGTCGTGCCGCTCTTGCGACGCCAACCTTGGGATCACGCTCACGACCCGCTCCAGGACTGCGTCCGTATAGCGCAGGCGAGCGTTCGCCACGGCGAGGGTGCCAGAAGCCTCGATCGTATGGACAGCGACGGTGCGCAGCAGTTGGCAGCGCGTCGTGCTCATTGCGCTTCGCACCTGCACGAGGCTCGCATCGACGAGCCGTCCAATCACGTCATGGAGGTCACCGGTGAACACGGGATCCACGACGTCGCCGACGAGGTCAGTGTCTGCGTCGGACACCATGATCGCGAAGGCGAGGAGCACGTGACGCTCGTCGTCCGAAAGCGCCGCAAGGCTGGTGTCGAGCGCCAGCCAGAGTCCATCCCGTCCCCCTGCCGAGCGGCCGGCCCAGCGGCCGAGGTCGGTCTGCACCCGGGAGGTGAGCTCGCGAAGACTGAGTAGGTTGAGGTGCCGTGCCACGAGCTCGAGGGCCAGGGGAAGGCGATCGACGAGTGCGCAGAGCCGGTCGGCGGTGGCCTCATCCCGAGGTGCCACGGCAAAGCGGGCGTTGACCAGGCGGGCGCGATCCGCGAGCAGTGCCACCGCGTCGTCGGGCGGAAGGGGGCCCACCGCGATGAGCGCCTCATCGAGGATGCCAAGCCGCTCGCGGCTGGTGACAAGCACACGGACCCGCGCACAGGATGCGAGCAATCGTCGCACCTGCGCAGCGACCTCGGCGAGGCGCCGCTCGCACCCGTCGAGCACCACGAGCCCGGTCGCGTCGCGGAGGCGCTCGACCAAGCCGTCGGACGGGTCGAGCGATCGAGACGAGGGCGCGACCACATCTAGCACGGCTGCCGCCACCGGCCCGGTCACCGGGAGATGCTCGACATCCACGTACCAGACGGCGCCGTCGGCCCCACTCGCGGCGTCCAAGGCGAGCCGGGTCTTGCCGGCCCCCGGTGGGCCGATGAGAGTGCAGAGGCGAGCCCGCCCCCAGACCTCGGTCAGGTCCCGACGCTCCTGGGCGCGACCGATCAGCCGAGTCGCTGTGCCCGGGACCCGCGACCGCGGCGCACTCATTCCAGCGACGTCGCCAGGCTGCCCATCGAGAGCCGGGTCTTGGGCGAGCACCGCCCGCTGCATCCGCTGCAGGGCAGGGCCCGGCTCGACGCCGAGCTCATCGAGGAGCCGGTCCCGGGCCTGGGAGTACACATCGAGGGCTTCCGCCTGACGGCCCGATCGGTAGAGCGCCATCATCAACAACTCCCAGCGGTGCTCTCGATAGGGCTCCTCGGCAACAAGTGAGCGTGCCGACCCCACGAGGTCGTCCGGGCGCCCGACCGTCAGCTCGGCACGGAGCAATTGCTCGCGCGCCGCTTCAACGACCTCTTTGAGCCGAGCGGCTTCGATCTCGGCTTCGGGCAGGTGGTCAAGCTCGGGCAGCGGACGGCCTCGCCAGAGCGCGATCGCATCACGGAGCAACCCAATCGACCGGTGCGGATCGGAACCGATCAGGCGGCGCGCCGAACTCGATCGCATCCTCGAACTCAATGGCATCGGTCGGTGTATCCAATCGGTACCCGGATGGGGTGTTCGAGACCACCAGCCCGGTGGCGCGCAGGCGGAGCACGTGAGTGGCGATGGTGTGGCGCGCGGTTGCGGGCGGCTCATCGCCCCAAGCAGCAGTCTCCAATTCTTCCCACGACACGGACCGGCCGCGACCGAGCGCCAGCCCGGTCAGTACACGACGCTGCCTGCGACCGCCAAGCCCAACCTCCGTCGACCCGTCCCTAACCTGAACTGGACCGAGGATGCAGACAAGCACGGTGCAATCCTACGTGGCTTTCTGCGAGTCTTCAGCCGCATCCTGCAAAGCCAGCCGCTGCTTGTCGCGACCTTCAGACTGCTCAGACTGTCGGCGCGACCGTGACGCAGATCAGCGGGCTCGGCGACAAGGCATTCTCCGGCGTCCACGACGTGAAGGCACTCTTCGGCAACTATTCGATCGACGTGTCGAATCTGTCATCGGACGCCGCATCGGAAGCCCTAATAAAGGGACTGCAGCCAAAGATCTGACCCAACTCGCCAAACGTCACATGGGAGTATCCTCGCGGGAGACGGGGTCTCCCGCGAATACCACGGTCCAGCTGGGGCTGCTTCTAGCCTGCCGGGCATCCAAGTTGTCGGCGCTCTCGTGGCCTCGGTAGTGCCCTGGCGACCGCATGGCACTCCAGCAAGTTTCTCAGCCCGATCACCGAGGGTGACGATCCTGAAGCGATGCATCAGCTCATTCCGAGTGCGCTGGACGGGGCCATCGGGGACATTCAGCGCTTCCAAGACAATGCGCGGAACGGCGGCACGAAAGCTACCGGTAGATCGCCATGGAAAGCGCGGTGCGCCCTCCCCCTTCTTGACCTAGCCGAGGAGTTGCGATCCGAAGGACTCGAGTTGCGTCTGGCTCACTGGGGGACTGACCGTGACCGCCAGCCCGGTGTTCCCCGAGACCGCCACAAGCCCGTTCTCGGTGGGACTCCCAGCCATGGAGAGGGTAACGATGACGGCCTGGCTGCCGACGCCGGAGACGTTGGTGTTGGCAAATGTGGCGCCTTGTGTCTGCGCTGATTGCTGCTCGCCGGCCACGACCTGGGAAATAAATGACGAGGCGACGGGGCCACTGGCGAAGTCGATGACCACCACCTGGGTGCCCGTGCCGGCAGAGTACGTGCAGACGATTCCTGTACTGCCGGTGGGCACATCACCGGCTGGTTGCGACATCGGAGCAGCCACATTCACTCCCAGACCCGAATTGACGGTGTCCTCTGTTGGACAAGTGAGGCTCGTGAGCCCAGCAGCCGGTGTCGGCGTCGCGGCTGCGGGCGGGGTTGCCGTCGGTGGCACAGCGGCTGCTGTCGCCGCGGACCTCGAGGTAGACGTGGACGTCGATGCGGGCGTCAAGCTCCCGCACGCGACCAGCGTCGCGGAAAGAACGACCGGTGCGATCAGAGCAAGACGGACTGGCGTGTGCATGTCGTTGGCATCCTCCATTGCGGGCTCGGCGAGCCCATCCGCACCAGTAGACGCACGGCCGATCGCAGGTCGATCGCAAAACCGTCCTGGCGGTTGCTGCAGCGGTGCACCAGCGATATGGGCGGTTGCCGTGGAGAGCGACGACGTCAACCACTGGTTTGGTGAGTACCTCGATGCCTTCGCGGCGTGTGGCAGAGGCGAGAGTGAGACCGCTTCGCTGCTCGAGTACTACCGCGTCCCCCTTTTGATCACCACTGGCGACGGGTTCTACGCGCGCCCTTGACCCATCGTGCGAATCCTTCGACGAGCCGGCGAGAACTCTGCGCTTCGGCCATCTCTTCGGGGTGCCATTGCACAGCCAGGAGCAGCCGATCCGGAGCCTCGATGGCTTCGACGCACCCGTCACTGCTGACGGCGGCACAGTGTAGAGATGGTGCCAGGCGGTCCACAGCCTGGTGGTGGCCACTGTTCACCGCTGCCACGTCAACACGCAGGATGTGTCGCAGGTAGGTGCCGTCAAGGATCTGCACTTCGTGAATTGGCGCTGCAGGGTCAGGGCCCCACCGGGGATGATCGACGTGCTGACGTAGCGTTCCGCCCAACGCGACATTCAGCACCTGCTGCCCTCGGCAGATCCCTAGTATCGGAAGGTTGCGAGCACGAGCTGCCGTGACGAACTCGAGTTCGAGCGCGTCCAGCTCCTCGATGGACGTCTCCGTGTGCGGTCCCGGCTCCTGTCCATACCGTGCCGGTGCAACGTCGGGGCCGCCGGGTACGACGAGGCCATCTAGGCGCGCAAGGATCGTCGTCGATGATTTCGGCGTGATCAGGACGGGTACAAGGCCCGCAGAGCTCAGCAGGCTGAGATAGCGCAGGGCGTTCTCGCCTGGGGCCGCCGAACGCGCCACGATGTCATCCGTCCACGTCAACCCAACCATCGGATCATGATTGCTGCGCATCGACTGCATATGGCGAGCGTAGCGAAACGCCGAATTGCGCCGGCCAAACGATCGTACGCGGCGTTAAGTGGAACCCCCCCGAGCCGCGGTGCAGCAGCCCGGAGCCGACGCCGCCCGCGAGGAGAATACTGTGGCACAACCGGATGCGAACGCCCACCCCGGAAGTCGCCTTGGCTCTTTTATCGGCGGCGTGTTCGGGCTGATCTACGTGGAGGTCAACGCCGGCGACCTCGGCGCATCGGCCGCGACGCTGCTAAGGATCGCTGGGGTGGTGGCATTCGGCGGGCTGCTGGCGCTGCTCGCGGTCGAGAGACGTTCGGGGACACCGGTGACGTCGGCAGCGCGCGACGGCTTCGGATCACGGTACTTTCTGGTGGTGGCGGCCGAGGTCGCCGCCATCCCCGCTGGCAGTGTCCTGCTCAACGGCCTGTTCCACCTGCACGACGCCGTGGTGGCTTGGGTCTCAGTCGTGGTCGGGGTGCACTTTATCGTCCTGGCCGCTGTCTGGCACATGCCCTGGTTCAGGTTGCTCGGCGCAACCATCGCCCTCTGCGGCCTGGCAGGCATGGCGGCCGCGGGCTTTGACGAGTTCAGCGCCGCGATCGCGACCGTTGGCGGCATCCTGCCCGGGGCGCTGCTGCTCGCCGCCAGTTACCTCGGCGCCAGTGCAATCCCGAATGAGGAATAGTCACTTGCCGTGCAATGGGCTGCGAATCGGGGAGACAGGACTTCGAACCTGCGACCCCTGTTCCCCCAGACCAGTGGTCGCAGCCCAGGATGCGGATCGAATACAAAGCTGCATGGCTGGCGGCGTGCATTGTGCTTCGGATCCATGTTCACCTGCACGGTGACAAATGGGAGCACGGTTCGTCGCAGCGTGACATTCCGCCTCTAACCAGGTCTGCTGGATAACTCCGGAACGTTTCTCGTCAACCTCAGTCAGATGCCCAGAAGTTGCTCGAGAGCATGGCCCATATCCATCATCTCAGCATCCGTGAGTTGGGTTGGCCTCGGAGGGCGTGGCGGCCGCTGCACGACATCTGCAAAGGGAATGAGGTGCAGATCGCTGACGATAGCCGGCCCACCGCCGAGGGGTACCTCCCAACGGACTCGTGAGGGTTTTGACCTGCTGGTGAGCCTAGTCGCCATCACCGACACTCTCTGACTATTCCATGCGTCATCTGAGAGCACCGCATGCATCTTTCGCTGCCCTTGAATGGGCGTGGCTCTGTAGTAGATGTGCGTCCAGCGTGGGTACCAGGCGCTCGAAACGGGGCCAGTTCTAGGAGTGCGCGCCAGCAGAGCATTCACACAGAGAAAGGAGCGCACTCCAGCGCGTATCGCCTGCAGCGTTTCCCGCTGGCATACTGCGACGACCCTGCCGATGTTGTCAGCGGGCACGGACACGACGCGAGTGCAATCCGCTGTCCCCCATGGCGTCGCCACGCGCAGGCTGGTCCCGGCGTGCATGGAGCCGCCGGGATAGATCGGGACAATGACGCAGTCCTGTGCCCACTCGTTCCAATCGTCCTCGGAAAGCACCAAGGCATGCGTTGCGAGGCCACCGGTGAGGCGGAACTCGTAGAACGAGTTCTGACGAACGTTCAGAGAATCCCTGCGGCTACGGCCGCCGCCAAGGATGCCTGGATATCCTCGCTTCGGCCTGCTTCGCTGGCGATCTGTCGGTAGGCCTCGATTTTGGCCTGACGGAGTTGATCCTCCTGCCAGCGGTGATATCCGTACTCAACCCAGGCAGTGACACGCTCGGCCTGGGAGGCGTCCGGCTCGACGAGCTGCGCTTCCGGCGCGGCCGCCAATGCTTGCTCGAGTTCAGGCGTATTCCGGGCGTACGTTCGGTTCATGCCTTGAATCTTACGCTGATGCAGATCGCGGTGCAGTCGGTGATGCAATCGTTGCATCTGGAGGCAGGTTTAACGGCATTCGGCGCTGGGGTCCCTGTCCTGGGATGCCCCTTTTCTGGCAACAGGTCGCCCGGCGCATCGTCTGGCGGCTCCCTCAGCCGCGATGCATCGGTCCACGGCCACCCGCAACAAACTTGGGCCCGATTCTCCAGAATGGGTACATGTCTCTATCATAAAAGGTGACAGTTGAAGGTACAAAGGAGGCGTGGCCATGTCCGGTGCAGAAGACGACCGCAAGAAGGCAGCGACCCTACCGGAGGGCGATGTCATTCGCATCTTGTATGAGCAGCACGCTCAAATTCAAGCTCTCTTCGAACGCGTCGAAAAAGCCACGGGAGATCGGCGGCAGACAGCCTTTGACGAGCTGACAGCCCTCCTCGTCGCTCATGAAACCGCCGAACAGTCGGTGCTCCGCCCGGTGACCCGGGAGACCGCTGGCGATGAAGTGGTTCAGGCACGGCTGCAGGAAGAGCAGAAGGCGAACCAGGTCATAGCCGAGCTCAAGAAATTGGACGTCAACAGTTCGGAGTTCGACCGGATGTTCGCAGAGTTCAAGAAGGCAGTTGTCGATCATGCGGAGCACGAGGAGAACGATGAGTTCCCCAGCGTGCTCGAGGAGCGCGACGAAGACGAACGGCGGGTCATGGGAGAGCGGTTGTCCAAGGCGGAGGCCACTGCGTCTACCCGGTAGCGACTGTTCGTTCCAAACCCACTGATACGGAGGTATGACGGTGTGAACCGCCCCGGGAATCCTGGAGACTTCTGGGGTGTCCTGACAGTGCATCCGCGCGGGCTTCACGCACGCAGGGGTGCCCGAGCCGAGCACCGCTTCTCGACTAGGCCAACGTCACCACCAGTGCGGCAACAGCCAGTAGGAAGAACACCATCCAGTTGAGCCAGCTGACGACGCGGGTATCGCGTGCCCGGATGTGAGCACCGGCCGCGCACACGAAGTACAAGACCAGGCCGCAGGCTGCCGCAATCCCAAGCGCCGGCACCGCGAAGCCCAGCACCAGTCCGATCGAGCCCGCTGCCAGTAGCGAACCCAACCAGACCATCCACTCGGAAGGTACGCCGAGCCGCTCGGCCGTATTGGCCACTGACTTGTTGTGGGTGAAATTCAGTGCGGCGGCGTATCCGTACACGATCGCCGCCACGGCGGTCAGTGCGACGTAGGCAGCATGCATGGTTGCCTCCTTCTCGGTCCGGATAACGTGTGTCTACAGTTCTTTGGTTCAACTGGCTTGGTGTTGAGTAACTTGATAACAGGCTATATGACACGTTAGCTTGGTGTCAAGTTATGCTTCGACGGGTGGAGCGCGATTCCGTCGACCTCATCGTGCAGGCGTGGCGCCGGCGTGACCCTCAACTGGATTCGAGCACGCTCGAAGTCATCGGGCGGCTCCTGCTCTGCGCGGAGTACTTCGAACGCACCGCCAGAGCGGTCCTCCAGCGATTCGACCTGAGCATCGCCGACTTCGATGTTCTCAATGCGCTACGCCGTATCGGGGACCGGCACGGGAGCAAGCCCAGCGATTTAGCGCGATCCTCGCTGATCACCACCGGGGCCATGACGGCACGGCTCGACCGCCTCGAACAGGCCGGACTCATCCGCCGTGCGCCAGACCCCGACGACCGGCGCGGCGTGCGTGTCTCTCTCACCGCACAGGGAGGCAAACTTGCCCGGCAGGCGCTTCACGCACTGATAGTCGCCAACCGCGTATTCCTCGAGCCGCTCAACGGGCAGCAGCAAGACTCCCTCGCGTCCGCGCTCAGGACGCTGCTCCTGCACCACGAACCCAAATGAGCTGGGTCAGGGCGCGGGTTCAGCGGCGGCGCTCTGCCGTGACCGCAGCAACGGACGCCGCAGTGGCGATTCTCCCCCTCGTCGCATGTGGACTCCAACCATGCAAGACGGTTAGGCGCCAAGTCGGCGCTGCACGGCCACAATCTCTTGCTATGAGCAGCGGCATTCGGCCTCAACCGTGGGGATTGATGCCTTTTGCAGGAAAAGTACTGATTCCCGGTTAGAGCACTACACCCCGTTCGCCGACACCCTGCCGACGCACCACGCAACCGCTCACCATGAACTCAAATCGCGCGTCCGTCGGGGAGACAGGACTCGAACCTGCGACCCCTGGTCCCCCAGACCAGTACTCATTCGAGTTCATGGCCTGAGTTCGACTTCGAGTACTCTCGTAAGGAAATGGTTGGAATGACGACTGGAGCGTGCTTGATGGAATGCGTTGGACTCGCGTCGACATCCACAGGCGTCCGATGGTGATGCAGAGACGCGGTCCGCACATGGTCTCGTGGATCAAGCTGGCATTTCTTGCCACCCCCAGACGAGATCGATGACAGCCGACTTGGGCGACGTCACAGTGCGTCCGATCGCACGCGAAGAACTCGGCCTGTTCATGCGACTGCCCTACGCCCTCAACGACGAACTGACCGGCGACCTTGCTGACGGACACCGACGGCCGGAATGGATGTGGGTCGCGCTGCGAGGCGAGCAGCTTCTGGCCAGGGCGGCCTGGTGGAGTAGCTCGGGAGCGGACGCACCTGCGCTCCTGGACGTGCTCGATATCGACGACGGCAGTTCCGCTCCTCTTCGCGTGGACATTGGCGCGCAAATGCTGCGCACTGCGATCGGCGCGACTATGCCGAATGGTGTTCATCCGCCCGACTACGTCCGATTCATTCCCCCCGACTGGCGTGAGAGCGTCGTTGCCAGCCGAGTTGTCCTGGACCGCATGGCGATAGCTGAGCGCACCGGTGCGCGGTTGTTCGTCGAGCGCCTGCGCCTCGAATGGCGTCCAGGAACCCCCATCCAAGCTCCAAGTCAACGTCTGATGTTCCGTCCGGTCAAGGACGAGGAGGAACTGCTCGGGCTTATGACCGCAGCGTTGGACGGGACGCTGGATGCTCATAGTCGTGCCGACCTGCGCCAGATGTCACCCCGAGAAGCAGCGGTCCGGCAGTACGCAGATGAGCTCGTGGGGTACTCGAGCCCCAGGGATTGGTGGCGGATCGCGACGCTTCCGGAGGGCGAGCCGGTGGGGTTCGTGATACCTGCGCGTAACGACTACAACCCTATCGTCGCCTATCTTGCGGTACTCCCCCAATACCGCGGTCGTGGCTACGTTGACGCCATTCTTGCTGAGGGCACCCGCGTGCTCGCTGCGCAGAACGCCTCGCGCATAAGAGCTGCCACGGACCTCGGCAACAACCCTATGGCAGAAGCGTTTCGGCGTGCCGGATATGTCGCCTTCGAGCACGCCATCACGATGACGTGGGGCTGACCGTCGACGCACCTCGGGATTTTACCGGCTGTCGTCACATCGTCCGGGAGTTAGTGCCATTCGCGACCTAATGTGCTCCGCGTACAGCGACGTTGGAGCGCGATAGGCCGCGCCGGACAGGCGCTGAATGCTCTTTGCACACTGCCGGTGCGCCGGTCTCGTCGGGGGCACATAGATTGGCTTCGCAGGAAAGCAGATGAATCGTGGCCAAGGAATAGTTCGTGCAAAGTGACTGATCCCCGCAAGTTGGAATCGGCTGCAACTAAATGGAAATGGCTTCACCGCAGTGCAACGGCTGCGAATCGGGGAGACAGGACTCGAACCTGCGATCCCTGGTCCCCCAGACTAGTCCTCATTTCCTAATGAGTGCTGAGTTCGATTTAGAGTGGTTTTGCGGGGAATGGTTGGGAAAACGACCAATCCCCACAAGTTGGAACTCGTTGAAATCGGTCACTCCCGGCGAGGTGCGGACAGCGACACCGGCGCGACCAACCGGCTCATAGAGGGACTCGCCGCGCAACTTACCGACGTCACCGAAAACCTCAGGCGTTTACACCACGACGCGGGACTTGAGCGATGGAATCTGGCCGACGAGCGTGGACCTGGTGAAGCGGGATTCACGTCGGGTGTCGCTACCAATGCAACCCCACCCTAGCGGTTCAGTTCTCCCCACGCTCCATTGCATCCAGGATCTGCTCAGCCGCGGTCAGCTGTTCGCGCGGCGTGGAACTCAACTTCCGAATCCGCGCGAGGAGTTGGCGAGCAGAAGCGACATCGAGGCGACCAACCGCCGCGACAAGAACGACTGCCTGCGCGACATCGATGGCGATGACACCAAGTGCGCCTGCCACTCGCTTGCCTCGGCGCTCGTTGATCAGCGCGATCGCTCCGAGTGCTCGCGCACACGCAATGACGGATGCCTCCCCCGGATCGAGTCCGGCGATGGGAGGGGGTTCCGGTTCGGGCAGACGGACGAGTTCGGGCTCGATCTCGAGGAAGACGTCCTGATAGTCGGATCGTGTCCGCGGGCGGCGGGGATCCTCGTGAATGATCTCGGCTCGCACCGCCGCCGGCACTGCCACCCGGAACTCCTCCAGCAGGATCCTTACGAACCCGATCCGAACAGCGATGGACCAGAACGAGGTATCGACGACCGCATCGTGACGGGCAGCATCGGTCACCCGCTCTGGCCGCGGCCGTCCAGCCGCGAGAGGTTCGCTCCGAGCTCCGCCGCAGCACGTTCGAGACCGCTGAGCCAGTCGTCGTCGGGTTCGTCGAGGGCCACTTGGTGGTCGAGACATTCCTCGATGAACACCGCCCGGGGTAGCCCAGCAATCTGAGCAGCCTCAGCCGTCGAAGCGCCTCGATGCATCGCCAGAAAAGCCTGATCCAATCGCTCTGCCTGCAGGCCGCGTTGCAGAGCACGCTTCATGGCAGTCGCCTCGGTCTCCCCCGTGAACTCCGTGAATTCAGCCCACTGCCGTACCTCGGCGGGCGTGAGCCGGACCGACTTTGTGACAGCGCGCTTTGCCTGTGCTTCTCTTCGCATCTATTAGAAGCATACCACGACGGCTCGCGCGTATCGCACATTTCGAGTCTTGCGGCCCCGTAGCATTCCTCCCGTGCCTGAGGAACGGCCGGACAGCAAGTCGAGGCGTCGCGCCGATCGAGCGCTGGTTGCCGTCTATCACGAAGCCAAGCTTGCCGACCTTGTCGAGCATGTCCGTGCCGGGCTGGCACGTTACGACGCCAGCGAAATAACCGCGTTCGACGTCGACCAGATTATTCATCAGTACACGCTCGCGGCCCGCGAGTTGTGGAAATTCTGTGGCACGACGGGGAGCCAGGTACAGACGACCGCCTCCCTGCTCTTGCAAATGCAGCGGGATGGCAACGAGCCGGACTGGTGGGCAGCGGGGCGTGGGGAGGGCTCGTGAATCCGACTTTCGCCGACTCAGGCCGGACCGGGGACAACGATCCGGACACGTTTGGACGCCATGCGCCGTCGAACCCGACTCAGTGGGCGAGCGAATTCAAAAAGCGAGGCTGGGCGGGCGAGCGCACGTATCAGCTGCTCGTGGAGTTGGCGGAGATCGAGCCGCGGATTTGGCGTCGGGTGGTCGTGGCTGACACAACGCCGCTGCCACTCCTCCACCGCATCCTGCAGGTCGTCTTCGATTGGAAGGACTATCACCTTCACGAGTTCAAGGTTGGCAGGGTGAGCTTCGGCGTTCCCGACGACGAGGACCCGCCTCCTCACATTGACGAGAAAAGCGTGCGCCTGTACCAGCTGGCTCACGAACCTGGGCACCGCCTCGTCTACGTGTACGACTTCGGTGACAGCTGGGAGCACGACCTGGTCGTGGAAGACATGAGCGCTGCGGAGAATCCCGTAGTGCCCGTCTGCTTGGATGGTGAGCGGTCGGCACCGCCCGAGGACTGCGGCGGACTCCCCGGTTACGAACAGCTGATTGAAGCGCTTGGCGATCCCAGCCATCCCGAGCACCTAAACGTTAAGCGGTGGGCCGGTAAGTACGACCCCGAGGGCCTCAACCTCGACCTGATCAATCGCCGGTTGGCAAGACTCCCCCGCGGTCGGGCTCGCGTATGAGCATCACCGACGCGCGCTCAAGGCGGGTCTCGTCCACCCGTACGCCTATAGAGGTCACGTGATGTCGCGATCAGAACGCTAGCAAGGCGAAGGTATTGCACAGCAAGGCTAGATTGGCAGGGAGACCGAGTTGGGCAAGAGCCAGAACGCGGGGAAGATCGAGCACGCCACGGGCGCTGCCAGCGACACCGAACCGCTGCGTGAGCCCGGTTCTCTCTCGACGATCCACGCCCAAAACTGTAAGCGCTATGTATGCGCTGGACTGCCACAATCTCCTGGTATGAGCAGCGGCATCCGGCCTCAAAGGTGGGAATTGATGCCTTTTGCAGGAAAAGTCATCATTCCTGGTTCGCGCATTACACCCCGTGGCGCGCAGGCGCCCAACACACCTCGCCACCTCTCCCGTGCGAACTCAAATTACGCGTCCGTCGGGGAGACAGGACTCGAACCTGCGACCCCTGGTCCCCCAGACTAGTCCTCATTTCCCGCCGCGTCCTGAGTTCGATTTAGAGTGGTTTCGTCGAGAAATGGTTGGAATCACGACTAGTGCACGCGTGATGAAATCCGTTGGAATCGTGTGGACATGAGGCGGGCATGGGGCACGCAGCAGGCCCCCTTCTCAGCCCCTCGCCAGCACCTCGAAGTCGGCGACGGACACGATGTTGACATCGCGATGCGCGCCAAGCGCGAGCAGGTCGCCGTTCCCCGTAACAAGAGCGTCCACAGCTCCGACGACCGCGATGGCAAGGATCTGATCGTCATCAGGATCCCGGCAGACGCGGGGAACCTCGACCGGCGTCACCACCTCGGCGATCGCCTTGAGCTCGGCTCGCACCGCGGCAGCCCGATCGCTTGTCCAGCGACAGGTCTCCATGAGCACTGCCTCGAGCTCACCGAGGATCGCGGGCCCGACGATCAGCTGGTGATCACCACGGAGGACGTCCTCGAGGAGACGTCGCGGTCGTCCACCAAAGTGGAGCGCCGAAACCAGCACATTGGTGTCGAGGACTATCCGCACTCAGCGTGTTGGCATGCGGCGCGAGCGGATGCGGCGCGACTTCATGGCAGCTACGACGCTGTCTTCAGTCAGGGCGCCAGCAGCCGCTCGTTCTTCTCCATACGCAAAGAGCTGATCCCATCGTCTGCGTCGCTCCGCGTACTGGCGGAACGCTTCGCGCAAGAGTTCGCTGCGTGTCCGGCCCTCCTGTTGCGCCAGGCGGTCGACTTCGATCGCGAGCTCTGGCGGCAAGGAGATCGTCACTGTCCCGGTCGTGCGCATGAACAGAAGGATAACACGAAGTCTTACCCGTCAGGGCCGCCGAATGGATCAGGGACTCGTCCCACTCGCTTCTTATTCATACCGCCCGCCCTGGGGGGTGTGGGCTACGACAGCCGTTGCAGGAGGTCAAGGAATGTCTGGCGCTGGGTCGCCGTCAAGGGGGCGAACACCTCGCTCTGCACGTCCTCGACGATCGATTCGAGGCGCTCGAGCATCGACCTGCCGGCGCCGGTCAGCTCGATCAGCTTCTGTCGGGCGTCGCGCGGGTCGGCTCGGCGGCGCACCAGATGTCGAGATTCGAGCCCACGTGCGGTGTGGGTCACGTCGCGGCGGTCCAGTGCGGCCGCTCGACCGAGCTCGGCCTGACTGGGCTGCCCAAGGTCGCCGAGCGCCGCAAGGACGCGGAACTCGTACGCGCTTGCTCCCGCCTGGGCCAGGTGCTCGTGCAGGACCCGGTGTGAGCGCGCGGACGCCTGGGACAGGCGCCAGGTCGGGAACCTCTCGAGTTGGGGTGAGGCAGGGTGGTCCATGGCACCTGATTGTCGTTGGTCGGACCAACGTTGTGGTACCGTTGGCATGCCCAACGACTATAGGAGATTGCCGTGCCCACCCGTCCTCTTACTAACGTCATCGGCTCGGTAGAGAACGTTCTACGACGCTTGTTGAGAGAAGAAATCCTCTCGCACAGCGCGATCGAGGGCTACGACGAGTGGGTCTATCTCAACATCCAGGACGCAGCCACCGACGCGGCACGAGTTGAGGAGCTGGTCGCCGACGCGCTCCAGCAGCCCCGCGCCTCCGCCACGGCAGCGCGAGCACGGCTGATCGAGGCTGGCGTGCTCGACAGCGCTGGTGCGCTGACCGGGTCTGGACGTGAGCAGCTGTTCCACTGCCGGCAGCTACTCACGCAAGCCAGAGACGTGCTCACCGCAGGTATTGACCCCGCGGCCCTCCAAACCACCATTGAAACGGTCGAAACCGTGGGAGACCGCGCCAAGGGGCTGCTCAATCAGTGAGACCCTGACCACGCCGACGCGTTCTCCTGCCAGAGGCCGCCGAGTGGATGTCGCAGCGGACGGTGGCGGTGCTGCGCCAGCGGCCCTGGCGCATGATCGCCCGCTCCGGCCCGCCCTCCATAGACGCCTGGGTGGCGCAGCCGGAGCGCTTACCGGTGCCCGCTTCGTCCGCGAAGACGAACGGGCATCGCCTCAAGGGCGGTGGCGATCGCATCGCCAATAACGCATTCTGGCGCATCGTCATGGTGCGCCTCACTTGCAATCGGCGCATCAAGACCTACGTCGCTCGTCGCACCGCCGAGGTGTTGCGTTCCATGCTTCCCCGCTTGAGGTGCGGACTCAAAGCAAGTCGGCGATCAGGGCAGCTGCGCGAGCCGCTCCGCCGGTTTCAACCGGAAGGTAGTCCACATCACGGTGGAGCTCCTGAGCTATCGCCTCGGCAATCGTTGCGCTCGTCTCCTCTTCGTAGTTCATGCAGCGTCCGGCTCGATACCGCTCCAGGCGATGGCGCACGTGCAGGTTCTGCTCGAAGTGGTGACGGAGCGGAAAGTAGATGAAGGGCCGCCGGTTCGCGGTGAGCTCCATCGCGGTGGTCAGTCCACCCTGGACGACGGCGAGGTCACACACCGCCAGATGACGGTAGAGCTGATGGACGTACGGCCGCACCTCCAGACCATTGGGAGCGGGAAGCGTTGCGGGATCGATCCGCGGCCCCGCGACGACAATCATGCGCAGCTTCGGCACTCGCGCCTTTGCGGCTGCATAGGAATCGATCACCTTACGCAGCAGGTCCTGGCCGACACCGGAACCTCCAACGGTCACGATGCACACCTGCTCGTCAGGCCGGTAGCCAAGTTCCGCGCGGATGCGTTCGCGGTCAGCGAACTCGGCCGGATCGAATCCGGTGATATAGCCGGGAAACTCGAAATGGTCCGCGGTCCAGGCGCGAATCGGCGGAAGACCCGGGCCGAAGGTGTTCGCAACGATGTCGGGAGGGCTGCCCACGAAGATCGCGCGGTCGCGCACTCGAGGATACCGTGCGATCTGCTCGATCATCTCAGCGTTGTAGTCCGCCGTCACGCTCACCTCGGCGTCACCACCGTCGGGCATCGGCAACCATCCGACAAAGTCGGTGAGCCACGCGTACGCGGCTCGCTTCTGCTCCGGATTCTCATGCAGATAGTAGTCAAGCTCCCACGCCTCATCGCCGATCCAGAGGTCGTAGTCCTCATCGCGCACCAGGTCGTGGAACACCATGAAATTGGCGAGCAGGATCTCATCCATTCGCCGCCACGCCTGGAAACAATGCAGGTCGTGCCCGGCTGATTCGCTCTCGATGTGATGCGACTCATTGGCGAGTTGGGCGCTCGCTGGGTGGATGCGCTCGCCACGTGCCTCGAGGACGGCAGTCACAGGATGTTGTGCCAGCCAGTCGATCTCGAGGTCGGGATGCAGCCGCCGTAGCTCGTCAGCGATAGCGGCGTCACGCTGGGCGTGGCCGAGACCGATGGGCGACGATATATACAGCGCGCGCTTGCGGCGCCGAAGCGACGTTGCCCACCGGGCACGAGGTTTCGGTGGACACGCAAAGTCACGAACCAACAGGTTCACCTTGACGGGCTGACGAGCCTGAGGCCCATGCCCGGCGCCGTCGATACTGATGAGCGTCCCGCCGGTGAGCTCTGCAAGGAGGGCGCCGGACTCATGCGAACGCACTGCGTCGTCGGTTCCATGAATGACGAGGACCGGGCACTGGATGCGCCCCGCGAGTTCGCGCACCTCTCGTTCGTCGAGCTCGGGCGCGACCGCGGTCGATATGAGCGTTTCCGGCGTTGTCTCGAGTCCCCAATTCACCGCGTCCTCGATCTGTTTCGTGCTGTGCGGATCGGTGAAGACCTGGGAGAAAAAGAAACGCAGGAAGTCCTCGTAATTTTCCAGCCAGTGGTGACGGTTGAACTTCGCCCATCCCTCGTAGGGGGGATCGTGCTCGTCAAACACTGTCAGCGCTTCGGCGCGGCTGGTCTGCCTATCGAGTGGCACCGCGGGGCCGATGAACACGATGCCGTCAACGCGGTTGGAGTGGTCTGCCGCGAGGACCATGGCCCGCTGCGCCCCCATCGACCAGGCGACGACGAATGCGCTCTTCGTCTCGGTGGCGTCCAGCACGGCAAGCGCGTCGGCGGCGAATTCCGTTTCCGCGTATGCCTCTGCTTCGGGTGGCCGGTCAGACCGGCCGTTCCCACGGCCGTCGAACGTGACCACCCGGCAGTGCCGCGACAGGTACGGAATCTGCATCTTCCAGCACCGCGAATGAACGATCGACCATGTGGGGAGGAGCAGGATCGTCGGCTCGCCGTGTCCGTATACCTCATAGAAGGTGCGCACTCCCGCACGCTCGACGAATCCCTCGGAGTTCGGGGTAGCGCGCCCGGGTTTGTTCCGGGCGCACCACCTCGAGCTCCCGCTCGCTGACGGTCAAGGCCGCACTTCGTAGATGATGTTGAATGGCGTTTCCGCCGCCCGCCGGAAGTGCGAGAAGCCGGCGGCGTTGACCACGTCGCGGATCCGCGCCTCGCCCGCTTGCGCGCCGAGCGCGAGTCCGACCTCCTGGGAGAGCGACGCGGGCGTGCACAGCAGCGTCGAGAAGCCGTAGTAGGCGCGCCCGACCGGGTTGAGGTTGTTCTCGACGCGATCGCCCGCGGCCGGCTCAACGATCATCCACGTTCCATCCGGAGCGATCGCCTCACGGACGTGCCGTGCTGCGCCGACCGGGTCGCCCATATCGTGCAGGCAGTCGAACATGGTCACGAGATCGTAGTCTCGTCCGCTGAACGAAGTCGCGCCGGCCACTTCGAAGTCAACGTGGCCGTGGACTTTGGCCATTGTGGCTCGCTGGCGAGCCGTCTCGATCGAGCCCGCGTGGTAGTCCGAGCCAATGAAGGACGAATTCGGGAACGCGGACCCCATGAGAATCGTGGAGGCGCCGTGGCCGCATCCCACATCGGCAACGCGCGCTCCGCGCTCCAGCTTGGCGACGACGCCGTCGAGCGCCGGCAGCCAGCCCGAGAGAAGGTTGGCGTTGTAGCCCGGCCGGAAAAACCGCTCGCAGCCTTCGAACACGTCGTCGACGTGCTCGTGCCATCCCACGCCACTGCCGGTCCGCGCCGCGTCGACGATCCGCGGTGAGTCGAGCACGGACCCCAGGGCGATCTGGAAGAAGCCGGGGAGAAAGGCGGGGCTCTCGGCGTCCGTCAGGGCAACCGTCTGCTCCGGGGGGAGGGTGTAGCGGCCGCTGTCGGGGTCGTACTCCACGTAGCCACCAGCCGCCTGGGCGTTGAGCCATTCACGGGTGTAGCGCTCGGACACCCCCGCCCGCGCCGCGAGTTCGTTTGAGGTGAGCGGCCCGGCTCCGGCCATCGCTCGATAGAGACCCAGGCGGTCTCCCATCACGACCAACGCCGTGTTCAACGTCGCACCCACCTCGTCAACCGCACGGAAGACGAACGCCTCGAGCTTCGCGTGGTCGAGTGCGACGGGTTCCAGTGTCTGGGTCATGCCAAGTCCTCCGAAACGAGTTGATTCGTTTTGGAGGCTAGGGGCGACCCGCCCGTCATCGCGTCAGGGGGGACCCCTAGTAATTTCGACGCACGACGATCTCGATATCAGGGCCTACCTACAATCGACTCATGCTGGTGGGGCGCGAGCGGGAGATGAATGCGCTCGACGGCGTCATGGCGGCGGTCCGCTCCGGCCGGAGCGCGGTGCTGGCATTGATCGGTGAGCCCGGAATCGGCAAGACATCGCTCCTCTCCTACGTGGCCGAGCGTGCGAATGACCTGGCACTCCTCCGCGCTCGGGGAATCGAGTCCGAGATGCACCTCCCGTTCGCCGGGTTGTACGAATTGCTGCGTCCCGCGCTTCACCTGATCGGTCGCATGCCGACTCCGCGCGCTGCGGCCCTGGAAGGTGCACTCGCGCTGCGTCCGGGCACGTCCGGCGAGCGCTTCGCCGTGGGCGCAGCGACGCTCAGCCTCCTTGCCATCTACGCTGAGGAGCAACCGGCGATGCTCCTCATCGATGACGCACACCTGCTTGACCCGTCGACGGCTGAGGCACTTCGGTTCGCGCTTCGGCGGTTGCTCGGGGAGCCGCTGGGAGCCGTGCTGGCGGTTCGTGCGGACGAGCCGTCGCTGCTCGACGCAACCGACCTCCCGACGCTGCGTGTCGGTGGTCTCAGCCGCGACGCAGCAGGCGAGCTCCTTGGCGCAGTCGCACCCGAGACCGCGGACCGCATCTATCGGGCAACCGCCGGGAATCCGCTGGCCTTGACCGAACTGGCCCGGGACACGTCACGCCTGGCAACGCTGTCAATCGACGCACCCATCACGGTGCCGGCAACGATTTCGCGTGCCTTCGCCCGCCGGGCTGAAGCGCTCGAACTCGTCAGCGAGACGACTTCTGGTGCTCGCCACCGTCGACGAAGCGGCAGATGTTTCGACGCTCGAGCGGGCAGCCCGGCTTCTCGACATCGACATCGGCGGTCTGACGGCGGCTGAGGAGACCGGCCTGATCCGGCTGCGTGATGGCCGTATTGAGTTTCGTCATCCGCTGGCGCGAGCCGCGATCTACAACACGGCTCCTCCGGACGTCCGCAGAGCATCCCACCGCGCGATGGCCAACGTCCTCTCGGATCGGGATGCCGACCGGCGCGCCTGGCATCTGGCGGCATCAGCGGTCGGCACTGATACGTCCGCCTCGTCGGCGCTGGAACAAGCGGGCATCCGAAGCCGTCAACGCAGCGCGTACGGCGTCGCGAGCGCTGCATTCGAGACCTCAGCACGTCTGGCCGACGACGATGAGCGCCGGCGCCGTCTGGTTACCGCGGCTGCGGAGACGGCGTGGTTGGCGGGCTTCGCCGATCGGGCGATCGGTCTCCTCGACGAGGCGCGTTCGCTCTCCGAGAACAACGAGCTCCTCATCCAGATCGACAGCCTGAGCGGCCACATCGCCACGCGACGAGGGCCTGTGGCGCGGGGATACACGATCCTCGTGACCGCCGCCGAACGCATTGCCGCCACGATGCCCGAACTCGCGGTGGATTTACTCGCAGACGCCGTGGACGCGTGTTTTTATGGCGGCGACGCTGCGGGAATGTTGCTGACAGCACAGGCCTTAACTGCCCTGGTGACGCCGGAGGCGTCCGCGAAGGCGCGCTTCCTCGCACTCGCATCCATGGGCATGGCGCTCGTGTTCACCGGTGAAGCGCGCGCGGGCATCGAGTCGTTCCGCTCGGCCTCGGTGATCATCGAGCAGGAGGAGGGCGTGCGCGAGGACACCCGCCTCCTGCCCTGGGTCGTCGCTGTACCCCTCTGGCTTCGCGAGTCCGGTCCGCTTCGCGATCTTGTCGACGAGGTGATCGAAACAGCCCGGGCTCGAGTTGCGCTGGGCATCCTGCCGTGGCTGCTGAACCGTGTCGGGCGTGATCACGCGGCCGCAGAGGACTGGAGCAGAGCACACGTCGAATACGACGAGGCGGCACGGCTCGCGCGCGAGACCGGTCAGCAGACGGAGGTCGCGGCCGCACTTGCCAGCATGGCCTGGCTCGAAGCTCGCCAGGGCTACGAAGACGACTGCCGTGCGCACGCCGCTGAGGCGCTCGCCCTGTGCTCCGAGCTGGGAGTCCATCTCTATGAGATCTGGGCGATCCGAGCTCTCGGCGAGCTGGAACTCGGTCTCGGTCGAGCATCGGCAGCCGCGGAGCATCTCGAGTACTGCACGCTCCGGCTTGGCCAGCTCGGCATACAGGATGTCGATCTGGCGCCCTCGGGCGAGCTCGTCGATGCCTACTTGCGGCTGGGTCGTCGTGAGGACGCGACTCGGGTCGCTACGTTGCTTGATATTGAAGCGCGCCGCAAGGGACAGCCGTGGTCGATGGCGCGCGCCGCCCGTTGTTTCGGCATGCTCGCGGCGGACGGTGATTTCGAGCGCCACTTTGCCGATGCGCTCCGTCTCCATGAGAAGACGCCCGATGTGTTCGAGCTCGCACTCACGCACCTCGCACTCGGCGCGCGCCTTCGCCGCTTGCGCCAGCGCAGTCGCGCCCGTGACGAACTCCGGCTTGCGTTCGCGATCTTCGAGCGAGTCGGTGCCGACTCCATGGGCGGGCATCGCGGGCGCCGAACTCCTCGCAACGGGAGAGACCGTGCGCCGGCGTGGCGCGTCGCCTGCGGAGACACTCACGCGTCAGGAACTGCACATTGCGCAATTGCTCGCGAGTGGCAGAACAACTCGCGAGGCCGCCGCCGCGCTGTTTCTCAGTCCGAAGACGATTGAGTACCACCTGCGAAGCGTCTATGGCAAGTTGGGCATCAACTCCAGAGGCGAGCTCGCTGCGCTGATAGGGTCGCCGCTATAGACCATTTGCCGCCCATGCGCGATATTCATGAGGCTGATACGATGGCCGCCCGACAGCGAATCCGCGATCCGGTGCTCATCGTTGCCAACGGGAATCCCCTTTCTCGGCGTGCCGACAGCATGGCGCAGACCGCGCTTCGGCAATTGAAAGTGTCGTCGGAAAGCCAGGTGGACCTCGTATCCACGGAATACGCCGGCCACGCTCGGGCGGTGGCGGAAGCATGGGCTTCGGAGCACCTCGATGGCACGATCATCGGCATCGGCGGGGATGGAACGCTCAACGAGATCGGTAACGGCATCCTCGCTGCGACCACCGCGGTCGGGAGCCGCGTCGTTCTCGTTGTCTGCGGGGGCGGTAACGCCAACGATCAATACCGGAGCTGGCCGCCGTCGCAACGAATCCGGCTCGAGGCCGTGCTGTCGGCACAGCCCGTTCCGGTGGATGTCCTCGAGGTGTCATATAGCACCGACAATCACAACCAACCTGCGCGGCAGTACGCGTTGTCATACGTGGCGATCGGCGCGTTGGCCACGGGGGCATCGGTTGTCAACGGTCGTCGACGCGGACTACTCGCAGATCTCGCACTCATCCCCCAGACGTTGCGGCAAGCGCGGCCCGTGTCCGTGATGATCGGCGGCCGGTCAGTCCGCATTGTCAGCCTCAGCTGGCACATCGTCGCCACGATGGCGAAGGTCTTTCGTGTGAGTGCGAACTCACGACGTGCCGACGGGCTGATGGAAATCGTCCTGGTGCCGCACCGGCGATGGCCGGCGGCGTTACGGATGAGCTGGTTGGGGCTTCGGTCCCTGGTATCGCCACCCCGCCAATCGCAACGCGCGGTGATGACGTTTTCTTGGCATCAGGGCGGCGCCGCGCAGTTGGATGGTGAGACCGTCGACATTCCGCCGCGGTCTGATGTGACCGTGCGCTGCATCCCGGCAGCACTCCGGATGCTGTGCTGCGTTATCGACGCTCGGTGATGATCTGCCACGCTTCCGTCCGGCGCGCCATTCCCGGCTCGCCGAACCGGACAAGGAGGTGCGATGGCCAGCGTCCTGCACGAAATCGTCTTCGACTGCCGCAATGCGGAGACCCAGGCGGCGTGGTGGTCCCGCGTCCTCGACTGGCCTGCCGTCTATGACGAGGGCGGCTACTGGTGGATCTCGTCGGACGGCACCGAGGACGCGGAGATGACGCTGTGCTTCATCCCGGTGCCCGAGGGGAAGACAGTGAAGAACCGCGTCCACCTCGACCTCAGTCCTTCGGGGTGCGAGCAGGCGGAGGAACTGGAACGTCTGCTGGCACTCGGCGCGCGCCGCAAGGATATCGGTCAGGGTCCGGATGTCTCGTGGGTCGTGTTAGAGGACCCTGAGGGCAACGAGTTCGACCTTCTGCACACCAGGAGGGGCTGATCCGGCGCCTGCGTCAGCGCACGTGGACGACGGCAACTCGGTGGATCCCTCCGGGACTGTCGACACTCACCTCGTCGCCGGCGCGGTGGCCGGATATCGCTGCGCCCAGAGGCGAATCCAGCGAGATCCGCTGGCGGGTGATGTCTGCCTCAGCAGGCACAACGATGGTGTACTCGGAGTCGCCGAACTCATCCCGCACGACGACGGTTGCACCTAAGACGACGCTACCGTCGTACGGAGCGGCCTCAACGATCAGCGCATATCGGAGCATTCCTTCGATGGTCTGAACTCGGCCGTCGAGGAGACCCAGCTCACGCCGGGCATCGTGGTAGGCAAAGTTCTCGCGCAGATCACCCTCGGCGCGTGCCGTGGCAACCCGCTCGACGATTTCAGGACGCTTAGTATCGATGAGCTCGCGCATTTCGGCGATGAGCGCGGTTTGGCCCTCTGCGGTGAGCAGGACTTGTCTACCGAGTGCCATTTGATGATCTCCGGAACGGGAGGTGCCAGACGAGGCCGTTCAGTGTGCCATGGGCTGCGGTTCGCCGCGTTCGATTGCTTGCCCCAGGCCGAACGACGCGAGCACGTCGGGCGGCCGGCACTGCCGCGACGCGCCGATGAACGGAGCTAGACTGCCGCTCACTTTGTAGTAGCCGATCCCCGCACAGGAGCATTCGCAGTGACCGATGAGAGTTCGCCTGATCCCCGGAGCAGCGGGTCGTGCAACCAAGGGATTCGCCGGACTTCGGCACAAGGTTCGATCAGATCAACTCGACGGCGCTCTAGCCATCCTCGAAGGCACGATCGAGCCCGGACAATTCGTACCGCCACACACGCATACCCGCGAGGACGAGGTCAGCTGCGTCATCCGCGGCGAGCTCACGTTTCGCGTGGGTGACGAAGTCCTGAAGGCGCCGGCCGGTTCCTATGTCATCAAGCCGCGCGGCATCGTCCACGCCTTCTGGAATGCGACCGACGAACCCGCGGTGGCCATCGAAGTGCACTCTCCTGGAGCGTTCGAAGACTATTACGACGCGTTCGGCGAGCTGCCAGATGGACCTGACCGGATGCAAGCCTCGATTGCGTTGCAGCGCAAGTTCGGTCTGTCAATGGATTTTGAACTGGCCGCCAGGATTGCTCATGAGAACGGGTTGCGCGCACCCTTCGCTCCAGGCGGAGAAGCACCCTAACCGGCCAGCGCGTCGCTGAGATCAAGTTTGCCCGGTCACCTCACGATGCCCCGGACGGTGGTTGCACGATGTTCGTCCAGCCGGAACTCGAGGAGCGCCTCGTAGTGGGTAACCACGACGTGGCCATCGACGCTCGACACATCCTCGAAAGCAAGCAGCGAACCGGAGACCGGATCAATGATCAATTCCTGTCCTGGATTGCCCGGGCGCGAGTTGGCGACACCCACGCCGATGCGGCCAAGAGGATCGTGAACCCGACCCAGCGCGGTGAGATCCGGCAACTCCGAGAGCAAGCGGAACGCGGCCGCGCGAACCACCGGCTCCGCAGGTGCTTCTGCCAGTTCAAGACATGCTGTGAACAGCCGCTCGCTCACCGGGACCTCCGGCAGATCGGGATGATCCGGAGGGATCGCGAGGAGATACGCCTCCAGGCCTGCCGGATCGGTCGGCAACTGTTGCAACTCCGCGAAGGTGAGGAAGCGATCCAGGACGTCGAAGCGGGTGTGGTATGGATCGCTCGATCCCGACCCTGCCTGTGCCAGCGGAGACTTGCCGAGAATGAACCAACTTGGATCGTTTGGAGAACGCGCGACCCAGTCATCGAGCCCAAGCGTCGAACTGGGGTAACCATTGGTGCCGGCGTCAAAGACCTGCGTCACCGAAAACCAGTATCTGCCCGTTCCCGTATCGGACGTCTCGCCTGCCGCGCTGGCTGCTGCAGCCAAGAGAACTGCGCGCGCGGAGGAATCGGATTGCACCGGCCGGGCCACGTGCGGACGCGTCGGGGCGGCCGTCCCTTGCGGTTGCACGGCGAGTGCCACAAGGAGGATCGCGGCAACGGTGGCTGCGCCCACCGCAGAAACGACAGCGAGTCGACGAAATGGCGATCGGTGCGCCGGGGGCATCTCCTTGGTGGAGATCGCCGCCTGATAAATGCGATCGCGGATGTACTGTTCCGGCGCCGCAAGTTCGTCGGGGCGCGCAGCGGCAAGGACGTTCAGGGCCTGCGTCGGCGTGGTCATGCGTGAACCTCCTCGCTGCTATTGGGCATGAATAAGTCGGGTGGAACACTCGTCGTGACTTGGCGCGTCAGCGCACGGCTGAGGCGGCTTCGAGCCCGATGCAGCCGGACAAAGAAGGCCGGTCGCGAGCACCCCAGCACGCTGGCGGCCTGACGAGGCGACAGGCCATGCCATGCGACAAGCATCAATAGCTCGCGATCACTCTCAGAGAGGCTTGCGAGGGCCGTCATGGCGTTTGCCCGGTTGACCACCGACTCGGCGACGTCCGGTTCGACCAGGGGTTCGCGCGCAGCCCACCCCCGCAGTTCGGTTTCCACGAGCCGCTGGCGTGTCTCACTCCGGTACAGCTCGAATACCACGTTGCGAGCGACACGGAGGATCCACGGCAACGCATCGGGGGGAATGCTCGTCTGGCGCCGCCAAGCTACCGCGAACGCCTCACTGACAACGTCCTCGGCGGCCTGGCGCCCGACCCGGCTGACCGCATAGGCCCACACGGCCGGGAAATGTTGCTCGTAGAGAGAGCTGAACTCGGTGTTTCCGGGGTCGTGCGGAGCGCCGGAAGCCGCCGCCGTCGAGCTCATATGTAGATATGACTGGCGGATGGGGTTTCTTACAGCCGATCACTGTGGACCTTCTGATGCCGGATAGCAATAACGCCGACGTGCAGCGTCGTGCGACCATCACGCCGTAGCGGATGTACGCAAGGGGGAGCGGGTGGCGTTGCACCACCCGCTCTTGGGAGGGAGGCTCGGGCTGCTTATCAAAACCAACGCGTCGGTTTTATTCATGATACCATATCGACATGCCGCGCATCTCGGCAGACGCCCGTCTCGAGCGCCGCCAGCTACTTATCGACGCAGCCTGGCGTTGCGCCGGACGCATGGGCTACAGCGAGCTCACCGTCGACGACATCTGCGAAGAGGCTGAGGTCAGCAAAGGCGCTTTCTACGGG
>CAWBSL010000003.1:0-505937 GCA_963791435.1 Candidatus Dormiibacterota bacterium
GGGACGGTCTCGATCCGGCGCCATACATAGACGGTGCCGAGACCGTGACCGGTTCAGCGCAGACCGGAACAGACCCCGTTGAACGAGCGTTCTCCCGTCATGACCCCGTCCACTCGCGTCGTCGGCGTCGTCGCAGTCCTTCTGCTTGCAGGATGCAGCAGCCAGGTCGCCACTGCGCCTCCCATTCACTCGAATACCCCGGCAGCCTCCGCCGCGGCCACCCCGACGGTCGCACCGTCCGCGACGCCATCGCCCACGGAATCGACCGTCGGATTGAGCTCCGTCGCGCTGCACCCGGAGTCAGTCACCTTCATCTCACCCAGCGTGGGATGGGTCCTGGGCCTGTCGCTGTGCGGCGGCTCCGCGTGCGTGCGGCTGGCGAGCACGACCGATGCCGGCGGGTCGTGGACATGGGTGGCAGGTGCGGCCCTGCCGGCGCTGGCGCCGGCGAGTTCGTGGGAGCTTCGGTTTGCAGACAGCGAGGATGGATGGATATCGGGATCGCATCTCTACGCGACACACAACGGAGGTCGAACCTGGGCAGAGATCGCGTTTCCGGGAGTGGGCGCGCGCGCATCCGTAGGCGCTCTCGAAGCAGCAGACGGGCGAGTTTATGCGGAGGTCGCCGAAGGCACCGAACCGAATACGGGCGGCCCTGTTGCGCTCTTCGGGAGCCCGACGAGCGTTGATTCGTGGCACCCGATACCGGGTGTGACCACGGGTGGGGCAGGTTATTCAGGCGACATCTCGCTCGCTCAGGGCGTGTTCTGGGTAATGCTGCATCCGGCCGTTGTTACCGCGCAGGGCACTGACGCACGCTCAACCTTGTACAGCAGTAGCGACGGAATCACTTGGCACAGCAAGATGCAGCCGTGTCCGTCCAGCACGCTCGCGAACGTCGCGGCCGGCACGTCACTGCGAGTCTTCATCGTCTGCAATGGCGGTGGTGCAGCAGGATCCGAAGTGAAGACAGCGTACGTGTCGGAGAATGCGGGCGCGACGTACCGGCGAGTATCCGATCCTCCCTTCGGCGGCGACTTCGAGACGGTCGCAGCGTCGCCGACCAGCGTTTCCATCGCATGCGCATCGGGCGCGACGGAGATCTACTCGAGCTTCAACGATGGGGTCACGTGGACGACCACCTTTGGGGCGGGCGACGGCGGCCTTGGTCTCTCCGACCTCGGCTTCACAACTGCGGTACAAGGCGTCGTGATACACGGGCAGGTCCAATATCCACAGAGCATGCAGCTCCTGATGACCCGCGACGGTGGCCGCGTGTGGGCCCCAATTGCTGTGATCCCGACCTAACCGCGCCACACTTGCCAGGACAGGCGGGGTAATCGCGTCAGCGGGCTCCCCATGTCCGCAAAAGGATGGTTGTGCGCGTTGGGAAGAGCGTGATCGCATCAGCCGGGCTGGCAACTTCGGACGACGACGCGGCCGAGCGGGCTTTCGAGGCCGTTGTCACCTCGGACGTCAAGCGGCTCTACTTCCTTGCGTTTTCCATCCTGGATGACGCCGGTGAAGCCGAGGACGCTGTCCAGGAGACGCTTTTCAAGGCGTGGCGGGCATGGGACTCGCTGTCAACCATGGATCGTCAGGCGGCGTGGTTGACGCGCGTCTGTGTCAACCACTGCATCAGCAGGCGGCGGATGCTGCGGTCGCGTGGCTGGCCGCTCCCCGCACTGATCGATCGCGCCGGACCATCGATCGGTGGGGGACACGACGCGGAGCGCATCGACATGGATCGCGCTTACCGGCGACTCTCGAACAAGCAGCGGGCAGCGATCACGCTCAATTACCGGTTTGGCTATTCGGTGGACGAGTGCGCCGCGTTCATGGGCTGCCGCCCGGGAACGGTGCGGACGCACCTGCAACGCGGCCTCGCCACTTTGCGAAAGGAACTCAAAGATGATTGACATCGGCCCGCGACTGGAGAGCAGACTTCGGGACAAGTTCGACCGTATCGAAGCGCAAACGCCACCGCAACGCCTCACGAGCTTCCAGCCGATCTCCAAGCGTCGACACAGGTCGCTGAATGTCATTGCGGGCGTAGCGGCCATCGCGGTCGTCGCCGTCGGCGCAGCGGCGTTCGCTGTGGAGCTCGGCAGTCATCCACATCCGGCGCCGACGCCTTCTACTTTCCAGGGAGGGCCGCTCCCGAAGATGCCCGTCTATGGCCCGACGCCGACTCCTCCTGCCGTCTATGGCCTGCCAACGATGCCCGTTTACGGCACCGGCTTCTCGCGGTCGTGGTACGTGGTGGTCCCGGTTACCAAGCACACTGGTTCCGCGGTCTTGCCCGTCTTTGTGCCGGAGGGGTGGGAGTACTTGCAATATGCCTGCGTCGGCACCGGGCATCTCGAGATCGTATCGACCGATGGCACCGTCAACGAACGCTTCAAGCAATGCTCGAACTCACCGATTCCCGTCGATGCGGCACTCTCGGAGGGGACCGGCCCGCTGTCGGAAGGCAGACCGGTGATTCTGAAGGTTGTGACCAGCCCATCGGTGCGATGGGAGATCGTCATTGCGGAGACCGCCAAGCCCCTGATTCTGCCTGCGCTGCCGGCGTTGCCGGCAGATGCGAAGGTGCTGGTTCCCGTGACTTATGGAAGGGGGATCGCGTCGATTCCAAGTTTCACGCACCACGATTTCATCGCGATGGTGTGGTGGTGTTCGGGCTCGGGCGGCATGCAGGTTTTCACCTCCAACGGCAACGAAAGCACGGCCGCGTCGCAGTGCGGATTCGGTGGCGGAGGCGGCACCGACGGCTACCTGGGCAACCGTGAAACGCTCGTGGTCGATGTCGCTCCAAACGTCACGTGGGAGATCCTCGTCTACTGGGAGCCGAGCGTCACGGCTGGGTAGGGCGAGCAACGTCGCTGTTGGCGAGCCCGATGTACGACACAACTCAGGAGGCGCGGATTACCGACGCGCTGTTCTCGAGATCAGGCCGTCGACAACGACGTCGATGGCGAAGTGAAATCGCTGGTCACCATCACCGGCGACCATGTGCGCGGCATGAGCAGCGAGCAGAGGGAAGCGGTCAGGCGGTAAGCCGACGAACGTTTTGTAGATCTCGTCAACATGCGCCTGGCGGTCGTCTGCGTTGCTGAGCCCGCGAGCGCGTCGCACATCGTCTTCACTGGCGATGGCGGTCACCAACGACACGAAGATGTCGCACGCCCATGCGGCGTCCTGGGCGTCAATCCCCCCGGCGAGCAGGATTCCGAGCATGTTCTCCGTCAGCCGGAGGACCACCTCGGTTGTCGGTGGGTCCTCCAGGGTCATCGCCGCGATTCCTGGATGCGCAACGAGCGCTCGGTGCATGCGCTCCAGCAGGGCGTGTAACTGAGCGCGCCAGCGTGACGGATCCGGGACCTCCAGCTCGATCGTTGCGGTAACGCGATCGAGCATCGCCTGGAGCAGGCCGTCGCGGCCGGAGACGTAGACATAGAGCGATGCGGCTCCCGTGTCCAGTGCGGCTGCGACCCGGCGCATCGTCACTGCGGGGAGTCCCTCGGACTGGAGGATCGCCAGGGCCGCGTCGACCACGGCGTCCTCGCTGAGCGGCGCTTTTGCGGGCCGGTCCCGCGTCGAGCGGTGCCGGACCTGGCGGCTCATCGGTGGAGGACCGCCGGCGAGAGACATGTCGGACCGGACTCTACTTGACAGGAACACTGTCCGTAGCGTACAGTGTTCGTAACGAACGATGTACGCAACAAGGAACCCATGACCACTGCGCCCATCCCCGCCATATCGCCGGCCGGCGCAGGTGTCGCGACCACCAAGCCGTACCGCTTGCGCTGGCTAGTGGCAGCCGTCGTGCTGGCCTCCGCGGTCATGGATCTGCTCGATGCCACGATCGTCAACATCGCCGCCCCGTCCATCCATCGCGAGCTCGGTGGTGGCGCCAGCACCATCCAGTGGCTGAGCGCGGGCTACACCCTGGCGTTCGCCGTGCTGCTCATCGCCGGCGCACGCCTCGGGGACATCCTCGGACGCCGCCGGTTGTTTCTCGCCGGCTCGGCGGGATTCACCGTCTTCTCGGCCGCGTGCGCGGTGGCGCCGAGCATCGACGTGCTCATCGTCTTCCGCGTCCTCCAGGGCGCATCCGGCGCACTCATGATCCCGCAGGGGTTCGGCTTGATGAAGCAGGTCTTCGCCGACGAGGTCGAACTCGGCAAGGCACTGAGCCTCTTCGGCCCGGCAACGGGCCTTGCGATGCTTGCCGCGCCGATCGTCGCAGGCGCGCTCATCGACGCCAATCTGTGGAGCACCGGGTGGCGCCTCGTGTTCCTGATCAACGTTCCGATCGGCGCGCTCATGCTGCCCCTGGCGATGCGCTCGCTGCCGCGCGGTGCCACGCACCCTGACGTCGTGCTCGACCTCGGCGGAGTGGGTCTTGTCGGCCTTGCTCTCGTCGCGATCATCTATCCGCTCATCCAGGGTCGAACCGACGGCTGGCCCGCCTGGACCTTCGCCATGCTCGCCGCGGGTGCCGGCCTGCTCGCCGCCTTCCTGTTCCACGAGCGGCACAGCAAGAACCCATTGATCGAGCCCTCACTGCTCATCAATCGCACCTACCTCAGCGGCATCGCAGTCGTGCTGGCCCTCTTCGGCGCCTTCGGGGGCCTGCTGCTCTGTGTGTCGCTCTTCGGTCAGCTCGGCGAAGGCTGGTCACCGATCCACGCCGCCCTGACGTTGACGCCGATGGTGGTGGGGCTGATCCTCGGCATGCTCGGCTCGTCCGCGCTTGTCAGCCGGCTCGGCCGTCACCTGCTCCACATCGGCATCGCGCTCATCGCCGCCGGCGCGGCGGAACTCGCCCTGATCCTCACGAGTGCCCGCACCGCCTCGAGCTGGGATCTTGTCCCCGGCCTCGTCTTCATCGGCGCAGGCGTCGGTGCCAGCATCGGACAGCTGTTCCGCTTCATCCTCACCAGCGTGAGCATGGAGGAGGTCGGATCCGCCTCAGGCGTCATGGAGGCCGTCCAGCAACTCTCCACCGCACTCGGAGTCGCCGTCCTCGGCACCATCTTCTTCGCAACCTTCGACCCCCACATCCCGACCGAGGCACTGCGAGTAACGGCATGGGCCTGTCTGGTACCGCTCGCGGCCGCGTTCATCCTCGTGTTCGGAATGCCCATGCACGCGCAAGAGGAACAGGGCCACTGACGCGTGCGGATGGGCACGATGTCGTGAGACATCAGGGTTCGTATCGATGCGTCCAACGACGCTTGGTATCGAGCCTGGTCATCTTGACGCGGGCGTCCCACGGTCCTAGGCTGTGCGGCCTGCCCCCCACGAATCCAGGCATAAAGAGTGGTGCCAATGGAGGGCCCGGGGCAAGAGGAGAACCTGGAGTACAGACCGGCAGGTTGGCACGGGATCTCGGTAAGCGCTTACTTAGTCATCCGGAAAGGCAATCGACAGCGATCAGTCGGCTATGTGGAGGCACGAGAGCAATGACTGACATCGATATGAAAGCGCCGACGGTGCGGCATCCGCGTGCGGACAGCCGGGGACGACGCTGGTATCGATCCCTGCTGGTGGCAGGAGCACTGTTGGCGGGAACGGCGGCGGTCGGCGCCGGCCCGACGGCCCTGGCCGGACCGCCACCCCCACCGCCGTCTCTCTGCGCCGGGAACACCACCGTGCTGTTCGGCCCCAACACCTGCGTGTTCTCTCCGACCACTCCGGAGGCCACGATCCAGGCGGACCTGAATGCGATCGCGGCGCAGCAGGTGCCGGTAGCGAGCCAGTTCGACACCCAGCGTTACGACATCCTCTTCGCGCCGGGCACGTATGGCTCGACGACCGATCCCCTGATCTTCCAGGTCGGGTACTACACGGAGGTCGCCGGGCTCGGCCTCACCCCGGGCCAAACCATCATCTACGGCGCCGCCGAGGTCAACAACCAGTGCGTGGCGCCGGGCAACTGCATCGGCCTGGACAACTTCTGGCGTTCGCTGTCGAACCTCACGATCACCGTCACCACGGCTGCCGCCTGTACCGAAGGGACCGAATTCTGGGCGGCATCCCAGGCGGCGCCGATCCGGCGCGTCGACATCAACGGCAACTTCTTCATGTTCGACTACTGCTCCAGTCCGGGGTATGTGAGCGGGGGCTTCATCGCGGACTCGGCGTTCAGCGGCGGAGCGATCATCAACGGCAGCAATCAGCAGGAGGTGGTCCGAAACTCGGATATCGACACCTATACCAACGGCGTCTGGGACCAGGTCTTCTCCGGCGATACGAACGCGCCCGCGACCAGCTTCGGACCCAGCACCAACCAGTACACCAATGTGGGCAACAGCCCGGTGACTCGTGAGGAGCCCTACCTCTACATGAACAGCTCCGGCGGGTACGAAGTCTTCGTGCCGGCGGTGCAGACCAACACCTCAGGGACCTCCTGGTCGGGCACGGACCCTGGACCCGGGTCTTCGCTGCCGATCAGCCGTTTCTTCGTGGCCAATCCAAGCACCCGAACGGGGCTCATCACCGCGGCACTGGCACGCGGCCAGAATCTCGTGTTGACCCCCGGCGTGTACGACCTGAATGCGCCGATTGTGGTGCCCCATCCCGATACGGTGGTGTTGGGACAGGGCTTCGCCACCTTGGTCCCACAGCAGGGTAACGCCGCGCTGGACGTGATCAGCAATCGGGGCGTCGAACTCTCGGGGCTGATCATCGACGCTGGACCGATCAACTCCCCGGTGCTCGTCAACGTCGGCGTGCGGGGTAGCCGGGCGAGTGCCGGCGACCCCGACACCATTCAGGACATCTTCTTCCGGATCGGGGGGGCGGAGACCACACCGGTCAGCGCCACGGTCAGCCTCCTCGACAACGCTGACGATTCGATCATCGACGATCTCTGGGCATGGCGTGCCGACCACGGCAACGATGTCGGTTGGACGCTCAACCAGGGAGCGACGGGCCTGATCGTCACCGGGAACAACGTCACCGCGTACGGGCTGGCAGTCGAGCATTACCAGAAGAACGAGGTGATCTGGAGCGGGCAGAACGGGACCGACATCTTCTTCCAGAATGAGCTCCCCTATGACCCACCCAGCCAGGCAGCCTGGATGGCGACGCCGACGCAGGATGGCTATCCCGCCTTCGTGGTTTCCCCAAATGTGACCAGCTTCCATGGCTATGGGATGGCCAGCTACGTGGTCTTCATCCAGACGACAGCCACCCTTGACGAAACCGAGGCGCTCGAGGCTCCCACCACCTCACAGGTGCAATTCCGGGACATGGTCGCGGTGTGGCTCGGTGGTTCCGGAGGCGACCTCTCGATCATCGACGGCACTGGTGGCCCATGCACGTCCACCAACCCGGGCGTGGACGGTCAAGCGGTCGACCTGACCAGCTACCCCTGACCGTCCGACCGTCTGTCGACGGCTCAGCGAGCGTGACGGGCCCCGCCCACAGAGCGGGGCTCGTCAGCCGCTCATCGACCTGGAATTGGCGGAGGGAGAGGGATTCGAACCCCCGGGGGCTTGGCGGCCCCTGCGGTTTTCAAGACCGCTCCGTTCAACCGCTCCGGCATCCCTCCGCGGAATGGTCCAAGTCTAATGACACCCCGGTTGAGGTAACCCGCGAAAGGGTCGCTGACCGGGCCCCATAAGGCGTCCCCCATACCGATTCGGAGTCGTCAGGCGCGGGGCGTGATGATCATCTGGGGCAGGACGTACCGGCCCGGCTGATTGTCATGAGCGCGAAGCGTTGTCTGGATTTCCTTGAGGTGATCCGTCGTGACCTCCAGGGGTGGTTCGTCCGGCTGGTAGGTCCAGCCCACCGGGTAGTCTTCGCCCGGGGTGGTCGTCATCTCGATATGGCAGCCGAGCAGGTACGTCACCGGTCGCTCTGCACAAAACTCGACGAGCCGGTCGATGGAGCGGACGAAGGCAGGCCAGTCGAACACGTAGAGACGGAAGGGGCCGATCGTGTCGCCCGTGAAGAGGATTCCGGTGTAGCGGTCATAGAACGTCACCGCCGCCTGATGGTGGCCGGGAGTCGCGAGGCAGTCGAGGACACGGCCGCCGAGGTCGAGCTCGATCACTGCATCGGGATCCTTGTCGAAGCCGAAATACGGCCACGCGTCGTCGCGTTTGGCGCCGATGACGACGGTATTCGGTCGATCCGCAAATTGCAGGTCGCCGGCCGTGTGGTCATTGTGCGAGTGCGTATGGAGCACGAGCAGACCGTAGTCGTCGGGGTGCGGATGCTCCGCCAACCACACGTCGATGATTGCGTCGACGGTGCGTCGCAACGGAAAGCATTGCGGATTGGCGGTCGCGCCGGTGTCGAGGAGTAATGCTTTCGACGTGCCGAACAACAGGAACATGAACGGCGCCTCCCAGCTGACGCACATGTTCTGACGAAGAATGTATGTGTGCTCGTCAGATGCATGTACCTGGATGTCGGGATCGGTGTTGTACTTCGGCACGTCTGATCCGTGAATCCACGTGACGTGCAGGTTCGGCGAGGCGGCACCGTCGGGAAACTCGATCATGAACGCCACTCTGACTCATTGACGAAAGGCGCCGCGACGGCGACCATGACCGATATGGTCGGGCTCCTCATCTTCATCGGTTGCATCCTCGTCTTCCTGGTGGCTGTCTTCTGGTACGGCGTGCTCCGGGGCCAACCGAACGCGGATCCAGCCATCGGGACGAACCGACCGTACCCCGAAGGCGTGGGTCCGACGGGAGTTGGTGCGGACGAGGCGCCATACCTCCCGACCTTCATCGTCAGCGACGCGGAAGAGTTCCGCCGCAACGCCGACCGGGAGCTGACGCGGATGCACGGAAAGCCCGAGGTGACGGCGCGAAGCTGGATGGACGAGCCGGGCGCGATGGAGGCGGCAGGCCTCGTCGACGGCCCGCTTGCGTCGGCCGACTCAGGCGTGCCCGCAGATCCGCCGCTCCGGCCCCACCGGCACAAGAAACACCGCTAGCCGGCGGCCGGCGTCATCTCCTCGAGTTGATCGGCGTGCTCCTCGAGGTGGCCGACCAGGAACTGCTCGACCAGCTCGTCAACGGTCATCGCGCCGCGCGTCGGGTGCAGCCCGCGGATGTCCCATTGGTCGGGCTCCACGCCTGCGAGGAAGCCGCGGAGCTGGGCGATATCAGCGCTCGTGTCCGCCCAGAGGACCTCGATGGCCTCTCGTCGACTGCGCTCGATTGCGCCGATTCGTTCCGGATCTTTCTTGGTCCGCCCGAACGGCACCGGCTCGCCAGACGGTTGACCGCGCAGCACTGGTCCCGCCTGCTGGATCCAGTAGGGGATGAACTCGGAGAGATGCGCCCACACCTGGCCGCGATCCCAGCGCTCGCCACTCTCGGGATCTGCACTGGTGATTGCGCCGGGAACCGGCTCTCTGAACGCAGCTGCCGAGAGCCGCGCCTCGACGGAGTCGAGACGTGCGAGATAAGCGTCCCGGGTATTCATCGCAACGGCCGCAAGGGTTCGCCGGCGGTGATGGTGTTGCGAAGCGTGCCCAGTCGATCGACGCTCAACTCGACGACATCTCCAGGCTGCAACCACGGATAGCGATCGCCGCCGTGCACCAACGACAGCTCGAGAATGCAGCCGGTGCCGCACGTGCCGGAGCCGATCACATCGCCCGTTTCCACGCGCGTGCCGCGCGACGCATACGTGAGCATCTCGCCGAAGCTCCAGTAGATGTCCGCGAGTGATGCGCGTGAGTACTCGACGCCGTTGACGCTCGCGGTCATCGCGAGGTCGTAACTCTTATCGCGTCGCCTGTCCTCGAGCTCATCAGGCGTCACGAACACGGGACCAAGCGACGTCGCAAAGTCCTTGCCCTTCACCGGACCCATGCTGAGCTTCATCTCTCGACGCTGAATATCGCGTGCACTCCAGTCGTTCATGACGCAGTATCCGGCGATCGATTGCTCCGCCTCGTCAGGATCGAGGTCAGCGCCGGCCATGCCAACCACCGCCGCCACCTCGAGCTCGTAGTCGAGCTCCGCTGAACCGGGTGGAATCGCGACGTCATCATCAGGGCCGCAGATGGCATAGGGATTGCTGAAGTAGAAGACGGGAAGCTCGTACCAATCGGGATCCATCTCGAGTCCGCGTCGCTGGCGCGCGGTGCGCACGTGCTGCTCGAACGCATAGAAGTCGCGCACCGTCGGCGGATGCGGAATCGGTGCACGCATGCGCACCGAGTCGAGCTCGAACACATCACGGGGATCGCGGCTCACGGCATCGCTCTCGGCTGCGAGGCGTGAGCCGTCGTCGCCCAGCAGACCGAGCAACGTTGTCCCGGGTGCGCAAGCGTGAATGCGTCCGTCGACAAGCAGGCCAACACGCTCGGCGCCGTCACCAGACGCGGCGAATGTCACCCAGCGCACTGCCGTTTTCGCCTTCGCTCGAGCACGGCCGCCATGACGCCGACGGCCACGACCGCGAGCAGTCCCACGACGAGGAACGGCGCTGCGCCGGGCGCTTGTGACGCCGGAGTGGTCGCGCCTGCCAGGACCCCGACACTCGCCGCGGCAACGCCGGCGCCGTCATCGGAGCTGAAGGCGCTGGTTGTCCGGACGTGATGGATCGGCACCCAGGGAGCAACTGCGGCCGCCGGCCGGACCGTGACCAGCGGTAGTGGAGCCCACGCACGGGCCGCGGCGTGGTGCTCTGGGGCTGGGGGCGCCGATTTCGCGGTGCGCTCGATCACGATTGCCATGGAGCCGTAGATGGTGAAGGTTCGAGCGAACTGCGCCATCGTCGTGCCGTTGTACGTACCGGTCAGCGGATCGCTGAACTCGAGTGTCCCTGCTGTGGGATCGACGCCCATCAGCACCACCACGTGGCCCGCCTCGGTCCACGGAATGATCCGACCATCCCACGCGGTCCAGGTCCGCGGAGTCTGATACACGTAATCGACGGTCGACCACACCAGGACCGGGTGCCCGGCCTCGACCGCGGCATAGAGCGCCTGCGGATTCCATCCCGTGAGCTGCGCGGCCACGGGCACGCCGAGGGCCTCGGCCTCATGCGCGACCACCGGTGCGTATGCGCCCCACCCGGCGTATTCCGTCCAGTGCGGGTTGCTGCCGGGCTCCGAACCCATGACGTGACCGACGAAGTCCTTGTACGGGTCACCCCACTCCGCGGGGAGGCGATTGGCGCCGAGGACGGGGGCGCGGGTGTCGGTGGGGAAGTGGTCCTGGACGTATGTCTGGGTGGTGTGCACGCCGACTGATGCGAGCGCGATGGTCAGCGACGTGGCCTCGCAGTCGAGCGGCATCTCCATGCGCTGCGTACCGACCGGGAGTCGGAACATGGCGGCTTCGGCCGTGATCGGGGCCGTCGCCAACGCCACGGCGCCCAGCCCGAGGGCGACGATCGCGGCGGCACCCCTCCGTGCATGGACCACGCGCCTACTCTACGGGGCCGTGTCGGGAGGTTGGTGGCAAGCGGGACACGACATATACTGGCCCCGGCCTGGGGAGGTGGCTGAGCGGCCGAAAGCGCCCGCCTGCTAAGCGGGTGAGGGATGTTAAGTCCCTCCGGGGGTTCGAATCCCCCCCTTCCCGCCAGGCCGGGGTGTGGCTGTCCGCTCGATACGACCTTCGCCGTCCCCGTTCGCGGGATCAAGCCAGCAGGGTGTAACAGCTGTGCGAGCCTATATCGGTGTCGATGGAGACGGCGCCCGTCCTCGATAAACCCTGGCACCGGCCGGGGGCAGCGATGTATGCGCTCTCGAGGCTCCGCGGACTTGCAGGGCGCGCGACGAGTGTGTACGAGCCACCACCCGGATCGCTCCGCATCGATCACGACGTTGCCATCGCTGTTCGCGACGGCACCACGCTGCGAGCGAACGTGTATCGCCCTCCCGGCGAGGGGAGATTCCCCGTTCTCCTCTCAGCTCATCCGTATGGCAAGGACGCGCTGCCCGTCAAGACGATGCTCGGGCATCGAGTGTCGATCCAGTACCGGGTCCTGCGTCAGCCGAAGCGGGTGCGGTTCTCGACGCTGACGACCTGGGAGGCGCCGGACCCAGCCTGGTGGACGAAGCAGGGATACGCGGTCGTCAACTGCGATCTCCGTGGCGCCGGCACGTCCGAGGGCACGAGTGCACTGCTCTCCGACCAGGAAGGCGAGGACGTTTACGACGTCATCGAGTGGGCGGGCGCGCAACCGTGGAGCACCGGGGCGGTGGGGCTCCTCGGGGTTTCGTACCTGGCGATGTCGCAATGGAAAGCGGCAGCATTGCGACCTCCGAGCCTCAGAGCGATGTGCCCTTGGGAAGGGTTCACCGACGCGTATCGCGACCTCTTCATGCCCGGAGGGATCCGAGAAGACGGCTTCGTGAAGCAGTGGGCCAGGGCACTGAAGAACGTCCGCCTGCGGTATGACCTGACCGAGGCGCAGAAGCGCCGGCCGCTGCGCGACGAGTGGTGGCAATCACTCGTTCCGTCACTGGCGCGCATCGAGGTACCCATCCTGATTTGCGCGAGCTTCTCGGACAACAACCTGCACAGCCGAGGGTCGATTCGCGGCTTTCAGCAGGTCGGTTCGACGGAGCGCTTTCTCTACACGCATCGCGATGGCAAGTGGGCGACGTTTTATTCGCCGCCCGCGCTCCGCGCGCAACTCGCGTTTTTCGACAGATACCTCCGGCAGAAGGACGGTGCATCCCCGCCGCGCATTCGCCTCGAGGTCCGCGAAAGCCGCGACCGCGTTGTCGCAGTGCGGGAGGAGTCCGAGTGGCCCCTCGAGCGAACTCGCTGGAAGTCTTTGTATCTCACCGCCCACGGGCTGTCGACTGAGCCTGCCACGGAGCCGGGATCCATTGCGTTCGACACGGCATCTGATGCCGTCAGCGTTGGCTGGAACGTGCCGGCCGATACTGAGCTGACCGGCCCGATGACGCTGCGTCTCTTTGTCGAGGTGGCCGGCGGCGGCGACGCCGACCTCATGGTGGGCGTGGAGAAGTGGCGCGGCAGGAACTACGTGCCGTTCGAAGGCTCCTACGGGTTTGGTCGTGATCGGGTGACGACGGGTTGGCAGAAGGCCTCGCTCCGCGCTCTCGATCCTGCAGTCTCGCGACCGAACGAACCGGTCCCGGCCCTTGACACATCGCAGCCACTCCGGCCAGGCGAGGTCGTCGCACTCGACATCCCTCTCGGGCCTTCAGCGACGCTGTTCCGTGCCGGTGAGCAGCTCCGTCTGGTGATCGCCGGTCGGTGGCTCTGGCCGACAAACCTGCTCACCGGACAATTCCCTGCGGCATACGCGCGCGGCCCGCGGGGTCGCTGCACGTTGCATTGGAGTCCGGAGCGAAATTCCCATCTTCTGATCCCGGTGATCCCCACCGATCGGTCGCATACGTAGGCGTCGCGTAGAGCGACGAAATCGCGGCCGCGCAGAGCCCGGCCTCAACCGGACTCTGCAGCGGCCGTTTGGACAGGCGGTTATGCCGCAACCACCACGTCGATGGGAGTGCCGTTGACTGCGCGGCTATCGGCGGCCTCGCCCGCCCCGAACGCTGTGGTCCGGAACCCCTTGACGGTGAGCCAGATCGCCAGGTAACCCTCCCAGATGACCTCCGGGATTGTCGCGATGCCCTGCACCGGGGACCCTGCCTTGAAGAGGCCGAACAGTACGGCTACTCCTGAAACGGCGAGCATCGGTCCACCGATGACGCCGAACAAGGCAACCCGGCGTGGCACCAGGCCCGATTGGTACATCAGCCAGCCCAGCATCAGCCCAGTCCCGATTCCATCGATGAATCCGGGTCCGAGCAGCCATGTCCAGTTCTTGATGGCGATGAGCGACTTGCCGACCGCGACGAGCGAGCCTGCATCCGCGCCCGTAGCCTCCTGGCGCAACGTCACGATCGCGAGGACACTGAGGATGCCGATCAAGATGAAGGTGCATTCAACGATACGAGCGGTGACGTATCCGAGTGCGACAGCTTCGTTCTGTCGCTTGAGCAGCGGGAACAGCACCACTGCGCAGCCGATGTTGCTGATGATGAGGAACAGCTCGAAGAACGCACCCAGGAAGACGCGGGTATCAGCGCCGGCACCGGTGATGTAGTTGGGATCGCTCAGGACAGGTCCATACACGAGCTCC
Organism: Candidatus Dormiibacterota bacterium; assembly: GCA_963791435.1. Taxonomy (GTDB): domain Bacteria; phylum Chloroflexota; class Dormibacteria; order Aeolococcales; family Aeolococcaceae; genus Palsa-851. Next base: position 14,122 of record CAWBSL010000003.1, read on the forward strand.
CCCGCGATCGAGGTGATGAAGGTGAGGATGAACAGCACCCCTACGATGAGCGCGGTCTTTCGCAACGATGTCACTTGGATGCCTCCGTTTCATCAGGTTGTTCTTGCTGGCCTTTGGCCGCACCCAGCCGCGGCTGGGGCGCCATCAGACGAAACTCCGGATGGAGTACAGACACCGTGATGGTCACTTGGCGCCGGCGGGCTCGAGCTGCGCGCTCACCGCGCTGGTGATGGATCGAGCGGCCGGTGCGCGCTGCGCACGCCACACGGAGTACCCGAGACCGATCAACGCGATGCCGGTGGGAAACGCGAAGAGCCTCTCGTACTGCGGCATGACGCCGGTCAAGATGGTCGCCACGCTGCCACAAGCAAGGAGTACCGCGGCCCATCGAGCGAGGACCTTGGCGCGGAAGAGTGCAATGCCGAAGATGAAGCCGCCGGCGAGGTAGGTGATCCCGTTGACCAGGATGGCGACCTTGATCAGCCCGACGCTGCCGGTGACGGTGCCGTTTGTGGCAGCGGCGATGGCATTGCTCACGTATGCGGGCGAACTGTGCGCGATCGACGGAAGGACGAAGGCACCGACGAATTCAATGCCGAACATGGTCAGGTAACCGGTCGCGAACGCCAGGTACCCGACCAGGCCGAGCACGCCGATCTTCTTGACCTGAAACAGGTACATACCGCTGATCCCGACCAGCGCCAGTGCGGCCATGAGCACCTTGAGGCTTTCGCGGACCACCGCGTTGGTCGTGGTGATGTTGGTGCCGTCGAAATGCGGGCTCCCGATCTGGACGCCGACGAAGATCAGTCCTGCCACAGCGGCGGCAACGCCGGTCGCTTTGAAGAGGGTGTTCGGTGTGACGGTCATGTCGTTCTCCTTGTTGTTGATGAATGAGCACCGATGCGGTGCGATCAGGTTCGGTCGAGCTGGTCGGGTTCGAGAGACGTGATTCGCCTTGCGGCCATCAATCACCTCCGTCGGAAGCCGGTATGGACGTGAGGCCGATGACTTCGTAACCACGCAGTGCTTCGAGCAGTGGTTGGAAACTGCCGCAGACGACGCAGCGCACCCGAGTGCCGTCGACCTCAACCTCGCTGACCCCAGAAGTCCGCGCTACATGCCGGGCAGGAGGCGGGACGATGAAGGTCATCTCGACGCGTCGGGTTGGAAGCTCCTCGTTCATACTGCGAGCGTGAGGGAGCACCCTTGAGCGCGACATCGTCAGGATTGATGATTCGATACGTAGTCCAACGCCCAAGGGGCTGACCTGACCACCAGTACCGGGGATGAGCAGACCTAGGCAGGCGGGCAACCTGCCGGCGGAGGCGACGACTTTTATCGGCCGTCGCCGCGAGCTGAGCGAGATCAGAAGGAAGCTCACGAGCGCTCGCCTGGTGAGCCTCGTCGGTCCAGGCGGTGTGGGCAAGACGCGGCTCGGCATTCGTGCCGCCACCGAACTCTCGCGAAGCTTCGCCGATGGGGCGTGGTTGGTGGAGCTTGGCGAGGTCAGTGACGGCGCGCTCGCACCCGCGGCCGTCCTCGCCGCCCTTGACCTCAGGGATCAAGCCGCAGCGCAGCCACTGGAGATCCTGGTCGCGTACCTCCGCGACCGGCGGCTCCTGCTGCTCCTGGACAATTGCGAGCACCTTCTCGATGCGGCCGCCCGGCTTGTCAGCGAGATCCTTCGCGCCGCGCCCGACGTGAGCGTGATCGCCACCAGTCGGGAATTGCTCCAGGTCCCTGGCGAGTACGTGGTCCCTGTGCCGCCTCTGGATGTGCCTTCAGGGGATGGAGGAGAGTTGCTCGCCCGAGTCCGCGAGAACGAAGCCGTCACGCTCTTCACCGAGCGGGCGGCGGCTGCCGCGGGCGCGTTCGAGCTCACCACCTCGAACCAGGCCGCTGTCGTGTCGCTGTGCCGGCGGCTCGACGGGCTGCCCCTCGCGATCGAGCTTGCCGCAGTCAGGACGCGAGTTCCTGAGTGTCGAGCAGATCGTTGACCGTCTCAGTGATCGGTTCGCGCTCCTCACGGGAGGAGGGCGTGGAGCGCTTCCGCGTCACCAAACACTCCGCATGGCCATCGACTGGAGCTTCGACCAGTTGGCCGCGCCCGAGCAGGTCCTCTTCCGACGCCTCTGCGTTTTCGCCGCGCGGTTCACGTTGGAGGACGTCTCAGGGGTGTGCACCTCAGTCGGCACAATGGAATCCGAAGCGCTGGACCTCCTGACGTCGCTGGTGGACAAGTCGCTTGTCACTACGGAGGAAGTGAGTGGCACGGTCTGTTATCGGTTGCACGAGACGATGCGCGAATACGGCGACCTCAAGCTGCTCGATGCTGACGAGCGGGACCTTCTTCGGGAGCGCTGCCTCGAGCACTATCGCCGCACGTGTCGGCGATTGGCAGACGAAGCTCGATACCACCTTGTCGAGTGGCTGGCGTGGGCCGATCTGGAAATCGACAACGTGCGAGCGGTGCTGCACGAGTGCGTCGCACATCAGGACCTCGCGCGCGGACTCGATATCGCCGCATCGCTGCGCTACTACTGGATCACGCACGGGACGACGGAAGCGGTGCGCTGGCTCGACGAGTTGTTGCTCGCGGAGGATGCGTCTCCGGTCACGATGGTGCGGGCGTACTACCTACGGAGCTGGTTGAGCCTTCTGCAAGACGACGCGGTCGCCGCCAGGGTGTGGATCGCACAAGGCGTTGCGATCGCTCGCGAGGAAGGGCAGCCGGCGCTCATCTCCGAGTCGCTCTCAATGGCTGCGTCCGCCGAGAGCCTCGCCGGCGATGCGGCGGCGGCGCTGCGTTCCCTCGACGAGGTCGAGACGATCAACTCGCGCCTCGATGACTACCCCGCGACGATCGAGTTCCTGATGGCTCAATCGATTCAAGCGGCCGTCGGCGGGGACCTGGAGGCTTTCAGAGCCCTCGCGACCGAGGGCGTGAACCTGAGCCGCGGAGCCGATGACCTCTATCAACTCGATGCGATGCTCCGCAGCCTCGGCATGGTGGCGATGATGGCCGGCGATCCGCCGACGGCGAGGAGATGGTTCGCGGAGGGCTTGCAGGTCGCCCGGCACCTCGATAACCGCCTGACCCAGTTCTACGGGCTCCTTTCTCTTGCATGGTGCGCTGCCAACACCGGCCAGGCGCGCGTCGCCGCACAGTTGCTCGGGGCGGGAGCGGCGTTGGGGGCGCAGACCGGTGCCGTCATCGGTGGCCCGTCTGCTCCATTCGAGGCAGGAGCCAGGCAATCGGCTCTGGATGCGCTGGGAGAAAGCGCCTTCAATGCCGAGTTCAAGGTGGGCCAGCATCTGACCCGCGACGTGGCATTGCGACTTGCGCTTGGCGAGGCCGCTCCCGCCGCCGGCTCCCCGCCGGAATCCCTGGAACCCAGCCCGCTCGCCAAGCGCGAGCTCGAGGTGGCTCAGCTGGTCGCAGAGGGACTCAGCAACAAACAAATCGGGGTGCGACTCTTCATCTCTGAGGCGACCGTCGCGAGCCACATCCGCCACATCATGGACAAGCTCGGCGTCAACTCACGCTCACAGATCGCGGTCTTGATGGCGCCTCGCGCCAAATAGTCAGCACGTCCGGATGCCGTCCTCATAGACGGAGGTTCTCCGAAAGGACCAGACTGGCGGCGCAATGGCCGAGGGCACCTTCGAACTGGCGGCCGCGCCTGCGCTGCGCCGCGACGTGCCCACGACACGAGTCGGATGGAGATTCATCTCCCTCTTCACGTTGGCGTACATGAGCGCCAACCTGGTCTTCCAGGCGCCGATCCTGGTGACTCTTCCCCTGAAGGTCAGCTCGCTGGTGGGCATCAAACAAGCCCCGGGCAGCCTTGCGCTGGTCGCCAGCGTCGGTGCGTTCGTGGCGATGTTCGGCAATCCGTTCTTCGGACGGATGAGTGACCGCACCTCCTCACGACTCGGCATGCGCCGGCCATGGATGGTGATCGGCGTGGTCGGCGGAACCCTTGGCGTCACAATTGTTTCGTTCGCACCCAGCATCCCGGTGGTGCTTCTCGGATGGTGCGTCGCCCAGCTGTTCTTCAACGCCATGCTGGCTTCGCTCGCGGCTGTGCTTCCCGATCAGATCCCAGTCGCTCAACGCGGCACCGTATCAGGTGTGCTGGGCATCTGCCTGCCGATTGCTGCTGTCAGCGGCACGTATATCGTGAAGCTCTTCACGGGACAGCAGGTCGCCACATTCCTGGTCCCGTGCGCGACGGGAGGATTTTTCATCCTGCTCTTCGCGGTGGTGCTGAGGGATCGGCACCTTGCGAAAGCGGACAGGCCGGCGTGGTCCCTACGGGAATTCGCCAGCACCTTCTATGTGAAACCGCGGACGAGCCCTGACTTTGCCTGGGCTTTCGTCAGTCGCTTCATGTTTCTGATGGCCTATGCCGTGCTCGCAACCTATGAGGCGTACTACCTGATTCAGAAGATCGGCAGCAGCGTCGCTGACGTGCCGCAGCAGATTTTTCTGGGCACGCTCGTGCAGGGGATTGTCATCGTGGCCGCTTCCCTGATTGGTGGCCACCTCTCCGACCGGACGGGGCGGCGGAAGATCTTCGTGTGCAGTGCCGCAGTCGTCTACGGCCTCGCAATGATCGCCGTTGCGATGGCCAGCAACTTCAACGGTTTCCTCGTCGGCATGGCGATCAGCGGACTGGGATTCGGCGTGTTCGCTGCTGTCGACCTCGCGCTCGTCGCTGACGTTCTCCCGAATCCAGGCCACAACGGCAAGGATCTCGGCGTCTTCAACATTGCGGGCGCCCTTCCCTTCTCCCTCGCTCCGGCACTTGCGCCTGCCATCCTGGCAATCGCCGGCGGCAGCTACGGAGTGCTCTACGCCGCCGCCGGGGTCTGCGCCATCATCGGCGCGATCGCCATCCTGCGTGTGAAGGGCGTCCGCTGAGCGGCAGCGACCTGGCGAATCGGTCGAGAGTACCCTCGGAGCCATGCAAGTCAGCAACCGTCGAGTGACCTTCGGCATCAAGACAAGCCAGTTCAACATCAGCTACGACGAGATCCTCCGCATCTGGAAAGAAGCCGACGAGGTGCGCGTCTTCGAGCACGCGTGGCTCTGGGATCACCTGGTGCCGCTCCGGGGCGACGCCAAAGGCGCGGCGCTCGAGGCGTGGACACTGCTGTCCGCACTGGCCGCACAGACCACCCGGCTACGCCTCGGCGTCATCGTGACGAGCAATCGCCTCCGTCACCCCGCGCTTCTGGCAAAGATGGCAGCAACTGTCGACATCATCTCGGGCGGGCGGCTCGAGTTCGGTATCGGCGCCGGCGGGAGTCGCGTCCCCGACCCGCAGGCGCTGGCGATTGTGCATCGTGAGTACGACGCATATGGCGTCGATGTCGTCGCTCCCTCCGAGGCGCTCGCTGCGCTTGACGAGGCATGCACCATCGCGAAACGGATGTGGACGGAGACGGAACCCTTTGACTTCGACGGGCGCTGCTACCGTCTGAAGGGCGCGATCTGCGAACCCAAGCCGATCCAGAAGCCGGGACCGCCGATCCTCATCGGCGCAGGCGGCGAGCGTCTCGCGCTGCGTGTCGTTGCCCAACATGCCGACACCTGGAACTGCCCCACAAGCAGCATCGACGAGTTCCGTCACAAGAGCTCCATCCTCGACGAGCACTGCCGGGCCATTGGTCGTGATCCGAGCGAGATCGCGCGTTCGGTTCAGGTCCTCATGTCATCGGGAGTGCAGGCGGATCGCCCGGCATACCTGCCCTCGGTTCTTGGTCCTGCAGAGGTTCGCAACCACCTCGTGGCGTTGATCGATGCGGGCGTTTCTCACGTCGTGCTGGCAGCACTCCCGCCCGTGCCATCCATGGGCTGGCTGGCCGAGGAGATCGTCGAGCCCGTCCTCGCTCGGGTGCAGGCTGGGTAGCAAGAGCCCTCCCGACGCCTGCCTGCGGGAGGTGATGCCCGTCGTGCTTGCACGCTGCTCGTGCATCCGTGTTACAGCCGCGTGACAGCCCCGCGATAGCCGCGGCTTGAACAAAGCGCGTCTGGTAGCTTCGATGCACGAAAGCAAACATGGTGCTGCGCATCGTTCGAACCGCATGCGTCTTCGTTGTCGGCGGACTCGTGATCACCGGTTGCGCGTCGCCGATTCCAGCGCCGGCTGCAGCCAGCCCAACGCCGAGCCTCGGCGACGCGCTGCGCCAGGAGCTCGGCACGCTGCAAACGTGTCTCGAGGGCTCCACGACCGCGCTCAGCGAGGCGAATGCCGTCTGCTACGAGGGCTTCAGCTACACGCTGGACGGGTACACATGGCCGACTGCGGTCAGCCAGGGTGAGGCGACATTGCGCGCCGAGGGTTTGACACTGGCCACGTGTCTCACCGGTACCAGCCTCTCGACGTGCGGCGCAGACCTGACCACGTTCAACAACGACCGGGATCAGCTGCTCAGCTCCGTCCCATAAGCTGCGCCGTCGCCGGCCTCAGCGAGGCGCGTGCGCGGCGGCCGGTTCGGGAAGTGGTTCAACGGGCGTGTTGAACACCTCGATGGACGCAGGCTTGCCTCGGAGACGGCGGCGCCGGTATGCAGACATCGAGCCGAGCGCGATGAGCAGCACGAGAACGCCACCACTCGCTATGTAGGAATCGCGGACGGCTGTCCAGCGTCCGTACGCGACGGTCACTGTTCCCTCAGGAAGGTCGGTGAAGCCGGTGAGCGCACCAAGTTCCTCGGATGCGGGTTGACCGTTGGCCGACCAGTCGGAGTCGTAGGGCTCCGCGAGGACGACATGTGATGACGGCCTCGCATTGTGCAGCGTCACCAGGACTGGGCTTGCCAACTGCACAGCCGGCGCCGTGCTTGGGGCAGCAACGGTGCCAAGCGCCGGCTCGCGGATCGGACCCGGTCCGGGGTTGCGGACCACGACGTAGTAATCGGCGAGCGAGGTTTCCTGGGCGAGGCCAACGACGTCCCCCCACGTGTCAACGGTGATTGTCGTCGTTGGCGCGGTGGCAAGTGGCGACGGCTCCATGTTCTCGAAGAGCGTGAGGTCGCCCCAGTCCTTGACCACGCGGATGTCGGACTGCGTGTCGAGGAAGCTGTAGTCCTTCCAGTCGTCGGTCTTTGCCAGCAGCACGTAGCGGATCCCGAGCGGTGCAAGCAATCGGCCGAGGTGGGTGGTGTCGGAGCCGACGGAGCAGAGATACATCAGGTAGTCCGATCTGGGATCGGACGATTCGGTCTCGATGTCGCCGGCCTCGATGTTGTCGCCGGAGATCACCGGGCGCTGGAAGTACGAGGCCATCGGATTGACGACGGTGCGCCCCTGCGTCCATGGAAAGTCGAGATAGAGATGCCACGGCAGCGCGAGCACGGCCTGGTCGCCGGAGCCCATGATGCTGTTCGGCCTGGGCCCACGATGCGGGGTACGCAGACGGTGCGGCGTACCCGCTGAATCCCCAGAACGCGGTGAATCCATAGACGCACGGGATGGCTATCGCGAGGCCAATCACGAACCGGCGCTGCATCGCGCGCTTCGCAAGCGCGGCGAGGCAGCTGACGCCGAGTCCGAAGAACGCCGCATACGCGAGCGCGAGCAGCGCGCTGAACTTCTCCGGTTCGCGCATGATCGCGAAACCGGGCACATGGTCGTACAGCAGGGTGAACATGCCGCCTGTCGGGCCTTGATTCCCGAGCGCAAGGAAATACGCGAGGACCGCCGTAACCGCGAGCGTGAGGACCAGGGATCGCGCGCGCAAACGCGTCCACGCGAACCAGCCGCCGGCACCGGCGAGCACGAGAATCGCGAGGAGGAGGAATGGCCAGCCGCTGATAGACCCCTTTGCCAGTGGGTTGCCAGGCCGCCAGAAGCCGTACAGGCCGAGCACGTTGAGGCCGAGCCCATAACGCGCATCCGACGTCGTCTGAAAGGCGGTGAGGTCGGCATTGGTGACCGGCAGCGACTCGGGATGAAAGAGCAGCGCGGGAATGAGCCAGTACACGGAGATCGCACCCACGGCAACGATCGCGCCACCGAACTCCTTCGCGCGCTGCCAGTCGCGTGATGCCAGGTGCACCACCAGCGCCACCACAATGAGCAGTCCGGCGATGAAGATGAAGTGCGGCGCGAGCGCGATCAGCAGCGCGATCAAGAGCCCCGTCAACACGGCGTGGGTGAGGGGTCGCGCTTGTCGCACGAACAGCATCGACGTCAGCAATGGGAGCAGCGCGTACCCGACGATGAGATACACCTGCCCCGCGCTCATCCGGTCGTCGGTCCACGGGTTGACGACGAAGATGACAGTTGCGGCGGCGACGGCGAGAGTGCGCGCACCGAGCAGCCGGCGGAATCCAACCCAAACCAGCGGTGCGAAGACCACGAAAGGCACCAGGCGCAGCCAGCCCCAGTCGAGCGCGCGAAAGACCGCAGAGAGCACCACGTCGACCGGTGCACGTGTCACGAGCCCGGGTGGGAAACCCCAGACGCTCGCATCGAGTTGCGGGTTCGGCCCGGCGGGGTATGTCCCGTAGTCGAGCAGCAGCAACGTGCCCGAGCGGAGCAATGGCGCGATGATCGCGATCGTCAGGCCGCCGCAGACGATGAGCGCCGGGAGCGTCTTGCGGTGCCTGCGTGCCGCAGCGATCACGGCTCTCGTGACGTCGCCTCCGGCGGATGCGGAATGCTGTCAAAGCCGAGACGGATGAGACCCAGGGCGATCAACGCCACCGCGAAGATCGCCAGCGCGTCGAGGTTCCCGCTACCGCCGAGCAACGCCACGACGGGACATGCAGCGATAACGAGGAGTCCTGCCGCCCAGGGCAGCCACCAGCGTCCCTGAAGGAGGAACAGTGCGCATCCCGCACTCAGGACCGCGACGGCGAACTGCACCCGTGAGGATCCCGACTCCGCAAAGCCGACGGCGATCACCGCGAGAACCACAGCAACCGCGGCACTGACGAGCAGCGCTCGCAGCCAGCGTGGGAGCAACGTGGCGGTGCTGGCAGCCACGCTTTCGGGTCTCGTGCGCAGCCGCCACATGAGGAGCCCGATGCCAAGCAGCACAAGCAGTGATGCGATGAGACCGGCTATGCCAATTTCATTACCGGAATACGTGAGCGTGAGCGAATGCGACCCGGCCGCAAGCAGATAGCCGTTGACGACCGACTGCGCGGGGATCGGAGATGCGGTATGCCCGCCCGCCGAGAGCAACCACCCCGGGTCGTATCCCTGGTTGAACACAAGAACGCCCGCATGACTGGATGTGAATCCCACCGTGTCAGTCGATCCCGCAGTTACCGCCGGGACCACGACCGGGAGCGCGTGAATGCCATCCGGCGGCAGCACGATCGCCTGACATCCGTCACCGAGTGCCGTTGTCGGGACATTGACGGTGAGAACGCCGGCTGATATCGACGCAGCAGCCGGCTTTTCGGGCACCGCGGTGCAGTCGCCGCCACTCGTCGTGGAAAGCAGCTGCACCGGCGTGCCTGCAGGTGCATACGGCGTTGCGTACGCCTCCGCGAGCGACGTCAATGCTGGTGACAAGGCGGGAACGCCAACGCCGAACGTGCTCGAGGATTCCTTGGACGGCAGCGCGATGCGGATACCGCTGACTGCCGCCCACTCCGGGTTGTCGGATGCTGTCGGGTTGTCGGTGCTCAAGGCCGCCGTATGCCAGCCGCCGGTGTCGTCCTTGACGGTGTAGTACGCGTCGCCGCCGTTTGTGAAGCTCACCACCACCTGGTAGGTCAGACCGCTGTCCGTCCCATCGAAATCGAGAAAGACGTCGGCGCGGTGCGACCAGTCCTGCGCAGGCGCAAAGGTGTGCTGCACCGCCGCATAGGTATCGCGTCCTGCCGGCACCACCACGTCTGCCGCGGGCGCACCCGTGTCGGTGAGGTCAGGCGAGACTGTGACCTGTGCCGTCGGCGCCCAGAATGCGAGCGCCGTTCCCGGAAGCGTTGTGACCGGCTCGAACGCCGCAGCCGACTGCCCCGACGAGCCGGGGGAGTCGAGGTCGAACGCGTAGGCGACATGCCCCGAGATTGATTGCAGTGCCGCGTCGATCTGCGATTCGTTGGAGAGGCGTGTGGCGCTGTTGACGACCCGCGTCTCGTCGACCTCATATGTGTCGCCGAACTCGGAACGCTGCGCACCGATGGTCACGACGTGGGGACCTGCAGCCAGCGAGAGGGTCGCCGTCGGGACCCACGCGAAGGTGTTCGCGCCAACCGCGAGCGGCGTGTGACTGTAGACGGAGTGTCCATCGACGCTGACGGTGATGGTCGCCGCGTCCGCCGAAGACTCGATGTGCGCCCAGATCTCCACCGTCTGCGCGTTCGAAAGCGTGAACGAGGAGATCGCTGCGGTTGTTGCCGGCAGCGGGATCCCCTGGTCTGGATCCGCGAGGGCGCCGAGGAACGTGCTCTGATCCGACGGCAGGAGCAACGTCTCGCGACCCGGCTGTGGATCGGACGTGATCCCCGACAGCTTGGCGAGCGGTGATGCTGCCAGGGCGGCGAGCTCGCCCGCTTGCGACGGCCCCGCCACGACGAGCGATGCCTCGTTGATGACACTCAGCAGGCGCGGAAGGCCGCCGTCTGCGATGAGGTCGTCGGCGTCGAAGGCCGCCCAGCTCGACGCATTGACTCCGGGCAGGTCGGCGAAGTCGGCGAGCTCGGCACGACCGCCAAGCACGACGGCGATGTTGGGCCGAAACGTGATCAGCGGACTCGGTGTGGGGAGCGCATACACGGTCCCGCCGGTGTTGGTGTTCAGCGGCACGAGACCGCTCATGGTTTTCGCCTCGGTCTGCTGGTAGGAGCTGCCGCGTGCGGCGTCCAGGACCTGCGCGGCCTGGATCGGCTCGTTGAGGCTCACGAGGTCGCTGACGCCCACCGAGGCAAGAAGTCGCGCGAAGGCAGGATCGCCGGCGCCGAGCAGGGTCGAGGTGTACGCGATGTAGTCACTGGTGCGCTGATCCCAGTCACCAGTCCCGAGCGTGGGCACGCCAGTGAAGAGCGGGCTCTCGTAGCCGAGGTCGTGCTCGTACCCCGAATACGAGGGCGTGTCGACGAACATCGTGGACTGGTCATAGGGAATCGTCGCAACGACACCTGGCGCCGCACCCCGGAGCGAGTCGAGAAGCTGCACTTCATCCGCCGGCGGTTCCCACGTCTTCAGGCCGGTAGCGATCGTCGGCGCCACCTGAAGCAGCATCGCCGCGACCAGGACGAGCGCGAACGCACCCGCCGCGACACTCCCGGCGCGGCGCGGTACTCGAATGCGCGCAAGGAGCGAGGGTCCGCGGACCAGGATGCGATCGACGGTGATCCCGGCCATGATCCCGAGTGCCAGCGCCTCGAAGATGAGCCAGCGGTTGGGATCACGGATGTCCGAGACGATCGGGATGTGGTTGATCGCCCAGGTGTAGAGATTCCCGAACGGCGGGTCCGAGCCCTTGGCGAGAAACACCGCGACAATCGCCATGACGGCGAGGAAGATCGTGCGCCGGCCGTGCTCCCATGCCAGGGCCAGGAACGCGCACGCCACCACCACGCTTGCCACCGCGTAGTACGCCCATAACGGCAGGAACGGGAAGGAGAACCACGTCTGCTGTCCGGTGAATGCGAGGTAGCCGATCTCGCGGCCGAAACCGAGCAGCGACTGGTAGGCGCTCAGCGTATGGGTGGCGATCTGCTGCAGATCGAAGAGCTGTCCTGACGAGAGCCACTTCGGTCCGTACCCGGTGACTACGGGAAGGATCTGGTAGATGTTCAGGGCAAGTGCCGCGGGCAGCGCGACGGCGATGGTTTTCAATGCGTTGCGCACCGGGCGCGACGGCCGCGCGTAGGGAACTGCAAAGCACGGGTAGAGCGCCATGAATGGCGCGACGTAGAGGACCATGTCGAGCCGGATCAGCAACATGCCGGTCACGAGAAGTGCCAGCGTCAAGGCGCGTCGCACGGTGAATCGCTGCAGACACTGTGACCAGCTCCAGAGGAGGATCGGCGCAAGTGCGATCGCCATCGCGACGTTGAGCTGACCGCTTCCCCAACGTGACAACGCCGCCTGCGACAGCATGTACAGGAGCCCCGCCACGAGCGCGACAACTCTCCGGCGATACCACGACCAGGCGAGCAGGTATCCCGACGCGCCTGTGGCGAAGATGACCAGGACATCGAGGAGCTTCACGGTCACCACGGGATTCCCGGTGAGAATCGTCAACGCCCCCATGACGTTGTCGAGGCTCCACGTGCGCGGGTATCCCAGCGATGTCGGCGTCCAGAGGCTGAGGGCGTTGCTCACTGTCGCGTTCTGGGCAGAGCGCGACACGAAGCCGAGCATGTCGGTGCCTGCTGGGAGCTGCGACGTCACCAGCAATCCACGCGTGAGCCAGAGCGTCGCCGCCAAAAGCAATGCAAGCGGCGGCGCGTGACCACCGACCATGCGCCGCCAGTTGATCGCGAAGGTGCGCCGGGGGAACCAGGGCCTGGCCGGCGCTACCTCAGCGGCGCTCTTGGCCATCCGATCCGTTCGTCATCTGCCGGTACAGCGCGACCGTCTGATCTGCAGCATGATCCAGCAGGAAGTCGGCCTCGACGAACGCCCTTCCGGCAGCGCCGATCCGGCGCCGCAGCGGACGATCGACGAGGAGCTTCGCAATGTCGTCGGCGGCGCCCGCGTCATCGCCGTACCGAATCACCGCGCCGCCGGAGCGAGCGACGAGCGGGGCGAGTGCCACGCCCTCGGTGACGACCACTGGGCAGCTGTGCGCCCAGGCTTCGATGACCACGCGTGAGAACGCCTCGTAGCGCGACGGCACGAGCGTGACGTCGGCCGTCCCGTATGCGAGGTCGACGAGGGCATCGCTGATCCAGCCGCTGCACACCACGCCGGGCACTGCGGCAAGGAGGTGGTCCACGGGCGTGCCGATCAGCAGCAGCGTGGCATCCTCGAACTGGCGACGGAGTGCGGTGATGATCTGTGCCGCGTAGTCGAGGCCCTTGCGGCCTTCGGAACGCCCGACACAGATGATGAGCGGGCCATTGCCCACGCCGAGGTGGCGTCGTGCCTCGCGCCGCTCCGCGTCGCTCAGGACCGGGGTCAACGAGCGAACCGCAGGCGGGATGACGCGCACACAGCGCGCGCCCATGACAGTGAAGAAGTCGGCTTCCTCGTCGGTGAGCGCCACGACGGCGTCGGTGAAGCGAGCGGCATGGGGGGCCGCGCGATCGAACCCTTCCATCAGCCGCAGAGCACCGCGGCTCCGCCACATCGCGCGCCGGGCGGGATGGAACGTGGGAGTCCAGACCAGCGGCCGGTGCGCGGCTTTCGCCGTGGCCATCATCGACCACGCGGTTGGCGAGGGAAGGCACCCGTAGACGTGAACCAGCGCACGTGGAAGGCGGCGCAGGCCGGCGCGCAACTCGGTGAGCGTGCGCACCACCTGCACGTCGCCACCGCGTCGCCGCACCCCGTCCGCCTGGTTCTCGACGTCGACGCGAATCCCGCCCGGTTGACGCACGGAGTATGCGAGGAGCGCTTCCACGTCAGAGGCCCGCCAATGCGTGAGCGCTCGCCCATTCCCGGTGGAGCATGCTGCGCATGCCAGGCCAATCACGATGCGGTGCGTGCAGCCATGCGGGGAGCTGCGTCGCCGCATCCCTCAGTCCCGCCTGGTCAACGGTTCCGTCGTCGTTGACGATCTGCAGCAGGCGCACTGCCGCGTCACCCAACTCGTACTCGAACGAGTTCGTGCGCGCCACCGCGGCGACGCGATTCTGTCCGCGCATTCGCGACAGGGACGCGTACTGCGTGTTGCGCATGATCGCGTGCAGGACACCGGCTTCGGGACGCACCGCGGCGATCTCGCTCAACAGCAGGCTCCGGATGGAGAACCATGCGCGGGGATTCGTCGATTCCGAGAGCAACGCGGCGATGCCGGGATCCTGCGACTGCTCCATCGCCTTCGCGAGCGTGCTGGCATAGGCACCCTGCTTGAGCAGACGCAGCTGGACGATGTGCAGGAGCGCCTTTCTGACACCGCGTGTCACGGCGTCGGCGGACCACGAATCAGCGGGCTCGGGAGCCCCTGCCGCATCGAGCAGGACGAACGCCGCCGTCATGAGGTAGGAGTACGAGCTCGTCGCGGTGAGCTGGAATGGCGCGGGGCGTTCCACCGGGAAGTCCTCCGGAGCGAAGAGCACGGTCCCTTCGGTGTGCAGCTTCCAGACATAGAGGTTCGTGGCGCTGCGCCAGAGCTGAAACGCAGGAAGCGGATTGAGCGAGACGCGGCGCGGCGAGCGTGCGCTCCAACGCGATGCGGACCGGGGCGAGACGTCCGACCGCGCGGGGGATGCGAGTGAGCGGGAGGACCACGACGATGTCGTAGTCGCTCGAACTGTCCCAGGCCCCGGTTGCCCTGCTGCCCGCGAGGAAGATCGGCGCAGGTCCAACCGCGCTGTGGATCGTCGCGACGATGCCATCCCAGTCGGGTTCTAACGTCGCCGACGCCGATCCGATCTTCGCGGTGACGGCAATCGCGCTCAACTGCTGACTCCCACGCCAACCGTTGCAGTGGCGCGCGTGCCGTCGAGCTCAAGCGCACGTGAGCGAGCGGGCTTGTGAACCATCGCCCAGGTGGCGAGGACCACCGCCGTCGCACCGAACGTCGCGATGAGCACGTGCAGCAACTGCGGGATGGTGCTGTGACTTGTATGCATACCGACGAGCAGACCTGCCGCGGCGGCGCCGAGCACCGCGATCACGGCGCTCTGACGCTGCGCCAGCAGGTACATCGCGCAGAGATACACGCATCCGTAGAGGCCGAAGGCGATACCCGCCAGCCGACGAACTGCCCGGCGGCGGCAAACTTCGTGCCGAGCAGCGGCGATACGACGAGTTGTGGAGCGGCGTTGAAGATCGCCGCGAGAACGACGGCCCCGCCGAGAATCGCCGCCAGCGCGATCCCGAGTGTCTTGCGCGCGTCCTGACCGCGATCGTGATGCGCGCTGAAGAGCGGGAACAGATAGATCGCGAGGACCGACGTGATGAAGTACACGATCTTTCCGCAGATCGACACGCCGGCGTACAGGCCTGCGGTCTCCGGGCTCAGGTAGTGCTTCGCCGCAAGCGTGTCAGACGACAGCAGTACGGCAAGCAGGATCAGGGTCGCGAGCGTGATGAGCGAGTACCGCGCAGGATGCACGCGCGGGGTGTGGCGCACCTCGCTGTACGGCAGGTAGCGGAGCATCAGCGAGCCGACCACGAGCGCACAGCCGGCGCCCACGACCACCGCGACCATTCCGCCGGTCGCGCCCCGCCAGAACAGCGTCAGCAGCGCGATCGCGCTCGCGATCTTGGCGAGTGCCTCAACGGCCGTGCTGACGGCGAGACGTCCGAAGCGCTGCGATCCCTGGAAGACGCCGCGCTGCAGCAGCGCGATGCACCAGAGCGGGAGCGCCGCGGCAAGCACGATGATCGGCCCGGTGGTGTCGATCTTCAGGAAACCGGAGATCCACGGACTGGCGACCGCGAGGGCGACGAACGCGACCACTCCCGCTGCGCCGAGCCGCCATCCGTAGAACCACATCGCGCCGCGCAGCTCGCGACAGGCGGCCGCTGCTGATGTACGCGGTGGTCTCGCGGCTGGCAACCGTCTGGATCGTGACCAGCAGCGGGTTGACGAGATAGAGGAGGCCGACAGCGGCGGCCAGCGAACCGTATGTCGCCGGTCCGAGCAGTCGCGCTCCCGCGGCGTTGAAGACGAAGTTCGACATCTGCCACAGCAGCGTTGCCGCCAGGACTGGTGCGCCGGCGCGGACAAATGGCGTGCGGACGAGTCTGCTGATCATCGCGATCAGCCGCGAGCTCGGCGACGGCGGGTGCCGGCAGCGCCTCGTCGACGAGTCCGAGGAGTGAGAGGCACATGGGCGCGATGTCCACCATCGCCGGTGCTGCGACAGGCGCCGCACCAAGTTGCGGGGCGCAATCAGGATGCCGAGTTGATCGAGGCCTGCAGGGTCATACGCGTGCATGGCCTTGGGCTTGATGTACGAGTGGAAGTTGGGAAAGATCGCGGTGCCCGGCTCGAGGAGAAACATCTCGTCGCCGTAGAGACGCTGAATCGAAGCGCAGATGGAATGCCCTGATCTCGTCTCCGTCGAGCCAGTGGCCGCTGGTAGGTGTTCGCGACGATCTCGCGCACCTCCTCCCGCAGCGCTGCGTCGTCGTGCCAGTACCAGACCCGAACCATGGTTGCGTCCAGGGCGAACAGGAATCGCTTCGGGAACTCCGGATGACGATGCAGCCGATGGATGCCGTGCTGCTCCTCGATACGCGACATCCCGTGGTCGGAGAAGACGAGCGCCGGCGC
This sequence comes from Candidatus Dormiibacterota bacterium, assembly GCA_963791435.1. Taxonomy (GTDB): domain Bacteria; phylum Chloroflexota; class Dormibacteria; order Aeolococcales; family Aeolococcaceae; genus Palsa-851. The sequence goes on from CAWBSL010000003.1 coordinate 30,495, forward strand.
GTCGGGAAATTGCTGACGCACGGCGCGACCGTCTGACGGATGAGGTCGTCCGTGTCGCGCACCGATTCCCGGAAGCGGTGCGAATCAAGGCCGAACACATGCGACGCCATATCGATGTGATGCAGGTAGACGAAGACGAGCCCGATGTCTTCAGGGAGAGTCGGCGCTCGGTGCACCAGCGTCTCGCGGTCGATCTTCGACGAGTCGAGGTAGACGAACTTGAGTCCCGCATCGCGGCATCGATCGAAGATCGTTGGGTCGCCAGCGCCCGATACGACGTCATGGGGACGTGCAGCGTGAGATCGAAATACGGCAGCGCGCGGAACGGGACGTTGCCGCAGGTCCATGTGCTCGAGCTGGCGGCGCCGCGCAAGGGCGCGCATTGCGCTCATCGAGACGGCGAGCTTGGTGCCGCGCAGCACCGTGTCGCTCGGGAAGCTGTCGAGTGCCCCGAGAGGCTGCGCCCATCTCCATGGCGATGAGTCGGGACGCATGCCGTACTCCATCCAGTACCCGTGCTGATCGGGGTAGCGTCCGGTGAAGGCGGTGGCGCGAATGCCGTCGCTGTACCCGAGGATCGATCGCAGCGGCGCGCTCCATCCGTTCTGCGCGAGTGCGTGAAGGTATGGCGTGGTGCGCTCACTGAGATAGTCGTGCCGGAACGCGTCGGCAAGGATGCAGACGAGTGGTGGACGCCGGTCCATCAGGCGGGCCGGGCCATCGGGATGGACTCCCGTTCCTGCGCCAGGCCTGCGAGGTCGATGGTCCGCCGGTTGCCGTTGGCCCGACCGACGTGCTCGTACTCGGGGATGAGCGTGACGCCGGAAAGGTCCTGGTAGAGCGCGGTGTACCGCTCGAGGACTGCCGGCCAGAGCGAACTCATCACGCGCTTCTGCGCCTCCGCGCCCATGCGGCGCAGCAGCGGCTTGTCCTCGGTGAGGAAGCGCAGGCACATGGTGAGCTGACCGACGTCGCCGGGCTTGACCAGGAACCCGGTCTTCCAGTCCTCCACCACCGCAGGGATACCGCCGACACGGCTCGCCACCACAGGTGTTCCGCTCGCCATCGCCTCGAGAATCACCAGCGGTGAGGTCTCGGACACTGACGGCAGCACGAGGAGATCAGCGCCGGCGTAGTAGCGGCCGAGCTCCGCCTGCTTCAGGTGACCGGCGAGGTGAATCCGGTCCGCGACACCCAGTTGCAGGGCTAGTTGCCGGATCCGATGCTTGGCAGGGCCGTCGCCCACGAACACGCAGGTGATTCCGGGGGCCTCACTGAGCGCTCGCAGCAGGAGGTCGGGTGACTTGCGGAGGTCCAGGCTGCCGACGAACAGGCAGTAGCTGCCGATCCCAAGCTCCTCCGCCACGGACAGGACTCCCGGTCGCGAATCAGACAACCCGTCGATGTCGATCGCGTTCTGAATCGACACAAGACGATCCCGCGGGATGCCCCAGCGCTGCGTCAGCTCTTGGGACATGAGGTCGAAGTTGGTCACGATCGTGTCGACGCGTCGGAAGGCGGTGACGTTGAGAGTCCGGTAGATCGCCTTGCGGATCAGGCGTTCCCACCAGCGGCGGTAGGTGCACATCCACGGAGTCGCGTCGTGCTCCGTGTAGACGACGGGGATGGTCGAAGTGGCCTGCTTCGCTCGTATCGCGCACACAGCGCCGTGCGCATGGATGACGTCGAACCCGTCCGGGCGGCGCCGCAGCTCCTTGCGGATGCGCCGGCCGACGGCGAGATTGCCGACCAGGTGCTGGAGCAGCCAGCGCGCGAAACCGCGCGGCAGCCTGAGCACGAGACCGCGCAGCGGTGCGAGCCCCACCGGCACCACAACCAGTCCTGGGGGGATGACCACGTGCTTGGCGTCGATATCCGCGATCAGCGTGACTGCGTGCCCACGCTCGACGAGCGCCCGCGAGAGTTGGAAGGTGACGAGCTCGGCGCCACCGGCCCCTCGCCCGATCGGGACAACGCCCCGTGAGGCGATGAGGATGCGGAGCTTTGTGCGCCCTGCGTCCGGCGAGACAAGTGAGTCGAGATAGGCGATCTTCGGATCATCTGAGCGCTGGTGTCGACGTCTTTCGATACGCACTTTCTTGGTTCGTCGTCTCCGAATTAACGTGGTCGGACACACAGAGAAGAGCAGTCACCGGCCGTCGCAACCCCACCCGCTCAGGAGGTTAAGGCGGGATTATGTGACGCTCCAAAGGCGCCAAACGTACGACCTTAGTCCTAAGACGTGATCGATGTGGCTGAATGGGTTGACGCAAATGGGAGCAGGGCTTAGGATGGCGCCTTCGAGCGGCGAATCCGTCCTGGGAGGACCGAAATGTCGAGGCTTTTGCGGCGACTTGGACGATCGATGTCGGGCGTGCTGGTGGGCGTCCTCACCATCGCGTTGCTCGGCGCGCTGGGGACGAGCCTGGCCTTCGCGGCGCCGGCATCAGCGTCAACCAACACGGCACAGGGCGCCGGCTATAAGCACCCGAAGCCGACGCTCACGTGCGATCCCAAGGATCCACATCTCTTCGGTGGCTGCCAGCTGAAGTTCAAGGACATCACCGATCCGCACGGCAACAAGGGCCTCAAGGTCTGCTTCTACACCTCGAAGAAGAACATCGTGCTCGGTGCGGACAAGAACTGTTCGACGGAGAACCGGCGGGGCATCGCGTACGGCGTGTTCCTCGCTCGCGTGTGCGGGCCGTCGTCAATCACGGGCGTCGAGCGAAGCAACGTGAACGGCAAGGTGAGATTCCGGACCGCGATCGTCACCGTCGACGTGCGGTGCGGGAAGCATCCGGTCTAATCCGACCGGACGGCACACAGCAAGAAAGGGGACGCCCATATGGGCGTCCCCTTTCTGCTGTCGGAACTGAAGTCGGTTGGTTGGCGGCCACCGCGTAGCCGGTTGTCCCGATCAGCGTGTCATTGCCGGCGCCACACCTGCACGGATCGCACGCCGGCGACCCGAGACGTGCCGGTGAGGAGGAACGCCTCAGAGGGTTGTTCGGGGACTCCGGCGCAGCCGGCGTGGCATCCACCGCCAGACCGCGAAGCCCAGTGCGGCGATGATGAGCACTGGAATCGCACTCACGATCCCATCGACGACAGCACCGGTCACTGCCACGGCGTTGTGCCACCCACCGGTGAGTCCACTGCTGACGGGGCCAGGAACCACTGCTTCGACCTTTGGCGCGCCGCGTTCCGAGAGCACTATGGTCGCCGTGGCCATGTCAACCGACGCGGTGAGACCGTTCAACTCCCCCTGGTCGGTGTCGATCTGAACCTGCACCGTCTCGACCTGCTGCTCGAGCGTGGTGATCGCGCTGAGCGACGTTGCGTTGGACAGCAGCGCATCGAGCGCGTGCAACTGCGCGTGCGCTGACGCGAGCTCTGCGTTCACATCAACGAATTGCGACGTGTGATCGATGCTGGCGAAGTCGATGGCCGAGGCGGTGAACGTCGACGGCATGCCGTTGAGAAATGCCGCCAGGTCCGTCACCGGGATGTCGAGGGTGACCGAGCCGCTGTCAATGCGGCCGTCTCGAGCCGGCTGCGTCTCCGAGCTCGCCACGTATCCACCGATTCCCACCGCGCGTGCGATCACGCCGTCGAACGACGCAAGGAATGTCCCAGACGGGACGGTGTAGGCAGCGCGGACCGAGCGCTGGAGATCCTGGGTCGGCGGCGTGCCGACGGTGATGTTGGTCGTGGTCGGTGAGCCCGCGGCGGCATGGGCGGGACTGTTGCCAGCGGCTACGGAGCGTCCCGCCGCGATGCTCGCGGGGCTGCTCGCGCACGCTGTGAGGAAGAGGCCGCCCGCAACAACGACGAACCCGGCAACAGCGTGTTGAGTGGACATCGGCGGCCTCCGAACGATTTCAGCGATGTCGATGAGACGCCGCGGGGGATGTCAGGGTTCCTGCCGAAGTGATGCTCGCCGCGCTACATCGGACGCCTGAGATGTAGCACCGGGGACCGCGCTACGTCGCCGGCTGCCCTGCCGTCGCCAGGTCGTGGAGCGCGTCCATCGCCATCTTCAGTTTCGGCCGAGGCACGCTGAAACACAGCCGGATGTGGGACGGCACGCCGAATGCGACGCCCGGGGTGAGCAGCACGCGACGCTCGGCGAGCGCATCGATGAGCCGGAGCGTGTCGGCCCACGGACTGCGCAGCCAGAGATAGAGGCCGCCCTGAGGTTCGAAGGCGTCGAGGCCGTCGTCGCGAACCCGGTCCATGACGAGATCGCGCCGCTCGCGATACGGCACCGCGTTGATCTCCCACGAGTTCGAGATGGAGGAGGGCGCGCTGCGCGGTGGCCGGCGCGTTGACAAAGCCGAGCGCACGCATCGCCTGCGCAAGCCCGCGATGGGTGTCCGCATGGACGAGCGAGGGGTGGAGGACGAGATAGCCGATGCGCTCGCCCGCAACCCCGAGGTCCTTCGAGAAAGACCTTGCAAGAACCGTGTGCTCGTAGACGTGGAACGGCTCGAACTCGTTGATTGGGGGGGTAGATGAGCCGCCGATACACCTCGTCGACGATCAGCAACACCTTGCGGTCGTGCTTGTTGTTGTGTGCCTCGAGCAGGGCGGCGAGCCCTGAGAGCTCACCACCATCGAGCACGTGGCCGCTCGGGTTGCACGGTGAGTTCACGAGGACCGCGGCCGTGTGTGCGGAGAGCGCACTGCTGATGGCGTCGAGATCCAGACGCAGGTCTGGCCCGGTGGCGACGGGAACGAATCGCGCCGACGCGGTCTCGCAGTACAGACGAAACTCCGGGAAGTACGGCGCGATGCCGATGACGTCGTCGCCTGGGTCGACGAACGTCCGAATCGCGATCGCGATCGCGGCAGCTGCGCCGGGAGTCATCGCGATCGAATCGCTGGTGATCCCCGGAGACTCAACGTCCTCGGCCGCGCGCTCGCGTGCGTCCGGGTAGCCGAGGTTGGGCATGTAGCCGAAACGGCCGACGAAGCGCTCGCGGCTCGCCGCGGCAAACGCCTCCACAACGCTCTGCGGTGCCTCCAGCGGCTGACCGATCGAAAGGTCGGCGACGGTCTCCTCGCCGTAGATGGCGCGAAGCCGCTCGCCCTCCATGAACATGCGCCGGATCCAGCCGCCGTCCTGGAGCTGCGCCCGCGACCATCGGGAGATCGCCACGTCAGGCGATGCTGGTCGTGCCGGAAACGCCGCCGGTGTGCCAGCTGAACGGGTAATCGCGGTCGAAGATCTGGCGCGCGATCGTGGTGCGGTGTAACGGCCGGAACGTGTCGACCATCACGGCGAGCTCATCGGTCTCGCGCGGACGGTCGAGCGACGCCTCGAGCGCACCGGGCTGCGGCCCATGAGGAAGTCCACCGACGTGGTGCGTGAACGATCCCTGGCTGATGCCCCGGCGCGCGGCGTAATTGCCCTCGACGTAGTACAGGACCTCGTCGGAGTCGAGGTTGCTATGGTGATACGGAAGATGGATCGCCTCGGGATCCCAGTCGAGCTTGCGCGGCACGAACGAGCAGATCACCAGGTTGTGCGCCTGGAAGGTCTGATGGATGGGCGGCGGCACGTGGAAGCGCCCCGCGCGGGGCTCGAAGTCGTGGATGTTGAAGGTGACCGGGTAGATGGTCCCGTCCCATCCGATGACATCGAACGGGTGATGGTCGAGCACGTACCTGCTCACGTGGTTCGAGCGCTTGAGCCAGATCTCAGCGGGCGCCTCAACGGGCGCCTCGAGCGCGTCCGGTCCGTGAAAATCGCGTTCGCTGAACGGGGCGAATTCGGTGAGCTGGCCGTTGCGTGCGCGATAGCGGTCGGGCACATCGACGAGTCCGGTAACCTCGATGCAGAGGATGCGCACGCCGTTGAGATCGTCGAGGTCGATGCGGTAGATCGTGCCGCGCGGGATCACGATGTAGTCGTGTCGCTTGAACGCGAGACGGCCAAACTGGCTGTGCAGCACGCCGCTCCCTGAATGGACGAAGAGCACCTCGTCAGCAGAGCCGTTGACGTAGAGGACCTGTTGCGGCGTCACAGGTGCGACGAGCCCGATGTGCACGTCGTCGTTGACGAGCAGCCAGCGCCTGCCCGTGATGACGTCACCCTGCGAGGGAAGGTCGAAGCCCTTGAGGTGCGCGTTGGTATGCACCTGCTCGTGCTCGGGGGTCATGAGGTCGGCAGGGCCTTCGCTCACGTCCTGCGCGCCCTCCGGCATGCCGCGGTGATACAGGAGGGATGACGGACCGCTGAAGCCCTCGCGCCCGAAGAGCTCCTCGTACGCGAGGTGGTCGCCGTCGGCGAAACGCATGTGCCGTTTGCGGGGCACGTCGCCGAGTTGCTTGTACGGTCGCACGCCCAGAGCCTACCGGTTCGGCACTATGCCGGTGCGCCGATGACCTCGAAGATCGCCTCGAGCTCCACCGCGGCGCCGAGCGGCAGCTGCGCGACCCCGATGGCGCTCCGCGCGTGACGGCCGCGCTCGTGTCCGAACACCGCCACGAGCAGGTCGGACGCGCCGTTGACGACGGCGGGCTGCCCGGTGAACGTCGATGCGCTCTGCACGAAGCCGGTGAGCTTCACCACCGCCACGGTGTCCAGCGTGCCGAGCGCTGCACGGGCCGTTCCGAGCAGGTCGATGGCGGCGTTGCGGGCGAGGTCATAACCGGTGTCCGTGTCGACGTCTTCGCCGAGCCTGCCGGTGACCACGGTGCCGTCCCGCTTGCCGAGGTGACCCGAGATGAAGAGCAGGTTGCCGGACTGACGCGACGTGACGTAATTGGCGACGGGCGCGGTGGTCTCGGGGATCACGATCCCGAGCTCGGTGAGGCGAGCGTCGATGCCCATCGTCAGTAGTCCTGGAGGTAGTCGCAGTTGTCCGCGAAGCTCTCGGCATCAAAGCCGAAGCTTTCACGCACCGAGTCGAGCCGGGTGATGTTGTGGCGCCCCAGCATCTTGAGCTGGTCGCGGGTGACCGGCGGGTGTCGGAGGAGCTTCTCCATGAAGAACGCAGGCGGGATCATCATCGGCACCGGGACGTGAACGATCTTGCGGTGCAGCCCCAGCGCCGACTTGATGGTGCGAACGATGTCCTCGTAGCTCATCTGGTCAGGACCGCCGATCTCGAAGACATGATTCGCCGGCCCGCGCTCGAGGGAGATCACGATGCACCGGGTCACGTCGTCGATCGAGATCGGCTGGAAGAGCGTCCTGCCGTCTCCGGCGATCGGGATGACCGGGTTGATCCGCATCATCCGCGTGAGGAGCGTGAAGAAGCCGTCGCCCGGGCCGAAGATGAGGCCCGGACGGAGCCCGGTGTAGGGCACGCCGCTGGCGCGTACGGCCTGCTCCGCCAGCCACTTGCTCATGAGGTACGGGTACCTCGGGTCTGGATCCGCGCCGAGCGCACCCTGGTGCACGAAGTGACCAACCCTGGCCTCCTTCGCCGCGGCCACCACGCGTTCGGTGCCTTCGCGGTTCACCCGGTCGAAGGTCTGACGGCCGCGCTGCTGGATGATCGCGACCAGGTGGACCACTGCGTCGCAGCCGGCGAAGGCTTCGGCAAGCTTCGGGGCGTTGGTGATGTCGGCCTGGACGAAGGTGACTCGCTCGCCCTTGGGTCGGCGTGTCGTCCCGCGGGCGACGATGACCACCTCGTGTCCGGCGTCCTTGAGCGCGCGGACGGTGTGGATGCCGACGAAGCCGGTACCACCGGTCACCGCAACGCGCACGCAGTTCCTCCTCGCCGGGGTGGGACGTTCGCCCGCGAGTTTACGGGCAGGGCCGCCGCACGTGCCCCGGGATCACGACCCGCCGACCAGCGCCTCGATCACCTCGGGTGACCCCTGCAGCGCGGTGCGCTGCATGAAGTGCTTGACCGAGCGCATGCCCCCGAGCTCCTCGCCTCCGCCGGCCCGGCCGGGACCGCCGTGGACCAGCTGCGGCATCGGTGTGCCGTGCCCCGTCGATTCCGCCGCGGAGTCGCGATCGAGGACGAGCAGGCGGCCGTGGTACGGCGCCATGCCGGTCACAACGTGGCGGACGAAGTCATGGTCGTAGGAGACGATCGAGCCGACGAGGCTGCCGCCGCCCCGCGCCGCCAGCGCACCCAGATCGGCCGACGACGAGTACGGGATGACCGTGGTGACCGGGCCGAACGCCTCGATCTCGTGCGGTTCGTCGCGGTCGCCGGTGGCCAGCAACACCACCGGTGCCATGAAGGCGCCCCGCTCCGGGTCCGCGTCGATGGGATCGACCGCCATCGGACTGCCGTACACGGTCTCGGTTGCACGTCCGAGTTCGGCGACAGCGGCGCGGACCTCGTCGCGCTGGTGCAGGCTCACCAGCGAACCCATGGTCACCGTCTCGTTGCGCGGATTCCCGACGACAACCTTGTCGAGTCGCGCGCGGACGCCGGCGATCACGTCGTCAACCATCGCTTCGGGAATGAGCGCTCGACGGATGCAGGTGCAGCGCTGTCCTGCCTTGGTGGTGATCTCTCGCGAGACCTCCTTGATGTACAGGTCGAATTCCGGGGTTCCCGCCGTGGCGTCCGGGCCCAGGATCGAGCAGTTGAGAGAGTCCGTCTCCGCTGTGAACCGTGCAGCGCGCGCGGTGACGGCGTCATTGCCGCGCAACGCCATCGAGGTGCTCGCGCTTCCCGTGAACGCGATCATATCCTCGCCGCCGAGGTGATCGAGCAGGTCACCCGCGCCGCCGCAGACGAGCTGCACCGCGCCTTCGGGCAATGCCCCTGACGCGATGATGTCGCGCACCACCGCAGCGGTGAGATATGCGGTTTGCGTCGCCGGTTTGACGATGCTCGGAACGCCGGCGAGCACCGCCGGAGCCAGCTTCTCGAGCATGCCCCACACCGGGAAGTTGAATGCGTTGACCTGCAGCGCAACGCCTCTCAGTGACGTGTAGACGTGCCGGCCGACGAAGGCGCCACCTTTGCCGATCGACTCGACATCGCCGTCGGCGATGAGAAAGCCCTCTGGCAGTTCGCGACGCGCGCGGCTGCTGTATGCGAAGACGGTGCCGATGCCACCGTCGATGTCACCGGCGCCGTCGCGCCGTGTCGCACCGGTGGACAGCGAGAGTTCGGCGTACGCCGCCTTGTTGGCGTCCAGGTACGTGGCGAGCGTCTTCAGCGCGGCGGCGCGCTCGTAAAACGTGAGTTTCCGCAGCGCCGGTCCTCCGGTCTGCCGCGCGTGGTCGACGACTGCCCGGGTGTCGAGCCCCGTGCTGGACACGCGCGCGACGATTTCGCCGGTGGCAGCATCGGCGACCGACGCGCCTTCGTCGGGGGCGGTATACCAGGCGCCGGCGACGTAGCTGGCGAGCATTTCGGGCATGAGAAGAGCTCCTGTGACGGGTGACTACTGCCAGCCTACCCGGCGGCCATCACGCCGGGCTCGGGAACGCGGATGCGCTGCGCGAAGCGGCGACCGCCTCGTCCCGACCGTTTGAGACACTCCCGCCCGATTGACGCGCTCATGGTTCCATAAGCGGCTCGTCGGCAACGACTCCCACGGAGGCGCACCACATGCGGGGCATGTTTCCAGCCATCGAACCGCGCGACACCGGCATGCTGGCCGTCGGCGACGGACACGAGATTTACTGGGAGCGATCCGGCAATCCCGAGGGCCTGCCGGCGGTCTTTCTGCACGGTGGGCCGGGATCGGGCGCACGTCCCAATCAGCGCCAGATCTTCGATCCGGATCTCTATGACGCCGTGCTCTTCGATCAGCGAGGCGCAGGCAGGAGCCGTCCGCTGGCGAGCGACGTGGACGCAGACCTGGGCAGCAACACCACGCAGCATCTGATTGCCGACATCGAGCAGCTGCGCGAACACCTCGGCATCGAGCGCTGGACCGTGCTCGGCATGTCCTGGGGCAGCACGTTGGGTCTCGCGTACGCGGAGGCGCATACCGACCGCGTCAAGGCGCTCGTCGTGGCGCTTGTCGGGACGACCACGCGCCGCGAGGTGGAGTGGATCACCCAGGACGTCGGACGGATCTTTCCGAGGGAGTGGGATCGTTTCGCTGGCGCCGTGCCACAGGAACTTCGTCATCTGCGACTGGTCGACGCATACGCGACGCTCCTGTTCGACCCCGATCCCGAGGTGCGCGACCACGCCGCAAGGGAGTGGTGTGCGTGGGAGAACGCGCACGTGTCACTGGCGCCGAATTACACGCCCAACCCGCGCTACGAAGACCCCGAGTACCGTCTCCGCTTCGCCCGACTCGTGACCCACTACTGGCGCAACGCCGCCTTTCTTGAAGAGGGTCAACTCCTCCGCGAGGCCGCAGTGTTGAACGGGATTCCCGGCATGCTCATCTGCGGTAAATACGACGTGAGCGGTCCCCTCGAGACCGCCTGGCGTATCTCCCAGATCTGGACGACGAGCAGGCTCGAGGTCATCGACGACAGCGGCCACGGCGGCGGAGACGCGTTCCTGTCGGCGGTGATCGAGGCGCTCGTCGAACTGGCGGTGTAGGCCACCGCTGCGCTGGACGACGCAGCTCTGTTGCTTGCGCGGCGAACATCTGTTCGCTACACTGGCGTCCCGCCTCGGCGCTCCTGCTTCCGTCCCAGCCGGCGATGGCCTTACCCCAGTGAGGAGCGATGCCCGATTCCCTGTCCGCCGCTCTGGCGACACTTCGAACCCGCTACGGTCCCCAGGCACTTCGCCGTGGCGGATTGCCGGAGGAGGCAGGCACGTGGTCCACCGCGGTGCCGGTGCTCGACGATGTGCTCACCCCGGGTGGGCTGCCGCACGGCCGGGTCACCCTGCTTGCCGCGGCGGGGCGCGGTCCTTCGGGCCGGCTGACGCTGCTGCAGTCGCTGGTCGCGCTGGCGAGTCGCTCGCACGACACCGGCTACGTGGATCTTGCGGGCACGCTCGACCCCGGTTTTCTCGCCGATCTCGGCGCTGACCTCGACGCCTGCCTGGTGATCTCTCCCGGCACCGAGAAGTGGGAGCGGGGGTTGGTGATGGCTCGTGCCCTGGTGGTCGCGGGCATGCCGTGGGTGGGAGTGGCGCTGGGCGGGGAGCAGTCCCGGCCGTCGCTCTGGGAGCACGCGCTCGCCGCACTCGCCGAGGCGGTTGCCAAGCGCGGAGCCGTCTGCGTCATCGCCACCCCGGCCCCGGTCGCGGCGCCGCTTCGCCACGCATCGTCGCTCACGCTCGTCTGCACGGCCGCCGGCTGGCAGCGTGCCAACGGCGATGTGGCCGGGCTGCGGGTGCGGCTCACCACCGGCAAGAGCAAGCTCGGGGCGCCCGGTGCCGAGGCAACCGTGCTGCTCCGCTATCCGCGCCCGTACGCCACCGCCGAGGTGGTCGGGCTGCCCAGTGTCGTGGTGCCGCGGCTGCAACCGATCTCGGTTCCCATTCCGGATGTGGCCGGCGTGGCGGCTCGAGGTTGAGATGCGCGTTCTCTGCGCTCGCCATCCGCATCTCGGGCTGCTGGCCGCCCTCCGCCGCTACCCGGAGCTGCGCGGCGAGCCGGTGATCCTGGGTGGTGCTCCCGAGTTGCGCCTCCCGGTCGTCGCCGCTTCCGCGGCAGCTCGGGCGGCCGGCGTGCGGGTGGGGCAGCCGCTCCGCCAGGCGCAGCAATCCTGCCCCGCCGCGGTGTTCGTCCCGCTCGATCCCGACGGTGTCGCACGGTTGCGCGCCGCCGTCTGCGCCGAGCTCCACCGGCTCTCGCCCACGGTGGAGGCGGGCGATGAAGAGGCATTCGGCGATCTCTCCGGTCGTCACGCCGAGTTTCCCGATGAAGCCGCCTGGGCGTCCGCGCTGGCTCGCGGATTGCGCGGCGTGCTCGACGTGGAGATCGCCGTGGGCGTGGCGGGGTCGCGATTCGTCGCACGCCTGGCAGCGCGGGCGAGCCATCCCGGCCGGATCCGCCGGGTTCGCTCCGGTGAGGAAGCCGTTTTCCTGGCGCCGCTGCCGCTCGATGTGCTGCCCGTCGATCCTGCCGTCACCGCGCGGCTCGCGGCTTTCGGGCTCGACTGTCTCGGCGCGGTGGCCGGTCTCGGGCCGGCCGATCTGCAGCGTCAGTTCGGTCCCGACGGGCTCCGGCTGTACCGGCTGGCGTGCGGCGAGGACAGTGGCGGGATCAATCCGATGCCGGCGCAGCGGGCATGGAGCGAGCGGCTCGTGCTCGATGGCGCCACCGGCGATCTCGAGATCCTGCTTCGCGGAGTCCGGCAGTGCGTCACAGCCCTCGGCAACCGGCTCGCCGGTGAGGCGCTGGCGGCGGGTGAGGTGAGCGTGGTGTTCGAGATCGAGGAAGCCGAGGCGCTCTCGGTTTCGGTGGTGCCACCGGCGCCTTCGGGCAACGTTGGAGAGCTCTGGACGGCGGCGCTCGGGCTCCTCGGCGAGTTGAAGATCCAGGCCCCGGTGGCAGCGGTTCGGGTCGGGGTGGGCCGGCTGACCGCGGCGGCAGGCCGTCAGGCCGACCTGCTCCGCCCCGGCGACGGCGCCCACGACGCGGTGGTCGCCACGGCGGATCGCCTCCGAAGCCGCTTCGGCGCGGCCACGGTGCGCCGGCCGAGGCTCGCACTCGATCCCGGCGACCTTCCAGAACGGCGCTTCACATGGGACACGCCGGTTCTGGCTTCGACGTCGTAGGCTCCGCTGAGCGTCCGGCCCGTCTGACGCCGGCATCATGGAGGCGAGAGAGATGCCCAGAGACTGCGTGAACACCACCGCGGCTCCGAGTTCGCCTGCGTACAGCCAGGCTGTGAAGGCAGCGGGACTGGTCTTCGTCTCGGGCCAGGCCGGTATCGATCCCGCCACGGGTCACCTTGCCGGCACCACCATCCAGGAACAGACGCGGCAGTGTTTGAAGAACGTGTCCGCAATTCTGGAGGCCGCCGGGAGCTCGCTCGACAAGATCGTCAGCGCCACCTTCATCCTGCGAGACCCCGAGGATTTTGCGGGGATGAACGAGGAGTGGCTGGCGTGGTTTCCAACGGACCCCCCGGCCAGGCAGGGCGCCAAACTCCCCCTCGACGTGGAGGGCCTCCGGGTGTCGATCGCGGTCATCGCAACCGCTTGACCCCGGGCCGGGGCGCTTGCGAATCGAACATCTGTTCGCTACACTGACCTCCCGCCTCAGCGCTCCCGCTTTTCCGTCCCAGTAGGCGGCGGTCCTTCGTCAGTGAGGAGCGATGTCCGATTTCACTGTCCGCCGCTCTGGCGGATGTCCCCAGGCATTTCGCCATAGCGGCGTACCGTCGGGGCAACCCGGTGACTGAGCTGCTCGACGGCGTCGTCGAAGTTCGCGTCGGTGCAGACGGCCGGCCGGTCGCGATCCGAAACGGGTCGGTGTGGGGACGGGTGGCCGAGGTGGTGAACACCTGGCGCGTGGAGACCGACTGGTGGCGGATCCCGGTGGGTCGCGACTACGTGCGGTGCCTCCTCAATGACGGCGAATGCATCGACCTCTACCGGGACCTCGAGACCGGCGAATGGCATCGGGAGCGCCGCTATGACTGAACCGTGCGCCGCCCCTTCCTGGTGGCCGCCGGTTGAGGGGAACCGGCGGCCGGGAAAGGGGAGAAGCCTTGTGCCTTGCTGGGCTGACCCGGCGAATAGTTACACAGATTTGTAGTAGTTGTCAAGCCGCCACACCGCGCCGATGCACCGGTTCGCCGAACTCGCCGCCCGCTCTCACTTCTCCTTCCTTGAAGGGTCCGCTTCGCCGAAGCGCATGGTCCAGACGGCCGCCCAGCTCGGCATCGCCGCGCTCGGTCTCTGCGATCGAAACGGCCTCTACGGAGCGGTCGAGCTGATCCAGGCCGCGAAGGCGGCAGGGATTCATCCGATCATCGGCACAGAGCTCGAGCTCGCCGGCGGCTCCCGAATCCGCCTCCTCGCACGCAGCCGCACGGGATACCGCCAGCTCTGCCGCGCAGTGAGCGCGTCGCAACTGGCGGGTGTCAAAGGGCAGCCCCGCCTCGAGATAGCAGGAATCTCGGAGGCTGGAGCGCACTCGCGCTCGTCCCTCCCGCGGCGACGCCCGACTTTGCCACCACCCGAGCGGCCGGCAGCGCTCCGGCCGACGGCGGGACCGTTCCCCGAAGGATGGCCGGGATTGCCGTCGACGACATTGCTCGTCGAGAGCGATCCGGCGCGTGTCGATCCGGCGGAGCTTGATGACTGCATCGCGCTGATCGGTGGCTCACGAAGCGCTGTTGTCGATGCGCTGGTGCACGGGGATCGCCGGGAAGCGCTCCGTCAAGCGCAGCTGGTGAGGGAGTGTTTCGGGCGCGAGCGCACGGCGATGCTGGTGAGCAATCACCTGCATCCCGCCGATCGCTGGCTGGTGGCGGAATGCGCGGCGATTGCCAGGGCCGCGGACATCCCGCTGGTGGCAAGCGCAACGCCGGATCACGCCACCGCCGACGACAAGCCGCTGCTCGACGTGCTTACGGCGATCCGTCATCGCACGACACTCGACCAGGCTGCGGCGCACGGCCTGCTTCTGCCCAACAGCGAGCACCGGCTGCACAGCGAGGCGGAGCTTCGCGCACTGCTCCCCGATCTTCCCGAGGCGTTCGACAATGCGGCGCGCATCGCTGCCGCCTGCGAGGTGTCACTGGACTTCAGTGACGTGCGCTTTCCGGGCTTTCCCGTGCCGGAAGGGGAGACGCCGTTCTCCGTGCTCTACGGACTTTGTCAGGAGTCCGTGCAGCGCAAGTACCACCCCATGACTCGCGCCGTCGCCGCGCGCCTGCAACGCGAGCTCGATGTCATCGAGAAGACGCATCTCGCCGAGTTCTTCCTGATCACCTGGGACATCATGCGATTCGCCCGCGAGCGCGGCATCCCGGGCCAGGGACGCGGCAGCGCAGCGGACTCGATCGTCGCCTACCTGCTCGGCATCACGCGCGTGGATCCCGTCGCGCACGACCTGCTCTTCGAGCGATTCCTCCATGAGGATCACCAGGGCACGCCCGACATCGACATCGATTTCTCCACTGACCACCGCGAGCAGGTGCTGCAGTACGTCTACGAGAAATACGGCCCCGACCGCACCGGGATGGTCGCCAACGTCGTGACCTTCCGGCCGCGCATGGCCATCCGTCAGGTGGGCGCAGCCATGGGCTTCCCGGAAACCGTGGTCGACAAGCTCAGCACGCACACGGACAGTTGGTACCTGGCGGATGTCGAGTCGACGCTCACCTCCGCGGGTATCGGCACGACACACGGCGGTACCGTGACCAACCGCGCATGGGAGCAGTTCATTGGAGTTCTGCGTCGCATAGAAGGAACTCCAAGGCATTTGAGCATTCATGTCGGCGGCATGCTCGTGACCGGGGAGCCGCTCGTCGATGTCGTGCCGGTGGAGCGGGCGACCATGCCGGGCCGGGTGGTCGTGCAGTTCGACAAGGACGACGTGGAGGATCTCGGGCTCATCAAGATGGATCTGCTCGGGCTGCGCACGCTGTCGGCTGTCGCGGAGTGCCTCGACCTCATCGAGCAGACGACGGGACAGCGGCCCGATCTCGACGAATTACCGCTCGACGACCAGCGCGTGTTCGACGTGATCTGCAGGGTCGACACCATCGGCCTCTTCCAGATCGAGTCGCGCGCTCAACAGCAGTCGCTCTGGCAGTCGCAGCCGCGGTGTTTCAACGACCTGATCGTGCAGGTGGCGATCATCCGCCCCGGTCCGATCCAGGGTGATGCCGTCAATCCGTACCTCCGCCGCCGTCAGGGCCTCGAGCCGGTGACATACCTGCACCCCAAGTTAGAGCCGATTCTGGCGGAAACATGTGGCGTCGTCCTCTACCAGGAGCAGATCCTGCGCATCGTCATGGAGATCGCCGCATACACCGCCGGTGAGGCTGATCGATTCCGGCGGGCGATGAGCCGGCATCGTTCACGGGTGGAGATGGAGGAGCTGCGAGACGGCTTCATCCGCCGCTGCATCGAGCACGATCTCAGCGAGGAGGTGGCGCAACAGATCTTCAAGAGCGTCGCCGGCTTTGCGGAGTTCGGTTTCTGCAAGTCGCACGCCGCGGCATTCGCGCGCACCGCGTATGAGACCGCATGGCTGCGCATGACCTATCCCGCGCACTACACGTGCGCGCTGCTCAACGCGCAGCCGATGGGCTTCTACCATCCGTCGGTCCTCGTCGACGATGTGAAGCGGCACGGCGTCAAGGTCCTGCCGGTCGACATCACGAAGAGCCGGGCACGCTGCCTCGTGGAAGCGACCGGCCCGGCGGACTTCGGCATAAGGCTCGGTTTCGCATACGTGCGCGGGTTGGGACCGACTGCGCGCGCCGCGTGCGACGACGCGGTTGTCGCCGGAGCCAACACCTCGGTGGCCGCGTTCTGGCGGCACACGCTCCTGCCCCGTGTGGCGATGGAGAACCTCATCCGCGTCGGCGCCTTCGACGCCGTTGCGGCCGGGAAATCGCGCCGCCAGCTGCTCTGGACGTTGAAGGAAACCGAGGAATCGCTGCCGCCTCGAAAGCGCCGGAGGGCAACCATCGCTCCGGCCGAGCAGACGGTCATCGCCGCCGCGGTGGTGACCGGGCCTCCCCGGGGCAGTGGTGCTGTGGCCGGCAACCGGCTTGGCGATGCGCCGCACACCCCGCACGATCCGAGCAGCGACCCGGCGCCACCGCTCATGTCGCTCCCGGCACCGCCACCGATCCTGCCCGAGATGGACGAGCGCACCCGGGTGAATACCGAGTACGCGATCAGCGAAGTGAGCACCGGCCCGCACCTGGTGTCGTTCATGCGCGAGCGGCTCACCGCCCTCGGCTGCGTCCCGCTGAAGAACGTGCGCGACCTGGCCGACGGCACGAGGATCCGCGTCGCCGGCTTGGTGATCACGCGCCAGCAGCCGTCGACCGCGCGTGGCTTCAGGTTCTTCACCCTCGCCGACGAGGATGCCAACCTCGACCTGATCTTCCGCCCGGCGGTGGTGCAGCGGACGCTCGAGGTGAGCCGGCATCCCCTGCTCATGGTGGACGGACGCCTTCAGGTGCAACTGGGCCGGGTCAACGTGGTCGTCGAGCGGGTGACCGCGCTCACGCCGGACGGCGATCCGATCGACCGTCCGGGACCGCCAAAAGAGGGCGGATTCTCCGGATCACACGACTACCACTGACCCCGCAGCCCGTCACCACACCCCGTGGATACGGCGTGACACATCCGTGACACTCCGGCAGCAGTGCCCTGACATCACCTGTTGTGCAGGACCGCCGTCATAGGCTCAGGTCATCTCGATTGCAACGCCGCGCGCCGTGCGGGATTGGAGACATGACCGAGCACACCCCAGAGGGCGGCGGAACACCCCTCTCGTTCACGAAGGTCCCGGACCAAGCGCACTTCGAACGCGCCCCCATGGCGAAGCAACCGGCGCTCGACCCCGGTGACCCTTCTCTTGCGTTCGAGGCCGCTCCGCGCGTCACGCTCCCGCGTCCCGCCACGCCCGATCCCCGCAACCTGAGCACCTCGCCGCCGCCGCCTCCGCCGCCGCCGGTCAGCGCGCCGCCAGGGTCGCGACCACCGGCATTCGAAGCGGTGCCCGCCTCGCTCGGCGTTGCCCAGCAGCGCCTCTCGACACCGACGATCGGGGTCCGCCCCGAACCGATCGAGGTGGCCGGCCCCGTCAGCCCCGGCGGTCATGGATGGAACATCCGCGGTCGCGACGAGACCATGGCTCTGAACCGCGGCAAGGCCGAAGAGGGCTCCGCTGCGTGGGGAACACGGCCTCTCCCGAGTGCGAACCGCGACCGCTCCGCCTGGGACGTGCCTGCGGCGCCGCACAAGCGCCGGCTCTCCGGCAAGGGCGTGCTCGGGATCGGACTCACCGTGGTTCTGGTGGCGATCCTCGGATTCGCCGGCTACGAGTGGCTGAGCGGCCGCGCCCACCCCGACCACACCATCACCACGCCGACAGCAGTCGGTGCGCTCATCGCGATTCACACGCCCGCCACCGCCGCGGTGACGCAGCAGATGCGGCAGGTCATGCAGAAGGACGGCGCCACCCACGTCGTGAGCGGCGTCTATGGCAAGGCCGGCCGCGCAATGCTCGTCGTGCTGCTCGCGCAGGGGCCGAACATCGAGACGAGCACCAATCAGTTCTTCAATGACTTCACGACAGGGCTCAAGACCCAGGGCGTTGAACGTCATCAGCAGCAAGACGCTCAATACCAGGACCGATGGCAGCGACTTCATCTGCTCGCCGGCCACGGGTCCGGCGCCGCTGACCTCGATCTCGCTCTGCGGTTGGGACGATGGCGACACCATCGGCCTGGTCCTGGACGTCACCGGTGACTCGGTCAGCGCGGCCCTGCAAGAGGCAACGTCAGCGCGCACGGCCGGCGAGCACTGAGGGCGAACCACCGTCACGTGCAGGCCGACTAGCATGCAAGGGTGATCTCCGAGCGTGGCCTGTCCGAGCGGCTCGCCGGCATCACCGACCGCAGACGGATCGCGGTGGTCCAGGTCCGGGGCGCGATCGGCGGGGCCGCGCGAACCGATGACCTCATCCGCACGATCGGCCACGCGCGTCGCAACCCGAGGATCCGCGCGGTGCTGCTCGAGATCGATTCTCCCGGTGGCACCGCGATCGCGTCCGAGCAGCTCTACGTGGCTGTCCGGCGGCTCGCAGCGAGCAAGCCGGTGGTGGCCTGGATCAAAGGCATCGGCGCCTCGGGCGCGTACTTCCTCGCCTGCGCGGCAACACGCGTTCTCGCATTTCCCAGCGCGCTGGTGGGATCGATCGGTGTGATCAGCGTCCGACCGGTCGTGGTGGATGCGCTCCGTCGCGTTGGCGCCCGCATGGTGGTGACCAAGACCGGTCCCTTCAAGGACATGGGAGCGCCGTGGCGCGAACCCACCGAGGAGGACGAGGCGCATGAGCGCGAGCTCGTCGATGCCATCTTCCGGCGATTCACCGGTGCGGTTCGCGCCGCCCGCGGCTTCGATGACGACGCCCTGGCTCGGGTCACCACGGGCGATGTCTGGCTCGGCACCCGTGCCGTGGAGCTCGGCCTGATCGACGGACTCGCCGAAGACGCGGACACGGCCCTCGAAGCGGCGCAGGACCTCGCAGCCCTCCCGCACCATTTGACGGTGCGGCTTGGCGGGCGGCGCTCGCTGCTGCAGCGTCTCGGTGTTCCCGGTGCCGGCATGGGGCCGCCTGGAGAACGCTGGCTCGTCGAGATGGAGAGCTGGCTCGGGGCTCCCCGGCTTCGCGCCTGATGTCAGCGGGAGGCGCTTCGCCTGCGGTCGAGGGTGAAGAGCACGACGACGGCGATGATGAGCAGCACCGCCAGCGCCCCGATGATCGCGCCGCCGGGGATGCCACCACCGGATGACGCCGGGGTGGTCCCGTTGCGGCCTGAGACCACGGTGGCGTAATCCCCGAGCTGGCTCGTGACCACCTCGAAGCTGTTGCCGCAGCCTTCATTCATGGTGGTGAGCGGTACCCATGACGTGCCGTTGAAGCGATCGATCGTCGGCGCCGGAACCGACTGCAACGCTCGGAGGATCACGTAAACGGCAAGCGCTTTCGATATCGGTTCAAGTTGACCGCCCGAGGCGTTGACTGCTGAGAACCGGTACACGTTGCCCTGGATGTGACCGTTCGGCGGCTGCACCGCAGGTGCCGGGATCGGCGTGACGCTCACGGTGACCGGCGTCGAGTTCACGAAGGTCCCTGCCAGCGTCAGGAGAATCGCCTGCGGCGGCGACTCGGTGGTATTCACCTCAGCAGACGGGAAGGTGCTCGCCTGGGGAAACGTCTGGGTTACCCCTTTCGCGGGCGGACTGCCGCTCAGCGTCACGTAGGGGTCGGCGATGCACTGTCCGTCGTAGATCGGCGGCGATCCCTCGGGAAGGAATCGCCAGACCAACGTGAGCGCCAGGACCGAAAGCACGACCACGGCCCAGCCACGGCGAGTGGTCACAGCAGCCACCCGCCGGCCAGGTCGGCGACGACATGAGCCACCGCAGGAGCGAGCACCCCGCCACTGACGATCCGGAGTCCGCCGAGCAGGAGCCCGACCGCGAGGTCGAGCGGCAGAGAGCCGATGCCGTAGAGGGGCACGTGCATCGCCGCGAAGAGGAACGTGGTCACCACCACCGCACCGCCGTCGCCGCTCCAGGAGCGCATGGCGTTAAAGAGCGCACCGCGAAGCGCGACCTCCTCGGCCACCGCCACCAACGCGACCACCGGGGTCCAGAGCGCAAGCGCGGAGTCGACCGGAGCGACGTGGACACCGGGTCCGCCGTGTGAGAGCAACCACGCGCCGACCAGGGTGCCGCCACCAACCGCCCCGAGCCCGACCGCCGCGAACGCCGGCCGTCCGGGGCGCCACCCCGCGGCTGCGGCCACGACGAGCAGCGCCACCGCGAAGACGATCCCTGCCGGCATCGAGGCAGCGGTGTCAGACGACCCGACGGCGGTCCGGAGTGTCGCCGCGGCGACGATGCCGGTGAGGCAGATGACGGACCGCCGCGCTCCCTGGCTGCGGAACCGGGTCCGATTACGATCGGCAACGAACGCCCCCGCCGACGTCGGAACTACCTCGCCGGTCCGGGCGCGGCTCGCGCCGGGGCAACCTCGGGGCGTTCCTGCTGCTCGCTCGATGCCGCGGTGATGAGCGGTTCGATGGCCGCCACCGCGAGAGTCGCGGTCTCCAGCGCAGCGGCTTCGAACCCACCCGGTGCGAAGCGTTCGCAGACCACGACGGCGACCACCCGGTCGTCGCGCACCACGGGCAACAGCATCCGCGATGCCGTCTCGATGTTGGATCGCCGCTGGGCGCGATATGACGCAGCCTCGGTGACGAGCACCGGCCGCCGGTGAGCGATCACGTGCGCGAGTAGCCCTTCGGGCAG
Organism: Candidatus Dormiibacterota bacterium; assembly: GCA_963791435.1. Taxonomy (GTDB): domain Bacteria; phylum Chloroflexota; class Dormibacteria; order Aeolococcales; family Aeolococcaceae; genus Palsa-851. The sequence goes on from CAWBSL010000003.1 coordinate 51,371, forward strand.
GCCGGACGATGCATCGCCGCGTGCCGGAAGGAGATATGCGCGGTCCGCACTCACTTCGTCGGCGAGGCGCGCGAGGCCGCCCTGCACGCCATGGTCGACGGCGATCGACGCCCACTTCGACGGGCTGTGGTGCAGATGCGCGCGGTTGACGAGACCGTTGAGGAGCATCGCGACGAGCGCGGCGGCAAGGCCGGCGACGACGCCGGGGACGCCGATGTCGACGAGCACCGCGAAGGCGCAGAACATCACGCAACCGCTGAGGAGGGCGAACTCCAGGTAGTGCCGTGAGCCCTGACCGCCACGACGTTGATCCCCAAAGGTCAGACGCCAGTTCAAGGCGGTGTTCCAGGCGGCGCTGAGGCCGAAGGCGGGCACGAACGCGATCAATGGGTTCAGGCCCACCACGGAAAGAATCGCCAGCACGGGGATGAACACGCAGAGCCCGCTGAACCCGACGAGCCCGAACTTCCAGGTCCGCGCCGATCCCGGCACGTCGAAGAACAGCGAACGGAGGTGGCGCAGGTAGAGGAGTCCCTGGCGGGCCGTGGCTTTGCTCACGCCCTCGGCGCGCGGCCCTTGGGTCACCGGCACATCGACGACTTGCAGGTCGGGGACGCAGACCAGCAGCTCGAGCAGGATCTTGAATCCGACCGGCCGGAACTCGATGCCGTCGATGAGGGCGCGGCGGCAGAGGAAATAGCCGGAGAGCGGGTCGGAGCTCTGCCGGGCCTCCTTGAAGAGTATCCGCGCCAGCGCGGTCGCCTCGCGACTCACCAGCCGGCGCACCGGGGTCCCGAGGCCTTCGTGACTCCCGCCTGGTGCATACCGACTTGCCACGACGAGGTCGGCGCCGTGCTCTGCCTCGGCAAGCAGAACGGGGATCAGTTCCGGCGGATGCTGAAGGTCGGCGTCCATCACGCAGACGTAGAGACCCCGCGCCATGTGCAGGCCCGCAACGACTGCCGTGCTGAGGCCGCCGGAGCGGTCGGCTCCCTGACGAAGCAGGCAGCGCACGTTGGGGTTCGAATTGGCGAGCTCGAGGAGCAGATCGCCGGTATTGTCGTCGCTGTCGTCGACGAAGCAGATCTCGAACGGGGTGGCGCCCAGTGCCGCGGTGACCCGGTCCACGAGGGGCTGAACGTTGTTCGCCTCGTTGCGCGTGGGGATGACGAGGCTGACGACTGGCGCGCTGCCGCGCGGCCGATCAGGAGTCACCGGGAAAGAATAGGCGTGAATCCCCAGGGCGGTCCGCTTGTCACTGATCGGTGTCTCGTGGTCAGCCGTGGTACACGCCCACCTTCCAGATGAGGAATCCACCGGAGGTCCTCGGGGGCGCACCGAATACCGCTGTGAAGAGCAAGGCAGTCCCGGGGCTGGCGTCGCTGCCAACCACGACGTCACTGACGCCGAGATCGAACAGCGCGTCGACGATCTCGGAGCGCTCGTCGTCGGTGACCGTAATGGTCGGCACCGAATACGAGATGTCATAGGTTGCGGCGATGGAGTGGATCAATCCCTGCAGCGACTCGACCCCGGGCGCATACGGTCCGATGATGTAGCCGCCGACCAACCGGAACGCGAAACCGGCACTCGCCTGCCATCCCATCGCGTGCGAGTAGTCGCCGCTCGGGAAGGGTTCGAAGAGCACGGTGTCTCCCGGCGCGATCGGGGAAGGGATGGTGGACGCGAACACTGCGGGCGTGTTGATGTGGGTTGCCGGCGCGGGCAGCGTTGGCGCGAGCGGGAGGAGCACGACGACAGCCACCGCCAGGTTGAGCAACGGACTCCGGCGCAGCACCCAGAGCAACCTCAGGCTGAACGCGACGATCACCGCGGCAGCGAGGTCGACGTAAACCATCAGACGGTTCGGGAGGATGTCATCGAGCACCGGGATGTGCGCGGGGATCCACCACGGCAGCGGCAGCGCGAGCAGCACGTGTTTCTGCACGTTGAGATGCGGCCCCAATGAGAGCACGGCGATGATCAGCGCGAGCAAGCCCGCCGTCCTGATCGCGGGCATTTTCCAGAACCGCACGGTCGCGAGAACGAGCAGCAGGATCAACGGTATCCCGAGGTACGCGTCCCATTCGGACGCGTTGCCGCTGAAGTGCGACGAGATGTTGGTGGCCACCTGCGGACTGATCAGCTGGGCAACGGTCGGCACGACGAAGTTGGTGGGATCCGTGACGTAGATATCGGTGCCGTGGAGCGCGCCGGGCGTCACGACGTGGTCCGCGCCGAACAGTTGCAGCCATGTGGGAAATGCGAGCAGTACGACGGCCGGCACGGCAGCCCATGCAAGCGAGCGCGCGATGAATCCGATATGCGCGCGCACCACATCGCGGTGCGATATCGCCAGCACCACCGCAAGGATGACTCCGACGATGAACTCCGTCAGCAGGAACTCCTGCGCGATGAAGAACTGCACAACGGCGAGGAGCGCCGCGAGCAGGCCCAGCGTGCGCGGCCGGAGCCGCTGGCGCACCAGGATCTCGTCGGCCAGCATCAGCGCGAGCGGTGGGGTCACGCCCGAGAGCACCAGGTTGTAGTGGCCGATCAGCTGTCCGGTCATGAACGGTGAGAACCCGTACATCAGGCCGCCCACCGCGGGTGCCACGACGCCGCCGGGCACCCACCGTCTGATCACGAGATACGCGAAGAACGCCGCGAGCGCGAGGCTCAGCGTGATGACGAGGTCGTACGTGACCGTCGTGCCGAAGAGCGCGGTGATGGGCCAGAGCAGCGTGACCACGAGTGCCGTCGGCGTGCTCCACAGGATGTCTGTGCCGGTGGGTTGATTGAGGAAATGCGTGTACAGCGGGTCGAGCGCGTGGCTGATCGCGTATGGCACCCACGCGATGCCCCACATCTGCTGAATCGGATCCGGCCCCTGCCCGACGTACGTGGCCACTGGCGCGCGCCATGCGTTGATGCACAGCAGGAACGCCAGGAGAACGTAGACCGCAAGGACGACCGCCGGGATCACGCCGCGACGGCGCCAGTGCGCTGTCTCAGACGTCGCGCGAGCCACTCAGAGACTGGCCAAGGAGAGCGCCGCGATCAGGATGAACAGCAGCACTGCGTTGGGCAGCATCGCGATCGATACCGCCACAAACGGGCTCACGTCGAAGACCGAGAGCACCGCGAGCGTCGTCAGGACGAGGAACCACCCGAGAAGCGGGAAAGTCAGCCAGGCGACGACGTATTCGGCGGCGCTGCCGGCACCAAAGGCCGCCTCGATCACCGCGAGGATCGCGTAGGCAATCCAGGGGATGAAGGTGAAGCCGCTGACCGCGAGGTACTGTCGCCACCGCCCTGCCTGCCTCGCGAGGCCGGCAGCTGCATCGATGATGAGTGCTGCGGCTCCCCAGTACACGAGAAAGAGCAGCGGAAGCACGAGCGAGGCGACGGTCCCCGAGCGGCCGCCGTTGTCGAGCTGGTTGGCGAGCAGGCCGAGGAGCAGCGACACGATCGCACTCCCCAGGACCGCGGCGAAACCGAGCGCGATACGCGGCGAAGCCGCCAGGGCGGCGAACGTGCTTCTCGGCCGCACCACGACCCCGATCACCGTCACGGCACCACGGTAGACCATGAATCCGCTCACTGATGCTGTCTCTGGCGCAGGCGCCCGACCCTGCTATACTTGCTTAGGTCAATCTGACCTTTATCCACGAACCCCGTGCAAACGGGATTAGGTGGCGGGTGATCACAGCTGAGCGGGACGTAGCGACTGCAGACCGGACCAGGCTCCTGGACCGGATCGAGCGGTTGCGGCACGAGCGGAATGCGGTGATCCTGGCGCACAACTATCAGCGCCCCGAAGTCCAGGACATCGCCGACTTCGTCGGTGACTCGCTCGGGCTCTCGCAGCAGGCCGCCGCCACCGACGCGGACGTGATCGTGTTCTGCGGCGTCCATTTCATGGCCGAGACCGCGGCAATCCTGTCGCCCACGAAGACCGTGCTCCTCCCTGATCTGGAGGCGGGCTGCTCGCTCGCCGCCACCATCGACGCCGACCAGCTGCGCGCCTGGAAGGCGCAGTACCCGGGGGCGGTCGTGGTGTCGTACGTGAACACCACCGCCGAGGTCAAGGCGCTCTCCGACTACTGCTGCACCTCGTCCAATGCCGAAGCCGTGATCCGCTCGATCCCCGCAGATCGCGAGATCCTCTTCTGCCCGGACATGTTCCTCGGCGCCCACCTGGAACGGGTCACCGGTCGCAAGCTCCACGTCTGGATGGGGGAGTGCCACGTCCATGCAGGCATCGTTCCAGAGCGGTTGGACAAGATGCGGCACGAGCATCCCGACGCGGAGTTGCTCATCCACCCGGAATGCGGCTGCACATCGTCGACCCTGTACCGGATGTCATCGGGCGACATCGCGGGCCCCGCAACGGTGGTCACATCGACGGAAGGCATGGTCCGGCGCGCGGCCGAGTCTCCGGCTTCGACCTTCATCGTCGCGACCGAGGTGGGCATCCTCCACCGGATGGAGGAGCAGTCTCCGATGAAGCGGTTCCTCGCCGCCTCGGAAGCCGCCGTCTGCCCTTATATGAAGAAGATCACGCTCGAGAAGGTGGCGACGTCGCTCGAGCGCATGGCGCCTCGGGTCGAGGTCGACCCGGTCATCGCGGCTCAAGCGCGGGGCGCCATCGATCGGATGCTGGCGATCGTTCCGGCGGGCGCTGCCCCGATCTCCACGGCCGCCTGAGCCTCGGCACGTCCGCGGGGCTGATGCCTATGTCAGCATCGCTCGCGTGACCGTCTTCCTCCGAACCTCCTGCCACCGATTTGCATCGTCGATGGGCAAAAAAAGACCGGAGGGGGAACCCTCCGGCCTTTCAGGAAGGGAATGAGTTTCAAATGTGGGCAGCCTGCAGGCTGCGGCCTTGACTGTACCCCTCGCCTCTCAGGATAGCAGTAAAGGAACCTCCAATTCTTGTAAAGAGATGTCAACAGAAGTCTTGACCTCAGAGCCTACCAGACCTGAGTCCGACGGCGGCCTCCCGCTCGTCAGGGCAGGGCTCCGGGGGTTCCTTGATCTCACTCGCTTCGATGTCATCGCGGTCATCGTCCTCGTCGTCGTGGCCTTCGGACTGCGGTTCGCGAGCCCGATCTTCCCCGATTTCCTGAGCGGCACCGGGACCATCAGCGCGTACGGGGTCGGGTACCCCACCACGAGCGGCCAGTCCGCGGAGTGCACCCCCGTGCCCGTCGGCCCGGCCGGAGTCGTGGACGGGGTCAAGGTCAGCCACACCGACGTGAGCGTCTGCGGATACGTCTTCGACGAGGTGTACTTCCCGGTGGACGCCGCCAAGGACCTCCGCCAGCCGGCCGAGTCGTACTTCGACCCCGAGCCGCCACTGGCGAAGATCCTGATGGCCCCCCCGATCGCCTTCTTCGGCTTCAACAGCTGGACGTGGCGGCTCAGCACGACGCTCTTCGGCAGCCTGCTGGTCGGGATGATGTACCTGGTGGCGCTGCGGCTCCGTCGAGACCGCTTCTTCGCCCTGGTGACGGCCCTCTTCATCTGCTTTGACGGGCTGGCCTTCGTCGAATCACGCACGGGCGTGATCGACATCATCGCGATCTTCTTCGTGGCGCTCTTCTATTACGTCTTCTTATTGCACTGGCAGGCCCGCACCCGCGCGCAGTGGCGAACCACGCTCTATGTGATGGCGGGCGTCGCCGGGCTCGCGTTCGCGGCGAAGCTGACGGCGCTCGCGCCGCTCGTCGTCGCGGGCGGGCTCATCGTGATGCGCGGTCTGACGCCATACCTCGCGGGATTCATCCCGTGGTTGCGTCGCATCGCAGGACCCGGCCGCGCGGAGGCGATCATGTGGCGGCACGCCGCGGGGCCGCGAGCGATTCTCCACTACGCCCTGGGCGGGCTCATCGCGCTTGCGATCTTCGGTGCGTCCTTCTCGCGCTACGAGACCATCCAGCACACCGACGTGTATTTCTTCACCGGTTGCAATCCCGCGGTTTCCGGTCTGCCCGGAACGCCGGTGACACTCAACGTGCCGGTCATGAAGGTGGGTTCGGTGACGGTGCCGAACCCGGTCGAGGCCATCGACAACATCGTGCAGATCACCGCCGCGTCGCTTCGCTACCACGCCGAGGAGTGCCACAGTCACCCGTACTCGTCGCTGTGGCTGACGTGGCCGATCATGGAACACCCCGTGCTGTTCTACGCGACATCGCAACCCAACAATGGGGCGGTCGCGCAGATCACCGACATGGGCAATCCGGGGATCTGGTGGCTCGGCATTCTCGCGTTGCTCTTCTGCGTGTGGCGGCTCACACGCGGACCCAACTGGTGGCGATTGCTCGTTGCGCTCATCGGTCTCGGTTCGCTGGTGGCGATGATCATCATCTACCAGGCAGCGGTCAGATATCACAACCCGACGAACTTCAACACGTCGTACACGGCTGCCCAATTCACGGCGTTATTCCATATGGATCCGTCATCGCAGTACGAGATCGCGCGAACGTATCCGGGCTCCTGGTTCGCGATCGCATTCGTCGGCATGGTGGTTTTCGCTGCGCTGGTCGCGCTCTCCGCAGCGATCTCGCGGCGCTTTGTGCCCGCGTTCATCATTCTCGGCTACGTGGCGTCGTGGATGATGTGGGTTCCCGGCAACGAACGCCGCGTACTGTTCTTCTATCACGCGCTCGGAATGCTGCTGTTCACCGCACTCGCGCTCGCATATGCGTTGAGCGCACTGCGCCGGGTCCGCATTCCGTTTGGTGACCGCGAGTTGTCACTGGCGCCGGTCGCGTATGCGGTGATCGCGAGCGTGCTCGCGGCGTTCATCTTCTTCTACCCGATCTGGACGGCCATGCCGCAGAGCTCTGCCGACCAACAGATGAGGGTCTGGGTCGACGTCGGGTGACAACCTTCCTCGTCATCCTCGACGCCGCGTTGACGCTCGCGGCGGGAGCAGCGCTCTCCGGGCTCGTCCGCACCCATCTCACGCTGGTCGAGCGTCTGGTGATCGGCCTGACGAGCGGGCTGATCATCGGCACCGGCGCGACATACGGGCTCTCGCTGCTCTTCGGACTTGATACCGAAACCGTCCTGCTCGGTCCACTGCTGACATTGGGCGGAGCGCTCGCGATATCACTCCTGACGGTCAACCCACGGGCGACCTGGCACGCATCATGGGTTGAGACCCGCGACCGCTGGGCGACGCACGTTCCGTGGTTCTCAATCGCTGCGTTCGTCGGCGGTACGGTGGTGGTGATCGCCATCTTCGGGCACACCGTGTACTCGGACGCGGGCGGTCTCGAGGCCGGATACCCGACCGTGTGGGCGGACTGGTCGCAGCACCTCACCACCGCTGCCAGCTTTGCTTCGGGCGCCAACATCCCGCCGGTGAACCCGCTCTTGAGCGGCACCACGCTGCTGTATCCGTTCCTGCCCGATTTTCACGCGGCCACGCTGATGACGCTCGGGCTTGCGCCAGGTCTTGCGCTTGCGATACCCGGAGCTGTCTTGGTTGTCGTCATCGCCCTGCTCGTGGTCGCGCTCGGCCGCCGCCTCGGACTTGGCACCGGGGCCGGCGTGATCGCGCTGCTCATCTGCTTCATCGGCGGTGGCCTCGGGTTCATCGGCGCGTTCGCAGACGCGTGCACGAGCCATGGATTCACCACGACGCAATGCACGTTGCAATACGTGATCACCCACCCCACCACGGGCATCTCCATCGTGGGATGGACGCTCCACGATCTTCCCGGGACGATCGCCGCGCAGACCCGCGCATACGACGGCCTGCCGTCAGACGGTGGCACGGCACCACTGCCGAACATGGAGTGGTACACGCCGCTCATGGCGTGGTGGCTGCCGCAGCGCACGCTGCTTTTCGGCTTCGCCGCGGCCATCTCCGTGCTCCTGCTCGTCCTCGCTGGAGCGTCATCTCATGGGCCGAGCCGGGAGCCGTTTGCGCTTGCCGGTGTGCTGATCGGACTGCTGCCGATCGTCCACGTGCAGACGCTCATCGCGCTGTCGATCCTGCTCTTCGTGCTGCTCTGGCGACGGCGGCGGCGTGAGTGGTGGGTGCTCGCCGGCGTTGCGCTGTTGCTCGGCGGCATCCGGCTCGGGCAGCTCGCCCTCTCGCAACACGGCGCCGCGGTGACGCCGTACGGCAGCAACGTCTATCCATATCTCGAGCCCGGGTGGCTGGCGAACGCCGGCAGCGCGGCCGACCCCGGTGGGCGTCTCGCGCTCACCGTCGGCAACCTGTTCAGTGGCGCCATTCAGGCGATCGGGATGGTGGGAACGGCGAAGTGGTGGGGATTCTGGCTCGCGAATCTCGGTATCGCCGTGCCGCTCCTGGCGTTCATCGCGATCGCTGCCGGTATCCGGATCGGCGGGGGCAAGGTGGGGCGCGTCATCACAGGGGCGTTCCCGGTGCCGCTGCTCGAGATGGCGCTCGGCGCGCTGATCATCTTCGCGGCGTGCAACCTCGTGGTCTTTCAGTCGTGGAACTGGGACAACACCAAGCTGCTTGTCTACTTTTACCTCGTCATCGCCCTGCTCATCGGCGCGCTTGCCGCCAACTGGTGGCAGCGCGCATGGCCGCGAGTGGCGGCGATCGTGCTCGTTGCCCCGGTGCTTCTGACGGGTACCCTCGTGGTGCTCCGGCTCCTGCCGTGGACGCCGCCGCAGGACAGCATCACCGGTCCCTACACGATCGCGAACACCCAGGAACTGCAGCTTGCATCGACAATCGACCGCGTGACTCCCAAAGGCTCCGTGTTTCTCACGTTCGGCCGTCCCAACGATCCGGTGCTCGCCGTGGCCGGCCGCATCGGGGTGATGGGATATGGCGGATGGTTGTGGAGCTACGGCATCAGCTTCGAGACCCGCTTCAACGACGTGCAGACGATGTACACCGGGTGCGCCGCGGATCCGGCCACGTGCCCGGTCCCGGGCCTCTTGCGCAAGTACGACATCAGCTACGTGGAGATCGATAACCGGCTGACGGACGCAGGGGCGATCGATGCGCAGGAGAGCATCAGCTGGTGGGCGGATCAGGGATTCCCGGTCGTTGCCCGCACCGATCACATCACCATTTACGACGTGCGCGGCAGAGGCTGACGTGACCGCAGCCGACGCCGCCGTGTATCCGTCGATCAGCGTCGTGCTGCCCGCATACAACGAGGAGGCGGTGATCGCCGAGACCGTGGCGCGCACCGATCGCGCGCTCACCGACCTGGGCGTCGCCGACTTCGAGATCCTTGTCATCGATGACGGCAGCAGCGATGCGACGGCGGTACGTGCGTCGAGCGCAGGGGCGCATGTCCGCGTGGTGTCGCATCCGCGCAACCGCGGCTACGGCGGCGCGCTCCGTTCCGGCTTTGACTCGGCAACTCGTGAGGCGGTGTTCCTCATGGACAGCGACGGTCAGTTCGATCCGAACGAGGTTTCGCGACTTCTCGCGCTCTACGGGCCTGACCGCGTCGTCTGCGGGTACCGGATCCGGCGCAGGGACACGTGGGTCCGGCGCTTCTATCACAAGGCATTCTTCGGTCTCGTCCGCGTCGCGTTCGGACCCACGGCGCGTGACGTCAATTGCGCTTTCAAGCTGTTCCCGCGCGCAGTCGGACAGGGATTGCAGGTGGACGGCGCCCTTGTGTCCACCGAGTTGCTGGTGCGTGCGCGCAAGTGCGGATACCGGCTCATGGACGTCGGCGTGCATCACTATCCGCGCACCACGGGTCGCGCCACCGGCGCCGATGTGCGTGTGGTCCTGCGCGCGTTCCACGAGCTCTGGCAGCTCCGCAGCGACCCGGCACTGCTCGACGGGCTCGAACCGCCCGCGTGAGACAGCGGCTGGCATCGTCGTCGTGGGGCACGGCGCTTGCCGCCGTCGCTTTATCGCGGTTGCTCTGGCTCGGTGTCTTCGCCGCGGTTCTGGCCGTCGACTTCCCGGCGACGCCGCTGCTCACCGGACTTCGCGACCACCTGGTCTCCTGGGACGCGATCAGCTACCTGTCGATCGCAGCTCACGGATACCCGGCGCACCTCGACTATCGCGACGCGTTCCTTCCCGGGTTCCCGCTGGTGGTGCGCGCCGTCGCGGTGCTGACGCGTGACGATGTTTGGTCCTCGTGGCTGGTCAACGCCGCTGCCGAGACGGTCGCGCTCTGGTATCTGACTCGCCTCGTTCTCGGCGAGCGGGATCGGTCGGCAGCGAACTTCTCGGTGTGGCTGCTCGCGCTCGCACCGACAGCGCTCTTTCTCATCGCCCCCTTCAGCGAGAGCACCTTCCTCGCGTCCGCTGCGGCGAGCCTCTCCTACGCCCGGGCGGGAAACTCGCGCAAGGCGATTGTCGCCGCCGCATTCGCGTGCGCGTTCCGTCTCACCGGGCTCGCGCTCATCCCCGCGCTGGCTCTTGAACAGCTCCGCCGCGCCGGGTGGCGGCCGCGTGCGGACATGCTCTTCATCCTCCTCGCCGCGCTCCCGCTCGTGCTCTACGGCCTGTACATGCAGGTCCACATCGGCGATGCGCTGGCACTGCTCCATGCCGACCATCTGCCGTCATTCGGCCTGCAGCCCACCCTGCCCTGGGCCGGTTTCGCGGCCACGTGGCACACGCTGATGATCGCCTCCAACGGGGAGACGCGATCGATCTTCGCCCGCGAAGTCGCATATGGACTCCTCGGCTTCGTGCTCTGTGCCGGCATGTGGGCCTCGTCGCGGATCCCCCGATCCCTCGCCCTGTACTGCACCATCGCGTGGTTGATGACTGCGTCGCTGCCGTTCTGGCGCTCCCAGCCGCGCTACAGCCTTGCGCTGTTTCCCGTGGTGCTGCTCGTCGCCGATCTCACCCAGCGCTACCCGCGCGTCCGTCCGCTGATGCTCGGCGCCAGCGCCGTGCTCATGTGCGCGGGGACGTGGATCTTCGCGCAGGGACGGTGGCTTGGATGATCATCGACAGCCACGTCCACATCCTGCCGGCGGCCATGCGCGATGCGCGCGATCGACTCGCGGCGGTCGACCCGTGGTTCGACATGTGCCACCAGGGGGAACGAACAATCGTCACCGCCGGCGAGTTGCTCGCCACGATGGACGCATCCGGGATCGATCGATCGGTGTGCTTCGGCTGGCCGTTCGCCGACGCTCGGCACTGTGCCGAGGTCAACGACCATCTGATCGAGGTGCAGCGAGCCCATGGCGACCGCCTCACCTGCTTCGCGACGGTGAGCCCGGCGCGCCCGGGTGCGGTGGAGGAGTTGGAGCGCTGTGCTGCTGCCGGATTGCGTGGCGCAGGTGAGCTGAACGCCGACGCGCAGGGCTTCGACCTGGCAGCGCCTGCAATCGACGAGATGGCCGCGGCGTGTATCAATCTCGGGATCCCGCTCGTGCTGCACTGCAGTGAGCCGGTCGGGCACGACTACCCGGGAAAGGGCACCGCCACACCGGATCGGATCGCTGCCTTTGCGATGCGGCACCCGGCGTTGCAGCTCGTCTGCGCGCACCTTGGCGGCGGCCTTCCTTTCTACGCGCACATGCCGGAGGTGGCCGAGCTCTGCCGGCGCCTCTGGTTCGACACGGCGGCGGGGCCGTACCTGTTCAGGCCGACTGCGTATCGAGCGGTTGCAGATCTCGTCGGCGCCGACCGGTTGCTCTTTGGATCGGACTATCCGCTGCTGCCCGCGAGGCGCTACATCGACGCCTTTGCGGAGGCGGATCTCACCGTCGCGGAGCGTGCGCTCGTGATGGGAGGGAATGCGGCGGCCCTGCTGGGTCTGTGACAACGTGCCCCTCTCGTTACACATCTGTGTCCCAGCATCCGAGGCTACGTTCGAGCCGTTTGGGACACTCTCTTCGGGCGGAGAGCCCGGCGCCCGCCAGCCGGTCCTTCGCCTCTTTCGTGACCAGGATCGGGGGCTTCGGCCCCCATCCGTGGTCGCAACCGACGCTCCGATGAGGGACCGGGCGCATGTCGAAGCCGGCACCTCCGTGGGCCGGTTTCGCAGTGGGGAAACGCGAGGCTAGGCGCCAGCGCTTTGCGGTGCCGGAAGAGTGAGCGATATACCAAAGACGCCGTCGACAACTGCCACGCCGACGGGCTGAGCCAGGTCGAGCGTGCCGGGGAGTTGGATGACGCTCGTCGTGGGCGCGAGATCAGCGGTGCACGTAGTGCCGGCCGGCGCGGCGCCATCGCTCATCGTCACGGAGACCGTGTTCGCTGCCGAGGTGAGCATGCGAACCGGCAACCTCGGGCACCCGGAACTTCCCCACGTGACGATCTCGAGCCGGCTCGCTCCGGATCGTAGAACGGCGTCGCGAGCTCCGGATCCGGGCACCCCGACCGTCAGCACTCCCTTCGGCTCGCCCAGGTGATGGCTCACCAGCCAGGACGGGCGAGCCCCTGAGGTCCCCGCGCATGCAACCACGACCACGACCATGGCCAGCGCGGTCGCCACGAGAGCAGAGGGAAGACGCACGGTCATGACCAAAGTATCACGCCAGGGTTGTCGCTCAGCACGTCTGTTGGCGGGCGGTTCAGCGGGGTAGTCGCGCGCAACATTCCACAAACGAAATCCGCCTGCGGCCGCGAAGTCTCGCACACTGTGCGGCGATGTTCACCCCTGAAACGCTCGATGTCGTCATGGTGTCCTTCGAGGGACCCGACCAGTACAGTCAGGCCGGGGGCCTCGGCGTCCGCGCCCGCGAGCTCTGCAGGTCATTCGCAGGACTCGGCTTCCGCACGACGCTCGTCTTCGTCGGCGATCCCGACAAGCCCGGAGCCGAGCTCGAGCAGGGCGTGCAGCTCGTGCGCTGGGGACAGCAGATCAGCGACCGCTATCGCAACGGCGTATATGAGGGGGAGCTCGCGAAGATTCGCGATCTCACCGCGACACTCCCGGATGCGCTCATCGACAGCATCATCCGGCCGGCCACCGAGGCGGGGCGCATCACCGCCGTGCTCTGCGAGGAGTGGCACACGGCGTGGTTCTGCAAGGCGTTGAGCGATCGCCTGCATGTCCAAGGCCTGCGCCAGAGCTCGGTGCTCCTGTGGAACGCCAACAACCTCTTCGGCTTCGACGCGATCGACTGGCCGGTGCTCGAGTTCGTGGCCTCGATCACGACGGTGAGCAAGTACATGAAGCACCTGATGTGGCCGTACAACGTGAACCCGGTGGTGATCCCCAACGGGATTCCTGAGAATGCGCTCGCTCCGGTGGACGGCTCGGCAGCACGCGCGATCCGTGCGGCGGCGGGGACAGAGTGCCTCGCCTTCAAGATCGGCCGCTTCAGCCCGGACAAGCGCTGGACGCAGGCTGTCGCCGCCATCGCCGAGCTCCGCTCCGAGGGGTTGCAGGCTCGGATGCTGATCCGCGGCGGCATGGAACCATACGGCGCGACGGTGCTCGCGTTTGCTGCCGAGTGCGGGCTCACCGTGACCGACTGGCACGAACCGGTGCAGGACGCCGGTGGCATCGTGCGTGCGCTCACCGAGACCGACGGCGCGCCCATCGTGCATCTGCGCCGCTTCCTCCCGGACGAGGTGATCACCCAGATCAACGTGGCCGCCACCGCGGTTCTCGCCAACTCCGGTCACGAGCCCTTCGGGCTGGTCGGGCTCGAGGCGATGGCTGCCGGCGGCGTCGCCATGGTGGGCGCGACCGGCGAGGAGTACGCGCGCCCGTACGGCAACGCGATCGTGGTGGAGACCGACGATCCGGCCGAGATCGCGAGCGCGCTGCGCGGGCTGGTCGAGCAACCGGCGCTCGCCGATCGGTTGCGCCTCGCGGCCCGGCGCGACGCGGCGGACTTCGCCTGGCCGATCGTCATCGACGGTCTTCTCGAGCGGCTCCGCTTCATGTGCCTGCATCAGCGAGTGGTGCTCCCGACGACCGGCGGTGCTCCGTCCCGCGCGTAATTCTTTCGGCCGCGCCATATGATCTGAGCGATCAGACCGGTGCCGAGGAGGTGGCTGCATGAAGGCAGTGGTCATGGCGGGAGGCGAAGGCGCGCGACTGCGCCCTCTGACCAGCCGCTTGCCCAAGCCGCTCGTCCCGGTGGTCGGCACACCGGTGCTCGAGCACATCCTCCGGCTGCTCAAAGAGCACGGGATCACCCAGGTGGTGGTGACGCTTGCCTACCTCGGCGCGGAGATCCGCAACCGCCTCGGTGACGGTGCGGAGCTCGACATGGAGATCGAGTACGTCGTCGAGGACCGCCCGCTTGGGACAGCGGGAAGTGTGCGCAACGCGGCGCACCTTCTCGATGACACCTTCCTGGTGATCAGCGGCGACGCCCTCACGGACATCGACCTCACCAGGGTGATGAAGGCCCATGAGGAGCGCGGCTCGCACGCCACGATCGTGCTCCACTCCGTGCCCAACCCCCTGGAGTACGGGGTGGTCGTCACCGATGACGAGGGAAACATCAAGCGCTTCCTGGAGAAGCCGTCCTGGGGCGAGGTCTTCAGCGATCATGCCAACACCGGCATTTACGTGATCGAGCCGAAGGTGCTCGAGCACATCAAGGAAGGCGCGAACGCCGACTGGTCGCAGGACGTCTTTCCGACGATGCTCCGCCGCCACGAGCCGTTGCACGGCATCGTTGTCGATGACTACTGGTGTGACATCGGATCGATCCAGTCGTACATGCAGGCGAACTGGGACGCGCTCGACGGCAAGGTCCGCTGCCACATCCCGGGACGTCGCGAGGGCAATGTCTGGATGGGCGAGGGGGTCGAGATCGGCATCGGCGTGCAGCTCGACGGGCCTGCGTTCATCGGCGACGAGGTGAAGCTCAAGGGCGGGGCGCACATCAACGAGCACGGCGTCATCGATCGCTACAGCGTCATCGACGACAACACCAAGGTCAGCAACAGCGTGGTGTGGCCGCACTCGTACATCGGCGAGCGTTGCAGGCTCCGCCAGGCGATCGTCTGCCGCAACGTCACGATCAAGAACGACTCGCTGCTCGAGGAGAACTCGGTGATTGCCGACGAGTGCGTGCTCGGCCGTGGCTCGCAGATTCGTGCGGGCGTCAAGATCTGGCCGAGCAAGACGGTGGAACCGGGATCCACCGTCAACGAGTTGGTGATCTGGGCGGGGGAATGGCGGAGCGGGCTGTTCTCGTCGTACGGACTGGGCGGCCTTATCAACGTCGAGCTCACACCTGAGTTCTGCGCACGCCTCGGCGCCGCGTTCGGCGCGACGCTGGCCAAGGGCGCGTGCGTCGTCGTCGGCCAGGACCACGCCCGCTCGTCGCGCATGATCAAGCGCGCGATCGTCAGCGGCATCGTCAGTGCGGGTGCGAAGGCACGCGACGTTCGTGAGCTGCCGGTGCCGGTGACGCAGTGGGCAACGCGCGACGCGGATTGCGCGGCGGGGATCCACGTCCTCGTTTCGCCGCTCGATCAGCGCAGCGCCGACATCCGGTTCTTCGACAACGAGGGCCTGCAGATCGACAAGCGCGCCGAGCGCAAGCTCGAGAACCTGCTGTTCCGTGAGGACTTCCGCCGCGCCGGCTTCTACGAGATGGGCGACATCGAGTACGGCGAGCCGATTCCCGGATACATCCAGCATGTGTTCAAGTCGGTGGACGCGGAGAGCATTCGCAACGCGGGTTTCCGCGTGCTCATCGACTACGACTACAGCGACGCTTCAGCGGTGCTCCCGACGATCCTCAACGAGCTCGGGGTCACGACGATTCCACTCAACGCCGGGATGCGCGAGGGCGAGCATCACGTGACCGTGCCGGACGAGACGGCGCTCATCAGCAAGACCGTTCGCGCCGACGTGGGCTGCATGATCAGCCCGACCGGCGAGCGGATCACGGTGATCGATGACAAGGGCGTGGTGATGAGCCCGCACGAGTGCCTGGCGCTGCTCGCGTCGTGGTGGGTGCGTTCCAATCCTGGGACCGTGCTCGCTCCAGCGGCAACGCCGATGTGGATCAGCGACCTCGTTCGCAAGGAGGGCGGGAGCTTCAGCGCGACGCCGGGCGATCCCGCATCGGTGCTGCGCGCCTCCAGCCTGTCCGGGACCAGCATCGCGTCTGACGGCGACGGCGGCTTTGCATGGCCCGGTCATCTCGGCGCTTTCGACGCCATGTACACGCTGGTCAAGCTGCTCGAATTGCGCGCGAAGATTGGGATTCCGCTGAGTGAGGCGCGCGCGGCGCTGCCGCAGGTCGCATACATCACCGCGACGGAGTTCTGTCCGTGGGAGGCGAAGGGCAAGGTCATGCGGATCCTGCTCGACCGTCATCGGATGGACTCCGTCGACCTCGTCGACGGCATCAAGGTCTACGTCGATGACGGGTTCGTGCTCGTTCGGCCGGATCCGGATGAGCCCGCGTACCACGTGGTTGCGAGTGTCGCGGATCCCGAGCGTGGACGCCAGCTCGTCGACGAGTATCTCGCTCAGGTGCGCGAGGCCGAGGGAACCAACGGCGTCCACGCGCCGGTGGAGGCTGCGGTCGCAGCGGAGTAGAGGGGCCGGGGCGGGGATGGCCGCCGTGCGGCACGTGGCGCCTGATCGAGTGCGGGAACCTCCGGCACGTGGGATCTGCGATTTGCGGGCCGCCAGTTGACGCTATGCTGCAGGCTTGGAAAGGGACGCCGCATCACGTCAGGACGTGGCGCGCCTGAGTCTCCGCGATAGGTGGCACCCGAGCCTCTCCAATCTCTGCGCGTGGGCGATTGGCGCAGCGCTGTCGTTGGCCGTGCTCGGGTATGTGCTGCTCGGCAACTTCACCCGATACGTGGCCGATGATTACGCAACAGCCAACGCCGTGCGGCTCCGTGGCTACTGGGCGCAGCAACTCGCGGCGTACCGCCTTTCGGACGGCCATTTTGTTGCAACGGCTCTGTACACCGCGGGAACGCTGCTCAATCCTGTCTTCGTGCGAATTCTTCCCGGGGCCCTGATCATCGCGTGGGTTGCGCTGCTGACCCTCTCGTTACGGCACGTCATTCCCAGCGCCGGTCGTCTCGGACGTTTTGTGATATCCGCCGGGATTGTCTACGCCACACTGCAGATCACACCGAGTCCGTTCCTCTCGGTTTACTGGATGACCGCGTCACTCGAATTCGTTGTGCCGTTGCTCATCGCTGCCGTGGTCATACGGCTCGTGTCGCAGCCGAGGAGCGGCGGTCGTCCACGCGGGCTGATGGTCGCGTTCATCGGTTTGCTCGCGTTTCTCGCGGCCGGTGAGGCCGAGATCTACACCGCGGTCCAGTGTGCCGCGCTGACCCTGGCTGTTGCTGTGGCTGCAGCGCGGCCGTCCTCCAGATGGCGCCGCAAGCTCCCGGAGCTGAGTGCTGCGTGGATCGGCTCTCTCGCGGGCCTCGCAATTGAGCTCGCCTCGCCCGGTAAGGCGCTGCGCAGCGCGGCTATCGCGAACGCCGTTCACGTCCCGCGGCCATCCTGGCTCACACTCCCGCTCTTCACGCTCGGACAGCTCGTGCACTTCCTGCAGGGACTGATCCAGGCGCACTGGTGGGAATTCGTGGCGATGCTCGTGCTGGCGTTCTTGATCGGTGTGCGGTCGATCACGTCGCGGAGGGTTGTGGACAAGTCCCATCTGATCGCTGCCGGCATCGCGGCTCTCTGCGCATTCGCGATCCTGCTTGCTGCGATGGCCCCAGCGGCGCTGTTTTACGGAAATCTGCCCCCGTTCTGGGATCAGATCGTCCCGGTCTATGTCGCCGTCTGTGCTGTGGCAGCGCTCGGATGGTGGAGCGGTCAATCGTTCCGTGCTGTGGTTGGTCCAAAGTGGCAAAGGGCGCGTTGGACGGAGACGCTCCGCACTCTATCCATGGGGGGCGCGTCGATTGCCCTCAGCGCCGTCGTGGTGATCGGGCCGGTCACCACGCTCGTTGCAATCAATGACGAGCTCCCTGCAATCCAGGCGTATGCCGCGACGAAGGATGCGCAGGCTGGCGACGCAGTGGCGGCTCACACTGCCGGCAGGACGTCGGCGACGGTGCCGCGGCTCGTGATGGTCAACAACATGGGGGTCTTCAGCCACCCGTCATTTGAGGATCTCACGGCCGATCCCCGTTACTGGATCAATAAGGATGAAGCCACGTACTACGGCCTCGAGAGCATGGCGGCGTCTCCCTAGAGATCGGTGAGCGCCGCTCGACGCGTCGCGGTCGCGTGGCTTGAATGGAGGAGCGGGCTCGGCTAGCCCTGCAGGGCAACGGTCTCCAGGATGAACACGAAGTAGACGGCGGTCGCGGCGATCACGAGGATGTGGAACACCTCGTGGAAGCCGAACACTCGCGGCCAGAGTCGTGGCCATTTCACCGCATAGACGATTGCTCCAGCGCAATACAGCGCTCCGCCCAGCGCCAGAACGAGCAGCCCGCTGATGTGAATGCGATCTCCGAGCGCGGGGAGGAAGAACACGACAGTCCAGCCAACGGCGAGATACAGCACCACCGTGACCCAGCGCGGGAGCGGAATCCCAGTGGTGGCGACGATCACGCCACTGCCCGCCAGGACCCAGATCACCACCAGCAGCACGATCGACGGCCAGCCCTTGAGCACGTTCACCACCACAGGCGTGTACGTCCCGGCGATGGCGAGAAAGATGGTCGCGTGGTCGAGGCGTCCCCAGACCCTTCGTGTCCTTGGTGACCACGGACCGCGGTGGTAGCTGGCACTGACTGCGAACAGCAGCACGAGGCAAAGCCCATACACCGCAAGGGAGATCTGACGTGCGACATCGCCTGCCCCGGCGACCACGAGGATGATCGCGCCGGCGAGCGCCAGCGGCACCATCGCGAGATGGCTCCATCCGCGCAGTGACGGTCGTGGGGGAGCGGCGACGAGCGTGGTGTCAGGCAGCTGGAGCAATCTCCTGCAAGTCCGGCTCGCGGCGTCGGAGCCAGCGTGGCGCCCACCAGTTCGCCGCACCAAGGAGCCGCATCACGGCCGGCACCACCAACGCGCGCACCAGCGTGGCGTCGACGATGACCGCGACGGCCATGCCGATGCCGATGGACTTGATGGTGACAACGCTCGCGAGCGCGAAGGCAAGAAAGACGCACGCCATGATCGCCGCAGCACCAGTCACGAGGCGGCCGCTGCGTTCGAGGCCGTCGGCGACGGCGGTGCGATTGTCACCGGTGCGAATCCACGCCTCCTGCATCCGGGTGAGCAGGAACACCTCGTAGTCCATGGACAATCCGAAGACGACACAGAACAACAGCACGGGGATGGTCGGGTCAAGCGGGCCGGGTGTGAAACCGAGGAAGCCCGAGAGATGTCCCTGGTCGAAGACCCAGACGAGTGCACCAAAAGCTGCGCTCAGCGACAGGGCATTCATGAGCACCGCTTTGAACGGGAGCACAAGCGACCGGAGCAGCATCGTCAGCACGATGACCGTCGTGATGAGCACGAAGCCGATGGCGAGGGGCGTGTGGTCGATCATGTAGTTGACGAGATCGATGTCGAACGCGCTGTCGCCCGTGACCTGCACGGTGGCGCCCGGAATCGAGTCGACCGCGCGAATCGCGCGCACCAGATCGTGCGCCTGATCGCTCGTCACGAAGTACGGGTTGGCGACGTCGAGCACCGCGATGCTCTTTCCCGTCAGATCAGTGAGCAGGGAGTGCACAGTGGACGGCAGGGAGCTCCTCGGTTGCGCATACAGCGTCTGATACGCGGTGAGGGTGAGTGACGGCTCGACGGTGACATAGCTGCGAACGCTCGTCACCCCCTTCAGTGTGGCGAGCCGTTGCGCGAGTTGATACGACGATGCGACGTTCGCCGGGCTGGTCGGTGCGCCGCGCTGGTAGTCGACGACGACCGCGATGGTGTTCTGCCCAACCTGCGGGAATTGCGCCTGCAGGAGATCGGCGCCCTGGCGCGCCTCCGCCGATGTGGGCAACTGGGTGACATCGCTGTTCGCAAGCTGCAGATCGAGGAATGGCGATCCGGCGATCAGCAGGATCGCGACAGTGGGGATCAGCACCGTCCACGGCCGGCGCATGACCCAGGTCGCGAGGCGATGCCACGCGCCCTCACCAAACGGCTTCGGCTGCAGGATTGGCACCCGGATGCTGTTGATGCGCGCTCCCAGGATCGCGAGCATCGCGGGGAGCAAGGTGCAGGCGTAGAGCACCGAGATCGCCACGACGATCGCGCCCGCGACACCCATCGAGACGAGTGCCGTGCCGGTGTAGAAGAGCAATCCCGAGAGGCCGACTGCGACGGTCAGGCCGCTGAACATGATGGCGCGTCCGGCGGTTGCCATTGTGGTGGCAACCGATTCCTCGACGCTGTGCCCGGATCCAAGCTCCTCGCGAAAACGCGTGACGATGAACAACGAGTAGTCGATCGCTATGCCCAGGCCAACCAGCGTGACGACGTTGACGGCATACGTCGACACGTCGATGACGTGGGCAAGCGCCAGGGCAGCGCCGACGCCGCCGAGCACCGCGAAGACACCGACGCCGAGGCACAGCAGTGCGGCCACACCCGTGCAGAAGACGATCACGAGCAGGATGAGTGCGAGTGGGAGTGAGACCACCTCGGACCGGCGCAGGTCGCTCGCCAGGTACGTGTCGAAGTCGTAGGCGAGGGGCACATCGCCCGTCGCGGTGATGCTGAGGCCTGCGGGTTTCACCTCGCCGCGAATCGATCCATATTGCGCCCGCGCCTGCGCGAAATCGATCTTCATTCCCACCTGGACGAGCACGCTGTGTTTGTCCGTTGACACCATCAGTGGCACGGTCGCGGCCGCGGTGTTGTACGGCGTTGCGAGCGCGCTGACGCGTGGATCACTCTGCAGCGGTGCGACGGCCTCATCAACCGCGGACTCGAACGCCGGCTGGCCAAATGTGAGCTGCGAGCTGGTGAGGATCAGCGTGAACGACGAGCCCGTCGTCGATGGCAGTTGCGCACCTTCCAGGTTGGCGGCGCGCACCGACTCGACGTCGTAGTTGCTCGCGTTGATCGGCTGCCCGCCAGTCACAAGACCGATCATCGAGAGCACGAAAAAAGCGAGGGAGACGCCCAGCACCGCTCTGCGGCGGCGGTAGACGAAATGCCCCCATCGCCTCATCGTGATGCTCCTGCTGTCACCGCGATCGAGTATATCGACCCGCGGTTTCGCCACCGCGTAGACTCCCGAGGACCGCGATGGCAACGCATGTCCCACCACCGGTCGGGGAGATCAGCGCGATCTCGCAGTTCGCGGCGGTCGCCCGCGAGCGCCGGCCGGGGCGTCAACTCGATCTCATCCGCGAGGCCGCACCCGGGTTTCGGGAGTGGTTCCGAACGACCGGGATGCCGGACTGGATCGGCACCTTTGATCTCGTCTCGCTGCCCTACCCAACGCGATTCGGCCTCTTTCGCGCGGCGATCAGCCCGGCGCCGTACCTGTCCTTGACACACCGGTTGGTTGTGGTGCGATGGCGAGAGCCCGACGGCAAGCCCAAGCTCCTGCTCTTCGAGCCGACCGACGTGGCGCTCGCACGGCGCACGCCGTATTTCGCGCGGTTGAGCGAGTCCACTCCTGCCGCGTTCGAGCGCGCATTCGCGCGCCCGCTCGGTGACGTGATGAGCCATCTGCGCAGCGTCGGCATCAAAGCGAGTGACGTGAACTGGATCACCTTCGATCACCTGCACACGCAGGACGTGCGCCGGTGGATCGGCACCACCGAGCCGGCGCCCGATCTCCCGTCATCGACTCCGATTGCAGCTGCCTTCCCGAATGCACGCCTGCTTGTGCAGCGTGCTGAGCTCGAGTTGCTGGAAGCGCTGCATCCGCTCCAGGTGCCGTGGTATCAAGCATCGACGTACAGCGCGCTGCGACCTGAAGGTGTGTGCACAATCGACGGTGATGTGTTGATCGGACCGGGGGTTGCGCTGCTCTCGACGCCGGGACACACCACCGGCAATCACACCCTTGTCGTCAACACCGAGACGGGCATCTGGGCGAGTAGCGAGAATGTGATCGCGGCCGAATGTCTCACGCCGGAGCACAGCCGGATCCCGGGTGTGCGTCGCTACACGCGCACCTGGGAGCAGGAGGTCGTGCTCAATGCGAACACGCTCGAGGACACCGCGCGCCAGTACAACTCGTGCGTCCTCGAGAAGTCTATCGTCGATGTGGCGCGGGCCGATTCGCGCTTTCTGCAGTTCATGCCTTCATCGGAGTTGACCGGTATGGTGCTGAGCCCCGGGACGTCGCCGACCTTCACGCATTCGGGCATCTTCCACGGCACGCTGACTCCTGTCGGCGCGGCGCGTCAATGACCGGGACGACGGGCGGCGCGGCGCTCGCACGCCGCGCGTGGACGCTCTACGAACCCATCCACGCCATCGTGTATTTCGCGTCCGAGGCGCCAGCACACTACAAGGCCGCGGGCCTGCGGGGTGGTTGGATGGGGTACTTCGCCTCACGTTCCGCCCCCATGGGGGCGGTGTCCGCCGGGCTGGTCACGGCGGTCTTCTACGGCTTCCGGCCGGAGATGGTCGCCCGCGCGATTCCGGATGCATGGCGGTACTCGAGCCCCGACCTGGCGCTGACCGCGAGAACTGGCGTCGCAGACGCCGCGTTGCGGCGGCTGTGGGGTGATGCCGTTGACGGCGCTGAGGTTCGCGAAACGGCAGACGCAACGATGGCAGTGGCCCGCTCGCTGCGCGGTAGTGGTCGACCGATATACACCGCGACGGCGGCGCTCGACGAGCCCGAGGCGCCGCATCTCAAGCTCTGGCACGCGTGCACGCTGCTTCGCGAGCATCGATTCGACGGCCACGTCGCGGCGCTCACCGTGCACGACCTGGACGGGCTGGAGTTGCTCGTGACCGCCGTCGCAGCCGGGACCGGGGTGGATGGTCCGACAATCCGCAGCTTTCGCGGATGGACCGAGGAGGAGTGGGCCGAGGGCGTGGAGCGGCTGCAGCGCCGCGGTATCCTCGATGCCGCCGGCGGCCTGACGTCGGCGGGGCATGCCCTCCGGAGCGATGTCGAGGCGACGACCGATCGGCTTGCTGCTGACGTCTGGGAGTTGCTGGACGACGCGCCCCGCGAACGCCTCTTCGCCAGCCTGCGGAAGTTCGCGCTCCTGCTGGCCAACGAGGACGGCCTTCGCTATCCGAATCCGATCGGGGTTCCCCACCCCGACTAGTGCCTGGCTCGGGTCAGATGGCGGGCAACCCGAGGCAGCCGCGCAGCGCGTTCTCGAGGGTTGCAACACGCTCGTGGGTACCCATCGTCCCGGTGACGAACGCGATGGCACAACTCCCGCGCGTGGACGCTCCGCCGTAGCTTCCGCCGAGGCCGCCCATGCCGAAGCCGTCCTGGTCCAGGCCGAAACCGAGCCCCCACGAGTTCTCGTGGCCGAAGACGCGATCAATGCCGGAGGTCTGCACCGACAGCGCTTCGCGCAGCAGCGCGGTCGTGAGGAGTTCCCCGCGCAGCAACGCCGCATACAGACCGGCGACGCTGCGAGCGGTCCCGTGTCCGTTGATCGCCGGCACTTCTGCGGCGCGCCAGGCGGCGCTGTTGACGACAGCCGGGTCACGAGTGCCGGGCGGGTTGGTGGTTGCGCGGCGATACAGGTCACCGGGGTTCGACTCGATGTCGCCGAGGCAGGTGAGGTCGACGGCGCGGACTTGATCCTCAGGCGTCAGACCGACGAAGAAGTCGAGACCGGCCGGCCCGCACAGCTCCTCGCGCACGAATGCTCCCGGGCGGCGCCCATCGATGCGGCGCACGATCTCGCCGACAAGGTGGCCGTAAAAGAGCGCTGACTCACCATGCGCGGTGCCCGGAACCCACTCGGGTTGCTGTGCAGCGAGGAGTGCGCACAGCGCGTCCCAGTCGTAGAAGACCTCGGTCGGAGCGGGAGCATCGAGCGCGACGATGCCCGCCTGATGGGACAGCACCTGGCGAACCGTTGCATCTGCGGTGAACTCGGGCCAGTACCGCCGAACGGGCGCGTCGAGGTCGAGCAGGCCCCGATCCACAAGCAGCAGCGCGCACATGGCGATGAACGGCTTGCTCACGGAGTACGGCTGCACGATGCTGTCGCGCCCCCATGGCAGCGTCCCGGTAGCATCCGCTGAGCCGCCCCAGAGGTCGACGATCCACCGCCCGTCGTGCCACACCGCGAGCGCTGCGCCGGTCCCTTGCTGCGCGGCGATCACGTCTGCGAATGCTTCGCGGACCACCCCGAACCCGGGAGCGACCATGCCGTCCGTGGCGAACGGCGCTTCGCTCGTGCTCACGAAACCGCGGTCGGCGCTACTCCCTCGCGCTCGCGCTCCACGACTGCCGCGAGCGCACGGATGAATGTGGGTTGCGTGTTGGGCAGCGCGATGCGATGCATGGTGATCCCGGCTTCGGTCGCTTCTTCGCCGGCGGCGATGTCGATGTCGTACAGGATCTCGAGATGATCCGCGAGGAACTGCAGGGGCACGATGAGGATCTCGGTAATCCCCTGGGCGCGAAAATCCGGGAAGAGATCCTTGACGTCGGGCGTCAACCACTCCTCGGGTGTATGTCCGGCGCTTTGATAGGCAAAGCTCCAGCGCTCGTCATCGAGACCCACTCGAGCGGCGATTGCCGTTGCGGTGTCACGCAATTGCGTGATGTAGCCGGGGTCGCGATCGACGACGGGGCGGGGCAGGCTGTGCGCGGTGAAGATGATCGGGATGCTCGAACGGATCTCCGGATCGAGCGCAGCGAGTGCCTCTTCCACGCGCTCCGCAAGCGCTGAGATCCACTCCGGCATGAGGTGCCAGGCGCCGGCGATATGCACGTCGATTTCGGGATGCGCGGCGCGCCACGCTGCGACAGTCCGCTCGTAGCCGGCCAGGATGATGGGCGAGTACTGCGGCGCGAGTGCCACCACGACGATGCGGTCCAGTCCGCCTGCCGCGAGCGAGTTGAGCGCGACGGTGAGCGAGGGCTCGGAGTGGAGCATCCCGGCGACCACGCGAAGTTCCGGCGCCCGACCCGGCGTCGAGCAATGCCTGGAGCGCGGCGCACTGCGCCTGGGTGATGTCGATGAGCGGGGATCGGCCGATCAAGTCGTAACGGCGGCGGAACTCCTCGACAAGATCTGCCGGGACGTCGCGCCCGCCGCGCACCGATGAGAGGTACGCGGGCACGTCCTCGGCGGTGACCGCGGAGCCGAAGGTGGCCAGGACGACGCCGAGCGGAGCCATGGCCCAAGGGTAGTGGCTGGTTGCGCCGCCTCGTAGTTAGCTTCGGGCGGTTTCCTCGTGGACGAGTTCCGCAAGGCGGCGGAGATGGTCGCTCGACGTCTCCGGCAGCACGCCGTGGCCGAGGTTGAAGATGTGGCCGGAACGGCCGCCGGCGAGGGCGAGGATCTGTCGCGCTTCGCGTTCGACAACATCGAACGGGGCGAGCATCACGCCTGGATCGAGGTTGCCCTGGATGCCGAGGTCGCCAATGCGTCGCCAGGCCTCGTCGAGCGGGAGGCGCCAGTCCACGCTGATGACGTCGGAGCCGCAGCGCGCCATCGCCTCGAGGAGGTGCGAGGTCGTGGTGCCGAAGTGGATCGTGGGCACGCCGGTCTGCGCGACCGTTTCGAGGATGCGCCGGCTGTATGGGAGCACCATCGTCTCGTAGGCAGAGACGGAGAGCGCGCCCGCCCACGAGTTCGAAGAGCTGGATCATCTGCGCGCCGGCCTCGACCTGCGCCTGCAGATAGCTGATCGTGACCTCGGTCAGAGTTGCCATGAGGCGATCCCAGAGCTGCGGCTCGCCGTGGAGCATCGCCTTGGTGCGCGAGAACTCCTTGGTGGGCTTGCCCTCGAGCATGTACGACGCGACCGTGAACGGGCCGCCCGCGAATCCCACCACCGCGGTCTTGCCGTCGAGTTGCCGGCGCACCAGCCTGATCGCCTCGAACAGCTCTGGTGTCGCGTCGCGCGGATCGACGATGCGCAGCGCCGCAACATCGGCCTCGGTGCGAACGGGTGCATGGATGATCGGCCCGATCCCTGGGTCGATAGAGAATGGAACGCCCATGCCGACCAGCGGCAACATGATGTCGGCGTACATCACGGCTGCATCGACGCCGAACTCCTCGACCGGCATCAATGTCACCCGGGCGCACAGCTCGGGGGTCCGCGTGATGGTGAGGATGTCGTAGGTCTCGCGGAGCGCTCGGTACCCGGCGAGGCATCGCCCGGCCTGGCGCATAAACCAGATCGGGGTGCAGTCGGCGGGTTCGCGTCGAGCGGCGGCGAGCATGCGTTCGACGCCGGTCATCGAGTTGGTGTGAGTCAGTGCCATGGACATCGAGGGTAGCGAAGCAACATCCCGGCACGGATGCTGCACAAGGCGCGTGGAGGCACGTACGATCTCAACAGCTTCGCAGCCGAGCGCCGGATTGCTGGCAGCGCCAGAACGCGCAGAGGAGAGTGGACCCCATGAACTCGACCATGCAGGATTCGCCGCTGAGCATCACCGAGATCTTCCGCCACGGCGCTGCGGTCTATCCGGACAGCGAGATCATCACGTTCGAAGGCGAGCAGGCCCGGCATACCAGCTATGCCAAGGTCGCGGAGCGTGTGAACCGTCTCGCCGGCGCGCTGCAGAGGCTCGGGATCGTTGCCGGGGATCGCGTGGGCACGCTGTCCTGGAACCACCAGGAGCACCTGGAGGCGTATTTCGCCATACCGTGCATGGGCGCTGTCCTGCATACCCTCAACCTGCGGCTGCCACCGCCGCAGCTCGCGCAGATCATCAATCACGCGCAGGACCGTGTGGTGATCGTCGACGACTCCCTTGCGCCCCTGCTCGCGGCAGTGATCGGTCAGTGCCCGAGCATCGAGCATGTGATCGTGGTCGGCTCGGCCGAGGTGTCGGGTCTCGGCGACGCGCTGGCGTATGAGACGCTGCTCGCTGCGGAGTCGCCGGCATTCGACTGGCCGCTCATCGACGAACGTAGCGCTGCGTCCATGTGCTACACGACAGGGACGACCGGCGATCCGAAAGGTGTTGCGTACAGCCACCGCTCGGTGTTCCTGCATTCCTTCGCGGTCTGGGGAACGTTCCGCCTCGACGACAACGGCCGGCTCCTGATCATCGTGCCGATGTTTCACGTCAACGCATGGGGCACGCCGTACGCAGGCTGGTTGGTGGGCAGCAACCTGCTGCTCCCGGGGAAATTCCTGCAGCCACAAGGACTCTGCGACTTCATCCGCCAGGAGCGTCCAACGTTCACCGGCGGGGTTCCGACGATTCTTACGGCGATCCTCAACCATGTGCAGGCGACCGGTGCTGACGTGTCGAGCATCAAGACCGCCGTGTGCGGCGGGTCTGCCGTCCCGGCGACGTTGATCGAGGCGTACCGGGATGTCCTCGGCATCGAGCTGTGGCAGGCGTGGGGAATGACCGAGACAAGCCCCATCGCGACGATTGCACGCCCGCCACGGGGAACGGCGCCCGAGGACGAGATGATCTACCGGGGCAAGACTGGTCGCGTCGTGCCTGGTGTGGAGCTTCGCATCGTCGACGACGCCGGAGCCGTTGTACCGCATGACGGCGAGTCGGTCGGCGAGATCGAGGTACGCGGACCGTGGATCACCGCCTCGTACTACAACACCGAGGCACCGGAGAAATTCCACGACGGCTGGCTGCGCACCGGCGATGTCGGCAACATCGATGCGCGCAACTACGTGCAGATCACCGACAGGTCCAAGGACGTCATCAAGTCCGGCGGCGAGTGGATTTCCTCAGTCGAGCTCGAGACGCTCTTGGTCGGACACCCAGCAGTGGCCGAGGCTGCTGTGGTCGGTGTGCCTGACGAGCGCTGGGCGGAGCGACCGCTGGCGCTCGTCGTGCTCAAGTCCGGGGCGTCCGCGACGCCCGACGAGCTGCGCGAGTTTCTGGCGCCGAAGGTGGCTCGCTGGTGGCTGCCCGAGCGCTGGACGTTTGTGGACGAGCTGCCGAAGACGAGCGTGGGCAAGCTCGACAAGAAGCTGATCCGGTCTGAGTACGCCGCGCAGAAGTACCCGGTGGTCGCGCTCGAGGCGACGCCCCGCTAGGTCTCGGCCCGCGCTAGCTTGTGTGCAGGATCGGGCCTGTCTCGACGACCTGGAACGCGCTCCCTGGGACGGTCTTCAGCTCGTCGAGGTTGTTGTCGTCCCAACGAGGGTCGGTGGCGCCGCTGATGTACCAGCTGCTGCCGTTGTCCGCGACGATCATCCCGTACGTCTTCAGCGCCTTGAGGATGACGAGCGCTTCGCCGGTGAAGCCTGCGAGGCTGAACGACGCCTCGAGACGAAGGCGGAGTCCCATCGGCGGGAGATCGGGATTGGTGCTGCTACTCGCGTAGTGGGTTGCCGGGTGGATGAAACCTTCCTGCGTCTCGTCGACCGTGAATCGCAGCGCATGGTTGATGACGCCGGCTGCGACCTCACTGTAGAGAGCGAGCCCCGGAAGAATCGGAAGGCCGGCCGCGTCTGCCGACGTCCAACCATTCGGACGGAGCGCGTTGCTGTTGAGGTTGAAGACCGCGCCTGATGCGCACACCCAGCCAGCGCCTTCCTGCTGCGCCTGGTACATCTCATAGAGCTTGCAGTTGCCCGAGTCGAGCACCAGCACGTGGTGGTCGCTGCCCGACTCCACCGGTGCGTTGAGCGGCACGGGATACGGCCCCGGGTTGCTCTCGTCGCCGTATGCGTCGAAGGTGATCGGCACGAACTTCTGTGATGCCGGAACGACCGTGTACGGGATGCCATACGTGGGATTCGAGCCGAAGTCCGGATGCAGGAATTGCTTCGTCGAGTCGATGGACGCGATGTACGCGGAAGACATCGGACTCACCGGCAGATTGGAGACGTTCTCATTCCACGGGTTGTTGGCGGGAAATACCTGGCAGCCACCGAGAATGGTTTTGGGTCCTGTCGCAACGGGCGGTTTCGACGGGGTCGTCCTATGGGCGGCGGCAGTCGGCGTGGGTCGCAATGTCACGCGACCCGTGGCCGAAGCCTTCGCGGTGCCGGCAGCCGTGGGCGCTCCGGGCAGGTGAGGAAGGGCGCTGAGCAGGACTCCGCCGGCCGGTGTCGGAATCGCCTGGGCCGACGGGCCGCTGCAGGCACTCACTACCACCAGGGAACACACCAGTACCATCCCCAGACGGAAACGTGGCGCGTCTGCTCGTAGCCGGATCACGGCCGTAGCATGCCGCGCGAACGCGCTCAGATCGTGACGACCCGGTGACGACCACTCACCGCACGGGGCCGCGACGGCGGGAGAACTGGCGCAGTAGCATTTCTGAGCGATGAGGCTGAGGATCGCGACCTTCACCAAGCTGGGCTCGATCCCTGTGGGGATTGCCGTGGGCTTCTGGATGTCGCTGCTGACCGAGCCGACGTGCATCGTGTACGCAGACCCTCGTGGAGGTTCGACCGCGTGTGCGCTTCTCCCCGGCCAGACGATCACGCAGCCGCGATTCGCATGGTGGATGTGCGCGCTGATCGGCGCTGCAACTGCGGTTGGCGTCTTGGTGATTGCTCGGTTCATCCGCACGCCGCCGTCAAGTCAATTGAGATGGATGATGGCGAGCGTCCTCCGAGTGCTCGCTCCCGCCGCCGGGGTCGGGGTCGGCATCGCGATGGCCCAATTCGTTTCGTTCTGCGATCTTCGCGCTCTGCGTCTGGATACCGGCGCACATGTATGCGCATGGCAAACCACGTTTCCACTCTGGTCGCTCATCCTCTTCGGGGTGGCAGCAGCAGCGTTGGTGCTCCTCCTGGCCCAAGCCATACAACCTCACAGCCCACGAACGCCCGGCAGCCCCTTCCCACGCACTGCCGTACCATTGGGAAGCTGAAAAGGGCCCTCGCCACCCGAGAGCCGCCAGCTCAGCCGAGCGCGGGAGTAACTCAATGGTAGAGTGCAACCTTCCCAAGGTTGAAGTCGCGGGTTCGAGCCCCGTCTCCCGCTCCAACCAGAAGACCAGGCTGATTCGTTGACAGGATAAGGGATTTCGGCTTAGCGCCCGCAGCTGGACAGGCCGGTCGGCGGCTCCCAAAGTTGAACTGACCGACCTCTCAGTCAATTCTTCCACAAACCACCTGACCTGCTACCGTCAGCGAGGTGAGGCCGGTTCGTAGATGGGACACACCAATCCGCCGCGGCGGCGAGGAACCACCGCCGCCGCTAGTCCCACCCATCGACGGCAAGCCCACCTTCGAACAGGCGGTCGAACAGTGGCTCGAAGAACACGTATCCACAAAGACCGGCCGTCCGTACAGTGCCACCACCAGGACGGTTGCCCGATACAACCTCCTGGGTGGCCGGCTCACCGCGTGGCGCGAAGCCCGAGGCATTCGCCTCGCCGAGGAATGGACGGCTCCGTCAGCCGCCGAGTATCTCGCCTGGTACCAACACGACATCGGCGCGGACGCCGACACAGTCAAGAAGGTTCAGACCCAACTGCGGCAGTTTGCCGGCTTCTGCGCGCAGAGGTTCGCCAACCAGGAGGCTATAGGCCCGGCGCTGGACGATCTGAGAATCTCGAGTTCGCACGACCGGGCACCGGCGACACAGACCGCCCTGACCCCGGCTGAGGCCACAACGCTCCTGCAGAAAGCATCCACTCCGCGGGACTGTCTGATCGTTGCAATGCTTCTCTACACGGGCATAAGACCAGGCGAGCTGGTCGCGCTCGACGAGAGTCATATGAGGCTCGAATCCACTCCGCCCGTCGTCGAGATTCGTGGGACCGCCTACGGCAAATTCGCGACGAAAATGCAGGCCGGATATCGAGACATACCGCTCACCATCGGCCAGACCGTCATCCCGCGCCTCGTTCGCGAACACCTGAGCGACCCCACTCGTCCTGGTGCGAACTACGAGCTCCTTCTCTCAACTCGTCGAGACCGTCGCGGCGCTGCCACTCGGCTCACGATCGCGGGCGTCAATCTGGTGCTACACACGCTCGGCAGGACGACAGGAATCCACTGCAATCCGCGCCAACTCCGGCATACGTTTTGCACCTGGTGTGCAGATGCTGGGATGGACCTGATCGTCCTGCAGCACCTGCTGGGGAACGAGGATAGTGAGATGGTCGTCCGCTACTACCGTCGTCGAGGGAGCGAGGACGCGATCTTTGCCGCGGCCCAGATCCGTTTTTAGCATCACTCAAATTGTCCGCGGGGAGGGCGCGATGATCGGGTCCGATTCATGTGTGGCACGTACTCACGGACAAGCAGCCCGCGGCGGGACTGGCACATATCACGCCTGGCGAGATATGCGCAGGCGTTGTATGGATCCGTCGAGCGCTGACTGGGTGCGTTATGGCGGGCGCGGCATCACCGTTTGCAGTCGTTGGGATCGCTTCGAGGACTTTCTCGCCGACATGGGCCAGCGCCCTGACGGTGTCACGTTGGATCGTATCAACAACAACGGCAATTACGAACCGGACAACTGCCGTTGGACAACTTGGCATGAGCAAGGCCGCAATCGCCGCTCAAACGGTGGCGAGCGTCACCCGAATGCGAAGCTTTCGGTCGATGATGTGTTTGCCATCCGGTTTTTGGCGGGCTACGGCGCCACATACCGCTATATAGCATCAGAGTTCGACGTGAGCCACGCGAATGTTGGGTACATTGTGCGAAGAGAGGCATGGCGGGATCCCGTCGAAGAGGGTGACCATCCACAGTCGGCGCGACAACGTAAGCATGGCGACGGTCCATATCTCGGGGAATAGATACGACCGTCGGTTCAGCCAGAACTCGATGGGAGTTCATCTGACGCTCGACGTCTCGGCTCTGAGAGCGCTGCGTGCCCCCTGACTAAGGCGAGAGTCAGGTCCACAACCGAGTCGGGGTGATGACGACGGGCGCGGAGTACAGCTCGGCAAACTTCTCTGCCGTGCCGAATATGGCGCCGATGCGTTCGATGTACTTCGCGAGGTACTGCGGATTCAGATGCGCGGGCACTGTCGTCGGAACGTACTCCGCCGTGCCCTCAAGACGGATGACATCGCGGCCCAGATCTGTGACGTCGAGCCCGAGTGCCGCGTTCGGGTTGTCCTCGAGGTTGCGCAACTTCGTCGTTGACGGCTTGCTGTAGACGAGAAACGTCTCGTCGTCGCGCAACAGGAACCAGACGGGCACGCTGACGGGCCGTCCGTCGGGCCGCACCGTCGTCAACCACGCCATGAGGTTGCCATGGAGGCGCGCTTCGACGTGGGTGCGCCGGTCAGCGGGGAGATGCCCAGTGAGTTTCACTCGGTGGCGTAGCCTCCTTACAGATCCAGATTAGCGCCTTGAATGATGGCGAGGAGGCGCATCTGCCGCAGAATCGTTGTGATGCGCCTTGCTCCCGAGGTCGAGCGCGACGTTGCGCCGCCGATTCATCAGGCGATCAGGCGGATCGCGGCACGATCCAACTACGCCACCACACTCGAGGGCGCGGGCTTCAACAAGACGGACGCAGAGTTTGGCCACAAGCTTGCGGAGGGGCGCCCGAACGAGTGGACGCCGAAGATGCTCTATCAGGCGTGGCGCATGTGCAATCGGTACCGCGGCCAGCTCGCCAACGAGGGCATCGACTTTGAAGCCCTGCCTGCACCGCCGAATCCTTACGACGGCGTGGTCACGATGGTGATCGAGAGCAGCCGTATGGACGACTTGGGCTACACCCAGCTCGCACCTCCGCGCTCGTCCACCGCTGACCGCAGGTGCGTACTGGTACGCGATCGCGCCGGCACCCCGCTGGAATTTGCGATCGCTTTCGAATACAACCCCGCGCTGGTGGAGGCCATCAAGATACTTCCCCGCCGGTCGTGGAATCAGGTCACGAAGCGCTGGGCGGTACCGGCGGCGACCGATCTGCTTTCCGAGCTCAACGACTTCCTGCACAACTACGGTTTCCACGGCGACCACGACACCGTGACCTTCATGCAGGAGGGCCTGGTGTCCGCGCGCGAGCGGCGCGAGCAGGCCGAAGCCATGGCCGAGTTGAGCCGCGCGAAGGTCAGCGAGTTCGACGTGCCGACGATGTCGAAGGTCGATCAATACGGCAGGCCGCAGTCACTGAAGCCCTGCCAGCGGGCGGCCATCGAGTACGCCGTCAAGGCGAAACGGACGTTCATCGGAGATCAGCAGGGCATCGGGAAGACGGCGGAAGGCATAGGAACCGTCGAGCACCTGGCAGCCTTTCCTTGCCTGATCGTCTGCAAGAACCGGCTCAAACCCAACTGGGCCCGGGAGCTCGCGAAGTGGGTCCCGCACCGCAGCGTCACTGTGCTCGGCGCCGGGGCGGATCTCTTCGCGTCGAGCAGCGATTTCGTCATCATCAACTTCGAGGCGCTGACCAAGTTCAAGGTATTCCTGCACGGCCGGCAGTGGGCGTCTGTGATGGTCGATGAGAGCCAGAAACTCAAGACCGCGAGCGCGATTCGGACGACCGCCGTTCGCAGGTTGGTCGAAGCGCAGGGCACCGAGGTCCGGCTGCTCCTCACCGGCACGCCGATCATGAACAACCCGGCTGAGTTCGTCGCCCAGATCGTGATTCTCGGCCAGATGGACGCATTCGGCGGCAGCCCGACAGCGTACAAGCGTCGCTACGTGAACGGCATGAATCTGCAGGCTCTGAACGACACGCTCCGCAAGACGTGCTACATCCGCCGCACGAAGTCCGAGGTGATGACGGAACTCGAGCCGAAGTTGCTCGCGCCGGTCACTCTTGAGCTGACCAACCGCGAGGAGTACGCGCGCGCTGAGGACGACGTGATCACCTGGATCGAGCGTCACGCTGCGGAGGACGCGGCCTTTCTGCGCACGCTCGACGGCATGAGTACGCTCGCCCGCCAGGAGGCGACCAAAAAGCACGCCGCCGACGCGGGGCGGCGAGCAGAGCGGGCCGAGGCGCTCGTTCGGATCAACGCGCTCAAGTACCTCGTCGTCAAGGGCAAACTCGAGCCCGCGATCGAGTGGATCGAGGACTTCCTCGAGTCCGGCGAGAAGCTTGTTGTGTTCGGGGAGCGCGTCGAGATCCAGCGCGCCATCGCCGACCACTTTCCCGGCTGTGCGCGGCTCGCGGCAACCACTCGGGATGGCGCCAGACCAACCACCAACATCGAGCTGTACGCCGAGATGGACCGCTTCCAGACGGACCCGGACTGCAGGCTGATCGTCTGCGGTATCGACGTGGGCGGCGAGGGTTTCACGCTCACGGCGGCCAGCGACGTCGTGCTGCTGGAGTTCGGCTGGACCCCCACTGGAATCGATCAGGCCGGGGACCGTTGCCACCGCGAGGGGCAGACCGACAGCGTGACTGTGTGGCATCTGCTGGCGGAGAACACGATCGACGACTGGATCATGGAGCTGATCGACCGCAAGCGCCGGGTGGTCGTCGCAGCCACCGACGGCCAGGAGGTCGAGGAGGTCGAGCTGCTCACGGAGATCATGAAACGGCTCGTCGAGAAGCGACGGGCAGGCGCCGCGGCCTGAACTAGCGTTGCACCAGCAAGGCAACGACCACCACCACGACCACCACGATGTAGATCGACAGCACCACGATCGAGCGGTGCCTCCGCGAGAGCCCGAGAGCCGGCAGCTGTTGAGCACCATGCGCCGCGGTCTCGAGTTCGGAGGCTGAGTTGACGAACTTACGGCCGGCCGGATCGATGCCCAGTGCTTCGGTGATCCCGTCGACGTCTTCGGGTCGCCATACGCCGAGCGGCGCCGTCAGCACTGCGTTGTCTGTCGCATCACGGAACACAAGGAGATCGCTGTTCTGCCGGTTGATTGTGGCGAAGACGCGCAGCGCTGAGACGACTGCTGTTCGTGGGCACGAAACAACGATTCCGCTTGTGTTGGTGAATCCCACACTGTCATCGGTGAGCCAGAGCGTCGGCGTATGCCTCACACCTCGCTTGCGGCGCCGCTGAGTCCGAACGAGGATCACGCCGATGAACACGTACCACAGGACCCAGACACCAAGGAAGACGCGAGCCACCGGGAGGTACACGGCCAGGACAACAAGCAGTGCCAGGATGAACAGCTGAGGGAACAGCACCACACCCAACGCCAACTTGCCCTCCGGGCCACCCTCACGGTGCGGCGGCGTGATCTCAAGAAGGTGAGGTGCGGCGTCCATGCCGGTAGTGTGGCCGGGCGGGTCGGGTTCGACCGCCGAGCGACCGAGGCGTCACACGTGACGGAAAAACGAAACGCTCGCGTTGAAAGCGGTCGTCCTCAGCAGTCGAAAGCAAACCAGCACAACTCGTTGCGCAGCCGCTCGTCGTCGAGCACGAGCTCCCGGATTTCGTTGGGAAGTTGGGCGCGCTGCCACTGGCACTCCAAGCGGCCAGCCTCCACGCTGTTGTGTTCAGTTGTCGCAGCCCGCGCCGCCTTGATTGCGTATGCCGCGGCTCCAAGTTCGTGGGCAGCCACGTGGCCCACCGCCGCGGCCTGGCCGGCGGCGTACGCGGCATGCCGTGGTGCACCACTCAACTCTCGGGCCGCTGCGTTTGCATGGCCGCCTGCTGCGCGGGCCTCCCACCACGTGCTGTCACCTCGAGCCCAGGCACGGCCGAGGTCGATCGCCCGACGTGGACGGTCGTCGTCCGGCCGGGCCTGCTCGAAGTGGTGCAGCACGTGCGTTGCGCAGTCCGCCGCCCATATCGCCAGAAGACGGTGATCGTCGTCGAGGAGGATTCCGCCGCGACGGACGGTTATGAACCGCGGATCGCGGATCTTCGGAAGGATCACCAGTTAACCATCTCGTTTCTTGTGTCGGCAAGGTTAGCAAGCCGAACTTCGTCCTACCCGCTCCTTGTTGAGCGGCTAGGTCGTGCTCGTCCAGGCCACAAGGTCGTCGGCCGTCATGATGTTGATGACCATCTCGGCTGAAACGCCGCACGCATCAGCACGCTCGCACCCGCGCAGCTGCCACTCGAGCTGACCGGGCGCGTGCGCGTCGGTGTCGATGGAGAGCCGGCATCCGGTCTCCACCGCGAGTTTCAACAGACGTTTTGGCGGGTCGAGCCGTTCGGGACGTGAGTTGATCTCGACCGCGACCTGATGCTCGCGGCACGCCGCGAAGACCGCAGCCGCGTCGAACTCCGACTCGGGCCGGCCCCGACCGACAACGATCCGTCCGGTGCAATGCCCGAGGACGTCCATGTGCGGGTTGGCGATGGCGGCGAGCATCCGCGGTGTCATCTCGGCCTTCGGCATGCGGAGCTTCGAATGCACGCTGGCCACCACGACGTCGAGCTGTGCGAGCAGATCTGGCTCCTGATCGAGCGAGCCGTCCTCGAGGATGTCGACCTCGATGCCGGTGAGGATGCGAAACGGCGCGAGCTGTTC
This sequence comes from Candidatus Dormiibacterota bacterium, assembly GCA_963791435.1. Lineage (GTDB taxonomy): Bacteria > Chloroflexota > Dormibacteria > Aeolococcales > Aeolococcaceae > Palsa-851. The sequence goes on from CAWBSL010000003.1 coordinate 87,673, forward strand.
GTTGATGACGCCCACGACGTCGAGCTGCTCGCGAAGCCGCTCCACACTCAGCCCGTGCGCGATGGTGAGTCGCGGCGAGTGGTCGGTAAGAACGATGTAGTCGTGACCAAGATCGACGGCGGCGCGAGCCATCTCCTCGATGGGGCTGCCTCCATCCGACCAATCGGAGTGCACGTGGCAGTCGCCACGCAGCGCCCGGCGCAGGGCCAGCGCACCGTCCGGTATCGGCGAGGCCTCGGTTTCGAGGCGCTGCAGATACTCGGGTGTCGCACCGGTCAGCGCCTCCTCGATGACACGTGCCGTCGCCGGCCCGATCCCCGCGAGACTTTGCAGAGTGCGGCGCCTGGTCCGCTGCTCAAGCTCCGCATCGGGAAGGGCACGAACGACGGCAGCCGCGTTGCGAAACGCACGCACTCGGTAGGTCGGTTCCTGCTCGCGTTCAAGGATGTACGCAATCCGCTCGAGAGCTGCAAGGGCGGCGCGGCGACTTTCCACTAGCGCACCAGCCTAAGCGACAACCAAGACTCCCTCGCGGTTCAGCTTCCGCCGGTTCCCGCAGCCTGGTTTGTCAGCGAGAAGCCGGCCGGCGGGTGCGCCTGATTCCAATCGCAACGGCGGCGGTGCCGCCGAGCATCATCCCCAGGCCGATGCCGGGAAGCGGTGAGCTTGCGCCGGTTCCCGGCACCGAGAGGGACGATGCGGTGCATCCTCCCACCGGCGGGGTGATGGCGTTGTCGTCAAGCGTCAATGCACCGTTTCGGGCAAGTGCCCGTCCGCTGCGAATGGTCGCACCCGTGGTCATGGTGATACTCGTCAGCGCCATCAAGTTCCCTTGGAGTTGCGAGGTCGAGCCCAAGGTTGCGGAACTGCCAACTTGCCAGAAGACCGAGCAGCCCTCGGCGCCGTCCGTTAGGCGCACCACCGAGTGACTTGCTGTCGTCAGGGTGCTCCCGATTTTGAAGACGTACATGCCCTTTCCACTGAGAGTGAGCGTCCCCGTCAACTGAGCAGATGACGAGAACGCATACACGCCTGGATTGAGGTTCTTCCCTCCCAGGTTCTTACCGGTGAGATCCGACGTGGTCGGCGAGTGCGCGGCGTCGTTGTAGGCAGTCACCAGGCCACCTTTCGCGCGCAGGGCCACCGCGTCGGTGATGTGCTTCGCACCCGTCACGACGCCGGGCGGGAACCCGGTAACGCCACTGCCCGGGTCGAGCCCCAATGCGCCAGTGACGACCGTCGGCCCGGTGTTCGTAATCGTCGATCCGGCGAGGACCGTGAAATTCAAAGCGGTGCCAAGGCGGGGTGCGGTGGCCGCGAACGCTGAAACAGGCCACGCGCATACCATCAGAGCAGCCGATACAGCGGCAAGCGAGACGACTCGTGTACGGGAGAACATTCCCAGAATGTGCGCCGAGTGAGTGGATCGCTCGCATCACAGTGCGATGTCGGAACGGCCTCCGCACAAATAAGTTCGGTACGCTCGCGCACACAAGCGAACACATGCGTACGTCATCAGACCGCGCGGCGCGTTTGGTTCTGCGCGGTTATGGCAGTAACTGAACGGGCTCATGGACCGAATTCCTGCCTCAGCCGGCAGCGGCGCGACGGGGCAAGCGCGTCTCCACCACAATAGCCACCAGAGCCAGGAAGACCAGCCCAGCGCCAACCAACGGAGTGAAGCGCAGGCCCGCGGTGGAGAGCACGAGCCCGCCCACCAGCGGGCCGCCGGCGATGCCGACGTTGAACGAGGCCGAGAACCAGGCGGAAGCGATGTCGGTGCGCCGCGGCGCCACCACCAGCACATGGCTCTGGAGCGCGATGGCGATCCCCGACAGCCCGAAGGATGCGCAGGCCTGGAGCACTACAGCCGCTGCTCCAACAGTGCCGAGGGCGAAGTACGCGACCAGGGCCACGACGAGCAACGCCACCGGCCCAACCCGTGCCAGGACGGGATTGCGATCCAGGAGGATGCCCGTGACCGCTATCGAGGTCGCCCCCGCGATGCCCACGACGAAGAGCACTGGGGCTATCGCAGAGGGCGGCAGACCGCTCACCCGGGTGAGGAAAACCGTGACGTACGTGAACGCGGTGAAGAAGCCGCCGACACAGAGGGCGGTGGTGAGCACCGTGAGGCGGTAGCGGCGCGCGTCGGGTTCGGTGCCGGCCCTGCCGTGAGCGTCGCCGGCGCGGGCCGAGGGCAGGAGCAGCGCGAGGGCGGCGAGATCGAGCACACCCAGGCCGGCCAGGACGACGAACGAGAGGCGCCAGCCTGCCTGATGACCGAGCCAGGTCCCGGCGGGGACGCCCACGATCAATGAGATCGCGCTGCCGGCGAACACCCCGGCGACGGCACGTCCCCGCAGGCGCTCCGGGACCAAGCTGACCGTGACCACAGCGACGATGGACCAGAAGATCGCCTGGGCGAGGGAGGTCACCACTCGCGCCGCAACGAGCCACCCGTAGTCGGGGGCTACTGCGGCAGCCAGGGTGGCGAGCACGAAGGTGGCGAGCAGCCCGCAGAGAAGGGGCCGCCGCTGCACTCGCCGCGTGGCGCGTGTGAGCGGTGCGGACACGGCGATGACCACCACGGCGTAGATCGTCACCAGCAGACCCACCGCGGAGAGTGAGACACCCAGACCCCCGGAGAGTTGCGGCAGGAGCGCGACCGGAAGGTCCTCGCCGGTGACGAAGCAGAAGACAGCGCCTCCCAAAGCGGCCAGCGCCGCCACCTGGGCCGCGCGTGGCAACTCGAAGGACGGAGCAGGGCCCGGTCCCTCGAACGCCTCGGTCACCAGCCCTGGCGAGGTGCCGGTCGGTTCCGGGCGCTGGCGTGAGTCCATGCCCGGATGATGGCTCCGAGACCGCCTCGACCGCTGCCGGGCGGACCGCCTTTCGTGATCCTCCGATCAGCGGATCCTGCGTCTAGCTGTAACCTTGCTTGACAGTTTCGGTATCAGAAGATAATAGTCTGCAGCTGCACAGTCCTGAGCACGAGGCACAGGCGGGTGCGTCGTTGAAGATGGAGAAGCCAATGAAGCCAGGACATCCCCGGCTCGGGCGGTGGGCGGTGGCGCTCGCCTGCATTGTCATCGCTGCAGCTGCCGTGGCGGGTCCCGCTCGGGTCCGCGCGGCCGGTTCCACCACGTACATCCCGGACGTGCTGCCCGGGATCACGCTCGCCACGTTGCAGGGACCAGCGCCTGCCGGGCAGCTCATGCGGCTCGATATCGCGCTGAGCCATCCCAACCCCGCCGGCGAACAGGCCGCTTACGCCGCCATGTACAACCCGGCAAGCCCAAGCTACCGCCAGTTCCTCACGCCCGCGCAATACGACGCCACATTCGGTGTCAGCCAGACCACTGCGAACGCGGTCGGCAGCTGGCTCAGCGGCGGAGGGCTCGACGTCTTCTACGAGGCGCCGAGTCGTGACCTCTTCGAAGTGTCAGGCACTGTCGCGCAGATCGAGGCGCTCTTCCAGACGCCGATCAACGCATATTCGGCCGGGACCATCCACTTCCTCGCCAACCCGCAGCAGCCCGCGGTTCCGGTCGGACTCCCAATCGAAAGCGTGATCGGGCTCAACACGCTCGAGCGCTTCTACACGACCACCGGCCAGGCAGCTGAGCGCCCGGAGGCGACGGTCACCGCCGGCACCGGCTCGAGCCCGTGCGACCTGGTCGAAGCGGGCATCTGCGTCGGGGACTACCAGCCGCAGGACCTGTGGAAGGTGTACGACATGCCTTCGAGGGACGAGGGCCAGGGCCAGACCCTGGGCATCTTCATCGAGGGCGTTACTGCACTCAGTCGTCGCCAACCTCCGGGTGTTCGAGCAGCGCATGAACCTCCCCGAGGTGCCTGTCACTGTGGTCCCTGCGCCGAATCCGAGCGACACCTCCGGACCCACTGACAACTCCGGCGAACTGGAATGGGATCTCGATTCCGACGCCTCGACAGGCATGGCGCCGCTCGTGGATCGCCTCTACTACTACGATGCGGACTCGCTCTACGACGCCGATGTCGAGACCGAATTCAGCAAGTGGGCCGACGATGCGAACGGGCCTCTGCAGATGAACGCGAGCTTCGGCGAGTGCGAGACGAACCCCGGTAATCCCATCACGGGCGGCGCCGCCGATCCGGATCTCCCGTTCGGCCAGGGCCTTGGAGACAACCTCGAGCCGGTCGCCGAAGGAACCTTGGAGCAGGCTGCCCTCGAAGGGCGCACGCTGTTCGCATCTGCCGGAGACACGGGCGGCTCCTGCCCTGCGGTGGCCGCGCCCATCATTGGCGCCGGCAACGGTATCGCCAACGAGGGGTATCCCGCGATCAACTACCCCTGCGGCAGTGACTTCGCGGTCTGTGTCGGCGGCACCGTGTTGTACACCAACGTCGACAGCAGCAACGACGTGACCAGTCGGAACACCGAGTATTCGTGGACGCACACCGGTGGCGGCAGCTCGCTCTTCATCGGTCAGCCGGGATTTCAGCAGAAGTATCTCGGAAGCACTCCCAATGCGCCGGGCTACGAACCGCAACCGTGCACGCTGAAGTACGACCTCACCGTATACCCGGTTGGCACCGTGTGCCGGACGGTGCCCGATATCGCGGCGCAGTCGGGCGACGTGATCTCGAACGGCTACGACACGAACTTCGACATGTTCCCGTCCGCAAGCGGTGGCACCAGTCTGTCCTCACCGCTTTCGGTCGGCATGTGGACTCGCATTCAGGCGGCGGCGCCGCTGGTCAAGCGCAGGGCGGTGGGATTGGGTTTCGCCGACGAGACGATCTACCGAGTGGCGACGGGTCCGCACGGGACCGGCTCCACGAACACGCCTTCGTTCACCGACATCACCGTTGGATCGAACGGGCAGCACGTGGCTGGCACCGGCTATGACGAGACGTCCGGATGGGGCGTCTTCGATGTCGCCAACTTCATCGCGGACCCCCTCGGTGACAAGAACCCGACAGCAACCCCGACGGCGCCGAAGGCGCTGGCGACTGTCCCAGCCGAACCAATCGCCAGCGCATGCCAGGCCTTGTTCACCACGTACAGCGGGAACGCCACAGACCCGGTGACGGACATGAATGACGCGAACCTGGACATCACGTCCGGCAGCCTCGGCTTGCTGGGCACGAATTTGGTCGCGAAGCTTGCCGGTCCGGCGCTTGCGCCTGGCACCGATGCTGCGGGTACCAACGGCACGGAGTACTCGCTGCTGTGGACGTACGCCGGTACCACGTACTACGCAATGGCGTACGTCGACCCAACAGGGACGCAGATCTTCTACAACGACGGCAACGTCAGCGACAGCTCTCTCCTGCCCCCGACCAGCAGCAATATCACCGGGAGCTTTGCCAACGGGACGCTCACCATGAACGTGCCCCTCGCCGATGTCGGCAATCCTCCCAGTGGCTCGGTGCTGGCCTATCCATACGGGCTGACGCGCGCGGTGAACGACCCGGCGCTCGTGCCGTTCACCGTCGATACGGGTGGTTCACAGCGCTCGTATCTTGTCGGGAGAACCTGCAAGACGACGTGAGCAGAACATCGCCGTCGTGCGCGCGGCCGAAAAGCCGCGCGCGCGACGGGCGAACGACGAACCCCGGTGGTGCCATCCGGATGCTGGATCATCGTCATACCGGTGCCAGAGACGGTTCGAAACTGGCGAGCATCTGCTGCAACGCCTGCTGGTCAGGCCCGACGAACGGGTCGGCGCCGGGTGCGGCTGCCAGCATGTCGAACAACTGCGTTCCCAGTCCGATCGCCGGCGGCAGGTGCGTGCTCAAGACAACCTCCGCGTCAAAGGCCTGCATTGCGCGAACTGTTTGCAGATAGCGTGCCGTATCGACGGTGTGCACCCACGGGCTGTCGACCGTGGTCCAGAGCAGTTGTGCGGCGCGCAAATCTTGAGACGGTATCTCGCGTGAGTCGAAGCCCCTCGCGAGCACGAGGCTGGGCAGGGGAGCGCCGAAACAGTCGGAGGTGAAGCAGATCCGCGACTGCTCATCGTAGAAACCGACGGTGGCCGGATTGTCGAACAGCGGCGGGCGGAACGCGTGCAGCGTTCTGTCACCGACCTCCAGCTTCTGGCCGGGGTTCAACAGAAAAACGCGGTCGAGCGGCACGGGTCGATCGGTGGAGAGAATGCCGACGCCCACGAACGTCGTCACGAGGCGGGCATGAGGCGCAGCTTCGAGAAGCTTGAAGAGACCTCCGGTGTGATCGCGATCCGGGTGAGTGAGGAAGATCCACCTGACCGTCGCAGGGTCGATCACGCCGCTCAGTGTGCCAACGAAGTCGCGGTCGGGCAGGCTCAGACCCGTGTCGACGACCACGGGCTCGCGTGCGTGCAGGACGAACGCATTGATCGGAAGGAATCCGATACCGGGGACTTCAAGGTGATCGTTGAGCACGCTGACGTGCTCGTTCAACCGATAGGTGTGCATTGCTGCTCCTCGTAGGCGGGCGGTCTTCAGTCGCTCGGTCGGCCGGTCGGATCACTTCTCAGAACGGCACCGGCGTGGTGAGCAGACCGACACCGGGCGCCCGCCCGGCGAGCGTCCAGCAGAAGTCGAGGGCATCAAGCTCCAGCAGGGGCCCACCGTCGCCGGCATGCCAACGTCCACCAGCGGATCCAGTCAGCACGAGGGTGAAAGGCTCGCCATGCCGGCGCGCCCAGTCGGCAACGACATCGGCGACAAGCCGGCCGTCGTGCGCGGCGGTCACCTCCATGGGCTTTCCGGTTGCGCGTGAGATGTCGAGGCGGTGCATCCAGGTGTCGCGAGTGAAGATGGTGTCGACCAGGAAGCCGTACTGCCAGCGCTCCGCAGCGAATGGCGGATCCTGCCGGAGACGCACCGTCCGCCGCATCAACGCCGGGCTCCTGCGCCGCGTTCTGACCGCTTTGGTTGCGATGCCTGCGAGACCGTCCGTCAGCTGAGCAGGGGTCATCGTGGCTCGATCGCGCACCTGACACGCGTTCATCGCATCGATCATCGCGCCGCCGCTGCGCTTGCGTGCCACGCGAAAATCGTGCGCGAACTGTCGGTACGACGCCTGCGCCTCGGCCATCCCGACCACATGCGCGACCATGGATTGCACGTTCCAGAGCGCGCAAACCGTCGGCTGAAACCAGTCGTCCACGCTCAGCTGTTGCAGCAGCTCGACCGTTCGGGCGAATTCGGTCTCGGCCAGAGCCATCGCCTCGCTATGACCGAGTTTGGGAATCGTGCCGACATCGATCGCCTCGATGCTCGACGGCAGAGGCGTTGCGGTGGTTGCGTTCGCCGGCGTTGCGCTTGTCATTTGGCATCCTTCCTTGGGCGACGGCTCTGCTGATTGAGGGTGTGAGCCAGGTACATGTCCACGACGTCATCAATGAGGCGAAGCCACCGGTCGCCGCCGGGGTCGTTGGCGTTCTGCTGCGCCGACAGCCCGCTGACGAGCGCGGTCCAGATGTCGAAGTTCCTCGCGCCGCCGAGGCCCGCAGCCCCGAAACGAGCACGCATTTCCTCGAAGACCTGCACCGCGACCGCATACGCTTCAACTGACGGCTCGAAGTTGGGGATGGTTCGCTGAAACAGGAGTTGATACCGCTGCACGTCCTCCATGCCGAACTCCACGAAGACGCGGGCACAGAGGCGCAGGAATGCTTTCGGTTCGGTCGGCCAGCGCTGCTGTTCCAGGCGTGCGAGCAGTTGCTGATTGCCCTGGACGAACATGGCTTCATAGATGGCGCGCTTCGAGTCGAAGTACCAATAGAGGGACGGTGGTCGCATCCCGATCCGTCGGGCCACGTCGCGCAAGGACAGGCCAGCGAGGCCCTCGGAGTGCGCAACGTCCCAGGCCGCCCCGAGGATCTCCGTCGTGACAGCCTCACGGCGTTCGGCTAGCCTATCGCGAGTTGATTCAACTACCATGCATCGAATTATCGCACAGTGTTAGAGAGATTGCAAATGGGTGGGGTAGCGCGACTACGAAGCACCTCCGCCTCACGCTTTTCGGGGGTTAGGCCGAGGGAGGACTATTGGGAGCGCGCTTTCCGGAGGCAGACGGTCTGGCGAATATGGCTGCCGGCGCTGACGATCCTCGCGTCGGCGCACTGCCCTGCGCCGGGAAAGTCACCGTGTGCTGACCGTGGCCTGTAGTACCGGCAACCAACGACGGTCTCCTCTGAGTACGGGCAGGGTCGGGTAACGCCATAGGCCGTCGTGATGTGGAGCGGTAGATCGTGCGGTAGCCCACTTCTCATCGTCTTCCATCCTGGCGTTCCGAGCCGCCGCACGACCAGTGCCAATGGTCCCGAAATTGGCGATCAGCCCGTGGCGAGTGCCCGCAATGCAAACAGCAGTGTCAGCACCGCTCCTCCGGCGAGCCAGATCTGTTCCTCGCGGCCACCCAGACGTTTGCCGATCAACATTGCGAGGGGAAGCGTCAGCAGCGTGGCCGCGCCGTAGAACCAGTGGATCAATTGTTGAGGCCGATCGCCGGTCGCCACGAGCACGAGTCCGATCGCGACCTGCACGCCGACGAGAGCGATCATCACTCGAAGATACAAACGCACCAACGGAAGAATGCGCGGGCGAACAAGGCCGGCGATCGCCGCCAGCGCGCCAACCGCAGCCACCACCGTCAGTACGAAACCGTACCGATCATGGATCAGCACGCGGCTATGGTAGTCGGACGGTGGGACAACCACAGCCGCAATCGCCCTGCGTCGCTGACGCGATCGACGCGTGCCTTCATGTGTGCGTATGAGAATGGTCGCGTTTGATCCTTGCGCACCGGGTCATTGGTCACACCCACGAGTGGCGCACGACCTTCGATTCCGACGACATCAGGCCCTTATGCCGAACACGCGTGCACAGACAGACTCGCGCTTGAAACTCCATCGACACCACGGAGGCACTTGATGAATTCGCCCGCCCCATACATCCACTGGGGCTTCATCCTCATCTCCCTGCCGAATTTCGTGCTGATCTGCGTGATGGTCGTGCTCTTCGCGCTCGCGCTCGTCGTGCCATTCCCGCATCACCGCCGGAAGGACCCAGGCGATGAGTGACGACGTCGCTTCCAACGCGGTGGATCACATCGCACCAGGGGTGCAGCCAATCGCCGACGATGAAACCGGCTGGACCGCCTCGGTTCGCCGCCGCGTCGAGAAGACGCTGCCGATCACGGAATTGCTTCCCACCAAGCAGCCTGCGTATGTCGGTTCGTGGGTGTATGTGTTCGGGGTCGTCACCATCGCCGCACTGTTCTGGGTGGTGCTCAGCGGTGTGGTGCTCGCCTTTTTCGGGTCCGCGTGGTGGCATGTGTCATCCATCGGTCATTTCTTCAACAGCATTCACTTCTGGTCCGTCCAGATGTTCTTCATCTTCATGGTGCTGCATCTGTGGGGACAGTTCTGGGGAGCCGGCTGGCGCGACGGAAGGGCCAAGACCTGGATGGTCGGGGTCGTGATCTTCTCGATCAGCATCGGCACGGCATTCACCGGCTATGTCATCCAGCAGAACTTCGACTCCCAGTGGATTGCGATCAACGCCAAGGATGCGATCAACTCGACGGGCGTCGGCGGGTTGTTCAACGCGCTCAATTTCGGCCAGATGTACGGGTTGCACGTGATGCTGTTCCCCATTGGCGTGACCCTGCTCGTGGTGCTGCACATCATCCAGGTGCGGGCGAAAGGGGTCGTTCGCCCGATCGATGATCCGATGCAGGTGACACCGTGAATGCATCCAAGGTCGACAAGAAGACGTATTACCGCGGGGTTGCCATGATCCCGTACGACCTCCTGAAAGAGGTCACGTTCGCAACGCTCGGCGTCTTGGCGTTCGTGCTCATCCTTTCCGCCGTTCTGTCCTCGCCGGACGTACCGTCGGTGACCCTGCAGAGCTGGTCGAAGGCGGATCCAGTGGACTTCCTCACCACCGCGTCGGGCGAGCTGGCGGGAACCACTGACGTTGCGACGTACGGGCCACCGTACAACTCCGGGAGTGGATCGCTGCAGAGCTGGGGGCCGCTGAACCTGCAGCAGTGGGCGGGTGTGCACGTCCCCATCAACGCTCCGTATGACTTCGTGCTGGAACCGCTCACCCAGACCACGGCGGGCGACGCGACACTTGTATCGGCGCTCAGCACATATCAAGCCGCGTCCGCCGGCCAGCAGCAGAAGTGGCTCGCGAATTACACGACGGGCCTGGGCACGGCGACGGTGGCCGCAGACGGCACCGTCAATGTTCCCTCCGGTGACTATGGGCCGGTGTCGGTGCTCATGGATCGCATGCTCACCCTCGCGAGATCGGGCGGTCTTGACGCGCTGCTGCTCACCAGCGACCACTTCTATCAGACGGATTTCAGCAGGGCTCTGCTCTTCCTCGATGACGGCGGCTACATCGCCGATCTCGCCACGCAACAGAAACTCGATGGCGACGATTGGGGCGTGATGAACGAGACCGGACGGTATCCCGGTCAGGCCTGGCTGTGGCTTTACACGATGTGGTACCAGATCCCGCCGTTCAACTCGGACACGGGATTTCTCGGGATCAGCGCTGCCAATACGGACCTTGCAGTGGTGGGCGTGATGCTGCTGCTCACAGCGTTGCTGTTTCTCGTGCCCTTCATACCGGGCTTGCGCGACATCCCGCGATGGATCCCCATTCACAGGCTGATCTGGCGCCGGCACTACGCGGAGATGCGACGGCAGGCTGCGGCGGACACGCCAAAGGCACCGTAGCGAGAGCCACCGCCACCGTCGCTGACGTCGCGACCCGATGTGAGTGAAACGCGAGGGCGGCAGCGAGCGTTTCCACGGAGAGGATGGCGCGTCCTCCGCGCCGATCGCTGGTCAGCCATGTCTACCGCCATCAGTCCCAAGCCACCTGCAGCGGCCCCCGAAGCGCCGCGCCCTGCAACCTCGCCCGAACGGCGGCAAACCGCTTCCGCGCGCCGTCAGCCGGCCCGGTGTCGTCGTCTCATCATCACCGCGCGCATCGTCCTCGTGGCTCTGATCGTACTGGCGACCGTCCTCGAGGTGAACGTCGCCACAGATCCGAGCGTGACGGCTGCGCCCGCGATTGTCGTCGCCATCGACCGCGCGCACGCGACGTCCCCTGAGGCGATCAACGCAACAGAACGCATCGCCGAGGCGCTGGTCGCATCGGAGGACAGTGGCTTCTATTCCAACGACGGCCTCGACAGTGTTGCCTTGCTGCGCGCGTTCTGGGGCTTTCTGACGGGGCAGGATCTGGGCGGGAGCACGATCGAGATTCAGCTTGCCCACATGCTGTATCCCTCCGTCACCGAGGGCTTCTGGGGCCGCGTCCGGCGTGTCTCACTCGCGCTCGAGTTCGATACCCATTTCACCAAAACCGCTGTCCTGTCGATGTACCTCTCCACCGTCTATTTCGGCCACGGGTATTACGGCATTCGGGCCGCCAGCATCGGCTACTTCGGTGTGGCGCCTGCTCGGTTGAGTTGGGCTCAAGCCGCGCTGCTTGCAGGGATCGTCCAGGCGCCGAGTGCCCTCGACCCGTTTCGACATCTGCCGGCCGCGGAAGCGCGCATGTCGTATGTGCTGCAACGCCTGGAGAGCGGAGGTGCGCTGACGGCGGCGCAGATCGCCCAACTGGAGCGAGCTCCGCTGGGGCTGGTCAACCGTGCGTCAGCGCCGAGCTGATCAGGCCGAGCTCAATGAGCCTTGCGCACCGGGGCGAGGTTGACCATCGTGCCGTAGATCACCGCTGCCACCGCGACGTGCATCGACACCAGGACGGCAACTGCTTTCGGCGATTGGTGATGGATCAGCAACCATCCATCCGGCAGGAACAGCACGAGGGTGATGAGGATGGTGAGAAGGCCGTAGAGCCACTTCGGCGCGGAGCTGATCCGTGCGATGACGGGCCAGCCGACCGCCCCGATGACAACGCCGATGACCGTGAGTTTCGCATAGTCGCGAAACTGAAAATGCTCGTATCCGACCATTCCGGGGAACACTCGCGTGGCAATCGCGACAAGGATCGCGTCTGCGGCGAGGGCGCCGACGAGGGCGATCAACGTTGCAACGATCCACCGCGCCGCGGAGGGCTGCCGATGAGCCGGAGCCCAGTCAACTCGCGCGTAAGCGAGCGTGCGGTCGATCAATGGTGTCTCTGCCCTCACACCGGGACCATATCGCGCATCGCCTTGCGAAACGGTGAAGGTGAACGTCCTTCGGAGATGGTCGGGAGTACGCTGGAGCCCGCGTGTCCAACTCTCGCACTCTCGGTCGACAATCAGTGATGCGCGTGCTTGTTGCTGAGGACGATGCAAAGCTGCGAGACGTACTCGTGCGGGGTCTCCAGTCCGCCGGATACACCGTTGATGCCGCTGCGCGTGGCGATGATGCGCTCGAATTCCTGCTTGCCAATGCCTATTCGGCGGCCGTCATCGATTGGCGGATGCCGGTGATGGATGGCATCGACGTGGTGACAACGATCAGACAGCGGAACCTGGCCACGCCGGTCCTGATGCTCACCGCTCGTGACACGGCGCCGGATCGGATCCGCGGTCTGGACGCGGGTTGTGACGATTACCTCGTCAAACCATTCGATTTCCAGGAGATGCTCGCCCGCCTGCGAGCTCTCATGCGACGGCCGGCCGAGACGCTCGGCGTGCAGCTGCGAGTTGGCGCGCTGACCGTCGACCCGGCCGCCCGCTGTGCAGCGGTGAGCGGGAGCACCGTCGCATTGACCCCGACGGAGTACGCAATCGTGGAGCTCCTCGTGCGGCGCAGCCCTGCGGCGGTGCGTCGCGACACCATTGCGACCCACGCTTGGACGGACGCTCTCGACCCGATCGCCTCCAACAGCATCGACGTTCACGTCACCCGCCTGCGCGCGAAGCTCGTCGGCGCAGGAGTCCGGATCGAGCCGGTGCGGAGCTTTGGGTACCGCCTGCTGGAGCAGAGCCCATGAGGAATCGTGTGAACGGGCACGCGCTCCGCGTGGCACTGATCACGACTGCTGTGGTCGCCGGCTTGATTCTTGTCGTGTTTGTGGCAGTTGATGTGATCGTTGCGGGCACGTTGCGGGCATCCGCAACCGGCCGTCTCACAGCCGAACTCGCGCACCTGGCTCAGCAGCCCTCTGCTGCGAACCTCGACGAACCGGACCTCGATGACCCTGTGCTCGTCTGGCACGTCGATGCCGCCGGCCAGGTCGTTGCCTCGACGGCCGGATCGCCTGCGCTTCCTGCCAACCAGTACAGCGCAACAACTCCGACCGAGACGCGGATTGCAGGCGCCGACGTTCTCGTCGCGGGTGTCGCGGTGCCGGCAGGCAGGCTGATCGGCGCGGTCAGCCTCGGCAACGAGTCCAAGGCGCTCACGGCGCTGGCGATCACAGAGTTGCTTGTTGGTCCTGTGCTGCTCGTTCTCGTCTTTGCCGGCGCATTCATCGTCGGCCGGCAGACGGCGGGACCGATCGAACAAGCGCGACGGCGACAGCTCGAGTTCACCGCGGACGCGTCCCATGAACTGCGCACGCCGCTCTCAGTCATCGAGGCCGAGACGTCCTTGGCGCTGGCGGACCTTGACAAGGAAGGCTCTGACAGCACCACGCTCCGCCGGGTCGCGGATGAGACCCATCGCATGAGAACCATCGTCGAAGACCTCCTCTGGCTCGCCCGCTTCGACGCACTTCCTCCCGATCCGGTGAGCGCGCCGGTTGATCTGGTAACGGCCGCCGGGGTGGGGGCGAAGCGATTCCTGCCCGTCGCCGAGCACTCGCGGTTGCACCTCGAGTATCCCGATGACGAACAGACTGTTGCGTTGGTGGACGCGCCCGCCGAGTGGATTGACCGGCTCATCGGGGTGCTGCTCGACAATGCGTGCCGCTATACGCCGGCTGAGGGCACCGTGACGATCGCCGTCTCGTGTGAACGCGACCGGGTTCGCCTCTCGGTTCGCGACACGGGGCCCGGCATACCGCTGGAACGCCGTGCGCGGCTCTTCGAGCGGTTTCGCCGCGGCACCGCCGAGGGCGACGGTGCGGGACTCGGCCTCGCGATCGGGAATGCGGTCGTTGAGGCAACCAAAGGCCACTGGCAGATCGCCGACGTTCCCGGTGGCGGGACCTCAGTCGACGTCGTCTGGCCGGCGTCGCGCACTCGGATCGTCGACCGGCTCCACGCGTAGTGCGGCTCGAGGGCAGTCTGCGACCGCACGGTGAGCGAGGCTGAGGATGTCGTCGCTGAGCGCGCGAGGATCGATGACGGGGTAGCCCCAGTCATCCATCCGAATTCGCTCGGGCAGCAGCTCGCCGCACATGCCGTGCGCCTTGCACTTGATCGGATCGACGCTGAGCCGCACTCTCACCACCACCCCGCCTCCGTTCGGGGGATCGGCAGCAAGGGTGCACAGGCCGAGAACCTGCAGGCACCATGCCTGACGTGGTGGCGGAGATCGGCTGCGAAGACCTCCATCGCACTTGCGAGGAAGAGCGACGCACCATCTGGGTGGCGGCAGGCGCCCCGGCCACGCACGTCATGAGACCACCGTGCCAGCAGATCCAACGCCGCCGGCCGTGCCCGGCCGATCGCGACGCTATGGAATGTCTCGGAGATCGCGGGCAGTCCCACGTGGCATGGCCCACACTGCCCCGCACTTTCATGCGCGAGGAAGGCCAGGACGCGATCCGTCTCTCTGATGCCGCACGTGCTCTCGTTCGCGACCACGAGGACACCGGCCCCCAGCACCGCCCCGGCGGATCGAAGGCCGTCCACGTCGATCGTCCGATTCCAGATGGGGTCGGCCGCCACCCAGCGACCGAAATACCCGCCGAGCAGCACAGCCATGGGTTCCCCGTCAGTGCCTCCCGCCTTGCCCACAACGGCTCCGACCGTTGTGTCGCACGCCACCTCGATCACGCCGGGTGTCCGAACGGCTCCGCCAACTGTCAGGAGAACAGTGCCCGGCGAGCGGTCCGTGCCTGCTGATCGAAACCACGCGGCATCAAAGCGCGCCACCAGCGCCGCGTGGGCGAGCGTCTCGACGTTCTGCACGAGGGTCGGCAGGCCATCCACCCCGCGCTGGTACGGTCGAGGCGGGACGACTTTCGGCTTGGCGAGGCGACCCGAAATGCGCGAGATCAAGGCGGTCTCTTCTCCCGCAACGTACCGGCTCGGGCCTACCTGAACGTCGATGAAGCGATCACCGATGCCGCGCCGCTGTCGCTCTCTGATCGCCGAGCGAATCGTGGCTTCAACGCCGGCGTGCGATCGCGTCGTGTAGATAATCACCCGCTTCGCGCCCACGGCATCGGCAGCATGTTCGAGCCCGTCAAGCACGAGATGCGGACGGTATGTCATCAAGAGCGCGTCCTTGCTGCTGGCCGGCTCACACTCCGCGCCGTTGGCGATGACCACGGCCTCACCGCGATCCCGCGCGTGTTCCGCCACCGCCTTCCATTTGACGGCGGTGGGGAAATCAGCGCCTCCCCGTCCTCGAAGCCCGCTTCGATCCAGAGCGTCGATCATGGCGGTCGACCCCTGAACCGGCCGTGGACCGAAGGCTGCCAGGTGCGCATCGAGATCCTCGGGCACCGGTCGCGCCGGGAGCAGACGGGTCGCGCCGGCGCCGCGGTCGATCGGCGCGGTCAACGCGCCGGCTCCTGAGTTGTGAGCGTCCCGGAGATCGAACCGTCGCCCAGGTCGACCACCTGGACGTGGGCGATCACCGGACCGCACTGGGCGACGACCAGGGCCGTGCTCCCGATCGTCGCGGGTGCCTGACAGAGGCGCGTCCCGCTTCGGGTCACCGTCAGCGTGGCGGTCCCGTCTGCGCTGGCGACGACCACGACGCGCAACGAGCTGTCGCGAACTTCGGTGAGAGTTCGCGGTCTCTGTTGTCGCGGACTGGACCAGGGTGCCGGTGAGCGGATCGTGCAGCCCGGACGCGAGAGCCGCTCCTGGGGAAGGCGTGGGCGATGACGTCGCGCCTCCGGCGCTCGCCAGGAGGTCGGCGGGCGTTCCGGCGGTCTTTGCCCACCCGTGCTGGAGGGGACCGGTTGCGATCCACCCGGCCAGGAGCAACGTGGCGGCAACGCTCCCGAGGATCGCGAGCACTCGCAGCCTCGAGTGTTGCGGTCCCGCCTGTGCGAGTCGCCATACGAGCGCGCCTACAACCGCCAGCACGCACGCAGCAACGACGAGGAGTGCCCAGAGCGACTTGGTGTCCGTTCCAGTCCCGAGCCCGTGGATGACGGCGACAGGCCAGCACGCATATGCAAAGAGGTGCACGAACCGCCACGAGCGCCACCCGAGTCGATGTCGCATCACGCTCGTCGCTGTGATCGCGATCAGCAGTTCGAACGCCACGACGCCCAGACCGAGCCACAGGGGACGGTACGTTGCGATGAACGGCACGAACGCGTCCACGAAGCTGAGCTTTGCGAACGGGTCGATCACCGAGGTGACGATGTGCACAACGAGGAACACGCCGGCCATCAATGCGACGTTGCGATGCAACGACTGGACGAGGAATCGCGGCCAGTCGCGCCGGCTTTGACGCGACGAGATGAGGATGCCCAGGACGACAGACACGCTCAGCAGCAGGAGGGCGGTGTAACCGCTGGCGCGCGTGGCGTACCACATCGGAGTTGGACCCGTGAGTGCCGCGAGCAATGCGATGCGCCCCGTCAGGAGCCGCCGGAGATGACCACGGGAGCACCGCCGTACGCGGATTGAGGTTGCTGAGCCGGCGCGCTGAGACCCGGGCTTGTGGAACCGCTGTCGGCGCCGGTCTGGGCGGCGGGCGACGTCGTCACTGACCGTCCGGGAAGGCTCGTGGCAGCTACCACTGCGAACACTCCCGTGAACGCCGTCGCCCCAACCGCGGAATAGATGGTGAGCCGGCGCGCGCGGGCGAGGCCGAGATCTCTCCGGCGGCGGGCGGAATCAAGCTTCGAGAGGCGCGCCATGCGACGGAGACTATCTGGACACCCCTTGCGGAACGGTGAAGGTGGCGTGTGTCTCGGTCGCGCCACCGATTCGCATCGAGGGATTCCAGAAGCAGCCAGTGGCCAGGTGCCAGGCGACCGCCTACTCCCCGGTCTGACCGTCCACTGACTCGCGGATGAGGTCAGCGTGCCCATTGTGGCGCGCGTACTCCTCGATCATGTGGGTCAGGATCCAACGCATGCTCGGCGCCCAGCCTCCTCGCTTCGGTCGCTTGGGCAGCTGTCCCAGGTCGCCTTCGGCGAGCGCAGCGGTCACGCACGCACGCGAGCGCGCGACGTTCTCCTGCCAGATGGCGTTGAGCTGAGCGGGTGTATCGGCTGCTGCCGAGTGCCATTCCCAGTCGGGGTCGGCGTCCCAGTCGACGGCGTCCCACGGTGAGGCGGGCCCGTTCCCGCACAGACACTGGGAGAACCACCCGTCCTCGACGAGGGCCAGATGTTTGAGCATCCCGCCGAGGGTCATCGATGATGCCGCGACCGTCTTCGCCAGACCGGCGGCGTCGAGGCCGGCGGTCTTCCACGCGAAGGTCGCGCGCTGGTATTCGAGGAAGCCGATGAGCGTCTCGGCCTCACCTGCAGCTGCAGGAGGCTCGGGGCGGCCATGTTCGTCGATGTCAGGCATGGCGCCGAGTTCAGGAGGTTGTACCGGCGTGGCCGAGCGGCTCGCAGCCATGCCACCGAACCGGGTCGGGCTGTCAGAGGCCGGTAACGATCTGTCCCGCGGCGGTTTTCACGCCGCGAGGCGGTCAAGAATCGCGCGGTGGTAGAACGGCTGGCTGTCGCCGTCGGAGCGCGCGCGCCCGGAGGGAGTGCTCACGCCCACGGCGCGGGACTCCGATCACCCGCAATGCGACGCCGCGGACTGCTCCTCGTCCGTGTGGTCGCCATCGCTGCCACGATCGGCGGGCTGCTCAACTTCGTCATCGCGCCGCTGCAAGGACGGTTTGCCGGGCAGTTCGAGGACTACCAGGACTACCTCGCCGCGGCCAAGGCGGCTGCGCACCACACCGACATCTACGCCTCATTCCTCAATCATGTCCAGCCGATACCGGTGCAGGGCTTCGACTATCCACCGGTCGTCGCCTGGTTGCTGCAGCCACTCGCGGGACTCTCGCCGGCGACTGCAGCGACCGCATGGCTCTTCGTCCTCCTGGCGTGCTCGGTCGCCGGGACGGCGATCATCGCCTTCGAGCTGCTCCCGCCTTCCTGGCCGCGACTCGAGCTCACCGCCATCTTCTCGTTGCTCTACACGCCGGTCACGTACAACCTCTGGCACGGCCAGATGAGCGCCGTCGTGTACCTCTTCCTTGCGCTGGCGCTGCGCTCATGGCTGCGTGAGAAGCCGATATCACTCGGCGTCTACATCGGCATCGCAGCACTGATCAAGATCGCGCCGGTCCTGTTGATCGTGCTGCTCGTCCGCCGCCGGTGGTGGGCCGCATGCACATCCCTCGCGGTGACGCTTGCCGTCGGTGTCGGCGGTGGGATCCTGACACTCGGGATCGGCACGCTCCGCGAGTACGTCAGCAGCGTCCTGCCCGTCCTCGGACAGCAGAACGGATGGATCTACAACCAGTCAGCCGCAGGCGCTGCGAATCGCCTGCTTGGCCACTCGGTGCTGACGTTCCAGCCCTCGATCCCAATCCTGACCGTGGTCAACGTGCTGCTCGTCGTCGTGGCGGTGGGCGCGGTTGCGTGGCTGGTGCGACCCGCGGACGCACCTCGCGACATCCGGGGAGCGCAGTTCGAACTCGCCATCCTGGCGATGCTCCTCGTCGGCAGCGTGACGTGGTTCTGGCATCTGGGCGCGTTGCTCATCGTGCTTGCGGCGGTCGTCGCGCTGGTGGCGAGCGGCAGGATCCGCCGGCCCCGTCCAGTCGTCCTTGCGGCCGTCGCTGTGCTCGTGACCACGGGGGTGCTGGCGCCGCTGTTCATCGCCTCGGTCTCCATGTCCGGCCTCACCACGCTCAGCCGCTCGTGGCTCTGGTGGCCGGCGTTGCAGGCGATCTCAGCGCCGGCGTTCGCCATCGCGACGCTGTTCGTCGCGCTCGTCCTCGCGCTCCGGCAGTCATCCAGACAAGCAACCGCATAGACCGTCCCGCAGGGTCACGACCGGCCCGCTTGCAAACGGGCCCAAGCAAGTGGGACCATCCCGCACGAACGAGTTCGCGCGGGGGACAGCAATGGTCGGACTCACCGTGTTTGCGGAGCTGGCAGCCGCCGTCGCATGCGGGGGACTGGCGCTGTCGCTCGCCGCGCTGGCCGGCGTTCAGAACAGGCTGACGGTAGCGGGCGTCGGCGCCGTCATCGGCTTCTTCATCGGCTTCGTATCGCAGCTCGGATTACCGATGCTCGCGCTCCCCATGGCGATCATCGCCGTCGCAGCGTTGGACCGCTGGATCGACCACCGGTCACAAGCACAGGTCGCGCCCACGACGTAGCCCCGCTCAGCCGAGGCGGTAGACGGATTCCAGAACCGGCGTCGGGGTCGCGGCGATCGAGCGGATTAGCCGGCGCGCGTTCGACCGCGACCAGCGTCCAGCCGGCCGGCGGCGGCACGTCGGTTTGCGCGAGCACGAGCATGTCGCCGGGAGACGCCTCACGCTCGGCGACGCCTGGGGCGACAACCTGCATGCCCAGTGACGCGAGCCCTGGCGTCGCGTCGTCCGTGACCCCGTGCGACGGCGGCGGTGGCAGCAACGCAAAGAAAGCGTCGATGTAGGGCGGATCCATCGTGGATGACAGGTACACGTGATGACCGTTCGCGTCGTTGTGCGCGATGGTGATGGCCGCGATCTCGCCTGTGTCGAATGCGGGTGCCGCGAGCGCTGGATACGCGGTGTACAGATCGACCATCACGGACGCACCCTGCGCCACGAGCCCGGCGGCGAGCACGCCGGTCACCGCGCGGCGCATCCCGATTCGCGCTGCCAGTGCCCGCCGGATGCCGTCCACACCGAGCACTGACAACAGCACGAGGAACGGCAGCATCCCGGATGCTCGAAGGGCATGCCCGCTCCCGATGAAGGTGAGCGCGCCTGCGATGGGCGCAAACAGAATGCTCAGGACGAGGAAACGGATGAGGGGCTCGCCGCGCCGCTCCCAACAGACCATGACGCCGGCGATGAGCAACGGCACCATCACCCAGAGCAGCATGCCGCCGATCTGCGTGTTCTGACGTGGGTTTGCGTCACCGGAGAGGAACAGGAACCGCGGCCCGATCTCGGTGAGATAGTTGGTCACGAAACGGCCCACGACGACGGGAATCGAGGCGCCGTCTGCCCAGATGTTGAGATAGTCAAAGCGCGCGGTCAGCGCACCGGGATTGAGCAGGGCGTAGACGGCGAGCACCACGTAGCCAAGACCGACCGGGACCAGCAGCCGCCACCACCCGGGCGTTCGCCGGATCCCCCAGGCGAGGCAGACGGCTATCGCGATGAGCCCCACCTCGAGCCGCGCGGTCGTGTATCCGTAGATGGCAAAGGCAAGGAAGACGCCGGCAATGCCGAACTGCCGTGGGGTCGGGCGCCGGGTCGAGAGGCACCAGACCGCGCCTGAGAGGAGCGCGACCCACGAGATCGTCTCGAACCCAACCCGGCTCTCGATCACCAGCCAGGGGGTGAGCGCGGTCAGCGCCAGCGTCCCGAAGGTCACGGCTCGCGATGCGGTCAGACGCCAGGCCGCGGCCGTAAGGAATGCCACGACCGCCAGGCCGAAGAGCGCGGCGGGCAGGCGTTCGATGGTCACCGTCAGGGGCAGGAATCGGGCCAGCGCGGCCACGCTGTAGACGTAGATCGGATTCTTGTATTCGCCAAATGCCTCGAAGAAGAGCGGGAAGTGGATTCCGTGCTCATCGACACCGAAGTGGGCGATCGTCCAGGCGTTGTAGGCAATCGAGCTCTCGTCGACATACATGCCGGGTGGTGAGCCCGAGAGGTCGATGAGGTTGCGGAGCACCACGAGCAGCGCCACCACTGCGAACGCGCCAAACCAGATGCGCCGATGCAGGCGCCGCCGCCGTGCCTGCTCGTCGATCGGTGCGTGGGGCTCAGATTCGGCCTGAGTAACAGCGCGCGGACTGTCCGCAACCATCGCCGCCTGCGGTTCCACGCCGACAGTATTTCCCACGCGCACGGGCCCGGACGCCGCGTCAGGGTCACAGCCGGGTAACGTCAAACGCCTTTTCAGCACTACGATGTCCCCTATGCGCGCGATGATCTTCGATGCGCCAGGGCAGCCTCTCCGCAGCGTCACCGTGCCGGAGCCGGTACCGGCAGAGGACCAGGTCCTCGTGAAGGTGGGGGCATGCGGCCTGTGTCGCACCGACCTGCACGTCGTCGACGGCGAGCTTACCCATCCCAAGCTGCCGCTCATCCCCGGCCATCAGGTGGTGGGCGAGGTGGTGGGTGTCGGGGCCGCGGTCGCGACCCTGCGTACCGGGGATCGTGTCGGCATCCCGTGGCTGGGCTGGACATGCGGGGTGTGCGAGTTCTGCACGACCGGCCGTGAGAATCTCTGCGACAAAGCTCGATTCACGGGATACGACATCGACGGTGGGTACGCCGAGTACACCGTCGCCGACTCGCGGTACTGCTTTCCGATCGATCCGACGTTCAGTGATATCGAGGCCGCGCCATTGCTCTGCGCGGGACTGATCGGATACCGCTCGCTCAACATGGCGGGAGACGGCCAACGCCTTGGCCTGTATGGCTTTGGCGACTCGGCGCACCTCATGGCGCAGGTTGCGAAGTTCCAAGGACGGCGCGTCTTCGCGATCACGCGACCGGGCGATGTCGCCACGCAGAGGTTCGCGCTCCACCTTGGCGCGACATGGGCCGGTGGCACCGACGAACCACTTCCGGAAGAACTCGACGCGGCGATCATCTTCGCGCCCGTCGGGACGCTCGTGCCGCTCGCGCTTGGGGCGGTCCGCAAGGGCGGGACCGTCGTGTGCGCCGGGATCCACATGAGCGATATCCCGTCGTTCTCGTATGACCTGCTCTGGGGTGAGCGCACGCTCCGCTCCGTCGCAAACCTGACTCGACGAGACGGTACCGAGTTTCTCGCGCTCGCACATCGGATCCCGGTGCATGCGGAGGTGGAGACGCTGCCGCTCGACCAGGCGAACGTCGCGCTGTCGCGGCTCCGCGCAGGGGACGTGCAGGGAGCGCTCGTGCTGACCATCGCCTGACCGAGCGGGAGCCTCTCCGGTTCGGCGGACGACGGAGCGATGTGTCACTGAGCGACCATCTGGCGGTGACCGAGACGAGCTTTCCCCGACAGCAGGCGCGGACGCGGCGTTTCAGCCTGGGTGCGCCACGCGACTTCCTGGTCTCGCCCGACGGACAGCGCGTGCTGTTTCTCAGGACGCGAAGCGGCACCGATGCCTTGACATGCCTCTGGGTCTTCGACGTCGAGAGCGGCGCCGAACGCCTGCTGGTGGATCCGGCGGCGCTGCACACGGCCGGCGGCGACGCGGTGCCGGCCGAGGAGCGGATGCGCCGCGAGCGAGCGCGCGAGTCCTCGGGTGGCATCGTGCGGTTCTCCACCGACCTCGCGGTCACGCGAGCCGCCTTCGACCTCTCTGGAAGGATTTACGTCGCGGACCTGACCACCGGGAACACCACGGAGTTGCAGACGAGCAGCCGGGCGATCGATCCACGCATCGACCCGACAGGGACCCATGTCGCATACGTCGAAGCAGGAGCCCTGCACGTGGTGCCGACCGACGGCAGCGTTGGCCTGGTGCTCGCAACCCCCGAAAGCGATGACGTCACGTACGGCCTTGCCGAATTCGTCGCCGCGGAGGAGATGGGCCGCCAGAGCGGATACTGGTGGTCACCAAACGGTGCAACGCTGCTGGTGTCGCGCGTCGACGTCGCGCGCGTTCGGCGCTGGTATATCGCAGATCCTGCGAATCCGGATCGCCCGCCGGTTGCGGTGGCGTACCCCGCAGCGGGAACCGACAACGCAGATGTGACCCTGCAGCTGGTGCACCTCGACGGCGCGCAAGCGGTGGAGGTTGCATGGGATCGAGCCGGCTTCGAGTACGTGACGACCGTCGAGTGGTCGGAGCACGGCTTGCTCATCGTTGTGCAGAGCCGCGATCAACGAACGATGCGCATCCTCGAGGTGGACACGTCGTCCGGCGCGACCTCCGTCCTCCGCGAGGACACCGATGACGACTGGGTCGACATCGTTGGTGGCGTGCCGGCGAGACTTGCGGATGGCACACTCGTCTGGACCGTCGATCGCGACGGAGCGAAGCGGCTCGTCATCGGCGAAGAGGCTGTCACTGCAACGGATCTCCAAGTGCGCGATGTCGTCGGTGTCGACGGCGAGGTGGTCACCTTCAGGGCGTCGGCAACGCCGACCGAGGTCGGCGTGTACACGTGGTCTCGCGCCGCAGGCGTCACTCGGATGCTCCCTGAGAAGGTCACTGCAGGTGTGTGGCGAGCACGACGCGCGGGTGGCACGACCGTGCTCGCGACGCGCGATCTCGAAGGCGCAGGCGTCCATGTGTCCATCCATCGCGACGGCCGTCAAGTGGGGGAGATCGAGTTGTTCGCCGCGACTCCCGCGATCTCGCTCAACGTGCGCCTGCAGACACTCGGCGAGCGCAATCTCGAGGCCGCGATCCTCTTTCCGCAAGGACACGAAGCCGGAAGCTGCAAGCTGCCCGTGCTCCTCGACCCGTACGGCGGACCCGCCCACCAGCGTGTCATGTCGTCGGCGGGCGGGTTTCTCGAGTCGCAATGGTTCGCCGATCAGGGATTCGCGGTGCTGATCGTCGACGGCAGAGGCACTCCGGGACGTGGCCCCGAGTGGGATCGATCGGTGCGTGGTGACTATGCCGCACCAGTGCTGCAAGACCAGGTCGACGCGCTCCACGCAGCTGCGGCGCTGTGGCCCGACTTCGACCTCACGCGCGTTGCGATCCGCGGCTGGTCATTCGGCGGATTCCTCGCGGCGCTGGCGGTCATACGTCGCCCCGATGTCTTCCACGTGGCGATCGCCGGTGCTCCAGTCACCGACGACCATCTTTACGATACGCACTACACCGAGCGCTACCTCGGGCACCCGGACGTCGAGCCCGACAACTACGCGGCGGTGTCGCTCGTCGACGACGCGGCGCGGCTCACGCGTCCGCTCATGCTCATCCACGGACTCAGTGATGACAACGTGGTGGTGGCGCACACGCTGCGTCTCTCCGCCGCGCTGCTTGCGGCGGGGCGCGAGCACACCGTCCTGCCCTTGACGGGCGCCACCCACATGGCGAACGACGAGACCGTCGCCGAGAATCTCCTGCATCTGGAATTGGAATTCATCCGTCGCGCGCTCAACGGCGAATAGCCGCGCGAACTCAGGGAATTGCGATCATTGCGATCGCGACGATCGCGAGTCCCGCGCCAGCCGTCTGCAGCAGCGTCATCCGTTCGTGCGTGAAGAGACGCGCGCAGAGCACCGTGAACGCCGGATAGAACGACGTCAGGAGTGCACTGATCGACAGTAATCCGCTGTGCGTGGCGTAGAGGTAGAGCACAACGCCCGTACCGTCGAAGACGCCGCCGATCGCGATGATGCGAAGCGCGCTCCGGCGGATCACCGGCGAGGCTCCGATCACCAGCGCCGTGACGAGCGACGCGGACGCCGACCCGATGCGGCCGCTCACGAATGCGGTCACACCGGCATGGCTCGCTTCGTGGAAGAGGATGAAGAACACCCCGAATGCAACGCCGGCAAACAGCGCCAGGGTCACGCCGAGGCGGGCGTTGCCGGCGACGTCTCTGCTCGGTCCGTTGATGAGCACCAGCGCGCAGAGCCCGACCGCTATGCCGCCCACCTGCCACACCTGGAGGTGGTCACCGCCGATGATCCCCACGGCGACGGGAAGCGCCGCCGCGACGAACCCCGTGATCGGCGCCACCACGCCGATGAGGTTGAGCGACATCGCGCGGTAGAACGCGACCAGGCCGAATCCTCCGATCACACCGCCGCCGAACGCCTCGATCGCTGCGCCCAGATCCCAGCCGTGCGGGAGCAGGAGGAACGCCAGCGGCAACGTCACGAGGCCGACGGACTCCACCGCGATCGCCACGCTTGGCGCGCTGCTTCTGCGGCCGGCGAAGCCGCCGGTGAAGTCGGCGATGCCGAGAGTCACCGCCGAAGCCATGGCAGAGAGCGGGGAGAGGGGAAGCGTCATGGCCGCGGTCACCGTAGCCGAGCGGGCCCGCCGCGCAGACTCCCGTGGTTCGGCCTGGACCGGTCAGGCGATCGCGTCCCGTCCGAGCACGCTCGGCCGCTGCTCGCCCACCAGCGAGAGTTTCACCTGGTCACGACCACTGCGCTTGGCCTGATACATGGCAACGTCAGCCGCGCGGATCAGCTCCTCGAGGCGCGAGCCCTGCTCGGGAAAGCTTGCGATCCCGATCGACGCCGTCACGTGGTCGATCCCGGTGCAGGCCGCAGGAATTGGGACATTGCGCAGCGCCCGGCGGAGCTCACCGGCGACACGTGTCGCGCCCACCGCCTCTGCGTCTCTGAGCACGAGAATGAACTCCTCACCGCCGAGGCGGACGGCGGAGTCGCCGGCACGCGTGATGCGACGAAGCTCTGCGGCGACGCGTTGCAGCACGGCATCGCCTGCGGCGTGCCCGCCGGTGTCGTTGATGGTCTTGAAATGATCGAGATCCACGAGCACGACACTCAGCGGCATCCCGCGACGCCGGGAGTCTGCAATCTCTGATTCGCCCGCCTCGCGGAGCCAGCGGCTGTTGTACAGCCCGGTGAGGCTGTCGGTGGAGGCGCGTCGCGCGAGCTCCTGGTACAGCTGCGCGTTGTGCCAGGCCATCGCTGCCGTGTGCGCGAAGAGCGTGGCCGTCTCGAGATCCTCGTCGGTGAAGCGATTGAGGCCCATGCGCCGGCAGTTGAGCATCCCGAGCTTGTGATCGCCGGCCAGCAGCGGGATGAGCAGCAACGACTCGTGCTCGAACGGCGTGTTCGGCACCGCGGCGGCGGCCGGGTGGGCACCCGCGTTCCCGAGATTCTGTGGCGTGCCAAGCGCGAACGCCCAACCGTTGACGCCGACCGAGAGCGAGAACACGTCCGCCATGATCTCGGCCGCCTGACGTCCTGTCGCGAACGCTGCGACGAACCGATGCTGGTTGTGATCGGCCTCATAGATCGAGAGGTCGTCGACCGGCACGACGCGTTGCAGCTGTTCGGCGATGGCCGCGAGGATGCGCTGCGGATCGTGCTCGGCCTGGAGCGCGAGCGCCGCGCGGCTCAACGCGTGGGGCAGGCTCTCCGGTGCCGGCAATGCTGGGTGCGGACGCCGCCGCGGCGGCTCATGGCTTGGTGTGGGTTCGACGTTTGCGGGGAAGCTCTCGACCCGCTGGGTCGCGAACCACGAAGCCGCTACCAGCGTGGCGCCCTGGACCGCCGGCTCGCCGAGGATCACCGGCTCGCAGAGGACATTCCCCTGACCGAATTGCACGCCCAGATCCATGAGACTCTTGAGGTCAGCCTCGGTTTCCACACCCTCCGCAATGATTCGCGCGTTGATGTGCGTCCCGAACGAGAGCAGGGAGACGACCAGTGCCCGTCGCGAGTCGCTCGAGTGGATGCCGCAGATCAGGTCGCGATCGATCTTGATGAAGTCCGGGCGCACCTCCGCGACCACGAGCATGCTTGCGTGACCGGCGCCGGCATCGTCGATCGCGATGCGAAACCCGCGCGAGCGCAGGTCTGCGACCACTCGCCGCAATCGCGCGACGTTCGGGACCGGCACACGCTCGCTGATCTCGAGGACGACGTGCTCGGGATCGACGCCTGCATCCTCCGCGAACTGGGTGAGGCGCGCAGCGGCGTTCGGCTGCGACAGCGTCGGCAGCATCACGTTGAGAAACAGCGTCGCGGGCAGCGTGTGCGATGCTTCCCGCGAGGCCGGCGCGGATGCAGGCCTCGTCGAGTTCCTTCTCCATCGATCCGCCCGCCGCATCGAACAGCGCGCTCGGCACCTGCGGTCCCGCGCCCGGGTTGATGCGGCACAGCGATTCGTATCCGAGAGTGACCCCGTCGAGGAGGCGAACGATCGGCTGCATCGCGGGCCGGATTCCCCCGGACTCGATCAGCGCGCGGATGAGGTCCGGCGTCGTTCCCGCTTCGTCGGCGAGGTTCGCGCTGGTCTCGAGAGCGCGGCCGACGCGACGCCAGGCGGGGCCGAGTTGCGCCGCCACCACTTGCAGGAACGGCAACGCGTCCTGAGCCTCCGGCTCCGTTGCGCCAGGTGATCAGCACTCCGAGGAGCTCGTCGCCGCGTTCGACCGGGATTGCCGTGAAGGGTCCGGAGCCGATCTCGAGACGGAGCGCAGCGCGGTCACCCCCCGAGAGGTGCGGCACCAGGGTCATCAGCGACGCGGCGAGGTCATCGGTGGTCGCCGGCGAGCGCTTCGTGGCTGCCGTGTGGATGCACGGGATCGCGTTGGTCTGCAGGGTCCGGATCGACAGCGGCTGGCCCAGGATGGTCTCGACGCGGGCGATCGATTCGGTCTCGAGGCGATCGGCGATCAGCCGGAAACGGTCCCCTTCGAGGTCGGCGAGATAGCTGCGGAATCCCAGCTCGCGGAGGCAACCGCCGGTGAGCTCGAGCAGCTCTTCGCGCGACTCGGCGCGAGCCATGCTCCGGCTCAGCTCCGACAGCGTTCGCAACGCGCGCCGCGACGAGTACGCGCGCATGTTCTCCTCTGGCATCGCGTCGCAGGATCGGATGCGACCCCCGCGGGGCCGATGACAAGCTTGTCGCAGGGCGTCATCAATAGGGGACCGGCATGTCGGATGTGGTCCGGTCCGGGCATTCGCGCCGATTGCGACGGCACGCGTTACTACCCCGTCACCGCTTGGGATGGCGCTGCGTCGCAGTGGTCTTAAGACAATCTCCCTACCGTCAAAGGGGGCACCGTCCCGAGGAGGATTGTCATGGGTAGGCTGAACCGTTGGGTCAGGCTGGGGGTAGTGATCATCGTCGCAAGTCTCACGTTGGGGACAGCGACGATCGCAGCGTCGGCATCGACTGGAACCGACACGTCGCAAGCACTGGTGCACGTGCACTAGAACCTTTGGAACAGACGGGGTGTGCCGCTGAACCGCGAGCATCCCAGATGAGATCGGAGCGAGACGCGGACGCCGCAACCACCGCCGGGTGGCGGCGTCCCGCTCCTCCGTCAGGAGAGGAACGTGCTCTGCTCGATCGGTCGGCCCGGTGGGCTGAGCTCAGCAGTGCAGGTGGAAGACGTGCAGGGGGCCGACACCGATTTGTCGGATGCTCGGTGCCAAGGTGTGACGTCCTCGACCGTGGAACGGTGCCGATCGAGAAATCAATGTGGGGAACGACTTGAAAGCCGCAGTCATGGGTAGCGCCGCAACCGACCGTGCCGCAAGGCCGGCTGGGCCGGGTGTCGCGCTGCAGCCAGTCATCGACCTCATCGACCGCGTCGACCTGGGGTATGAGGCGCTGCCACGCCCATCGGGACAGGAGACGAGTTCGGCGATCACGGCGGCGCTCTCGCTCGCCCAGCACACCGGTCCCGCGGTGCTCCTCATCCCTCTGTCTCGCCACGTGCTCGCGGCGCAGGATCTCGATCTCGCAGCGCTGGCTGTCCGCCACGGCGTCAACCCGGGGGAACTCGCCTGGATGATCGACAGCGAGGCCGACACGGACGTCGATGACACGGGGCTTCGACGTCTGCGCGAGTTGCGCGAGCACGGATTCCTCCTCGCGATCGACAAGGTGCTCTCGCCAACGCTCGATCGGCGCCTCATCGCGGAGCTGCGGCCGGACTTCGTGTTCCTCGATCCCTCGGTGCCGGCCAGGCTGCAGGAGAGCGAGGTCGCCAAGGCGCACCTCGCGGCAGCCGTGGTGTTCGTGGCCCGGCTCGGCGGCCGGATCGTCGCCCGCGGGATCGACAGCAAGGCGACCGCCGCGGTGGTGGCCGACCTCGGTGTTCAGTACGGCGTCGGCCCGCACCTCGCCCATCCGCTGGTGGTCGACCCTGCGCTTGCGGAGCCCACCGACGAGGTGGTACCGGTCGCGTGGTTCCAGCGCCGCGAGGTGCGTGTCTTCCGCGAGCGCGGTGACACCCTGAGTGCGCCGATCGAGATGACCCCGGTCACGCTGGCCGGACCTGCGGTGCTGGACGATCGCGGTTTCGCCAGGTTTCTCGTGGATGCGGCCCGCACGCTGCAGGCGGAGCACGACCCGGACCGAATTCTCGAGATCGCGGCGGACTGCATCGCGAGGTTGATGGCCGTCGACAGGCTTGCGATCTTCGAAGCCGACTGGGAGCGGCACCGGTTCCGGCCGCGGGTTCTCGCCGGCATCGAGGTGCAGGGATTCCGCGACATGGAGGTCTCGCTCAACGACGGCATCACCGGCTGGGCGTTCGCGCGCGGCCAGCCGTACCGATGCGCCGACACCGACTCGCATCCCGCCGCCTCGACCATCCCGGGCACGGCGCGCGAGCCGGAATCGTTGCTTGCAATTCCGCTCGTGGCTGGTGATCAGCGTCTCGGCATGCTCGACGTCTGGCGTGACAGCCTCGACGCCTTCAGCGAGGAGGATCTCGAGCGCTGCGCGCTGCTCGGTTTCGTCACCGCGGCTGCCTGGAGCAACGCGCACATGTATGGCGAACTCGAACGACGCGCGCTCACCGATGCGCTGACCGGTCTGTTCAACATCCGCTGGTGGCGTGACATGGGACCGCGCGTCATGGCGCAGAGCGTGCGCACCGGTGCGGGCGTCGGCGTCCTGCTGATGGACCTCGACCACTTCAAGCAGGTCAACGACAGTGCCGGACACGCCGCCGGGGACTCGGTGCTGCGTGCGGTTGCGCGCGCCATCCGCCGCGTGGTGCGTGACAGCGACTACGCGGTGCGGTATGGCGGCGAGGAATTCCTCATCGTGCTCACGAACTCGACGGTCGAGGGGGCGATGCGCGTCGCGCAGGCGTTGCAGGATGCCATCGCCGAGCTGCGCCCGCCGGCGTCAGACGTCAAGCGGGTCACGGCGTCGATCGGCGTTGCGGTGTTCCCCGATCACGGCGAGGAGCTCGACGATGTCGTGGCGGCCGCCGACCACGCGATGTACCAGGCCAAGCGAGACGGCAGGGATCGGATTGCCGTGGCTCCGATCTCGCTTCGCGAGCTTGCAGGCGACGACGCCTCCGACGACGTTTAGGCTGGCTTTTCGCCCGACGGAGCAAGGCCGAACGCGTCGCTGAACTTCACCCGGCCACCGACGCGCAGCACCGAGTTCTGGTAGATGCGTCCCGCGACCGCCGCGAAGAGAGCGATGGTTCCGATCACCAGCACCACGCTGATTGCGACCTGCCAGAAGGGTGCCACCCCGGCGGCGATGCGCACCGGCATGATGACCGGCGAGAACAGCGGGATGAAGGAAAGCACGGTGGTCCCGATCACTGTGGGAGATCGGTGCAGCGACGGTGAGCGCGAGGATCCACCCCGCGACCAGCATCAGGGTTACCGGCAGCGCCACGCTGGCAACGTCCTCCTGACGCGACACCATGGAGCCGACAGCCGCGTAGAGCAGTGCATACATCAGGTAGCCCAGCACGAACCAGACGATGCCGCTGATCGACCACATCGACACCGAGTGTGGGGATCGAGACCAGCTTGGTGGCACTCGCGAGCACGAGGGCGATACCCGCGACGAGCACGACCTGTACCAGCGCAATCAGGCCGATGCCGATGATCTTGCCCAGCATGAGCTGCCACGGCCTCACGGTCGCGAGCAGGATCTCAACGATCCGGTTCGACTTCTCCTCGATCACTCCCGGCCGCGACGAACTGCCCGTAGATGACCATGGTGACGTAGAGCGTTCCGGCCACGAGGAGGCCGATGACGATCTGCTCGATCCGCGCCGCATTGACGGGCGTGAGCTCAGTTGACGCCCACCGAGAAGTTGAGCTGGCTCAAGACGTCACTCGGCGGGAAGGTCGTGCTGCGTTAGATATTGCGTCAGCACCTGCTGGCGCGTCTGGTCGTTGAGCGCCGTCTCCAGGGTGGGATCGACTGCAGACTGGACCGCCATAATGGTACTTGGCTCCGGATCCACTGACCAGGGCGTCGAGCATGCCGCTCCGAAAGTCCGCAGTGCCGGCTGCAAGGGAGGCGTACGGGTGCACGTTGATGGTTTCCCCGGCCGAAGCGGCCTCGGCACTACGGGCGCCGAGATCGACTGCGCTGATCCGACAAACCCAACTTCCAATGACGTCGCGTGATTTGTTGAACACATAAGCCTGCAGCAGGATGTATGCCCCCGATCCCGACGACGATCAGCACGGTGGTGATCCCGAAGACCCGCGTCCGTATCCGGGCCAGGAACTCGCGCATCCGTGATCACCCAGATCAGCGTCTGACTATTCATCGATGTCCTTCCCGCTCATGACGTCTCGGAACAACTGGGTCAGCGTCGGTCGATCACGCCGGAACTCGTGCACCGGGCCGGTGGTAGCGCGGCGCGCAGCACCGCCTGATCGTCCGTCGGCTTCTGCGAGCTGGAGCAACCAGCGGGGGCCGTCCTGTTCGACGAGCGTCGTTCCGGCAGAGACCGCAAACCAGCCGGCGGCCGCGCCGCGAGTGCGTCTACCCAGAAGCGGAACGGCCCGCGCTCGGTCAGCTCGTCGACGGTCGCCGGAGGCGACCATCTGTCCGTGGTTGATGATCCCAACGCGATCACAGACCCGCTCGACGATGTCGAGCTGGTGGCTCGAGAGCACGACGGCTTGCCGGCGTCGCTTCGGTGCGCAGCACGTCGGTCATCGCGTCGACCGCCACTGGGTCGAGCCCGCGAACGGCTCGTCGAGGATAAGCAGGTCTGGCGAGAAGACCAGCGCCGCTGCAAGCTGCACGCGTTGTTGATTGCCGTGACTGAGGCTCTGGAGCTGGCTCTCGCGCGATCGGCGAGGCCGAGCCGCTCGAGCAGTGCGGTTGACGCGTCGCGCGCGGCATTGCGGTTGAGCCCGTGCAGTTGGCCGAAGTAGTTCGAGCTGGCGTGCACGGCCATCTTCGGATAGAGCCCGCGATCCTCCGGGATGTAGCCGATGCGGCGGCTGGTCGCGAAGGTGATCGGTGCGCCGTCCCAGACCACACTCCCGGAATCGGCTTCAAGGACACCGAGCACCACTCGCATCGTGGTGGTTTTGCCGGCGCCATTCGCGCCGACGAACCCGAAGATCTCGCCCGGTCGTACCGTGAAGCTGAGATCACGGAGGGCCTCGAGCTGGCCGTAACGCTTCGTCAAATGGCTAAGTTCCAGCACGGCATGCATCTTCCCCCATCGCTACTCCGAGACCACCTGCTCCGCAAGGTGCCCGAGGTCACCCCCGGATTCTGGGTGACCAAGGTGCTCACAACTGGCATGGGCGAAGCGACGTCGGACACGCTCGTGCATCAAATCCCGCCGGTTGTGGCCGTTGCCCTCGGCGCCGTGGGACTCGCCATCGCGCTCGTCCTGCAGCTTGCTGCACCGCGATATCGACCCTGGATCTACTGGCTCGCCGTCGTGATGGTCGCCGTGTTCGGCACCATGGCCGCAGACGTCCTGCACATCCAGCTGGGGATTCCCTACGTGGTCTCCACGACCTTCTTTGCGATCGTGCTCGCGGTCGTCTTCGCGCTGTGGTACTCGAGCGAGCGCACCCTGTCCATTCACTCGATCACCACGCTGCGTCGCGAGATCTTCTACTGGCTGACGGTGATGGCCACCTTTGCGCTCGGCACGGCCGCCGGCGACATGACGGCCACGACGCTCCACCTCGGATACCTGGTTTCCGGCGTCGCGTTCACCATCCTGATTGCGGTCCCCGCCGTCGCCCATCGCTGGCTCGGCCTGAACGCGATCGTCGCATTCTGGTTCGCGTACATCGTCACCCGGCCGCTCGGCGCCTCATACGCCGACTGGCTCGGCGTCTCGCATGCGCGCGGCGGACTGAACTGGGGCACCGGGGCCGTCAGCCTCGGCTCGACCGCGCTGATCGTCATCGCGGTCGCGTTGCTCGCAACGACGCGCAGTGCGCCCGCACCCCAGGAGCGTTGAGGCTCAGAAGCCCGGAAAGACGGCGCGCAACTGGTCCAGGTCCACCCCCTCGGTCTCGACCGAAGCTGGGGTGTGCTCTGCGTCGAGACGTCCGTAGACCAGGCGCACCAGTGCAGCGGCCGGCATGCGTACCTTGGAGGTTGCAGGACCCGAGTCATCTGCCGATGCGGGACGCAAGGTCACCGTTTCCGCCACGGAGAGCCGGAATGTGCGCTCAGGCTCGCTGGTCGTGATCTCGACTTCGAGCGGACCACCAGCCGTCGACCCCGAGCGTGCGGCGACCGCATCCACGTGGTCGACCATGAATGCGACGGCATCCGCAGCGACCTCCGCCGAAGGGTCGCGCATGACGACGACATCCCACGTGTGGATCGCGTGCTCGGAGAGGCGCATCCCGAGAAGACGGCCCGCGTTGGACGGCGTTCCGAACAGGTTCATCTGCAGCGCATCGAGCTGCTCGGCAGGCACCGCGTCGACACGTTGCAGGAAGGCCGAGTCCGCGACGAGGCTCGACTCAGCCTGCTCGTCCGGGCTCATCGCGTTCCAGACGTCCCAGATCTTCGACATCTCGTCGCGTCCCGGCGCTTCGGCCCCGCTGAGCCCCGCATCCAGCAGGAGGCCGAAGATCTGCGCGCCACTGCCGATGTGCGAGAGCACCTGCGCTGTGGACCAGTCACGGCAGTACGACGGACCGGCAATTTCCGCCTCGGTCAGTGCTTTCGTCGCGGCGTCGAGCCGATGGTGCGATGCCCACAGCGCGGTCAGTCGTTCGGTGTTGGTGCTCATGGTTTCCTCGGTCAGCGTGGTGATGTTGTCTGCAACGGCGGCGATGGCTCCGGCGTGGTTGGGATCGAAGGCGCGGCAGCGACAGGATCTCCCTGCCTCCACAATCCGGACGGCCACCAGTTGACGCGACCGAGCAGGACCACGATTGCCGGAACCAGGATGGTACGCACCACGAAGGTGTCCATGACGACACCGAACGCCACGCCGTAGCCGATCTGCTGAATCTGTGATCCGCCCGAGGCGCCGCCGCCGGCGAACGCGAGCACGGCGAAGGTGCCGCCAAGGATGAGCCCGGCGGTGGTGACCGTGGTGCCGGTGGCGCCGATCGCCTTGCGCACGGCCTCGCGCGTCGACAGCAGATGGGACTCCTCCCGTATTCGTGTCATCACGAGCACGTTGTAGTCCGAGCCGAGGGCCATGAGGAACACGAACATCAGGAAGGGGAGCACGAAGTTGATGCCGCTCTGACCGCCGAAGTGCACGAAGATCAATGCCGTCAATCCCAGTGCCGCGAGGTACGAGAGCAGCACGCTCGTGACCAGGTAGAGCGGCGCGACGAGGCTGCGCATCACGATGGCGAGGAGGATCGCGATCAGCACCGCAACCACGGGAATGATGTGCCAGAGGTCCGATGACGACAGTTGATTCACGTCGTATGCGAACGGCTGGATGCCGAAGACGCCCTGTGCCGCGGCATTGACGCTCGCGCCAGCGTGCTCCACGAGCGTCCGCAGTGCGGGCACCTCGGAGATCGGCGTCGCAGCGCCTCCCGTCTCCACGCCGATGTACTGCACCGTGCGCCCGTCGGCGCTCACGAATCGGGCGAGTGCCTCGGTTGCAAGAGCATTGCCGCCCGTATGCACGGCGACGAGCTGCGCCGGTGTGAGCGCCTGACCGGAGAACGTGAGCGGACCTTCGATGGTGGCGAATCCGCCGTTCGACTGCAACGTCGTCTGCAGTGTCTGGAGGTCGCCGGCGTGCGACCAGATCGGCGATGCGAACTTGAAGAGGAACTCCGTCGCGTTGAGGTTGGCGCTGCCGTAATGCTGGGAGATGAGGTTGTCACCGGCGGCGGAGTCGGTGCCTGACGGCGCCGACATGTCGGCGAATCCAGCCGTGGTGGTGCCGATCTGTCCGAGGGCGATCGCACCGAAGATGATCGCTCCGACGATCGCGACCGGCATCGGCCTGCGAACCACCACCGCGGCGATGCGTCCGTAGATGTTGGCGCGTGGATTCTCAACGAGGCGCGCGCGCGACGGCCAGAACACCGCGCGACCGAAGATCGCGAGCAGTGCCGGCAGCAGCGTGAGTCCTGCCATGAGCATCAGCGCGATGCCGATGGCCAGCGCCGGTCCGAGCGCCTGGTAGAAATCGAACTGCGCGATGATCAACGACATCAGCGCGGCCATGACGATGAGCGCGCTGAAGGTGATCGACTCGCCCACGGTCGCCACTGCGCGGCGTACCGCGTCCTTCGGCTCGAGGCCGCGACGCAGTTCCTCACGCACTCGGAAGACGAGGAACAGCCCGTAGTCGGTTCCGGCGCCGAGCACGAGCACGATCAGGATGAACTGCGTGATCGCGGAAACCTGCACACCGAGATGCGTAGCTCCGGCGATGACCGGGCTCGCGAGCGCGAGCACCAGCGCAGCGGGAAGGAGCGTCACCAGCGGCGCGAGCAACGCGCGAAACGCGATGAGCAGGAGCACGATGATGAAGAGCAGCGAGAACTTCTGGACATCCCCCTGCGAGCTCTTCGACTGACTCTGCTGGTCGACGAACCCAGGAATCGTCCCCGTCAGATGGACCTGGAGACCTGATGCATCGCTCGGAAACGTCGCGCGGATTGCGGCGACGAGGGATACCGCGTCGCTGCCGGCGCTGAAGGGCGGGAGATCGGTGACGACCTGCGCCTGCTCCGCGTGCTTGTCGGGCGAGAGTCCGAAATCCTGGATGCGAAGAACCCCGGAGAGCCCCTTGATCCGCGTCTCGATGCTGCCGATTTGCTGGATGTCCGCGGACGTGAGCACGCCGTTTTCGCGAGCCGCGATCAGCGTCGCAACACCGTGCTGCGAGTCCTGAAACGGCTGGGCGAGATCCTCGGCCTGCACCGATGGTGAGTTAGCCGGAAGAAAGCTGCTCTGCGAGTCCTTGGCGACGTCCGACAGCCCCGGGAACGCCTTGACCGAGACGATGGTGATGAGGACCCACCCGACGACGATCACCCAGCGGAAGCGGACCGAGAAGTTGCCGATGGACGCGAAGACGCGGCTGGTCACCCGATTTCCTTCATGCCACGGATAGTACACGCCATGAAGCATTTCGCGACTCTCCGAGATGAATTCGCGACTCCCGAATGCGGATCAGGAGTTGAAGCCGAGGCCGGCCAGATCGAGCGCCTTGAGCCAGAGGTTGCGGGCCCCCTCATGGCGATCGGCGCGCTCGAGGGACCAGCGGGTCAGTTGCACCACGCCGGATCGCATCGGCTCCGGGGGAAAGGGCAGGGGACGCGTGCGGACCATGCGCAGCGCCGTCCGCTCGGTCCGCCGGCTCTCGAGCAGGTCGAGCATCACCTGGGCGCCGAACCGTGAGGCTCCCACGCCCAGCCCCGTGTACCCGAGAGCAGACGCGACCCGACCGCCATGAGCGGTTACCCAGAATGCGCAGAAGCGGCTGCACGTGTCGATCGCGCCGCCCCATCGGTGCGTGAACCGGACTCCGTCGAGCTGCGGGAAGGTGGCGAAGAAGTGCTCGGCGAGCTTGTCGAAGGTCTGCGGGCGCTGCTCGAGCTCGGGACTCACGCGATTGCCGAAGTGGTAGATGGCGTCGTAACCGCCCCAGAGAATGCGCGAGTCCGCGGTGAGCCGGTAGTAATGGAACTGGTTGCCGCTGTCGCCGATGCCCTGCCGAGCGGCCCACCCGATCGACGTCACTTGTTGCCCGCTGAGCGGTTCGGTGACGAGCACGTAGTCGTACACGGGAAGGATGAACGGCCTCAGCCTGCGCAGCAACGGTCGGTCGGCATTGGTGGCGAGCGCAACGCGGCGCGCCGATACCGCGCCGTGCGCGGTGGTGAGCTGGATCCGCTCGGTGCCGGCAACGAGTCGCGTCACCGCGCTGTTGTCATGGATTCGCACGCCGGCGTCGATGCATGCGCGGCGCAATCCCCAGGCGAGCTTCGCCGGGTTGACGATCGCGGTGCGATCGTGGATCCAGAGGCCACCGTGATACGAGGGTGACGCCACCTGTGAACGCATCGCATCGGCGTCGAGCGTGTCCACGCGGTAACCGTGCGCACGCATCGTGTCTGCGACCTCGACGAGCTCCTTGTACTGCCACGGCTCCGTCGCCACGTCGACCATCCCGGTGCGTTCGAAATTGCAATCGATCCCGTGCTGTGCCACGGTTGCCTCGATGGCGTCGAGATTCTCGACGCCCATCCGCTCCAGGGTGTCGAGCTCATCCGGAAACCTCCTGACACCATTGGCGAACCCGTGCGTCAGGCTCGCGTCACAGAAGCCACCGTTGCGACCGGACGCCGCTGCCGCGGTGCGTCGCCCTTCGAGGAGCGCGATGTCGAGCCCAGGATTGCGTTGCTTCGCGAGCAAGGCCGTCCACAACCCCGTGAAACCGCCTCCGACGATCGCGAGGTCACAGTCGAAACTCACCTCGAGCCGCGGCGCAGGCGGTGGTGCCTGTGGATCGTCGAGCCAGAACACTGCCGGCGCGGCGTCACGAAGGGCCGGGTGACGGGGTTGCTGGGACACGCCGCCCGTCTAACCGTTCGCGGAGGGCAGTGCGGTGTTCTTGACCATGATCACGGCGAGACCGTCGTCGTAGACCTTGGTCCACTGCGGGTCGACCTCGAGAGCGAGGACCTCGGGCGCGCCGGGAACGTCGACGACATAGTTGATGCCCCACTGAGCGAAGATCCGCTGCCAGTCGGGGTTGCCGGTCTCGACGTCGCTCACCTGCTGCATCACGGTGTTGCCGAGCAGGGTCGCCTCGCCGAAGGAGAACACCTTCCGGTTCGGGTCGGGATAGAAGCGATAGATGAGATAGCCGCCCCAGCCGTATTGATTGAACATGCGAGTCCCCACGTTCGGATGCGCCGCGAGCCAGTCCGAGGCACCGACCGGGAAGTTCGCCGCCGTCGCGCGAGCCTGATTGGACAGGGTGGAGTGCACGAAGTACCCGGTCCCGAGCACGGCTACGAGGAAGATCACGGCCGCGCCGGCGAGCATCGCACGAGCGCGCGGCGCGACCCAGTCGCGCACGCGAGTGGCGAGCGCCATGCGCTCCCACCCCGCGGAGAACGACCATATGAGCAAAGGGGTTTCGGCCGCGACGAAGAGCGCTGAGTGACGTACGGCCGAGAGCGCGAGATACGAGACCGCGAGAGTCAGGCACACGTCCCACAGCGACGGCCGCCGGAACATGAAGGCGAGCGGAATCATGAGGAGCATCAACTCGAAACCACGCTCCTCGAGCACGTGGAAGTTCGGTGACTGCCACTCGGCGATGAAGTTCTGCTGCACGCCGGAGAACTGCGGTTGGATGACATATCCATAGAGGTGGATGCCGTTCGGGTTGATCACGGCGGCCACGACGCACGCGACGAAGACGAGGATGAGATTTCGCGTCCGGCGCCTGTGCTCGTCACCGTCGACGCGTCGCACCCAGTGCACGGCCTCGACGAACGCCGCGACACCGACCGGCACCAAGCCGAAAAGGAATCCGCCATGCAGGTTCGCCCAGGCGATCATCACAAGCGGGAGCCAGTAGATCGCTCGCGATTTGCCGCGGAGGTAGCGATCGAGCCACAGCACCTCCAGACAGGTGAAGGTGAACGTGATCATCTGCGGACGTGGTCCCCAGACCTCGGCACCGCCGAGGCCGGCAACCCCGATCACGATCGAGGCGATCACGAGGTTGGCCTTCTCGAGGCGGACGCGCCTCCAGATGAGCAGGAACCCGGCAAACGTCACGGCCCCAAAGGCGATTGACACCAGCGTGAGTCCACCAACCTTGTAGACGAGGTAGGCGATGATCTCCGTTGTGTATTCGGGGTCGATCCAGCGTGTGCCGGACACGGTGAACGTGAACAGATCCTTGGAGACCACCTGGTGGTGATCGACCATCCACTGACCCGTGATGAGGTGCCAGAAGATGTCCGGGTCACCGCCTCGACGGACGAGCACGCAAAGGATCACCACAAACGCGGCGACCACGAGCAACTGTCCGGGCGTGATGCGACGTACGCGTTGACTGATGGCTGCGGACATCATCGTGCAGAGTACTCAGTGCCGTGCCCGGCGCGGTCGGCACGCATCGGTGTCACAAATCCCGCCGCTGCGGTGCTTTGCATGATGTGGTCGAGTCCCCCGCCCTTGCCGCCATCGGGAGCAACGCCGTGACCGATCTCCCTCGGCCGGCCGCCGCCGTCGGTGTCACGCCGACGAGCTTCGACAGGCTGTTCGACGAGGAATACGCGCGGGTCGCGGGGATCGCGAGACGTGTGCTGGGCGATCCCGATGCTGCGGAAGACGTCGCCCAGGAGGTCTTCCTTGATCTCCACAGGCGTTTCGGAGACAACCCCGGGGCGCAGGCTCCGGCCTGGGCGCGAACAGCCGCGGCGCACACCGCGCTGAACCTCATCAGGACCAACCGGCGCCGCGCGGTGCGGGAGAAGCTGTACACCGCCGAGCCCGGCGCCGCCGAGGATCCGCAAATCGCGGTGGAGACGGCGGAGACCACCCGGCAAGTCCGGGCGGCGCTTGCCCGAATTCCCAAGGGCCAGGCGACGGTTCTCGTCCTCCGCCACAGCGGGCTCAGCTACGCCGAGATGGCCTCGGCGCTTGGTGTCGGCGTGAACGGGGTGGGAACGAGATTGCGGCGTGCGGAGGCGCGACTGCGCAAGGAGATTGGCGATGCATCCATCTGACGGAATCCTCCGACGGTCACTCGACGAGCCCGTCGCGGTCGACGCGGCGAAACGAGAGCACATGGCGAGCTGCGCGCGATGCGCGGAGCGGGTTCGGCGCATGAGCGCAGATGCCGGAGCGGTCCGGGCGATGCTGCACTCCCCGAATCTCGGGGTCGACGTGGCTGCGGCACGAGCGCGGCTGGCGCAAACGGAGGCAGCAGCGACGGGTGGCGCGCCGGTGCAGCATGTCGCGAAGCGACCTCATCAACGCGCCGGCCGGGCGAACCGTCTGATCGCCGGGGTCGGCATCGCTGCTGCAGCGAGCGTGGTGCTCGTGGTCTCGGGTGGCGCTCAGGATTTCCTGAGCCTCTTCCAGCCCAAGCAGCTGGCGGCCGTCCCCGTCACGGCATCGGATGTGCGCTCGCTCGCCGGACTCACGACGTACGGATCGGTCACCGGCGGTACGTCGATCGCCTATGAGCCCGAGAGCAGCGCTGGCGCAGCCGGAGCCGCCGCCGGCATCGCCGCTCCCGTGGTGAGCGATCTCCCCGCGGGGACAGCGGATGCACCGCAGTACGCGGTGGTGTCCGGCGGTGTCGTGACCTTCACCTTCAGCAAGGAGCTGGCTCAGGCTGCTGCCGCTCGCGCCGGTGGACAGCTGCCCGCCATGCCCGCGGGACTCGACGGCAGCACGCTCTCGGTGATGATCGCCCCAGCCGTCGTGATGTCCTACGGCGTCGATCCGTCGAGCCTCCTCCACGGCGACAGCCTGCCATCTGGCCAGGCGTTCATCGTCGTCAAGAGCCGGACGCCGACGGTCACATCAACTGGAGTGACCGTGCGGCAACTCGAGGACTACCTGCTCTCCGTGCCGGGCATCCCCGCCGGCGTCGCATCCGAAATTCGCGCACTCGGCGACCCGACACAGACCATCCCCGTCCCGATACCGGTGGATCTGGCCAGCGGCTCCTCCGTGAACATCAACGGGGCATCGGGCCTCCTCATCGGAGATTCGACCGGGTTGGGCAGCGCCGTGATCTGGCAACACAATGGCGCCGTGTACGCGATCGCCGGAACCGTTTCCTCGAACGAGGCGCTCGCCGTCGCCCGATCGACACGGTGACGGCCGCGGTCGCGCCGCCGTCACCAGCTCCGTCGGACGACGGCTCGGCGGTACGCACGCTCGAGCTCACCAAGCATTACGGCCCTTCAGTCGCGCTCTCCGGGCTCACGATGGTGGTGCCTCGCGGCGAGGTGTTCGGGTTCCTTGGCCCCAACGGCAGTGGCAAGACCACCGCGGTCAAGCTGCTCCTCGGGCTCAGCCGTCCGACCGGTGGCGAGGCGTGGGTGCTCGGCCGTCCCGCCGGGCATCGCGAGACCCGGCGAAATGTCGGCTATCTGCCGGAACTCTTCCGCTACCAGGGCTGGCTGAGCGCCGCGGAGGTGCTCGGGCTCCACTGCCGGCTTGCGGGCATCGATCGACCCGAGTGGCCGGCGCAGATCTCGGGAGCTCTCTCGACGGTCGGGCTCACCGGGCATGAGAACGCCAAGGTCGAGACGTTCTCCAAAGGGATGCAGCAGCGTCTCGGGCTCGGGGTCGCGCTGCTCGGGGCGCCGGAACTGGTGATCCTCGACGAGCCCACATCGGCGCTCGACCCGGTCGGCCGGGCGGATACCCGGGCGATCATCCGCCACCTCCGGGATCGTGGCTGCGCCGTGTTTCTCAATTCGCACCTCCTCGGCGAGGTGGAGCAGATCTGCGACCGGGCGGCAGTGGTCTCCGACGGTCGCGTCCTGGCGATCGGAAGGCTCGACGAGCTCCTCGGCAGCGGCGGCGTCCGCATGCGACTGACCGGGATCACGGACGCGGGGCGAGCCGCGCTCTCCCGGCGCGGCCGGCTTGCCGAGCACGACGGGTGGTTCGTGGTGGACGGGATCTCTGCGGATGCCGTCCCCGACCTCGTCGCGGAAGTGGTTGCGAATGGAGCCCGGGTGTACGCCGTGGAGCCGGTGCGCCAGACGCTTGAAGAGCGCTTCCTCAGCCTTCTCGAGACGGATCGGGCGCGATGGCAGCGCTGACGATCGCGCGGCTCACGATCCGCGAGGCCGCCCGCCGGAAGCTTTTGCTGGCGCTCGCGGTGCTCACCCTGATCGTCATCGGACTCACCGGCTGGGGGTTCCAGCATCTGACCACCCTGACCAATCCCGACGGCAGCCAGATCCCCGGCGATGAGCTCCGGCTTGCCACGTCCCAGGTGCTGGTGCTCGTCGAATTCATGTTCAGCGGCGTGCTCGCGCTGAGCGCCGTGGTGGTCGCTTCCCCGGCCATCTCGAGTGAGCTCGAGTCGGGAGTGGCGCTGTCGATCCTGGCGCGTCCGGTCAGCCGCTACCAGGTGGTCCTCGGAAAGTGGCTCGGGCTCGCCGCGCTCATCGTCGTCTACGTTGCGGCCACCACGGCGCTGGAGCTGCTTGTCGTCGACCTCACCACCGGGTACGTGCCGCCGGGGCCCTTCGGTCTGGCGGCATATCTGAGCGGGGAGGGCATCGTGGTGATGTCGCTGGCGCTGCTCATCAGCACGCGGCTCTCGGGCATGACCGCGGGGGTGATCAGCCTCGTGCTCTTCTTCGTCGCCTGGATCGGCGGTATCGCCGGCGCCATCGGCGAGGTGTTCAGCAGTACCGCGATCAGCAACGCGGGCACGATCACCCAACTGCTGTTGCCAACCGACGCCCTCTGGCGCGGATCGGTCTATGAGCTGGAGCCGGTGCTCTATCGAGACGTGCTCGGAGCCACCACGGAACGAGCCGGCAACCCCTTCTTCGTGCAGTCCCCGCCGTCGCTCGCCTTCCTCACCTGGAGCGTGTGCTGGGTGGTGCTGATCGTGTCGCTCACCATCTGGAGCCTGCACCGACGCGAGGTCTGACACAGCTGTTTCCCACCCGACCCCCAGGCAGTTGACAGCAG
Source organism: Candidatus Dormiibacterota bacterium (assembly GCA_963791435.1). Classification (GTDB taxonomy): domain Bacteria; phylum Chloroflexota; class Dormibacteria; order Aeolococcales; family Aeolococcaceae; genus Palsa-851. The sequence goes on from CAWBSL010000003.1 coordinate 130,463, forward strand.
CGGTACACGAAGACGATAGTGCGATTCGCTCCGATTGGAGCATATCCGCGCAGCGATTGCAGAGGAGGGCTGTCCATGGCAGGAAGACCGGAACTAACAGGCCCAGTGGGTCAGGAGCGTTCCGCGGTGAAGCGGCGTTCGCGACTTGTCGGGGTCGGCATGACCCTGGCGTTGAGCGCGGTGCTCTTCGGGGTCAGCGCTAACACATCGGTGCAGGCGGCAACAAAGACCGGGCCGCTTGTGGCGAGCAAGACCGGTGAACTCGACTGCAACGCTGACAGCCCCACACAGACGTCGGTTCGCGAGATGACCTGTACCGACATCAAGGGCATCCTCGGCGTGGACAACCAGAACACCTGGGGCGGCAAGTTCTACGACAACGGGAATTACATCGGGCACGACGAGCCGGATGCGACGTTTGAGTCCTCCAAGCCGGGCTCCGGTGGCAACATCACGTGGACTGAGACGATCGGTGCGGATCCGAGTGCCGCGCCGACCGACGCCACCCCGGGAACCGACGTCTCGCACTGGTTCGAACTGACCCCGGCGCCGTGGTTCTCGATGGCGCTGTGCGATCCGAACTCGTACCCCCAGGCGCCGTGCACGCCGAACTCCGACTCGAACGCACCGTCCGCCACGTCCAACGGCGGCGGCTCGACGTTCATGGAGATGCAGCTCTACCCGCCGGGCGAGCCGCCCTTCGTGGACAGCTCAGGGTGCGACACCACGCACTGGTGCGCGGCCCTCACCATTGACAGCCTCGAGTGCACCGAAGGCTTTGCCACCTGCAACACCAGTTGCGAGGAGCCGGTGAACTTCGCGTTCATCCAGAACAACGGGGTGCCGACCGGCGCGCCAAGCCCGCAGGAGGCGAACGTCGCCACCTTCACCCCGAACTCGCACACGTTGCTCATGAACCCGGGCGATCGAATCACCGTCCACATGGCGGATGCCGCAGCGCCGGGCGGAGGAAAAGCGTTCAAGGTGACCGTTGACGACCTGACACAGCACACCAGTGGCTGGATGCAGGCATCGGCGGCCAACGGTTTCGCCAACACTTCAATGGCCAACTGCAGCGGAACGCCCTTCAACTTCGAGCCCGAGTTCAACACCGCGAAGCCGGGCAACATCGTCCCGTGGGCCGCAATCGCGACCGACGTCAGCACCGAGTTCGAGACCGGCCACTGGGAGTCCTGCACGAGCCTCACCAAGCCGCTCGATCCGAACCCCTTCGACGCCTCCGACACGGGCGGAACGTGGAACACCTGCCACGGCCCGTACGAGCAGGCAGGCGGCACGGACAAGGGAAGTGCAGAGGTGGGCGACGGGCTTTGCTACAAGGCCGGAGATACGCATCCCGGCTATGCCGGGGCCGGGACGGCCACTGCTCCTGACCAATCGACGGGATGCCAGGACGACTACCTGCAGAACGGCGACCTGGACTTCGACGGCAGCCCGTACTGGACGGAGTGGCCGACAGGCACGACGCCGGGGTTATACCCGTCAACCTTCGTCCAGGCGTACCCGACGACCGGTGGATCGCAGTACTCGCGGTTCTTCTTCCAGACGGACATCGCGCTGAGCGAGTTCGAGTTGCACCTCGACAAATCTCAGCGGTTGCACGGTGCCGCCGGTCGGCCCGGGCAGCTTCTACCCGTACTGGAGTGGGACCTCGGTGAACGGACAATGCGTCCTCGAGTTCGGCAACGTCTCGTCGCACGTGACGACGTTCGGCAAGGACGCTCAATACGGGAAGAACCAGTTCCAGACGCTGGGCTACCCGGAATTCATCGGAAGGAGCCACAGCACGTCCTGCTGACGGGCTGAACTTTCCGCGAACGCAAACAGCTGCCGGCTGAGCGCAATGCTCAGCCGGCAGCGCCATGTTCGGGCTGTCGCTGACCCCTTTCGCTCACCGTCGAGACTTGGCTATCCTGCGGCGCGGGCGATCGTCTTCGAGGACGACCGAGCGGACAGGGGGAAAGCTGTGGAGATCTTCGCGCAGCTGTAACGGTCAGCTCGGGATCTGCTGCGCGACTTCGGCGCGCTGGCGCGCTCTGTACGTCCTCGCCTTGTCGCGCGATCCGCACACGCGCATCGAGCACCAGCAGCCACGGCCGTTCTTGGAGTGGTCATAGAAGGCCCAGCGGCACGTCTCGCTGCGGCAGACCTTGAAGCGATCCCAGGTGCCCATCAACGTTGCTTCGACCATGGCCGTCGAGATGAGCCCGAGGAAGCTGTCGACCCCCTGGCAATCCACGGTCAGGGTCGCGCCGCTTGCTGAGAGGATCGGTCGGAGCGGCGCATGGCCGAGGAGCTTCTCCAATCTCACAGTCACGGCCGGATCGACGTTCTCTCCGGTGTGTGCCTCGAGCAGATCCCGGAGCCCCTCGCGGGTGGCGATGAGCCTGTTGAGGTCGCGCGCCGACACGGTCAGATCCGTCCCGGTGACGTCGCGGATCCAGGCAGTGGCGAGGGCCGGCGTCCGCAACTCGTCGACGCCGTCCGGCATCTCCGTGCTGTTGATGAACTTCTGGACGAGCGCAAGCGATCCCGGAGCGGGGTCGCGAGATTCCGGCGCACTCATCTCAGGTATCGCTCGTTTGTTGTCATCGTCACCAGTATAACCATTTGACAAGTGATGCACGACGCGGTATGCTGTCACCAGTAAACCACCTTGAATGGTGATTCTAAACGGAGGATTTGAGATGTACGGAGCTCAGCTCGTCGAGATGGCCCAGGTGGCCGAGCAGGAGAACATGCTGGAGAACGTGATGGCACAGCGCAGGGCGCAGCAGCGCCGCGAAGCACGCCGCCGCGTCGGTCCTGGGCGGGTCTCGCGGGCGTGGTCAGCCTTCTGGGCACCTCGCGACGTCGTGGTTGTGTACCGCCGCGCCGGTGACGGCGTCCCGGCGGACCTCACCCCCTGCGCGGACTGCTAGTCCGCGTCGGGGGTGTCCGGCTCGTCGAGAACGTTGGCGGCCATCCGCGCGGCAATGCCATTCGCCACTGAGATGGCTGCGGCGCTCTCCGGCTTTCGCCTCGCCTGATCCTCGAAGCAGCTGACGAATTCCTCTCGCAGTGAGAGGCGGGGATACGCGTCCACGACGTCACGGCGCAACGACTCCGGCCACCACTCCGGATGCCGGCCCGAGATGTCGAGGCTCGTCGCGATCGCGAGCAAGTAACCCTCGACATCCTCAGCGAGCTCGGTCCCGCGCATGTGCCGGATGATGACCTCCGCTGCTCGAATGCGGCGTGCGACCGGCCATCCCGCACCCGCGGCGAAGACCCATGCGACGTGTCCGCCTGCGTCCTCGAATGGGACGGTGTGACTGTCGAACTCGGCGACCAGCCCGATGTCATGGAGCATCGCTGACACGTAGAGCAACTCCGCATCGAAGTTGAGTGCGCGCTCAGCCGCGTATGCGGCGCCCCAGATGTACGAGCGCACGCAGTGATTCACGATTGCGGGCGTGCAGTACGTGGTGGCGACTTCGTAGGCCAGGGCCGAGCTGCCCGTGTCCGGACGTCGGATCCCGGGGACAAGCTCGTGGTCAGGCACGGCCGTTCAGCTCCAGAGGTCTGGGGAAAAGCGGGCCGGCACCTCGTCCACGTCGACGTTCGGCCACGTCCCGGTTGGAAACAGACCGCGTTCGAGATACTGCCACGCGGCGGTGTGATTTGCGCATCCCGGCACGTTGGGTCCGAAGTGTGGGCGTGCGGAGCGACGGGGATTGCTGCCGGTGTGCTCCGGTTCGCTCGAGTAGAGGAGCGCTCCTCTGACCGCCGCCGGGGCCAGCGCGCAATACGCTCCGGAGAACGAGCCGTTGATCGGATTCTCGTAGAAGCCGGGAATGTACCCTGACCCGACGAAGGCGGCGACGTATGCCGCGATGTATGTTGACGAGACGGGGTCGCTCGTCTCGACGTCGCGAAAGATCGCAACGCCGTGCGGGACACTGAGGGAATGTGCCTGTGCGAGCCCTTGCTGTGCGTCGGCGGTGCCCGAGGTGAACGCGCGGTTGGGGTCATCGATCAGCAGGATCGACAACCCCTGATGGTGGATGTAGCGCGCTTCACCGCCTGAGATCTCGCTGCTGTAGATGAGATATCGACCGACGAACTGCGGCGCGCCCAATTCACTCGTCGTTTGCGCGATGAGGTTGCCCGTCTGGACATTGTCGACAGTGTCGATGCCCCACCAGGCACCGCCGGATGTTGCGAGGGTGCGCTGTACGGGGTGCGGCAGTGTGGAGTCGGCATGCGCCGGTTGTGTGTTCACCAACCCGGTGACCGCGGTCGCCGCGAGGACGAACACCGCCAGCCGTGTGGCGCCGTGAGCCATCGATCGCCCTCCTCGATTCGGTTGCGCCGCCGCGGCGCCGGTTCAAGCCGGCCATGCTAGCAGCGCTGAAGCGGCGCTCGTGGGTACGATCGTCGCGTGGCAACCGAGCGTGTACGCGCCGCGATCCGTGAAGCGAAGCAAACGGATGTCGAGGCCATTGCCGCGTTGCACCTCGCAAGCTGGTCCGCCGCATATCGCGGGATCGTTCCCGACGAATTCCTGAGCAGTGTGACGTTCGAGAGCAGGATCCGCCGATGGGGACAGGCGCTCGACCCGGCAGTATCGCCGAGCACCGAGACCATCGTCGCTGCAGAAGCCGAAGCGATTCTCGGCCTGTGCAGCTTCGGGCCACGTCGAACGCCGGCGTCAGAGACGGTCGGCGAGATTTACGCACTGCACGTCCGGCCCGACGTGAAGCGACGCGGTGTGGGGAAACTGCTGCTGGATCACGCCGTTGCGGCGGCTCGCGTTGCGCGGGTGCCTGAGCAGCGTGCTCTGGGTGCTTCGCGACAACGCGAATGCCCGCCGGTTCTACGAGGCGCAGGGCTGGGCATTCACCGGCGAGGAATTCGTCGAGGACCGAGGTGGCTACGAGATCCCTGAAACGCGATACGCCATCACGTTCGGCGGCTGACTCACGGGATGGCGGTGTTGTAGAAGGGGACGCTGCTCACCGGGGCGATATCGATCCAGAGCGTGGTATGAAACCCGCCGCAGAGAGAGAGCAGCGTGTCGGTCAGCCTGACGGTGGCGCCGTCGTGCGGGGGCGTGATCAACAACGTCTGAGTCGATGAGCAGGGTGTGGGTCCGTTGATGACATCGGAGACTTCGTAGGCCACATAGGCGCTCTTGCCGGGACGCAGCGTGATGAGGCGAACCGTCGGCAGCGTGCCGTTGTTGTTGTTGAGCATCTGGGCGTCGACGCTGTGCGTGACACCGAGCTGCACCACCCGACCGTTGACCACGCCCTGAAGATTCACGTAACCCTCGAGCGTGCAGGCCACGGTGCCGTCATTGCGCAAGGCGATGTCGCCACCCGACGATCCCGCGATCCCATCCTGGTCGTACTGCTTCGCGCTGAGCATTGCGGCCGTACAGGGCTGGATGCCGGCAACCACCGCGGACTGGGTTGGAACCGGCGATGGGTGTGGAGATGGCATCGTGGAGGGTGACGGCGACGGCAGTGGCGTGATGACGGGCGATACGGACGCGGCCGGTGCGGGAGGACCTGTCCTGCTGCCGCGCAACGCCAGGCTCACACCAAGCGCGCCGCCGACAACGAGCACGACCATCGCGGCTGCGAGCGCCGCCCCGAGGCGCGGTCCAACCCGGAACACTCGGTTGTGCGCCGAGTGTTCCGCGTCAGTCACCGCCGCGAGCACACGCCCTTCCGCCGCGGGGCCGGGCACGCGAGGGTCGATGGCATCGCGCAACTTCGCGCGAAGTGCGTCTTCGAGTTGTTCGTCGCTCATGGGTGTGTCTCCGAAACGGTGAGCGTTGTCGCGAGCGCGGTCAGCCCGCGCCGCACCCGGGAACGAGCGGCCTCGACGGTGCAGCCGCTGGTCTGGGCAACTTCCTCAAACGGGAGGTCGAGGTAGTACCGGAGCACCACCGCGAGCCTGATGTCGTGGGGCAGCCGGCGCAGAGCCGTCGACACGTCGAGGCGTCCGGCCGCGTCCGGCGCGACGGTCGCGGGCGTCTCTGGCGGTTCCGCAAAGCGAAGCACCGACGACCACCGCCCTCGTCGTGTTTCGCGACACTGATTGGCGACGATCGCGAGGAACCACGGGCGCAGCGCCGAGCCGGGGTGCCGGTTCGCGCGCCGCCTCCAGGCTCGAAGTGCCGCTTCCTGCACGGCATCCTCGGCATCGTTGCGGTCGAGGCGCATCGCGGTTGCGAGGCGGAGCGCCGCACCGAGCAGCGGCTGCAACTCGGCCTCAAAGCTCACGCTCGAGTTCGTCAAGGTCCTGGTCGATCATTGCAGTTGACCACGCCGGGTCCCGCTGCGCAGCGAGTTGCATCACATCTCTCATACGGGCGCACGTGCGCGAAACCGGTCGAATCCTGCTCAGGCGGGGCAGAGATCCACGCGTTTGGTGGCGAGGATGCTCGCGACGGCGCTGACCAGTCGGGCCCGGGGGAGCGTTCCAGCGTTGACCGCCGCAACGACTGCCGCCGCCGTCGATTGCGTGAGCGCGGCCACCTGCGACGCCGCCGCGGTGTAGAGGACCATGTCGGCTCCGGCGGTGAGCGCAGCCACCACCGCACGCGGAACGGAGTACCCGATGTCCACAAGCGCGCCGGCCGAGAGCGAGTTGGTGATCACCAGCCCACGGAATCCGAGCTGACCGCCGAGGACGGTGGTCATCACCTCCGGCGAGATGCTTGCCGGAACTGCTGAAAGACCCGGGACAGTGGCGTTGGCCACCATCACCACGGGAGCGCCCGCTGCGATGGCGCTTTCGAAGGGCAGGAGTCCGGCCTTCTGGAGGTCGCTCCATGGTTGCGTCGTCGCCGGCCCGATGTCGGTGTTGCGGGACGCCTCGCCGAGTCCTGGAAAGTGCTTCACCACGGGGACGATCCCGCCTGCCTCGAGTCCTTGCATGAACGCGATGCCGTCGGCAGCGGCGACCTGTGGGTTGAGGCCGAACGAGCGCGTGCCGTCGGGGTCGCGGTCATTCGGGCCGACCCCGGCGTCGAGGTCGAGGACCGGGGCGAGATCCATCGTCACGCCGGCGGCGTGCATGCGCAGTGCGACGGCGGTGACAAGACTGCGGATCTGCGCCGCAGACATCGTCTCAGCCAGGGTCCGCGCCGACGGCAGGGAGCCGACCAGGTTCGCCATGCGCTGGACCGCACCACCTTCCTCATCGGTCATCACGAAGGGGGCGATGCCGTCCGGTGCTGCCGCCGAAAGCGTGCGAAGGCTCGCGGCGAGGTTCGCAGGCGCCGTGGATCCGAAAAGGATCACGCCGCCGGCGCCGGCAGCCACCTCGGCGGTGACCGCTGCCACATCAGTTTCCTCGACCGGCACCACGAGGGTCTGCTCGGCGAGAGCGGTCAGGCTCCAGGTGTCCAGGACGGTCGCGTTCGTGCATACCGGGGCGGTCGCGGTCGGCTCGGGCGTTGGCGTCGGTGCGTGCAGCGTCGCCGTCGGCCGCGGCGAGGTCGGCGCGGTTCCGGGCAGCGAACAGGCAGTCAGGAGCGAGGTTGCCGCCGCGATCGCCAGGAGCCCAGGTGTGGTGCGTCCCACTACGGTCTATACGGGCCGCGCCGCGATAATCGGCTGCGCGGAGCTTTCCCGATGGGCCTCGCCAGGCATGAGGAACGAGGTGTCCGGACGATGAAATTCGGTGTGGTGCTCCCGGGTGGGACGGCGACCCAGCAACTCGAGCAGGCGATCCTTGCCGAGGAGTCCGGCTGGGACGGCGTCTTCGTCTGGGAGGCAGCGTATGGCGTTGACGCCTGGAGCCTGCTGGCGGCGATGGCCGTGGAGACGCGGCGCGTCCAACTCGGCACCCTGCTGACACCACTGCCGTGGCGCCGACCTTGGAAGGTGGCGAGCCAGGTCGCCACACTCGATCAGCTCTCCTCTGGGCGCGCGATCCTCACCGTCGGGCTCGGGGCGGTCGAAACCGACCTGCCGCTCACCGGTGAGGTCATCGATCTGCCGATGCGCGCGGAGTATCTCGACGAGGGAATCGACCTGATTCGCACGCTGTGGGAGGGTGGGACGAAATATCACGGACGCCACTTTCACTACGAGTGCGAGCGTAGCGACCTGACCGAGGTGGTCCGCCCGGAGCGCGAGCGAATTCCGGTCTGGGTCGTCGGCGTCTGGCCGCGGCCGAAGTCGATGCGCCGTGCGCTGCGCTGCGACGGCGTGGTCCCGCAGATCGAGATCGAGGGCAGGCAGGGATCGCCCGACGACATCCGCGAGATGCTCGCATGGCTCGCGGAACATGGACGCGACGATCTCGACGTCGTCATCGACGGCGAGACGCCCGCCGATGCTGCCGCGGCGTCCGCGCACGTGCGGCCGTGGGCCGACGCAGGCGCCACATGGTGGCTCGAGACCCGCTGGGAGATGCCGCACAACAGCGACGAGCGCATGGCGCAGATTCGAGAACGGCTCGCGGCCGGCCCTCCGAAGGTCTGACGCTGACCAGAAACCCGCTGGCTAAGCCTCGGACAGTGCTCCCGCCGGATGCAGTGCCGGTTCCTCAGCGCCCTCGCGAAGCGGCACCTCGCCGGAGATCTCGCGCAGCGTCCGCCCGCTGAGCCGGATCGACACCCACGCGGCGCCGAGGACCACGAGCGAGACGAGGAGCACGATCCCGATGGCAAGCGTCGGCACGTTGACGAGCTTGAGCCCGGAGACCAGGAGCACGGCAGCGAGCGCACCTCGGAGGAACGCTGTCGGCGCGTACGACGATATGCTCGCGCCGATCAACACCCCCGGGATACTGCCGATGAGGATCGAGAGCGTCAGCCCGAGCTTGAAGTCGCCGAAGATGATGTGCGCGATCGCTGCCGAGCCAACCATCGGGATCGCCTGGGCAAGGTCGGTGCCGACCATCTGCGAGCCACGCAGGCGGGGATAGAGGAACAGCAGCAGGATGATCACCAGCGTGCCGGATCCCACCGACGTGATCCCGACGATGAACCCGATCGACGCGCCGATCGCGAGCGTCGGCACCTTCTTGACCTTCAGCTTCTCGTCGACGCCGGCGGAGGTGCCTCTGCGGTGATCGAGGTACATCTTCGTCAGGAGCGCTGCGACGGCCACCAGGAGCACTGCGCCGAGGGCGACGCTCACGATCGTCTGCACCTTCGTGCTCGCAACCGTTTTGAGGAAGACCACGCCGAGGAAGGCGGCCGGGACTGATCCGAGCGCGAGCCAGCCCGCAAGGTTCCAGCGCACCGTCCCGCGGCCGGCATGAACGGCGGCGCCGACGGGCTTCATGATCAGTGAGGCGACCAGGTCGCTGGAAACCGCGGCGAGCGGCGCAATGCCAAACAGCAGGATGAGGATCGGGGTCATCAGCGCGCCCCCGCCCATCCCGGTGAGTCCCACGGCGAAACCGACGATCAGTCCAGCCAGCGCGACATACAGGTCGATGTGCACCCCCCGACGCCTCCTCAATTCCCTGCCGCGTTTGACGCTATTGGGCTACTTTGCGGGATCCGACGGCCCCCGTCAAGTCCGACGTGATTTTGACGTAAATGGACCTGGCGGCGTTGGCTCGAACAAACGGATTGGGGCATTGCCCGGCTCTGCCCCGACAAACCTCGCCAGATCTGCAAGCGCGCGGTGCGCAGCGAATCTGTGGGCGACCGAGTGAGCGCGCGACACCTGGCTCAGCGCCGCGGGCGCCAGGGGACGGGCGGCACCACGCTCAGGCTTGCCCGCTCCCTCGTTCGCGCCACTCAATTGTCGCGCTCTCTGGGTCGCTCCCAAATTCGCTGGGTGCCGCCCGTCCGCTGTCGCCTTACATGCGTTGTGGTGTCGCGCTCTCTTTGGCGCTTCCAAATTCGCTCGGTCCCGCCGCCGCTGACGCCTTATCGGTGCACCGCTAGATTGCCCTAGGCTTGCGCCGTGTCTGAGCCACCACGTCATCACGCCACGAACAATGGCGAGACTCGCAGGGCTGCGGAGCGGCGTATCCGCAATCGCGCGCTGACGATCGGCGTCAGTGTCACGCCGTTCGGCGTGTCATTTGGGGCGGTGTCCGTGGAGGCGCATCTGAGCTTGATTCAGGTGTGTCTTCTTTCACTCGTGCTGTTCTCCGGGGCGTCGCAGTTCGCGCTCGTCAGCGTCATCGGCGCGGGTGGGTCGTATTTCTCCGCGGTGGGTACGGCACTGCTCCTCGGCGTGCGCAACGGCCTGTACGGCGCACGGATCAACGCGTTGTTGCGCCCCAGCGGATGGCGTCGATTCCTCATGGCCGAGGTGACCATCGACGAGAGCACGGCGATGGCGGTGAGCGAGGCGCCGGCAGGGTATGCGGCTCGTGCATTCTGGTCGACCGCGCTCAGCGTGTACGTGCTCTGGAACCTTTCGACCGTCGTCGGAGCCCTGGTGGGCAACGCATTCGGCTCGCCGGCGACAACCGGGCTCGATGTTGCCGGACCGGCGGCATTCATCGCACTGCTTGCGCCGCGTCTCACGACAGTGCGCATGCGTCTCGTGGCGCTCGGGTCCGGAGCGATTTCGCTCATCACCGTGCCACTCGTCCCGGTCGGCGCGCCGATTCTCATCGGTGGGTTGACCGCGGTCGCATTGCTTGTGGTGTTCGAACGATGAAGCTCTGGCTCGCCGTCATCATCGCGTCGGCCGGGTGCGCGCTGCTGAAACTGGCCGGCTTCGTGGTGCCCGCGAGATGGCTCGAGTCCACGGTGGCTCGACGGATCCTCGAGGCGTTGCCGGTGACGCTGCTCAGCGCTCTCATTGCCGTATCGGTCTTCGCAACGGGCAATCACTTGATGCTGGATTCCCGCGCGGCGGGGCTCGCGGTCGCGTTGATTCTGGTGGCGATTCGGGCGCCGTTTCTGGTCGTCGTGGTAGCCGCATGCGCCACCGCCGCCGGCGTGCATGCCCTCTAATCCGGACGGCTAGGAGCCTCCGGCAGCCGGCACCTCGCTGAGTTCCAGGAGGTGGCCATCGGGATCACGGAAGAAGCAGCGAACCTCGTACCCGTGATCGACGGGCGGCGTCAGAAAGACGGCACCACGGTCCGACAGCATCGCGTGCACCGCCCTGCAGTCACCCACCCGAAACGTCATCTCGCTGCTCACACGGTCCGGGTCATCCGGCGGAGCGAAGGTGACCGTCGGCTTGTCAGCCGTAGGACCGCCTGAGGTGACGAGCAGCAACCAGGTCCCCGCACACCGAAAAACCGCGCTGGTGCCGCCGTACTCACGCAGCAGCTTCGCGCCGACGACGTCGCGATAGAACGTCACCGATCGCGAGAGATCGGAGACGACCAGCAGATGTGTGAGCTCAGCACCTTCTGGAAAAGGAGCGCGGGCCTCGGTCACGGCACCACCGTACCAGCGGCGCCGGGCCTGTCGTGGCGGAAATTGCGGAGTAGGGTGAGATGGTGCACGAGCATCAGCCGGAGCCCGCCGACTCGCCCGGTCCGCCCGCCGACGCCGATCAGCGACCGCTGGTTGTTGCCCTCTGCCTGATCGGCCTCTTCATTGCGGTCGAGGTGGTGGCGGCCATCCTGGCGCGCTCACTCGCGCTCCTCTCCGACGCTGCGCACATGCTCACCGACGTCGCCGCCCTCGGCGTCTCGCTGGTCGCCCTCCGCCTCGCGCAACGACCACCAAAAGGCGGCCTCACGTTCGGCCTGAAACGCGCCGAGGTCCTCGCCGCCCTCATCAGCGGCGCCACGCTCCTCGTGCTCGCCGCCGTGCTGATCTTCGAGGCCGTACTGCGCTTCGCTGCACCGCTGCCGGTGGAGGGCGCCACGGTCATCGTGATCGCGCTCGTGGGCATCGTCGTCAACCTCGCCGTCACCTACGAGCTCTCCCACGCGAGCCGACGCAGCCTGAACATCGAAGCAAGCTTCCGCCACATCCTCACCGACCTCTACGCGTTCATCGGCACCCTCATCGCCGGCATCGTCATCGTCACCACCGGCTTCGAACGCGCTGACGCGATCGCCTCCGTAGTCGTCGCAGCCCTCATGGTCTACGCCGGAGTCCGCCTGCTGGGCAAGGCGGGAAGAGTGCTTCTCGAAGCGTCCCCCGCGGACCTGGACCCCGAAGTAATCGGCACCGCCCTCGCCGCCCACCCTCACGTCGTCAACGTCCACGACCTCCACGTCTGGGAACTGACATCAGGCTTCCCATCCCTCTCCGCGCACGTGCTCGTACACCCGAAAGACGACTGCCATGCGATCAGGCTTGACCTCGAGCGCTTCGTGGAAGACGAGTTCCACATCAAGCACACGACTCTCCAAGTCGACCACGCTCCGGCCGAGTACCTGCACGTAGAACGCCTGGTCCCTGACCGCGAACGTTCAACTCCTTGAGGACGCCTGCGCGCTTCAGCAGAGAGGAAGTGTCGAAGAGAACCCTGCGCGCAGGACTACGGCACTAAGCATGTAAGGCGACAGGGGACGGGCGGCGCCCCGCGAATTTGACCGCTCCCGAGCGAGCGCGACAATTGAGTGGTGCGAGGGAGGGAGCGGGCAAGCTGAGCACGGTGCCGCCCCGTCCCCTGGCGCCCGCGCCACAAAGCGAAGTGACTGCGAAGCGCTACTTCACCCGGGCCACCGCGCACTCGGCGCAGACGCCGAGCACGGCGAAGTGATATGGGCGGAGCTCGAAACCCAGGCGGCGCTTCGCGCCTTCGGCCATAGCTTGGAAGAGGTCTTCGGGAGCCTCGACGGTGGCACCGCACTCCTCGCACACCAGATGCCCATGCGCTTCTGTGGCCAGGTGGTAGGTCGCGGCACCGTGGCCCAGATGGGTGTGGACCACGACACCGAGGCGTTCGAGTTCCTCGAGGTTGCGATAGACCGTTGAAGCGTGGACATCCGGCGCCAGTTCTCTGACGGCCACCAAGAGCTCCTCGGCGGTGGGGTGCGCGGCCCCTTGGACCAGCGCCGTGAGCACGAGACGCCGGGCCGTCGTGACCCGCGAGCCGCCGTCGCGGAGCTGAGCGACCAGTTCATCGACGGTGCTGCTCATGCCTCAAGAATAGTCCCGATCCGGCCGCCATTGCCCGGACGATGCAGTTGGCTGCTGGACGCTATTGCGATCTGGTCGCGTTTTGATACGCTGGGCGCGCTCCTGTCGTTTCAGGGACATGAGGAGACTACGCATGGCCGCGACGACGTCTCGCCGGACCAGGATTCGGAACGCGCTGACACCCCGGGAGTGGGCCCGGGTCGGCGGCATGCTCGGCTTCATCGTCGCCCTGTACGTGCTCGGGTGGGGCGTCTTCGTCGTCTCCATCCTGCCGGAGCATTCGAAGTTCCTCGGCATCGGTGTCGCGGTGACGGCGTATACGCTCGGCCTTCGCCACGCGTTCGACGCGGACCACATCTCCGCCATCGACAACACGACGCGCAAGCTCATGTCCGAGGGCAAGCGCCCGCTCTCCGTGGGCTTCTGGTTCTCTCTCGGACATTCGTCGGTCGTCTTCGGTCTCGGCGTCGGGCTCACGTTCGCGGCGCGCGCGATCATCGGCCAGTTGAGCAGCCCGAACTCGACGGTCGAGACATTCGGCGGCATCATCGGCACGCTCGTGTCGGGGACGTTCCTCTACCTGATCGCGATCCTCAACCTGATCGTCCTCGTGGGGATCGTCAAGGTGTTCATCGAGATGCGGCGCGGCCGCTTCAACGATGAGGAACTCGAACAGCAGCTCAACGCGCGCGGGCTCATGACGCGATTCTTCGGCAAGTTGATGCGCTCGATACGGAGTCCATGGCAGATGTACCCGGTGGGCATCCTGTTCGGACTCGGATTCGATACCGCGACCGAGGTGGCGCTGCTCGCCGCGACGGCGGGGGCGGCAACCGCCGGACTGCCGTGGTACGCGGTCCTGAGCCTGCCGATCCTCTTCGCAGCCGGGATGGCGACCCTCGACACCCTTGACGGGTCGTTCATGAATTTCGCTTACGGCTGGGCCTTCTCAAAGCCAGTGCGAAAGGTCTACTACAACATCACCATCACGGGCTTGTCGGTCGCGGTGGCGATGCTGATCGGCACCATCGAGATCTTCGGATTGCTCGCAGCGCAGCTGAACCTTTCTGGCGGTTTCTGGGGGTTCATGTCCGGCTTCAACATCAACGAGGCCGGCTTCATCATCGTCGGGCTGTTCGTCGTGACGTGGGTGGCGGCACTCGCCATCTGGCGCTTCGGCCAGATCGAACAGCGATGGGAGCGAGCGTCGGCGCGTCGCCGGGTCACCTGACGGCATTCAGGTCAGTGTCAGGCCAGGAGACGAGAACTGAAGGCAACAACGCGTCACACGGCGTGAAGGCCGTCAGCTACTCGGTCGCGATCGCGCGGAGTATGTCGACCCGCGCTGCGCGGATGGTCGGAATGATGGCGGCAAGGACTCCGAAGATCCCCGCGGCGATGGCATAGAAGAACAGATTCGCACCAGGGATTGCGATGTTGGTGATCCCGAGGTCGTGGAGCGACCCGGCGATCACCACGCCGAGCCCGAGGCCAACGGTGAGTCCGAGAACTGCTCCGAGCAGTGAGATGATCACCAACTCCCAGCGCACCATGGAGCGCGTCTGCGACCGGGTCATGCCGAGCGCTCGCAATACGCCGATCTCGCGAGTGCGTTCGAGCACGCTGAGCGCGAGTGTGTTCGCGATCCCCAGTACTGCGATGATGATCGCGAAGGCAAGCAGCGTTGTGATCAGGTTGAGGAACTTGTCGAGACCGGCGCCGATGAAGGTGCGGTACTCGGAGCGGCTCATCGCCATGAGCAGCGGGTACGCCTGGGCGTCGTGCTGGAGGGCGGCTTCCGCCTGACCGGCGGAGACGCCCGGCGCCGCATTGGCCAGGACGAACTCGTCACGCGCGGCCGGCACGTTGGATTGCATCGTTGCGAGCGAGACGATGTAGCCGCTGACAAGTGCATTCGCGGTGTAGATGCCGCCGATCCGGATTCGCACGGTCGCGCCCTGCGGGAAGCTGAAGGTCACCAACTGCCCCATGTGCACGCCGGACGCCGTGGCCTCGGTCGAGTCGAGAATTGCGGTGTTCCTTGCGCTGAAGGCCGAAGCTTCGCCGGACACCATGTTGAGCGTCAGCACGCTGCCGAGCTCCGTCGGGTCGATGGCAGCGATGTTTTCCGAGCTACCGCGGATGAGCACCGGCGTCTCCCTGATCTCTGTGACATCGGTCAATTTGGGATCGTGCGAAAGCGTCGTCGCCGCCGCCGTGCTGAAGTCGGGCCCCTGCGCGAAGACGATGAAATCGGCGCTCAGCGTTCCCTCGATGGCGTTGTTGGTCGAGACGCGCACCGAGTCCGTCAACACCGCGACGCAGGTGACGAGCGCGAGCCCGATCATCAACGCCGCCGCGGTGAGCGCCGTGCGCCGCGGGTTCCGGCGTGCGTTCTCACCGGCGAGCAATCCGGCAGCACCGCGCAGCCGGCGGACGGGCCACCCGATCACCGTCGCCACCGGTACTACGAGGAGCGGGGCGAGCAGCGCGACGCCGAGGAACACGCCGAGGAAACCGGCGCCGATGAGCTGCAGGGTCACGCTGTTGGCGGTGAACAGCCCAGTGACCAGTGCCGCGCAGCCGAGCACGAAGATGACCAGGCCGATCGCGATGCGCCGGCGCGGAAGATCCTGGGTTTCGGGCAGCGCCTCGGAGAGCGCCGCGACCGGTGCGATGCGGGTTGCTCGGCGTGCCGGCAGCGTGGCTGCGATCACGGTGACGATGGTGCCGACGAGCACCGCCACGATGACGGTGCGTGGCAGCAGGGTGACACCACTCGTTGCCGACGAACCGAACAGGGACAGCAGGCCTTTGGCGATGAGAATCCCCACGCCGAAGCCGAGGACCGAGGCGATGAAGCCGGTGACAGCGGCCTCGACAAGCACCGACGTCATCACCTGCGCCCGCGTTGCACCCAGCGCGCGCAACAGCGCGAGCTCCCGAGTCCGTTGCGCCACCAGGATGTTGAACGTGTTGATGATGAGGAAGCTGCCGACGAACAAGGAGATGAACCCGAACACCAGGAGCGGCGTGCCGATGAACGTGCTGATCGTCGAACTCGGTGCTCTGCTCGGCAGCTGCCGCCGCCTGCTGTCCGGTTTGCGCTTCCGCGTAACTCGGGAGCGCCGCGGCGATACGCTCGCGGAGCTGGATGTCGGTGACGCCGCTCTGCGCACTCACGAGAATGCTGTCGTACTTGTTGTCGCCCTGGAGCACCTGCTCCGCCGTCGACTCCGTGAAGAGCGCGATGGTCGCGCCGGCGAGGTTGTCCGAGCTGCCATATCCGGCGATGCCGCTGATGGTGAAGTGCTCTTCGACGCCACCGAGGAAGACGATCGGCAACGAATCGCCGACGGCGTAGCCGTTCTTCGCGGCGGTGCCGGCGTCGATCACGACGTCGTCGGGTCCTTCCGGCGGTGTCCCGCTCCGCAGGTGGTACGGGGAGATGTCGCTGTCGGTGATCCAGTTGGCGCCGAAGGTGGGCGGACCGTTGCCGCCGATCGGCTTGCCGTTATGACCGATGAGCGTTGCGCCTTCACGAAAGATGTCCCCGACCGCGTCCTTGACCCCTGGAACGGCGCGGACGGTCGCGAGCAATGACGTCGGCACCGGATGGTTCTGCCCGCCGCCGATACCACCGGACGACCCGGCGATCGGATGACCGTGGACGGTCACGGCGACACCCTGGTTGGCGGTGGCGAAGATGCTTGTGAAAGTCGCGTTGATCGTGTCGGTGAGGACGAACGTCCCCGCCACGAACGACACGCCGAGGATCACCGCGATGGTGGTGAGCGCGAGCCGGAGCTTGTGCGACAGCAGGCTGCGCAGGCTGACCCCGATCACACGCCGCCGCCTTGGGGCTGGTCAGTCACCGAGGTGACGCATGACGTCGAGCACGCTGTCGGCTGTCGGTCCATGCATCTCTCGCACGACGCGACCGTCGGCAAGAAACACGACTCGATCCGCGTGCGCGGCGGCGAGCGGATCGTGGGTGACCATGATGATCGTCTGTCCCAATGCCGTCACCGCGTGCCGGAGAAAGTCGAGAAGATCCGTGCTCGCACGTGAATCGAGGTTGCCGGTCGGCTCGTCGGCGAAGATGATCTCCGGTTGACTCGCGAGTGCACGCGCGGCGGCGACGCGCTGTTGCTGCCCGCCGGAGAGCTGATTGGGGCGGTGCTTGAGCCGGTCACCGAGCCCCGTGATGCGCACCACCTCTGCGAGCGCGGCAGGGTCTGGCTTCCTGCCCGCGATGGTGAGCGGCAAAACGATGTTGTCGAGCGCCGACAACGTCGGCACGAGGTTGAAGGACTGGAAGATAAAGCCGACCCGCACGCGGCGCAGCATCGTGAGCTGGCGGTCGCTGAGACTGCCGAGCTCGACGTCGCCGATGTGCACGGTCCCGGAGGTGAGCCGGTCGAGGCCGGCGAGACAGTGCAGCAACGTCGATTTGCCGGAGCCGGACGGACCCATGATCGCGCTGAACCAACTCTTGTCGAATGCGATCGTGATGCCGTCGAGCGCGCGTACCATCGCATCGCCCTTGCCGTATTCCTTGACGGCATCCGTGGTCCGCGCCGCCACGGCGCGCGCCTCGGGCGCGGATGTGGATGCACTCGCTGTCGTGGTGGTCGCCATTGGCTGCCAGAGTAGACGAAGACCCATTTGGCGCCGACGGCCGTGCCGACCACGCTTGCTAGAGTGGATTCGTGACCGCGGCCGATCTTCCCGTCGGCGAGCGCAAGGCGCAGGCCGTCGAGGAGATGTTCGACCGGATCGCGCCTCGCTACGAGCTGGTCAACCGCGTCATGACGCTGGGGCTGGATGCCGGGTGGCGGCGCCGGGCCGTACGCGAGCTGCACCTGGAGCCCGGAGCGCGCGTCGTCGACCTCGGATGCGGGACCGGAGATCTCTGCAGGGGACTCGGCCGCAGTGGGCTGCGCGCCGTCGGAGTCGACATGGCCGCAGGAATGCTCGCCAGGGCGCACACCTCGGCGCCGCTGGTCCGGGCCGACGCGCTGCGCCTTCCACTCGCGGACGCCTCGGTCGACGGCGCGATCAGCGGCTTCGCGATCCGCAACGTCGTCGACATCGCCGCGTGCTTTGGCGAGGCGGCGCGAGTGATCCGTCCGGGCGGTCGAGCCGTCTTCCTGGAAGTGTCGGAGCCCCCGAATGCGATCGTGCGTCGCGTGCATTCCCTGTATTTCCGCCGGATCGTCCCAATGGTCGGCGGGCTCCTGTCCGATCGGACCGCGTATCGCTACCTGCCTGCGTCCACGGCGTACCTGCCTGATCCGGCCGAGCTGCTCCGGCTCCTGACCGATTCCGGGTTCAGCCGCTGCCGCCGGGTGCAACTCGGCATGGGCGCCGCGCAACTGCTGATCGGCACCCGGCGGTGAGCGGGGTCCAACCCGTCTCCGAGCCGCTGACTGCGGGGGCGGACGTCGACCTCTTCGAGTCGTACCGCGAAGGCAATGGTGTGGTCCTGCAGTTCGGCCGGCAGGGATTCGCGGCGTCGGGTGACTCGCAGGCGATCTCCGTGGCCGCCGGTCCGCACCACGTCGGTCGCGCTGCAGCGCTCGTCCAGTCCGCTCTCGAAGGCACGACACGCCTCGGCATCGCGATGGGCGCGCTCCCGTACGACGGCAGCTGCGACGCTGTCATCCAGGTACCCGAGCGTGTCATCCGCGGCACCGTGCTGCACGGCGACACCGCCCCGCAGCCGGACTGGGCGATCACGTCTCTCGTCCCCGACCCGCTGCCGGTCGATTACGAGGCCGCGGTGGAGCGCGCGCTCGCGGCGATCGACTCGGGTGTGGTCGAGAAGGTCGTGCTGGCGCGAACCCTGCTCGCGCAGGCGGATCGACCGATCGATGCTCGTCTCGTTGCGCGACGCTTCAACGCCGAGGAACCGGGCGCGTTCGTTTACCTTGTCGCGCTCCCGGGCGGCGCTTCGACCCTGGTCGGCGCCTCACCGGAACTCGTTGTCCGGCGGAGGGGACGAAAGGTATTCAGCGATCCCCTTGCAGGCACCGCCCGCCGGTCGCGGGATCGCACTCGAGACCGGGAGATCGCCCAGCAACTGCTCGATGCGGTCAAGGAGCAGCGCGAGCACCGTCTGGTCGCCGAGGCAGTGGCAGACGCTCTCGCGCCGTTCTGCTCGAAGCTCGTCGTCGACGGCGAACCGAGCGTGACCTCGACGGCAACCCTCTGGCATCTCCATACGGCGATCAAAGGGACGCTGAAACCCGACGCGCCCGATGCCCTGACGATCGCCGCCGCAGTGCATCCGACGCCGGCGGTGTGCGGGACGCCGCAGGTCGCTGCGGCCGAGCTCATCGCGCGTCTCGAGCCGTTCGACCGGCGGTTCTTCGCGGGCCTGGTCGGTTGGGTCGACGCGCTCGGTGACGGGGAATGGGCGCTGACCCTGCGCTGTGCCGAGGTGTCGGGCTCGACGGCACGCCTGCATGCCGGAGCCGGGATCGTGGCGGGTTCCGAGCCGGCGCTGGAGGATCTCGAGACCGAGGCGAAGTTCAGCGTCGGCCTGCGCGCCCTCGGTGTGGAGCCGGCTCAGGCCTGAGCGACACTCACGCCGCGAGCGCCGCGGCGACCACTTGAGAAACTGCGCGTCGCAGCTCCACCGCGCGCGCTCGGTCGACCCGGACCCTGACGAACTGGACGCCGCCATTTGCAGCCGCTTCACGGATTGCGGGGACGAGCACACGGGCGCTGTCGACGGTTCGGACGCCCGCGCCGGCCGCTCGCGCAATCGCCTCGAGGTCGAGCCCGTGCGGCGTGCCAAAAAGCAGTTCGAATTCCTCGCGCGGAAGTGACGAAGGAGGCAGCATCGAGAAGATACCGCCGCCGTCGTTGTCGATGACGACGATTACCGCGCCGGGACACCGCTTCGCGCCCCAGAGCAGGCCGGATGCATCGTGAAGGACCGACAGATCACCAAGCAGGGCATAGGTCGGACCGCTCACCTCGGCGATGCCGAAGGCCGTCGAGACGAGGCCGTCGATGCCGCTCGCGCCACGATTGGCCATAACTCGCAGTCCGTCGCGTGGCTGCATGTACATGTCGAGATCACGGATGGGCATGCTCGATCCGGCGAACAGCACTCCGCCATCCGGGATTGTTGCGGCGAGATCGCGCGCAACGCGCCCCTCGAAGAGCTCGTCCCACGAGTTCGAGCAGCGTGTCGACGGCGTGGCGGACCTGACGATCGGCGTCACGCCACTCGTCAGCCCACTGCGGTCGCGTCGCCGGTAGCGTCGAGGTGCTTGCCCGAAGCGCAGCTGCAACGTCAGTCGGGTCATTGTTGATCGTCAGCGTCGACCGCCGATCCGGGTCTGCGACGAGATTGTCGGGATCGACGATGAGCAGCCGGTCGGCGCTCCGCACCTCTTCCTGCATCCCGCGCGAGGTGGGCGCGGCGCCGAACTGGATCACCAGGTCCGGGTGGTAGCGCTCGCGGAATCCTGCATCGGCAGCGAGCAGTGCACCGGCGGAGAGCGAACCTCCGCGAAGCCCCGACAGTGGCTCGGCAAGCAGTGGCCAGCCGCGCTCGGTGCACGCTTCGATCAATCCCTCCGGCGGCCTTCGGAGTCGGCCGGCAACGACCACGACGCGATGACCGGTGCTGACCTCGCGCAGAAATGCAGGCATTTGGTCTGATCCAGGCTGGGTGGTTGTGTAGTCCACGTACGTCACCGGCGGTGCATCCAACCGCTGACCGCTCGGCATCAGCGGCTCCCGAAACGGCAGGTTCAGATGGACCGGTCCGGGCGGCTGGAACCGCACCGCATGCTGGATCGTTCGTTGCCCGACGGACCACCAGCGGTGCCGCTCGTGTGGTGCGTATACCGGTACGCCGGTATCGCAGAACCATTTGACGAAGCCCCCGAAGAGGTTCTGCTGGTCGATCGTCTGATTGGCACCGACACC
Source organism: Candidatus Dormiibacterota bacterium (assembly GCA_963791435.1). Classification (GTDB taxonomy): domain Bacteria; phylum Chloroflexota; class Dormibacteria; order Aeolococcales; family Aeolococcaceae; genus Palsa-851. The sequence goes on from CAWBSL010000003.1 coordinate 151,464, forward strand.
GTGAAGTTCAGGAGGGCGGTCCGCGGTCATGACGATGATCGGCACGCGTGACAGTGAGGCTTCGATCACCGCGGGAAGATGGTTCGCGGCGGCGGTGCCCGACGTACAGAACATCGCAACCGGCTGCCCTGACGCAGCCGCGATCCCGAGGCCGAAGAATGCCGACGATCGTTCATCCGCATGCACGTGCAACGTGATGCCCGGATGCCGCGCAGCGGCAAGGGCAATCGGTGTCGAGCGCGACCCTGGTGTCATGCAGACGTGCGCGACACCGCCGTCAACCAACGCATCCAGAAGCGTGGTCACGTACGAGAGTGCGACGTCGCCGTCAGTGGGCTCCGTCATGGCGTGGCCAGGAGTCGGAGGTCCACCGCCGGACGGCGCGGGGTCAGCCAGCCGTCGACCGGCGTCAAGGGATCTGCGACGACATCGGATTCGAGCAGCAACGCAGTGCCGACGCCGTGTGCGAACGGTGCATCAGGGAGCGCGGCAGCAAAGGCGAGGACGGCGGCGAGTTCCACCGACGTCTCGAGGGCGCTCGACGCAATTGCGGGAACTCCCGCCGCATCTGCTGCACGGAGCGCCTCGCGCACGCCGCCGATGCGCTGCGGCTTGATCACGATGACGTCCGCGGCTTCGAGCTCGTGCAGACGACGCGCGTCGGCGGTCGTCCGGATGCACGCTTCCGCGGCGACGGGGATGCCTGCGTGGCCGCGTAACGTCGCGAGTTCCTCCAGCGTCGCCACCGGGTCCTCGATCAGCTCGATGCCATAGGGAGCGAGGTGCGCCAGCATCTGCAACGCGGTCTCGACATCCCACGACCCATTGGCATCACAGCGAATGCGCACGCCGGGACCGCATGCGGCGCGCACAGCGGCGACCCGATCCATGGACAGATCGTCACCAACCTTGACCTTGATGGTCGCGCATCCCGATCCGAGTGCGAGCGCCGCTGCGACGTCCGGTGCGACCCGCGGGACCATCGCGTTGACGGCGACACGTTCGCGCACTGCTTGTGGATAGGGAAGCATCGCGGCCTCGAGGGCAGAGCGCTCGGCGGCCTCGCGTTCGGCCTCGTTCCAGCTTTGGAGCGGCGAGCACTCACCCCATCCCACCGGACCCTCGAGCAAATAACCGCTTCGCGTCGTCACGCCCATCACCGGGTGACGCAGCGCGATCGTGAAGGGGATGCGCCTCACGATGCGAGCAACGCCCCCGCAAGCACGATGCCGAACAGCAGTTGCAGCCGTGTGATGCCGACGAGCGCCGGCACGAGCCCGCGACCCTCGGCGTGGCGGATGTAGCGAAGTGGATCGACTGCCAGCGGGACGGTGATCAATGTGGTGACCACAAGCCACGGGAGTGAGCGCGCCACAGCACCGATCGACGGCAACAACAACGCGATCACGACGACGGCGACCAGGAGCATCCGGCTGCGCTGCGCACCGAGGCGCACCGCGAGCGTGCGTTTGCCGACTGCGCTGTCGGTCGGGATGTCGCGGAGGTTGTTCACCATCAGCAGCGCGCAGGCCAGGAGCCCGACCGGGACTGCGAGCCACAGCACTCCCCAGTCCAGCCGGTCCTCTTGAACAAACGCCGTGCCGCAGGTCGCGACGAGCCCGAAGAACACGAACACCGAGATCTCGCCGAGTCCGCTCGCGGCATACGGCTTCGGTCCGCCGGAGTACAGCGCCAGCGCGAGCACGGACAGCACCCCCGCAGCGATCAGCCACGGCGTGGTGAGGAGCGCGAGGACGATCCCTGCAATTGCCGCGATGGCGACCATCACGATCGCCGCCGTGGCGACGGCACGGGGCGGTGCCAGTCCAGACGCGACGAGGCGACGCGGACCCATGCGCGCAACCGTGTCCACACCGCGCACGCCGTCGAAGTAATCGTTGGCGTAGTTCACGCCGATCTGGAGTGCGACGGCCACGAGCAGCGCCAGCAGCGATCGCGGAATCGACACGGCGGCTCGCCCTGCCCACGACGCACCGACCAGCACGGGCACGACCGCCGCCACCAGCGTTCGCGGTCGCGCACCCATCCACCAGACGGCGAGCGGACCCGGCCCGGGCGCCGCCTTCGCGATCACGGTCGGTGCGGGAACTTCGCGAAGTCGGGTTTGCGCTTCTCGACGTACGCGTCGCGGCCTTCCTGGGCCTCCTCGCTCATGTAGTAGAGGAGGGTGGCGTCACCCGCGAGTTGCTGAATGCCGGCGAGCCCGTCGGCGTCGGCGTTGAAGCCCGCCTTGATCAGACGCAGCGCGAGCGGGCTCATCTCGAGCATCCGGTTGCAGACCGCGACCGTCTCCTCCTCGAGCTTCTCGAGCGGGACAACACGATTCACCAGTCCCCAGCGCTCGGCGGTCTCCGCGTCGTACTGCTCGCACAGGAACCAGATCTCCTTGGCGCGCTTGAGGCCGATGGTTCGTGCCAGCAGGCCCGAGCCGTATCCGGCATCAAAGGATCCGACCTTCGGTCCGGTCTGACCGAAGCGCGCGTTGTCGGCGGCGATGGTGAGGTCGCACACCAGATGGAGGACGTGCCCGCCGCCGATCGCGTAGCCCGCCACCATGGCGACAACCGGCTTGGGCAGGCGCCGGATCTGGACCTGAAGGTCGAGCACGTTGAGCCGGCCGATGCCGGCCGCGTCGCGGTAGCCGTCATCCCCGCGGATGCGCTGGTCACCGCCGGAGCAGAACGCCTTCGTCCCCTCGCCGGTGAGCACGATCACCCCGATCGCCGGGTCGTCACGGGCCAGCTCGAAGGCCCGCGAGAGTTCGAACAGGGTGGTCGGCCGGAACGCGTTGCGAACCTCCGGGCGGTTGATGGTCAGCTTGGCGATGCCGCCGGCAGTCTCGTAGCGAATGTCCTCCCATTCGCCGGACGCGACCCACTCCACGTTGTCTTGCACCTCACGCTGAACTCGAACCGATCGCGCTCGATGGTAGCCCCACGGGGATCGGCCGGGCCGCGGGGTACGCTCGGCGGATGAGCGCATCGGACCTGCGTCGCATGCTTCGCGCCGGCGACCTCGTGGCGACGACCATCCCTCCGGGCTCGTCCTGGCTGCCGGTGCTCCGCCGCGCCCGCCAGGTGGGAGCGGCGGTGCTCCCGATCGATGTGCGGCTGTCGAGTGCCGAACGACACGCGCTCATCGCCACGGCGCAACCGACCGTGCTCATCGACGAGGACGGCACGCACCGCGTCGACGGGACGACCATCGACCCTGCGATCGCCCTGGTCATCGCCACCTCGGGGACGTCGGGTCACCCGCGCCTCGCAGAACTCCCCGCCCAGGCTGTCGAGGCGGCCGTGCTCGCCTCGGCCGACGCCATCGACGCCCGACCGGGGGATCGATGGCTGTCCTGCCTGCCGCTGGCGCACATCGGTGGGCTGCTCGTCGTTGAACGCCACCTGCTCATCGGGTCGCCGCTCACCTTCCGGCGCCGCCTCACTCGCTCCGTTGTGGCTCGAACTCCGCGACGCCCGCTTCACGTCACTCGTCTCGACACAGCTGACCCGTCTGCTCGACGCCGGAGCGGACCTGGGTCGCTTCCGCGCGATCCTGGTCGGCGGGTCAGGCATTGGAGCCGATCTGGAGGCGCGTGCAATTGGTGCCGGCGCGCGCATTGTCCCGACCTACGGGATGACAGAGACCTGCGGCGGTGTCGTCTACGCCGGGCAGCCCCTCGCCGGCGTGGAGGTGCGCGTGGCGCGCTGGGGTGAGCTGCTGATTCGCGGACCGACGCTGATGCGCGGCTACCGCCTTGACGAGGAGGCATCGGTCGCCGCATTCGAGCCCGGTGGCTGGCTGCGCACCGGCGACGGCGGTGAGGTCGACACCGATGGAACCGTGCGCGTGCAGGGCAGGATCGCCGACGTGATCGTCAGCGGCGGCGAGAAGATCTGGCCCGCGGAGGTCGAGCGAGCGCTCGCGGGTCATCCCGATGTGGCGGCGGTGCTCGTCTCGGCGAGCCCGGACCAGGAATGGGGTCAACGCGTGGTCGCGCGTATCGTGCCGAGGCGCAGGACAGCACCGCCGACGCTCGACACGCTGCGCGACCACGCGGCATCGACGATCGCCCGCCACAAGCTCCCGCGTGAGCTCATCCTCGTCGATCATCTGGATCGCACAGCGCTGGGCAAGATTCGTCGGAGGTGAGGCTTCAGGACCGCGGGGCGACATACCGAGGTGGCTCGGTGTCCGAGCCGCCGAAGAACTCGGTCGATATCGCCATCGCGCACCAGCTTGTCGAGATGCGCCTGGACGGTCCAGGCGGCAAGCGGGTACACCTCAGCCGGATACCCGGCGTACAGCGTCGGGACGAGATCCATCGGTGTGAATTCGGGCCGGCCGTGAGCCGCTGCGAGGACCTGTGCCTCGCGCTCGAGGCGGTGCGCGATGTACTCCGCGATCAGCGCTGCCGCGTCGTCGACGCGCTCGCCATGCCCGGGCAGGATTGTCAGCGGGTTGAGCTCCTGAACCCTTCGCAGTGAATCCATGTAATCGGTCATGTTCCCCTCGCCCGGATGGACGACAGAGGTGGTGCCGTTGAGGATGTGATCACCGGTGAACAGCGTCCGGGACGCGGGGTCGAAGAAGCAGAGATGGTCGCGAGTGTGGCCGGGGGTGTGGACTGTGATCAGCTCCAACTCGCCGCGTCGCATGACATCGCCGTCGGAGAGCGCTTGCGCGTGCTCGCTTCCTGCCGACGGGTCGAAGCAATGGACGGCCGCACCCGTCTCCCGGCCGAGGCGCAATGCCAGCGGGCGGTGGTCGGGATGCGAGTGGGTGAGCAGGATCGTGGTGATGCGTCCGCCTCTGTCTTTCGCGGCCTCGAGAATCGCGGCGAGGTGGCTGTCGTCGTCGGGACCGGGATCGATGCAGACGACCGATGCGTCACCTGCGAGGTACGTGTTGGTGCCCGTTCCCGTGAAGACCGACGGGTTGGGCGCGAGCACGCGAGTCGGCGGCGCGATCATGACTGCTCCTCGGTGTCGTGCTGCAACTCGAGCCAGCGGGAGATGATCTCGGGTGTGATCTCGGTCACCTCGATCGGGTTGGCTCCGAGGGTTTTCAGGATCTCCGCGACCGATCCCAGCCGCGCGAACTCGTGGCACATCATCCGGGTGGGCGGCATGATTGCGGGGAAGGTGAGCTCGAGCATTGCCTCGGGACGGTGCCAGCCACCCTCCACTGCTTCGGCGGCGTGCACGCGAACGTCCTGGTCGTGCGAGGCTGCAAGCGCGAAGAAGCGCGTGTCGTAGCGCCGACCCTCGCTCGGTGGTGTGATGAAGTGGCCGATGTACACGAGCGCCTCGGGCGTGATGGCGAGTTGAAATTCGGTCAGAACATCGCCGAGGAGGCTGCCGTTCAGCAGCTTGGAACGCGCGCTTGCGATGCGCTCTCCGAGTCCAGCGTCGCCGCTTCCTGCGGCCGCGCCGCCGATGAGGATGCCGACCTCCTCGAGCACCTCGCGGACACCGGCGACTGCGTACGCCACGTCTCCCAGGCCGTCCGCCTCGTCGAGCGCGCCGCCCGGGAAGACAAACGCGCCGGCGGCGAAGCTGCTCCGTCCCGGGCGTCGCAGCATGCAGACCTCGATGCCGCCGTCCACATCCTGAAGAAGCGCGACGGTGCTCGCCGGGATCGCGACGGAGGAGGCGGTACTGGTCATCCACGCATGGTATGAGGGCAGTCGAGCAGCACGACGCCGGCGCGGATCGCGAGACTATGCGCTCCGATGTCATCTCACCTGGACGTCGCGCTGGAACTCGCGGATATCGCCGACGCGATCACGCTTGCGCGCTTCCGCGCTCCGGACCTTCGCATCGACACGAAGGCCGACCACACGCCCGTCACCGACGCGGACCGAGCAACCGAGCAAGCGCTTCGCGATGCCCTGCAACGCATGCGTCCCGAGCAGGCGATCGTCGGCGAGGAGTTCGGCGGGGACGGGGAGGCGGAGTGGCGGTGGATCCTCGATCCGATTGACGGCACCATCAATTACGCGAACGGTGTGCCGGTGTGGGCGACCCTGATCGCGCTGATGCGGGGCGACCGCGCGGTCTGTGGCGTCATCTCGGCCCCGGCGCTCGGCCGCCGCTGGTGGGCGGCGACCGGCCAGGGCGCCTTCACGGATTCGGGAAAGCGGATCCGCGTGTCACGGACGAGCACCGTCGAGGATGCGTACGTCTCGTGTACCGACGTGCGCGACTTCGCCGTCCGAGGCGGCGAGACCGGGTTCCGGACCCTTCTGGCGAGGGCGCGAGTCGTCAGAGCGTTCGGGGATTTCTGGTCCCACATGCTCGTTGCGGAGGGCTTGATCGACATCGCCATCGAGGCCTGGGTGAACCCATGGGATGTCGCAGCTGCTCAGGTGATCCTGGTCGAGGCGGGCGGGCGCTTCAGCGACTTCAACGGTGCCGACCGCATCGATTCCGGGAACGTGATCACGACCAACGGCCTGCTCCACGACGAGCTGCTGGCGCTCATGGGCGACCAGTCGCGGGACGCTACACGAGACTGAGTGTCATGTAGACTGCGGTCTCATGAAGCGACGGGGCCGCGGTCGAGGACCTTGCACGACAACCCTGACTGCGCTCGGGGCAGGCATCGCCGTGCTCGTGAGCGGGTGCGGCGCGTCGAGCTTCGTGGTCCGGCCGGGGACCATCGCGGTGGTGGCCGCCGAGAACGAGTACGGCAACGTCGCCGCTCAGATCGGCGGGACGGACGTGTCGGTCACGTCGGTGGAGAGCAACCCCAATACCGACCCTCACTCGTACGAGGTCAGTCCCGACGTCGCCCAGGAGATCGGGTCTGCGCAGGTGGTCGTCCAGAACGGCATCGGCTACGACGACTTCATGAGCAAGATCGAGTCGGCGTCGCCGAACCCGGCGCGGCACCTGCTGATCGTGCAGCAACTCCTGGGATTGCCTGACAGCACGCCCAATCCACACCTTTGGTACGACCCAACCACGATGCCCAAGGTGGCGGACGCACTCGCGGCGGACTACGCAGCCATACAACCGGACCACGCCGCGTATTTCCGGGCCAACGCCGCCACGTTCATCGCGTCGCTTGATCCGTGGGTGCAAGCGCTCGCTGACTTCAAGGCGCAGTACGCAGGAACGCCGGTCGCCACCACCGAACCGGTTGCGGACTACATGCTCACCGCGGCGGGTGCCGACAACCTGACGCCGTTTCGCCTCCAGGCCGACATCATGAACGGGGTCGATCCATCCCCCCAGGACCTGTCACAGCAGACGGCGCTGCTCACACAGCACAAGGTCAAGGTCTTCGTCTACAACGATCAGGTGACCGACGCATTGACGCAGAGCTTCATCACGGCCGCGCAGGCGGCGCACATACCGGTGATCGGCGTGTACGAGACGATGCCGACTCCGGGCTTCACGTATCAGTCGTGGATGCTTGCCGAGGTGAACGCGCTGACGAATGCGGTGGCGCACGGCGTCTCGACGCAGCACCTGTGATGGCGCAAGCTCGCAGCGTGGACAATCCGGCCGAGATTCTTGCTGTCGATGACGTCAGCGTGACGCTGTCCGGGCGCGAGATTCTCCATGACGTCACGTTCCACATCAACGCCGGCGAGTTCACCGGGCTCATCGGATCCAACGGCGCCGGCAAGACCACGCTGCTCCGGGTCATCCTCGGTCTGATCACGCCGACGTCGGGCACAGTGCGTGTCGAGAGCGGATCGCGGCACAAGCCGCAGATCGGCTACGTCCCGCAGCGGATCACGCTCGACCCGGACATGCCGTTGCGCGCTCGCGACCTCGTCGGCCTGGGCATCGACGGGCAGCGCTTCGGTCTCCCGTGGCCGTCCGCGGCACGGCGCAAGCGGATCGACGAGATGCTCGACTCGGTCGACGCGATGCGCTTCGCGGATGCGCGGGTCGGCAACCTCTCGGGCGGCGAACAGCAGCGCATCCTCATCGCGCATGCGTTGATCAGCCATCCTCGCCTGCTGCTGCTCGACGAGCCGCTCGCCAACCTGGATATCGGCAGTGAGCAGGAGGTGGTCGACCTCCTGTCGCGAATCGCGCGTGAGCAACAGATCGCCGTGCTCATCTCCACGCACGACATGAACCCGCTGTTGCCGGTGATGGACCGGATCATCTACGTCGCAGCCGGTCGCATTGCCACTGGAACCACCGACGAAGTCGTGTCCAGCGAGTCGCTGACCAAGCTCTACGGCCACCACGTCGATGTCATTCACGTGCATGACCGAGTGCTCGTGGTAGCGGGGCGGAGTGACGCTGCGTTGCATCACGGCGGCAACGAGTCGATCGTCGAGCTCGTCTGACCGTGTTTGGCTTTCTGTCGCCCGTGATCGAGCCCGGATTCTTCACGAACGCTCCGGTCCAGACAGCGCTCATCGTGGGTGGGATCGTTGCGGTGGTCTCCGGCATTGTCGGCACGTTCACCGTGATGCGCGGGCAGTCGTTTGCCGGGCACTCGCTGGCCGACATCGGGACCGCGGGGGGATCGGCGGCGTTCCTTCTCGGGATCAGCCCGCTCTTCGGGTTCGTCGCGATGAATCTCATGGCGGCGGGGGTGATGGAGTGGATCGGGATTCGCCGTCCCCGCGGCCGCGACCTCGCCACCGGCATCGTCCTCGGCGCGGCACTCGGCCTCGCGGCGCTGTTTCTCTACCTCGACACGACGGCGTCGAGCACGACCGGGGCCACGATCAACGTGCTCTTCGGCTCCATCTTCACGCTGCCATCGTCACTGGTGCCGGTGATCGCGATCTTCAGCGTCGTCGCGGCCGGGATCGTGCTCCTGATGTACCGGCCACTGCTCCTCAGCTCGGTGAGCTCCGATCTGGCAACGGCGCATGGCGTGCGTGTCCGTCTCGTTGGCATCGTGCTACCTCGCCGCGCTTGCGGTTGCCGTGTCGCTCTCCGCAGTGACCATCGGCGCAATCCTTTCCACGGCGCTGCTCATCGGCCCCGCTGCCACGGCGTTGCGCATCACCAACAGGACCGGCCGAGCAGCCGCGATCGCAGCCGCGATCGGTGTTGCGGCGACGTGGCTCGGCGTGCTGCTCGCCTACGACAGCTACTACTGGTTTCCGGCGCGCGGCGGCTGGCCGGTGAGCTTCTTCGTCGTGACGCTGATCTTTCTGCTGTACCTGCTCTCGCAGGTGCGGTTCGGCCGCGGCTCGAGGCTTCGGCGCGCGGGCGTCGCCGCACAGGCCGGCTGATGTTCTCCGGACTCATGCTCAATGCCTGGGAATCCGCGTCGATCGTGGCCGTCGTCGCGGGCGTGGTGGGGTTCTTCATCGTGCTCCGCGGGTCTGCCTTCGCCGCGCACGCGCTGCCGAACGGTGCCTTTGCAGGAGCAGCGGCCGCGAGTCTCATCGGTGTCGACGCGATCATCGGGCTCGCGGTGTTCTCCGTGCTCGGTGCCCTCACAATCGCCGGGCTCGGGCGGCGCGCCCGCCATGACGTCGCCACCGCCCTCGTCATCGTCGTGATGCTCGGACTCGGCTCGCTGTTTCTCTCGATGACCACCGAGTACGCACCGGAGATCTATTCGCTGCTCTTCGGTGAGGTGCTCGGCGTGAGCAGCAGCGAGCTGCTGCCCATCGCGCTGATCGGGCTCGTCTGCATCGCGGCGATCTTCGTGGTGTACCGGCCACTCGTGTTCTCGTCGGTCATGCCCGACGTCGCAGCCGCTCGCGGGGTCCGCAGCGGCGCCATGGAGGTCGCTTTCCTGCTGATCGTCGCTCTCACCACGACGATGGCGGTTCCAGTTGTCGGCGCGCTGCTCATCTTCAGCCTCCTCATCAGCCCCGCAGCCGCAGCCCGCTCGTTCACCAACAAGCCGTTCACGGCGATGACCCTGTCCGTGCTCATCGCGCTCGGGACGGTGTGGTCGGCGATCGCGCTCTCGTTCCTCTCCAACCTCCCGATCGGGTTCTTCGTCGGCTCGATCGGCGCAGGGACGTACGCGGCCGGCAGGGGCTGGGTCGCGTGGCAGCGGAATCGCCGATCGTCCCCGCGCTTGGGAGCAGCGCGACCCCGGCCCGCCCAGGCGCAGACGTCCTAGCGATCGCTCCACCACTGCGCCTCGGGGCACGCCCTGGGAGCGCACTCCGCGGGTAAGATCGGCCGATGCTGCAGCGCCTCCGCGCCGAGCGTCACGGCCACTTCGGACTGATCGGGGTTCTGGTCCTCGCGGTGCTGGGAGCGGCGTGCGCGAGCGTCGCGGCTGCGGGGCCGGTGCCTTTCCGCGTCGGCGCGATCTTTCCACTGTCGGGGAGCACGGCTCCCGACTCCACTGACGAGTACCTGGGCGCGACGCTGGCCGCGCAGATGGTGAACGCCGAGGGTGGCGTTGACGGACATCCCATCTCGCTCGACCTCCGGGACGTCCAGGACCAGGCGCAGATTCCCGCTGCCGTGTCGAGCCTGAAAGCCGACGGAGTTTCTGTCGTGATTGGCGCATACTCATCGCAGCTCTCGATTCCTGCCGCAGCCGCGGTGTCCGCCGCCGGGATGGTGTACTGGGAGACCGGAGCTGTGGCGGATCGTGTGACCGGTCAGGGCTCGCCGCTGGTGTTCCGCGTCGGCGTGAACGGCGCCGAGCTCGGCGCAAACGCGGGGGCATTCATGCTCAAGGAGCTGGTGCCGCGTTTGGGGATTCCGGTTGACAAGCTTCGCGTGTACTACGTCACCGCCGACGACGATTACGGCATGTCCGTCGCCAACGCAACACGCACTGCGCTCGAGGCCGGTGGGGTGACCGCCGGCGGTGAGTCTCTCTACAACCCCTACACACCGAACTGGACGCCGGTCATGGATGCACTCGCAGCGGTAAAGCCTGACATCCTGGTGCTCTCGTCGCACATCCAGGACGGCATCGCGTTCCGTCGGGCGTTCCTCGCCGCCGGCTTGCAGGTGAAGGTGTTCATGGGGACGACCATGGCGCAGTGTGACCAGGACTTCGGCAACGTCCTCGGTTCCGGGGCCGTCGGCGTGTTCGCCTCGGATCGTCCGCAAGGCGACTTCAATCCCGGTGCCCTCGACCCCGCGGCGCGGTCGCTGTACAACCGGTTCACGGCCCTCTGGAAGCAGCGGACCGGTCAGTCATCGCCGGACGAGGAGGGGATCGCCGGCTTCAGCGCCGCGTGGGTGCTCTTCGCGGACGTGCTCGGCAAGGCCGGCGATGACAGCGCCCAGAGCATTGCCGCGACCGCGCGCTCACTCGACCTCCCCAGCGGCAGCCTGCCGAACGGCGGCGGCGTGCTCTTTTCAAGTGCGCCGGGCCAGCTGGGCCAGAACATCAGGGCCGCCGCGGTGGTGTGGCAGTGGCAGGCGCCGCGCGTCAGCGTGGTGGTCTGGCCGCCTGTGTACGCGACCGGTCAGGTGAAGCTTTCGCTGCCCGCAGCATGATTGGCTGAAGGGCGATCGAGGCATACTCGGACCATGGAAACAGCGACGTTCGGCGCAGGATGCTTCTGGGGCGTGGAATCGGTATTCGAACAGGTCGACGGGGTCGTCGCGACCAAGGTCGGCTACACGGGCGGCTTCACCGAGGCGCCTTCGTATGAGGACGTGTGCTCGCATCGCACCGGTCATGCCGAGGCGGTCGAGGTCACGTTTGATCCGGCTCGTGTGAGCTACGACAAGCTCCTCGACATCTTCTGGATGAACCACGATCCGACGCAACTGAACCGCCAGGGGCCGGACGTCGGCGACAGCTACCGGTCCGTGATCTTCTATCACTCGCCGGAGCAGGAAGCAGCAGCGATTGCGTCCAAGCAGCGGCAGGAGCTTTCAGGCCACTACCGCCGGCCGATCGTCACCGAGATCGTTCCCGCTGGAACGTTCTGGGACGCCGAGGAATACCACCAGAAGTATTTCTCGCGGCGCGGCATCGCCTCAACCTGCAACATCCCGGCCTGACGTTTTCGCATCGCCCGCGAAGGGTGTGGGCTGGTTGGTCAGTGGCGTCGGGCCCGCAGCACGATATCGGCGATATGCGGGGTGCCCGCCGGCGGATCGATGCGTGGCTCGACCGCATGCAGTTCGACTGTGAAGTCGTCCGCGAGCAGTACGGCGAGGTCGCCGGCATCGATGTAGTCCGCGGGGTCCGCACCCCGCGACTTCATGTGCTCGCGGTGCTCGTCGTCAAGGTCGTGGTAGACCGCGAGCAGCAAGCCGCCGGGTTTCACGGTGTTGAGCAACGCCCGTACCGCAGCCTCGCCTGCAGCCTTCGGCAGCGCCGGATACTGCATCGACACCAGGGTGAACGCCCCGGCCGGGAACGCCGTCTGTAAGGCGTCGCCGCAGATCCAATCGACTGCCGCGCCGGCCAGCTCTGCTGCCGCTCGCGCCCGGCCTATCGCCACCGCGGAGATGTCGATCGCAGTGACCGTCCAGCCGCGCTGAGCAAGCCAGATCGCGTCGGCGCCCTCGCCGCAACCGACGTCAAGCGCCCGCCCTGGCGTGAGGCCCTCGACCTCGACGACGAGCCGGCCGTTCGGCCGGCCGCTCCACATCGGGCCATCCGGTTCGCTGTACCGTGCATCCCACTCGCCGGCCTGCGACGCTGCGTCGAACCGCTTCTTGCCGTGTTCGTGCTCGGGCATGTTCCGCATGGTAGAGGCGGATGCATCCATGACGCCGATGTAAGGTGCTCGCGATGGACGCGCGAACAATCGTCATCACGGGAGCAAGCGACGGTATCGGTGCCGCTGCGGCACGAGACCTGGTCGGAGCAGGCGAACACGTCGTGCTCCTCGGCCGGTCGCCGTCGAAGACGCGGGCCATCGCAGACGAGCTCAAGGCTCCGTGTCACGTGGCCGACTTCGCCGATCTGCGTCAGGTCAGGCGATTGGCAGACGAGCTCCAAGCGGCGTACCCGCACATCGACGTGCTCGCCAACAATGCCGGCGGGATCATGGGCAAGCGAGAAGTCACGACGGACGGCTTCGAGAAGACGTTCCAGGTCAACCACCTGGCCGCGTTTCTTCTCACAACATTGCTGATGCCGACGCTCACCGCCAGCTCCGCGATGGTGCTGCAGACCTCGAGCATCGCCGCCAGGAACGCCAGCAGGTTCGAGATCGACGACCTGCAAAACGAACACAGGTATTCACCTGAAAGGGCGTATGGCAACGCAAAGCTGGAGAACATTCTCTTCACGAAGGAACTGCACCGCCGTTATCACCAGCAGGGGATATCGGCTGCGGCGTTCCATCCCGGGCTCGTGGCCACCAACTTTGCAAACGACACCACAAGCTGGTGGCGCTACACATATCACACGCCGTTGCAGCGACTGTTCACGATCCCCCCTGCAAGGGGAGCGCTGGGATTGATATGGCTGGCTGAGGGAACCCCAGGTGTCACCTGGGAGTCCGGGACGTATTACGACAGGAACAAACCTGCACGATCCTCACCGCAGGCGGATGATCCAGAGCTCGCACGGCAACTCTGGGATCGCAGCGAGGCGCTCCTGGGTCTTACCTCGGCGTAGCGCGACGCCTCCGGGCGGGACGAATCACCCCGCGACGGGAGTCGCCGGGAACATACCGAGATCTGCCGCAAGGGCGCCGAGGAGGCCGAGGGCGACGATGACCATCGCGCACAGGGCGACAGCGCGTCGGACACTCGCGGAAATACCCCACCGGCGGTACGCGCGAGCGATCGCGCCGTGGCCCCGGTAGAGGGCGATGGCCATGTAGAGCACAAAAACCGCGACGACTGCAATCGCCATTACCTGGGGTTCTGTCATGTCGTGGTCACGCGCCTCAGAGGGATGCAGTCTGACGAATGACCGCGAGCACAGCATCGCCGTAGCGTTCGAGCTTCGCGGGTCCGACGCCGGGGATGCCGGCAAGTGCGCCGCTCGACGCCGGCTGTCGATGGGCGATCTCCGCGAGCGTGCGGTCGTGGAAGACCACGAATGGCGGGACTTCGGTCCGTCGCGCGGTCTCGAGTCTCCACACTCGCAGCGCCTCGAACCGGGCTGCGACTTCGACAGACATCTCGAGTGTCGTTGCGCCGCCCGACGGCTTGCGACTGACGCCCGCGCGCGGGGCTCGCGGTGCGCGAACATCGACGTCGACGGCCTCCTCGCCGCGAAGGACTGCGCCGCCTCGCGCGGTGATTCCAAGCGTCGGCTTCTCGCCGTGACCGCGGCTCAGGCAGCCGAGCTCGACAAGCCGTTCGAGCAGCTCGCGAATCCTTTCGAGCTCCCAGCCTCGCAGCGCGCCGAAGGACTGCAATTCGGTCACCCACTGTCGCGATGCGGTCCACGCGTCCGTGGACCCGCGAAGTATCGACGCGATGCGAACGCCGCCGAGATGGCCATCGAAGCGCGTCACGCACGCGAGCGCTGCGGTGACATGCACCGGATCGACAGCAGCGTACGGAGCGCGGTTGGTGTCGAGGCAGTTGTCGCACGCCATGCAGGTTCGCGCGACTCCTTCCTCGCCGAAATAGTCGGCGATGCGCGCGTGCCGGCAGCCGCGGAACCCCGCGTATTCCATGACCTGATTCACCCGCGCGTAGGCGTTCGCTTTGAGCACCGCCTGCTCCTCGAAGTCAACCGGTGCGCCGGTGAGCCGGCGGATGCTGCCGTCGGGCTGGATGACCTCCGCCCGCCGCAACAGGTCGAGTGCGGCGCGCGCTCCGTTGACTGAGACGCCGCGGGCCTGCCAGTCGTCGATCGAGTCGGTCCCCTCACGGAGCAGCTCGCGATACACAGACCGGACGACATCACGCTCGGGATATGCCTGCTCGATGAAGAACTCCTGCAACTGTCGGTCGGCGGGGCTGTACAGGAGGATGCATTCGGACGGCTCGCCATCGCGACCGGCCCGGCCCGCCTGCTGGTAGTACTCCTCGAGGCTGCCGGGGAAATCGTGGTGGATCACCCGGCGAATGTCGGGGAAGTCGACGCCCATGCCAAACGCGGAGGTTGCGACGATTGCCTGGAGCCGCCCGGCGGAGAAACCCTCGTGGACGCTCTGACGCATGTCCCCGTCGACTGCGCCGTGATACGCGGCCACCGCAATGCCGGCGCCGCCGAGCAATTCGGCGACCTCGTCGGTGGTGCGCCGGCTGCCGCAGTACACGAGCGCGCGCCCTCGTTCGGGTTGGACGAGCTCGAGCAGCGCGTCACGCTTGTCGGCGGAGCCGCGGCATCGCAGCACGGACATGGTCAGGTTGTCGCGGACGAATCCTGTGACACGTTCGACGGTGTCGTGGAGGCCGAGGCTCGCAGCGATGTCATCGCGGACACGCGGCGTCGCCGTCGCGGTGAATGCGCCGACTGGCGGTCTGCCGCAGGCGGCGATGGCGTCGCTGAGGCGCCGATAGTCGGGCCGGAAGTCGTGGCCCCAGCTCGAGATGCAGTGCGCCTCGTCCACGACGAAACGGTCCACCGTGAGCCTGCCGAGCTGGTCGAGGAACCCCGGCGCGCCGAGGCGTTCGGGCGCCAGGTAGAGGAAACGCAACTCGCCGCTGGCCGCCGCTCGCAGTGACTCGGACCGTGTGGCCGAGCTCACCTGACTGTGGACGCAGGCCGCCGGAACGCCGAGCGTGTTCAGCCGCGCCACCTGGTCGACCATCAGCGCGATGAGCGGCGAGACGACAATCGTCAGGCCGCCTCCGGCGATCCCCGGCACCCAGTACGCGATGCTCTTGCCAGAGCCAGTCGGGGCGACGAAGAGCACGTCGGCGCGTCCTTCGGATGCCGCGACGACGTCGGCCTGTCCCGGGCGGAACTCGGCGAAGCCGAAGGTCTGCTCGAGGACCGCACGAGCCCGGACTGAGGGCTCGAGCGGCATCAGCTCGCTGACTTCTCCAGCTTCAGCGCGCAGGAGTTCATGCAGTACCGCTGGCCGGTGGGCTCGGGTCCGTCCGGAAAGACGTGGCCGAGGTGCCCGCCGCAGTTCGCGCAGCGAACCTCGGTGCGCGGGATCCCCATGCTCCAGTCACGGTGCTCCTCGACGGCGGCGTTGTTGGCCGGGGCGTAGAAGCTCGGCCAGCCGGTGCCGGAGTCGAACTTCGTGTCAGAGGTGAAGAGCTCGGCGCCGCAGCCGGCGCACGTGTACACGCCCTTGTCGTTCACGTGCACGTACTGCCCGGTGAACGGACGCTCGGTGCTTGCCTTGCGAAGCACCTTGTACTGCTCAGGCGTCAGGCGCTGACGCCACTCGTCGTCGGTGAGGGTGACCTTGGTGTCCATGCCTCACTTTTTACCCCGTTTGGCAGGAACTCGACGCATACAGTGCCGCGGCGGCCGTGTGCGCCTCCGCGATGTGCTTGCGGAGCGACGTGGGCGCGATCACCTCGACGTTGGGGCCCCAGCGCATGAGCCACGGCCGCATCTCGATCTCTCCCGCGACATCGAGGCGCACCTCGACACCTCCATTGGGCAGGTCGGTGCGTTTCGCCTGCGCCGGCCACGGGCTCTCATCCACCCATTGACGCGCCTCGGGGGTGAAGCGCAGCACGACGCGATCCCCGCCCGGGCCTTGCCAGATCGCCCAGGCGGCGCCGAGCACGGTGTCGATGTCGAAGTCGTCAGGCACCTTGAAAGTGGAGGGCAGCAGCCGCGCCGAGCGAATGCGATCGAGCCGAAACGACCGAACCTCACGCGACACGGAATCGCGTGCGAAGACGTAGATGTGCCGTCCCTCGGCCGTGGGCTGGATGAAGTACGGGCGAAGGTCGCGACGGGTCTCGTTGCCCTTGGCATCGACGTAGCGAACCTCGATCTCGCGGTGGGTGACGAAGCCGTCGATGACGGTGCGCTCGACCTTGAGACGCTCGGGGTCGGCCGGGCGTCGCTCCGCAGCAATAAGCGTCCGGCGGAGGTACTCGCTGACCACCGGGACACTCAGCGCCCGGGAAAGATGGGCGAGCGCCCCGACGAGCGCCGGGTCCTGCTCGGTGCGCAGTTGCTGGAGCAGCCGGAGCGCGACGAGCAGCAGCGTCGCCTGGTAGTGGTCGAGCTGCAAAGGCGGCAGCAGGCTCCCCTTGCCGATCCGCCATCGGCCGCCGGTCTCCTCGACGTCGATGCCGGCGTTGTCGCGCAGGGTGGCGACATACCGCTGGACGGTGCGCGGGTTCACCTCGAGCTCCTCGGCAAGCTGGCGGGTGGTCAGACCGACTTCGGTCTCACAGAGCCGCGTGAAGAGCTTGATGACGCGGAGCTCTTTCTCTCCCTTCTCATAGACGCCTGGCACCCGTCGAGCCTACCGGGTCGCAGGCGACTCCGTGGCAATGCCCAGCGCGTAGCCCAGCAGCACCGATCCGTCGGCCATGGGTCGTTCCGGCGTCGGGGTGAACCCCATGGATGTGTACATGCGCTGGGCCGCCACCATCACGGGCGCTGTCTCCAGCGTGAGCCGCTGCTTGCCCGCGGCCTGTGCGGCCTCGATGCATGCGATCACCAGCCTCCGGGCGATCCCACGTCCACGAAATTCGGGGCTCACGCCGAGCATCCGGAGGTGCGCCTCGTCCGGCGCCAGCAGTCCCGCACTGCTCGGCTGGATCCGTTCGGTGAGCTCGAGCGTCGCCGACCCGGCGACCACTCCGTCGACCACGGCCACGAGGACGGTGGCTACCTGGGCTCGCTCGGCGATGTCGGCGATCCTCGTCACGTAGGCGGTATACCCGGGCCATTCGGGTCGCTCGAATTCGCGATACGCCCGGGCCGTTGCCTCCCCGGCCGCCGCGAACTCGGACTCGCGCACGGGGCGGATGTCGATGTCCTCGGCCACGAGCAAACCCTACGCGACACACACCTGTCGCCGGGACCGCGCATCGTCGGGGCATGGACACTGAGCAACCAGATGCCGTCGATGCGGAGGGCTCCGCTGACGGACCGTACCTTCGACGCGCAAAGGCGCTCATCGCCGCTCGATCCGAGCTCTTCCGGACGGGCCCTCAACGGTCCGGGTGGCTCGCCGGCACCTCCGGCCCGCCACAGGATCGCACGAGGGCGCTCGCCCGGAAGAAGAGCCGGCAGTTGAGCCTGCCGCTCCCGCGCGAACTCACGCGCCGGCGAGCCAGGATGGTGCACTGATGCGTTACCTCGAGGACGGCTGTCCCGTCTACACGGCCACGGACCTCTGCGATTTCCTGGCGTGCGGCCACCTCGTGTCGCTGAAACGCCGGGTGGCGAGCGGTGAGGTCATCCCTTCCGATCGCTCCGCGCTCAGCGAGATCCTGGCCGGCCTCGGCGCCGCCCACGAGCAGAATCATCTCGACGCGCTGCGTGCGCGTGGATTGACGGTCAAGGCGTTCGAGGACGAGCGCGACCGGTACGCGAGCTCGGCGGCCGAGCTCGTCGCCAACGAGGCCGAGACGGTCGCCGCGATGGCCGAGGGCTACGACGTGATCTACCAGCCGACGTTCTTCGACGGGCGCTGGATGGGCCGAGCGGACTTCCTCCTGCGCGTGGAGACGCCGAGCGCCCGCTGGCCGTGGGGCTACGAGGCGGCGGACGCAAAGCTCGCGCGCCGGGTCCGCTCCGAGGCGATCCTCCAGCTGTGCGAGTACTCGGCGCACATCACGAGGCTGCAGGGATCCGCTCCCGCGTCGATGCAGGTGATCCTCGGCGACGGCGTGGAGCATCCATACCGCCTCGACGAGTTCTCCGCCTACCACGCAAACGTGAAGGCCGATTTCGAAGCTGCGATGCTCGTGGATCAGGACACCACGTATCCCGATCCCGTCGAGCATTGCGGTACGTGCGGTTTTGCGGCTCGCTGTATCGCGCAGCGCAAGCAGGACGACCATCTTTCGCAGGTCGCGCGCATGCGCTCGGGTCAGGTGCTCGCGCTGAAGGCGGTCGGCGTCTCCACGATGACCGCGCTCGCCGAGCTGCCCGACACTGTCGAGGCGCCGGAGCGCATGAGCCCGACCACGTTCAACGAGTTGCGTGCTCAGGCGGCCCTGCAGCACCAGGGACCGCATCCCGGTGGCGCCCCGCGACACGAGCTCCTCGACGCCTGGGAGGTCGGCCACGGGCTGTGCGCGTTGCCGCAACCATCGCCAGGCGACCTTTTCTTCGACATGGAAGGCGACGGACTCGCTCGCGACGTGCCGCTCGAATACCTCTTCGGCGCCGTCGACACGGAGGGCACGTACCACGCGTGGTGGGGTCATGACGACGCCGGGGAACGGCAGGCGTTCGAAGGATTTGTGGATTTTGCAATCGCGAAGCTCCGTCGTTATCCCGACATGCACATCTATCACTACGCCGCGTACGAGAAATCCGCGCTGCGCCGCCTGATGAGTCGGCATGGCACGCGCGAGGAGGAGGTCGACCACCTGCTCCGCAACGAGGTGCTTGTCGACCTTTACCGCGTTGTGCGCCAGGGCATTCGTCTGTCCACCGACTCCTACTCCCTGAAGAAGGTCGAGCGTCTGTACATGCCCGCCCGTGAGGAGTCGATCGCCGATGCGGCCGGGAGTCTCGTCATGTACGAACGCTGGTTGACGAGCCGCGATGATGGTGGCGACGGCGATATATCCCTGCTCGAGGAGATCGCCCTGTACAACGAGCGCGATTGCGTCTCCACGGTGCTGCTGCGTGACTGGCTCGAAGGCCGCCGGGTGGAGGAGGAGCGTCTGCGCGGCGCGCCAATCGAACGGCCGCCGAAAATCGAACGCGATGTCAAGGACACGCTGCACGCAAAGATCGTCGCGACGCAGGAGGTGGCGGCAGGACTGGTGGACGGTCTGCCCTCGGACCCGGAGCTGCAGACTGCGGCGGAGCGAGCCCGAGCACTGCTCGCTCCGCTGCTCTCGTACCACCGGCGCGAGAACAAGGTGAACTGGTGGCGCCACTTCGACCAGATCGCGATGAGTTCCGGAGGAGCTCGAACGCGACACCTATGCGCTCGGCCCGCTCGAGATGATCGGCACGCACGAGGACGGGAAGCGGACCATCGAGCGATACGGGTTCGAACCGCAGGAGCACCGCATCGGCATCGGTGACAGCCCGCTCGACCCGGAGGCCGACCTGGCCTGGGCCCCGGTGGTCGGGGAGGTCACGGAACTCGACTCGGCGCGCGGCGAGATCACCCTGTCGCGCACGCCTCGTCAAGCGGAGCGCGGCGCCGCCCGCTTCCTGATCCCGTCGACGCCGATCACCACCGAGGTGCAGGAGGAATCGCTCCTCGATCTCGGGCGATGGGTGGTGGCGCACGGCGCGGATGCACCCGGTCCCAACCGTGCGGGGCGCGACCTCCTGATGCGTTTACCGCCACGCCTGACCGATGGCACAGACTGCGGGCGTCGCGCTCTCGGCGAGACATCGTCTGATGCGGCGATCCGCCTGATTCTCGACCTGCAGGGCGGCTGTCTTCCGGTGCAGGGGCCGCCGGGCGCGGGGAAGACGCACATGGCGGCACTCGCGGCGCTCTCGCTCATCAAGAACAGGCGCGGGCCGATCGGGGTGACGGCGGTTACCCACAACGCCATTCGCACGCTGCTCAACAAGATCGAGGAGTTGGCACCGTCGCTCGGCATGACCGTTCGCATGCACCATCGCAAGGGCGACGGCACCGGCACAGAGATGATCCAGATCGCGCGGAGCAATGAAGCAGTCGTGGAGGCCGTGGCTGACGAGGCGGTCGACGTGGTGGGCGGAACCTCGTGGCTGTTTTCGCGACCGGATATGGAAGCGCGGTTCGACACGCTCATCGTCGACGAAGCAGGTCAGATGTCACTCGCAGACGCGCTTGCGGTATCGGGCGCGGCGCGCAATCTCGTGCTCGTCGGCGATCCGCGCCAGCTCGCGCAGCCGCTGCAAGGGAGTCATCCGCAGGGCGTCGGAGTCTCGGCGCTCGATCATCTGCTCGGCGGTGACGTGACGATCGCGCCGGACAGGGGGGTGCTGCTCGACCTCACGTGGCGGATGCATCCCGATGTCACCGCCTTCATCTCGCGGTCCTTCTACGAGGATCGGCTTGGCTCGGAACCGCAGTGCGCGAACCAGGCTGTGCTCATCCACGGAGACCCGGCCACGGGACTCCGGACGTCCTTCGTGGAGCACCTCGGTGATCGGGTCCGGTCCGATGCGGAGGCCGAATCCGTGCGCCATATCATCGACACCTTGACCCGCGCGACGTGGCGTGATGACACCGGAGTGGAGCGTCCGATCGCCCTCGACGACGTCGTCGTCGTCGCCCCGTACAACGCGCAGGTGGCGTGCCTCGTGGAGGCATTGCAACCCGGCGCACGCGTCGGCACTGTCGATCGGTTTCAGGGACAGGAAGCAGCAGTCAGCATCTTCTCGATGGCCACGTCAAGCGTTGAGGATTTGCCCCGCAATCTTGAATTCCTGTTCAGCCTCAATCGCCTCAACGTGGCGGTGTCGCGTGCGCGCGGTCTCTCCGTTCTCGTCTGCTCGCCGGAACTGCTTCGCGCTCGCTGTCACACGCCGGACCAGATGCGTCTCGTCAACGCGCTCTGCCGCTATGTGGAGATGGCCGCCCCATGGAGCGTCACTCCGGCGGAGGCCGTTATGCTGCCGGCATGACCAGTGAATCGCTGCGAGAACGCCTCGTGCAGTCGCTCGAGGCCGCGCAGACCCGGGAGGCACTACTGCTCGCGCTCTGCGATGACTCACCGCCCGCTCCAGAAGGCGTGTGGACCGTGAAAGACAACGTCGCGCATCTCAGCGTCTGGCGCGAACACGCCGCCGGAATACTCGATGCGGTGCGGACGGAAACCGAGTACGAGGGCCCGGCGAACGACGGCGATGTGGACGCGCAGAATGCAGAGATCTACGAGGCGCATCGCAACGACCCCGCTGCGACTGTTCGCGCCGCCGCGACCGCCAGTTACGCGGCCTTGATGGCTGCCATCCGGGCGTGCAGTGAGGACGATCTCCTCCGTGAGCGGCCCAACAACGCCGGCCCTGTCTGGCGAGTCGTTCCTGGCAACGGCCATGACCACGTGGCCCAACACCTCTCCTACTGGTCTGCCGATCGCGGCGACGAGGCAGCTTCCGAGGAGGCTGCCAGGTGGGGCTACGCGCTCGACATCGATCTCTTCCCCGACAATCAACCTGTCGCTGACTACAACTTCGCGTGCTTCTACGCGCGCAATGGCAACGCCGATCAGGCGCTGCCACTGTTGCAGGCAGCACTGCGAGCCCGACCTGATCTGCGTGCCTTTGCGCTCGAGGACGCAGACATCGAGCCCATTCGCGACGACCCGCGTTTGCAGAGCCTGCTTCGCCCCTGAGCGCGTGTGATCCTTCGAGGTGCGACCGCCGACGTCTAGAGGAACTTCACCCGCGCGAATCTGCGCGGGTTCTGGTGCGGATGCCTGCGTGTCGCCCGGCAGCGCCGACGCTTCCCACCGGGTCAAGTCGAGGATGAGCCCCGCGGTCTTCGTCTGCAGCGTGAGGTCGGCGACAAACTTCACCACCATGTCGCGTTCTTCACGTGGGACGCGTTCAACCTGATAGCGCTGGAAATGGGGCGCCACAAGCACGAGCCGCCCGGATCTCACCGCGTCGCGCATCAGGGGTTCCGCGTTGGGGTCCGTCGCGAGTTTATAGGCGACTGGCGTGTCGATCATCACGCGCAGCGGCGACGTCACCAGCCAATGTTACTCAGGTGGATGAATAGTATTGAGCTACAGCCCTGAAGGCTTCTTTCGGCTCCCACATCATATCGGGGTAGGTCGTCCCGTGCCTGCCATTGTCAAAGTACTTCACGAGGTTTGAGCTGGCCCTGTCCAGGTCGTATTTTGGAGTCTCACTGTATGGGTAAATCGGAAGGATGAAGGAGTCCATGAACGCACCGCTGAACCCGGCTTCGTCGAGGAGCTTAAGGTTGTTCACCAGGCGTTGCGCTTGCAACGCTTCATCGCGCTCGGGGACGACCTTGAGCTGAGGTCTGATGAATCTTCCTATGACAGGCTGCTGATGGAGAAGGATGCGGAAGAAGGGTAGGTCACCGAGGGTTCCCAGCATTCCAGTGACTGGTGCGGTTGTGGTGTTGAAACCGAATCCTGTGTTGATGACCGGCTTGCCGTAGGTGAACAGCGGCTTCACCATATCCACGTATTGGTCCTGGATCTTGTCGGCCCAATAGTGATCAACACCGATCAGGTCAAAGTTGCTCCAGTCGACATGCTCCCACACCAGCGATCGATACATCACTGACCCGCTGAACACCTTACGGACTTCTGCAACCGCTGTCCCCAAGAAGTCGTTCAGGGGCTGATTGTGCTGACCTGTCTGGATAACGTCTGTCTGGAAAACCGTGTTCGCTCGCTGCCTGAACGTCTTGCCCGGCACGATACCTTGCATGAAGAGCGTGAATTCGGAACCGATGCTGAGCACCACCTTGCCTGGGTGGCGTTCATGTAATGACTGAGCGGCCTTTGCTGCGGCCGTGATGTAGGCGAGCGTCGGTGCAGGGGGTTTGTCATTCCAATCTGAAGGGTTGAGCCAGGCTTCAAGATCTTGACTGATGGCGGCTTCTGCTGTGAGAAGCACGCGCCCAATGTCTTTACCGCTGATGCCAACAGCATTGCAGTGCAGATCGTGCCGGATGATCTCCAGCTCCCTTGCAACGACCTTGGGTTCGTAGTCGGGTCGCCAGTCAACACCCATCACAGTGCCAACGTCGTAGTTGACACCCTTTGTCTGCATGGAGTTAGTGCGCCGGTATCAGTCGCTGGACGAAGAGCGATTGCATGGCATGGCCGATGGGTCCGCGCTCGTCATACAACCTGCTGTAGGCGACCCCCCGGCCAGCCTGCGCATTGATGTCCGTGGATGCGTCCAAGCCGATCCACTCTCCCTGCGGGGTGTAAGGGAGCGAGACGGTGAGGTCGGTGTTGATGAACAGGAACTGTCCCCACGGCAATGCGGACGAGACCCCGTTGCCGAAATCCGCCGCGGCGAGCGTGCGCTGTAACGGCGTCGGAGTCTGACCTGCGATCAGCGGTACGGCGAGACGCATCCACACCGTGGATGGCCCAACCTCCATGAACGATCCGCGGGCGAATCGCATCTCCATACCGGTGCGATGAAACGCGGGATCGTCACTCTCCGGAACATGCCCGACGGAGTCGGCCGGTCCAGCGAACGGCACCTCGGGCGCCGGCTGCTCGCCGAGGTCGAGGTCGGCGATCCGCATCCGCCACGCCGTTGCGCGGCAGAGCTCGGTGTTCCCGTCGGTGAGCGTTGCCGACAGCAGCTGCACTCGGTGACCCGGGCGCTCCACGCGCGCTGCGACCTCGACCGGTCGGAGCGGCACCGGCCGGAAGATCTCGACGGTCATCCGCACGACGGCCATGGGCGACTCGGTGGGGAGCGCCTCCATCACCGCCGCCATGAGCGCCGCGGGCGGCCCACCGTGCATCGCGCCGCGATCCCATGGCCCCCGCGCATGGTCGCTCGGCACGTAACCGCGTTTGTGGGGCGTGAACAGGGCATCAGGCATTTGCGCATCGTGCATGAAGGGAGGCGTTACGCGGGTCGGGATCCAGCCGCCTGCTACGCTCGGTTGCGTGGCTGTGAGGCACACGACCATCGCGGCGCGGGGTTTGCGCTTCGACGCGCTCACCGCGGGACCGGCCGACGGTGAGCTGGTCCTCCTGCTCCACGGTTTCCCCGAGACCGCGAGCTGCTGGCACGACGCGCTCAACGGCCTTGCCGAAGCCGGATACCGAGCGGCGGCTCCGAGCCAGCGGGGGTATTCGGAGGGCGCGCGACCCGAGGGCGTCGAGTCGTACAGCGTCACCGAGCTCTGCGAGGACGTCCTCGCGATGGCGGCCACCCTCGGGAGAAAACGCTTCCACGTCGTCGGGCACGACTGGGGCGGCTCGGTTGCCTGGGCGCTCGCCGGCGACCATCCGGAGGCCGTGGTGTCGCTGACCGCGGTATCGACGCCCCA
Source organism: Candidatus Dormiibacterota bacterium (assembly GCA_963791435.1). Taxonomy (GTDB): domain Bacteria; phylum Chloroflexota; class Dormibacteria; order Aeolococcales; family Aeolococcaceae; genus Palsa-851. The sequence goes on from CAWBSL010000003.1 coordinate 176,386, forward strand.
CACGGCCGCGTTGCGCGACGCGCTGCGCGGTGCGCAGCAGCGCCTGCGCATGGCGTATATCCCCGTGCTGCGCCTGCCGATCATCCCCGAGTCACTCATCGACGCCGGCGGTGGTCTCGTCGCCGAGTCGCTCCTCACGGCGACCGGACTCAGCCCGGCGCACGCACACCGCGACATCACGGCGCTGCGCAAGGTCGGTTCCACCGGGCCACTCAACTGGTACCGCGCACTCGGCACCGAGCGCGGACACTCGGCTCCGGTCTCGATTCCGGTCCTCCACGTCTGGGGTGATCAGGACCCCGTGTTCACCCGCGAGGCCACCGAGCGCTCGGCCGAGCACTGCACCGGCGACTATCACCTCCTCGAGCTGGAGGGTGGATCCCATTGGATCCCCGACGAGCACTGGGCCGACGTGACAGACGTCTTCCTGGACCACCTCGCGGCCAATCCCATCGACCCACCGGGCTGAGCCCGACCCGATGAGCGGGATCGCGGTGACCGGGACTGCGCAACGGCAGTCCTGGAATGACGTGCGGCTGCCGGACGTCGAGCGTGTCCGGCCGGGGCTCTGGTCGATCCCGGTGCCACTCCCGAACAATCCGCTTCGGTACGTGCTCGTGTACCTGCTGGAGCTGGACACCGGGGCGGCTGTCGTCGACACCGGTTGGAACACGGAGGAGGCCTGGGGCGCGCTCGTCGCCGGGATGGCGCTGGCGGGATACGCGCCGGGCGACGTCAAGGCAATCCTCATCACCCACATCCATCCGGACCACTACGGGCTTGCCGGTCGCTTGCGCGAGGCGTCGGGTGCGTGGGTCGCGGTGCATCCGGCCGATGCCGCGCTGATCCCATCGCGCTATGGCGACGGGACGGAGCGCCTGCTCGCGGGCATGGATGCGTTGCTCATCGACGCCGGCGTCCCGGAGGAGATGCGCGCCGAGCTGACGGCCGCGTCGATGGGCATTCGCGAGTTCGTCGCCGCCGCGGAGCCGGATGTGCTCCTCGAGGACCGCGCCACCGTGCCGCTGCCGGGATGGGATCTGGTCACGCTGCACACGCCCGGCCACTCGCCGGGACATGTCTGCTTCCACGACCGCCGCGGACGCCTGCTCTTCAGTGGTGACCACGTGCTGCCACGCATCAGCCCGAGCGTCGCGGTCCACGTCCAGCAACCGGTGAACCCGCTCGCCGATTTCCTCGACGCGCTCCGGAGTGTCCGTGACCTCGACATCGACGAAGTCCTGCCGGCTCACGAGTGGCGCTTTCGCGGTCTCGACGCCCGAGTCGACGACCTGCTCGAACACCACCGCCTGCGGCTCGAGGAAACCTACGCCGCGATCAGTGGCGCGCCCGGGCTCACGTGCTGGGAGACGACGCTCCGGCTTCGATGGTCGAGGGAGTGGACGCAGATCGTCGGGTACATGCGCCGGGCGGCCGTTGGGGAGACGCTCGCGCATCTCGTGCTCCTCGAGCGTTCCGGTCGAGTCCGGCATGACGAAGGACTGCCCATCCACTGGTACCCCGCGGACGGTGCCTCAGACGGATAAGGTCGACGAGCGGGCTGGATGCGACCAGATCAGGCTGATCGCCCCGGTCAGGATGGCGATTGCCATCAGCACGAGCGCGACCGAGGTGATGCCGCGCCCCGTGGCGAAGACGAGGGATGTCAGGGCCACACCCAGTGCGGTACCGAGGCCGCGCGCCATGTTCAACAGACCTCCTGCGGCACCCGCCCGCTGCGGCGGCGCTGCGAACATCGTCGCCGCGTTGTTCGCCGCGATGAACAGGCCCATGCCTGCCCCGGTCACCGCAAGCGCCAGAACGGTGAGGTCCGCGCGGGTGGCGGACGCGGCCAGCAGGCCCATACCGAGGGCGGTCACCGCCATCCCGAGACCGGTCGGGATCCTGGGGCCGATGCGGTCGCGGATCGCGCCCCCGAGCGGAGCGACGACGGCAACTGCGACCGGCAGCGCGGTGAGCTCGAAACCCGCCGCCGTTGCACCGAGGTGCCGCACCCTGACGAGGTAGAACGGGACGGCCACCAGAGTTCCGAAAAGGATCACGTAGGACAGCATCGCCGCGATGACGCCCGCATCGAAGGCCGGGACCCGGATCAATGCGGCATCGACCACCGAGCCCGACGCGCGCCGCTGGCGGGCGATCGCGGCGACCACGAGCACACAGGTCACGACGACGAGGCCAGGCTCGACCCAGCCAGGCGTGCCCGCCTGCGCGGCGAAGGAGAGTGCTGCCAGGAGCGCCGCGGGTATCGCGGCGAGGAGCAGCGTGCCGGACGGGTCGATGCGACTCTCCGGGTCGAGGTGGGTACTCCTCGGCAGGAGAAACCATCCGAGCGCGAGACCGATCAGCCCGACCGGGATGTTGACCAGGAAGATCCAGCGCCACCCCCCGAGACCGGTCAGGATCCCGCCGAGCGCCGGTCCGACGCAGAGCCCCACGGCCTGCGCTGCACCTTGAATACCCAGGCCCGTGCCGAGCCGTGACGGCGGCAGCACGTCGCGAATGAGCGCGTACGAGTTCGCCTGCAGCATCACCGCGCCGGCGGCCTGGACGAGCCGGGCGATCACGAGCAGGGCCAGCGACGGTGCGAGCGCGCAGGCCGCCGAGCCGATGACGAAGATGCCGAACCCATACGTGTACAACAGCTTCCGGCCGACTCGATCGGCGATCTTCCCCACCGCCGCAACGGCCCCCGCGAGCACGAGCACGTAGACGAGCACCACCCATTCGACACTTGCGATGGATGCGTGTAGGTTGATGCGGATGAACGGGAGCGCAGTCGTGACGATGCTGGCGTCCAGCTGCCCCATGAATGCGCCCACACAGACCGTTCCGACCGCGAGCCACGGAGCGGAGGGCAGCGCTCTGATGCGCGCCGGACGCCGGGGCTCGGTGAGCATTCGCGGTGTGGCGCGGCGAGGCGCCTCGGGATCACCCACGCGTGGCCGAGCCTTCCCGCTCGTCGCGCGCCGAGGTGACCGCCATCACACCATCATCCGGCACAAGGGCCGTCGGGACCGCGCTCACGGGGAGCGTTTGTCTCCACCCGGTGACGGAACGATGGTCCCCGAGATCAGATCCTTCCTGCGCTCGATACTGCGATGACGCACCTGTCCACGCGCCCGGAGGGCCGCATCCGTTGACCCAGCAGCGCATCCTTCTCGCTGACGACGAACCGCGCCTGCTGCACGTCGTCGGGCTGTATCTCAGCATGGAAGGGTTCGAAGTGACTGAGGCGTCCGACGGCACCGAGGCGATCGCGATGCTCGACAAGGACGAGTTCGACCTCGCGATCCTCGACGTGATGATGCCGGGGGTCGACGGGATCGAGGTGTGCCGGCATATCCGCTCGCAGACTCGCACGCAGACGATGCCGGTGCTGGTCTTCACCTCGCTTTCCTCGGACAAGGACGTCGAGCGGGCGCGGCTCGCCGGTGCGAACCACCTGATCACCAAGCCGTTCAGCCTCCCTGGCCTTGGCGCGGTGGTCCGCTCCTGCTTCACGGACGCACCGGCCATGACCGGCTGATCGCCTCAGGCGGCTGACCTCAGGCGATTGCCCTCGTGAACCGGCGCGCGCCGATGACGACTCCGACGACGGCGAGCGCCGCCATGATCACGAGCCCTTCGAGCACGGCCTGATCGAAGCCCTTCCCATTGAACAGGTCGCGCGCGGCGTTGACGGCGTACGAGAGCGGATTCGCCTTGGCGATGTCCTGCAACCACTGTGGCGCCAGGTCGAGCGGCAGCAACACGCCGCTCAGCAGGAGCAACGGCAGCGAGAGCGTGAAGATCAGCGGCGCGTACGAGTCCTCGCTCTTCAGCGCGAGTGCGGCCGCGTACGCAAGTGACGCCATCCCAAGGCCGATGAGCGCGACCAGTCCGAGCATGACGAACACGCCGACGACGGTCGGCTTCAACCCGAAGGGAATCGCGAGCAGGAGCAGGATCAGCGACTGGACCACGAGCGTGAGGATGTCGCGCAGCGCACGACCGAGCAGCAGCGCGAACCGGCTGACCGGCGTGACGCGGAATCGCTCGATGACGCCTTCACGGAGCTCGGCGATGAGCCCGAACCCAACACCGCTCGCGCCGAAGAGTCCGAGCTGGATGAGCAGTCCCGGCACGAACACGTTGTACGCGCCGCCGGCGGGGAATCCGGGGACCTGGACGAGTGATTTCAGCAATGGCGCGAAGAGCACCAGGTAGAGCAGGGGCTGGATCACGCCGATCGCCACCCACGCCGGATTGCGCAGGAAGACGAAGAGATATCGCTGGAACATCAGCCACGTGTCTTTGAGAAATTTCATAACGTCCCCTATGCCGCTTCGCGCAGCGAACGCCCGGTCTGACGCAGGAACACGTCGTCGAGGCTCGGTCGGTTCAGCGAGAGTGACGCCAGCGGAATCCCCGCTGCATCGAGGGCGCGAATGATCTGTGGCATCGCGGTTTCGCCACGGTCGACGTACAGGCGCACGACATCGTCGGACTGCGTCGCTTCGCGGACGAAGGGCTGTCCCTTGAGCAGCTCGAGCACGCGGTCGCCGGCATTGTCGGTTCCGACGACGACCACGTCGCCTGCCACCTGCCGTTTCAGCTCGTCCGGCGTGCCGAGGGCGACGATCTTGCCGTGGTCGATGATCGCGATGCGGTCGGAGAGAGCGTCCGCCTCCTCAAGGTAGTGCGTGGTCAGGAACACCGTCGTGCCGGTGTCGCGAAGGCCGCGGACCTCGTCCCACATCCGCGCCCTGCTCTGCGGGTCGAGGCCGGTGGTCGGCTCGTCGAGGAAGAGCAGCTTCGGACGGTGCATCAGGCCGATGCCGATGTCGAGGCGGCGTTTCTGGCCGCCGGAGTATGTTTTGGTGGCGCGATCGGCGCAGTCCGAGAGCTCGAGCGACGCCACGAGCTCTGCGGCGCGTGCCAGGGCGGCGGTCTTGCTCATCCCGTAGAGGCGGCCCTGCATGATGAGCTCGGTCCGCCCGGCGACCTCGGGGGCGCTGCTGCCCGCCTGGCTGACGTAGCCGATCTCGTAGCGCACCTTGGCGGGCTCACTGCGAAGATCGAATCCCGCGACGGTCGCCTCGCCACTTGTGGGTGGCAACAGCGTGGACAGCATCCGAAGCGTCGTCGTCTTGCCGGCGCCGTTGGGGCCGAGGAAGCCGAAGATCTCGCCCTGCTTCACGTCGAGGTCGACCCCGGCGACGGCGTCCACCGGTCCGCGGCGCGACTTGAAGGTCTTTCGAAGGCCGTGTGTCTCGATCACGGTGTCTCCTCCCTGGTGGTGTGCGGTGGGTGCTCGCGTCGCCCTGGGTGCAGCAGCGCGGCGAGGTGGTTCTCCTTGTGGCGATTGCGACGCGCCGTGTCAGCGGCGTGCATCGCCTCGAAATGCGCCCGGATCAATTCCTCGTTCCAGACCAGGACGCCGGTGTCCATGTCCGTGACGATCGATCGAATCCACTCGGTCTCGGCGGATGCGAGAGCCATCGCATGCTCCAGCTCGAGCAGCACCAGCCTCGGGAGGCCGAGGTCGTCCTGGGCCATCTTGAGCGTGGCGTCGAGCGCGGTCACCTTGGCGCGCAGGGCGACCATGCGAGTCGCGAGCGCCGCGTGCGCGCGCTCCTCGGTGACGTAGCCGAGGAGGCCGACCGCGACCTGGAAGACGGGCGTCTCGTCGACTGGTGTCGACAGGAGTTCGGCGAGCCAGTTCTCCAGCTCCTCGCTTCCCTCGGACGTGATCCGGTACACCGTCCGCTCCGGTCGACGGCCTTCGCGGCTCGTCTCGAGCGGCTCGATGTAGCCCGCGGCCTCGAGCTCCTCGATGGCCCGGTAGAGGGTGCGCGTCTTGCCGACTGCGTACGACTTGTGCCGCTCCTTGAGGAGTCGCTGGATCTCGTAGGGGTGGCAGGGCTGCTCGCTGAGCAATGCCAGCGTGGTGAGCGCCACCATGTCCTTGGGCTGAGTGCGCATTTCCATATTGCGTTCCGCACTATAGCACGACGCAATCGACAGGCGCTCTGCCCCTGCTCAGTCCTCGGGGTGCCGGGCCACCTCGTGGTGCTCCTGGAGGTACTCGCGGATGGCGATGAGCGCTGCGATGCCATCGCCGACTGCCGAGCCGAGCTGCTTCGTCGAGCCGCGGCGGACGTCGCCGGCGGCGAACACCCCGGGCATCGACGTCTTGAAGCCTCCCTTGTCGTCGACGAATCCGCGCGGGTCGAGGTCGACGATGCCGCGAAGAAAGGCGGTGTTGGGGTCGAGCCCGATGAACACGAAGGCGGCACGCGGGTGCACCACCTGCTCCTCTCCGCTGTCCCGGTCACGGAGCCGGACCGATTCGAGCTTGCCCTTGCCGGTGAACTCCACGATCTCGGTGTTGCGATGCACGACGAAGTGGGAGTCGTTGTTGATCTTGTCCTGGAGCAGGCGTGACGCGGTCAGCTCCGGCTCGCGCTGCACGATGCGGACGCGCTCGGCGAACCTGGTCAGGAACAGCCCTTCCTCGAGCGCAGAGTTGCCGCCACCGATGACCAGAAGCTCTTCGGCGCCGCGGTAAAACGGGCCGTCGCATGTGGCGCAGAAATGCACCCCTGCCCCGATCAGATCGTCCTCGCCCGGAACACCGAGGCGCCGGTAGGACGAGCCGGTGGCGATGAGCACCGCGTGCGTCTCGATCTCCTGGCCGCTCGCCAGGCAGATGCAGACGTCTCCTGCTTCCGAGCCCGCCGAGGAGATGGACTCGACGCTCACTGCGCTGAGCAGCTCCACCTCGTACCGCCGTGCCTGGGCGATGAATCGCTCGGCGAGATCAGCCCCGCCGACGCCTTCCGGAAAGCCCGGGTAGTTGTCGATTCGCTCGGTGACACCGGCTTGACCGCCGAGACCGCTGCGTTCGATCACGACGGCGTCGATACCTTCTCGCGCCGCGTAGATCGCGGCCGCAAGTCCCGCCGGGCCGCCACCGATGATCGCCAGGTCGTAGCATCCGCGCTTGGCCTCGAGTGTGAGCCCGAGCTTGCGCGCGAGCTCCTCGTTGGTGGGCTCGATGAGCACGTCCGTCCCGTCGAAGACGATGGTCGGGATCGAGCGCCCGCCTTTCTGCAGCGCTTCGACGTGCTGGAGCCCGGCCGCGTCCTGGTCGATGTCGACCCAGTCGTACGCAACGCGCTGCTCCGCGAGGAATCGCTTTGCGCGTTTGCAGTCGGGGCACCACGGTGCGCCGTAGACGGTGATCTGCGTCATTTCGTCAGTCGGGTCAGGTCTGCGCTGACACCGGCGAGCGTTCCGAGAAAGCGGTCGACGATGTTGCCTTTGGCGTCGACGATGACCACCGTCGGTGGATCGATGACGTTGTACTCGGAGGTGATGACTTCGCTCGCGTCGTTGACGCTCGGATAGGGGACGTTGTACGAGTGCTCGTAGGCGATCGCATTTGCATCCGTATCCTGAAGGTCAACGCCGAGAAAGATCACGCCCTTCGGCGTCCACTGCTTGGCGATCGTGTCGAGCTCGGGCTGTTCAAGATTGCAGGGGCCGCACCATGAGCCCCAGAAATCCAGGACGACGACGTGTCCGTGGGTCGTCGACCAGTTGTACGGCGTGCCCGTCACCAACGGCGCGGTGATCGGCGTGGCGGGGCCGGTTGGCCCGTTGCCGATCGGCACTTGCGAGAGGTCCTGCTGCAGGCCGCACCCCGCGAGCATCAGCGTGGACACGAATGCCGCGGCGGCGAGTCGTCGGTTCACGGCGTGACCGCGAGGTCCTCGAGGACGACACTCGCCAGGTTCTGGTCACCTTCGACGGCAACTCGTGAGCGGACGTTGGGATCGTCGCGCCCGCACGTGAGCACTGTCAGTGTCGGCAGGTCGAGCCGCAGCGTCGCGGATGGAGCGTCCGGGACCGCCTCGCCGGACCGGCCTCGCTCTCCGTCGAACGTGATGGCGCGCAGCGCCCCGCCCGGACCTTCGATGTCGAAGACGAGCGCCGTCCCAGCAGGCGGGGCGACGCGCTCCTGAAGCTCATAGGCCGCACCGATCAGCATCCGCTCGCGACTGTGCGCCGCTGCAACGCCGTCGAGCCCACCCGGTGCGTTGAGCGCGCTGCGGATGTCCTGCTCGTGAGCCCAGAGATCGAAGACGCGGATGCCCAGGAGGGAGCGCACCTTGGCTTCACCGAAGAGCCCTCGCCCCATCTCCTCGAGTTGCGAATCCTGGATCTGTGCGAGGTTGGCGAGCCGTACTTTGGTCACGTCCTTGTACTCGGCGAGGAGCGCTGCCAGCGGCATTTCGCGGCGGGCATCGACGCCGATCTCCATATACGCCCCCGGCTGGTTGCGGACGTGCGCCAGCCCTTCCGGGACTGTGTGATCGACGCGCGGCCGACCGATCAGCGTGCTCTCGAGGTCGGTGATGTGTGCGACGTGGTCTCGGACCGTCCAGCCGGGGCATCGCGTCGGGAGCATTGCGTGTTCATCGTCGAGCCCGGCAATCAGCGCGCCGACGTCCTCGAAGATCTCGGCGTAGGCCTCGCGGAAGCCTTCCGCCGTCGTGATCGTCCCGCTCTCCATCGACGTGCAGCCTACCGCGTCGCCACAATCAATCGCGATGCCACGAGGTGCAGACGCCGGCAGTGCCGCCGGCATGACCGCTGTCAACTCGTCGGGGTTTCCGGCTCCGGCGGGTGTCTACGCCGTCCCCGTCGTGCTGGCCCCGCTGTCGGGACGTCTCCACGTCCTGCTTGTGCAGCGGGTGGAGGCGCCGTTTGCGGGAACGTGGGTGCTTCCGGGTGGCTTCATGAGCCCCACCGAGCGGCCCGAGGAGACGGCGCAACGGAAGCTCACCGAAAAGACCGGGGTCGGCGCCGTCTATCTCGAACAGCTCGAGACGTACGGCGACCCGCAGCGTGACCCGCGCGGCTGGATCCCGACGGTCGCGTACCTGGCCCTCATCGACGCGGCCGTGCTTCGTGCGGACGAGTCGAGCGCGAGGTGGGAGCCGGTCGACGCGCTCCCCCCACTCGGCTTCGACCACGCGCGCATCGTGGTGGACGCCGTCGCGCGCCTGCGGGGCAAGCTCTGGTGGTCCAACATCGCGGTCGGCCTGCTCCCGGAGCGCTTCACGATGCCGCAGGCGCGACGTCTCTTCGAGGCGATCAGCGGCGGGAGGTACGAGCCGTCGAACTTCCGGCGCGAGCTCGAGCAATCGGGCCTGGTGCGCGCCACGGGCACGCTCGCCAAGGGCGGCCCGGGACGCCCCGCCGCGATGTACGAATTCGTCGAACGCCAACCTGCCTGGAGCCTGCGCCGCTCGCGGCCACCGGCGATGGTCCGCAGGCGCGGCTGAACTGGGGCAGGACAGGAGTCGCTCGAGCGCATCGTCTTGGGGCACGATTGCGCGCGATCGGGCGCCAAATCCGAGCGCCCCCATCGAGGAGACGCCAGATGACTGACGTGCCCGCCCCAACGGCACCGATCCCGATTCCGAGAGTCGAGGAGCTCTTCCAACACATTCCGCATCCGCGCATCGCTGAGCGCAAGCACGACAGGCCGGTCAAGGTCAAGGACGAAAGTGTTGGCCTCAACGGTCACGTCGCGCTGATCATCACTGCAGTCGTCGGCACCATGTGGTGCGCATACGTGTTCACCCTGATCTCGCTCGTCAGCTTGCCGGACGCAATCAAGAGCGGGTCACTGATCACCATCATCAGCTGGATCGCGCAGACGTTCATCCAGTTGGTGTTGTTGCCGATCATCATCGTCGGGCAGAACATCCAGGGAAAGGCGTCCGACAAGCGCTCGGAGCAGACGTACAAGGACGCCGAGGCGATTCTGAGCGAATGCCTCCAGCTGCAGGCGCACCTCCAGGCGCAGGACACCGTCCTCGATGACGTCGTCGCCAATGTCAAGCGGCACCACCTGGAATTGCAACGCTTGTCGGCGCTTGTCGGACCTGGCACCGGACCGGCAACACCTGGAACCGCGTAGCCGTCACCCGCGGACATCGTGCGTTTCGAGGGCGTGCCTGACGTCTAGCGTTGCCGTGTGTCCTTTGCCCGCGTCAGCGCGTGCACGGCGACGTGAGCGCGCTCACGTGCTCGCTCGGACCGGACAGCGCCGGGACCGTGCTGATGCGCGAGTTGCGCGGCGCACGCCACACAATCGACGCTGCAATCTACGAGGTGGGCCCGTCGTATCGGTGGGCGCTCGTCCGCGCGGCTGAGCGCGGAGTCGCCATCCGGTTGGTGCTTGACTCGCACCGCTCCGATGGCAACGCAGCCACCGCCCGTGCGCTGATCGCCGCGGGGGGTGAGTGTCGCGTCGCCGGGGTGGGCGCGGACGCGGCACACGGCAAGCTCCTCATCGTCGAACTCGACAGTGGCGGTCGGGACCGGGAACCTCATCTGGCGCGACGCGCCGCGCGACCGCCACCTTCGGCTTCCTCCGCATGCGGATCTGCTTGCTGGAACACGCGAGTGGTGGGTGACGGCGAAGCGCTCGCGGCAGTTGCACCGTGTGGCAGCCGAGGCATTCGGGAACCACTGGGCTGCCGCCACCATGCCGCCGGCGTCGTGGGCGAGCGATTCGCAGACGGGACCGCCCGGCGTCGGCACACCGACAACACAGGTCGGGCCCAAGGACGTTTGCATCTCGTCACGCCGGATGCGTCTCGTGATCGGTGGCGCAGCAGTGGGAGAGGTTCTCGCGACGGCTCTGTCCGGTGCTCGGCGACGGATCCTGGTGACCGTCCCGTACGCGCGCCCTGCTGCCGCATCGGTGAAGACGCTCCTCGATCTCATGACCCGGGCTTCCTCGCGCGGTGTGGCCTGCGGTCTGCTCCTCGGAGGACTTCCCCAACGTGGGGATGCCGAGCTGCTGGCGGCGCTGCCCTTTGCAGTCCGGCGCATGGATCCGGTGCAGTCCACCTCGGGACACGCCAAGGGCCTCGTGGCCGACGGCTCGGTCATCGTGTCCTCCGCGAACTGGAGCGACGCCGGCCTCGGGGGCAACTGGGAGGCCGCGCTGCATATCGACCACCCGGCGGCTGCCGCCTACTACGCGGCGGCGTGGCGGCGGGACTGGGAGACCGGCGTCCCGATCGAGGTTTGACGCTGGAAGGGCCCGGCTATTCTCTACGGATGCCCGATGTCGAGCCGCCGGCGCCAGCCGGCCCTGCTCCGGCGGCTGTCGCACCTGCTTCGCTGACGCTTCCGGCGGTCCCACTCCGCGACAACGTCGTCTTCCCCTCGCAACTGGCGCCACTCGCAGCGGGGCGGCCCCGCTCGGTGGCGGCGCTCGAGGCGGCGGTGAATGGCGACGGGCGGGTCGTACTCGCCATCCAGCGTGACGCCGAACGCGACGACGCCTCGATCGATGACGTCCACGCGATCGCCGTCATCGCCCACGTCGGTGCCTTCAGGCGGCTGCCCGGCGGCGGCGCTCACGCACTCGTCGAAGGCAAGGAGCGCGTCCGGATCGACGCTTTCGATGCCTCGGGAGATGCGTGGGTCGCCACCGTCACACCGATCCCCATCGACACGGTCGAAGGGACCGAGGTGGACGCGCTCTTCGGATCCGTGCGCACGCTCTTTGCCGACTACGTCAACGCAGGCGCTCAGGTGGGTGCCGACACCGCGGTCGCCATGGCACGAGCATCGCAACCGGAGCTCATTGCCGACATCGCGAGCACCTGTCCCGACTTCGGCTTCGATGACCGTGTCGCGCTCCTCCAGGAGACCGACGCGATCGCCCGCCTGCGCACGCTCATTCCACTGCTCGCCCGCGAGGTCGAGGTGGCGCAATTGCGCACCAAGATTCACGAGGACGTCCAGAAGACGATCAACAACTCGCAGCGCGAGCACATCCTGCGCGAACAGTTGCGCGCGATCCGCAAGGAGCTCACCGAGCTCGACGACGCTGGTGAGGACGACGAGGACCTCGCGGCCCGAGTCGAGAAAGCCGGCATGCCTGACAACGTCAAGCTGCGAGTCCTCAAGGAAGTTCACCGCCTCGAACAGATCCCCAGCGCTTCCCCCGAGATGGGAATGGTCCGCACCTGGGTCGACTGGCTCCTGGACCTCCCCTGGGTCGACCCCCCAGCCGAAACCCTCGACATCGAACGCGCCGCCGCCATCCTCGACGAAGACCACTACGGCCTGACGAAAGTCAAAGACCGCATTTTGGAATGGCTCGCCGTCCGAGAACGCATCCGTACCAAAGGCATCGCCGAGGAAGCAGCCGCCGCGGAAACCGCAAAAGCCGAGGCCACTGCTGCTGTCGAGGCCGCGAGATTGGTGGGGGAGTCGGCGAACGAATCAGCAAAAGAGCCAGCAGTCTCGGGAGCCGAAATTGCGGCCGCTGAAGAAGATGCTGCCAGCGACGGCGCAGCCAACGCCGCCGCCGAAGAAGCCCCAGACTCGGCGTCTGAAGCGACCGCGGAGAGGACTCCCCAGGAGGCGGGTGGCGGAGCGGGGGGAAGCGCCGATCCCAGGCCCGGCGCCGCGCAGGACGTTCCCAGAGCGCAAGACGATGAGGAGTCAGACCGGGCCGGCGAGCGGCGAGGGGTACCCGCTCCGACAGGACCCGCCGCACTCGCGACGGCTCCAAAGCCGAGGCGCACGCTACAGACGCCGATCCTCTGCTTCGTGGGCCCCCCAGGCGTCGGCAAGACCTCACTAGGCCGCAGCATCGCCAGAGCGCTGGACCGCAAGTTCGTGCGAATGTCCCTTGGTGGCATCCGTGACGAGGCTGAGATTCGCGGCCATCGCCGGACGTACATCGGAGCGCTCCCGGGCAGGATCATCCAGTCGATGCGCACCGCAGGGACGCGCAACGCCGTGATCATGCTCGACGAGATCGACAAGGTCGGTGCGGACTTCCGTGGCGATCCGTCCGCAGCGCTGCTCGAGGTCCTCGACCCGGAGCAGAACTGGGAATTCAGTGATCATTATCTCGAAGTCCCGTATGACCTTTCGCAGGTGCTGTTCATCACCACCGCCAACATTGCCGAGACGATCAGCCCGCCACTGCGTGACCGGATGGAGATCATCCGCATCACCGGATACACCGAGCAGGAGAAGGTACAGATCGCGGAGCGACATCTCGTACCGCGTCAGCTTGACCAGCATTCGCTCGACGCCAATGAGCTGGAGATTCCGCGCGAAACCATCATCGCCATGCTGCATGGGTACACGCGCGAAGCCGGTGTTCGTCAGCTCGATCGCACGATTGCCGAAGTGGCTCGCAAGGTGCCGCGCAAGCTCGCCGCAGGGGTTGTGCCACCGGTTGTCATCACGCCGGCGGATCTCTCCGAGCTGCTCGGCCCGAGACGCCATGACTACGGCGAGGCGCAGGAGCAGGATGAGATCGGCGCGGTCACGGGCGTGGTGGTCAGCGAGGTGGGGGGCGACATCATCACCGTTGAAGCGCTGGCGATCGAAACCAAGCCTGACCTGGTGCTCACCGGGCAACTGGGAAGCGTGATGGAGGAGTCCGCACGCGCAGCTTTGTCATGGGCGAAGGTGCATGCCGTCGAATACGGCGCGCCGCGTGACTTCTTCGACACGCACGCGATCCACGTGCACGTCCCCGCGGGCGCAATCCCCAAGGACGGTCCATCAGCCGGCGTGACGCTCGCGACCGCGATGGTCTCGGTTGCGTCTTCGCGACGTGTGCGCAGGGATCTCGCCATGACGGGCGAGGTCACCTTGCGCGGCAAGGTGCTTCCCATCGGGGGCGTGAAGGACAAGCTGCTCGCGGCCCATCGCTCGGGGCTCAAGACGTTCATCCTCCCCGCGAAGAACGTTCGCGACCTGTACGAGGTTGACAAGGAGATTCTCGACGCCATCGAGATCGTCCCCGTCGACAATGTCAGCGAAGTGCTCGACCGGGCACTTGTCGAGTTCGGATGCACCCCGCAAACGTGAACGCCGGGGCGCGGGCTTCGTGCTCCCGATCACCAGCGCGGACGTCATCGGTCCGATCAACGCCGAGCCCGCGTAACCCGCCGCTGTGACCGACACGCTGCGCGATCTGGTCGAACTGGCGATTGTCGTCGACCCGGTGTTCGATCAGAACTGCTACGTCCTGCGCCGCCGCGACACGACAGATGCGCTGCTCGTCGACCCGGGGCTCCAGCATCCACAAACACTTGCGCTGCTTGAGAAACGAGGGTTGCGGTGTGACCGCATCCTGCTGACGCACGGGCACGCTGACCATGTCAACGGCGTTCCTGCAGTCAAGGCGGCATTCGGCTGCGAAGCCGCCATCCACCCCGATGACCGCGAGCAACTCGAGGCTGTGCATTACCTTCCAGGCGTGCCGGACGACCTTCCCGATGTGGTCTGCGAGCAGGATCTGCAGGATGGCGAACTGCTGCGCTGGCACGATCTCGACATCGAAGTGATGCATACGCCGGGTCACACGCGCGGCTCCGTCTGCTTTCGCGTGGGGCCGGACCTGTTGTCGGGCGACACGCTGTTCAATCGTGGCATCGGTCGCTCCGATCTTCCCGGTGGCTCGTGGCCCGCGCTCATCTTTTCAATCGAGAGTCGCATCTACACGTTGCCCCCTGAGACAGTCGTGTATCCGGGCCACGGACAGCGGACGACGGTCGATGAGGAGATGCGCTTGAACCCATTTGTGGTGCACGCCCGATACCGGTAATCCGCGGACCGTGTGTTACGGTGGCGAAGGGGGCGCTGAGAATGGGCTACATCATGAGAACAACACTGGTCGTCGGCGTATGCGCTGTGGCGGTCGCAACGGCCGGTTGCGGAGGCGTCCCGTCGGTGGCAACCACGTCGGTGACACCGACTGCCGCACTGCCATCTACGTCAGCATCGCCGCAGGCATGCGCGAATCCCGATGTCGCATCGGCGACCGCTCCGGTGACGCAACTCGCGCTCACAGTCAGTGATCTGCCGACGACCGGCCCTGCACTCGAACAGATCAGCGACGGCGAGATGAACCACATCGTCAACACCGATCAGCGTGGATTTGCCAACGTGGCCAACACGTTTCGCATCGAGGACGACGTCGTGCTCGATGCCTCGACACAGGCTGCTTCAGCAGACTACCCGCAGCTCCAGACCACAACGCGTGCACTCTTCACGACGCTGAAGACCACGTCGGCGCCGTCAGGTCTCGGGTGTCAGGCCGACGAGTTTGGCGGTACCACGTCGACCGGATACAGCCAGGTGGGAGTCGTCTTCCAGGATGGAGACGTGATTTCCGTCATCCTCGTCGTCAATTCCGCGGCGACGGTCGATCCCGCGTATGCCGAGGCGGTCGCGCTGGCGCAGGATCAGAAGATCGTCGCAGCCCCGAGCTGATCGGTCAGTCGACCCTTCCGAGGCGCTCGAGCAGCTCATGGAGGATCGCTCCGGTCACGCCCCAGATGACCCGGCCAGACGCCTCGTAATAGTGGATGCGCCCGCGGATGCCGTTGCGTTGGATCTCGCGAACGGCGTGAGGGGCCACCAATAGGTCCGCGATGTCGATGCGGAACCATTCCGCGATCTCGAAGTCGTCGGTCCGCAGGTCGATCGGCCCGCGCTGCAGCCCCACCACCGGTGTGAGCCAGCGACCGGACACCACCGTCGAGAAGGACGAGAGCAACCCGAGCACCTCGACGCTCGATGGCTGGATGCCGAGTTCCTCGCCTGCCTCACGAATTGCTGTGGCAACGACGTCACTGTCGAACGCTTCGGCGCCACCGCCCGGAAAGGCGATCTGCCCCGGATGCTGGCGAAGCTCCTCGGAACGGAGCACGAACAGCAACGGCACCGCGGGTGTCGTGGGGTCACAGAGCAGCAGCACCGATGCCGGGCGCAGACCCTCCGGCATTTGCGTTTGCGGCTCACCGGGGTCGCGGACTGCTGCCCGGAGCCGCTCGACGATCGGCGTCACCGACGTCATCGGGTCGCGGCTTCCCAGGCGCCTGACGCCGTACCCTTGAAGTGATGACCACCGACTCGCCGACCGAGAGCAAACCGAGACGGCGCTGTCCCTCCTGTGGCGGTGAGTTGCGCTTCTCGCACCGCGAGTACGCGGGCAAGGGCACGTCGGCAGCCGTGCTGCGCTGCTCGGGGTGTGGCGACGTCATTCGTGACAGCGCGCGTGAGTTCGATACAGGCGCCGCAACGCCATACCTCGAAGCGTCATCGCGATCTCGACGCAGGTCCTCCGGCGAACCCGGTGCTTGACCCGGAGCTTGCGGCGAAGCTCCTGCAAGCCGGTCGCGACTCCGGCTGACTCATCGCCCCGCGGCGACGGCCGCCGGCCGCGCTGTCGTGGCGAAGCGCTCAAACCAGTTCAGGACGCCGGCATTCACGGTGTCGCGGTCGACATCGACGGAAATCGCGTGGCCACTGCGCGGCAACAGGTCAACCTCGACGGCCTCGCTCCCGACCAGGCGTTTGCCGATCTCCTGCGCGCATTTCGGATCGATGGACCGATCGCGCTGACCGTGCACGACAAGCACGGGAGCGCGAATCTCCGCCAGTTCGTTGCGCACCACCGCGCAGAGGCGGCGGAGCTCGTCGATGCTCCGCGTGGGCCGGATGCCATAGCTGTACAACTCTTCGACAGCGTCGGGATCCCAGAGATCGACGTCGTCTCCGGCGCGGTGCCAGCGCACCACGCGTTTCAGCAGCGGAAGCAATGGCGGGAGCGGACCGCTCAGCCAGATCGGTGCGGCGAGCGTCGCGACGGCGCGCACTCGAAGGTCGTGGGCCGCGAGGTGCAGGGCGAGCGTGCCGCCCATCGACTGGCCGGCGACCATGACGTCATCGCACTCCGATGCGAGCTCGTCGAACGCCCCCGCCACGAAGGCCGCCCAGTCCTGCCAGGTGGTGCGCTCGAGATCCTCGGGGGTGGTGCCGTGACCCGGAAGCACGGGCGCATGGCAGCGGAAGCCACCAGCGGCCAGCGCTTCGCCGAGCCGGCGGAGCTCCGGCGGGGTGCTCGCGAAGCCGTGGATCAGCAGGACGCCGCGGGGCCCGTCGCCCAGGCGCCACGGGCGCACGACATCCGGATCGAAGGGCGCAAGGGTGCGGGCGGTCACGCCATCGAGTATATGGATCGCCCTCGTCATGCTCGGTGGTACCGTCGCGCGAGATGGGCGAGGAGGTGATGCGGCAGGCACTCGAGACGGTGGTGTCCGGCGGCTCCCTGGATGCGGCGACCGCCCGATCCGTGATGGACACGATGATGGAGGGCGGCGCGACGCCCGCCCAGGTGGGGGCGCTCGTCGCCGCGCTGCGCACGAGAGGCGAGACGGTCGATGAGCTGGCGGGCATGGTCGAGTCGATGCGTGCGCATGCGACGCACGTCAAGCTCGAGGTCGAGGCGGTCGACACGTGTGGCACCGGAGGCGATGCCGCCGGGACCTTCAACATCTCCACCGCGGCGGCACTCGTCTCTGCGGGAGCGGGTTGTCCCGTCGCCAAGCACGGGAATCGGGCGGCCTCGTCGCGCTGCGGGAGCGCTGACGTTCTAGAGGCGCTCGGCGTGGTGATCTCGCTGTCCCCCGAAGGTGTTCGCCGGTGCGTCGACGAGGCGGGGATCGGGTTTCTCTTCGCGGTCGAATTTCACCCGGCGCTGCGCCATGTCGGTCCCATCCGTCGCGAGCTGGGGTTCCGCACCGTCTTCAACGTGCTCGGCCCGCTCGCCAATCCGGCCCGCGTGCGCCACCAGTCACTGGGGGTTTCAAACGCCAGGCTGACGCCGATGATGGCCGAGGTGCTGCATCGAATCGGACACGTCCACGCGCTCGTCTTCACCGGACCTGGCGGTGTGGACGAGCTCGGAGTCGGCGGGAACGCGCAGTGTTACGAGGTCACCGCGGAGGGCGTGCGCGATTTCGTGCTCGATCCCCGTGATGTCGGCATCGAGCCGGCTCCGTTCGAGGCGGTGCGCGGCAGCGATGCAGAGACCAACGCAGCCATCATCCGGTCCGTGCTGGATGGTGAGCGCGGCGCGCGCCGCGATGTCGTCCTGCTCAACGCAGCCGCTGTGCTCTTTGCCGCCGATCAGGTGACGACACTCATCGACGGCATCGGCGTCGCGCGAGATTCGATTGATTCCGGTGCGGCGCGACGCACGCTCGAACGGCTTGTCAGCGTGTCCAACGCTGCGGCGACGGCATGAGCCGGGCATCGGCGCTGCTGAGCCTGCAGCAGATCGACGATCGCATCGCAACGGTGATGTCCGAGATCGCAGTCACCGAGGCATCGCTCCGCGGCGACCCCGAGCTCGACCGACTGCGCGCGGCAGAGGCAGCGGCCCACGAAGAGCACCGTGCGCTCGGATCGAGCGCGAAGCTCGCGGAACTCGAGGCGGCATCGATGCAGGCGCGCATCCGTGAGCTCGATAGACGGTTGTACGGCGGCAACGTGCGCAACCCGGCCGAGCTGATCGAGATGCAGCGCGAACTCGAAGCGATGCGTGCGAAGTTGTCGACGCTCGAGGACGACGCGCTGGGACGCATGGAGGAGGTCGACGTGTCGCAGGCAGCCCTGCAGAACGCGTCGGCGGCCGCCGCGGCACGCGATGCCCAGCGCAGCGCTGGCATGGAACCGCTGCGCGCGCGTCTCGCCACGCTCACCGCCGAGCGCGACGTCCTCAACGCGGAGCGTGATGCGCTGCGCGCCGATACGGACTCAGGCGATCTGTCCCTCTACGCTCGAATCGCCGCGCACCGGCGCCCTGCTGTCACCGGACTCGCGGGTGAGTTCTGTGCGGGCTGCCACATGCCGGTTTCCAACGAGGAGCGACGCGCTGTCCGCACCGGGACCGGGCTCACGCAGTGCGCGAACTGCGACCGGATCCTCGCACCGTGACAGCAACGGTGATCGCATACACGGACGGTGCCTGCTCGGGAAATCCCGGCGCGGGAGCCTGGGCGTATCGCATCGAATGGCCCGACGGCGGTGTCGACGAGGCTGCCGGCGGTGAGCTCGATACGACCAACAACCGCGAGGAGTTGAAAGCCGTCCGTGAGGCGCTGCTGCGCATTCGTGCGCGTGTCGGCGATGACCCGGCGTGGCGATTCGTGATACGGACCGACAGCCTCGGCGTCATCAACTGGCTCACCGGATCGTGGAAACGCAAGAAGAATCTCGACCTCTACCCGACGATCGATCCACTCATCGACAAGCGCGTGCGGTTCGAGCACGTGCGCGGCCACAGCGGCATTCCCGGCAACGAGCGTGTCGACAGTCTCGCGGTGGAGGAGACGCAGCGGATCATGGCCGGCTCGGCCGGCGGAGGCATTGCGCGATGACCTACTCGATCGTGGCACGCGATCCAGAAACGGGAGCACTCGGCGTCGCGGTGCAGTCGCACTGGTTCTCGGTGGGCTCGGTGGTGACCTGGGCGGAGTCCGGCGTCGGAGCGATCGCGACGCAGTCGTTCGCCGAGCCCGCGTACGGCCCGCGCGGCCTGGCGTTGCTGCGTCTCGGTATCGACCCGGAGACGGCGCTGCAGGCGCTGACCAGCGCGGACGTCGAACAGGCTCGCCGGCAGGTCGCATTCGTCGACGCGACCGGCCGCGTCGCCGCGCACACCGGCGCGCTGTGCATCGAAGCGGCAGGCCACATCACCGTCCGACGGCGTGTCCGTGCAGGCGAACATGATGCGCAGTGCGAGCGTCTGGCCCGCGATGCTCGAGGCATATCAGCGATCAAAGGGCGATCTGACCGACCGGCTCCTCGCGGCGCTCGACGCCGCCGAGGCGGCGGGTGGTGACATCCGTGGGCGGCAGTCGGCGGCGATGCTCATCGCGGCGGGCACGAGTTCTAGTCAACCATGGCGTGATCGCCTCGTCGATCTGCGCGTGGATGACGCGCCCGATCCGCTTGCCGAGCTGCACCGTCTCGTGAACGTGCACCGCGGGTACCAGCACATGGAAGCCGCCGAGACGCACCAGATCGCGGGCGACCTCGCGGGCTCACTCGAGGAGTATCAGCTTGCCCGGCCGCTGCTCGGCGCCAACGATGAGGCGGCATTCTGGTCGGCGATCCTGATGGCCGACGCAGGCCGGGTTGAGGAGGGGAAAGCACTGCTCGCGGACATCGCCGCACGCGAGCCCGGTTGGAACGACCTGCTTCGCCGCCTGCCGGCAGTCGACCTGCTGCACAACGGCGAGGCCACGGTGACGGCACTGCTGGGTTCGTGAGGAAAGTGCAAGCCGGCCGATAAGCCGGGTTCTGTCCTCACCCGCGCGGCGGACGAGGGACGGTCATCCATCTGGGACGCCGGTTACCCGGCGCCTCGAGCGGCCCACCTGAGACGCACGAAGCGAGCAACTCCTGAGCGCCGAAACGCTCGGTCTCTGTTCGGCCTTGCTCCGGGCGGGGTTTACCTGGCCGGCCGGTCACCCGGCCGCCGGTGGGCTCTTACCCCACCATTTCACCGTTGCCCCGGACGGGTCCGGGGCTGTGTCATTTCTGTGGCACTCTCCTTCGGGTCACCCCGACTGGGCGTTACCCAGCGCCCTGCTCTGCGGAGCCCGGACTTTCCTCGGACGCAAAGGCGCCCGCGACCGTCTGGCCGGCTTGCATGTCGAGTCTATCCTCTGTGGCTCCCCGCCAACGACATCACCTCCGGGAGAACACCGGCACCATGCACAAACGTCTGCTGCTTCACGCCGGCGGTGACGGCACCTCTGCGCGGACTGCCGTCTTCGATCATCTCCGCGGGGCCAGGCGCGCCGTGATGATCCCGTACGCGCAGAGCGACCACGATCGGGCCACCGCTCGATTTGCGGAGTGGCTCACCCCAGTTGGTGTCGAGATCACCGGCTTGCACAGCGTCGGTGACCCAGTCGCCGCGATTGCGAACAGTGAAGCCGTCTTCGTGACGGGTGGCAACAGCTTCCGGCTCGTGAGCGCACTCCACCGGTTGGGCCTGATCGCGCCCGTGCGCGCGGCAATCGAACGCGGCATCCCGTACTTCGGTGCCAGCGCGGGCTCCAACGTCGCGTGCCCGACCATCCGGACGACCAACGACATGCCGATCGTGCAGCCGCCGAGTTTCGCCGCGTTCAACCTGGTGCCGTTCCAGATCAACCCGCACTACATCGATCCGCCGCCTCCGGAGGCGCGCGTGGGCGAGACGCGCGAAGAGCGCCTGCGGGAGTTCCTCGAGGAGAACGACGCGACCGTGGTGGCGCTTCGCGAGCAGAGCTGGCTCGAGATCGACGGGCCCGCCATGCGCCTCGTGGGGACCGGTGGGGCAGTTCTACTCAGAAGGGGCGCGGAAGCTCAGCAGCTGCACGGCGGTGACGACCTCTCCGAGCTCCTCCTCGAAACGCCTCGCTACGACGTCTGAGGGCCCCTTCCGCGAGTTTGGCAGACGTACATTTGTTTGCGTTGACGCATCACCACACACCTGTTAGGGTTCGGCGCGCCGGTGGAGAAGAATGGTGAGTAGTGGGGACGCTGACGTGACGACGGTGAGGCTCGAGCAAACGCAGGTCGACGTGGGTGTCGCCGCGCTCTGCGGAACTTACCACCACCACGTCGACGAAAAAGGTCGCGTCGCGATTCCCGCCCAGATGCGCCGCTACCTTCCCGAAGGCAGCATGGTCGCCCAGGCGGCCGACACCCGCCTCATGATCTGGCCCCCGCATGAGTGGGCGATGCACACCGAGTTCTTCCTGCGGACCACCGAGACCGAGGCACAGCGGCGCCGCTTTCTGCGCATCCTCCACGCCAAGGCGTCGAACTTCGATGTGGACGCGCAGGGACGCCTCCTGCTGACCGCCCCCCAGCGCGCGTTCGCGCGCATCGTCGACCAGGTCGTCTTCGTCGGCGTCGGCAAAGGCGTCGAGGTGATCGCTCACGAGATCTGGAAGGCCGAAGAGGAACCGCTCAGCGCCGAAGACTTCACCCAGGTCTGGGATCTCGTCCACCAGAGCGGGACGTCCGCATCCTCGTCGCCGGCGTGAGCGCCCCAGACGGATCCGCCCCAAAACATGACCATCCCCCTGTCGTTCGTGGCCGGCATGGGGATTCTCGACGACGCCACGCCCGGTTCCCCACCGCCTGACGGCGCGGGTCACCGGCCGGTCCTTCTCACACCCCTTATAGAGAGCCTGCAGCCCCGGCCCGGGCAGATCGCCGTCGACGCCACGTTCGGCGCGGGCGGGGTCACGGCCGCGCTCATCGAGCGTGTCTCCCCGGGCGGCCGGGTGATCGCGATCGATCGCGATCAGAGCGCTGTCGACGCTGGTCGCGCCCGTTTCGGCGCGAGCGGCGACGCGGTCGAGATCGCTCAAGGTGACTTCGCAGACCTGGAGGCCATCGTCCACGGTCTCGGCGTGACGGCCGTCGACATCGTCGCCTTCGATCTCGGCATCTCGTCCCTCCAGCTCGACGACCCGGCCCGCGGCTTCAGCTTCCGCTTCGACGGACCGCTCGACATGCGCATGGACTCGACGTCCGGCGTCACCGCCGCGCACCTCGTCGACTCCCTGACGGCGGACCAGCTGATGTCGATGATCCGCGACTACGGCGACGAGCGATTCGCACGAGCGATCGCTACACGAATCGTCAGAACGCGGGAGCGAACCCCGATCACCACCACGACGCAGCTTCGTGAGCTCGTTGAGCAGGTGGTGCCCCGGCGGTTCTGGCCAAAGCGGATTCACCCCGCGACGCGCACGTTCCAGGCGCTTCGCATCGCGGTGAACCACGAGCTCGAAAGCCTCGAACGAGGCCTGCAGGCAGCAATCAGCATCCTCCGGCCCGGTGGGCGTCTTGGGGTCATCTCCTTCCACTCTCTCGAGGACACCCTTGTAAAGAACGCACTCCACGTCGCAGCTCAGAATTGTGTCTGTCCACCCCAACAGCCCCACTGCACCTGCGTCCACCGGGCCACACTCTTTCTCCTCACCCGCAAGGTGATCCGGCCCGATCCGGCCGAACTGGCGACCAACCCGAGATCTCGCTCGGCGCGCCTTCGAGTTGCGGAGAAGCTCGCCACCCAGGGGTGACGGGCGCCTCGTCTTCCTCAACGCCTCACTTCGCGCCCCAAGGGGGGAGCCGCGCCTGGCGCGTCTCCCCCCGCCACCCTTCGTGCGGCCGACCCGGCACCGTCGGTGCCCCTCCATCGTCTCTCTCAAACGTTTCACCACTGGAGATCAGGGCAGTGCCCAACTTGCGTTTCGCACATCGAGTTCGACCGCGGGTCGACCCCGACGGCAGCCGGCGTCGACGACGTTCCCTTCGAACCGCTCGTGCGACGGCTGCGCATCCGCCGCGGCGGACCACGGACGCCGCTGCCGTTGCTGCCGGTGATCGCGGTCGCCGCCGGCATCGGCATCGCGTACGTCAACCAGACGGCGCACGTCACCACCGCCACGTATCAGGCGACGCGCCTCGAGTTCGCGTCAGCAGCAGCTCGTCGCCGAGAACCTGCAGCTCGGCGCCGAGCTCTCCCGCCTCGAATCGTCGGAACGGATCATCTACGCGGCGCAGAGCATGGGCATGCGCCCGGCCGCAAAGTGGTCCTGGGTCGCCGCTGCTCCCCACAACGTCATCGCGTCGCCGCCGGAGCAGCTGACCGCGAATGACACCGGCACCGCCCTGCAGCAGCTCGTCGGGGCGCTCGACGGCGCCTTCGGTGGCGCCGGTCGATGAACCCGCGTCGCCGCTCGCCGGGATCCGCCCGCGCCGCTCATGCGCGCGCTTTCGCGGAACCGGATCTTCGCCGGCGCGGCCTCTGGCTGGTGCTCATCTTTCTCGCGATGGCGACTGCGGTCTTCGGCCGCCTGGTGCAGATCCAGGTGATCCAGGGCAAGTCGCTGGCGCTGGCCGCGGCCGAGTCGCACACGACATCGATCACGTTGCACGCGACACGCGGCGTGATCCTCGATCGCGACGGACGGGTCCTGGTGAGCAATGTCCAGGTCTTCGACGTGTTCGCCGACCCTGCGCTCATCGCCGCATCAGACCGTGCGCAGGTCGCCGGCATGCTTGCACCGATCCTGCAGGCGAGCCCGGCGCAGGTCCTGCATGCGCTGAACCAGCCAAACCAGTTCGACTACCTCAAGAAAGGCGTTTCCCAGGATGTGAACGACAAGCTCCAGGCGCTTGGGTTGAGTGGCATCGGCACCATCCCGTCGGAAGAGAGCGTCTACGACCCGTCGCCAGTCCCCGGCAACTCGTTTGCCGCGAACCTGCTCGGCTTCGTCAACAACGACGGGGTCGGCCAGTACGGGCTGGAGGGGTATTACAACTCCATCCTTTCTGGAGTCAACGGCCACGAGTCCACGCTCACCGACGTCAACGGCAATGCGATCGTCCTCGGCAAACAGCAGACGGTTCCCGCCAAGAACGGCGATAACCTCGAATTGGGGCTCGACCCGCAGATCCAGTATGGGGCAGAGGTCGCACTCGCCAACGGAGTCAACTCGTCGCACTCGGTCTCCGGCACGCTCATGATCATGGACACCAAGACCGGCGCGATCGACGCCTGGGCGCAGTACCCATCCTATAACGCCAACGAGTACACCACGGCGCCCATCGCCGACTTCCGCGATCTCGCGGTGACCCAGCCGTACGAGCCGGGATCGATCATGAAGGTCATCACCTTTGCCGGCGGGCTCAACAACAATGCCTTCACGCCGAAGACGGTCATCGATGAGAAGCAGCAGCGCATCGACGGCTTCCTCATCCATGACTGGGACCGGCGCTCCCACGGCGACGTGACCATGCAGTGGGTGCTCGACGACTCGCTGAACAACGGGGCCATCGACGCCGAGAAGATGGAAGGTCAGAACGCCTTCTACAACAACCTGCTCGCCTTCGGCATGGGCGCGCCGACGGGGGTCGACCTGGCCGGCGAGGTCAACGATCCACTCGCACCGGAGTCGTCCTGGAACGCCCTGAGGTACGCGGAAGCCTCCTTCGGGCAGGGGCTCGTCACCACTCCGGTGGAGATGCTCGCCGGCGTGAACGCCGTCGCCAACGGCGGAGTCTGGGTGCAGCCGCATGCCGTGGACGCGATCATCAACCCCAACACCGCCACGACGACGCCGTTCGTTCCGGTCACCCGCCGCGTCATGTCGGCCACCGCTGCGGCTACCCTCGCGAAGATGATGGTGGGTGTGGTGAATGATCCAGGCGCCGAAGGGAAGCGGGCCAGGATCTCCGGCTACAGCATGGAGATCGCGGGCAAGACGGGGACGGCCCAGGTCGCGCTTCCGAATGGAGGAGGCTACGGTCCGAACGTGGTGGCGTCGTTCGTCGGCTTCATGCCGGCGACGGACCCGCAGTTCACGATGATGGTCATCCTGAACAACCCGCAGGTGGTGGCCGAGAACCGGTTCGGCTCCATCCTCGCGGCGCCGATCTGGAAGCAGGTGGCCGAAATGATCATCGCCGACTGGCGCATCAAGCCGTGAGAGAGACGATCGTCGTCGGCGTGCTCGCGTTCGTCGCCGGTGTGGTGCTCTATCCCGCGTTCATCGGCTTGCTCGTTCGCCTCGGCGCCCGGCAGCACGTCGCGTCGTACAGCCCGGCCTCCCACCGCGCGAAGGAGGGGACTCCAACGCTCGGTGGTGTGCTGTTCTGCCTCGTCGCGATCGTGGCCTGGCTCGCGGTCGACCGCACGCGCTCGGGCTTCGTCGTGGTCTTCGCCCTGGTCGCCGGTGCGATTGCCGGTGGTCTCGACGACGTCGTGAACATCAGCGACATCAGCCGTCTCGGGCTCACGGTCTGGCAGAAGCTGGGCCTGCAGGGCATCACGGGGGTGCTCGTCGGCATCGGCTTGACGATCGCCGGCTTCACGCATCAGTTCTTTCCCGGGCTCGGTGCGCCGAATCTTGGGTGGGGGCTTGCGGTAGTCGTTGCCATCGCCGTGGTTGCGACCAGCAATGCCGTCAACCTGACCGACGGCGCGGATGGGCTCGCGGCATCGTGCACGGCGCTTGCGTTCGTCGGCATCGCGATTGTCGCTGTCTCGCGCAACGAGCTTCCGGTCGCGCTGCTCGCTGTCGCGCTCGCCGGTGCGGTCGTTGCGTTCCTGCTCTTCAACTGGTTTCCCGCGCGCGTCTTCATGGGGGACGCCGGATCGCTTGCGCTCGGCAGCGCGATCGTTGCGCTCACCGCGGAGTTGCACCTCATCTGGTTCCTCCCGGTGCTCGGCATCGTGTTCGTGGTCGAGGCCGCAAGTGTCGTCGTCAACGTCACGGCCATCCGGAGGTTCGGGACTCGCGTGTTCCGCGCAAGCCCGATCCATCATCACTTCGAGGAACTCGGGCTTCGCGAACAGCGGCTCGTCGTCGCGTTCGCGGCTGCAGCCGCCGTCGGTGCGGCGATCACCGTGCTCTACGCGCACGTGGCCGGGCCGGTTTCGTGACGGAGAAGTCGGTCGTGGTGATCGGGGCCGGCCGCAGCGGCCTCGCGTGTGCATCGACTCTGGCTCGCGAAGGGCACCACGTGGTGCTGGCAGACCGCGCCGACACGCGGTCGATTCGCGAGCGCATAGCGTCGCTCCCCGGCACCGTAGAGTTGCGTCTCGGCGGTTATCCGGATGACATCGCTGCGGATGCGCTCATGGTCTGCCCGAGCCCGGGAGTGCCGTGGAATGCGCCGGAGCTCGAGATCGCGCGCGCTCATGGCGTGCCGGTCCGTAGCGAGATGGATCTCGTGTTCGAGCGCTGCCGCGCGCGCATCTGCGGCATCACCGGGACCAACGGGAAGACGACCACCACGGCGCTCGTCGCCGCGATTCTGGAGCGTGCCGGTGAGCGGGTCCACCTCGGTGGAAATATCGGGGTCACGATGCTCGACCGTCTCGACGGAGTTGGCGACACCGACTGGGTGGTCCTCGAGCTCTCGTCGTTCCAGATCGAGTCGGTGCTCGAGCCGCGATGCGCCATCGCGTGCGTCCTCAACGTCACCCCGGATCATCTCGACCGCCACGGTGACTTTGCGGCGTACGCCGAGACCAAGCGGCGCCTGGTCCGTTTCGCGCTCGACGACGCTGTCCTCGGATTCGATGACCCGGTGACTCGCGAGATGGCGGCCGTCGCGACCTGCCGGGTGCACCAGTTCGGGCTCGAACCCGGCATCAGCGATGGCGCAACGCGTGCGGGCGAAGACGTTGTCATCGCCGAGGAAGGACGCGTGACGACCGTGCTGCCGGTGGCCGATATCCCGCTCTTTGGCGTGCACAACCTCCAGAACGTGCTCGCGGCAGTTGCCGTGGCCCGCGCTGCCGGGGTGGCGACATCCCCGATTGCCGGTGCGGTCCGGGAGTTCCACGCCGTGCCGCATCGCCTCCAGACAATTCGCGATGAGGACGGGATTCTCTGGGTGAACGACAGCAAGGCAACCAACGTCGAATCCGCGGTCGCCGCGCTCCGCTCGTTTCCCGGCCGGACGATCGTGTGGATCGGGGGCGGCAAGGGCGCCGGGACGTCAATCGAACCACTCGCAGACGAAGTTGCCGCGCGGGCGCGCTACGCCGTGCTCAACGGCGCGAGCGCGGCCGAGCTCGACGAGGCGCTGGCGCGACGCGGCTTCGAAGCTCGAGCGATCGTGCCGGGGCTCGAGGACGCGGTCGTCGCGGCAGCTGAGATCACTCGACCCGGCGATGTGGTGCTGCTTGCGCCCGGGTACAAGAGCTTCGACCAGTTCGTCGACTTCGAGGATCGCGGCCGCGCTTTCGGGGAGGTCGTTGCGCGCATCGCAACCCACCCGGTGAGCAACGCCTGATGGCGACCCAGACCGGCAAGCTGACCGGCGCCCTGGCAGGAAAGTGGCGCTGGCGGGGAGGGTCCCGGGTGGCCGGCGCGTTCGCGTCGGCGGATCGGGCCGCTGCCGCTGCCGGCGTCGACGGCTGGCTGATGATCACCGTCGTCGGCCTCGTCGGCTTCGGGCTCGTGATGGTCTACAGCGCCTCGGAGGCGCTCGGATTCCTCTGGTACAACGACCCCAATTACTTCTTCGCCCACCAGCTGATCGGGGCCGCGCTCGGCGGTGCCGGCCTCGTGGTGGCGGCTCGACTCGACTACCACCGGCTCTCCCGGCTCGCCCGACCGGCGATGGCGGTGATGCTGGTGCTGCTCGTCGTGGTGCTGATCCCGCACGTGGGCGCCCAGCACTTCGGCGCCCAGCGCTGGTTCCAGTTCGGGCCGCTCTCGGTGCAGCCGTCCGCGATCGCCGTCGGGGTCGCGATCGTCTTCTTCTCACGCTGGCTCACCGATCGCGAAGGCTCGGTGCGCAGCCTTCGTGGCGTCCGCGACTACATCATCGTGCTGGTGCTGCTGCTCGGCCTCGTCCTGGCGGAGCGCGACTTCGGCAGCTCGATCGTCATCGCCGCGACGGCGCTGATCCTGCTTGCCCTGGCCGGGGCCCGGAAACGCCACCTCCTCATGATCGTCATCGGCTTCGGCGCCACCAGCGCTGCGCTGGTCGGGCTCGTCGCATACCGGGCCGACCGGCTCGTTCACTTCCTCAATCCCTGCGCGGCGGCGCTCGGATCCGGGTTCCAGAACTGCCAGGCCCTCTACGCGTTCGGCTCAGGCGGGATCTTCGGTGTTGGTCTCGGCAACTCGGTGCAGAAGTACGAGTGGCTGCCCGAGGCGCATACCGACTTCATCTTCGCGATCATCGGCGAGGAGCTCGGCCTGATCGGAACCGTCTCCGTGCTTGCGGCGTTCCTGTTCCTTGCGTGGCGCGGTGTTCGCGCCTCGCTCCGGGCGCCCGATCGATTCGGCGCCCTGCTCGCGGGAGGCATCACCACGTGGATCTGCATGCAGGCGTTCATCAACGTGATGGCGGTGACCGGCGTCATCCCGACCACGGGCATCCCGCTGCCCTTCATCAGCTACGGTGGCACCTCGCTGGCGACCACCCTCGTGGGCATGGGCATCTTGCTCAACATCTCAGCCCAGGGTCGACGGCAGGGGACCACGAATCGTGCGCACGCTGATAGCCGGGGGCGGAACTGGGGGCCACCTGACCCCGGCGCTGGCGGTCGCGCTCGCGCTCCGAGACAGCCGACCTGACGACGAGGTGGCCGTCGTCGGCCGCCGGGACGGCGTCGCGGAGCGGCTCGTGGTCGCGGCAGGACTCCGCCTCGAGGTGCTCGATATCAGCGGCGTCGACGTGGGCAGCGCGGGTGGGGTCGCACGTGCGACGACGCAGTTGACGCGGGCAACCATCGCGGCACGCCGCCTCCTTCGCGCCATGCGGCCTGATGTCGTCGTCGGCGCGGGCGGCTACGTGTCCGTCCCGGTCGTGGTGGCGGCGCTCGCGCAGCGAATCCCGGTGGTGCTCCTCGAGCAGAATGCGGTCCCGGGGAGGGCCACGCGGATGCTCGCCCGGCGAGCCCGGGTTGTCGCCGCCTCATTTGCAGAGACTGCAGCACACCTGCCGCATGCCCGTGTCGTCCACACCGGAAATCCGATCCGCGCCGAGGTTCGGGCCATCAGCACGCGCCCGATCGGCGACCGACTGCGCTCGATCCTCGTGACCGGCGGATCCCAGGGCGCACGGCGGCTCAATCGCGCTGTGGCAGGCTGCATGGTCGAGTTGCTCAGCAGCGACCCGGAGCTGACCATCGTTCACCAGTGCGGCAGCCTCGACTTCGAAGCGGTGCAGCGAGCCGCCGAAGCGCTGCCGCCGCGCCTCGCCGCGCGTTACACCGCGAGCGCCTTCTTCGATGACATGGCCCCGCGAATCGCTGCGAGCGACCTCGTCGTCATGCGCGCAGGCGGATCGTCACTCGCGGAATGCTCGGCGCTGGGACGGCCGATGATCGTGGTCCCGTATCCACACGCCGGTGGCCATCAGCGCCACAACGCCGCTCCCTATGTCGCCGCCGGCGCCGCGATGTTGATCGACGATGCGGAGTGCACTCCGGAGCGGCTTGGCGCGGAGATCACAGCGCTGGTCAACAACTCGTCGCGGTGGCGGGCGATGGCCGCCGCGAGTGCCGAGCTTGGGCTTCCGGACGCCACGGATGCGGTGGTCCGGCTCATCGTCGAGGCCGCAGGACCAAGTCGGAGCAAGGCGGCCTGACGATGCACGTGCACGTTCTCGGTATTTGCGGCTACGCGACCTTCGGTGCAGCGAGCCTCGCGCTGGCGCGCGGCGATCGCGTCACCGGCTCGGACGATCACGCGTATCCGCCGATGAGTGACGCCGTCACCGCCGCTGGTATCGAATGGGAGAACCACAGCGATCCGGCGAACCTCGATCGCTGGGGCGTCCCCGACCTCGTGGTGGTGGGCAATCAGACGCGTCCGGCGAACCTGGAGCTCGAGGCCGTGCGCCGGCGCGGCATCCCGTGCCTCAGCGAGATCGAGTTCTACGTGAGCCTCGCCGGGGAGCGGATGCGACTCACCGTCTGCGGCACGCACGGCAAGACCACGACCTCCGCATTGCTGGTGCACATCCTCGACCGCGCGGGCATGGATCCGGGATTTCGTCTCGGTTCCACGTCGCTCGATCTCGGCGGCACGTCACGCCTGGGAAGCGGTCCCTTCGTGTTCGAGGGCGATGAGTACACGTCCGCGCCATGGGATCCCCGCCCGAAGTTCCTGCACACGCGGCCCAACGGCGCATGCGTGACGCGCCTCGAGCTCGATCATCCCGATGTCTACGCGAGTCTCGACGCGTACCGCGAGCCCTTTGTCGAGCTGGCATCCACCATGCCGCCGGATGGCGTGCTTGCCCTCTGCGCAGATGATCCCGAATGCCTGGCGCTTCGCGACGGTGCAGCCGGTGTTGCAGTCACCTATGGCACGAAGCCGGCCAGCGACTGGTCGATCGTTGAGCCGCGGGAGCGGGACGGCATGCAGCACTTCCTTGTGGAACGGAAGGATCGGGCACCGCTCGATGTCGTGCTCACGTTTCCCGGCATCCACAATGCGCAGAACGCCTGCGCGGCGCTCATCCTCTCGGAGTTTGCCGGGGTCGACACGGCGGTCGCAGTGGCTGCATGCGCAGACTTCCTCGGGCCGGCGCGCCGTTTCCAGATCCTCGGTGAGTTGGACGGCGTGGCGGTCGTCGATGACTACGCGCACCACCCGACCGAGGTGGCGGCCGCGATCGACGCGGCTCGACAGCGGTATCCCGGTCGTCGCCTCATC
This sequence comes from Candidatus Dormiibacterota bacterium, assembly GCA_963791435.1. Classification (GTDB taxonomy): domain Bacteria; phylum Chloroflexota; class Dormibacteria; order Aeolococcales; family Aeolococcaceae; genus Palsa-851. Next base: position 207,510 of record CAWBSL010000003.1, read on the forward strand.
GCCATTCACACGCCGCACACGTACTCGCGCGTCAGCCGGTTGCTCGAGGACTACCGCCGGAGTTTCGTCGGCGCTGACGTCGTGGTCATCGGGCCGATCGAGGAAGCCCGCGAGCGTGGGATGCCCAAAACCGTGTCAAGCCAGGACGTGGCCGATCGTGCGGGACCTGAGCACGCCGTGCACGTGGTCGATTCCAGCGATGCGGCTGTCGACCTGGTGATGGGCATCCGGCGCCCCGGTGATGTGCTCCTCGTGCTGTCCCTCGGCGGCTTCGACAAGCTGGCGCCTCGCCTTCGCGACGCCCTGGAGGCGCAGGGTGTCCGCCGGTGACTGGCTCGACGGCCTTCCAGGCGTGCATCGTGACGAGCCGCTCGCTCGCCACAGTCAATTCGGTGTCGGCGGCCCCGCCCGCTGGTTCATCACCACGCGAGATGCCACCGTCCTCGGCGAGTTGCTTCGCCGGTGCGGTGATTCGGGTGTCGCGGTGACCATGCTCGGCGCGGGCAGCAACACGCTCATCAGCGATGACGGGATCGACGGCCTCGTGATCCGCCACAACGATCGCCGGCTGCGGATCGTCGATGCAGGAACCGTGGAACTTGGCGCGGGCTGCATGATGCCGCGCGTGGCACTCGACTGCGCGTCGCGCGGCCTCGCGGGGATCGAGTTCGGCATCGGCGTGCCGGGCACCTGCGGGGCGAGCGTCTACGGCAACGCCGGCGCGTTTGGAACCGACATGTCGGACGTCCTCATCGACTGCACGTCGCTGGATCAGACCGGCACTGCCACGACGCTTGCGGCGGGCGAGTGCGACTTCAGCTATCGCCACTCCCGCTTCAAGGACGACCTCCGCGGCAGCGTGATCGTCAGTGCGCGGCTTCGCGTGCACGCCGATGACCCGACAGCTGTTCGTGAACGTACCGATGCGATCCAGGCGGAGCGCAAGGCGTCTCAGCCCTACGGCATCCGCAGCCTCGGCAGCGTCTTCAAGAATCCGCCGGACGACAAGGCCGGGCGCCTCATCGAGGCCGCGGGTCTCAAGGGGAAGCGCGCCGGTGGCGCGCAGATCTCTCCGAAACATGCGAATTTCATCGTCAACGTGGATCACGCGCGAGCGGTGGATGTGCTGGCTCTCGTCGGCATCGCACACGACGCTGTGCAGCAGCAGTTCGGGGTGGACCTCGAGCGGGAGATCGTCGTCCTGGGCGACACAACAGCCGGTGCACCACGTGCCTGAGCGGCTCAAGGTCGGCGTGTTCTTCGGCAGCCGGTCGGTGGAGCACGAGGTGTCGGTCATCACAGCGCAGCAGGCGATGGCGGCGCTGCCTGCCGACCGCTACGAAGCCGTCCCCGTGTACATCGCAAAATCGGGCGTCTGGTACAGCGGCGACCAGCTGCTCCAACTCGAGCGATACAAGGACATCGATCGACTCATCGCCGTGTCGACGCGTGTGACCATGCGGCCGGACCCGACGGGCGGGGGAGAACTCACGGAGGTTGATGGACGTCGCGGGCTGCTCGGCGGTTCGGCCCGCGCCGCTGCACGGTTCGATGTCGCGATGCCGCTCGTGCACGGGTCCAACGGCGAGGACGGCACGCTCCAGGGCCTCTTCGAGCTGGCGGCGGTGCCGTACTGCGGCTGCGACGTCGTGTCAGCAGCGGTGAGCATGGACAAGCGCGTGTCGCGAAGCGCGCTCCGCGGCGCCGGAATCCCGGTGCTCGACGACGTCATGGTGTCGCGTTCGCGCTGGCTCGACCGCCCCAATGCTGTCTGCACGGACCTCGCGCAGCTTCCCGGCTTTCCCATGTACGTGAAGCCCCGCCGACTCGGATCGAGCATCGGCGTGGCTCGCGTGGAGAATGACGAGCAGCTTCGCGATGCGCTCGAGGTCGCGTTCGGCTACGACACATCGATTCTCGCTGAGGCCGCGCAGGATGCGAGCATCGAGGTGAACTGCTCCGTGCTCGGCTGGGGCGACGACGTCGAGGCGTCTGTGTGCGAGCAGCCGGTGAGCAACGGCACGCTCAGTTATGCGGACAAATATCTCAGTGGCGCCAAGGCAAAGGGTGGTGCGAAGGCGCCGGCAGGCGGGATGAAGCATTCGCAGCGGATCATTCCCGCGCCCATACCGGACGCGCTGACCGCCCGCATCCAGGAGACAGCCAAGGCGGCGTTTCGCGCCATCGGTGCAGCCGGCGTCACGCGGGTGGATTTCCTGGTGTCACCGGAGCAGGACTCGTTCGTGGTCAATGAGCTGAACACACTGCCGGGATCACTGTCCTTCTATCTCTGGGAGGCGTCGGGCGTGCGCTTCGACGCGCTGCTCACGAAACTGATCGATATGGCGATGGCGCGACATCGCGAGCAGCAGGCGACCACGTCGTCGATCGACACGTGGCTGCTCACCGGTCGGCCGGGCTGAACGGCGACACGAGTGGGGATCGAGCGACCGTGGCCGGGGCGACGGGGGAGATCCCGCGCGCGGCGCTCGAGGAACGTGGTGAAGGACGCCCGCTGCTCCTGCTCCACGGTTGGGGTGTCTCGTCCGAGCTGTTCGCGCCGATCCTCGACGGGCTGCAGCAGGGACGCCGCCTGATCGTCCCGGACCTCCCGGGTTTCGGCGCCACTGCGGAGCCGGATACGGCGTGGTCGGTGCACGACTATGCGGCCTGGTGCATCGCGCTCTTCGACCGGCTCGGCATCGGGACGTGCGACCTGATCGGCCACTCCAACGGCGGGCGGATCGGGATCGTGATTGCGGCCACGTACCCGGGGCGGATCGAGCGGATGGTGCTCGCGGGGAGCGCGGGCATCCGCCCGCGCCAGACGTTGCGAGGCGCCGCGCGGGTGCGCTCGTACAAGGCGCTCCGCATTGTCGAGCGGTCCGCTCTGGTCCCGTCTGCGCTGCGTCAGGCCGCCCGCCGCCGCGCGGATCAGCGCGGCTCCGCCGACTATCGAGCGGTCTCCGGAGTCATGCGCGGCACGCTGGTACGCATCGTCAACGAGGATCTCCGCGCACTCCTGCCGAAGCTGCACCTGCCCGTGCTGCTGATCTGGGGCGACAAGGACACGGAGACGCCGATCGCGGACGGACAGTTGATGGAGCGGCTCATCCCCGATGCCGGCCTCGTCGTGTTCGAAGGCGCAGGCCATTACGCGTACCTCGAACAGGCAGCGCGGTTCTGCAGGATCGTTGAGGTGTTTCTGCGCGACGACGCTCCGGAGCATCAGCCGTGAGCCCGCTCGTCGGCCCGCTCGTCGCTGTCGCCGCGATTGTCTGGCTGGTGCTGCTCTTCCGGATCGTCCTCGTCGCCGCGCGGATGTTCCAGATCGAGGAGTACGAGTCCGTGCGTTTCCTGCGCTGGGGGCTCACCCGCGAGTGGCTCGCTCACCGCGCGGTGTGGCTGGGTCTTCTGGTCGGCGCCGTCGCGCTCAGCGTCGCCGCAGTCCTCCCGCCCGCGCGGCCGGTGGGCATCGCTGTCGCGTGGCTCGTCTCGGCCGCTGCGGCGCAGTTCACGTGGCGATGGACGTCACCGAAGCGGCCGCTCGTGATGACGGCGCGGATGCGCCGGCTGCTCATCGCCGGAGGATTCCTCGCCGTCCTGCTCTCGGCAGGGCTCGCGCTCGGGATCGTCGCGCTCCATCCCATCGTGTCCACGATTCTCGTGCTTATCGCGGCGGGGCTGGTGACGGGCATGAGCGAGATCCTGCTGGTTGCTGCCAATGTCGTCACAAAACCGGCGGAGGCGCGGATCCGGCGCCATTACCTGGACCTCGCGGCGCGGCGCCTGCACGAGGTGGACCCGGTGGTCGTCGCGGTGGTGGGCAGCTATGGGAAGACCAGCACCAAGCACGTCCTCGCGCAGCTGTTGCAGCCGCAGGTCAACACGCTTCCAACCCGCAAGAGCTTCAACACGCTGATGGGCGTGACCCGCGTGATCAACGAGGACCTGACATCCGATGACAAGGTGTTCGTCGTCGAAATGGACGCCTACGCACCGGGAGAGATCGCGACGATGAGCAGCCTCGTGCACCCGCGCATCGCCATCGTCACCGCGATCGGCCCGCAACACATGGAGCGTTTCGGCACGATGGATCGCATCGCCGGCGCGATGTACGAGGTCGTCACGGCACTGCCGGCGAGCGGCACGCTGATCCTGTACATCGGCGACGAGTCCGGCGCGGCGCTTGCGCAGCGCGCACGCTCGGAGCAGCGGCAGATGATCCGCTACGCGCTCGGCACCGATGGCGAGGCGGTGGATGCGGATATCGTCGCGTCGTCGATACAGGTCACCGCCCACGGATCGACCTTTCGCTGGCGGTGGGAGGCGGAAGGGCTCGATCGCCAGATCACGATTCCGCTGCTCGGACGCCACCAGGTGGCCAACGTCAGCGCGGCGCTCGCCGCTGTGCTCACGCTCGGTTACTCGATCGATGACGCCATCGCCGCTGCGGCAGCGCTCGAACAGGTGGAGCACCGTCTTCAGGTCATGGCGACCACCGGCCCGCTCACGGTGATCGACGACTCGTACAACGCAAACCCCGTCGGCGTGCACAACGGCCTGGAGGTTCTCGCAGCCATGAGTGGCGCGCACAAGTTTCTGATCACGCCGGGCCTCGTTGAGCTTGGGAGTGTGGAGGATGCCGAGAACCGGCGCTACGGCGAGCACGCGGCGAAGGTCTGCGATCACGTCATCGTCATGTCGGCGAAGACGAGCGCTGCGCTGTGCGCCGGGCTGCGTTCGGGTGGGATGAGCGAGGACCGCATCCACGTCGTCGACACCCTCGCCGATGCGACCGCGTTGCTTCAGACCCTGTCGGTTCCCGGTGACGTGGTCCTCTTCGCCAACGATCTTCCGGATACGTACCTCCCGGTGGCGCGCCCGGCGCGTTCGTAACGGTCACACCGGCTTCACCTGGGAGATAATCGGGCGGGCCCCGTGCGGCCGCAACGTCTCAGCACACGTCTCAGCCAGCGTATATGCAACGTTTTCACCGCACCGAGCACGCCCAGTGAGCAGCGAGATGCTCGACGAGGAGGCGCGCCATGTCGCCCTCGTGCGAGCCCAGGCGGCACTCATCGCCAACTCGTCCCGGGCCGTGCGCCGGCTGGTGGTCACTCCTGGCGCGAAGCTCGCCGCCTCACCCCGCAAACGGCGCCATGCGCGGCGGGGAACACCGCCACCACCGCCCGCACCGCGGCGGCATACCTCATGGAGGCGGCGCGTCATCGCCGGTGCCGCGCTCACCGTGCAAGTCGGCCTGCTCGCGCTGGCGCTGACGCTGCCGGGCTTCCAGGTACGGAAGGTGACCGTGCTCGGCACGCACCTGCTCACGACGGGCGCCGTGGTCGCCGCGGCAGAGGTCCCCGAGCAGAGCATCTTCACCATCAACGGCGCGGCGATCCAGGGCCGCGTGCAGGCGCTGCCCTGGGTCGCGAGCGCGCTGGTCACCACCGAGCTGCCGGCCACCGTGGAGATCTCGGTCGTGGAGCGTGCGCCGATGCTTCGCATCCGTCGCGACGGCACCGACACCCTGGTGGCGTCCGACGGGGCGACGCTTCCCGGAATCGACGCGACTCCCGCCGCGCGAAGCGGCATCCCGGTCCTGATCGATGACCGAGCCGGGACGCCGCAACCGATCAACCCGGTGCTCGTCCAGCTGCTGAGCTCGGTCTCGCAACGCTTCCCGAGCGTCTTCGGGTGCTCGGTCAAGGCGTTCCTGTGGGGAGCCGACGACGTCGTGAGCATCTGGACCAGCTCAGGCTGGCGCGCCGTGCTCGGCGACCTCGACACCGACGTTGCGCTGCAGGAGCTCCCGTCTCAGATCGAGACGCTCGCGGCGTTGAAGGACCAGTTGAACTTCGTCAAGCCGACGTTCGGCTACATCGACGTCGAGTCGCCGGCCGATCCGGTGAGTGGCGGCAAGCCCGGCCTGCCCGCCGAGGTGACCGAGGCACTCCTGCCGATTGCTCCGTCGGTCCAGCCGCCGCCGGCGGATTCCTCGGTGGCTCCCCCCACAGCGCCGCCGACCCCGCGCCCGACTCCAACACCCTCGCCGACGCCGAGTCCCACGCCGACCCCGTCGATCACGCTCATCACTCCGCCCGCGAAGACGCCCACGCCGTCACCGTGAGCGGGTCGATTCTGGCTGGCTGTCTCGTCGGCGGCTAGGGTCAGGCCTCCGGTCGAGGCGGTCTCGGTGAGACCCGGTCGAGCTCTGCCTTGATCACCGCGTAGCACTCGCAGGCCACGGCCTCCAGGCCGGTGCGATCGACGATCGTGACGTGGCCCCGCGCGTACCGGATCAAGCCGGCGCGTTGCAGGATGCCCGCTGACACTGACACGGTCGAGCGACGGGCCCCCAGCATCTGCGCAAGAAACTCCTGCGTGATCATGAACTGGTCAGATCCGACCCGATCCCGGCTCATCAACAGCCATCGGCTGAGCCGCTCCTCGCTCGAGTGGAGTCGATTGCACGCGGCGGCTTGAGCAATCTGTCCAAACAGCGCCTGCGTATACCGGTCGATCAGGCTCTGGAAGGGGCGGCTGTTCGCGACCCACTCGGAAAACACTGACGCCTCCATTTGCAGCGCGTGGCCCGCTACCTGCGTGATGGCGCGCACCGCGAAGCTCGTCAACGGCTGCACGACCGGGACGCCGACGACCCCTTCATTGCCGATGGTGGCCACTTCGACGATGGCCCCGGTGTGCAGGGGCGTGACGAGTGAGACGACCCCGTCTGTTGGGAAGTACACGGAGTCGACGGCCCCGCCGGGTTCAAACAACACCATGCGGACGTTCAGAGTGACCCTGGTCGTCGCGGCCATGAGTTGCCGCCGTTCTGGGGGCGGCAGCGCTGCGAGAAGCCGGTTCTCGCGCGGCTGACCGCAGTCAGCATCTTCAGATGACTGGGTCATCCGATCCCTTGCTCCGGGCGCATCGTTCCTTTCTGAAGGTCGTGTCAAATGAGTGCGTCATTTGACATACTACCGAACTGTTCCGTCGGCGGGTGTCAGGCAGTGAGGGAGAATTGACCATGGCCTCTCAACTCGGTACTTCGCTGAGATCCGCCCGAGAACGTCTGGGCTGGAGTCGCGAGGCGCTCGCTCATGTCTCCGGTCTCAGCTGGTCGGCGATCACCCAGATCGAGTCCGGCCGGCGTCAGGAGGTGCGCGCAAGCACGCTCATCGCCCTCGCGAGCGCGCTCGGAGTCAGCGTCGACTATCTGATCGGTGGGCCCTCGACGACGTCACCGTCGCTCCTCAACCATGACCTGGTCACGTACAGCTCCGACGATGCATATCTCGTCGCCGCGGTCCCGTACATCCGGGAGGGGATCGAACGCGGTGACAGCGTTCTCGCCGTGACCCCGAGACGGTACGCAGACCTCCTGCACGACGCGCTCGAGGGCGAGGCGCAGCAGGTTGACTTCCTGGATGCGGCGGCGTGGTATCGATCCCTCCCGACTGCCGCGAGCAGATATCGCGATTACGTGAATGAGCGATTCGAGCGCGGGGCCCCGTGGATCCGGATCATTGGGGAGCCCGTGTGGACGGGGCGAACCGGAGATGCACTCACGGAATGGTTTCGTTATGAAGCCCTGATCAATGTGTCGTTCGCATCGTGTCCGGCATCCGTTGTCTGCACGTATGACACGCGCTCTATGCCTGAGGGTGCGATGGAGAATGCGCTTCGCACGCACCCACTGTTGATGGGGGACGGCGATGTCACCGCGAGTCCTACCTACCAAGAGCCTGGGGACTTCCTGCTAGACTCTCAGTTGATGTCGTGTCTGGCCATATTCCGTCGTAAAGCTGCGCCGGTGGCGATGGCGATGTAGGTCTCGGCGGCGCTGCGACGGGCAGCTCGTGCGCCTGACCTCCTCACCGTTCTTGTAGCGCCAGCATCAGCGCCCGTCGGTTCGAACCGGGAAGTGCTCGGGGAACGCTGGGATTTGCGCCGGTGATGAGTACCGTCCTTCCTGGGAGTGCACTCATTGGGATGTGGGCTCATCGTCTGTGCGCGTAGGGAGGCCGTCGAGCAAGCTGAAACGGGCGTCCATCGCGACACTCCGGACATCGATCAGCTGCTGATATTCAGGCGAGTTGTACCAACTGACGGCCGCCTCATGGTCCGGAAACCGCATGAGTGCCCCTGAAGTGAGCGAGCCATCGCCGTGCAGGATCTCCCAGTTACTGTTGGCGAGAACTTCGCCTCCGTGCTTTTTGGCCGTCTGTCCAGCGTTGCGGCTGTATTTCTCACGATAAACATCCGGGTCCTTGACCGTGAATTCGACAATTAGGTATGCGCTCATGTGGATATTCCTCAGTTGCTAGTTGTGATTTGTGTTCTACGTCTTCACTCTGAAACGTCACCGCCGACAAGCGTTACGTCGCTACTCGGCCTCCATCGACTGCAAGAGTGACGCCGTGGACGAAGCTGGCATCATCACTGGCGAGGAAGACGATCGCCGCAGCAAGTTCCTCGGGCTGAGCTACGCGACCTGCTGGTGCTTGTGCTGCGAGCTGATTCACCATCTCTTCAGGGACTGCTTCCATCGTTCGGGTCCGTGTCGGGCCGGGGGCAACGGCATTGACCCGAACACCACGCGGGCCGTATTCGGCAGCCCAGGCCTTCGTCAACAGTTCGAGAGCCGCTCGGCTGGCGCCATACAGAGCCATTCCTGCCTGTCCGAAGCTGGCGACCATCGTGGAGACGTTGACGATCGAACCCCATCCGCGTTCGGCCATGGCTGGCGCCAGTGACGCGACGAGGAAGAACGGAACCTTGACGTTGACTGCAAAGCTCTCGTCGAAGTCTGCTTCGGTGGCTGCGTTGCTTGGTCCGAGCAAGGCGACGCCAGCGTTATTGATGAGGATGTCGACATGACCGTCGCCTGCCTCAATGGCCCATTTGACCAGGTCCTGGGCTGATTTCAGATCGCTCAACGTAGTGAGCCGGAACGTTGCGCTGCCTCCGCTGCCTTCGATCTCGGCCACCACGTCTTTGGCTCGTTGTTCGTCGCGACCGACCACCAGTACGTGAACGCCGCGGGCGGCCAAGGCGATGGCCGTCGCCTTGCCGATCCCGCTCGTGGAGCCCGTAACCAGAGCGGTCTTGCCCTTCAGGTCAGTCATGCGATGTGCCTCCTGTCGCTACCAAATGGGTTGTGCGACCCACTCTGACACGTCAGAACTGGGTTGTCAAACTCAAAATTCTGCTAACATGGGTGCATGGTCAACGCGATGAGTGACCGGCCGAGGCTCACCCCCAAGGGAGCACGCACCCGGGCACGAATAGTGGAGGAGGCCGCCGCCCTGATTCATGAGCGCGGGGTGGCGAGCACCACCTTGGAAGATGTCAAAGCGGCGGCGGAAGTCAGCGGCTCTCAGATGTACCACTACTTCCCCGACAAGAACGCACTCGTGCAGGCGGTCATCGATCACCAAGCCCAAGCCATCGTCAATAACCAGGGGCAGCTGCTCCGCAGCGCGAACGAAGTCGAAGCCTGGCGGAAGATGGTGATCAGCGAAGCGAAGCGCACCGAAGCAAAGGGGGGCTGCCCACTTGGCTCGCTCGGTGGTCAACTCGCCGAGTGTGACCCCGAGGCCCGAGTGCTCATAGCGGCAGGGTTCGATCAGTGGGCAGCCGCCATCGGCGATGGACTCAGATCCCTTCATGCCGACGGGAAGCTCGCGTCGGGGCTCGACCCGGACGACCTCGCCACTACTCTGCTCGCCACGCTCCAAGGAGGACTTCTACTCGCCCAGGTGCAACGGAGTACTCGCCCGTTCGAGACTGCGGTCAATACCCTTCTCGCCCTTGCCACCGGCAAATGAGCCCAAGCCGGGTTCATTCGCAGGAACGCCGAAGTCGGCTTGCAGCACTTGGGACGAAGCACGTGCATCCGCACACTCCGGTATGACGGCGGCGGGACCGAGTTGCCCAACCTCGTCTTGCTCTGCTATCGCCGCCACGGCTTGGTCCACGAGGGTGGCTGGCAACTGGCTCGGGGACGAGCACGGCCGCATGCTTGCGATCGCCCCCACCCCGATCTCTCGTACCTGGACGCGCGCTCCCGATACTCCGCCAGGGCGTAGCGTCGAGGACGGACTAGAACTGCGTCACACGGGTCCTGTATGCGGTCCGGGTGTCAACGCGGCTCACAGGCGCAGCCGTCGCGCCGGCCCATCCGACCATCAACGCGGCGCTCGAGTCCCTAGCGCACCCGATCCCAAGGACGCGCCGCGCGCAACGCCGAGAGGATCGCGCGTGTCGCAGGCGACCGATTCATCGTGAAGAAGTGCACGCCCGGCGCACCACCGGCGAGCAGCTCCGCGCACTGCAGGGTCGCCCACGCAACGCCGAGCTGGAGCACCGCATCGGGGTCGCTCTCCCGCAAGCGCAACGCATCCAACAACGGTTCCGGAATCGTTGCGCCGATCTTCGAAGTGAAGCGCGTGATCTGCCCGACGTTCGTGACCGGCATGATCCCCGGGATGATCGGCACGGTCACCCCAGCCGAGCGTGCCCGTGCGACGAAGTCGAAGTACATCCGATTGTCGAAGAAGAGGTTCGCAATCAGGTAACTGGCGCCGGCGTCGGCCTTGCGCTTCGCGTTGCGCACGTCCTCGTCGCTGTCCGCCGATTCCGGGTGCTTCTCCGGGTAGCACGCGCCGCCGACACAGAACCCGTAGCGGCTGGTGATGAACTCCATCAACTCGCTGGCGTGCGCCAGCCCTCCCTCGGTGGGCACGAATGGCGGCACACCGCCGGGCGGATCGCCGCGCAGCGCGAGCACGTTGTCGATCCCCGCGTCCCGGAGCCCGTCGAGAATGCCCTGGAGGTCGTCCACGGTCGCGTCCACGCAGGTCAGGTGCGCGACCGGCTCGATGTCCAGCTCGCGGCGGATACGAGTGACGAGCTCCACCGTCCGGGTGCGGACCGAACCGCCGGCCCCGTAGGTCACCGACACGAACGTCGGCTCGAGCTCGCGTAGAGCGGATATCGCCTCGAAAAGCTGGCGGACGCCGTCGTCGGTCTTTGGGGGGAAGAACTCGAAGGAGAAGACCGGCTGCCGGCGCCCTTCGAGGATGCTGTCGAGACGCATGGTGAACACCATGCTACGGTCCGCCAAATGCTTGCGGCGTATGCGTCGGCAGTCGGCGGCGACGACCCGTTGGCCAACCTGACGGTCGGCGAGCTGCCCGCACCCGCGCCCCGGCCCGGATGGGCGGTGGTCAGAGTGCGCGCCGCGTCGCTCAATCATCACGACATCTGGACCTTGCGCGGCGTGTCGTCGTCGCCGGTCACGCCGCCGCAGATCCTCGGCTGCGATGCGGCCGGAGAGGTCGATGCGTACGGCGGCGAGACGCCCGAAGGTGCCCCGGCCATCGGCTCCCGGGTGGTGGTCTACCCCATAGTCACGTGCGGCCATTGCGCCGCCTGCCTTTCCGATGAGCCGCTCAGCTGCCGGTCGTTTCACATGCTGAGCGAGGCTCCGCTCGCCGGTGCGCTTGCCGAGTACGTCGAAATCCCGGCGACGAACCTCGTTCCGCTGCCGGACCAGGTCAGCTATGCGGACGCGGCGTGCCTGCCGACTGCGTATCTCACCGCGTATCGGGCGCTCTTCGTTCGTGCCGCGTTGCGACCGGGGATGAGCGTGCTCGTGCAGGGCGCGAGCGGCGGCGTCGCCACGGCGACGATCCTGCTGGCCCGGCTCGCCGGCATCACCGTGTACGCAACCTCACGCGACGAGGCCAAGCGTGCCCTCGCGGTCGACCTCGGCGCCGAGGCGGCGTTCCCGGTGGCGCGGGAAACCGCGCGTGCCGTCGTCGGCGCAACCGGGGGAGTCGGCGTGGACGCGGTGATCGACACCGTCGGCGAGCCGACTTGGGATCTGAGCCTTCGAGCGGTTCGACCTGGTGGAGTGGTCGTGGTCCCCGGAGCCACCGGAGGGCCGAATCCGCCGGCGCAGCTCAACCGGATCTTCTTCCGGAGCATCACCATCGCCGGCACCACCATGGGAACGCGCGGAGAGCTGCGCCGCCTTGTCGACCTCATGGCCACTGGCGCCCTCCGACCGCTCATCGGCTCGACCCATCCGCTTCGCGACGCAGCGGCGGCTTTTGCCGATATGGCAGCCGGCGACCTGCGCGGCAAGATCGTCCTGGAGGCGTGAGCCGGATCAGGTGGCCAGGGGCGGCTGGCGCGCCGTGAGCGTCCTCGAGGAGTGAGCCGGGAGCCGGCGGCACCGACTTTCGTGCTCGTGCACAGCGCCAGCGTCGGCCCGTTGCTGTGGGCGGCCGTCGCCGGCGAGTTGAGAGCGCGAGGGCACGAAGTCCAGGTTCCATCCATGCTCGGCTTTGCGGATGCCGGCCCCCCGTACACACGCGCCTACCTCAACCGAGCGGCGGCGTCTCTGAACTCGCCGTCGCTCGATGTGCCCGTGCTGCTCGTCGGACATAGCAATGCCGGTCTTTTCCTCCCCGCGATCGCCCAGGTACTGGCACCGCGCTCTGTGACGCTCATCTACGCCGACGCATCCATTCCACCGATCGACGGTCCTGACGCTCCGATGGCCCCAGACGCATTCCTCGACGATCTTCGGGGGATGGCGGTCGATGGGATCCTCCCGCGCTGGGGTGATTGGTGGCCGGATGACGTCACGGCGGGCCTCTATCCGGACCCAGCCACACGCCGACGCGTCGCCGCAGAAGAACCCCGGCTGCCGGTGTCGTTCTTCGAGGAGCGAGTGACCGTCCCGAAAGGATGGGCTCGTCGACCCTGCGGCTACCTCCGCTTCAGCGAGGGTTACGAGTCAGAGGCCGCAACCGCCACGAGACTCGGGTGGCCGGTTCGTCGCCTCACCGGCGAGCATCTGCACATGCTCATCGACCCAGCCGGCGTGTCGGTGGAACTCCACGACCTCGCGGCTGCGCTCAACAAGGCGACCACATCCCAGCAACCGTAGACGCCACAGACAACCGGTGTTACGGTTGCGCAGCTTCAGCGGTCCACTCCGACCGCGGCGCACAGGGCCTCGTCCAGAAGGTGCAGTGGCGAGGCCCTGTCCGTGTCTCCAGGGTTGCGGAGACCAGGCAATCCCAGGGCTGAGGGATTGAACTCATGAATGCGTTCCAGAGGCTGTCCGACCTCTCGAGGACAACCAACATGTTGTGGCATACTGGGGGCGCGAACCCAGCATCTTGCGGTTTTGTGCCTGAAAACCCTTGAATGGCACAGCCGTGACGGCTACACTCCGGAGACCGATACAGTGACCCGTCCTCGCCGCGTCTTCGCACTTGATCTCGGCACGACCAAAGTCTGCTGCGCCGTCGCAGACCTTGAGCCCACCGGTCTCCAAGTCTTGGGCGTCGGTCTGGTGGCTTCGAGGGGCGTTCGCAAGGGCGCAGTGGTCGAGATCGACCGAGCAGCCGAGGCGGTTGCCGAAGCGGTCGACATGGCCGAGCAGATGTCCGGCGTCCCCATCGACTCGGCGGTGGTCGGGATCGCAGGTGGCCACATCACCTCGCAGAACAGCCGCGGCGTCGTCGCCGTCGAGGCGGGGCATCGGGAGGTCCGCGACCAGGACGTGCATCGCGCCATCGACGCCGCACGCGCGGTGAGCGTTCCCTCGGAGCGCCGCATCGTGCACGTGTTGCCGCAGCAGTTCACCATCGATGGTCAGGAGGGCGTGCGTGACGCCATCGGCATGGCGGGCAATCGCCTCGAGGTCGACGCGCACATCATCACCGGCGCCAACACCGCAATCCAGAATGTGGTCAAGGTTGTCCATAAGGCGGGCCTCAACGTCGATGACATGGTGTTGCAGGTGCTCGCTTCGGCAGAGGCCGTCGTCACCGAGGACGAGATCGAACGCGGCGTGGTCGTGGTCGATGTCGGCGGTGGCACGAGCGATATCGCGGTCTTTGCGCGCGGCAGCATCGTGCACACGAGCGTGATTCCGGTCGGCGGCAACCATGTCACCGCAGACCTCGCCGTCGGCTTGCGCTGCGACCTCGAAACCGCAGAGACCGTGAAACGCAACTTCGGGCATTGCCTGCAGCTCACGTTGCCCGCAGACGCGGAAGTGACCTTGACGCCGATGGGCTATGACGAGCCGGTGGGTGTGCCGCAACGGTATCTCGCCGAGATCATCGGTCCCCGCGCACGCGAGATGGCGTCGATGATCGCGGCCGAAGTCGAGCGCGCCGGGCCACTCGGCATGTTCCCCGGCGGCATCGTGATCACCGGTGGCGGTGCGCTCCTGCGCGGCTTTGCAGAGGTCGTGCAGCAACAGACCAACCTCCCCGCGCGCATTGCCGCTCCGCAGGGTCTGCAGGGCATGAACGATGAGATCCGCGGCCCGAGCCACGCCACAGTGGTCGGGCTGCTGCGCTGGGGAGCCCGGAGCAACCTCGGACGCAAACCCTCACGCTCCAACGGCAAGAGCTCGGACGGCCCGGCCGCCGGGGTCAAACTCTCGAGGTGGTTTCGTGACCTCTTTTGATCATCTGCGCACGCACGGACTCGACCTTCCGGGGGATGCCCTGGCGCGTCGGAGATCCCCCAACTCGCCCCCAACCCGTGAATCCGCAACCCATCGCGAGGAGACAGGAATGGCAGACCTCGACCGGACACTAGACGGCAACGCCCGCATCCGCGTCGTGGGGGTCGGCGGCGGCGGCAGCAATGCCGTGAACCGCATGATCCGGAGCAATCTCAAGGGCGTTGAGTTCATCGCGATCAACACCGACCACCAGGCTCTCAGTTCGTCGTCCGCGCACCTGAAGATCCGCATCGGCGGCAAGCTGACCCGCGGCCTCGGCGCAGGCGGCGATCCTCAGAAGGGCCGCGATGCCGCCGAGGAGTCGCGTGACGAGCTCACCAAGGCGCTCGCCGACAGCGACATGGTGTTCATCACCGCCGGCATGGGCGGTGGCACAGGCACCGGCGCAGCGCCGATCATCGCGGAGATCGCTCGCGAGTCGGGAGCCCTCACCATCGGCGTCGTCACCAAGCCCTTCCGTTTCGAGGGCCTGCGCCGCCAGAAGTCCGCCGAGGAAGGCATCGCCAACCTCCAGGGCCGGGTCGACACGCTTATCACCATCCCCAACGAGCGGCTGATGCAGGTTGTGGACAAGAAGACGCCCATCGGCGATGCCTTCAAGGTCGCCGACGACGTCCTCCGTCAGGGCGTGCAGGGCATCAGCGACCTGATCGTCTTCCCGGGTCTCATCAACCTCGACTTCGCCGACGTCAAGACGATCATGCAGGGCCAGGGCCAGGCGCTCATGGGCATCGGCTTCGGCAGCGGCGACACGCGCGCCGCGGACGCCGCCAAGGACGCGGTTGCGAGCCCGCTGCTCGAGACCACGATCGCCGGCGCCAAGGGCATCCTCCTCAACGTCACCGGTGGACCGGATCTCACCCTCTACGAAGTCAACGAGGCGGCGCAGCTGGTGAGCGAGTCGGCTGATGCCGACGCGCAGATCATCTTCGGCACCGTCATCGACGAGCACATGAAGGGCGAGGTGAAGATCACCGTCATCGCCACCGGCTTCACGGGCCAGATCGATGTCATCGGTACCCTCAGCTACGAGCCGTCCGCGCGTCCCGTGGCCTCGGATCAGCGGCAGCCGGCGTTCACTGTCGGCGGGAAGCCCACCGGGCCGTACAGCGTGGATGACCTGGACATTCCCGCGTTCCTGAGGGACCGTCGGTAGGTTTGGGCCTTGGGATGAGGCTCCGGTGGCCATCGTGCGAGCGGCCGGAGCCCGTCCCAACCTCCTAGGGATCAGCACGTGAAGTGCCCGTTCTGCGGCGAGACGGATATCAAGGTCGTCGAACTCGCGAGACTCCGAAACCGGTGAGGCGATCCGCCGACGCCGTGAATGCCTTGGCTGTGGCAAGCGTTTCACCACGTATGAGCGCGTCGAGGTGCCGTCGCTCTACGTCGTCAAGAAGGACGGCAGACGCGAGGAGTTCAACCGGCAGAAGCTCCTCTCGGGTCTGGTCATGGCGTCGAAGAAGACTCGCCTGGCCCCGGCAAACCTCGAGATGATGGTGGCCGACATCGAGAATGGGCTGCGCAGCCAGAACATTTCCGAGGTCCCGAGCCGCGAGGTCGGCGCCATGGTGATGGCGCGATTGCGCGAGATTGACGAGATCGCGTACATTCGATTCGCTTCGGTGTATCGATCCTTCAAGGACGCGCAGGAGATGCGCGCAACCATCGAGGATGTGCTGGCGCATCCCCCTGGCACTCGCCCTGACACTGCCCGCCGGCAGCGTAAGCGACGTGACACCGAGGGTCGCGAACTCCCGCTCGACCTCGGCAAGTAGCGTCGTGGCGGAGGATTCGGTGCCGGTCGCGGACCGGCTCGAGGCAGTTCGTGGTCGAATCGACGCCGCTGCCTCGCGCGTCAATCGCGACCCGCTCGACGTTCGCCTCATCGCCGTGACCAAGGGCGTGAGCGCGGCCCGGGTCGACGAGGCGATCAGCGCCGGGATCCAGGACCTTGGGGAGAATCGGATCCAGGAGGCCGCCGACAAACAGAACGCGGTGCGGCACCCTGCCCGCTGGCACATGATCGGACACCTCCAGACCAATAAGGCGCGTCGCGCGGCGGCCCTCTTCGATTTCGTGCATTCCGTCGACAGCGAGCGAGTCGCGGAGGCGCTGTCGACACATCGACCACCGGGGCTCGATCCAATCGGGGTGCTGCTCGAGATTGAGTTGACAGGGCAGGCAACTCGCTTCGGTGTTCAGGAGGGAGACGTTGAAGGCGTCGTGCAGCAGCTCGTCAACGTCTCCCACATTCACCTGATGGGGCTCATGACCATCGCACCCTTTTCGGATGATCCCGAGGATGCGCGGCCGACATTCGCCAGGCTGCGTCACATCCGCGATCACATGGAGCACGCGATCGGGTGGGCCCTTCCCGAGTTGAGCATGGGCATGAGCAACGACTTCGAGGTGGCGATCGAAGAAGGCGCCACGATGGTGCGGGTCGGCCGGGCAATCTTCGGCGAACGAGTGGTATAGGGCGCCCCTGCAGTTCGGCTGCGAACGATCTGCCGGTATCCTTGAGGTGATGCCAAGGTATTCAGCCGTCAGCGCACGCGCGGGTTTTCCCGAGGCGGAGCTCGAGATCCTCGAGCTCTGGCAGCGAACTCATGTCTTCGAACGCAGCCTCGCGATGCGTCGTGACGCGCCGCCGTACGTGTTCTACGAGGGGCCGCCCACCGCAAACGGGCTGCCTGGTCTGCACCACGTCCTCGCCCGGTCCTACAAGGACGTTTTCGCGCGATACAAGCAGATGACCGGTTTCTCGGTGGCGCGGAAGGCCGGCTGGGACACACACGGGCTGCCGGTCGAGCTCGAGGTGGAGCGCGCGCTCAAGATCAGCGGCAAGAAGCAGATCGAGGAGTACGGGATCGCCGAGTTCAACGCGCGCTGCAAGGCGTCGGTGAACGAGTACATCGACCAGTGGCGGGAGATGAGCGAACGCCTCGGCTTCTGGCTCGATTTCGACCATCCCTATCGCACCTACGACGGCACGTACATGGAGTCCGTGTGGTGGAGCCTGAAGGAGCTCTGGGACGACGAGATGCTCTACCAGGGCTACAAGGTCACGCCGTACTGTCCGCGCTGTCAGACGACACTCTCGTCACACGAGCTGAGCCAGGGCTACCGCGAGGACACGTCGGATCCGTCCGTCTACGTGAAGTTCCGGCTCAACGACTCGGACGGCAAGACGTTTCTCCTGGCATGGACGACCACGCCGTGGACGCTCCCAGGCAACGTTGCGCTGGCGGTGCATTCCGGCAAGCCGTACGTCCGCGTCGCGCAGAACGGCGAGACGTACATCCTTGCGAAGGAACGTCTTTCCATCCTCGAGGGCGACTACGAAGTCCTCGACGAGATGGATGGACGGGACCTCGTCGACGTGACCTACGAGCCGCTCTTCACCGACATGCTTCCGGACGGCCTCGCGTTCGTCGTGCTCGATGCGCCGGAGCTGGTGAGCATGGATGAGGGCACGGGCATCGTGCATACCGCTGCTGCGTATGGCGTTGCGGACCTCGAGCTCTGCCAGCGGAAGGGCATCGCGATCCGCCACGTGGTGGGTCTGGACGGCAGGTTCCTCGACGGTCAAACGCGCTATCGCGGATTGTTCGTCAAGGACGCGGACCCGAAGATCATCGACGACCTGCAGGAGCAGGGGAGTCTCTATCGCGCGGAGCGGATCCTGCACACATATCCCTTCTGCTGGCGGTGCGACACGCCGTTGCTCTACTACGCCATCACCTCGTGGTTCATCCGCACCACTGCGGTCAAGGACCGTCTCCTCAAGCACAACCGCAGCGTGCGCTGGCAGCCGGCGCACATCCGTGACGGGCGGATGGGCAACTGGCTCGAGAGCCTGATCGACTGGAACCTGTCGCGGAGCCGGTACTGGGGGACGCCGCTCCCTATCTGGGTGTGCGACGCCTGCGATGAGAAGTTCTGCGCAGGGAGCGCCGCCGACGTGGGACTGACCGTCGACGACGATCTGCACCGGCCGTTCATCGACGAGGTCACGCTGCCGTGCAAAGCATGCGGCGGCGTCATGCACCGCGTCCCCGAGGTCATTGACGCCTGGTACGACTCGGGCGCGATGCCCTTTGCGCAGAAGCACTATCCCTTCGAGAACAAGGAGGCGTTCGAGCACACGCACCCCGCGGATTTCATCTGCGAGGGCGTGGATCAGACACGCGGCTGGTTCTTCTCTCTGCTCGCCGAGTCGACGCTGCTCTTCGACCTGCCGGCATACCGGAACTGCGTCGTCGTGGGCACGCTGCAGGACAAGAACGGCAAGAAGATGTCGAAGTCGCGGCGCAACACCATCGAGCCCGACACCATCTTCGATCAGTTCGGCGCGGACGCGGCGCGCTGGTACTTCTACGCGCAGGGCGTCGAGAACGCCGAGTTGCGCGTGAGCCCCTCGTCATTTCAGGACGTGGTGCGGCTTTTCATGCTCACGCTCTGGAACGTCTACTCGTTCTTCGTCACCTACGCACTCACCGAGGGCTACGATCCGGCGTCGGCCGCGCCCGCCGTCATCGAGCGACCCGTCCTCGACCGCTGGTGTCTCGCCCGCCTGGCCGAGACCGTCGAGGGAGTGCGCGAGGCAATGGAGCGGTACGACGCGTCGGATGCGGTGCACGCCGTAGAAGCGTTCGTTGAGGATCTTTCCAAGTGGTACGTGCGCCGCTCGCGACGTCGCTTCTGGAAGAGCGCGGGGACGAGCGACGACTCGGCGTCGGCCTTCGCCACGCTGCACACCGTGCTGCTGACGCTGGCCGGTCTTGTGGCGCCGTTCATGCCCTTCATGGCCGAGCGTATGTACCGCAACCTCAGCGGCTTCAACGGTGACCCTCCGTCGTCGGCGGGAGCGCCGGATTCCGTGCACCTGACCGACTACCCCAAGGTGTTGGGAGCGTGGCGCGACACCGAGGTCATCGCCGAGATGAGCCGTCTGCGCCGCCTCGTGGAGGACGGGCTCGCCGCACGGACGACGGCCGGTGTGCGCGTCCGCCAGCCGCTCGCGTCCGCGACTCTCGCAAGCACGCCGCTCAACCCCGAGGTCGAGGCGATCTTCATGGAAGAGCTCAACGTCAAGCGCGTGAGCTATGTCGATCCCGAGGGCGCGCACGCCGCGGTTGTCTTCGACACGACGATCACCGACGAACTCCGCCTCGAATGGCTCGCGCGCGAGATCAGTCGCAAGGTGAACGACCTGCGTAAGCAGGCCGAGCTGCGCGTCGAGGATCGGATCACGTTTCTCGTGGACGCAGACGGCGATGCAGCGCGCGCGGTCAGCGCATATCGCGACTGGTTGATGGGGGAGACGCTCGCGGTGGCGATCGAGGACCGCCGCGACACCGCGCTCACGGAATGGGAAGGCGAGCTGGGAGGTGCACGGTGCTGGCTGGGAGTACGGCGGTAGCCGGCGGCCAGCGCGTCTCCCGGCGTCGGATCTACGTGGTCATGCTCGGCACCGCTGCGGCGGTCGCGATCGTCGACCACGTCACCAAGTGGCTGGTCGCCACGCACCTGTACATCGGGCAGCAGATCTGGCCTGGATCATTCGTGTCCATCGACCATGTCGAGAACAGCGGCGCCGCATTCAGCGTGCTGCCGCAGTTGCACTGGCTGTACCTCGCGGTCGCGCTGATCGTCAGCCTGTACATCGTTCTCTCGGGATACAAGTACGGCACGACGTGGTACCGCCAGGTTCTCATCGGCATGATCCTCGGCGGCGCGCTCTCCAACGGCGTCGACCGACTGATCAACGGTTCGGTGGTGGATTTCATCGACTTCCATTTCTGGCCCGTGTTCAACGTCGCCGACAGCTGCATCGTCGTCGCGATCCTCGCGCTGCTCGTGCTCAGCTTCGTCCCGACGTCGCACAAGCCCACCTCATCCGCGTCATCGGCCCCGTCATGAGCTCCGGCACGGCAACCGTGGTCACGCCGCGGCTCGACATGTGGCTCGCCAACTCGCGCCGCATCACACGTCACGCGGCGAGGACGCTCATCGATGCCGGGCTCGTCACCGTCGACGGTCGTCCGGGCAGACCGGGTCAGCGCGTTCGCGACGCTTCTGAAGTGGTGGTCACGCCACCGGAGGTGGTGATCACCATTCCGGCGACGCGGCGGGACCCCGTGGAGTGGCCGGTCGAATTGCGCATGGTCTTCGAGGACGACTGGCTCGCCGTCGTGGACAAACCGTCCGGCATGGTGGTCCATCCCGCACCGGGACATCCGACCGGAACTCTCGCCGACGCGCTCAAGGAACGTGGGACCACCTGGTCGCTCCTCGGTGGCGCCGAGCGCGCCGGCATCGTGCACCGCCTGGATCGCGACACGAGCGGGTTGCTGGTCGTGGCCAAGACCGAGGCTGCGCATCGCAACCTGGCCCGGCAGCTCAGTGATCGCTCGCTCGGGCGCACGTACTGGGCGCTCGTCCACGGAGGGTTCCGCGAGGACACCGGGACCATCGACGCGCCGATCGCGCGTCATCCTCGCGACCGGCGGCGCATGGCGATCGTCGAGGGGGGCCGAGAGGCAATCACCGACTTTCGCGTGGTGGAACGCGTCGCCGGCGCGACCGTTCTCGATCTCTCCTTGCGCACCGGGCGGACGCACCAGATTCGCGTGCACCTCGCGTCGATCGGTCACCCGATCATCGGCGACGCGGTGTACGGACGTCCGGATCCGAACCTGCGGCGCCCTGCCCTGCACGCGATGCGCCTGAGGCTCCGGCATCCGGCCGACGGCACGGAGCGGTCGTACGAGTCGCCGGTGCCGGACGAGCTTGTGGCCGCCGCCGCCAGGCTCCGCCCAGCGGACGAATGACCCCGAACGGACGGCTCATCGTGCTGACCGGGCCGAGCGGCGTCGGCAAGGACACGGTGCTGCGTGAGCTGTTCGAGCTCGATCCGAGTTCTCGTGTACTGCATCTCGTACACAACGCGCCCGCCCCGTCCTGGCGAGACGAACGGCGTGTCGTATTTCTTCGTGGACGAGGCGACCTTCCGCGCGATGATCGATGGCGACGAGTTCTTCGAGTGGTCGACCGTCTATGGCGAGCTCAAGGGGCGGACGTTCGAGACGGTGAACAAGGCCATCGCGTCCGGGCGTGACACCGTGATCAAGATCGATGTCCAGGGCGCGGACAAGGTTCGAGCGCGGATCGGCGACAGGGGGATCTATATCTATCTCCTGCCGCCGAGCATGGAAGCACTCGAGCAGCGCTTGATCGAACGTGCCACGGAAGACCCGGCGAGCCTCCAGGCGCGCCAGGAGCTCGCGGTTGCGGAGCTCGCGCTCAAGGACACGTACGATCATCAGGTGGTGAACGACGACGCGAGGCGAGCCGCGCAGGAGATCGAGGCCATCATCCAGCGAGCGCGGTCTGAGAACGGCGGGGGTGAGGCATGAGCCTCGAGCTCGAGGGCCATCGCGTTCTAGTCGGCATCGGCGGCAGCGTGGCCGCATACAAGGCGTGCGAGGTCGTGACCGATCTCCGTCGTGAGGGCGTGGAGGTGAAAGTCGCCATGACCGAGGCCGCAACCCGTTTCGTCACGCCGACGCTGCTCCGCGCACTGAGCGGCCACCGGGTCGCATCGAGCATTTGGGATGACGACCCCGAGGTGGGACACGGGATGAGCCACCTCGATCTCGCCTCGTGGTGCGAGGTGCAGGTCGTCGTCGCGGCGTCGGCCGACCTCATCGCGCGTCTCGCGCTCGGACTTGCCGGCGATCCGGTCACGGCCACCGCGCTCGCATGCCGGGCGCCGCTCCTGGTGGCGCCCGCGATGGAGTCGGCGATGTGGGAGCACCCGGCAACCCAGGGCCACGTGGCGACGCTCACTGCGCGCGGCGGCCGGATCATCGGCCCGGTGTACGGCAGGCTCGCGAGCGGGCACGAGAGTGCGGGCAGGATGGCCGAGCCGGATGTGATCGTCTCGGCGGTGAGGGAGATCCTTGTCGCCGGGGGCTGACCCGTCTCTCACCGGTCTGCGTTTTGTCGTCACCGCCGGGGGAACTCGCGAACCGATCGATCCGGTGCGCTACATCGGCAATCGGTCAAGCGGCAAGATGGGCAATGAGCTGGCCGCGGCGGCAATCCGTCAGGGTGCCGAGGTCACGCTGGTGACCGCCGGCGTCCTGCCGCCGGCACAGCCAGGCTTGACAGTGCGCGTTGTCGCGACCGCTGACGAGATGTATGCGGCAGTGCGAAGCACGCTCGCGGGAGCGCGCGTCCTCATCATGGCGGCCGCAGTCGCCGACTGGCATCCGAGTCAGGCAGCTGCGCACAAGCTCAAGAAAGGTGCCTCCACGCTCACGCTCGTTCTGGTCCCGACCGTCGATATCCTCAGCTCCCTGCGCGATGACGAGATCGCGGCCGGCGTCTTCAAGGTTGGATTCGCGGCGGAGACCGACAACGTGATCGACAACGCGCGGGCGAAGCTCGACGCCAAGCATCTCGACCTCGTGATCGCAAACGACGTGTCTCGCGAAGATATCGGTATGGGGGCGGATCACAATGAGGTGACGGTGATCGGTCGCAACGGGCTGCAGCAGCACATACCGCGTGCCCCGAAGTCCGTCGTCGCCGACGCGATTGTGCGAATCATCGCGCGCAGCCTGCGATGACCTTCGCGTCCGTCGTCCCCGAGACTCGCTCGCAGCTCCCGCGCGACGCCTACACGTACTCGATTCCCGACGACCTCGCTGAGCTGGTGCTTCCGGGGGTTCGGGTCGAGATCCCCTTCGGCAAGCGATCGATCCTCGGATACGTTGTCGAGCGCACGGAGGAGTCGGAATTCGCGGAGGTTCGCGCGATCGACGGTGTCATCGACGAGCCCCGGCTCATCCTCGACCACCATATCGCCCTCGCGCGACAGATCGCGGATCGGTACTGCGCACCGCTCGGTGAGGTCCTTCGCGCCATGCTGCCCAAAGGCGTTCGCAACCGCCCCACGCGCCGCGCCGGTCCGCGCTCGATGTCACGCGCCGTGGCGGAGGCCGGCGGCCTCGGTCCACCCGAACCCCCGCCCGTCCTCAACGACGCGCAGCGTGTGGCGGTGGCGCCGCTGCTCGAGGCGATCGCCGCGCGCACACACCGGCGCATCCTGCTCCACGGCGTTACCGGGAGCGGCAAGACCGAGGTGTATCTCGCGGGGATCGACGCCGCTCTGGCGAAAGGACGCGGAGCGATCGTGCTGGTGCCCGAGATTGCGTTGACACCACAGATGATTCGCCGCTTTACGGTGCGCTTTCCGGGCAAGATCGCCGTGGTCCACTCGGCGCTCACCGACGCAGAGCGCGCGGCCGAATGGCGGCGCATTCGCAGCGGCGAGCACAGCGTGGTCATCGGCTCGCGCAGCGCTGTCTTCGCACCGGTGGCCGACCTCGGGATCGTCGTGGTCGACGAGGAGGATGCCCCGGCGTACAAGCAGGACCGTGTCCCGCGATATCACGCAGTCGACGTCGCCTTGATGCTCGGCGCGCTGTGCGACGCGCCGGTCGTGATGGGCAGCGCGACGCCGCGTGTCGAGAGCTTCTTTCGCGCGCACACCGGTGAACTCGAGCTCGCGACACTGCCGGAGCGGGTCAGCGGCCGTCCACTGCCGCCGATCGAAGTTGTCGACCTTCGTGACGAGCTGCAGGCCGGCAACACCAACGCGTTGTCGCTGACGCTCGATCGCGCGCTGCAGGAATGTCATGCAGACGGCGGTCAGTCGATCCTGTTCCTCAATCGTCGCGGCACGTCAACGGTGGTCTTGTGCCGGACGTGCGGCGAAGCGCTCACCTGCACCAACTGCAGCGTGTCGCTGGTGCACCATGTGGATCGCTCGAGCTGCGACTGCCATTACTGCGGACTCTCCATCCCGCTCCCGAGTGCATGCCCGTCATGCGGCTCTCGCACGATTCGCGCCCTCGGTATGGGCACCGAGCGGCTCGAACGCGAGGTGCGTGAGCGGTTCCCGGCGTTGCGACTCATCCGTATGGATCGCGACACCACGCGTTCGCGCGACGCGTACTTCGACATCTACGACAAGTTCCGTCGCCACGAGGCGGACTGTCTCATCGGGACGCAGATGGTCGCCAAGGGATGGGATCTTGGCAACGTCCGTCTGGTCGGCATCGTCAACGCGGACACCTCGCTGCACTTCCCCGACTATCGCAGCGGGGAACTCACGTTCTCGCTGCTCACCCAGGTGGCGGGACGCGCGGGACGCGGCGACGAACCGGCGCGCGTGGTGCTCCAGACATACAGCCCGGGCCACTACGCGGTCCGCCACGCCACCACGCATGACTACCTGGGTTTCGCGCGCGACGAGATCCGTGTGCGCAAGGCCTTGCGATTCCCGCCCTACGCGCGTCTGTGCGTCTGCACGTTTGTGCACAAGGAAGATCACGAAGCCGAGATCGAGGTGCGCCGGGAGGCTCAGCGACTGTCTGGTACACTCGGAATTGACGCCGGGCTCGATGTCCTCGGTCCGACGCCGGCCTTCCTCCACCGGCTCCGCGGCGAATACCGCTGGCAATTCACGGTGCGAGGCAACGACATCGAGAGGGCATTCCCTCACCTTCCCAAAGCCCGGGGTTGGAGCATCGACGTCGACCCCGGGGCGTGAACGGAGACAACAGCGTGGCAGTCCTTCCCATCGTTCTGGTCTCGGACCACAACGACGTGCTCACCACCAAGGCGATCCGCGTGCCGCGGGTTGATGATGAGATACGCCGTCTGATGGACGACATGGTCGAGACCATGTTCGACGCCAACGGCGTCGGCCTCGCCGCACCCCAGGTCGGCGTGTCGCTGCGCGTCATCGTGCTTCGCGTCGACAACCAGATCTACCAGCTCGCCAACCCCGAGATGGTGCGCACCGACGGCGACCAGACCGGATACGAGGGATGCCTGTCGGTCCCCGGGTGGGTCGGCGAGGTGACCAGGCGGCAACGCGTTGTCGCCAAAGGGCTGAACCGTCACGGCAAGGAGGTCCGCGTCAAAGGTGACGGCCTGCTCGCCCGCGCGGTGCAGCACGAGCTCGACCACCTGGACGGCATCCTCTTCACGAGCAGGGTGAATGAGGGAACTCTTCGCGAGGTCGAACCTGCAGAGGAGGCTGAGGAGCCCGGCGTCGTCAGCGCCGTGTGAGGCTCGTCTTCTGTGGCACCGCGGCATTCGCGGTGCCGTCGCTCCGGGCATGCGCCAGGAACCACGAGGTGCTGGCGGTGGTCACCCGGGCGGATCGACTGGGGAATAGAGGGAAGCCGGCGCCGCGCCCCGTCGCCGAGGCGGCTCGTGAGCTCCGACTTCCGGTGCTGATGCCCGCGAAGATCGGGGCCCCCGAAGTGGTCCGGGGCCTTGTCGACCTCATCCCGGATTGCGTGGTCGTCGCCGCGTACGGCCAGATCCTCCCGATCTCACTGCTCGATCCCCTGCCCTTCGGAGCCGTCAACGTCCATGCGTCCCTGCTGCCCCGCTGGCGAGGGGCGTCGCCGATCGCCCACGCGATCCTGGCCGGCGACGCCGAGACGGGCGTTTCCATCATGCGAATGGAGGCCGGGCTCGACACCGGGCCTGTGTACGCGATGGCGCGCATTCCCATCGAGGACGACGCGACCACGCCGGCGCTCACCGCCGCGCTGGCCGATCTCGGGGCATCGGAGCTCGTTGCGGTGTTGAGCGCGCTCGAGCACGGTTCAGCTGAGGCGACGCCGCAACCCAAGGAGGGGGTGACCGTCGCCCCGCGCCTGACCCGTGAGGACGGGAGAGTTGCGTGGGCGACACGGAGTGCGGTCGATGTTGACCGTATGGTTCGTGCGCTCCAGCCGTGGCCGGGCGTCGTGGCGCCGATCGATGGCGTCGACGTTCAGATCCAGTCCGGCGCGGCGGTGAGCATTGATGCCGGAGCTGTGCCTGGCAGCGTGGCGCGCCATGAGGGCGAATCGGTGGTCATCGCCACTCTCGACGGTGGATACCGGGTCGACCTGATCACGCCTCCGGGAAAGCGAGTCATGACACCGGCGGCGTGGCTGAGGGGCCGTCGTTCGGGCGAGGCAGGCGGCTGATGCCGACGACGCGCAAACCGGGCGACAACCTCCTGGCGCACAACCGCCGCGCCCGCTACGAATACAGCATCGTCGAGTCGCTAGAGGCCGGTATCGAGCTCACGGGCACCGAGGTGAAGTCACTGCGAACCGGCCGGATCCAGCTGCGCGACGGCTACGTGCGGGTCGAGAACGGCCAGGCGTGGCTGATGCAGGTGAATATCGCCTCGTATCAGCACGGCAACCGCAACAACCCGGAACCTGAGCGCCGCCGGCGCCTGCTCCTGCATAAGCGCGAGATCGAGTACCTGGACGGGCGCGTGCGGACGCAGGGGCTGACGATCATCCCCCTGAGGCTGTACCTGGTTCGCAACCGGGTCAAGGTGGAGATCGGCCTCGCCCGCGGCAAGAAGCTGTGGGACAAGCGTCAGGACGTGGCGAAGCGCGACGCCGAACGTGATATGGAGCGCGCGATCAAGAACTGACGTGCACGGCGAGCCGTGGAGATTCCGGATTCGACGCGGGTCGGTCTGCGGCGAGCCAATGAGCGCGGAGCTCCGCCAATGAGGGCGAAGTCCCGAGCTGGCTCCGGACCTCAGCCCGCTGCGGCGTGGAACTCGGCTCCGGGCGGCAGGGCCTGAGAGGCCGCGCTCGGGCGGTTGGCCTTGATATCCGGGACCACCTGCGCGGCGAGCCCGTCGATGCGCTGGCGCAGCTCGCGAAGCCCGGTTCCCTTGGTCGCGCTGACGGCCAGCGCCGAGACCCCGGCGACGTCGCCGAGGCGGAGGCGAGCGGAGCGGACTTCGGATGCGGTCAGGCGGTCGACCTTGGAGAGCGCGAGGATCATCGGCTGGTCGCAGTCCATCGACCGCAGCGTGTCGAGGACGGTGATGAGCTGTTGCTCCGCGTCGGGGTGCGATGCATCGACTACGAGGCAGAGCATGTGAGCCTGGCGCACCTCCTCGAGGGTGGCGGCGAATGCCTCGACGAGCTCGGTCGGCAGCTTCTGGATGAAACCGACCGTATCGGTGAGGATGACGAGCTTGCCGGAGGGCAGCTCGAGGCGGCGCGAGGTGGGGTCGAGCGTCGCGAAGAGCAGGTCGTCGGCGAGGACGGTGCTGTGCGTCAGGACGTTGAGCAGGGTCGACTTGCCGGCGTTCGTGTATCCGACGAGGGCGCAGGAGGCGAGTGGGACGTTGGTCCGGGCGGTTCTCCGTGTACGGCGCTGCCGTTCGATCACCACCAGGCGCTCGCGAAGGCGCTTCAGCTGCTGGCGGATGAGGCGCCGGTCCACCTCGATCTGCTTCTCTCCAGGACCGCCGCGGAGCCCGACACCACCGCGCTGGCGCTCGAGGTGGGACCAGCCACCCGCGAGACGCGGCAGGAGATGCTCCAGCTGCGCCATCTCGACCTGCACCCGCCCCTCGGCGGTGATGGCCCGGCGGGCGAAGATGGCGAGGATCACCTCCGTGCGATCGAGGACGGGGACGCCCCATTCCTCCTGGAGATTGCGCTGCTGGCGCGGGGTGAGCTGGTCGTTGCAGAGCACCGCAGGCATCTCCAGCTCGGCGAGGTGGGACGCGAACGCGGCCACGACGCCCGAGCGGAAGAACGTGGCCGGATGCGGCTCGCGCAAAGAGATCAGGCTCCGCTCGAGCACCTCGGTGCCGAGCGTCCGGGCCAGTTCCTCGAGCTCGTCGAGCTCGATGTCGCGCTGCTCGCGCTCGTCGCGTCGGGCGACGGTGCCGATGACGATGACCCGCTTCAGTTTTGTGCCGACCGCAGGGTCAGCTCCAGACGGCGCGTCGAAATGGGGCAACTAGCGCGTCACCGATCCGGCCGGAACCTGGAGCATGCGATCAGCCTACCAACGGCGCCCGCCGTCTGCTCAATGGTCAGGTCGCCGCACGCTCAACCGGTATGGCGGCGGTGGCCGGGATCTTCAGCTGGAGGACGGCGCTCCCAGCGACGGTGAGCCCGGCCGCGCACAGCACGGCGAACGTGGTCGACACCCCGAGCGCGGGGCCCGCGAGGGCGGAGCCGATGGGGACACCCGAGAAGTTCAATGCCATCGACACGGCGAAGGCGCGCCCGAACCATGCCCGTGAGGTGCGACGCTGACGCAGCGAGAAGGCGGGCACGCTCGACGCGGCATCCGCGCCACCGGCGATCGCGATGCCCACGGCGATCAGCGCCAGCGAAGGCACGAGCAACACCAGGATCGAGAGACCCATCACGGCACCGAGCAGCGCCATCGCCTCGCGCTCGTGTCCCTCCGTCCGAAGGCGGCCCGTGATGAGTGCCGCGGGCACTCCGGCTGCGCCGGCGAGGGCCAGGATGGCGCCGACGACGGCGGCATTGCCGTGCAGGTGGAAGACCACGACCGGGAGGGCGACGATCATGATCCCCCAGCCCACATTGAGCGTCGAGAACCCGACCGCGATCCACCGCAACGTGCGATTGCTGACGACGTAGCAGAGGCCGCGCCAGGCTTCGTAAAAGATGTGGGAGGACATCCCACCGGCGTGTGCAGGCTCGGCGACTCCCTGGAGCGCGACGGCGCCGGCGACAAATCCGATCGCCGCTCCCGCGAGGGCGGCTTCGCTGCCGACCAACGCGATGAGCGCGCCGGCGAGCCCAGGGCCGGCGATGCTCGACACGCCGTACAGGACGCTGTCCGCAGCGTTGCCGCGATCCCACAGATCGCGGGGGAGGATGAGCGGAAACATCGAGCGCGCCCCGGCGATGCTGAGCGTGCTCGTCAGTGAGCCGCCCACCAGCAGCGCGTAGAGACCCCAGATGGGCAGGTGGTTGGTCAACGACAACGAGACGATCGCAGTGCAGCACACTGCTGCGACCGTGAAGTCGAGCGTCATGAGGCGCTTGCGTCCGTGGCGGTCGAGGAGTGCGCCGGCGATCGGGCTCATGAGCAGACCGGGAAAGATGAGGAGGAACAAGCTGACTCCCGCGATGCTCGGCGAGTGGTAGCGCTGCAGCGCGAAGAGGACGAGGCCGACCGTCCACATCTGCGCGGCGGTTCTGGTGAGCAGCGAACTGATCAGCAGTTGCCGGAACCCCGGGACGCGCAGCATCCGCGCGTAGGTCACCGGAGGTGTGACAACGCCTTGCCCCGTGGTCATCTCGACCTCGGCGAACACGCGATGCTCGGGCATCCGGGGGCGCGCGGAGACGCCACGACAGTCGACATGCTGCAAGGGTAGCAACGCTCGCCATTTACGAGGATGACGGGGTGCGGTGGTCGTTTCACACGGCCGCACCAGGCTCTTGTCGCGGGGTGCGTCGCGTTCTGGCGGACCCTGCACCGCGGTTGAGCGCCGGGCAACAGGTGTCGCAGCGCCACCGACCCTGAATATGGAGACGGGCGACGCGCTATGATCATCCGTGCACGCTGATCTCGGACAGCTGCGTTCCCATGGGGGCGTACTGGTTTCGACGGGGTCGTGGGTCGTGCGAATGCGAGTTCGAGCCCCGGGCTCGTAAAACCGGGAAAAATATACGTGCGAATAACGCACCCCTCGCTCTCGCTGCGTAAGTAGCAAAAGCGAAAAAAGCTCAGGCTTCGGCCTGACGTCGACCGGCTCCTCGGCTGTGGGGGTCGGACCCGACGTTAATGCAAGCAGTCTCGCCGCCCGGTGGCGCCTCGGCGCCGGGCGGGACATTCACCGAGGCTGGCCGCAGCCGAGCCTGGTCCCAGGGCGCGATTGAGGTGAGATAAAAACCGGGACTACACTCGTAGATGTCGCATGGAACGCGGCTTCGGACCCGGGTTCGATCCCCGGCGCCTCCACCACGGTTGTTGCAGAGAGAGCTTTACGCGAGCGCTCCCTCGTAGATCCACTGCGTATTGACCGGACAGATTTGGCTCACTGGCTTGCCCTGCAGCGTGTAGGTCCACCAACTTCCGCTCTCGTACCCATTGGTTCCAGGGGGCGGGGGCGTGTTGTCGGGCGGGGATGCGACGAATTCGTCATTGCCCCACCAACCGTAGATTTGCAGGTTGGCAATATCGATGTGACTGCGATTGGCCAGGGTCACCATTTCAAGTGAGGTGGTGGGGATGGCGCCGCCCCCGCAAGGGTTGAAACTTTCGCGACCGACGGCGACGTGGGCGCCGTCCGGACTGATCGAAGCTCCGTAGACGATGGACTTACTCTCGGAGTAGGTCACCCCGTTGATTAAGACGGAGTGCGGAGCATTTGCAGGGCTGGCGGCGATGACGCGGCTGCGGGCATCCAGCATCTGCTCGGTGGAAGGGACCAGTTGGCGCAGTTGGCCGGTGCTGGGGTTGATGACGAACCACGCATCCCCACCGCCGCTCCCGCAGGGCCCGTCCTGCACCCGCTGCATGATGATCCCGGTGTCGGTCCAGGCCGCCACCTGTTCCCCATACCCGACCGGTGCCACCCAGCGGTAGAGGATTCGATTGGATTGCCCAAGACCACCCAGTTCGATAACCCCGTCATGTTTGCCGGTGGCATTTGGGGTCTCATCGACGCTCCAAGCCCACTCGGTCCCGGTGGGGGAGACTTGAAAGCTGTCCAAGGAGTAGCTGAGGTCACCGGGACTGGCCAGAGCCGGAGCAGTCCCCTTGCCGATCAACATGCCAGTCCGAGAGAGGACGACGACTTGGTTGGGAGTGGTTGGTGAGGCTTGATAGAAGAAGAACACATCGGAATCTCCAGCCTGGGGTCCGAGGTTGTAGCTACTGGCCTGCTTGGCCGTCAGTCCGAAAAGCTGCCCCTCCTGGGCATTGGTCAGAACTCCACTGCTCCACTCCCTGGCCGTTGAATACCGCCATCGCTCCTTCGTCGCTGTAAAAGAGAGCCAAAGGAGGCTCGGGAGCTGACATGGGAACCGCAGTCGGGCTCGGGGTTGGGACTGCGGTTGGGGTCGCGGTGGCGCTGGCGGTCGGCGTTGGGGTGGTGGTTGGGCCGGCAGCGGCACAGGAGGCCACGAGGAGGGCTACGGGCAAGGTGGCAATCAACCGGTGGCGGTTGTTCCGGGTTCTGGGCTGCAACTCACTCGCGTCAACCCCATCCTTGGTCGTCGGGGTCGTCACCACAGATACCTCCTGATCGCAGTCTGCGCCTCGCCATTGATTACGAAACAGGGCCAGAGGCCATCGCTTTTGGCGTCAAAGGTCCCGCGATCCGCTAAGGGAACAGCTGCGAGGCCAACGGCGGCGATTGCCGTGCTCATGATGGTTGTGAGTTTCATGTCTGTCTCATCCCATTGAACGGGAACCCTCGCCGACGGTTACATCTGTGCAAATGCGTCGAACGCGCCGCCGTGCCCAACGTCTTTTAGCAACTCCCAAAGAACCGCTTGCAGGTTGCTGCGCGGTCTGCGATACTCCCAAACATGTCTTTGGAGGTAACGCAGCGGCAGCAGTTACGAGCGCTGTCCCATCCGCTCAGGGTGCGCATCCTTTCGCTCCTGACCGGGAGGGCGATGTCGAGCGCCGAACTGGCCCGCGAACTCGGCATGCGCCACGCGGCTGTGAGCTTTCACGTCCGTCAACTCGTGGCCGCCGGGTATCTCGAGCTCGTTGAGACGCGGTCAGTGCGGGGCGGCCAGGAGCGCTGCTATCGCTCGCGCCCGGCGGGACACGCGGAGTGGTCGAAGGAGGATCCCCGGCTGGTCGTTCGCGCGGTGGCGGAGGAGGTCACGCGACGCGCTGCGGATTCGCCGCCGCAGGCGTGGCGCCTCTTCGGTGACGCCGAGCTCTGGGTCGACCAGGCGATCTGGGACGACATCGTCAAACGGATGGTTGCAGCGATGAACGACCTGCACACCGCCGCGCAGACGCCGCGCACGGCCGGGTCCAAACACGTCAGCGCGACCGCGATGCTCTTCGCGATCGACTCCGGCGGGTCGGAAGAGCAACAGCATTGATGCGGCGGTTCGGGCGGCTGCGAGGGCCGCTCGCACATCGCAATTTTCAGCTGCTCGTCGGCTGCGACGTCACCTCGATGATCGGCTCGGCGATGGCGCTGGTCGCAGTGCCTTTTGCGGTTCTGAAAAGCGGCGGCACTGTCAGCGACGTCGGTTTTGTCGCCGCCGCCGGGCTGTTGCCCACCGTCGTGTTTCTGCTCTTCGGTGGCGTGCTCGCAGACCGGCTACCGCGTCAGCACGTGATGGTCGCGGCCAACATCGGACAGGGACTTGCCCAGGCCGGGTTCGCCGTGCTCGTGCTCACCGGCCACGCGCAGGTCTGGGAGATGATGCTGCTGACCGCAGCTCGCGGCTCCGCATTCGGGCTGTACATGCCCGCCGCGCAAGGGCTTCTTCCGCAGACGGTGGACGCCGACCAGCTCGCCTCTGCAAATGCTGTGCGGCGCCTCGGCCTCAACAGCGCCCAGATCGGCGGCGCCGCGCTTGGCGGGCTCGTCATCGCTGCAGTCGGTCCGGGCTGGGAACTCGTCGCCGACGCGAGCAGCTATTTCGTCGCCGGTGTGTTTCGCGCGGGGATGCGCTTCACCAACCTTCCGCCGATCGTTCGCTCCGGCGTCATCAACGAGCTGCGCGACGGGTGGCGCGCTTTCACCTCACGACGCTGGCTCTGGATCATCGTCGTCCAGTTCGGGCTCGTCAACGCGATCTACGTCGGAGCGATCAGCGTGCTCGGTCCGGCCATCGCCGAAGAGCACCTCGGCGGCGCATCCAGTTGGGGGCTCATCGTCGCCGCGCAGTCTGCGGGAGCCGTCATCGGCGCCGCGCTCATGCTCCGCTACCGACCGGCAAAACTCCTGCACGCCGCCAGCATCGCCGTGCCGCTCATGGCGCTTCCCCTGTTCGCGCTCGCGGCGCCACTCGCCGTTCCGCTCGTCGCTCTCGCCGCACTCCTCGCCGGGATCGGGATGGAAGTCTTCGAGGTCAACTGGAGCACCGCGATCCAGGAACAGATTCCGCCAAACCTGCTGTCACGCGTCGCCGCATACGACGCGCTCGGGTCGTACGCGCTGAGCCCGATCGGCACCACGATCGCCGGGCCGCTCGCTGTGCTCATTGGTACGGCCACGGCGCTGACCGGCGGTGGCCTCGCAATCGTGGCGTCGGCAGTCATCGTCCTTGCGGCGGCGGATGTCCGGAACCTCACTCGCTCTCCCAGTCGCGCCCGCACGTCGAATACCTGAGCGGCCACATCGAGTGAAGCTCGACCCAAGCGATCGAGTGGCTCTCGTTGACAGGCGTGCGGCAACGCTGAACTGCGTTCGCACGACAATGAGCGGGTGCCGAAACGCGCAATAACCCCCGGTGAACATATCCATGCCGAGTGCCGCCGGCGCGGGACTCTCGAGGTGGTCGCTCACTGCATCGACCTGCTCGAGGGACGCGACGTGGATGACGCACTCCTGCACGTGCTGGGAGGTCTCCCTGCGACAAGTGTGGTCATTGGCTACAACGGCGGGAAGCAGGGATACTGGCCTCGCGTCTGGGCGATGCGAGGTCTGCTCTACGCCTGGGACGAATCAGCGACGAGTGCAGTGATCGCCGGGACGAGGGACACTGCGTGGCGAGTTCCGGGAGATGGCTGCGAAGGTGATCGCTCGCCACTGCCTTGGTGATGCGCTGGAGTTCAGCCGCGGCGCTCCACGGTGATCCTGTCGAGCGCGTGCGGGACGCGGCCGAACGTGCTGTTCGGATTCTCGTCGCAGCTCGCGCCTGAGCCTCTCGCCGTGTGCTGGAGCCGTCAGCCGTACGAAACGACTTCTTGTGGTGTGTCAGCACCGTTCGCTGTGCGAACCGCGTCCAGGTTCTAGCTCACGCCGTCCGCTGTGCGAACAGTGTCACCGGCCCGAAGGCGCGAGCCGCACGTGATGCACTTGAATATCGGTCGGCGGCGGGGCGCCGGCCAGCCGCCTAGCAACCGATCATCACGCCGGGGCGGTGTGAAGCTGAGCGGAACCAGCCGATCGGCCCCGCAATGGCCGCAAAGGATCAAAGCCCGGAGATGGTGCCACGCAGCGGAAACGTTGTGTGTTCGCTACGAAACCAACGGAGCGCCGGCAGCGACCTCATCGCGGTCGTCTGCGTCGGCCACAGCGACGTGACAGGCGGCATCATGTACAGGCCCCATCGGTCGGAGCAGCGGTGTGATCTGCGCGCACCTGTCGATTGCATATGGACAACGTTGGCGGAAACGGCAGCCCTCACCGGGATCGATGACTCGCGGCGGCTCACCACTGTCGGCGGAGACCGGCACGGCCTTCTCGCGCGGATCCGGCACCGCTGAGAGGAGGAGCTGCGTATATGGGTGCTTCGGTCGTGCGAGCACAACCTCTGTCGGGCCTTGCTCGACAGCGTGTCCCGCGTACATGACGATGATGCGATCCGCCACGTAGCGCGCGCTGGCGATGTCGTGCGTGATGTAGAGGATCGAAGCGTCTTCCTGGGCGCGCAGGTTCGCCATCATGTTGAGGATGCCGGCACGGATCGAGACGTCGAGCATCGACACCGGCTCGTCGGCGAGGATCAACTTGGGGCGTACCGCAAGCGCCTGAGCGAACCCCACGCGCTGACGCTGGCCGCCACTCATCTCGTACGGGAACTTGCGCAGCATGTCTCCAGCCGGGTTGAGCCCGACGATATCGAAGACTCGTTCGGCTTCCTCAACTCGCTGCGCCTTGCTCAACTCACGCCGGTGCAGCTTCAGGTTGCGCATCACTCCGTGTGACACGCGGAACACCGGGTTCATGGCGCTGTACGGATCCTGGAAGACCATCGGCACCTCGCCGCGGTACCACAGGACGTCCTTGCGGGAGCGCAGCTTGTGCACCGAACGGCCCCGGTAGAAGATGACACCGCGTGTTGGGGGATAGATCATCGCCAGGAGCCGCGCCACGGTCGTCTTGCCGCTGCCACTCTCGCCGACGAGTGCGACGATCTCGCGCTCGTTGATGACCATGTCGAGGTCGTCGACGGCATGAAGCGTGCGGCGAGAGAGCAATCCTCCAAGGCGGAAGTGCCTGGTCAGGCCCGCGGTTCTGAGCAGGACACTGTCGGCGCCGGGAACTGCTGCCGGCGCTCCGTCAGCATCGGGGACCGCTGCCGGCACGACGGTCATCGCGCGGCCACCGGCGCCGCGTCCTTCGCAA
The DNA here is from genome assembly GCA_963791435.1 of Candidatus Dormiibacterota bacterium. Lineage (GTDB taxonomy): Bacteria > Chloroflexota > Dormibacteria > Aeolococcales > Aeolococcaceae > Palsa-851. The sequence continues at coordinate 243,251 of CAWBSL010000003.1, forward strand.
ACAGCAGGCACCGCACCTGCGTGTCGTCGATGTCATACAGCTCGGGCTCGATCGTCGTGCACTGTGGCATCGCCACGTTGCAGCGCGGATGGAAACGGCATCCCGTCGGCGGCCGGCCGAGGTCGGGCGGGCTGCCGGGGATGCCGATCAGCGGCCGGCGCGGGCCGCGAACCGACGGAAACGCCTCGAGCAGCCCCTTGCTGTACGGGTGCAACGGCCGATCGAAGATCGAATTGGTCTCGCCGAGCTCAGCCACCTGACCGGCGTACATGACCATGACGCGGTCCGAGTAGTTGGCGACCACCGACATGTCGTGCGTGACGAAGATGACCGCGAAGCCGAACTGCTGCTGGAGATCCTTGATCTGGGTCATGAGCGATCGCTGCGCCACGACATCGAGCGCGGAGGTCGGCTCATCCATGATCACGAGTTGCGGAGTGAAGAGCAGCGCCATCGCGATCATGGCTCGCTGCCGCATCCCGCCACTCAACTGGTGCGGATAGCTCTCGAGGTGCGCGGCGTCGATGCCGACAAGATGCAGCACCTCGGCCGATCGCGTCCTGATGCCGTCGGCGGACATGTGCTCATGCGCGCGGATCGTGTCCTTGAACTGCGCACCGATGCTCTTCATCGGGTTGAGCGCGTTCATAGCGCTCTGCATCACCACCGAGTAGTCGCGCCACCGCACGAGCCGCAGCGAGTTCTCGGAGAGCTGGACAAGGTCCTGGCCCTTGAAGACGACGCGACCCGACGTGACCTCCGCGGGGGGTGACAGGAGTTGCGCGATGGCAAAGAGCAACGTCGACTTTCCGCAGCCGGACTCCCCGACGATGCCGAGGAACTCACCGGCCTGCACCGACATGCTGACTCGGTCCACAGCGCCGATGTCCGCGGTGTCGGTGAGGTACGTGACCGACAGGTCCTCGACCTCAAGCAGGCTTTCTGGCACGTCGCTTTCTCACCGGCCGGAGCGCGGGATTGCCGATCTCGTCGAAGGCATAGTTCACCAGAGCGAACCCGGCGCCCATGAGTGCCACTGCGGCGCCGGGAGCCAGTGCCCACCACGCGTTTCCCGCCTCGAGGGCGCCGCCCTGCTGCGCGTAGTACAGCATCGTTCCCCAGGTCAGCTCGGTGCTGTTGCCGAGACCGAGGAACTGCAGGCCCGCGGCGAACCCGACCACGAACACGGAGAGCCCGAGGAAGGACGCCACGATGAGCGACGTCATCGTCGGGATGATCTCGACGAAGATGATGTACGAGGTGCGTTCGCCCCGCACTTTCGCCGCCGACAGGAATTCGCGAGCACGCAGCGAGAGTCCCTGAGACCGCAGCTGTCGCGCCTGGAACGCCCAGCTCGTGGCCGTCAGCACCACGATCATCGTGACCGAACCAGGCGGGAGGTACGACGCGAGCACGATGAGCAGCGGCAGCGTCGGGATGATCAGGAAGATGTCGGTGAGCAGCGACAGGGAACGATCGGTGAGGCCGCCGACATACGCAGCAGTGACTCCGATGACCATCGAGATGACCGTGGCGATCGCACTGACGACCACGGTGACGATCAGCGTGAGGCGGGTGCCCCAGATCACTTGCGAGAAGACGTCCTGACCCAGCTGCGTCGTGCCGAGGAGGTGCTGTGCCGACGGGCCGAGGTCCTGACCGTAGATGGCCGCTTGAGGATCGTCACGCGCGATCACGCCAGGAAAGATCGCCACCAGCACGAGGATCAACAGGATCACTGTCCCGGCCGTGGCCTTGCGATTGCGGATGATCGCCTGCGTGAAGCGCGCGAACGCACTCTGCGGGCGATCCGTCGCGACGGCATCAACCGGCTCCGCGTCGGCGGTGATGATGGCGGTGCTCATGCGTTGCGCTCGCTATGCATCGCGCGTCCGCGGATCCAACCCGGCAGTGGCGAGGTCTGCCACGAGCACGCACACGAGCACCGCCAGCGTGTACACGAGGAACAGCGCCTGCATCAACGGCAGATCGTGGTCGGTCGTGCTCGTGTAGAAGAGATAGCCGAGCCCGGGGTACGAGAACGTGTACTCGATGAGAATGGATCCCCCCAGCACGTACCCGAGCTGCATCGCGAATCCCGTCAGGTTGGGAAGGATGGCGTTGCGTGCGGCGTAATCGATCATGATCCGCCAGCTCTTCAGCCCCTTGGCACGGCCCATCTTCACGTAGTCCTCGGCGAGCGTGGTGATCATGTTGTTGCGCATGGAGTAGATCCAGAGTCCGGCTGTCACCACGACAAGGCTGATGCCGGGAAGGATCGCGTGGACGAGCACGTCCCCGACGAAGGACAGCGACAGCGACGGCTCGATACCGATGCTGTAGTTGGAGCTGAGCGGGAGCCAGTTGAGCGTGACCGCGAACACGTAGAGGAGGAGAAGACCGACGAAGAAGACGGGGAACGAGGCGACGATGAAGAGCATCGGCGGCAGAACGCCGTCGAGCTTGCCGCCGCGGCGCCACGCACCCAGGACGCCGACCAATGTCCCGATGCCGAAGGCGATCACCGTCGTGACGCCGACCAGCCCGAGCGTCCAGGGCAGCTTGCTGATGATCTCGGTCAGCACCGGAACCCGTTGCGCGGTGAGGCCGAACTGGCCCGTCAGGCAGTTGCCGATGTACTGCAGATAGGTGATGAGCAGGTTCTGATGCACGTTGACACCGAACTCGATCTCCAGCGCGTGCAGGGCCGCGGGGTTGACATTGCGGAACGTTGCCAGCACCGCCTGCGCCTCATTGCCCGGCATGACGCGCGGAATGATGAAATTGACGGTGAGCGCGGCCCAGAGCGTGATGAGAAAGAGGCCGACGCGGCGGGTGACGTACCTCACCGCCGCGTCGGCCGAGCCCTGACCCAGCGCATGGGGGCTACGCTAGCTCACCGGATAGAGTTTGGTGAGCACGACGCCGTTGTCAGGGGTTGCCCAGACGGGAGGCTGCGCATACGGATCCGACGGCGTCGGCCAGCCGCCGAAGCTCGTGGTGTCGTACTGGTACCAGTCCACGCCTTCGACCACCGGGATCACCGGGAGGTCCTGAGCCATGACTTGCGAGATCTGATGGATGATCGTGAGCTGCTCCGCCGGCGTCGCGCCGGAGTATTCGTTGAAGAGGGCGTCAGTCGCAACCGACTTGTAGCGCTCGTAGTTGGTGGAGCCGATGCTCCCGCTGAAGAGCATGGGGCGCAGCTCGTAGTACGGACCTGGCCCCGCGACCGGCATCTCGCCATACGCGAGCTGGAAGTTGCCGTTCTGCGTGTCGTTGGTGTACGGCGTGCTGTCCTCGTCCTGGACGGTCACGTTGATGCCGACGGCCTTGAGCTCCTGGGTGATGACCTGGAGTGACGCGTCCCAGTCCGTGTAGCCGCTGATCGTCTTGATGGTGAACGAGAGTTGCTGGCCCTGCGCGTTCGCGTAGATGCCGTTCGATCCCTTGGTGAAGCCGGCCGCCTGTAGCGTCGACTCAGCCTTTGACGGGCTGTACGTGGTGGGGTCGAGCGACTTCTCGTACCACGCCTGGTACGTCGGCAGCACGATGCCCGTCTGGTTCGCCGCGGGCTCGTATCCGCTCTCGCCGCGCTGCGAGACCTGGGAGCGATCGATCGCCATGGAGATGGCCTGGCGGACTGCGAGGTTGCCGAGCAGCGGGTTGCTCAGGTTGGGGAAGAGCGAGACGTTGAGCGTCGGCGGGAACCAGTAGTGGCGCGTCGACGGGCTCTTGTTGATGTAGTAGGACTGGATGTTGGGGATGTACTGGGCGCCCCACTGCGCCTCGCCCTGCGCGAGATAGAGATTGGCCGAGGTGTTGCTCAGGAACGCGGGGTAGTCGACCTCCGCGACCTGCGGCACCGGGTGCCCCGGTGTGCTCTGCCAGTAGTGGGTGTTGCGCAGGTATTTGATGTTGTCCTGCGAGCAGTCAGACATGAGATACGGGCCGGTGCCAACGGGAGTGGCATCCGCTGCAGTGTCGAGCTTGGTCTGGTCGAGGCTGCCCCAGATGTGCTGCGGGATGATCGGGGTCTGGTCCGCGACGTAATAGAAGTACGACTGTGCCGCCGCGTTGAAGGTGAACACGACCTGGTTGGTGCCCTGCAACGCAACGTTGGTGAGCGGCCCGCTGTCCACCGACCACAGCGCGTTGAGGTCGAGCGCCGGATCCGCCTTCAGGGCATTGAACGTGTACACGACGTCATTCGCGGTGAACGGGCTGCCGTCACTCCATTTCACGCCCGACCGGATCGTCATGGTCAGCGTCTTGAAGTCGGCACTCCAGCTCGATCCTGTGGCGAGCCACGGGGTCACCTTCGGCGTCCCGTCCGGGTTGGTCTGGAGGATGTTGATGAACTCGAGCGGCTCGTAGATGAATCCGATCGACGTGATGTTCACCGACGGGTTGAACGGATTGAACTGACAGGTCCACGTGCTCCCGCTCTCGTTGTCGATGAGGAGCTTGCCGCCGATCTTGCCGGTGTTCGCTGTCCCGCCGCTGGTCGCCGTCGATGCCGAGCCGCAGGCTGCAGCAAGCACCCCGGCCACAGCCATCACGGTGATCGGCTTGAGGCGTCGCGTTGACCGGCCGACGGGATTCCTGTTCGGTCGCCACGTTCCTAGCATCCGGGTTCCTCCGAAGTCTCGCTGTCCCCGCAGGGTGGGTGAGAGTGATCCGCGGCCGGTAATTTATAGGAAAGCTACCTTAACATCAGCACTGTGGTCAACCACCTCCCAGACGTCGCGATCGGATGCCCAAACACGGCCTCTCAAGTTCGAGCCCACGCCGCCGCTTGACAGCAGTGGCAGCTGATAGGAAGAATCCCTAACCATGAGACCTCGTCCAGCGCGTCGTCGACGGCGGATCGCCCTCCGTCAGGCGGTGCTGGTGACCGCGTCCGTGCTGGTCACTCTCCCGGCGCTGATCCCTGCAGGTGGGGCAGAGGCGGCGCCGGCGGTTCATGCACAGGTTCGGGTCGATCAGGTGGGCTACGCCACCAACGCAACCAAGCGCGCGTACCTGATGACTTCGGCGGCGCGTCCGGGAGTCGTGTTCCGGGTGGTGAGCTCGCGTGGCGTGACCGTGTACACATCGACCGTCGGCGCGGATCAAGGCGCGTGGAGCGCCTCGTACCCGGACGTGTACGCGATGGACTTCAACGCCGTCCATGCTGCCGGCTCGTATCACATCGTGGTGAGCGACGGATCGATGTACGCGCGCTCGCCGCGGTTCCAGGTTGCGAGCCCGGCGCGGCTGTACGCGACCGCGATGACGAACTCGCTGTCGTTCTATCAGAACGAGCGTGACGGACCCGACTACATTCCTTCCGCGTTGCGATCCGCGCCGGGGCATCTCAATGACGAGGGTGCGATGACGTATCTCATCCCGGTCGTCAACAGCAACGGTGACTTCAAGGGTGACCTGACGCCGCTCGGCGTCACCATCGATGCCGCCGGTGGCTGGTGGGATGCGGGTGACTATCTGAAGTTCACCGAGACGATCAGCTACGTCGTCGGCATGATGGAGACCGACGTCCGCGATTTTCCGAACCAGCTCGGATCGGGCTCTGCCACATCCAACTACACCGCAGAGGCGGCGTTCGGGATCAGCTGGCTCGAGAACATGTGGAACGACAGCACGAAAACGCTGTACCTGCAGGTCGGCATCGGCGAGGGCAACAGCAAGATCACCGGCGACCACGACATCTGGCGGCTGCCGCAGGCTGACGACGCGTATGGTGGAAGCAATCCGGAGGATCGCTACATCCGCAACCGGCCGGTGTTCCGCGCCGGAGCGCCAGGGTCGCTCATCAGCCCCAATCTCGCGGGGAGGCTCGCGGCGGACTTCGCGCTCTGCTACCAGCTCGATCGCGTGACCGAGCCTGCGCAGGCCGCCACCTGTCTCGAGGACGCCGAGGACATCTACGCCCTCGCGAACACGCATCCGGGTCGCCTGCAGACGGCCATTCCCTACGACTTCTACCCCGAGAAGGAATGGCGCGACGACCTCGAGTGGGGCGCGACCGAGCTCTACGACGCCCTGTCGGCGGGCCCGGTGCCGGCCGGTGTTCCGAACACGAACGCGATGTACTACCTGCGTCAGGCGGCGCACTGGGCGCGCGCGTACATCACGGGTCCGTACGACGCAGCCGACACGCTCAACCTGTATGACGTCACCGGCCTTGCGCACTTCGAGCTCTACAAGGCGATCGAGCATGCAGGCAACCCCAGTGGACTCGAGGTGACCAAGGCACAGCTTCTCGCCGACCTCGGCAAGCAGCTCAACAAGGCCGTGGCGCAGAGCAACTCCGACCCCTTCGGGTTCGGGTTCCCCTGGGACACCTTCGACACGACAAGCCATGGCGCCGGCCTCGTGGTGATGGCCGCGGAGTACGACGAGCTCACCGGTACGGACGCCTACGCGAGCGATGACTCACGCTGGCTCGGCAACATCCTGGGCGCCAACGCCTGGGGTACCTCGCTGATCGTCGGTGATGGGACCACCTTCCCCGATTGCATGCAGCACCAGGTCGCGAATCTCGCCGGGTCGCTGAACGGCACCACGCCGATTCTCGCCGGTGCGGCTGTGGAAGGCCCGAACTCCTTCGCCGCAACCGGCGTGGTTGCGGGGATGCGCACGTGTCCTGCTGACGGCGTCGACACGTTCGCGCAATTCAACAGCGCCACCGCGATCTTCCAGGACAACGTGCAGTCGTGGTCGACGGATGAGCCCGCGCTCGACCTCACCGCCTCGTCGCCGATGGCATTCGCGTGGCAGATCGACAACGACCCGAGCGTTCCTTGATGGTCTTGCAGCACGATGCTGTAGACAACCACCCTTACTAACCATCGTCGGGAGACAGAACTCGATGCCGGCACCGGAAGCGGCGAAGCCCAGTCTGCTTCGCGCCATCAACCTGCGCACCACCTTCGAGCTGGTGCACGCAGGCGGTCCCGTGGCCGCCCCGCACGTCGTCCGGAGCACGGGGCTTTCCAAGCCCACCGTCTCCGAGGTCCTCGGACAGCTCGTGGATCTCGGCCTGCTGCGCAGGGTCGGACGGACGAGCGGACTGCCGGGTCCGAGCGCACAGCTTTACGACGTGAACCCCAGCGCCGGGTGGGTGCTGAGCCTGGACGTCGGCCGGGAGTGGGTTCGTGCGGCCCTGGCCGATCTCACCGGCGCAGTGGTGGGCCGGTGTGCCAACCGGACGCCCCGGAGCACGGCGAAAGCAGTGATCTCGCAGCTGCGCCAGGCCGCGGAGACGCTGGCGGGCGAAGCCGGCATCACGCTGGACGAGATCAACCAGGTCGTCGTCGGCACGCCCGGCGTGCTCCGCCCTGGAGCCGACCACCTCTCGCTCGCTCCGCAGCTCGCCGGCTGGGAGAGCCCCAAGGTCATCCCCGCGATTCGTGAGGCTTTGGTGGCACCGGTCATCTTCGAGAACGACGTCAACATGGCGGCTGTCGGCGAGCACGTTCAGGGCGTCGCCCAGGACAGCGAGGACTTCGTCCTGCTCTCGGTCGGCAGCGGTGTCGGCACCGGGGTGTTCGTCGACGGCGCCCTGCGCCGCGGTGCGGCGGGACTCGCGGGCGAGATCGGGTTTCTCCGCCTCGACCTCGGCGCCGAGGTCCGCGTGGGCCATCGCGCGACATGGGGGACCGGCGCCTACGAAAGCCTTGTGGGATCAGCCGCGATCGTCGCGCTCGCGCGCGAGAACGGGATGGAGTTCCGCGAGCTCCGTGGCGGCGATCTTCGACGCCGCACGCCACGGTGATCCCAACGCCGATCGAGTGGTACGGATCGAGGCGGGCCGTCTCGCCCACGCCATCGCCGCGGTGGCAGCGGTGCTCGATCCAGAGCTCGTGGTCCTTGGCGGCGGAATCGGCACCGGTGGCGGCGACCTCCTCCTCCGGCCGATCGGTGAAGCGCTCGCGTCCATCTCGCCCTTCTCGCCGCGGCTCGAGGTATCGGCGCTCGGCGTCGATGCCGTCATCGCGGGTTGCAGCACAACGGGTTTGCGGCTCGCGTTCGATCGCATCTTCGGCTCCGACACGCCGATCGCGCGAACCGCGATCGACCTCATGAAGGTTCGCGAGCAGCGGCGCAGCGAGGACACGCCCACCGACAAGAGCGCATGAAGATAGCGGTGGTCGGTGGGGGCAGTACGTACAGCCCCGAGCTGGTGCACGGATTCGGTCGCATCGCTGATCGCTTCGGCATCGACGAGCTTGTGCTCCAGGACCCCGATACCGAACGGCTCGAGGTGGTGGGCGGCGCCGCGCAGCGCATCGCACAGGCGCACGGTTTCCACGGCCGCCTGACGCTGACGGGCGATCTCGATGCTGCGGTCGACGGCGCGTCGGCAGTGCTCCTGCAGATCCGCGTCGGTGGGCAGGCGGCCCGCTACACGGATGAGACCATCCCGCTCCGCTGCGGCTGCGTCGGTCAGGAAACGACCGGCGCAGGCGGGTTTGCCAAAGCGCTGCGCACGGTGCCTGTGGTCCTCGACATCGCCGAGCGCGTCCGCCGGCAGGCCGCCGACGACGCCTGGATCATCGACTTCACAAATCCCGTGGGCATCGTGACGCGCGCGCTCCTCGATCACGGCCATCGCGCGCTCGGACTCTGCAATGTGGCAATCGGCTTTCAGCGGCTCTTCGCGGAGTGGCTCGACGTCACCCCTGAGGCCGTGCAACTCGGGCATGCCGGGCTCAATCACCTCACGTGGATACGGTCGGTCGACGTCTCCGGTGAAGACGTGCTGCCGATGCTGCTGCGCACGCACGGCGACGAAATCGCGGCCCACGTGGAGCTGCCGCGGCGGATCATCGACAACCTCGGCGCGGTGCCCTCGTATTACCTGCGCTACTACTACCAGCACGACCTCGTCGTGGAGGAGCTCCTCGAGTCGCCGAGCCGCGCCGAGGAGGTGATGGAGGTCGAGCGCCAGCTCATGCAGCTGTATCGGGACCCGCAGCTGCACGACAAGCCGGAGCTGCTGATGCAGCGCGGCGGTGCCTACTACAGCGAGGCGGCGCTCAACCTGCTCAGCTCGCTGTTCGGCGAGAGCGACGATGTTCAAGTCGTTGATGTCAGAAACAACGGGATCATCCCCGAGCTGCCGGCGGACACGGTCATTGAGGTCCCGGCGCGCGTGAGCAGCGGTGGTGCGGCGCCGCTCCCCGTGCCGGCGCTGCCGCCGCATCAGTCGGGGCTCGTCGCGCACATCGCCGCATATGAGGAGCTCACGGCGTCAGCAGCAGTCAGCGGCGATCGTGAGGTCGCCTTTCGCGCGCTGCTCACGCATCCACTGATCGGGCAGAGCGCGATCGCCGAGCAGCTGCTGGCCGACCTGCTCGCAGCCAATCGAAAGTACCTCCCGGCATTCGCATGACCACACACGAAGTGATCGTCGCGGTGGACGGCGGCAACTCCAAGACGGACGTCCTGATCCTGCATACCGACGGCACAGTGCTCGCGTCGGTCCGCGGGGGAGGCTCATCCCCGCATCAACTGGGGCTGGGAGCGGCGATCGACGTTGTTGAGGTGCTTGTCGACCGCGCCTGGCAGGAGGCCGGGCTGCCGTCACGCAACGGCGCCAAAGCGGGTATCGCCGCCGTCTTCATGGCGGGCGCGGATCTCCCGGCCGAGGAGCGCGCGCTCGCGGATGCGGTGTCAGCGCGAGGGTGGGCCGAGCAGAGTTATGTCGCCAACGACGTCTACGCGGTGCTGTGGGCGGCGACCGGCTCGGGCCATGGCGTCGCAGTCACCGTGGGTGCTGGTGTGAACTGCGTCGGCGCCGCACCATCCGGGCGTCGAGCCTGGTTTCCGGCGCTCGGCGACATCACCGGTGACTGGGGCGGGGGACCTGACATAGGGATGGCCGCGCTCGGCGCAGGCGTCCGCAGCGAGGACGGCCGCGGCCGTGCGACGACTCTTGCAGGCGCCGTGGCCGCGTACTTCGGATATCCGAGCGCCCTCGAGGTCGCCGTCGCGATCCACCAGGGCGGCCTCTCAGTGGCGCGGCTCATCGAGCTGCCGCCCATCGTGGTCAGCGCCGCCGAGGCAGGCGACGCCGAAGCGCTTGCGATCATGCGCCACCAGGGTGCAGAGGTCACCCGCCTCGCGGTTGCGGCGCTCCATCAACTCGAGATGGAGGACTCTCCAGTCCAGGTGGTGCTCGGTGGATCCGTGCTCGCGTCGAGCCGATCGATCCTTCTGGACTTCATCGCTGACAGCATCCGGGCTGAAGCGCCCAGGGCCGAGACGAGCCTGTGCACGATCCGTCCGGTGGTGGGCGCGGCGATGGCTGGCCTTTCCATGGCCGGTGCAAACGGCAGCGCTCAGTCGCGACTGCTCGGCTGGCACATCCCCGCACCCGACGAGGACGTGGCGTGAACGGCGAGCACATGGCTGCAGAGATGGCCGAACAACCATCGGTTCTCGAGCGCCTGGTTGCACGCCGCGGCGAGGTGACGGCGTCGGTCGGCGCGCTGCTTCCCGAGCATCTCTGCGGCACAGTCCTGCTCGCCCGCGGATCGTCGGACACCGCGGCGCTCTATGGGCGCTACCTTTTCGAGATGGCGAGCGGGCGGCCCGTTGCGCTGGCATCCCCGAGCCTGCACACGCTCTACCGAATCTCCGCCGATCATCGTGGCTATCTCGCGGTGGGCATCAGCCAGTCGGGGAGAACCCCGGAGATCGTCAGCGTCCTCGAGCGGATGCGCGCGACCGGCGCACGGACCGTCGCGATCGTCAATGAATCGCCGAGCCCGCTCGGGGATGTAGCCGATGTGGTCATCGACCTCAGCGCGGGTAATGAGGTCGCAGTCCCCGCGACGAAAACGTTCACCGCGACGCTGCTTGCCCTCGCGCTGGTTGCTGCGGCGATGGGGTCCGTGCCCTGGAACGACGATGACCTCGGTGCACTTCCTGCTCAGGTCCGCCGGGCCCTGGTCGATGACGACCGCGTCGGCATGGTCGCGCACCGTCTCGATGGCGCTGACCGCATCCTCACCGTTGCCCGAGGACCGTTGCTCGCGGCCGCCGCAGAGACCGCGTTGAAAATTCGCGAGACGTCGGCGATCTTCGCAGAGGCATTCAGTGCAGCCGATCTTCGCCACGGGCCGATCGCCGCCGTGACGCCGGACGTTCCGGTGCTCGCATTTTCGACGGCGGGACCGGCTGCCGATGACGTCGCCGCGTTATGCACGGTGCTGCGTGAACGCGGGGTGACCGTGAGCACAATCGGGACGGAGCCGGACGCAGACCTCTCGCTGCCGCGTGATGTCCCAGAGACGTTGCAGCCGATCGTCGCAGCCGTCCGAGGTCAGCAGATCGCCATGGCTACCGCGCTTGCGCGCAACCGTGACCCGGACGCGCCCGCCGGCCTCACCAAAGTCACGCTGACGCGGTAAGCGGCGCTGCGCCGGTGATGGTGAAACGCCGGGGGGCTGTTCTCGTCAGAGGAAGGTGATGCGGGTCGCTTCGCGCTTGCCCTGGGCGAAACCGGCCTGGGCGGAGGGAATGCGGCTTGCCGGATCCATGTTGTTCGTGCCCATTGCGGCTCGGGAATTGGCGTCCGGAAGGATCACCTCGACGTGACTACCCTGCTGACGCAGGGCTTCGACGTGGCTTGCCAAATCCGTTCCCGGGAATCTGCGCAAGCCCTCGAACTGGCCTTCCGGGCGTGGTCCGCTCTGCCCGCTCAATGGCGAGAGCACCACAACGTGTGCATAGCCCGCGGCCAGGTCGGCGTTGTCGAGCGAGCGCATGCCACCGTCGATGTAGCGACCGCCGTTGATGGGGACGGTGGGGACCAGACCAGGCGCTGCGGTGCTCGCGGTGACGGCATCCACCAGATCGACACCGGACTCGCGGTCGAACGCAGCCAGCTCGCCGGTATGTGCGTCGACGGCCACGATGACCATCGGCTTTTCCGGCCATTCGTGGCGGGGCAACCGGGCGGCGACCATTGCGCGCCGCTGTTCCGCTCCGGCTTCGAGTGTGGCGTCGCTCTCCAACCCGAAGGCGCCCATCGCGCGTTGGAGATCGTCTGCCGAGGTGGCGGCGGCGCCGATGGCCCTCATCCGTTCGAACACTGTCGCCATCGGCAGTGACGGCGGTCGTTCGCGGTTCTGGCCCGCCGGTTGCGGCGGCGGGGACAGCACCGAGGCCAGCAGCTCGGCCGGAGGTATACCGCTGCGCACCTGGGCTGCCGCGGTGGATCCGGCCGAGGTGCCGATCACCAGATCGGCGGTCTGTGCCATATCGAGACCGGCTTCGGCCAGGCCCGCGATGACACCGATCTGCCACGCATTTCCGGCAGCCCCACCACCACCGAGAACCAGGGCGACGTCGTGAACCATCTCCAGACTATGTCAGCCCCGTGGATTTCCCCGTGCGGCGAGATCCCGGGACCGTGCCTCACGGCGGATTGTCAGCGCCGTGGTGCGGTGCGAAAAAGGTTCGGCGCCCTCACGCAAGATCCGAGACCACTCGATTCCTTCCCTGGTGCTTCGCCGCGTAGAGATTTCGGTCGGCCTGTCCGAGCAGTGCGGCCTGGCTCGTGCGGCCACTCTGGAGCACCGTGAAACCGATGCTCGCCGTCACGACCTCGCCTTCCATCGCACCCTCCCACTGGACCGATTCGATGGCATGACGCACGTCCTCGCAACGCCGCTCGGCTTCGTCGACGTCCATCGCGGGAAACACGAGCAGGAATTCCTCGCCGCCCATGCGCGCCGCCCATCCGGACTCTGCGGTGGCGGCCGCGAGGATGCCCGAGATCCGGACCAGTACCTTGTCGCCGACGGGATGCGAGAAGCGGTCGTTCACCAGCTTGAAGTGGTCGAGGTCCACCAGTCCCATGGAGAGCGCTGAACCGTCCTCTCGGGAGCGCGACAGGAGGATCGGCAGCTCCGTGTCGACGTGTCGGCGGTTGCGCAGCCCGGTGAGCGCATCGCGAAGCGACAGCTCACGGAACCGTTCGCCCTCGCGGCGCGCCTCGGTCGTTTCGAAGACCGCCTGGAGCGTTCGAGCGTTGGCCTCGCGTTGTGCAGCGCGGAGTGCTGCGTCCTCGGCGTGGAACTCGATGTATTGCTCGTATGCGCGCTGGAACATCCCCTGCGACGCGAAGAGCCGGGCGCGCTCCTCGAGCGCCTCAACGCGGATGGCCATGATCCCTCGTGCCGCGCACAGCTCGATGCAGCGATCGAGGGTCGCTTCCGCGTCCGACATGTGTCCCAGCAGTCGTTGTGCACTCGCCGCCGTGTTGAGCGCTTCTCCAAGCCCCTCGATCGGGCGCGATGCAAGATCGGGATCGTCGAGGATGGGACGCAGCGTCGCCTCCGCCTCGGCGAACATGCCGAGCTTCAGTTGCGCGTTGGCGAGCGTGTCGAGGCAGGCGGCGTCGAGCGTGATGTTGTGTCGTGCAGCAAAGGCCTCCATCCGCTTGGCGATCTCCATCGACTGATGGGTGTCGCCTGCGTCGTCCTCGAGCCAGGCCAGGTTGTTGAGGATCTTGACCCGCAGCGGAACGTCCTCGAGCCCATCCGCGAGTTGCAACGCGGCGCGGTACCGCTCGCGGGCGGCATCCCAGGCCCCGGTGCGGACGAGCACCTGGCCGAGACCGAACAGGTGATCGGCGCGCATCCGCTCCGACATGGTGTCATCGAGCAACTCCACCGCCGGCACCGCATGCTCCCACGCGCTCGGGACGTCACCGATGAAGTCGAAGAAGACGGAGAGCAACCGGTGGCTGCGAGCCATGAGATGACGCTGATCGCGTTCGGTGGCCCATTCATTGATCTCTCTGATCAGCTGCCCGCTCGCGGTGTGCTTGCCTTTGCGGCAGAGCACGTCGGCCTGAATCAGCTGCGCTCGTCGCTGCGCGACCTCGTTGCCGAGCGCGCGCGCACGCTGCTCGAGCGCCATCGCAGGCGCGTATGCGGCGTCGGCATCCGAGAACGGCAGGAGCTCGAGGAAGTCCAGCTCACTTTCGAGGCGCTCGAGGCGTCTGCGAACCGCCGGCGATGCCGGAATCGAGCCGTCGACCCCCGGTACTCCGGCGATGACTCGAAGGCGTGGTGCCGCGGCGCCGCCTGGTTGAGCAGCCATGCCGACGACGATAGGACTCGCCCGTCGCGGCCCCCGCGCGTTTGGTGCTCTGTCACAACAACGTGGTCCGTTCCGACATCACCGATCGAGGTGTCATGAGTTCCGTTACATGCGAGCGTCCAGCGGCAGGAGTCTCAGCCGACCTTCACGCCACCGTCGATCTGGGTCCACGCCTTCCCGCTCAACGCCCACAGGTGTACCGGTTGGGCGAAGTCCTGACTGATCGGGGTTGCCGAGCCGACAATGAGCAGCTGGCCGGTGGTGGCATCGGTGATCTCGGCGACCGGTTGGACGGGGAGCCGGTTGACATTCATCACGGCCCACGTGTGTCCTGTCCACGACGCGAGCACAGGAAGCGACAGCCCAGGGGCGCAATTGCACAGCGCGAGCCGGTCGCCGGCGGGATCCCGTGCCAGGTACGACCCGGGGAGCGGCTCTGCTGTGCCCGCCAGCTGGAGCCAGCGAGTCCCGTTCCATTGCCATGTGGTGTCAAGCGCCCCCAACGGCGATACCGGTGTGGAGCAACATCCCTCCGCGATCAGGGACTTCGTGACCGGGTCATACGCCATCGGCAGGTCGAATGCATTGGGAGCCACGGCGCCGTGCGGCTCCAGTTTCCAGCCCGCGCCACTCCAGATCCAGGTTGCATCGCTCCCCGACGCGTTGGCCGCTGACGTGACCAGCACCATCTCGTTCAAGGCCGCGTCCCACGCCATCGACGATCCCTCGCCCGGCGTTGGGCCGTTGGTCGTTTGACCGACCTCCACCCAGCTGGCTCCGTCCCATGCCCAGGTGTCGTTGAGCGGCGCGCCGTTGGCAAACGGGTTGTGCCGGCCGCCGAAGAGCAGCACCTGTTGCGTGCTTGGGTCGTACGCCTCGGATGCGTCGATACGTCCCGGCGGGCTCAGCGAAGGATCCTCGAGGGTCCAGCGACCGCCGGCCCAGACCCAGGTGTTGGCGTAGTCGTCGACGCCCCCGAAAAGCACGACCTGCCCGCTCGACTGGTCGTCGGCGATGCTGAAGCCGGTGCCCGACACGGGGCCTGCCGGAATTGGCGTGGGCTCCGGCGATGGTGTCGGCGAAGGAGTGGGTGCAGGCGGGGGCGGCTTCTGCGCAGTCGAAATGGCCAGGCCGGCGACTGCCGCCACGGTTACGACTCCGATGAGAACCGTCGATGACTTCACGCGCATGCTGATTGAATCGGCAACGTCCGGCTCTCACTCACACCGCCCATGGTCCGCCTTCCCCGGCACAATCGTCGAATGACTGCAGCACAGCCGACCATCATTGCCACGAGCATCGGGTTTCAGCCTGACGGCGGCGACCAGTGGAACTTCAAGCCAGGGCCTGCATACTCGATGGCCGCCGAGATCGCCGGCGCCGGCGCACATCCACGCCTCTGCATCATCGCCACTGCCGCGGCCGACAACCCGACCTGGCTGACAGCGCTGCACCACGCATTCTCAAAGCTCGACATGGTGGTGTCGCACCTCGACCTCAACCCGATGCCGAACTTCGACGACGTCGAGGCACACCTTGCAAAACAGGACGTCATCTGGGTGAGCGGCGGCAGCACCGCCAACCTGCTTGCCCTCTGGCGTGTGCATGGGCTCGACGTGATCCTGCAAAGGGTCTGGCAGTCCGGCATTGTCCTCATGGGCGTTTCTGCTGGTTCTCTGTGCTGGCATGTCGGCGGCACGACCGACTCGTTCGGGCCGCACCTGCAACCGGTGACCAATGCGCTCGGATGGCTCCCGTATGGGAACAGTCCGCACCATGACGCCGAGACCGAGCGCCGGCCGCTGATCCACCGGCTCGTCGCCGACGGGACGCTGCCGCTGTCGTATGCCACCGACAACGGAGCCGGCCTGATCTATCACGGCACCGAGCTCCACGAGGCGTTCACGGAGACTCCGGGAGCTCTCGCTTACGAGATCCGCCGCGACGGTGACAGTGCACGCGAGACTCCGCTGCCGACAAGAGTGCTCTGAACAATCGGTAGCATCGCGGTGGTGGAAGAGAGGCTCCCGCTCGCGGCACTGTTGTCCCACGCGCTCGTCGCATACACGATCGAATTCGACAACGAGTTCGAGCGGCGGTCGCCGCACCGAACCACGTTGCTCGGTCCGTCGGGCGACGGCGGTCCGTGGCTGGTGTCGATGGTCATGTGGTTCAACTGTTTACGCCACGTCAGCGAGACGCCGATCACGGTCACGGAGATGGTGCGCAGGGCACGGAGCCGAACCAACGTCGCAGGCATGCACCGGTGGCGCTACATCGACCTCGAGGCTGTTTCTGACTGGAAGCGTGGCACACCCCCCGATGACAGATTTAATGGTGCGCGCCACACGAAAGGGGCATCTCTCTCAGCAGGTGTTGCGGCCGCTTGCGCGCGTCATCGATGACCGGTGGGTGCAGCGATGGGGATTAGACCGGACGCAGGCATTACTGCTTGCACTGCGCGCGGTGGTGAGCCGGGTCGATCTTGACCTGCCGGACTGTTTGCCGATTGCTCATTCCGGGCTCTGGTCCGCGGGGCCGGCACGGCCGGCATTTTCGCCTCACTCCGGTGTCCCTGACGACGTCGAGACGCTCGCGCTTCCCTCTCTGTTGTCTCGTGCGCTCCTCATCCTCGCGATCGACTTCGAGTCGCGGTCAAAGGTGTCGCTCGCGATCTATGCCGATCTGCTTCGGGTCCTCAGTTACATACCCACGCCGATCAGGGACCTGCCGCGCCTGACGGGTGTGTCGAAGGAGGCGATCAGCATGGCAACAGGAGTGATCGTGAAACGCGGACTCGCGGTAGTGGAGCCGAATCTGGATGCAACAGTGGGCAAGGCCGCGCGCTTGACGCCCCGAGGGCAGGCGTCGCAAGCAGCGCACGCGCGAGTATTGCGCAAGGTCGAGGAGGAGTACCGGTCGCGATATGGCGCGGATGTCATCAGCGCACTGCGCAAGTCGCTTGAAGCACTCGGCGGCGATACGCGCGGGTCACGACTTCTGCAAGCGATCCCGGCGTTCCCGGAGGGATGGCGGGCAGCGGTGCGCAAGGCCGAGACGCTGCCGCACTTTCCAATGGTGCTCCATCGGGGCGGCTATCCCGACGGCTCCTGACGAGGTTCAAACCGCTGCTCGGATAGACTTCGGACCCACGCAGTCGGGGAGGGAGATCCCCACTGGAGGCAATGCCATGCGTTACCAGATCCGCGAGAAGATCCTCCGCCTCGGCGAGGACAACGAGATCCTCAACGAAGCCGGCCAGCCCGCACTCCAGGTCGACGGCAAGGTGCTCAGCCTGCACGGGCTGATGCTCGTCAACGATCTCGCCGGCACCGAGGTGGGCCGAGTGAGCCGCAAGCTCGTCGCGCTGCGCGCGACCTACGAGATCAGGCTCGCGGGAGGCGTCACCGCCGAAGTCCATCAGCGATTCACCGGTCCCTTTCATCCCAAGTGGAACCTCTCGGTCACCGGCGGGGTGGAGATGGAGATCGGCGGTAACTTCGCCGGCCACGACTTCACGATCACCGAGAACGGGCAGACGATCGCAACCATCTCGAAGGCCTGGATCAGCCTTGCCGACTCGTATGGCGTCGACATTGCCGCAGGGCAGAACGACCTGCTGCTCCTCTGCAGCGTCCTTGCGCTCGAGGCTGAGCAGGATCGGACTCAGGAGCACGATCGCAACGAGGGGCCGCTCGGAGGCCTCGGCGGTCTCGGTGAGCTGGGTGAGATCGGGGGTCTCGGCAACATCCTCAAAGGGCCGCTCTAACCGAACGTCTGTTCTGTCTGGGATGATAGAATCGTGGGTCCCAGATGAGCGACATGCGTGCGTTTCACCCGGCGGTTCGGGCCTGGTTCGAGCGCCGATTCCCGGAAGGTCCGACACCTGCACAGAGCGAGGGTTGGCCGCAGATCGCGGCCGGCCACAGCACGCTGATCGCCGCACCGACCGGCTCGGGCAAGACACTCGCGGGGTTCCTCGTCTGCATTGACGCGCTGTACCGCGCGGCGGATCGCGGTGAGGTGGTCGAAGGCGCGACACAGGTGGTGTACGTCTCGCCACTGAAGGCGCTCGCAGTGGACGTGCAGCAGAATCTCGAGACGCCGCTTCGCGAGATCGCCGAGGTCGCGGCAGAGATGGGGATGACTCTTCCCGGCGCTGCGAGCCGAGGTTCGCACCGGCGACACGACGCAGTCGATGCGCGCCGCGATGATCAAGCGCCCACCGAACTTCCTGGTCACCACACCGGAATCGCTGTACCTGCTGGTCACCGCGCAACGCAGTCGCGCCGCGCTGACCTCGGTCACCACGATCATCGTCGACGAGATCCACGCCGTTGCGCGTGACAAGCGCGGTTCGCACCTCGCGGTCACCCTCGAGCGTCTCGAGCGGCTCTGCGTGCAGCGGCCGGTGCGCATTGGACTCTCGGCGACGCAGCGCCCGGTCGAAACGGTGGCCCGGTTGCTCGTCGGCGCAGGCCCCGCGCGCAGCAACCCGGACGGCAGCCCGCGCTGCGCGATCATTGACGTCGGCCACCGGCGCGCGCTCGATGTCGCCATCGAGTTGCCATCCGGTGAGCTCGAAGCCGTCGCATCACGCGAGCAACTCGGCGAGGTGCTCGATGCCATCGCGGCCCATGTGAATGCGCATCGCACCACGCTCGTCTTCGTCAACACGCGACGGATGGCCGAGCGGGTTGCGCATCTGCTCGCCGAGCGCCTCGGCGACGAAGCGGTTGCTGCGCACCACGGCAGCCTCTCCAAGGAGCGCCGGCAGCGGGTCGAATCGCAACTGCGCGCCGGTGAGCTGCGTGCTCTGGTGGCCACGGCATCGCTCGAGCTTGGTATCGACATCGGGCCGATCGAGATGGTCTGCCAGATCGCTTCGCCGCGCAGCATCGCGACATTCCTGCAGCGGGTCGGGCGATCGGGCCACAGCCGTGGCGGCATGCCCAAGGGCCGCCTGTATCCGATGACGCGTGATGAGCTGGTGGAGTGCACGGCCCTGCTCGCGGGCGTGCGCAGCGGCGCGCTCGATGCGGTGCATCCGCCTCGACTTCCCATGGACATCCTTGCGCAGCAGATCGTCGCCGAATGTGCTGCCGCCGAATGGCGCGAGGACGATCTCTTCGAGTTGATGCGCACCGCGGCGCCGTTTGCCGACCTGACGCGTCCGGACTTCGATCGCATCGTCGATCTTGTCTCGGAAGGGATTCCGACCGGGCGCGGCCGCGTGGCTGCGTACCTGCATCGCGATCAGATCAACGGCGAGGTCCGCGCCCGTCGCGGCGCGCGCCTGGCTGCGCTGACGTCTGGCGGGGCGATTCCCGAGACCGGCGATTACCGCGTGCTGGCCGAGCCCGATGACACCTTCATCGGCACCGTCAACGAGGACTGGGCGATCGAGTCGTCGGCCGGCGATATCTTCCTGCTGGGAAGCACGTCGTGGAAGATCCGACGCGTTGTCGCCGGGACCGTGCGCGTGGTGGATGCGCACGGCGCTCCACCGTCTGTTCCGTTCTGGCTCGGCGAGGCACCGGCTCGCACCGAGGAGCTGTCGCGCGAGGTCTCGGATCTGCGCAGCGGTGTTGAGGCATTGCTCGCCGAGGGTGGCGCTGATGAGGCGATCACGTGGGTGGAGCAGCGAGCGGGCGTCGACAACGACGTGGCCGCGATGGTCGTTCGGTATCTCGCCGCCGGACGGACGGCGCTCGGCGTGGTGCCGACGCTGGAGCACATCGTGCTCGAGCGCTTCTTCGACGACAGCGGTGGGATGCAGCTCGTCGTCCACGCACCGTTTGGCGGCCGCGTGAATCGCGCGCTGGGTCTCGCGCTCCGAAAGCGTTTTTGCGCAACGTTCGACTTCGAGTTGCAGGCCGCCGCGAGTGACGATTGCGTGCTGCTGTCGCTCGGCCCGCAGCACAGCTTTCCGCTCGAGGACATTCCGAAGTTCCTGTCGTCGAAGACCGTGGAGGAGACGCTGCGAAAGGCCGCGATCTTCGCGCCGATGTGGGCGGTGCGGTGGCGCTGGAATCTCAATCGCTCACTCACGGTTCTGCGCTTCAAGGGCGGGCGCAAGAACCCGGCGCCAATCCAGCGTCTCGAATCCGACGACATCATGGGTGCCGTCTTTCCCCAGCTGGTCGCCTGTCAGAACGAGAACCCCACGGGGCCGTTCGAGGCGCCCGACCATCCGCTCGTCAATCAGACGATGTACGACTGCCTCCACGAGGTGATGGACGTCGACTCGCTCCGCGAGCTCGTCGTGCGCATCGAGCGGAAGGAAGTCCAGATCAGCT
Organism: Candidatus Dormiibacterota bacterium; assembly: GCA_963791435.1. GTDB lineage: Bacteria > Chloroflexota > Dormibacteria > Aeolococcales > Aeolococcaceae > Palsa-851. The sequence goes on from CAWBSL010000003.1 coordinate 263,674, forward strand.
ATCGCGACACCGTCGAGCCGTCGCCGCTCGCGCACGAGATCGTGAACGGCAGGCCGTACACGTTCCTTGACGACGCGCCACTCGAGGAGCGGCGCAGCCGCGCGATCACGTTGCGCCGGGGTCTCCCGGTGGAAGCGCGCGATCTTGCCGCGCTCGACCCGGATGCGATCGAGCGTGTGCGTGGCGAGGCCGCGCCGGATCCTCGCGATCACGATGAGCTCCACGATCTGCTGATTTCGCTCGTGGTCATGCGACCGGTCGAGCGCTGGACCACATCGTTCGAGCAACTTGCGGAACGCGGCAGAGCGCTGACGGTGGGCCACGGAACGGATAGCTTCTGGTGCGCCGCGGAGCGCCTGTCGAGCGTCGAGCGGCTCTGGCCCGATGCGCAACGCAACCCCGGTGCCTTCTCATTGCCGAGCACGCTCGTGGATGGGGCGCTCGAACCCGACGCCGTGGTCACAACGATCCTGCGTGGTCTCCTCGAGGTCAACGGGCCGATGACCGCGCAGGCACTTGCAGCGCGGACGAGTCTCAGCGCGACGGAGATCGCGGTCGGACTTGCCATGCTCGAAGGCGACGGCTTCGCGATTCGCGGGCATTTCGATCCAGCCCTCGAGGATGACCAGTACTGCGCGCGTCGCCTCCTCGTTCGCATCCACTCGTACACGCAGCATCGCCTGCGTCAGGAGATCGAGCCGGTCACCGCGCGGGACTTCATGCGATTCCTGCTCCGGTGGCAGCGTGTTGCCCCGGGAACGCAGCGCGAAGGCCGTGCGGGCGTCGCCGCCACCATCGCGCAGCTGCAGGGATTCGAGATCCCAGCCGGCGTCTGGGAGGAAACGGTGCTCCCGAGCCGCGTGTCGGGATATCGCAGCGCGTGGCTCGACGAGCTCTGCATGTCGGGAGAGGTCGCGTGGGCGCGTCTGAAGGTCCGCGAGGATACGGATCCGGCTGCGTCGCAGCGCAGCAGCTCCTCGGCCTCGCGCGCAACCCCTGTGACGCTGGTGATGCGCTCGGACCTGCCGTGGCTGCTCCAGTCCGTGCGCGGCGAGGCGCAACCGGTCGAGCCGACCTCGGGCGCGACACTCGATGTGCTGAATGCGCTCCGAGAGAACGGCGCCCTGTTCACCAATGACATCGTCACGCTGTCGCGCCGGCTCCCGAGTGAAGTGGAGGACGCGCTCTGGGACGGCGTCGCCCGCGGGCTGCTGACCGCCGACGGATTCAGCGCGGTGCGCCGCCTGCTCGTCAGCCGCCGTCTCGGACGCTCGCGTCCATACCATCGCGGCTTGCGTCACGGCGTCAGCGGCTACTCGTCCGGTGAAGGTCGCTGGTCGCTGGTCCCGCGGGTCACGGCTGTGGCGGAGCACGACGCGCTCGCCGAGGCGATCGCCGAGCAACTGCTGGTGCGCTGGGGCGTCGTCTTCCGCGATGTCGTGGCGCGCGAGACGATCGCCCTGCCGTGGCGCGATGTCGTCTGGGCGTTGCGTCGTATGGAAGCCCGTGGTACCGCGCGCGGCGGACGCTTCGTCACGGGATTCGCCGGTGAGCAGTTCGCGCTGCCGGAAGCGGTCGATCAGTTGCGCGAGGTGCGTCGTCGCGAACGCGCGGGCGAGGTCATCCGGACGTCAGCGACCGATCCGTTGAACCTCGCCGGAATTCTGCTTCCCGGTCCGCGCATCACCTCGGTGCGGACCAACACGGTGGTGTTCGAAGACGGATTGCCCGCGACGAGCGTCAGCCCCGCATTGGCGGGCTTCGCCCTGCGCTGACCATTGCCCGCGGAAACGCGGTGACGGTCGCTAGGTGCTTGTGGTCGGAACGGCCTCGAACGTCAGGTCTGCGGGTTCGACTTCGGGCGCCACATCTGCAAGCGGCCAGAGAATCGTGAACGTGCTGCCGCCCTTCTCATCGCTGTGGGCCCTCACCGTTGCCGCGTGTGCGTCGCAGAGGCGGCGCACAAGCGCGAGCCCCATGCCCATCCCGCCGTGGCGGCGCGTGCGGCTGTTGTCCTCCTGGTAGAAGCGATCGAAGAGGCGCGGGATGGCCTCGGCACTGATGCCGATGCCGTCGTCGATCACCTCGATCCTGCATGCGCCCATGCCCTTTTCCGGACGCGCAGTGACCTTGACGTGGCCGCCCTCCGGCGTGAACTTCACCGCGTTGTCGATGAGCGCCCGGAGCACCTGACGGAGCCGGAACGGATCGGCGCTGACGACCGGCTTGCCACGCACGTCGATGACAAGCTCCACCGGGAGCGCGTCCTTGAAGTGACGGCGCACATCGTTCGCGGCGTCCCGGATCGCGCTTTCGATCCCGACCGGCGCCATGCGCACATCGATGGTGTCCGAGTTGACGAGCGCGAAGTCGACGACGTTCTCGACGGTCTCGCCGAGGAGCTTCACCGAGATGTCGATGTCGCGAACGATGTCGAGCCTGGTTGCGTCGTCCCACTTGTGCCACGCGACGTTGAGCAGCTCGATCTGTCCCTGGATCGCGAGTACCGGCGTGCGCAGCTCGTGCTGCGCGGTGTCGAGGAAATCGCTCTTCAACTGGTTCAGCTCGCTGAGACGGCGCACCGCCTCACGCTCCTGTTCGAGCGTTCTGGTGTTCTCGATCGCGACCGCGGCGTTGTTGGCCAGCGTGGTCAGCGCGCGTTCATCGCTTTCAGCGACGGGGCGGTCCGACGCGACAAGCAGCACGCCCGTGAGTGACTCCTGGTACAGCATCGGCACCGCAATCGCGGGGCGTCCACCTGCATCGAGGCGAACGCTGCGCCCGGCAGCAAGCTCGTCCACCGACATCGCGTCGACCATGTCGGGGATCTCCGGTCCCCGGCTACGCATGCGCAGGATCTCGCTGCCGCGCTTGGTGTACATCGTTGCGCTCGCCGATCCGCCCGCGATCGCATCGGCAGCGCCGAGCACGGCGTCCTGAAGTTGCTCGATGCCGCCCGTCGTCATCGTCAGCGCGCGCGAGACGTCCTGAAGGCGGCCGACCGAACCGTCGATGTGCTTGATGTACCCGGCGATCTGCTCGCGCATGCTGTTGACACCTGCGGCGAGACGTCCGAGCTCGTCGCGGGACGTCACCGCGATGTCGGTGGTGTAGTCACCCGCCGCGATGCGTTCCACGCCGCGTTCGAGGCGCGACACGGGGCGGCGCACGAAGCGGTCGACGAAGAGCAGCACCAGGACGCTGACGAGAATCAGCGCGGTTATCGCGATCTCCGCGATCGTGCCCTCGTCCTGCGCGGTGGCGGCGGCGAAGAGCGCAACCGGCACCTCGACACCGATATAGCCGGCAACGGTTGTTCCGCCTGGAGCCGTCAGCGGTTCGAAGCTTCCGGCAACCGCGCCGATGCCGGGGACGGTGTAGATGGCATGCGCAGCGATCGAGCTTGCTGCAGCGTGCGTTGTATCGGAGAGCTGCTGGGCGACGGCTGCAGGGACAGGCGCAGTATCCGGGGTGTAAGAGCTCCCCGTATAGCGGATGACGCTGACCCCGGCTCCAGCTCCGATGAAGACCGGCGTATAGCCGATGACCGGGCCGAAGCGTTCGAACTGCTCCTGCAACGGAGCGCTGTACACGACCACGCCGAGTGGCGCGTACGTGCCCGCCTCGACGTTGTAGACCGGCACCGCAACGTCGAGCGCCGGTAGTCCGCCGCTCGGGAACTCGACGCCCTCGACCCCCGATGGGCAACGGGCGGCGGTCGCCGGAGTCGCGGCGATGATCGTGCGTGCCTGCTGACACGCGGGCAGCGCCGCGATCTGCAGGGCTGCGCGTACGGAACCGAGGCCACTCGTCACATGGCCGCCCGGAGCGTCTTCACAGACCGCCGTCGTGGGGTGCGTGGTGGTGCCCGCCGTGTTGGTGGTGTCGCACTCGCTCGTGTAGACCACGGTGCCGCTGGTGGTCAGAATGACCACGTCAAGGCCCTGGACGTCCACCGCACGCCGATCGGTGAACTCGGCGGCAACTTGCGTGGCGGGGGTACTGCTGGACAGCGCGAGTTGCATCGAGGTGAGGGATGCCGTGTTCGTGGCCGCGTACTGGGCCTGAGGCTGGATCACTCGTGAGATGAGCTGACCGGCGACGCCGGCCCGGTTATCGGCGTTGGAGAGTGCTCCGGCGTTGGTCTGCTGCGACCGGCTCACCAGGAGGAATCCGCTCACCCCGGCGATGAGGAGCGCGGTGAAGACGATGCCGCCCGCGAGCAGGCGGCCGGCGAGGCTCGTTCGAAGGCCGTACCGGCGGCGGACGAAGTGACCGCCCGACCCACGCGCACTCATTTCATCGAGCCTATGTGGGCGGCGGGGGCATCGAGTTGGGTGACCGCTCGCAGTCCGGCAACGGGGTCGTGACGAACAACCTCGGCCTGCTCGGCGACTGGGTGTTCCCGAAGGCTCTGAGACCCGTACGCTTATGGAATGCCGTTTGGACGCCGACGCACCGTGGACAGGGCGATCGAGGAGCCGGTACGGCACGGCCTGGGTCCGTGGTTGAAGCGCTGGACGATCCCGATCATCGGAGCGCTGACCCCGCTGGCCTTGATCGTCGTCAACATCGCGGTGTTCATCGTCGACCACCTGACCCAGTTCCGCTGGACGATCACGATCCTGGCGTTCGTCAGCGGGCTCATGCTCAACTCCTGGACCGCCCTGAACATCTACCGGGTGCTGCAGGCTCGCCGGCCGGACCACCCCGTGGTGAATGAGCGCAACCAGGAGGTGGTCCTCGTGGTCGGCATGGGCCTCGTGATCATCCTGGCCTTCCTCACAGCGCTCTTCTGCTACCTCGGCCTCTCCAACGCCAAGGACCTGCCCAACGGGCTGACCTTCTTCACCGGGTTCTTCGCGGCGGCCGTCCCGATCCTGCTGCGAGCCGCCTTCCGTCGCGGGACTCCGAGAGGTCGCGGGCGCGGCAGAGGCCAGCCGCAGGTGACGACGACCGTCGCCGGACTGCCGCCACCTGGACCGATGCCCTCGCCACCCACGTCAGCGACGATGCGGGACACCATCCCGAGGCGATAGGTGCCGCGCAGCCGGACGCCGGCCGTCAGCCGGCGTAGTAGCCGAAGAAGTCGACCTGGACGCGGACATCGCCCGGATATCCAAAGTTCCCGACAGCGTTGTAGATATTGATCGTCCCGTCCGGACCCACCGGGACGACCATGAGCATCGTGATCGGATATGAGGACGGCACGTCGAGCTCCGCCGTAGCCGGTCGGGTCGAGGTGATCGGTCCCGGGTAGGCGGTGATGAAGGTTGGCGCGGTCGCTCCGGTGACGGTCACTCCGATCACGGCGGCGATGGGCGGCAGGGGATCTGTCAGCGGCGGGGCGACCTGGTTGGCCACGGGCACGTTCAGGACGTGACCGCTGACCGTGCACGGCTCCCCGGGATAGCTGATGTCGTAGGCGGTGTCGCACAGGTAGAGCGGGTCGTACTGCGCGATGGCGCCGAACTGTCCCAAGGGCCCGGAAGCGGTGCTGAACCAGCCGTCGATGTCGATCGCCACGTTGATCGAACCGGTGCTGTTCCAGATGGTCACCGTGCCAGTGGAGGACACAGGGACCAGGACGTGGTTGTTCACTGTTGCCCCCGTGGGCGCATTGAGGTTGGAGGCCAAGGGACGGGTGGAACCTCCCGGATACGCCGTGAGCACGGTCGGCGCGGTCGGGCCGATCGCCGTGAGGGCGAACGACACAGCACTCACGCCGGATGCCGGAACCGGGCTGCCTGACCCGTGTACGTTGAATGTCAGCGTCGCGCCCGCGGCAATCGGCGACGCGCCCATCGTGTTGCACTGATTACTCGCGATCCCCGGTCCTGCGGCGCGCGTGTCACAAATGCGGGTGGGCTCGACCGGACCGAAGAACCCCGCGACGGGGCTCAGCGACGGCACGACGTATCCCTCGATGTCGATGGCCATGTTGACCGCGCCCACCGTGTCGGCAACCTCGATGCGGCCGTCGGTGCCGACCCCGATCTCCACCATGTCGGCGACGACGGATCCGGCGGTGACGTTGAGCTGTGACCCCGCCGCCGTCCCGGGTCGACCCTCATACAGGTCATCGGGGAAGGCGACGATGTTGGTGCTTCGGGTTGGTGCAATGGCAGTGAGGTTCAGCGCAACCGCGGTGACACCGGAAGCCGGCAGGCCGTCGCGACCATCAATCGTGAGGTAGCGACTCACGCGAGGTTGCAGCGGTCCGCTCCCCGCGCCGGTGTTGCACTGGTTCGGCGCGATCCCCGGAGCGACCGGGCGGGTATCGCAGATGCGGAACGGCGTGACCGGCTTGTACGTGCCGATAGTCCCTCGGGTGTAGCTGGTCGAGGCCTCCACGGTCGGCGTGAGCTGGTCCTGCGCGGTAACCGTGTCGGTGCCCAACCCCTGGAGAAAGATCTGGTTGGGCTCGTACACGAGGTCCACAGATCCCTGCGATGTCGCCTGAATCGGGGATGGCGTGGCGGTCAGGCTGGGCGCTACGCCTCCGGGGTCGACGCCTCCGGGATACGCCGACGTGGTTGTGAATGAGAGGTAGATGACGGCATCGGGGATCGGGTGACCCTGACTGTCCTCGGCGGTCACGGTGAACGGAAGCGGCTGGGCGTCTCCGAGAAACAGCGTGTTCTCGGGAGCGATCGTCGGGCCGACGCTGAAGACGTACCGCGAGACGGTTGCCGTCGAACCCGCCGCCGCGGCCACGATTGGCAAACCGAACGGGATTGAGGCACCCATGACAGCGACCGCGGTCGTGAGTACGAAGAACGTTCGCTTCCCCATGCATCAACTCCCTAACCAGTCCGCCGGTCGCGATCACGACAGGCGTGTCCATCAGCCTAGCGCGTTCGGCGGCCCAGTGTCTCCGACGATTCGGTAGCAGGTGCGATCAACGACCCGCACGCGCTCAAAGCAGCGCGAGGCCTCGCGGTAGCCGTTCCGGGCCGCTCAACAAAGCAAAACGCCTGGCGAACCGTCGTCGCCAGGCGCATCGCTCGTCCCTTCGGAAAGGGCTCAGACCTCTTTGAACTCGGCGTCGACCACGTCGTCCGCGCCTGCGCCGTCACCCGAGTGGGCGCCGTCGCCCGTGTCGGGAGCACCGCCATCGCCATTGCCGGCATGGGGCTCGCCCGGTCCGGGTTGCGCCTGCTGGGTCTGCGCGTACACGGCCTCGCCGATCTTCTGGATCGATGATGCAAGGTCGTCGTGCGCCTTCTTGATGGCGTCCGAATCGTTAGTGGCAACTGCGTCACGAACTGCCTTGACCTTGGCCTCGATGTCGGTGCGCAGCTCGGCCGGCACCTTGTCGCCTGCGTCTGCGAGCGCCTTCTCCGCCTGGTAGGCAAGCTGATCGGCGCGGTTCCTGGTCTCGACCGACTCGGCCCGCTTGCGGTCCTCGTCAGCGTGCACCTCGGCTTCCTTCACCATGCGCTCGACCTCGTCCTTCTGCAGGGTGGTCGAGCCGGTGATGGTGACCTTGTTCTCCTTGCCGGTGCCGCGATCCTTGGCGCTCACATTGAGGATGCCGTTGGCATCGATGTCGAAACCGACTTCGATCTGCGGCATGCCGCGCGGTGCGGGTGGGATGCCGTCGAGCGTGAACGTTCCGAGGATGCGGTTGTCACGCGCCATCGGACGCTCGCCTTGCAGGACAACGATTTCCACTGACGGCTGGCTGTCAGATGCTGTCGAGAACACCTGCGTCTTCGCGGTGGGGATGGTGGTGTTGCGCTCGATGAGCTTGGTGTTCACCTCGCCCTCGGTCATGATCCCGAGCGACAGCGGCGTGACGTCGAGGAGGAGCACGTCCTTGACCTCGCCCTTGAGCACGCCGGCCTGGATGGCAGCGCCGACCGCAACCACCTCATCGGGGTTCACACCTCGATGCGGGTCCTTGTTGGTGAAGCTCTTCACGAGCTCCTGGATCACCGGCATGCGCGTGGATCCGCCGACGAGGATCACCTCGTCGAGCTCGTGCGCGGTCATTCCAGCGTCCTTGAGCGCCGCCTCGAACGGTCCGCGGCAACGCGACGTCAGGTCGTCGGTGAGCTGCTCGAACTTGCTGCGCGACAGCGTGATCGCGAGGTGCTTCGGACCGGATGCGTCCGCCGTGATGAACGGCAGGTTGACCTCGGTCTCCTGACGTTGCGAGAGCTCGATCTTTGCCTTCTCGGCGGCTTCCGTCAGCCGCTGGAGGGCCTGGCGGTCGCCACGAAGATCGATGCCCTGGTCCTTCTTGAACTCGTCTGCGAGCCAGTCGACGATGCGGCGGTCGTAGTCGTCGCCACCCAGGTGGGTGTCGCCGTTGGTGGACTTCACCTCGAACACGCCTTCGCCGACCTCGAGGATCGAGACGTCGAAGGTGCCACCACCGAGGTCGAAGACGAGGATCTTCTCGTTCTCCTTCTTCTCGAGCCCGTATGCGAGGGCTGCGGCGGTGGGCTCGTTGATGATGCGCAGGACGTTGAGCCCGGCGATCTGCCCGGCGTTCTTGGTCGCCTGCCGTTGCGCGTCGTTGAAGTACGCGGGAACAGTGATGACCGCGTCCGTGACCTTCTCGCCGAGATACGCCTCAGCGTCGGTCTTGAGCTTCTGCAGGATCATCGCGGAGATCTGCTCGGGCGTGTAGTTCTCGCCGCTGACCTCGACCTCGGCGCGGCCGTCCTTGCCGGCGACGACCTTGTACGGGACCTGCTTGGCCTCCGTGCTCACTTCACTGAGCAGCCGGCCCATGAATCGTTTGATCGAGTAGACGGTGTTCTCTGGATTGACTGCGGCCTGACGCCGGGCCAGTTGCCCGACCAGGCGCTCGCCGGTGCGCGTGAACGCGACGACCGACGGGGTGGTGCGGCCGCCCTCGGCGTTGGCGATGACGACGGGTTCGCCGCCTTCCATCACAGCCACCACGCTGTTGGTGGTGCCGAGATCGATACCGACGGTCTTTGCCATGTGGGGTCCTCCGGGGACTGATAACTCAGGATGTTCGTTTGAGCGTCTGCGGGACGCCCTTATCGAATACCTCGCGCCACCGACATGCTAAACGTAGGGGGATGGATGATTCCCGACCGATTGAGGAGCAGCTCGTCGACCTCCGCCGCCGCGCCGACGACGACTACCTGCATCCGGACGTCCTCCGAACCCCGGGGCGCCACCAGCTCGACCTGCGCGAACTCGGGCTTCGGGTCAGCGTCACCCGATCCCGCTATCCGAACCGGCCCGATGGCGTCGATCAATACGCCGTGACGCTGTCGCGCCCCGAGCTGGACCGTCCCCCGGGGAACCAGGAGGTCGGGATCGTGCTCTCGTCGGCGTTCGGCGAGGCCTCGACGCAGGCGGTGGAGCGGTCGGGTGGCGCCTCGCGGATCCGGATGTTCCGGGTACCGGCCGGGGTCTCCAGCGTGGAGGGCGGTCAGCCCGGCTCGACCTCCTGATAGCCGTCGGCGCCGATGAGCGGCACGAAGCGGCATGGCCCGAGCGACTCGGTTTCCCAGCGCCCTGCGACGAGCCGGAGCCGGGTGAGCTGCTCGCCATCGGCGCTGTCGGTGATCGGCACGACCAGCCGTCCGCCCTCGGCGAGCTGCCGGGCGAGCGCGACGGGCAGGCGGGGTGCGGCAGCTCCCACTGCGATGGCGTCGAACGGCGCCCTTTTCGGAACCCCGAGCGTGCCGTCGCCTTCGACGACCTCCACTTCGTAGTCGAGCCGGCGCAGGCGCTCCGCGGCCGTATGCGCCAGCGACGGCACACGCTCGATGCTCACCACGTGAGCGCCGCACGCCGCCATCACCGCTGCCTGGTATCCGGACCCGGTTCCGACATCGAGCGCGCGATCGCCGGCGTGCAACTCGAGCGCCTCGACGACGGCCGCAACCATGAGCGGCTGGCTGATGGTCTGCCCGGGCGCATCGATCGGCAGCGCCCGATCGGCGTAGGCGCGCTCGCGGTCAACCTCGAGCACGAACTCCTCGCGGGGCACGCCCGCCATGGCATGGAGCACGGCCGGCGAGCGGATTCCGTGCTCGATCAGCGACGCCATCATGCGATCGCGGTCCGATGTCGTGGCTAGCCTCGTGGTGTGAGATCCAGATCCGGCGGTGGGGTATCCGGGAGCTTCCAGACGATCCACTCCTTCTGCCAGCGCCGGTGCAGCTCGTTCGCGAAGTCGACGAACTCGTGATAGCGCTTCTCGAACGCCTCGAAGTCGTGCGCGTCCAGCGCGGCCATCAGAGGGTCGAGGTCGTCGGTGATCCATTCCTCGATGTCGTCGGTGTACTTCGGCCGGGTCACCTCGCAGAGACGGAGGAGCTTGCGCATCTCGCGGAGCTGCCAGCCGGCGAGCGGCCAGTTGGCGGCCTGCGCTGCGTAGAAGGCCTTCCAGAATCGCGCGCCGATCTCGGGCATCAGCCGGGCCAGTCCGGGCTGCAGAGCCGTGAGCTGCTCGAGCTCGAGCCGATCGGGGTTCTTGGGTTGTGTGCTTATCTCGGTCATTCGAGATGCAAGTCTACGGAGGCAGCGTGATTGGGAACCTTCGAAGCCCCGCTTGCGTGTCAATGCCATGAGTAGGGAAGTGCATCGCTCGCGCTTGTCGCGACCTGTCGTCGGCATCGGCGTCGTTGTCGTCATCGGCGCTGCTCTTGGAGCCGTGTTCGGCATCCGCGCGGTCGCCGGATCTGGATCTGCCCCGGCGGCGGCGCAGCCATCGGCGCGAACCGGCGCCGCAATGGCCTATGACGCAGCGGATCAGTCGATCGTTCTCTTCGGTGGTCAGAACAGGTCCCGAGGCCTTGACGACACATGGACGTGGGACGGCTCGGCCTGGACGCAGCAGCACCCGGCGACCTCGCCGCCGGCGCTCGACAGCGCGCAGATGACCTACGACCCGGCGAGCCATGAGCTTGTCCTTGTGGGAACCGAGCAACCGGCTGGTTCGAACCAGCCGATCGCCTGTTCGTCGGGTTCCGGGTCTGCCAGCTCCGGATCATCCGGGTCGTCGAGCTCGAAGACGGGTGTGCCGCCTACCGCCTCGATCCCCAACACCACGCCGATGCCGAGTGCGACTGCGAAGGCAACCGGGAGCCCTTCCGTTGTCTGTGGCACGAGCCTTGCGCCACGAACGGAGACCTGGTTCTGGAACGGCAGCGATTGGTCCAAGTTCGCGGGGTCGACGCCACTCGTCGACTTCGCCAGTCTCACGCTCGCCACCGATCCCGTCGCCGGACAGGTCGTCCTTTTCACCCGCGGTCCGTTTGCTGAGCCCGGGGTGAGCACCGCGGAACCGGCCCTCGCCTGCCCGCTGGAGAACGCGGCGACCCCGGATGGTCAGCCGATGTGCCCGTACCAGTCTTCGTTTGGCCTCGCGTGGACCTGGAGCGGGCACGTCTGGACCGAGCTGCCGGGAGGAAATGGCACCTCTGCGTTCAATCTCATGGGCGCGTCGATCGTCGACGACGCCGTCAGCGGCAAGCTCGCCACGTTCAGCGACGGCGAGTTCGTCGCGCCCATCCCCGCGCCGCCGACCTGCCAGGGTTGCGTCAGCAACGCGCCGGTTCCTTTGCCGGCGTTCTCCTGCTGCAGCGGGATCGAGAACGCCTGGAACGGCACTTCGTGGAAGAAGCTCGCGACCTTCAGCAACGGACCGTCGACGTCCGGCGTGGCGTTCGTCGGTGATCCTTCGGCGCACAGCGATGTCCTGTTGGCAGCCGATGGTGCGACCTGGGTCTGGAACGGCTCGTGGAAGCACCTGCATCCCGCCGGCACACCACCGATCGACAGCGGCGCGGCATCCGCGTACGACGCCGCGACTGGTGAGGTCGTGCTTTTCGGTGGCTACGGCACAACGTCGCGCGCAACCGGCCTCTATGACCAGACCTGGACGTGGGACGGCTCCGACTGGGCTCAGCGCGGGGGCACCTCCGGTCCGAGCGTCACGTTCCCGATTCCGTCACCGATCAGCGTTCCTCCAGGGTTGCCGTGCGAGCCGATTCAGGCGCCGAAGCCACCGCTCGGTGCGCCCATCGCACAGCCGAAGACGAACTGCAACAGCGTCAGCGGGATCGGCACCGGCACCACGGGAAGCGCCGGCGGCGGCGTCGCCGGCAGCGGGGTCACGGCTCCCTGAGCAGCCACAATGGCTGCAAATGGCAGAGCTTGACGACGTCCGCATCGAACGCCTGGCGGAACACGATGACCCCCAGGTCCAGGCAATGCTCGTCGACCTGGCACTGGCCGAGCAAGGCCACTATGACCACCCCGAGGAGACCCCCGACCAGCTGAGCGCGCGGCTCACCACGTCCCCTCGATTCACTGGTGAGAACCACATCCTGGTTGCCCGTGCACCCGACGGCGCTGCGATCGGACTCTGCTGGGTGGTGCTCTTCGATCCCGGGACGGGGCTCGAGGCCGAGGTCGCCGAGCTGTACGTACGGCCCGAGGGCAGGGGCCAGGGTGTCGCGCACCGGCTTATGGCGGAGGCGATGGACCTCATCCGGAGCCGCGAAGTCACCTTCGCATGCGTCTGGAACTCGAGGCGACAACCAGGCTGCGCTGGCGGCCTACCTCAGCGCCGGATTCGCGCCGACCGAGCAGACGGTGCTGACCTGGCTTCCGCTCGCCTAGCGACCGGCCGGGATAATAGCCGCTCCATGACACTTTCGCGGACCGAGGTCGATCACGTCGCGATGCTTGCCCGTCTGGGCCTGAGCGATGACGAGAAAGCCCGTCTCCTCGGCGAGCTGGAAGCGATTCTCGGTCACATCGCGCGGCTCCAGGAGGTCGACACCTCGGCGCTCGCAGAGACGGCACAGGTCGGTGACCTCGTCAACGTGATGCGCGCTGACGTGCCCGAGTCGCCGATCGGTGCCGCTGCAGCGCTGCGCAACGCGCCCGCCTCCGAAGGCGGCTACTTCGTCGTCGGGGCCATTCAGGGCAACGAACTTGACGCGTAACACCATCACCGGTCTGGCTGCTGCGCTCCGCGACGGAAGCGCAACTCCGCGCGCGCTGCTTGCGGACGCGCTCGCTCATGTCGAGGGGAGCCAGAAGGCTCTCAACGCGTACCTCACGGTCACGCGCGAGCTTGCGGAACAGCAGGCGGATGCGGCAGCGCGAACGCTCGAGGAGCATCCCGACACGGCATCGCCGTTGTGCGGGATTCCCATGGCGCTCAAGGACGTTCTCTGCGTCGATGGCATCGAGACCACCGCGGGATCGAAGATCCTCCAGGGCTTCAAGCCGCCGTACACAGGAACGGCAGTGCAGCATCTGTTCGATGCCGGCGCGGTGTGCATCGGCAAGACCAACTGCGACGAGTTCGCGATGGGGTCATCGACCGAAAATTCCGCGTACGGCCCGGTGGGTAATCCCTGGGACATCGAGCGTGTTCCCGGCGGAAGCAGCGGTGGGAGCGCGGCGACGGTTGCCGCAGGCTCGGTGCCGTACTCGCTTGGCACCGACACCGGCGGATCCATCCGGCAGCCCGCGGCGCTCTGCGGTGTGGTGGGATTCAAGCCGACCTACGGACGCGTCTCGCGCTATGGGCTCATCGCGTTCGCTTCCTCCCTCGACCAGATCGGGCCGTTCACGCGAACCGTCGAGGACTGCGCGCTGGTGTACTCGGCAATCGCCGGACACGACCCGCGCGACAGCACGTCGGATCCTCGAGCCGTCGACGACCCACTCGAGTTCGTTGCATGCAGGTGTTGCCGGCATGCGCCTCGGGATTCCGCGTGAATATCTCGGCGCGGGCACCGAGCCCGGCGTTCGCGCCGCTGTCGAGGCTGCGTTTCGCGTGCTTGAAGGCCAGGGCGCAACGCTCCACGAGGTCTCGCTCCCGAGCACGGATGTCGCGCTGAGCGTCTACTACATCATCGCTCCGGCGGAGTGCTCGTCCAACCTCGCGCGATACGACGGCGTGCGCTTCGGCAAACGCGTGGAACGGCCGTCGCTCACCGACATGTACCTGCAGACGCGCGATGCCGGATTCGGCAACGAGGTCAAGCGCCGGGTCATGCTCGGCACGTACGCGCTCTCGAGCGGTTACTACGACGCGTACTACCGCCAGGCGCAGAAAGTCCGAACGCTCGTGAGCCAGGAGTTCGAAACCGTCTTCAAGGACGTCGACGCGATCGTGTGTCCGACCTCGCCGAGCGTCGCGTTTCCGATGGGATCGCGCGACGATCCGCTGTCCATGTACATGTGCGACGTGGTGACGCTGCCGGCGAATCTTGCGGGCATCCCGGGCATGTCGGTGCCCTGTGGGTTCGTTGACGGACTTCCCGTCGGCCTGCAGGTGATCGCCCCGCGGTTCGGGGACTCGCGCGTTTTCCGGGTGGCCCATGCGTACGAGCAGGCGACCAGCTTCCACACCATGCCGTCGCCGTACGAGAACGAGGCCGCATGACCGAGACAGCCACGCGTCCGGGAGTAGCGCTCGGCCGGTACGAGGTGGTCATCGGGCTCGAGGTCCACGCGCAATTGCTCACGCGCAGCAAGATGTTCTGTCCTTGCCCTGCGGACTACATCAATGCCGCGCCGAACGAGAACACCTGCCCCGTGTGTCTCGGCATGCCGGGAGTCCTGCCCACCATGAACGAGCAGGCGGTGGAGTTCACGGTCCGCACGGCGCTCGCGCTGCACTGCGACATCCCGCCGTTCACCAAGTTCGACCGCAAGAACTATTTCTACCCGGATCTTCCGAAGGGATATCAGATCTCCCAGTACGACCTCCCGCTGTCGATCAACGGGCACCTCGCGTTCCCGGTGGGAGGCGAGACCGTCCGCTGCGGCATCACCCGAGTTCACCTCGAAGAGGACACCGGCACGATGCATCACGCCGGCGACGTGCTGCAGAGCGCGACGTCGTCGCTCATCGACCTCAACCGCTGTGGTGTCCCGCTCATGGAGATCGTGGGCGAGCCTGACCTCCGCACGCCCGAGGCGGCACGGGAATATCTCGTCCGGCTGCGTCAGATCCTCATGTACATCGGGGTCAACGACGGCAACCTCGAGAAGGGGTCCTTCCGCTGCGACGCCAACATCTCGTTGCGCGAGCCAGGTGCGACGGAGCTCGGCGTCAAGGTCGAGGTCAAGAACATGAACTCGTTCCGCGCCGTGCAACACGCGCTCGAGTCCGAGATCGAGCGGCAGACCGGCGTGCTCGACGCCGGAGGCACGCTCGTCCAGGAGACCCGCGGCTGGGTGGAGACGCAGGGACGTACGATCTCCCAGCGGAGCAAGGAACAGGCGCACGACTACCGTTACTTCCCGGAGCCGGATCTCCCGCCGCTCCGCCTGGACAGTTCGTACGTTGATCGAGTTCGCGCCGGCCTTCCGGAGCTCCCTGAGGCCCGCGCGCAGCGTTTCCAGCAGCAGTATGGGTTGACGCCCTACGACGCGGCGGTGCTGACCGACCTGCGCGATGACGCCGATACCTATGAGGCGCTGGTCGCCGCAGGTGTTCCAGCCAAACTTGCCGCCAACTGGCAGACCGGTGACGTGGCCGCGCTGGCGAACGAGCACAGGGTCTCGTTGCGGCACAGCGGTCTCGGCATTGACGGACTCGCGAGCCTGCTCCGCCTCGTCGAAGGCGGCACCATCAACGGCCCCACGGCGAAGGAGTTGCTCGCGGAGCTCTACGTGTCCGGCGGCAACCCTGAGGCGCTGGTTCGCGAGCGCGGGCTCGCTCAGGTGAGCGACACCGCCGAGCTCACAGCGCTGGTGGACGCCGCCATCGCGGCGAATCCCACCGCTGCAGCCGATTTCCGCGCGGGCAAGCAACAGGCACTCGGACAGCTGATGCGCGCCGTCAAGGACGCGACCGGCGGCAAGGCCGACATGCCGCTCGTGAACCGACTCCTCCGCGACCGGCTCTCGGAGCAGTAGCCCAGGTGCGTCTCGGACGCATGGTCCATGGTGGACTGTGCCTTGCTCACGACGACCTCGGTGCCACGATGCTCGTCGAGGGCGGTATCCCCGGCGAGGACGTGGAGGTTTCCGTCCGGTACCGCAAGGGTTCGACGTCCTTTGCGGAGGTGGTGCGAGTTGTCGAGCCCTCGCCACATCGGGTCCCGCCGCCGTGCCCCTATGTGCCGAGATGCGGTGGTTGCCAGTTGCAGCACATCGAGTACGCGCATCAGGTCGAGCTGAAACGCGACATCGTGCTCGACGCATTGCACCGGCAGCGAATCCCGCATCCCGAACCGCGGATGCACGCGGTCGAGAATCCGTGGCGCTACCGGCTCCGCGGTGAATTCCACGTCATTCCGCGCACGGAGAGCACACAGCCCGCGCTTGGATTCAACCGCGCGCGAAGCTGGCGGCCGATCGCGATCGACGACTGCCTCATCCATCACCCGAGGATCACCACCGCACTTCCCGCGCTGCGCGGCCTGCTCGATTCGAGCGCAACCAACGCGCTGAGCACGCTCCACCTCACCGTCGGCGAGGAGGGGCAGGAGCTGCTCGTCCACGCAAAGCCGGCCAAGGGGCTGGCGAGCGGCGCGCTCGAGGGCGGCCTGGACCTTCCCGACGGGGGGCGCGTCAGCACCACGTCCACAACGCTGCACTGGCGTGGCATGACCTTTCGGGTCACGCCAGACGCGTTCATCCAGGTGAACTGGGCTCAGATGGATGTGCTCTATCAATGCGTCATCGATGCGCTCGGCGGACACGCCGGTCTTCGCGTGGTCGACGCATACGCCGGGATCGGCGTGCTTGCATGCCACCTGGCTGCCGACGCGCGCGAGGTTGTCTGCATCGAGAGCAATCGCGGTGCGGCGCAGCTCGGTGTGCTCAACGCGCGCGTCAATGACGTCGCGGACCGCATGCACTTCGTGCTGTCGCCGGTGGAGGACGCGTTGCCACGTGTCGGTGCGGCGGAGATGGCCGATATCGTCATCCTCGACCCGCCTCGCGCCGGCTGCTCGGGCAGGGTCAACGGATGGCTCGCGCTCGCCGGGCCGGAGCGGTTGGTCTACGTCTCGTGCGATCCCGCGACGCTTGCCCGCGACCTCCACACGCTGGTCGCATCAGGGCCGTACCAGGTGGATTCGCTCGACATCGTCGACATGTTTCCGCAGACCTATCACGTCGAGTCCGTCGTGACCCTCACACGGTCCGGAGCGGCCGCTTCGGACGGCGATCCGGAGACCGCCGGCACCCGCTGAGCGGTACCCTCAGAGCCTCCCGCGGCGGGTCGCCGAGGCGTGGTAGCGTACGTCTGTTCGCCGTCCATCAACCGCCAGCCAGGAGGCAGCGTGCAGGGGATCCCAGAGACTGGCGAGGAGATCGAAACCGGCGGTTTCGTCCACCTGCACACACACAGCGAGTTCTCGCTGCTCGACGGCATGTCGCGTGTCAGCGAGCTCGTGGACAGCGCCAAGGCGATGGGGCAGAAGGCGATCGCCATCACCGATCACGGGGTGCTCTACGGCGCGGTGGACTTCTACTCGGCGGCTCGCGCGGCGAAGATCAACCCGATCATCGGCTGCGAGATGTACATGGCGCCGCGCTCACGCACGGATCGAGAGGGACGCGCGGACCGTGATCCGAACCACCTGATCCTCCTGGCGCGCAACGACGTCGGGTACCGGAATCTCATCAAGCTGGTGAGCGCGTCCCATCTTGAGGGCTTCTATTACCGGCCGCGCATCGATCGCGAGCTGCTCGCCGCCCACGCCGAGGGCTTGATCTGTCTGTCCGCGTGCCTCGGGGGTGAGCTGCCGCAGGCGATCGTCCGTGGAGACATGGCGGCCGCCGAGACGATCGCACGCCAGCACGCGGAGATCTTCGGACCGGACAACTACTTTCTCGAGCTGCAGGCCCACGGCATTCCCGAGGAGGACGCAGTTCGCGAGGGCCTCGTCGAGATCGCCCGGCGCACCGGGCTCCCGCTCGTCGCCACCAACGACTCGCACTACATCAGGCCCGAGGACGCCGAGGCGCACGACATCCTCCTCTGTCTGCAGACCGGAGCTCGCCTGGAGGAGGAGAAGCGCTTCCGATTGTCAGGACCGGACTACTACCTGGCGAGCACGCGACAGATGCGCGAGCGCTTTGCGGCGTACGGCGAAGCCATTTCAAACACGGTCGCGATCGCGGATCGGTGTCATGTCGAAATCCCCCTGGGGCGCAACCTTTTGCCGACGTACTCGCCCATCCCAGAAGGACTCAACGCCGACACCTACCTGCTGCAGTTGTGCGAGGTGGGTGTGCGTGAGCGGTACGGAGACGCGATCAACAACGAGGTGCGCGAGCGCCTGAGCATGGAGCTCGACGTCATCCGTGAGACCGGGTTCTCCGCCTACTTCCTCATCGTCTGGGATCTCATCAAAGCGGCGCGCTCGGACGGCGTTCGTGTCGGGCCCGGGCGGGGCAGCGCAGCGGGTTCGGTGGTGAGCTACGTCCTCCACATCACCGACATCGAACCCCTCCAGTACGGGCTCATCTTCGAGCGCTTTCTCAACCGTGAACGCGTGCAGATGCCGGACATCGACATCGACTTCGATGATGTCGGCCGTGGGCGCGTGCTCGCGTACGCGCAGGAGAAGTACGGCCGCGATCGAGTGGCGCAGATCATCACCTTCGGGACCATGGCCGCACGCGCGGCGATCCGCGACGTCGGCCGGGTGCTGAACGTGCCGCTTCCCGACGTCGACCGGCTGGCGAAGCTGGTGCCGCAGGTGGTGAGCATCACGCTGGATCGAGCGCTCAAGGAAAGCCGCGAGCTGAATGAGCTCTATGAGCACGAGTCGTGGGCAAGGCAGATCATCGACATCGCCCGCCGGCTCGAGGGGATCTGCCGCAACGCGTCGACGCACGCGGCAGCGGTCGTGATCGGCTCCGAACCACTCGCCAACATCGTTCCCCTGCAACGCTCGACTCTCGGCGACGGTACTGCGGTCACGCAGTTCGACATGAACGGGGTCTCGAAGATCGGACTGCTCAAGATCGACCTGCTCGGGCTCTCGAACCTCACCGTCATCGCGGAGGCCGCCGAGTTGGTGCGCGCGCATCGCGGGATCGACATCGACGTCGATCGGCTCCCGCTCGATGACGCGAAGACGTACGAACTCCTCTGCAAGGCTGACAGCCACGGGATCTTCCAGATGGAGGCAACGTTCGCCAAGCGGATCCTCATCGACATGCAACCGAACTGCCTCGCGGATCTCGGCGTCGCAGTTGCGCTGAATCGACCGGGTCCGATTGAGGGTGGCGCCACCGGGATGTGGATGCGGCGCAAACGGGGTGAGGAGCCGGTGACCTACATGCTCCCGGAGCTCGAACCGATTCTCAAGGAGACCTACGGGGCGATCCTCTACCAGGATCAGGTGATGAGAATCGCCTCAGCCGTCGCCGGATTCTCCCTTGGTGAGGCTGACATCCTTCGAGCCGCGATGGGCAAGAAGGACAAGGTCAAGATGGCCAAGCAGCGCGAGCAGTTCCTCAGTGGTGCGGCCGCGCGGGGCGTCGCCGCTGAGACTGCGCTCGAGCTCTTCGAGCTCATCGCGCTGTTCGCGGGGTATGGGTTCAACGGGGCGCACTCGATCTCCTACGGGCTGATCGCATATCAGACCGCATACCTCAAAGCCAACTACCCGCGCGAGTACATGACCGCGCTGCTCAACAGCCGCGCGGACAACTTCGACAGGCTCAAGCAATCCATCCTCGACTCGCACGCGCGCGGCCTGGTCGTCCGGCCGCCGGATGTCAACCGGAGTGCGTCCGCCTTCAGTCTCGGTGACGAGGAGCAGGGCGAGATCCTCTACGGCCTGCGTCACATCAAGAACGTCGGTGAGCGAGTTGCAGCAGAGATCGTCGCGGAGCGCGAAGCCGCGGGTCCGTTCGCCTCGCTGTTCGACCTCTGTCTGCGCGTCTCGAGCCGCGACCTCAACCGGCGCGTCGTCGAGGCGTTGATTCGCAGCGGTGCATGCGATTCGCTCGGCGAACGCGGAGCGATGCTTGCAGTGCTCGATCGCGCCATCGACCGCGCGGCGACGATTCGGCGCGAGCGCGAGTCGGGGCAGACGTCGCTCTTCGGCGAGACAGTGGTGCTGATCGAGCCGCCGTCCCAGCCGGCCGACGACCTCGACGGCCGTGAGGTGAATGGTCCGTACGCGATCGCGGCTGACGAGCGGTTGAGCTGGGAGCGCGAGTTCCTCGGGATGTACCTGAGCGATCACCCGCTGCGCAGGATTGCCGGCGAGCTGCAGTCGCGTGTGGACACCACCATCAACGAGCTCGGTGCGCATCTCGACGGTCTCATCGTCCAGGTTGGTGGTGCGATCCGTGACATGCGGACGTTCGTACCGCGCCGGAGCACGAATGGGCAGCGCATGGCGGCGTTGCAGATCGAGGATCTCACCGGCAGCGTCGAGGTCGTCGTGTTCGCGCGCGTGTTCGAGGAGTGCGTGTCCGCGCTTCGTCCGGACGCAGTGATCGTGGTGCGCGGCAAGGTCGAGGCCGGTCGCACCGCGAGCACCGGCAGCACACCGGTGGCGGGCGAGGAGGAGGACCGTGTCGAGCTCGAACCCCCGCAGATCCTTGCCGAGGCGGTCTACGCATACGACGATCCTCGCCTCGCCACGTGGCGACGGGACAGCACCGTGCACATCGGCGTCAAGGCGTCGCAGATCGGCCGGCTCGGGGCGCTCCGTCAAGCGCTCGAGGAGCACCAGGGTGATTGTGCGGTGGTCCTGCATGTCGATTCGGGAACGAGCGTCGACGAGATCACGCTGAGCGTCGACTTCGCTGTTGACCCGTCTCCGGCGCTCGAGCGTGCGGTGGAGTTGGTCGTCGGTGATGGTGCGTATCGGGTGGAGATGCGGCGCGTGCGCGCGCCGGAACGCGAGCGCACACCAGCCCGGCGCTGAGCCGGCCCTCGCTACACCGGTCCGAGCAGCAGTCCGAACACGATCTTGATCACGATGATCAGGACGATGTACATGACGAGCGCGGCGATCGCCGCATAGTCGATCCCCGCGCTGGAGCGGCCGTGCTGCAGTCCGGCGAACGGCGCCACGAGCGGGTTGGTCATGGTCCGGACCATCTGCACCATCGGATGCCACGGATCGGCATGGAACACAGCGAGCAGGATGCGGACGAACACGAGGATCGCGATCGCGATCGCGATGTCCACGACCAACTCTTCGACGAGCAACTCGATCGCTTGGATGGGATCGGTGGTGACCCCGAAGACGAGGTTCTGGAGGATCTGCGCGACGAAGTAGATGACGATGATCGCGAGGATCGGGGAGAAGTCGATCCCGCTGAAATTGGGAAGGATTTTGCGAAACGGCGCGAGGATGGGGTCGACGATGATGCGCAGCCATCGCACCACTGGATGCCACGGGCTGAGCCCGATCCACGACACGGCGATGCGCGCGATGATGAGCACCGTCAAGGCGTCCGCGATGAAGCCGATCAGGTTATAGAGCAGCGGCGCCTGTATCACAGAGTTGCGGCCGGCTCCGATGCGGGAGCCGGCGGTTCCGGCTTTCGCCCGTCGAGACGCGTGATGGTGCGTCGCCACACGAGGTACAGCAGCGGCACCGCGATGACGAGCATCGCGATCGACGTCCATTGCGCCTCGCGGAGACCGAGCGGACCCGGGGGCTCGCTCTTGCGGAACTCGAACAGGACCAACTGGCTCACCGCGTAGAGCGCGACGTACGTGATCGCGAGGACCCCCGCGCGCACGTTCCTGCGGAAGAGCACGAGCAGGATGAGGCCGATGCAGATCGTCCCGAGCGCCTCATACACGGCGGCGGGCTGATACGCGATGCAGTGCCCGGGCGTGCAGAGGCTGAAACCGGACTGCAGGATCGCGTTCGGATTCGAGTACGCGGTGGCCCACGGGAGGGTGCTCGCGGAACCGAGGATGTCGCCGTTGATCACGTTGCCGATCCGTCCGATCGGCTGCCCGACGACCGCGAAGAGCACGCCACCGTCGAGCGCGATCCATGGGTTGTATCCATAGCGCCAGGCGCAGATCGCGAGCGTCGCGAACCCCACGATGATCGCTCCGAAAAACGCCATCCCACCCTGCCAGAAGGCGATGATGTTGATGGGGTCGAGCACGTAGTCGTGCCACAGGTTCGGCTGCTGCACCACGTAGTACAGGCGCCCGCCGAGCAGCCCGAAGATGATCGTCCACACGCAGATCTTCTCGGCAACCGATTTGGGGAGACCACGTCTCTTTGCGTACGGGAGCACCCCGAACTGATACGCGGCGAGGAATGCCAGCGCGTACATGACCCCGTACCAGTGGATGGGTATGGGGCCGATGTGCAGAACCGGATCGATGTTGATGGTGATGAAGCCGACGAGGCCGGGGCTAGCGGTCACGGCTGTCATCATGCGGACTTCCGGCGGCAGCATGCACCTCGAGGATCCGGTACCCGGCCTTGGATCGGACCCGCTCCACCCGGTGCCCGAGACCTGCCAGCCACGAGGCGAGGGAGTCGGCGCCGAGATGCTTCTGGACCACCAGCGTCGCCGCGGCCTCGGGCTGGAGGCGGGCGATCCAGGTGAGGAGCAGGTCGTGGAGCGCCGGTTTGCCGAGCCGGACTGGCGGGTTCGAGTACACCGCCGCGAACTGGAGGCGATCGGGCACCGCCTCCGGTTCCGCAGGGACCACGTTCCCCGCGCCGGCGCGTTCGGCATTCCGCGCGCAGAGGTCCAGCGCCCGGCGGTTCACGTCGACGGCCCACACCCGGGCGTCGGGGTTGCGCAGCGCCAGCGTGATCGCGATCGCGCCATACCCGCACCCGACGTCGACGATCTCGCCCGGGGGGATCGGGCCGACGGTCCGCAGCAGGAGATCGGTGCCCGCGTCGAGGTGACCGTGCGCGAAGACGCCGCGGTCCGTGTCGAGCTCGAAGCTCAGGTCCGGGAGGCCGACTCTGATCGTGCGCGGATGCGAGGCGACCTTCGGATCGGCCGTGAAGTAGTGGTCCTGGGTCACCATCGCAGGGTAGTAGGCTGCGGCCGTGAGCACGTATGACGTGGCCGTCGTCGGCCTCGGCGCAGCCGGCGCGGCGACGCTCTATCAACTCGCCCGGCGCGGGATCCGGGCGGTCGGGATCGATCGATTCTCACCGCCCCATATCCACGGCTCAACCCACGGGGACACCCGCATCACCCGCGAGGCGATCGGCGAGGGCGAGGCGTATACCCCGCTGGTGCAGCGGTCGCACGCGATCTGGCGAGCGCTCGAAGCCGAGACCGGCGCAGATCTCCTGACGCAATGCGGCGGGCTCATCCTCGAGGCAGCCGGTGGCGGCGCGGCCGGCCATCATCGCCACGAGTTCCTGGCGAGCACCATCGCCTGCGCGCGTCGGTATGGGATCCCGCACGAGGTGCTGAGTGCCGCGGACATCAAGCAGCGCTTCCCCCAGTTCGGGCTGGACGGGACCGAGTTCCGCCTACTACGAGCCGTCGGCCGGCTTTGTCCACCCGGAGCGCTGCGTCGGCGCGCAGCTCACGGAGGCACAGCGCCTCGGCGCGGACATCCGCCGCAACGAGCGCGTCCTCGGCGTCGAGCGGTCGAGAAGTGGGGTTCGGGTGCGCACCGATAAGGGAGCGCTCGATGCGGAGCGCGTGGTCCTGGCCGTGGGGCCGTGGGTTCGCGACTTCCTCGGTGCGGAACGGCTCCGGCTGTTCAACGTGTACCGCCAGGTGATGACGTGGTTCCAGTTGAGCCCGGATGCCGGCGACCACACACCGGGTGCGATGCCCGTGTTCATCTGGGGCCTGCAGGACGGCAACGCCTTCTACGGTTTCCCCGCGATCGACGGGACGCGTGAGATCAAGGTCGCTGACGAAAAGCTCGACACCCCGACCACGGCGGACGAGGCCTCGCTCGATGTCGAGGACGGCGAGCCGCGCGCCCTCTACGACGCGCTGCTCAGGTCCCGGCTGCCTGGCCTGTCATCTCGATGCGTCCGAGCGGCGCGCTGCCTCTACACGGTCACGCCGGACGCGAACTTCGTCGTCGACGAGCATCCGGACATCGACGGGGTGCTCCTCCTATCGCCGTGTTCGGGGCACGGCTTCAAGCACTCTGCGGGACTCGGCGAGGCGATCGCCCAGCGCTTGACGACGGGGTCGAGCGATGTCGACCTGTCGCCCTTCCGACTCGATCGATTCGCGGAGTCCGCAGCGGCGGTTTAGACCGACGGAGGCGCGGGGGCGGGCACCCGATTCGCGATGACCGCGGTGCCATACGCGCAGATCTCGGTCCACGTGCCACCCATCTCGGAGGTGTCGAAGCGCATGCCCACGATGGCGTTGCCGCCTTTGGCCGTCGCTTCGTCGACCATCCGCTGAATGACCTCGTTGCGGCTGTTGGCGAGGTTGATCGTCATCCCCTTGAGCTCGCCGCCCATGAGCGACTTGAGACCTGCACCAAACTGCGAGCCGATGTTGCGGGCACGGACGGTGAGCCCGAACACCTCGCCGAGGACTTCAGTGATCTGATACCCGGGCAGATCGTTGGCAGTGCTGATGAGCATCGTTGTGCCTCCTGGTGAACCGCGTGTGAATCAGGTTGCTTTTCCTGCTGAGTGATACCCGTTGTCGCCGGATTTCAGGCTTCGAACGGTCACGTTCGCGCCCGTGATTCCCGCTCCGACTCGGCCCGCGCCGAGAACCACGCCAGCGTCGCCGGCAGCAGGAAGGGGACGAGCAGGAGTCGCAGCCAGTCCCAGAGCGTGTTGCCCTGAAACCCGGTCCAGCCCCAGTTCAGGGCGTATCCGCCGGCAACCACCACCACGAAGATCACCAGGCCGGCAATGCCCACCACCCGCCAGCGGCTCTCGAATCGACGGTTGGTCGCGAACCAGAGCGGCAGCGATGCCACGACGATCGGCAGGGCCAGGAGCTCCAGCCAGTCCCACAGCGTGTTGCCCTGAAAGCCGGTCCATCGCCAGCTGAGCGTGTAGCCGCCAATCACGAGGATCGCGAAGGCGATGCCGATGATGCCGAAGACGGCATGCCACCCCATCATCCAGCGCTGCCGGGTGCGGTACCAGATCGGGAGCGTCGCGAGCACCACCGGCAACACGATCACGTGGAGGAGATCCCACAGCTGGTCGCTCGGCGTCACGCCTGTCCAGGTCCAGTGGAACTCGTACCCGCCGATCAGCGCGATCGTGAGCGCAATGACGCCGCCGGGGAGCACCCATTTGATCAGCGGCGAGAGCGGCTGCGGTGTCGCGTCGTGTCCGCTGGTCAGCTCCATGCGGGGAATGATGCAGCGCCGGCGTTGCGTGTCGGCGGGTGGCCGCAGCGCTGCAACGTCTTCTGCAAACTGGTGTGATGAGCGAAACCGAGTCGCACGCCATGCAATGGACCGCAGAGCACGATGCCTTGCTCGACCGGGCCAGTCGCCTTGAAGCGGCCCGCAAGCTGAACAATGCAACAGCTCACGCACGCGTGATCCTGCATGACGGCCCACTCGGTATCGTTGAAACGGGCAAGGAATTTCATGCGGAGAAACGTCGCGCCGCAGCAACCGGAACGGCAGTCGACCCGAAGTTTCGCACCTGGATTGAATGGGAGGTCACCGCCCGGGCTGCCAGGGAAGCCGGCGACGCCATGTGGACGGCCGACATCGAGCAACGCACGCGGTCGCTTGCGGCCCGTGAAACGGATGCGGTGGACTGGGCGCTCATCTTTCTGGAAGCTGGTCCGAGGTGCTTCAGGGCCGGCTACCTGCGCGAGCGGATCCTGCGCTACCTCGCGAGGATGGTCGACCGCTTGAGTGCCGACCAGAAGAGCCGCCTGCGGCCCGTGGCGCTGACAGCCGTCGATGACCCCTGGCGACCCGCCCTGTACGACGCAGTTGAGAGTGCTCGGCGCATGGGACCGTACGGCCAGAAATTTGCCGCCGCGATGGGTCCGCGCCTGGCGTTTATCAAGCAGCGTCAGCTGCCTTTCGCCCAGAGGCGGGAGTTCAAGTGGTTCTGCCGTCTCGCCGGCAAACTCGATGACCCAGACCTCGTGCATGCGCTCGAAGCTCGTGTGGGATCCGACGACCCCGTCGTGGCTCGTCGTGCCGCGCTCATGCTCGGTGCGATCGCTCAAAAACAGGAACCGACCCCGCAGGCCTAAACCGAGACCTGAAGCAGAGCCGGCCGACCCTCAGCATAACGCCGTGCTCCGATGCACAACTGACACGAGTTACGCCGGCCGCGGCCTCCGTTCCAGGTCGGCCGTGGTGGCGACGGTGGTGTTCTTCGTCTGCTTCCTGGCAGGCATCGCCTGGATCGTCTTCGTCGCGATCAACGTGTTCGGAACCAACTAACGCAGACGTCGGCGGTGGCTCGTCCCGAATCGAGCCGTGCTACTGGCCGACGCGGCCGTCGATGCGCTCACGAATGAGGTCGGCGTGTCCGCAGTGACGTGCGTATTCCTCGATCATGTGGACGAGGACCTCGCGCAGCTGAATCGTGGTGCCGTCGGACTGCCGGCCGAGCCTACTGAGATCACCGGTCTCGGCGACAAATCGTTCGGCGAAGGCGACCTCCGTATCCAACGCGCCCCACGCTTCAGCCACAACCGCGGGGTCGCCGACGGCACCGGTCCACGCACCTTGCGGATCTTCTTCCGACGAGAACCGCCGCGGCGCGACCTCACCAGCCATCACGCGTCGGAACCAGGACCGCTCCACGTCCGCCATGTGGCGGATGAGCCCCAGCAACGACATCGTGGACGGGAGCACCGATCTGGTCGCCATCTGCTCTGGGTCAAGATCCGCACACTTCATCCGCAGCGTCAATCGGTATGCGCGCAAGTAGTCGATGAGGGTCGTGCGCTCGTCTCCGAGCTCGACGCTGGCAAAGCGAGGATCGTTCCCCGGATCCATCCACATATCGGGATGGACGGTCGACTCCGTCCACCGCGCGGGAACGGACTCGTCGGAGGGATTCTGTGAAGTCACGCCCGTATCTTCTCTGAACGTCCCGTGGGAGGAGTCTCTGTGGCGGTGATGCGTGTTGACATTCAATCCCGACGCTGGAAGATGCGGTCAGTCGGCCTTCCGTTGAAGTTGCCATGCTGCCTCGAAGGCTTCCTCGATGGCACCGGCGTCGCCATTGGCGAGATCCGCGACGACCATCATGTGCTTGACGTATCGAGTTGGCACGCTGAACGTCTGTGGAGACCGCCGCAGAAGGGACGCGCGGTCGTCGAAATCAGCGCGAATCACCAAGTGCGTGGGATCCAGTTGCCGCGCCACCAGCCTGCCGTGGTATCGCCACTCAGAAAGCCCCTTCGGAGCCGTGAAGCGAACACCGACCAATGCTTCGGCAATGCGTGCAACGTCACGCATCTCCACGGATGCTGCCTCCTTAGTGATTCACGTCCGACGTTGCGTCGAGTTCCACAAGAAGCCGTTGCACCCGTTCGTCGATTTCGTCGCGAATGCGCCGGACGACTGGCAACGGCTTGCCGGCGGGATCCTCGAGCTCCCAGTCGAGGTAACGCTTCCCCGGATAGAAAGGACAGGCGTCGCCACATCCCATCGTGATGACGACATCCGCCGCTCGCACGGCGTCGTCGGTCAAGGGCTTGGGGAACTCTTTCGAGATGTCGAGTCCGACTTCGCTCATCGCCTCGACGACCGCCGGATTCAAGCGATCGGCGGGCTCAGATCCGGCCGACCGGACGCGTACTTTCCCGTTCGCCCTGTGGTCGAGCAACGCGGCCGCCATCTGCGAGCGCCCGGCGTTATGGACACACACGAACAGAACTTCAGGCACGTCCGTCACAAGCTTGCCCTCCACCATGACCGTTGCTACCAGAGATACCTCGTGGCGAAACCGCAGCGCCGAGGACCGCCAAGCCGATCGACCTTCGCGATCCTAATCGTGCCGGGAGAGGGAGTCGAACCCTCACGAGGTTGTCCTCGGCGGTTTTTGAGAGCCCGGTCTGAGCGTTTCCGCGTGTCACCGTGGGGCGTCGCGTATTCGGCGTCCACGATGGCCGTGACTCCGTGTGCTGCTGCGGTGTGCGGGCTGACGGTCGCGTAGGGGTACGCGTAGGGGTCCTATGCCTCGGATTCCCAGTATTGGCTCCGCCGCGCACCTCGTCGCCGGAGCGCCGACCACACGCGGGGATATTCGAGTGTTAAGCGTTTCGAGGTCCTTATGACGTCTCTGGTCGGGCGAAGCTATCTCGCGCTTGAATATCAGTCGGCGGCTCCATCCTTCCGTCGCGGATGGCCAGATGGACGTCACATCGGGCATTCACCGCTGGGTCGTGGGTGGCGACTATTACCGTGGCGCCGGTTCGTGCATGCAGCTCGATGAGGAGCTCGACAATTGTGTCGCCGGTCGCAGAGTCGAGGTTCCCGGTGGGCTCATCCGCAAGCAGCAACGGTGGACTGACGATGAGCGCCCGCGCAATTGCGACCCGCTGCTGCTCACCACCAGACAGCTCCGACGGCAACGCATCACCTCGGTCGCCCAGGCCCACCTGCTCAAGGAGTTCGAGCGCTCGACGCTGCAATGCCTTCCCGGCTTCGTAGGGAAGCAGCGGCGCTGCTACATTGTCAGCTGCCGTCAATGCGGGCAACAGGTGAAATCGTTGGAACACGAACCCCACCTTGCGCCGGTAGGTGACCAGCTTCCGAGGCGGCAGTTCGTCGAGCTGCGTCTCTCCCACCCTCAAGGTGCCCGACGTGAGGATGTCCATGCCACCGATCACGTGCAGCAGCGTGGACTTCCCCGATCCCGACGGACCAGTGATCGCCACCAATGACCCAGCAGCGATGTCGATGTCAACGTGGTCCAGTGCCGTCTGCGACCGCTCGCCGGCAGGATATTCGCGCGCCAGCCCACGTCCGGTGATCGCGACGCCCGGCATTGGTCAGTCCTCCGCCAGCGCTGCTGCGGGTGCCGTCTGCGATGCCCGCCAGGCAGGAATCATCAGCACCGCACCCACCAGGGCAAGTCCGATCATTGCGGCCAATATCGCCGAAGGCGCAACCGCTACTGCCGATCCCGTCAAGATTGCCGCGAGCCCAAGCCCAACCGCACCGCCGGCGATAGCACCCACCACGCCGACCATCATGCCTTCCGTGAAGGCGAGACGGAAGAGCGTCGCGGGCCGCCATCCCGTGGCTGCCAGCACCGCCTGCTCCCCAGCACGATCGCGCAGGTTCACCGCAAGCACATCTGCGACGCTGAACGCGCCAAGCAGAAGCGCCAGAACCGCTGCAATCAGGTCCACGCTGCGCACCTGGAGACTCACCAGGTTGCCCAGTGCAGTCCCAACGACCTGGCCTTGAAATGCCAGTTGCACGGCGAGTAACAGCGCGAACGCCGCGACGCCGATGAACAACCCGAGCGCACCGGTGATCAAGCGCGAGGGACGGCGCAGCAGATTCGCACGCGCGATCCCAGAGACCTGCCGGACCGCACGGTGACGTCCGCCACCACCCGGCACGGAGTACACCGCATCAAGCGGACGGCCGCGCGTCGCCGCATACGCAGGCGCGAGACCGGCAACGCACGCGAGGCCAAGGGCGATCGGCACCACCAGAAGTGCATGCCACCAGGGCAGGTCAAGGCGCAGGGCCAGCGCCAGTATTTCGGCTAACGCTGCGCCAATCACACCCGTGACCATACCGACCAGGGCAAGCTCGCCCAGCACGAGTCCGAAGAGAGCTGCCCGACCCCATCCGAGACACGCCAGCACTCCGAGTTCGGTGCGTCGCGAGCGTACGCTCGCGTAGGCGCCGTTGGCGAGAAACAGTACGCAGACAACAAGCACGAGCACAAAGAGCACCAGGCTCTTCGCATCAACCGCGTTCAGCACCACGAGTGCTGCGCCCTTGCGCACCCAGCCTTCTGCCACGGTGAGCGCCGGCTCGCCGCAGCACCCGGCCGGAAGATCGACGTCAATGGTGGTGGGTGACGATCCTGCGGTGATGTCGACCTGCAAACCGGTCGCCTTCTTGATCGCTGTCGCTACCGCGAGGATGCGAGCGCGATCGATCGGCTCGAAGCCATGCACATTTGCCACTCGGACGCGAATCGCACTGATGGGAGCGGCGGTGTCCGTGTTGGCGTAGCGGGCGCAAGGTTCGCCGGGAGCGTTCACATAGCAAGAGTTGGAGAGCATCTGTTCAGCCGCTGTCAGGCTCGTGAGCAGAAGCGGCGGCTGAGCCACGTAGCCGCCTAGGTTCATCGTCGGTCCAAGTGGTCGATTGTCGAGCGCCTTTCTCGACGCGGCATTCGCACCGGTCACAACAGGCGGGTAGTACGTCTCCAGCGGCACCGCGCTCAGCGGGCTGAACCCGGGCAGCTTGTCCGGATCGAACCGCCCAACCTCATCGAGTCCCACAAAGCCTATATGGAGGGTGTTCAGATTGTAGATGTCGTTGCCGCGGTGCAATGTAAGCCCACGGAACTGAGTGTCCTGGTTCCCAGGGGGCGCCAGCGTAAATGGCGGTTGGCCTGTCGGGTCCGAGTTCCAAATGCTGGCCGGATTACTCGTCGGAACCGCAATCAGTCCATTCGGGCCGGAGCGGTACTCGACCTGTGAGGTCGTCCAGTAGTTGTCCGACCCGCCGCCCTCGTCGAAGCCGTAGCCCGCGCTTCCACGTCCCGTCGACTGCATGCCGGCAAGGGCGTTCAGCGCGGCTGTGTAGCCGCTTTGCGCCGAAACGGCTCGCTGGGCCACGCTGGCACCGCCAAGACTTCCCAAGAAAGAACTCACTACGCCAGCGGTGGTGTTGGACAGTGCCGTCGCCACGTCGACCCCTGGCGGGAGGTTCAGACGCTGGATGCTCGCAGTCAGCGACTGGTCGAGGAACGTGCGCGACGAGGCGATCACGGGAAGGTCATCCTCAATGACGTCCCCCGGCGCCTGCTGGGCCGGCGTGATCAGCCCCTGCAACTCAGATAGATACTGTCCCGCCACCAGGGTGTGTTGCAGGCCGACCAGCTTCGCTTCCTGCACCGGATCGACGGCGGACAGCAGCACGGGAAAGTTGAAAGCGATGGCGACGCCCGGCTGCGGACCCACCCCCAGGTCGGCGCCCGATCC
Source organism: Candidatus Dormiibacterota bacterium (assembly GCA_963791435.1). Taxonomy (GTDB): domain Bacteria; phylum Chloroflexota; class Dormibacteria; order Aeolococcales; family Aeolococcaceae; genus Palsa-851. Next base: position 294,733 of record CAWBSL010000003.1, read on the forward strand.
GACTGACGGAGTCTTTCCTGAGAAGCATTCGATAGCGCCGCCAACCGCGCTATCGAGTGGGCCGGTTGGCGCGTTTCCAAGCGCGTTTGCACACACCTGTGCCAGCGTCGCCTGGCCGGGTATCGCTTCGCCGAATGACGCCTCCGGCCCATGCGGCAGTTGGGGGTTGTAGTTGGGAAGCCGCATGAAGGCATCGCTCGGCGTGTAGTACACGTAGTCGGCACCACCGGGATATACCGAGGCGCCGTTGGCCGCTTTCCAGGAAAGGCTGACTCTGGAAGAGTTGATGCGCGGCTGACGTGATCGCCGATCCGATTGGGATCGTCACTGTCGCCGACAGGAACACGTAGCCGATGTTCGCGATCGGTGCGGCCACGGCCACACCCTGGAGCGACTCGATCCGCTGCCATTGCGCCAAGCTGATTCCGCCGAAGGTATCTGCGAGGTAGTTGTCCCGAACCAAGTTGCTCTGAGTCTCGACAGCGTTGGCCGCACCTTTCGGACGTACCAGAATGTCGTAGGCTGGCCGCGCAGCCGCATCGACGGTGCCATGGACCGCCAGTTCACTCGTCGAGGCAGCGGCGGTGAGCAAGGAGAAGCTCACCGCCGCGACCACGATGCCTGCTCCCAGAGCGATCGAGCGATCACGGCGCGATCGGACCTGCTGCCCAATCATCCGCCAAAGTCTCCTCGAGACCATGTCTTTATGATGAACCGGTGGGATATGGAATGACGGTCAACGTGGCGCTGCAACCCACCGACGATCGCTTTCAGTGCATCGGCATAGCATTTTCGATGTATCGACTTGGCCCATCAGCTGCTCGACGCGCTTGAGGCGAAACGCAACTGCCGCTTGACAGTTGGTCCCCAGAGTGCTACTACCTCGTCAGGTCAATTCATGGAGGGCATCGAGCATGGCGCACCTCGTCTCTAAGCTGGCTGACCGAGTCCTCGCTACCGTTTTGCCCGAAAGGAGCGCAGGGGCGCCCTGCATGCCATTCTGTGTGTGCGTTAAGGACAGTAGCTGTTCCGCCCCGGCTTGTGCAAATCGCTGCATCAACTCTTTCTGCCACACCACGTACATCTGCCACGATGGTTGCACAACGTGCTAGTAGACGACGTTCCGGCAGCAAATACTTAAGTAGCAACCGGCATCGCTTTCATTAGGTACAGTCCGGCGCCCTGGCGGATGATGAGTTGCGAGGTGCCTCGTCTTTCCTCAGTTCCGGTCGGCGTATGACGCGGCCCATGCTCCGCCGCCGCGCGCGCTGCACCTGTGGCATCCGACCACGCTGGAATGGGATTGCGAGTTGAAGCACGCATTAGCAGCGCCGCGACTACTTGTGGCTTAGTCGAGCGGGTGAGTGCTTCACACGAAGGCACTGGTAGATACCTGGTACATAGAATGTCTCCGACAGATAAGAAGCGACGAGCGAGCGAGCGATGCTTCCATATCTGACCATGTCGTGCAGGCTTCTCCTCGGCCTCGTCTTCCTCGTGTCAGCGGTGACCAAGCTGCGCACTGGCGCGACGCGGCGGGAGTTTGTGCTCTCTGTACGCGCACTTCTGGGCTACGAGCGGGCACTCTCCGTAATCCTTGCTACCGCGTCGGTAGCCGCGGAACTTGTGATCGTAGTGCTCCTGACGCTGCCCAGCACCATGGCGTTCGGCTTCGTCACCGCGGCGCTTCTCCTCGTGGCATACGCAGTTGTGCTTGGCCGTGCCCTCAAACGCGGTGTTCGGGCGCCGTGCCAGTGTATCGGCTCATCGACGGCCCCGATCCGTGCGTGGCTCATCGCTAGAAACATCGGCCTAGTCCTGGTCAGCCTCATAGGCCTTGCGGGTATACACTCAGAGCCTCAAATCCAAGTGTCAACCGGTTTGGCAGCGAGCATCGCGATAGCGATCTTTGGCGTCATCGTCGTCGCTTCCTTCGACGACTTCCTCTACCTTGTCGAGGGTTAGCCATGGCAGTCGGAACGCTTGCCCTCGCCGCAATCGCCGTAGCAGTAAGTCTCTTTAGCCTCTTGCTCAATCTAGGGGTAGTGAGGCGACTCCGCGAATATTCCGCGCACTCCGGGGCATTTCCGGGCTTTGACTCGGGACCTCGTCCCGGGGCAGTGCTACCCGACTTTACCGCGAATACCACCGTCGGCTCTGCGATTAGCGCGACGGCGTTTGCGAACGGCGATGGGTACATCGCGTTCCTCTCAGCGTCATGCGAAGCCTGCAAGTCCCAATTCCCACTTCTCGCGCACTACGCTGACGCAGCAAGCATAGATCGGCTCCACTCTCTCGTGGTCGTGGCGGGTGATCCGAGGGGCGATAGCCTCTACGCGCGCGATGCGACACGCTTTGCGCAGGTTGTCCTCGAAGACGGATCGCTGGTAAGCGCCTTCGATATCCGCGGCTTTCCTACACTCGTTGGTGTGCGCGATGGTCGGGTGGTCGTGAGCGCACCCTTAGTCGAGGCGCTCTACCAAACGAACACGAAGCAAGAGAGTGCCCACGCGGGTTCAGCGCGCTCCTAATCTCGGATCGCGGTTGGCACTGGCGATGAGGCTGTGCTGGACGTCTGCGCCCACATCGATAGCGCTAATGTTAGCGACCAGCATCGGGCTGGGGTTTGTCCCCGTTGCCTACGCCTTGCTAACGCGGGTAATCATTAACTCATTGGTCGGGCATCAAAGCGTGCCGACCATCCTCGGAATCGCAGGCCTCGCCATCACGACGGCCGCACTATTGATTTTAGCTCCACTCACTAGTTACGCCGTCGCTGAGTTGAATCGCAAGCTCGAGGTCGGCATGCAGGGTGACCTGTTTGCTGCGGTAGGACAACTGTATGACCTACGGCTATTGGAGAGCCCGAGATTCCTGGATCGATTGCGTCTCGCCCAGCAGGCGGGACTGAGTGCGCCGGCCCAGGTAGTTGCAGGTTGCCTGGCGACCGTCCAGAGCGGGGTCACGCTGATTGGCTTCGTAGCTGCGTTGGCGGTACTGGATCCGTGGATCGCCGTACTCGTGGTCGGCAGTGGTATTCCGGCGATTGTCGCTGAGCTCCGCCTAGGCACATCACGTGCTGAGATGTATCTGCGCGTTAGCCCCTTTCGGCGTCGGATTCTTGGCTATATCTCGCTCTTGGTTGACCCGAATGCCGCTCAGGAGGTCCAAGCGTTCGGACTTGGCTCTCTTCTGAGGGAGCGACTGCTGCGAGCGATTGATCACGCGACGCGGGCTGAACGTACCCAGGATCGACGTGAGGTACGGACGCGCACAGTGCTGGCATGCATTGCCGCTGCCGCAAGCGTCGCGAGCCTCAGTTTGGTAGCAGTGGGTGCGCTGCATGGGCAATTTAACGTCGGAGATGTCGCGATCGTGCTCGCGGCGCTTTCCACACTCCAACTCAGCCTCTCCGGACTGGTTGCACAATTCGGTCAGATGAGTGGAGCATTGCGAATGCTCGACCACTATCGTGCCGTGATCGCCTCCGCAACGGAAGCGACCAGCGGTACGAGCCGAGACGCTGGAAAGGCGCAGGTTGGTATTGGACGGCTGCGCCGCGGCGTGGAGTTGCGTGGCGTCTCTTTTCGGTATGACGAGAGTCAGCCCTGGGTTCTGCAAGATGTGGATCTGTTCATTCCATTCAACGCATCGTTGGCGCTCGTCGGTCCAAACGGATCCGGTAAGAGCACGATTGTCAAGTTGCTTTGCCGCTTCTACGATCCCACCCGTGGTGCAGTACTATGGGATGGCGTGGATTTGCGCGAGCTACCCGTCGTCGCTCTGCGTCGCCAAGTCAGTCTAGTTCTCCAGGATCCGGTTATGTACGATCTCAATGCAAGCGAGAACATTGGCGTTGGGAACGTGGCGTTACTCGCCGATCGAGACGCAATACGCCGAGCTGCCGATCTGGCCGACATCGACGACGTCCTCGCTCATTTACCTCACGGGTATGACACCCTCCTCAGCCGCCTTTTCTTCGATGATGCGGCTTCGGACGTTGGAATCGTCCTCTCGGCCGGACAAGCACAACGTTTGGCGATTGCCCGCGCCTTGATGCGCACCGATGCGGACCTGCTCATCATGGACGAGCCAAGCTCGTCGTTAGATGCCCAGGCGGAGCACCTTCTGCAAGAGCGCCTCAGTCAACTGCGTGGCGGTCGAGCCACGCTCTTGATCTCGCATCGGTTGAGTTCCGTTCGGGCTGCTGCTCAGATCGTTGTCCTGGACGGTGGCCGGGTCGTGGAAGTGGGTAGCCACCAACAGCTTCTGGAGGTCGGCGGGATGTATGCGGAACTCTTCCAACTCCAAGCGGCTGGATATGCAGATCTCACCCTGCCCCTCCGATCAAGTTGAGACGCCCACTGACCCGCGCTTCAGCGTTGTGCGCCTGTGCTGAGCCGGCGCACGACAACCCCCGTAATAAGGTCGCTCGCGATCGGACCCCACTGCTTGGAGTCCTGGCTCTCCGGATGATCGCCAACCACTACGATCGACTTTGTCGGGACGGTTGTGTGAGCAAACGTCGGATGGCCGCATACCACTTCTGATGGCATAGGAGCACCGCTTACTGCAACCAACCGCTTGACCATCCAGTCACCAGCAGTTGCGCCTGGGGGCAACTGCACCTGCGGTGGCGCTCGCAGGGTGATGATTGAGTTGACCCGGGCGCAGCGCCTGAGTCGGAGTACGAGAAGACGGTCGCCCGGCTGAAGCGCGGGAGCCATGCTCGATCCCACGACGCGAATCACAATGAATAGTCGCCGGAGCAGCCACCAGGAGAAGAGGAGGACTCCCGAAGTTCCGAGCCATAGAGTACCGCGGGCTCGGCTTCTGCGTCCCACCACGTCGCCAGCTTACGTAGAAGGACAGGCTCACGTCTTGTGGTATAGAAACGTAGGTCTACTGTCTCCAGGCCCTTCGGGTCCGCGATACTGACGCTGCATTTTCGAGCGCGACGACTACCACTGCGCGAGCTCGGGTGACATCCCCTGCCCGCGCTCGAACTCCAGGTGCGCATCGATCTCGGGGGTGAGCCAACCGGCGACGGCCCTGCCCTCAAGTTGGTCGGACGGCCCGCCATTGGCGTCCTCCGCGTCGATGCGGTCCACCGCGCGGGCGACAAAGTCGTGCGCGGCACCCTCGGACATGCCTGCCTCACGCAGCCAGGCCTCCGCCTGGTCGTAGACACGCTGAACCACCAGGCGGTCAATCTCCTCCCCGGCCTCAACCCGGGTCGCCTCCTGGGCCAGCTCGGATCCGCCGAGGATCTCGACCAGGGCGCGCTGTCGATCTGTGGCCATCGCCTCGAGGGTGATCCGCTCGGTCGTCTCGTAGCGCTCCGGGTAGTCGAGCGCCAACTCCTTCAATTCGCTGCGGGTCCACGCCTGCACGGTCCGCTCCTCGGCCGATCGGCTTGTTTCTCTCCAGTGCTCGACGCCGAGCGTGTCCCGCTCCGGCGGCTTGGACACCTCGTAGTAGTGGGTGGCCAGGGTGGCGCGTGACATCGCGGTGTACGCCCATTCCCGGGTGGCGCCCTCCGACCCCACCACCAGGGCGATGTCGGCGGTCATCCCCTGCGCCTTGTGCACGGTCAGCGCATAGCCGCGGTCGATGGCGTCGTAGTGATTGGTGTCGAGGGTCAGCTGGCGCTTGTCGGGACGTTCCAGGGTCAGCGTCTGGTGATCAACATCGACGGCGGTGACCACGCCACGGGTACCGTTGCTGACTGCACCGCTGCGCTCGTTGGCGAGACAGATCACCCGGTCGCCCACCTGGTACTCCTTGTCCCCCACGGTGAGCGCCGGACCGTGGACTCTCCCCTCGGCCACCGACCGGGCGTGGGCCAGTTCGTTGAGGGCGGCCACCTCGTCACGACGCCGGGCGAGGATGACCGTGTCGAGACCGCCGGCCTCGAGCCGGGCGTGATCCTCGATCACCTGGACTCGCCGCTCGGCCACTGAGTGGGCGTCATGGATGCGGTCGTAGCGCTCGTACTCGCGGTACGCCTCGCGCGCCTGACCGTCGCGGAGCAGCTGCAGGGTCGCCCGTTCCCAGTCGTAGTGCTGGCGGATGTTCTCGTGCAGCTCCACCCGGCCGATGTGATCGCTCAGGGTGCGCATCGGTGCACCCGCTTCGATGGGCTGGAGCTGGAAGGGATCGCCAACCACCACCAGCTTGGCCTCGTCGCGCGCCGCCAGCGACACCAGCTCGGCGAGCTGGCGGTCACCGAGCATGCCGGCCTCATCGACCACGAGCACACCGCCGAAGGGCAGGCGCTCGACCTGGAGCTGATGGAGTGTCGCCGCCACGGTGGTCGAGGCGATGTCCGAGCCCTCCTCGAGGAGCTCGGCAGCGCGTCCTGCCAAAGCACAGCCGACCACCTCGACGCCGGAGGCATCAAATGCTTCACGGCAGACCTCGAGCGCGTACGTCTTGCCCACCCCGGCGTCCCCTTCGATCACCAGCACGCCGGCGGGGCTGAGGCAGATCTCCTGGATCATGGCCTTCTGGTCCGCGGTGAGCGTCCGACGCGTTGCCATCGCTGCCGCGACGGTGTCGGCGCGGGCCATCCCGACGTCCGCGCCGGCACGCGCTTGAGCAGACGCCACCATGCCGCGTTCCAGGGCGAGCATCTCCGGCGTGGTGTATCGGAGGTCGTGGCCGGTCTCGGTCCAGCGCAGCAGCGCCTCGGGCTCGGTCTCGCCCTGGCGCGGCCGGGGTGGCAGAGGCTGGACCGAGTCACGGTCGGCGAGGATCCAGTCGACCGTCAACTCAAGCTGCGCACGGCTCATGCCGAGGGGTGCGTGCGAGGCGACGGCGCGGATGAGATCGCGGCGCGTGAAGGTCGCCTGCCGGGCGGTGAGCCCGTGCACGCCGAGGATGTCCACCGAGCGCTGCACGTCGAGACGCCGCGGTTCGAGCGCACCGGGCTCACGCCGGAGCACGGCCTGCACTGTCTCGCCGTCGAGCCCGACGCTCGCGGCGCGCTCGTGCCATCGGGCGAAGAGATCCTCGGTAGCCGCAACCTCGTGCTTGCCCTCGCGGGTGTCGAGGGTGGCCACCTCGCGCCCGGAGCGTGTGGTGACGTCATACGCGGCCGCAGCGGCGTCGATCTGCAGCGACCTGCGCGAGAACTCGCGCCGCTGGGCATCCGTGATGCCAACAACCGAGAAGCAGCCCTTGCCGTCGACCACCGTGGAGATGCCGAGCTCGCGGACGAGACGGTCGCGCCACTCCGCCTGGACGATGGCTCCGGCCGCCGCGGCGTGCTGGTACAGCGGTTCGCTGTGTAGCTGGCTCCAGCTCCCGTCGGGCCGCTGCACCCATGTCGGGACAGTGATGTGGGTGTGGAGCTGCGGGTCAACGGTGACGATGCCGGTGGCCGGATCAGTCACCGGGCGGGCGGTGCGATGCACGAACTCGGGCATGACCAGCTTGGCGCGCACCGCCTCGGTGGTCTTGGTGTCCGGGTTGTACTGGCGCGCCCAGCCGGCGTTGGCCTGGAGATATTCGGCGGCGGCCTGGACTCCCTCGCCGTGGATGCGCAGGATCATGGACCTGGTGCGCTCGTCACCGAGCGCGTAGAGGATGCTCACATCCTTGGGCGCTGACACGGTCACGTCGAAGGCGACGACCGTCTGTCTCCGCCAGTGTTTGCCGAGGTCCTCACCGGTGCGTGGATGTGTGCCGGCCAGCACTGCCGCAAAGTCGATGTCGGTCACCTCGCCGCGCAGACCCAACACTTCCGCACCGGGTCCTCTCCATCGTCCTGGTGACTCACCGCGGGCGGTGTAGTACTCGAGCTGCTGCTGCGCTACCGCATCGCGCAGATACCGCACCGCCTGCTCGACGCTGGTGAGCTTGCCGATGGAGATCACCGCGAAAACTCGCCCTGCACGAGCTTCAGCGTAGGGAGAAAACGCCTACGCAGCGCTTACATTCTCGGAACGTTTGATCTGGAAGAAATCAGCGATGCAACTGTGTGCGCTTCAGGGTCGTCGATGCGTGTGCGCGAGGCAATGATGGCGGTGAGAACGGACGCGTGAAGCAGATATGCGTTTGTTGAAGGTGAGAGGAGATGGCCGGCAGACGGAGGACCGAAGTGATGACGAGGAGCACGCGGCGCTGCCGACGCGTCCGATCCCGCAGACTACCCGCCGACGCGGCTGCCCTACTGTCGCGGTGCCAGCAGCGCGGCCCGAATTCGCGCAGTTACCGACATGCGCGCCACCTGCAAGGCGCAGCTCACCAGCACGAGTGGACGCGGCGTTCGCGAATAGCGCGGTGCGCTCGAGCGGCGCAACGTTCGCGAATAGCGCGACGCTCGCGAAGAGCACGACGCGCGCGAATAGCGCGACGCTCGCGAATAGCGCGACGTTCGTGAATAGCGCGGTGGGCGCGAACCTCGCGAAGTGCGCTGGACGCGCGACGTCTGCGGGAAGCGTGATGTGCGCTGGAATCGCGATGTGCGCGGAATTCGCGCGATCCGCACCATTCGCATGATCACGTGGAAGGCGCGAGTGCCGCTAAGTAGCTTTCATCGTAGGAAGCGTGTCAACGTAGTGCGTACGCTCGCCGGGCGGATGCGTCCTGAGCTATCTGTCAGCCACGTCCTGGAGCCGCGGTGTCAAGGACTCGCGGACTTACCGAGCAGGCTTGCTGGTGTGCTGGTGTGCGGGAAAAGTGTAGGCGCTACGTAAGCAAATGCATGCCATGCTCGTGCCATGGATATCGCCGACGTGTCGCCGGGTACCGGCTATGTGCGCGGGAAGCCTCGCGCGGATCAGACGAAACTCCCTTGGGGTGCCGATGAGATGGTGTCGCCTCAAGGCACACAAGGGGCCTACGCTGACAGGGATGCACGAGGCCGACGAGGAACGCCCCCCACGCCAGCGCCATTGTTCGAGTTCGGCCACGCCGACACCTGTTGACATTCCGCCTGCATCGACACGCGCTCCGATGCTGCTCACCGTTCGCGACCTGGAAGCTGAACTGCAACTCGGTCGCACACGCACCTACGAGCTGTTGCGCTCGGGCTCCATCCCCGTTATCCGCGTCGGACGCGCACTCCGCGTACCGCGCGATGCGCTGCGCCGCTGGGTAGACGAGCAGACCGCGTGACCCCGGGTTCGAGCCGCGTCAGCTCGCCGGTTGTACCGGTCGCACCGCGTCGTGAAGCCCCTCTGGATCGAGGTCTGCACCGTTCGCCCACACCAGCGTGCCCAGCTCTGGATCCACGCTGACCCTGTTGAACTGAGCAATATCACGGAGCGGCTCGAACATCTCGCCCCAGAGCTCGTCGGCCAGGTCGATGTCGCCGACGACCCCGTCGCTGAACGTGAGCCGGAGCCTGTACTCACCGAGGCGCTCCACGCGCGTGACCTTGACCATTTCCCAATCCTATGCGAGTGGCTCGATGGACGCCAGCGCCGTGCGCTCGATCACACGTTGCCAGTTGTCTCGCAGCTCCTGCTCGTGCAGGGCCGCCCATTCCATGACATGCCCGAGCGCCCTCACCGGTAGCGAACCGTCAAGCACCACCAGCGGCTCGATTCCGATCGACGCTTCATGCTCCCCGTAGGTCGCGTGAAAGTGGGCCGCATGGTGTTGCCCGCCGGTCTCCCAGTACATGGTGATGACGATGCCGTAGAAGGCGCTGATCCGCGGCATGTCAGCCCGTGGTGATCAGGCGGGTGAGCCGGTCGGCCGCGTCGTCGTGCAACTCCTGGAGGACGTCTGCGTACGTGTCGGCCGTGATGCCGATCGTGGAGTGTCCGAGCACAGTGCTGACCACCTTCAGCTCCGTCCCGCTCGCCAGCATCAGGGTCGCGGCGGCGTGGCGCAAATCGTGGAAGCGACGCACGATCAGGCCGGCTCGGCGAAGGCCGTTCTCGAAGCGATGGGTCATCCCCGTCGGCTCCACCGGATGACCGGTGGGGCGCGTGAACACCAGCCCGGCGATCGGCTCGTGCCAGGCCGATCCGATGTGGAGGCGATCCTCACGCTGGCGCTGTCGCTGGACTGCGAGCAGGTCGACCAGGGGATCGGGAATCCGCAACGTCCGCCGAGACCGCTTCGTCTTGGGCTCGAGGATTTTGAAGAGCACCTCCGGGTCGGATCGCTGGTCACGAGGGATGCGGTGCAGAGCGCCGGTGACGCGCAGCACCTTGCGCTCCAGGTCGACGTCGTCCCAGCGCAGTCCGAGGATCTCGCCCTGACGCATCCCGAGATACAGGGCCGTGCCCACGACCGCCTCGAGCTCGGTATCGCGAAAAGCGTCGAGGATCGCTCGGGCTTCCTCGGGGCGCACCGAGGCTGCCTTCGTCGCGGACACCTCGAGGGGCTCGGCCAGGGCTGCGGCGTTGCGAGCCACCGTGCCCCATCGCTGAGCGTCAGCTAGGGCCGAACGGAGCACCGCGCGAGCGTGGTTGACGGTTCGAGGCGCCAGGCCACCGGCGACCGCCTGCCGCATGGCGACGTTCACCTGCTGCGGGGTGAGTTGCGCCAGCTTGACCCTCCCCAGGAGAGGAATCAACTGGTACTTGATGAGGCTGCGGTACCGCCGCATGGTGGTCGGGCGGATGCTGGTCTGCCCCTCGATCCAAGTGGCGAGAAAGTCGCCCACGGTCTGGCGGTCGGAGGCCGGTGCCACCCCGAGAGCGAGCCCGCGGATGGCCGCGTTCATCTTCGCGACCGCGTCGGCGCGGCTCTTGCCATACAGGCTGCGCCGGACCTGGCGGCCTCTCGCGTCAAAGCCGACCGTTACGCGCGCCTCCCACTGGCCCGGGCGTCGCTCTCGGATCGTCCCTTCGCCAAGCCCTCGGCGCCTGCTCGTCACCCCTTCCTCCAAACGTCGGAATCTGTAGGGGTACTGTAGGGGTATTAGCGTCCTGACGTCAACGGGCGGCTGGCTTCCGAGGCGCGCGAAATCCAGGATTTGTATTCAAAATCGGCCTGCCGGGAGAGGGAGTCGAACCCTCACGAGGTTGTCCTCGGCGGTTTTTGAGACCGCTGCGTCTACCATTCCGCCACCCCGGCCAGATGGACAGCGTACCGGCTCTCATCGGGAACCGGAGCGCCAGTCTGCGCGTACTCTCAATTGCATGGACGACGAGGCGCTCCTCGAGCGGGCACGCCGCGGTGACCGCGATGCCTTTGCAGCAATTGTCACTCGCCACCAGGATGAGCTCTACACGATGGCACTCAGGATTCTCGGGACACCGGCCGACGCCGCTGACGTCGTCCAGGAGACGTTCCTTCGCGCGTACGTCAGGATCCCGGTCCTTCGGGGACAGACCATCCGGGCGTGGCTCTTCCGGGTCGCGATCAACTGCAGTCATGACGTTCAGCGCCGCTCGATCCGCAAGCCCGCGGATCCGCTCGAGGATTCCGAGGGCAACATCGTCGAGCTGCCGGATCCGGCACTCGGTCCCGAGGCGAGCGCCCTGGCGCGGGAGCGCGTTGCCGCGGTCCGTGAAGCGCTGCTCACACTCCATCCGGACTTCCGAGCCGTGGTGGTCCTCCGCGACGTCAACGACCTCAGCTACGAGGAGATGTCCACCACGCTCCGCATCCCGATCGGCACCGTGAAGTCTCGGCTCAACCGCTCCCGATCGATGCTGGCCAAGGCGCTGCGCGGAACCGCTGCGGCTCCGGGTTTTGCGGAGGAGCGCGCATGAGCCCCCGCCACCTCGACGACCTCTTTTCCGCCGCCTATGAGAATGAGCTCGGACCGGCGGAGCAGACGCGGTTCGAGACACATATGCAGGCGTGCGAGCCCTGCGCTTCGGCGTTTGAGGAGTTCAAGGCCGGCATCGCGGCCCTTCGCGAATTGCCGCAGGCGCGGATGCCGCACGCCGTCCATCTCCCGTCGACGCCCCCAGTCGCTGAGCGCGTTTCGCGACCGACGATCGGCTTGAGCTGGTTCAACCTCGGGTTGCTTCGCCGTTTCCCCGCAACCGCCGTCGCCGGGGCGGTGGCAATCGTTCTCGTCATCGTCGCCCTCCGCGTCGGCAGCAATGGCACCCTCGGCCCGGCCTCGAATCCCGCCAGCCGCTCTGCCGCCAGCGGGGCAGTGGCGGCCCAGGCCCACGGCACCCCCACCACGGCCTCGTGCACTCAGCCAGTGCTCATCACGGGCTCAACGCCACCCATCAACTTTGCGGAGGAGACGCAGGCGGATGACCCCAAAGAGCCGGCCCTCCGGGTTGTGCTCGCAGCGCCAATGCAGGTCGTCACCGCCGGAGCGACGGTCAGCCTGTATGCGCAGCTCTCGGTACCCGCAACGTCCCTTGCGAACCCCGCATCGGCGACCTCAACGCCCCCTGCCCGCGCCCTGCTTCCCTGCGTTTCCCTTGCCGTCGGGAGCAGCAGCAGCGAGCCTTTGTTCGCCCTCGCACCAACCGGCGGCGCAGGAATCGCCGCTCCGGTGCCCGACTACAATCCCGGGGCTCCGGGAAGCAGCGCATATCAGTCGGCTGCGACAGGTCCCATGTACAGCTTCAAGGTCCCGACCGGCCTTCCCCCGGGTACCGAGATCCGGATCACAGCCACGGTCCCGGCCGGTTTCGCTGCTTCGGGGAGCCCGCCGCTGACGGCGGAATTGACGCTCACCGTCGGCTGAGCCACTGGACGCGCGGTCAGCCGCGTCCCTCCTTGACTAGACTTTGAGGCGATGCACCGCCGCCTGGTGTGCCTCGTAGTGGCGCTGCTGGTCTCCGGCTGCAGCTTCGCGGGGCTCGGCCCACCCCCCAACTACGGCTACGTCGTGATCACCGCTGGAGGCGTCGGCCTCCGTTCCGGCTCCTCCGACGTGCCCCCGAACCTCGATCTCCGGCTCCACGCCACGGGCGCGCCGCTGCAGGCATCGGACGTGACCGCGACCCTGGACGGGAACGCCTTGACCCTCGCGACCCAGGATCAGGACCTGCTCGCCACGGTCAAGCCCTTGCCACTCTCCTCCGCGCATCGCCTGTCGGTCGCCGTGGCGGGGATGAGCACCCAGTACATCAAGTTCACGGTCATCCCGCCGACCGCGGCGATGCTCGCGGCACACATCGACCCGGTCAGCGGGCTGGTGGTTGACGCCGTCTTCGACGACGCACCAGATCAGACTGCCATCGCCGCCGCACTTCCCGGCGCCACGATCACGTGGATCGATGGGATGCATGCCCGGGTGACGTGGCATGGGAGCCCACCTGCCTCGATCTCGCTGCCGGCGACCATCGGCACCGCCGGCGAGTCTCACCTGGACCCGGGTCTCACGCTCTCGCTGGTCGGCATCGTGAAGCACACGGTTCGCCGGGTCACCGTGCCCGCAGCACCCAACGTCGCCGGCATCCCGATCGACGCCTTCGTGATCAACACCTCCGCCTCGAACTCGTCGCTGGCCTTCCACCTCGGCGCCGTGGCCGAGGTGACGCCGACAGGCTGGCAGGCGCAGGCAAACGGCTCGCTCCTGGGCACGCCTGACCAGTCGGCGGTGAATCGCGCCGCCGCCGCCGGCCTGCCGATCTGGCCCTCGCTCGCCAACGACTCGACCAATCCGAACGCCACCGATCAGCTGCTCAACAACCCGAGCGCGGTCAACACCCTGGTGAACGAGATGGTGTCGGCGATCCGCTACGACGGCTACAAGGGCATCAACCTGGACTTCGAGGGAATGCTTGGCACCGACAAGGCTCCCTTCACGGCGTTCGTCCAGCAACTCGCCACGGCGGTCCACGCGCGCGGTGCCAAGCTGATCGTCGACGTGGTGCCCCACGACTTCGCCGGGGTGAATCCGTACTCCGCCGCCTATGACATCGCAGCGATCGGCAAGGTGGCCGACTACGTCGACCTCATGGCCTATGACGAGCACGGCGACGGCGGGACGCCCGGTCCTGTGGCGGGTCTGGACTGGGACAACGCGGTGCTCCAGGCGACATTGCCCGATCTCAATCCGGCGCACGTCCTCCTGGGCGTTCCCCTGTACGGCCGCGCGTGGGGAACCCTCGGTGGCGCCGCGGCGTACTCGAACGTCCTGTACAACGCGCTCTCGATTCCCGGTGCTCGGGTCGACTACGACTTCACGACGCAGACCCCGTTCATCGTCTCGCCGAACAGCTCCCTGACCACGTACTTCGATGACGCGGACAGCCTGGCGCGAAAGATCGAGCTGGTGAAGACCTACGGTCTGGCGGGCATCGCTGCGTGGCGTCTCGGCTTCGAGGACCCGGGATTCTGGTCGCTCTTCAAGGCCTGAGGTCGGACTAGCTCTCGGAGGCGCCGGTCCCGAGGTCAGGAAGGTTGAGCGTGTTCACCCAGTCGCGAATCTTCGCCAGACGCTCCTCACTCTCCGGGTCTGCCTCGCTGAGCTCGCCGTCCTTGTCCGCCTCGGGGAGGACGCCTGCCTTGTCGAGCACCTCGTCGGCGACGAAGATGCCCGCCCCCACGCGCACCGCGACCGCGATGGCATCCGAGGGCCGCGAGTTCGATCTCCAGACGGCGACCGTCCACCTGCGCGAGGATTCGCGCGTAGAAGACCTCATTGCTGAGCGATGTCACCACGATCCGCTCGACGGTCACCTCGACCGCGCTGAGCAGGTTGGCGAGCAGGTCGTGCGTGATCGGTCGCTCGGGAGTGATCCCGGTGATCTTCAGCGCGATCGCGTTGGCCTCGTTGATGCCGATCCAGATGGGGAGGTAGCGATCCGCCGTCTTCTCCTTGAGGATGACGACGTGCTGGCCGGTCGGCATGTGCACCCTGATGCTGTCAACGGTCATCTCCACCATGTCGGCCATGGATCGATCATAACCCCGGACGTGCGCCACCGAGGACATACCCGCCACGTCGCTACCATGGTTCGCTGTGGCTCGCGAGACCCTGCTGCTGGTGGACGGGCACAACCTCGTGTATCGCGCCTTCCACGCGATGCCGGCGTTGAGCAACAGCCGTGGCGAGATGACCAACGCCGCGTACGGCTTCACGTCCATGCTCTTCAAGGCGCTCAACGACACGACGCCGACGTATGCGATCGCGGCTTTCGACCTCGCTGGACCGACGTTTCGCCACGAGCAAGTCGCCGAGTACAAAGCGCAGCGAGTGCGCGCGCCTGACGAGCTGCGCGCGCAATTTCCCTGGGCTCGCGAGGTGGTCCTGGCGCTCGGCATCCCGATCGTCGAGGTGCCGAGATACGAAGCCGACGATGTCATCGGCACGCTCGCGCAGAAGGGTGAGGCCGCGGGGCTCGACGTCATCATCCTGACCGGCGACCTCGACGTGCTCCAACTGGTCACCGAACACATCCGCGTGTTCGCGAGCCGTCGCGGCATCAGCGACACGATCATCTACGACATCGACAAGGTCCGTGAGCGCTACGGATTCGAACCACCGCTCGTCGTCGATTTCAAGGCGCTGCAAGGGGATCCCAGCGACAACATCCCCGGCGTTCCCGGGATTGGCGAGAAGACGGCGATGTCGCTCGTGCAGCAGTACGGGCCGCTCGAGAATGTGCTTGACGCTGTGCCGACGATGCCGCCCGGCCGCGTGCAGCGCGCGCTGGAAAGCCATATGGAGCAGGCGCGGTTGAGCAAGTGGACCGCGACGATCAAGGTCGACCTCGACATCGACCTGCCGCTGGAAGATGCGCGGCTGTTCCACTACGACGAGAACGAGGTGCGCGAACTGTTCGACCGCCTCGAGTTCCGGAGCCTGTTGCCGCGGCTGCCTGGCCGCAAGGTGGAAGAGGACGTCGCGCCTGGGCCGATGGTCGGCGAGCCCGCGGCGCCTCCGGGTGAGTTGCAGATACCGGCAACGGAAGTTGAGATCATCATCGACTCGCGCCAGGCCGACGATGCGATGGAGCGCGTTCGCAATGCCGGTGCGATGTCCATGCGGACGGTTGTCGACGGCAGCCCGCGAACCGGTGATCTCATCGGTGTCGCGTTCGCTCCGAAAGGTGAGGACACCGCGTACTACATGCCGGTGTGGCATGCCGGAACTCGAGCGCAACGCGGACCCCGCGGCCGTCGCTGCGCTGGAAGCGCTCCTCGTCGACAGCGCCATTGCAAAGCGCGGCTATGACCTGAAGCGCGAGCTGCTGGCATGGCGGCGGCGCGGCATTGCCATCCAGGGCCTGCAGTTCGACGCAATGCTCGCAGCGTACTTGACCAACTCGCGACTCAAGGTCCCCACCCTTCCCGTGCTCGCGCATGACCTTGCTGCGCTGAGCGTCGAGGCCGAGGAAACGCTGCTCGGGAGCGGGCGCTCGAAACGAGGCATCGCCGACGTCCCCATCGAGGAAGCCGCCGCGTACTTCGGAGTCTGGGTCGGTCTCATCGATCCAGTTGGTGACGTGCTCGTGCGCGACATGGAGCGAGCCAATGCGACGCGGCTCCACGACACGATGGAACTGCCGCTGGTGCCGATCCTTGCAGCCATGGAGGTCGAGGGCGTCGCGGTGAACTGCGATCTGCTCGGGACGATCAGCACGGAGATGTTCACGCGGATCGGCGAGATCGAAGCCGAGGTGCAGGAGGTCGCCGGGTACACGTTCAACCCTGGGAGCACGCAGCAGCTCGGCCGTTTTCTCTACGACGACCTCGGGCTTGCGAGCGGGCGCAAGACGAAGACCGGTCGGAGCACGGACGCCGACACGCTCGAGGCCCTGCGCGACGAGCATCCCGTGGTCGAGCGCATCCTCGAATGGCGGCAGCTCACCAAGCTGAAGAGCACCTATGTTGATGCGCTGCCCCTGCTGTGCACCGCAGATTCGCGCGTGCACACCTCGTTCAACCAGGCCGTCGCCACCACGGGCCGTCTTTCGTCATCGGACCCGAACCTGCAGAACATCCCGGTGCGCACGCAGTGGGGCCAGCGGATCCGTCGCGCGTTCCATGCCGACACCGGCCAGTGCCTCGTCAGCGCGGACTATTCGCAGGTGGAACTGCGGGTGCTCGCACACGTCACCGGTGAGCAGGAGCTCATCGACGCGTTCCAGCGCGGCGAGGACATTCACCGGCGCACCGCGGCGGAGGTCTACGGCGTCGCCCCCGAGAACGTGACTCCGGACATGCGGCGCATCGCCAAAGTCGTCAACTTCGGCGTTGTCTATGGGCTCAGTGACTTCGGGCTCGCTCGCGACACGGGCATGAGCCGCGAGGACGCGCACACCTTCATTGACACCTACTTCCGCAACTTCCCGGCAGTCACGGCGTATCTGGAGGGCGTGCGCAACCACGCGCGAGAGTACGGGTGGGTGGAGACGTTCATCGGGCGGCGCCGCTATATCGCGGACATCCGCGCGGCCAACCGGCAGCTCCGCTTTGCCGCGGAGCGCATGGCGGTGAACATGCCAATCCAGGGTGGCGCCGCCGACATCATGAAGCAGGCGATGATCCTCGTCGACGAGGCGCTCCGCGAATCGGGATTGCGAAGCCGGATCCTCCTCCAGGTGCACGACGAGCTGCTCCTCGAAGCGCCGGTTGGCGAGGTGGACGAGCTCGTGCTTCTGCTGCGTGACCGGATGGGCGCCGCCGAGGCACTCAAGGTCCCCCTGGACGTTGACGTCAAGATTGGCGATAACTGGGGGGATATGACGCCCATCACGAGGAACTGAGGTGCCGGAGCTACCGGAGGTGGAGACGGTCGCGCGGGATCTTCGGGGTGCGATCACAGGGCGGCGTATCGAGCATGTGACCGTCGACCGGCCGGACGTGGTCCGCTACCCAGATGGTCGGATGCTTCCGGCGCTGCTCACCGGACAGTCCTTCGAGGCGGTCGAGCGTCGCGGTAAATACCTCCTCCTCGGTCTCGACTCCGGCGACGAGTTGATGGTGCATCTCGGCATGACCGGGCACCTTCTGGTGACCGATGCGGATGCACCGGTCGCGAAGCACACGCACATCCGCGCTGTGCTGGACGACGGGCGCGAGCTTCGCTTCGACGACGCGCGCCGGTTCGGGCGCGTCGCCTACGGGTCGCGCGATGCACTGTCCGAGACGCGAGTGCTGCCACGTCTCGGGGTCGAGCCGTTGTCCGACGATTTCTCGCAGGAGCGGCTCGACGCGGTGCTGCGCACGACGACGCGGACGGTGAAGGCGGCGCTGCTTGATCAGAAGGGAGTCGCCGGCCTCGGCAACATCTACATCGACGAGGCGTGCTTCCTCGCGGGAGTCCGTCCGACGCAACGGTGCAATCGGCTCACGCGCAAGCAACGAGCGGCGCTGCTCGAGGCGATCCGTCACGTGCTCTCCGCGGCAGTTGCCAACCGGGGGAGCAGCGTCGACGATTATCGGGATGTGTGGAACGCCCGCGGCAGCAACCAGGAGCGCCTCCTGGTGTATGGACGCGGCGGGCAGCCGTGCTTCACCTGCGGGCGGCCTTTGAACCATACGGTCACCGCAGGACGGACCACCGTGTACTGCGCGAAATGTCAACGATGACGCGCGTCACCATCGCCAGTTACGACGACGATCCGCCGCTCGGCGGCCAGGGCGTTGTCGTCCACGGCATGCGGGCAGCACTGCAGCGGCGCGGCGTGCAGGTCCACACGATCTCCGGACGTGGTGAGCATGCGATCGCGTTCGCGCGTCGCACGGGACGCGCACCGCTCGACTTCTCGATGCAGCTCAACCGCTACCCGCAGATCCTGCTGCGCGCGGCCCCGGACGTGATCCACGCGCAGGGTGGCCCTGGCGGCGTCCTGCTCTGGAAGAAGCTCGGCGCACCGCTCGTGTACACGGCGCATCACACCTACCGGCAGGCTCACCGGCGCGGCTCGCTGAAGCGGATGCTCAACGGTGTCGAGGCCCGCTCCTACCGCGGCGCGGCAATCGTGCTTCCGGTCTCGCGCTCCACCGCGAACGCGCTCCTCGAAATGCGGATTCCGGCGTCGCGCATCGAGGTCGTGTCGAACGGCGTCGACGCGGTGGATCTCCCCGGGGTCGAGCACGAGGATGGGCGCGTGCTCTTCGTGAGCCGGATGGAGCGCGAGAAGGGCGCACTCGATGCGATCTCGCTGCTCCGTGCGCTCACCGAGGCCAGTCCGCAGGTGCAGGGGGTCATGGTCGGGGGCGGCAGCCTCGCTGCGGAAGTCGAGCGGGCTGCCGATGCGAGCGGCGGGAGAATCGAGTACCTCGGAGCGCTCGATCGCACGGCGTTGAACCGCGAGTACGCTCGTGCGGCGGTCGTGGTGATGCCGTCTCGCTTCGAGGGTCTCGGCATGGTCGCCCTCGAGGCTCAGGCCGCCGGGACCCCGGTCGCCGGTTTCGACGTCGATGGGCTCCGCGACGCGGTCGGTGTCGGCGGAGTGCTCGCGCCGGCCGGTGATCTGCCGGCCCTCAGCGCGGCCGTCGAAGGCCTCCTTCAGGACCCCGCACGTCGCAAGGAGTTGGGCGCTCGAGGGCGCCAGGTCGTGCTCGCGGAGCATTCGTGGGACGCGATTGGCGCGCGTCTCGAGGAGATCTACCGCTCGCTTATCTGACGCGGATTCGGTGGGAGTCGCGCACGGACTAAACTCGATGTGTGGCCGCTCTCGAGTTGCTCGCGCCCTTTGCACCTGCCGGTGACCAGCCCGATGCCATCCGCGCGCTCAATCGCGGACTGGTGGAGGGTCAGCGCGAGCAGATCCTCCTCGGCGTGACCGGGTCCGGCAAGACTTTCACCATCGCCAACGTCATCGCGGAACAACAGCGCCCGACCTTGGTGCTCTCGCCGAACAAGACGCTTGCTGCGCAACTCTGGGCGGAGTTCCGCGAGTTCTTTCCCAAGAACGCCGTCGAGTATTTCGTCTCGTACTACGACTTCTATCAGCCCGAGGCCTACATCCCGCGCACCGACACGTACATCGAGAAGGACTCGTCGCGGAACGATGAGATCGACCGGTTGCGCAACAGTGCAACTCGCGCGCTGCTGACACGCCGCGACGTCGTGGTGGTGGCGTCCATCTCCTGCATCTACGGCATCGGCTCGCCGGAGAACTACCTCGGCGAATCGATCACCGTGAAGAAGGGGGAGTCGTGGCGGCGCGACATCCTGCTGCGCAAGCTCTCGGACCTCCAGTACGCGCGCAACGACATGGATTTCGGGCGCACGCGGTTCCGGGTCCGCGGTGACGTCGTGGACGTCCAGCCGGCGTACGAGGAGATCGCGACACGCATCGAGTTCATGGGCGACACCATCGAGTTCGATCAAGGA
The DNA here is from genome assembly GCA_963791435.1 of Candidatus Dormiibacterota bacterium. GTDB lineage: Bacteria > Chloroflexota > Dormibacteria > Aeolococcales > Aeolococcaceae > Palsa-851. The sequence goes on from CAWBSL010000003.1 coordinate 314,912, forward strand.
CTTCGACGCGCTGACAGGCGAGATCCTGACCATGCGCGACGAGCTGACGGTGTTCCCCGCGACGCACTACGTCACCCCGCAGGAGCAGTTGAACCGTGCGCTCGTCAGCATCGAGGCGGAGCTCGAGGACCGGGTGAAACTGCTCGAAACGCGCGGGCGGTTGCTCGAGGCGCAACGCCTCCGCCAGCGCACCAACTTCGACATGGAGATGATGCGCGAGACCGGCACGTGCGCCGGGATCGAGAACTACTCGCGCCACCTGAGCAGCCGTTCGGAAGGCGAGCGTCCGCACTGCCTGCTCGACTTCCTGCCCGACGACGCGCTGCTCATCGTCGATGAGTCACATGTCGCAGTACCCCAGATCGACGGCATGAACAAGGGGGATCGCGCCCGCAAGATTCCCTTGGTGGAGTATGGGTTTCGGCTGCCGTCGGCGCTCGACAACCGGCCGCTCACGTTCGCGGAATGGGACTCGATGATCGGCCAGATCATCTACGTCAGCGCGACACCGGGCCCGTACGAGCAGGAGCACGCCACCCAGGTCGTGGAGCAGATCATCCGGCCGACCGGACTCGTCGATCCCACCATCGAGGTGAAGGCGTCACACGGGCAGATCGACGACCTCATCGCCCAGCTGCACAAGCGCATCGAGCGTCATGAGCGCTGTCTCATCACGACGCTGACCAAGAAGATGGCCGAGGACCTCACCGACTATCTGCGCGAGGCAGGCATCAAGGTTCGTTACCTGCACAGCGATATCGACACGCTCGAGCGAGTCGAGATCATCCGCGACCTCCGCCTCGGAGTCTTCGATGTGCTGGTGGGAATCAACCTGCTCCGTGAAGGCCTCGACCTTCCCGAGGTGTCGTTCATCGGCATCCTCGACGCCGACAAAGAGGGGTACCTTCGCGGCTACCGCTCCCTGATTCAGACCGTCGGGCGCGCCGCTCGCAACCTGTTCGGGCACGTCGTGATGTACGCGGACCGAACGTCGGACGCGATGGAGAAGACGATCGCCGAGACCGACCGCCGGCGCGCGATCCAGGTGGCATACAACGTCGAGCACGACATCACGCCGCTCTCGATCGTCAAGGCCGTGTACCAGATGGAATCGCATCGCGACCAGCAGTCGCTCCGCGCGGCGGCGTTCCAGGAGGCGTCCGGCCTGCCGCCGGACGAGGTGCTGCGCCTTGCGAAGGACGTGGAGAAGGAGATGCTCCGCGCCGCGCGGGACCTCGAATTCGAGCGCGCGGCTGAGCTGCGCGACCGCCTGGTGGAACTGCGCCGCCGCATGGAGGGCGTGGAGGAGCCGGAGCCGCAGCAGACCCATCGCGGCAGGGGGCGGCCGGTCCACTCGCGTTAGCTCCGATGCACCCGTGCCAAGGCGGTCGTTTGGTCGGGTGTATGGTGGTCGGGCGAGGTTATTGCCTGGTGAAATCCGAACGAACGGGGTGGTTGAACTCGGCTGGGAACGTCTCAGCCCTTCTTCTCCGTGGCAGACCAGAGCCCGAGCCGGGAGTCGTGGTCGCTGGGTGGCCTCGCCGCGGGTGCGATTCCCGAAGCCGTCCGCTCCAGTCACGGGTACCAGGCACAACTGCCTTCTGACGCTCACGACGTGCCGCGAGAGGCGCGCCCCGGAGACTTCTTTCGCACTTGAGGGTCCGGACGCGGGCAGAACGGAACGACCAGCGATGAGGGCTTGACGGGGCGTACATCTGTTCGGTAGGATGCGTCGCCCATGGCCACCGACTTGCAACGCGCCACGCCCCGCCTGCACTACGTGTGTGGCGAGTGCGGGGCCGAGGCGCCGAAGTGGCAGGGGCGCTGCCCGGCGTGTGAGGCCTGGAACAGCCTGAGCGAGGACGTTGTTCGCGTCTCCGGCCGTCGGCGCGGCGGGCCGTACCTCCGCTGCGATCACCACGGCCTTGACGGCTGTGATGGCTGTCGGGCCACGAGTGCAGCCGACCGGATCCTGCGAAATTGACCGCGTCCTGGGAGGCGGGATCGTTCCCGGCAGCGTCGTGCTGCTCGGTGGTGACCCTGGCATCGGGAAGTCCACCATCGCGCTGCAGGTGTCGAACAGCTGCGGCGATGAGGTGTCACCGGCGCTGTATTGCACCGGTGAGGAGTCGCTTGAGCAGCTTGCCCTACGCGCTCGGCGGCTTGGGTGCACCGGTGCCAGGGTTCGCCTGCTTGCGGAGTCCGATGTGGACACCGTGATCGCCACGATCGAAGCAGAGCGCCCCTCCCTGGTCGTAATCAACTCCGTCCAGACGCTCCGCGACGCCGGCACGCCGGGCCCACCCGGGAGCGTCTCCCAGGTTCGAGCCGCTGTCCTGCGCATGAGCGACGCGGCCAAGAGCACCGGGGTGCCCGTGCTGCTCGTGGGGCACGTCACCAAGGAGGGAGCCATCGCGGGGCCGCGCACCCTGGAGCACATGGTCGACGTGGTGCTCTACCTCGAGGGCGAGCGCCTCGGCGAGCACCGCATGCTCCGCGGCATCAAGAACCGCTTCGGCGCGACCGGAGAGGTGGGCCTCCTGAGCATGGAGCACGACGGGATGCGCGACCTGCCGGCATCGAGCAGGGGGATGCTCGACGCGGCGTCGCTCGGCGAGTCGGGCAGCGTGCTCACGATCACCTGCGACGGGCTCAGGCCGATGGCGGTGGAGGTGCAGGCTCTGGCCCTCCCCACGCCCTTCGAGTTACCGAGAAGGACGGTCTCCGGGTTCGATCTCAACCGCTTGCATCTCCTGCTTGCGGTGATCGCCAAGCGCACCGCCATCCCGATGCCAAAGCTCGACGTGTTCGTCAACGTCGCCGGTGGGCTGCGGCTCGCCGACCCCGGCACCGACCTCGCCGTGGCACTTGCAATCGCCGGGTCGATGCGCAGCAAGTCGATCTCGCGGCACTGCGCCGTGATCGGCGAAGTGGGCCTCGGGGGCGAGGTCCGCCGCGTGTCGCGGACCGAGGTGCGGCTGGCCGAAGCGGTCGCCGTCGGGATGGAGGCCGTGATCCTGCCCGAGAGCTATCGCGGGGACGTTCCCGGCAGCCTCCGCTGTCATCGAGTCTCCAACTTGATCGGGGCGGTTGCACTACTCGGGTGACCGTCGTGTCGCGCCGCATTTCGGCGCGGAGATCGTGTGGTTCAATCGCCGAGATGCACCCGCATGCCGATCGAACGATCCGTCGGGCCCGAAATCTCTCTCGGATCATCGGGGCCGGAGTCGGCTTCGTCTTCGGCGTGCTCTACGGCGTCTTCATCCTCTCCGGCACCCCCGGGGTGCTGACCCAGAACACCACCATCGCGGGAGCAGCTCTGCTCGCGGCCGGCGCCGCCGGGGCGGCCTCACTCGCGCTCGCGGCACCGCTCCTCACCGTCGAGCCGTATCTCTGGCTCGAGCGCACCCTCGAGGAGGCCCCCGCGGGTCAGATCATCGGGGCGATGATCGGGCTGATCGCCGCGCTGCTGATCGCGACGATGCTGGCCGTCCTCCTGAACCCGTTGCCGTATGGCCTCGGCGTCCTGCTCTCCCTCAGCATGGCGACGGTCCTCGTCTACGTGGGCGTTCGCACCGGGAGCCGCCGCCGTGACGCCCTCGGGGTGTTCTTCGGCAGATCAGCCGCTACCGATGAGATCGACATCGACGAAGCGCTCGCGCCGATCGACGGCCAGCCGGTGGTCGTCGACACGAGCGTGCTCATCGACGGACGTATCGTCGACGTCGTCGCCGCGGGGTTCGTGCCCGGTCGTCTCCTGATCCCGGGCTTCGTGCTCGAGGAGCTCCAGCGCGTCGCCGATTCCGCGGACCCCTTCCGACGTCAGAAGGGCCGCCGGGGGCTCGGCGTCGTCGACGCTCTCCAGAAGTCGGAAGACGTCGTTGTCGAGCTGGTCGATCTCGACTTCCCGGGGACACCCGAAGTGGATGCCCGGCTGGTCAAGCTCGCTCGGGCGCGCGGCGCGTCGCTGATGACTCAGGACTACAACCTCAATCGTCTCGCCCAGATCGAAGGCGTCCGGGTGCTCAACCTGAACGACCTCGCCAACGCGGTCAAGCCGATCGTCGGCGCCGGCGAGAGCATGGCGATCACCATCGTCAAGGAAGGCAAGGAGCCCCACCAGGGCGTCGGCTACTTCGAGGACGGCACCATGGTGGTTGTGGAGAACGGCCGGGAGCACGTCGACGAGACGGTCACCGTTACTGTGACCACCGTGCTCCAGACAACCGCCGGCCGGATGATCTTCGCAACGATCGCCGCGGACGATTCGACCAAGCCTCGGGTGCTGCGGCCGGTTCGCGCCAAGGTCGCGCAGCGCTGACCAGCGCCCTGATCGTCCCCGCCTTCGGCCACGGGATACGGGCGGGGGAGGACAAGCTCTGGGCGGTCGTCGCCGGGAGGCCGGTCTTCGCGATCACCATCGAATCCATCGCCGCCGCCGGGTGCTACGACCTCATCGCCATCGCCGCGCCTGTCGCGCGCTGGGAGCAGATTCGGGGCATCGCCGCCAAGCACGGGCTTCCGAACGTCGTGCTCCTCGAGGGCGGCGAACGCCGTCAGGACAGCGTCGCCGCCGCGATCGATCGCTGCGAGGGGCACGCCTGGATCTCGGTGCACGACGCTGCGCGTCCGCTCACCCCAGCCGAGGTGTTCCGGGCGGTCCTGGATGCAGCGCGCGCTGATGGAGCGGCAATCGCCGGGGTACCCTGCGTGGACACGGTGAAGCAGGTGCAACAGGGCCGGGTTGCGGCCACCCTCGATCGTTCCTCGATCATCGCGGCGCAGACACCCCAGTCGTTCGGCGCCGATCTTCTGCGCCGCGCACACCTGAACGCCGCGACCCGGGGGATCACGGCCGGAGACGATGCCGCGCTCGTCGAGGCGATCGGCGAGCCGGTCACGGTGGTGGCCGGAGACCCGCGCAACTTCAAAGTCACGTTTCCGCAGGACCTCGTCCTGCTCCGATCGCTACTCGAGGAGGAGGTCCGATGACCCCGCGAATCGGTCACGGCATCGATGCCCACCGCTTCATCCCTGGACGCCGCCTGATGCTCGGCGGAGTCCTCGTCCCCTACCACCGAGGCCTGCTGGGGCACTCGGACGGCGATGCGGTCGTGCACGCGCTCGTCGACGCCATCCTCGGCGCGTCGGGCCTGGGCGATATGGGCCGGCACTTTCCCTCGCACGATCCGCAGTGGAAGGACACCTCGGGCTGCGAGTTCCTGAACGTCGTCGCCGAGAAGCTTCGTGCAGAGGGGTGGCGTGTCGCCAGCGCGCATGTGATCGCGATCGCCGAGGAACCACGCCTCTCGTCCCACCTCGGCGAGATGGCCGAGGCGATGTCAGAGGCGCTCGGCCTCGAGCCCGGAACGCTCGCGGTTGGCGCGACCACCACCGACGGCATGGGATTCGCGGGACGCGGAGAGGGAATCGCCGCCTCGGCGACGGTGCTGCTGGAGCACGTGTGACCCTGCTCCTGCACGACACGATGAGCCGTGAGCTCGTCGCCGTGGAGCCGATCGAGCCAGGCCACGTGCGCCTGTACACGTGCGGCCCGACGGTCTGGAATCGCGTCCACATCGGCAACTTCCGCACGTTCATCTTCGAGGACGTGCTGCGCCGCTGGCTCAACCGGCGCTTCGCGAAGGTCACCCATGTGATGAACCTCACCGACGTGGACGACCGCATCATCAAGAACGCCGTCGCGCACGGTCATTCTCTCGATGAGGAGACCGCGCAGTGGATCGCGGCGTTCGAAGAGGATCGCAAAACGCTCGGCATCCGGCCGGCGGACCACTACCCACGCGCGACCGAGTACATCCCGCAGATGGTCGACCTCATCGAGCGTCTCGAGCAGGCCGGCGCGGCATACCGCACCGACGGCAGCTACTACTTCCACATCGCCGCGTTTCCGAGCTACGGAAAACTCAGCGGCGCGAGCGCGGAGGGACTCGTCGCCGGCGCGAGCGGCCGGATCGACGCCGACGACTACACGAAAGAGGACGTCCGCGACTTCGCACTCTGGAAGGCGGTCGGACCCGACGACATCGGCTGGGACACAGCCATCGGACGCGGCCATCCCGGCTGGCACATCGAATGCTCGGCGATGAGCATGACGCTGCTCGGCGAGAGCTTCGACATCCACTGCGGCGGCGTGGACAACATCTTTCCGCACCACGAGAACGAGATCGCGCAGTCCGAGGCAGCGACCGGCGTGCGCTTCGTCCGCATCTGGTGCCACAGCGAGCACCTGCGTGTCGGCGGCGAGAAGATGGCCAAACGGCTCGGTAACTTCGCCACCGTTCCCGAGGTGCTTGAAGAGGGGGCGAGCCCCGCGGCGCTGCGCTATCTCCTCGCCGCGCGGACACACTACCGGAAGCGGCTCGACTACTCCGACGAGCTGCTCGCCGACAGCACCATCGCGGTGCAGCGGCTCGTCGACTTCCAGACTCGCGTCGAGGAGCTGCACACGGTTGAGGAGGACGACAACCAGCGTGATGAGGCGGTGCTTGCATCCGTGCGCCTGATGCGCATCGGCTTCGATGAGGCGATGGACGACGACCTCAACCTCCCCGAGGCGATGGGCATCGTCTTCTCGGGGTTGCGTGACGTCAATCGTGTGCTCGACAGCGGCCCGGTGAGCGCCGAAACCCAGCGCACGCTGCAGCATCTGCTCGCCGATGTGGACGACGTGCTCGGCGTGCTCGCGCTCGTCGCTCGCGACCGCCAGGCGCAGCCGGACGCCGAGGAGCAGCGCTGGCTCGACGAGCGCGCTGCCGCACGCGCCGCGCGTGACTTCGGCCAGTCCGACCATCTCCGCGTGCAGCTCGCAAGCCGCGGCATCGAGGTCGAGGACACGCCGCAGGGGCAGCGCTGGAAGCGGACCTCGCCGCGCCGCACCTGAACCGGTGGACATCCTCTACGGGCGCAACCCGGTGCTGGAAGCGCTGCGCGCGGGCAGATCCGCACGCAAGATCGTGGTTGCGAGTGCGATCCGTCCCGAGGCACGCCTGACCGAGATCCTCGAGCACGCAGAGGCACGCGACATCCTCATCGAGGAGGTGTCGCGCCAGCGGCTTGACGACATCGCGCACACCGAGCATCACCAGGGCGTGGCCGGATATTTCCATGCGCGTGCGGCGCTGACGATCCACGACCTGCTCGATCAGACGCGAGCGCCGGCGCTGCTCGTGGTGCTCGACGGCATCCAGGATCCGCAGAACGTCGGCGCCATCGCGCGCAGCGCGGAGGCTTGTGGCGCCGACGGCATCGTCGTCCCGCGCCACCACGCGGCACCGCTGACAGCCGCGGCCGTCAAGGCGTCCGCCGGCGCCACCGAGCACCTGCCGATGGTGACCGTGCCCAACCTCTCCCAGGCGCTCGAGGTCATCGGCAACGCAGGGATCTGGCGCGTCGGCCTCGACGCCGACGCAGACGATCGCTACGACTCGGTGGACCTTGCTGGATCTGTGGCGATCGTCGTCGGCGCCGAGGGCGCGGGCATGCGCCGCCTCACCCGCGAGCACTGCGATGTGCTCGTCTCGATACCGATGATGGGCCACGTTGCGTCGCTGAATGCCGGCGCTGCCGCAGCGGTGCTGCTCTTCGAAGTGCAACGCCAGCGCGGTTTTGCACCGCGCTGACACGAGGAATTGCACGCGCGATGCAGGCGCTCATCGTTGACGGCTACAACATCATCCATGCGTGGCCGGCGTTGCACACGACGCTGCGCGAGCGCGGACTCGAGGATGCGCGCCGCCAGCTGGTGAGCGCGCTCAGCGAGTACGCGGCGCAGACCGGGATCGCGGTCACCGTCGTCTTCGATGCGCACTCGCGTCCGGGGGCGATTCCGTCCACGGAACAGTTCGACGGGGTGACCGTGCTCTTCGGATCCAAGCGGGCGAGCGCGGACCATGTCATCGAACGTGCGGCGTACAAAGCAGCACAACGGGGCGAGGGCGCGGACGTGGTGGTGGCTACAGACGATCGCCTGGAGCGCGACGTGGTCGGTGCGATGGGCGTTGCGACGATGGGTGCGCGGGCGCTCGAGGCCGAGGTGGCCCGCGTGGCCGGCAGCGTCGACACCGAGACCCGCCGGATGCGGGACGACAGCCGCCGGAACAGCCGGCTCGAGGACGGGCTCGACCCGGAGATCCGGCGCCGCCTCGAACGGATCCGGCGCGGCGAGGATCGGTGAAGGCTGATCCCGCGACGACGTCCGGTACGCTAGCGGCCATGGGCGGGTACGCAATTGGCTGACGCGCCCCCGCCGCGTTGTCGTGACCGGCATGGGGGCGGTGTCGCCGGTGGGCAACAGCGTCGCCGAAAGCTGGGAGTCGCTCCGCGCCGGGCGTGGCGGTGTCGCGCCGATCACCCATTTCGACGCGTCGAAGCTCCCGGTGCGCATCGCGGGCGAGGTCAAGGGCTTCGACGCGGCCGCGATCTTCGGCACGAAAGAGGCGCGCCGTGGCACGCCGCACGTCCATTACGCGATGGCCGCCGCGCGCGAGGCGGTGCTCAACTCCGGCCTCGACATCGCGGCGGAAACGGCGGACGTCGGTGTCCTGATCGCTTCCGGGATCGGCGGCCTCGAGGTCATCGAGCGGACGACGCGCGTCCTCGATGCGGAGGGCGCCCGACGGGTGTCCCCGTTCGCGGCGGCGATGGCGCTCGTCGACATGGCGCCGGGCATGGTGTCCATCGACCTCGGCGCCCGCGGTCCGAACATGGCGGTGGTGAGCGCCTGCGCCTCCGGTGCCGACGCCATCGGCCAGGCCGCCAACTGGGTGCGGAACGGCGACGCCGTGGCAGTGCTCGCCGGCGGTACCGAGGCCGGGATCACCTCCACCGGGATCGCGATGTTCGCAGCCGCTCGGGCCCTCTCGGCGCGCAACAACGATCCGGCACATGCGTCGCGACCCTTCGATCGGGACCGCGATGGATTCGTGGCTGCCGAAGGATCAGCGGTGCTCGTGCTTGAGGAGCGAGAGCACGCGCTTGCGAGAGGCGCGACGATTTACGGGGAATTGGTCGGATACGCGGCGGCCGCCGACGCGTATCACATCACTGCTCCGGAACCGAGCGGTGAGGGTGCCATCCGCTGCGTGCGCCGCGCGCTGGAGCGTGCCGGCGTGGGAGTTGAAGACATCCAGTACATCAACGCTCACGGCACCGGAACGCCGCTCAACGACCTGGCGGAGACGCGCGCGATCAAGGCGGTGTTCGGCGAGTCGGCGTACACGGTGCCGATCTCCTCGACGAAATCGATGACGGGGCACATGCTCGGGGCGGCCGAAGTCTTCGAGGCGATGGTGACGATCCTCGCGATGCGCGACGGCTTCCTGCCCCCGACGATCAATCTCGAGCACCCCGATCCCGAGTGCGACCTCGACTACGTCCCGAATGTCGGCCGCGCGGTCGAGGCGCGGCTCGCGATGACGACGTCGTTCGGGTTCGGCGGCCACAACGCGTGCCTGGTGTTCGCAGGCGGACCACAGCCGGCGTGAGGAGAGCAAGCACGCCCTAGCCGGTCAGTCGGGGCTCACCACCCGATCGAGCGCGGCCTTGATGATCCCGTAGCACTCGCAGGACACCAACTCCAGACCGTCGCGATCGACGATGGTGACCCGTCCCCGGTGATACCGGATCAGCCCCGCCGACTGCAGGAGACCGGCCGAGAGCGTCACTGTGGCGCGTCGCGAGCCGAGCATCTGACCCAGGAATTCGTGCGTGATCGGGAAGGTATCGGTGCCCACCCGGTCGTGGCTCATGAGCAGCCACCGGCTCAACCGCTCCTCGTTGGAGTGGAGGCGGTTGCACGCGGCCGCCTGGGAGATCTGCCCGAAGAGGGCTTGCACATACTTCTGCACGAGCGCTCGAAACGCGGGCATCCGCTCGAGGCTCCTGATGAACTCGGTGGCCTCCATGCGCAGCGTGCGTCCCGCCACCTGCGAGATCGCTCGTACCGCCAGGGATCCGCCCGGCACGAGCGGCACACCGACGATGCCTTCGTTCCCGATCGTGGCCACCTCGACGATATTGCCGTCAGCCAGAGGCGTGACCAGGGAGATGACCCCGTCCACCGGGAAGTGGACATGCGTGATCGGCTGACCAGGATCGAAGATGACCGTCTTGACGCTGAGATGCCCCTGCCGAAGATGCTGCATCAGCGTCTCGCGCTCCGCGTGTGGCAGCGCCTCAAGCAGGTGGTTCCCTGCCGGCGCGCCCAAGGTGGCTCCCTTTGGCATCGGTTCCTCACGAGGTTATCGCAGTCCCCCCGATCGCGGCAACTCGGATTCGACCCCGCGCCTGCCTGGCAGTTGGGTGAGGTTGTCCCGTGCGAGTCCCGTGGGAGAATCGCACCGCCGGCCGATGTAGCTCAGGGGTAGAGCAACCGCCTTGTAAGCGGTTGGTCGGGAGTTCGAATCTCCCCATCGGCTCCGCGACCTTCTGCATGACGCTTCTCATCCGATTGGGGGATGTCTGCCGGCGAGGAACGAGAAGTCATGATCCCGGCCATGGCCTCGAAGGGAATGTGGCGGGTGATCGGACGGCAGGTGCGCTCCCGGCGCGACCGGTCGCTCGCGCTTGGTGCCGGGATCCTGGTCGCCTCCGTCAGCTTCTCCCTGCTGACTGCGGATGTCGCCACCAGCCAGCTGGAAGTGACCAGTACCGTCGCGGCCAACTACGTGAACTCCGCCTACCAGATCCTCGTTCGCCCTAAGGGCTCGCGGACCACGTTGGAGACCAGCCAGGGCGTGGTGCGTCCAGGGGCGATCTCTGGGATCGGGGGCGGCATCACGCTCGCGCAATGGCAGCAAGTGCTGCACACCCAGGGCGTGACGGTTGCCGCTCCGATTGCCATACTCGGCTACGCCCTGCCAGAGAGCGTGTTTCCCATCGATCTCACGACCTACTTGGGCAGCGCTCAGCGGGCAATCTTCCGAGTTAGCGTTGAGCGGGTCACCGACGACGGGCTCACTCGTCAAACGGATGCGCCGGTCTACGTCTACATCACTCGAAACGCCATGGCGCCGGAGCCAAACCAGGGCAATACCCTCCTCGCCGTTGCTGCCGAGGAAGTCGTGAGCCCGGGGAACGACCACCCGGTATGCGCCGAGGACCTGGCCAGTACCGGCCCATTCGACCAGGCGGACCGGGGCGGCATCGCAGCACTAGGCGACGTCGACTGCTGGTCGCTGCAAAATGGCTTGCAACTACCTGGGGAAGCGAGCTTTGCGCCGTTTACTCGCGGCCATGCCGGCGCGCTGGTGCCGACATTCCTGCCGTTCGTCATCGCCGCCATCGACCCTGTCCAGGAGGCAAAGCTCGACGGTCTCAACAGCGCGGTGATATCCGGCCGTTACCTGAGGACCACCGACGTGCCGTCCTATCCGGTAGCGGCATTCTCCGGATTCGCGTCAGTGCCGGTGCTTGCGTCAAGCCAACCGTACGCGGATGAAGGCATCGCGGCGAACGTCCAGCAACTTCCGGCGTCTGCTGCGCAGCGCATGGCCCAGGGAAGCCCATTGTTGGGCAGCGACCTTGCCGCGTTCCTCGCCGCGCAACCGGGCACCAGCCTGAAGACCGTGGATATCACGCCGCAACAGGAGCAGAACGCACTCCTGGCCGCACTCACCGGGCCGACCGCGGGGTCACCGGATATCGCGGCGTACTGGTCGGTGGGCCCGACCACGTATCAGGTTCGCGCTGACGGCACGCTGGTTCCGAACCAGGTCAGCAATGGCATCGACGCTTGGAAGGCAGGAACGTTCGGCACCTACCTTCAGGCGCCGCTGAGCGCCGAGGATGCCCAGTTCCGCACTCTCACCGAGCATCCGAGCCCGCAGAACCTGCAGGCCAATCAGCTCGAAGCCTTGCTGCACTCGGTCGGTGTCTTCAACCCCGCCAAGTTGCCGGGGTTCGACAGTACTGTGAACAACGCCCTCGAGATCTTCCGAGCCCCTGGACTCGAACCTGCGGACGCACGCACGGCCGCGTTGCTGCACGGGCAGCAGCTCCTGCCGAATGGAAACCTCGGCGGCTATGTAACCCAACCGCCACTCATGCTCACCGACCTCGCCTCGCTTCCCGCATTCGAGGGAGGTCACTACTTGCCCAACGCCCAAGCAGCTCCGATCAGCGCCATCCGGATCCGGGTGTCCGGTGTCACCGGCATCGATCCACTCAGTCGCGAACGCGTCCGCCTCGCCGCCCAAAAGATCCAGAAGGAGACTGGATTGGACGTGGACATCACCGCCGGATCGTCGCCGTCGCCAAGGACGATCGCTCTTCCCGCCGGCCACTTCGGGCGTCCTGCTCTTGAGCTCACCGAGCCGTGGGTGAAGAAGGGCGTCGCGCTGGCCATCATCCAAGGTCTGGACCAGAAGAGCCTCACGCTCTTTGTTCTGGTGCTCGTCGTCTGCATTCTCTTTCTTGCCAACGGAGCGTATGCCAGCGTGCGGTCCAGGCGGACCGAGCTCGGTGTGCTTTCATGTTTGGGTTGGGGTCGAGCTGCGGTGTTCCAACTCATCATCGGTGAGCTGGCACTCGTTGGCCTGACGGCAGGAGTCGTCGGTGCTGCGGTCGCGGAATTCCTCGCGTTCTCGCTGCGACTACAACTCCCATGGTGGCATGCGCTGCTGGTCATACCGATTGCGCTGATACTTGCGTGCGTCGCCGGGTTGGCACCCGCCTGGGCCGCGACCCGGGGCCGCCCACTCGACGCTGTGTACCCGGTCACCGCCCGTGGTGGTGGGCGCCGTTCGATTCGAGGTGTGTCCGGCGTTGCGCTTGCCAACAGTTTTCGGCGCCCAGCGCGGATCGTCAGCGGAGCTTTCGGCTTGTTGATCGGCGTGGCCGCATTCGCAGCGCTGCTCGCGGTGCAATTGGTCTTTCAGGGCCAGATCGCCGGCAGCGTGCTCGGCGACCTGGTGAGTGTGCAGGTCCGCGGCGTCGACCTCGTCGCCGCGGTGTTGGCACTCCTGCTCGGTGCCTTCAGCGTCGCCGACGTCCTGGCGGTCAATCTTCGCGATCGCGCCGGAGAGCAGGCGGTACTCGCTGCAACCGGCTGGCAACCGAAGACCTTGTTCCGTCTCGCGTTCACCGAGGGGATGGTCGTTGGAGTCGTCGGAGTGATCGCCGGAGGCGCAATCGGCGTTGGCCTTGCAGCCTTACTCGCGGGCTCCATTCTGGCGGTCCTCCCCGCCGTACTCCTTGCAGCGCTGATCAGTCTTGCCTTGGTGGCGGCGGTCGTCATGTTGCCGTCGTGGCAGGCCGCGCGAACGCCACCAGCTGCGGCGCTGGCGGAGGATTAGCCGATGCCGGGCGTCGCCATCACTGGTCGAGGACTGACTCGCGAGTATCCCGCTGGCGAGCGCTCGCAAACAGCATTGGATCACGTCGACATTGACGTCGCCGCTGGATCGCTGGTCGCGATCACCGGTCCCTCGGGATCAGGGAAATCCACCCTGCTGCACGTCATCGGTGGGATGGACATCCTCACCTCGGGCACCTTGCGGGTGGGGGATACGCAACTCGACGAACTGCCGCCGCGGAGACTGGTCACCTATCGGCGCAAGGTGGGATTCGTGTTCCAACGGTTTCACTTGCTGCCCGCGTTGACGGCAGCTGACAATGTCGCAGCGCCGCTGCTTCCTTACGAGGCCGGGAAAGCATTGCAGCGTCGAGCGCGTGAACTCCTTGAGCAGGTTGGCCTAGGCGACCGCGGTGACGCGCTGCCGTCGGAGTTGTCCGGAGGTGAGCAGCAGCGGGTAGCAATTGCGCGGGCGTTGATCGTCAACCCGCCGCTGCTCCTCGCCGACGAGCCGACCGGCAACCTGGACTCCGTGACTGGTGCGACCATTTTCGATCTGCTGATCGACCTCCATTCCCGCACTGGCGCCACCCTCGTGGTGGCCACGCACGATCCCGCGATTGATGCTCGCTGCGACCGCCACATGGCAATTCGAGATGGAAGGATGGAGCCACCGCCGGCCGAAAGCTCAGCCCGTAGCTTCGAGCGCCCGGCTACGGCGTGATGTGCGTTTTTACCGGCTGACGTGACGGTGACGGGCTGAGAGATCAGACGAAGCCGGCATCGTCTGCGTTGGTGACCTGGAGCGACGTCGAACGCGGCTGACCGCCGAATGGTGTGTCAGGCTGATCCGCCGTGGAGCCGACCGTTCCTGGCCATCGAGGTTGGGTTTTCAACCGTGCGGTGTCTATATGGGGGTGATGCAGGTCAGCGTCGAACCCGCGGTCTACCCCACGAAGCCGAAACCGGCGGTCGTCGTCCCCGACCCCGACGAGCGCGTCGCCGCCCTTTACATCGCGCACTACCAGCAGCTTGTCGGCCTCGCGACCATGCTGAGCGGAGGCCGCGCCGCGGGCGAGGAGATCGCGCAGGAGGCCTTCGTGACCGCTCTCCAGCACGAGCGGCGATCGCCCGGGTACCTCATAGATCCAGTGTGGCCGTGGCTGCGGATCACGGCTGTCCGGCTCGCAGGTCGGAACCGTCAGCGCTTGCTGCGTGAGGAACTGCTCTATCGGTTGCCCGGCGTCAATGCGGATACGTCGGGAGCTTGGGACGTCGAGACGCTCGATCTCATTCGGGCCTTGCGCCGGCTGCCGCCGAGGATGCGGCTGTGCGTGATCCTGAGTCATGTCGAGGATCAGAGCACCGCGTCGATCGCCGCAATGCTCGGGTGTTCGACCCAGAACATCGATGCCCAGCTGCGGAAGGGACGAGCGCGTCTTCGTACGCTGCTCGGCGAGCGCTACATCGAGAACGAGGACTAGGTTCTGCCATGACGGACCACATCGACATGCTCACGTACCACTTGAAGCGAGCCACCGCTCAAGTTGCTGCAACGACGCCGCTCGCTCCGAAATTTGCCCCTTCGGTTGTTCGACACCAGGTCGCGGCGGGGCATCGAGCGACGCGCCGCAAGCTCCTTCGTTCGCGGATCGCGGTCGCATCTCTGCTCGTGACGGCCGTGGTGCTCGTCTCCGGCACGGTTTATGCCGGAATGACACTGCTTGAGTCGCAGACGCAAACCGATGCGGGCGCCGCCGCAGTCTCTCACCAGAACCTTGGGGTCGTTCTCGATCTCTCACAGACGCGCGACGGAGTGAGATTCACCCTGCTACGTGGTTACGCCGACATCAACCGGGTGATGATCACGTATCAGGTGCAACCGGTCCGTGCTGGAATCCTGTTCGCCGGTTTCGCGACGCCAACCGGCGAGCCGTCAGTCGCGGATTCGTTCGGGCAGGTGCTGCGTGGGTATGACGCTTCCTTTCAAACAGATCCGCAGACCGATGAGTCAGTCGGGATCGTCGTCTATGACGCCTCGTCGGCAACCGTGGATGTCAAGCAACTCTCCCTGAAAGTCGCTATCCCTGGGCTGCGAGTGCAGAGCCAGAGCGGAGCAACGCTTGTTGGACCGTTCGCGTTCGATTTCACGGTCCCTGTGTCATCGGGTCAAATGATCGTGCTCGGCAAGACCGTCGTCGTCCGCGGCGTCGAGGTGACCGTCGGCAGGGTGGTGGCGACGCCATCGGAGACCCGTGTCTACCTCCGGTCCGCCACTGTGCTCGGAGCGTCGACCCATATGTCTCCGCTTACATCACGGGCCAGGGCTACGACTCAAGAACGGGGACGATCACAACCCCCGCAGAGCTTGTCGACATGGGGTCGACGTTTCGGGAGCCGGATGGGGAAGAGGTCATCACGTTCAATCACACGCTCTTTGGGAAACGGGGCAAATTCACCTTGACCATTGCCAGCATCGGCGCCGACACAAGGGTCGTCGGGCCCTGGGTGTTCGACTTCGTCGTTCCGTAGCCCAGGGAGAGCACGTGGGCACTGGCAGGTCCTACGGGTCTCCTCAAAACTGCCCATAGACTTCGATCGCCGCAAACGCTAAGCTGGTGTCCTGAGCACCTTTTAGGGGGATAGGGGATGAAGGTACTGCTCTCGCCGGCTGATCAGAAGTCGCGCCCGGCAGTGGCTGGCGGATGTGCACGAGGATCTCGACTTGATCCGGTATCCAACGCGCCTTCAACTGCTCCGCGCAGTGGACGAAGCAGCGCGCCGGGCGGAAAGTCTCGCGCGCCTCGAATACGCGTTGGAGCGCCTGCCCTAGCGCCTCACCGCGCGCCGCTACCTGGTCAGATGCCGGCACCCAGCATCGCCATCGGGTTTGCGCCGGTTGTCGCGTCGACGAACGTCACGAAGTTGCAGCCGCTGGTGTCGTTGACACCGGGCCCGGAGCTCGGTCGGCCTTCCGGGCCCATCATCTGGCAATTGACGCCGTCCCAACTGATCGCCCAAACCAGTAGCCGGTCGATGCCCATACCGGAATCGCTGAGGACGCCGAGTTCGATCGAGGTCGGCTGTCCCGTTCCACAGGAGACGTCAGATCCCGGTTGCGAGCACAACGCGATGGCTTCAGACGGAGTGAGTTTTGGAGTGACAGTCCCGGGCGGGTCGAGGTTGTGGCCCCAAAGCCCGGGTAGCTCACGCTGCGAATCACGGATCGCCTAAGCGTCGACGCCTCAGTTCTCGATGACCGGGCAGCGACATGCGAGGCTGACAGCTCCGCGTTGCCCGTCGCGAGATGGGCGATGTTCGGCTCCGCAGGATGTCACTGCGACGACGGACGCAACGAGCGCGATTGTCAATGTCACACCGAGACGAACCCAGCTGGACGACGGAGTTCTGTTCGTGTGCGTTGGACCTCACTAAGGCGATTGCCAGGATCGGCTTCCAGTTCACGAAGCGTAGCTCAACCCATTGACACGCGCCGTGTCGCTCTGGTTTCAGCTGATGAGGCGTCTGTTCGCCGTGGACGTCAGGGGTTGTGGTCATTGAAGTTGATGCAGAGGTTGGGATTCGGCGGCGCTGCCACGAACAACGTGTCGCCAAATGCACACACGGTTTCGGACGCGTTGAGAACCTCGACGATCTTTCCGTCGTAATCGCCGGTGCAGCTGGCGAAGGAGATGGAGGAACTCGTCGGCGTCCCGTCGATGCAGGTGCCTGCGACGAAGGTCTCGGCGACAGTCCCCTGCGGAACGTTGGCGCTGTTGTTGTTCTGATTGGTGTAGATCCAGATACCAGCCACCAGTGCGATGGCGAGGACCGGCATGACGACTCGCATGACCTGTGCCCTGCGTCCCATGGGCGTCCCGCGGAATGGGGGAGGCGTTGTCGGCATCGGTGGCGGGCCGACGGGAGGCGGGCTGACCACCTGCACGCCACCGATGCCGTCGCTCGCGGGCGTTCCCGCTTGGGCCAGAAGTGGCGGCGGCTCGCTGCAACGGCAGGCGACGGCGCACCGCTCTCGCGGAGACGGCGCATGTACTCATCGCCGCTGATCGCATTGGTGGTGTACAGGATGGCGAGCTGATTCAGCGATTTTGCCCATTGCAGCTCGGTGCCGGAGAGGTTGACGCCACGGTTGCACACCGGGCAGATAAGCATGTGCTGGCGCTCGTAAGGGATGACCGGGATGAAGAAGAGCGTCAGCCAGCGGCGCACCTGGACGAGGTAGAACCAGTTCGAGTTGCTGCAGTTCCGGCACCACTGAAAGAGAACCGGTCCCGCGTGGTGGAACGTGCGCCGCCCCCAGCCGAAGATGACCACAATTCGCCTCCCGGGCCCATCGTGCAGAGACTTCGCGCCAGACGCGGATGCGCGGTTGTTCCTCGCGGTCACCGTATCGGGCAGCTCAACGTTCCCCGTGGTCCGTCGGATACTGGTTACAGTTTCGGGGCACTCGCGTCGCGCGAGGAATCGATGTTTTGGAGGGTCACATGGACGCGGGGTTGGTCGACCAGGTCATTGAGGTCGCGCAGCGCGTGGTGGCGAGCGGAGCCATCTCGGCCAATGGGCACGGCAACGTGAGTCTTCGCGTACCTGGCGAAGACGAGATCTACTTCACGGCAGGGCCGTCACTCCGCAACCACGCCGCGGGTGCGGTCGTACGCATCGGCCTGGACGGCGGGCTCCGGGAAGGCGAGCTCCCGCCGATCCAGGGAGCTGTGGTTGCGATGCACACCGCGATGTACGCGGACAGCAGTGATGTCGGCTGTGTCATCCACACGCATTCCACCTACGCGACGGCGTTTGCGGCCGCGCATCGGCCGATCGGCTGCTGGATCGAGGCGCTGGCGATGTTCGGGCTGCCCACGGGCGTGCCCGTTGCCGCCTACGGCCCGCGTGGGTCTGAGCAGTCCGTTGCGAACATCCGGTCGGCGATCACTCCAGGAGTGCCGGCCGTGCTCCTTGCCAACCACGGTGTCCTGGTGTTCCACCGGACGCCGGACCTGGCGATCCTCGTCGGCGGTATCGTGGAGGAGGCCGCTCAGGCGGGAATCCTCAGTGCCGGCATCGGCGGTCCCGTCGAGATCCCCGCAGAGCTCCGCGCTGCAGCGCTACAGCGCGCGATGACCTTCGAGGCGCAGGGGACCGTTCGCGTCTGACTTTCAGGATCCCGCTACACGTGGCGGTGAAGGTGCCGTCGGTACCTGCGCACCGCGAGGAGAACGACCCAGACGATCGCGGCGAGAATCAGAAGGCCGAACAGCAGCGGGATGATATGGACGGTGATGCCGGTCATGGGATCTAGATGGTAGTCCGATCACGCGGCCTCCACAGGAAAGTTCATCCTGCAGCAACGGGTTCCTCGGGATCGGTGTCACCGACAATCCATCCCGCTGCGGCGAGATCGGCGATCTTGTGCGCGAAACCGTCGTCCTCGACGCTCGGCAACACCTCGGTGGCCGCGTTCATCACCGCGGCGTCGGCCGAGCCGACCGAGTAGCTCCGGCCGGTCATCCGGAACATCGCGAGATCGTTCGGCATGTCGCCGAAGCTGATCGCCGACGCCGGCGCGATGCCGAGCGCGGCAAGAGCGCGGCGCGTTCCCGTTCCCTTGTCGACGCCCTCCGCGGTCACGTCGAGCACGGTCGATCTCCCGACGTGGCTCAGTGCTGCGGAATCAGCGCCGGACGCCACCAGGGCCGCGATGCGAGCGAGATCGCCGTCCCGGTGCCGGACCGCCATCGTGCAGCACGGCGTCGCCGCGAGCTCAGCAGCTTCGATGACGATGCGCGTCGGCCCATGCGGTTGCGTCGGGCTGAGGCGGTAGTACTCGCCGGTCATCCGCCACAAGTCGCCGTCGTAGCTGGCAACACCGGCGCCCGCACCCATTGCGATCTCGACGACGCGGCGGATCTCGGTCGCCGCCATCTCATCCATCCACGTTCGCGCTTTCTCCTGGGACGACCAGCCGATGGCGCCCGAGCAGCACACGGACATCGTGGTCCGCTGCGCGAGCGCCTGGAAGTGCTCGAGACCCTGGGGGTTCGCGCCGTCGCGATGACGAACGCGATGCCTGAGGCCCGGACGAGGTCCAGCGCCTCCAGCGTGGCGGCCGAGATGGAGAAATCCGAGCGGACCACCGTCCCATCGAGGTCGGTGACAACTGCCTCGATGTTCACCTCGGCCAGCATCATGGCTGACCGGCCCCGAACCGAGTGGGTCACGACGGGCTACTCGCCGCGACCCACTCGTGTCAGCAGAGGTCGAGGGCCGCGGTGCCGACGCGGAGGTGTGCTTGCGCACGAACCCGAGCGTCGATCAGGTGCGCCGAGCGGCCGTACAGGAAGACTTCCTCGGCAGCGGCGAGTGCCTCCACCTGGGTCGGCTGGATGCGGTTGCGGGTCGAAGCCTCGACCATGTCGCGCGATCGCTCGCGAGCGAGCTCCAGGAGCGCCTTCGAGTTCATCATGGATCAGATCGTACAAGGCAATAAGGACAGAATCCGTCCTATATACTACCAGCGATGGATGTCTCTCTCAGCCGCCTGCTCAGCCTTCTCGAGCTCCTTCAGGTGTACCGCCAGCTCACTGCCGAGGAGATGGCGAGCCGGCTCGAGGTGAGCCCCCGGACGGTGCGTCGATACATCGCCGGGCTCCAGGACATGGGCATCCCGGTGGAGACCGAGCGCGGCCCCGCGGGCGGATACCGGCTCCGGCGCGGCTTCAAGCTCCCTCCGCTGATGCTCAGCAACGAGGAGGCGCTGGTCGTGATCATCGGCCTCCTCGCAGCGCAGCGCCTCGGGCTGAACGCATCAGGGACGGCAGTAGAGGGAGCGCTCGCCAAGCTCGACCGGCTGCTGCCAGAGGCGCAACGCGCCGAGGTCCAGTCCATGCAGGATTTCGTCAGCCTCGGGCTGTCACCGGTCGCTCGAGATCACGCCGATGCCGAGACGATCCTCCGCCTCAGCACCGCTGCGCGCGATCGGACCGGGGTTCGTCTCACCTACAGGTCCGGTGCCGGTGAGGTGACCGAACGTGTCGTGGATCCATACGGAATCGCGTTCCAGAGCGGTCATTGGTACCTCGTCAGCTGGGACCACTTCCGCAGCGCGATGCGGACGTTCCGCCTGGACCGGATGGTGGCGACTGAGGCGACGTCCGAGACCTTCGAACGTCCGGAGGACTTCGATGCGGTTGCCTATGTTCGACAGGCGATCGGCCAGGCCGTGTACGGCACCCGGTGCGAGGTGCTGCTCGCGCTCACTCCCGAGCAGGCGGCGCGGCGCGTCTCGCCGACCGACGGCACGCTCGAACCGGCCGAGGGCGGCACCGTGCTGCGTTTCAGCGCGGACGACCTTGACTGGGCTGCTTCGTACCTCGCGAGCCTCGAGTGCGATCTGGTGGTGCTGCGGCCGACGGAGCTCCGCACCTCTCTGCGGATGATCGCGAGGCGGTTGCAGGCAGCGGGGCGCAGGCGGCGACCACCGGCGAAAGCCGAATCGCACGGCTCGTCGTAAGGCAGCCGCTACACGCCCGTCACACGAGTGGAGGGTGTCCCGCAACGTCGCGCGACCAAACTCAAGCCATGACCTTGTCCGCCGTCGCCGTGCACCCATCCGCGCAATCCACCGCGCCGTGCCGATGAGGCTGGTCAACGCGCTGAAGGACGATCTTTCGGAGGCGGATCTCGCGGTGTTCGGGGTCGAGGATCGCGAGGAGATGGCCATGCTCGCGGGTGTCGAGTTGTCCGAGTCGAAGTCTTGCCGCGCTCCCTGATCGCCAGGCGTTTCTGGCCGAGGCGACGCGCCACGTCGCGCATTCCCGTCGCAGCAAGCACCCACTCTGCCTGGCGCTCGTGGCGTTCGATCACGGCACGACCGGTGAGGGCGCCGAGGGGCACGCCGCCGAGGAGAAGTTCCTCCGCGATGCAACCGTGCGGTGGCGCGACATTCTCCGCACCGAAGACCTCATGGGGCGTTGGGGCGAGGACGAGTTCGCGATCATCCTCGTCAACTGCACCACGGTCAGCGCTGTTCACCTGTGCTGGCGTCTCCGCGAAGCAACCCCGAAGGGGCATTCGTTTTCGGCCGGCCTCGTGTCCTATCAGGGGACGGAGACCATCGACGACCTCGTGGAACGGGCCGGCGACTGCCTCGAGCAGGCGTCCGCCAAGGGACGGGATCGGACCGTCGCCGAGGGCCTCGTCGACCTCGACTGACTGTCCCGCGAGGGACGGAATGCGGTCCTCACGGATTTTTTGCTACGTCGTTTCAGTGCGTCCGCGCTGAAAAAAAGTTCTTGACTGGAACCCGGATTCGTGGTATGTTTGTTGTCACGTTCTGATCGTCGGGGTGAAAACCCGTCCGGCTTGATCGAACCGCACGAGCTTCGTAAGTCTTTTCGAACGCTCGCTTTGCGGCGTGCTCCGCGCGGCGATCGCCCATACTGCGAAATCCCGCCGCTGCACGAATGCGGTAATCAGCCAAGAGTGAGCACATGACCGATTCGCACCCGCCCGAAGATCCGCCAGAGCACGAGAAGAGCCGGCTGCATCGCTTCGAGGACGCCGTCCACGACCGTTTTGTCGCCGCCGAGGTAGCGGCTGAGGAGGCGGCGGGATTCGGTTCGCTCACGGCGGCTCGAGAGGCCGCCGAGGCCGCCGTAAATCCGGACCACGAACTCGGTGGCGATGACGAGCCGGAGGCTGAACCGGCCTCCGAACAGCCCAAGGAATAGGTCACCGCGTCCCATGTGGTGGGACGAGCGTCAGCCGGGCGGGAGGATCCGGTCGCTCATCTTCATGGGCCACCCGGGTCCATCGATCCTGGTCACCGTCGTGCTGGTGGCGATCGTCGGACTCGCCGGCAGAGGTATTCCGGACGGGCTCCGCATCCTGCAGCTGGTGGGGGCGATGCTGCCGGTGCAGCTCTGCATCGGCGTCATCAATGACGTCGTCGATTTCCCCGCGGACGCTGTGACAAAGCGGCACAAGCCCTTGGTTCGCGGTGTCGTCTCGCCGTACGCGGCGGCGATCGTCGGCCTGCTGCTCGCGGTGATCGGCCTCGCGGCGGCGGCAACGATCAACCCCCCGACACTCGGGTTCGACGCGCTGGCACTCGGCGCCGGCCTCTCCTACGACCTGGGATTGCGCCGCACGCCACTGTCGTGGGTGCCGTGGTGGGGCGGTATGGCGGTGCTCCCGCTCGAGGGATACGCGTCGGTGGGCTCGATCCCCTCGCGGCTCCTCGTGCTGATTCCGCTCTCCGGCCTCATCGCGCTCGGACTGCATTTCGCGAATGCACTCCCGGACATCGATGGTGATCGGCTCGCCGGTCGCCGCAGCCTCCCAGTCCTCTTCGGCGTGAAAGGCTCTCAGCTCGCCGGTCCTCTGTTCCTGGCTGCAGCCGGAGTGCTGGCCGTGGCTCTTGCCGGCCCGCTGGAACAGGCCGGGCTCGTGTTCATTGCAGGCGTCGCCGTGTTCGTGATCGGCCTCCTCGCAGTGATAGCAACGCGCTCGCGCACGCCGTTCCCCGTGCTCGCCGTGGCGACGGCGTTCTTCGCACTCGCGTGGCTGGCGTCATTGCCGCGGACCTGATCCTGCGCGTATGACGCCACGGGTCGCTGCCCGCGGATATTGCGGCCGGCTAGAACCGGTGGGTCGTGTGTGTGAACGTCCCTTTGCCGAAGGCCATCACCTTCGTAGGTGGCACGGCGAAGACCTCAGGGTCGCCGCCGTCGGGATCGTAAAAGCGGCCGTCGCGAACCTGGTATTGCCAACGCCCGTCCCATTTATGGGTCCACGCTTCAGCCAGGCGGGAGAGCATGACGTCGTCTGTGACGGCCGCAGCGTCCCCTTCGACCATCACGTCGAGGCCATCGGCCCAAGAGTTGCATCCTGTTGTCAAGACGACGTGATTGTTGGCACGCAGGTTCAAGGCCTTCTGCTCGGTCCCACCGGTGCAGAAGTACAGGATGTCGTCGAGCCACACGGCGACCAGGGGCGTGACATGCGGTCTGCCGTCAGCTCGCACCGTGGTGATCCAGAACAACTCCGCGGCTTCCAAAGTTTGCTGCGTCTCGCTCCACGAAGTGGCCGTCGTGTCTGGCTGGCTGAAACGCGTATCAATGCGGGTGACCGGGTCACTCATGTCGTGTTTGCCTCCAGGACCCAGGGACCGACACCGAGTGTCGGAGATGCCGAATCGTACCGCCGCGAACGCGTGTTCGAGCGGCGGTCGTGATTGTGGACTGATGGGGATCACCCGTCGCCTAGACTACGGGCGTGGCAACCGAATTCTCGAGTGCTGGCGCTGGCACCGTTTTCGTACTGGCGTTGGTAGACGGGAGCGTTGGTTTCCGAAAGCCCTGATCCAGCCCAAGTAGCTCAGTGGTAGAGCAACGCCTTGGTAAGGCGTAGGCCGTGAGTTCAATCCTCACCTTGGGCTCCATGCGCCCGACGCCCGCCGTATCTCACCGCGTCCTTGTCACGAGCGCCACAGGGGCGAATGGCAGGGGACGAGACGGATACTGTTTGCATGTTGATCCAGGCCTGCGTCAACGGATCCCGGCTCTCCGCCGAACACCCGCGGTTGCCGGTCACCCCGGAGCAGATAGCGCGTGACACTGCAACGCTGCAACGTGCGGGCGCCGGGTGCCTCCACGTCCATCCGAGACGCGCCGACGGGATGGAGTCGCTCGCCGCCGCCGACGTCGGCGCGGTGCTGCAGGCAGTTCGCGAAACATGTCCGGGGATCCCGGTGAGTGTGAGCACCGCTGCGTGGATCGAGCCGGATCTGCGCAACCGCTTGTCGAAGCTGGAATCGTGGTCGGTGCTCCCTGACTTTGCATCGGTGAATCTCAGCGAAGGCGGCGCCCTCGCGGTCATCGATCTGCTCAACGAGCGTGGCGTCGGCGTCGAGGCCGGCGTGTGGAACATCGACGACGCTCGCGTCCTGCTCGACAACGGGTTGGACGATGCGTGTGCGCGCGTTCTCGTTGAAGTGGAAGGCGAATCCGACCCCGAAGCTGCGGTGCGTCTCGCCGCAGCCATCGACTTCATCCTCGACGACGGGCTCTCGCAGGCGCCGCGACTCCATCACGGAGGCGGACTCGCCACCTGGACTGTGCTCGCGGCCGCAATCGACAAGGGACACGACGTGCGCATCGGCCTGGAGGACACGCTCGTCCTCGGCAACGGCCGGGCGGCGACGGACAACGCCGAGTTGGTGGCCGCCGTCGGCGCGATGGCTGTGGCGTGCCGCCGCGCGCTCGAAACCATCCCCTAGCGATTCCGACAGCGCCCGCATTGGGAACGCCGCGAGGCGCACGAACCGCGTTGATCCGAGCCCGGACGCAGGCATTGCGGGCGGAACCAGCAGATAGTCAAGCAACAACTTGACTATGCGCATGTGGTGCTCGTATACTCAAGCACATGCTTAACCAAGCGGTCGATCTTGACCGTATCTTCCAGGCTCTGGCCGACCCGGGGCGGCGGCTCATGGTGATGCGCCTGAGCGACGGACCGGCCTCGGTGACGCAGCTTGCCGAGCCACTGGCGATCTCCCTGGCAGCCGTCGTACAACACGTCCAGGTTCTGGAAGCGAGCGGCCTCGTCCAGTCGCAAAAGGTCGGGCGGACGAGGACCTGCAGCATCAACCCCGTCGCGCTGCGTTCGGCCGAGGGCTGGATCGCTGAGCGGCGGAGTCTCTGGGAGCGCCGGCTCGACCGCCTCGGCGACTTTCTCGATGGCCAGCGCGGTACCGCAGCACCGAACCCGATACCGAGACACGTCAACAAAAAATCAACACCGAGGAGACGGCATGACTGACAGTTCCATGACCCACGCGACCTTTGCCATCGAGCGCACCTACCCGGCGAGCGCGTCCGCGGTGTTCGCGGCATGGGCGGATGAGAAGGCTCGCATCGTCTGGCGAGACGACCCGGACTTCAAGTCGGACGGCACCGACTACCAGCTCGACTTCAGCATCGGCGGCCACGAGCGATTTGGCGGCATCACGCCCGACGGGTCGCCCTATCGATATGACGGCGTGATCCACGACATCGTGCCGGACCAGCGGATCGTGTACAGCTACGAGATGTATTCCGGCGAGCGGCGCATGTCGGTCTCGCTCTCTACCGTTGAGCTCGCGGCGCACCAGGATGGGACGACGCTGATGTACACCGAGCAAGGCGTGTTCCTCGATGGTATCGACAAGCCCGAGGACCGAGAGGAGGGCACCGCATGGCTTCTCGACAACCTTGGCAAATACCTGATGGCTCCCGCCCCGGCGTGATCACGTCGGGCGCTTGATCGGCGCCTCGTGGCGTATGGGCGCTCCGGTGGTATCAGCCCCCCGGGCCAGCGGCCGTTGGCTGCCATTGGCCCGGGGGTTCCGCGGTCCCGGGTGACGATCGGCGACAATTAACAGGTGACCGACTCCACGAATTACGCCGCAGCGGACGACCGCTACGCGTCGATGACCTACCGGCGCTGCGGGCGTAGCGGTCTCATGCTTCCGGCGGTCTCGTTGGGTCTGTGGCAGAACTTCGGCGACGGTCGCTCGATTGACAGCCAGCGCGCCATCCTGCGGCGCGCGTTCGACCTCGGGATCACGCATTTCGATCTCGCGAATAACTACGGTCCTCCCTACGGAAGCGCCGAGTCGAATTTCGGCCGAGTGTTGAGCACGGACTTCCGGACGCATCGCGACGAGCTGGTGATTTCGACCAAGGCCGGATGGGATATGTGGCCTGGCCCGTATGGCGATCTCGGCTCGCGCAAGTACCTGCTCGCAAGCCTGGATCAGAGTCTGCGCCGCCTCGGCGTCGACTACGTCGACATCTTCTATCACCATCGCTTCGATCCCAACACGCCGCTCGAGGAATCGCTCGGCGCGCTGCATTCCGCTGTGCAGCAGGGCAAGGCGCTGTACGTCGGCATCTCCTCGTATTCCGACCGGCGAACCGCCGAAGCAATCGCCATCCTTCGTTCGCTCGGGACGCCGCTGATCATCCATCAGCCTTCCTACTCGATGCTCAATCGCTGGATCGAGAAGGGACTGCTTGATGTCCTCGGCGCCGAGGGTGTCGGCTGCATCGCGTTCTCGCCGCTCGCCCAGGGGCTGCTGACGAGCCGCTACCTGCATGGGATTCCCGAGGGCTCGCGCGCCCAGCAGGCCTCCTCGCTCAGCAGGGAGATGCTCAGCGACGCCAACCTCAATCACGTGCGCGCGCTGACCGCCATCGCGGAACGGCGCGGCCAGAGCCTTGCGCAGATGGCGCTCGCGTGGGCACTGCGCGATCCGCGTGTCACCGCAGTGCTCCTCGGCGCGAGCAGCGTCGCTCAGCTCGAGGAGAACCTTGGGGCGCTTGAACATCTCGACTTCTCCGCCGCGGAGCTCGCCGAGATCGATCAGCACGCCGTCGACAGCGGTATCGACCTGTGGCGAGGTCCCGCAAGCAGCTGATTTCAGGCGCGTTCTGACGCGACGCGTCGGGGCCTTGCGACCTTGCTACCGTTGACCCCGGATGGAACCGGCCCGACGCTCCTGGCTGGTGGGGGCCATTGCCCTCGGCGCGTTCGTCGGCATGCTCGACGCCACGATCGTCGCGGTTGCGCTCGATCCGATGACGCATCACTTCGCGCTGCCCCTGGCGTCCGGTCAGGAGGTCATCGCGATCTACCTCGTCGTGGTCATGGCGACCTTGCCGACGATCGGCCGGGTGTCCGATCGGTTCGGACGGAGAAGGGCGTACGTCGGCGGGTTCGTTCTCTTCGGGGTCGGGTCGGTTGTCGCTGCCACCGCGCCGTCCTTCGCGCTCCTGCTTGTCGGGAGGATGGTCCAGGCGGTCGGTGGGGGAGTGTTGATGGCCGGCAGCCTCGCGCTCATCGCCGAGCATGTCCCGCGGCGCAGGACGGGCCGGTCGGTGGCCGTGATGGTCACCACGCAGGCAATCGCCGGCCTGATCGGCCCACCGCTCGGCGGCGTCCTGGTGGCGATCGGTGGCTGGCAGGCGGTCTTCTGGGCGGGACTGCCGCTCGCGGCGATCGGCATCGTGCTGACCATCACCGCGGTGCCGGCGAGCACCGCTCACCGCGACAGCAGCATCGACATCCCTGGCGCGGTGCTGCTTTCGGCGATCTTCCTCGGGGTCGGGGCGGGCATCTCGTCACTCGCCGCCCCGGTCTTCGGCCAGATTCCGGCCATCGCGTGGTTCTCGGTGGCCTGGATCGCGCTGCTGCTGCTGTTCCCGGCTGAGATGATCGCGCGCCGGCCGTTGGTGGACCGGCGGCTCTTCCGGCAGCCGCGTTTCATGTCCGCCACCATTGCGACGCTTCTCAGCACCGGGACACTCATGTCCTGCTTCGCGATCCTTCCCTTCTGGCTCGAACAGGCCCACGGGGTCACTCCCGTTGTGGCAGGGCTCGCTTTCCTGCCGATCGGTTTTGGGGTCGGTGCCACGTCGCGCGCGGGGGGCCGGCTCGGAGACGCAAGCCGGACCGGCCTCGTGACCACGGCCGGCATGTGCATGGCGGCGGTGGGGTTCATCCTCGCGGGCCTTGCCACGCACCACGTCGTCTG
This sequence comes from Candidatus Dormiibacterota bacterium, assembly GCA_963791435.1. Classification (GTDB taxonomy): domain Bacteria; phylum Chloroflexota; class Dormibacteria; order Aeolococcales; family Aeolococcaceae; genus Palsa-851. Next base: position 342,823 of record CAWBSL010000003.1, read on the forward strand.
GCCGCTGCTCCTGGTGGGGCTCTTCCTGGTCGGATGCGGCAATGGCTTCTTCTCGTCGCCGAACACGTCGGCAGCCATCCGCCTCGCCCCGCGCGACGCGCTCGGCGGGGCGGCAGCGCTCCTCTCGGCAGCCCGGAACGCAGGAGTGATCACCGGTCTCGGGATCACCGGCGCCATCTACACGGCGGCAGGCTCCGCGAACGCCGATGGCGCGGCGGCGACGATATTCTGGGGCGCGGCCGTGATCTGCCTGGTCGTCGCCGCAATCGCCGTGGTCACGTACCGCCCCGTATCGGAGGCTGCGGGGTCGCAAGCTCCTGAGGCGGCTCTCGAGGGGCGCTCCGTAGGCGCCCGGCTGACCACGGCGGCGGCGGGCGACCCGTCCGGCGTGAAGGTCGCCGACTGACGGACGTATCCGTGCTCGAGATCGGGGATGACCCGGCCGGGCCGATTTGGCCAGACTCCCGCGGCTGCTAGGATGTGCGGCCGAGACAGGGAGCTAGAGCGGGAGGCGAACTGATGAAGAAATTCGTATTGGCGATCCTCGCCGTCGTGGTCGCGGGAAGCACCGGAGGCGCTCCTGCGCATGCCGCCACGACCCCTGGCACGTGCTTCGCGTACCTCGCGGCAGGATCACCGAGCACGATCCTGGCGCACGCCAAGGTCCTCGCGAAGTCGCCCTGCGAAGGCATCTCATGGATTTTCTCCTGGCGTGAGCTCGAGCCGTCCCAGGGGAAATACAACTGGGTCAACGTGGACGACGCGCTCGCCGCATCGGGCTCCAAGCCTGTGATCCTCCGAGTGGTCGGAGGTGACAGCGCTCCATCGTGGCTCCCTCGAGCGGACGGTATCGTGGCGCCGAATCCCCAGGGCGGGAGCTCGTGGATGCCGATCCCGTGGAATGCCAACTTCCTCGCCACATGGAAGACGTTCATCAACGCGTTCGGCGCGCGCTACAACGCCAATGCACACATCGCCATCATCGAGGGCGGCGGTGACGGTCCGCAGGGCGAGGCGCATCTCACAGGGACCTATGCACTCTGGCACGGGGTCGGCTACTCCGAGCCGACGTATGTCGGCGCGATCACGACAGAGATCGCCGACTTCAAAGCTGCGTTCCCCAGTCGCAAGGTGAGCTTTGCGGGGGCAACGGCACCCACCGGCGCACCGTCGACGCCGAGTTTGGAGCAGGGGTTTCTCGGTGCGTGCGAGCAGGCGCGAATCGTCGTGCAGAACAACGGCCTGACCGGGCACTCCTACGGACGGATCAATCAGAACGTGATCGAGTTCGGCTACCAGACTGCCAGCGCTCTCGGAACAGGGCTGGGGGCCGCCTTGCGACTGGCGACTCAGCTCGGCGCCTCCTTCGTCGAGGTCTACTACAGCGACGCGACCAACCCGGCCGACTACGCTGCGATCAGGGCGTACCAATCCTGATGTCCGCCTCCAATCCGTTGCCGGAGACTGCCGATATGCCAAGCCCGGAGGTCGATCAGTACCTGGAAGCCCTCGACGAACCGAAACGGACCACGCTTCGCCAGCTGCGCGACACCATCAACAGCGTGATTCCCGACGCTGAAGAGTGCATCTCCTACGCCATGCCGGCCTTCCGGGTCCAGGGCAAGGTCGTCGCCGGATTCGCCGCGTTCACGCATCACCTGAGCTACCTGCCGCACAGCGGATCGGTGCTCGCCCAGCTCCCGAACGAGCTCGCCGCGTACCGGCAGACCAAGGGTGCCCTGCAATTCCCCGTTGACACGCCGCTCCCCCGCGATCTCGTCGAAAAACTCATCGACGTGCGTCTGCGACAGGCGTTCGGTGCCGGCCTGGAACAGCGAGCCACGTAGGATTCGTCAGCTCCTGTGGACGGTGATCCAGGCATGATTCAATGCCCGGAATGACGGGCGTGCTTTCTGCCGAGGCAATCGGTGCACCGACGCAGTTGCTGATTGCCGGCACCTGGGTGGACGCCTCCGATCACCTGACGTTCGAGGTCGACGATCCGGCGACGGGCGAGGTCATCGCCGAGGTCGCCAACGGGTCGGTGGAGGATGGCCTCGCGGCCGTGGCGGCGGCGTCCCAGGCGCTTCCCGGCTGGGCGGCGACCGCCCCGCGCCAACGCGCCGAGCTGCTCCGGCGCACGTTCGAGCTCATGACCCAGCGCGCCGAGGACTTCGCGCGACTGATCGTCAGGGAGAACGGCAAGGCGCTTTCCGACGCCCGCGGCGAGGTGGCGTACGCGGCAGAGTTCTTCCGCTGGTTCGCCGAGGAAGCCGTGCGTGCCGAGGGGCATATCCAGACCGCCCCTGCCGGGACCAACCGGATCCTCGTGCTGCGCCAACCGATCGGCGTCAGCGTCCTCATCACTCCGTGGAACTTCCCGGCAGCGATGGCAACTCGCAAGATCGGCCCCGCGCTGGCCGCGGGTTGCACCGTCATCCTCAAGCCGGCTTCGGACACCCCGCTCACGGCCCTCGCGATGGGAGCACTCCTCACCGAGGCCGGCGTTCCCGCAGGGGTCGTCAACGTGCTGCCGTCGCGCCGCTCCGGGCCGGTGATCAGCGCGATGCTGCACGACCCACGGGTGCGGAAGCTCTCGTTCACCGGGTCAACCGAGGTGGGCCGCGGTCTCCTCAAGGACGCGGCCGACTGTGTCGTGAACTGCTCAATGGAACTCGGTGGCAATGCCCCGTTCGTCGTCTTCGACGATGCCGACCTGGAGAGCGCAGTCGCCGGCGCCATGATCGCGAAGATGCGCAATGGCGGCGAGGCATGCACGTCCGCAAACCGGTTCCTCGTGCAGCGCGGCATCGCGGAGGCATTCAGCAACCGGCTCGCGCAGACCATGGGAGCGCTTCGCGTCGGCCCAGGCCTTGCCGAAGGCACCCAACTCGGCCCGCTCATCAACGCGGCCGGTCGCGACAAGGTGATGTCCCTGGTCACGAGCGCCGTCCAGGACGGAGCGCGTCTCGCGGTCGGCGGTACGGTGCCCGACGGTCCGGGGTTCTTCTATCCGGCCACGGTCCTGGTCGACGTCCCGGTTGATTCCGGGATTCTTCGCGAGGAGATTTTCGGACCGGTCGCCCCCGTGGTCGTCTTCGACACCGAGGACGAAGCCGTGCGCCTCGCCAACGACACCGAATACGGTCTTGTGGCCTACGTCTACACCGGCGATCTGCAGCGTGGGCTGCGCTTCAGCGAGGCACTCGAATCGGGCATGGTGGGACTCAACCGTCCGATCGTTTCCGACCCGGCGGCGCCTTTCGGCGGTGTCAAGCAAAGTGGTCTCGGCCGTGAGGGCGGGCACGACGGCCTCCTCGAGTTCATGGAGAGCAAGTACATCGCCGTCAGCTGGTGACCACGCGGCGCCAGGCCGCGTCGACTCGTTTCGTGGAGGATAGGTGTTGTTCGAGAAAGTGTTGGTAGCGATCGATGGATCGCCGTACACGGAGTCCGCGCTCGCCGCAGCGGGAGGCCTCGCCGCCAAGGCCGGGTGCGCGATGGAGGTCGTGCACGTCCATGAGCACGAACTCGGCCCCGTCCAGGGCGGGCACGGCGCCCGACCTCGAGGGTGGCGATGAAGCTCAGGCACTCGTCGACGGCGCAGTCGCTCGAACTCAAGGCAGAGGGGGCGACCGTCACCGGACGGCTGCTGCACGCGCAGACGAGAGACGTCGCGCGAGTGATCATGGAGGCCGCCGACGACGGCGGGGCGGACATGATCATCGTCGGTCGCCGTGGACTGTCCAGCTTCACCGCGATGCTCGTCGGCAGCGTGTCCAACAAGCTGATCCACGTTGCGCGAGTGCCTGTCATGGTCGCGCACTGGGCGGACGTGAATGACAAGGCGGAGACGGGAGCCGTCGGGTCACGCCGCAGTGCTGAGCTGGAGAACGACAGGCTGACCGGGGATATCCTCGAACACGGCCCGCCGATGACCTTTTGAGGACGTGACGTTGTCGCTCCGAGCGCCATTTGCACGGAACATCGGATGTAGACTGGGGTGGTCTAGAAAGGAACCCCCAGATGGCCTGGATTTGGTGGCAGCAGCGTCGTGCAGATCACGCTGAGTGCCGAGCGATCACGAGGTATCTGCAGCAGCGAGACGCGTCCCTCGTGCTGTCAGAGTTGGTCGTGGAAGCACGGCGTGAGGCGGATGCCCGACTGCGTCTCGATGCGGCGCTCCAGGCGGAACAGCGCGAGACTGAGATTCGCTAGCGGAGCGCGGCGCGCTCGGTGCGAAACCGATCGACGGCCATGAAAATGCTCTCGTCGAGCCACTGATAGAAGCGCTTCCGCTTCTCGTCGTCCGTTGCCATGTCGCCGTCATCGGATCGGCGGACGATCCAGGGCGGGACCCCATCTGCGATCACGCCACTTCCGACATGAACGCGCACGAGTGAGTCGTTCTCTTCGAGCACCTGGATGGTGACCTTGAGGATGAGCCCGGTGTGATCGACGAGACGCCAGCTCTGCTCCCAGCGGGCGTTGCGATTGAAATCGCGAACGACGCGCACGGTGTCGTCGGCGATGATGCTCTCTCCGCGGCCTGCGGAAGCTGCGAGGAGTCGCCGGACATTCGCATCGAGATCTCGCGCAATCCAGTTCACCAGCGAGGGTGCTCGGTTGTCGAGGTCGGGCAGACCGCTGCCCGGTGTCGTCTGCGAGCCCACAGCGCGGACCACCCCGGCATGACGCCGGCAGTAGAAGGCGTGATCGATGGAGACGCCGTGTTCCGAGCAGTAGGCGGCCTGACATGCCCGGCCGCGCCCATCGTGATACCCGCACAGCGCCGCGTTGTCGCTCGTGCAGCCGGTCAGCGAGCAGGGGATCCCCGAGCTCGATACGGGACCGGTCGCGGCATTGGCAGCGGGCGTGGACGCGTTTGCGTTCCGGGTGCGCCGGAAGAACTGGCTCATCGCTGTAATGAAACGCATGCGCGGGCGCTGAATGCCGGCATATCGGACGCCTCGCTGAAACCGTGTTACACGCCGGTCACCAGAAGCCCTGGTTTCGGTTTGTAGTCCGAACAGCGCCGGGTAGGGGGCGCGGCGCAGACCTATCTCGGGAACTGATCGCCGTCGCGCAGCGCGAGCCGCTCGCGGCCGCGACGGATGTCCACCACACCACTGCCGAACACGCGCCACATCGCTCCATCGGTTGCAACGGCGGTGTTCTCGGAGACGCCGATGAATTGGACGGTTCCGGGGAGGCGGCGCGGAGCGAGGTCGCGCAGCCAGCGGATCCACCAACCCGAGAGGGCGTCCCAGTGCACGCCGAGCGCGCTCGACGGGAGCAGCCCGAGCCCGCTCGAGAAGGGAAAGCGCATTGCCGTGGCACCGGTGATCATCGCGCCCGCGCTGCATCCGGCGAACACGCCGCCTCGTGCGACAAGCCGCTGGACCGCATCCCAAATGGGCGTTCCGATGATCGACTGCGCGAGGTACTTCGGGCTGCCGCCGCTGAAGAACACCATGCTTGCCGCATCGAGCGCAGCCGCCGACCTGGTGTCACGTGCGTCGACACGATTGCGCACGGGAAGCGCGGTCGCTGTGATGCCAAGCGACGCGTAATGGGCGAGTCCCATCGCGTTCCATCGCTCGAAGACGGCATCGCCCTCGCGTCCGCACGCAGTGGCGAGGATCGCAACCGAACCGTCGCCGGCGGCGCCGGAGAGCGCAAAGCGCTCAGCGCCGGCAGACCACGGTTCGAACTCGCCCGAGCCAAGGAGGAGGAACCTGCCGAGTTCGCTCGTCATCTAGCGCGCATCCTGGACTATCGGCATGCTTCGCTGATATGACGCTTCGTGCGCCACGCGATTCGCCGAGGAATCGTCGGGTGCGCGAAGCAGGTCGAACATGACCAGTGCCATGGCTGCGCCTACCACGACCGACGCGATGACGCTCTCCGCGGCTCCCGCCGCACTGAACGGCGACGCCGTCGCCGCCATCGCGATGAAGACATCGATGGTGAGCAGGAGTGGGACGACCGCGCGCCAGTTGAGCGCGGTACCAGGGCGCGCGAGCCACCAGAGAACGGCAAACAGATAAGGCTCGAAAAAGTAATACGGGAAGACGGATTTCGCGAAGAGCGGCACGCAGCACGACGCGACCGTGACCAGTCCGATCAATCCCGCGTGCGTGGTGCCGGCGAACGGCCTGCGCAACAGTGTGCTTGCCACCAGGACAGTCGCCACAGCGGCGCCCAGGTACACATCGCCCGATCGCACGATGCCTGCCCACGATGCACCTCTCGCGACGATCCAGAACGAACCACCGCTGATCGGGAGGCTTGCTCGGTAGGTGAGGAGCGCGTGTGTGACTGCGGGCGCGTTGGCCTGAACGAACGGTGTGATGCCAGCGGCGATCGTGAGCAGAGTCGCGATGACGATCGTCGCTGCCGCGCGAAGCCTTCGACCGGCAACATCGACCAGCACCAACGGGATCACGCAGAATCCGGCGATCGTGCGGGCGAGGATGGCACCGCCGAATGCAACACCGGACAGCGCGTTCTGACCACGGAGCGAGCAGCCAACGGCAAAGAGCACAAGACATAACTCGACGGGCTGTTCGATGTGACCGTAGTCGAGAATCGCGATCCAGAGCGCCGGTGCAAGCAGCACCGTCGCCGCGACGGCGAGCGGCCATTGTGTGTTGCCGCGTGCCGCTGCGACGAAGCGAACCGTCTGGTACGCGAGGAGCAGCACGAACAGTGAGGCGACCGCCCCACTGAGCGCCGCGCGCCCGGTGAGGCTCCCGGACCATCCAAGCGCATTGGCGAGCGCGGCCATCGGCACGAGCGGGAGCAACCCAAGCGGCCCGTTGTCGTTCTGGTTGAGCGCATGGGTGTACGTTGCGTAGACGAGCAGGGGGTGCCCGCCGACGATGATCTCCGCCTCCGGCCAGAGATACAGATCGAGATCGGACGGGGTCGTCTTCAAGACCAGCGGCGCGACCACCGACGCGGCAACGTAGAGCACCCCGAGTCCCGCAGTCAGGGCCCGGCTGGTCATCGGAGCATTCTGACCGCCGCCGGAGGTGATTCCTCACCATGGGACCCGATGCAGCGCACCGCGGCTCGGCCACACGGTTCCCCGATAACTCCGGTTGTCGTCTGTGCGCCCAACGCATTCAAGGGAACGCTCAGTGCGCAGGCTGCCGCGGCCGCGATGGCACGCGGGGTTCGCGATGCGGGCGCGATCGCAGTCGAGGTGCCGGTGGCGGACGGCGGTGACGGCACCCTGGACGTGCTCCTCGCGGCGCTCGGAGCTCGCGCACGCGTGAGCCGCCATCGAGTGACCGGCCCGACCGGCGGCGGTCTGATCGCGCGTCTCGGATGGCTCGCCCGAGACGAGGCGGTGGTCGAACTCGCCGACGCTTCCGGGCTGCGTCGCGTCGACAGCGCACACCTCGACGCGCTCCACGCGACGTCTCGTGGGACCGGCGAGCTCTTGCGGATCGCGGTGGACGCCGGCGCTCGCAGGATCGTGGTGGGTGTCGGCGGGAGTGCCTGCACCGACGGAGGTGCCGGACTGCTCTTGGCGCTGGGCGCGCGGCTCACCAACTCCCATGGAGGCGAGATCGGTCCGGGTGGTGCAGGCCTCGGGGCGCTCACGGCGATCGACCTGTCACCCGCTGTGCGGCTGCTCTCTGCGTGCTCGATCGAGGTGGCCTGCGACATTCGAGGTCCGCTTCTCGGCCCAACCGGAGCCGCCCGGATGTTCGCGCCGCAGAAGGGCGCACGCCCGAAGGACGTGGAGCGCCTCGAGCGGGCGCTGGCGCGATTCGCGGCGCTCGCATCCCCCCCGGCACCGGCGACGTGGCGGCACTGCCCGGAGCCGGAGCGGCTGGAGGCTGCGGATTCGGCCTCGCGCTGCTCGGAGCACAGTTGACCTCGGGCGCCGCATTAGTCTGCGACCTGGTCGACCTCGATGCTGCTCTCCGCGGCGCTGCCGCCGTGATCACCGGTGAGGGGCGGTTGGATCAGCAGACGCGGGAAGGCAAGGCGCCCGCCGAGGTCGCCGCTCGAGCGCTGCGCTTCGGAATTCCGTGTATCGCCATCGCCGGGACGGTGGCGGATCCGTCATCGACCGGGTTTCCCGCCACGCTCTCGCTCGCGACCATGGACCCCACGGTGGACCCGAAGCGACACCCGAAAGCACTCCTGCGTCGCGCCGCGCGTCAGGCCGTCGCCGGCCTCAGCTCCTACTGACGGCGAAGGTTCATCGTCCGGATCCACGCCAGGCTTGACGCGGTGTCGAGCAGCGGGCGATATTCAAGCCCCACAAAACCGTCGTATCCAAGGTGATCGAGCTCGTTGAGAAACGCCTCGATCGGCTGCGCGCCGGTTCCCGGCTCGTGGCGGCCGGGCGCATCGGCGATCTGGACGTGCGCGATGAGCGGCAGGTAGGTCCGGAGGCACTGGATCGCATCTTCACCGGCCATGGCCGCGTGGTACTGGTCGAGCTGGAGGCGCACGTTGGGATGATTCACGGTCTCCACGAGCGCGGCGGCGACGGCCACCGTCCCTGCCCAGTACCCCGGGATGTCGACATTGTTGATGGCCTCGACCATCAGCGTGATGCCCGCCTCCTGAGCGAGCGGCGCTGCACGGTTGAGATTGGCGATCGCCGTCTCGCGCGCCTGCTCGTTCGTGACGTCCGCCGGTGGCACGCCCGCAAGCGTGTTGAGCCGCGTCGTACCAATCCGCGTCGCGAGCGCGATGGCCTCTCGGACGCCGTCCTGGAACTCCTGCTCGCGGCCCGGCAGGGTGAGCAGTCCGCGTTCGCCGCCAGCCCAATCTCCGGGGAAGGGGTCGAAATCGACCATCTCAAGATCGAGGGTCTCGAGTGTGGCCGCCAGGCGATGGGCGTCAAGCTCGTGTGGAAAGAGCATCTCGACGTGCGCGAACCCGACCGCCGCGGCGGCATCGAATCGCTGAAAGGGCGCGAGGTCCTGCCACAGCATCGAGAGGTTGGCGGCGAATCGAGGCATGTCAGGCGCCCGGATTCTTGCCGGCGGGCCCGTCGGCTTCGCGATCCCAGAATTTCACGAGCGCCGACATGTCCTCGCCTGCCCAGCCGCGTGCCTTCGCCTCGAGATAGCACTGCTCCACGAGACCGCCGAGCAACAGCGGCACGCCTGCGCCGGCCGCCTCCGAGTGGATGATCGAGAGGTCCTTGGCGATCAGACCGACCGGGGTTGCCGGACTGAAGTCTCGAGCCACGTAGCGCGGCAGGTTGCGCAGGAGCATCGCGGAGCTCCCAAAGGAGGTGCCGATGACGTCCTGCACGGTCGCGAGGTCTGCGCCGAGTGCCACGGCGAACGCCGCCCCCTCGGATGCCGCGAGTGTGTGCACGGCGACGAGGTACTGGTTGACGAGCTTGATCGCCTGCCCGGCACCCACGGGCCCGCACAGCCGGATTTTGGCGCCGAATGCCTCGAAGACCGGCAGCGCGCGTTGGAACGTCGCCTCGTCACCACCGACCATCACGGTCAGGGTTCCAGCCTCGGCACCTGCCGGGCCGCCCGAGACGGGTGCGTCCAGGAACGCGGCGTCGTGGGAGGCGAGCGCAGCGGCGCAATGCCGGTTCAAGGCGGGGCTGACCGTCGAATGATCTGCATAGATCTGGCCCGCCTCGGCGACCTCCGTCATCTCGGCGTAGACCGCGCGAACAGTGTCCTCGGTTGGAAGTGCGGTCAGGATGCAGTCCGAGCCGGCGGCGAGCTCGCGTGGGGACGGTCGCACCGTCGCTCCCTTGTCCCGCAACGCCAACACGGCGGCGTTCTCGGACCGGTTGCAGATGGCGACCTCATGGCCGGCGGCGATGAGACGCTCAGCGATCGGCCGCCCCATCTTGCCGATGCCGACGACGCCGACCTTCATGCGAACGCGCGACCTCTGGCGTGCACCACGAGCGGATTATTCCGTGTCCACCCCAGGTGACGCGTCGTCCGACTCCAGCCGCGTGGTCTCCGGACGCGCCGCGTCGGAGGGATGCGACCATCGCACCGAGCGAATCCAGTCAGAGGAGGCCCGAAGTGAGCGTCGCCGTCGACCCCGTTCAGAATCCCCAGGCGTATCAGACGATGCTCATCGACCTGGTAGGTGACGACGATCCGGCAGTCGTGCAGGAGTCGACTTCGCATGCCCTCCGGGAGGCCGTCGCCGCAGCGGGTGTCCATCTCCGCACCAGGCCGGCTCAGGGCGAATGGTCGGTGCTCGAGCTGCTCGGGCACATGCTCGATGCCGAGATCATCTCGTCAGCGCGATACCGCTGGGTGATCTCTGAAGAACAGCCCCCACTCGTGCCCTACGACCAGGATCTCTGGGTCGACGCGCTCGGGTACGACAAAGCCGATCCGGCGGAGTTGCTCGCGACCTTCGATGCCCTGCGTGCGGCCAATGTCGCGCTGTGGCGTCGCTCCACCGCTGCACAACGATCACGGGACGGGCTCCACGGCGAGCGCGGTCCCGAAAGCTTCGATCTCATGTTCCGGCTTCTCGCCGGGCACAGTCGATTTCACATCGACCAGATGCGCCGGACACTCGATGCGGTGAGTGCCTCAGCGCGATAGCGCGGAGACGCCGCCCTAGCCGGTGTTCTGCAGACCCGCGGCGATGCCGTTGACGGTGAGGAGCAGGAGTTGCTCGAGTCGTCTGCGATCGGCGTCTTCCGCGGCGCCGCTTCGCAGAGCGCGCAACGCCCGAAGCTGCAGATGGCAGAGCGCGTCGATGTAGGGATTGCGCAGCTCGACTGCCCACGAAAGCACCCGGCGCTTCTCGAGCAGCCGAGATTGCCCGGTGACTGCCAGGATTCCCGCGATCGTGCGGTCGTACTCGTCCAGGATCACGCGGGCGATGTGTGGCTGACCGCCGAGGCGCAGGTACTGCTCCGCCATGAAGCGGTCGGTCTTGGACAGGCTCATCTCGGCGTTGTCGATGAGCACCCCCAGCAGCGGCCACTCGTCGTACGCGATGCGCAATTCGTCGAGGTTCGCGTCCCCCAGCGCGCTGCCGATGCCGTACCACCCGGGCAGGTTCAGGCGGATCTGAGACCACGCGAAGACCCACGGGATGGCTCTGAGCGACGCCAGGCTCGTGTCGCCACCGCGATTCGCCGGACGCGACCCGAGGTGGAGGCGGGCGAGCTCGCGGACCGGAGTCACCGCGGCGAAGTACGCGCCGAACCCGTCGATATCGACAAGATTTCGATACGCGGCGCGGGCGGCGCCGTCAAGAGTCCGAGCCAGCGCCTCGAAGCGCAGCGCCGCCGCTTCGGTCCGCTCGCGTGCCGCCGCAGTGGAAGTGAGCAGCACCGCCGACGTCACCTGCTCGAGATGCCGTTGTGCCAGGGTGCTGTTGCCGTACCGCGCGAAGATCACCTCTCCCTGTTCGGTGACCTTGAAACGTCCGGAGACCGAACCTGGTGCCTGGGCCATCACGGCGCGATTCGCGGGTCCGCCACCGCGTCCGAGCGCGCCGCCTCGACCGTGAAACAGCGTGAGTTGCACCCCTCGCTCGGCTGCCCAGGATGCAAGGTCCGCCTGCGCGGCGTAGAGCGCGAGCGTGGCCGAGACCGGCCCGCTTTCCTTGGCCGAGTCCGAGTATCCGAGCATCACTTCGAGCGCTCGGCCCGTCGCCGCCATCCGTCGCCGAACCGGCTCGAGCTCGATCATCGCGTCGAGCGTCGGGCGCGCACTGACGAGGTCGGCGATCGTCTCGAAGAGCGGCACGACGTCAAGCACCGGCGCGGGATTTGGCGCGCACGCCAGCTCTGCCAGGGCGTACACCGCAGCGATGTCGTCGGCATTCCTGGTGAAGCTCACCACGTAGCGATGACACACGCGAGTGCCAAAACGCTGCTGCAGCAACGCGATTGTCCGGAGCGTCGAGACGACTTCATCGGTCTCGGGTGAGCGCGTGCCGCCGGAGATCTCGTCGAGCGCCTTGCGATGCACGCCGCTGTGCTGGCGGATTTCCAGGTCAGCGAAGTGAAAGCCGAACGTCTCCGTCTGCCAGATCAGCTCGTGCACCTCGCCATACGCCTGGCGAGGCGCCCCCGCGGCGACGAGTGCAGTCTGCAGTGCCCGAAGGTCGCCGAGCAACTCATCCGGTCCCGAGTACGCGAGGGAGAGATTCGCGCGGCGTGTTGCCGCAATGCGCTCCGCCGCGAGCAGGAGGAACTGCCGATACGGCTCGCCTGGCGCGCGCGCCTCAATGGCGTTCGCGCGGTCCCCGACGACCTCCTGAGCAGAACGCAGCCGGCTGAGAAACCGGCCGTCCGGCGGAGTGGTTTCGGCGTCGGCGGTAAGACCGATGCCGATTCGCGTTGCAGCGGCTTCCAGCCCGCGGAGGATGTGCTCCGACTGGATGAGCATCGTCTCGCGCGTGACCTGAGCGGTGATCTGCGGATTGCCGTCACGGTCGCCACCCACCCAGCTGCCAAAGCGCAGAAATGCCGGCGCTGACGGAGGTTGCGCACCGCCGTCGCTTTCGTCGAGCGCCGCTGCGAGCTCACGATAGACCGCGGGGACAAGCCGGAACAGCGTGGTGTCGAAGACGCCCATCAGCGTGCGAACCTCGTCGAGCGGCTGCAGCTCCTGGCTCCGCAACTGAGCAGTACGCCAGAGGCCATCGATCTCTTCAAGGAGACGACGCCGCGTCTCGGGTTGCGCCGATGCAACCACCCGTGGATCGGACAGAAGCTCGAGTTGCCGGCCCACCCGTTGCAATGCGGACGTGACTGCACGCCGTCGCGCCTCGGTGGGATGCGCGGTGAAGACGGGATGCACGCGCAGCGTCGCGAGTTGTTCCTCGAGCCCAGCGTCTCCGAGCTCCGCCCGCACGGTCGCCAGCGCCGCGGCGAGTGCCTCGGCGGGACCGGAAGCGCCGTAATCGGCTTCGCGAAGCGCGCGGGCTCGATAGCGTTCTTCCGTCAGGTTGACGAGATGGAAGTAGCACGTGAACGCACGGGCGACCTGCTCGGCGCGGTCGAGCGACCATGAGGAGACGAGCTTGTCCGCAGCATCGGCAAGGCCGCCCCGGGTGCCATCCTCGGCTCGCGCGTTGATCACCGTCCTGCGGAGGGTCTCGACATCTGCGAGCAGATCAGCGCCGCCGTGCTCGGCGATGACCCGTCCGAGCGCGTCGCCGGCGAGACGGACCTCCTCGCGAAGGGTGCGCGGCATCTCCTGCCGCGCCGTGGCCCGCGCGCTCCGCTCTGTGGTCTCGCGTCCCGCTGGAGTTGCCATGCAGCGAAGACCATACCGACGCCCCGGTCTTCGCTGCGCCACGGCTTAGGATCGACGTCGATGTCAGCGGCGTCGAATGGGAGTCCGAAGCCTCCCTTGGTGATCATCTGCGGGCCACCCGCTGCCGGGAAAAGCAGGCTGGCGGAGGCGCTCTCGATGACGATGCGCCTGCCGGTGATGGCGAAGGACGCGATCAAGGAAGCTCTGATGGATCACCTTGGCGGGGCGGAGCCCGTCGGCGCAGCCGCGTTCGCCGTTCAGCTGGCGGTCGCTCGAACACTCCTCGAGAGCGGCGCTGGATTGATCCTGGAAGGCGCCTTCTTCCGCGATCAGCACGAGTTGAGCGAATTGGTGAAGCTCGGGAGAACCGCCGTCGTCTATGTATCGGCACCGCTGGACTGCCTTGTGGACCGTTACGTCGCCCGGCAAGGCGTTCGCCACCCTGGTCATCGCGGCCTCGAAGCGCTCCCCGATCTCCGAGCACGGGTACTCGCAGGAGCGTACGAGCCGTCAAACCTTGGACTGCCGTTACTGCAAGTCGATAACACAGACGGCTTCGAGCCGTCGGAGGCGAACGTCGTGGCCTGGATTGTCAACGCACTGTCAGATTCCCGCCGTTCACGATCCAGGTAGCGCGTACCAGCGGCGCGGGGACCGAAGGCGGCCTCCGTACACTAGCCCCGGTGATGAGCAGTGTCCTGCCGGCGACGGTCGGTGTGGTTGGCCTCGGCCGGTTCGGACGCCTCTGGGCCTCGATGCTGCAGGCCGATTTCCGAGTCCGCGCATGTCGACTCTGATCCGCTGCAATGCGCCGCCGCGGAGAGCGAGGGCATTGCAACAGCCACGCTGAGCGACACGCTGTCATCGGACGCGGTCTTTTACTGCGTCCCGATCTCCGCATTCGAGGCGACGCTCGAGGAGCATCTCCCGTACTTCACGGAGCTCGGAGGCGCGCGAACGCTCATCGACGTTCTGTCGGTCAAGCTCCATGCGCGCGACGTCTTCGCGCGTCATCTTCCTCCGGGCTACCAGGCGCTGCTGACCCATCCGCTGTTCGGTCCTGACAGCGTCGCGGCCACCGGACTGACAGGGCAGACCATTGTCATCGACGGTTTTCGCCTTTCAGACGAGGCGTTCGAGGCGTGGCGTGCGTACTTCGCGTCAAAGGGTCTGGTCGTCGTGCCGATGTCTGCAGACGAGCATGATCGCCTCGCCGCCGGGAGCCAGGGACTCACGCACTTTGTCGGCCGGACGCTCGAGCGATTCGGGTTCGCTCCGACGCCGATCGACACGCTCGGGACGAAGCGGCTCCAGGACGTGACCTCGCAGGTGAGCAACGACACGTGGCAGCTGTTCGTTGATCTGCAGACGCTGAACCCGCATACCAAGGCCATGCGTCTGCGCCTTTCGGAAGCGCAGGACTCGGTCTTCGACCTCCTGCTCCCCAACCGTGTGGTGACCGATCGCGTCCTCGTCGGCATCCAGGGTGGACGCGGCAGCTTCAACGAGGATGCCGCGCGGTATTACCTCGGTCGCACGCCCGACGTGCCAAGCGAGATCGTCTATCTGCACACGACGGAACGAGTGCTGCGCGCGCTCCACGAGGGCGAGATCGATCGCGGGGTCTTCGCGATTCACAACTCCGTCGGCGGCATGGTGGGGGAGTCAGTTGCCGCGATGGCTCGCTATCGCTTCGCGATCGTCGAGGAGTTCGCGATCAAGATCTCGCACGCGCTGATGACTGCCACCGGTGCCGATTTCTCCGCGGTCGACACGGTGATGGCGCATCCACAGGTGCTTCGCCAGTGCCGGAACAACCTCGAGAAGAAATACTCGAATCTCCGGCAGACCAGCGGGGAAGGGGACCTGATCGACCAGGCGAAAGTGGCCGAGCTCCTCGGCAGCGGTGCGCTGAGCGCCACGATCGCGACCATGGGCAGCCGGACGCTCGCGGAGATTCATGGTCTGCGCGTGGTCGAGGACAACCTGCAGGACCTCGACGAGAACTTCACGAGCTTTCTCTGGGTCGAACGGCCGCGCCAGGCTTAGAACGTCGCTGCGACCGTCTGCAGACTTCGCATCAACGACAGGAATTCCGGAAAGGACAGGCTCTGCTCCGCATCTGACAGCGCCTTCTCCGGGTCCGGATGCACTTCGATGAGCAGCCCATGCGCACCAGCCGCTCGCGCCGCCTTCGCCATTGGTGGGACATACGCGCGGTGGCCGGTGCCGTGACTCGGATCGACGATGACGGGAAGGTGTGTGAGCTCGCGGAGCACCGGGATCGCGCACAGATCGAGCGTGTTGCGTGTGCTCGTCTCGAAGGTGCGGATGCCGCGTTCGCAGAGCATGACCTGCTGGTTGCCAATCGCGAGAATGTATTCCGCGGCGCCGAGCCATTCATCGATCGTGCTCGACAGGCCGCGCTTCAAGAGGATCGGCCGATCGACCTTGCCGAGCTCGCGCAGCAGATCGAAGTTCTGCATGTTTCGCGTGCCGACCTGCAGGATGTCGACCAGCTCCGCCATGCGTTTCACCTGATCGACGGCCATGACCTCGCTGATGATCGGCATTCCGGTGGCCCTGCCCGCGGCCGCAAGCAGCTCCAAGCCCTCCCATCCGAGGCCCTGGAATGCATAGGGCGAGGTGCGCGGCTTGAAGACGCCTCCGCGCAGGATCTGTGCGCCCGCCTCACGGACGGCGCGCGCCGTGGCATTGATCTGGTCGGCGGACTCGACGGAGCACGGTCCCGCCATCACGATGAAACCGTCGCCACCGATGAGCAGGTTGCCGACCGGGATCAGCGTGTCTTCAGGACGCGCGGCGCGGCCGGCGAGCCGGTAGTTCTTCGATGACTTCGTGATCGGCTTCGGCGGCAGGACGGCTTCGAGCGCGTCTGAAGGCACCGGCTGCACGAGTGGCCTTGCGTCCCCGGGTTGCACGTCTCCCGCGGTGGTCGTCGCCGGATAGCTGCCCAGGACCTTGAGATGCAAGGCGGTGGAGCGGAGGTCGTCGAGTGCTTCGGCGGTCCGTGGATCCGCGATGTTGCCCTCGAAGTCGATGAAGAACATGTACTCGAACGGCCGTCCTGGGCGCGGTCGAGACTCGAGTTTCGTCATCGAATGGCCGCTCGCAGCGAGGACGCCCAGAGAGCGCATCAACGCGCCGTGCTCATGCCGGGCGATGAGGATCAGGCTTGTCTTGCACGGCGCACTGAGCTCGACTCCGACCGGGTGCCGCGCGAGGACAACGAACCGCGTGTAGTTCTCGGCGTGGTTGGCAATGCCGCGCCGGAGGACCACGAGCTCGTGTGCCGCCGCCGCCTCGGGCGCGCCGATGGCGACCAGTGTGGAGTCTCCCGCCGCGTGTACCAGCCGCATCGCCGCACCAGTGTCGAATTGCAGAATCTGTGACGCGTTGGAGAGTGACTGGAGAAAACGCGAACATTGCTCGAGGCCGTCCACAGCGGCGAGCACCTGACTGACTGCCCCGAGCGGGATATCGCTGACACCGCAGAGGCAGTAGTCGACGCTCGACGTCTCCTCGCCGACGATCGACACCTCGTTCTCGCGCAGCAGATCGTAGGTTTCGTCGATGCTTCCGGCCGCGGTGTTCTCAATGGGCAACACGGCAAGATCCACCTCGCCGGCCTGCAGCGCATCCACAGCGGCCTGATAGCTGCGAGTGACGATCAGCGCACTTTCGACGTCGCGCGTTGCGAGATATTTCTGCGCCGCGAGGTATCCAAACGAATGCTCACCGCGAACGGCCACGCGCAGGGCAACTTCGCGCTGCACACCGGAGCGGCTGGACACCTGCCGGCTGACCAACTCGGCGAGGAGGTCACGATAGATCCGCCGGACGAGATTGACCGGCGCGCCCTCGGTCCGCGCGATGTGTTCCACGGCAGCGAGGACCTGGCGTTCGCGATCGGTGTCCCGGATCGCGGCGTCGGAGGCTGCCTTCTCGCGGGCGACGTCGCCAACGACGCGGAAACGCTCCGCGATCAGCTCGACGATTCGCTGATCGAGGTTGCCGAGTCGCTCGCGAAGCGCAAGGAGTTCGGCATCAGGCTCAGGCACGCACGGAGTCTACGGTCCACCGGCAAATGCAGGCGTTGCCCTCCTCGTGTCGCGCGGTCAGGGGCGATCGGCAAATGCACCGACGAGGTCGAGCTCGGAACCCCCGGCGCACCCAAGGTCCAGCACCCCGTTTGAGGTCATCATCGGATCGACAACGACGGTTCTTTCCGCCGGAAGCCAGCGTCCGTCCACGGCGAGCGACATGTCATCCCCAGGAGTCGTCGCGGCGAATTCGAGCGTGATCGCCGTTCCCGCCGGGACATTCACATCCATGCCGGACGCATCGCACACCAGCGTCCGGGTGGCGCCGATCAGTGAGTCAGGGTGGCCGGGTGGCTCGAAAACGTTCGCCGTAGCGGCGATGTCTGCGCTGTCGACGTTGACGTAGCTGCTGCCGAGCCGGAAGAGATGCGGACTCACCGCGCCGAACCAGGCCCACCGCTGGAGCACAGCGAGCGCGTCGGGCGAGAACACGTGCAGATGGGGAGTCCGCGTGTACAGGTAGCTATATCCCTGCCCTGGCAAGGAGTTCAGCAGGCGGGGCGTGACGATGATCTGCACGAGCATCACCCCTCGGCGCCGGGCGTAATAGGGCACGGCCGGTGACCACTGGAGCCCGTCGAACACGATGAGATCGCCCGGCTTGGTGCCGGCATCGATTTCCCGAGCCTGCGCGAGGATGTTCGCCGGATCGGGGGTCGGCATCGTGTAGCTCGAAGCAACGAAATCGCGTTGCGTGTAGAGCGTCGCACCGAGCCACACGATGATCAACGTCACCGTCACTGCCCGAAGCGGGACCGTTCGCAGCCGGCGAACCAGCCCGTCAAGCGAATAGCCGATGACCGCGGCGGCAGCCGGTGTCACCGCGGCAAGGTAGTACGCCTGCACGGCGTAGAGGTTGAAGAAGACCAGGATCGGCAGCACCCCCGCGAGGATGATCCCGACCCACACGGCGCGCCGCTCCCGGAGGATCGCGATCACGCAGATTGCAGCGAGGATCCAGAACGGCATCCCCGTGACGAGCGTGTCCAGCGGGTGGAGGATCTGACTCCACCGGTTCAACGTCAGCCGCTCACCGACCGAGCCGAAGTTGAATCCGATCAGCCTCTCGCTGGTCAACCAGCTCGTCGCCGGACTCGCCGCCTTCACACTGTCCGCGTAGTGCGTCCAGAGCACGCATGCGACCAACGGGATCGCGAGCAGCACTCCAGCGGTTCGCAATCGGTCGCGGAGGAGGACGCGCAAGGGTGGTCGCGAAACGGTGCCCCAGTACAGCAACAGCGGCACCATCCAGAAGAGGGCGCTGGTCACCTTGACGAGCATCGCGAGCGTACCGAGAACGATCGCCAGCGCAGCGAAGCGCCGTTGCCTGGTATCGATCCAGACCATACCGGCCCAGACGTAGCCGACCGAGAAGGCGGTCGCCATGTACTCGATCATCGAAGCCCGGCTCCAGAACACGTCGAACGGCGACACGAGGAAGACGAGCAGTGCGATGCACGCCGCCGTGCGTGTGGAGAGATGCCGCACCAGCCCCCAGACGGCGACGGCCGTCGCGACAAAGCAGATCACGCTGCTGATGCGCATCGACCAGTCGATGCCGCCACCGAGATTCATGATCACCGCCGCCATCGCCTGGAACAGTGGGAACTCGAACGGCACCTGCCAGGGCTTGCCGAGGACCGGCAGTTGCGGCACGAGGAGGTTGATGCCCTGCTGGTGATAGATCAGCGCGGGATACGCGGTCTCCGCCTGACGAAAGGACGAGATCGCGAGCAGCGGGCCATTCAAACTCGGCAGTCGAACAAGCAATCCCACGAGCAGGAACGCGATGACGATGCCCGCCTCTCGGCTGCCCGGGGCTGACAGCAGCCGCGCGGCGCGTCCGCTGACCCTTCGCATGCGCCGATTCTAGGAGGCTGCAGGATCCTGGAGGATGGTCATTGCCGAATTCGGAGCCAGGAAACTGATTCTGCCGTAGGATGCGGCCAACTCACTCGCGGGCGGCAGAGGCGGCCGCACCCAGACCAAGGAGACTTCCATGCTCGCGTTCAACGCGTTCGGTACAAAAGAGATCGTCGTCTACGTGATCGTCGTGGTGATCGTGCTGGCCCTGATCGGCTGGTATCTGATGCGGGGGCGCTCCAAGGCCTAGCATCCACGCCTCGCGCATCGTTGCGGCCGCAGCGCCATTGCTCGGCAACGCCGCATCGGCCACGACCGGACTTGGAGACCTTATCGGCTAGCTCGGTGGCGGCAAGGCGCTGAAGGACGGCATGAGGTGCCCGCGTATCGCTTCGGCGACGTTCTCGGCGTCTGGCGTTGTCACGATCAGCCGGGCGTAGCCGGCGCCATCCAGCTCGACCACCACCGCCATCTCGCGTCCGTGCACGACGGCGAAGTCCTTGCCGAATGAACCACGTCGCGTTCCCACAGCGATCACGCCCGGAATCCCGGTGCCGGGGGCACGAATGCCGCGCAATTCCGGCCATGCGTCGTCGACGACGCGCACGGCTCGCACCGCGGCCAGCGGGACGTGCACGTCCGTGTGTACGGACTCGAACTTCTCGACGTCCGACATCTTGACCACGACATTGGCGCCGTCGACGATGACTGTTGCCACACATCGATCTTACGTCGCCCCGACGCAGTGATTACGCTCGACGCCGCCGTCGGATCGCCCCGGGTTCTTCGTATCGTTCCTGGATGGAGTCGACGGCGCTCGGACGCGGCGGACCGAAGGTCAGTCGCATCGGTCTCGGGCTGGCTGCGATCGGCCGTCCCGCGTACATCACCACAAACCGCGCCGGCGATTTCGGGAGCGACCGCTCCGAACATGCCTTTCGCGTGCGGACGTGGGAGCTTCTCGACGCGGCGTACGCCGCAGGGATTCGCTACATCGACGTCGCGCGGTCGTACGGCCTGGCGGAGCTCTTTCTCAGTGAGTGGCTCGCAGACCGTGGTGATGCAGCGGACCTGGTGATCGGATCCAAGTGGGGATACGCGTACGTCGGCGCGTGGGATCTCGCGGCGCCCGTGCAGGAGATAAAGGATCTCTCACTGGCAACATTCGAGCGGCAATACGGCGAGACGGCAGCGCTTCTCGGAGACCGGCTGCGCCTGTACCAGGTGCACTCGCTCACCCTCGAATCGGGAGCGCTCGACAATCAACCGCTGCTCGTCGCACTTGCGCGCCGGCGTGATCAGGGACTGCTCATCGGGATCACGACCACCGGCCCCAAGCAGGCGGAGACGATCCGCCACGCACTCGATGTTCGCGTTGATGGACGGCCGCTGTTCTCATCCGTGCAGGCCACGTGGAATGTGCTCGAGCCGTCGGCCGGCCCGGCGCTTGCCGAGGCATCGGGCGCCGGGTGGGCGGTGATCGTCAAGGAGGCGGTGGCCAACGGCCGGCTCACGGCCGCGGGGGACTCCGGCGGACCGGGGAGCGCCTTCGGTGGCATCGCAGCGGCGTCGGGTCACGAGCCGGACGCGCTCGCGATCGCGGGTGCACTCGCGCAGCCGTGGGCGTCGATCGTGCTGAGCGGCGCGGCGACCGTGGATCAGCTCGCGAGCAACGTCCGCGCGCTCCGGTTGCGAGCCCCGGAGATACCGGACCTCACCGAGCCGGCGGATGAGTACTGGGCGGCGAGGTCGGCCCGCCCCTGGAGCTGAACAGTCTTACTGCTGCTGTTGTTGCTGCTGCCAGTGCACCCCGGCGTGCGGCGCGACACGGGCCACCTGCTGATTGGACATCCGCGCGATTCGCACGCTCACCTCGGGCGGGGCGCCGGACGCCGCTCCGAAGAACAGGCCGTGATGCGGCGCAACGTCACCGTAGTCACGGCCGACAGCGAGGCGGAGGTGGTTTGCGCCGACGTGCTGCCCGAGAGTCGGATCCAGACCGAGCCAGCGGCCGTCGGCCCCGCACACTTCAACCCATGCGTGCGACTGCCCCGTGACGACCTGCTCTTCATCGACAGGGCCGAGATAGCCGCTCACGTATCGAGCCGGCCACCCCGCGCCTCGGACCATCGCAAGGAAGAGGTGCGTGAAGTCCTGGCAGACGCCGGCCCCGCCCTCGAGCAGGTCGTCGATGCTAGATTCGACCGTCGTTGCGCCACTGACATAACGAAGCTCTCGCGGAATCCGCTGTGCCGTAGCCAGGACGCTGTCGAAGCTCGTGTCGTCGCCGTTCCACTCTTGCCACAGCGCCCGCGTGTTCGGAGCAAGCGGGACTCGCGGGCTCGGCAGGATGAACTCGAGTCGTGGGTCGCTCGCAAGCGCGTCCTGCTCCCATTCGGCGAGCCGGCGACGGCGAGGCTCGCTGTTCTCGACAACGGCGTCGACGGTGAACTCGAGGAGCTCGTGCGGCGCTGAGATGTCGAGGCGATGCACGAAATTGCCGTAGTAATCGATGCGGCTGCGAGGTACCGCCCACGGCGTGCTCACCAGTGCGAACGCCAGCGTCCGCTGGGATCCGCGGTCACGCGCCCGCATGCGCACCTCGTTATACGACATGGTCACCGTCGTCGAGTAGCGGAGCACGGTGCGGTGTGACACCGAATAGGTCAGCGTGTCAGTACCCATGTGTCCTTACTCCCACCACCTTGGGATGAGTTGACCACGAGCTCATCGGGATCCCCCGCGACCCGTGTCAACCCACCGGGGACGATCCACGGACGTTCATCGAGCAGCACGAACGGTCGCAGATCCACGGCACGCGGCTCGAAACCACCACCCCCTCGCAGGCAGACAGCGCGAGAGAGCGCGACCTCCTCCTGTGCGAGCCACTGCCGCGGATTCGCCCTGACCTGCTCCAGGAATGTCGCCCGCTCCTCGGATCCCATCAGCCTGCCGAAATGAATGCCGTAGCCGCCACTTGCATCGACGGGCTTGAGCACCATCCGGTCGATGTTGGCGACAACATGTGCCTGCTGACGGTCGTCCGTGAGGTCATACGTGGGGACGTTGTCCATCAGCGGCTCCTCGCCGAGGTAGTAACGGATCATCGCCGGCACGTACGGATAGATCACCTTGTCATCCGCCACACCGGTTCCCGGCGCGTTAGCGATGGCGACGTTCCCCCGGCGCCACGCCTCGATCAGCCCCGGTGCGCCGAGCATCGAATCCCGGCGGAACACGAGCGGATCGAGCCACTCACTGTTGACGCGCGAGTAGATCACGTCGACGCGTTGCGTGGCGCCCTCGGCGTCGAGCCGGTAGACCTCGTCCTCGACGACGATCAGCTCGTGGCCCTCGACGAGCGTGGCGCGCATCTCATCGGCGAGCAGCCGGTGCTCGTAGTACGCGGCGTTGTACGAGCCGGGCGTGAGCACGACGATGTCGGCGTCCCACTGCCGTGGCGCAATCCGCTGGAGGATGCGACGCAGCCGTCCTGTGTAGCCATGGATCGGACGGACCGGCGCCAGCTCGAACCAGTCCGGCGCCAGTGACTCCATCGCGCGCCGCGATTCGAGCGCGTAGGCGATGCCACTGGGAATGCGCACGTTGTCCTCGAGCACGAGGAAGGTCCCGTCGACGCGCACCACGTCGATCCCCGAGACGTGACACCAGGTGGCGCGAGGAGGCCGAATGCCCACGATGTCGCGCAGATAGCCGGTACTGCTGTACACGAGCCGCCCCGGCACAACCCCGTTGCGGATCGCCCGCTGCGCGCCGTAGCAGTCGGAGACGAAGAGGTCGAGCGCCATGGCGCGCTGCGACAGTGCTTTGCTGAGCGACCGCCACTCGCCTGCCGAGAGGACGCGAGGTACCGGGTCGAAGGGAAAGATCGGCGCGACGCCCTCGGTGGGAACCCCGAAGGTGACGCCTCTGTCGGCAAACCATTGCTGCGCGTCCCGTCGGATCCGAGGCAGGGTGCTCGCAGCCTGCTCGAGTGTCGCGAGCAACTCGGCATACGGGGGCCGAACAGCCCCGTCTGCCTCGATGCATTCATCGGCGCCGCGCGGCAGTCCGAGGGCGGCGCCGCGTGCGATGCCGGCCTCGGTTGTCATCCACGGACAGTACTCCGAGCGTCCGCCGCATCGTCATTGGTCGCGGTGCACAAGGATCAGCGCCCGCGCTTGTGCATCCGGATGGGTTCACACGCGTCGAATCGGCGGTACAGTCAGGATCGTGATCGACGCCCTCACGAGCGATCGGCGCCTTCGCGTGGGCTGTGAATTTCTCCATGACCTCGAATGGCCGGTCACCTTCGTCCTGCAGGTGGAGCCTCGCCCGGATGCGGTCCGTTCATTGACGACTGCCGGCGTGGAGACATGGCCTCCCGTCGCGCTGCACGAGTACACCGACCTGTACGGCAATATCTGCCAGCGATTCGTCCTCGGGCCGGGGAGCGTCCGCATCCGCTACGAGGCCGAGGTCGTCGTGGACGGCGGCGTGGACGAGGTCGATGAAACGGCCACGCAGGCCGCGGTCGCGGACCTTCCCGACTCGACGCTCCATTTCACGCTCGCGAGTCGCTATTGCGAGTCGGACCGGCTCGGAAACACCGCCTGGCAGATGTTCGGCGACGTCGCTCCGGGATGGCAGCGCGTCCAGGCTGTGGTCGACTGGGTGCACAACCACATCACGTTCCGGCACGGGACCAGCGGAACGTCCACCGGCGCGGTGGACATCTATCTCCAGCGCGTGGGTGTCTGCCGCGACTTTGCGCAACTGGCGGTGGCATTCCTGCGAGGGCTCAACGTCCCCGCGCGCTACTGCTTCGGATACCTGCCGGACATCGACATTGACTTCAACAGAGCCGATGGACTTCGTGGCCTGGCTGGAGGCGTATGTGGGCGACCGCTGGTACACGTTCGATCCCCGCAACAACACCCGGCGCACCGGACGCGTGCTCATCGGGCGCGGCCGCGATGCGCTCGACATCGCGATGATGACCCACTACGGCGCCGCGCCTCTGCGCGCAATGCGTGTCGCGGCGGAACCGATCGAGGATCTCCCCTGGTCGAGCTCGCTTCCCGCCGTTGTGGGCGATTTCCCCGAGGAATTGCAATGACGTCGCGATACCCCGCGTCGACGCTGCCATCGGAGAGCTGGTCGGCCGGGCCGCTGCAGTTGGACTGGAATCGAGTGGAGCGGACCCGCTATCGGATCCACCAGCGCATCACCTATCGCTACGAGGGGCCGGTGCGCTCCCTCGAGCAGCGACTGGTCGTGCAGCCACGCAGCATCCATGGCGATCAACGGCGTATCACCCGCAGGCTGACCATCCTCGATGCGACGCCCCGTCACGTGGACGTGCGTGTCGATGAATTCGGCAACACGGTGGTGACGCTCGCGATTCCGCGCGTGGAGCGGCAGGTCACGTTCGTCACGTCGAGCATCGTTGAGCGCGATGCCCGCCACGGTCCACACCTGGTCCCCGCAACCATGCTCGAGGATCGCCGCCTGCTCGACCCGACGGCGCTGACCGGGGCGGACCCCACCATCAACCGGCTCGCCGAGGAGTTGGCCGCGAGCGGGCTCTCCGGCGGAGCCCTTGCGTCCGCCGCGAACGACTGTGTCCACAAGGCGTTGTCATATGAGCACGGCGCAACGTCGGTGCGGACAACGGCTGCGGAAGCGCTCGCACGCGGTGCCGGTGTGTGCCAGGACTACGCGCACGTGTTGCTGGCGCTGACCCGCCGGCTCGGCCTGGCGTCACGGTATGTCTCGGGACAGATGCTCGGATTCGGCGGCTCGCATGCCTGGGTCGAGGTCATCGTTCCGGACGGCCACGGCCAGGCTCGCGTGCTTTCACTCGATCCCACGCATGGCCGCATGACCGGCTTCGAGCACGTCACCGTCGCCGTCGGACGCGATTACGCGGACGTAGCTCCGCTCTCCGGCTCGTACCGCGCCCCCTTTGCGGGATCGCTCATCGCCACGAAGCAGGTGTTCATGACTGCAATCGGGCCCGACGACGGCGACGAAGAAGAGCTGCGCGCTATCGCCTGAGTGCCGTTCCCCGGGGATCAGGGTCAGTCGCTGACCAGCTCGTAATACGGGTTCAGGATCGCCAGCCGGCGCCGCCAGCGCCCGACCATCCCTTCAACGAGCACCCGTGCCCCAAGCTCGATCCCGGGGATACGCCGCCGGCCCGGGAAGACGAGCAACAGGCTCCCGGCGTCATCGCCGATCTCGCAGCCAAGGCTCGACCCTGTTTCCGTCTCCTGGACCTGCAGGGCGCGAACCGTGCCGGTCGCGCGGATCCGATTCCGCCAGCGGGCCTGGTTGATCTGCGCCATCGGCTCCGAGGGCCTTCCGACTGCAGTCGCGATCGCGCTCACGGCCACGTCAGTTGCTCCGATATCGAGACGACGAAAAGCTCTGTGCATGGGTGCCATCGTCAGTAACTGTGTCATGGCTCATGGTGCGAAACATCGTTCTCGGTGCACACATCTGACGTGTCGTCGCTGTGCGCGCGGCATCAACTCGCAATGGTGTCGAAGGCCGCCTGAACCGGCACTTCCTCCTCGTTGGTGCTCTCGATCTTCGCCACGTCGCTCCGCCGCACCGTTGCCCCAAGGATCACCGCGGCCGAGAGCATCAGGAAGGCGCCGACGAGAAACGCGACATGAAAGCCGGAGACGAGAGCGCTCACACCTTCCGCCGGTGTCGGAGCGTGACCGAGCGCCGAGATCGTGTTCGCCGTGGTGTTCGCTGCCAGCGTCGAGAGGACTGCGAGCCCGATGGCTCCGCCCAGCTGCTGAGCCGTGTTGAGCAGTCCCGACGCGAGTTCGGCGTCCTCCGGCGCGACGTTGGTGGTGGCGATCAGGGTGATCGGGACGAAGGTCAGTCCCATCCCGAACGCCATGATCATGAGCCCGGGGAGCAGATCGCCCAGGTAGGTGCCGTGCACCGGAATCCGGCTCAGGACGACAAGTCCCAGTGCCGCGATCGACATGCCGGAGATCCCGACGGCCCGGACACCGACCCGCCTGATCAACAGGTTCGAGAGACCCGCGCCCGCGATGATGCCGAGCGTCACCGGAAGGAAGGCGAGGCCGGCCCGAAGCGCGCTGTATCCGAGCACCTCCTGGACGTAGATCGAGGCGAAGAAGAACATCGCGAACAGTCCGCCGGCGATCAACAGCATCGCCGAGTTGGCGCCGGTGATCGACCGCATCCGGAAGATGCCGAGGCGGATCAGCGGGTGGCGGAGCCGCCCCTCGAGGATCACGAAGCCTGCGAGCAGCGCCACGGCGATGGCAGCGAGACCCAGCGTCTCAACGGAGATCCACCCGGCCGTCTGCGCATTGACGAGTGCGTACACGAGGATCACGAGGCCACCGGTGACCGACACGGCGCCCGCGATATCGACGCCACCACGGGCGTTCTCACTGCGACTTTCCGGCACGAATCGCAGCGCGAGGGCGATGGCGACCACGCCGACCGGGACGTTCACGAAGAAGATCCACTGCCATGAAAGCAGGCTGGTGAGCACGCCGCCGAGCAGCAATCCAACCGCTCCACCGCCCACGGCGATGGCGCTCCAGACACCGAGTGCAGCCGTGCGTTCGCGACCCTCGGCAAACGTGGTTGTCAGCACCGAGAGCGCCGCCGGAGTGACCAGTGCACCGCCGAGCCCCTGGACGGCGCGTCCAGCAACGAGGATCCCGGCCGACCCCGCAAGCCCGTTCATCAATGACGCAGCGGAGAACAGCACGATCCCGATCAGAAAGAGGCGCCTGCGACCCACGAGGTCCGCGGCGCGACCACCGAGCATGAGAAAGCCACCGAACGCGAGCGTGTACGCGTTGATGATCCATTGCAAGCTCGCGGGCGAGAAGTGCAACCCACGCTGGATGGAGGGAAGCGCGACGTTCACGATGGTGTTGTCGAGGATGACCATGAACTGGGCGAGGCCGACGACGACGAGGACGAGCCAGGGGTTGATGCGCTTTGGTTGCATGTGTTCGTCCTCTGTTTGCGATAGAATCGGAGCGTGGGCTCCGGTTATGGGGTACTATACGGAACGATGGTTCCGTTTGTCAATGCCAGTCAGGTCAACCCAGGTCAGGACAATCGATGAGTACGGGGATAGTCGGAGCAGGGCAGCCCGAGGCTGCGGTGCCGCAGGCATCGGATCGACCCCTTCGCGCCGACGCGCAACGCAATCGCGAACGCATTCTGGAGGCGGCCACGACGCTGATGGCCACTCACGGAATCGACGTTTCGATCGATGCCATCGCCGAGCTGGCTCAGGTTGGCGTTGGCACGCTCTATCGCAACTTTCCGACCAAGGGCGCCTTGTTTGAGGCGCTGCTCATGGCTCGGATTTCACCACTTGTGGCCGAAGCACGCGCTGCCGCCGATGCTGACGATGCCGCCGACGCGTTCATCACCTTCGTCCGCCGCCTGAGCGACGAGTTCGCTGATTTCCGAGCGCTCGCGGATGCCATGGCTGCGTCAGGTGTCGATCTCAGCGCCACCAAACAGGCGATTTCTGGTGAGCTGATCGAGGCGGTTTCCGTGCTCCTGCAGCGCGCGCAGGACGCCGGCAGGATCCGACCGGACGTGACCATCACCGATGTCTCCGCGATGATGGCCGGACTCAGTCACGCGGATCCGTCCTTCATGGATGTCTCGCAGCGCAGGCGATGCGTGGCCCTTGTCTGTGACTCGCTGCTCCTCGCCGCGCGGAGCGTGCTGCCCTGCGGGGACACCGCCAAACGTGCTCAAACGCGCGGCTAGCGCCGCCTGACACGACTCAGGACGGATCGTCGCTGCGCCGGAGCTCCCAGGCAAGTCGGTCGATGGCGCGATGCTTGCCGATCGGAATCTGCAGGGATCGGTCGCCGCTTTCCGACCGAATCTTGAGGTCGATGCGCCATGTGCCGCGCTCGCCGCGCGACAGCAGAACGTCATCGATGCGCATCACCGCTTGCCCAGTGGGGGAGGCCTCGACGACTGGTCGAGGAGCGTGCCGTTTCACCGTGATCACCCGCTGACCGTTGTGGGCTTCGCATCGGCCGTGACCGGCCCGGGTTGACGCGCGCCGAGCCCGTAGGCTCGGTAGAGCAGCTCGATCGGATGCACCGCGGTGACGCCGGCGCCGTGCGCGATCTGCCAGCGGCAGGTCTCGCTGTCGCATGCGGCAGTGTCCGAACCGGTTGCGCCGATGTCGCTGAAGAGCCGTTTGCCAACCGCCATCGAGATCTCGTACTTCTCTTTCTTGAGGCCGTACGTCCCGGCGATGCCGCAGCAGTCGACGTCCAGCTCGATCATGTGCAGGTCGGGCACCAGGGCGAGCAGATCGAGCGCCGGCTTGCCGATGCCATGGCCTCGCTGCTGGCACGGTGCGTGATACGGAACGGTCATCGGCAGCGCGCCGAAGTCCGTACGCAACTCCCCGCGCTCGTGCACGCGGAGGAGGAATTCGCAGAGGTCGTACATCGACGCGCTGACGATCTTGAGGTCCTCGTCCTCGATACCGAGAATCTCGTGCGCCTCGCGTTTCAGCATGAGTCCGCAGCTCGTCGAGTTCGAGACGATCGGCAACCCTGCTCGCGCGTGCGGTGCGAGCCGGTCGACCAACCGTCGTACGTAGGTGCGGGCCGCAGGGAAGTTGCCGTTCGACTGCAACGGGAGTCCGCAGCAGTCCTGCTCCGGCACGATGACGCGAAAGCCGTTGTGCTCGAGAACCGCGACCACCATCTCGCCGACCCGCGGCTCGTAGTAGTTGGTGCCGCAGCCGTGGAAATAGACGACGGCGGGCGCATCGGCGCGCGGCGGCTGATGCTTGCGTGAGCGCCGCTGGAATGTCGTGCCGGCGAAGCTTGGCATCGGCGCGTCGCGGTGGATCCCGATGACCGTCTGGACGAGCCGACGCACCGCGCGGTTGTGGAGTGCCCAGTTTGCAAGCGGCGCAACCGGCGTTCCGAGCCGCCCGATCACCGTGGGCCGGGCGATCAACTGATTGCGCAGCGGCACACCTCGTTTTTCCCAGAGCTGGGCGCGTGCGCGCGAGTTGATCTCCGCGATCTTCACGTCCTGAGGGCAGACCTGCGTGCAGATCCCGCACCCCGAGCAGTAGTCGACGGATGCGTCGACGGACGGTCCCGCACCGCGATATCGCTCCGCCTGCGGCCCAACGTACTTCGGCCCCGGGAACGACGGCGTGACCTGCGCGACGGGACAGAACAACTCGCAGATCGTGCACTTGACGCAGTGATCGAGCGAGTCGCGGATGGCGTCGATCATCGGATTGCCTTCGGCACCCGGCGCTGCGAGGGGGTGACGATGGCTTCTGCGGCTGCGTATCCGGTGGCGACACAGATGCCGGTTCCCGACTTCTCCTTCCAGGGCACCGCGCCGCCGACGATCGCGCCCGCGGCGTGGAGGTTCGCGTAGACGGGCTCCCCGTCGCGGTTGACTGGACGCAAGAGAGCGTCGGTGGCAACGCCGGCCGCCGCAAGCGGCTGTTCGTCGAAGTATCCGGGAGCGAAGCGAACCCGATCGCCCGCAGGCACGCCGATCAGCGGCAGGTCGAACACCGTTTCACGTGTTGCCCCGAACGAATCGAGCTCGAGACCGCCGCTCGCGAATCCACCCGAGGCAAGCACCACCGAACCGGTCCGATGCGATAGGGAACCAGTCGCGTTCACAATGTCGATCGCCTCGATCCGCCCGGCGTTGGCGCGGGCACCGACGGCTCGCACGCCGAGCACGACGCGAGTCCCGGCCTCACGCAACTGTTGTGCCAGCACATCGAAGAGACGAATGCCCGGGATCGACGGCGGCAACGTCGCGACTTCGAAGACTCTGCGGCCGAGCCTGGTCTCGAGCCCTTGCCAAGTGTCGGTCGCGCTCCGCAGCCCGAGCACAGCTGGAACACCAACTCGCTCATCGACGTCGAGCCGGCCATCAAGCGCTCCGGCGAGCCAGTCACTCAGCTCGTCATTGTCAAAGCGACCGGCCATGATGCGTCCGCTGAGGTCGCCACGACGGCTCGGTGGCGGCTCGAGCTCGATCGAGCGAGCGGTGATGGGCGCGGGGAGCTGCGCGCGAACCAGGTTGTCCGCGAGCAGCGCGGGATGGAAGTCCTTGAATCCCTTGAAACCGACGAACACGAAACGTCCCCCCGCGCGGAGGTCGCCGCCTGCAATCGTCTGCGGCGCGAGCGTTGCCGGCTTCGGGACGCCGATCGCCGTCGGCAGCAGCATGTTCTCCTCGAAGCTGCCCGAATATCCGAGCTTGCCTGTGTGGGTGGAGAACCATGCGAGCGAGGCAGCGACTCGTTCGGCGCCGACGCGCGCGTACGGGTGTGCCGGTTCACTTGCGATCAGTGATGGCAACGACGTGGACGGACTGTCGACGCGCGCGTCCTTGACGTAGCCGAGCACGTCGATCGTCGCCGGCGCAAGGTGCGTCGCACCCACTCCGCGCGCCACCACGAGCACCCGCTGTCCCTGCTCCGTCAACCGCAATGCGGCTACCAGACCAGCGAGGCCCACGCCGACGACGACGGTGTCGTAGCTCATGCCGGGAGGTGCTCCACATCGAGGATGGCCTGGAAGATCCAGTCATCGAGGCGTGCCTGCCGGAATTGATCACCGTGGAGGATGGGGTGCACCCCTTTCCACCGCTCCTCGAGAAAGTCACGCAGCGCGGCGTTCGCGGCAGCGTGATCGACGGTTCCGCCTTCGTGGAGGATGCCGGTCGCCCGGTAGATGCAGAAGCCACCCTGGCATGGGCCCATCGCGAGCCGGAGCAGCCGGCGGATGTCATCGAGGTTGGTCGTGTCGCGTTCCTTGATCGTTGTCTCGAGGCGTTCGCGCGTGATCAACTCGCATTCGCAGATGATTTCCTCTGCCTGGGGGACCGGTTCGCGCGCGGCGAGCCGGTTGCCGATGTGATACATGGTGTGCTTCTCTGAACCCACGAGTGGCACCTCGGCCGTTGTGCACGGGCGGGGTCCGCCGAGCTGCAGACACGCTGCGTCCACAGCCGACTCGGCCATCAACCGGAACGTCGTGGTCTTGCCACCGGTGATGGTGAGGAAGCCTGCGACGCCTTCGCGCGACGAATGGTCGAGGAGCGCGTGCGACCGTGTCACGTCGCGCGTTTCGGCGACGACCGCCGTGTCCTCGAAGAGCGGGCGGACGCCCGCCCATGCATGCAACGCGCGCGCCTGACGAAACCCTGGGACGAGCTTCTCGCCCTCATCGAGCAGGAGATCGATGTCCGGCTGGCGAATCTCGGTCTCGTCGGGATCGGGGACGAAGACATCGGTGGTGCCGATCACACACGCGGTGCGAAGCGGCAGGAGGATGTCCCCGTCGGCCGGCCGCTTGCACCGGTTGACGCACATATGGACGAGGCGGTGGTTCATGGCGATCATCAGGCCCATCCCGGCTCGGACGTTGACCGTGCAATTGGCCAGCCTGGCGATCTGCCCGGCCCATGCCCCGGCAGCGTTGATGACAACCCTGGCGTGAATATCGAATTCCTCACCGCTGCGCTCGCTGCGAACGCGGGCGCCCACCACGCGATCGCCATCGACCGTCAGATCGAGAACGCGGTGATACGGCAGCACCTGTGCCCCGTGTTCCTCGGCCGACCGAGCGCAACCCCAGACCAGCTTCCAGGGGTCGAGCGCTGCGTCCGGAACGAGGAACGCGCGCCGGATCTCGGGGTTGACGCGCGGTTCGCGGCGGAGCGCCTCGGCGACCGGGATCTCCTCGGCGGGCACGCCGGTCGCCCGGCAGCCCTCGAGGAACTGGTCGCCGTACTCCGGGTCGTCCCACGGGGTGGAAACGAACATCCCGCCCGTGTCCTCGACACAATCCGCCGCGGTGACGCGAAGAATCCGGTTCTCCGCAATGCATTCGCGCGCTGCGGACGGATCCTTGACCGCGTACCTTCCCCCGGAGTGGAGGAGGCCGTGAAATCGTCCGGTGGTCCCGTCGGCGAGATCACGGCGCTCCACCAGGATGGTGGAGAAGCCCCGCAATGCGGCGTCGCGTGCAACCCCGACGCCGGTCGAGCCGCCTCCGATCACGAGGACATCGGCCTCGAGCGAGCTCATCGGCGTGTGCTGCGTTGCCATTGAAATGAGCGTATCGAGTCGGTCCGCGTCGGACGCTCGACCACCCGGGAGGCACGTGTCCTAGCCCGGATGCGAGTGCTCCTCCTCTTCACCCTCGGCGTAGTCACCCCTGTTCTCCGGGTTCTCAGGATGATGGTCGCTCGTCTCCTGACCCTCGGCGAAGCTGCCCTCGTGGGTGTCCCTCGCCTTCTCCTCGCCGGTGGCGAAATCGCCTTCCTCTTCCTCGCGCTCCGGATGGTGCTCTTCAGTCTCCTGCCCGGTGGCAAAAGAGCCCTGGTGTCCGTGCTCGTGATCGTCCGCTGCGGGGACGCCTTCAGGATCCTGACCCTCGCCAGCCATGGTTGACCTCCTCGTGAGCCTGGCTTTCGCCAGTCAAATCGCGTGCCGTGCCTCCGGGGGCCCGGGTGGCGCCGATGCCGGCGCCCCCGGGCTCTCACGGAGGCCGAAATCAGTCTGCTGCATCTGCCCCGGTGCAGCGTTATTCAGCCCAGTCGAAGGTCCTGGTGACCGCCTTCTTCCAGAGTGCGTACTCACGGTCGACGTCTGCCTTCGCCATGTGCGGAGTCCATTCCTTGTCCTTGCCCCAGTTCTCGCGGAGGTCTTCGACCTGCGCCCAGAATCCGACCGCGAGGCCGGCGGCGTAGGCCGCACCCAGCGAGGTGGTCTCGGCGACCGTCGGCCGCACCACCGGAACGCCGAGGACGTCGGACTGGAACTGCATCAGCGTGTCGTTGAACACCATGCCGCCGTCGACCTTGAGCGAGGTCAGCGCGACCCCGGAGTCGGCGTTCATCGCGTCGACGATCTCACGCGTCTGCCACGCGGTCGCCTCGAGCGCCGCGCGCGCAATGTGACCCTTGTTGACATAGCGCGTCAGGCCGGCGATCACGCCACGAGCACTCGACTTCCAGTACGGAGCGTAGAGGCCCGAGAACGCCGGTACGAAGTACGCGCCACCATTGTCATCAACGGTCTTGGCCAGGACCTCGATGTCGGACGACTTCTCGATCATCCCGAGGTTGTCGCGCAGCCACTGGACGAGCGCTCCCGTGATCGCGATGGATCCCTCGAGGCAGTAGGTCGCATCCGCGCTGCCCATCTTGTAGGCGAGCGTCGTGAGCAGACCATTCTTCGACTGCACGGGCTTGGTCCCGGTGTTGAGCAACAGGAAGTTGCCCGTTCCGTACGTGTTCTTTGCCTCGCCGACTGCGAAGCAGGTCTGCCCGAACAGTGCCGCCTGCTGATCACCGAGGTCGCCCGCGACAGGCACACCGGCGAGCACGCCCTTGGCCTCTCCGTACGTCTCGCTCGACGCGCGAATCGTCGGAAGCATCGACCGAGGAATGCCCATGATGCTGAGGATCTCGTCGTCCCATTCGAGGGTCTCGAGGTTCATGAGCATCGTCCGGCTCGCATTGGTCACGTCGGTGACGTGGACGCCACCGTCAGTCCCACCGGTGAGCTGCCAGATCAGCCAGGCGTCGATGTTGCCGAACGCCAGGTCGCCGGCCTCCGCCTTCGCTCTTGCGCCGTCAACGTTGTCGAGAATCCACTTGACCTTGGGGCCTGAGAAGTAGGTCGCCAGCGGCAGGCCAACCTTGGTGCGGAAACGGTCCTGCCCGCCGTCTGCGGACAGCTGGTCGACGATCTTGTCGGTCCGCGTGTCCTGCCAGACGATGGCGTTGTACACGGGCTTGCCCGTGCCGCGGTCCCAGACAAGCGTCGTCTCGCGCTGGTTGGTGATCCCGACCGCCGCGATGTCCGCGATCGCGACCTTGTCGAGGCCTGCCTTCACGACTTCCTGCGTCCGCGTCCAGATCTCGAGTGGATCGTGCTCCACCCAACCCGGCTTCGGGAAGATCTGCTCGTGCTCCTTCTGGTCGACCGACACGACCTTGCCACTGTGGTCGAACACCATGAAGCGCGTGCTCGTGGTGCCCTGATCGATCGCTGCTGCGTATTTCGCCATCAATATCTCCTTTCGCCCATATCTCTTTTCGGCATCAGCCGGCGTTCAGTGACGGCCGTCAGATCGGCAGCTGGTGCGCGACGATGGCGCCGACGATTCCACCGGCGATCGGGCCCACGACCGGTATCCACGCGTAGCTCCAGTCCGACGATCCCTTCCCGGGAATCGGGAGCAGGAAGTGCGCGATGCGCGGCATCAGGTCACGGGCTGGGTTGATCGCGTATCCGGTAGGACCTCCCAACGAGAGGCCGATTGCGAAGACCAGCAAGCCGATGAGGAGTGGTGCCGAGGCCACCGGACAGGCTGTTGCCCTTGGAAGTGATGGCGACCACGCCGAAGACGAGCACGAACGTCCCGATGAACTCGCTGATGAGGTTGAACGCGGGGTTGCGGATCGCCGGGCCGGTCGAGAAGACTGCCAGCTTCAGACCAGGATCCTCGGTCTCCTTCCAGTGGTGGCTGTAGTGCGCCCACACGAGGACGGCGCCGATGAAGGCTCCCACCAGCTCACCGCCGAGGTACTGGGGAACGTTGGACCACGACGTGCTGCCGATGACCGCGAGTCCCAGCGTGACTGCCGGATTGAGATGCGCGCCGTCGAACTGACCCACGGCGTAGACGGCCATGGCAACAGCCATCGCCCACCCGAAGGTGATCACGATCCAGCCGCTGTTCTCGGCCTTCGACTTGGACAGCAGCACACCTGCGACAACGCCGTCTCCCAGAAGGATCAGTAGGCCGGTTCCTATCACCTCCGAGAAAAAAATGTGGTTGGGCATCAGTGCCACCTCCTTGGCCGATTTCTACCCCTGTTTGGGTGTGCGGACACTACCCTCGACCGTAGGGCATTGTCAATCACCTTTGGCAATAGCCCTTTTTGCCCTATTAAGGAATTGGTAGGCTTACGGCCCGTGCCCAAACCGATCCAATCCATCGAACGTGCCTCGGCCATCCTCCGGCTCCTTTCCGGCCGGACGCGTCGGCTGAGTCTTGCCGAGGTGGCGGGTGAGCTCGGGCTTCCCAAGGGCACCGTCTACGGGATCATGCGGACGCTCCTGTCGGTCGGTTTCGTCGAGCAGGACCCGGAGTCCGGCAAGTACCGGATGGGCGCCGCTCTACTCCACCTCGGCAGCAGCTACCTCGACGGCAACGAGTTGCGCACGCGAGCGCTCAACTGGGCGGACTGGCTTGCGGCGCGCACCAACGAGAGCGTCCGTCTCGGCACCGTGCACGACGGCCAGGTGCTGCTGGTGCACCACGTGTTCCGTCCGGACAACAGCCCTCAGGTGCTCGAGGTGGGATCGCTGCTGCCGATTCATGCCACCGCCATGGGCAAGGTGCTCCTCGCGTATCACCCGTATCTCACCGCGGAGCTCGGCAACGGCAGCCTTCCACGCTTCACGAATTGCACGATCAGCAACTCCAAGCTGCTGAGCAAGGAGATCGAGCACGTGCAGGACCAGGGGTGGGCGTCGTCGATCGGCGAGTTGATCGACGGCGAGACGTCTGTTGCCGCACCGATTCGCGACCGCCAGGGAGTCGCGGTCGGCGCCATCGCAATATCGGGTCCGACAGAACAACTCCTGGAGGACGGGCAGCCGCGCGCCGACCTGGTGTCGTTTGTGCGCGAAGGTGCTCGCCTGATTTCGCGCGACCTCGGTGCCGTTCCATGGTGATGGTCATGCAGCATCAGCCGGTAGGAGGGAACCACCCTTGAGCGACCAGTACGTTGCCGCGATTGATCAAGGAACATCCTCTTCGCGCTGCCTCGTGTTTGACGAGCAGGGCCGCATCGTGTCCCTGAGCCAGAAGGAGCACGAGCAGATCTTTCCGCGCCCCGGTTGGGTCGAGCACGATCCGCGTGAGATCCTGCGCAACGTCATCGAGGTCGTGCGTGGCGCGCTCGACACGGGCGGCCTCGACATGAGCGACCTCGTCGCGGTCGGTATCGCGAATCAGCGCGAGACAACCGTGGTGTGGGACCCGCAGACAGGCGAACCGGTACACAACGCGATCGTCTGGCAGGACACGCGCACCGATGCCCTGTGCCGGAAGCTCGGCGCCGAGCACGGGCAGGATCGATTTCGCGACCGCTGCGGATTGCCGCTCGCGACGTACTTCTCCGGACCCAAGGTCAGCTGGCTGCTCGACAGCGCGCCGGATCTGCGCCGGCGCGCCGAGCAGGGTGAGTTGCTCTTCGGGACCATGGACAGCTGGCTTGTCTGGAATCTCACCGGTCGCCATGTCACCGACGTGACGAACGCCAGCCGGACCATGCTCATGAACCTGGAGACGCTCGACTGGGACGAGACGTTGCTCGACGCGATCGGAGTCCCGCGAGCGATGCTGCCGGTCATCCAGCCCTCGTCGCAGATCTACGGTGAGGCCGGCAACTCGCTCGGTGGCGTGCCCATCGCGGCAGCGCTCGGCGATCAGCAGGCCGCGCTCTTCGGGCAGACCTGTTTTTCGGCGGGGGAGGCCAAGTGCACGTATGGCACCGGGAGCTTCCTGCTGCTCAACACGGGAACGCGACCGGTGCTCTCGCAGCATGGGCTGATCACCACCGTCGGGTCGAAGATCGGGGACGAGCCTGCGACGTATGCGCTCGAAGGCTCGATCGCCGTGACCGGGGCGCTCGTCCAGTGGTTCCGCGACAAGGTGGGGCTCATCGGCAGCGCTCCAGAGGTCGAAACGCTCGCCCGCAGCGTCGATGACAACGGCGGGATCTACTTTGTCCCCGCGTTCTCCGGATTGTTCGCGCCGCACTGGCGCGGCGATGCGCGCGGCGTGATTGCCGGACTCACCGGTTACGTCACGAAAGGCCACCTTGCACGCGCTGTGCTCGAAGCCACGGCGTGGCAGACGCGCGAAGTCGTCGATGCGATGAACGCCAACTCGGGGATCGAGATGCGCTCGCTCAAGGCCGACGGCGGGATGACAGCGAACAACCTGCTGATGCAATTCCTCGCAGACGTGCTCGGCGTCCCGGTCGTTCGGCCGAACGTCGCAGAGACCGTCTCGCTCGGTGCTGCATACGCAGCTGGTCTTGCGGTCGGGTTCTGGCCGGACGTCGAGAGCCTCCGTGAGCACTGGCACAAGGCTGCGGAGTGGCTCCCGAACATGGACGAGCGTGAGCGCGAGCGCGGCTACCGGAAGTGGAAGAAGGCCGTCCAGCGCACGCTCGACTGGGTCGACGACGACGACTGACGCCGTGCGGCGCTAGATGATGAAACGGCGATAACGCCAGAGGTAGTCGAGGCCGCTCGCGATCGTCGCGATCACGGCGATCCAGATGAACACCACCGCCGGCAGCTCGAGAATCGGATATGGCTGCGCCAGGATGATCAGCACGATCATGCAGTTCTGCGTGAACGCCTTTCCCTTGCCGAGCTGCGTCGAGCTCACCACCACGCCCTGACCTGCCGCCACCGAGCGAAGCCCGGTGATCAGGAATTCGCGTGCGGCGACAACGACGACCACCCACGATGGCAGCAGCGACTGCGAGGCCAGGATCACCAGGACGGTGATGACCATGAGCTTGTCCGCGAGCGGATCGAGGAACTTGCCCAGCTCGGTGACGAGGTTACGGCTGCGGGCGATCCGTCCGTCGAGCGTGTCGGTGGCTGCAGCGGCGACGTACGCCGCGGCGCTGATCTGGTAGTGGTCGGTGAAATCGATCGCGAGGACGGCGCCGATGACCGGGACCAGGAGGATCCGCAGGATGGTCAGCTGGTTCGGGATCGTCAGGTGGCGGGTCACTGCCTCAGTGCGCATGCCAGCATCTCGAACGGGTCAGGGCGCCATTCAGGAATTGCATCTAGAATCGGTTGGTGAGCCTCCTGACCATTGTGCTTTTGGGGGTGGCCGGATACGTGCTCGGGAGTCTCCCATGGGGATACTGGCTCTCGAGGTTCGTGACCGGAAAGGACATCCGGGAGGTCGGGAGCAAGGGCACCGGAGCCGCAAACGTCTGGCGGCACGCCGGTTTCAAGATGTTCTTCATTGTCGCGCTCCTCGATATCGGCAAGGGCTCGGCGGCAGCAGCGATCGGGATCGCCGTCGGTGGCCCGTCCGGGGCGGTCGCCGCGGGTGCCGGCGCGTTGATCGGCCACTGGCGACCGCTTTTTCTCGGGTTCCGTCGCGGCGGCAAGATCGTGGCGACGACGGTCGGTGTGGCGCTGGTGATGGCGCCACTCGCATCGGTGGTCATGGCCGTGGTGTGGTGGATGGTCCTGCTCGCCACCCGGTACACCTCGGTGGCGTCGATCACCGCCTCACTCGCGCTGCCGCCGCTGGTCCTGGTGTTCGGCGGCTCCTGGGCCGAGGTGTTCTTCACGCTCGGCGCCGCGATCGCGATCATCGTCCTGCACCGCGCCAACATCGAGCGGCTCATGAAGGGCACCGAGAATCGGTTCACGTTGCGCCTGCCGCGGCTCCACCGTCACGCCGGGGCGCCCGTAGCCGCCAGTGATCCAATCCCACCGGTGCGCTGACGGTTCGTCAGGCTGACACCTGCGCGTCGCCGTCGGGTTCGACGAAGCCGGGGAGGGGTCGAGCGATCAGTCCCTGGGCGATGTACCAGCTGATGGTCCGGCGCATCGTGACCTCGATCGGTGTGTATGCGAGCCCGAGGTTTCGGGCGGCCGGGGCTCCGTCGTACGGCGCGCCCTCGATGAGCGTGCGCACCATTTCGCGGCAGTAGCGGGTCGGCTTGTGCCGGGCACGCGCGACCACCTCGATGCACGCTGACGCGGCAAGGGCGAGTTTCGCTGGGAGGAAACGCGGCGGATCCGTCAGGCCGGTGAGCCGTGACAGCAGCGCGAGTCCGGTGCGCAGCGTCATCGACGCCCCGCAGAGCAGGTAGCGTTCGCCGGCGACGCCGCGCTCCTCGGCGAGCAGGTGGCCACGGGTGCAGTCCGCGATGTCGATGACGTTCAGTGGCCCGTCGACCGCGGCCGGCAGCTTGCCGTTGAGATAGCCGATCAGCAACCGCGCGGTCCCGCTCGTCCGCCCCGGCCCCTGGACGGACGCCGGGTTGACGCAGATCACGGTCATCCCGGTTGTTGTCGAAACTTCCATCACTGCTCGCTCGGCCTCGTATTTCGACCGCGCGTACTCGGACAGGAAGCGCCGGGTGTGACTCCGCCCTGACGGCGGTCCGACATCAAGCGTCGCGGCTGACGACGTGTACACCACGCGCGAGACCCCTGCCGCCGCCGCCGCTCGCACCACGGACCGCGACCCGGCAACGTTGACCTCGAACATCGGCCGTGGATCCGGCACGCAGAACGCGTTGGCCCCGGCGACGTGATACACGGTCTCGCACCCGGCGAACGCCGCCTCGAGCGAGGCGCGGTCTCGCAGGTCCCCGCGCGCGGGCTCGGCTCCGAGCGCGGTCAGCCGCTGCGCCGAGCTGTCGGATCGGGCGAGGGCTCTGACGGGACGCCCGGCGGCCACCAGCTCCTCGACGATCGCCCGCCCGAGGAAGCCGGTCGCGCCGGTGACGAATGCGGTGCCAGCCATGCAGAGCGAGCCTACTGCGTCGCCCGCGTCAGGCACCGGAACGGTGGGCACCCGGACCTCAGCCGGCTTGCCCCGACCACCTCGACCGACCCATTGACAGCACCCCGGGAAAGAGAGTAATTTCCGACCAACGTTCGATAATGTCGAATCCACAGGAGTGCCGAGCCATGGCCACAGCCACCAGGCGCATGCGCAAAATCATCAACGAACCCGATCAGGTCGTCAAAGAGTCGCTCGCCGGGCTCGCCGCATCTGTGCCGGATATCCTCCGGTACGACGTCGAGAACCAGATCCTCGTTCGCGCCGGTGCGCCGATCAAGGGCAAGGTTGCCCTGATCTCCGGCGGCGGGTCGGGGCATGAGCCGCTGCATGGTGGCTTCGTCGGCGTCGGCATGCTGGACGCAGCCTGCCCAGGCGAGGTCTTCACGTCGCCGGTTCCGGATCAGATGCTCGCCGCGACCAAGGCAGTCGACGGCGGCGCCGGCGTCATCCACATCGTCAAGAACTACACCGGTGACGTGCTCAACTTCAAGATGGCGGCCGACGAGGCCGAAGAGGAAGGCATCAAGGTCGAGGCGATCGTGATCGACGACGACGTCGCGGTCCAGGACTCGCTCTACACCGCCGGCCGTCGCGGTGTCGGGGCGACGGTCATCGCGGAGAAGATCGGTGGCGCCGCAGCCGAGCGCGGCAACTCGCTCGACAAGGTGGTCAGCGTCATCAAGCAGGTCAACGAGCGCGGCCGTTCATTCGGGATCGCGCTGTCATCGTGCATCCCGCCGGCCTCGGGCAATCCGATCTTCGACCTCCCCGAAGGCGAGATGGAGGTCGGCATCGGCATCCACGGTGAGCCGGGCCGCCGCCGCGCGCCACTCGGCAGCGCCGCAGAGATCGCGGAGATCATGGTCGAGGCCGTGACGTCCGACCTTGCTGCCAAGTCTGGCTCAAACGTGCTGGCGTTCGTCAACGGTATGGGTGGCACGCCGCTGCTCGAGCTCTACCTCCTGTACGGCGAGGTGGAGAAGCGCCTGCGGAAGCTCGGGCTCACACCGGCGCGCAACCTCGTCGGCAGCTACATCACGTCGCTCGAGATGGCCGGTGCTTCACTGACCGTTGTCGAGCTCGATGACAACCTCACCGCGCTCTGGGATGCGCCTGTGCACACGGCAGCCCTTCGCTGGGGAGGCTGATGCTATCGTGGCGGTCGCTATAGCGATGGATGCGCAGACCGTCACCGCGTGGATGAACGAGATCGCCGCATCGGTTCGCGCCGAGCGGGACTACCTGGTCCAGCTCGACGCGGCGATCGGCGACGGCGACCATGGCATCAACCTGAATCGTGGGTTCGATGCCGTGACCCTCGCCTTGACGACGGAGCCCGACGGAACGCCGGGCAGGTTGTTGATCCTTTCGGGCAAGACGCTGATCTCCACAGTCGGCGGCGCAAGCGGACCGCTCTGGGGGTCGGCGCTTCGCAAGGCCGGACGCGCGCTGGGTGATGGAACGACCTTCGACCTGGCGCAGCTCGTCGACGCGATGGCGGCGGCGCTCGCGTCGGTGAAGGATCTCGGCGCGGCCGTGCCCGGTGACAAGACGATGGTGGATGCGCTGGAGCCGGCGGTGGATGCAATGCGAGAGGGGCTGGCGCGGGGGGCGTCGAGCGGCGAGATGCTCCGCTCCGCTGCGGAGGCGGCTGAGAAGGGCATGCGGGCGACCATCCCGATGCAGGCGCGCAAGGGCCGCGCCTCGTATCTCGGCGAGCGCTCCATCGGGCATCAGGACCCGGGAGCGACGTCGACGGCGATGATCATCCGCGCCCTCGAACGGACGGTAGCGGGCACTCCTTAATGACGGAGCGAGTGCTCGCTGGCGTTCCGGCGTCACCGGGTACCGCGTTCGGAGAGGTGCGGCGTCTGGACGCCGCCGACGAGATCGACGACACCATCCTTAATAAGGCGGCGCGCCCGGCTGCCGCGGCGCGTGCCCTCGACGCCCTCGCGCGATCAGCGCGTGAGCTCGAGGAACTGTCCACCAGGCTACGGTCCGAAGGCAGGAATGACGAGGCGGACATCCTCGACGCAGGGATGATGATGGCCGAGGATCAGGTGCTGATAGATGCCGTCGAGAGTGCGGTCCTGAACCGGGGGCTCACTCCGGCGAGCGCGATCCGTGTCGAGGTCGAGGCTGCTGCGGCGCTCCTCGACTCGCTCGGTGATGAGGAGCTCGCCGCGCGGGCATCCGACGTGCGAAGCCTCGGTAGGCGCGCCTGCCGGCTCGCCGCAGAGGATGCATTTCAGGCGAGGAGTCCGGGTGGCGGTGACGCGATACTCGTCGCATCGGAC
The DNA here is from genome assembly GCA_963791435.1 of Candidatus Dormiibacterota bacterium. GTDB lineage: Bacteria > Chloroflexota > Dormibacteria > Aeolococcales > Aeolococcaceae > Palsa-851. The sequence goes on from CAWBSL010000003.1 coordinate 385,053, forward strand.
CTCGGGCCCGCCGACGTCATCGAGCTCGACGGCAATGTGCGCGGGATCGCTCTGGCCGATGGCGGTGTCACCGGCCATGCGGCGATCGTGGCCCGTGGACTCGGGCTGCCGATGGTGGTCGGCGTCGGCCCGAAGCTGCTGCGGCTCGATGAGGGTGAGATCTGCATCGTCGACGGCGATCGGAGCATGGTCATCGCCTCACCGGACGAGCTGCGGCTTGACACCGTTCGTGCCGCGATGTCGGCGGCCGCGGCGGCCCGCGCACGAGACATGGCGTCTCGAGCGCTGCCGACAGTCACCCGGGACGGACGCGCCGTTCGGGTCCTGGCAAACGCCGCGACCCCGGCGGAAGTCCGCGCTGCGCTGGAAGCGGGAGCCGACGGCGTCGGTTTGTTTCGCACCGAGCTGGCCTTTCTCGAGGCGAAGCACTGGCCGTCGGTTGCCGAGCATCGACGCACCCTCGAACCCGTGCTGTCTCAGCTCCACGGGCTGACGGCGACGGTCCGTCTGCTGGATTTCGGGGCTGACAAGACGCCGCCCTTTCTTAAAGGAGTGTTCGGGCGTGGTGTTGAGCTCCTTCTGGAGGATCCCGACGCGCTCTCGTCGCAGCTGGAGGCGATTCTCGATGTCGGGGAGGCGACCGAGCTCCGAATCCTGATCCCGATGGTGACCGAGCCCGGTCAGGTGCGGGCGGTCCGGGCCGCCATCGAGCCGATCGCCGCGCGGAGGCGGACGCGGGTGCCGCTCATCGCGGCGATGATCGAGGTACCGGCCGCTGCGGTGATGGCGGACCGCATCGCTCGCGAGGTCGGCATGTTCAGCATCGGCACCAACGACCTGACGAGCCTCCAACTCGGCATCGACCGGACGAGACCGGGCGGCGCGCCGGCGCACCACCCGGCTGTCCTCCAACTCATCGCGGACACGGTCGAGGCAGCGCGAGTCGCCCGGATCCCGGTCGAGGTGTGCGGCGAGGCGGCCTCGAATCCACTGGTCATGCCGCTGCTCGTGGGACTCGGCGTCGACGAGTTGAGCGTTGGCGCCGCGACGGTCGCACGAGTTCGTTCCTGGGTTCGCGCGCTCGATTACGAGGAGGCGGCCGCTCTCGCGCTTCGAGCGCTCCATGCGGAGTCCGCCGCGGAAGTGGAGTCGCTCGAGCGCTCGCTCAGGTCGCTACTCGACGACGCCGGCGAGTGACTCGGCGAGCGCATCGAGGGCGGCCGCCGCATCCTCGCCGTCGGCTCGCACGAGCAACGTCGTTCCCGCGGTCGCGCCGAGCCCAAGCACGCTGAGGATGCTCTTGGCATCGGCATCGCGGCCATTCGCCGACACCACGATCTTCGACTGGAAACGCATGGCGGTGCGAACGAACAGTGCAGCGGGGCGGGCGTGGAGTGCTATGCCCTCGGGAAGGGTCATCGCGGCTTCAGAGCTTGCGAGCATCGCGAGCCTCCTCGGCCGCCCGGGCAACGTCTTCGAGCGAGGCTCCGGACGAGGCGATCACCGCCGCGGCAACAGCTCCCTCGACAAATGGAGCGTCCACGAGGCGGATGTGACCGTCGCCGTTGCCGTCGAGCACCTCGCGCACGGTGAGGATGGCACTGCCGAGGTCGCACAACAGCAGCACGCCGTCACCCTGGTCGGCTCGCGCAATCGCGGCACGGACGAGCTCGTCGGACGTCCCGAGGCCACCATCCTGGTCGCCGCCGGCCGGCTCGATGTGGACGTCAGGTCCCGCCATCTGACCGGCGAGAAGGGTCAACCCCGCAGCCAACTGGGGGCTATGTGAGACCAGTACAATCCCGACGGCCACGACGTTCCTCGCTCTCACGCGGTCGGTGCAGAATCCCAACCAGTCTACATCCTCGACCATAATTCAGCAATGCCGAATAGCCGGCGTCCGACCTCGATCCAGTCCGTCGACCGCGCCGCGTCGATTCTGAAGGCGCTCGCGGGTGGGCAGGGGAGGCTCGGGGTCAGCGAGCTTGCCGATCGGCTCGGCCTCGCGCGACCCACGGTGCACGGGCTGTTGCAGACGTTGCTGGCGCAGGGATTTGTCGAGCAGGATCGTGTCTCCGAGAAGTATCAGCTTGGCGCCGGCCTGTTGCAGCTCGGATACTCGTACCTCGACGTCAATGAGTTGCGCTCGCGTTCGATCACATATGCCGCGCAACTCGCGGTGCGCACCAAATTTGCCGTTCGTGTCGGGGTCATGCACGGCACCACTGCCGTCGTCGTGCATCACGTCTTTCGGCCCGACGCGACGCTGCAGATTCTCGAGGTGGGATCACAACTTCCGCTGCACGCGAGCGCTCTCGGCAAGGCGCTCCTGGCGTTCGCATCGACGGACACCATCGACAGCCTGCTCGCCGTACCGCTGGAACGCCTGACGAAACGAACACCGACCGCCGGTGCGCTGCGTATCCAGCTGAACACCATACGGCTGCAGGCGATCGCCAGCGAACGGGATGAGGCAGTGCTCGGCGAGTCGAGCATCGCAGCGCCGATCTTCGACCGCGAGACGAATGCCGTCGGAGCGATCGCGATCGTGGGCGACACCGATCGCGTGTATCCGCGGGGCCCGGCCCGCGGGCTGTCGACGGCGGTGGTGGAAGCGGCGCGCGGCATCTCGCGCGAGCTCGGCGCGAACCGCTGGCCCTTCGCGGGCTAGGTGGTCGCCGGCGCACCGGCTATGCTCTGATCGCCGTCCAGGCGCTGAGGTGAACCAGGTGAGGCGCTGCGTTGATAATCGTTGAAGGAAAAGAGATCTTCACCGAGCTCGCAGAGCTCGTCGACCCAGCGCACACCGCGCTCGTGCTGATCGACATGCAACGCGATTTCATCGAGCCCGAAGGAGCATTCGGGGCGCTGGGCGTCGACCTCTCCATGTATCAGGACTCGCTGCCTCGGCTCACGAGCCTCCTGAACGAAGCCCGTCGTGCGCGCGTTCTCGTGATCCATGTGCAGAACACCACGTTGCCGGGCCGCATCAGCGATTCACCCGCCCAGATCCGCTTCAACCTTCGCATGCACGAGGGGAAACGCCGCGACGAGGCGCCGCTGCGCTACTCGCTGGAAGGAACGCGTGGACACGAGATCGTCGACCAGCTGACGCCTGAAGCCGGCGAGCTGGTGGTCAGAAAGCACCGCTCCAGCGCGTTCTGGGGCACCGATCTGGAGCTGTTGCTTCGCAGCAATGGCATCAAGACCGTGGTGATCGGGGGTTGCACCACCGAGGGATGTGTCGAGTTCGACAGCTCGCGACGCGATGTTCAACGATCTGTACGTCGTGATCGCAGTCGACTGCGTCGCGAGCGATGACAGGGAGCAACACGAGGCATCGTTGCTGCTCATGCGTCATCGGTTCGACCTGTTCACTGCGGACGAGATCTCCAGTGTCTGGAGCGGTAGTCGCTCGACGCAGCTCGAATGAGGATCGCCGACGTCCTCACAGTCCCGGTTCGCGCCGGCTTCTTCGCCGACGACCAGGCCGCGATTCGCGCCGGCGCGGTGCATGACGGATTCACATACAGCGGGACACCGATAACCCCTGGGTTTCGAACGATCCGCCAGCCAGGTGAGGCCGTGTCGGTGCTCCTCCTGCTGAGCGACGGTCAGGTCGCGCACGGTGATTGTGCCGCCGTGCAGTACTCGGGTGTGGGTGGACGCGCACCGGTATTTCGTGCGGCACCGGCAACGGCCACGATCGAGCGCCACGTCGTGCCGCTTTTGCGCGGACGAGAGATCACGACGTTTCGCGAGGCGGCATCCGAGATCGACGCGCTGGTCGTCAACGGCGAGCCGCTGCACGCGGCGATCAGGTACGGCGTGACGCAGGCGCTGCTCGATGCAGTCGCACGGGCGCGCGGAGTCACGATGGCTGAAGTCGTCCGCGACGAGTACCAGACCGGCATCATGATTGCGCCGGTGCCGCTCTTCGTCCAGTCGGGCGACGAGCGATACACCAACGTCGACAAGATGGTGCTCAAGGAAGCCGATGTCCTCCCGCACGGACTCATCAACGAGGTCGAGACCAAGCTCGGTCGCGACGGTGAGCAGCTGCTCGAGTATGTCACGTGGGTTCGCGAGCGCATCCTGACGCTGCGCGTTCGACCCGACTACTCGCCGCGATTGCACTTCGATGTGTACGGCACCATCGGCGCCGCGTTTGGGGGAGATATCGATGCCATCGCAGCGTATCTCACGCGCCTCGGTGAGACGGCGCGCCCCTTCAGCATCTGTGTCGAGCACGTCATGGACGCGGGCAGCCGCCCCGCGCAGGTCCGCGTGTCTGCGGCGCTGCGTGCCGCGCTTCGAGCTCGGAACAGCGATGTGCGAATTGCCGTCGATGAGTGGTGCAACACCCTCGAAGACATCGAGCTCTTCGTCGCCGCGGAAGCGGCAGATGTCATCCACGTGAAGACGCCCGACCTCGGCGGTGTCAACAAGACCATAGAGGCACTCCTCCTCGTCGCGCGCCATGGCTTCGCCGCGTACTGCGGTGGAAGTTGCAACGAGACCGACCGATCGGCGCAGATCTCGGCGCACATCGCCATGGCGTGCGGGGCGGTCCAGGTGCTCGCCAAGCCGGGCATGGGTGTAGACGAGGGAATGATGATCGTGGGCAACGAGATGGCACGCGTAGCGGCGCTGGTGCACGCTCGAGGTCGTGCCTCCGCATGAGACCGCTCGAGGACGTGCGCATCGTCGCAATCGAGCAGTACGCGGCAGGGCCGTTCGGCAGCGTGCAACTCGCGGACCTCGGTGCCGACGTCATCAAGATCGAGGACCCCGCGACCGGTGGCGACATCGGACGCTATGTACCGCCGCTCCAGGAGGAAGAGGACAGCCTGTTCTTCGAGACGTTCAACCGGAACAAGCGCAGTGTCAGTATCGACCTCCGATCTCCGGGCGGACGTGCAGTGTTCGAGGATCTGGTTCGCGTGAGCGACGTCGTGTACTCGAATCTGCGCGGCGACGTTCCCGCACGTCTTCGAATCACGTACGCGGACCTCCAACACCTCAACAGGACCATCGTGTGCTGCGCGCTGACCGGGTTCGGGATGACGGGACCACGTACCGATGAGCTGGGATACGACTATTTCCTGCAGGGAATCGCGGGCTGGATGGATTTGACAGGAGAGCCGGCGGGCCCGCCAACGAAATCCGGACTCTCCATGGTCGATTACTCGGCGGGACTGGTTGCGGCGGTGTCGATGCTCGCGGGCGTGCACGCCGCGCGACGCGATGGCACAGGCATGGACTGCGACCTCAGCCTCTTCGACACCGCGCTCGCGATGCTCACGTATCCGGCGACCTGGCATCTCAACGGCGACTTCGTGCCGGCGCGCACGCACCACTCGGCCCATCCATCGCTCGTTCCGTTCCAGGCCTTCGAGACGCGCGATGCATGGATCGTCGTCGGGTGCCCGAAGGAGAAGTTCTGGCTGCGCCTCGTGGATGTGGTGGGGTTGCCGGAACTCGCGGATGATCCGCGCTTCGCAACGTTCGCGGAGCGCCGCCTCCACGCGGATGAGCTGCTGCCGACGCTCGAGACGGTCTTCCGGACGCGCACGGCAGTTGAGTGGTTGGATGTCCTCGGTCGAGCCGGCGTCCCGTGCAGCCCGGTCAACTCGGTGCCCGAGGCACTCGAAGATCCCCAGACCGCGGCACGCGGGATGATCGTCGAGACCGAGCATCCACGCTTCGGAACCGTGCGTCAGCTCCGCAGTCCGGTCCGTGTCGGCACGGCCGGGGCCGAGTACGTGCGCGCACCGCGACGCGGGGAGCATCGAGACCAGGTGCTCCGCGACGTTCTCGGCTACGACGCTGCACGCATCGCCGAGTTGCGCACCGGCGGTGCCTTCGGCCCGGCGTAAAAAAAGCCGGGGTGATTCGGCGGTAGGATCTCGCCGTGGGCAGCGAGAATGGCCGCACCGATGGGACCTTCGTCGGCAGGCGGAATGAGCTGGCAAGCCTCCTGGCACAGGCCACCGAGGTCCGTCGCGGCCATCCGCGCGTCGCGCTCCTGACCGGCGAGCCGGGAATCGGCAAGACGGCACTCGCGCATCGTTTCGTGAGCCAGGCCCCGGGCTTCCACCTCTGGGAAGCGAGCGGTGAGGAGGCGGAGCAGTTGCTCGGCTTCGGGGTGGTCGAACAGCTGGTGCGAGCGTCACCCGTCGCGGGCGGGCCCGCACTCGCGAACCTTGCCAACGGGGGAGCCGACGCGCGCGATCCGATCTGGGTGGGCGCGGCGCTGCTCGACTTGCTCGGGGCGATGCAGGAGGCCGGTCCGGTGTTCCTGTTGATCGACGACGCTCAGTGGGCTGATCGCCCTTCGCTGCAGGCGCTCATCTTCGCGCTGCGGCGACTGCAGGCCGACCGAGTGCTCACGCTCATGGTGTCCCGGAGCGGCTCACCCCGAGGACACCTCGCCGGGTTCCACCGTCTCGTCGAGCACGGTCATGGGACGTGGGTCCGTGTTCGAGGCCTCGACGCTTCATCGATTCGGGATCTCGGGGTCTCGATGGGGGTCGATCACCTCTCGCTGCGGGCTGTGGATCGCATTCGCGCGCACACCGGGGGCAGCCCGCTCCACGCGACGGCGATCTTCGACGAGATCATCCCTTCGATCCTGCGTGAACCGTCCGACCTTCCACTGCCGTCGACCGCCGACTTCGGTGCGCTGGTGCGGACACGACTCGAGACCCTGAGCGAGGATGCGCGCCTCCTCGTCTGTGCGGCATCGGTGCTCGGGCTCTCGTGCCGCCTGGCGATCGCCGGCCGCCTCGCTGAACTTCGCGAAACGCTCGTGCCCCTGGAACGGGCGATGACCGCGCACCTGCTCGAGGAGCACGGAGCCCCGGCCGACCGGATGATCGCCTTCCCGCACCCCCTCGTTCAGGCGGCGGCGTACCACTCGCTCGGGCCGGCGCACCGCGCCGAGCTCCACGAGCGAGCGGCGACGCTGGTACCGGACGAGGCGTCCGCACTGCGCCACCGTGTGGCGGCGGCTCGCGGTGTGGATCCGCAACTCGCCGCCGATCTGATCATCTTCGGGATCGACCTGGCCCGTCGAGGCGCGTGGGACGCCGCGGCTGATGCCCTGCTGTCGGCAAGCCGCCTCACCGCGGACGGGCCGGAGCGTGACCAGCGCACGCTGCTGGCGGCGGAGTACATGCTCCTCGGAGGAGCTGTCGACGACGTGCTTGCGCTGGTCGACGAGATCGAGCGTCAGGCAGCGACCGCCCGGCGCGGATTCGTGCTCGGCAGTCTCGCGATGACCGGCGGCAGGTATGACAGGGCACAGGAATTGCTCGCCGCCGCGTATGACGCCTGCGATCCGGTGCGCGATCATCCGCTCGCCGAGGAGATCGCCGCGCACCTCGCGCGAGTGCACATGGCCCGGGGTCACGGCCCCGATGCCGCGCTGTGGGCGACCCGGTCGCTCGACGCAAGCCGCGCACCGTCGCCGGTCTCCGACTCGCTTTCCATCCTGGCCATCGGGCTGCTCTTTGCCGGCCGGGCCCCGGAGGCTTCGGCTGCTGTGGCGGAGCTACCGCCGGCAGACTCGCTGCCGGAGAACTCGCCGCTCGACGGATACCTCGGGCGCGGCTACGTGCGCTGCGTCACCGATGACCCCGCGGCCGCCCGCGAGGATCTCGCGCCGGTGGCGGAGCGGCTGCGACGGCGCGGCCCCGCGCACCAGGCGATCGAAGCGCTCACCATGCTCGCCACCGCCGAATACCGAATGGGCGATTGGGACGATGCCTCAGTGCACGGGCAGCTGGCGGCGTCCCTCGCCGAGGACGCCGACCAGACGTGGCTGCTCGCCGCCGCCAACGCAGCCGCGTGCGCGCCACTGGCGGGGCGCGGCGACTGGGACGTCGCGATCGCTCATGCCGAGGCGGCGCGACGTGCCGCGGAGGTTGCCGGCGCCGAATTCGCCGGAGTCGCTCAGGCTGCGATGGCGGGAGCAAACATCGCTCGGGCTCGCGGCGACCACGAGTCCGTGATCCACGCGCTCGAGCCCCTGCTGCCGCTGGCGGATCTCGGGGGCATCGGGGAGCCCGGCGTCCTCGACTGGCCGATCGTCTACGCGGGTTCGCTGGTCGCCCTGGGTCGCCTCCGAGATGCGGAGACCGTCGTCTCCCGATTCGCGCGCGTTGCTCGGGAGCGCAATCGCGCGCAGTCGCTTGCCGGTGTGGACCGGATTCGAGCGACGCTTGACGCAGCGCTCGGCCGGGTGGACGACGCCGAGGTCTCGTTTGTGGCAAGCCTCGCGACCCTTGACGAGGTCCATCTGCCGTTCGAGCGAGCTTTGACGGAGCTCGAGTACGGGCGCTTTCTCCTGCGCGAAGGCTTCACCCGTGCGGCGGTCTGGCAACTCGAGGCGGCTCGAGAGCGCTTTGCGGACCTCGATGCGCGGCCTTACCTCACGGAGTGCGTCACCGCCCTGGTGCGCTGCGGCATGGCGCCGGCGGTCGAGAGGGGCCATGCCCGCTGGCGTCTGACGCCCCAGGAGGTGTCCGTAGCCCGACTCGTCTCGACAGGACGGACCAACCGTCAGGTGGCGGACGAGCTCGTGGTGAGCATCAAGACGGTCGAGTACCACCTTGCGAACGTCTACGGCAAGTTGGGAATCCGCTCGCGCCAGGAGCTCGTACCGATCTTCGGCCCGATCGACACCGGGCGACAGACCAGGGTCGCGATTCGCGGAGCCAAGGGTGCGCTGGCGACAAAAAACTAGGGTCCCACCCTGGGGAAAACGCGGTACAGGACTCGTAGAGTCGAATTGCAACCGGCCAGCCAGAGGTGTGACGTGAGCGGGGACACCAGACCTGAACGTCCGGCCGCGTTGGCGGTTGGCTTGCTGAGGCCGTGCATCCTCGCCCATCTGATCGGCGACGAGTTCGTCTACGGATACGAGCTGCATCACTGGCTGCTCGGCATCGGTGTCGAGTGCGACCTCGGGACGGTCTATCGATCCCTGAACACGATGGAAGCCGAGGGGCTGCTGCACTCCACCTGGGAACGCACGGCTGGACGGAGCCGGAGGCGCTATGAGTTGAACGATGCCGGCCTCGACATGATCGACGCATATGCAGGGCCCGTGGAGCAGTTGCGCGCCGTTGCTCAGGAATTTCTCTCGATGCGCAAGGCTGCCGGTCGAGCTGAGGAGCACGCGCCCCATGCGGTCGACGAGTCGCAGGCTGCCTCGTCATTCGCGAGCGCAGACGCGTCGTTGTCAATACCTGCACGACGCGGATAACCGCGCGATACACGGATTGACGCGCCCCTGTCGGGGTCGCCACAGTCCATGAAAAGGCGGGACGTCGAAGGGACGTGATCCGTCGTTGAGTTGCCGCTCCCAATCGCTCACAAAGGAGGAGGTTGGATGGCCACGGATACCGTGCCGTATGGGCGCAAGACCCAGAGGGAGTCGCCTGTCTCGGATCTGCACATCGTATGGGTCACCGCGGGGCTCGGTTGCGACGGTGACTCGGTGTCGATCACCGCGGCGACGCAGCCGAGCATCGAGGACGTGCTCCTCGGCGCCATTCCCGGTCTGCCCAAGGTCCACCTCTACAACCCGGTGCTCGCCTACGAGAACGGTGCAGAGTTCATCAAGTCCTGGCACGACGCTGCCGACGGAAACCTCGATCCGTTCGTGCTCGTCATCGAGGGGTCGATCCCCAACGAGACGATCAAGAAGGAAGGCTACTGGGCGGCGGTCGGCACCGACGCGGCAACCGGCCAGCCGATCACCACGTGCGAGTGGATCGACCGTCTCGCGCCGAGGGCGCTCGCGGTAGTCGCGTGCGGCACCTGCGCGACCTATGGCGGCATCCATGCGATGCAGGGCAACCCGACCGGCGCGATGGGCCTCGCCGACTACCTCGGCTGGGACTGGAAGTCCAAGGCCGGTCTGCCCATCGTCAACGTCCCCGGTTGCCCGGTGCAGCCCGACAACTTCATGGAGACGCTGCTCTACCTGCTCTACATGGTGGCCGGTCTCGCGCCGATCATCCCGCTCGACGATCAGCTACGCCCGAAATGGCTCTTCGGTGACACCGTTCACGATGGGTGCGATCGCGCGGCGTCGTACGAGCAGGGTGATTTCGCGGGGGACTACAACTCGCCGCGATGCCTGGTGAAGCTCGGTTGCTGGGGGCCGGTCGTCAACTGCAACGTGCCGAAGCGCGGATGGATGGCCGGCATCGGCGGTTGCCCGAACGTCGGTGGCATCTGCATCGGCTGCACGATGCCCGGCTTCCCGGACAAGTTCATGCCGTTCATGGACGAGCCGCCGGGAGCGCATCTGTCAACCGGTGTGATCGGCGTCTACGGGACCGCTATCCGCGCCCTGCGCAAGGTGACCAACACGACTGTCAACAAGGAGCCCAGGTGGCGGCACACCCGGCCCGAGCTCACCACCGGCTACAGGCCGACCACGTACTGAGGAGAAACGAAGCATGACAGTCGTTGAGAAGGACCCAACCCGGACCAAGGACCCGGTCCTTGTCGACGTCTCCTGGGACCCGATCACCAGGATCGTCGGCAGCCTCGGTATCTTCACGAAGATCGACTTTGCGAACCGCGTGGTGGCAGACTGCCGGAGCACGTCGTCGATCTTCCGCGGCTACAGCATCTTCATGAAGGGCAAGGACCCGCGCGACGCGCACTTCATCACGAGTCGCATCTGTGGCATCTGTGGCGACAACCATGCGACATGCGCGACCTACGCGCAGAACATGGCGTTCGGCATCCGGCCGCCCGCGATGGCGGAGTGGATCGTCAATCTCGGCGAGGCGGCCGAGTACATGTTCGACCACAACATCTTCCAGGACAACCTGCTGATGGTCGACTTCTGCGAGCAGATGGTGAAGGAGACCAATCCGTCGGTCCTGGCTCGAGCAGAGAACACGCCGGCGCCGCATGCCGCCGATCACGGCTACCGCACGATCGCCGAGATCATGCGCGCCTTGAATCCCTTCACCGGCGAGTTCTATCGCGAGACGCTGCACGTCAGTCGCTACACGCGCGAGATGTTCTGCCTGATGGAAGGCCGTCACGTGCATCCGTCCACGCTGTATCCGGGAGGCGTCGGCACCGTTCCCACCGTCCAGCTCTTCTCGGACTACCTGGTTCGCCTCATGCGCTACGTGGAGTTCATGAAGAAGGTCGTGCCGCTGCACGACGATATCTTCGATTTCTTCTACGAAGCGCTTCCCGGCTACGAGGAAGTGGGCCGCCGTCGCATGGACACGGTGTGCTGGGGCTCGTTCAACGATCCGGACGAGTGCGACTACACCTACCGGCACATGACCAACTGGGGCCGTTCGATGTTCGTGACGCCGGGCGTCGTTGTCGACGGCAAGCTGGTGACGACCGATCTCGTCGAGATCAACCGCAACATCCGCATCCTCCTCGGTCACTCGTTCTACGAGGACTGGGCTGACGACGGCGAGGTGTTCGTCGAGAAGGATCCGCTGGGACATCCGATCGACAAGCGTCATCCGTGGAACCAGACCACCATTCCGAAGCCGGGCAAGCGCGACTTCGACAAGAACTACTCCTGGGTCATGTGCCCGCGCTATCTGCACGAGGGTGAGCACCTGGCAATGGACACCGGTGGCGGAGCCTTTGCCCGTCTCCTCGCGACGTCGCTCGCCGGCATCGTCGACATCGGCTACATCAAGGCGACCGGCACCAGCACGAAGATCTACCTCCCCAAGACCGCGTCGAAGCCCGAGGTCGAGTTCGAGTGGAAGGTGCCGAAGTGGAGCAACGCCATCGAGCGTGATCGTGCGCGCACGTACTTCCAGGCCTACGCGGCTGGAGCTGCACTGCATTTCCTGGACAAGGCATTTGCCGAGCTGAACGCCGGTCGCACCGACACCTTCACGCCGTTCACCGTGCCGGACGAGGCGATCGGGTGCGGCTTCCACGAAGCAGTGCGCGGCGTGCTCTCCCACCACGTCGTCATCCGTGACGGCAAGATCGCCAACTACCACCCCTATCCGCCGACGCCCTGGAACGCGACCCCTCGCGACATGTACGGCACGCCTGGGCCGTATGAAGACTCGGTGCAGAACACGCCGATCTTCGAGGAGAACGGCCCCGACACCTTCAAGGGCATCGACATCATGCGTGCCGTACGCAGCTTTGATCCCTGCCTGCCATGCGGTGTGCACATGTATCTCGGCAACGGCAAAGTGCTGGAGACTCGGCACTCGCCGAACTTCGGCACACAACCATGAATGGCAGCGCCCAGCCGTATTGTTGAGGAGCGAGAGCTCCAGAAACGACTCGCCCACGTCGATACGCTGGTCGGGGAGCTGCAGGAGCTCCCCGACCCTGCGTTGCGCGCGCTGATCGAGGAGTTGCTGACAACCGTCCTCGACCTCCACGGGGAGGCGCTGTCACGAATGCTCGAGGCACTCGGTCCGCGCGGTGATCCCGCTGCGGACCGGTTGCTCGGGCGCATGGCCGACGACGACCTGATCAAGGGCGTGCTCCTGCTCCACGGGCTGCATCCCATGGATTTGCGCACGCGTGTCGAAGGTGCGCTGGAATCCGTGCGGCCATACATGCGGTCACATGGAGGCGGCGTCGAACTGCTCGGCGTCGCCGGCGACATCGTTCGGATCAGGCTCGAGGGGCATTGCCAGGGGTGTCCCTCCTCGATGGTCACGTTGAAGCTGGCGGTCGAGAAGGCCATCTACGAGGCGGCGCCGGACGTCGCCGGTATCGAGGTGGTCGAGCCGGTGGAACCAAAATCATCCGGCCCGCCGGAGATCCCGGGTCTGCTGGCGTTGCCGATGGTCTCGTCGCCCGGTCCGGCCGCACGTCCCGTTCCGCTTCCCGTCGTATCACCGTCGGGCGACTGGGTCACGCTCGCCGCGCGCGCGACCCATATCGGTAACGGCAGCGTGCTCAAGACCAGGGCGGATGCCGGCAGTGTCCTCATCGCCCGGGCGGGCGATGTGTTCTACGCGTACGTTGCGACGTGCCCCGCGTGCGAGGGCAGCATGGAGAATGCCTCGCTCGACGGAGCGGTGCTCGTCTGCGACGTGTGTGGAGCTCGGTATGACATCCGGCGCGCAGGCGCGGGGATCGGTTCGGACTTCCGGATCGAACCGCTGCCGCTCCTCGAGGACTCCGGAGTGCTGCGCATTGCGATCCCGGCGCAGCCCGCATGAGCACTGCGGCTCGTCTCCCCGGCTTGCGAGGACTCATCCGCGAACGCGCGCCCGCAGAACGCTGCGAGCTCTGCAGCGCGGAGTTGTCGCCGCATCCGAATCACGAGCACCTCTTCGAGCCGGCATCGCGACAGATGCACTGCAGCTGCACGCCGTGCGCCATCCTTTTCCCGGCGGACGCCGAGAAGCGCTATCGCCGCGTCTCGCGACGGCTGCTGTATCTGCAGGACTTCGCCATGGACGATCGCCAGTGGGAGTCGCTGGCGATTCCCGTGAACATGGCGTTCCTGCACACAAGCACCAGCACCGATGGCGTGCAGGCGTTCTATCCGAGCCCGGCAGGTGCCACCGAATCCATGCTGACGCTCGAGGGATGGAGCCGTCTCGTAGCAGAGAACGAACTCCTGGGGACGCTCGAGCCGGACGTGGAGGCGTTGCTGATCAATCGTGTCAGCGGAGCCCGCGATCACTACATCGCACCCATCGACCGCTGTTTCGAGCTCGTGGGAATCATCCGGATCAGCTGGCGGGGGCTCAGTGGCGGCAAGGAGGTGTGGGAGCGGATCGACGCATTCTTCGCAGAGCTCCGGGGCGCCGCGCGCGTGAAGGTTCGTGCCAGTGCCTGACCTGGAGCTTGAAGTCGTCTCCGCCGGCGCCGAGCCGGATACGCTGATTCCGATCCTCAACTTCCGGGTACGGATCCGCGACGGCGAGGGCCGCCGCATCGATGCGATCTCGCTGCGGTGCCAGATCATGGTGCAGGCGACACGCAGGACCTACGCGCCCGGCGAGCAGGACGCGCTCCTCGACCTCTTCGGCAAGCCGGCGCGCTGGGGAACCACGCTGAAAACCATGCTGTGGACGCATGCGAGCACGGATGTGTCCGGCTTCACGGGTACGACGGAGGCGATCGTCCCGGTGCCGTGCACACACGACCTGACCATCACCGCGGGCAAGTACTTCTTCGCGCTGGAGGAGGGCGAGGTACCGCTGATGTTTCAGTTCAGCGGCACCATCTTCTGGCGCGACGACGATGGGAGCCTGCAGGTTGCGCCGATTCCATGGTCGAAGGAGGCGGCGTTCCGGCTGCCGGTATCAACCTGGCGAGCCCTGATGGAGGAACACGACCCGGACAGTGCGTGGCTGTGCCTGCGTCGCGACACGGTCGACCGGCTCAACCGCTACAAGGCGCACTCGGGTGTGCCCGGATGGGATGCCGCGCTCGCCCTGCTGCTCGCCGCGAGCGACGATCACGCCGCACTCGGAGGTGCACCTCAGTGAGCGACACCACGCTCGACCGCATCGTGGCGGCGACGCTGTATGAGGGGTACATCCTCTACCCGTACCGACCGTCCTCTGTGAAGAACCAGGTGCGCTGGACCTTCGGCGGCGTGCATCCGCGCTCGTGGAGCGAGGCGACCGGCGGCAGTGATCCCTGGACAGCGCAGACGGAATGCCTCATCCGTACGACCGAAGCGACTTCCATAACGGTCCGCGTCAGGTTTCTGCAGCTTGTGACCAGAACCGTGGCGAGGCTCGACCCGCCGGCGACCGCGCTCAGCGCCAACTCGCTCGCGCGGCTCGAGGACGTGGACGAGTTGCAGGTGGCCGGCGTCAATCACCGCGGCTGGGATGAGGCGACCGAGGTCGCGATCGACTGCGGGACGCACAGTCTCGGGAGGCTGCTTGAACGCGAGGTGGTGGTGGAGCACCCCATTGCGGGTGGCGACGACCTGGAACTCCTTCTCGACGAGCAGGATCTCATCGCCGGCGCGCTCCAGCGGGAGCGGCAACCGATCGTTGCCGAGGTGACGCTGAGCGCGGTCCGTGTGGCGGCGGACCTGGCGCGGGTCAGGGTGGTTGTGCGTAACGTCAGTGCCTTTCGCGTCGACGGCGATCGCGAGCGGGCGTTACGGTCGTCGCTGGTCTCCACCCACGCGATTCTCATTGCGGAGCACGGCGCCTGGCTCTCGCTCGCGGACCCACCCACGGATGCGGTCGAAGCAGCCGCGGGATGTCGCAATGCCGGCCTCTGGCCGGTGCTGGTCGGCGAGCCGGGGGTGGCGGATGTCGTGCTTGCGTCGCCGATCATCCTCGAGGACCATCCCGAGGTCGCCCCAGAATCCTCCGGCGACCTCTTCGACGCAACCGAGATCGACGAGATTCTCAGCCTGCGAATTCTCGCCCTCACCGACGACGAGAAGGCCGAGATGCGGGCATCCAACTCGCGAGCGCGCGCGCTTCTCGACCGCACCGAGGCATTGACCGGGGACGACCTGATGCGCATGCACGGCACGATCCGCGCGGTGCGTCCGGTCATCGGAGATCGGCGATGAGCAGCATCGACCTCGGCGCCTGGGATCCGGAGGCCACCGGTGGCACGACCGAGTCGGTGCGCTGGGGAGGCGGCCGGCTCCACCGAGGCGACCGTGTCCGCATCCAGCCGCGGAGGCGCGCCGACATCATGGACATCGCGCTCTCCGGCCGGACCGCCGTCGTCGAATCCATCGAACGCGACTACGAGGATGTCGTGCACGTGGCGCTCATCGTGGACGACGATCCGGGGAAGGACCTCGGCGCTCTTCGTCAACCAGGGCATCGCTTCTTCTTCGCGCTCGACGACCTCGAGCAACTCGAGCCTTCGGAGGTGCAACCGTGAGCGATGCGACGATCCTCGTGGCCGGAATCGGAAACATCTTCCTCGGCGACGACGGATTCGGTGTCGAGGTCGTGCGCCGGCTCGCCTCCCGGCGCTATGCGGAGAACGTCCGCGTCGCCGACTACGGCATCCGCGGGTTCGACCTTGCATTCGCGCTGCTCGACGACCCGGCCGCGACGATCCTCATTGACGCCATGCCACGGGGTGGGCAACCCGGCACCGTCTACGTGCTCGCTCCCGACCTCGAGGACAGCGCAAGCACCGCGCAACCGGATCACAGTGACGGCTCGTTTCAGGGACACGCGATGACCCCCGACTCGGTGTTCGCGCTGGTTCGAACGCTCGGCGGCACGCCGCGCAACGTGACGATCGTCGGCTGCGAGCCGCTGACCTTCGGACCCGAGAACGAGGGGAGCATGGAGCTCAGCGAACCGGTGGCGAATGCGATTCCCGAGGCGGTCACAGTTGTCGAGCGGCTGCTCTCGGCATTGGCGCCAACCATGAGTGCGTCCTGATGCATGAGCTCGGCCTCGCCGAAGGCATCATGACCGTCGCCATCGACATGGCAGGGGGACGCAAGGTTCTGCGCATCGTCGTGCGCATCGGCGAGGATCAGCGCATCGTTCCCGACAGCCTGGAGTTCGGCTTTCAGCTGCTCGCCGAGGACACCATCTGCGAAGGAGCGGCGTTGCAGTGCGTCCTCGAACCTGGCGCGAGTGTCCTGGTCGATGAGGTGGAGCTCGACGGCGATCCGCCGATCATCCTTCGTCGCCCCGGCGCACCGGTGGTCGAGCGCCCGCACGACCACCCTCATACCGGCCACAACGGCGTCAGCACGGCGCCGGTCACGTCAGCAAACATGCAAGGAGGAACGTAGGTGTCGCTCATGCTCGGGAATCAAAGCAGCGGTCTGCGCACCATCGTGCAGTGGTTGATCCTCGGCGCCATCGTCGGCGCCGTGCTCAACTCGAAAGACATTCAGCGCTATCTCAAGATCCGGTCGATGTAGAGCAGGACGAGATCTCTCCGTGCCTCGTTTTCGCGTCAACACCGCCAAGTCGACGGTCAAGGTCGGGCTGCGGGTCAACCTGCACCCGTCGCACATCGAAGCCAACGCGCTGAGCGGGACCATCGAATGCGAGGTCGACGAGCACGGTAAGCCTCGTCTCGATCAGCCGTACAGCGCGGCACTGACGCTGCCGGTGGAGGCCATCAAATCGGGCAACGGGATACAGGATCGTGAGATGCGCCGGCGTTTCGACGCCTCCAGGTTCCCCACCATCACCGCGACCGTCACGCACGGAGAAGCACTTGAAGGTGAGGGCCGGTACCGCGCGAAAGCACAGCTCACGATGCACGGCGTTAGCAAGGAGATCGCCGGAGACGTTCAGCTCAGCGTCGACGGGACGACCATGACGATCGACGGTCAGCAGGTGATCAACGTCAAGGACTTCGGTATCGATCCACCGCGCTTGATCATCCTGAAAGTGGAACCAGACGTGGATCTACAGGTCCACATCGTGGCGGAACTGCAGCCATAGCGATAACGGCACTTGGAGTGGAATGCAATGCTTGAGAAGCTCGTGATCTTTGGGATCGGGTACGTGCTCGGGACCCGGGCCGGCAAGGAGCGTTTCGACGAGATGGTCGAGACGGCCAAGAAGTTCGCTGCCCGTGACGATGTCCAGATGGTGGTGAGCCTCGCGACCGGCTTCCTCGAGGAGCGGTTCAACTCGACCACGGAGCACCTGCGCGCGGCGTGATCCGATGACCGTCGCGACCCACCCACCGAACGCGAGCTCGACGCTGGCGAAAGCGTCGCCGCGCGGTTCGCGCGAGCGCCGGCGGTTCGCGGTGCACGGCGTCGTGCAGGGGGTGGGGTTCCGCCCGTTCGTCTGGAACCTCGCCAGCCGGATGCAGCTGAGCGGCTGGGTGCGCAACACCTCCGGTGCGGTGGTCATCGAGGTCGAGGGCGAGGCGCCGATGATCGAGACGTTCGCGACGGCGCTCCGTTCGGATGCGCCTCGTCTCGCGCGTGTCGAGACGGTCGACATGACCACGGTCGACGTTACCGGCGAGCGCGGGTTCCACATCGTGGAGAGTCGAGCTGTCGATGGGGAATACCAGCCGATCGCACCCGACGCCGCGACCTGTACCGAGTGCGTCAGCGACATCCTCACGCCGGGGAACCGCCGGCACGGGTACGCCTTCACCAACTGCACCAACTGCGGGCCGCGATTCACGATCATCGAGGACATCCCGTACGACCGGCCGCTGACGACCATGCGTCATTTCACGATGTGCACTGCGTGCCGGCAGGAATACGAAGATCCGCGCAACCGTCGGTTTCACGCGCAGCCGAATGCGTGTCCGGCGTGTGGGCCACGCCTCTGGTATGCCGATGCCGGAGGCGAGGAGATAACCGGCGACCCGATCAACCTCGCGGCCGCATCGATCGCGTCGGGCGAGATCGTCGCGTTGAAAGGCCTGGGTGGTTTTCAGCTGTGCTGTGACGCGACATGCGAGGCTGCGGTCACGCGGCTGCGGGATCGCAAGCACCGGCCCGCAAAGCCGTTCGCGGTCATGCTCCCGACCATCGCCGCCGTGCGCCGCATCTGTCACGTGAGCGACGAGGAGGCAGCACTCCTGGAGGGATCGGCCCGGCCGATCGTGTTGCTCCAGCGCACCGGTTCGGGCGCGAGGGAGTCCGATGCATGGAGCGTGGCAGGCTCCGTGGCTCCCGGGTTACAGGAGCTCGGCGTGATGTTGCCGTACACGCCGATGCACCACCTGCTCATGCGCGCAGTGTCGGGGCCGCTCGTCATGACAAGCGGCAATGTGAGCGAAGAGCCGATCGCGAAGGACAACGACGAGGCCGTCCTTCGGCTCGGCGCCATAGCGGACCGGTTTCTCCTCCACGATCGCGAGATCTATGCGCGATACGACGATTCCGTGGTTCGAGTGGTCGACGGCACCGTTCGGATGGTCCGGCGTGCTCGAGGGTACTGTCCACTCCCGGTCCGCATCGACGCACGCGAGGACAGCGTGCTGGCGCTCGGCGCCCACCTCAAGAACACGTTCTGTGTCCTGCATGAGGGCAACGCGTTCGCCGGTCCGCACGTCGGTGACCTCGACAGTCTGCGTACCCTCGAGCACCACGACGAGGCGTTGCGGACCTACCTGCGCCTCTTCCGGACGAGTCCCGCGACGGTCGCCGCCGACCTCCATCCCGACTACGCATCGACCCACCTGGCAGAACGGTGGTGGGAGTCCGGCGCCCGCGAGATACGCGTGCAGCACCACCACGCTCACGTCGCGAGCGTCCTCGCCGAGCACGGGCTCCGCGGCAACGTCCTCGGCGTCGCCCTCGACGGCGTCGGCCTGGGACCGGACCATTCCATCTGGGGAGGCGAGTTCCTGCTCTGTGATGAACGTTCCTACCGTCGGGTGGCGCATATCGCGCCGGTGCGCCAGCCTGGCGGGGACGCCTGCGCGCGCGACGGCTGGCGCATGGCGATTGCATACCTGTCAGCGGCCGGTGTGCTGGGAGATGCGCCGCCGGAATGGTTCGAAGAGATCGACGGCTCGCCGGATCCGCGTCAGTGGCGGCTGGTGTCCCGCGTTGCCGGCTCGACCACGGCGCCGATCAGCACGAGTGCGGGCCGCCTGTTCGACGCCGTGGCAAGCCTGATCGGGGTCGCACACGTTTCGACCTTCGAGGCCGAAGCGGCCATGCGGCTCGAAGCGCTGGCGACATCGGCAGGCGCCCTGTCAGACGTCAAGGTCCCGGACCTCGCGTTCGCCGGCGACCCCGCTGTCATCGACACCGTGCACCTGGTCGGGACGCTTGTCGATGAGCGTCGCCGCGGCCTCCCGACGGCCATGCTCGCCGCCATGTTTCACGAGAGCCTTGCCCGCGGGATCGCACGTTTGTGCGTGCAACTCGGCGGGGAACTCGGCGTGCAGCGCGTCGCGTTGAGCGGGGGCGTGTTTCAGAACGCGCTCCTCCTGAGCCGCGTCGAGCACCTCTTGCGCGAGCGCGATCTCTTCGTGTACACCAATCATCAGGTGCCGGCCAATGATGGTGGCATCAGCCTGGGTCAAGCGCTGATTGCGGCATCACAAAACCGGGAGGTGACGTGACATGACAGTGCAGGTACGATCCGACCGCGACGCGGCCCTCGCCGCCGGGCATGCCTTCCTTGATGCGCGGGTCGCCGCGTCCAACCACGCCGGCGAAGCATATTTCGAGCGCTACGCGTATGACATTGCGGCCTGCGCCGCCGTGATGGCGGATCGCTTCTTCGCCGGCGCGACGCTGCTCGTTTTTGGCGCAGGGCCGCACGCCACCGACGCGCAGCACAACTCGGTGGAGTTCGTGCACCCGGTGTTGCCGGGATGCCGTGCACTCCCCGCGCTCTCGCTCGCGAATGACCTTGCGACGGTGACAGGCATGTTGCAGAGTGATGCCGCAGAGGACGTGTATGCGCACCAGGTTCGAGTGCTCGGGCGCTCGGGCGATATCGCTCTCGCGTTCGCGCACGCGCCCGTGCATCCGTCGATCTCACGCGGACTCGACGCAGCTGCAGCGGCAGGCATGCTCACCATCGCACTCACGTCGAGCGATGGCGAGGCAGTGGACGTGCCGGCAGACTTCGCCTTCCACGTGCCGGAGAGCGACCGGAGCGGCGCGCATGAGCTGCATCTGGCGACGTATCACATGCTCTGGGAGCTGGTCCACATCGTGCTCAACCATCGTGGGATCGGAGAGGCCTCATGAGCACCGAATGTCACGACGAGGTGTGCATCACCTGCTCGGATCAGCTGCTTGCTGTTCTGGTTACTGGGGTGGATCACGATTCCGGGGTCGCTCATGGCACGGTCGGCGGTTCGACGGTTGAGGTGGGCATCGACCTGCTCGACGGAGTGACCGTTGGTGACGTCCTGCTGTGCCATGGCGGAGTCGCGCTCCAGCGCGGAACACCGGTGGAGGTGAGTGCATGAGCGAGTCCGGCCGCGACCCGTTCTCGCAGCTGCTGTATCCGATGTTGAGCCCCCAGCCGGCTGCGGGCGATGCGCTCGTCATCGAACTGGCGCGCGCGCCGCTCGAGAAGTCGGCGGAGAGCAACCGCCTCCGCCTCGAAGTGCTCGACGAGTTCGGGGACGAGATCGTCAGCGCCGCTCAGGAGATGGCGGCGGCGTTCCGCAACGGCGGTCGGCTCCTCGCTCTCGGCAACGGAGGCAGCGCCACGTCGGCCGCGGACATCGTCACCGAGATGCTGGTCCCCGCTGGGAGCCACAGGCCGATACCTGCGCTCTGTCTCACCAATGACATTGCGGTCGTGACCGGCGTGGGCAACGACGTTGGATTCAACGACGTGTTCGTGCGCCAGATCATCGCCCTGGGGCGCCCCGGAGATGTCGTACTCGCCATCTCGGCCAGCGGCAACTCGGAGAACCTCGTCCGCGGCTTCACTGAAGCCCGGCGCCGCGACATGACCACGATCGCGATCTGCGGCTATGACGGCGGACGGCTCTTCCGTGAGCAGGTCAGTGACCGCTGTTTCGTCGTCCGCTCCAGCAGCGTTCATCGGATTCAGGAGGTACAGATGACGGTCTACCACCTCCTCACAGAGTTGGTGCAACGCGCACTTGAAGGAGAGCCGGCATGTGCCTAGCGATTCCCGCCCGTCTCGTCGAGTACATCGACGCTGACCGCCTGTACGGCAAGGTCGAGCTCGGCGGAGTCCAGCGGCGCATCAACACGTCCCTCCTGGTGGGGGAGGATGCGACCGAGCCCGGCGAGTACGTGCTGGTGCACGTCGGATTCGCGCTGAGCCGCGTCAGCGAGACCGAGGCCGCGGAGACGCTGCGCATCCTCGAGGAGATGGGGCCGGCGTACACCGACGAGGTCCAGCAGATCCGCGAGTGGCAGGCGATGGAAGAGGAGCTCGTCGGTGCCAACTACCGCGAGGGGAACGGGACAAAGGCATGAAGTTCGCCGACGAATTCCGCGACGCAGACCTGGCGAGCGTGCTCGGCGCTCGCATCGCCGCCGAGGCGGGCGACAAGCACTGGAAGATCATGGAGGTGTGCGGTGGGCACACGCACACGATCTTCAAGTACGGCATCGAGGATCTCCTGCCGAGCAATGTCGAGCTCGTGCACGGACCGGGTTGTCCTGTGTGCGTCATCCCGATGGGTCGTCTGGACGACGGCATCGCTGTCGCGCATGAGCCCGGTGTGATCTTCACGTGCTTCGGCGACCTCATGCGCGTGCCCGGAAGTGACGGGAGCCTGCTCGATGCGAAGGCCGCCGGCGCGGATGTGCGCATGGTCTATTCGCCGCTCGACGCGCTGAAGATCGCTCAGCAGAACCCCGATCGCAAGGTCGTGTTCTACGCCATCGGGTTCGAGACCACCGCACCATCCACCGCGCTGACGTTGATGCGTGCGAAGGCGGAAGGGATCCGCAACCTCTTCGTGTTCTGCAACCACGTGACGATCATCCCGCCGATGAAGGCGATCCTCGACTCACCCGATCTGCAGCTCGACGGCTTCCTCGGCCCAGGGCACGTGTCCACCGTGGTGGGAATCCGGCCTTTCGAGTTCGTCACGAGGACGTACAACAAGCCCGTTGTCGTGGTGGGATTCGAACCGCTCGATATCCTCCAGGGCGTGCACATGATCATCCAGCAGATCCACGAGGGACGCTGCGAGGTCGAGAACCAGTACAAGCGAGTCGTCCACGATGACGGCAACCCGAAGGCGCTCGAGGTGCTCGGGCGCGTGTTCAAGCTGAGATCGCATTTCGAATGGCGCGGTCTGGGATTCATCAGCCAGAGTGCCCTCGAGCTGCAGGACGAGTACGCCGACTTTGACGCCGAGAAGGTCTTCTCGGTCCCTGGCGTTCGCGTAGCAGATCCCAAGGCGTGCCAGTGCGGGGAGGTGCTCAAAGGCGTGCTGAAGCCGTGGGAGTGCAAGGTCTTCGGTACCGCGTGCACACCGGAGACTCCCATCGGCACCTGCATGGTGTCCTCCGAGGGTGCGTGCGCCGCGTACTACAACTTCGGCCGGTACTCGCGTGCCCGCGAGCGCGAACGCGTGCTGGCATCGGGTGAGCACGGCAACGGCAACGGCCATCGCAACGGCTCCGTCGCCGAGCGCGACCTCGTGCCCATTCCGGTGCAGGCGAGATGACCGAGACCGCCGTCGAACCCGGCAGCGGCGCGGCGATCAAGGCGGCGTCGGCGCGAATCGCGGACCCCGAGCAGCGCGTCCTCGAACGCATCGCGGAAATACGCAAGCGCAAGCCCTCGCTGCGCGAGGACGCCATCACCATGAGCCACGGCGCGGGCGGGAAGGCGAGCCACACGCTGGTCACCGCGCTCTTCGGCGACATCCTGAGCAACCCGGTGCTCGATCAGCTCGGCGATCAAGCCGTACTGCCGCTCCCCGGGGTGGATCACCTGGGGCTCGCGGTCACCACCGACTCGTTCGTGGTCAGTCCGCTCTTCTTCCCGGGCGGCGACATTGGCGAGCTCGCGGTCAACGGGACGATCAACGATCTCGCAGTCGGCGGCGCGACGCCAGTCGGCATCTCGGCGGCGTTCATCCTCGAGGAGGGTCTCGACATCGCGACGTTGCGGCGCGTCGTCGAGTCGATGCGCCGCGCGGCAGACCGTGCGGGCGTCAATGTGGTCACCGGCGATACCAAAGTCGTGCCTCGCGGCAAGGCCGATCAACTCTTCATCACCACCACCGGGGTGGGGTACGTCGCGTTGCCGCAGCGGGTCGCGATTCAACGAATCGTTCCCGGTGATGCCGTCATCCTCAGCGGCGCAATGGGAGACCACGGCAGCACGGTCATGCTCGCGCGTGGCGACGTCGACCTCGAGGCCGACACCCTGCGCAGCGACACCATGCCGTTGCACGGCCTGACGTCTGCGCTCCTCGAGGACGGCATCGACGTGCACTTCATGCGTGACGCCACGCGAGGCGGAGTCGCGACCGTGTTGAACGAGATCGCGCAATCGGCCGGCGTGGCCGTCGCGATCGATGAAGCCTCGTTGCCTGTCCATGACGAGGTGCGAGGGGTCGCCGAGATCCTCGGTATCGATCCGCTCTACATCGCCAATGAGGGCAAGCTCGTTGCCATCGTCGCCCGTGAGCACGCTTCGCGCGCTCTCGCGCTGATGCGCAGTCGCGAGGAAGGCGCCGAGGCAGCAGTGATCGGCGAGGTGATGGCTGAGCCTGAAGGCATGGTCTTCATCCACACGGGATTCGGCGGAACCCGCGTGGTCGACATGCTGATTGGAGACCCACTGCCCCGGATCTGCTGATCCGTCGCCAGTCGGCCGTGAGAGGCGTAGTCTCGAGGTGCGGACAACCTCACACGAGCCGTGATCGCGTATGGATTCTCAGCCCCGGACAGGACCCGACGAACCGGAGCCGGCCGACGCCAAGCCGGACGCTGACGTGCGCATCCAGGCTGTGATCTGCGGTAGGTGCGGCTGGCCCAACGCGTGCCGGATTCAGAGCGGGATGCGTACCCTGCGGTTCATGTGCCAGTGGTGCGAGCGGATGACGACAGGGATCGTCGACCCGTCGATCAAGCGAAATGTCATCTTCTAGCCGCGCGCAAGGATCCTTCAGATGTCTGGCGTTGAGCGTGAGCTCCGTGCGGTGCGTCATCGTATCGATCCGTGACGAGTGATTCCCGGCCGCACCTGGTTGGCGCAGGACGTGCCGTGGTCTTCGATCTCGGAGAGACCCTGAGCGACGAAACCCGGTCGTGGGGTGCCTGGGCAGACTGGATGGGTATCCCGCGATTCACATTCTTCGCGCTCGTCGGGGCACAAATCGCCGAAGGGCGGTCGCATCGTGACGTCTTTCCGCTGGTCCGACCGGGTGCGGACATGGAGGAGGAGCGGAGGCGACGAGCTGCTGCGGGAGCGTCGGACGGCTACGAGGTGATCGACCTCTACCCCGACGTCACGCCGTGCCTGCAGCAGCTACGGTCCGAGGGCTGGCGCATCGGCGTCGCCGGCAATCAGCCGGCCTATGCCGAAAAGTCTTTGCGCGCGGCCTTGCCCGACCTCGACCTCATCGGTCTCTCGGAAGCGTGGGGCATTGAAAAACCTGCACCCGCCTTCTTTGAGCGGGTTTCGGCCGAACTCGGTCTCCACCCATCGCGCGTCGTCTTCGTTGGGGATCGCCTTGACAACGACGTTCTGCCGGCACAGCGCAGCGGGATGACGGGTGTACACCTTCGCAGAGGACCGTGGGGATTCAGGGATGCGGTGTCGCCGGTCGCTGCCGCCGCCGACGTGAGCATTGACGGCCTCGACGAGCTCCCTGGCGCGCTTCGGGCGCGACGAAGCTCGCTGGACTAACCAGCGGACGCGTCGGCGTCTGGTGCCTCGGTAAACCAGTGGCTCTTGTAGATGTCCGCGGCCTCGATGCGCTCCGAATCTTCACGAGCGTGATCGAGCACCGGAGCTTCACGCGCGCGGCGAAGGCACTCTCGCTGACCCAGTCGGCGGTGACTCATCAGATGCAGGCACTTGCCCGAGCAGTCGGCCGGCCGCTGCTCGATCCCGGCAGCCGTGCACCCGTCCTCACCGCAGTCGGGCAGGCGCTCCATGACCGCGCCGGTCGCATTCTGGCGATGGTCCGCGACGCGCAGGAGGCGATGGAGGCCGTCACCGAACTCCGCGCCGGGAGAGTGCACGTCGCCGGCGACACGACAGTTGGGATCTACGTTCTGCCGGATGCAATGGCTGCATTTCACCGTGAGCACCCCGATGTAGTGCTGAGCCTGGACGTCGTCAACAGGGCTCAGGTACGAGAACTGCTCATGGAAGGTGTCGCCGATGTGGGTGTCGTCGGGACGCTCTGGGAGGACGACGTGCTCGCCGCGGAGCCCTTCCTCGAGAACTCATTGATGTGCTTTTGCGCGCCCGGCCATCCGCTGGCAGAACGCGAACCGCTCCAGCTGATCGACCTGCTCGACGGACCGCTCCTGCTCCGCGAAACCGGATCGGGAACGCGGGAATCGGCGGAGCGGATCCTGCGCGGCGCCGGTATCGAGCCCATTGCTGCCATGGAGATGGCGAGCAATGGGGCATTGAAACGCGCAGTCGCAGGCGGGCTCGGCGTCACCGTGCTTTCAACGTATGCGGTTCGCCTTGAACTGCAGGTCGGGCTGCTCCGGCCGCTGCGGGTAGCGGGCTTCCCGGTGGATCGGATGTGGCACGTGACCTGGGCTCGCGAGCGCCTGCTCAGTCCGGCGGCAGCCGCCTTCCGGGCGTTCCTGCACAGCCCCGCCTGGCGCGATGCGCTGACGACACCGCTCGGGTCTGAGTAGCAGCCCTGTCGCGTGTCAGGGCGTCGCCGGAGCGCCCATGGCGGCGCCGACGCTCGCGTTGACTCGTCGAAGCCCGTCCGCAGCGAGAATGCCCGCCGGAATTCCGAGCGCTCCGGCCGTGATCAGGGCCGAAGCCCAAACAGGCATCACGCGGCTCATCCCGGCGATCATCGCCGTGGCTCCGGCGCCGAGGGCACCGAGGCCGAGTACTCCCGCAACGCCCATCTGGCCGACGCCGAAGCCGGCTGCCTTGGCCTGATCAGCAATGCCGCGGCGGTCCAGTTCGGCGCGAACACGGTCAGCTGTCTCATCACCGATCCTGCGAGCGAAGGCGGCCAGCTTGTCTGCGGCGCCTCCCGCAAGCGTGCTGGATCCGTTCAGCATGTCGTCGATCGAGACGTAGTCGTCAGACGCCGCTGTCGATGCGGATGCCCGGCCGTATTTCGGTGGCCTCGGCGCAGTCTCGACATCGCCATGCAACTCGCGGAGTCGCTCGGTGGGGCCGGGAACGTCCTCCGGATCCGGAAATCCGGAGGCAACGCGCCGCTCGCGGTCACTCTCGTTCGCATCTGCCATCACCGTGACCTCCATCGTGGGTCGTGACGTAAATATGATAGTGACACTATCACATTGGACCGATCTGCAAGGACCGGCGCCGTTGGAGCAATGCCCGGTCGGACAAATTCACGAAGCCGACTAGACTTGCCCGCCGCGATGCTCTCTCGACTTCCGCTTGCCGATCCCGGGAGCCCCGACCTGCGGTCGCCGGTCCGGTTCCTCACGTGGATCGCGCGCGGGCAGCGGCGAACCGTCATCGGAGGCGCGTTCTTCGGCGCCGTGTGGATGGGCACCCAGGGTGTCATCCCGGCGGCTCTTGGGCAGGCGGTCGACGCCATCATCCGGCGAAGCGGCCCGGGACTCGTTCTCTGGGCGTCGGTGGTCCTCGGACTGGGCATCCTTCAGGCGGCCGCCGGCGTCCTCCGCCACCGCCGGGCGGTGAGCAACTTCCTCGAGGCATGCGTCCGGGTGCAGCAGCTGATCATTCGCACGGCGATCCGGCTCGGCGCGGGCTTGCCCCGGCAGGTCGGCGCAGGCGAGGTCGCCAGCCTCGGCACCACCGACGTCATCCGCATCGCGCGCCTGCTCGACATCACCGCCCGGGGCACCGGGGCGGTGGTCTCGATCGTGATTGTCGCCGTCATCCTGCTCAGCACCTCGCCGCAACTCGGGCTCGTGCTGCTCATCGGCGCGCCGATCTCGGCGCTCCTCGTGCTGCCGGTCATGCGTCCGCTCGAGCGACGGCAACGTGCCGAGCGGCAGCAGCGCGGCGCGGCGTCGTCTGTTGCGGCGGACACCGTGGCTGGGTTGCGCGTGCTTCGGGGACTCGGTGGCGAGAGCGACTTCGCCGCGCGGTACACGGTGACCTCGCAAGCTGTCCGTCACGCGACCGTTCGGACGGCACTGCTGCAGTCGATCCTCGACGGGCTGCAGGTCCTGCTCCCCGGGGCGATCCTGGTGACCATCACCTTCCTCGGTGCTCAGCTGGTCCGAAGCGGCTCGATCCCGCCCGGCGAGCTCGTCGCCGACTATGCGTACGCTGCGTTTCTCGCGCTGCCGATTCAGACGCTCGTCCAGGCTGCAAGCGTCTGGTCGGCTGCGACAGTTGCCGCAGGGCGTGTCCTCTCCGTGCTCCGCCTCGAGGTGGACCTGAGCGCTCCGGATCAGCCGGTCTCGCCGGGCGAATTCGGCGACCTCATCGACGAGGAGTCTGGTCTGCACATACAGCACGGGCTCATGACCGCGGTCGTGACGGCCGACCCGGATGTTGCGAGCGCGACAGCCGCGCGGCTCGGGCGTCTCACGGATCCTGACGGCGAGAACCGCGTGACCCTGTCTGGCGTCGCGCTCGAACTCGATGTCGCTCCCCGAGGTTCGCCGGCGAATCCTCGTGGTTGATCGCGATCCGCAACTGCTCGTCGGCACCCTGCGCGGGGCGGTGGACGCGCCGAGCGCACGGCCGCAGGAGGAGGATTCACGTCCGACGGTCGACGAGGCACTCGTGGCCGCCAGCGGTGCCGACATCGTGAGTGGTCTCGACAACGGCCTCGATTCCATGGTCTCGGAGCGCGGGCGTTCACTATCCGGCGGACAGCGTCAGCGCGTCGCCCTTGCTGCCGCGCTGCGCGCCGACCCCGACGTGCTCGTCCTCGATGAACCGACGAGCGCCGTCGATGCGCACACGGAGGCGCTGATCGGCGACAGGCTCGGTGCGCTGCGACGGGGCCGCACCACGATCATCTTCACGTCCAGCCCGCTCCTGCTGAACCGCGCAGACCGGGTCGACTTTCTCGACGACGGAGCGGTGACCAGCGGAACCCACACACAACTCCTGGCCACCAATCCTCGATATCGCCTCGTGGTCACTCGGGGAAACGAATGAGCCGCGACACCGCGTCCATCCTGCCGGTGGCGAGCGGGCGAGCCGCGTGGCGCAGCTTGCGGTCAAGCCTTGCCGAGCGACGCGGCCTCATCGCCGCCGCGATCGCGTTGCAGATGGCAGCCAGCGCGGCGGGACTGGTCGGCCCGCAACTGCTCGAACGGATCATCAACACGTCGGGCGCGCTCACCTCCGCAACCATCGACGGCACCGTCCTGCTCTTCAGCGCAGCACTCGTGGTGCAAACCACATTCACTGCGGGTGCTCGAGCGTGCGGCGCACTGACCGGTGAGTACGTCCTCGCGCGGTTGCGCGAGCGCTTCATCTCAACGGTGCTCGCGCTGCCGATCGGCATCGTGGAACGAGCAGGAACCGGTGACCTGATGACTCGGGCGTCCACCGACGTCGACGACATGTCACAGGCGGTGCGGCGAGGGCTCCCCGAGTTGCTTGTCGCCGCCGTCACCTGCGTCCTCGCGATCGCTGCGCTGGTGTACACCGCCCCGATCCTCGGCCTCGTCGTGGTGCCGGTCATCCCGCTGCTCGTGTTCTCCACCCGCCGCTATCTCCGCCGGGCAGGACCTGCGTACCGGGTGCAGATGGCGGCAGAAGCGGTCGTCAATGCGGACCTGCAGGAGACGGTCAACGCAGCGCGCACCATCGAAGCGCTCCGCCTCGGTCCCCGCCGCATCAAGCAGACCGACGACGACATTCGCGAGTGGATCACCTGGGAGCGCCGGACCTTGCGCCTGCGCACGACGTTCTTCGGCAGCTGCGAAGTGGCGTATGTCGTTCCCCTCGTGTTGTGCCTGCTCTTCGGTGGCTTCCTGGTGATGAATGGGCAGCTCACGATCGGAGCCGTGGCCGCCGCCGCGTTGTACACACAGCAACTGGTCTCGCCGGTTGACACGTTGCTGGCGTGGCAGGACGAGGTGCAACTCGCGTCGGCTTCGCTGTCACGAGTCGTGGGCGTCTCCGAGGTGCCCCCGGCGGAAACGACCACGGCAGTGCCTGCGGATCAGCAGCTCGTCGCCGAGCAGGTGCGTTTCGCGTATCACGACGACGCTGACGTCCTGCACGGTGTCGACCTCGCGCCGGATGTCGGCGCACGCCTCGCCGTCGTGGGGCCGAGTGGAGCGGGGAAGAGCACCCTCGCGCTGCTGCTCGCGGGCGTCCATGCGCCACGCAGTGGTGCCGTTGAAGTCGGCGGCGTCGAACCGCATCTGCTGCCACCGGATCGCCTTCGTCGGGAGGTGGCACTCGTCACCCAGGAGCACCACCTCTTCGCATGCTCGCTGCGCGACAACCTCCGTCTCGCGCGACCCGACGCGAGCGACGAAGCGCTGATGGGGGTGCTGGAAACCGTCGATGCCGGGCCCGCAGTGCGAGCGCTTCCTGCTGGGCTCGACACGATCATCGGATCCGGTGGCACGTCGATCAGTCCCGGGTTGGCCCAGCAGATCGCGATCGCCCGGCTGCTGCTCGCCGACCCGCACACGCTGGTGCTGGACGAGGCAACCTCATTGCTCGAACTCGCGAGCGGCGCGTCACCTCGAACGTTCGGTCGCGGTGCTGCTCGAGGGGCGCACGGTGATAGCAATCTCGCATCGCCTTCATGCCGCGCACGATGCGGAGGTCGTGGTTGTGGTGGAGGACGGGCGTATCAGTGAATACGGGACGCACGCGGAGCTGCTTCGCGCGGGCGGCGCGTACGCGCAACTCTGGAACACGTGGCGGCAGGACTCGCTGGGGTGACCGGCTAGGGCAGGGGGGGGTGTTCTGCTGAGGACCGAATGCCGAGAAAGGAGACAGGATCGGGAGAAGCCATATGCCACCGTCAGAACAGAAGATCTCGCCCTCCGGAGATCCCTCGATGCGCAGATTCGCAAGGGCCGGCTTCGATGCTCCGGGCATAGCGACGCGAATACTCGACGCCGTCACGCACGGCGCGAAGACGTCGTCGCCTCCAACGCTGATATACGCGCCAGGCATGGAGTCCGGCGTGCATCCCCCCGTGCCAGCGCATGGAAGGAACTCACTGACCTCAGGATCACACTTCCCGAAGAGTCCGAAGTGGTTTCCACCCAGTGCGTTGGGACGAGGCCGCCGGAAGCGTTGAGCAGTTGCACTGTCGCCCAGCCCCGGAGTGTGCACGGCCGGGTGCCGAGATTCCAGATGCCGAGCGCTATGACGAAGCTCCCCGCGGCACCTCCGCCAAGCCCCGGGGAGACTGCGATCTGCAACTGTGAGCCCGCGCAACTCGGCTCGCCTGCCGTCACGATGGCCGGTGTCGGGGAGGGGGTGGGCGACGTAGTCAGTGCGGCAGTGGGCGAGGAGCGCGGCGACGCGCTGGGTGCGGGTGAAGAAGCGAAGGGAGTCGGCGTCCCGACTGCAGGGCTTTGGTGGACGCTCGGGGTACCAGAGCACGAGGCGAGCAGCACGGACGCCAGCACCGCCAAGCTGGCGGGCAGCCTGAGGGACGCTGCTTTCGCGAAACCTGCAGAGCGTTGAGTCATCACTGAAGAGATAACGGCCGACTGTCGGCGGCGGTTCCTCAAAACGTGCCGATGATCACGAACCCCGCAATCAACCCGACCATGGCGACGAGCGAGCACAACACCGGCCAGAGCCACGGCCGGGTGCCTGGAATCGGGCCCGCGTTGCCTGCGGCCGCCACGAGTAGTCCGGTTGTGATCAGCAGCGCCAGACCGATGCTGAAGATCGCGAGGAAACCGAGCGTCGCACTGCCTGCAGCGGCCGCAAGGAACAACGCTGTTGCGGCGGTGATCCGTCCAGCAAGCGCGAACGCCAGGCCGATGACGGAAGCCACTGCGATCGCGGCGATGTAGCCGCTCACCAGTGGAACGGTGCCGGAGAGCGGATCCGACGCGTCCTGGCTGTGGATCAGCGCCAGGTATCCGCAGTCAGTCGCCGTCGCCGCAGCCGCGGCAAGGAGCGCAAGAGTCACCTGCCGTCGCCGCTGGGGTCCTTCCATGCCGGTGCCACCCACCTTAGTACGCAAGCGTCGATCGAGTGACACTTTCCTCGCGCCGGACCCGTATTAAGCCGTGACCACGTTGATAAGGAGGGTCAATGGCGTCGCTGCCAGGCCGCGTGAATGCGGCGGATGTCATGGCCCAAACCGATGGGAACGCTGATGCATTCGAGGCGGAGCTGCGCCCTCTGCTCGCCGAGGCGGTCCGGCTCGCGACAGGCATGCTCCTGAACCCTGTCGAGGCGGAGGACGCGGTCCAGGATGCGTGCGTCCGGGCCTGGCGGCGGCGCGCCAACCGTCATGAGGGCACCGATTTACGCCCGTGGTTTCTCGGGATTGTGGCGAATCAGTGCCGAGAGACGATGCGGGGGCGCTGGTGGCGGGTCGTCCGAACCTCAGAGCCTGCCAGGATGACCCAAACCAGGAGCAGCGACCCTGCGGCGGTCCTTGACCTCCGTGCAGCGCTGGCACGACTTCCACATCGTCGGCGGCTCGTCATCGTCCTTCGCTACTACCTCGACCTCCCGTTCGAGGATGTGGCCTCAGCTGCGGGATGTTCCGTCGATGCGGCCAAAGCCCTCGCTCGTCGTGCCACCAGCGACTTGAATCGCGCGCTGACGGCGGAGGCGGATTGATGCCCATCACACCCGAGGAAGAGCCGTTCGCCCGCCTTGTTCATCAGGCACTCGACGGGGTTCGACCGCGTGCCGGAGTCGAAGACCGTGTTCTGGAGGCCACGCGTCAGCGCATCGACGGAGGCATCTCAACTCCGCGGGTGCGCGGATGGCTCGGTGGCGCGCTCATCGCCCTGGCCGTTGTCGCAGTCCTCGGTGGCGCGCTTGGAATAACGCTCGCCCAGCGGAAACATGTGACGCCGGCGACGACCCCACCGGCGGTGTCGCCTCTCCCACGTCATCTGCCCACTCCTCCTACCGTCACGCCATCACCGACGCCTGCGGCTGCGCTTGACTTCGGGTCGGCTTCATACAGCTTCTCGAGCGCATCGGTCGGATGGACCCTCGGAAGCGCGTGCGACGTTCAGAACACCTGCACGTTCGGCGTCTACAAGACCACCGACGGCGGTCAGCACTGGACCCGTGTCCCGTATCCATTCAATGTCGATGGTGGCAACTTCACCCTGCGGGTGACCGCGGCGTCGAGTAGCGACGCGTGGGTATGGGGCTCGCCGTCGAGTGGTCTCAACGTTGTCGACGCGACACACGATGGTGGCCAGAGTTGGCAGCAGCTGAACGTCGGCAATGCGGAGGTGGGCGACATGGTCGCCTCGGGTGCGACTGCATGGGCGGTGACGACCTGCGCGACGACAGCGCCGTGCACAGCCCGCCTGTTCTCGCAACCCGATGCAGGTGGCTCGTGGCACGATCTGGCGTTGCCGGAGTCGGTGCAGTCGCCCATCGACAACAACGGGGACGAGCCGCTCACCCAATTGCTGCGGGAAGGCGGGCGTATGTGGGTGCTCGATGAGAACCAGCAGCGCCCCGCGCTCGTGCGTTCCGATGACAACGGCCATATCTGGGCGTCACTCGCCGCGCTGCCGTGTCACGCCGGCGCGACGATGCTCCTCGGCGCATCGTCACCCGAACAGCTCATGCTGGCGTGTGCCAATGAGGGCGGATGGCCGGCACCACAAGAGGTGTGGACGTCGAACGATGGTGGCGCGAATTGGGCGCTTCGGAGTCGTGAGTGGTACAACGAGGGCTTCTCACCGCCAGAACCGAATGTCGGATCGATCAACAGTGGTGGTGCGCCAATCGGACTCGTGATGCTCAACAGCACCACAGCCTGGATGGCCAATGATCGTGAGAACGACCTCGTCACGCATGACGATGGAGCGACCTGGACGCA
Organism: Candidatus Dormiibacterota bacterium; assembly: GCA_963791435.1. Classification (GTDB taxonomy): domain Bacteria; phylum Chloroflexota; class Dormibacteria; order Aeolococcales; family Aeolococcaceae; genus Palsa-851. Next base: position 418,584 of record CAWBSL010000003.1, read on the forward strand.
CGCATCACTCCCACCCGACCAATTCGGGGGCGGCGGCGGGGCTGAAGGCATCGGCTTCACTGACTCTCTGCACGGCTGGACCTTCGTACCGGGTGGCCTCTGGACGACCAGCGATGGCGGCATCACGTGGCACGAGCAACCTGGCATCACCATACCGGGCTCGTGAATGCTCACTGCCTCAGAGTGTCGAGTTTCGCCTTCAGATCTCCCATAAACTGCCTGAACAGCGACGTTCCGTAGCTGATCCGCGAGACGCCCATCGCCGCGAGGACGGCGTTGGATGGCGCAGGCTTCACAGCGAAAATGTTCACCGGGAACTGGACGGCGTCGAGGAACGCAGTGATGACATCGACGTCGTGCATCAGGATCGGAAAAACGCAGTCGACGCCGACATTGATGTACTCACGCGCCCGAGTTATCGCGTCGTCGAGGAGCGCGGGCGTCTCCTGCTGTTGCTGACCGATGAATGTGTCGATGCGCGCGTTGATCACGAGCCCGTAGTCGCGTTCGATCGCCGCACGACGCACCGCTGCCAGCCATTCCGCGTGCTGACGAGCAGGGACAAGTCCACCGGCGGCATGGTCGCTGTCCTCCAGGTTGCATCCGGCGGCGCCAACCTCGAGGAGGCGTTCGACGAGCAGGTCGGGTCTGAGCCCGTACCCGGCCTCGGAGTCGACCGTCACGGGCACGTCGACCGAGCGAGCGATGCGCGCCGCGGCGGCATACATCTCGTCAACCGGCGCGTCCTGGCCGTCGGCGTACCCCAGCGTCGCGGAAACCCCACCGCTCGTCGTGGCGACCACCGGAAAGCCCGCGGCGACGACCGCTCGAGCCGATGCCGCGTCCCAGGCGTTCGCCAGCACCAGCGGCGTGCCCGGAACATGGAGCGCCCGTAGGAGCGAGCAGCGCTGGTCCAGGAGGACGCGATCAATGGCCATGCTCAGCCTCCCGTCTTGTCGATCACATCGAAGATGTTGCCCTCGGGGTCCTGCAGGGTGACGAAGTCCTCGCCGGCCTCCGCGGTTCGCGGATACGGCACTGCCCCCAACCCCAGAAGCCGCTCGACCTCGCCCTGCTGGTCCTGGGTGTACAGATCGAGGTGGAGCCGATTCTTGCCGATCCTCGGTTCCGGGACCCGCTGGAGCGAGACGTTGACGTGGACGCCCTCGGGATCGCGAAGCACCGCCCACCCGTCCTCCGGCGGGTCTCGGGGGACGTAGCGAAGCGCAGCGATCCAAAACGCGTACATGGCCGCGAAGTCGTTGCAGTCGATCACCACCGATCCGACGTACATGCGGAATCCCTCTGAGACAGGTTGCTCACGGAGTCGACAGAATGCCGCGTTCATGATGCGTCCGTAATCCAACCGCGATGGGGGACGAGCAATGCTCGCGATCGACGTCAGGGACAGCGACATCATGGAGACCGCGCCGCAGCGCCCAGCCGGCGTGGCGCGGATGCTCGCCGCCCTGCAGGATGCGGGCCTGCGGGTCATCCGGATCGAGCCTCGCACCAACGAGAGCGGTATGTACCGGGTAACTCTCACCGACAGCCCGGAGTTTGCCGTACGGATTCTCGCGGCGATCCGGCGCAGGGTCAGCTCTTCGATGTCGCCCGCAGCCGGCTGACGAGGCGGCTGTCGACGCCCGTCGCGCTACGCTGATCGCGTCAATTTGTCTGGCTGAGGATCCAACGACGACCAACGAACGCGGTTGAGCGAAGCTCCCGTCACGCCCGGGTGGATCCGGCGACTGTGGGGCTACATGCTTCGGCACCGGCGCGACGTGGTGCTGTCGTGCGGTGCCGCGGTCCTCGGGAGTGTCTGCCAGACAGCCGTGCCGCTCGTCGCGCGGCAGATCGTCGACGGCGTCATCCTCACGCGCACGTCGGTGCTGTGGCCGTGGCTCCTCCTCCTGATCGCACTCGCGGCGGCGAGCTTCGCCTTCGCGTACATCCGGCGGTATCGAGGCGGCCGTGTTGCTCTCCAGGTGCAGTACGACCTGCGCAACGACATGCACGACCACCTGCAGGCGCTGGATTTCGACAACCTCGGCCGGATGCCGACCGGCCAGCTGGTCGCGCGGGCGAACTCTGACTCGACGCTCGTTCAAGGGCTGCTGAGCTTCTTCCCGATCATGAGCAGCAACATCCTGCTGCTCTTCCTCTCGCTCGGCGTGATGCTCTATCTCTCGCCGTTGCTCGCGCTGGTGAGCGTCGTCGTCGCTCCGAGCCTGCTCATCGTTTCCTACCGCATGCGCTGGCGCATCTTCCCAGCCACCTGGGACGGCCAGCAGCGCGAGGGCGACCTTGTTCAGATCGTCGACGAAGACCTCAACGGTGTCCGGGTCGTCAAGGCGTTCGGCCAGGAGCAACGCGAGGTCGAGCGCATCGCCGGCGCGGCCAAGACCCTCTACGGCTCGCAGATGCGCGCGGTGCGACTCCAGTCCCGATATCAACCGCTCCTCGAGGCGATCCCGATGTTTGCCCAGGTGGCGATCCTCGCGCTGGGCGGGTGGCTCGCCCTCCAGCACGACATCACGCTCGGCACGTTCCTGGCGTTTTCGACCTATGTCACGCAGCTCATGGCGCCGGCCCGCCAGCTCGCCGGCGTCCTGACCATCGGCCAGCAGGCTCGAGCGGGACTTGAGCGGATCTTCCAGCTCCTCGACCTCCCGCCGGCGATCGCCGACAAAGCTGATGCAGTCGACTTGCCCGAGCTCCGCGGCGACATCCATTTCTCGAATGTCCACTTCCGATACGGCGACGGTGATCCGGTTCTTCAGGGCGTGGACCTGCACATCACGCCGGGCGAGCGCGTTGCCATCGTCGGTCCGAGCGGGAGCGGGAAGTCGACGCTCGCGATGCTGGTCCCGCGCTTCTACGATCCCACCGAGGGAACGGTGTTCATCGATGGGCACGATGTCCGCGATGTCACGCTCCGATCCCTGCGCCGCCAGGTGGGCGTTGTCTTCGAGGACAGCTTCCTTTTCTCCGATTCGGTGCGAGCCAATATCGCGTACGGGCATCCCGATGCCACCGATGAACAGATCGAGGCGGCGGCCCGCGCCGCGCAGGCGCACGACTTCATCACCGAGCTGCCGCGCGGTTACGACACCGCAATCGGTGAGCGGGGACTGACGCTCTCGGGTGGGCAGCGCCAGCGCGTCGCGCTAGCGCGGGCGATCCTCTATGACCCGCGCATCCTGATCCTCGACGACGCCACGAGCGCGATCGATGCGCGGGTCGAGGCCGCGGTGCACGACGCGTTGCGAGCAGTGATGGCTGACCGGACGACGCTGCTCATCGCGCATCGCCAGTCCACGCTGCATCTCGCCGACAGGATCGTCGTGCTGTCCGACGGTCTCGTGGTGGAGTCCGGCACCCATGCGGAGCTCATTGCTCGAAGCGCGCTCTATCGAACGCTCGTGTCCGGCCTCGAGGAGCTCGACGCCGAGAAGATCGGTGACTCGATCGAGGCGCTTGCGACCATCGCGTCCGCGGCCGGAGCGGACGGTATCACCGCGTCCGCTTGGGCGGGTGACTGGCAGCGTTCGGGCAGCAGGACCGCAGCACGGTCGACCGGCGCATCCATCGGCGCGCCCTCGCTCGGCCCGGGTCTCGGTGGCGGCGGGGGCGGCTGGAGGCTCAACCTCGCGCCAACGCCCGAGCTGCTCGCGCGCGTGGCGCGGCTCCGCCCGGTGCGCGACGTGGCGAAGGTGAACCTGGAGTACGAGTCGCGCCACGACAAGCACTTCACGCTGTTGCGACTCCTCCGCGAGTTCCGCCGTCCGTTGTTGCTCGGGCTCGTGCTCGTGATCATCGACGGCGTAGCGACGCTTGCAGGCCCGGTGCTGGTGAAGACAGGTCTCGATAACGGGGTGGCGAAGGGATCGTCCTTCGTGCTCTTCGCCGCTGCCGGCGTGTTCCTGCTCGTGACGTGCATCGACCTCATCGACGAGATCGCCGAGACGTTTGTCACCGGGCGCGCGGCGCAGCGAATCATGCTGTCGCTCCGCATCCGAATCTGGGCGCAGCTGCAACGGCTTTCGCTCGACTACTACGAGCGCGAGATGGCGGGTCGAATCATGACCCGAATGACCACCGACGTCGACCAGTTCGAATCACTCATCGAGAACGGGCTGCTCAGCGCGCTCGTCTCCATCGTGACGTTCGTCGGCGTTGGCGTGGCGCTCGTGGTCATCAACACGGAGCTCGGACTCTGGACGCTGTCGGTCGCGATCCCGCTCGCCATTGCCACAGTCATCTTCCGGCAGAGGGCCGCACGCCTCTACAGCATGTCGCGTGAGCGAATCGCCATCGTCAACGCCGATTTCCAGGAGAGCCTGTCCGGCGTGCGCGAGTTGCAGGCGTTCGTGCACGAGGGCGCTGCGATGGCGCAGTTCCACAGGCTCGGCCGCTCGTACCTCGAGACGCGTGTCGCTGCACAGCGGCTCGTCGCGACGTATTTCCCGTTCGTGCAGTTCATGTCAGCTGTGGCGGATGCGATCGTGCTCGGAGTCGGCGCGCGGCTCATCGAGACCGGATACCTCACGTCGGGCGCGTTGATCGCGTTCCTGCTCTACATCGACCTCTTCTTCTCGCCGATCCAGCAGCTGTCGCAGGTCTTCGACGCGTGGCAGCAGACGCGCGTTTCGGTAGGGCGCATCTCCGAGCTCATGCAGCTCGACACGCTCACACCGGACCCAGTCGTGCCTGAGGAAACCGGCCGGCTGCATGGCGATATCAGCCTCGACCACGTCCGGTTCTCGTATCCGGTGCCGGCTGCGCGTGCCGGCTTCGAGGGAGCGCGTCCCGTCGATCGACGGGGGCCTCAGGATCCGCGCTTTCTCGTCTCTCGGGACGCCGCGTGGCGGAAGCCTCCGGAGGCGTTGAAAGGCATCGACCTGCGAATCGCCGCCGGCGAGACCGTCGCATTGGTCGGGGAGACCGGGGCGGGCAAGTCAACCGTCATGAAGCTGCTCGCGCGCTTCTACGACCCCGATGACGGCAGCGTCAACGTCGACGGCCACGACCTTCGCGCGATCGGTCTGCACGACTTCCGCCTGCAGCTGGGCTACGTGCCCCAGGAGGCATTCCTCTTCTCGGGCACGGTCCGAGACAACATCGCGTATGGACGCCCAGAGGCGAGCGATGCCGAGGTGGAGTCGGCAGCGCGCGCGGTAGGTGCCCACGATTTCATCGCGCATCTCGCCGGTGGCTATCACCACGAGCTGACCGAGCGCGGCCGATCCCTGTCGTCAGGTCAGCGCCAGCTCATCGCGCTTGCCCGGGCCGAGCTGGTGGACCCGGTGTTGCTGCTGCTCGATGAGGCCACCTCGAACCTCGACCTCGTGACCGAGGCACACGTTGCGGCCGCGATGCAGGAGGTTTCGCAAGGCCGCACGACGGTGGTCATCGCGCACCGGCTGCAGACCGCGAAGGCGGCCGACCGCATCATCGTCCTGCACAGCGGGGAGGTGGTGGAGGCGGGTACGCATAACGAGCTGCTCGCGAAGCGGGGTACGTACGCCGCGATGTGGGACGTGTTCGACGTCGTGGGCGGCACGACGCCGACGCCTCAGCGCCGCTAGCTACGCGTCAGGGCTGCGCGGCTGCGGCGGGAGGCGGTGCCACCGATGGGTGCCAGGTGGGTTCGAGACCGGTTGCCACCGCGCCGGCAGCGAGTGCCGCTAGCAGAGCCCATACGATCACTTTCTCCGGTCGGTTGACGGCGGTGGCGGCGAGGCTCCTCGCAGATGCTCGCAGCGCCTTGCGCAGATACACGGCGACATGCACGAGCACCACGACGCCGAGGGCGATGACCGCAGCGGTATGAATTGCCGCCCAGGTGCCGTGATCGGTGCCCTCGGCCCAGAGCACGACGCCGCTCGCGGTCGCAAGCACTGCGGCGATGGCCAGCGGTATCGCGATCAGGCGGGGCAGCAACCACGGCGCGCCGGCTGCCCGGTACGCCCCGCGCCGGAAGTAGTAGCTGATCGCCCGCCAGGCCGTGCTCGCGAGCTTGACCACGAGGAGGGGAATCAGCGCGAACCCGAGGGCGAAGTGCACCGGCCGCAGTGGGGTGAACGCGAGCCCGCTCAGGTACAGGAGCACCAGTGCGAACGCGATGATCAGCCCGGCGTGCGAGGTGAGGATCAGGTTGCCGATCACCTGCGGCCGGGGGGTTGGATGCGGGCCATCCTCGAGAACGTCGAGCGCATGACCGAGGCCGCCTCGCGGGGTTGCGGCGACGTCAGCCGCATCGTTGGTCGGCGTGCCGGAAGGGGTCCCCACCACACGACTGTACCGATCCCGGCGTGTCGAACCCCCTTGCGCCGAGGGAGGCCCGGGGACTACGCGGCGATCTGGAGTGCCTCGTCGATGAACGCGAGGAGCCGGCCCTTCGAAAGGAATCCGATCGTCTGCCGGACCGGCTCACCGCCGACAAAGAGGAGGAGGGTGGGCAGCGACATCACGCGATATTTCGCCTGGATCACGGGATTGACGTCGACGTCCAGTGTGCGCACCTCCAGGTGGTCCGACCGCTCCTCGGCGACCTCGTCGAGGATGGGCGCGAGCATCCGGCACGGCGGGCACCACGAAGCGCCGAACTCGACCAGCACCGGGGTCCTTGATGCGAGCACGTCGGCATCAAATGTTGCGTCGTCGACGGTCTTGATCATTGGGGCTCTCCTGATCACTGGCGGGTGGTGACCGCCTTGTAGGCGGCGCAATTCGAGAAGGTGTGCGTGGCGGTGCGAGCGCGTGAAGGCCGGCCACGTGCAGGCGGCGGCGGGTTCTGATCCTCGGCCGCGTAGCGGTCCCATACCGACTGGCGCGACATGCCGAGGAGGTCCGCGATGTCCTGCCAGCTCATCCCCTCGGCGCGCGCCGCGAGGACGGTGGATGCGCGCTTGCTCCCGAGCAGCACGGCGACCGACCGCAGGGCCACCAGGCGGTCCTCAGTCTCCAGGGAGTTGAGCTCCTGGAGCACCGATGCCACGGCGGCATCGGCCTTGGGCGTCGAGGTCGAGTAGGTCATATGTCAATTATACATGACATAGAACGAACTCAAGCGCGGGCGGGTCTCCTGCTGGTCAATCGGCGTGGGAGCCTCGCGCCGCGGGTCACAGCGACGCCGGCGAGGCAGAGGACGCCGCCGACGAGCGCGAGCGCCGGCGGCACGTCACCGAGGATCAACCAGCCCATGAGAATGGTCACGGGTGGAACCAGGTATGCCATCGCGCCCATGCGTCCGCCGCTGGTTCGCGCCAGGGCGTACGCCCAGAAGGTGAAGCCGATGGAGGTTGGAAACAGGCCGAGGTAGAGCATCCACGCGTCGGCACCGGCATTCGAGGCGCCGAGGTCGTGCACGAGCTGTGGCGCGAACGGCAGGCAGACGACGGCGCCGATCGTGCAGGCGAGCCACGTGATGGTGAGCGCCGAATTGCGCCGCAGCAGCGGCTTCTCCGCGGTGACGCCACCCGCGTACGCGGCCGCAGCGACGATGCAGAGGAGCGCGCCGAGGCCGGCCTGAAGACCATGGTTCGACGTCGCGAAGCCGATGATCACCGCGCCCAGGAACCCGATCGTGCAGCCCACCACCACACGGCGCGGGAAGCCCTCAGCCAGGAAGAGACCGCTCAAGATGGCGACGAACACCGGACCGACGTTAACCAGCATCGCGGCGGTCCCAGCGTCGACGAGTCGCTCTGCCTGGTTGAGGACGATGTTGTAGACGCCGAACCAGAGCAGGCCGCAAACGAGCAGTCCGGGGAGGTCGGCGCGCCGTGGCAGCGGCTGCTTGCGCGCGAGCGTCAGGATGCCGAGCGCGACGCTCCCGACCGCCAGACGTCCCAGTGCGAGCGATCCCGGCGACAGCACACGGCCCGCGGCACGGATCCCGACGAACGCAGACGCCCAGAGGACGACGGTGGCCAGCGCTGCGGCAAGCGCGAGCCGTCGCTCGGACTGCGGGACCACCTGAACGGCCGGGGTGAAAACCATCCGCGAAGCCTATCCCGCGAACGGTTCGGCGGTGGCGGAAGTATCTCCGCTGTACGGTTGGGTGGTGGGAACCGATTTCGACGACGCACCGGTTCGAGCGGCCGCCCGCGCGCTCATCGTTGACTCCGAAGACCGCGTGCTGCTCTTTCGAGGTGAGCTCCCCGACCGCCACCCGTGGTGGTTCGCACCTGGCGGCGCGCTGGATGCCGGCGAGACGTACGAGGCTGCCGTGGTTCGCGAGGTGATGGAGGAGACCGGTCTTGCCGTTGACATCACGACGCTCTCATCGCCTGTGTGGTTGCGTGATGTCGCCTTTCCTTGGAACGGAGTTGTCGAGCGACACGTCGAGGAGTACTTCCTGATACGCGTCGATTCGCATCAGGTTGATACCACGGGGTTCGAGCCGGAGGAGGCTGCAATGATCAGAGCGCATCGCTGGTGGACTCTCGATGCAATCATCAAGAGTGACGAGATCTTCGCTCCCGCAGACTTTGGCGCACGTCTCGAAGAGCTGCTGCGATGGGAGGTGCCGGAAACACCCGTGGTGGTAGGGGAGTGATGGCGCATTACAGCGACGTGATGAGCAGCCCGAGGGCTGCAGCGGTCATCACGCCGGTGGTGAGCCAGAGCAGCACGTTGCTCAGCGCGCCATTGGTCTGGTCTTGCATGACCGTACGGTCGCGACCGAGCAGGGCGATGAGCGCGAGCATCGGCGGCGCGACGATGCCGTTGATGATGGCGGTGAACACCAGCGCCTTGATCGGGTCAATCCCGAGCAGGCTGATCACGAGCCCTCCCGCGAGTGCGCACGTGAGGACAGCGTAGAAGGCGGGTCGCGACCGTGCCTTGTCTGCAAGCGTGCCCTTCATGCCGAAGAACTCCTTGACAGCGTAGGTCGCGGAGCCACTGAGGATTGGAATCGCGAGGATTCCCGTCCCGATGATCCCCACGGAGAAGAGGATGAACGCGAACGGTCCGGCAATCGGCTGCAGCGCCTGCGCCGCCTGCGCGGCGGTCGCCACGTTGGTATGACCGGACGCGTGGAGCACGGCTGCTCCCGTCAGGATGATGGAGAACATCACGACCTGCGAGTACCCCATCCCGACGAGCACGTCGACACGTGCATCGTGCATCTCCTGCCGGCTCACTCCCTGGCGCTCGACCTCGGTGTCGAGGCCGCGATCGACCATCTCGTCAACCTCGGAGCTCGCCTGCCAGAAGAACAGGTATGGCGAGATCGTCGTTCCGAGGATGGCCACGATGATCCCGATGAACCCTGCACTGAGCTGGATGTGCGGAGTGATCGTGGACTCGATCGTCATGAGAAAGGGTGGGTGCGACACGATGACCGTCACCACATAGGCGAAGAGGGCGAGCGTCAGGAACTTGAAGACCCGAAAGATCACTGCGTACGAAAGCTCGTACTGGAGCACGAGGATGACCACCGCAATTGGCGCAAGGAACCACGCCGCGTTCACGTGGCCGCGCGTGAGCAGGGATCCGGCGGCCGCCACCGCACCGAGGTCCGCGCCGACGTTGATCATATTGGCGAGGAAGAGCGCGGCGATACAAGCACCAACCAGCGACGTCGGAAACTTCCTTCGCAGTGAGACGCCAAGTCCCACGCCGGTCTGCAGCGCGATGCGTGCGCATGCCTCCTGGACCGCGAGCATCAACGGCAACGTGAAGAGCGCCGTCCAGAGCACGCTGTAGCCGAACTGGCTTCCCGCCTGGCTGTACGTGCCGATCCCGCTCGGATCGTCGTCACTCGCGCCGGTGATCAGGCCCGGCCCGAGGAGTTTCAGGACGCCGAGCACACGCTTGATCGTGCCGTGCGGTTTCGGGTGCGTCACAGAGTTCTGGCATCGCTGTGGAGTTGGGGGCTAGGTTCGTCTTGTGCCGGACGCATGCTCGGCGGCAGCGTCAAGCGCGTGCCTGAGCACGACAAGGGAGTGCGCCTGCATGGGGAGCTCGTCGCCCTGGTGATGCGTGCTCGAGCCGCGGTGACCCTCGGGGTCGTCCGAGTCCAGGATGAGACCCCAGCCGCCCTTCCAACCTGAGGGCATCTTCCACGTGATCGGCACGTCGCCACTGTGGAGCAGGACCATCAACGAGTTCGCCCGAGATGCGGTGACCGCGTGGATCGCGATCGGGGATCTCTTCGCCATTGAGGATCATGCCAACGGAACGCTCGCCATCGTTGTCCCAGTCACCGTCGGTGAACTCCTCACCGTTGGGCAGCAGCCAGATGATGTCCTTGCGTCCCGAACGACGGGTTGCCTCGCCCGAGAAGAACCGCTTGCGCCGCAGCACCGGTTGTTCGCGTCGCAGCGCAACGACGCGTTGCACGTACCGCAGCATCACCGAGTCCAACGACGACCAGTCAAGCCAGGACAGCTCGTTGTCCTGACAGTACGCATTGTTGTTGCCCTGCTGGGTTCGGCCGATCTCGTCGCCGGCGCAGATCATCGGGCAGCCCTGGGAGAGCAGGACGGTTGCGATCAGGTTGCGGCGCTGGCGGTCGCGCAGGGTACGGATCTCGTCGTCATCGGTCTCACCCTCGGCACCGCAGTTCCATGAGCGGTTGTCGTTGGCGCCGTCGTCGTTGCCCTCGCCGTTGGCCTCGTTGTGCTTCTTGTTGTACGACACGAGGTCGCGGAGCGTGAAGCCGTCGTGCGCCGTGACGAAGTTAATGCTCGCCCACGGGTGGCGACCGTCCCATTCGTATAGGCTGCTGGATCCGGTCAGGCAGTTCGCGATGTCGCGAACGCCTCCGGCCTCGCCGCGCCAGAAATCGCGGACGGTGTCGCGGTACGCGCCATTCCACTCGGCCCAGCGCACCGGGAAATTGCCGACGTGATAGCCGCCTTCGCCCACGTCCCACGGCTCCGCAACGAGCTTGACCCTCGACAGCACCGGGTCCTGATGAATGATGTCGAAGAATGCGGAGAGCCGGTCGACGTCGTAGAACTGGCGCGCGAGCGCGGCTGCCAGGTCGAAACGGAAGCCGTCGACGTGCATCTCGGTCACCCAGTATCGAAGGCTGTCGGTGATCAATTGCAGGGTGATCGGACTGCTGACGTTGAGGCTGTTGCCGGTCCCGGTGACGTCGAAATAGAAGCGTGGCTCCTCCTCGACGAGCCGGTAGTAGGACGGGTTGTCGATGCCGCGAAAGCTCACCGTCGGGCCGAGGTGGTTGCCCTCCCCGGTGTGGTTGTACACGACATCCAGGATCACTTCGAGCCCGGCGGCGTGCAGCGCTCGCACCATCGCCTTGAACTCGCGGACCTGGTCGCCGTTGCCGCCTCCGGCCGAATAGCGACTCTCTGGCGAAAAGTATCCGACCGAGTCGTACCCCCAGTAGTTCACCAGACCGCGATCGACGAGGTGGCCCGCATCGATGAAGTGGTGCACCGGCATGAGTTCGACCGCTGTCACTCCCAGCTGTTGCAGGTACTCGAGGGAGCTCGGGTGCGCAAGGCCCGCATACGTACCCCGCAGGTCCTCCGGGATGTCCGGATGACGCATCGTGAAGCCCTTGACGTGCAACTCGTAGATGACCGTGTCGGCCCACGCCGTATCGGGTCTGTGGTCATCGCCCCACGGAAAGCTCTTGTCGACAACCACACTCTTCGGCATGGCCGTCCGCGAATCGATGTCGCTGGCAACGAGATCGTCGCCGTCGAACGAGTAGCCGAAGAGCGCCGGCCCCTGCCGGAACCGACCCGCAATCGCCCGAGCATAGGGATCGAGCAGCAGTTTTTTCGGGTTGTGACGAAGACCGTGGAGCGGATCGTACGTCCCGTGGACTCGGAGCCCGTATCGCTGCCCCGGGCCGACCTGGTCGATGTACCCGTGCCAGACCAGATCGGTGCGCTCCTGCAGCTCATACACTGCCGTCTCAACTCCGTCGTCGTCGAGCAGCACGACGTCCACAGCCTCTGCCGAAGCCGAGTACACGGCGAAGTTCGTTCCCTCCCCATCCCACGTGGCACCGAGCGGCGACTCGCTCCCGGGCCATGCCTGGTGGCGCGGATTCGCGCGGCTCCCAGTACGACGGCTCGCCGTGGTCATTGCGGCGCAATGATGGCGCAGCGCCGAAAATTGATAGGATCACGTGTATAAATGCTGATAGTACCGCTGATAGTACGCGAATTCGGCTCGCTCCGGCAGCGCTTGTGAGGGCTGAGCCACGGGCCACGTACCGGGTGCAGCTCCGCAAAGAGTTCGACTTCGAGGCGGCCGCGGCAATCGTCCCGTACCTCGAGGAGCTCGGCATCTCGCACCTTTATTGCTCACCGTACATGCAGGCGGCGGAGGGCAGCACCCACGGCTATGACGTCGTCGACCCCACACGCATCAGCGCCGACCTGGGTGGTGAGCGAGGGCTGCACGAGCTCGACCAAGCGCTTCGGCGGTCACAGATGGGTCAGCTCCTCGACATCGTGCCCAATCACATGTGCATCTCCGACCGCAGGAACACGTGGTGGTGGAGCGTGCTGCGTGATGGGCGCGGTAGTCGATATGCACGCTCCTTCGACATCGACTGGGACGCGCCGGCCCTCGACGGGCGCGTGCTCCTGCCTGTGCTGGCCGCGTCTCGCTCGCAGTTACTTGATGAAGCCGCGCTGCAGGTCGAGCCCGGGCCGGATGGCGAGCTGGAGCTCCGCTACGAACGCAGTGCCTTTCCGCTCGCGGCCGGCACAGCTACCGATACCGGCCCCGTGTCCCTTGCAACACTCGAGGGGCAGCACTACATCCTCGAGGATGCCGCGACCGGATCCGGACATCTCAACTACCGGCGCTTCTTCGATGTCTCGTCGCTGGCGGGTCTTCGCGTGGAGGATCCGCAGGTCAACGCGGCCGTTCTCGCCAGGGCGCTCGCGCTGCTCGACGACGGCACCGTCGACGGTCTCCGCATCGACCACATCGATGGCCTCCGAGATCCCGCAGGCTTCGCCGGCCGCCTGCGGTCGGCGGTTCCAGGCGCCTGGCTGATCGCCGAGAAGATCCTCGCCGCCGGGGAACGCGTGCCACCGGCGTGGCCGATCGACGGCACCACCGGGTACGAGTTCGGATCCAGGATGACCGCACTCATGGTCCGCGCCGAAGGTCTTGCGGAGCTCGACGCCACGTACACCGAGTTCACCGGTGACCGCGGGCGCTTCCAGGCGCACTCGAACGAAGCGCGGCGTGAGATCGAGGAGACCGTGCTCAGTGCGGAGCTCGCGAGGCTCACACGCGTTGCCGCGGCAGCGGGCATCGTCGATGCCCACGACGAGCTGGTCGAGCTCATCGCGGGCATGCCTCGCTACCGGATCTATCCGCGCGCGAACGAGGCGCTGTCGGACGACGACGAGCGCGCCACCGGAGTCGCCGCAGCGAGTGCATTGCACTCCGGTCGCTGCGATGCAGGACGCCTCGATGCAATCCTCGCCGTCCTCCGTGCCGAGGGAGACGCGACTCCGGAACGGGAAGACCTTCGGGAGCGGTTCCAGCAGGTGGCGGGGGCGGTGATGGCCAAAGGAGTCGAGGACACCGCGTTCTACCGCTACGTCAGGCTCGTGGCACTGAACGAGGTGGGCTCGGACCCGGACGCGACGAGCACCCTCGACGAGTTTCATGCCATGTGTGTCTTCAACTCAGCGAAGCAGCCGATGACGCTGCTGGCGACGACGACGCACGACACCAAACGGTCGGAGGATGCCCGGCTGCGCATCGCCATGTTGTCGGAGATCCCCCGGCGATGGGGTGATGCTCTGACTGCACTGCACGCGTTGGCCGCGCGCCACGTTGGGGACCACATGCCCTCAAGGCAGGCGGAATATCTTTTCTATCAGACGCTCATCGGCGCGTATCCGCTCGATTCGGACCGCGCCTGGGCGTACATGCTCAAGGCGTCGCGCGAGGCAAAGGTCGAGACAAGCTGGATCGAACCAAACAAGCGCTACGAGGCAGCGCTCGAGGGCTTCGTCCGCGCCATGATCGACGACCAGGAGGTTCGCGCGGAGGTCAACGCCGTCATCGAGTGCATCACGCCGGAGTGGCAGATCCTCTCGCTCTCCCAGACCCTGATCAAGATGACGGCACCGGGGATACCCGATATCTACCAGGGCTCCGAGCTCTGGGACCTCCGGCTCGTCGACCCTGACAACCGGACGCCTGTCGACTATGACGTTCGACGCCGGCTGCTTCGCGAGGTGACGGGAGCGGATGGTGGCGCGTTCATGTCCCGGCTCGACGAGGGTGCTCCGAAGCTGCGAGTGATCGCCCGCGCTCTCGCCGTGCGCGCCGGTCACATGGAGGCGTTCGGCAGGGATTCCGGGTATGAGCGACTGCCGGCCACGGGCTCGCGCGCCGAAAACGCCATCTGCTTCGTGCGGACTCGCGCGGACGCCCAACCCGTGACGGTGACTGTCGCTTTGCGCTGGCCGATCCTGCTGCGCTCCGGTTGGCAGGACACGGTCGTGCAGCTTCCCGAAGGTCGATGGCGTGATGCGTTCACTGGGGCCGAGATCGATGGCGGCGAGCAGCGAGTCCAGGCGGTGGTCCCCGAGGCTCCGGTCGCCCTTCTGGAGCGCATGTGACCACGCGCCGGATCAGCGTCTGGGCACCCGACGCAAAACAGGTCGAGCTTCTGCTGGGTGACGACCGCAAGCGGATGGAGGAGAGTGGCGGCGGTTGGTTCGCTTGCAACGCGGTGGTCGCCGCTGACGACGACTACGCGTTCGGCGTCGATGGGAGTGAGCCGATGCCCGATCCTCGCTCGCGGTTTCAACCGGCGGGCGTCCACGGCGGGTCGCGCCTCGTTGCGCATCCACGCAAGCGTGGCCGCGACGACTGGCGAGGGTTTCCATCGCGAGACGCTGTCATCTATGAGCTGCACACGGGAACGTTCAGCGCCGAAGGCACGTTCGACGGTGCGATCGGTCACCTGGACCACCTCGTCGCTCTCGGCATCAATGCGATCGAGGTGATGCCGGTCGCGGAGTTCCCCGGCCGGCGCGGATGGGGATACGACGGCGTCGACCTCTTCGCGCCACAGAGCACCTACGGTGGCCCGTCCGGGTTCCACCGCCTTGTTGACGCGTGTCACCGCCGCGGTATCGCGGTGATCCTCGACGTCGTGTACAACCATGTTGGTCCTGAGGGCGACTACCTCGGATCGTTCGGCCCGTACTTCACCAATCGCTACGAGACGCCCTGGGGCAGCGCGTTCAACTTCGACGGCGAGCACTCGGACGAGGTCCGTCGTTTCGTGCTCGACAACGTGGAGATGTGGGTGCGCGAGTATGCAGTCGATGGGCTGCGGCTCGACGCAGTCCACGCCATCATCGACACCTCGCCGCTCCACATCCTCGAGGCGATCACGACGCGCGTGGCGGAGCTTGCGGCGGAACTCGGGCGGGAGGTGTGGGTCATCGCGGAGAGCGACAGCAACGACCCGCGACTCGTGCGCGATCGAGACCGTGGGGGATACGGCTTGACCGGGCAGTGGAACGATGATTTCCATCACGCGCTGCACTCCGTGCTGACCGGCGAGCAACACGGGTACTACGAGGACTTCGGCCGCCCGGATGAGATCACCACCGCGCTGCTGCAGTCCTTTGTCTATGCGGGCCAGTACTCGCGACACCGCAAACGCACGGTCGGGCGCTACGCCGGCGATCTCCCCCAATCCCGATTCATCGTGTACTCACAGAATCACGACCAGGTCGGCAATCGCGCCGCCGGCGAGCGTCTCTGCCATCTGGTCAGTGACGGACGGGCTCGCATGGCAGCAGCTTTGACACTGCTCTCGCCGATGGTTCCCATGCTCTTCCAGGGCGAGGAATGGGCGGCGAGCACACCGTTTCAGTACTTCACCGACCTCGGCGATGCGCACCTTCGCAAGGCCGTTACCAACGGGAGGCGCCGTGAGTTCAGAGCGTTCGGCTGGCCCGCCGATGCTGTACCCGACCCGCAGTCACCCGCGACGTTTCAGCGGTCGGTATTGCGATGGGACGAGGTCCACGATGGAGTCCACGGGCGCATGCTCGGGTGGTACCGAGCGCTGATCGCACTCCGCCGTTCTCGGGACGAGGCTGTGGACGGCCAGGCCACAACCACCAACGCGTGGTATGACAGCGCCCGCAACCTGTTGCTGTATTCGCACGCCGACCTGCTCGTGTGTTGCAACTTCGGCGACACTCCCGTCCTCGTGCCCGAAGCCTCGGAGAAAACCCTTGTGCTGTCGCCGGACGATGCTGCGTGCTCGGATACAACGCCGTCGCTCAACGCCGACTCGGTCGCCGTCTGGAGCGACGGCCCGGACACACGGGAGCAATCAGCCGGCGTCGGTCGCTTCCGGCTCCCACAACGGCAGCGACAGGACGAATGAGGTGCCACCGCCGGGTGTCGATTCCGCGGTGATATCCCCACCGTGGAGCCGAGCAAGCTCGCGCGAGAGATAGAGCCCGAGTCCCGTGCCGGAGATGTGGCTGTTCTCAGGAGTCACCAACCGGCTGAAGCGTGTGAACAAGCGGTGCATCTGCTCCTCCGGAATCCCGAGTCCGTGGTCCATGACGGCGATGCGCGCAGAGCCGTCACTCGCCGTAGCGTCGCAGCTGATCTCGCCGCCGTCCGGTGAGAACTTGATCGCATTGTCGAGGAGATTCCGGAGGACGGTCTCGATCCTCCCCGCATCGACGTTCACGATCACCGTGTCACCGGGCAGACGAACGTCGAGACGGTGGCCCGCGGTGAGCTGCGGCTGAATCGCCGACGTTGCGGCGGTGACGATCGCGCGCAGGCGTTGGGGTTGCCGGTCGAGGCGCGTGATCCCCTCCTCGAGACGCGCGGTCTCGAGCATCTCGTTCACGAGCGCGTTCATCTCATCGAGCTTGCGTTCGATGACCGGCATCGCACGTTCGAGCGCCTCGCCGTCGAGCGATTTGTCCGCCATCATCGAGAAGTACCCGCGGACGATGGCGATCGGTCCGCGCAATTCGTGCGATGCGAGCTTGAGAAAATCGGAGCGCATCTGCTCCATGGCCCGGGTGCGCTCGATGTGCTCGTGCAGGCGTTGCGCCTCAGCGTCGGCAAGGGCGCGCATCCGGTGCTCGGACGCCTTGATCTGCCAGACGAGTCCGGCGGCGAACGCGGCCAGCTGCAACGTCCACGCGTCCTCGTCGCTGAACCCGCCGGGATAGATCGGTTCGTGTGCGGCCAGGACACCAAGGCGTAGTGCTCCAGCGCGCCAGGAGACCGACATGGTGTCGACGGCCTCCGAACCGTCTTGGCGGACAGGCACGCTCGTGCCGAGCTCGTTCGCATGTCCGCGAAACACGGCATCGCCAAAGACAACACGGTCGCGATCCGATGTGCCGCTGGGGTCGCACGGGACCGGTCGCAACTGCGCGAACTCGTCGTCGGTGACACCGTAGGCCCCGGCCGCGGGTGTCAAACGGGTGCGGTCGGTGCTGAGCCTCCACAGCAACACCCGGCGCGCTCCCACGAGCTCTGCGACGGTTCCGGCGAAGCGTGCGAAGAGATCGGCATCCGAGGTCGCCGCATCGAGATGGTCGGACACGCTGAGCAGCACCCGCAACGCCTTTTGCTGCGCCTCCTTGGTTTCTGCAAACAGGCTGGCGTTGCGCAATGCGAGCGCGGCGGAGAGCGCGATCTGTTCGAGGTTTTCCAGGTCGAGCTGCGCGAACTCTTGATTCGAGCGACGGCTCACGGCGAGAATGCCGAGCGCATGGCCGCTGGTCCGGAGAGGCACGATGACGCGCCGGCGCACGTCGGACAGCTGTTCCTGCATGTCTTCGGGCATGCCAGGCACGTCGGAGAAACCTTCAAACGCGCCCTCGCCGCTCTCGATCGCGGCGCGAATCTCCGGAGTCAACTCCCATCTCGCCCCGATTCGCGCGGGAGCGCGATCACGGTCGTACCCGGCAATGGCCTCGATGGAATCCGGCCAGAATTTGGTCACCGTGATGCGATCGACGTCGACTTGCTCGGCGATCCGCTCGACGATTGCCTGAACAACGCGCGACGGGTCGAGTGACGCCGAAAGCTCACGCGTCGCTTCACTCGTCAGACGCAGGCGTTCGACCAGACGCTGAGTTCGATTCGCGGGCGTCGTCGCCGAGGACGATGATGCTGATCAAGCGGGTGAAGCGATCCATCACGGCTCTGTCGACGTCGTTGAATGGCCGGCTCTCCGCGCGCCAGAACCCGACAACTCCCGTCGCGACGCGTCCGTCGGGGAGCGGTGTGCCGGTCGACAAGGGGACGAGGCGTCCCACCCGGATCCGCTCGCGGAACACGTCCGGGGCGGCGCTGTCCGCCGCAGGGTCGGTGGTCTCGACGGGGGTCTGGTGGAGAATCGCCCGCCCGTGGAGCATTCCTTCGTGGAGCGGCCATTCCCTGCCGATCAGTTCCTCCGCCCAGGGACCGGATCCGGCGACGACCTGAAAGACGTCCGGTCGCGCGGCGGAGACGATCGAGATGACGCACTCGGCGTCGTCGACGAGATAGGTCGCCTCGACCGCCATGAGTTGGAGCACCTCCCGGAGTGGGATGGGCGCGCGGGGGTCGCTCGGAACGTCGAGGAGCCGTCCGACGAGGCGCCCGATTGCCTCGTCAACACTTCGCGCAGCATCGTCTGGAGGCGGGCTGGTTCCAGGCGCAGCAATCTCAGACGGCGATTCGCTCCGGCTCCCTTCGAGCACCACTATACGACGCGTAGACTGACCATTTTACTGATATCGACTATATCACCCAAGCCACCAGTCTCCTGACGGACGTTCCGATGCTGGTCCACCCAGGCTATAGTGACACTATAAGATTTTGTGACAATGTGCAAGCCCGACCGATGCTCGATCCCCCATAGCCCGGCGAGGGCGGCAACGCCTTGCCATCCGGAGGCGGCCTGATGAACGGAACAGTCCAGCTCGAGAAGCCCTTGTACACCCTCGACGTAGCGGCAGAGATGCTGGGAAGCCATCCGCGCACCCTGATCCTCTACGAGGAGCTGGGGGTCGCGAGACGATCAGCCGCCGGCACCAACAAATGGCGTTTCACGCTTCGCGACATCCTTGCACTGCGAGCGGTTTCGAGGCTGCGCCGCCAGTATCAGATGAACCTGGACGGCGCTCGTCAGCTGATCCGGTGCGTGCAACTCCTCGATGCGCATCACATCCCTCGGCCCCGCGAGTTGCGAGGCTTTGATCTTGAGCACGTCTCCATCTAAGCGCGTCGAGGCAACGCGTCGCGGCCGCGCCGCGAACAGCGGTCAATCGGCCCCACGCGCGGCGCGCCCCGCAGCGAGCCGCCCGCGCATCCGTCCGCTCCTCGAGTCTCGTTCGCTGAAGGCGCTGGTCTGGCTCGCCATCATCCTGGCGCTCATCTGGATCTGCGAAGGCGCGGCGTTCATCCTCGTCCATGTTTTCAACGTGCTGCTGCTCTTCATCTTCGCGGGCATCATCGCGCTGATCCTCACGCCGCTCGTCGACCGGATGGAGCGAGTGCCACCGTTTCGCGGGCATCGTTCGATCACGGTTCTACTGATCTACATCGTGGGACTCGCGATTGTCGCGGGCGCCGTGATGTTGTTGCTTCCGACCGTTGTGGCGCAGGTCAAAAGTCTCCCGGCACTCATGCAGACCGTCGAGGATCAGTTGCGCCATCACGGCATTTCGTTCAGCGTCGCATCGCTGATCAAAGCGCTGAACGGACAGCAACTCGGTGTCGCGATCGGTGTCGCGACCGCGTTTGTCTCCGGACTGCTCAGCGTGGTGCTGATCCTGGTGATCTCCATCTACCTGCTCATCGAAGGCCGCGCGGTGGTCGCCACTGCGCGCAACCTCTTCCCGAGCCGCCAACGGGAGTTCGACTTCGCCGCGCTGGCCGTCGGATCGACCGTGGCGGCCTACGTGCGCGGGCAGATCGTCATGTCATTTGTCATCGGCGCCTACACCGGCGTCGCACTGACGCTTGTCGGCGTCAAGTACGCGATCCTCATCGGCATCGCCGCATTCTTCCTCGAGTTCGTGCCGATCGTGGGTGCGGTCGTTGCGATGGGTCTCGCCATTGCCGTTGCGCTCCTGCAAAGCCCGGCGCTCGCGCTGTTTGCGTGCGGCGTCGGCCTCGTCGGGCACGCGATCGACGCTTACGTGCTCGGTCCACGAGTCTACGGACGCGTGACCAGGCTCCATGCGCTCGTGGCGATGGCCGCGCTGCTGGTCGGCGCCGAACTTGCAGGAATCCTGGGTGCCCTCTTCGCCGTCCCGGTTGCGGCCGTCGCGAACATCTTCCTTGGCGCTGTGTACCGGGCCCAGCGCGGTGAGCAGGCGATGAGCACCGCTCCCGATGAATCGGTGACCGTCGACACGTTGCCGCGTCTCGGCGAAGAGGTCAGCTCGGTGGAGGAGGAGGGGGTCAAGAAGGAGCCCGTGCCGCACGGCGTCTGAGCGCTGCGCCGGACGGCAGCGACTGGCGCGTCTTCAGTACGGGGTATCGGCCGAAGGGATCGCCTGCGACTTGCGCGTCTGCTCGACCTTGGTGGAGAGCTGAGCCGGGGTGGTGTCCGCTTTGACCAGGAACTCGAGGGCGCCCAACTTGAGGCCGCGCTCGCGCAGCTCGGGTTCCCCGTAGTTGCTGAGGATGATCACCGGGATGTGGGTCGTCGCGGGCTCGCCACGGAGGTGCTCGAGCACCTCGAACCCGTCGAGACCGGGAAGCCGGAGGTCGAGGTAGATGAAGTCCGGCGCTTCGTCGGCCGCCATTCGCAGCCCTTCCTCGCCGTCATGAGCCACGACGACCGTGTAGCCGTCTGCCGCGAGGCGCAGCCGGTACATCTCCGCCGCAGACGAGTTGTCCTCGATCAACAGAACCTTGACGTCGTCATCCACCAAGCTCTCTCCTCTGACCTCCGCCATCGGCGACAACCCCTGGCATCTGCGCCCATCTCACTGCGTTGGTTCTCATGCTCACGACTGTCTCTTCCGTACGGTAGCGCACAAACCGGGACGATTGGCGGTGGTACCGACGCTCCAACCCTCGACCGCATGGCCATTGTCAAACATTATGATAGCGGCTATAGGATGCTCGAGGGGGAGGTGCGGCCGGCGACCAGGCGCCCTGGGTCGTCTGATGGCCGCCCTATGGCCGCCTCATGCCTGCTGGCAGAAACGACAGTGCACGCTATAAGATAACTTGACAGTGCGGATGTCAAGGTGCTAGTGTCGTCGCAGGGGGAAGGTCCACTCGTGAATCAAGAATTCCCCTCCCCAAAGCCCACCCCGCCGGGGTTCATCCCCCGGCCGGGGTGGCCAATCCAAGAGGCGGCATCGGCCGCTCTGTGGGTGCAGCCAGCGAGGTATACACTCGCGCTGATGACCGCGTTGGCTCAACGCTGAGCTCGTCGATGCGTCGCCGGTGACGCGCGGCGCTCCTGCGAGCAGCGCCGTGCAGAAGCTGAATCTCGACAAGCCGCTGTACACCATCGGGATCGCGGCGGAAATCCTCTCCACGCATACGCGGACATTGATGATGTACGAGCATCTCGGTCTCGTCGTCCCCAGCCGCACCACAACAAACCGCCGGCTGTATTCGCAGCGCGACATCATCACTCTGAGCGCGATCCAGCAGCTCACGCGCAAGTTCGGGCTCAACCTGATCAGCGCGAAGTATCTGATCCTCTGCCTGCAGCTGCTCGACGTGCACGGTGTCCCGCGGCCGGCCGGCCTCGCGGATCTCGACGTCGAGCACGCGAGAGTCTGAGGTTGCTCCCCTACTGTTCGATGCTGTCGGAGCGGTCCCTGAATCGCGCCACCGCGTCGGAGATGGTCTCCTCGAGATACCGGTAGAACAGGCGACGCTGGGAGATGTCGATCGCCGCTTCGACGTCCTGCCCCTCTCGACGCCGCGCGATCCACGGTGGCACGCCGTCGGCGACCGTTTCGGTGCCCACGCGGACGTGCACGAGTGAGTCGTTGTCCTCCGCGACGTGGAGAGTCACGTTGAGGATCGGTCCGGTGTGCTCGACGAGGCGCCAGCTGCGCTCCCACCTGGTGTTGCGATGGAAGTCGTGCGTGCGTCGCGCCGCGTTGTCGGCGATCACGCTCTCTCCGGGGCGCGCCGCGCGTGCGAGGAGCCTCCGGATGTCTCTGTCGATATCACGACCGATGAAGTCGACGAGCGACGGCGCACGGTCGTCAACATCCGGGTGTCCGCTCTGGTCGCGGGCGAGCTCGCCGATCGCCTGAACGGTCCCTGCATGACGGCGGCAGTACACGACGCCGCCGAGCGAGATGCTGTGCGCTGGGCAGATGGTGGCTGAGCACGTGCGCTCGCGACGGTCGCGATAGGCGCAGAGCTGCGCGGTGTTGTTGGTGCACCCTCGCATCGTGCAGGTGATGCCCGATGCCGTCTGCGGTGGCGGTGCGGGATGCTCGCGGCGCCGGAACAGTGCTGTCGCGGGGAGCGCACCGAGTCGTCGAAGTGCGCCCGTTTCCTTGCGGGGAGTTTCCACAGTCAGCACGTTACGTGTCCTCCAAGTCCCACTCTCTTGCGCGGGCCACCCTCGCTCGCGCTACTGAGGTAATCAGACCCCACCGACGGCGCGGTCGTGGGCGTATGCGACGGTTTGCGATGCAGCGTTCACACGCGGTGACGCGAGGCAACCGCGGCCCCAGGCGTTATGCGGGTTCGGTGCCCGAAGACGCCTGCAGGGCGGCGATGCGCTCCTGCCAGAACTCGAGTCGCCGCTCGAAACGAGCCGCTTCTGCGGTGAGCACCTTGAGGTCCGTCTCCTCAACCTCCGACCCCGCGTCGTCATGCATCTCCTCCATCCGCTCCTCGGCGACCGAGAGGAGATCCCGTTTGAAGTCGAGCAATTCCAGATAGACCTTGGCCCAGTGCATGGCGTCGTCGAGGTACGCGGTGTTCTCGTCCTCGCCTTCGAGCAGCCGCTCGGGCTCGACCGCGTCGAGTGCCGCCTTGCGCGCCTCGCGAGGCGGCGGCGGTTCGGGGAGGTCGCTGCCCGCTGCCGAGGCCTCCGGCGTGTCAATGCTGCTCACGACAGCATCTTTCGCGTCGCCTCGGCGAGAGCCGCCGGCGGCGTGTGCGCTTTGACGAGATAGTCGTGCGCGCCAAGGGCTCGCCCGCGCTCGACCAACTCCGGTTCGCTGAAATTGGTGAGGATGACGACGGGTATGCGAGCCGTCGCCGGCCCGGCGCGAAGCTGCTGCAGAACGTCGAAGCCGTGCATCTCCGGGAGGCCGAGGTCGAGATAGATGAGGTCTGGGGCTTCCGTTCCGGCGCGGCGGATCGCTTCCTTGCCCGAGTGCGCGGTGATGACCTGAAATCCGTGGGCGGCGAGCTGCATCTCGTACATGGTCGCGACGTCAACATCGTCGTCGACGAGCAGCAGTCGGATTCCGTGTGACCCATCAGGCATCGTCTCTCCCCGCTGGCCTTTGACGTCCGCGCGGCAAACGCAGCGTGAATGTACTCCCTTCGCCAGGGTGCGATGCGACGTCGATGTCCCCGCCCTGGGCTTGCGCAAGGCCACGCGAGAGGTGCAGGCCGAGGCCCGTTCCCTGTATCCCTGCGGCGACGGCTTCCGGCAGCCGGCCGAATGGTTGAAACAACTTCGGCAGGTCCGCGTCAGCGATGCCCTCACCGTGATCGGTCACGTCGACGGCAGCCCATCGCGGCTCCGCGCGCACCGTCATGGTGACCGCACCACCGTCAGATGAGTACTTCACCGCGTTGGAGACGAGGTTGCTGAGTATCGTCTCGACCTGTTCCGGGTCGGCGCGGACGCGGACCCGCCCGGCCGACTGCACGCTGACGGTCCGCGCGGCTTGCCCCGAGACCGCGTTGCCCGCTGCAGCGGCCACCGATCGCGCCAGAGCGTCGAGGCTGAACTCTTTCGTGTGCTGACCACGGGCGCGAATCTCCATCCGGCTGGTGGTGAGCATCCGGTCGACCAGCGCACTCATGTGCCGCATTCGTGCGGCCATCAAGGGCACGACTTTCGCGGCGGGCGCCGGAAGATCGCCGAGCGATCCGTCCTCGAGCATCGAGAGGTAGCCACTCACCAGCGTGATCGGTCCGCGGAGCTCGTGTGACGCCAGCTGGAGGAACTCCGACTTCTGCTGCTCGAGCTCCGCCATCCGCTGCGCGTGCGTCTCGAGCCTGTCGAGCTCTGCCGCCTGCAATCCCTGGGCACGCTGTTCAGCGGCATAGCCCTGCCAGACGAGCGCCGACGACCGTGCAGCGAGACGGATGATCCACTCGTCCTGGTCGCTGAAGCCCGCGATCGAGTTCCATGCGGCGAGAATGCCGAGCGGGATCGCCGCGGTGCGCCAGGGCACGGCCAGCACGTCATGCGCGCCGAGGCGGGCGATCATCGAGCCGGGATGCGTCGCCAGGTACGCGTCATCCAGGCTGAGCCGGACGGCCTCGCCAGAGAAGAGGAGTTGAGCAAGGTCCGTGTCGCCCCTCGCGTCGAGCACCCCGCGTGCCGGCCGCCCCGCGGCTGCTTGCTCAACCGCGGTGCCGGGCTGATGGAGCGGGATCAGCTCCTCGCCCGTGAGCTGCCAGAAGCCGGCATGCTCGGCTGAGACCAGGCTCGCCACGGTCTCGCTCATCTTCTCGAAGTACGTGGCCGGCTCCACGCTGGACGCCATGTGTCGCGACATCTGCGTCAGCGCGTCCAGCCCACGGCGCTGTGCGCTCCGAACCTCGTCGACGAGGCGCGCGTTGCGCAACGCGAGGATGGCCAGGGGTCCGACCTGCTGCAGGCCTTCGAGCTCGCGCGGGACGAAGGGGCGATCGCTGCGCCTGCTGAGGATCAGGACCGCGCCCACGGTCTCCCCGATCGCAAGAGGAACGATCGCGGTATGGCGGATCGACAGCAATGACGGCGCGAGCTCGGGCTCGGAGGCCGCTCGGGCGCCGAGGCTGCCGCCGAAGACGATCGCACCGGTCGTGACCGCTTCGCTGAGCAAGGGCTGCCTCGCCAGCCAGGCCATGGGGTACTCGTGACCCACGAAGTCAGGCCGGCCGCCAGGCTCGTAACTTGCTTCGACTCGAAGGACGTTCTGGTCGAGGCTGGTCAGGGTGCAGCGGTCGACATCGACGTTCTCAGCCGCAAAGCGCACGAGACGTTCCATGATCTCGTGCGGCTCACCACGGGACACCAGATCCGCCTCGATCGACCCTGCGAGATGGGCCGGTTCCGGCGCCTGGGGTGGAAGGTCAGAGACGAACGTGCTCGATGTCAATTCCGGCGAGCTCCGGTGGCCGAGGGATGCCGTGGGCGTCAAGCAGCTGGAGGCACTTGATCACGTACCGGGCCCCCGCGATGTTCAGGCCGGACTGGCGCGTCAGCCGCTGGATCGCACTCAGCGTGAGGATGTCGCGCTGGGAATACCGCCGCCGGTTCGTGGCAGTTCGCTCCGGAACGCCGAGACCCATCGTCTCGTACATCATCAGTGTACGTGGGTGGCTGGCAAGGATCTCAGCGGCGACGCTGATCGTATAGAGCGGCTTGTCGAGGTCGAGCAGCCGCTCCGACGTCGGAATACCCGCCTCAGCAGGCATACGGCTCGCGAGCGGCAGGCATCATCACCGCGATTCTATATGCCTGTCGCCGCGTCGCTCGCCGAGGTGCATCCTCGGCGGATCGCGTCAGACGAGGCTGGCGCTGGTGACGGGGCGCTGGCGGAAGAACTGCACGCGGCAGTGGTCGCAGCGGAAGACGAGACGCAGCCCGAGGCGTCCAAGGACGTTGGTGATGCGCGAACTGCATTGCGGGCAGGTCGCGGCCTCTTCGAGGTAGGGTCCTTCCACCGGCTTGACGTCGAGTTGAATCGGCTTGTATTTGCGAGCCATCGGGTACCTCCAGGTGTCGTGGGACATTGCTCCCGTCCCCACTGCCAGGAATATCCTATCACAAAACATGATAGTGGCGCTATTGGCTATCATGTGACGACCATGATCGAGATGTTCTCCCCGGATGGGACGCAGGTACCCGCCGCGCGCCGTCCGCGCTCGGTGAGACGGCGGCGCAGGCGTGACGTTCGCGCACTGGTGACCGGCGCTGCCCTCGTGATGGCCGTCGCCTGGACGATGGTCCTCGGAGCCGGCATCTTCCTCCACTGAACGGGGAGTTGGGTGCGGTCTGTCACCGCGTCATCGAACGTGTGAGCAGTTGGTTTGCTACCGTACCTATGACGTCGTTTGGCATTCGCCGAAGGAGCGAAAGCTTCAGCGGCCAAGGAGGAGTGTGTAGTGGAGGATGACGTCAAAGTCCTGCTCATCGAGGACGACGTCGCCGCTGCGGAGATGTACCGCCTGCGCCTCGTCGCCGACGGCTATGTGGTCGTCATCGGGCACGACGGGGCCGAGGGGCTGCGTCTGGCGTCCGAAGAATCCCCCGACTTCATCTATCTGGACCTGCGCATGCCCGGGCTTGACGGCTTCGAGGTGCTCGAGCGGCTTCGCGCCGAGCCCGCGACGATGAACATCCC
The DNA here is from genome assembly GCA_963791435.1 of Candidatus Dormiibacterota bacterium. GTDB lineage: Bacteria > Chloroflexota > Dormibacteria > Aeolococcales > Aeolococcaceae > Palsa-851. The sequence goes on from CAWBSL010000003.1 coordinate 445,118, forward strand.
GGTGATCATCCTGACCAACTTCGGCGAGCCCGAGTTGCGCGAACGCGGCATGCGGCTCGGAGCACTCGAATTCCTGGTGAAGGCGGACACCACCCCTGCTCACCTCTCTGAGAGCGTCGAGCGGGCTGTCGGCCCGCGCGCACTTCCGTCGGCCTGAGGCCGGCGGCTCGTCGTCCGCCCCGCCCCGGTATTCAGCGTGGATGACCTTGCGCTCATCGAGGGCGCCTCAGGTGCGTTCCTTCGCGACGCCGTCCAACTTGCCTCGCGTCGTTGCGTCTGGCACGGGTGCCCCTCGGCAGACGTGGTTGTTGCTCCTTCGAGGCGATCTCCTGACCTGCGTCGCGGCGTCCGGAACCCGCGACGGCGCAATCTCCCGCGCGTATCGCGTGGCAGATCGCCCGAGCTTCGAGGAAGCGATCACATCGGGCGAGATCACAGCCGGTCCGGCTGAGGTGCTCGTTCCTGTTCACAGTGACGGTGCCGTGGTGGGGCTCCTGATGATCGACGGGGGGCACGATCTCAGCGACCACGATCGACACACCTGGTCGACGCTCGCCGGCCTCATGGGGTTTGGGATCAGCCAGGCCGCCACGGTCGATCACCTCCAGCAGGAGGCCGAACGCAGCCGCGGCCTCGAAAGCCTCAAGGGCGAGTTTCTCAATATCGCCGCGCACGAGTTGCGCAGCCCGCTGGGGATCATCCGGGGCTACGCCTCGATGCTCAGCGAGGGGACGCTTCCCGAGGCGGACCGGGGCACGGCGCTGGCGCGCATCGCGGAGAAGGCCGAGGAGATGGCACGCCTCATCTCCGACATGCTGGAGACAGCCCGCCTGGAGACCCTCGGCCTCGAACTGGAACTCGAGCCGGTCGATCTCCTCCGCGTCATCGATATGGCGGTAGGCGAGATGCGGCCGCTCCTCGGCAACAAGCATCGGTTTGCGGTCGCGGAGCATCCGGATTCGATCGCTGTGGTGGCCGATCAAAAGCGTCTCACGGCGATGCTCACCAACCTGATCGACAACGCCATCAAATACTCGCCGGGCGGCGGCGACATCGAGGTGGCGTGCGAGCACGACGGCCGGGTGGCGAGGGTCACGGTCCGCGACCATGGCATCGGCATCAACGCCGAGCAGGCCCACATGCTCTTCACCCGGTTCGGTCGCCTCGTGACGCCGGAGACGAGCCATATTCGCGGGACTGGGCTCGGGCTCTACCTCGCCCGCGAAACCGCCCGCCTTCATGGCGGTGACATCCAGGGAAGCTCGACGCCCGGCGGCGGCAGCACGTTCACGGTGGTGCTTCCGCTCGCCTGACCTCCCTGAGGGCGATGCGTTAAAGCGATGAGTCCACCCGGGTCGGGGCTAGGGGGCCCGGCCGGGTGGACTCGAGGGGAGGGGTGGGGACCGGCGGTTGGACGCCGCCGACCTTTCGAGACTAGTCGTGGCGTACCAAACGTGTCAACTCGACTGCCTGCGGACCCGTACCGGTGATCAGGAGCCCTCGGGCGGCGCGTTCTCCTCCACGTATTCCTCGGGATCCCTGTCCTCGATGGTGATGCCTCGCGCGCCGGCATGCTCGGTTTCGAACGCCGCGAACGCCGTGGCCAGCTCGGCCTGCTCGCCAGACGACGCGGCATCGTCGAACTCGATGAGCGGTCCTTTCTCCTCCTCATCCATGTGCTCGGTGTTGGCGTCGTCGGTGGCCTTGACGGCGTCCCACCAGGCGTTCTCGCCGATGGCATGCTGCTCGGCCTCGCGGATGCCGTCGCGGATCTCGTTGTGGTCCCTGATCGCATCCTTGGTGTCGTCAACGGAGTCGGAATCGTCCTTGAGCAGGCGTGGGTAGAAGAGCGTCTCCTCGGCTGCCGCATGCACCTCGAGGCGAGCTGACAGCACCGTCCAGATCGAGGTGACGGTTGCTTCGTCGCCCCGCGCGGCATCGAGCGCCGCGAACTGACTCCGGAACCAGATGTGGTCCATGCGGATGATGTCGGTCACACGGTTCGTTTGCATGCGACTCCTCGTCAGTGGACGGAGGCGGGGCCCAGCCTCGAGTGAGCACCCCCCACGCCAGTCTGAAGGTGTTGGATTTAGTGATAGTACAGATGTTGCAAACTGGCGGTATGAACATTCCAATGGTCCCGCCGCCAATGCCGACGCCCGAGCCTGACCCGGAACCGGAGATCAGAGAGCCCGATCCAGAACCTCCGGAGATCGAGGATCCCGATCGATCGGCGGAGACCGACGCTCCCGAGACCCGTCCGGACGAGGGCTAGGCTCCTGCGCTCCTCATTGGGGCGTCAGGCGAAGCCTCAGCGGGAAAGGGGCTAGAGCGACCCCAGTCGGGGCCGGATTCCACCGGGCACCGCGCCGGCATTGCGGGCCGGTACGGCGTCGATATGGGCCGACTGCCACTTGTTCGGGGCGAAGATGCCGATCGTCGTCCCGCCGATCGAGTCCCTGATGATCAGGTGGCCGTCAACGACCTCGATGTACCGGCCGGTCTGGTACTGGTGCTTGTCACCACCAGGGTCGACCACGATCACCATGCGCTCGGTTGCTCCAGGAATCCAAAGGCTGCGCGAATGCGCCGCGTTTCGGCGGGAACATAGCACCGGGAGATCGCTCACACACCCTGCGCACCCGATCGTCGCCTAGATGTTGAGGTTCTTTCGCAGAAAGGCCAGCATCCTGGGCAAAGCGTCCAGACGATTGGCGCGCTTGGCAAGCCCATGGCCCTCGTCCTCGTAGATCAGCAACTCGCTTTGGATGCCCCTCGCCACGAGCGACTCATACAGTTGCCGCGCCTCGCCAACCGGGACGCGGGGGTCGTTGGCGCCGTGAATCAGCATCAGCGGTGCTCGGATGTCGTCGACGTGGGTCATCGGCGACGCCTCGATCAGGAAGTCCCGATCGGTGTCGAGGAAGCCGTATTCCACCTCGCGGACCCGGCGCCTGTACGGTGAGGTGTTCTCGAGAAACGTCACCAGGCTGCTGATCCCGACGGTCGCGATCCCCGCCGCCCACAGGTTGGGGTAAAAGGCGAGGGCGGCGAGCGTCATATAGCCACCGTAGGAGCCACCGATCACGGCGACCCGTGACGCGTCGACCTCGCGATCCGCGAGCGACGCGTGCACGGCCGTGAGATCGCGCACCGAGTTGAGACGGAGCCGGCGATCGTCGAGAGAGACAAAGCGCCGCCCCCATCCCGCCGAGCCACGAACGTTCGGCGCCGCCACCGCGATGCCCTCGGCGACCAGCCGGATGATGAAGGGGTCGTAGCGGGGCGCAAAGCGCGCCTCCGGGCCGCCATGGACCACCACCACGACCGGCGGATTCTCGACGGCAGGCTTGTAGAGGAAGTAGGTGATCTCCTCACCGTCGAACGAGGCGATCTTCTGCAACTCCGGTGTGACGAGTTCCGGCTTCACCACCTGGTCAATCGGCAGGAGTGGTGCGGGCGTTGCGGCTCCGGCCACGTCGATGCGAAGTGGATGCAACGGTGTTGCGGTCGTCGTGTACGTGAGGAGCGCCCTGGCGCCGTCGGAGGAGAGATAGGGCCGTGCGATCAGGGGCAGACCGAATCCGGTGCCGGCCTCCGGCAGCGGGATGTCCCGGACGTGCGCGAGGTTCGCGCCATCGTGCAGCTGCAGGCGGGTGATCGCGTTCTCGGCGTGAACGATCAGCGCACTCCGGCCGTCGCTGCTCAACACGGCCTCGCTGTCCCAGTCCGTCTCCAGCACGTACTGCCAGCTCGCCGTTGCGATGTCGTATCTCCCGATCGACGCGACGTCGCGACCCGAAGTCCGTGCTGAAGAGGAAGGCCGACGAGTCCGGGTACCAGGCTGGAGCGATAGCGATTCCGGGACCTGTGCGCGTGACCACCATTCGGACCTCGGCACGTCTCGACGTGGACGAGCAGGAGGTCGTTGCTGATCGCGAATGCACCGTCGAGGCGGGCGACCGCAAGCCAGCGGCCGTCGGGGGAGAAGCACTCGACGCGGTTCCAGCCGCCTTCGAGCACGCAGCGGATCCGGCCGTCAACCCGGTTGAGGACGTAGGCGTCGATATCGACGCCGTTTCGCTTCGTCGACGTGAAGGCGATGAGGTTCCCGTCGGTGCTGACGTCACCGAGATCGTGCTTGACATTGTCCTCGACCATCAGCGCCCGCGGTTCACCACCGTTGCGGTCCACGAGCCAGAGCTGATAGACCTCGTTACCGCCACGATCGACAGCAACAACGATGTCATCGGCACCCGGGATATAGAGTGCCGCGGCGACGGGCTCGGCAAGAAACGTCAACTGGACGAGATCGCCCCCACCAGCCGAAACCCGGTACACCTGCATGCTGCCGCTGTCATCGCATCGGACGAGGAGCTCCTCGCCGTCAGAGGCAACATCGGCGATCACCGCGGACCGGGCCTCCAGGAGGCGCGTCAGGAGATCGTCAGCCACACGCTCATCTTCCCATCCATACACGATGCCGTGTCAGGAGACGGCAGCGCAGGATCGATGCGATTGACGCCTCACCCGGCTACTCGCCGGGCAGCAGGGAATCGATGAGCGCAACGACTTCGGGCGCATCCGGGGACGTGCGTGAGCGGAATCGGGCGACCACCTCGCCCTCCGGCGACACGACGAACTTCTCGAAGTTCCACGCCACATCACCGGCCTTGCCGTCCGCGTCCGCGATGGTGGTGAGCTGCGCATAGAGCGGATGACGCCCCGGTCCATTGACGTCGATCTTCTCGAACATCGGAAAGGTGACACCGTAGTTGTCGGCACAGAAGCTTGCGATTTCTTCCGCGGTGCCCGGCTCCTGCTCTCCGAACTGGTTGCACGGAAACCCGAGCACGGTGAATCCCTTGCCCGCGTAGCGTTCCTGCAATTCCTCGAGCTGCGTGTACTGCTTCGTGTAGCCGCACTTCGACGCGACGTTCACGATGAGCAGCGCCTCACCCTTGTAGTCGGTCAGCGATGCAGGGTCGCCCTGCAGCGTTTTCACCGGAGCGTTGTAGATGGACACAGGCGTCCTCCAGAACGATGCCTTTCGCAGTCACGTTCGAGCCTAGCATCGAGCGCGCGCGACCCGACTCCGGATCGAGGTGCGGACCCGGTTCAGCCGTTCCAGGTTGTGGCGCCGCGGTAGTCGCCCTGGATCATCGAATCGAGCTGCCCGATCAGCGCGCTGCTGCGGATGATGACACCCAGCTCGCGGTTGTAGCGGAGCGACTCCGTGGAGAAGTTCTGCGAGCCGGCAAAGGCCTCCTGGTCGCTTGACCCCGGATCGCGAACGAGCACCTTGGCGTGGATGTACAGCGACGCGTCGGGTGAGTACACGCGGAGGTGGACTCCGGCATCCGAGAGCTCTCGGAATGCGGAGTCCCAGCTGCTCGAGTTGGTCATGCAGACCTCGACGCTGACGCCGCGCCGAGCGGCCGCCACGAGCGCGTCGGTGATGTCGGAGTTGTCCATCTCCTCGTTCTCGACGTAGAGGGACCGAGTTGCACCGTCGATGACGCCGAGCAGGCTGGTGAGCGAGGTCGTGGGTGACCAGACGAGGTCGGCGCCGGATGGCGGGGTGGTGGCGGCTCCGTCGTAGTCGGCGTTGAACGTGGCCTGGATCGCCGCGATGTCAGCCGGCGATCGATCGATCACGGCGACGTCGCGTGTGTCGTAGTAATAGCGGCTCGTCCAGTTGAGGGTCATGACCACACTCACCGAGGTGTCGATAACGAGCGTCTTCTGATGGGTCAACGCGTATCGCGAACTGGCCCAGTGGACGTGCACTCCGTGCGCCTGGAGGAGCGCGAACGCAGCGTCGTTGTCCGATCGCGTGTACGAGCTGTTGAGGATGACCCGCACGTCGACGCCGCGCTCGGAATCGGCCGCGAGGGCTGCCTCTGCCCGGGTGTCCTCGAGCTCGTACATGGTGAGGTCGACCGTATGCCTCGCCGAGGCGATCAGCGAGTAGATCTCTCCCATGCCCGCGGCGGGCTCGATGAGCAACGAGAGCGCCGGTGGGGGAGGGGCGGTCGCGGACGCACGGGGCGATGCCCCGGACGGCGACGCGGATGCGGCCGGGCTCGTCGTGGGCTGGGTGGTGGCGGCCGCGCTGGCAGGCGCTGCTCCGCAGCCCGCAATCGCCACCGTGGCGATCAGTCCGAGCAGCGCCCGCGGAGGGGTCATTCAGTCAGTATGCGGACCGCTTTGACACCACTTTCGGGACAGTCTCGAGCGGGCCAATCGCTCATTTGATCTCCAGTGGGCCATCTGGAGCGTTCGAATCGAACGAACCCCTTGCGTCTCCCGCGTCCAGCGCGCCACAATCCTCACCTCAAAGCCGCCGATGTCGAGAGGGTCCGTATGCAGTCTCGTTTTGTAGCAAGAGCGTTTGGCGCAATTTCGCGCCGCCCAGGAGGAGTTGCATGACATCAATCCGATCGTGGGCCGCGCTGGCCTCGGTGGGTCTCGCGGTATCAGCCGCGACCGTGGCCTCCGTGAGCCCGGCTTCGGCAGCAGGAACATCGGCCCGAGCGGCGCTGGCAGGGTCCCTGACCCCGGCCTCCGAGCGGTCCAAACCAGAAGGCCGTGCGGCCGCCGGCGGCAGCATCAGCTTCGATCTCAACCTCACCCTGCGCAACGCCGCAGCAGCGAAGGCGCTGGTGACAGCGGTCTCGACGCCCGGTTCGGCGCAGTACCGCCACTTCGTGACCCAGGCTCAGTGGATCGGCAGCTTCGCGCCGACATCGGCAGCCGTCGCCTCCGCAGAGAACTGGCTCCGCCAGAATGGCTTCACGGTCGGGGCGGTCCCCGCAGACCGTTTGTTCGTCCCTGCCAGCGGCACCGCCGCCCAGGTTGAGCAGGCCTTCGGCACCACGCTCGGCACCTACAAGGTGAACGGCGTCTCCGTGCGCCTCGCCAACAGCGCGCTGTCCGTTCCCGCCTCGATTGCCGGCGTCGTCGCCGGCGTGGTTGGCGTCAACCAGGCGGTCGCGACGAACGACCTCAGCGCGGGCACTGCGGCCACGACGGCCTCCAAGGCAGGCTCGGCCAGCCAGGAGCCCCCGCCACCCGCTGCCTTCAGGAACCCGCAGCCCTGCGGTAGCGCCTTCGGCTCGAAGGTCGACACGACGGACAACGCGTCGCTCTACGCACCCTTCACAAGCCCGCAGCCGTACGACATCTGCGGCTACAAGCCCGCCCAGCTCGAAGGAGCCTACGGACTCGCGAGCGGCATCGCCAACGGTACGGCCAGCGGCAAGGGCGTCTCGATCGCGATCGTCGATGCCTATGACTCGCCGACACTGCTTGCCGACGCGCAGCAGTACTTCAGCAAGAACGATCCTTCGATCGCGCTGAAGTCGAGCCAGTTCACCAACATCAAGCCAAAGTCGGTTGGCAACGAGGCGGAATGCGGCGCAAGCGGTTGGTATCCGGAGCAGGCGCTCGACCTCGAAGCCGAGCACACGATGGCGCCGGGTGCCCACATCATCTTTGTTGGTGCGGTCGACTGCCTGGACCAGAGCCTGCTGAACGCGGAGAATACCGCGATCACCAGCGGCGCATCGGCCGTCAGCAATTCCTGGGGCGACACCATGGGTGACCTGCTCACCGATGCCGCGACCAAGACCGCCTTCGACGACACGTTCATCATGGCGGACTCAACCGGAGTTAGCGTGCTCTTCTCGAGCGGCGACGACGGTGACAACTTCGCCGACTTCGGCCTCACCGTTCCTGATTACCCGGCGACCAGCCCGTTCGTGACCGCCGTCGGCGGCACCTCGCTGGAAGTCGGCAAGGGTGACAGCCGGACAGCCGAATACGGTTGGTCGACGGCCAAGCAGGTTCTTTGCGAGCCCGCCACGACCAATTGCGGCTCTGCGACCACACCCCTCGGCACGCTCGCGTGGCAGGCCGGCGGTGGTGCAGGAACGAGCTACACCTACATCCAGCCCCCGTACCAGGCGAACGTGGTGCCCGCGGCACTCGCGCTCAGGAACGAGGCACTCTTCGGACCGCAACCGCTCCGCGTGATCCCGGACATCTCGATGGATGCGGACGCCTCGACCGGAATGCTCATCGGGCTGACCCAGACCTTCCCTGACGGTACTGTCAAGTACTCGCAGTTCAAGGAAGGCGGGACGAGCCTCGCATCGCCACTGCTCGCCGGTGTCACCGCTGACGCCGATCAGGCAGCCGGCGCCTCGATCGGGTTCCTCAACCCGACGCTGTACTCGGTCGACCAGCACCATCCGACAGCCTTCAATGACATCGTGCCGGCAGCGAACCCGGACGCAACCGCTGTGGTCCGCGTCGACTTCGCCAACACGGTCAACGCCTCGGACGGTTACGTCGTGAGCCTTCGGGCGATCGACTACCAGGGCACCGAGACCTACTGCGACGCGACCGGTAACTGCGCATCGCGCCTCGTTACAGTCAACACCGCGGTCGGCTTCGACGGCATGACCGGCATCGGGTCGGTCGGACCAAGGTTCATCAAGTGGATGGCCGCAGCCTGACGCTTCGCTGATCTGACTGACACAGGGGCGCCGGGAAACCGGCGCCCCTTTTCTTGCCGAGCGGCATGCACGTTTCGGTAGGCGATGATCTGCGGGTGGATGAAGGTCAGCGGCCCGTCACGGTCATCACCGGGGCGGGGAGGGGGATCGGCGCGGCGACTGCGCTCCACCTTGCGCAGCTGGGCCATGACGTGGTGGTGAACTACCGGAAGGACCACGATGCCGCCGCGCGAGTCGTTGCGTTGGCACGGGACGCGGGCGCACGCGCGATCGCCGTACAGGCAGATGTCACGCTCGAAGATGACGTTACGCGGCTGTTCGCGGTGGCCGTCGACGCGCTCGGCCCGGTGCGCTCCCTCGTCAGCAACGCCGGCGCGACGATGCACATCGGAGATCTCGCCGATACGCCGGTTGCGACGATCAAGGCGGTCCTCGACGTCAACCTGCTCAGCACGATTCTCTGTGCGCGTCGGGCCGCGCAATTGATGTCGACGAGTCGCGGAGGCGCGGGGGGTGCGATCGTCAACGTCTCATCCGCAGCCTCCACACTGGGAAGTGCGCACGAGTACGTGCACTACGCAGCCGCGAAAGCGGGCGTCGATGCGCTCACCGTCGGGCTCGCCAAAGAGCTTGCGGGCGATGGCGTTCGGGTCAATGCGGTCGCGCCGGGGATCGCGTTGACCGAGATTCACGCGGGCGCAGGCGCGCCCGATCGAGCGCAGCGTTTAGCGAGCCGAATGCCGCTCGGCCGGGCCGCCGATGCGCGCGAAATCGCCGTCGCGATCGCATGGCTGCTCGGTCCAGAGGCGACGTATGTCACCGGGACCGTGCTGCGCGTCGCGGGTGGAATGTAGGCATTGTTTCGGCTGACGCCCTCTCTCATGCAGCCCGGTGACGTTTGGCGAACGCGCTAGGCTTGCGGCCGTGACAGTCGCGCCACGCCAGATCGCCGATGCGGCGGAGATCGCACGCCAGTGGATTCGCTACCAGGCGATGCGATGGCAGATTCCCGGCATCTCCTTCGGAATGAGCCACCGTGGCCAGGTGGTGCTGCTGGACGCGTGGGGCAACGCAGACATTGCGTCGCAGCGCGCTGCAGCTCCCGACGCCACGAGCTATCGATGCGCGTCCATCACCAAGACGATGACGGCGACGCTCGTGATGCAGCAGGTGGAGGCCGGTCGGCTGCGCCTGGACGAGTCGATCGCCACGTATGTCGACTGGACACGCCGGCTGCCACACGCGAAGGACATCAGCATCCGCCACCTCCTCGTGCACGGCAGCGGTGTGATACGGGATGGATCGAACCCCTGGGGAGACGATGACTTTCCCGATCGCGACACCGTGCGCAGCGAAGTCCGGCAGCAACTCAGCTTTGCCGAGCCGGCGACGACCTTTCGCTACTCGAACATCGCGTACGTGCTGCTCGGTGAGGTGCTCGAAGCAGTCACCGGCAGGCCTTTTGAGGCGCTGCTGCAACGCGATGTCCTCGGCCCGCTCGGCATGACGGGGAGTGCGCCTTCCCTGCTGCCTCGCGTGCGCAAGACGCTCGCGACCGGCTACTACCATCGACGCCCTGGTGAGGAGCCGCGCCAGACGCGGCACGCAGAAGCACGTGCCTTCGGGCCCGCCGGCGGCCTCGTTTCGACGGTGCCGGATCTGCTCGCGTATCAACAAGCGCATTTCCCCGGCGCAGGACGGCTCATCTCCGACCTGTCACGGCGGGAGATGCAACGCACGCAGTGGATGCGCCACGAGGAGCCGAATCACGGCCTTGGCTGGATGATCTGGCACGTCGACGGCATCACCATCCGCGGGCACAGCGGGGGGTATCCGGGATTCTCGACAAAGATCGGGTTCTCGCCGGAATGGGGCCTTGCCGCGGCGGTCCTCAACAACACGAACAGTCCTGTGCCGAATCTCGCGGTCGACGCCATGTTCCACAGCGTGGCGTGGGTTGCAAGGCGCTGGGGGGACGCTGCCGACACTGCGCGAGGGCATTCGCGAGCGAGCGTGGGCCGTTTCGCGGGCCACTACCGCGGCGATGTGGGCGAGATGACCGTCGCGCGCATTAACCGAGCGCTGTATCTCTTCGACCCTGAGATGATCATGCCGCTCGCGTCGGCGGCGCGTTTGCATCCGACCGGAGCGCGGCGATTCACCATCGTCGAAGGTGATGACTACGGTCACTTCGGCGAGGAGGTGAGCTTTGCGTTGGACAGCAGAGGGCATTCGACGGCAATGCGATACGGGCCGCACACGCTGCATCGGGCTGACGTCTAGCGTCGCCTCGTGCCTGCGGGCCGTCGCTTACCCAAAGCTGCAGCCGGTTACTCGAGCGAGCCGCTCCGATCTGCTGCGGCGACCAGCTCGTGCAGTCGCTCGAGACGGCTCGAGCGCTCGCGGACGAAGCGCCCGATGCCCTCGAGGATGTACGCCGGCGTCAGGTGCGCTTCGTCCATCACCTCGTCGACTGATCCGCCGGTGCGCCAGCGATTGTCCCAGTCGGCGCCCATCGAGTACTCGGCGGCGAGCGGTCCGTCGACCCAGTCGCGCATGAGCTTGACTGTACGGTTGGTGATGGCCATCGCATCAAGACGGTCGGCCGGCGCGAGCACGGCGTCGCGATACGAGGTGGACTGCAGCCGGAACAGCTGAGGGCTGATCGCGGCAACGATCTTGACGTTGAGGCCAAGCTTGTCGAGATCTGGAAGGAGCTTGACCAGGTTGGCAGTTGTGGTCGTGCCCTGGACGAAGACTGTGCCCATCGCCGGAGCGTCACCGCGGAATGCACGGAGCACATACGCGCCGCGAGCCGCCTCGAAGTGGCTCGGCATCCCCAGTGCATCGCGGTCGGGAATCTCGACGGCGGGGCGCGTCAGGTGCAGCGCGATGATCGGGACGTCCGTCGCCAGGGCGGCAGCCAGGACCACCGGTACCTCGTTGTACTCCCACGGATGCAGGTCCACCACCTTGCCTTCCGGGAAGAGTTGCGTCACCCCGGGCTCGTAGATCCCGAAGTGGGTTCGCGAGTCCTCGGCAGTTTCGGGACCGGAATGGCCGGCGACCCAGAGCACCTTGCCGACCATCAACTCGCAGTCCTGCGCGAGCTGGCTGAAGAGGCGCATCTCGCCGTACTTCAGGTAGCTGAAGGAACCATACGTCGAACACGCACCCCAGAATCCGGTGAAGGACTCGAACGGATCCGCGGACATGTTCACGGTGGCGAGCCCGACGATCATCCCGGCGTTGGTGAACTCCGTGATCTCGGTGGGGAGGAGCGCGCCATCCGGGTTCGTGTCCCGCTGATACCAGCCGGAGCCCGGCATGTCACCGAAGTCCTTGCCGAAGCCGGAGAGGTTTGTCGAGTCGGCGAGGTCGGCCGAGGCGGCGATGAACAGTGGGCGTCCGTAGTCCTGTAGGGCCACAGCGTTGACCCATGAACTCCAGGCGCCGAATGCGGCGCGGTTGGCCTGCCGTTCTCCAGGTTTGCGATAGATCGCGGCAGGATAGCTGAGGAAATCGGTCAGTCGCGGATCGCTGAACACCTCCGCACCACGACCGCGAACGGAAACCCCGGCGATCTCATCGGGAACATCGCCCGCAATGGCCACGAGGCGATCGGAAATCGCGTTGACGGTCGCAGTGTGGTTCGAGAGCACTCCGGCTGCGCGGCGCAGATTGTCCGCGGCCTGCTCGAGCACGGCTGCCGCATCTGACGGCGCGGCTGCGTCGACGCCGGCATATTCCATGCCGTACTTCGCCATGAACGCCTTGCGCAGCTCCCAGAACAGCTCGCTGTTCATAGCGTGCGGCGAGCCGTGACTCTTGTTGTCGTACTTGAGGTATCCGCGTCCTTTGCGGGTGCGAAACCAGCCGACCGACGGCACGTGGTTGGGGTTCTCGCCGCGCGCGGCATCGAGGACCGTCTTCGTGACCGGCGCCCATTCACTCCCGTCCATGGTTCCGCTGACGCGCCAGTCATACGCGCCGAACCACGTCGCCGGCGTTCCGGGCACCACCGACGAGGCCGCGAAGTCGTCGATGCCGTAGTCGTTCCAGTCGACCAGGAACACGAGGTTCGAGAGCCCGAGGCCCCATGCAGCATTGCGCGTCTCGTGACTGGCACCGGCGGTCAGCCCGCCCTCGCCTTCCACGACGAAAACACGAACGTCGCCCGCCCCAGCGAGCTTGAGCGCGAGCGCCTCACCTGCGGATGGCGGCATGCCGTGCCCTGAGGGTCCGGTGTTGAACTTGAAGAACAACGTCTTGCCTGCCATCTCCGGATGGCCTGCGAGGCCGCCACGGTGGCGCAGCCGGAGCAGGTCCTCGAAGGTCAGCGCCCAGCGCCCCTCATCCGGAAATGCGAAGGCTCGGTCTGAATCGCGGGATGCGCGGATGCGAAGGACCTCGTTGAGCGCCGCGAGCGTTGCGTAGACAACCGGAGCCGTGTGCCCCGCCGAGAGTACGAAGCGATCCGCAAAAGGCAACCACGGCCGGCGGATGTCCCAGCGCATCGCACCGGACAGCATCGTGGCGAGCAAGAGATGCACTTTCGAGCGCGAGCCTCCGGGGTGCCCGCTCTGGCGATAGTTGAGGGCAAGATCGATGAACTCATCGACGACGTCCTTGACGATTTCCCAGTCGGCGAAGGACGCCTCCAACTCGGCATACAAGCGCTCGACAGAATCGGCTTTCAGCGTCTCCACGCGCGCAGGATAGCCGGGTTGATCGCACCCGAGGCGCCTCCCCCGCCGGGGGATCAGCCGGTGGTGCGCCGGCGGTAGAGGTGTGTCGCGAGAGGCACGAACACCAGCAGGATGGCAACCGACCAGGCGAGTGCCGCGAGCACCGGTACGCCTGGTCAGTGCCGTGGGCGCGATCATGGGCGCATTGGTGCTCTCAGGAGATCTGCTCAAGAATGTCCCCTCGAATGAGCTGTCGGAGCTCATGCGGGACGCGATTGGGGACCTCCTGGTCAGCCGGCCGGCCACAAGGAGAAGGCGATGACCACGACCAGCGTGCCCGACCTGCACACGTCGATCCACGACGTGGTGCGAAGCTCCGCCGCCGACCTCTTGACTGCTTCGCGCGCGATCCACGCGCTGGCGGAGATCGGCTTCGAGGAGGTCGAATCGTCGCGTCTGCTCAGCGGGCTCATCGCGCAGCGCGGATTTCAGGTCGAGCTCGGTGTCTCCGGCATGCCCACAGCCTTTGTAGCGAGGCGCGGCAGGAGCGGGCCACACGTGGCGTTTCTCTGCGAGTACGACGCGCTGCGCGGCCTCGGCCACGCGTGCGGTCATAACCTCATCGCGACGTCATCCGCGGGAGCAGGTATCGCGCTCGCGGAGTCGCTGCAGGCAGCCGGTGTCGATGCGCGCGTGACCATCGTCGGCACACCGGCGGAGGAGGGTGGAGGCGGCAAGATCCCGCTCTGTCACGACGGCTTGTTCGACGACTGCGATTCCGTGCTCATCTTCCATCCGTCGGACCGCACGGCATCCGTGCAGTACGCGCTCGCGTGCACGCATTGGGAATGGGCGTTCCGTGGCAGGGCCGCGCACGCTGCGGGGCATCCCGACCACGGCATCAACGCGCTCGACGCGTTTGTCCAGGCGTACAGCGGCGTGTCGCTGTGGCGGCAGCAGCTGCGCGACGACGCGCGCGTGCACGGCATCGTCATCGAGGGCGGCACAGCGCCGAACATCATTCCGGAGCTGACGCGCGGCGAGTATCTGACTCGCGCTCGTGATGGCGAGTACCTGCGCACGATGAACACGCGCTTCCGCGCGATCTTCGAAGCGGCAGCGCTCGCCACCGGGTGTGAGCTCGAGCTCGTCGAGCGCGAGACCTATCTTGACCTCAGGTCCAATGCAGTCCTTGCCGAGCTTGCGAAGACGCATCTCGCCGGCGTCGGACTCTCAGAGGATCACGTGGTGCCGTGGGAGCGCACCGGCTCCACCGACGTGGGTGACGTGTCCTACGCGGCGCCGACGCTGCATCCGGAATTCGCCATCGCCGACGACGGCATCGGCCCGCACACACACGCATTTCGCGAGGCTGCGCTTTCCCCGCGGGGCGAGGAGGCGATGCTCAAGGCCGCCGAGGTGCTCGCGAGAATCGGCGCGGATGTGATCCTCGATTCACACGTGCGTCAGCGGGTTCGAGATGCGTTCCTCGCGCAGCCGCAGCACCGCGAGGAGTGGAGCGGTTCCGGCGCGTGACCGCCGGCCAGAGCTCTCCGAGGCTCGATACGACGGACACGGCTCCCTCGGCGCATTCCTCAGACGGGCGTTTCGGGCTTGCGAGCGCGGCTCGGCGCCACGCGTGAAGGCTCGTTCGGCATCTTCGGATACTGCGGCGGCCAGGGTGCGTCGGGAAGACCGGCGGCCGTGTCGCGTTCATGGAGTGCCAGCACCGGCTCGAGCGATTGTGGTGCGGACGACATCGACAGCCACGGGTCTCCGCCGGCTGCAACCCGCGGCGGGACGGTCTGGATGGTGAGGACGTCCGGCGTGATGTCTTCCAGCTCATCCCAGGCGAAGGGCGTCGAGACCTGCGCTCCGGGTCGAGCGCGCACCGACCACGCCCCGAAGATCGTTTTGTGCGGAGCGTTCTGGTTGAAGTCGACAAAGACCCGGCGTCCGCGTTCCTCCTTCCACCACGCGCCGGTGATGAGGTCGGGGCGGCGCCGCTCGAGCTCGCGCGCCACTGCCACGGCCGCTGAGCGCACTTCGTACGAGGTCCAGCGCGGCTGTAGGCGGACGTAGACATGAATTCCGCGGTTGCCGGTCGTCTTCGGCAGGCACTGCACGCCGAGCTCGTCGAAGAGCGCGCGCACATCCCGGGCAGCCTCGCGAAGCATCGCGAACGTGACGCCGGGGCTCGGATCGAGGTCGATGCGGAGCTCGTCAGCGCGTTCGGGGTCGGCTGCCTGCGACGGCCAGACATGAAACCCCAGGCAGCCGAGGTTCACGGCCCAGAGCACGTGCGCGAGGTCGGCGGCCACCAGTGCCTGTGAGGTCGTGCCGTTCGGGGTGCTGACGATCGTGGTCTCGAGCCAATCCGGACGCGAACTCGGGGACACGCTTCTGGAAGAAGGACGGTCCGCCTGCGCCGTTCGGAAAACGCTGGAGGAGCACCGGTCGCCCGCCCATGGCGCGAAGCAGCGGCTCCTCGACCGCCTGGTAGTACTGGACGAGGTCGAGCTTGGTGTCGCCGCGCTCGTTGAAATAGACCTTGCCGGGGTTGGTGATCGGCACCTCGCGCCCCGACGCCTCGATCAGAACGACGTCGTCAGCCATCGAGGCCGAGCATAGACGCGGCGGCGCTCTTACGCGGTTCCCTGCGCTTCGGGGACAATCCGGCCAGATGGAGGAACACGTAGTGGCTCAGGAATCCTCGGAGCCCCAGAAGTCCGACGAGGAGTCCGGCCAGGCCGAGGACTTCGCATCGCTCATCGACTTCCACCCCTATCGCGATCGCTTCGAGGCCAACCACCGGATCCCGGTGGAGCCGCGGTCCCGGGAGAGCATCCTCGCCGAACTCGGCGCAATGGCCGATGAGGAAGACCAGATGGGGAACGCGGGGCGCGTCTCCGGCTCCATCTATCACGGGGGTCACGACCACTATCAATTCCTCATCGAGGCGTACGGGCTCTTCGCCCACGCCAATGTCCTGCAGCGCGACATGTATCCGAGCGCGACGAAGCTCGAGGGCGAGATTGTGGCGATGACGGCGTCGCTGCTCCACGCCGAGGCCGTGGCCGAACATCACCCCGGCGAGGAGGTTTCCGGCGTCGTGACGTTCGGCGGCACGGAGAGCCTGATCAACCCGATGCTCGTCTACCGCGAGCGCGGTCGCATCGAGAAGGGGATCACGGCCCCCGAGGTGATCATCCCGATCACGGCTCACGTGGCCCTGCAGAAAGCGGCGCACATGCTTGGGATCACGCTCCTCCAGGCGCCTGTCGGAGAGGACTGGCGTGCCGACGTCGACTGGATGCGTGATCACGTGACCGGGAACACCGTCGCGATCGTCGGATCGGCGGGGAACTACCCGCACGGACTCATCGATCCGATCGAGGAGCTGTCGGCGGTCGCGCTCGAGCACGACCTGGGGCTGCATGTCGACGGGTGCATGGGCGGTTTCATCCTGCCCTGGGCGGAACGTCTCGGTTACCCGATCCCGACCTTCGATTTCCGGCTCCCCGGAGTCACGTCGATCTCTGCCGACACGCACAAGTTCGGGTATGCCCTCAAGGGCACCTCAGTGCTGCTGTACCGCAACAGCACACTCCGGCGATACCAGTACTTCAGCTACCCGGACTGGCCGGGTGGCATCTACATGTCACCGGGGCTTTCCGGGAGCCGCTCCGGCGGGATCGTCGCGGCAGCGTGGGCGGCGATGCTGAGCCTCGGCGAGCAGGGATACATGGAGATCGCCGAGCGCATCTTCGAGACTGCGGCGACGATTCTCACCGGCGTCGCCGAGATCCCGGAGCTCGAGATCTTCGGCGATCCGACGTTCATCATCGCCTTCCGCGGGCGGGGCATCGATATCTACCACGTCAACGATTTCCTGATCAGCAAGGGATGGCGTCTCAACGCGCTCCAACTCCCACCGGGCCTTCATTTCTGCGTCACCCGGCCCAACACGGCTGAGGGCGTCGCGGAGGCGTTCCTCGCGGATCTCCGCGACGCGGTGGCGTACGCGAAGACCCCGGGGCTCGGCCCGGCGCGCAGCGGCGCTCTCTATGGGCTCGGCGGCTCGCCGGAGGGCAATGAGGCGCTCGACATGCTGTTCGCCGCAGCACTCGACGCCATGTACGACGTGGTGCCGTAAGGGAGATGGCCGAACCCTGGATCCTCGCGGTGGATCTCGGAACGGGAGGCCCGAAGACAGGCGCGGTCACGCTGGAGGGCGAACTCCTCGCAGTGGCCCATCGAACGGTGGAGACCACGTACACCGACGATGGGGGAGCCGTGCAGGATCCCGCGACCTGGTGGGACGGCATCCGCGAGGGCCTGGCGGAAATCCTCGGCCAGGGCGTTTCGGGCGGCGACGCGGTGGGAGTCGGCATCACCGGGCAGTGGGGATCGACGGTGCCGGTCGGGTCGAACGGTGACGCCGTCGGCCCCTGCCTCCTCTGGTCGGACACGCGTGGGAGGGCGCTCGCGGCCGAGCGCCTCGGCGGCCCGATCAGCATCGTCGGCTATTCGCCGGGCAACCTACTGAGCTGGCTTCGCATGACCGGTGGGGCGCCTTCGCCGGGTGGCGCCGACCCGCTGGGTCACCATCTCCATCTCGCCATCCGTGAGCCCGGCATGTACAGCCAGGTGGAAACGTTGCTGGAGCCGCTCGACTATCTCGGCA
Organism: Candidatus Dormiibacterota bacterium; assembly: GCA_963791435.1. Lineage (GTDB taxonomy): Bacteria > Chloroflexota > Dormibacteria > Aeolococcales > Aeolococcaceae > Palsa-851. The sequence goes on from CAWBSL010000003.1 coordinate 463,015, forward strand.
TGCGCTTCACAGGACGGCGGGCCGCAACCCAGGCCTCGATGATCCTGTCCTGGCTCACCGACAACCGACCTCGCGGCAGCGGCGGATACCAGCCGTCACTGGTGCGCCGCTCCGGTCGCGAGGCGGCGAAGCTTCCGGAGTTGATCCCCACCGGGAGCGTGCTCGGTGGCCTGCGTGCAGCCGTCGCGACCTCGCTCGGTCTTCCTGCGGACGTCCCGGTAGTTGCCGGCATCCCGGACCTCCACACCGGGTACATCGGCTCCGGTGCTGTGGCGCCATACGCGGGACACGTCACCATCAGCACCAGCGCGTGGATCGGCTGCGAGGTGCCGTTCAAGCGGACGGACGTCCTGCATCAGGTCGCCTCCGTTCCCGGGCTCCACGCCGGCTCGTATCTCGTCGCCAACAATCACGAGACCGCCGGCATCTGCCTGCAGTGGTTGCGAGACTCGGTCGGCGCGGGCGACGGTGTCGAGACCGCCGCGAACGCCGGGTACGAACAACTCACCGCGCTCGCTTCGACCGCTCCCGTGGGGGCGGGCGGCGTGATGTTCACGCCGTGGCTCAACGGTGAGCGCAGCCCTGTGGACGATCGGACGCTGCGCGCAGCGTTTCTCAACGTCTCGATGACCACCGAGCGCGCGCATCTTGTGCGCGCGGTCCTCGAGGGAGTCGCGTTCAACGCCCGCTGGCTGCTCGAACTCGGTGGAGCGCTTCATCAAGCGCCCCATGCCGGTTCTTCGCATCCTGGGTGGGGGCGCCATATCCGACCTCTGGTGCCAGATCCACGCAGACATCCTCGACCGGCGCATCGAGCGCGTTGCCGCGCCGATGTACGCGAACCTGCGCGGCGCCGCGCTCTTCGCGTCGATGTCGCTCGGGAACATCGACCTGGCGGGCGCAGCGACGCAAGTCCACGTCGACGCAACGTTCGAGCCCGATCCTCGTGCTCACGCCGTGTACAAGCCGATGTACGCGGAATATCGGCGCCTCTATCATCGCCTCCACGGGATGTACGAAAGGTTGAACGCATGAGCAGCACGGGGGTTCGCGCGCCTTCCATACGGTGGGCGATCCTTGTCGTCTACGCGGTCCTCGCCGCATGCACGCAACTGCTCTGGCTCAGCTTCGCGGCGATCGATACCAACTCCGCGCGTGTCCTGCACACCGACGTCGGCACCGTCGGTGACCTCGCGGCGATCTTTCCGTTCATCTACGTGGTGCTCGCGCTCCCGGTCGGGCGCTGGCTTGATGCCCGGTTCACGCACGCACTCGCGATCGGCGCCGTGCTCACCGGTGTCGGGGCGATCGTCCGAGTTATCGCGCCTTCGTCATTCGTCGTGCAGCTCGCCGGGCAGGTCGTGATCGCCGCGGGTCAGCCATTTGTCCTGAACAGCATCACGAAGGTTGCCGCGCGGTATTTTCCGCAGAAGGAGCGCGCGACAGCGATCTCGATCGGCAGCGTCGCGTTGTTCGTCGGGATCCTCGCGTCTGTCCTCATCGCGGCGCCGCTCTTCGCCGCGGGCGGTCTGGGGTTGGTGCTGGCCGTGGAAGCCATTCCGTCGGTCGTTGCCGGTGCGCTGATGCTGTTGTTGCTGCGCGTCCCCGCGATCTACCCGGACGACGCGTCGACGTCAGTCAGCATGCGCTGGCTCGTCAACGACAAATTCATGTGGCTCCTCGCCGGTCTCATCTTCATCGGCATGGGCGTGTACAACGCAGTCGCGACGTGGCTCCAGCCGGTGCTCGCGAACTTTGGCGAGGGCGGCGCTGCGGGCAACCTCATCGCGGTCCTCACCGCCGGAGGCATCGTCGGCGCAGCGATCCTGCCGCCGATCGTGGCCGCGCGCAATCAGCGACGCACGATGCTGGTGGTCGCACTCGCATTCAGCGCGGTCGCGTTCGCCGCCACCGATCTGCAGCACGGCGTCGTCTGGCTCGGCGTGTGGTTCTTCGCAACGGGATTCGCGATCATGACCTGCCTGCCGGTCGTTCTCGACTGGTCGGCGATCCACGCAGGAATTGCGCGCGAAGGTGCTGCCGCCGGGTTCCTGCTGATGGCCGGCAATCTCGGCGGCGTGGTGCTCGTCCTGGTGATCCAGGTGTTGATGGGCAACGCCTACGTGCCGCTCGCCGCCCTGGCCGTCATCGGCGTGCTCGGGCTGCCACTTGCGCTCGCGCTACCGGGACGGTCAGTCGCCGTTCGCGCGCAGGCCGTCGCGACGCTTGACGGCGAGCGCTGAGATGGCCTCGAGCAGGCAGCGATGCGCGTTCTGCGAGGTGAGTTCCGCCCAGTCGTAGGGCGGGGACACCTCGACGACGTCCATGGCCACCACGTCCGTCCGCAGCACGATCTGCCGGATGGCACGAAGCAGATCGAGCGGTTGCATGCCCCCGGGCTCGGGAGTACCCGTGCCGGGCGCGAATCCGGGATCGAGCACGTCGATGTCGACCGAGAGATAGATGTGCTCGGGGCCGTCGAGCGCTTCGGCGATGGCGTCCTCGATGACCGGCGCCACGCCCCGGTCGCGGAGTTCGCCCATCAGATGCCAGCGCATCCCCTGCGCACGCATCCATTCGAAGACGTGCTTCGGCGGCCAGTATCCGCGCAGTCCGACCTGGACGAAGTTGCGCCCGGGCACGACGCCGGACTCGATGAGCCGGCGCATCGGAGACCCGTGCGAGTACAGGTTTCCCCACTGGTTGTCACCGGTGTCCGCATGAGCATCGAAGTGCACGATGCCGAGACTCCCGGGAGGATACGCCGCCGCAACGGCGGTCGCCGACGGCCACGTGATGGAGTGATCGCCGCCGATCACCATCGGGATGATGGAGCGTTGTGCGACCTCGCCCACGCGCGTGCGGATCGCGGTGTGCGACGCCTCGGTCATGCCGGGCAGGCACAGCGCGTCGCCGTAGTCGACGACCCGCAACACCTCGAGAGGCGCGACCTCGAGCTCGAGGTGCCACTCGGCCGCTTGATACGTCGCGGTTCGCACGCTCCGTGGTCCAAAACGGGCGCCCGGGCGGTAGGTGACGCCTTCGTCCCAGGGGGCGCCGACGATGGCGACATCGGGCTTCGCCTCGTCGAGCTCTGCCTCGTTTGTCAGGAGCGGGACCTTGCAGAACGTGGTCGGACCCAGGTACGCGGGGCTGTCGGCGTAGCGGTCCATCGCGGCGAAGACTATCGCTTCCGTTGCGGGCAATGGACCTCGGAGCGACCGATGCCGTACAACTGCATCGATGAGACTGTCCGACGCAGAAGCGCTGAGCTTTGATTGCTACGGCACGTTGATCGACTGGGAGGCGGGGATCGGCGCCGTGCTGGTGCCGTGGGCGCGCGTGCATCACATCGACATCAGTGTCGAGGGGCTGCTCGAGCGATACGCCGTTGCGGAGGCCCGCCAGGAGGAGCTGACACCTCGTGCGCTCTACCCGGACATCATCGATGCGGCGATGCACAGTCTCGGGAAAGCCCTCGGCGTTGATGTCAGCGCAGAGGAGAGCGAGCGCCTCGCCGCCTCGGTCCCAGACTGGCCGGCCTTCCCGGATTCAGCAAGCGCGCTGGCGGAGCTCGCGACGCGCTACAAGCTCGTCATTCTCTCCAACATCGACCGGGCGTCCTTTGCGGCAAGCAACACCAGGCTTGACATACGGTTCGACGCGATCATCACAGCCCAGGACATCGGCTCGTACAAACCATCGCCACGAAACTTCGAGGTACTGGTGCAGACGGTGCGCGAACTGGGAGTCGCGGACGGCCGGTTGATGCATGTCGCGCAGAGCCTTTTCCACGACCACGTCCCGGCAAAGAGACTCGGGTTGCCGACCGTGTGGATCGACCGGCGTGGCGAGCGCAGCGGATGGGGGGCGACGCCTCCGCCAGGAATCGAGGTGGAGCCGGATTTCACGTTTCCGTCGATGGCCGCTTTCGCGGCCGCCTGTTTCGCGTCGGACGACGACTGAGGGATGCCGGCTGACCGCCGGCATCCCTTGTCGATGTCGCTGGACGCGTGGAGCAGTTCGGCTCAGGACCAGCGCCAGTTCTCCGGGTAGATCTGCAACAGCGGATCCTGGGGCCCGGTGCCCTTGAGGTCCTTGTTGATTTCGGAGCGTTGCGCGTACGCGACGGGGAGCCAGATGACGGGGAGTTGCTTGGCGAGATAGTTCTCGTACGTGTACATGGCCTGCACGTTGCTGCTCGTTTCGGTTGCGAGGATGTCGCTCTCCGCCTGCGGGTCACAGTAGCCGCCGGAGTCGGAGCCCGCGTACTGAACGCTTGCGCCGGATCCGGTGCACGACCAGAGCTCGTCACTGGTTGGCTCGTAGTCTGGTGCGGAGATCCAGCCACCACCCCAGAACTCCATGTCCCAGGTGCACGCCTGACCGTCCATCCGTTGGCCTTGAGCAGGGACACCGCCTTGCTCGGGTCATACGGGTATGGATTGCTCTTCTCGAACGAGTCGACGAAGTTCGAGGATGGCTTGGTCGGCACCGGGCCGTACGTCGGGTACGCGTACCCGAAGAACGCCTTGCTGATGAACGTGTTCTGGTCGACCAGTTCCTGCATCGCCTGTCTGAAGTACAGCTGTTTGCAGATCGGCCCGCTCACCGGGTTGGTGAAGTTCGCAGGGAAGAACAGCACCTGCCACCCGGTCCACGGCTCGAAGTTATAGACGTTGTCGAGCGAGTTCTTCTGCAGTGCGTCGTTTGCGGGCAGATAGCCGTAGTCCACGACGGTGTTGGTGACCGACGTCGCCGACTTGAGCTGATTGAACTCCTCGCCGGCCTGCGTGAACGGCACCTCGAAGAACTCCTTGAGAGCCGGCTTGATCGGTCCGCCGTAGCCGGGGTTCGGCACCATCGCAACGTTTCCTGCGGTGTCGATCGACTTCAGCTTCCATGGACCCGAATCCACCTGCCAGAGCGGGTTGGTGTTGTAGGTCGCGATGGATTTCGACTGCTGGTCGAGGAACTGAATGGCCTGCGGGCTCCGACGAAAAGTGGCACAGACGAACGGTCATCGCGTTGCGCGACGCGCTCGTGCCAGACTGCTCCGTCGCGTCACGTAGGTGGAACCACTGACAGCGACGTGCAAAAGATCATTCTGTTGGGTGATGAGTAACTCTCAGCAAACGCACAGAATGGCACGATGGTGTACGCGCGAAATGGCACATGCGAATGGCGTGGGCGAGACGCGCGGAAGTGGTACTCGCGTTTTCGAAGAGCGCACGTCACGCTGATATCGCTTGACCGTCGTCGTGACGTTTGTCTCTGCCCCGAGACGATGCAGGTATCGCCTTCTTGGTCCCCGGCGGTCAAGCACTCCGGACCGACGCGCCGATGAAGGCTGCTCCCACAGCAGGGCTCACGCCCTACATCCCGTTCGATCGCGGTTCCGGCGTTCCCTTCTACACGCAGATCTACGAGGGGTATCGCACGGCCATCCTTGCCGGCCAGCTCGGATCCGGGCAACGGCTCCCGTCAACCCGCACACTTGCCGCCGAGCTCCGGATCTCTCGCCTCCCGGTTCTGAACGCCTTCGAGCAACTGCTGCACGAGGGCTATCTCGAAGGCAAGGTCGGCTCCGGCACGTACGTCCGGGACTGCATTCCCGACGAGGTCGCGCGGCCCATGCGCGTGCCGTCGCCGGCACGTTCCCGGCGGGTGCTCACGCTTGCGCCAGGCGCGGTTCGCAGCCGCCGGGATGATGGCTCAGGAACCTTCAAGAGCCTGCCGGCGCTTGACCACTTTCCACACGAGACGTTCGCGCGGCTGATCCGCAGGCACGCCGCACGCCTGAGCGATGACCTGCTGGCCTACGGCGATCCGGCAGGCTACGCGCCACTGCGTGAAGCGATCGCTGCATACCTGCGCACGGCACGAGCGGTCGACTGCGACCCGGAGCAGGTGATCATCGTATCCGGCTCGCAGCTTGGTCTTCGAGTCGCCGCCATGGCGCTGACCACCGGCGAGTCGGTGGCCTGTATGGAGGATCCGGGATATCGCGGGGCACGGCAGGCACTTGCCGTATCGGCTGCGAGTGTGGTTCCGATTCCCGTGGACAGGGAGGGCATCCACGTTGCGTCGCTTGCACGATTGGGCGCGCGCGCGAAACTCGCCTACGTCACACCATCGCATCAATACCCACTCGGCGTCTCGCTTGGTGTGTCGCGGCGCCTCGAACTTCTGGCGTGGGCAGAGCGAAACGACTCGTGGATCCTCGAAGACGACTACGACAGCGAGTTTCGATACTCGAGCCGGACTCTTGGTGCGCTGCAGGGAATGGACGCAAATGACCGCGTGATCTATCTCGGCACGTTCAGCAAGGTGCTGTTCCCGGCGCTGCGCCTCGGCTATCTGGTGGTGCCACACGAGCTGATCACGCGTTTCGTGCGAACGCGCGAAACCCTCGACCTCTGCTCGCCTTTGCTGTATCAGCTCGTGCTCACCGACTTTCTCAACGAAGGGCACTTCGCGCGACATCTGCGGCGCATGCGCGCCGTGTATCTCCGCCGCCGCGATGCCGTGATCGCTGCCGTCCGCGAGCACGCCGCCGACGTGATGACGATCGAGAACACCGATGCGGGACTCCATCTGCTGGCATTCCTGCACGACGGGGTTGACGATCGAGCGCTCGTGCGCCGCGCTGCACAAGAGGACCTGTACCCAACGTCGCTTTCGGCCCTCTACATGAGTGCCTCTTCGCGCACCGGGTTGATCCTGGGCTTCGGGGGATCGGACGAGGCGACCCTGTCGGACGGCGTTCGGACGCTGGCCGGTTTGATCCGCGAGGCCGGCGAACCCCGGACCGCCTGACCCCGAGGACCGGCTCGCTCCGAGACCTCACCCAAGGCGACGAACCGCCCTTCTGCGGTATGATGCTTGCCAGCAAACAAGTATCTTGATGGCAGGAGCGCAACCATGGCACGGACGGTGACGATCACCAGGCCGGACACGGCGGCAGGCGAGGGGTCGGAGTTGAACACGGCCCGACTTCGCATCGCCGTCGCACGCCTCTCGCGTCGGCTCAAACCCACTGCGGCCGCGGGCTCCATGACCACCACCGAGGTGGATGTGCTCGTCGCCATCGATCGACACGGGCCGCTCCGGCTCTCGGACCTCGCCGGGTTCGCCGGATTGAACCCGACGATGCTCTCGCGGCTCATCCCCAAGCTCGAGGTGGCGGGGGTGATGCGTCGCCTGGTCGCGGAGGGGGACCGGCGAGTCTGTCGTGTCGAGATCACGGCGAAGGGGCGCCGGCTCCTCGAGCGCATCCGATCGGAGCGCAACGATTCGCTGTCACGCCTGCTCGCTTCCCTGAACGACGCGGACCGGGAGACACTGGTGGCTGCGGTTCCGGTGCTCGAAACGCTGGCCGAGCGGATGCTGGAACATGCTCCCGCTGCGCGGACGGCTGTCGGGTGAGCCGCATCCTGGCGGTCAGCCGGCGGACCTTTTCCGCGCTCTCGATCCCCAACTTCCGGCGGTACTTCTTCGGCCAGAGCACGTCGCTGATCGGGACGTGGATGCAGTCGGTCGCGCAGTCGTGGCTCGTCTTCACGCTGACGCACTCGGCCACCGCCATCGGCTTTGTGCTCGCGCTGCAGACATTGCCGGTGCTCATCCTCGGGCCGTATGGCGGGGTGATCGCGGACCGGGTCGACAAACGCCGGCTGATGATAGCGCTCCAGACAATGATGGGCATTCAGGCGCTCGTGCTCGGCCTGCTGGTCGTGATGCACGTCGTGGTGTTCTGGGAGATCTGCGTGCTCGCGGTTGTGCTCGGGCTCAACAACTGTTTCGAGAATCCGGCGCGTCAGTCTTTCGTTCGCGAGATGGTCGGCGCCGGTCAGGTGCGCAATGCCGTCAGCCTCAATTCCACGATGGTGAACGCCGCTCGCGCGGTCGGTCCCGCCGTCGCCGGCCTGCTCATCGCAACGGTCGGCGTGGGCGTCTGCTTCCTTGTGAACGCGGTGAGCTTCGTCGCCGTCGTCTACTCGCTCGTCTCCATGGATACCAAGGCGCTGTCACCCAGCGAGCCGACTGCTCGCGCGCGAGGCCAACTTCGCGAGGGATTCCGCTACGTCGCACACACGCCGCGGCTCGGAGTCCCGCTGTTGATGATGGCGATCGTCGGCACGCTCGCCTACGAGTTCCAGGTCACCCTGCCGGTTCTGGCCAAGGTGACCTTCGGCGGCAACGCGGCCACTTATGGGTTTCTCACGTCGGCGATGGGCATCGGCGCGGTTGCGGGAGGCCTCGTCACCGCAACCCGCGGGCGCACGGGGTTGCGCCCGCTGACGGTTGCCGCCTGCACGTTCGGCGTTGCAATGCTCTGCGCCGCGCTTTCGCCGGTCCTGGCTGTGGCCTTTGTCGCGCTGGCCGCCATGGGATGGACCAGCGTCACCTTTCTTGCCACGGGCAACACGACCCTCCAGCTCGAGGCCGCGCCCACGATGCGCGGTCGCGTCATGGCCCTCTGGGCGGTGGCGTTCATGGGCTCGACCCCTGTCGGTGGGCCGGTGATCGGCTGGGTCGTGGCCCTCGCCGGAGCGCGAATCGGTCTCGGGGTCGGCGCGATGTCAGCCTTTCTTGCCGCTGCAATCGGACTCGCCTTCGTCATGAAGCTGGGGTCGCTGCACGAACGCAAGGAGGCTCGGGCGGATGTCGCCGAGGACACCGGCCCGGGGTCCTCCGACCTCGACGGCGTCACCGAAGGCGCCGAGGTGGCTGAGGTCGCGGTCTAGGGCCGGTCGCGGTCCTGCCGCGTATCGTTGCGCACGGACGCGCACGAGCGGTGACAACGGATTGACGTGGAGGTTGACGCAGCATGCTGTCCTACGCATCAGGGCCGAGTTCGTTGCCGCTGCTGGGCGAGACCATCGGCGAGAATCTCCGCCGGACCGTGGCGCGGCACGGGGATTCCGACGCACTCGTGGTGCCGCACCAGGACTACCGGGCCACGTACCGTCAGCTCTGGGCCGAGGTGTCGCTGATAGCTCGCGGGCTCGTCAGTCGGGGGGTCCAGCGCGGAGATCGGGTTGGCATCTGGTCGCCCAATCGATTCGAGTGGGTGGTCACGCAGTATGCGACTGCTCGCATCGGCGCAATCCTCGTGAACATCAACCCGGCATACCGCACAACGGAATTGGCGTATGCGCTCGAACAGTCCGGTGTTTCCTTCCTCATCCTGGCGCGGGCATTTCGTCAGGCCGACTATGTGCGGATGGTCGACGAGGTGCGAGGACAGTGCCCGGAGCTGCGTGAAGCGCTCGTGCTTGAGGACGACTGGGACGCGCTCCTTCACGACGGTCGCGCAGTCCCCGAGACAGCACTTGTGGCGATCGAATCCACGCTGCAGTTCGATGATCCCATCAACATTCAGTACACGTCAGGCACCACGGGGTTTCCGAAGGGCGCCACGCTGTCACACCACAACATCCTCAACAACGGCTTCTTCATCGGCGAGGCGGTCAGATACACCGCCATGGATCGCGTCTGCATCCCCGTGCCCTTCTACCACTGCTTCGGGATGGTTCTCGGCAACCTCGCATGCACGTCACATGGCGCGTGCATCGTGGTGCCGGGGGAGGGGTTCGATGCTGACACAACGCTGCGCGTCACCGAGCAGGAGGGGTGTACGTCGCTCTACGGGGTCCCGACCATGTTCATCGCCGAGCTCGAGCACCCCGGCTTCGAGAGTCACGATCTGAGCCGTCTGCGCACCGGCATCATGGCCGGCTCCCCGTGCCCGGTGGAGGTGATGAAGAAGGTCCAGTCGCGGATGAACATGCGCGAGGTGACCATCTGCTATGGGATGACCGAGACATCGCCCGTTTCGACGCAGAGTGCGCTCGACGACCCGCTCGACAAGCGAGTGGGCACGGTCGGTCGCGTGCATCCGCACGTGGAGGTGAAGGTCGTCGATCCCGAGACGGACGCGATCGTCGGGCGTGGCGCGTCGGGAGAGCTGTGCACACGCGGCTACAGCGTGATGCTCGGCTACTGGAACAACGATGCGGCGACGCGCAGTGCCATCGATGGCGCGCGTTGGATGCACACCGGAGACCTCGCAACGATGGACGACGACGGCTACGTGAACATCGTCGGCCGCATCAAGGACATGATCATTCGTGGCGGGGAGAACATCTACCCGCGCGAGGTCGAGGAATTTCTCTACGCGCACCCGGACGTGAGTGACGTCCAGGTGATTGGCGTCCCCTCCGAGCGATACGGTGAGGAGGTGATGGCCTGGGTGAAGCCCAAGGATGGTGCGACACCGACTGTGGAATCCCTTGAGGCCTTCTGCCGCGGCAGAATCGCCACGAACAAGATTCCGCGCTACTGGAAGTTCGTGGACGGATTTCCGATGACGGTCACCGGGAAAGTGCAGAAATACCGGATGCGCGAAACCTCTGTCGAAGAGCTGGGACTGCAGGCCGCCGCCTCGGTGACAACCGCCTGAGCATTGCGCTGGCGCTTGCCGCGGCGGCACTCTGGGGAAGCGGAGACTTCCTCGGCGGTCTTGCCAACCGGCGCGCGTCCTTGCTGTCGGTCCTTGCGATCTCGCAGGGTGTGGGTCTGTTCGGGATGCTGATCGTGGCGATCGTGATCGGCGGGCATCCGAGCGGAGCGGATCTTGGCTATGGCGCCATAGCGGGGCTCGCCGGCGCTGCCGGGGTGGCGATGCTCTACCGCGGCCTGGCATCGGGGTCGATGTCGCTCGTCGCGCCGATCACCGGCGTGGTGGCCGTCGTGGTACCGATCGCCGTCGGGGTCGGTGGCGGCGAGCGCCCGGCGAGTCTTCAGTACGTGGGCATCGTCGCGGCGCTCGCCGCTGTCGCCCTGCTCAGCGGCGGCGGCACCAGGTCCGCCCGCCTTGGACGCGGCACTCTGCTGCTCGCGCTCGGCGCCGGCCTCGGCTTCGGCCTCTTCTACGTCGCCATCGCGAAAACGTCCATGGACGCCAACCTCTGGCCACTCGTGGCCGCTCGCGGCGCGTCCGTGGCGATCCTGCTCGGCGTTGTGGGAGCGAGACGGCAACCACCGAGCTTCGGGGCCGCGAGCCCGCTCGTGATCATCGGCGCGGGAGTGCTCGACGTTTCGGCCAACGCGCTGTACCTGCTCGCGGTGCATGGGGGCCTGCTCAGCATCGTCGCGGTCCTGGTGTCGCTGTACCCGGTCGCCACCGTGCTGTGCTCGATGGTCGTGCTCGGCGAGCGTCTGCGTGCGCCGCAGCTCGCCGGCGTGGGAGCGGCACTGCTTGCCGTCGTGCTGATCACCGCGGGGTGACCGCAGGCGGTCGACGCTTTCCCGGCGCCAGCGAGCTCCGTCTCGAACGCGTGCACGCGGCGCTGAATGCGGCTGTCCGGAAGCGAGGGCATCAGCCCGAAGAACCGGAGTTGGGATCGGTGACCTCCAAGCCCGTGCTGAGGGTCATCAACAGCGTTTCCGAAGCAGATCACCACATGCACGTCGTGCGTTGTGGCGGATGTGACAGTGCCGAACGACGCCCGGGTATGTGCGCTAACGAACCGACCACCCGTCAGGGGCTGGCGCAGGTTGCGCGAGACGGAAGTGGAATGAACGGCTTCATGGCAGTGCTCGCGGTGTGGGCACCGGTTTACGCTGCACCGCGTTCACTGGCCATGCGCCGTGTAGCAAGGCTGAACCGCTGTTCGATGCTCCGACATTGCGCGGCGGGTGCTTGTGTTCCGTTACGGGCCGGGCGCGTCCCAGGTGACCACCCTATGCTCAGCGCGCTCGGAACGCGCCGACGCCGTTGCGTGAACGATCGGAGGTTACGCGATGCCAGCTGTGGCCTGCGGGCGCACGACTGCAATGGGTCAATGCGACCTCATCGTCTATGCAGTGTGCGTGTGGAGAGTCACCTGAGAACCCCACGCGGGGCTCTCACGCGGCGGGACGGGTCCGAGCGGCTGATTGTGACCCCACCCAAGCGAGCGAAGTCGTCTCCCATCGTGCTCGCGCACGCCAATGAGGATCTGCGCTTCGTCCGCGCGGCGTTTTGCGCCATGCGTGACCTGGTTGCCGTGTGCGACCCCTACGGGCGCGTGACGTTGATCAACAACGCCATGGCACTGTTCTCGGGTATCGACGCGCGCGGTGCCCTGCCGGAGCCATGGACCGACTACGGCGAGATCTCCCACCTCGACGGAGAGCCCATCGCCGATGGGGCCGACCCGATGAGCAGAGCGCTTCGCGGCGAAACCGTTCGCGACGTCGAGATGATCATGATCAGCAAATCAGGGCAGCGGCGGAAGATGATCGCCGACGGCGAGCCGCTGCTCGACGGGTCGGGCGAGCTTCTCGGCGCGATCGTCGTCTGGCATGACATCACCGAGCGCCGGCTCGCCGAGGACCAGCTCGCCTTTCAGACCCATCACAATGCGCTGACAGGACTCCCGAATCGGGACCTGTTCGTTCTGCTCGTCCGCGATGCGCTCGTGAGGGCGCCGTCGCTCCGGGGATGGACGGCGGTGCTCGCTGTGAACATCGATCACTTCGCCGACATTGCGACACGCCTAGGCGACCGCTCGGGCGATCACTCCGGCGATGCGTTTGTTGCCGAGATTGCGCGCCGCATCGACGAGTCCCTCCGTCGCAGAACCGGGTCGCGATCGATCGACACACTTGCGCACACGGGCGGCGACAACTTTCTCGTGCTGTGTGAAGACGTCGCCGACGTGAGCGCCGCCAAGTTGATTGCCCGCAGGATCGCGGGGGCGCTCGTGGCACCCATGTCACTCGCCGGTGAGGAGCTCAGTGTCACCGCATGTATCGGCATCACGCTGACGCGCGACCCGGGCCGCGAGCCAGAGCCGCTCATCCGCGAATCCGAGGCGGCGATGCAACGTGCGCAGCGCCGCGGAGCCGGACGGCACGAGATGTTCACCGGCGAGATGCACGCGCAGCGCCTGGTCAGGATCGCCAACGAGTTGTCGCTGCGCGAGGCACTTGTGCGGGGGGAGTTCTATGTGGACTACCAGCCCAAGATCTCCCTCGTCACCGACAGAACGGTCGGCGTCGAAGCCTTGATTCGCTGGATGCACCCGGAACGCGGACTCATCGCCCCACTCGACTTCATCCCACTTGCGGAGGAGTCGGGAATCATCGTGCAGATCGGGACCTGGGTGCTCGAGCAGGTATGCCGCGACGCCGTTCGCTGGCGCACGGCGCTCCCTGGTGGTCAACCGCTCATGGTGGCCGTGAACGTCTCGCCGCGCCAGTTCGAATCCGATCTCGCCGAGACCTTCGGCGGCATCATCGGGCGCTCGGGCATCGATCCCGCAACGGTGTGTCTCGAGGTCACCGAGAGCATGGTCATGCAGGATGCGGAGCTCGCGATCGCGACGCTCCGCGAGCTCAAGTCGCTCGGCCTCAGCATCTCGGTCGACGACTTCGGCACCGGATTCTCTTCGCTGGCATATCTGAAACGATTCCCTCTCGACGAGCTCAAGATCGACAAGTCGTTCGTGGACGGCCTCGGACACGATTTCGAGGCGACCGCGATTGTTGCGGCCGTGATGGGCATGGCGCACGCACTTGATCTTCGCGTTGTCGCCGAGGGCGTCGAGACGGCGGATCAGGTGATCCGACTGCGCACGCTGGGATGCGATGAAGCGCAGGGATTCTTCTACGCGCGGCCCGGCCCTGCTGTCGACATTGACGCCCGTCTGCTCGCCGAGGCGCGAGCAAACGTTGGCGGAACCAAGCACGCGGACCGCAAGCACGCCGAGAGCGCCCACATTGGGAAGATTCTCGTCGTCGACGACGCCGACGATGTCCGTCAGCTGGCGCGTTCGAGCCTTGCAGCGGTGGGCTTCGAGGTTCGTGAGGCCACCACTGGTGAGGACGCGGTCACGATGGCGCGTCACTTCAAGCCCGACTGCCTGGTGCTCGATGTGAATCTCCCGGGGATCAGCGGCTTCGACGTGTGCCGGATCCTTCGCGACGATCCCGCCAACCAGCGCACGACCATCGTCATTCTCACCGGCGACGCCGCGCCGAGCGAGAAGGTGATGGCGTTTTCCCTGGAAGCGGATGACTACATGGTCAAACCGTTCAGCCCACGCGACCTGGTGAGCCGGGTCACTGCCGCCATCCGGAGGCGCGGCGAGATGTTCGCCTCGAATCCTCCGTGATCGCGCCGCAATCATCACCGCCAGTCATGACCATGGAGGGTCTGCATTGACCATCGTCGTCGTACTCGTCTCAGTTGTCGCCACGCTTGCTCTGGTGGCGCTGTTCGTCGCGACGATCGGGCCGGTGAGCCGCCGGTTCCGGATCGTGAGGACGTCATCTCCGATCGCATCCCCGCAATCATCTCCGGGCATTTCGCTCAGGGACGAAGTCGACGAGCTTGCCCAGTTCCTTGCTGCGTGGCAGCGAGTGACCGTCGATCGTCTCAGCGGGCGAGTCGAGCAGTCCGAGGTCCTCGACAAGGGCCTGCTCGCCCACGTCGCCAAATTGCTCGGTGCCGAACGTATCGTCATCAGCCTGCTCGACCCCAGCGGTTTGCGCATCGTTGACGGACATCCGGACGTCGAGGAGTCGGTCGTCGTGGGCGATTCGCCCAGCCGCCGCGCAGTCCACTCCGGTCAGATCTATATCGGCGACCTCTGCGCCGAGCCCTGGGGTCAGGACACGATCGCCTATCGCGACCTGACGAACACTGGTCCTGTCATGGCCATTCCGATGGTGAGTGGGGGAGAGAGCATCGGCGCGGTCATGGTGCTCCGCAGCGCCGGAGAGATTCAGTTCACGCGTGTCGAGTCCGACCGCGCGCGAATCCTCGTCCCGCCGCTTGCCGGTGCGGTGCGTCTCAGCAGCCTGTCCGACCAGCTGCGCAGCGACAACATCGCAGCCGACGTGGAGCGGACGCGCCTGTCCAACAGCCTTCGCATGCTCCTCGAGTTTGCCGGTGAGGGCATCTACGGCATCGACGCCGACGGGCGTTGCACGTTCATGAACACCGCTGCCGCCGGCGCGCTCGGCGTCGACGTCTCGAGTGTCATGGGTGAGCTCACGCACCCGCTCTTCCACCACAACCGGTCCGACGGCTCGGTGATCGCATTCATTGACAGCCCCATCTACAAGGCGATGCACGGCGGCGGGAGCTGTCGTGTCGCGACCGAGGTGATGTGGCGCAGCAACGGGAGCTCGTTCCCCGCCGAGTATTCGGCCTTCCCGATCGTCGACGAGGCCGCCGTCACCGGTGAGGCCACCGGTGCCGTGATCACCTTCAACGACATCACCGAGCGCAAGCGCATCGAGGACGACCTCGCCGTCGCGCACGCGCAGGCCATGGAGGCCTCGCGGCTGAAGTCGGAGTTCCTGGCCAACATGAGCCATGAGATCCGCACGCCGATGAACGGGGTGATCGGGATGACCGGCCTGCTGTTCACGACGAGCCTGAACGGCGAGCAGCGCGAGTACGCGGAGGCGATCAGCCAGTCCGCGGAGTCGCTGCTCACCGTGATCAACGACATCCTCGACTTCTCGAAGATCGAGGCGGGAAAGATCGACATCGAGGTGATCGACTTCGACCTGCGTGTTGTCGTGGAGGAGGCGGCCAAGGTGGTGGCGCCGAAGGCCGATGAGAAGGACCTCGAGCTCGCCGTCATGGTCGATCCGCAGATGACCATGCGCGTTCGCGGCGACCCGGGCCGGATCCGCCAGATCCTCATCAACATGCTCGGCAACGCGGTCAAATTCACCGACGCCGGGGAGGTCATCCTCAGAGTCCGTAAGGAATCGGAGCATGGGACCGCGATGGGCTTGCGCTTCGAGATCACCGACACCGGGATCGGCATCGACGCTACGCAGCGGGCGCGGCTCTTCGAGAGCTTCATCCAGGCGGACGCGTCGACGACACGCCGCTTCGGCGGGACCGGACTCGGACTGGCGATCTGCAAGAAGCTCGTCGAGCGGATGGGCGGCCAGGTCGGCGTGGAGAGCGAGGCCGGGATCGGGAGCACGTTCTGGTTCACGCTCACCCTGGAAACCGCGACGCGAGCGCTCAGCAGGCCGGCACCGTCGCGGAATGCGCTCCAGGACGTGCGCGTCCTCGTGGTGGACGACAACAGCACCAACCGGGTGATCCTCGAGCAGAACCTCCGAGTGTGGGGCGCTCGCTCAGCGAGTTTCGAGAGCGGCCCGGATGCCCTCGCCGGGCTCCGACATGCGGTGGATGCCGGAGATCCCTACCGGCTCGCGATCCTCGACTACCAGATGCCGGGGATGGACGGCATCGACCTCACCAGGGCAATCCGTCGCGATCCGGTCTACGCCGCCGTGGGACTGATCCTCCTGACTTCGTCGTCGCGCCCTGGCGACACGCAGATCGCGGAGCAGGCGGGCATCAACGCGTTCCTGACCAAGCCGGCGCGCATCGCCAATCTCTACGACTGCCTCGCGACACTTCTCGTCCGTTCGGACGAGGATGGCGGGGATCAGGTCATCACGGAAAGCCTCCGATACTCGTTTACAGAGGTGTCACCGGAGCTGCGCTCGCGGATCCTCGTCGTTGACGACAACCCGGTGAATCAACGTGTCGCCGTGCGCATGCTCGAGAAGATGGGTCACATCGTCGACATCGCGGACAACGGCATCGGAGCACTTGCGGCTCTCGGCCGGGTCCGATATGACGCGGTGCTGATGGACTGCCAGATGCCTGAGATGGACGGATTCGAGGCAACTCGTGAAGTTCGCCGGCGTGAAGGCTCTGACCGCCACACCGTGATCATTGCGATGACCGCCGGCGCCATGGCCGGGGATCAGGAGAAATGCCTCGCGGCCGGGATGGACGCATACCTGAGCAAGCCGGTCAAGGCCGACAAGCTCGCCGCCATGGTGGCCCTCTGGACCGGAGCGGACCTCCACGGAAAGGTTCCGACGCAGGATCCTGCGATAGCCGGCCTTCTCGATCAGACCTACGTGTCGGGGCTTCGGGAGCTGGGCACCGACGAGTTCGACAAGCTGATCAAGCTCTTCCTCACGGACGGGCAGACGCGCGTCGACGGGCTGCGCGCGGCGCAGGTGGCCGGCGATACGTCAGCGATGGTCAAGCTCGCGCACAGTCTCAAGGGAAGCGCGAGCAGTTTCGGTGCCGGAACACTGGCGGCGCGCTGCGGAGAGCTCCAGGCCCGGGCGCGCGCGGCGGATGCAGCCGAGGACGCCAGGATGATCGATCGCGTGGACGCCGAGTTCGTGCTCGCGAGCGCCGCGTTGCGTGAGGAACTCGCCCCGGAGCCGGCTGTCGCCCAGGTCGATGGCGCGCGCCCTAAAGGCGGGTGACCGCCTCTGGTTAGTTGAACGAGTGCGCCACTGCGCGCGGTCGCAGCGCGCTGAGTGCGGCGCGGTCGGCAAGCGCAGTGGCGACGTCCTCGATGTCGGCTGCCATCGTGGGTTTGCCGAGACCGAATCCCTGCCCGAGCTTGATGCCACCCGCCTTCATCAGGTCCGCGACGAATTCGTTCTCGACACCTTCAGCAATAACAACCGCACCGCTTACACGTGCGAATGCCAGGGTCGCATCCATTGCCGCGCGCGATCCCAGCTTCGTCGACGTCATGGTGAGGCTGCGTCCCAGCTTGAGGAACTCGCTCGCGGAGGCTGCCAGGAGCTCGAGGGTGGAATGCCCTTCGCCCACATCATCGAGCGCGAAGCGGATCCCCTCAGCGCGATATGAGGCGAGCACGCGTGCCAGCACCTCGTAGTCGCGAATGCGCTCGTGCTCGGTGATCTCCAGAATCACGGACGTGGGCGCACGGCCGGCAGTCCTCAGCAGCAGCAGGAGCTGGTCGACGCCGTGCACGGGGTCGAGGAGTGCCGCGGCGCTGATGTTGAGAAACAGCGGCTTGTCGGGTGGTAGTTCACGGGCCTCCTCGACTGCTTTGCGCCGGCAGAGCCAATCGAGGTCGCGAATCTGACCACCCGTACGAGCAGCCTCGAAGACCGGCTCCACCGAGTCCATCGATGCGAAGCCCTCCGGCCGCGCGAGCGCCTCGTATCCCACGACCGTGCCGTCGTCGAGGCTGACGATCGGCTGGAACATGGTCGTTATGGATCCGCCCTTGAGAACTCGCGCAACGACGTCTGAATACGAGCGTTCGGCGATATCGGCCGCCTCGCCACCCTCGTACGACGACCCCGCGATGCGGTCACCACCGGCACGCTTGGCGTGGTACAGGGACTCGTCGGCACGCTGCCACACCGACGGTGGATCAGCTCCCGCCGGGGCAGCGCTCCATCCAACCGTGATGCGTACCGGCCCAGTCGGAAGCACGAGTGAATGCATCGCCACACGCATGCGTTCCGCAACCAGTTGGGCGCCGAACGCGCCGATCTCGGGCAGGAGCGCGGCGAACTCGTCGCCGCCGATGCGAGCCATGACGTCCCAACCGCGCACGAGCAGTCCGAGCGTGTGACCGACGACCCGGAGCAACGCGTCTCCGGCGGCATGTCCCTGGGAATCATTGATGTCCTTGAGGTGGTCGACGTCCACGGAGAGCACGGCGAATGGAAGACGCGGAATGGTGCGCAGCGCGCGGTCGAATTCACGCCGGTTCTTGAGCCCGGTGAGCGCGTCCGTGGACGCGAGCGCCGCAAGTTCGATGGCCGCCGCATGCATCGCCGCTTCGCCGCGGGATCGATCGATGAATCGACCGAGGTGATGGCAGATCGTCGACATCGATGCCAGTGTCCTGCTGTCGGGGCGAACGGCCGGCTCGCGGAACACCGCGAGAACACCGACGATGTCACCGCTCCTGCCAATCGGGAAGGTCACGGCGCTGTGGATGCCCGCGGCTGCGGCCTCCGCGGCGCGGCCCCCTTTGCCTCCGGCGATGACGGATGCGACCGCCGAACCGCGACCTGTCCTGACGACGCGGCTGACCAGCGCCGGTCCCGTGCCGACTCCCAGCGCGCGGCCGCCTGCCTCGAAAGCGGCGACATCCGGCGCGCCGTCGGACGATGAGTACTGCAGTTCGACATCGCGCGCGGCGCCGTCACGCAACCAGATCTCGCCGATGCGCCCGTCGAGCGCGGCGGTGAGCATGGTGAGCGTCATGCCGAGGGTGACGTCCAGGTCGGTCGACTCGTTGAAAAGCGCGAGAATCGCGATCAGCAGCTCGTCCGACGAGTGGATTGCGGGGACAAGTGAATGCCGGTCGACGCGTCCGACCACGTTGCGATGCACATCGGCGACGAGACGCACGACCGCGCCATCAGGCACTTCCGCGTCTGAGTGGTCGATGGGCAGAACCGACACCGGGCTTCACCTGGAACGGACGAAGTAACCCTCGTACTGCACGTTGCTGACGGTCCAGATCGTGGTCTGTACGCAAACAGACTTATGCCGCTCTCCGCGACAGCACTGCCATGTGCGGTTGCAGAGCGGTCATGTAGAGGACACGGAGATGACAGCGCTGTAATACGCGACGAGGGTGCACGGGTGTCTGCGTCAGGGATGAAGGCGCCCGGGCAGGTACCATGACGGCGATGGACAAGGACGCGGGGCTGGTCACGCGTGAGGTGATCGAGGGTCCGCCGATCGCCTCGCTGTACCGGCTCACGCCGGGAGACGAGGCACTGCGGCCGGCGCTTCTGGCGCTCGGGGCGCGGGCGGACGCACATCTGAGCACGCACGCTTGAGCGGCGCACCACCGGGCGTCGATGGTCGCATCGTCGCGACCGACCTCACCAAGGTCTTCGGTGACATCAAGGCGGTGGACGGGTTGTCGTTCACCGTCGAGCCGGGGTCGGTCACCGGATTTCTCGGACCCAACGGTGCCGGCAAGACCACGACCCTCCGAATGATCCTCGGGCTGGCGGCGCCGACGTCCGGTACCGGAACCATCAGCGGCGTCACCTACGAGCATCTGCCGTCGCCAGGCCTCACTGTCGGGGCGGTCCTGGAGGCGACGAGCTTTCACCCGGGGCGCTCGGCTCGCAACCACCTGCGCGTCTTCTGTGCGGCGGCGGGGCTGCCCGACCGACGAGCGGACGAGGTGCTCGACATCGTCGGGCTCACTCAGGCTGCTCGGTATTCCGTGGGAGGGTTCTCGTTGGGCATGCGCCAGAGGCTCGGGCTGGCCACCGCCCTGCTCGGAAACCCTAGGGTGCTGCTCCTCGATGAGCCCGCAAACGGGCTCGACCCCGAAGGCATCGCGTGGCTCCGCGGCCTGCTTCGGTACTTCGCGGACAACGACGGGAGAACGGTGCTGGTCTCGAGCCACGTCCTCTCCGAGGTGGAGCAGACGGTGGACCGCGTCGTGATCATCGCGCGGGGGCGGCTCATCTACGAGGGCAAGCTCGCGGACCTCGAAGGAGCCAGCGCAGGGGTTGTCGTGCGGACCCCGACCCCCGATCAGCTGAGCGCTGCGTTGGGTCCGCTCAATGCCAAGGTCACCGCTCGCCCTGACGGGTCGGTCGCAGTCGTCGGCGCGACTCCCGAAGCTGTCGGACGCGCCGCGTGGCAGGCACACGTCGAGTTGCACGAGTTGCGCGCCGGGAGCTCCAGTCTCGAGGAGACGTTCCTCCGCCTGACGGCCGACGCTCAGCCGCCCGAGGCGCCGAACGCGTGATCAATCTCCTCCGCGCCGAATGGCGAAAGGTGCTCACCGTCAAGCTCGGGTGGGGAATGCTCCTCGGTGCCATGGCGCTGGCGGCGCTTGGTGTTGTGGCCCAGATCGCCAGCAACGGGGTCCGCGGCAGCGCCGCGCAGCCACTCACGGCGGCAGCGACCCAGAAGTCGGTCGCGGCTTCCGCGAGTTCGGCGTATCTCTTCGCAGTCGTGGTGGGCATCATCATCATCACGACAGAGTTCCGCCACTTCACGTCGCGACCAACCTTCCTCATCGAACCGCGACGTGGACTGGTGATCGTGGCGAAAATCGTCATCGCCGCTGTGACCGGGGTCATTTACGGACTCGTCTGTGCGGCGCTGACGGCGGCGATCATGATCCCGTGGTTCGCGGCGAAGGGAATCACCATCGGCTGGATCGATTACGGGGTGCTCCAGTCGCTGGTTGCCGACATCATCGTGATCGCGATCTTTGCCGTTGTCGGCATCGGCGTCGGGGTACTGGTGCGCAACCAGATAGCCGCGGTGATTGGAACGCTCGTGTATCTCTTCGTGCTCGAGCCGCTCGTCAACATCGTCCCTGTCATCCAGAACGCCTACCCCTATCTCCCCGGCGCAGCAGCCGCAGCGATCACTGGCGCGACGCGTGGTGCGGGAAACTCACCGCTCACCGCGCTCGAGGGCGGGCTGGTACTGCTCGGCTGGGGACTGTTCTTCGCCGCAGTCGGGTGGATCTTCACGATCCGCCGCGACGTCCCGTAGGAGGAGCCGGCTTCAGGTCCCGGAGACGACGTTCGGAGCGGTGGGGCGCGGTGCGCGCCGGCGGGGCAGCGCGATGATCCGGGCCCTGCCCGGGCTCGGAGTTGCACTCACGGAGCGGTCCCTGCCCTCGTGCTTTGCGGAGTACATGGCGCGGTCGGCCGCACCCAGCAACTGATCCAGGGTGGCCCCGTGGGCGGGGTACGTCGCGATGCCGATGGAAGCGGTCAGGCCCTCGAGGATGCCGCCTTCCGGCATGACGACGTCGCGAACCGCGAGCCGGACCGCTTCGGCCGCGACCCAGGCGCCTTCGGCGGAGCACTCGTTGAGGAGCACGACGAATTCCTCGCCGCCGAGCCGCACCACAGCATCGGCGCCGCGCACGGTCGTGCGCAGCTGCGCCGCGACGCGCTGGAGCACGACGTCACCGATTGCGTGCCCGCTGCTGTCGTTGACGGCCTTGAAGTGATCGAGGTCGACGAGCAGCAATGACAGCGGTTTGTTGTCGCGTGCCGCACGGGCAATATCGCGTTCGCCGGCGTCTCGCAGCCATCTGCTGTTGTAGAGACCGGTGAGTGGGTCGGTCATGGCGGCGTTGACCAGATCGCCATAGAGCTGCGCGTTGCGCCAGGCCGACGCGGCCACGTGCGCAAACAGTGATGCCGCCTCGAGCTCGCTTGCGCTGAACTGGTCGCTGCCGAGCCGCCAGCAGTTGATGATCCCGAGCTTGTGCTCGGTGGCGACGAGCGGCACCAGCAGCAATGATTCCTGTACGTACGAGGTCCCGGGGATCTGTCGTGCGAGCGGATGCTGCGACGTGTCGGGAATGTTCTGCGGCGTGCCTTTTGCAAACGCCCATCCGGTGATGCCCGCGTCGAGCGCCATGCTGTCGGCCATGATCTCGTCGCGATCCGGCCCCGTTGCGAGCACGGGCACGAGGCGGAACGTCTCGTAGTCGGCGACGAAGATCGCCATCTCCGTGACCGGCACCACGCGACCCATCTGCTCGGCCATGACACCGAGAATGCGCATCGGGATCGTGCTCACTCTGCAACGCAAGCGCCGCGTCGCTGAGCGCGCGTGCGAGTTTTCGCCGCGGACGTGGGGCCGAAGCCGAGTTCGACACGACCACCTCCGCCGGCGACGGCGGCTCCGGCGCGTGGGGGGCCGCGACGCGAGTGGGCGAAACGGTCCGTTGCGCGAACCAGGCCGCATCGACGACCTGCATGGAGGTGTCACCTTGGAGCGTGTGCTGCAGGACCGGCCTGCCCAGCAGCCATCCCTGACCGAACTGCACGCCGAGGGATTGGAGCGTTTCCTGCTCACGCTGCGTCTCGATGCCTTCGGCGATCACCCGCGCGCCGATGTGGCCGCTGAAGGACAGCAGCGCCACGACGAGCGCGCGACGGGCGCGGTCCGCGTCGATCGCCGTGATGAGGGAGCGGTCCACCTTGATGAACTCCGGCCGGAGCTCGGCGATGACACGCATGCTCGCGTGCCCGGCACCGGCGTCGTCGACCGCGATGCGGAATCCGCGTGCGCGCAGTTCCGCGGCGATGCGTTGCAGGAGGGCCAGGTCGGGGACCGGTTCACGTTCGCTGAACTCGAGCACCACCGCCGCGGGATCCACCTTTGCGTCGGAGACGGCCCTGTCGAGCGCGGCCACGCCGCTGTGGTCGACCAGGGTACCGATGAGCACGTTGACAAAGAGATCGGCCTCGCCGATGTTCGACGCGGCCTGCAAACCGGCGCGGACGCAGGCGAGGTCGACGGCCGACTGCATGTTGAGCGCCGCGGCGGCGCCGAAGAGGTGGTCGGGGGTGCGGATCCGTGCGCGCTGCGGGAACCGGGCCAGCGCCTCGTACCCGATGACTGTGTCATTGACCAGGCGGACGATCGGCTGGAGAGCCGCGACGATCTTGCCGCTGGCGAGGAGTGCCGCGACGGTGTCGCGCAGGCGTCGATCGGGGGCGGGGAAGGCCGGAGCATCGAAGCGCTCGGCCGCCGGCTGTGCCTCAGGCGACCACGCGCCCGCCAGCATGGCTGCAACCACTTCGAGAATCGGGCTCAGCGACGAAGCACATCCGGGACCCCAGACGGTCAGCACGGCCACCACGCGATCGCGGCAGGTCACCGGAACCGCCACCACATCGCGCTCGTCGGCCGCGTTCGGGAGGGCCTTGGCGAAGCCGGAATCGTTGGTGAGGCGGCGCAGTGTCTCGGATGCATCCGCAGCGCCGTAGTAGGGGCGGCGGAGCCGGACCGGCTGACGGAGCGACTCGACGCCGTCCAGCGGGATGCGCATGCCGACCATCGAGGCGGCCTGTTGCTGCGACATGCGGGAGACCAGTGAGCCGGGAAGGTTCACCGCCATCACCACTGCCATATCGGACTCGACGGCGCTCACCGTGGCGGCGACGTCCAGGCCCGCGAGCGCCTGGACGACCTCGGTCGCTGCCTCCTCTGGGCTGCGGATGCCGGGGAGCGAATGGCCGAGCCGGGTGAGGACGGCCAGATGCAGGTCGGAGGACCGTGGAGCCACGTTCGAGAGTGTGCCGCCATTCGGCGTGACTGCTGACAACGGATCGGTCGCTTTCCGTCGGCAAATCGCCATATGTCGCGTGACCGTTCTATTCGCCGGGAACCTTTTCCATGGTCGCGGGGTTGTCGCGGTGGCCTGGTTTGGCCTTCAGGATGGCGGCGTACGCTTCGGGAGATGACCCCAGACGCTGATCGGGCTGCTCGCGAACTGCTCCTGGCCAAACGCGCCGAGATCGTGGCCAAGGTGGACGCACTGAGCGAGCACGACCCCGCCGAAGTGGCAAACCTCGGCTTCGGCAAGCGGATCGGCGACGCCACCTCCTACGCGGTCGGAAGGATGACCGATGCCTACCAGGCTCGGACCATCTACGCGACGGTGGCGGACATCGACCAGGCGCTGGAGCGGCTCGACGCGGGAACCTACGGACGCTGCCTCGCCTGCGGAACGGCGATCCCAACCGAGCGGCTCGAAGTTGTTCCGTGGGCAGCGCTCTGCGTGCCATGCAGCGCGAGGCCGGCCCGGACGAGGCTGGTGCGCTGACCGGCGATCCGGGTCAGCTGTTCCCGGAGACCGAAGGCGCGATCTCGCCCCGCCCCGCCTGCTGGAGATCGGCGGGAAGGCCAACACCCAGCCTTTTGCCGAGGACCTCGAGTTGCACCCGCCATTCGATGATCGCGGCTCGCTGGTCCGACTGCGTCTCCGGGAGGTCGGCGACATCGTCCTCTGCCATGCCGTTGACCAGGGCGTTGAGGTAGGAGTCCTCGAGGATGAAGCTATGCGCATACGGGCTGTTGATCGCGACGAGGGCTGGGTCGGACGGCTGGACCTCGGCCATCGCCACCGCGTAACTGGCGAAGCTCTCCTCGAGCGCACCCATCTTTGCGGCTGACCGCGCATCGGTCAGGGTGTGCTCCCGGAACCCGTCGATGATCGGGTCCGCGCCCTCGAGCAGGGCATTCACCCCGAGCCGGATCGGCTCCACGGCGGCCAGGTAAGCGCGCAGATCCGCGGCGGTGGTACCCGGATGCGCGACTGTCGCCTGACCGCAGGCGGCGGTTGCCAGCGAGGCAAGCCCGGCGGCGACGAGGAGGCGGTGTTTCGCCGATGGCGCGGGAAAGCTGACGATCGACCCCCTAGCGCGGAGAATGGGCTGCGATCACTGCGTGGCAGTTACAGACGGCAGTTACACCTGGAGGGCGTGGCATGGACGTGATGAGCGTGCAGGACGCGGCGTTCCTCCACATCGAGAATGGCAACAACCCGATGCACATCGGGTCGGTCGCGGTGCTCGAGGGACCGGCTCCCGCCTACGGGGACCTGGTTCGCCTCATCGCGTCCAAGCTCGCGCTGGTGCCGAGATATCGCCAGAAAGTGCGGTTCGCGCCAGGTGGGATCGGCCGGCCGGTCTGGGTCGATGACCCCCATTTCCAGATCCTGTACCACATCCGCCACACGGCGGTTCCACCTCCGGGCGGCCGAGACGAGCTTCGCAACCTCGCCGGCAGGGTGTTCGCGCAGACGCTCGACCGGGGCAAGCCGCTCTGGGAGTTGTGGATGGTCGAGGGGCTCGACGACGGTCGCTGGGCGGTCATCTCGAAGGTGCACCACTGCATGGTGGACGGGGTCTCCGCAACGGACCTGATGACCGTGATGTTCGACGCCACCGATGGGCCGACGCTCGATGCGCAGCCGGTCGAGTGGGCGCCGGAGCCCGAACCTGGCGCCTTCAGCCTTGCCGCCCAGGGTGCCGTTCGCGCGGTCACCGATCCGCTCGGGCGTCTTCGCGAGCTCTCCGGTGGCTTGCACATCACCGCAGGTCCGCAAACCCGTCTTGCGGAGGGCGCAGCGTTGCTGCGCTCGCTCGCGGAGTGGAGCAGACGCTCGGCCACATCGTTGAACGGGCCGATCGGTCCGCACCGCCGCTGGAGCTGGGCGGAAGCCGGCCTCGACGACGTGAAGACGGTTCGCCAGGGTCTCGGCGGGACCGTCAACGACGTCGTGCTCGCGGCGATCACCGCGGGATTCCGCGCGTTGCTCCTCCAGCGCGGCGAGGACGTCTCCAATCGGGTGGTGCGAACCCTGGTGCCGGTGTCGGTGCGCGCGGACTTCGAGCGCGGCACGTACAACAACCGTGTCTCCGGGATCTTCCCCGGCCTCCCGGTGTCGATCGCGGATCCCGCCGAGCGCCTCAGTGCCATCTCGGCGCAGCTGTCGATGTTGAAAGGATCGAAGCAGGCGGTCGCCGGCGACGCGCTCGTCAAGCTCGCGGGCTTTGCTCCGCCGATGCTGCTGTCAGTCGGAGCGCGACTCGCTGCGCGGACGCCGCAGCGCGCGCTCCAGACGGTGACAACCAATGTCCCTGGCCCGCAGTACCCGCTCTACGTCGTCGGGCGCCGGATGGTGTACTCGTATCCATACGTACCGATCATGGGAAGTGTTCGGGTCAGCATTGCCATCTTCTCGTACTGCGGCCGGCTCTTCTTCGGGATCACCGGGGATTACGACACCGTCACCGACATCGACGTCCTGCGTGATGGCATCGAGGAGGGGATGCGCGAGCTCGTTGCGGTCGCCGGCGGCGCAACGGAAGTGGCGGGTCGCAAACGCAGCGCGCGATCGCCACGAGGCTCACGACCGCGTGCCGGGTCTCCGAACGGTCATGCGGCGGTGCGCTCCGGAAAGAGGTGACGCGCGAAGGACGGTGGGCGGAACGGCTCCCACACTCCCTCGGGCTGCGCGAGCCGGTCTGCGATCACCCACAGCACCGAGGCGTTGTGCCCCATGCCGAGATGGCTGCTGTACACGGCGACGTTCTCGCGGCGCTCGCCAGGGGTGTTGATGCAGGCCTGCCACGGCACAACCCCGTCGAGGCGTGAATACACGGCGGTCGTCGGGACTGGGATCGGCCGCGCCAGCCGCTCGCGTCGAGGCAGAGAGCCGGGGCTGACGTGGAGGACGCCGAGGCGCCGGTAGGCCGTGCCGGCCCTGCTGTCGTCCGGATCGGCAAGATCGAACGGGCTGCCGAGCGTGATCACCTGCCGGACCAGAGCGGGCCGCGATCGGGCGAGCTCGCGGGCGAAGATGCCGCCCAGACTCCAGCCGACGAGGCTGACCGAACGTCCCGAGGCCCGCTGCAGCGTGGCGAGCCGGGCGGTCATGCCGGTCAGGATCTCCTCTGTCGGGCCGAGGTTGCGCCCGAGCCTCCACCCGTGGACGTCATAACCGAGGGAGCGCAGGTAGCGCCGCATGGTCGCAGTCGAGGCGTCCTCGGCGAGCAGGCCGGGGAGGACCAGGACCGGGTGACCGTCGCCGTGCGAGCCGCGACGCAGGAGTGGCGACGCGGCCAGCATCGCACCGTAATCGGCGATGGCGCGCCCCGGCTCGCTGATGAACAGCGCGAGCGACGGGCGCATGGTCGAGGTCACGAGTGCTTCATACCACCAGAACGCTCCGGGTGAACGTCGTGCCCATCGGAACACACGCGTCAAGCCGTCCTGGTGCTGGTCAGGACGAGCCTGTCGCGGTTAGAAGGGAGCGATACCCCAGGTGCTGGTGTGCATTTCGCCCGGCTGGAGAATGACGAGGCCCGCGCCCGAATTGAAGGCGTCCGGTGCGCACGTCATCGGCTCGATGGCGAGGCCATGACGGCGCCGTGTGAGGTCGCCGAGCGTGTCACCGCTGTAGATCATCGCGTACCGATGCGAGGCGTCCATCCACACCACGACGCCATGCGTGCCGTCCGGTTCGGTGAGCGAGATCCTCGTGATGTCGCCGGCGCCGACCGCAAGACCGGTGAACGCCGTGTCGAACACCTGGGAGCCGATCGGCTTCGGGTTCCGAAAGTCAAAAGGCGTTCCGGTCACGGCCTGCTCCACGCCGGTGGGAATACCGCGATCGTCGGCGTCGAGCGTCGTCGAGGCCGGGATGTGGAGCAGTGCGCCGTCGATGGTGGCGTCGCTCGCAAGGCGCACATACGGATGGGCGCCGGCGCCGTACGGGCACGCGGTGTCGCCGTGGTTTGTCGCGCTCACAGTCACCGTCAAACCGGCCTCGTCGAGGGAGTGGGACGCGCGCAGAGCGAGGCGAAACGGGTACCCGTCTTCAGGCTGCAGATCGAGCGCCAACGTCACCATCGATGCGGACATGTCAACGCGCTGCCAGAGCCGATTGTGTGTCAGTCCATGGATGGCGCTTCCCGTCCGGGGCTCGGTGACGGGGAGTTGAAACTCGTGATTCTCGAAACGGTAGGTGGCGTCTGCGATGCGGTTGGGCCAGGGGAGAAGCAGCTGCCCGCGGCTGCCGTCGTCTGATTCGCTCTCGGCGTACCCGTCGACGAATGCCACGCCGTCGCTGCCATATTCGCGGAGCCCCGCCCCGCGCTCGACGATGACTGCATGGTGCGTTCCGTGGGTGAGGCGGTACTGCTGCCCGGTGGGGAAAGGCGTCACAACGCCGAGGGTGGATCCGGACTGGGCCCACGGGTCCGTTGGTGCTCTTCGGGCGAGACGACGCGGTCAAGCTCGTGCCGGATCACGGCATAGCACTCGCATGAGACGGCTTCGAGGCCGGCGCGGTCGACGATCGTCACGTGGCCGCGGACGTAGCGGATGAGCCCTGCCCGCTGCAGGATCCCGGCCGACACGGAGACGGTGGATCGCCGGGCGCCGAGCATCTGGCCGAGAAACTCCTGCGTGATCATGAACTCGTCGGATCCGACACGATCGTGGCTCATCAACAGCCAGCGACTCAGGCGTTCCTCGCTGGAGTGAAGCCGATTGCACGCGGCGGCCTGCGAGATCTGCCCGAACAACGCCTGCGTATATCGGTCCACCAACGACTGAAATGCACTGGATCGATTGAACATGGAGAGAAAGGCCGTGGTCTCGATTCGCAAGCTGTGCCCCGCGACCTGGGAGATGGCTCGGACCATCAGGCCACCGAGCGGAACCACGGGAACCCCGACGATCCCCTCGTTGCCGATGGTGGCCACCTCGACGATGGCTCCGTCATGGAGTGGGGTGACCAATGAGATGACGCCGTTGATCGGGAAATAAAGGGCGTCAATAGCTGCCCCGGGTTCAAAAAGCACTGTTTTCACGGGCAGCGTGATGTTTCTAACAAGACCGAACAACTCCTCACGCTCCGAGGAAGGAAGCGCAGTGAGAATCCTGTTCTCACCAACAGGGGTGGCTCTGCCAGCCTCCTGGTTCACGACTCCAATCTTCCTGACGTCGACCTATGTGCGCTGCGGGACAGACGTGTCATCCGTGGTGTTGCAGATTATGCGGCACCCGCAGGGCGGAGAACAGCGCGCAGTGCACTGCGATCAAAGGAGAGGCTGGCGCGTGTCCGCACAACGCAGTTACCCCGAGCCGGGGGTGCTGGATCCAGGGGATCAGCATTGGCTCGAGGCGATGGCAGACGCGGTCTTGATCCTGTCGCCAGTGCACGATCGCCACCGCTATCTCACGCGTTTCCGTCTGGAGTATGCCAACGCCGCAGCCGCGGACCTCGTGGGCGACGCACCGGACGATCGCATCGAGATCGGGTCGCAGCTCGGGCTGCACTTCCTCAGCCTGGAGGAGCCGGCGGCGAGCGAGCTGCTCGCAGCCCTCCGAGGAGTGCTGCTCACCGACG
This sequence comes from Candidatus Dormiibacterota bacterium, assembly GCA_963791435.1. Taxonomy (GTDB): domain Bacteria; phylum Chloroflexota; class Dormibacteria; order Aeolococcales; family Aeolococcaceae; genus Palsa-851. The sequence continues at coordinate 492,564 of CAWBSL010000003.1, forward strand.
TGCCCGCCGCCATCGACGGATTGGGGTATCGAGTTGTACGCGCTGGTGTTCTGATCGATCAGGTGCGCGACGTGCGCATCAGCAGGCATGGTGAACGCCTGCTCGTCACGCTTCGTGACGTCACCGAGCGTGAGCACTCGGAGCAGGACGTGCGGACCAGCGAGATGAGTCTCCGCGCGCTTGTGGACGGTGTCTTCGACGAGGCGTTGATGACGGTCGACCCGGCTGGCAACGTGATGAGCTGGAACACCGGCGCGGAACGAATATTCGGATACTCGGCCGGGCAGATGGTAGGTCGGCACTATTCGTTGCTCTACCCACGCGGATGGCCGGTGGACGACCCACACGCCGCAGTAGACAGCATCGCAACGGACCGACTCCACGAGACGTGGCAGGTCAGGCAGGACGGGCACCGCTTCTGGGCCAGCGTAGCGATTACTGCCATGTATGGCGAGAACGGCGAGCTCCGCGGCTTCTTCTCGGTCACCCGAGATCTCACCGAGCAGGCAGAGCAGCGACGCCGCGCGCTGCACTTCGCGCTGGTGCGTGCGCTCGCCGACTGCACTGATGTGGATGCCGCTGCAGAGACGATTCTGACGATGACGACGCTCAACCTCGGGGCAACATTCGGCGAGATGTTTGTTGCACGGCAGGAGGAGGGTCGCCTCGACTTCGACGATGCGACATGCCTATCCACGCTCGACCCTCGATGCACTGGACGTCGCTGCCGACGGCGCTCCGGGACCGGTCGATGCCCTGATTGCACGCGTCCGGACCACCGGAACGGTCGTCACCGTCTCCGATCTCAATGAGCTCGGGACCCCGGCCCAGGTCTCGACTGCGGTGTCACTTGGCGTGCGGTCTGCGATCGCAGGGCCGGTCGCGACGCCGACAGGGATCGTCGGGGTGCTTGCGTACTTCTTCGAGACGCTGCCGAGCGAGGAGACGCTCACCACCGAGTTGATCGCCGAGATCAGCGATGAAGCAGGGTTTGCGATCGCGCGAATTCGCGCACAGGGCGCGCTGCGGGCCGAAGCGCTCCGCATGGCCGAGCTCGCAAGCACGGACCGGTTGACCGGGCTCAAGAATCGCCGTGAGTTCGACCGGATTCTCGGCACGATCCCTCGGCAACCGTTTGCGGTGCTCGCCATTGACGTCGACCACCTGAAGGTCGTCAACGACGAGTTCGGTCACGAGTTCGGCGACACCGTGTTGCGAACGGTCGCGACCACGCTGGCGCTCATGTTGCGTGGCTGGGATGTCATCGCGAGGGTCGGAGGCGATGAGTTTGCCGCCATCCTCCTGGACGTTGATGCAGCGGAAGCCGCATCTGCGGCACAGCGGCTTCGTGCGGCGATGCACCTGGTTCCCACACCGGGGGGGCGATCGAACATCAGCCTGGGATGGGCTTCGGCCACGGCCGGCACCGACCCGATGTCCGCGTGGCGTCGCGCCGACGAATGTCTCTACGAGGCCAAGCGAAGTGGTCGCGACCGAGTTGTCGGTCGGCACGTCGACGGTGCCGAGCAGATCACCCCGTCCGGGTCATCGGTCACAGAGCTGATCGGTGAGTTGGTCAACGGCTTGCCGATCCACTCGGTGTACCAGCCGATCGTCGACCTGAACGACGGCCACGTCGTCGGATACGAGGCGCTCGCCCGTCCGGAGGGTTTCGGCGCGTCCGACAGTGTCGAGGCGCTTTTCGAAGTAGCGCATCGCTCCGGCCACATCCGCGACCTCGACTGGCTGTGCCGGCGCGCGGCGCTGAGCCAGGCCGCGTCGCTTCCGCCCGGAATCCTTCTGTTCATGAACGTGAGCGTCGCGGCACTGCTCGACCCACTTCACGACGTCGATCAGCTGATGCTCCTGCTCGAGTGGACCGGCCGGTCGCCACATCGCCTGATCCTCGAGATCGGCGAGCACGAAAGCGTCCGCGACCTCGACCGGATGCGCCTCGTGCTCACCTCGTATCGCAAGGCGGGCATACGGTTTGCCATCGACGACCTGGGTGAGGGCTTTGCGACCACCGAGCTGCTCGACACGGCCGAACCCGAGTTCGTGAAGCTGGCGCGCAGTCTCACGATGAACGCCGCTCGCCGGAGCACGCGTGTCGCGATCAAGACGGCACTCGGATTTGCGCGGAACCACAAATCGATCGTTATCGCCGAAGGTGTCGAGAACGAGCTGGTCAGCGACCAGATCCGATCGCTCCACATTCCGCTGGGGCAGGGCTTCGGTCTCGGACGACCCACGTCCGCGGCGGATCTCCCTGATTCGGCAGCGGCCTGGAGGACGCGCGACACCCTCCGTCCGCTCCGTCCACGCAACGTTCAGGCGCGCGTTCACGGTATCTCCACGGCTCATCAACTCGACGGCTCCGCAACCGGTGGTGGTGTTGGCCCGCCCCAGAATGCATCGCGCCGCTCCCTTGATGCGAAGCCCGGTCGCCCTGTCAAACGATCCGATACCACGTCGTCGGGGAGGGCTTCGTAGATGAGCGGACGTCCGTCGAAGAGCCGGCAACAGCCGCTCGGGCCCGATGAGACCTTCAGCGCGCTGGTCACCCGGCTGATCATCACCAACCGGGCGGAGCGCGCCGCGCGGGACCGGGTCGTTCCGACGAGCCTCTCAGTCGTGCCCGATCCGCCGAGCAACACCCTCCGCGAGGCGCAGGGGGGCGGCTGAGCCGAGTCCGAGAAACAAGGACGGCTCCGCAAGCTCGAGCTCGAGGAGCCACGGTGCGCCGTCATCTCCACGGACCAGGTCGACGCGCGCGTACAGCAATGTTTCGCGGGGCCAGGGAAGAGCGTCGAGTACCGCCTCGGCGACGCTGTGCTCGTCCGCGTCCGGCGTACGGGGCGTGATGTCCTCTCGCGCCCAGAGTTCGTCGGTGGCGACACCTGGCGCGCGCAGGAGCGCGCCTTTGCGAATCGCGTGCGAGAAGGCGCCGTCGAAGTAGATCAGCCCCGTCTCACCGCGCTGGTCGACCGATGGGATGTACGGCTGGAGCATCACCTCGCGGCCATCCGCGACAAGGCGTTCGACATGCGCTCGGGCAGCCTCGCGGTCAGCAGGGCCGTATCGAGACGTGTTCTGCGCGCCGGATGAGATCGCTGGTTTCACGACGAAGTTGCCTGCCGGAAGTTGGATCTCCCGATTGCTCGGTCCGGGCGCGACCCAGGTGGTGGGCACGGTTGGAACGCCTGCATCTGCAAGTGCGCGAAGGTACGTCTTGTCGGTATTCCAGGTGACGACCGCGACGTCGTTGAGCACGCGGGGCAGCGACGCTGCCCACTGCAGGAACGCGTCGCGTCGCTCCGAGTAGTCCCAGGTCGAGCGGATGACCACGACACGGAACTCTTCCCAGCGGACATTCGGGTCGTCCCAGACGCGAGGGACCGCGCTGAGCCCGCAGGCCTCCAGGGCGGGGATCACCAGCTGCTCATCAGCATCGAGATCAGGGAGCAGTGAACACGTGGCGAGCGCGACGTCAGTCAGGTCGAGCTTCTCCGATACAGGCGAGACGGGGTCGGCGACACATGTCGCGACCGAAGCCGGAATCATGACCGCCACGGCAGGAGCAGGGCTTCTGTACGCCAGCGGACCGCCGCAACGACCCAACCTGTGGCTTTAATGACGCCATTGATGCAGGCGACCAGTCTTGACACGCGCCTGGCCGCCGAGGTCTCGTCGCACAGTCGCGGTGCCCCTCCAAGGCTGGAGGAGCGTTTCACGACGATCCGCGGCCAGAAGCTTCGCTACCTCGTTGGCGGCGCAGGCAAGCCGCTGGTCCTCTGTCACGGGTTCCTCAGCTCGGCGGAGGAGTTCGGCGGCCGCTTCGGCGAGCTCGGTGCCTACCGGACGCTGATCATTCCCGATCTCCCCGGCAACGGCGAGTCGCCTGCGCTCCGGGGACGTCATACCTCCGGCGCGATGGCCGACCTGATCTTCGATCTCCTGACACAGCTCGAGATCGATGCCTTCGACGTCGGCGGCCTCTGTCTCGGCGCGACCGTCGCCTGCGCCCTCGCCAAACGCGCCGGGAGCCGCGCGGAGCGCCTCGTGCTGCACACGCCGCTCCTCTCGCCCGACCTGATGCGCCGGCGCTATCGAGATCAGGTGCGGCTCCTCAGCCGCCGGCCGATGTGGGACGGCGTTGTCTGGCTCAGCCGGCAGCGATGGATCAGCGACCTGTACAAGCGCTTCGTCATCGTCGAGGGTGACGTCGACGATCGCACCGCCGACATCAACTACGAGAATCAGCGCCGAGCGGATCCTCGGGCGGCTCGCGAGTGGCTCAACGACTGCCTCCGTCGCGATGACGTCGAGGTGGTCGCGGCTCGCGCTGAGCGAACGCTCATCATCGTTGCCCATCACGATCGCCTCGTGGACGTGGAGCGCCTCAAGGAGCTGATCGCGAAGCTTCCCGATCTCCAGGTGTTCACCGACAGCGACCAGGGTCACGGCTGGAATGAGGCGGCGGTGCACCGCCAGCTCGAGGTGTTGAAAGCCTTCTTCGGCAACTGCCACGGCAACGGCCACGCCACCAATGGTCAGACGGCCCTCGCGCCGCTCAGCACCAACGGGGCGGCCGGCAGCGCATCGCATGGTCGCGCCGCGCTGCGCGACACGGTCACGATCCCGTTTTCGCCCGCCTGACAGCCTGCGACTCCCTCAGGTGCGATCGATCCGGATGCGCTGAGAGCGCGCCTTCGAGCTCGAGCAGGGCGCGCTTGCGATCGAGCCCCCAACCGTATCCCGTGAGGTCGCCACTCGCCCCGATCAGCCGGTGGCACGGCACCACGATCGAGATCGGATTCTGTCCGTTGGCGGCGCCCACTGCGCGGGCCGCACGCGGCCGGCCGATCCGTCCGGCGAGCTGGGCGTAGGTGGACGTCTCCCCGAAGGGGATTTCGACCAGCGCGAACCAGACCGTGACCTGAAATGGTGTGCCCTCCAGGCGGAGCGGGAGGTCGAATCGGGTCCGACGCCGGCGAAGTACCCGTCGAGCTGATCGCTGACCGCACGCATCGCGACAGCGGGGCCGCCCCGATGACCACGCACTCGAGGGGTCCGGGTGTGGCCGTCGAAGTACAGCCCTGCCAGCTCGTCGCCGGCAAACGCGACCAGAATCGAGCCGAGCGGGGTCGGCACGGAGTGATGGGACCGAAGCGAAGCGTCAGGCACGGGACAAGCGTGGGCTTCGCCCCGAGGCGGATTCTGGCCATATTCGGACAGATGCCTGACCATGGCCGGATATGGCCGGTGTCGGGTCGCCGCATCGCTGTACAAGTAAGGCCATGAGCGGATTTTCGGCAGTGGTGACGACCGGCATCTATTGCCGTCCCGGTTGCTCTGCGCGCCCAAATCCCGGCAATGTGCGCCGTTACGACCTTGCTGCAGCGGCGGAGGCCGCCGGGTTTCGGGCGTGCCTGCGGTGCCGTCCGTACCGCGCGGCCGCCCCGATCGGCAGCATCGCGTCCGAGGTGGTGTGCCGCGGGATCCGTCTCGTCGTCGACAGCGGGCTCCCGATCGATGGTGACGTCGCCGTGGCCGGACGGCTCGGGCTCTCGGTTCGCCACCTCCGCCGACTGTTTCAGGATCAGGTGGGGGTCACTCCGGCGCAGCTCGCGCGCTCGAGCCGGGCGCACTTCGCGCGACGGCTCCTCGATGACACGGATCTCTCGATCACGGAGATCGCGTTCGCGTCTGGCTTCGGCAGTCTGCGCCAGTTCAACCGGACCATCACCGAGGTGTTCCGGGCCACCCCGCGCCAGCTCCGGGCACGGCGCCGCTCGGCCGATCGCCTGGTGGCCGACGGTGGGCTCCGCCTACGCCTCACCTTTGCCGGTCCCCTGGACTGGGACGCCATGCTCGGTTATCTCGCCGCGAGAGCAATCCGCGGCGTCGAGCAGGTCTCCGACGGCCTGTATCGCAGGACGATCCTGATCGACGGCGACCCGGGCGTCATCGAGGTTGCGCGCGGCGGCTCCGACCACCTGCTGCTCACGGCGCATCTGCCGCACTGGGGCGGTCTGATCCACGTCGTGCAGCAGGTCCGGCGCCTGTTCAATCTCGACTTCGACCTCGCCGCGGCTGCTGCAGCGCTCAGGAGCGATCCCCTGCTCAAGGCACGTATCGAGTTGCTGCCGGGGCTTCGCGTCCCCGGCGCCTGGGATCCCTTCGAGGTGGGCGTCAGGGCGATCGTCGGCCAGCAGGTGACCGTTACCGGCGCCGGGACGATCATCGGTCGGGTCGTCGAACGCCTCGGAACGCCCGTCCCCGGGCTGGCGCAGTTCGGACTGACGCACGTGTTTCCCCCTGCCGAGACACTCGCCGGGGCTGACCTCGCCGGCACGGGCCTCACCGGGGCTCGGATGGCCGCGATCCAGCGTTTCGCGACCAGCGCGATGGACGGGTCGGTCAGGCTCGACCGGAGCCGCCCACTCGACGAACAGGTGGCCACAGTGGCGGCGGTCCCCGGCCTCGGCCCCTGGACCGCGCAATACCTGGCGTTGCGGCTCGGGGAGAACGATGCTTTCCCAGCCACCGATCTCGGCCTTCGGCGATCACTCGAGGCGCTCACCGGACACGCTCTGACGCCGCAGATGGTGGGGGAGATGGCCGAGCGATGGCGCCCCTGGCGAGCGTACGCTGCCGTGCATCTCTGGCTGACGCCGCGCGCCGTCGCTGTGTGAGTCGCAACCGAGTTCTGGGCAATCCGGTCACAAACGGGAGACTTGTCCGATCATGTGCGCCGTGGTTGCCAAGCGTGGTCGTGCGGCCCGGGCGTCGTGCCGGTCGGGCGCGTGACCGTCACCGAGCCCCGTCACGGCAGCGCCGAGGAGGTGCTCGCGTGGACGTACAAGCGGTTTCGGCGCGTGGCGCTCGTGGCCAGCTTCCAGGCTGAATCGATGGTGCTTATCGATATGGCATGCGGGATCGTCCCCGAGCCCGAGGTCCTGACTCTCGACACCGGCCGCCTGCACGAGGAGACCCACGACTTCATCGACGAGGTTCGCCGGCGCTTTCCGATCCGTCTCCGGATCCTCGCCCCGGACTCGACCGAGCTGGACGAGATGACCGGACAGCACGGCACCATGCAGTTCCGCCGCTCCGTCGCGCTGCGCAACGAGTGCTGCGCGGTGCGCAAGGTGAATCCGCTGGCGCGGGCGCTCCGCGACTACGACGCGTGGATCACCGGGCTCCGGCGGGAACAGACCCCGACCCGCCACGGAACTCCGGTCGTCGCCGGGGACCCGGGCCATGGCGGCATCACCAAGGTCGTGCCGCTCGCCGGCTGGTCACGTGACGAGGTCTGGGCGTACCTCGCCGCACGCAATATCGACCATCACCCGCTCTACGACCGCGGCTACACGTCGATCGGCTGCGCCCCTTGCACCCGGGCCACCGAGGCGGGGGAGCACGAGCGCGCCGGCCGCTGGTGGTGGGAAGGGGATGCCGACAAGGAGTGCCTCCTGCATCCGCCGCTGCAGAGCGAGGATCAGGTGGCCTTGCGCGGTCGCCCGGTCAGCGCCCCGCTGGGAGGAGTGCGCTCAACTTCGCAGCCATGAGCACCGAGATCGCATCCTGGGCGTCATTGACCAGACGCGTCTCCTGGGCGGAGGTGATCACGCCTTTGACCACACCGAGCGAGAGCCCCGCCTTGACCTCGGCAAGCGCGTCCGCCTCGACCTTGGCAGCGTGGGAGCCCGCGATCTGACCGAGCGTCTCTCCGCGGAGGAGATCAGCACCGATCTGCTGCCAGGTGAGCTTCGTGTCGGTGGTGAAGAAGTTGAAGACCTGCGAGGCCCCGTCTTTGGCCTGCCCGGAGCGAAAGGCGCCCGAGGAGAAGAAGCCGACGAGAAGGCGCCTGACGAGAGGATCGACGTCGCGGTGTTCGAGGCAGCGGACAACGAGGCGGTCTGCGCCCGTGGCGCCGGGGCGGCGGCGGGGTGGTCCACGACCACTGCGGTCCCGAGGCCGACCACGGCGGCACCGAGCACGGCGATGACGATATTCGTGGGACGGAGCAGCGGGTGCATGATGGTGTTCCCCCGGGATGAACGGTTGCTTTTCCACAGCCTAGTCCGAATCGTCCGACGGGGAGTTGGCGACCCGGTGACGATCCGCTCCCGGCGATCTCGCGAGCAGCCGATGGCGGGTCTCCTGATCTGTGGTAGACTGCACGCCGACCTAGCGCCGCTAGGTCTCTTTTGTGTTTGAGGCATTTGTCACGTGGCCACGGCCAAGGGCGGTTCCGCGATCATCACGTTGCAGTGCAACGAGTGCAAGGAACGCAATTACACGACGGTCAAGAACAAGCGCAACGATCCGGATCGCCTGGAGCTCCGCAAGTTCTGCAAACGTTGCCGCGTGCACAGGCAGCATCGCGAGACCAAGTGACCGAAGGGGCGTAGCTCAGCTGGTAGAGCATCGGTCTCCAAAACCGAGGGTCGCGCGTTCGAGTTGTGCCGCCCCTGCCATCACCCACCCAGCAAGCCCGCCCCGGCACCACCACCAGGAGACATCAGCCTCAATGGCCAAGGCTCGAATCGCACCGAGCAATCCGCGCCCTCCGCGGCCGGCCTTGCCCGGTGCCGGATCCGGCGGCTCCGGCCGGAGCGGACCGCTGGGCTACCTGCGCGGGGTCTGGGAAGAGCCGAAGAAGGTCGTCTGGCCAGCGCGGGACGAGCTCCTGCGCATGACCGGCATTGTGATCGCGACCGTCATCATCTTCGCCGCACTCGTGGGCGGCACGGACTATATCCTCAGCCTCGGGGTCAAGCAGGCAGTCGCGGCACAAGCTGCGGCGGCCACACCGACTCCGGCGGCAACAACCGCCCCAGCAGCCACCGCACCGGCCGCAACAGTTGCCCCAACCGCCGCCCCAACTGTGTCGCCGTAGCCGTCGTGGGAGAATGAACATCGCAGTGAACGCCGTTTCTCCGGAAGAAGCCAGCAACGGATCCTCCGAAAAAATTGGTCCAAGAAATCAAAGGGCACAGTTCCTTAAACAGGAACCGCTTATTTGCAAATTAAAGTTGATTCTTAAGACGGCAGGAGGTGGGCGGACCGACAGGGCAAAAGTCAGCAGTTGTTGCTTAGCGGAAACTGGCTTCGGGCGAAAGGTGCTAGCCAGAACGAAACTCGGCCCGGGCAATATTCGAAGTAGCCTTGGGAGAAGCTGAATGGGCAGCAATACAGATGAGTGCACTTGGTCGCTTCATCCGCGCTCGAATGGTGATGCGCAGCAAATGCCACTGCCGACCCTAACGTCAGCAGCAGACACAGCCAAGCTATAGATTTCGAGAGCGACCGCATAACCATCTAACTATCAATGCGTTATTTGAATCTACACCGAAACCGGAAACCAACGCAATGACGACTCAATGAACAAAGGACGGAGTCAAATATTTTGGGACAAAGCATTCAACCTAACCGCGCCTTTCAAAACTCCGACGCCCGGCAGTTTTTCCCGGAGGCCGTGAAATCGACGGGGCAGTAACTACTTACTGTATTGAATTTTCTAAAGCCCGAACAGTTCCCGCAGGCGCTTAGTTTGCGCGCGGCTGACTGGAACTCGGTCTGCTCTTTGTCATCGAGACGCAATTGATAGGAACTCTTGAACCAGGGAACGACTTCTTTAATCCGATTGATATTTACCAGGAATGAACGATGCGCGCGCCAGAAAAGATTGGGATCGAGGCTGTCCAGCAACCTCTTCGAGCGTACGGCAATTGGATTGCCCTCCAGTCACGCCGTTCCTGCACCGCTGGTGACCACTGTGATAACGCCGTCTTCGATGGAAGCGAAGCAGATGTCTTTCTGGTTCACCAGGAGTAATCGGCCAGCGGCTCAAGCAGAATTTTGGAAGTTTGCGGTTTCTGCGACTCCAGCATGCGCATCAGCGTGTCGAGTTTGTCGGACGGTGTGCCCTGTCCGCGATTTTGGCTCGTGCACGCGCTACCGATTGCGCCACCCGCTTTTTGTCGAAGGGTTTGAGCAGATAATCGACGGCATTCACTTCAAATGCTTTTACGGCGTACTGATCGAAAGCGGTGCAAAAGACGATCTTAGGCAACGCGACTTTTCGATCCAACAGCTTTTTGATTACGCCAAAGCCATCGAGGCCGGGCATTTGCACGTCGAGGAAGACCAGATCGGGATTGTGCTCGCGAATGAGACCGACGCCCTCGACTCCGTTTTTGCCTTGGGCGACAACATCGACATCGTCAACATTCTTTAGTAGGAAAGGCAAGTTCGTCGCGAGCCAGTTGCTCGTCGTCCACAATCACAGCGGAAAGCGACATACCTCTCCTTGGGAGCTAATGAAAGTATATGGTTGCGCTTTTGCCAGCGTCAAACCTCAACCGTCGCCAGTTGACGCTCGTCATTCCGAAGCCACGCGCTTTGACCAGTGGGCGAGGAATCTCGCGCGGTCACGTTAAGAACTCGATGCCCGTCCGCGAGCCATATCTATTTCTTTGGATGTTGCATGTTTCCCATACCTGGCCGGCATCTGAAATTTCTGATAGTCCGACGGAACTCAAACAAGCTAGCCGGCTGCGAGCCTTCTTTGATATCTTGCAACTCGCCGCCGTCTTTCACTTTTCCTGCCACTTTATTGGAAAACGGAGTTTGGAATCGATCCAGAAAGTTCCCGCCTTGCCATTGTCCGAGGTTCGCTTCATACTTCACGGTGCTACGGCCGTTGACCGTGTCGCTTCCAATCTTCCTGCAGGTTGCGTTCGGGCTTGGCCGATGTCATTCGGCGCCAATCTCCGCATGCATCGTCGGCGCTGACCGATGCGGAACAGTCCCTTCATGCGCTGTGCGGCTGGCCCCTGCTCGCGGCGGGAAGTTCCATGTACATCTTGCGGTCTGGCATCAATATAGTGTTGGTTTGAGTGGAGAAGTTTATGATCGCCACTCCGCCGTGGTCATTCATCTGGTTTGACTCAACGCGCATCTTGTCCTTGGTGACGTAAAGCTTTTCCCTCGTTGGTTTGAATCCTTTCCTTCGTACTTGTTCACCGCCTTCGCAGAAAAATCCTCCTGGGCGAAAACGGCAGTAGTCGCAAAACAGGCTGTCACGAAAATTGCATAGCGAATCCTCTTTTTCACAAATCCCTCCTCAGTGTGCGATTCTCCTAACACGCGCAGTTGGCCGAGCGCAAGCAGCATAACAGAAGCTGCATCAGGCGGGAAAGGCTTGCTGAGCAGGTAATTCCAGGGTTGATGCGAGGGCGACAACGTTAAATTTTATTTGCAAAGCGTCATTCTTACTTGCGAACCTCATTTTTATATGCGACCGTCATTCCGAAGCCCCGCGTTTTCTCCAGCGGGGCGAGGAATCTCGTGCGCACCGTTCAACCTGGCTTCAAACAAGAACTCATCATGAATCAAAACATTTCTTAATCTCGGTCCAGATATTTTCGCACCACGTATTCGGTGCTGAGATGGCCGCCTTCGCTGCAGTAGTTTGAGTCTCGCGCCCGCCCGTCGCGCAAAACCGATCTACGCCCTTCCACGGAATGTAAGGATCGTCTTTGGCATGGAACATTAATATTTTGGAGCCGGTGAACTCCTTCACATGATGCGCGGGATTGTAAAATACGCCGCCATGCAGTTTGTTCCAATCTATGGCGGAAAGCCGATAAGCATTGCCAAATGCAGCGCGGATGTACGCGGGATAGCTGGGATTGGAAGTTTCTTTTTTCTGTTCGCTCCGGAGGATGGCCCCAATCGACGACCGGACAATTGGCAATCACTTTAGTGATGCGTTCGTCGAGCGAACAAAGAATGGAAGCGGCGCCGCCAAAGCTTCCACCGATAACAAATATCTTTCGCGGGGAACAGTGAAATGTCTCGCCAAAAGCCAGCTCTTTAATTGGTTTCCGCAACTCATCGACCACGTCAAGAATGTCTTCGTGCGGAGAGCGCTCGAGAAATTGTCCGCCACTTTCCCATGCACCACGCCACCGCGGGTAAAAGACCCAATATCCTTTGCCCGCAAGAAACTCGACCAGCGCCTGCTTCCGCGGAATGGAAGGCATGCCATCGCACAAGATAATTGCCTTATCTTGCTTGCGTGCGCGAGCCGGAGGCAAGAATTCCGCAACGATTTCCTTCTTGAATCTAGTTCTAAACATACCGTGGCTACAATACTCAACTCAGCATCCTGAATTAAACTACCAGAACATGAATTACATCTATGGGATCAATGCCGTTACCGAGGCGCTGAAGGCTCGCGGGCGCACCTTCGCGTGGGTCGGAGTCGCCAAGGAACGCCACGACCTTCGCCTGAAGCATGTGGTCGATGAGTGCCGGCGGCAGGGAGTTGCCGTGCGTTTCGTACCACGCGAAGAACTCGACCACATGGCTGGCAATAACGCGCACCAGGGCGTGGTCGCCGTCACTTCGGCAAAACAATACAACGATCTTGAAGACGTGGTCGCCGCCAAGCGCGGCCAGCATTCGCTCATCGTCGTGCTAGATGGCGTGGAGGATCCGCACAATCTCGGCGCAATCCTTCGCACCGCTGACGCGGCTGGCGCTGATGGCGTGGTGATTCCAGAGCGCAGAGCTGCGGGCGTGACTGCGATCGTGACCAAAACTTCAGCAGGAGCCACTGAACATTTGCCCATCGCGAAAGTAACCAACATCGCACGCACCCTGGAAGAGTTGAAAGCACAGAACCTGTGGATGGTTGGGCTTGATGAACGCGGTGAACAATCCGACCACTCGCTCGATTACAACATGGACTGCGCCATCGTGCTCGGCGCGGAAGGCAAAGGCTTGCACGATCTGGTGGCGCGTAAGTGTGATTTCCTGGTTTCAATCCCCATGCTGGGCAAGGTGCCATCGCTGAACGTTTCGGTTGCGGCAGGCGTGATGTTGTATGAAATTGTGCGGCAGCGGAGAAAGAAGTCGGCATGAGGTTTCTCCGTGTCATTTGTGCGCTTTCTCGTCCTGGTTCCTTCCGGTATACGCCCTTGATCGCGAAGCTTTCACTTTTACTAATTACGACCTAACGGTTCGCATCGAGCCAGAGCAGCAGCGTATGGGCGTGCGCGGCAAGATTATATTGCGCAACGATTCATCTTCCCCGCAGAAAGATGTCGCTCTGCAAATTTCCTCAACACTGGATTGGAAATCGATTGCGGGCCGCTGGCAAAGCGGTGCAATTTGTCACTCACGAATACACCTCGGACATCGATCACACCGGCGCACTGTCTGAAGCCATCGTATCGTTGCCGCACGAAGTTCCGCCAAACTCAGACACTCGAAATCGATATCGGATATGAAGGTGTGATCCCCCTCAACGTCACGCGCCTTACGCGCATTGGCGTGCCCGAAGACAAAGCAAAG